>OZ253449.1:0-2393548 GCA_965261345.1 Chloroflexota bacterium
GTCTTTAAGGCATTCAACAATCGCGCCTTTTCCCACCACGGCAAGGCCTACACGATTCCGCCGCGGGTCCCCTATCGTGGCTACGAGTTAGAGGAGATCACGCTGGTGCCGCGACCGCGCACGCTGCCGGTTGAGTGCTACCAGCCGCTGGTGAGCGCCAGCCAGCGCGGGATGGACTTTATGGTCAAGCACGGGATCAAGGGCATGGTCGGCGGCGGGGCCGCGTCCGGTGGGGCGTCCGACAAAGTCGTACGGGCGTGGCGCGAAACGTTGGCCCGGGCCGGTCGCGAGACCGAGCTGGGCGCCGACCTGATCATCGGGTTCTCCTTGCATCTGGCCGATACCGAGGAAAAGGCGATTGCCGAGGCGACCAAGTTCTTCGAGGAGGACATGAAGATGTTTGCCCCGCTGGGGTTCGCCCGGGCTACCCCGGAGCAGTTGGCGGCGCTGGAAGACCCGGCGCTGATCGCTAAAACTCCGCTGCCGACGATTCGCGACGGCATCGAACGCGGTTCTTGGCTGTGCGGACCTCCAGAAATGGTCGCCGAAAAACTCATGGCCGCCCAGGATCTCTATCCCGGCCTTACGCAGATAAATATCGGCTCAGTGATCGGTACGCCCAAGGACGTGATCCTCGAACAGCTGCGTTGGTTCGGCAAAGAGGTAATGCCCGAGTTCAAGGCCCAAGCCAGATCCTAGGCGCGCCACCCTTGCCAATCCGCGGGCCTGGAGCGGGCAGCGCATGGGCGGTCGAGCCCTTAAAGAATGAGGCCACCGCGACGGCCGGCAGCAGGAACCCGGTGCCGGTGTAGAGCAGGTTCATGCCCGCCACGAACGCCGACCCAGCCCCGCTGGAGACACCGACATCTACCTGGCTCAGGTCGGAAGCAATCCGCGTCGCCGCCACCATGGTGGCGATCACGGTGATGACCACCGCAATCGAGGTGACGTTGGCCAAATTGCGCACCAAGCTCAGCAGCGCCGAGACGATTGGGCGGATCCGAAAATAGAGGCCGAGTTGGGCGACTCAAACCATCCGGTGCCGGCGCTCTAAGTGATCAAGGCGCCGATTTTCAGTGCCAACGAAGTCGATTCGGAAACCCGCGAAATCGTAAACATTCCGGCGGCGGCGCGCCGCCAGCCCGCCAAACGGCGTGCGCCTTAGACCGGGCGCCCGGATCCCCTAAATAGAGCGGTCAACGTTGGTTCCGGGACTGAAGCGTCCACCTCAGAATCGACAATCCCGACGTCTTGGAATCGCCAGTCAATCGCCGCAGCGGCCCTCTAAGTGCAGGTACAACTTCATCGACCTTGCCCGTGGACATAAGTGTCATTTAGAGGGATCCGCATGGGTTCTGCAGCAGGCCCCTATATAGATATAGGTTCTCTTCTAGCATAAATCGACGATTGAGCAATCGCGCCCGGGCCGAAGCGAAGTCTGAATTCACCAGGAGCTGTTCTCGGTTTTCTACGTGCACGTCATTGCCGGCGAGTCGTTGAGGGCCACATCTCGCCCGGTGTCTCCGACTACTGTTTCGATGGCGTTTCTACCCTATTAGACATAATCATTATTATGTCTAATACTGATGCAATTCCGCCACCTAAGCCGGCGGTAAAGCCATCGCCGACAGGCCTCCAGCAGGAACAACAATCGCAACGACCCATCGCTGGCCAAGCCGCTAATTTCAAAGGGAAATTTGAATCCGGCCAGGCTGCCGAAAGTCTGACGCCCTTACCTTATATAAGTAGGCGCCATTTTGCGGCAACCCACTAAAGCGCTCGCGCCTTGCCGGCGCGATGACCGCAACGCTTGCTCAGTCATCAATCTCGCCCAATTGCCGCAACCTGCAACGCGCGTCAGTCCTGTTTCGACGGGGCCTTGTAAATCCTCTGAACTTTTGGTTCATGAATATCAATCCATGGCAATTTCGCCGTCTGAACTTACTCGCCCGCCAATTCGGTTTGAACCGCCCGCTAGTCAATCACATAAACTGCTTGGATAAATTCATCCAAATTAACGGATAGGTAGGACCGATTGGAGGCCCCATCGTCCGAACAGCGGTCGCAACGGTAAAGATTATGTCTACTAGCTGCGTTGGCCATGCTCGGGCGTGTTGCAGTTTTTCCTAGGATTAAATGTGCGCTGTACGCTGCACCAACTTTGGAGAAACTGCAATGCCGTTTTACACCGACGGTGATGTCCGAATCCGCTATGAAGAGGTCGGTTCCGGATTCCCACTGCTGGTCACTCCCGGAGGCGGATTGAACTCCGGGGTTGACAAATGGTCGGCCCACGTGTTTAACGCGATGGCGGAGTTCAGCGGCGACTTCCGCTGCATCACCATGGACCAGCGCAATGCGATCGGCGGGAAGTCCACCGGGCCGGTACAGGTGGACGACCCGTGGGGAGCCTTCGCTGACGACCAACTGGGGCTGATGAACCATCTCGGCATCAAAGAGTTCTTATTCATGGGCTATTGCATCGGTGGCCCATTTGCGCTAAAGCTCCTGGAGCGGGCACCTGACAGGCTCGTTGCTGCTGTGCTCTGCCAACCGGTTGGACACAGCCGGGCAACGCCGGACGCCATGTACAACAGCGGCCGCGATGACTGGGGTCCCGAGCTATGCTCTCGGCGATCCGAAGTGACGATGGGATTGGTCGAAGAGTACCTGCACAATCTGTACCGCGTCCAGCCGGATTTTTTGTACAGCGTTTCGCGTGAATTCGCTCGCTCGTGCCAGACACCGATGCTGGTAATGCCTGATGACACGCCATCGCACTCCTACGAAGCCGCCATGGATCTGGTGGCGTTGGCGCCCAAGGCCCAGGCTACGGTTTATCCCTGGGAGGAATCCGAAGAAGTAATGGTCAAGACAATAAACCAAGTGCGTGACTTTCTCCTGGCACATATTCCCGTGGCACATGAGCATTGAACTGGGTGGCTTATCCGTCAAATCTGCTATGCGGGAAGGGGTTAGTCGGCAGGCCGCGATTCCGGTCCCTTCTTTGAGTGAATTGGAAGCAAGACCAAGGCAAACGTAATCGTTTATGTCTATAACGGGCGGTCTTCAGGGTTGATCGCCAAACTTGCGTCCAAGCGTCCGGGAGGCGACCTTTCCTGTTGTTCGCAGCATTGAGTTCGCATTAACTGCAGGTTCAATCCACGTGATCGTTCATTGACTCGAACCCCGAGGCACAGCATTCCTGAATCACGATTCTGTATCGAATTGCGCCGCCCGACCTGTGCGCGGAAATGCCCCCGAATTCGGTGTACATGAACCGGTTCCTTCGCATGGATTCGACAGCGGGAACAATAAGCTGAAGTGTTCATGAGACCGACGTGTCGGTCCCGTTCTTTTGTTCAAACATTGGAGAGCTGGCCTCGCTAAGACAGCGCTTCCGCCTTGCCGCCGATATAGGCGGCACCTTTACCGATATCGTTGCCCAGGACGTTTCGACTGGGGTGTGCCATGCAACCAAGGTCCTCTCGATCCCGGCCAACCCGGAGCTGGCCGTCGTCGCGGGCATCGACGCTGCCATTCCAAAATCCGCCGGACTCGATTTTTTCGTACACGGCACCACGGTCGGGCTCAATGCGGTCCTGACTCGGACCGGTGCCAGGGTCGCGCTGCTCACGACCCGCAATTTCAGGGACATCTACGCAATTCAGGGGAACGACCGCGGCGAGATCTTCTCGATTCGCTGGAACAAACCCGAGCCGCTCGTTCCACTTGAAGACATCTACACCGCCCGCGAGCGGATTGCCGCGACTGGCGAGGTAGTTGAATCGCTCAATTCGGACGATGTGGAAGCGTTTGCGGATGCGGTTGGATCCGGGAAGTTCGAATCGATTGCCATCTGCTTCCTATTTGCTTTCAAGAACCCGACACACGAACTGGAGGCGGAGGCGATATTGCGGCGTCGCCTGCCGGAAATCGACATTGCTCTGTCGCACCGTGTCTCCCCGGAGTGGCGCGAATTCGAACGCACGTCCACGACCGTTATGGATGGTTACGTGGCGCCGGTCATCCGAAGTTATTTGAACCGGTTGAAATGGCAAGTCCAGGACCGGCTCTCCCCTGGCCGTGCCTTGCATGTGATGCAATCTAATGGTGGCGTTATGTCAACTGAAGCTGCGAGCAAGGCACCGTTGCAGACACTCCTTTCCGGACCGGTCGGTGGCGCGATAGGCGGCCGCGCCCTCGCGGAGGCAACTGGGCTCGGAAACCTGATCTGTATCGATATGGGCGGGACGTCGTTTGACGCCAGCCTGATCATTGACGGACTACCTTCGTCCTCCAACGAAGCAAGGATCGAGGGACTTCCGGTCCAGATGGCAGTGGTGGACATCAACGTGATCGGCGCCGGCGGCGGGTCGGTGGCGTGGCAGGAAGCCGGGGCGATCCGCGTAGGACCTAAGTCTGCCGGATCCGATCCAGGGCCTGTCTGTTACGGCCGTGGCGGTGATGAACCGACCGTTAGCGACGCCAATCTGGTGCTTGGGCGGTTGGGCAGTGCGAATTTCTCCGGTAGCCAGATAACCCTGGATGCGAAGGCGGCGGAACGGGCATTGAGCCAATTTGGCGCCCGGTTCGGATTGGATGCGTATGCGATGGCTCAAGGCATCATCGACATCATCAATGCCAAGATGGCCGACGCGATCCGCACCATCACCGTCAGGCGCGGCATTGATCCACGGGACTTCACGCTAGTCGCGTTTGGCGGCGCGGGCCCGGCACAGGCGGCGGCACTGGCTAACGACCTTGGCACGAAGGACGTCATTATCCCGGTGCATCCGGGCGCGTTTTCGGCCTGGGGAATGCTGCAAACTGATGTTCGACGCGACTTCAAAAGTACGCTCTACGGACCCTGGGATGGTATGGAGGCTTCCGATATCGGCGAGCGGTTTGCGGTACTCGAGTGTGAGGGGCAAAAGGGTCTCGAGGCCGAGGGGGTGCCGGCCGAACACGTGAATTTCGAACGTGCGATCGATTTCCGTTATCACGGCCAGGAATATGTGTTAACGATTCCGGTAGCGCATGGCCCGCTTGACATGACAGCCGTTCGTGAGGCGTTTGACGGAGCGTACCTGCGCCAATATGGGCATAACAACCCCGAGGCGCGGGCGGAGATGGCAAATGTACGGGTTGTTGCTGTGGGCAAGCTCGATCGGCCGCCATTGCCCGAACCCGGACCGGCAGAACCGGCGCCGGTGCGGCGCCGAAGGGTTTATTTCTCCGGCGAGGCCATGCCAACGAGCATCGTGCAACGTTCGGCGATCGGATCCGATACCATCATTTCCGGTCCGGCGATCATCGAGGAGGAGACGGCTACGACCCTGATTCCACCGGGATGGCAGGTCTCAACCATTACCGGCGGGCACCTACTTCTGAGTCGGGAAAAGCGTTAACAAATGGGCCCAATTGCCGATCCGGTAACGACCGAAGTGGTCCGAAATTTCGTGATTTCGTGCGCCGAAGACATGAACGCGGCGCTTTGGCGCTCGGCTTATTCGGCCGTCATCTATGAGGGACGCGACAGCGCTGTCGCCCTAATGGATGCAAACGGCGACATGCTCGGCCAGTCGACCGGAGTGCCGCTGTTCATCGGTGCAATTGATGCGTGCGTCCACCATGTCCGCGATTACTACGGCGACGACATATCCCCGGGCGATGTCTTCATCATGAATGACAGCTACTTGCAGGGCACGCATCTGCACGATATCACCGCGCTCGGCCCAATCTTTTACGGCGACGACCTGGTTGGCTTTGGCGCCGCCCGGGCGCACTGGGGCGATATCGGCGCGATCGACCCCGGTTCGGTAATGGGTTCCACCAGCATCTACCAGGAAGGTCTTCGGCTCGGGCCAACCCGCATCATCCGGGCGGGCACGCCGATTCGGGAATGGTTTGACCATCTTCGGCTCAACACTCGATTGCCGGAAGTGTCGATAGGTGATCTAAATGCGCAGATTGCTGCCATTCGTACCGGTCAGTGGCGGCTCGCGCAACTGCTCGATCGGATCGGACCCGATGTCTATCGTTCGGCCTGCCTGAATATCTTCGATCAGGCCCGCCGGCTTGATCGGGAGGCGATCGCCCAACTCGCCGACGGAACTTACCACCGCGAAGGGTTCCTTGATGATGACGGCGCAGGCAGCGACCCGATCAAGGTTGCCCTGACCCTAACGATCGCGGGCGAGGAATTGTTGATCGATCTCGCCGGCACGTCAGGACCGGTTGCGGGGTCGGTGAATTGCGGCGCCGTGCAAACCGAATCGCTGCTTCGACTTGCCTACAAGACGATGATCAACCCGGATCTGGCCATTACCGGCGGATCATTCGAAACCATGAAGGTCAAGATCCCGGAATCCTGCCTGTTCAATGCGCAGGAACCGGCAGCCTGTGAATGGTACTTCACCGGTCTAGGTTTGCTTGCCGACCTGATGATTTCCTGCATGTCTGAGGCGATGCCGGAACATGCGACGGCAGCCCATTACGGGGATTCAATGGTGTCCAGTTTCTTTTCGGTTGATCCGCAACGCGGGCAGTGGATCGCGATCGAACCGACCGCCGGCGGTTGGGGTGCGCGCGTCGATGGTGACGGAGAAAGCGCCCTTATCAATCTGGTAAACGGGTCATTTAGAAATATTTCGGCAGAGGTGTACGAAACAAAGTTTCCCGTTAGGGTTGAGGAGTTTTCCCTGCGTCGGGATTCAGGTGGGGCCGGCAAATGGCGCGGCGGTTGCGGCGTCATAAGGCGTTTCAAGTTGCTGGAAGGTTGCTTTGGCGCGCTGTGGTTCGATCGGTCCAATACCCCAGCGTGGGGATTAGCTGGCGGAAGTGCGGGCGCCGGCCCGGTAAACACCATCACCCTGCCGGATGGAACGCAGGAGCATCCACTGAAAATGCGGGCCCGCAAACTCCCAGCTGGGTCCATTGTCGACACCCGAACGGGCGGAGGTGGCGGCTATGGCAAACCTGTGCATCGCGCGTTTGAGCACGTACTTCGCGATGTCCGTCAGGGCTTAGTTTCTCCTGAATGTGCGCATTCGCAATACGGCGTCGTAATCCGTCATGGATCCCTACTGGACGAAAACGCCTCCGAGCCAAGAACCGGCTAATGGAGCGGTCACACACGTGACGGCCCTGCCACGGGGTCATGCAGATTGCGGATTTTTGTAGTCGACTCAGAAATTACCACTCGGCCGATTGGCGCGATGATCATGGGTGGCGATTCTTGGCTACGAGGCGCGAGATTGTGCGCAATCGGATCAATAGCGGATGTTGTCGAGCCGCCGAGCCTGCCGGGTAAGCGTCTCCCATCCTTCTTTTTCGGGGATCAGGCGCGCTCAGATTTGAATTGTCCAGCCATCAAATTCGTGCGCATGGCTGCGGATTTCAAAGTCACCTACGCGCTTGACGAATTCGGCCAGTTTTCTGTCTTGGTTGAGGGCTTCAATCAGCCCGGCCCCAAAATCCTCGCCCCGCCATTCAACGCCGGTGATTTTTCCAAACAATGGAAACGACTTGAGCCTTTGCGTTGAGACTTTGACGGGGTGGTCGACGGCCCCAGGGAGCTGGGATGCGATCAGCAACACTGCCCACCAAAAAGTAGGACTGTGTTGGGAACGATCCTGCTTTAAGACGTTAATGGCCGAAATCGGCTCGTCGCGAATGTCGACTAGTCTAAGAGATCGTCGGAGTAAGGATTTGCCAACTTTTTCTTCCGGCCGCCCACGCTCGGCCATTTCCGCATCGACGCCCAGTGATCACAGCGCAAAGCTGAGGTCATCGCGCGTCTTGTCGCGCAATTTCTCTTTCACAAAGTCATCGAACCTGATGCGGATTTGAGGTCGCCAGAACGATTAAATTCGCCTTGGCTGATCAATTCGTTTATGGGTTTCGGCAGCTGGAGGGTACTTGGGAATAGGGAAGGATAGTTCCCGGAAAGTCAATGATGGATCTTTTCTCGATTGCTGGCTGCAAAGATTGTGTCTGCTTTGGACCGCTGAGGCAAAGAGCCGTCAAAGCCCTGACGCCGACTTCGGCGCCACGAGATTTTTTGGCGATGACCAAGATTGAATCATTTGCGCTCGCGAGTGGCATCTAACGCCTGCAGGCGAAATCATGGCGCTCATACTGCCGTGGGCGGCCGCGTCAGCGTTTTCACGAGCGTTCCTGCCCTTATCTGGGAGCTATCGCGCGCAGTCACCCAGCGCCCTTGAGTCTGTCGGTAGCCGCGCCGCAGATAGAGGCGCAGATTCCTAGTTGCATTCATTCGGACTGGGCATTTGAGTGAGGTAACACCTTCGCGCTCTGCCGTAACCTCGAGCCAGCCAAGCAGGGCATCTGCGATCCCTTGTCCGCGAGCATCTGGGACCACGGCGAGCCGGAAGAAATCAAGGGCGTCATTGGCTATACGGAAGCGCGCACAACCAATTACGGCTCCAGATTCTCGAAGTGAGCCTGCGGCCATGCGGACGCCGTCATAGCGCATGCCTTCAGCAACCTCCTATGATGTCTCAAGTAGGGCGGACGAGTGCGTAGTTTCCTCGTACTCCATGTAAGCTGCTCGTGTCACAGCGCGAATAGTCTCGGCCGAATCGGCTGCGACTTCATTTATCGTGATGCTTGGTCCTGCCATCGGCGATCGTCCTTAAGTCAAGATGCGAGAGGCGCTCTCGCGTGAATCGTAGCCGTCACCTGGAACTCAACCTCCGCAATCTTGCCCCTCTCGCGGCCCACCTAGACCTGATACCGCTCGATCAGATGCCAGATGGTCGCCAATTGATATCGCAATTGTGTAGAGGGATTCGTTGGGTGCAACAGCTTCAAGATTGGCAATGCGGGCGGCAACGCGGTCCGGTGCCAATCACGCGGATCGCCGGCCCTGCGTCGCGTTGAATGGAACCTTTTGCGCCAATCGTTGGACGCACCTCGATCAATTCCCGTGGTTGCAAACCGTTCGACACAGAATTGCCTGGATCCCGCCCTTAAAGAATCGTAAGCAGTTTGCAGGCCAAGCCAGATTTCCCAGGGAATACGCTAGGGGACGGCGTTGCTGGAAACGATAGTGAGCGGCAACCACGTCCTGCTGCTTAACGAACCATTCGGGGCCTTGGATGCGCTTAACCGGTTGGGCATGCACCGCTTTTTGCTCGGAGTCCGATCGAAATTGGACCTGGCGATGTTATTTGTCACCCATGATCCAGGCGAGGCGGTGGCCCTGACCGAGCGGATCGCGGTGATCTCGCCGCGCCCCGGAAGGATCGTGAACAAGCTTCCGGTTCGATTGGGCCACCCTTCCAAAGGTGCCCGGGCAGCAAGCGCGTTGGCGACGTACCGTGCGCGCCTGTTGGTCGCGCTCGGGTCGGGGATTGGCGCAAGCATCGGTGAGCGAAAATTCGTCGGCCGGGGCGCCAGATTGAATCTCTAACCGTCCGTCCGGCAGCTCAATCCCGATGCAAACCCCTACCCACTCCCGGCCCGTCGCCGCTGCCGCGGCGACGGCCCAGAGGATCCCTTGGTCAGTTGTTCTGGCCGGGGCGGCGATGGCATTTATCTTCACCGGTTCGAACCAGTCGTTCGGGGTTTTTCTGAAAGCAGTGACCGCGGACCTGGGGGTGGGGCGAGAAACCTTTTCGCTGGCGATCGCGGTGCTGCAGCTGGTCACCGGTCTGCCGGTTGCGGCCTACCTGGCCGACCGCTACGGACACTGGAAAGTGATCGTCCCCTCGGCATTGGTCTATTCGCTGGCGATGCTGCTCACATCGCAGGCCCAGACCGGATTCCAATTCCTGGCCTATCTGGGTTTCCTGGGCGGCATTTCCGTCAGCGGCGCCTCGATGACGGTGGTTGTCGGCGCCGTCGGCCAATTAGTACCGGTGAAACGCCGAAGCTTTGTCTTTGGCATCCTCACTGCCGGCTCCTCGGCCGGCATGTTCGTGCTGGTTCCGTTGTGGCAGCAGATCCTGAACCTGGTTGGATGGCGCGCCAACTTTGCCCTTTTCGCGGTGGTACCGTTGGTGATCGGCCTGCTGGCGCTGCTGTACCTGCGCAACACCGGCGGCCTGCCCCGCAGCGAGGATGTGGTCGACGAGCCGTTCTCGAAGATAGTGGACCGCGCCCGGCACAACCGCGATTACCTCCTGCTGACGGCGGGCTTCTTCGTCTGCGGCTTTCACGTGAGCTTTATTGCCACCCACCTGCCGGCATACCTTTCCGACGGCGGCGTTTCCGCTACCGCGGCCGCTTTGGCGTTGGCGCTGATCGGGTTATTCAATATCTTTGGATCGGCGATCTCCGGGCGCCTCGGCGACCAATATCGCCGTAGCCGCCTGCTGGTGATCGTCTACTCGCTGCGCGGGGTCGTCCTGATCGCGCTGCTGGCCCTGCCGTTGAACGCGGTGACGGCGATGGCCTTCGGGGCATCGATGGGGTTGCTGTGGTTGGCGACGGTGCCGCTCACGTCCGCGGCGGTGGCCCAAATGCTGGGCGCGCGCTATCTGGCGGTGATGTTTGGGGTCACATTCTTTTCCCACCAGATTGGATCCTTCCTGGGTGTTTGGCTGGGCGGGCGCGTCTACGATTCCATCCAGTCCTATGACCCGATCTGGATAGCGGCCATCATCTTGGCGTTTGTTGCGGCCCTAGTTCACCTTCCGATCAGAGACGACGGCCGGGTCAGGGCCGCCGCCGCCGCCGCGTATTAGCAGCCTGTAGAGATCGTTGCGGGACACTCCCGAAGGCGCCTTCGGGTATTGCGCGGCCCGGCAATCGTATTCATCCAACAGGGGCGCGATCGGCGGTGCTTTGTCTTCCCACATTGATTCCAGGTTCGTCTCCCAATCGGCGTCAGCGGGTCACGGCAGGGCGGGTTAGCCGATGATGCTGGCGCCGGGATTGCAATCGCCCGGGCCGATGTCGGGCCGTTTACTCGGCGGTCGCGCCGCCGTCTATGATCAGTTCGCTACCGGTTACAAACGAGGACTCGTCGGAGGCCAGATACAGCGCCGCGTAGGCCACGTCGTCTACCGTGCCGACCCGGCCGAGGGGCGTGTAGGCGTCGTACTGCTGTGCCTGTAAGACCTGGGCGAGCAAGTCAGTTTCTATGGGACCGGGATGTAGCGAGTTGGCGCGGATACCGTCGGCGGCGTACTGGATCGCGGTCGTTTTGGTGAAGATGCGAACCGCCCCTTTTGAGGAAGCGTATGCGGTGGCGCGGACATTGCCCACGATCCCGGAGATCGACGAAACGTTAATGATCGAGCCTCCGCCGGCCATGCGCATCGGCCCGATGGCGGCCTTGGTTCCGAGGAAGACCCCCTTGGAGTTGACGTTGTGGACGGCGTCCCAGTGCTCCACGGTGGTTTCCTCCACCCGGCCACCGCGCCAGATGCCGGCGTTATTGACCAGCACATTCAACTCGCCGTATCCGGAAACGGCGACGGCGACGGCATCCTGCCAGTCCCGCTCGCTCGTAACGTCCAGATGCACGAACTTGGCATCGCCGCCTAGTTGATTGATTTCGGCTGCGACCCCCGTCCCGGCAACGTCGAGGAGATCCCCGATGACGACCCTGGCGCCCTCGCGGGCAAACAACCTGACTTGGGCCGCACCCAACCCTTTTGCGGCGCCGCTGATAAGGGCGACTTTGCCATCTAATCGACCCAATTAACCGCTCCCTGCGATGCGGCGCACATCCGCCAGAAAGCAAACTCCGTCCTCAGGACCGGCCACGTTTGGCCAAACTTTGGCCGCGCCTAAACCCATCTCGCCCGCCGCGCGCCGATCACGGCCGCGTGAACTGGTTGTTCGCCGAAGGAGTCGCCCCAATGGCCGGCTGGGGCCTGACCTTGTGGCGTTTGCCCCGCTCAACGCCGTACTTCGATCGAGCCGAAGAGGGCCATGTCGGGAATCTCGAGCCGTGGCTCCAGAGCCCTTCAGTCGAATCCATCGAAGATGGGATTGGCCTCCCAAGATTGCCAACTCTCCCGTGTTCATGCTGTTCGCCTGAGGTGGAAGCGATTGTTTTTGATAAGTGAATCTTTTCAAAGTTAGCAATTGGTCGATGGTGCACATAGCATCTCCAAGACAGCCATTACAGCGAAGAGCCGGTTTTCGGCCTGCTCGAAAACAATGGAAGAAGTGTGCTGCAGCATGCCTTCGCTAATCTCTTCACCCATGCGAGCAGGCAGCGGATGCATGAACACCGCATCAGATGCTGCCAGCCTCATTAGGCTGGGACTCACGGTGTAAGACTGAAAGGCTTTCTTCCTCGCTGTTTGTTGACCGTCCTGGTTCATGCTCGTCCAGACATCGGTATATATGACGTTTGCACCGGCAACCGCTTCTATAGGGTTGCGAATCAGCTCAATCGTGCTCCCAGTCTCCCCTCCAATTGCCTTACTAGCCGTAACCACTTCCTCGCGCAATTCATAACCTGGAGGCGCTGAATGAACGAAGTTGGCTCCTGTTAGGGCCATAGACAACGCGAGACTTGAGGCTACGTTGTTTCCATCGCCCACAAAAACAACCCTGCTTCCGAATAATGGCCTCCGTTCACTGATGGTAATAAGGTCGCCAAGGGCTTCACATGGATGCTCTTTATCGGACAGGGCATTCACGACAGGCACATTAGCTCCTGCAACTAATGCGTCTAAAGTTTCATGTTTGTTGACCCTGGCAACAATGCCATGTGACCAGAGAGATAGTGTTCTTGCAACATCTGGCAGGTCCCCGGTTTTGGTACCAGGTGGTTTGAGACATTGTCTTGTGGGAGGGTGCCGCCAGCTCTCCTGCAGGAGAGCTGGCGGCGAAGCTGATATTGCGGCCGCCCGTAGCACCCACGAAGACGGACGCCGGGCCGTCGATGAGGCCGGCCAGCAGCAGCCGGATTGCAACCGGAAGTTGATCCATCACGCCGCCGCCTCGATCGCTTCCAGGGGCGATAGGTAGCCGAGCGCCGAGTGCGGGCGCACGGTGTTGTAGTCGATCCGGAAGCGCTCCAGCATCACCCTGGCTTCTTCGAGGGTGAAGAATATCTCGCGGTCCAGGAGCTCGTCGCGGAGCTTGGATATGAACGATTCCGCATAGGCGTTCTCCCATGGTGCTCCGGGCTTGATGTAGACGGTCTTGACCTGGTTTGCCGATAGCCATTGCCTTATCGCTTTGGCAGTAAATTCGGGGCCGTTGTCAGAGCGGATGTGCTCGGGGACCCCGCGGATGAGCATGAGGTCGGCGATTGTCTCGATCACGTCCCGGGCAGGGAAGGATCGGGCCGCCCGGGCCGCTAAGGCCACGCGGGTGAACTCATCGACCACGGTAAGGATCCGCAGTGGTCTGCCGTCCTCGGTGCGCTGGTTAAGCAAAGTCGTAGGCCCAGACGTGATTCGGGCGCTCGGCCATAAGCCGCGTAGAGCGTCCGTTCTTAAAGCCAGAGGCGCGACTTCTTGACCTTTCGGATCGGGACCTTAAGGCCCTGCGCGCGCCAGATGCGCAGGACCCGCTTGCGGTTCAGTTTCCAGCCCGAGTGTTTAAGCAGGGCGGTGATGCGCTTGTAGCCATAGCGGGGGTGCTTGAGGGAAAGCATCCTGATCTCGGCGGTGAGGTTGTCCTCTTCCGGATCGGGTTTTGGGATGTAGCGCTGGGTGCGGCGCGATTGGCCCAGCACCCGGCAGGCTCTTCGTTCAGACACCGGGAACTTGGCCCGGACGTGGTCGACGCACTTGCGCCGCCGCTCCGGGCTTAGAAGTTTCCTTAAGGCCTCTCATTGAAGGATCTGGTTGTCGAGCGTTAGATCGGCCACCGCGTGTTTTAAGCGCTTGTTCTCCTCGCGCAGGCGCTTGTTCTCCTTGGCCTCGGCGAGCGTCATCCCGCCGTAGCGGGAGCGCCAGCGGTAATAGGTCTGGACGTTGATCGCCGCCTGGCGGCAGCTCTGCTCGACCGTGTCGCCCTGGGCGACGCCCAGCTCTATGGCCCGGAGCTTGTTGATGATCTGTTCGGGCGAGTACTTGCGCTTCGCCATTGCAGTCCCCTTGTATGTTCCAAATGGGAAGTCCCGGGTGCGGTAGGGCGCCTGTACCTTGGTCCATTGAGACCGTTTTAAAGCACGCTCGCCGCACCCGGATCTCCCGGCGCATAGACCCCGAACAATTGCTCGGTGGGCTCTAGACCCCGTATTCGCAAGGAAGGGCGTAGCGTCGGGAGTAACTATAGGGAGTTTTACATATGTGCGAGGACGTATATGTAGGCGTCGACGTTGCCAAAAACACCGTCGATATCGCCCTCGGGCCCCAGGGCGAGGTCTTTACCCTGCCCAACTCGGCGGCCGGGTTCGGGGCGTTGATCAAGCGCCTCGAGAACTATCTGGTGGCGCTGGTGGTCGCAGAGGCCACTGGCGGCTACGAGGAGCAGCTGGCCGACGCTCTCCGGGACGCCGGCTATAAGGTGGCGGTGGTAAATCCGCGCCAGATGCGCGACTTTGCCCGGGCGCTTGGGATCCTGGCCAAAACGGATCGGATCGATGCCCGGGTGATCGCCCGCTACGCCGAGGCGGTCAAGCCCCCGGCAAGGGAGCGCAAGTCGCCCGCCGAGCGCGAACTGGCGGGACTGGTTGCCCGCCGCGGCCAGCTCATGGACCATCTCACCGCCGAGAAAAACCGGCTGGGGAGGCGGGTAGTTCCGCGTGTACGTGCCGACATCAGGCGCGCCATTGCCGGACTGGGGCGCCGCATCGCCACCCTTGACCGCGATATCGGCAAGCTGATTAAGGCCGACTCCGATCTTGCCACCCGCAGCGCGCTGCTGACCTCGGTGCCCGGCGCCGGCCCGCAGCTGGCGGCAACCGCGATCGCCTACCTGCCCGAGCTTGGAACGGTGGACGAGAAGCAGATCGCAGCCCTGGTAGGGGTTGCGCCCCTGAACCGCGACAGCGGCGCGTATAGTGGCCGGCGAACGACCTGGGGCGGACGCTCAAGGGTCAGGTCGGCGCTTTACATGGCGGCCCTGTCAGCCTCGCGCCACAATCCGGTGATCAAGGCTTTTTACGACCGGTTGGTGGAGAGTGGGAAACCCAAAAAAGTGGCGCTGACGGCTTGCATGAGAAAGCTGCTGGTGATCCTGAACGCGATGCTGAGGAACGGCGAGTATTGGCGCGAGGAGTCCGCCTCGGGCTGAACGCCTGGCAGGTCCGATCGCTCTTGCGGGCAAGGTCCCTGGCGAAGCCATGCCCGGGATCGGGCTATTGCGGCGATTACGCATCCGGTTATCGCCTGTCGATCGGGCTGCGGTCACTATGAACCGCGGTCGGGGCGCTGGATCTATCCTCCCCTTTCTCCTGGACCCCTCTGACCCCACCTCTGCCGGAATTGACAATCAAGACAATTGCTTCATTGGTACCAGAGGGAATGTGAATAATCTGGTTCCAACGAAAAGGGACTGCAATGGCGAAAAGAAAGTACTCGCCCGATGGGGACCGGCACCGTCACGGCAGCCTGCGCGGCGGGTCGCATTCACCCCGCAGCGCCGATTTGGTTACTTGTAGATCTAGTTGGCTCTTTGCAGGGCCCAGTTCTTCGGCGCCGGCACCAGCTCGCCGGTCGTACCGTCAACGTCGTCGCGACAGTCCACCATCTTGCCGATCTGCCACATCGAATCCCGGGACATGTAGCGGCATTCGGAGGCGATCCACTTATCGTACTGTTCGCTCATGATCGCCCCACTAGTCCTGGGCTAATCCCGCTGCACCCAGCGCAACGTCCCAAGTCCCGATCCCGAGGAAGACAACCTGGTAGCCGAGATCAGCATGCTGGCGCTCAAGCATCCCCACTACGGCCACCGCCGCATCACCGGCCTGCTTGAAGCGCTCGGACTGGAAGGTGAGCCCAAACTGGTCCTTCAGATCTGCGTCAGCAGGGACCCAAGGTCCCGATCCGGCAACGCAAGAAGCCGCGCCTGTGGCTCGAGGACAGGCACTCGGTGCGCCTGAATCCCTGGCGTCGCAACCGCGTCGGTTGCTATGAATTCGCCTACGTGCACACCGAGAATGGCAGGCCGATCAGGCTCCTTACCGAGATCCTTTACGACATAAATCGCGGCCACCGCCCGGACTACGACACCAGTTCAGGGCCGTCTATCGGAGAATTCCAAAATTGACGAGTCGAATTGGAAAGGCCAGAGTCATGTCGGAAGTAGCTGAGGTTCAGCGAGCCGTTATTGGTCTGTCCAAGTCCCAATACTCTCAATTCGTAAGTTGGCTTATTGAGTACGACTGGGAGCAATGGGATAGGCAAATTGAAGTCGATTCAGGAGCAGACAAATTGGATTTCCTCGCATTTAAAGCCTTGGAATCGAAACGGCGCGGCACTCTGACTGACCTTTAGTGCATCGGACTACGCGGGAGTTTTGGGAGTTATACGAACAGCTACCTGAATCGGCAAGAAACGTCGCAAGGAGTAACTTTGAGCTTCTCAAGGTCAATCGGCGACACCCCTCCCTCCGATTCAAGAAAGTCGGGAAATATTGGTCGGCTCGAGCCGGGATTTCTTACCGTGCACTTGCGGTAGTTGATGGTCCGGATTTCATCTGGGTATGGATTGGCACACACAGTGAATACGACCAACTCGTCAATGCATGATCTTTACTCGCAACTTTTGCCGCAATCTGGCCTATTGTGATTCGATTCGCCGCCCGGCATGTTTGAACACCTGTACCACCTGTGAAGGGACGAGCTATTTGAATGAGCGGACGTCATTCATTTAGTGCATTAACAAAAGACTTCACTCGGCAACGCTGCAAACGTGTCGATGAAATCGAGCGCGACCTGAAAGCCGAGAGCCGGTGCGCGAATTCCGCCAAGCGCTCGCGCTAACGCAGCGGGAGCGTTCTTCAACTGAATCAACGCGGCAATCCGATTCCTAGCCACGGATCTGAATTGGCATATGACCAGGAACGCCCCGTGAAGGCCAACGGATTGTTCCGGTTCTGGCAGACTGCCCCAAGTCGAGTCAAAGATCTGACCGCTCGCAGGTCGTTGTGAACCACTAAACGCCGTCCGAGAACTCGGCCTTACTCGCGACGGCCCTGCGTCCACTACGCCATCACCTACCGCGTTTCCCACGTGATCGAATACGCACTGCTTTGACGGAAGCGCGTCAGGTCAACGGAGCTATTAGCAATTGTCTTAAGTGGCAAATTGCCACAAACCGCCGAAATAGCGATCACGTCCCGCCATGTGGTGTAAAAGCGCCAGCTTGATGTAAGCCCGAGCACGATGAAAAAGGGCCATCGTGCAATCCTCTACCGAAGTCTCTCTACTTACTTCGCAGAGGAGCCACATCGATGGCCCGATTTGATTATCAATCCCTGATCACCCAGCTGTCCGCTGACGGTTTCGACAGCGGCGAGTTCGTCCGCCAGCTGGTCCAACGCGGCTACCAGGAGCTAATCGACGCCCCGGCGCGCAAGCCCACATCGGCGCCGCCCCGCACGAGCGCACCAGCACCCGCAAGAACCGGCGCAACGGTTCGCGTAAGCGCACCCTTTCCACCACCGCCGGCGACGTCCAGATCGCCCTGCCCAAGCTCCGATCAGGCAGTTACTACCCCGAGTTCATGGAGAGACGGCGTCGCATCGACCGGGCCCTGTACGCGGTCGTGATGACCGCCTACATCGAGGGAGTCTCCACCCGCAAGGTGGACGAGCTGGTCAAATCACTGGGCATTAACAGCGGCGTCTCCCGCTCGGAAGTCTCGCGCATCTGCCAGGGGATCGACGCGATGGTCGCCGCCTTCCGGGAGCGCGACCTCTCCCGTACCGGCTACCCCTACCTCTACGTGGACGCCACCTACATAAAAGCCCGCTCCGGCCATGCGGTGCGTTCTCGGGCAGTGGCGATCGCGATGGCGGTAAACGAAGACGGCCGGCGTGAGCTGCTGGGCCTTGAGGTCGGCCGCGGCGAGGACCAGGTTTTCTGGGAGGACTTCCTGCGCTCCCTGACAGGGCGCGGCCTCAGGGGGGTGAAGCTGGTCATATCCGACGCCCACAGCTCCATCGCCGCGGCGGTGGAGAGAATCCTGCCCGATGCTTCATGGCAGGCCTGCCGCATCCACTTCGGGCGCAATATCGCCCGCCGGATCAGGCCCGGTAAGCGGCAGCTGGCGATGGCCGCGTTCGCCGCGATCTTCATCCAGCCCGACCGCTAAGCGCGCGGTCTCCACCTACCACGCCTTCGCCGTAGCCATGGGGCAGCTGGATCCGCGCCTGGGCGACTACGTAGACGACCGCGAGGCCAGAGCTTACCGCGTTTGCTGACTTCCCGCCCCAGCACTGGCGCAAGATCTGGTCCACCAATCCCCTGGAGCGGCTGATGGCCGAGATAAAGCGGAGAACCAGGGTGGTGCAGCTCTTCCCCGACGATGCCTCGGTCATCCGCCTGGTGGGGGCGATATGGGCCGAGCAGAACGACGAATGGCTTGCCGCCGAGCGCAGGTACATGTCCAGGAAGTCCATGGGCATGGTCGGCCGGGTGGTGGCGATCGCCGGAGACGACGGATCGGGTTACGCTCTGGTGCCGGCCCCGAACTTCTGAGCTGACTCCTGGGCCCGCGGGCCCAGGAGGCGCTCCGACGGCAAGGGCGCGTCTCGGGGTCCCCGGGTTCGCCTACCCAAAACCCTGCCCGCCAGCGCGCCAATACCGGAGATCGCCGGGGCGTTGCTGCTGGCCGCCGCCAAAAGGGCCTACCTAACCATCTCGCCGCTAGCGCGAAACGCGCTCAAGCGCTGTTCGAAAGTTGTGTTACGAGATTAGGAACCGAGCTATTGCCGGTCACTTGGATCAATTCATCCAGGGAGGCACGTCGGGCGGGTCGGCCCAATCGGAGAGAAATGTCGGCAGGTCCCGCCCGCGCGGGTCAGGCGGAATAGGGGATTCGCCGTCGTCGGATGACCAGCGCCGTTCGTACTGATCTGGCATCGTGCCCCAGCCCCAAATCGCAATTGGAGTTGGCGGCAATGGGCCAAATATCGCCGCCGGCCCGAGATGATCTACCGGATCCACTCGTTTAGGTCCGACAGTGCAATGGTGATCCCAATCATCGCCAAAATCGAACGTAAACGCGAACTCTTCATTGAGTCGGAGACGCGAGAGATTGACCTTGAACATATCGAGCATTTCGGGTTCATCTTCGAAGTCGGGCTCAAAATCTGACAACCGAGTCCCATCGGCCAGCTCAATCAAATTCAAATGTGCGAGGTCCCAGCGGGCAAAATCGCGGTTTATGGCCACCACCAGATCTCCGAACGAGTGCGTCCGCGACGCCAAGAAAGTCCGCCCGGGGCGCGGCCAAAGTCGTTGCGACCTTCCACCTACTAACTCAACTGCGATTACTAGCCAGTTTCGCACCTGAACATCGACACCTTGTGAATCCTGCGAACACGGCAATTATTTCAACTTGCCGAAACCGATTGCCGCCATAAGGCATCCGAGCGAATTCTGCCGGCCGCATATTCCGACCACGCCGTCAGCAGTTGCCTCAACGCCGCCCGTCGTCTGGAAATCGGCGGCGGCGGCGGCCTCACCGCGGCAGATATTTGCGCTCTGCCGGCACCACCAGGCCGCCGCCGTTCGCCTGGCGACGGTGCGGGACCTGCTCCAACCTCTTGCCGAGCAGGAATGGATCCATTCATATGCGGAGCGAGTGCAGCCGCGGCGAATCCAAGAGCTTCTTGAACAGGTCGACCATCTCTTAGACCGGCCGTCGCTTCGCCCGCTATCAGGGATTCGGACCGGCTCCGGCTTCAACTGGGCACGTAGTTGACACCGCGTCAGGCCGGGGTGGCGGCTGAGGCGAACTTATTCAATACGGCGATTGGAGATCCGCGATCATCGGGAAGTGGCGGATATTTAGGGTCCAAAGTCGGGCCCCAAAGCGTTCGACCGTCGCAGCGATCACATAATCGACTGGATCGATTCCGGGGTGCGATTGAATGAACCGGTTCGCAAGCATTCCGGCCCTATCGGCGAGGTCCTCGTCGACGGCAATCCAGTGGAGGTTGTCCAATAGGCGTCGGGTGACCGGTTCCTCCGCAGCGCGCATTCCCGCCAAGACTTCGACCTTGGACAGTACGGAAGCCGCCAGTATCTCACCTTCGGTCAGCGCATGACGAAGCGCGGCGCGAGCAGAGTGTTCGCCGCGTAGGTGGTCGATAAGCACCGATGTGTCCACCACGATCACCGACTGTCAGCCAATCGGCGCTCCATGCCGCGACGAAGGCAATCAACGTAGCTTGCCCCATCAATTTGGCGCCCACCCCAGGACGCAAAACTCACTTCAAGTGCGATGGCCATGTCTTCGGCGGGCGCGGGGCCATAGCACTTGACGACTGCGCGGCGAACCAATTCAGCCAGACTTTGACCGGAAGCCTCAGATTGTTCAAGCAGCAAGCGGTACTGATCGTCTGTCAGCGTTATCTGCGTTCGGTGGCTCATGATGTAATGCTACATCACTTCATTTGCAACGAGCTAACCGACAGATTGTTTGAGCGTGATGCGCCGCGACAAACCGGGCGCCGCGCATAAAGTCAATTGATCAGCGGGCGCGCGCGGAATGCCATCCGCCGCGACAATAGGGCCTTTCAACCGGAGTCGCCGTCCGATGGAATTCACCGCTATGCAGCCCGGCGACAACCCCAATCCTGTACCTTGTATGTTCCAAATGGGAAGTCCCGGGTGCGGTAGGGCGCCTGTACCTTGGTCCATTGAGACCGTTTTAAAGCACGCTCGCCGCACCCGGATCTCCCGGCGCATAGACCCCGAACAATTGCTCGGTGGGCTCTAGACCCCGTATTCGCAAGGAAGGGCGTAGCGTCGGGAGTAACTATAGGGAGTTTTACATATGTGCGAGGACGTATATGTAGGCGTCGACGTTGCCAAAAACACCGTCGATATCGCCCTCGGGCCCCAGGGCGAGGTCTTTACCCTGCCCAACTCTGCGGCCGGGTTCGGGGCGTTGATCAAGCGCCTCGAGAACTATCTGGTGGCGCTGGTGGTCGCAGAGGCCACTGGCGGCTACGAGGAGCAGCTGGCCGACGCTCTCCGGGACGCCGGCTATAAGGTGGCGGTGGTAAATCCGCGCCAGATGCGCGACTTTGCCCGGGCGCTTGGGATCCTGGCCAAAACCGACCGGATCGATGCCCGGGTGATCGCCCGCTACGCCGAGGCGGTCAAGCCCCCGGCAAGGGAGCGCAAGTCGCCCGCCGAGCGCGAACTGGCGGGACTGGTTGCCCGCCGCGGCCAGCTCATGGACCATCTCACCGCCGAGAAAAACCGGCTGGGGAGGCGGGTAGTTCCGCGTGTACGTGCCGACATCAGGCGCGCCATTGCCGGACTGGGGCGCCGCATCGCCACCCTTGACCGCGATATCGGCAAGCTGATTGAGGCCGACTCCGATCTTGCCACCCGCAGCGCGCTGCTGACCTCGGTGCCCGGCGCCGGCCCGCAGCTGGCGGCAACCGCGATCGCCTACCTGCCCGAGCTTGGAACGGTGGACGAGAAGCAGATCGCAGCCCTGGTAGGGGTTGCGCCCCTGAACCGCGACAGCGGCGCGTATAGTGGCCGGCGAACGACCTGGGGCGGACGCTCAAGGGTCAGGTCGGCGCTTTACATGTCGGCCCTGTCAGCCTCGCGCCACAACCCGGTGATCAAGGCTTTTTACGACCGGTTGGTGGAGAGCGGGAAACCCAAAAAAGTGGCGCTGACGGCTTGCATGAGAAAGCTGCTGGTGATCCTGAACGCGATGCTGAGGAACGGCGAGTATTGGCGCGAGGAGTCCGCCTCGGGCTGAACGCCTGGCAGGTCCGATCGCTCTTGCGGGCAAGGTCCCTGGCGAAGCCATGCCCGGGATCGGGCTATTGCGGCGATTACGCATCCGGTTATCGCCTGTCGATCGGGCTGCGGTCACTATGAACCGCGGTCGGGGCGCTGGATCTATCCTCCCCTTTCTCCTGGACCCCTCTGACCCCACCTCTGCCGGAATTGACAATCAAGACAATTGCTTTAAAGATGTTAAGGGCTTATCTAAAGGGAGGGATTCCTTTGGACCAATTTGATTGGTTCGCCGGCATCGACTGGGCGACTACCGCCCACCAGGCGTGCATCATCGATGGGGACGCCAATGACCATGGCCAGCAGAGCTTTGCGCACTCCGGCCAGGGTCTTGGGGAAATGGCTGCCTGGCTGGCGGATTGCACCGCTGCGGACCCCGAATCCATCGCCATTGCGATCGAGGTGCCGCATGGAGCGGTTGTGGAGAGTCTGCTGCTTTCCGGCTTTGCGGTCTTCTCGATCAACCCGAAGCAGTCCGATCGCTTTCGCGACCGTAGCTCGCCGGCCGGAGCCAAGGATGATCGGCGTGATGCCCGGGTATTGGCCGATGCCCTGCGGACCGACCGAGCCAGCTTCCGGCGCCTGGAGCTGCCCGACCCGCGGGTGGTCGAGCTGCGGGATCTAACCCGCATCGTTGAGGACCTGACCCGCCAGCGAACCCGACTGAGCAATCGCATTCGCCAGCAGCTGGGCCGCTACTACCCGCAATTTGCGGAGTTGAGCAACAACCTGACGGAAATCTGGCTGCTCGAACTGTGGCGCATGGCGCCGACACCGGCTAAGGCCCAGGCTTTGCGCAAAGCTCGTGTCGCCCGGCTGCTCAAGCGCAATCGTATCCGCCGCATTGATGCTGGCGGCGTTTTGGAGATACTGCGCCAACCGGCCTTGCGGGTTGCCCCGGGAACGATGGAAGGCGCCGTCCGGCGGATAGGCGTCATGGTTGAGCAGATTCTGTTGGTCAAGCATCAGATCTCTGATGCCAATAGCCAACTTGATCAGACGATCGAGGCCCTGGCCGAGAGCGAGTCGCAAACCGGTGGCGGGCAGCGCGACGTGGCCATCCTCAAATCCATGCCTGGAGTTGGCAGGATGGTCCTCGCCACGCTACTGGCGGAAGCACATGAGCTTCTTCGACGAAGGGATTATCCGGCCTTGCGCTGCTTTAGCGGCAATGCTCCGGTCACCAGGCGTTCCGGCAAGAGCATGATGGTGGTGCGCCGGGACGTGTCCCACGGTGTGGTGTAACTAAGCCGTCCTCTACGTTTAGGGGTTCGGCAGCTGCAACTCTACAGAGTTGCAGCTGCCGGCAGGGCCGGCAGATGGTTGCTGGGGCTTGCTGGGGGAGTTTCGAGTCCTTGGCTGTGACGGCGACTGCCGGTAAGGCGTCCATCATTTTGCCAGTTGCGACCATGGCGCGGTCGCGGTCATATGGGCTTCCATGGGTCCGAAGGCCGGCCCCGGCCCGTAACGGCTCGCATTCGGGCTCACCGGGCCGGGTTTGTTGGGAAAGTCGGCCCAATTCGACGCTAGTGATCCTTATTTAGGCCCAGCTAGCGCCCAGCCGGGCGCACGACCTTCTATTTCCCTGGAGGGCGCTACGGCCCCCGGCGGCGGTTGCTACCCCGCCGGCAATGCCAGCGGGGACTGCCTCTCTCCCGGAGATGGGGGTTGGCCGATTAAGGCCATCGAGTGCCTGGACATATAGCGGCGCTCGGATGCGAGCCATTCGTCGTTCTGCTCAATTAGGACCGCTCCGATAAGGCGCAGGACCGAGTCATCGTCGGGGAAGAGCTGCACTACCCGGGTGCGGCGCTTTAGCTCGCCCATAACGCGCTCCAGGGGATTGGTGGACCAGATCTTGCGCCAGTGCGAAGGCGGGAAGGCGGTGTAGGCAGTCAGGGCGATCTCGGAGTCCTCGAGGATCGTGGACAGTTCCGGATACTTGCGCTCTAAGCGATTGGCGAAATCTCCGAAGGCGTCCATGGCGCTCTGCTTGTCAGCCTGCCCAAACAGCGACGCCAGTCCGGCTGCCACCAGCCCGCGGTCGCCGCTTCTGACCCTTGGCAGAAGATTGCGCCCAAAGTGTGTCCTGCACGTCTGCCAGGCGGCCTCGGGAATAAGCTTTGTCACCGCGTTGCCGATGGCTTGGTTCCCATCGGAGATCACCAGCCGCACGCCGGATAGACCGCGCGTTACCAGGGAGGCGATCAAGTCCTCCCAGAAGCCCTGCGCTTCGCTGTGGCCGATTGCAAGCCCCAGCAGCTCGCGATGGCCGTTCTCGTTTATGGCCATTGCTATGCCCACCGCCCGCGACCTTACCGCATGCGCGTTTCGGGCTTTTACGTAGGTGGCGTCGAGATAGAGGTACGGGAAGGTCGTATGCGCGAGATCGCGTTCGCGGAAGGCATTGACCAGCTCGTCGATGCCTTTGCAGATCCTTGACACCTCGGACCTGGAGATCCCGGCGTTTACTCCCATCGCCTCCACCAGCTTGTCGACCTTGCGGGTGGAGACGCCCTTGCTGTAGGCGGTCATGATGACGCCGTAGAGGGCCTGGTCGATGCGGCGCCGCCGCTCCAAGAACTCGGGGTAGTAGCTGCCTTGGCGCAGCTTGGGCAGGGCAATCTCGATGTCGCCCGCCCGGGTGGAGAGGGTGCGCTTGCGCGAGCCATCAAAGCCGATTGCGACGCTCGCCGTTGCGCTCGTGCGGTTGGGCGCCGATGTTTTCGGCCAGGCCGGCGTCAATAAGTTCCTGGTAGGCGTGCCGTACGGCGCTGCGGACGAATTCGCTGCTGTCAAACCCTTGCTTGGCGATAAGGGCAAGCAAGGTCTGATAATCAAGTTGGGCCATCGATGGTTCCTCGACGAAGTAAGTGAAGTGACTCCGTAGAGGTTTACACGATGGCCCTTTGTCATCGCGTTGGCTTAGTTGATCAAGCGGGTGCTCTTACACCACTCCAGGGGACGTGATCGTGCGCCGTAGGGCCTACCACCATCGTGTCGGCCAGGCGATGTGGCACTGGTCGCGCATCGCCATCATTTGTGACCCGGGCTCTCGACGCAAGTACGATGCCTTGCGAGCGCGCGGTCACAGCCATGCCAGATCGCTGCGGACGGTGGGCGATCGGTTATTGGCGGTTGCCTGCGCCATGCTGGAAAGTCAGACGTTATACCAGGCTAATCACCAGGGAGGCAGCGCCCAACCAGCTTGACAAATAGTAGAAAGTCCACCGAAAATCACTGAGCAGGCCAGCCCTTAAAAAGCAAAAAGTGCTCTCTCATATCTGGGGAAGTTGTTTTTTACCAACAAAACAACCCAGAATCAGCGAGCACTTTCTAGCTGCTACCAATTCCTGGCCCCGACCGCATCCGGACCGCCTTCGACGAGCAGCGCCTGGTGGCCAACGCCGGACTGCTGCTGCCCATCACCCCGGCCGATCGCCTGGATCTGGGAGAACTTGCCAACGAGCGTCTTGACCTGGGCGCAAAACCGGGCCGGGCCAACGTCGGCGACAAGCTGCTCACGCTGGTCTGCTCGGCCCTTGCCGGCGGAGACTGCACTGACGACGCTGACGTATTGCGCGCTGGCGACACCGCTCGCATCCTGGAACATGCAAGGTTTACGAACCCGGTGATCGAGCTCGGCATGAAACGCTGAAACTGCGTTAATAAATCCCATAGCAATCGATCGAAAAGTGTTCAACATGGCCAAACCTCGACGGCGAAATCGCAAATCCAAGCGCAAGGGTCCGGTGGATGAAATCATCGACCAAGAAGTCGATGATTGGTGTTCAACATTCAGACGCGCCTTGGCAGATCCGGTCGATCAATGGCTCAATGCGATGGTGGCGGACTTTTCGCGCGAAATTGGTGGTGCCGACCCGCAAGAGCGCAAGCGTTTGCGCGAACTCGTCAGGCAGGCAGCCGCAATGTCTTCCGCTCTCGAGTTTCTGGACCGCATACAAGACGGATCGGATGAATCTCTTCCGCCGATCACAACTTCCCTCGCGGCTATGCGCGACACAGCGGTGCGCGAGCTTGTATATGTTTCGATGCTTAACAGAATTACCGCTCTTCCCGATTGGCGTCATCGCCAATAATCGGGTCTTTTTTGGATTTGATGACGATCCCTCGGAGTTCACCTACACACGCAGGCCAAACCGCGCGAAAAGAAAGTACGCTAATGCTGAAATCTGCTGGATTGTTCACGAAACGAGGGCTTCGCTTCGCCGAGCTCACGGAAACCCCGCGTCGCAGCTTGGCGGAGGCCAGATATTGGGACCGATGAATAGCATCAGGGTGTAGGGATCCTGCAGCGCAAGCCGCTCAAATGATGGGATCGCAGGCATCGATCTATGGCCGACACAATGCCTGGACGTCGCAATTGCCCGTGTCCTTTTGCGGGGAATTCACCACCTGCATCGAATCAATGATCGAGTGATGGCCATTGCAATCGAGCACCCACCGCGGGGTGTACATCGGTTCTTGCCAACCGATAGTGTCAGTGATGCATCTCGGGTTCGGGTGCGCGCTGCCAAGCAGGGACAATATTGTTTCTAAGAGTCCGCGCCGTAGAAAAATCCCGTGGCCAGGCAACGCTGTAGGCGGACATCCCAATCTGCACGGAAGTGTGCGGATTTGATGGCCGGGAGCGTGCAATAGTTTTGGCCATGAGTGTGTTGTTGCTCAGCGATTCCGTCAGTAGTTAACTGCTCAGGAAAAATGTCAGTCTTCTACCCACGTAGGGACACATGGCATTGCTCGAGCAACTTCCCCGCGCACGGCGCCAGATTCTCAGATTGCTACCTCCACGAAGAGATCGATTCCCGACAGGCGACAACCCTGCTCGGCGTCAGCTGCCGCCAGTTCTGGCGTTTGCTGGCCGCGTACCGGAAACGCGGTGGTGACGCCCTAACCCACGGCAACCGCGGCCGCCGGCCGGGCAATGCCACTTCCCCAGAAATCGCCGCCAGAGTAATCGAACTGACCCGGGACCGTTATCCGGATGCCAACCACACCCACCTGGCGCAGCTGCTGGAAGAACGCGAAGGGATACGGATCAGTCGCCAGACCTTAAGACGGATCCTTACTGCCACGGGATTAAAGAGCCCCCGCCGCCGCCGTCCGCCCCGCCACCGGGTAAGAAGAGAGCGCATGCCCAGGGAGGGGATGCTGATCCAGATCGACGGCAGCCACCATCGCTGGCTGGGCGACGATCATCCCCAGTTCGCCCTGCACCTGGCGGTCGACGATGCCACCGGCAAGGTCCTGGCGGCGCGATTTAGACCCGATGAAGACGCCTGTGGCTACTTCGAACTGCTCGGCGATCTGACTAGGAACTACGGTATCCCATTGGCCCTCTACAGCGACCGCCACAGCGTATTTGTTCCCTCCCTCCGATCCGCGCAGCCAAAGCTGGCCGAGGGCGCTACCCAAGTTCGCGCGGGCAATGTCAGAACTGGGGATACGCTAAGGTGTTTGCCAGCTCGGCCCAGGCCAAGGGCAGAGTCGAAAGGGTTGCCGGGACCTTCCAGGATCGGCTGGTAACCGAACTGCGTCTGGACGGGGCAAGGACCCTTGTAGGCGCCAATTTCCTGCTGGCCCGGTTCTTAGAGCGCTTCAACCACCAGTTCGCGGTTGCGCCGGCGCAACCGCAGACCGCCTACCGCCCGCTCGATCCCGAAATCGATCTTGAAATGGTGCTGTGTTTTAGACACTTCCGCCGGGTCGGGCGTGACAACACCGTCAGGTATCGGTGGCAGGTGATCCAACTCCTGCCATCTGAGGAGCGACCCAGCTACGCCGGCTCCAGGGTGGAAGTGATCGAACATACCGACGGGCGGCTACAGGTGGCGTTTGCGGACGGGATCGTTCCTTCGCAGCTGGTCCCGCCCAGACCGGGACTGATGCGGATTAACCGCGCCGACAGCGATCCCGATCGGCTGCAGCGCCAGCTGGCGAAGGTGCAACAGCTCCCGGAAACAACGCCGCCAAAAAAACGGTTGCGGCGGCGGCGTGCAGCTGGCCGCAAGCCCACCGCCCGGCAGGTGGCACGCTGGCAGGCGGTGCAAACGGCCAAGAGCAAGGGAATGACCATCAGCGGCATGTCCCGAGAGCTTGGACTGTCGCGGAAAACGGTCCGCCAGTACATGCAAGCGACCGAGCCGCCGCGGAACCGGTCAAGCCGCCTGGGCGCCATCAGCCGGCAACAATAATGCGAACCCGTTGACTGACATTTTCGCTGGACCGTTGGACTGACATAGTCGCTGAGCTACGACACGACTCTGGGGAATCAATTTGATCGGCAACAGTCGGGGGCGTCCCAGGTCAGGCTCATCGACCCATCGCTGTTCACAACCCGACGAACGGCTCGTCGGAGCCAACGATGGAGCGACATGGAGGTGGGTTGTTATCGCGGAGGTTGCCGAGGGCGAGACGGCCTCGACTGTCGACGGGCGAAGGCATTGGCTCCGTCGCCAAGTCCACAATGCGAGACGTGCTCGAACGGCTCGTCGGAGCCAACGATGGAGCGGCACCTGGAAATAGAGGGTGACCGCCGGATCCTTTGGACACGAGAAGAAGAAGCGGACAGTGATTGACTGGCTGAGGCTCCTGGAACGAACCGCTCGCAGGGCCAACGCCGCTGCAGAGAACTCAAGGAGCATACGCGCTACGCGAGGGCGGGCAAGTGTCCTACATCCTCGGTAATCTGGAGTGCGTGAGCGCGCCCTTCCGCGAGTTATCCCCGGACGGGCTTTCCAATCGCGCCGCTGACCGCCAGGAGAGACGGGCGCCGCCCAAAATCGACCCTAGCCAATAGAAAGCTACCGCCGACTGGAGGCACCCATTCGGCGATCCTTCAATTCATGTTGAAGTCGAACGCACGCGTGAGCGTGCGGGTCGATGTGGATATGCTGCTGCGCCCGATGGCCCTAGCCGAGGCCCGCCGACCACGCGCTACGCGCTGAAACATCGGTATCGACGAAGCCGTGACGAGCTGAGCGGTTGTCAGCGTTGGGCCAACGCGCCTACCGGCCGCTCCCCCTCATCGACCCCTCCAGGTACAGGTCCTCCAGGCCGTACAGCGTGCAGACCACCTCGCGATCGCCAGCGTCCTCCCACGAATCCTGGCTGGGGTACAGAAATTGGATGTCGAGCAGCGAGCTCTCGTAGGCTTCCTCCACGTAATCGTCGAAGTAGTCGAGGCAAAGGTTGAACGCGACGGACTCGAGCTGGTTGTACCCTGGGAACGGCGCATCGTTGGGTGCCTCGACATCGGTTGCCGCGAATACTTCGTACTGGTGCGGCTCGTCGCAGTCGACGACTTCGACGTTCTCGACCTCCTCCCCGCCCCCGGAATTGAAGCAGTCTCCCACCTTGAGCGAGAACACGCTTCCCTCGCCGGAACACGCGACAATGACGCCGGCGAGGACCGCCAGCACCGCGATCGTGGCCCCCAGGATTACGGATCGCGACCACCGGCGGCGGCCCTCGCTGGTCTCGTGGCGCCGGGAGTCGGCTTCGTGTTGCGTTGAGTGGTAGGGCATTGGCGTTTTCCGCTGCGGTAAGCGGCTCCTCAGCGTCACAATACAGGGCTGATTCATACTGGGTGACGACTATTGCCACTAGTTAGCCCGTTGATCCCCACTCTACCAGGGCGATCGTGTGATTACGATGTCAGTCAAGCCCCTGTCGATAGCATTTATGACCTTCTCCAGTAGGTCGAATCGTTGGGCCAGGGCCCGCCCACTCCCATCCTGCAGGGCGAATGGCCGAACGGATTCCGAATCCCTGCCCGGAGCCTGACCGAGGTGGTGAAATGAAGCGCGACGACGCCGGCGACCAGGAGATTGAAGCCCTTGGAGGCCGCCTGTCCCGTTTCGGCGCAGCCACCCTGTACCCCACCTTAGTCCACGCTCGTTATGGCACGGACATCCCACTCGCAAAGCGATTGCACTCGCCGATTGTTGGAACCGTGACTCAACT
Source organism: Chloroflexota bacterium (assembly GCA_965261345.1). Taxonomy (GTDB): domain Bacteria; phylum Chloroflexota; class UBA11872; order UBA11872; family VXNJ01; genus VXNJ01. The sequence goes on from OZ253449.1 coordinate 29,873, forward strand.
CTTGCAATTCAATGACTTGCGCCCCAGAAACTGTGTCGATAGCGCGGAATGACAATCCACCGGACGCCCTGGGTGCAGGGCGGTGTGGGCAGGGAACCCCCGTATCCGTAGTAGTTCAGGCTGTCGAGGACGTAGTCCGGGACTGCGGGGCCATTGCTCAGGTCCACGAAGGCGCCGGGATCTGAAGCGATATCAAGCCGGTCTTGGATGGGGGAGCTAGCCTTGCCTTGGGGGAACAGTAACCCTATCATCGCAAGGTTTCCCTCAGAATCACGATGCACGGCGTGCAGCTCGGCGGCGAAGCCCTCGCCATCCAAAGGCGGAAGCCCGGCGGGCTTCGGGCGCCGCCTCACCGCGCCCCGCCAACTTCGCACATCCATCAATTCGTCACGTGGCACGCGGGTCCAACCGTGAGGATTGAGCCGTCTCCGAGTTGGAATTGAGGAAGTTGGACCCTTCCGTCAGTTGCTTCATCCAGCAAATCCGACAGTGGTTGTTATTAGACGTTGAATCCAGAAGTTTCTAGCTGACGAATTGATTAAATCGCCAGTTGATCGACTCGGATCAGAAAAACGATTATGTCTAGCTGCTATAGCCATTCGACTTAGCTAACAATCGATGGCATGACTCTCGATTGAAGCGCAAGATCGAAACTCGCGCATACCACCTCCGCAGTCGATTCGACCAATACTGATCAACAATGCGAAATGGCGGATTGACCCGATTGGGATAGCGACGGATTGGAAGCGCAAATCTTGGCTGGAATCGCAACTAGGTTGCTGATCGTGATCTTCCACTACCCGATTAAGGGCGGGAGTCGTTGAATTCAATCAAGATTCCTCCGCTACGGCCGACGGGCCCGACGCCGCTTTCGAGGTTGGAAGTGGAATCGGCACAAGCGCCGGGTTGAGCGCGAACTTGACAAAGTGGTGCTCCTAGCAAGTTGCGAACGGGAATTCAAAGCCGCACATCCGTGGCGTAGGCCAAATTCGATCCGACAACGTTGGGCGGAGGCCTTTAATCAATTGAAAGTAAATGGAGTCAATTGGACCGTCAATGTCCCTCAATATGGGGCGACGGTGAAAATCCAAGGCGACTAAATGTATGTATCTTGGCGCGGATTCTCAATCAACGGAGGTGTTGAAATCCCTCTCTGTGTCATCGGGTACAGAGGGCATCCCGACAACGAAAGCTGGTATTTTTGACGCGGCACATTACTGACAACGGATTGCGCTTTGGGCCGATTGCAAAATTGTTTTTGGCACAAAATCTGTTTCAGGTAACGGGGCGGTTTCAGGCAATTCGGGCGTCTTGTGCCACTCAACGAATTGAAATGGCAGATACCTTTCTCCCAAAAACTGCCCAAACGCACTTGCCATATCTCGACTGGTCGGTTCAATTGAAGCAACACGGTTGACGAATGCGATTCCCTGACCGTCACGATTGACGATCTTCACGACAAGAGTTGGGCTCAACTGTGCCGCAACTTCGGCATCAAAAACGAATCCGACAGCACCTTGGTTCAGCTTCACTCCAATTGTTGGGAAACTCGGTTTGGCGAGTAATAGGGTGGTATAGGACGGATCGCGAAAGTCGCGGTGAATTGAAATTTGATGCTAGGGAATTGGAGTTCCCGGAAGATTTTTGAAGCGCCCTGGATGTATTCGCCACTTCGCGACGTGGCAGTTAACTCGGTCAGAGTCGCGCCAGATTCGGCGGCAATTATATTAGCCATTATGGAAGCTGGCGCAGGTTCGTTAATTCGAGCGACGGAATCGCCTTGGGCGGCTCCTGATCCTGTACACGTTGCCAAGCGTCTTCAATTGCGGACCGGTTGTGAGTCGCCCATTCGATGACCAGGTTGCGAGCTCGCGACGGTAGCTGGCCGCGCAACAATTCCAACGGGGCAAGCTGGAACACCGCTTCGTATTCGCCGTACATGGCGGAGAAGTGGGGTGGATTGTGATCCCTCTAGCACATGCGAATCACGATCCCGTAAAACGCGGCCAGTTCAGGCGCGACGTGCTTTCGCGGATTCCTCTAGCCCGTATATCTCACCGGCCCCGCTAAATCAGGCGGCCGCCCAGGGGTAATCTGAAGAAGTAACAACACAACCTCAGCACCCGCAAGGCGGCCTGACCATGATGACAGAGTGTAATCAGCAGCAGCTCCAGTTCTGGGGACTTGGCCGCCGCCGGATAACGGCCAAGTTCGATGGCGGTCACCTGACCTCCGATGGTGGTGGGTTGCTGTTGCGGGAAGTGGATCAGCGCATCGGCCTGCTCTCGCGTCTGGCGGGCTGCTTTAGCGACCACCGTAGCCCATCGGCAATAGAGCACAGCGTTGCAGACCTTATCGCCCAGCGCGTCTACGCCCTGGCGCTGGGCTACGAAGACCTAAACGACCACAACGCGCTGCGCTGCGATCCCGCCCTGGCGCTCATGGTGGGCAAGCGTGACCTTACCGGTCAGGACCGGCGGCGCCTGCGCGATAAGGGCAAGCCGCTGGCCTCGGCCAGCGCTCTTAACCGCCTCGAGCTATCGCGTCCCGATAAGGCGCAGCAGGACCGCTACCGCAAGATCGCGGCTAACTTCTCCGGGATGGACGAGCTGCTCTGCGATCTCTTTCTGGAGGCGCACCAGCATCCTCCCCGGCAGATAGTCCTCGACCTTGACGCCACTTAACGATCCCCTGCACGGGGATCAGGAGGGACGCTTCTTCCACGGCTACTACCGCTCCTACTGCTACCTTCCGCTGTACGTGTTCGGCGGCGAACACCTGCTGCTGGCAAGGCTGCGTCCGGCCGACCGCGATCCCGGTGCCGGGGTGGTGGCAGAACTCTCGCCGCTGATCGATCGGATCAGATCGGCCTGGCCGGATACCCGTATCATCCTGCGCGCCGATTCGGGCTTTGCCCGCGATCAGACCATGACCTGGTGCGATAACAACGGTATCTACTATGTCTTCGGTCTGGCCCGCAATAAACGCCTGCAGCTGCTGCTGGGGAGAGCGCTGGCAAAGTCGCGGCGGCGCTATAGCGCAACCGGCAAGGCCTCACGGCGCTTTCGGCAGTTTCGTTACCGCACCATCAGTTCCTGGTCCAGGCGGCGGCGCGTGGTCGGTAAGGCCGAGCACCTGCCCAAGGGTCCCAATCCCAGATTCTTAGTCACCAACCTGCCCTCCTCCCGTATCGGCAAGCAGGCCCTCTACGAGCAGCTCTACTGTCCGCGGGATCAGGTTGCATACTGCGCCTCATTGCTAACTTGCGACAGTTCGTCGGCGGTCCCCCCGGCGGCATGAGATGAACCGGCCCCGCCCGGCGGCCATTCGTAAAGACGCACGCCCTTGTCGTCGGCCAGATGGCCCACCAGCAGCCCGCGCCGCCGCCGGTCGCGGACTCCGCTCTCAGATATCCCAAGCCGCCCGGCGACCTCGTACACGCTAAGCAGGCCCCGATCGCGCAAACGCTGGTAGCGCGTGCGCAGCCCGTGGGCGTAGATCATGGCCTGCACGGCGGTGCGGGTGTAGCGCGCGCCCCGCGGCGGGCGGTGATCGCGCTGCCGCAGGATCTCCACGATCGCGCCGATCGTGTGGCCTTCAAGCGCTTCGTCGACCAGGGCGACGGTCTCGACCGGGGTGCGGTACAGCTGGGCGCCCGACATCGGCAGGGGCGCGGTCAGCTCGCGGGCGACCCCGCCGCGCAGACGCACTCCCAGCCTGATCTCCTCCTGGCCCCTTGACACCGTAACGTCCTCGACCAGCAGCCGCAGCATGCGCTTGCGCTCCCGGGCCGGGGTCCCGGGATCGTTCCACACCCTGGGGAAGTTGGTCGCAAGTTCGGCGATCCGCCGCTGCTGCTGACTGTCGAACCGTTGCCGATCCTGCTCGCGCCGGCGCTCGTACTCAGCGCCCGCCTGCTCGAGGCGCTGCAGGCAGGCGTTCCACTCGGCCTCCAGCACGTCGGCGACCATGCGGTTGTGCGGATCGGCCAATCGGTAGCGGCGGCCGGCCAGATCGGCCGCCTCGCGGACGCGCTGCACGGCCCGGGACCGCAGGCCGTCGGCCTCCCTGAGGCGGCGCTCCAGTTCGTCCTGTACGCCAAGCGCCAGTTGCAGTACCTGCGGAGTCATCAGTTCGAGAGCCAGATCGGCTACGGCCCGGTCGATCCCCGCGCCGGCAATCGAGAGGCAGATCGGTCTGGCGTTGGCGATCCCGTCGCGGTGACATACGTAGCGGGGCCTGGTGCGGGAGCCGTCGTAGCGCGTCTGCAGGTGGTTCCCGCATTTCCCGCAGATGGCCACCCCCTGCAGAAGGGCCGTCCCCTCGCGCGCCGGTCCCTGGCGGCGGTCGGCGCCATGGGCCCTGGCCGAGCGCGCCAGCTGGGCCTGGTTGGCCTCGAATCGCTCCCAGGAAATGTAGCCGGGATGGTGGTCCTTGATCAGGGCGATCCACTCGCTGCGCGGCGCCTTGGCTGACCGGCGGCTGCCGCCGCGCCGCCGCCGCTGGGTGCGTCCGTAGGCGTAAACCCCGGCGTAACCGGGGTTGTGCAGGATCGACAGCGCACGGCCGTGATCGAGATTGTTCCAGAAGAGTTCGCCCTTGCCCGGGCCCTTGCGGGACCGCAGCGGGATCAGCAGACCGTTCGCATTAAAGTACGCCACCACAGCCCGCGCCGAGCCGCTGCGCTGGAAGACGTCAAAGAACGTGCGCAGGGTCTCCTGCACCTGGGCGTCGGGGTCCGGCACCCAGCGGTCGAGAGGGTCGTAGCAGTATCCCACCGGCAGCGCGATCTTGAGCTCGCCGCGCCGCGCCTTGGCCAGAAGTCCACCCCGCAGACGGGACTTCATAACGTGCAGCTCGGCTTCCGACATCGTGCCCTTCAGGCCCAGCAGCAGGCGGTCGTTGAAGCTGGACGGATCATATATCCCATCCTCGTCCAGGATCAGGGTGTCCGACTGCGCGCACAGCTCCAGCAGGCGCTGCCAGTCGGCGTTATTGCGCGCCAGGCGCGAGACTTCCAGCCCCAGCACCATCCCGACGTTGCCCAGGGACACCTCGGTAACCAGGCGTCGGAAGCCTTCGCGGTCCGAGTCGGCCCCCGAACGCCCAAGGTCGGAGTCAATCACGCATATCCGGTCGGCATCCCAGCCCAGGGAGATGGCCCGACCCCGCAGGTCGTACTGGCGGCGGGTGCTCTCGCCATGCTCTACCACCTGCCGCAGGCTGGACTGGCGCACGTACAGGTACGCCATGCGGTCGAGGTGGTCGGCGGTCACCTTGCCGCGGGTCTGATCGGTCATCGGACCGCCCCGACCGGGGCGCGGTCACCAGTTCCAGCAGGACGTCCACGATCTCCGCCGCAGCGCCCGGCGGCGCCGCCACCGGGTCCCGGCGGAGGGTCGGTTCGCAGCCGTCGTTGGCAAGCAGGGCCGCCAGTCCGCCCCGGCCCACCTGCTCCATCCGGCGCCAGTCGGCGGCCCCGTCGGGCCATAGCGCCTGGCGCCGCAGGCGCTCGTAGGTCGCGGTCGCGGTGGTTGGGGCAGCGCCCGGATCCAGATCCGGGCGGGTTAATTTTTTGCCCGCCGCAGCGCCCGCTCGATGCTGCGCCTATGCACCGACAGGCCGAAGCGCTCCTCGACCATCCCGACCAGGCGCCGCGACCCGATCCCGGGCCGCTCGGCCCGCACCGCCAACAGGTACTCCATGATCTCGGGCCCCAGCTTGCGGGCATGGCGCGGACCGGGGCGCTCGGATACAAGGCCGGCCAGGCCGCGCTCGGCGAACGCCCGCCTGGCCTTGTACCAGGTGGGGCGGGTGAACCCGAAGGTCCTGGCGCTCTGGGCGATCGACATCCCGTCGCGGCAGACCCGGCTAAGCATCTCGTAGCGCACCTGCACCAGGTCACAGGGGTCGAAGAAGGGATGCTCGCAGAAGAGATCGTCGCGCACCCGTTCCGGGTGGGGGTTGAGCGCCCCGCTGCGCCGCAGGACCTCCTGCTTGCTCTCGCCATCGGTCGCCATCGCAGTCCTCCATGCGGGCAATATGCAAATCCATTGTTGCCCCATCCATCGGATCTGTCAACGCCCTGACGGCCCTTTGGTCGGCACCGTTCGGCCTCCGCAATGCGTACTACCATCTGTAGCAACATCCTGTTAATCGCAGTCAGGATGTAGGCTACGGTCGTAATTACGTTTACAGTGGCGGCTCCAATCACTTTACGTCTCCAGCATCTTTGGCAAGGCTCTCGACAAACTCGGCAAGCTCCAGCAGATCCCGGGCCCGGAACGGCGATCGGCCCCCGGCGGCGACAACGAACGGGTCCCGGGGCAGGTAGTCGGTAAATCCGACCGGGAAGGTGACGACGCGGCGGTCCCCGTCGTGGCAGAAGATCCTCTCCCGGCCCCAGCCGGCGGCGACGTTAATGACCCGGTAGCGCCTGCCGTACAAGGGGTGGTAGGGGTGGATTACGCGGATGCTGACTGTGGCGGGACGTATATCACCCGCAGTTGACGGGGTGGACCCGCGGCGAGATGGAGAACCGCATCAAGGAGATGCAGCTGGCGCTGTTTTCCGACCGCACCAGCGCGGCCACCATTTCGGCCAACCAGCTGCGGCTGTATTTCTCCGGGTTCGCCTACCTGCTGCTCTATGGGCTGCGGCGACTGGGACTTAGCGGAACCGGTGATGCCCGCCTGCGCTGCGACACGCTGCGGCTACGGTTTCTCAAGATTGCCGGCCGCCTGCGGATAACCCATCGCTGCATATGGTTGTCTCTGCCCACGGCCTATCCCTGGCAGAGGGACTTTGCCAGGATGCTGGCCAACCTGGCCAAGATCCCCATCCACCATATGTAGCCGGGGTAACTTGCGGCGCTTTCGGATAGGCCGGTGGCCAGGATCCCTGCCACCGCTGGGCGCAGAACCGATTCGGGCGCGCCCACGGTAGCCGATCGACCTCATTGGATGCGGATCGGCGGGCGGAGGCGGCCGCAATGGACGCGGCAAGATGGTTGGTGGCGGGAAATCAGTCTGAATTGGACCGATCAGCCGGGCCGGTGAAATATGCGGGCTAGCCCACACTTTGCACGGACCCGTTCAACCGGCCGCTATCGGCCGCCAATTTCGGTTATCGGTTGCAGCCTGACCGGCTGACGCTCGCCTGACCGGCTCCCCCGCCTCCACTGTAAGCCGTTTGTAGGGTGATGGCCGGGCATTGGGCCCGGCTTCGCCGGGGATCTGAGCGCTTTACGCTGATCGCTGCGGGGCCGGCGCCGGCCCCGCGCTCAGGCTCCCGGGGCGCGCGCCTTTATCGGGGTCCGGCGCATGAGCCGGGCCAGTATTTGCGCGAACTCGTCCTGGTACGGATAGGCGGAAGAGAACTCCAGCAGGATCCGGCGGGTGCTCTGCCTTACCCGCACCGCCACCTTCAGGTAGCGCCGGCGGATGGTTCCCGCCAGCGGCCGCGGCGACGGGGTCAGTCGATCGGGCTCGCGATCCTGCCCGGCCGCGGCGGGATCGTCTATTCCCAGTCGCCGCAGGGCGGAGCAGAGCACGTAGGCAAGACCGGAGAAGTAGAGCCTGAGCTGGTTGGCCATGAACCTTGAGGCGCTGGCGCGGTCGGCATGGAGCTGCAACTGCTCGTAGATCCGGTTTTCGCAATCGCCACGGGTCCACCCCGTCAACTGCGGGTGATATACGTCCCGCCACAGTCAGCATCCGCGTAATCCACCCCTACCACCCCTTGTACGGCAGGCGCTACCGGGTCATTAACGTCGCCGCCGGCTGGGGCCGGGAGAGGATCTTCTGCCACGACGGGGACCGCCGCGTCGTCACCTTCCCGGTCGGATTTACCGACTACCTGCCCCGGGACCCGTTCGTTGTCGCCGCCGGGGGCCGATCGCCGTTCCGGGCCCGGGATCTGCTGGAGCTTGCCGAGTTTGTCGAGAGCCTTGCCAAAGATGCTGGAGACGTAAAGTGATTGGAGCCGCCACTGTAAACGTAATTACGACCGTAGCCTACATCCTGACTGCGATTAACAGGATGTTGCTACAGATGGTAGTACGCATTGCGGAGGCCGAACGGTGCCGACCAAAGGGCCGTCAGGGCGTTGACAGATCCGATGGATGGGGCAACAATGGATTTGCATATTGCCCGCATGGAGGACTGCGATGGCGACCGATGGCGAGAGCAAGCAGGAGGTCCTGCGGCGCAGCGGGGCGCTCAACCCCCACCCGGAACGGGTGCGCGACGATCTCTTCTGCGAGCATCCCTTCTTCGACCCCTGTGACCTGGTGCAGGTGCGCTACGAGATGCTTAGCCGGGTCTGCCGCGACGGGATGTCGATCGCCCAGAGCGCCAGGACCTTCGGGTTCACCCGCCCCACCTGGTACAAGGCCAGGCGGGCGTTCGCCGAGCGCGGCCTGGCCGGCCTTGTATCCGAGCGCCCCGGTCCGCGCCATGCCCGCAAGCTGGGGCCCGAGATCATGGAGTACCTGTTGGCGGTGCGGGCCGAGCGGCCCGGGATCGGGTCGCGGCGCCTGGTCGGGATGGTCGAGGAGCGCTTCGGCCTGTCGGTGCATAGGCGCAGCATCGAGCGGGCGCTGCGGCGGGCAAAAAATTAACCCGCCCGGATCTGGATCCGGGCGCTGCCCCAACCACCGCGACCGCGACCTACGAGCGCCTGCGGCGCCAGGCGCTATGGCCCGACGGGGCCGCCGACTGGCGCCGGATGGAGCAGGTGGGCCGGGGCGGACTGGCGGCCCTGCTTGCCAACGACGGCTGCGAACCGACCCTCCGCCGGGACCCGGTGGCGGCGCCGCCGGGCGCTGCGGCGGAGATCGTGGACGTCCTGCTGGAACTGGTGACCGCGCCCCGGTCGGGGCGGTCCGATGACCGATCAGACCCGCGGCAAGGTGACCGCCGACCACCTCGACCGCATGGCGTACCTGTACGTGCGCCAGTCCAGCCTGCGGCAGGTGGTAGAGCATGGCGAGAGCACCCGCCGCCAGTACGACCTGCGGGGTCGGGCCATCTCCCTGGGCTGGGATGCCGACCGGATATGCGTGATTGACTCCGACCTTGGGCGTTCGGGGGCCGACTCGGACCGCGAAGGCTTCCGACGCCTGGTTACCGAGGTGTCCCTGGGCAACGTCGGGATGGTGCTGGGGCTGGAAGTCTCGCGCCTGGCGCGCAATAACGCCGACTGGCAGCGCCTGCTGGAGCTGTGCGCGCAGTCGGACACCCTGATCCTGGACGAGGATGGGATATATGATCCGTCCAGCTTCAACGACCGCCTGCTGCTGGGCCTGAAGGGCACGATGTCGGAAGCCGAGCTGCACGTTATGAAGTCCCGTCTGCGGGGTGGACTTCTGGCCAAGGCGCGGCGCGGCGAGCTCAAGATCGCGCTGCCGGTGGGATACTGCTACGACCCTCTCGACCGCTGGGTGCCGGACCCCGACGCCCAGGTGCAGGAGACCCTGCGCACGTTCTTTGACGTCTTCCAGCGCAGCGGCTCGGCGCGGGCTGTGGTGGCGTACTTTAATGCGAACGGTCTGCTGATCCCGCTGCGGTCCCGCAAGGGCCCGGGCAAGGGCGAACTCTTCTGGAACAATCTCGATCACGGCCGTGCGCTGTCGATCCTGCACAACCCCGGTTACGCCGGGGTTTACGCCTACGGACGCACCCAGCGGCGGCGGCGCGGCGGCAGCCGCCGGTCAGCCAAGGCGCCGCGCAGCGAGTGGATCGCCCTGATCAAGGACCACCATCCCGGCTACATTTCCTGGGAGCGATTCGAGGCCAACCAGGCCCAGCTGGCGCGCTCGGCCAGGGCCCATGGCGCCGACCGCCGCCAGGGACCGGCGCGCGAGGGGACGGCCCTTCTGCAGGGGGTGGCCATCTGCGGGAAATGCGGGAACCACCTGCAGACGCGCTACGACGGCTCCCGCACCAGGCCCCGCTACGTATGTCACCGCGACGGGATCGCCAACGCCAGACCGATCTGCCTCTCGATTGCCGGCGCGGGGATCGACCGGGCCGTAGCCGATCTGGCTCTCGAACTGATGACTCCGCAGGTACTGCAACTGGCGCTTGGCGTACAGGACGAACTGGAGCGCCGCCTCAGGGAGGCCGACGGCCTGCGGTCCCGGGCCGTGCAGCGCGTCCGCGAGGCGGCCGATCTGGCCGGCCGCCGCTACCGATTGGCCGATCCGCACAACCGCATGGTCGCCGACGTGCTGGAGGCCGAGTGGAACGCCTGCCTGCAGCGCCTCGAGCAGGCGGGCGCTGAGTACGAGCGCCGGCGCGAGCAGGATCGGCAACGGTTCGACAGTCAGCAGCAGCGGCGGATCGCCGAACTTGCGACCAACTTCCCCAGGGTGTGGAACGATCCCGGGACCCCGGCCCGGGAGCGCAAGCGCATGCTGCGGCTGCTGGTCGAGGACGTTACGGTGTCAAGGGGCCAGGAGGAGATCAGGCTGGGAGTGCGTCTGCGCGGCGGGGTCGCCCGCGAGCTGACCGCGCCCCTGCCGATGTCGGGCGCCCAGCTGTACCGCACCCCGGTCGAGACCGTCGCCCTGGTCGACGAAGCGCTTGAAGGCCACACGATCGGCGCGATCGTGGAGATCCTGCGGCAGCGCGATCACCGCCCGCCGCGGGGCGCGCGCTACACCCGCACCGCCGTGCAGGCCATGATCTACGCCCACGGGCTGCGCACGCGCTACCAGCGTTTGCGCGATCGGGGCCTGCTTAGCGTGTACGAGGTCGCCGGGCGGCTTGGGATATCTGAGAGCGGAGTCCGCGACCGGCGGCGGCGCGGGCTGCTGGTGGGCCATCTGGCCGACGACAAGGGCGTGCGTCTTTACGAATGGCCGCCGGGCGGGGCCGGTTCATCTCATGCCGCCGGGGGGACCGCCGACGAACTGTCGCAAGTTAGCAATGAGGCGCAGTATGCAACCTGATCCCGCGGACAGTATTCCAGTTCGTACAGGTCGCGTCCCGCTACCTGCTCGGTCGGCAGGCTGGTTACGACGAAGCGGGCGTTGGGCCGCGGCGGCCGGGGCGCGCCGTCCCGGCCGGTATGCCCGGGCAGGTACTCGGCCTTGCCCACCACCCGTCGGGTCCTGGACCAGGTCCCGGCAAGGGTCTGGTGGGTAAAGCCGCGGAAGCGCCGCGAGGGCTCCCCGCTTGCAAGGCAGCGCCGCCGCGAGCGCTCGAGCGGGCGGGCGATCTTTTTCTCCAGGCGCGGGTTGCGCGCCAGGCCGAAGAGGTAGTCGATCCCCTCCCGTTCGCACCAGGTCATGATCGGATCGCGGCCAAAGCCCGAGTCGCCGCGCAATACGATCTGCGTTTCGGGCCAGGCGGAGCGGATCTTCTCTACCAGCGGCGCGATCTCGGACACCGCATCCGACCCCGGGGCGCTATCGGAGGGGCGCAGGCGGCAAAGCAGCAGATGCTCGCCGCAAAACACGTACAGCGGTAGATAGCAATAGGAGTCGTAATACCCGTGGAAGAACCGTCCTTCTTGCTTGCCGTGCAGCTTCACGTCGGTGGCGTCCACGTCCAGGACGATGCGCGCCGGGGGAGCGGGATGAGATTCCTATACCTTGTATGTTCCAAATGGGAAGTCCCGGGTGCGGTAGGGCGCCTGTACCTTGGTCCATTGAGACCGTTTTAAAGCACGCTCGCCGCACCCGGATCTCCCGGCGCATAGACCCCGAACAATTGCTCGGTGGGCTCTAGACCCCGTATTCGCAAGGAAGGGCGTAGCGTCGGGAGTAACTATAGGGAGTTTTACATATGTGCGAGGACGTATATGTAGGCGTCGACGTTGCCAAAAACACCGTCGATATCGCCCTCGGGCCCCAGGGCGAGGTCTTTACCCTGCCCAACTCTGCGGCCGGGTTCGGGGCGTTGATCAAGCGCCTCGAGAACTATCTGGTGGCGCTGGTGGTCGCAGAGGCCACTGGCGGCTACGAGGAGCAGCTGGCCGACGCTCTCCGGGACGCCGGCTATAAGGTGGCGGTGGTAAATCCGCGCCAGATGCGCGACTTTGCCCGGGCGCTTGGGATCCTGGCCAAAACCGACCGGATCGATGCCCGGGTGATCGCCCGCTACGCCGAGGCGGTAAGGCCCCCGGCAAGGGAGCGCAAGTCGCCCGCCGAGCGCGAACTGGCGGGACTGGTTGCCCGCCGCGGCCAGCTCATGGACCATCTCACCGCCGAGAAAAACCGGCTGGGGAGGCGGGTAGTTCCGCGTGTACGTGCCGACATCAGGCGCGCCATTGCCGGACTGGGGCGCCGCATCGCCACCCTTGACCGCGATATCGGCAAGCTGATTAAGGCCGACTCCGATCTTGCCACCCGCAGCGCGCTGCTGACCTCGGTGCCCGGCGCCGGCCCGCAGCTGGCGGCAACCGCGATCGCCTACCTGCCCGAGCTTGGAACGGTGGACGAGAAGCAGATCGCAGCCCTGGTAGGGGTTGCGCCCCTGAACCGCGACAGCGGCGCGTATAGTGGCCGGCGAACGACCTGGGGCGGACGCTCAAGGGTCAGGTCGGCGCTTTACATGGCGGCCCTGTCAGCCTCGCGCCACAACCCGGTGATCAAGGCTTTTTACGACCGGTTGGTGGAGAGCGGGAAACCCAAAAAAGTGGCGCTGACGGCTTGCATGAGAAAGCTGCTGGTGATCCTGAACGCGATGCTGAGGAACGGCGAGTATTGGCGCGAGGAGTCCGCCTCGGGCTGAACGCCGGGCAGGTCCGATCGCTCTTGCGGGCAAGGTCCCTGGCGAAGCCATGCCCGGGATCGGGCTATTGCGGCGATTACGCATCCGGTTATCGCCTGTCGATCGGGCTGCGGTCACTATGAACCGCGGTCGGGGCGCTGGATCTATCCTCCCCTTTCTCCTGGACCCCTCTGACCCCACCTCTGCCGGAATTGACAATCAAGACAATTGCTTTTTAAAGACCTTTATCCGCCCGGGAGACACGGGCATGCGCGATGCCTTTCCCGGCGCGGACAAAGTCAGGTCAACCGGTCGGGAGCGGCCATGTGCTTCCAGCGCTTCAGAGTGCCTTTCCTGGACCTGCGCCCCGATCGGTCTGGCCGCGATTGCAAAGCCCTGTGGAGAGTCCGCGCTTCGAGCAGCCAGTATAGGAACCGGCAGGCATCGCCCAAGACCTGTACCCGAACAACCCCTATCGCGCAACCAGACCCTGAGGAGGTCATCTCAATGAACGATGAGCCCCGCGCCGTCGCCGGCGTGGACTGGGCCACCGGCAGCCACCAGGTCTGCGTCGTAGACGCTGGCGGCAAGGAACTGGGTAACCGCAGCTTCCCGCACTCGGGTCAGGGCCTGACGGCGATGGCCGACTGGATCCTGGAGCTGGCGGCGACAGATCCGCAATATGTGTTAGTCGGCATCGAGACCCCGCACGGGCCGGTGGTGGAGACGCTGCAGGGCCGCGGCTTCCGGGTCTTTGCCATCAGCCCGCGGCAACTGGACCGGTTCCGCGATCGCTACTTCCCTTCCGGGGCCAAGGACGACAGCCTGGACGCCCGCGTGCTGGCCGATGCCTTGCGCTCGGACCGCTACGCCTACCGTGAACTTACCCTGCCCGAACCGCGGGTGCTGGCGCTGCGCGAGCTATCGCGCAGCTCCGAGGAACTTACCAGAGAGCGGGTGCGCCTGCAGAACCGCCTGCGCAATCAGCTGTGGCGCTACTACCCGCAGATCCTGGAACTGAGCGATGACGTTGCCGAGAACTGGATCATGGACCTGTGGGAGGCCGCGCCCACCCCGGATCGGGCCCGCCGGATCACCCGCGGGCGGATCGAGAAGATCCTGAAGGGCAACCGCATCCGCCGCATCGATGCCGATCGGGTCCGGGAAGTGCTGGGGCAACCGGCGCTGGCGGTGGCCCCGGGTACGGCGGACGCCGCCGCGTCCGCGATCCGGATCACGATAGCGCGCCTGCGCCTTAGCGGGCGGCTGCTGAAGGAAGTTAACGCCGCGATCGATTCGCTGCTGGAAGGGTTCGACGAAGACCCCGAAGCGGGCGGGCAGCGCGACGCTAAGATCCTGCGCTCCATATCCGGAGTCGGCAGGACCGTCCTGGCCACGCTGCTCTCAGAGGCCCATGACCCGATCAGGCGACGGGATGTAGGAGCCCTGCGCGCGTTGAGCGGATCGGCGCCGGTGACAAAGCGTTCCGGCAAGGGGATTATCGTGGTGCGGAGGATGGCGGTGCACAACCGTGTGCGCAACGCCTGCCACTACATGGCGGGTACGGCCATCCAGCACGATAAGAAGAGCAGATTGCGCTACGACGCGCTGCGCGCGCGCGGCTGCTCGCACTCGCGGGCGCTGCGCACGGTGGCCGATCGCCTACTGGCGATGGCCTGTGCGATGCTGCGCGATCAGACCCTGTACGACCCTCTGCACACTACCCGTGGCAGGGAGGTGGCCTAAGCAATGCCCTGGGGATGGCCGGATCGGCAAGATCGCGGCGGCCGAAGGCGTGGCGACGTGGCCCGAATGCGGGAATGCCCACGGTTGACCGACCGCATCCGGGGGCCGGAGTTGGGGTCAAACGTTTCCCCTTCCGCTTCCCCTGCACCCCCTTCTCCATCCCCATCCAAATTGGACTTGACAAATCGTAGAGAGTCGAACAGCCAGGCAAACTGGAGTATGGACGCGGGTGAAAGTCCCGCTGGCAAAGGGCTGGCCGCCCATGCCGAACCGCGAGCCGTGCGCAGGCCGTCGCGAGACGGTCGGTGAAGCGTCGGTAGCGGGGCATGCGGGCCGGGCTATCGAGCGCCGAAATACCGGTTCGGAGCGCCGAGACCGTGATTCTGGTCGAAGGCAACACCGACAGCGGCGATATTGGCAAGTCGCTGATCTGGGCTCCGCGGCGTCGAAGAACTCGCGCACGTATGCACGTCCATCCCCGGGACCTGGGAGACCTGTCCAGCGCCCCAACGCACTCGCAGCATTGGGGCCGCATCGGGAAGGAAGGAGTTTCGCAATCCGATGATGCACGCCGGACAGAAGTCTGATGCGGCCATAGTACCTGCGAAGGCGGCGAACAATGGGGCGTAAAACCCCGGCGGAGCCGCCGGAGGAAAGGGCCGCAAGCAAGAGGAACGCGCCAGGCACCGGCACGGACTACACCCAGGGGTGGGTTCCCGTGTCACCCGGAGCCGAACGCGTACGGCAACACGCCAAAGAGAACCCAGAGGAGAAACTCACCGCGCTCTTACACCACATAGACCTTGACGCGCTAAGGGATGCGTTCTACGGGCTAAAACCCAATGCCGCTCCCGGCGCCGACGGGATCACGTGGAGGATGTACGAGGAAAACCTGGAAGAGAAACTTCTCGACCTTAAAGACCGCGTGCACAAAGGAGCATACCGAGCGACCCCCGTCCTGCGGGTAGCGATACCCAAACCGGACGGCGGGAAGCGAGCGCTTGGAATCGCATCCATAGAGGACAAGATCCTGCAGCGGGCGGTGTGTCAACAGATCCTTGACCCGATCTATGAATCGGAGTTCGCCGGGTTCGCATACGGGTTCCGGCCAAAAAGATCAGCGCACGACGCGCTGGACGCCCTGGCCTACGCCATCGAACGGAGAAAAGTCAACTGGATTCTTGACGCCGACATAAAAGGCTTCTTCGACCATCTCGACCGCGAGCGACTCATCTCGTTCCTGGGAGAGCGAATCGGAGACAACCGCGTCCTGCGCCTAATCCGCAAATGGCTGAGCACCGGAGTAATGGAAGCCGGAGAACTATCCGACAGCGTGCAGGGAACACCGCAAGGGGCGCCGATATCGCCGCTGCTTGCCAACGTGTACCTGCACAAAGTCCTGGACTCATGGTTTGCCAAGGAATGGCGACCCAAAAGCGCCAGCGGCGAGGTCTACATCGTCAGGTATGCCGATGACTTCGTCCTGGGATTTGAGTACCGCAGCGATGCGGTCAGATTTGCAAAGGATTTGCGAGACAGGCTAGAAGAGTACGGATTAGAGCTTGCAGCCCACAAGACCCGCCTGATCGAGTTCGGCAGATACGCGATCGAGAATCGCCGCCAGCGTAACGACAGCCGTCCGGAGACTTTTGACTTCCTCGGCCTAACGCATTACTGCCGGACGATGAGCAACGGAAAGTTCGGACTGGGACGCAAGCCCATCGCCAAGCGCGTCAGACGCACCCTGAAGGCGATCAAGGAACGACTACGCATGCGCATGCACGACGATCCCGCGCAGACCGGGCAATGGCTCGGGTTGGTGCTGCGGGGCTGGCTCGGCTATTACGCCGTCCCAACCAGCTCCACGTACCTGAGGAGTTTCAAATATGAACTCGAGCGCCAGTGGTTACGCAGCCTGCGCCGCCGGTCGCAGCATGATCGATTCCCATGGGGGCGCCTGCGCGCATTGAGCACTGCCCATCTCCCAACCGTCTCCATCCTCCACCCATGGCCCGCCGACCGTTTTGCCGTCAAACACTCAAGCTAAGAGCCCGGTGCGTTAACGCGCATGCCGGGATCCGTGCGGGGGGCACCGGGTAACCGGTGTTCCTACCGCGAACACCGATTGGTGGCCGTGATCGCCTGATTTCGGGTATCTGCAAGCGTTCGGCTTTTGCCGAACCCGCAGATCCCGGTTCACGCGACCGCCGCGGGCGGTTGCCGCCGCCGCCGACCCCGCAATCCGTCCCTCGGCCCCAGCTGACGCAGGGATCTTTGCCGGACCTGCGGCCCGCTCGCGGCCGCAGCGCGCCGGTCAGGTCGGGACGGGCAGCGTCCGCGCCCGGGCAAGCAGGCCTTCGAACCGGTTCGCCCAGGGCCAGAAGGCCGGCAGGTGCAGGGTCGATATCCGGCCCGAACGGGTTATCCGCCCCGGCATCGCATACAGGCGGCGGCGGCGGGTTGCGGCGGTTGCAACCGCCGGGCGCTGCGCCGCCGGATCGGCCGCCATGCCGACCCGCTCCTGCCAGCGGCAGAGGTTGTGGGCGAGCGCCTGAACCCACAGCCAGGCGGCGTTGGCGGCAAAGTTCCCCGAAGGGAAGTGGTTCAGACCCATCCCGTACTTGAGGTCCTTGATGTGGTTCTCGATCGCGGCGTGGCGGCGGTGGTCGGACTCCAGTTCGAGCATGTCGCCGCCGCGGTCGGTTATGAAGGGGTGGTAGCTGTAGTCGGCCAGCAGCGCCAGCTGCGATCCCGGGGCGGGCCGCACCCTCCTTACGATCAGACGCAGGGCCGTGTCGTTGCCGCGGCTGCGGAACGGGACGTACGGTATCTCGGCCACGTCGGCATACCCTTCCCGCCAGTACGGTATCGGGGTCCAGTCGGCCTCCGCTATCCGGGCAAGCCTGGAGCGCATGCCCGCATGCTGGCGGGCGCTGATCGAGAAGCGCGCCCCGAGCTTGCGGCAGGCGCTGTAGAGGTCGTAGTTGTAGAAGCCCGAGTCGGCGCGCACCGTCAACTGCCCGCTCGCCCCGGCCGCGCGCACCCGCGCGATCGTTTCGGTGAGAAAGTGCGCCGATCCGCGGCCGGGGTTGGAGCTTCCCGCACGCAGGCGGGCGAAGAGCACGTCGCCCGTGCCGGCGGCTGTCGCCAGCAGCGGGTGGAAGCCCTTGCGGCCGTCGTAGGCCCGGTTCCCGCCCTGCTTTTGGAGCCCGAAGGTCTGGCAGATGGTCGAGTCCAGGTCTATGGTCAGGGGGTCATCGCCCGGACCGGCGCCGGCCCTGAAGGCGCGCCGCAGCAGCTGGCGCGATAGACCGTCCAATTGCCGCACGTTGCCCCAGTTGAGGTTGCGCAGGAAGGTTCCGAGGGTGGAGGGGGCCTTGACCTTAAATCCCAGGACCCGCGCGCTGCCGCCGGAGCGGAGCGCGTCGGCGTCGTCAATGCAGTCTCCCCCGACAAGGGCGGAGGCGGTAAGGGTCAGGAGCTTGTCGGCGACGTTGCCGGTTCCCGGACCGCGCCGCGGACGGACGTGCACGGCGGCCAACTGCGCAAACCCCAGGTTCCGGAGCACGGTCAGCGGGCCGATCAAGCCGGCGTTGGCCACCAGGCGGTGGTCGTCGAAGGCGATCCGGAGGCGGTCGGGGTGCAGGCCGGCGGTTGTACAATGCTGCATCTAAAAAGTGCTCGCCTGTTACTGGGTTTTTCGTTCTAGACAAACCGATTCTCCCAGCTACGAGAGAGCACTTTTTGCTATTTGAAGGCGGGGTTGATCAGAAAAAAGCGGTGGATCCCCGCTTAGGCGTTCGGGCTGGAAGGTGAACCGCAAACGGGCCCTTCGCATCTGGCGCCGGGAGGGACTGAAGATCCCGATCCGGAAGGTCAAGAAGTCGCGCCTCTGGCTGGAGAACGGACACTCTACGCGCCTTATCGCCGAGCGCCGCAACCACATCTGGTGCTATGACTTGGCCTACGAGCGCACCGAGGACGGCAGGCCGATCAGGATCCTTACCGTCACCGACGAGTACACCCGCCGCCTGGCCCGGGCCGCCCGCGCGTTCACGTCGCTGGACGTGATCGAGGTAATGGGCGACCTCATGCTGATCCACGGAGTATCAGAACATATCCGCTTCCACAACGGCCCCGAATTCATCGCCAAATCGATAAGGCAATGGCTATCGGCCAGCGGGGTCGCGACCGTCTACATCAAACCCGGCGCGGCCTGGGAGAACGCCTACGCCGAATCATTTATCTCCAGGGTCCGGGACGAGCTCTCAGATCGCGAGATCTTCTTCACTCTCAAGGAGGCGCAGGTGATGCTGGAACGCTTCCGGATCGACTACAACAGCGTGCGTCCGCACTCGGCGTTGGGTTACTTGACGCCTCTGGAAGCAATCGAGCCGGCGGCGTGATGGATCATCTGCCGATTGCCGTCTGCCTGCTGCTGGCCGGCCTGATCGTGACTCCGGTGATCGCGCATTGCCGCGCTGCGGCCGTCCGCAATTTCAGCCTCGTCACCAGCTCTCCTGCAGGAGAGCTGGTGACGCCCACCCACAAGACAATGTCTCAATCCAACTGGTATCAAAACCGGGGACCTGCCAACCGCTGCGCCGTGGACGGATATGACTCGCCCAGCTCCAATCAACCGAGCTATCGCGAGCTTCTCTGGGTGTGATTCGAACACTTCGTCTGAACTGATCGAAGTGCCGAAGGGCGCCTTGGTTTCCCTCAGCGGGGGCGAATCCCTCCTGCCGGCGGCAGCGTACGACCGCAAATGAATGCCCGCCCACCAGATGCAATTAATTTTCCGATAGCACCCAATCGAAGGGGCGTAAGCCGACCTCGAATGATTGTGACGGGCTTGGTCAAATGGCGATTGCGAGTGGCAAAATTGTCATGAAGTTCCAGACCAGCTCGGTACCTGGGGGCCTCACACTGCGTCTGTATTCGTTCACCATGCCCAGCATGGATGACGCCGAGTTTATCGCCTACGGCACCGAAGAAGAGTGGAAGATTCTGCAGCTCTCGGTCTACCAGTTGCGCGAGGACGCGGCCCCGTTGCGTCGGCCCTGGCTGTTTCCGCACATGACCAAGTTCGGCCCACCGCTCACCGAGGTGACCAGGCGCTCGAACTGGAGCAAGGACCGTGGCGAGGTGGAATTCGGCCGGCTGCCGGTCAAGATTACAAAGTTCGCGTTCTGAGTTTTGGTGGTTGGTTCGGAAGTTGATCTCGCCACACCACCCGGAAGCCTATTGCTCGCCGTCTAGGTTCAGTTGGTCAATCGAATTGAAGGCAAGCAGTTGATTCGCTTGATTTGCTGGAACATGCAGCACAAGCGGGCCAGTTGGCAGTACTTGAGCGAGGACCGGGGAGACGTTGCCGTCGCTTTGTTGCAGGAGGCTTGCACGCCTCCTCCGGAAGTGGCGGCCGGTCTCGATGTGGGCATCGGTCCATGGGCGCACAAAGGATGGAGCGGAGCGCGCGCGGTTATAGGTCTCTCGGATCAGGTCAGCATCGAGCGCATTCCAGTGGAAGAAATCATTGCAGCGGAGACGAACTCTGCTATCGACTCACCTGCCAGGGTGGCTGTCGCGGTCGGGAAATTGGAAGGCAACGAGCAAATCGGACTCATATCCGTCGAATCGGCGGGCGAATCTACCGAGCGCATTCCAGAAATGATGCTTGAAATCCAGCGGTTCTGTGGGATTGATCTGCCCTACATCGTCGGTGCTGATCTGACAACATCGTGGGACAGTGACACAAAGGTGTTCGGAGAAATGATGCGCATCGGGCTTCCCTTAATCGGACCGCACGCATCAACTTATTTCAATCCTGGTTTACGACAAAGTCGCTCTGACGCCAGCCTCCAGCTCGACTATGTGTTTGCGTCCCGATCGATTGCCAATCGGCTTTCAGTACATGCCCTAAACGATGCAGCTTGTTGGGGTCCCAGCGACCACTGCCAAATCGCAATCGAATTGCAGTAATCGTTGCAGGATGGCAACTACCACCGCCGTCCATCAATTTGATGGTTTTAAACCTCAACCGCGCGCGTCGGTCTGCTGGCAAGTCAGTCCGAAATCAAATGCCTGCGTGGCCTGAATTCGAATTCACGTCAGCCGAACCACCTCTGGCCCCAATGCATGGCGATCAACGGCAACGCCAATTGAAGAACAGCAACGCGTGTACTGCGACGGTGGCGTCGACTGGCCAATTCCCGCTGAACGGGGGGATGAGCTGGTGGGACGATCCCGCTCTTCCTCAATCTGCCCCACTCATTGCCGCGCGCAAATACTCCACGCCTGATCGAAAAGGAAACGGCACGCATGCGAGACGCAGTAAACGGTCAACAAGTACGGGACACGCTCATGCGGCGCTACGAATCCGCGCTCCTGGACAACGTCTACCGCGGTGATTATGTCGAGTGCTTGGTCGCGCTATCGCTCGGAATTGGTTGGGAACTTACCTGGGTTAGCGGGTGGGATTGGGCCGCTTGGGACATTGAGCACGAGTCCGGCGCCCGGATCGAAGTGAAACAGTCCGCGGCCAGACAGCGCTGGGATCGAACGCTGGAGGCGCCGATCCGTCGCCCTCGATTTGATATCGCCCCCCCGCGAAGGATTCTGGCCTAGAGATGGTAGCGCTTGGATGCAATTCCAAGAGCCGTCACGGCCTGCCGATATATACGTGTTGGCGTGGCACGGTGAGCGCCAGAACAAATTGGCAAACCACTGTGATCCTTTGCAGTGGCAATTTTTTGTCGTACCTGAGAAACGTTTGCCGAAATCGCAAAAATCCATCGGCTTGGCTGGGATCGAGCGAATCGCTCCGTCGTGTCGAATCAACGAACTCCGAGATTCGGTGATGGCCGTGTGGCCCCAAATTGGATGATCTCAAAGCGCAATCCCTTTTGAACCGCGACCTGATTCGCCGCCCAGCGTAGAGTCGTCCTTTGCGCCAAGGAACCTAGGCTGCTGAATCGGGGGCCGAAAGCGAGTCGGTCCAATATATTGAGTAATATGTCTACCGGCAGCGATTGAATCCGCGGACGAGGGTGTTTTTCCTGAGGGGATTTGGGTCATTACTTCTACGACCCAATTGCATGCCAATGCAGCTTAATGCGCCGTTTGGTTAGTTCTCGGGGAAGACTTTTTAAGGGAGGATAACTGCCGCAGAATTCCAGAAACGGCCGTTTGACCCGGCGGCGGCGGCCGGTGCAATCAATACCGATGCCACCGCCAACATTCCGCCGGCGACCGCTACTGGAATTGGTGCACCCAATGTTGGACCCAAACTATTGCCAAGAATAGATTCGCGAATTCGCGCCTAATGCAAGAGAACTTCGGTGCAATCTCAGCGCGGTCGGTACTCGCCTGGGCTGGTCCATTGAATTACAGGCTCGGACGGTACATCGCTGCGGCAGGGGAGATATTTGATTGCCGCCGCGACGGCGCATCAATCGTAGCGTTCTGTCAGGAGATTTCGCCGCCGCCTTGGCGGGTTCAGGCGAAATTACACGGTGGCGACGTAGAAGCAGCCTCGTGCACCTGCGCGGGTGGGGCATCGGGTCGCTGCCCTCACGTTGTGGCAGTTCTGCTCGCCTTCCAATCGGACCCTGGGCGATTCGAAGCAACAAACACCCGTGATTTCGCCCTTGAGAGCCAAAGCAAATCCGAACTGATCGAAATCATCCATCGATTGCTCTCGCTACGGCCAAGCCCCCAAGATCGCCTGCAAACGTACCCGGCGTCAGTGGCCCAGGAGAACGGCCCGACCGATCTGCCGACTTTGCGGCGATACGCTTCGTACGCATTCATGGTTCGTGATTGCGAATACGAAACTGCAATCAGAGTGGCGGACGATCTTGAAAGATCGCTCAAGACTGGCAACGATTCCCTCGCGGACGGAGGCTACCAAAAAGCACACATCATTTTTTTGGCCGTGGTGCTTGCGATCCTCGATTATTCGGAGGTGGTTACGGTCCTGGTAAATCAAGACGATGGCGAGTTATTGGCAGTCCTGAAGCATGCCATCGCAAGCCTCGCGGACGGATTGATCGGCCATGAAAGCGATGCAGCCACAAGAAAAAAGGCCCTGGGAACGCTGTTCGATGCACACATGGAGGATCTCAATTACGGCGGCAGTATGTTCAGCGGCAAAGCGGGGGAGATGATTGTTGAACACGCCACCGAAGTCGAAAGGGCATCGCTAGTCGCCTGGATTCGGGGCGGAATGCCTACGGGCCAAACATGGCCGGATCACGTGCGGCGACAGTTGCGCGGCAGATTCTTGTTGGAAGTTGGCCAAAGGGACTTGGACGAGGAATCCGCACTCCAAATCTGCCGGGAATGCGGATTAGCGGCTGAACTTACCGATCGCCTGCTGTCGTCGGGAAGATTTGAGGACGCCCTTGATGAGATCGGGAGCGTGTGGGAGTCTGATTTGCCGGAAATTGGCGAGGCTTTTCGTCGCCACGGATATGCAGACATCATCCTGCCCTGGTTGGACGAACGCTTCAAGACGCGCCGGGATCGCAAGCTCGCCGAATGGCTAAAGCGAATGCACCTCGATCGTGCGGAGTATGGGGCGGCATTGCCGATGGCGGAATTTTTGTTTGAAGGCGATCCTGGAGTCGCAGAATATCTGGAATTTCGCGACCTGGCAGTAAAGGCCGGGAAATGGGACCGGAACCGGCCGCGGGCGCTGATCAAGTTCATGTCCGCTGCCGATGTAGACCTACTTGCGGACGTTTACTTTGAAGCGGGCGAGTTCGAATCATCGGTCGAGTTAGCCGCACACTGGGACGTTGGGGATTGGTACCTGGAACGCCTAAACCAGGTAGTGGAAGAATTCGCCGAATCCAATCCCGGGCAATCGGCAGCGAATTTCCGCCGCTTGGCCGAGATTTGCATTGAACGCCGTGGTCGCAAGAACTATCAAAAAGCCTGCAAGCTTCTGATAAGAGCGCGAGATCTCATGCTGCGGATGAAACTTGATTCCGATTGGCAAGAATTCATCGCTGAGTTGCGGCAGCGCAACGATTTCTTACCGGCGTTGCGGGACGAACTAGCCCGTTTTGGGATATGACGCATTTGTACTCGGCCAAGTGTTAGCGAACCTAAGGGCAGCTTGTTTGCGGGAAGGTGCGAATTCGGCTTGCGGTTACGAGAATCTCGAAAACAGAATTAGGGTGGTTGACGATTTGGGACAATCCTGCGAGTGTCAATCAACAATCGAATCCAATTCAGACATGAAAGCCTGTTGCAGTGATTCGCCCGGTCGAAGCTGAACCTCGGCCCAATTACCGGTTAAGGCTTAGGTACTCGAACGGTGCCGACGGCGAGGTGGATCTTTCGCACTTGGTCGGAATCGGCGCGTTCAAAGCCTGGAACGACGAATCTCATTTTTTGAATGTGCGAATTACGTCTTACGGTGCGGTTGCATGGGCCAATGACATCGAGCTTTGTCCAGATGCGTTGTACTCGCAGCTGCCCGGCCGAACGCTGTCGGAGTTGACGCAAGGGGAGTCTGCGCCAGCACCTAGTGCCTGAACTCTCCAAGTTGTGCGACGATTACAATCCGCCTCACTTCCATGCCGCGGACGGAGTTTGAGGCCGTATACCAACTCGGCTCATTGTCAATGCTGCGGGGACGCCTTCCGCTTCGGGCCGACAACCTCGTCCTGGAGTGGGCGGCCGGGAACCAAGCTGCCATTGAATCCGCTTGGCAAAGTGTTCAAGCCAACTAGCCGCCCGCAACGATTGGATGACCAGAAGTGCAGCAACGGATTGGTGGTGCGATTGCCGAAGACCGTGCGTTTCCGTTGTAGTCTTGTACATCCAAGCGACGTACGATTACTTCATGGACACTGAATCTAAAACTGGCCGTTGGTCGATCCGGGTTTCTCCAAGCGATGACATGATCGTGCGCCGCGTTATCGCTCGCAGCCGGATGTCACTCAACGAATATGTCGTGCGGAACGCCGTCTCGGCCGCGATTGCCGACCTGTCCGATCGCCGGCTATTTACGCTGTCGGCGGGAGAATGGGAAGAACTGCAAAGGGTTCTTGATCGACCCACTGTTTCCAAGCCCAGACTCGCCGAACTACTAGCTCAACCCTCAGTCCTTGAAACGGATTGAGTACTTACCAGGGTCCGGAACTACTTACTGCGGACCATGACGCGGATCGCTTCGACTGCGGCGACGAATCGCTAAATGAGTGGCTCCGGCTGCGCGCGATGCGCAACCAGGGGGATGGTTCCAGCCGGACTTGGGTAGTCGCTTACGGCGGCCGTGTAGTTGCCTACTACGCGTCAAGCACCGCGGTGCTTGCTCGCGAGACAGCCGCTGGCCGAATCAGGCGCAACCAGCCGGAACCATTGCCGGCGATGTTGTTAGGTCGCCTCGCCGTCGATCGAGATCACCAGGGAAAGGGGTTGGCCGCGGCATTGCTGAAGCACTTTTTGGGCAAAGCCTTGGAAGTGTCCGAGCTAACCGGTCTCAGATTGGTGTTGGTGCATGCCAAAAGCGCGCAGGCGGCAGACTTCTACAGCCATTTTGGTTTCCAGGCATCCTCGTTTGATGACCTCACTTTCATGCTGCTGCTTAGTGACATTCGATAGTCCCGATTTTGGCAGTCGTAGTCGCACCTAGAAGAGCCCCAAACATTGGAGTCCGAATCAATTTCGCATTGCCAAGTCGAAATTAACTCCAAGCAGATCCGGCGCGTGGCCGGATCGCCCCGCACTACAAACCGCTCCCGACCCTCCCTCGCATCGCCGAAGTTCGATGCGATGGATTTAGGATTGGAACTAAAAGGGGTTCGGTCTAGTCCCGACGCAACCCACGGCGGACCCTACTCACCATCAATCATGATTGGGTGATGGATAAGGCAGCCGGAGCGATTGGCCATGGATTCCGCAATTGATCGTAATGCCATCACCGCCCGGTTTACGAGAAGGCGCGCGTTGTCTCTTATATGGGGGCTAGGCGCATCGTCTCTGCTCGCCGCCTGCGATCAGGCTGGAGCGGTAGCTCCGGTGTCGCCAACCCCCTCCCCGACACAACAGGCGCCTGCACCATCTCCGACTCCGAACGCAGATCAGGACGCGCTGCCTGCTGAACCTATACCGAGGCCGTTCGACGGGGTTGAGATCAAATTCGCGTTCCCATATTGGAATCCCACCGGAGAAGAAGCAATTCAGGCCGAAATTGTCAAGTTCGAAGCGCTTACCGGAATCTTCGTGGATCCGGATTTTTCGGGCCCGTGCACCTGGCCAAGGTCAAGTCCGTGCCCTAATCCTGACATTTGGTCCGGCCCCTCTTTGTGGTTACCACCGCTAGCATCCAGAGGCCAACTACTCGAATTAGACGATTACGTAGCCACCTGGGACGAATGGGACGATTTCTACCCGATCACAAGGGAAGACGTAACTTACGACGGCCACGTCTACGGAATCCCTTTCCACACTAACTACCGCGGCTCGGTTGTTTTTCGACCCTCCTTGTTTGAAGCCGCTGGTCTGCCTACCGAACCACCTTCCACCTGGGATGAGCTAAACGAAATCGCACCCAAGCTCACCATCCGCGACGGCGAGACCTTCGAGCAGGCCGGATTCAACGTGCAGCACCACTCCCAGGAATATGAGGACTGGCTTATCCAGGCCGGCGGATCGGTGTTCAATGCAGACTTGACTCAGCCGCGCAACAATACTCCTGCGGGTCACGCCGCCCTTTACCAGCATGTGCGGCACGGTCTTGTCGATGAATCCATGCCGATTGGAGGGATGGATTCAGGCGTTCCCAACCTGCATGCCTTCTGCGCCGGCAATGTGGCTATCCAGCAACTCTGGCCCGGCTGGGTTAGCAACTGCGAGAACCAAGCCCCCGAAGTTTTTGCCGACCTGGAGGTAGGCCCACCTCTTCAGGGTCCCCGCCAAAGGGCGATGCAACTTTACGTCATCCAATACATGGGCAGGAAGCTGACCAAGCACCCTGACGCGGTGTTTGAAACCTTAAAGTACTTTTCTTCATCAGGCCCCAACTACGAAATTTACGACCACCGCGATCGTTACATGCCCTGCCGCATGGCGACGGAGGATTACGACCTATATGCATCCGACCCTTGGAAGACATTTGCCAGCAACGTCAAATTCACCCAGTTGCGCCAGGTCTTGCCCGTGCATATCGACATCCAATCGGCGATGAGCCGCTTGGTGGAGCCAGCCGCTCTTGGTGAGGTCTCGGTCGAAGAGGCGCTGGAGGGAATGGACGAGAAGATTCTGGAGATCATGGCCGGATCTTGAGACTGTGTGACCAACGTCAATGAATCTGCCCGAGTACCGTTGATTCACCCAAAAATTCGATCGAAGCCGCGAGTGATTCAATCCGACGCGCATGATAGCCGCCGGAACCGGCCGAGATGTGGAAGTAGGCGGTCGCAGGTGGATTCTGGATGCGATTCGCCGCTCCGAAAGGCGATTCAACGAGAGCTCCCCTGGCAACGGGCGCAGCCGGTACGAATGACGCCTCAGCGGACGCCCGCCCCGAGACGGGACAACGAATTGGCCCCTGATCCGCCTCGCAGGTCGAAAACGACAGAAGCCGGATTACCAACGCCATTACCCATCGACACAACGCTCGATTAGCGATCGTGGCCCGCCACGTGGTGTAACAGCTCCAGCCTGCTGACGAATTAACGCCAGCAGCGCACGGTAAATAAAAGGGCCACCGTGCGCTCCTCAAAATGAAGAAACTTCACCTTCTTCATCGAGGAACCATCGATGGCCCAAGATCATTATGCTGCCCTTTTCACCAAGCTGTCCGAGGAGGGCTTTGACAGCCGCGAGTTCGTCCGCCGACTCGTCGAGCGCGGCCTCCAGGATTTAATCGACGCCGGGGTGGCCGCCCACATCGGGGCGGACCCCCACGAGCGCACTGCGAGACGCACGAACCGCCTCTGGCGGCAAGCGCACCCGCACCCTCCACCACCCAGGCCGGCGACATCGCGATCGACCTGCCCAAGCTGCGCGCGGGCAGCTGGTTCCCGGAGTTCTTAGAACCGCGCCGGCGGGTCGATCAGGCCCTGTACGCGGTGGTGATGACCGCCTACATCAGCGGGACTTCCACCCGCAAGGTGGACCGGCTGGTGAAGTCCCTGGGCTCGGGACACGGCATCTCCAAGTCTTAAGGTGCCAGCGGATCTGCAAGCGCATCGACGCCCAGGTAAAGGCCTTCCGGGAACGCGACCTGGGACTTGCCAACTACCCCTACCTGTACCTGGACGCCACCTACGTGAAGGCCCGCCACCGCCACCAGGTCCGCTCGCGGGCGCGGGCGCTGGCCATCGGAGTCACCGGCGACGGCCGCCGCGAGGTGCTGGGCTTTGCCGTCGGCGACGGCGAGGACCTGCCCTTCTGGGAGGACTTCCTTAGCTCACTGGCGGATCGGGTCCTTACGGGGGTGAAGCTGGTGATCTCGGACGCCCACTCGTCCATCAAGGCCGCGGTGCGGACCCGGCTGCCGGGCGCGGCCTGGCAGGCCTGCCGGATCCACTTTGGCCGCAACATCGCCCGGCGGGCCGGCTGCCGGCCGAACCAGCGCCGGGCGATGGCCGCCTTCTCCACCATCTACAACCAGGCCGACCGCGAAATGGCGGTAGCCCGCTACCACTACTTCGCCGCGGCGATGGAGAAGCTCGCCCCGCGCCTGGGGGACTACGTCGACGACAGAGAGGTGGAGCTGACCGCCTACGCCGATTTCCCGCCGGTGCACTGGCGGGAAGATCTGGTCCACCAATCCCCTGGAGCGCCTCATGGCCGAGATCTGAGCGGCGCAGCCGGGTGGTGCAGATCTTCCACGGGTGACGAATCGGTCGTGCGCCTGGCGGGGGCGATCCTGTGCGAGCTCAAGCGACGAATGGATCGCCTCCGAGCGCCGCTACATGTCCCAGGAGTCGATGCGGCAGATCGGGAAGGTGGTGGCCCACCGTGACGATATCGACGGGCAGACCGGGCAGCTGGTGGCGGCGCCCAGGGACTGGGCCCTGCAAAGAGCCAAAGAGATCTACATGTAGACGGCCGGCGGCGGGATGAGCTCTCCGCCGTCTCCCGGAAGGGCTGCGCGCCCGAGGGTCCCCGGGATCGGTGCGCCCGGCGATCCCGTTTGGCGATGCGGCACGGGGCACAATTGGGCTGCGGCCGCACTGCCGCACGAAAACACATCCACTCAGCAGGATCAGCGCCCCCGGAGAGTCTCCTACAACAACTGCCGGCCCTTGCCGGCAGCATCGGCCTCGAGGCCGATGCTGCCGCACCCCATCAAAGTAGAGGGAGCCGGACTTACTTACACCTACCGAGGGGACACGTGAACAACGCCGGTTACTTCTGCAGGGAACGTCAGTTACTTTTGCAGAGTTTTCTCCCGGATTATTTCCTCCTTCTCTAGCCCAGTCCGGTAACTGGGTACGTCAAATTCAAGCACCACGGCGTGATGGACGATTCGGTCGGCCGCCGCCGCGGTGGCCATCGGGTTGGGAAAGATCTTGCCCCATTCGCTAAAGACCAGGTTCGAGGTGATCCCAATCGAGCGCCGCTCGTAGCGCTCGGCGATCAACGTAAACAGCACCTCGGCCTCATCGGTCCCCTGCGGCAGGTAACCCAGATCGTCGATGATGATCAGGTCGATGTAGTCGAGCTTGCGCAACAGCCGGGGCAGTTCCAGGTCGCGCTTGGCCGCCAGAAGTTCCTGCACCAGCCGGTAGGCGGGTGCAAACAGCACCGATCGGCCGTTCTCGACCAGCTTGTGTCCGATCGCACACAGGGCATGGGTCTTGCCGGTCCCGGGCAGGCCGAAGGCCAGGACGTTGACGGCCCCGTCCAGGAACTGACCCTCGAGCAGGTCCTGGAGCTGGGCGCTGAGCGGCGGCGGCAGGTTCTGGCGATCGAAGTTGTCCCAGGTCTTCCCCGGCGGGAGCTTGGAGGACTTGCGCAGCCGGTCCACCCGGCGCTGGCGCCGATCGTCCATCTCCTGGCAGAAGACTTCGAGCAGGGTATCGAGCGCGTCGACATGACCGGCATCTACGAAGCGCTCAACCGCCTCGGTCCCGATCGTGGGCAGCCGCAGCTCCTTGCACATGAGCTTTATCTGCCGGGCGGCAACGGATGGCGCGGTCATCGTCGGGCCCCGGTAAGCAAACGATCGTAGATTGCCAGGTCGGGTGTTGCCAGGGATGCCAGCTCGGGTATCGACGGCGAGCGCGGCGCGACCAGATCGCGCACGTCCTGACAGTCGAAGCGCTCGCCCTTATCCAGGAGTCCGGCCAGGGCCCTGGCCACGTCGGCCTCCATGGTTGTGGCCGCCAGTTGCAGGATGCGCAGGTAATTGACGTCGGCGCTGTGCCGGCCGCGCCACCCCAGGAGCGCATCGTAGGCGCGGCGGAAGGTAAGGGTGGGAAAGAGCTGGTCGCGCCAGCGGTAGCGGGCAAATGCGCCCGGTTTCCTAACCAGCGAGGCGATTACGTGGCGGTAATTGACGCGGGCGCGCCGGGCGCCGCTGACGCGCTCGATGCGCTCGATGAAACTTCCCTTGTAGTAGACGTCCAGGTGCTCGGGGTAGAGACGGGCTTCCACCTTTTGCCCGATCAGGCGCGGTGGTACCGTGTAGGTGCGATTGGAGACCCTGATGGTGCTCCATTTGCGCACCCGAGCCTGGTACGTGACGTAATCGGGCAGGGGAGTCGGCGGTAGGGGCCGAAGGTGTGAGCGCTCAATCTCCGTCCTGGCCGCTGCCGCCCGGTTCTTTTTGTCGACTATCGCCAGCACGAAGTCCCGGTAGTCGCCGACGCAGTAAAAGTCCGAACTCCCGCGCAGCAGCAGCTCCTGCCGCAAAAGATTCTTCATCCGCCGGTGGGCCTGCTCCACGACCCCGTTCTCGTGCGCCTTGCGCGGATTGGTGCGAGTTGACTTTAAGCCGTAGTGCTCCAGAAGCTGGCGATAGGTCCGGTTCAGGGTCCGGCCGCCGGTCTTCCGCAGCTCGTGGGTGACCGCCGAGAGGTTGTCGGAACGGATGATCTGCGGGGTCCCGCCCAGCTCGTAGAGAGCGTGCTGCAATCCCGACTTGAGGGACATGAAGCTCTCGGTCGAGGAAAGCTCGACGTAGCGCCACCCGGAGTGGGAGAGCACGAACTCGAACAGGAGATGCGGGAAGGGCGTCCCGGCGATCGTCACCTCCAGCTTGCTGGCGCTGGTGAAGTCCAGCTGCGCCTCCCTTCCCGGCGGATGGACCTGGGGGAAGTAGACCTCCCGGTCGGGGCCGGAGAGCGCCCGCCAATCGCGGACCCGGCGCTGCAGGGTGCGCAGTTGTGCTGACGAGAACCGATCCGGGTACTTGCCGCAGAGCCGCTCCAGGATGGTGGTGGCCTGCAGTACCCCGTTGCGGTCGCTTTGCAGGAGCGGCACGACCTCCTCTTCCCATACCCCTCCGAAGGGATCGGGGTGGGTGCGCCAGTGGCGATCTTGCCTTTTGCTATCGGACGGGAGCTTCCCTTCGCGCCAGTTATGGCCCGAGCGCGCGCTCATCCCGGCCGCCGCCGCGGCGGTGGCCATCTTCTTGCCTTGCATCAGTTGCAGCCTCAGTAGTGTGACTTGTCGATCGGTGACCAAATCGGCGCCTCCAGTCGGGAGATCTCCAATCAGTCATATCAATAGGGCTGCAAAAGTAACTGTCGTCAGTTCTGCAAAAGTAACTGCCGTCGAACAGACACGACCCGATTAGCAAGTGTCAACTGAATTCCTTGAGAAAGCTAGCGTTGTCGCGAATGAGCATTCGGTCAAACGGGGCACAAGAGCAAATCGCAATTATGGAAACCGGTCAATCAATCGTGGCGGAAGTCGACGAATTGGCCGGGGAGATTCTGGAATTTGGCAGGGTAGCAACGAATTCCGCTCTTGGCGGTTCTTGCTTTCCTGCTGGGCGCCCACACCATTTCACCAAGTGCGGCCCATATCTATGTAGCGCAGTGATTCAACTGGATTGGGGCCGGTAGCCCAATTTCGTAGTTGCCTGCCCATCAACTGGCGTTCAATAGTTGCAGGTAGGTGCTGACTGCGCCAGCCACCTGCAAGCGAGGCTTAGGAAACCTAAACGGTCTCAAATTGCAGCGACGTCAGGTTTAGATGCGGGGATCGTTCCGAGAGGCGGTGCAACTCGATGCCCACTACTTCATCGGATTCATTGAAATCGAGGAATACTCCATCCCTGACCTCTTCGGATTCGACGATATTCGAATCGTCAAGCCGCAAATAAAGGGCATCAGTCTTCGTGTCGACACTCAACTTCATAGGGGACCTTTCATCGCTCGATCGAAAAATGTGTTCGCGGACACTAGAAACTGTCCGGACGCGGACACGAAATCTGTCCGCTCATGGCCACCAAAACTGTCCGCTAGCGGACAGTTTTTACAGTGCCCAATTCCGCTGATCCCTCCTCATTGTTTTTCACTATCAGGTCAGCGGCAACACCCCTTTCCCGGCCGTGGCCTTAAGTCAACCGGATACTATCGCCCTGGGTTAGCACCACATGCGCATGGTGGAGCAATCTGTCCACCGCGGCATTGGCAATTGCCTTGGGCATGAGTTCGTCAAACCCGGCCGGATGCAGGTTGGACGAGAGCGCGATCGACCTGGTCTCGTAGGCCGCATCGATAACCCGGAAGAACGCTTCGGCGGTCTCAGTAGCCACCGGCAAAAGCCCGATGTCGTCGATGACGATCAGGTCGGCCTTGAAGGATCCTTAAGATCGCCCTGCCGATGGAGTAATCGACGCTGTGGCGCCTGGCCAGCGATCCCAATTGCTCAAGCGAGAACCAGGAGACTTTGCGCCCATCCTCGACCGCCAGCTGCCCCAAACCCTCTAGGAAGTGGGTCTTACCGGTACCGGACGGCCCGCAGACGACCAGGTTCTCCCTGCGCTCGATCCACTCCAGCGTCCTTAGCGCCCGTTGCGTGGGAGCAGGGATCGAAGACAGCTCTTCGTCCCAGGCGTCAAAGGTCTTGCCGGTGGGAAACCCGGCCGCCTGGCGCCGCAGCCTTACCGACGATGCCGCCCGGCCGGCGATCTCCTCAGTGAGTAATGCCTTGACCGCCTCGGCCGGATCCCAGCGTTGCGCCTTAGCGGTTGCCAAAAGATCGGGGGTGATCCGGCGCATGTAGGGAAGACGCAGGATCCTGAGCTGGGATATGACCTCGTCTACCAGGGCGCTCATCGGGAATCACCCGCCATCCCGAAGTCCTGCCAACCGGACGTGCCGCTTTGGAGCAGGGAGCTATCGCCGGCGCGGCGGCGACTGCCCGACGCCGGCGACTCGATGATGGAGGCGATGTCGCCGAAGCCGAAGCGCTCATGGTCGGCGGCAATCCCCAGGGCCCTGTCGACTGTTTCGCTGCGGTGCAGACGTGACAGGGTCACGATCTCATCCAGCTTGGCTCCAATTCTTCCCGACCCGCTCTGGGAAGCTTTGAGCAACCAGCGCTCGGCGTTGGTACCAATCCCCAGGAACGCTCGCTCGCGCTCGGTCCTAGCTTGCGGCCGGCGCCGGAGTGATCCCGGTGGGGCGGCCGGGAAGTGGGAGGGATCGATGACTCTTCTTCCCGGCAAGGCGCAGCGGTGCCTGGCGACCTCGGTTAATCCGCCGGCTGCGGGCGCGACAACTACCAGCTCGTCACCCTCTGGCCGCACCCATACGGTCTCGTCGGCGAAGGCATGAGGAACCGAATATTGGGCCCCGCCGAAGCTGATCAGGGAGGTGCAGTTGGCCCTGCGGGTTACACCGAAGGCGACGGTAAACGGCGATCGCGGCAGGGGATGCAGGGAACTTTGCTCTTGGCTGAGCATCTGATCCGGGGCCTGGGCGGTGATACGGTGCTGGCGGGCGTTTACGGTGTCGGTGAACGCCTGGCAGGCGCCGACCAGCTCTGCCCAGGAAGAGTAAGCCGGCCGCAGGTTGGCGGTGGTCGGCACCAGGTCGGCCTTGGCGATCCTCACTGTTGCTTCGGATCCACCCTTGGATTGGGGATCAGCCGGTTGGCAGGTGGTGATCGTGGTGCCGTAGTGGGCTCCGCAGGCGACCATGAGCGGGTGTCTTACCGATATGCCGGCGATGTGCTCGGTCGTAACCGTCTTCTCGTTGTCGGTTAGCCAATAGGTGGGAACACCGCCGAAGGAGTGCATGGCCCGGTCCAGACAGGCAATTACGGTCTCCAATCTGCGATCGCGCACCGGGATGACCACCCGGAAGCGCGACCACGCCAGCCAGGCACAGAAGAGGGAGGTCCTAAGCCCGTTTATCCGGGGACCCTCGCCCCAGTCCCACCCAAGCCCACATCCCTGGCTCGGTCACCCAGGGCCGGAAGATGCGGCGGTTGTCTTTGCGGTGAGAGCGCTTGGCTTCGGCGACCGCTCTTCTGACCGTGCGCTCGGATCCGGCAAAGCCCATCGCCTTGAGCTTCTGATGGCAAATGTCGGCCCTGACGTTGCCCTTAGAGCGGGAGATCCACTCCTCGATCTTGGGTCGGTAGGGGTCGATCTTGGAGGGACGCCGTTTGGGCGACCTGGTTTGCAGTTGACCGCGGGCACGCCGGGCAACGTAATCGGCCACGGTCACATGCGAACAGCCGCAAAGTCGGGCAGCCGCCTTATATGAACCGGTCAGGTCGAATGCTTCAAGAATTTTCATTGCTTCCTCATGAGACTTCATATGCGACCCCTGCTTGGTGATGCGCGTCTTGCATGACTCGCAAGTCAAGCAGGGGGAGCACCCGGCGCAGGTCATTTCCTCGCCGGGATTAAATCGTTGTGCGAGGAGAGATCAGGCGGTCAGGGGCACGCTCTCAAATGGCCGCCAGCGGACAGTTTTAGTGACCGCCAGCGGACACTTCTCATGGCCGCCACCGGACAGAAACCAATGTCCGTCCACAAAATGCGGTTACAACTAGCCAGGGGTCCTTGCTTGTGTTGACGACAACTCGCAACACTCGTCCATCGCGTTCGTGAATGCTCTTGAAGAATCTCGCAACTTGCGAATCATTGTTTTCGCCAGTTCGCAATTCTGGCGCCTGGACGGTGTCAAACGCCCATTCGATGCGAATTGCCCGCTCGGCGATCACGTGTTGAGCGTGAATTGAGAAATCCAACTGAATGCGTTGGCGCGGCCCATCAGGAATCGCTTGCTCCGATCGGCGGCAGCAACTCTAGTCGTTTATCTCAGATACGGGGCAAAAATTCAAGCGCCCAATTTGATTCGACACTTCACTTGAAATGTGTCGCAATAGTTCCCGCCTCATGGAGGCCTCGGGTCAATGGTTGCCAGCCAAGACTTAAGCAAATGGCGTGTATTAGGCCAGGATGGCAGGGAGTCGCTTGGGTAAATTACTAATGATTATGTCTTGTATGGACGTTCCGAGCTTGCGCCGAAGAATCAACCAATCAGATGCGTGCGTCAAATCTCCAACCACTGACACGAGCGTCCCGAGACGAATCTCAATCCGTGCGCGCAGTCGCAAACCGCTCGACGTCTATCTTTTAGATCTGGCTTTCGCAAGTCCGTAGGCGGTTTGTAGGCCAAGCCATGTTTCTGGGGTCGAACCAAAACTCTCGGACAAGCGAATGGCCATTTCAACGGAGACCCCGACCCTTTCATTAACTAACCCCGAGAGCGTTTGTCGCGATACGCCCAATCTCTTGGCGGCCCGAGTTACGTTCAGGGCCAACGGCTCAAGGCATTCGCATCTGACGATTTCGCCAGGGTGAGAGGGATTCATCATCGGCATCATTGCTTCCTTAGTCGTAGTTGATGTAGTCGACGATGTGAGTGTTGCCGTCCATGAACCTGAAAGTTGCTCGCCAATTTACCGATACGGACACCGCCTAGTGTCCCTTCGACTGCCCAGATATGGGATGCAACTTGAATACTGGCACATCCACGGATTGCCACTCGGTGCCTTGATCAAGGACCACGGGGATTCGCCTCATCTTCAGAACGTGGTCGGCGTTCAAGTAGGGCCGACCCTACGGACCGCAAAGCGGACGCGGGCCACAGATTTATTGCCCGTCTGTGAATCGCTAAGTTGTGCGGCCCGCTGGGGATCCTCTCAGTTGCGCTTTGGAGGGAGAATCAACCAACTTCGATGAGTTCGCTAATCGTGCTTGATTCGGGCAACGATTCGCCTTGGTCGATTAATGCTTCGATATGCATCCCGATGGCCTGACCCAGTAGCTCCCTAACTTCCTCTTTCGAGTCTCCGGCGGCAACACACCCCGGCAAGTCGGGAACGTAGCCCGAGAACCCGTTATCCGTCTTTTCGATCAACACGACAAATGCCGCCGGCGTTTTCACCCGTCTAACCCCGCTTGTCTGAGAATGCTCTTCCATGTCCCTGGAGCCAAATCCTTGCCAAGATTACCTGCCACAGTGACGACTCCAGACCGCTCTGGGTGCTTGTATTGCCGGTGACTGCCTCGGGTTCGGTCCAGCACCCATCCATTCTTTTCAAGTAATCGAATCGCATCGCAAACTCTTGGCACTAGTCACGCACATTGGGCATTCTTGGCCGTTTGGCCGGGCCCGTGCAATCAGTCACTGGCAACATGGATTGAAAGTCCGGCAATTCTCGGACATGCCGCAACACCGACTCATGATTTAGCGCAAGTGCCCGGTTTTGGATAGACGCATTCCTAATACATACATAAAAAAGTAAGTCCGTCGAATAGTGAGTTGATACCGCGAATCCATTTCATGATAGGCATTAATGATTTTGTCTAATGCCAAACCGGCGGTGTCCAAGCCCCCGTTGCCGTGCGTATCCGACACAACCGGGCAATCACGGTCGCTTGGTCGCTGGGCGCCTTCTTCACCAAATTGAATATCAATCGGCTTGGACGAGAGTTTGTTGTACCGCCCGTGTCCATTGCTCGCGCCGCTTGGCCATCCAATCCGACATCTGATCCCAATTGGTTTGATCGGTAGCGTCGATCGACAGAAAGAAATGTCCGCTTCCGCTAACTTCCCCGACAGCACCCTCTGCGCTTATTTCTTCCTTGAGCATTGCCACGGGTGCCGCCAGTGCCGTGCTTCGCTCTGCAGTGGACTCCCCGCGCTCAAGGGGGTAATAGATCCCGGCGCCATTTTGCGCCATATATATACAGACTCGCCGTCCTGAATCTTCGACTCGGTCGTAGACATTGCTGCCCGCAAATCCGGACCGTACGGTACCGGGGTGCCGCCGCTCGAAATGGACCCAAAAATTTTGCCGAAACTGACCAAGTGTTGACAGACCACTGCGTCGAGCTACGCTTCGAATCTGGATTTCCCATTCATTCGGGCGTTCAAGTACTTCAAACACTGGCGCCATGGCTGAGTCTCCGATGCGCGCTGCCCTGATTCGGGTCGCAAAAAAGGCGAATCCTTCACCGGAGTGTTCGTTCAGCCAGCGCAACGCGGAAAGGTGCGCCGCGTCAAAGTTGGTGGCCACCCAGATTACGACTTTTGCGTCGAGTCCTGCAAGGTACGCGAGCACCTGGCCTAGATGGTGCAAATCTGCTCGCTCCAACTGGTTTTCGATCAACACTCGGTTGCCGTCGCGTGGGTCGCGGGCCACGATGTCGGCACGCAATCCATTGACTTCTACCTCAGTGCTTTCCAATTCCAACTCGATACCAATAACATCTGTCAACCGGTTCAAGTTATTGGCCAACCACGGCGTGAAATCGAGTGCTTCGTGGTCCCATGCGCAGCGGGGGTTCACCCATTTCAGATCTTCCAACGATCGCGTAGCCACGCCCAACTCCAATCCACCGAGGTCAGCTGATTACTGACATTTTTCATTCCCAGCGGGTAAATTGCAAACCTTGAAATGCTCACCGCTCAATTGAGGCAGCGGACGACTTAACCGCACTCCAAGCAAATCGGGCAAACGCCAATCCGCCGCCAATCTCGATTTACTGCTTAAATTCCTTCGTTTCGCATGCTTCCCGGAAAAACCCGGGCTTCCGAGCGTGGCGATCCCGATCACGCTACCTCGAAATGGTAATTACGTAAAACGCAGTTACTTGGCCTGCGCCTTGGGCATTCCAATGAAGTCCTTTGCGGTCGCCATGGCCTCCAAATCAGAGATTTAACACCAGGCGCAATCCGCGTGAAATCTACGCCAAATACTGTTCAACGACGCGGCCAACGGGCTCAACCAAAAAATTGCGGCCTATCGTGGTAACTTGTGAGACGTTTGCAACCGAATCTTTGGGAAGCCCGGTAGCGTTGGAATTGAGCGACACATTACCAGGGGCGTCAGCCAATTGCAGATTCGATGAAATGGTGATGGCCTATACCGTCTGAATCCGACAGCGGTTGAACGAATCTGCCTGGATGATCAATAGCGGCCGCGTGAAAGCGGGTTCGGACCCCCGGGATTCGGGAAGGTTTACCCACCAGACCTGTCCCCGCTCAATCACCACCATTCTGCCAATATCGGCCGGGATTGAGCTTCCCTGACAGCTGGATCTAGGTCGCTGGCCGATTCCTCGTAGGTGTCATCAAGTCGCGCGGTGATGTCACCGCTCTCGTCTTTGGCCACGAATTCGGCCAGGGCGAGCGCATACAAGGTGGATGCCGTATTCGCGAAGCGGCTAGGATCTATTTGCAAAGCGCGTGATGCAGCGGTTTCTGGCATTGACGCGTGTCGATCTTCAGGCTGAGTCGGGTTAGACGATCATTTTTGGCGCCCGAGAAGCCGGTTATCCTGCACGCAGGCAAGTGAAGTATGGGTATGAACAAATTCTCAGAGACGTATCGTCAGCGCATGCGCGAGCAACTGGCGTTTCGCAAGTGGATGCGGATGTGGCGACAACGGTTGGGAATTAATCAAACTGAGGTAGCCGAAACCGTGTCCGGCAGCGGTCAATGGACGGTGAGCTCCTGGGAGATCGGCAGACAGGCGATCCCGGACGACCTGATAATGCCGATCACCGAGTTTTTGGTGGCCCAAGGCGCGTCTGCGCCCCCGCCCATTGCGGTTAGCGAACCCGCCTACACACCACCACGGTGGGTTCCGCATTCGCCCGAGTACACAGCCCGGCACCAGCAACAGGCGGCGTTTCGGGATTGGATGACCACGACCCGCAATGAAGTCGGATTAACACAAACGGAATTAGGCCGCAGGACAGGCTCGTCCCAAGAGGCAATCTCCTTTTATGAAAACGGTCTGCAAGCCATTCCTGATGTGATGCTCAAGCAGATTGAGCGTGCGCTGCTGGAAGCGGCGGAATTCGAGTCGTGATTTACTCACGGCGGCGGTTGGTGTTGGCGATGGTTGATGACGCCGGGAACCCTTTGCCCCAGTTAGGGAGATTGCCTAGTCCGACAACGCCGACGAATCCCTATGCATTGGGTAAGTGCCACGAGTGGGTCAAAGACTGTGGTGATGGCGATAAAAAGACCGCGGCGAATGACGCAAACAGCGTATTCCCTATTTCGTAACATCAATTGAATCGCCGGATTTGGATTGAAAAAAGTTGAAGCAATTCAAACGGCGTTTTCACGAAATTCGCAATTGGCGTTTGCAGGCAATGTTGAGTCTCCGGCACACTCAAGCATGAATGCCACCGGTTCTAGTGTTCTTGGTGCCTGATATTCCACAACGCTCAATAGAGTTCGTCCGGGGTCCGATCCCGCCAACTAGCGATCTTGGCGTCGCCCGACGCTTGATCGATGCTTTCGACGCAAGCGACAGTTCGCGCCTGGAGGCATAAGACCAGATACTGGCGTTCATTGATTCACACCCAAATGCCCATTTGAGGTCGTGCATGCCGGGCCATCTAACTGGTTCTGCAATCGTCCTCGATCACGCTAAGCATCGTGTCGTGCTGGCGAATCACCGAAAACTTGGCCGTTGGTTGCAGGGGGGAGGTCACGCTAACGGCGATGCCAATCTGGTGGGTGTGGCGCTGCGGGAATCGGAGGAAGAGAATGGAAACACCAACCTCCTTATTGACCCTGTGCCCATCGATATCGACATACATAAGATCCCAGCCCACTGAGGCGTGCCTGAACATTTGCATTTCGACGTTTGCTTCCTTGTTCAAGCAGGCCCTGGCGCGGTGCCCCGTATCAGTGAAGAGTCACTTGACTTACGTTGGTTCGGATTCGACGACCTTGACGAAATTTCGGCCGACGCAAGATTGCGCAGGCTATTCCGCTTCGCATTTTGGTACTGAGATAGCGATTGGCGTGGGCCTTAACGGGTAATTGCTGGCGGGATGCCTAACCGACCTTGACACCACTCCGGGGCGGAATCCGATTCTGATCGGAATTGATCGCTCACGTATTTGTAGGGAGGAATGGGCTCAGATCCAACCTCAGCGCGGAAGTCATGTTGGTGGGCAAATTGAATCCGCGAATTTCCTCGTTCGCTCGAGTTCTATGCGGCGGAGATCAGCATTCACGATTTGGTCGAACATTGGCGGAACCGGAGCGCATGAGGGCAATCAGCACCTAGGTTGAGCGCTAGAAGTAATAGAGGTTAGGTCTAACGCGTGCACTACTCGGCCATCAATTCACCGGTCTCGGCTCCGAACCACCATCGGGCCCAACTTAGGAATTGCAAGCCACGCATTCGGACCAAACCAGATTCCGCATCTAATCTACGCGCGCAAAAGTGTCGCCATCGCGACTACTGAAATCGTTGTTGTTGGATCGCTTGAGCCCCGCTGACATGCGTCTGAAAAGCGACGGCGAGGAAACTGTCGACACGCACGACGACGTTAATCCAAAGTAGGGTGAACGGCGAACGCCCGGTCAAATCGGATTAAAGTCTGCCACTGGGCGGCTGCCCAATCCGTGATCTCCCTGTCGGTCGCCCTTGGGTCGCCGACGGTCAACCAGTGAGTAGCCTCCCACCTCTGATCCCGCAGCGCCTGCACCCAAACCGGCGACAGATTCATATCTACCTGGACCTTTAACCTCACGGCGTGGAAAGTGGAACCTCGCGTTCCTCCAGCCTCCAAGCTGCATAAGCCAGAGATTGATCAATATCTTCTGGCTCCAAATAGGGATAGGCCTCTAAGATCTCGGCGGGGGAGTGCCCTGATGCCAATAGCCCCACGACAATCCCTACGGTGACGCGCATGCCGCGAACGCAGGCCTTCCCACCCATGACGTTGGGATCGAAAGTTATTCTGTCCAGCGCCTTCATGGCCATTCAGTTCCCGAATAAGGAAGGCGATCTATTCTGTGCACCGCCCTTCAATTAATTGTGGCGGATGCAATTGCACACACTCTTACTGATCGACAATGAGCCATTTGCCGTGCCGGAGCGGATTCATTGAGGGCACGGTGAAAACATGGCAAGTAGCTTTCGAAAGTCATTCGCATTCGAATCAAATGGGAGCGGTCCTGAAGTTAGCGGCGGCGTTTGTGCGCCTTGACAGCGGCCATGACTGGCCTTCACAGAGCATTGAGCATCTTCCCTATTATGTCTACCAATGCCGTTTCGGTTGGCTAATCAGTTTCCTCAATCAAGAACTAGCCAAGTGCTGCAATGCTTCTTGGACTCGACGAAAGTGTGTCTCAAATCCAGTCGCGCATTCGACGTGACGATGAATTTGAATCCCCAACGAGATTCGGCGCTCATGCGGAGTGTGAAATCCTGGCACGCGGATATTGCGGCCATAACGTTGCCAGGAGCACTGAGGGCCGGAAAAAATCGGCTCGGCAGGCCCATGAATGCTGCAACCGGACTGGCGCATCGGTAGTGAATATGTGTTATTGGGCCATAAAGATGGTAATATGGCCATATGAAAACAACGATAGAGCTTCCCGAAGCCACTTTCCGGCAGGTCAAAGCATTGGCGGCTAGTCGCGGCGTGTCGATGAAGTCTTTGTATACCGAGGCACTTGAAGAACACCTTGCCAGGCGCCTAATTGAATCCCAATCCGACGAATTGCGCACAGCACCTTGGATGGCCGGTTTTGGTGCCCTGTCCGACCTCAAGGTCGAAAACCGTCGGATCCTCAATTTGATTGAAGAAGAATTTGAAGTGGTCTCGCCTGACGACCTAGCTTGATTCTCGATACCAACGCATTGTCAGGATGGGCTGAAGGTCATCCAGAGCTTGCTGATCACCTGCGGTCAGCTTTGCGAATAGTCCTGCCGAGTATTGTTCTCGGGGAATATGTGTTCGGGATCCGGCAATCGCGTCATCGTGCCCGGTATGAAGCGTGGATCAGCGCACACGTGCCCACTGTTGAAATCGCAACGGTAACTACCGCCACGGCATTTGCGTACGCCGATATCCGATTGGAGTTGAAGTCGAAAGGTAATCCGATTCCGTCCAACGATGTTTGGATTGCGGCGCTTGCCATCCAGCATTCCCTCCCGGTACTGAGTAACGACATCCACTTTGACGGAGTCAACGGAATCAGGCGAATATCTTTCTGACCCAGCCTTGATGGTTACCAATTGGATCTGGATATTCAAATTGCAATCGCCCGGCTGATCCAGATGTTTGCTGCACCAGCCCTCAAGTAAAAGGATTCAATACAGGTACACCAAGTTGCTTAAAGTGCCGGACATTATTCGTTACGACAGTAAGGCCGTGTTCAAATGCAGTAGCAGCAATCAACACGTCGGCGTTTGTGTGACCGACTGATGCTGACAACTCCCCCCATCTACGCGCTATAGGAACATCAACGGCGAGAATCCGGTTAGCGTAATGGCGCAGGACTTGATCAAGCCATGAAGCAAGCGCGTCGGCGAACCTTGGATCGTGCTGCTGCTGTTGGGTAATACCGCGC
This sequence comes from Chloroflexota bacterium, assembly GCA_965261345.1. Classification (GTDB taxonomy): domain Bacteria; phylum Chloroflexota; class UBA11872; order UBA11872; family VXNJ01; genus VXNJ01. Next base: position 72,174 of record OZ253449.1, read on the forward strand.
TCAATTTCGCCGATTGTGACAACACTCAGATGAAGGTCTGTCGTTCGTTGAGATGATATCCAGGCCTCCAATGCGGGGTTGCGATTGACTCGTCGCAGCCCTGATAGAACGTCTGTGTCAACCAAATACACCTATGTCTTCAGCGATCGCGCAGGAAGCGAAAGGCGCTCAAATTCCCGCATATCCTGCGGTATCTGGGTCAGCAGCTGTCCAAAAGTGGGGACGGATGCTTTTTCACACTGTTGTAACCGCGCATATTCCTCCTCGGCAATGATGACCACCACGGGTTCGCCCCTCCGAGTAACTCGCTGAGGATTGCCCGCCATTGCGGCGTTGACCAACGCGCTAAATTTATTTTTTGCGTCTTGAAGTGCCCAGTCTGTCACGAGAACAAATCCTGCTAGCTTAACTGGCTAGATTATAAGCGAAGTGCTACTTCGCTTCCTCGAAATCAGCGACGTCGAATGTCAGACTAGGTATATTCGCAATTATGTAAATCAAGGGCGAGGCCTTTATTCGAGCGGAGATATCGTCCCGGGCGGTTCTTGGTCCCGAACGCTTCGCCATGCTGCTTTTATTGCGGAGCGATTTTCCGCGGCCCACGCAATGACGAGGCCGTGGGCTCGCGGTGGCAATTGGCCGCGCAACAATGCCAACGGGTCGAGTTGAAACACAGCCTCATACTCTCCGTACATCGCATGAAAGTGGGGTGGGTTGTAATCCCCGTATCACATGAGAATCACGATCCCGTAAAACCTGGCAATTTCAGGCACGAAGAATTGGCGTAGTTCCCTCTTGCATCAATTCCGAATATGATCGCCCTGGCAATTGCAAATACAGCGCATCGGCACAACGCTCAATGTCTTTGCCCCATGCCACGGCACCATAAGGCGTAAGTCGCACATTCAAAAAAAACGATTCGTTATTCCAGGCTTTGAACACTCCGTGTCCGACCAAATGAGAGACATCGACCTCCTCTTCGGTGCCGTCTGAATACCGGAGCTTCAGCCGGTAATTGATGCAGGGATCAACCTCAATCAGTCGGATCATCACATTTGGCTTTCCGGGCAAAAAAGACCAGATTGATATTTATCGTAGGCAAGATTGTCCGATAGTTTGGCCAGGCTCGTGGTTGACTGGTCGAGGTGCGCAGGATACAAGCAGACCCCGCACAATGTTGCTGCTTTCATCGCTTCGCGCCCGCTGCCAATCGCTGCGGAAAAAAGTGCCAATAATTGATCTCGTTCGCCATTTGAACTCAGTATTATGTCTAATGCCAAAACAGCAAGCGGTTGAATCGCAAACCTAGTGCGGGGCGCGAGATTGGCCTGACCGCCGGTCGCCAATGCTCGTTCAACTTACACGTATCGGGGCAGCAGGTACATCGTGACCTTGTCTCCCGCCCACGGTTCACCGCTCTGATATAGTCTGGGCCTTTAGTGCGTCAGATCCGAGGTTTACGGCCGCTACCGCGTCGCTTAGTTCCCGCATTCTGCAATGCGAAGTTATGCGCTCTATGCCGGTAAGCCCTATGTTTGCCTGGGAAATTGGCAATTTGGGCTCAGGCACGACAAAAAAGCGCCACTGATTGGGGTCGCGGTGGTCGGCGTGCTGGCGCCTACGTTCGCTGTGCCAAGCAAAAACGTAAATATCAGCAGGCCGCGACGGCGTCTTAAACTCCACCCAGCGGCTTCCATCCCGAGTTGAATATCCCTTTCGCAAGGCGATGTTGAAGCTGGGATTGCGTCGCTCCGCCACCTCTTCACGGTCCCAAGTTTGTCTTACCGCAGACTGTTTGACCTCAATGCGCGCACCAGATTCGTGCTCGATATCCCATGGGGCCCAATCCCATCGATGCTCACAAGGGAGCTTCCATTCGGGCCCGAGCGCCAGTGCGACCATGCACTCGACACAGTCGCCACGATAGACATTGTTTATGAGAGGGGATTCGTAGCGTATCAGGAGTTTTCGGAGAATACGCGGGTCTAACTCAACCAGTTTTCTGCCTCACAGCCTTGACCGCGAATTCCTCCGGATTATCCGCGTTTCACGGGCGAAATTCTGGCAGCCTCTGGCTTTCGGCGCGGCGACAGACTCGTCGCGCAGCTGACGGAATTGCCGTCGAAATAATGTTCGACGGGTGATCGACATTAGGGACGAGCAACCGCATTCAGCCGCCCACGCTGCCGAGCGGGGAGTTGAGGCAGGGGTGATTCCTCTGCGGCTCAGTGCGATACAGCGCAATCGCGCTAGCCTTCTGGGGAAGGATCGACCACTGCGGAAGCGCCACTACTTGACCAGGGGAATTTGTCTGGCACTAGCAATAACCCTGGCATCGTGGGCGCTCGTTGCCTGCGGAGACGACTCAGTCAATCCGCAGCAGCCGGCAGTCGCCACCAGGACCGCTCCGACGGCCGAGCCTACCGCGGCGCCGACAGCGACTCCTAGGCCGACCGCCACGACGACGCCCACTCCAACGATGGCCCCTACGCCGACCGCCTCAGCGGAACCCGCCGCCGAGACAGGTCTCGCTGTGGACTGTCTGCTTGGCGGCGTGCTCGACAATGTCTCGACGATCACTTCCTGCGCTGAGCAGGCCATGCAACAGGTGAAGAGCTTCTCCTTCGAAGGAGAGTTCAATCTTTTGGCTCTCTTCCCCAGCGGGGAAGCCGGTACCGCAGGCGTGATGACACTAAGCGGCGCTATCATGCTGCCGGACAGGATCAGATTCGAAATATCCTTCTCACCCGAAGGCCAATTGATCCAGATGGCCGGAGTCGTCATTGGCCGGGATACCTACATTCGAGACCCTGAGTCGGATATGTGGTTCAAAGGAAACGGTCCCGATGGCGAATTCCTCGGGGTCGTGCAGACTGTGGGATTGCTCCAGTTGCCAAAGGACCCCAATGCGACCCTGGACGAGTCCTTGAGCCTTGACGACGGGACCAAGGGCTACGTGCTTTCCTACGATCAGACCGGTCAGCAAAGCGGCATCGAGGGCCTTGGGTTTCCAGATGGCACGCTGGTGGTGGTCGTGGGCGCCGACGACTTCCTTACCAGGGAGGTCAGAGTAACCCTGGAGGACGTCAACGACAAAGCCGCCAACCTATTGACCATTAGATACCATGGCTACAACGAGACCAAAGAGGTAGAGCCACCGGCGCAGTACGTAACCATTCCGGTAGACGCGATTGATTCAGAATCCCCGGTAGCACCGACGGTAGTCGGACTTGCCAGGAACGAAGACGGCGACGTCGAAGTGACGCTCAGCGAGCCTGTATTCGTTCGGGGACAGGTTGAACTGTACGTACTCGACCCTGCGACCGGGGGCTGGGCACTTCCGCTCATCGACGGGAGCGGGACTGCCACCCTTACCTTCGATGCGGACGCGGAGAACAGACCGCCGCTCGTCATAGGCGAGAGTCAGATCGCCGGATTCATCTTCCCAACACCGGACTCACAGATGACGGACTCCGAAGGCGCCCGGTTGGACTTGACCTTCGATCTGTGGACGTACGAATAGCGAATCATCTTTCGTCTACCAGACTGCGAGGGAATGAGATGGGCGGGCTGTTTATTTCGACGCCAGTTGGGTGCAGCGAACAGCTACCCTCATTTTTGCTGGTAGTCGACAACTACTTTTGCCGGCATTGCTTTGAGTCGAAGTTCAGATGCGGTATTTACAGACCAATGATTATTGATCTCGCGCAGCTTTTCAACCAATTTGATTCCCCGCCCGGCGATCATATTCGCCATTATGTCGATTACGGACATGCGTCGGCGTTGAATTGTGGGTGGTCCGCTGTATCGAATCGCTTGGGCAAAAGCAATACCCGCCCAAGTGCGGGCGCCTGTCTAAACGATGGCAGCTCGATCGCGCGCCTGGTCCGTTTCGGCAGCAGGCTTAGTTGGCAGTTGATTAATCAACGTCCCCATGTCGTTTGTAGCCTGCACCAAATCGAATTGGGTTTGCAGATTCAACCAGAACTGCGGATCCATTCCGAACCAATGCCCTAGCCGCAACGCGGTGTCGCAACTGATCGATCGGCGGTGGGCCATGATTTGCGAAATTCGATTTGCGGGCACATCCAATTGCCGAGCAAATTCAGTCGCCGATATCCCCATCTCGGCAATTTCGTCTTTGAGGATTGCTCCAGGATGCACTGCTCGCTTAAACAACGTAGTCCGCCTTAGCCGAAATTAGTGGTAGTTAACGATCTTGACCCGGGAGGGACCTGCTTGGCCAACAGGCCACCTAAAGCAGATTCGCCACCGGCGATTAATCCTGATTGAGTATTGACCACGACGCCGACCGCCAAGTGACTCGAGGCGATTGCTGGGCAGCGCCCGCAACGATTCGATAGAAGCGGCGGCATTGAGAATCGATAGGCGTTTCGCAGCTTGCTGCTCAATCGACTCAAACTCCCTAACAAATTCCCCACTTGCAAACCTCTCGGTCCGCTTATCTGCGTAGTCGACGATCATCTCCGATGATTCTCGGTCAATAGACGCAGTACGTCAAGCGTATATTGAGATCGCCATCGATGCCTGTCGAATCCCAGACAAGGTGAAATCGGAGACTCTTGCACCTGCCCGAGGCGCCAAGGAAGTATTCAGACCCGGGAGTTAGTTCCTGGCTTGATGCTGATCCCGGTCAATGCAGCAGCTTCTATAGGCTGCGATCAGAAACAGGAATAATGATTATGTCTAATGCGTCAATATCGCAGAGTTGAGTAATGTCGCACGGTCAGGAACTCACTACGCAGCAACGGTTGGGATTCATTTTTGAGACCGAAACCGCGGTGATGCTGATCGAAGAAGGGTTGATTGCGCTCACGAGAGAAATCAGGCAACCGCATCGCTTGAATCTCCCATTCTTGTTACTTGCGCAAGGAATCGAAAGGTTGCTAAAGCTGGTCTTGCTAATTGGTCGTTTCCAAGCCACAAGCGAGTTGTTGGATTCAAATGTATTGAAGCGAACTTATGGACATCATTTGCTTGAGTTGGTGAAGGCGGTTGAAGGTTTGATGCGATCTGCAGGTTATGCGGACGAGAGCGCCGCATTGAGGTGCGATTTGCAATTTCTGCGAAATTCAAAAGATCTCCGGGTTCTGCTGAACGTGTTGGAAACCTTTGCGCTCCAGGGAAGGTACCACGATCTTGAAATTGCAGCGGGCGGGGAATCGCATGCCGATTTGCAAGGGCTGGTCGGAACGATTCAGTCTCAATTCCTGAAGAAGCGCCCCGAAGTTGCAAGGGAGATCGAAGCAGGCAAAGACCGTAGCCTCACCTCATTCCACGCGGCTTTGCTCGCAGATTTGACGGAGTCGATACAGCGATTTGCTCGAGCCCTTTGCCGTACGTACACATTGGGCCTACTCGGGAACTATGGGAAGACAGCCAGTGCGCCGCTTGGGCGATTCCTATACCTTCGGGACGACGAGTTGGGTAGCCTGCCCTAGCGTCTACGGGTAACCATACTCTGCCCCGCGCGGAGCCATTAATGCGCTATTGGACGTTTGGATATTGGAGCGCTGGGGTCGCGCTTGCATCCCGCCCTCCAAGAGAAGCCGGCTCAACAGTGTTTGAGTTGCGTAAGGAGTATTATGTCTACTGCATCAATTGAAGGCAAACGACGATCGAACCGAAGAGGTTTGACCCAGTTGTGCTGCGTGATCAGCCGAGAACAGTCGATCGCTTCCGTACCCAAATACACAATGACCACGTAACTGGAAAAAGGGGTGCGCCATCGTTGTCACTCGCCGGGGTTATCCGGCCTCGTGTTTGGACTACCTGCAACCTGACGAGTTGCCCGACTTCAACGTTCGCGATTGGAAATGGTTCGAAGCAGAATTCGGACCGTTGCCGGCAAGCGACCCCTACTTTCAGCAGCGCTGGGTTCTGTGCGAGGTGCGCAGCGACAACACGGAACGCCTAGCACGGTCAAACACGTTCTCTGGACTAACCACACTACCTGTCCAAGGAGGCTGCCCCCATCGCCATAGTTCGGCCAAGGCCGCTTGGTTTTGCCGCAGCGCCGTAATCCAAGGCAACATCCGCGGAGATACCGTCGAATCTCGTTCCCTTCACCCCCCTTCGGTTCCACGCGAAAACACGTCTTGGCACTTGGCGTTACTCGCTTGCGTCGGCCAGGTTTGGCGAATGATCGACGAGGTTGAGAATTACGGCATCGTGCTCTACTAAATCCACGGACGACTCAAGAAGAGAGTCAATTGCGTCATGTAACGCTAGCTCGCATTGCCGTGAGGACCCAGACCTCATAGATTCATTGCGCCAAAAGCAGCCATCACTGGACCCCCATTCGAAACGCAGGCCCGGCGCTTTTCAAATCTTTTCGGAAGACTGCCCTGAGGAGCACAAGCCGCGCGCCGCCGATTGGGTGGCAGCCCATGACACCAGGCGTTCGAGGATTCTGTCCACTACTAGAAGTGGGCCGGGCGGAGTCCAGAATGCCTCGTCAATTGCGGTAGCCACTTGACCGGATTGCAGACGTCGATCGGTTGATAATGCCAGCATTCCAGTACGAGGTGCCCACAGTCGCCGGGCTGCTGGCCAAACGCTGGGTGGGGAGAACTCGATGCGCGACTTGAGCAGTGAAGACCAGATTCGTTGGGCCGCATTTGAACACGTTCGCCACCTGCAACAACTCCACGCCCACCTGACGGCCAGAGAGATCGATTCCGGTTTCATCTACCAGGGCGAGCGTATACCGCTCGTTAACCCCAGACGGGGCATCTTCAAGCCTCGCCAGATGCAGTTCTTGCTTTCAATTAAGACCGTCTACCCCAGACCAGGGGCCAATGTCTGGTATGACGATCAGCGCGACATTTACCGCCGATTCTTTGAAAGCGACGAAACGATCGAATATGCGTTCATGGGTCGGGATCCTAACGCTGCAGATAACCGCTGGCTGCGCGAGGCATTTGAACACCGGGTCCCGGTAATTTATTTTCTTGGTGTTGCCCCCGGAAAGTTCCAAGCAATACAACCTGTTTTTATTACCGGGTGGGACGCCGAGGCCCTAAAGGCAACGGTTGCTTTCGGGGCCGACCTGGTGCAACCGGGCCAACAACCGAATGCGGGCAAGGCGATTGCTAACTTCCCTGAGGATTACCAGGAGCGAAGGTATGCCCTGCGTTCGGTCAAGCGCCGCCTGCATCAAGCCACTTTCAGAGAAGCAATCATGACCGCATATCGCAGCCGGTGTGCCGTGTCGGGGATACCCGAACCTATGCTCCTGGATGCTGCGCACATTGTCCCGGACGCTAACGAGCGTCTTGGGCAGCCGGTAGTCCCGAACGGACTCCCGTTATCTAAGATCCACCACGCTGCTTTCGATGCACACCTGATCGGGATAGATCCCGACTTTCGGATTCACGTCTCCGACCGCTTGCTCGAAAAGGACGATGGTCCCCTACTTGAATCTCTAAAGGAGCTTGAAGGCCGGGCGATCAGGCTGCCCCAGCGCAATTCGGACTGCCCGGACCGCGATCGTTTGGACATACGATTCCATCAATTCTTGGCCGCGGATTGAGGATCCCTCTCAACCTTTCGCCATTGATTCCTCCGGTTTAGCCGCAGTTTCCAGTTCGGCCTGCATCCAAGTACCCGCGACAGGTGCGCGCCTTTTCAGGCAGGAGCCTTTTAGTAGCCGTGCCGTTTGTGTCGTTGCCCAGCAACTAAGTCAATTCAACTGGCCAGCAGAACTGTCCGCAGCGAACAAATCCTGGCGGCTCTTAAATCGGTTGTTTCCTTCGTCCTAGTTTGTTATCTGGTTAACGTCAACACACCTTTCGCCGCCGGCGTTGGAGTGGATGATGGCAGTTCCCTAGAGCAATATCAACTGAGATTAGAGGGTGTGAAAAGGTTGGACCTATTTCCATGGCGATCTCGCATCGCTACCAATAATTGAGCTGCTGCGACGGTGTCGGTGGTGGCTTGATGGGCTTTGTCCAGCCTTACGCGATAGCGTTTGCAAGCGCTGGTTAGCGTGTGAGATCGCTCTCCCTTATCCGCGCGGCGGGAGATCTTTAACGTATCGATCCCACGGCGTGCAGGCAGCCTTTTGCCGCTGCGCTGAAACTCTGCCCGCAAGAACCCGATGTCGAAATTCAAGTTGTGGGCTAGTAGCACACCATTCTCAAGCATTTTTGCGATTGCACCAGCTCTTTCAGCGAAGGCGGGCGCCCCCTTAACACGGGAGTTGTCAATGCCATGAATCGCGCTTGCTTCCGATGGGATTGGACAACCCGGATCAAATAGCGAGTGCCAAGTCCAATCTACTTGTCCATCGGCGTTCAGCCCGACCAACGCCAACTCGACGACGCGGTCGTTCTTTGGGCTAAGTCCTGTCGTTTCCACATCAAGCGCCACAACTTGGGTTAAATCCAGGCCGGCAGATTGCGCGCTTTTTTTGCGCTTGCCGATCAACGCTGGGTCAACATCTCGGTCAGACTCGCGGTTGTGTTCAGCGGATTCCAAACGTATTGGGGCACCTCGGGGCGGATTGGCGCCTGTGGATTCCTCACTGATTCCGCGCTCGCCGGCTAATGCCCAGATCAACGACATGATCCAGCCGATAAGCGTCCAACCCAGGAAGAGATTCAGTGCCAATATCGCCCATTTGCGTTTGCGATGCCGTATGAATCCAATGATTGTCGGAGCGAAGTAAACGCTCGCCAACAGAATCGTTCCTAGTGCGTCCATTGCCGATTTTTGTACCGTTCTTTGTAGAGAAGCTCCGTGATTTAACGTCGCTCCGGCAACACTGAGCGCTGGCTCGGGGCGAATGCGGGTGAACCAATTCCCAAGCGATAGGAATTGCCGTTGAGGGCACGTACCGCGAGAGCACTTTTCCAAATGGGCAGTCGATACACGCCGCCCGCCCGCTCCTCAATCCTCGCAATCGCGTCCCGGTGGCGCACCGGCGTTGTATTGCGGCGATCGTGAGAATTGAAAGCGGCTCGTCAAATGCGCCATTATGTCCATCATGTCGTCCTGGCGGGAATCCTGCGTTTTTGGGGACATTGGTGGCGATGTGATCTGTCGAGGATGAACTTACTTGCAGGCAAGGTGCCCGATTGCCGTCTAGCGTAATCGGCCAGGCTTCAGGCGCAATTGAATTCGTCCCTGTAGCGGCAAACCGTTCGGATTCAAGCTGATGTGTCGGACCCGCCCGTATTACGCCAACCCCTATCTCCTGGTTACTTGTATGGTTGGCAACCATCATGCTGCCCTCGACAGCCAAGTGATATTGGCAAGTCCTAAATGCCTATTTCCAGTGATGCTGTAGGCGGTTGAGTGCGTAGCGCACTACGCGGTACAAGAACAGCAAAAAGCGAGAACTGGCCAAAGTAGAGGTTCTGACGTCTAGGGGGCAAATCAAGTCCAAACATCTGTGGATCTGGTCCTTGCCCCGCGTAAGCGGAGCAATGCGATTGCGTTCTCTAGCCTTGTCTTGAGGGTGCAATTCGTGGCTACGGGGGACGTAAGCGGAAATGTCGTGAGCATTGGGAACAGTGATTTCATTGCCTGAAAACGCCGGCAACATCGTCGCCAAAACCTCCGCCATAGTCCGATTGTTCCGTGGCGGTCCGGTTCATGTCACGCTCGAACACGGCGAACTTCGGTTTGGTGATGACGATGGCATTCCCGCTGGCGCCGTCGACACCATCGAGATCCGCCGCTCGTGGTTTTGGACGCGACTCGCGATTGGTGTTTTCGGTGGCACAATACGTGCCGTCGGCGGGCTTCGCCGCGATGACGCCGAATGGCTTGCCCAAGCACTGCGCAACGACGCCGCGCGCGCCGCTACCGAGCAGTCCGACGAACTCACGCAGCTTGGCGAGCGGCTCGACCGCTTTGAAAGTACCGGTCGGTTCCGTCGCCATTCCCAGAGCCAAACGCTCCGAGAGGACATCGCGGCCGCCGTCCCTCGAGTTGGCGGCGCACTTGCTCGGGCGCATCTGTCCGAGAGAGCTGCCAAGGCGCTTTCGCGCATCGAACAGCTGTTGGGCCCCGAAGCCTTCGAAGCAGCTAGGGAAAGTGCAAACTCAACATTCGTCAACGCGTCCAAGTCTGCTGTTGTCCAAGCGGCTGGAAGAGTGCTCTCCTCACCCCTTGCTGATGAGCAGGCGGTGGCGATCGCCACCGACGAGGATGTCACGCTGGTCCTTGCCGGCGCTGGGACAGGAAAGACCGCCGTCATCACTGGCAAGGTCACCCATCTCGTCCGGAATTTGCGCATCGCCCCTCAAGCGATCCTCGTGCTCGCTTTCAACCGCAAAGCCGCGGAGGAGATCCGCGAACGCCTCCCAGGTGAATCCGCTGGCGCTCATGTCGCAACCTTCCACGCGTTCGGGAGACGAGTGATCGCAGATGCCGGAACTGCACCGACGATTTCGAAGCTGGCGGAAGATGAGGCCAAGCTCGTCAAGGCCGTTGATGACATCCTTGCCGGACTCCTGTTGGAATCCCTGCAGAGCGAAGCGGTCATGAGCTTGATCTTGGACCAACGTGCAGCCTATCACTCGCATTTCGAATTCGTGGACCCGGGCGACTACCACGACTACATCCGCCGCTCTGAGCTGCGAACGTTGAGCGGTGACCTCGTCAAGAGCTTTGAAGAACTGGCGATCGCGAACTTCCTCACCCTCAACCGAGTACATTTCGAGTACGAATCGGATTTTGGTGTGCCCACTGCCACTCGGTGGCATCGCCAATACCAGCCTGACTTCTATCTTCCTGGCCAAGACATCTACATAGAACACTTCGCGCTCGACCGGGAAGGCCGGCCGCCGCTGGGATGGAGAGGCTACGGTGACGGTGTCGAATGGAAACGAGGCATTCACGCCAAATACGGAACAACTTTGATCGAGACCCACAGCTGGCAGCGACGTGAAGGAGTCCTACTCGACGTACTTGGCGCGCGGCTCGAGGAAGCGGGGTTAAAGCTTGAGCCAATCGAACCCCGTGAGCTCCTTGGACACCTGCGCAAATTCGGGCTGACAACGTGGCTCGCGCGGCTAATTGCGACTTTCCTCAACCATGTCAAAACAAGCGGCCTCTCAAAAGAGACACTATGTAACCGTGCATCCGAAATCGCAGATCGGCGACGTGCCGAAGCTTTTCTTGAAGTGTTCGAACAGGTCCGATCTCGCTATGAGGATCTGTTGAGGGTCGAGAAGACGCTCGATTTCCACGATCTCATCAACAACGCAGCAGCGCGGATTAGAGAAGGCCGTTGGGAATCTCCCTACCGCTACGTGCTCGTGGACGAGTTCCAAGACGTTTCAGCAGGCCGGATGGCACTGCTCCAATCCCTCGTGAATCCCGGTGCCGTATTTTTCCTGGTTGGCGATGACTGGCAGTCCATTTATCGATTCGCAGGGAGCGACGTTGCGCTCATGCGCGATTGCGGACGATATCTTGGCCACGTGCGGGAACGCACGCTCAGCCAGACTTTTCGTTTCGCTGCCGGAATCCTGGGCCCCTCCACTGATTTCGTCGTACGCAACCCGGTGCAGACCCAGCGCGCGCTTAGTCCCGCGTGCGGTGTGCGCGACGGCGGAGTAACTGTGGTAGCCAGCGACGAACCCCAACGTGGGCTAGAAGACGCCCTACGAGACATCGAGTCACGGGAGGAAACGAACCCAGCCCCGGCCTCAATACTCGTACTCGGGCGTTACCGCACCAGTCAAAAGGTGGCCCTCTCGCTTCATCGTCGGAGCTGGCTGCACGTCGAGTTCAGCACGGTCCACGCTGCTAAGGGGCGGGAAGCCGACTACGTGATAGTGCTCGACCTGCGCGACGCGCGGCGTGGCTTCCCTTCACAGATAGAGGACGACCCACTCCTGAATCTCGTTCTGCCTCCGCCACCTGGAGGCGGATACCCGCATGCGGAAGAACGGCGCCTCTTCTACGTCGCGATGACGCGTGCCCGACTCGGCGCGTATTTGGTCGCCGACTCCCTGAGGCCTTCCGCCTTCGTGGAAGAGCTTTTGCGCGAATCTCGCACCTTGCATTGCATTGGCAAGTTCAGGCGTGATCGCACGGCCTTTTGCCCGCGCTGCCGTACTGGTCGCCTTGATTTGTCGCGTAGCGGCCGATCGTTGTATTGCCGGAACTTTCCCTACTGCCGATACCGCGCGCCGGGTTGCCAAAGTTGTAGGCGAGGGTTTTTGGAAATCGCCCAGAATAACTCACGCTGCACAAATCCCTCATGCCATACCAGTCCACCGGTTTGCGAGTCGTGCGGCGAAGGGGTAATGATTTTTAAGAAGGGCCGCTTCGGTTCGTTTCTGGGTTGCACAGGATACGGTTCGGATCAGCCGTGCACGAACACTCGAAATCTACCTTCCCGCACTTGACTGCAACTTGCCGAAAGTAGCCGGCTGCTACCGCCCACCCGATGTTTGCAGACAAATCGAGTTTCCCGGGTGCTAATGGGCACCGTTCAATTTGTCGACTCGGTTAAGTGTCAATCTCCACCACCTATCGTCCACTTAGCCAACGGCATTCGCCCACCCATGTTCATGGGCATCAGGCCACTTAGCCAAGGGCACTAGTCCACCCGGCAAACGCACCTACCAATCACCATTGCGGCGACCCGTTCCAACCAACCGGGAGCCATCATGGCCTACCAGGAGGTGTTCCGAGTGGATACACACGAACTTATCCGGCTCTGGCAAAAAGGACTAAGCCAGCGACGGATTGCAAAGATCTCAGGCCGCGCCCGCGACACTGTGCGGCGCTACGTAAACGCTGCCCAGGAACTGGGCCTTCAGCCCGGCGGCCCCGATCCGACCGATGAGCAGCTGGCCAAATTGACCGCGCTCAACCTGAGCACCCCGACTGGGGTCATCGCCCCGGCTGCCGACATCCTAGAGCCCCACATCGAGCGGATAAAGCAGTGGCTGCAGACCGACAAGCTCCAGCTCACCCGCATCCATGAGCTGCTTGCCCAGCGCGGGATCTCGGTCTCCTACTCGTCCCTGCGCCGTTTCTGCGACCGCCAGGGACTAAGGACCAAACGCAATCATTCCACTGTTCGCATGGCCGATCCGGATCCGGGCCAGGTCGTAGAGCTGGACTTTGGCAAGCTGGGGCAGGTCTTCGATCGTGACGCCGGCCGGCCAAGGACCGTCTATGCCCTGGTACTGGTGATGGCCTACTCGCGGCACATGTTCGTGTGGCCGCTTTATCGGCAACGCCTCGAGGACGTGGTCGAAGGCTTGGAACGCGCCTGGGGCTTCTTCGGCGGCCTGCCGCAGTTTTTGGTCATCGACAACTTCCCGGCCTCGGTGGCCGGCGCCGATCGTTACAACCCGCGCCTGACAAGAGCGTTTCTTAGCTACGCCCAGCATCGCGGCTTCGTCCCCGATCCGGCCCGTCCCTACCACCCCCAGGACAAGCCCAAAGTCGAAAACGCCATCAAATACGTGCGCGAGCGCTTCTTCAAGGGCGCCTGCTTTGTCGGGATAGAAGACATGCGCTCAAGAGCTAAGACCTGGTGCACGCAGGTGGCCGGGCAACGGATACATGGAACTATCCGTCGCAAGCCCCTGGAGGTCTTCGATCAGGAAGAGCGGACGTGCTTATCCGACTTCGACGGGGAACCCTACGAGATCGGGCATTGGCACACGGCCAAGGTACAGCGCGACCACCACGTGCAGGCCAAGTATGCGTTGTACTCGATCCCTGAGCACCTTGACCTTGCCGGCAAACAGGTGGAGATCTGCATCGATAGATCGCTGGTGCGGATCTACCACCGCGGCGCCCTGATAAAGGTCCATCCGCGCCAGGAGAAAGGTAAGCGCGTAACCGATCCTAAGGACCTGCCCGAGCAACTGCGCCTGTACGCATCGCGCGATCCCGAACTGGTACGCAGGAAGGCGCGCGAACTGGGCGAGGCGTCCGCCTTCTACGCCAATGCCCTGCTGGGCAACAGGACCACCTGGGCAAGATTACGCTCCGGTCACGCCTTGATCAAATTGGGCGAGCGCTTCGGCGCCGAAGCGCTCGATAGGGCCTGCCGGCAGGCAATCGCGGTCGATCTCTACGACGTGCGGCGACTTCGGACCATCCTGCTCAAGGGCCTCGAGCGCGACGAGGACGATGAGGTCGAAGTGGCGCCGGCGCCGGGTCGCTACACCCGACCCGGAGCGGTGTTTGCGGTCCTGCCCGCTGACGATGCCAAGAACGGATCGGACCGATGACGGTAAACGATCTGACTCCGCTGCTCAAGCGCTTAAAGCTCGGCCAGATGCTGCCCACCCTGCCGGAGCGGATCGCACTGGCGCGCCGGGACTCCCTGGACTATGTCGCCTTCCTGGAAGTCATCCTCTCCGATGAAGTGAGCCGCCGCGACGCCAAGCGTCTTCGGACCCGCCTGGAGAAGGCCGGCTTCGAGCAGATCTGCTCCCTAGAGGACTTTGACTGGGGCGCCGACATCACCGTTGATCGGCGCTTAATCGACGCCGTCTTCGCGCTGGAGTTCCTCTCCCGCTCAGAACACGTCCTGCTGGTCGGACCGGTGGGGGTGGGTAAGAGCTTCATGGCTCAGGCGCTGGGTTATGCTGCGGTCAAAACCGGATACTCGGTGCGCTTTGCACGGGCCGATCACTTCTTCGGCGATATGGCCCGCTCCAGGCTGGACGGGAGCTCGGAGCGCACCTTCCGCTCGTACCTGGCGCCGGATCTTCTGATCCTGGATGATCTGGGACTGCAGCGATTCTCCCAGCAGCAGTCGCTGGACCTCTATGAACTGGTGATTGCCCGACACCGGGTCTCCAGCTTCGTGATCACTTCCAACCGGGCAATCGAGGAATGGCTGGCATTGTTTGCCGATCCGGTCCTGGGCAACAGCGCCCTGGACCGGTTGGCCAACTCCAGTTACCAGATCGTCATCGACGGCAAGAGCTATCGCGAAAAGCTCTCGCCACATCGGGCGCTGCTGGAACGATTGGAGGCCGCCAGGGACATCTAAGAGGACGAAATCGGCCACCGCAGCGGCACTGTTT
Source organism: Chloroflexota bacterium (assembly GCA_965261345.1). Lineage (GTDB taxonomy): Bacteria > Chloroflexota > UBA11872 > UBA11872 > VXNJ01 > VXNJ01. The sequence goes on from OZ253449.1 coordinate 87,215, forward strand.
GCAGTGGTCAAACCATTACGAAATTAAATTAGGAAGTGCGTTACCGGGTGGCCTTAAGCTCGTGGCTATGCCGGACGAATGGTCGTGGCGATCGACATTAAGTCAATTCGGATAGATGGATTGGTAGTTGAGGGTCATAGGGATTATGTCGAACGCTGAATCCAGAGGAAATCCTCAATAATGCAGATTGACCAGGGTTTCACGACGCAACAACGAGTTGCGGTAATTTTCGAGACCGAAACAGCCGTAATGCTAATTGAAGAAGGGTTGGTGGCCCTTGACAGAGAAATCAAGCGCCCACATCGCCTAAATCTCCCGCTGTTGCTACTGGCGCAAGGATTCGAGAGGATATTGAAGCTGGTGACATTAATTGGCCAATTTGAAACGGATCACAAACTGTTGACTTCAAGAACGTTGAAGAGCAAATATGGGCATCGATTGAGAAAATTGAGAAAAATGTGATGCTACTCATGCTCGATTCGGGTCATGCAGGCCAAAGTACCGCTTTGCGTTGCGACGTCCGGTTCTTGAATGATTCAGAAGACCGCAACTTTCTCTTGAATGTTGTGGAGGCCTTTGCTCTCCGCGAACGGTATTACGATCTTGAAACTGCCACAGGAAACGAGCCGCAAGCCGAATTGCACGGGCTGGTGAGTCTCATTCAGTCACAATTCACAAAGAAGCGCCCTGAAATCCTTGAGGCAATTGCGGCGTCAAAATATCCAAGCCTAAGTCAATTCCACTCGGCATTACTCGCAGAACTGACTGAAACGATACAAAGGTTTGCCCGCGCCCTTTGCCGTACATACACATTTGGACTTCTCGGTGAAATCGGTTTGCGAACCGGCCCGGCGGTCTACAGGTTTCTGTTCCAAAATGATGGCGATCTGAAGCGCTTGGCATAGGGCCGGACGGTCGGGCAAAAAATCAATCTTTGTAGTGCACAATTCCGAAAAACGGCTTTGAATCGCGCAGGCTTTGGAGCGAGCGACGCTGATTTAGCCGATCCAAAATTAAACCGGTGTGGGCGAATCGCAATTTGCCCGCCAACGATGATTGCAATCATCCTGACATCGAAACGCCCCCGACTTGCCGCCCCTTAGGAACCTGTGAACGCACAACCGATTGAATTCCTTGACCTGCTAAATGGCCAGGTTCAATACGTTGTGCCGCGATGGCAACGGCGATATTGTTGGGGCCAGTCAGACATTGAGAGATTGATCGATGACCTCTTGGTGATCGCCGACGCGGGACCGAATGCGACACATTACGGCGGTACCCTTCTCACTTTCCCTGAACCCGGCGCCGCCGGAGTGGTCAAGGTCTTTCGAGTCGTGGACGGACAACAACGATTGACAACTGTGAGTATTTTGCTGGGTTGCATTGCCGAAAAACTTGGACCTAGTGGCAAATGCGGTGATTGGACCGCTGAAGAGATTCGTCAAGGTCGCCTGACCAATCCTCGAAAGCCCCTGGGCAATGCTCGTAAGTTGAGGCTCCAGGAAGGCGATGAAGAGGAGTACCGACTTGGACTTGAGGGTAATCCAACAGGGAGCGGAGCGGTTGCGCAAGCCTGGAAATCGTTGCGCAGATTGGTGGCACGAAATGATGTCGCGCAGTTGCTTGAGGGGCTGCGACGATTCCGCGTCGTCAGCATCGGTCTCACCGATGGTGAAGACCCGCAGCAAATCTTTGAGAGTTTGAACGCAACCGGTAAGCCATTAACTGAGAGCGAAAAGATTAAGAACTGGCTCTTGATGGGGTTGGCAGACGAAGACCAACTTGATCTATATCAAAACCACTGGATGAGCATCGAGCGAAGTTTGGGTGTGGAGCACTCTACAGAGCCCATCGATTTATTTTTCCGAGACCTCCTGCGGTGGAAAACCGGAGAAGTTCAGGGCATCAATCGCGTCTACGAGACGCTGCGCCGATGGGCAGTGAAGCACCAATATTCGGAAGATCGGTCAGCTTTGTGCCGAGAGTTTGAGCGCATCGCGGGCCTCTACGGAAACATCACCGGGACTGCAGGACCACATCGCAATAGAGCGGTTGAGCGCGAATTGATCCACCTGCGTGCGTTGGGAATTGACACTCACCGTCCCTTGACGTTGCGGTTATTGAACGATGAGGTCGATTCCAATTCGGTCAATGTGTCGACTCAAGATGTCGCTGAGGTCCTTGCAAGTATCGGGACATGGACTACTCGATTGTGGCTGGCGGATCGACAAGTTTCCGGTATGAATCGGGCGGTCGCGGAACTATCTGGCAGATCTGGACCACACGGCGACGAAGGTTGGTCGCAATATTGGATTGGGCAGATTAGCCGACTTCGGAATACGCGCGTCGGCGTGCCGTCTGATGAATTGGTGCAGGAGGGAATACGGCACCGCAAGGCATATGGTGGCAGCGCGACTCGATCTGCATTCGCCGTCCTCTGCGCATTGATGGAGGCCGAGCATCGGGAGGAATCGCCCGCTCGGGATCATTTGACGATCGAACATGTAATGCCGCGTACGTTGACCGCTGATTGGAAGCGGGAATTAGGCGCAAATGCCGAGGATTTCCATGGCAAAAACCGGGATACGCTCGCGAATTTGACGCTCAGCGGGGATCTGACGAATTCGGCAATGGGCGCAAGCACCTTTTGGAGCAAGCGCGAGATTTATGCGCGGAGCCCAATTGGACTCACTCGGCGTTTAACAAAAGAACCTGGCTGGGGCGAAGGCGCCATAGGGCGTCGAGCCGCGGCAATTGCGGAATTGGCGTTGAATCGTTGGCCATGGAAGGACGGGCAGGCTTCATTGCCAATAAACGAACCAGCGAATCTGAGGTGGAAGATTGGGGCCGGGCCGTGGCGCAATGAGTCCCACGCGAGCCAGATGGTGTTGAATATCGTCGGCGCGCTGCTAGATTTGGATCCTACGAATGCCGAACGGTTAAGCGGAGACGCGATCATTCCGAACATTCACCGTGCCGATAGATTTCCACCTGGGACTCAGGTGGGGTCGCTCGTAATGCGTTCCATCCCTGGACATGAACACTACGTTATGTATCCATACGCACAGGATTACCCCTCGAGCGCGGAACGGTGTCGGCGATTCGGTGAGCGGTGCCAGGCAGCCGTCGCAATTCAATTTACGGAGAAGTCGCATGGCGAGCGGTTTTGGGAGTTTCTACGCGATCGCGCCGGCGGCCTCCCTGGGCAAAAAGATTCGTGGAGGGGAGCAAGCCAAGGAACGGCCCCCATCAATTCCGATGGCGACTATGTAGGCGTATATGTTGGGAATCAGGAGTTAATTTGGTTATACATTCGCTCCAGCGGAAAGCCGTCACCAGAGTCAGCTTCGTTGAGGATGCGTTCGTTTTCTTGGAAGATTCTTGAGCAAATGGGTGATCAAATCAGCAGCTTAGACGTCGACGGTGAAAGCACGCAAGGAAGGTCAGTTTCTATTCAAAGGACTTGGGATCGAGATGACCACGCCGAATGGCCTGATGCGGCTGATTGGATCATGGATCAATTCCAGAGACTGAAGTCAATTGGAAGCGAAAGGCTTCAATAGAAGAGTTGTTGGAATCCTCGACATATTGATACAGCACTGCGATTAAACCCCCGCTGAATAATCCAAAGGCGGCTTAGTGCGGCCGGTATTGCCATAATCGCCATTATGTTGAGTGCGCGACAAGTCCGAGCCAAATTCGGTGAAGCACCCCATCGTACTACAATGTACTACCATGAAGCACAATTATGAAGTCGGCATACGAGCCCTGAAGCAAAATGCTTCCGCGGTCGTTGCAAAGGCGGCCGCCGGTGAGGTCATCACGATAACCAGCCGTGGAAAGCCGGTGGCGAGATTGACTCCGATTCCAGATTCGCGCCTGCGGGAATTGAGTGACGCGGGGCTGGTGGTGCCGGCCTCGAGGGATACAACCGATATTCCCGACCCGATTGTGGGTCCGAGCATGTCGGCATTGGTCGCCGAACTCAGAGACGAAGAGCGCTACTAAGTTGGCGTACTATCTCGACACCTCGGCTGTAGCGAAGTGGGTGTCGGCGGAAACAGAATCAACTGCCCTCAATGCTTGGAGGGATCGGCGGTCAGGTGCACTGGTTACCAGCTACCTTTGCCGTACGGAATTGCTGCGCGCCGCCCGCCGATTGACTCCACGCCACGTTCAGGTCGCCGACCAAGTGTTGTCCTCGATCCATTTACTCAAAATCGGGACTGGTGCATTCGAATTGGCTGCTCGCGTCGGTCCGACTCAATTGCGAAGTTTGGACGCTCTCCACCTTGCTGCTGCGATGGAACTCGGATCCGACCTGCAGGGAATAGTTACTTACGACAAGCGTCTGGCCGCGGGGGCCATTCTAAATGCCGTACCGGTGATATCGCCGGGCGCAGATCTTTCAGAAACATAGCTCATCCGCATCCAGCTCACCCGGTGCTACGGGTGTGAAAAGATGAATCTTCAACCCCGGTTTGTCGCCAAGGATTTGCAATCGGAATTCAGTGCATGATCCAATTCCTGGCAAGGCCAATTTAGATCTCTAAATCAATGAACGGCAGGCCAAATGCTCGACAAAAGACGGTTGGATCTAATGAGTAACATGTCTACCGGCAGCGATTGAATCCGCGGACGAGGGTGTTTTTCCTGAGGGGATTTGGGTCATTCCTTCTACGACCCAGTAGCATACCAATGCAGATTAATGCGCCGTTTGGTTAGTTCTCGGGGAAGACTTTTTCAAGGGGGATGACTGCCGCAGAATTGCAGAAACGGCCGTTTGACCCGGCGGCGGCGGCCGGTGCAATCAATACCGATGCCACCGCCAACATTCCGCCGGCGACCGCTACTGGAATTGGTGCACCCAATGTTGGACCCAAACTATTGCCAAGAATAGATTCGCGAATTCGCGCCTAATGCAAGAGAACTTCGGTGCAATCTCAGCGCGGTCGGTACTCGCCTGGGCTGGTCCATTGAATTACAGGCTCGGACGGTACATCGCTGCGGCAGGGGAGATATTTGATTGCCGCCGCGACGGCGCATCAATCGTAGCGTTCTGTCAGGAGATTTCGCCGCCGCCTTGGCGGGTTCAGGCGAAATTACACGGTGGCGACGTAGAAGCAGCCTCGTGCACCTGCGCGGGTGGGGCATCGGGTCGCTGCCCTCACGTTGTGGCAGTTCTGCTCGCCTTCCAATCGGACCCTGGGCGATTCGAAGCAACAAACACCCGTGATTTCGCCCTTGAGAGCCAAAGCAAATCCGAACTGATCGAAATCATCCATCGATTGCTCTCGCTACGGCCAAGCCCCCAAGATCGCCTGCAAACGTACCCGGCGTCAGTGGCCCAGGAGAACGGCCCGACCGATCTGCCGACTTTGCGGCGATACGCTTCGTACGCATTCATGGTTCGTGATTGCGAATACGAAACTGCAATCAGAGTGGCGGACGATCTTGAAAGATCGCTCAAGACTGGCAACGATTCCCTCGCGGACGGAGGCTACCAAAAAGCACACATCATTTTTTTGGCCGTGGTGCTTGCGATCCTCGATTATTCGGAGGTGGTTACGGTCCTGGTAAATCAAGACGATGGCGAGTTATTGGCAGTCCTGAAGCATGCCATCGCAAGCCTCGCGGACGGATTGATCGGCCATGAAAGCGATGCAGCCACAAGAAAAAAGGCCCTGGGAACGCTGTTCGATGCACACATGGAGGATCTCAATTACGGCGGCAGTATGTTCAGCGGCAAAGCGGGGGAGATGATTGTTGAACACGCCACCGAAGTCGAAAGGGCATCGCTAGTCGCCTGGATTCGGGGCGGAATGCCTACGGGCCAAACATGGCCGGATCACGTGCGGCGACAGTTGCGCGGCAGATTCTTGTTGGAAGTTGGCCAAAGGGACTTGGACGAGGAATCCGCACTCCAAATCTGCCGGGAATGCGGACTTGTGGCCGAACTGACCGATCGCCTGCTGCCGTCGGGAAGATTTGAGGACGCCCTTGATGAGATCGGGAGCGTGTGGGAGTCTGATTTGCCGGAAATTGGCGAGGCTTTTCGTCGCCACGGATATGCAGACATCATCCTGCCCTGGTTGGACGAACGCTTCAAGACGCGCCGGGATCGCAAGCTCGCCGAATGGCTAAAGCGAATGCACCTCGATCGTGCGGAGTATGGGGCGGCATTGCCGATGGCGGAATTTTTGTTTGAAGGCGATCCTGGAGTCGCAGAATATCTGGAATTTCGCGACCTGGCAGTAAAGGCCGGGAAATGGGACCGGAACCGGCCGCGGGCGCTGATCAAGTTCATGTCCGCTGCCGATGTAGACCTACTTGCGGACGTTTACTTTGAAGCGGGCGAGTTCGAATCATCGGTCGAGTTAGCCGCACACTGGGACGTTGGGGATTGGTACCTGGAACGCCTAAACCAGGTAGTGGAAGAATTCGCCGAATCCAATCCCGGGCAATCGGCAGCGAATTTCCGCCGCTTGGCCGAGATTTGCATTGAACGCCGTGGTCGCAAGAACTATCAAAAAGCCTGCAAGCTTCTGATAAGAGCGCGAGATCTCATGCTGCGGATGAAACTTGATTCCGATTGGCAAGAATTCATCGCTGAGTTGCGGCAGCGCAACGATTTCTTACCGGCGTTGCGGGACGAACTAGCCCGTTTTGGGATATGACGCATTTGTACTCGGCCAAGTGTTAGCGAACCTAAGGGCAGCTTGTTTGCGGGAAGGTGCGAATTCGGCTTGCGGTTACGAGAATCTCGAAAACAGAATTAGGGTGGTTGACGATTTGGGACAATCCTGCGAGTGTCAATCAACAATTCATTCAGTCGGCGGTCCCGGGTCGACATGAAAGCCTGTTGCAGTGATTCGCCCGGTCGAAGCTGAACCTCGGCCCAATTACCGGTTAAGGCTTAGGTACTCGAACGGTGCCGACGGCGAGGTGGATCTTTCGCACTTGGTCGGAATCGGCGCGTTCAAAGCCTGGAACGACGAATCTCATTTTTTGAAAGTGCGAATTACGTCTTACGGTGCGGTTGCATGGGCCAATGACATCGAGCTTTGTCCAGATGCGTTGTACTCGCAGCTGCCCGGCCGAACGCTGTCGGAGTTGACGCAAGGGGAGTCTGCGCCAGCACCTAGTGCCTGAACTCTCCAAGTCTTGCGACGATTACAATCCGCCTCACTTCCATGCCGCGTACGGAGTTTGAGGCCGTATACCAACTCGGCTCATTGTCAATGCCGTGGGGACGCCTTCCGCTTCGGGCCCACAACCTCGTCCTGGAGTGGGCGGCCGGGAACCAAGCTGCCATTGAATCCGCTTGGCAAAGTGTTCAAGCCAACGAGCCACCCACAACTATTGGATGAACAGAAGTGCAGCAACGGATTGGTGGTGCGATTGCCGAAGACCGTGCGTTTCCGTTGTAGTCTTGTACATCCAAGCGACGTACAATTACTTCATGGACACTGAATCTAAAACTGGGCGTTGGTCGATCCGGGTTTCTCCAAGCGATGACATGATCGTGCGCCGCGTTATCGCTCGCAGCCGGATGTCACTCAACGAATATGTCGTGCGGAACGCCGTCTCGGCCGCGATTGCCGACCTGTCTGATCGCCGGCTATTTACGCTGTCGGCGGAAGAATGGGAAGAACTGCAAATGATTCTTGATCGACCCACTGTTTCCAAGCCCAGACTCGCCGAACTACTAGCTCAACCCTCAGTCCTTGAAACGGATTGAGTTCTTTCCAGGATCCGGAACTACTTACTGCGGACCATGACGCGGATCGCTTCGACTGCGGCGACGAATCGCTAAATGAGTGGCTCCGGCTGCGCGCGATGCGCAACCAGGGGGATGGTTCCAGCCGGACTTGGGTAGTCGCTTACGGCGGCCGTGTAGTTGCCTACTACGCGTCAAGCACCGCGGTGCTTGCTCGCGAGACAGCCGCTGGCCGAATCAGGCGCAACCAGCCGGAACCATTGCCGGCGATGTTGTTAGGTCGCCTCGCCGTCGATCGAGATCACCAGGGAAAGGGGTTGGCCGCGGCATTGCTGAAGCACTTTTTGGGCAAAGCCTTGGAAGTGTCCGAGCTAACCGGTCTCAGATTGGTGTTGGTGCATGCCAAAAGCGCGCAGGCGGCAGACTTCTACAGCCATTTTGGTTTCCAGGCATCCTCGTTTGATGACCTCACTTTCATGCTGCTGCTTAGTGACATTCGATAGTCCCGATTTTGGCAGTCGTAGTCGCACCTAGAAGAGCCCCAAACATTGGAGTCCGAATCAATTTCGCATTGCCAAGTCGAAATTTACGCCAAACAGATGCAGCGTGTGGCCGGAACATCCGCGTTGTCCCGCACTGCAGATCGCTCCCGACCCTCCCCCACTTTGCCGAAATTCGATGCGATGAATCTGGTAATTGGAACTAATAAGGGATATGCCTTGTGGCTGCAACCTGGCTTGTTGTACGATCACTGGTCCGCAGTACCTGAGGATTCATCTGCCCGTTAATACCCATTGGCAGCCTACTGCGGGATTAGGTCAACCGCTCACCACCATCCCGATGCGGACGTTGAGGCCGCCCGGACCCGTTGCAGCACAAATTGGGTACCGGCCACTATCGTGGCCTGCGGCGCGCCGTCGTCACCGAGAACTGCATCCTGGACTGCCGCCAACTGGTTCAGGACTACCCTGCGTTCCTCTTCCTCGAGCGCATTCCAGATTCGGTCACTGGACACCCAGACATACGCAACCCCGCCGATAACCGCGAGCGGCACCAGTACCGGTGCGCCCACAGTCACACCCGCCAGGCTGGCACCAGCGAGCACGATACCCGAAGCCGCGCAACCGAGGCCCGCCGTGGTGGCCACTGACTGCAGCCCACTTCGTACTGCCTCATCGGGCGAAGTTCTTTCGTTTACGACGTCAAGTGTCTTCTCGACTGCTGTCACGGGCAGTTCAAGCAATCCGCCGGCTATGCACCCTTGGCCCGTTTTGGCCAGCAAAACAAAGCGTCCGGCCTTCAGGCTGGCGCCGGCGTTATGGGCATTTGCGCGTAGCTTTTCTAGGAATTCCATATCCCTGGCGTTGCGGGCCAGGTTCCAGCGCGGAGATTCGAAGACCAGGTTGTCCAGGTCCGCCGCCAATTGGGGATAGTTCTTCACCGACTGCACGTGGCTGAGGTGCCTGTTGTCAAGGAATTCCAAGATCGCGTGCTCGCCGGCTCCCCTAATCCCAGGTGGTATTTTCCCGGCCACTTCCAATGCCGACAACGCGCCCGCCGTCGCCCGGCGGTTCGCCGACGCTGCCCGCAGGGAAAGCCTGATTTTCACGTCATCCATCGTGCCTAAGGTCGATTCAAAGGATTGTTGGCGCAATTGGGCGATGGGTGCCTGTACGGCCGAAACCACCCGTTGCCACAGCCCGACTTCGGAAGTGTCCTGCTCGGCAGGGGTCGCCGAAGACACGCTTGCCCCCAAAAACAACATCAATGCCACGACAATGGCCTTCGCGGTGTCTAGCGGATCCATATTTGCAAGTTGACCGTTTTTTCAATGTTCGAACGGCATTCACGGGCCGATCGAGCCGTCGCCACCCTCCAACTAGTCGGCCCGAATCAAACCGGTTAGGGATGTGTGCACTGAGTCGGCCCGGGCAAACAAGGAGGTTAGCGACCGGGGTCACTATAGTCAGATGGTCGGACGGCAAATGCGCGCGGCCAGGCTCAAAAATCAAACTCCTGAGGCCGCAGTTACCAAAAATTATTGCAATTATGTCGAGCGTGTACGTGGGTTGCGGCTCACCGACGTGCGCCCAACCGCTGGTTCAGCGGGTGTTGAAACCGTCAGGAGTTAATCCGGCTTGATGGATGATGCCGCGTAGCACCCCGGCGACGATCTAGCAGTGTCGCAGAACTATGGCGGTGCGGATCGAGTCAACGTCAGATTTGGCAAATTTAACGTGGTTGCCCTTTTGGTTGACCACTCGAAATCAGGCGGATCGGAGTTCGCGGATGACTTGCCGATCAGTGAACTGCTCAACTGGCTTTGACCTCGACTTCTACTTCGTAAATCTGCGGGCGCGAAACGACGGTTGGCGGTTCGAAATGAAGCTCGAGGGATTCTTTGAGGTTTTCAAGCGATTCTTCAACGGTGGTGCCTTGGCTGGCGACATCAACACCCAGCGCCTGCGCCACAAACCATTTGTTTTCTTGGCACACGCCGACGTAGAACTTTTGCTTCATTGGCGCTACTCCAACACTGCCGGCGGTTCGGAAGGATCCGAGATTGCCAGCTCAAGCTGAGCGATCAATCCTGGCAAATCCTCCTGGACCGTACTCCAAACTACGTCCAAGTTGATATCGAAATAGGCGTGTACAAGTCGGTTCCGCATCCCGACTATCCGCTCCCACGGAATCTGCCGCAACTCCCACCGCGTAGGCTCTGTGACCCCAGTCGCCGCTTCACCGACGATTTCTATATCTTTGACCAACGCAAGCACAAGTTGGCGGTCACGATCAAGGGCTTGGCGAGGCCGATCCCGCGCGAAGGATCGGGCTTCGCGGGCTGCGTCCAGCATATGCCGCAATCGAATTTGGTCATGCGTGCGCATACTGGACTTCAGCATCATCGAGAACTTGCTCGCGGAAGTAGGGACTCAGATCCTCAGGGGTTCGCAGGTCCACTTTGCGGCCGCCGAACAATCTCGACAAATCGATCTCGATGCCAGCTATTCCTAGCAGGCCCGGTACCCGACCGGGTTGGAACTCCACCAACACGTCGATGTCGCTTTCCGAGTGGAAATCGTCTCGCAATGCCGACCCGAATATCGCCAGCCGGCGTATCCCGTGCGCTTTGCAAAGCGATGCCAATTCCTTTTTTGCGATTGACACGTTGGAGGCCACTGACGACACGTTTTCCTTAACGGGATGATGGCCGTCAGCAATACTGTCCGGGGTAGGGCGGTCGCTTCTGCCAACTTTTGCATCCAACACCGCGGGTTTTACCGATCGTTCAATCGCTTCGCCAGAGTTGATTTCCGCGGTACGCAATTCAAAGGCCTGCTGCAGATTCATCCAAAATTGCGCGGGCATCCCAAAATATCGGGCCAGCCTAAGGGCGGTGTCGGCGGTAACGCCCCTTTGACCATTCAAGATTGCGGTGATCCGATTCGCAGGAACCCCCAGGGCGGTGGCCAATGCGGTGGCCGACATCTCCAACTCGCGCAGTTCTTCGCCCAGTATTTCCCCTGGGTGGACTGGGCGCATCCCATTCTTGTAGGTCAATTCCGAAACCTCACTTGGCACATTCAGAGACTGCGATGCTTTCCGGATATGCCACCGCCATTCCGTCGGGTCCGGCCGACGGCGGACTTTATTCTAAGCATTATGTCTTACGTAACGGATAACTGCCAGTGGGCCCGTTTCCTCCAATCCAATCCTTTGCGCCAAGGGTTCGTAATTTATATTGACCCCATTTCGCCCGATGAATTCCAGCGGACTATGGGGACAATTCGAGCCTTTGTAGGCTGTAGGTACCGATGATTATGGCTTGTGCCCGGGAACCGGCAAGAAACAGCGCGCTTCAAAAACTGTCCCAAGACGGCCAGGTTCCACCACTCTCATCACGCCGTCAATTACCCTGGTTGACGAATTCGGCCGCGCCGATTGCGCGAACGCGGCCGCTCGTTGGGGCTTGACTCGGCAGAGTTCCTTGCGCTCCAGGACCTATGGCGAAACCGAACTCCCAAGCGGCGAGCAATTTCCCGCCACTTTGGCCCATCGTCTTGTGTGACGAAGGTTACAGCCTTACCCGCTCGGCCCATCCGCCCGGTACGCCCCACCCGGTGCGTAAAAAGCTGTGCCGAATCGGGGAGGTCGAAGTTGATCACCTGGCCAATCCCATCAAAATCCAAGCCGCGAGCGGCAACATTGGTGGCTAGCAGAATCGGCGTTTGGCCAGATCGGAAGTTGGCCATTACTCGCTCGCGCGCTCTTTGACTCAGGTTTCCCTGCAAGGCGCCGACCTGGTAACCCAGTTCGTCGAGTTTGCGGGCCAGCTTCTTAATGCCGTGCTTGGTCCGGCCAAACACTATGAGCGACTCACCATCGCGCTCGTCCAGCAGAGTTTGCAGGGCGCTCAATTTTTGGTCACGACCAATCGTGTAGATGAAATGGGTTACGCTGGGTAACGCTTGGAGATCTGCATCTACCCTGACTGTGGCTGGATTTTGGAGGTGCTTGGCCGCTGTTCCTGCCACCCAATCTGGCATGGTCGCAGAATAAAGCGCGGTCTGGCGGTCGGCTGGCGTGCGACTGAGAATCGCCTCTACATCGCGGGCAAATCCCTGGTCCAGCATCTCGTCGGCCTCGTCAAGCACGAAGAATCTGACTGCCCGAAGGTCGAGCGTCCCTTGGCGGAGATGATCAAGCGTGCGGCCCGGGGTGCCGACCACGATCTGCGGTCTCCGTCTTAGGGCATTAAATTCCGGGCGCGCCGAGCGGCCCCCGTACAGCAGCGTCGAACGCAAACGGCGTGGGAGGGCAAACGTGTCAATGACGCTGGCAATTTGAATCGCGAGTTCCCGGGTGGGGGTGAGAACCAAAGCCTGCACCCCGCGCACGGATGGATCGCAGCACTCAGTTATGGGGAGTGCGAACGCCAAGGTCTTGCCGGATCCGGTTCGTGCCTGTGCGATGACGTCACGCCCGGCCAGTAACAGCGGAATCGCTTGTTCCTGGATGGGCGTGGGAATTGCAATTTCCATCGACTCAAGGACCGAGTGCGCGGACGGGCTCAAACCCATCGCGGCGAACGTTGCCGCGGGTGCGGCACGACCGTTAACGGATGAAGCTGTATCGAATGCCTCAGGCGACGAAATGTTCTCCGGCGCTGCGCGGCGTAATGCAAAGCACTCCGCGCAGTAAACCGGGCGGCCCGGCCTCGGCCGGAACCGAACGGTCGTCGCGGTGCCGCAATCGGTGCAGACGATGGATTGCCGGGATGAGCGCCCCGGCGAGCGAGGCCGCGTGGGGGCGGACACTGGGGACATCTAGAAGCTGCTTCCTAATTGCTTTGAATTTCATGAGTGATCAAGCGCGGGGCGCGCGGGCGAAGGATCCAATGGGTGGGATCCAGTACTGATGCCCTTCGAAAACGTCGGCACCGATACGGGCGCGCTGCGATTGAACTAACCGGCGAATGCCGGAGGACTTGACGCGGAATGTCACCAAGGCGGTTGCGATTGACAGTTACATCCCCACGCGGCGCAAGGTCGCGGTAGAGACGTCCAACGACTCTGCAAGCCACAGTTTCAGTCGCTATCGATGACGACGATGCGCGATCGCGGGCTACTTTGACCCAATGCGCAGTAACGAGGGGCTACGGCGCTAGGATTACTTCCGCTTATCAAGCCATATATGCATGCAGATTGTCGCAGTTTGAAGGCTTACGCGGGAGAACCTCTGTCACGGCGCCCGTTTGCCAACGCCGAGCAGCGATTCCAGCAACCCCTGCGATCAACGTCATTTGATTTGTCCGGTTCCAAAATCATCGGCGCGTACCAAGCCAAAGTAAACGGCGATGCCCAGGCAAGAAAAGAGCAGATCAGGGTCAGGAGCTTGTCTGAGCGATTGGAATTGACGGCACCACTGTCCAGCAACGTCTCAACATCGTCCAGTCCCGGGATGCTATGGCGCTCATGCAGCAATACCGCCGGCAGCTTCCCGGCATCGGCGATCAATGAGTCGTCGTCGAAGTCGACTTAAAGGCGCTTGGCGGCTAAGCGATGTTGACTTAACCAGTGCTCCCCAGCTCTGGGTCTTGTGGTTCTCGACCAACCGATTGCCCCAGTGATGAGAAAAACCTTTCTGCTTATTTGAAATCGTTCTGCTCAAAAAGATTTCGGTGGGTTGGCGTTGGATTGCAAACAATGATTATGTCTAGTATTCCCTGTCGTTCGCCACCGGCCCAACGCAAGCAGTTCATCCACCGGATACCGGCTCATTCCCAGGTGATGTCATCCTGTCCGCCTCGTAGCTCGCCGCGCGGCATGCGCGCCGCAATTTCAGATCGACCAGAAGATTCCATTCATCGCCATCGGTGCCGCCGGCAACTGCCCCGGACGCGAGTTGTCGGAAGCAATCGCCGACGACATCTCTATGTACAACTGCAAAGCAAGCGTCCGGTCGACCGGCGCCGGACTACCGAAGATTTTTGCGGCAACAAAACTCGTGCAACTGCGCGGCGGATGCCGAATCAGATTTCCGCAACCGGTTGAGCCTGCTAGAACCCTTTTTCAGCACACTGGCGATTGATTTCGTCAATGATTTCACATATATGAATCGATTCGGCGATTGTGAACTGAGGCATTTCCTTTAGTCCGGCAGCCATGCAGCGGTGTACCGCCTGCGCCTGATAGGTGAAGCCGTGCTGGTTCCCGTGACCCCACGACCAGCCTTTGTAGGAAATCAATTTTTCACCGGTCCAGCGTGATCCCGACGGCTGGCCCCGATGGATCGGCGCAGGCGTGGGAACCGGGTACTCGAAGCGCTGTACTTGATTAAAGGCACCGCTAGAGGGATTCTGATCCTGGTTCCAGTGCGTTGGCCGCCAGTCACCAACCCACCCCCTGCTGGACGTATATTCCATCTCGGGCCTGCCTTCGGCTGCGCGATTGCCGCGACGCGGCGGACGCCCGGTGGCAATGGTCAACGCGGTTGGGTGATGCGCCGGGGATTCGACCGTGATCCGCCCATTGGTGCCCACAAATTGGGTCTCCTCTTTGAACCTGCCGGTCGACGAGGTAATCACGCCAATGCCTTTCTGCCCGGTGTATTGCAGAACGGCGGCGCTGGGCTGCGCGAGCGCAGTGCCGGCGAAGGAGGTACCTTGGCCGGATTCAACGCCAGAGTAATCGTGGGGTTGGGGTTTTCTCCCGGCCGCGGCGATAACCGGGAATTCACCCGCACCGAAGCCGGTGACTGCGGGATTGAGCGCATAGACTCCATCCGCGTATTCCGATTGCACAACTTTCAATTCCCCGATATCGCCCCGCTCAAGTGCGGCCCTGGCGTGTTCGATGGCCGGAAAGAAGCGCAGCCACATCCCTTCCCAGCAAACCACACCGGCCTTCTCGGCGGCGGAATATGCTTCTTTTGCCTGTTCCGCAGTTTCAGTAAACGGCTTTTCACACAATACGTTCTTACCGGCGGCGATCGCCATCATAAGGTCACGGTAGTGATCCCGGGTTTTGGAAGAGATGTAGACGATATCGACATTGGGGTCATTACACAGCGCTTCATAGGAGTCGTAGGCCGTAGGAATGCCATGAGCGTCGGCGTATGCCCGTGCCCGATCCATATCCCGGGCTGCATTGGCGACTACGGATGCTCCAGGCACATCCTGTAGTGATTTGACCCAGTCCGATGAAATCGTCGATGCGGTGATGATGCCCCAGCGAAGTTTGTGATGGATTCCATCTTCGTGGGTCAGTCCAAGACGGATGTCCATGGGGGTATTCATGGGAAACCCGTTGTACATGTACGGGTCCGCGTTGGCGATATCGATGTCCATGATGGCTTCTTTCAGTAGTTGGTGCAATTGCGAGAGTATTGCACCTAGAAACCAGGCCGAAAAGCCCAAAACGCGCGTCGGGGCTCAAACAGATTAGCAATGACCTCGAAGACCTCCCTGAGGCCGCCAAACCGATTTAGGACACTCTGGATCGATATTTCGTGGGAATTCTGGGCCCATGCAACGATCGCGCCGGCGGCAACCGCATTTTTAAGACCCCGCGCCAAATCCCGATTCGCAGGTCCTTCCATTACCGGCGCAGAAGCTACTTCCCGGCCTTCGGCGACCCCGTTCCGATTGCCCTCCATCGCCATCTGCGCCGCCTCCCGGCCGTTTGCGGCGGCCGCGGTCAGCCCGGCTTCCCGGCCCGGGTCGGTTCCCGAGGGTTTCCTTTTCCACGACTCCCCTTCGGCAAGCGTTAGGTTGGCCACCGTGGCCGCCATCAGCAGCTGGAACCCGGCAAGTTGCCTGCCAAAGAACCGCGACTGGCGCACGCCCAGCTGGCAGAGCCTGGCCAGGCGGTGCTCGACGCGGGTTCTAAGGCGCGCGATCTTTAAGCCTTCCTTACTGCGCTGGCGGATGCGGGCCTGCTGCAGCAGGCGTTCCTGGGGATGGACGCTGATGCGGCGGTTGGGTTTGGTCGCAGAGCGTATGCAGGATGTCTTGAGTGGACAGGCCGAGCACTGCTCTTTAGCGAAGTGGAAGAGGCCGGCGCGTGTCTTGGCGCTGCGCCGGGAGCGCGAGCGGCGGTAATCGGAAGTTATCTGCCCGGCTGGGCAGGTGCAGGTTCCCTTTTCCAGATCGATGGCAAAGTCCTGCTTTACAAAGTAGCGGCTGGCTGGTTTACCCGGCGCCCTGGCGAAGAGGTCGTACCCGGCGTCGGCGAAGTCCTTGCGGGTGTCGCCAGCCCCGTAGGCGCAGTCGCCGATGACGATCTCGACTTTGGCGGCGGCGTTCTCTTCGGCCTCCCGCACCAGCGCCAGGGCGCCGCAGTTGTCGGGGGCGTTGCCCGGGATCACGTCTACCGCGGTTACCAGGCCGGTTGACAAATCTACGGCGATGGCGGCCTTGTGGCCGGCAAAGCGGTTGGTCGAGCTCTTGCGTCCATGGCGCATCTGCGGATCGTGCGCCGATATGATCCGGTCGCGTCCGCCCCGGACGATCTCCACTTCCTCGCCATCTGCGCCGTCGGCCGAATCCCTGGCCGCGACACCCCTGTCTCTGACCGCCACCGGGGCGGGATCGACCTCGCCGGCGTCGGTTCCCGCCGGCAGCAGCAGCCGATCGCGGTCGTCGGGAACCGGTTTTGCCGGTTCCGCGGGGACGCGTTTTACGTCCTGGAGCAGGATCTGCGACAGCAGCTGCGAGCAGGCCAGGATCTTATCGGCGCGCTTATTGTCGGGAGCAGGGGATTCAAGCGCGCTGCGGGCCCTTGCCAGCAGCGAGTCGGCGTCTCTGACGATCCGCCCCAGGAACCGGCGGCGCTGTTTACGGTCCGGCCAGTCGATGGCGACAGCGCCCTTCAGGCTCTTGCCGGCATGCAGGTTGTAGCCGTGTTGGCGGGCCCACTCTTTGGGGTCTTGGCCATCCTGTTCGGCCAGGGCGCCGACCAGCAGGCGGCAGCCGTCCCCGATCAGGTTGTAGGCGTCCCGCACCGCGCCCCTGCCCAGGATGGCGGTGGTATCGATCGCCAGCTTCATGCTCTGGCCCTTGAAGAAGCCCTTTTTGCGGGCGTGCTGCAGGGAGCGGCGAAATATCCCCCGCGCCCTGCCGTGAACGATCAGCTGCGAGCGAAACAGCTGCAATGTGGACTTGGCGAACGCGCGTTCTTCCAGCTCGGTCCCCAGCGCCACCTTCCAGCGCAGGTCGTAGTCGGCCCGCTGCTTGGCCTCGTTGTCAGAGACCTTATCGTGGGCCTGCAGCAGGAGAACGGTGGCCAGCAGCGAGGGCGCCACGCTGGGGCGGCCGTTGTCGGCGCAGTAGAGATCGGCGAAATCTTCGTCTTTGAACAGCTCTCCCCGCATGCCCGCCAGGCGGCCGTAGAAGGTATCGCGTCCTACGTAGTCAAGGTGCAGGCCGTCGGTCTGGAAGAAGCCCTTTTGGGCATGGGTCCCCAGCATGTCTCCACCACCCGGCAATGCTATGTTTTTATCAATGGAAAGGCTCCGCAAGATGCCTGTTGATATTTTATATGTTTGATGACGGATTAGCCCTTTGTACAGGGGCTTTTCGGCCGGGCTTCTAGCGTTCAGCGCCTGTGTACCGTGTTGTCGCAGGATTCAGGAAACCATGGGGTACGGCCCATTTATGTCCACGGAGAGGCACTCGGAGCAGCGGGGGGCTCTTTCGGATTCGATCCAGCACCCATCCATTCTTCTCTAGTAACCGAATCGCATCGCGAACTCTCGGCACTAAGCACGCACGTTGGTCATTCTTGATCGATTGGCCGGGCGATTGCAATCCGTCTGTGGGCGGCAACGAATAAGGGCCTGTTGAAACAATCTCGACCTAGACAGGCCTGAATGCGGTTTCTACCATGGAGTTGACGGCACCACTGTCCAGCAACGTCTCAACATCGTCCAGTCCCGGGATGCTATGGCGCTCATGCAGCAATACCGCCGGCAGCTTCCCGGCATCGGCGATCAATGAGTCGTCGTCGAAGTCGACTTAAAGGCGCTTGGCGGCTAAGCGATGTTGACTTAACCAGTGCTCCCCAGCTCTGGGTCTTGTGGTTCTCGACCAACCGATTGCCCCAGTGATGAGAAAAACCTTTCTGCTTATTTGAAATCGTTCTGCTCAAAAAGATTTCGGTGGGTTGGCGTTGGATTGCAAACAATGATTATGTCTAGTATTCCCTGTTGAACACAAACTCAATTACGTCAACTTGAACTCCCGCTCGATCGAGCCCGGTGTGCCGCAATTCGGAAGTGCGTTCATTGCAATCCAATTGCCGCAATTGAGCGCGGCTCTTTGAACCCAAGTTTTCGCCCAACCAGCGCGATCAATGGCCGGCGCCCGATTAGCCTGCGGGCGCATTGGCACTGACGGATTGCCGGGAAGATTCGCGGGCCGGGAATCGTACGCCGGCCCCATAAATGAGTTACGGCAGAAATTCCCTGTTCACCTTGGCCACATAGGAGAAGGTCGGGTTTACGAACTGGGTGCAGCGGGCTTCCAACACTTGGCCCAGGAAGAGGTAGGCCTCGCCGCGCGTGAAACCGTAGCTATCCTCGAGCCATAGCACCATTTCTGCTAAGGCCGTGCGGAAGGCGTCCTCGGCGGGCCTGGCCATCGCGGTAGTGATGATGTGGGTGTCGTTGATGATCCGGGGCCAGGTCATCGACTCCGATTTGGGCTCTAGGTCGCACGTTATCCTGACTCGGCCGCCGGCCTCGATTCCGCCGGCCCCGCATATCTCGCCATCGCCCTGGCGGGCGTGCATGTCGCCGATGTGGAGCAGGGCGCCAGGGACGGAAACTGGCAGGTGGACCGACGCTCCGGTGGTGATCTCCTGGATGTCGAAATTGCCGCCCCACTCGCCGGCCCAGGCATTGGTCCAGCGGGAGTGCGCCTGCGCCACGCCTACCATTCCCAGCATCGGGGCGATTGGTATACGCAGCGAGTCGCTCCAGAGGATGTGGCCTTCCCGTATCTCCACCACCTTTTCCTGACGTCCTATCCCGGTACCGCCCAACCAACCCGGCATGGCGCCATTGGCGCCCCAGAACCGGGTGAAGCCTATTGGATCAACGTCAATCTCGCCTATGTGGACAACCAGGACTTGACCTGGCTGGGCGCCCTTAACGTAAATGCATCCGCTGGCGGGATTGCCGGCGCGCAGCTTGCGGTCCAGCTCGTTACGGTCGGGATGATCGTTTAGCCAGGGGCCACGGTTGAGCTGGGTCTCGACCTCGAATTCTTCACCGGGTGCGACGTGCAGGGTCGGTTCGTTGTCCGGGCCGATTTCGAAGTACAAGACGTCCTTGGTAGCTTGCTGCATGGTCCACCTCATAGTTGCTTTTGGGGGTGATGATTATTTGCGCGGTTGCCACCGTCCACAACGGAGTTGGGTTCGCGATTGGACATTGCCGATCGCTCGCGGCGGGCCGCATCGCCGTTGGCCAAAAACTCCGGTTCGAGCCGTACCAGGTTTAGCAACTGCCGCCGGGTGGTGCTTCTGCTTCATTTTCTATATTCGCGATTATGTCGAGCGTGTACGTGGGTTGCGGCTCACCGACGTGCGCCCAACCGCTGGTTCAGAGGGTGTCGAATTCGTCAGGAGGTAACCCTGCTTGACGAATGAAGCTGCCTAAAGTCCCAACTGCGATCTCGCGGTGGCGCGGAACTATAGCAGTGCGGACCGAGTCGCCGTCGGATTTGGCAAATAACGTTGCTGTGCTTTTGGCTAACCGCTCGAGGACGTGTCCCACGGTGTGGTGTAACTAAGCCGTCCTCTACGTTTAGGGGTTCGGCAGCTGCAACTCTGCAGAGTTGCAGCTGCCGGCAGGGCCGGCAGATGGTTGCTGGGGCTTGCTGGGGGAGTTTCGAGTCCTTGGCTGTGACGGCGACTGCCGGTAAGGCGTCCATCATTTTGCCAGTTGCGACCATGGCGCGGTCGTGGTCATATGGGCTTCCATGGGTCCGAAGGCCGGCCCCGGCCCGTAACGGCTCGCATTCGGGCTCACCGGGCCGGGTTTGTTGGGAAAGTCGGCCCAATTCGACGCTAGTGATCCTTATTTAGGCCCAGCTAGCGCCAAGCCGGGCGCACGACCTTCCATTTCCCTGGAGGGCGCTACGGCCCCCGGCGGCGGTTGCTACCCCGCCGGCAATGCCAGCGGGGACTGCCTCTCTCCCGGAGATGGGGGTTGGCCGATTAAGGCCATCGAGTGCCTGGACATATAGCGGCGCTCGGATGCGAGCCATTCGTCGTTCTGCTCAATTAGGACCGCTCCGATAAGGCGCAGGACCGAGTCATCGTCGGGGAAGAGCTGTACTACCCGGGTGCGGCGCTTTAGCTCGCCCATAACGCGCTCTAGGGGATTGGTGGACCAGATCTTGCGCCAGTGCGAAGGCGGGAAGGCGGTGTAGGCAGTCAGGGCGATCTCGGAGTCCTCGAGGATCGTGGACAGTTCCGGATACTTGCGCTCTAAGCGATCGGCGAAATCTCCGAAGGCGTCCATGGCGCTCTGCTTGTCAGCCTGCCCAAACAACGACGCCAGTCCGGCTGCCACCAGCCCGCGGTCGCCGCTTCTGACCCTTGGCAGAAGATTGCGCCCAAAGTGTGTCCTGCACGTCTGCCAGGCGGCCTCGGGAATAAGCTTTGTCACCGCGTTGCCGATGGCTTGGTTCCCATCGGAGATCACCAGCCGCACGCCGGATAGACCGCGCGTTACCAGGGAGGCGATCAAGTCCTCCCAGAAGCCCTGCGCTTCGCTGTGGCCGATTGCAAGCCCCAGCAGCTCGCGATGGCCGTTCTCGTTTATGGCCATTGCTATGCCCACCGCCCGCGACCTTACCGCATGCGCGTTTCGGGCTTTTACGTAGGTGGCGTCGAGATAGAGGTACGGGAAGGTCGTATGCGCGAGATCGCGTTCGCGGAAGGCATTGACCAGCTCGTCGATGCCTTTGCAGATCCTTGACACCTCGGACCTGGAGATCCCGGCGTTTACTCCCATCGCCTCCACCAGCTTGTCGACCTTGCGGGTGGAGACGCCCTTGCTGTAGGCGGTCATGATGACGCCGTAGAGGGCCTGGTCGATGCGGCGCCGCCGCTCCAAGAACTCGGGGTAGTAGCTGCCTTGGCGCAGCTTGGGCAGGGCAATCTCGATGTCGCCCGCCCGGGTGGAGAGGGTGCGCTTGCGCGAGCCATCAAAGCCGATTGCGACGCTCGCCGTTGCGCTCGTGCGGTTTGGCGCCGATGTTTTCGGCCAGGCCGGCGTCAATAAGTTCCTGGTAGGCGTGCCGTACGGCGCTGCGGACGAATTCGCTGCTGTCAAACCCTTGCTTGGCGATAAGGGCAAGCAAGGTCTGATAATCAAGTTGGGCCATCGATGGTTCCTCGACGAAGTAAGTGAATTGACTCCGTAGAGGTTTACACGAGGGCCCTTTGTCATCGCGTTGGCTTAGTTGATCAAGCGGGTGCTCTTACACCACTCCAGGGGACGTGATCCTACCGCCCACCAGGCGTGCATCATCGATGGGGACGCCAATGACCATGGCCAGCAGAGCTTTGCGCACTCCGGCCAGGGTCTTGGGGAAATGGCTGCCTGGCTGGCGGATTGCACCGCTGCGGACCCCGAATCCATCGCCATTGCGATCGAGGTGCCGCATGGAGCGGTTGTGGAGAGTCTGCTGCTTTCCGGCTTTGCGGTCTTCTCGATCAACCCGAAGCAGTCCGATCGCTTTCGCGACCGTAGCTCGCCGGCCGGAGCCAAGGATGATCGGCGTGATGCCCGGGTATTGGCCGATGCCCTGCGGACCGACCGAGCCAGCTTCCGGCGCCTGGAGCTGCCCGACCCGCGGGTGGTCGAGCTGCGGGATCTAACCCGCATCGTTGAGGACCTGACCCGCCAGCGAACCCGACTGAGCAATCGCATTCGCCAGCAGCTGGGCCGCTACTACCCGCAATTTGCGGAGTTGAGCAACAACCTGACGGAAATCTGGCTGCTCGAACTGTGGCGCATGGCGCCGACACCGGCTAAGGCCCAGGCTTTGCGCAAAGCTCGTGTCGCCCGGCTGCTCAAGCGCAATCGTATCCGCCGCATTGATGCTGGCGGCGTTTTGGAGATACTGCGCCAACCGGCCTTGCGGGTTGCCCCGGGAACGATGGAAGGCGCCGTCCGGCGGATAGGCGTCATGGTTGAGCAGATTCTGTTGGTCAAGCATCAGATCTCTGATGCCAATAGCCAACTTGATCAGACGATCGAGGCCCTGGCCGAGAGCGAGTCGCAAACCGGTGGCGGGCAGCGCGACGTGGCCATCCTCAAATCCATGCCTGGAGTTGGCAGGATGGTCCTCGCCACGCTACTGGCGGAAGCACATGAGCTTCTTCGACGAAGGGATTATCCGGCCTTGCGCTGCTTTAGCGGCAATGCTCCGGTCACCAGGCGTTCCGGCAAGAGCATGATGGTGGTGCGCCGTAGGGCCTACCACCATCGTGTCGGCCAGGCGATGTGGCACTGGTCGCGCATCGCCATCATTCGTGACCCGGGCTCTCGACGCAAGTACGATGCCTTGCGAGCGCGCGGTCACAGCCATGCCAGATCGCTGCGGACGGTGGGCGATCGGTTATTGGCGGTTGCCTGCGCCATGCTGGAAAGTCAGACGTTATACCAGGCTAATCACCAGGGAGGCAGCGCCCAACCAGCTTGACAAATAGTAGAGAGTCGAACAGCCAGGCAAACTGGAGTATGGACGCGGGTGAAAGTCCCGCTGGCAAAGGGCTGGCCGCCCATGCCGAACCGCGAGCCGTGCGCAGGCCGTCGCGAGACGGTCGGTGAAGCGTCGGTAGCGGGGCATGCGGGCCGGGCTATCGAGCGCCGAAATACCGGTTCGGAGCGCCGAGACCGTGATTCTGGTCGAAGGCAACACCGACAGCGGCGATATTGGCAAGTCGCTGATCTGGGCTCCGCGGCGTCGAAGAACTCGCGCACGTATGCACGTCCATCCCCGGGACCTGGGAGACCTGTCCAGCGCCCCAACGCACTCGCAGCATTGGGGCCGCATCGGGAAGGAAGGAGTTTCGCAATCCGATGATGCACGCCGGACAGAAGTCTGATGCGGCCATAGTACCTGCGAAGGCGGCGAACAATGGGGCGTAAAACCCCGGCGGAGCCGCCGGAGGAAAGGGCCGCAAGCAAGAGGAACGCGCCAGGCACCGGCACGGACTACACCCAGGGGTGGGTTCCCGTGTCACCCGGAGCCGAACGCGTACGGCAACACGCCAAAGAGAACCCAGAGGGAAAACTCACCGCGCTCTTACACCACATAGACCTTGACGCGCTAAGGGATGCGTTCTACGGGCTAAAACCCAATGCCGCTCCCGGCGCCGACGGGATCACGTGGAGGATGTACGAGGAAAACCTGGAAGAGAAACTTCTCGACCTTAAAGACCGCGTGCACAAAGGAGCATACCGAGCGACCCCCGTCCTGCGGGTAGCGATACCCAAACCGGACGGCGGGAAGCGAGCGCTTGGAATCGCATCCATAGAGGACAAGATCCTGCAGCGGGCGGTGTGTCAACAGATCCTTGACCCGATCTATGAATCGGAGTTCGCCGGGTTCGCATACGGGTTCCGGCCAAAAAGATCAGCGCACGACGCGCTGGACGCCCTGGCCTACGCCATCGAACGGAGAAAAGTCAACTGGATTCTTGACGCCGACATAAAAGGCTTCTTCGACCATCTCGACCGCGAGCGACTCATCTCGTTCCTGGGAGAGCGAATCGGAGACAACCGCGTCCTGCGCCTAATCCGCAAATGGCTGAGCACCGGAGTAATGGAAGCCGGAGAACTATCCGACAGCGTGCAGGGAACACCGCAAGGGGCGCCGATATCGCCGCTGCTTGCCAACGTGTACCTGCACAAAGTCCTGGACTCATGGTTTGCCAAGGAATGGCGACCCAAAAGGGCCAGCGGCGAGGTCTACATCGTCAGGTATGCCGATGACTTCGTCCTGGGATTTGAGTACCGCAGCGATGCGGTCAGATTTGCAAAGGATTTGCGAGACAGGCTAGAAGAGTACGGATTAGAGCTTGCAGCCCACAAGACCCGCCTGATCGAGTTCGGCAGATACGCGATCGAGAATCGCCGCCAGCGTAACGACAGCCGTCCGGAGACTTTTGACTTCCTCGGCCTAACGCATTACTGCCGGACGATGAGCAACGGAAAGTTCGGACTGGGACGCAAGCCCATCGCCAAGCGCGTCAGACGCACCCTGAAGGCGATCAAGGAACGACTACGCATGCGCATGCACGACGATCCCGCGCAGACCGGGCAATGGCTCGGGTTGGTGCTGCGGGGCTGGCTCGGCTATTACGCCGTCCCAACCAGCTCCACGTACCTGAGGAGTTTCAAATATGAACTCGAGCGCCAGTGGTTACGCAGCCTGCGCCGCCGGTCGCAGCATGATCGATTCCCATGGGGGCGCCTGCGCGCATTGAGCACTGCCCATCTCCCAACCGTCTCCATCCTCCACCCATGGCCCGCCGACCGTTTTGCCGTCAAACACTCAAGCTAAGAGCCCGGTGCGTTAACGCGCATGCCGGGATCCGTGCGGGGGGCACCGGGTAACCGGTGTTCCTACCGCGAACACCGAACCGGCGGCATTCCGCCCCCATACCGCCTTTGTCCAGGCTTTCCGGCGCAATGGACCGCGTCATGCGGCCGGACCGGGAGTCGACTGCGCCAGCATTGCGGCGCGGCGGGCAGATTTCGGGCCCCGGAGCCGAGCCCGGCACGCATTGCTCCAATGCCGGCGCCCACCCCGCAGGCAGATCCTTCACGATCTGGCGGTCAGGTGGGTAGCGGCAGCGACCGCAGCCTTGATAGCGCCAGTTCGAACGTCTCCGCCCAGGGCCATGACCCGGGCAGATGCAGGGTGAACCTCCGCGCCGAGCGGGTGATGCGGCCGGGCATGGCGATGAACCGGCGCCGCAGGGTGGGGGTGGTAACGATTTTTTTCTCCCCGATGCCGATCCCGGCGGTCCAGCGGCAAAGGTTATGCGCCATTACCTGCACCGCCAGCCAGGCGGCGTTGGCGTTAAAGCATCCCGACGGCAGATGATTGAGGCCGACTCCGTATTTGAGATCGCGGATTACGTTCTCGACTTCGGCGTGGCGACGGTGGTCGGCCTCCAACTCAAGCATCGCCCCTTGCCGGTCGGTGATGAAGGCGTGGTAGGAGTACCTGGTAAGCAGCGCCAGCTGCGACCCTGGGGCGGGCCTTACCCGCCTCACGATCAGGCGCACGGGTTCTTTACCCTGGAACGGGGCGTAGCGCAGTTCGGCTGCGTCGGCCCCGCCGTCGAGCCAGTACGGGATCGGGGTCCAGTCATCCTGCGGTATCTGCTCTAGCCGACGCCGCAGGTGCTTCTCAAGGCGCGCGGTCACTTAAGAAGCGCACGTCCAGGTTGCGGCAGGCGCTCACGAACCTGCCACTGTAGAACCCCGCGTCGGCCCTTACGGTTAGCTGCCCGCCCGCTCCGGCATGGCGGACCCTGGAGATCGTCTCGGTTAGGAAATGGGCCGCTCCCCTTCCGGCATAGGCGCGGCCTTCGCGCAGACGGCACATGAGCACCTCGCCCGACCCTGCGGCGATCGCCAATAGCGGGTGATACCCCCGCACCCCGCTGTAGGCGTGCCGGCGGGCGCCCTGCTTGAGGAGTCCGTAGGTCTCGCACACGGTCGAGTCGAGATCTATGGTCAGGGGACCCGGGCCGGGGCCAGCCCCGGCCTGCCAGGCGCTTCGAAGCAGCTCGCGGCCGACGCGGTCCAGTTGGCGCACGTGTCCCCACCTGAAACCGCGCAGGAACGTCCCCAGGGTGGAAGGGGCCTTGACCTTAAAGCCCAGCACCCGGCCGGTGTCGCCCGACCGCAGGGCGTCAGCGTCGTTAATGCAGTCCCCGCCCCCGAGGGCGGAGGCGACCAGCGTTTGCAGCTTCGCGCCCGCGTTGGCGCGGCCCGAGGCGCTCCCAAGGTCCAGATATTCGTCGGTGAGCTCGCCCAGCCGCAGACGGCGGGCCAGAGTCAGCGGCAGCAGCAGTCCGGCATTGGCGATGAGGCGGTGATCGTCGAAGGCGGTCCGGATGCGGTCGGGGCCAGGAATTGGTAGCAGCTAGAAAGTGCTCGCTGATTCTGGGTTGTTTTGTTGGTAAAAAACAACTTCCCCAGATATGAGAGAGCACTTTTTACTATTTTCGGGCCTTAACTGCCGTGATATTTCGGTGTTCGCGGTAGGAACACCGGTTACCCGGTGCCCCCCGCACGGATCCCGGCGTGCGCGTTAACGCACCGGGCTCTTAGCTTGAGTGTTTGACGGCAAAACGGTCGGCGGGCCATGGGTGGAGGATGGAGACGGTTGGGAGATGGGCAGTGCTCAATGCGCGCAGGCGCCCCCATGGGAATCGATCATGCTGCGACCGGCGGCGCAGGCTGCGTAACCACTGGCGCTCGAGTTCATATTTGAAACTCCTCAGGTACGTGGAGCTGGTTGGGACGGCGTAATAGTTGAGCCAGCCCCGCAGCACCATCCCGAGCCATTGCCCGGTCTGCATCGGATCATCGTGCATGCGCATACGCAGCTTCTCTTTGATCGCCTTCAGGGTGCGTCTGACGCGCTTGGCGATGGGCTTGCGTCCCAGTCCGAACTTTCCGTTGCTCATCGTCCGGCAGTAATGCGTTAGGCCGAGGAAGTCAAAAGTCTCCGGCCGTCTTTCGCCTCGTTGGCGGCGGTTGTGCGCCGCTTGCCGGCCGAACTCGATCAGGCGGGTCTTGTGGGCTGCAAGCTCTAATCCGTACTCTTCTAGCCTGTCTCGCAAATCCTTTGCAAATCTGACCGCATCGCTGCGGTACTCAAATCCCAGGACGAAGTCATCGGCATACCTGACGATGTAGACCTCGCCGCTGGCCCTTTTGGGTCGCCATTCCTTGGCAAACCATGAGTCCAGGACTTTGTGCAGGTACACGTTGGCAAGCAGCGGCGATATCGGCGCCCCTTGCGGTGTTCCCTGCACGCTGTCGGATAGTTCTCCGGCTTCCATTACTCCGGTGCTCAGCCATTTGCGGATTAGGCGCAGGACGCGGTTGTCTCCGATTCGCTCTCCCAGGAACGAGATGAGTCGCTCGCGGTCGAGATGGTCGAAGAAGCCTTTTATGTCGGCGTCAAGAATCCAGTTGACTTTTCTCCGTTCGATGGCGTAGGCCAGGGCGTCCAGCGCGTCGTGCGCTGATCTTTTTGGCCGGAACCCGTATGCGAACCCGGCGAACTCCGATTCATAGATCGGGTCAAGGATCTGTTGACACACCGCCCGCTGCAGGATCTTGTCCTCTATGGATGCGATTCCAAGCGCTCGCTTCCCGCCGTCCGGTTTGGGTATCGCTACCCGCAGGACGGGGGTCGCTCGGTATGCTCCTTTGTGCACGCGGTCTTTAAGGTCGAGAAGTTTCTCTTCCAGGTTTTCCTCGTACATCCTCCACGTGATCCCGTCGGCGCCGGGAGCGGCATTGGGTTTTAGCCCGTAGAACGCATCCCTTAGCGCGTCAAGGTCTATGTGGTGTAAGAGCGCGGTGAGTTTTCCCTCTGGGTTCTCTTTGGCGTGTTGCCGTACGCGTTCGGCTCCGGGTGACACGGGAACCCACCCCTGGGTGTAGTCCGTGCCGGTGCCTGGCGCGTTCCTCTTGCTTGCGGCCCTTTCCTCCGGCGGCTCCGCCGGGGTTTTACGCCCCATTGTTCGCCGCCTTCGCAGGTACTATGGCCGCATCAGACCCCTGTCCGGCGTGCATCATCGGCTACGGATACCTCCTTCCCGATGCGACCCCGGATCTGCGAGTGAACCGGGGTAATGCGCAGATCTCCCAGTTCCCGGCCCGGGACTTACGTACGTACATGAGTTCTTTGACACCGTCGAGCCCGGCTGACGGCTGGCCATCTATTGCCGCCGCCGGTGTTGCCTTCGACAAGATCAAGAGTCTCGGCGCTCGGGACAAACCCGATGTTTCGGTGCTCCATAGCTCTGTCCGCACGCTCCGCTGCCGACGCTTCACGGGTAACCTCGCGGTTACCCGCGCACGGCTCGCGGGCTGATGTGGGCTGGCTCTCGCCCTTCATCCCGGGAGACTTTCACTCCTTGTCCTGGTACCAGTTGGACTGGCTGTTCTGACCTGTTCGGGCGAGTACTTTCGCTTCGCCATTGCTGTCCCCTTGTATGTTCCAAATGGGAAGTCCCGGGTGCGGTAGGGCGCATTCCCTCTGGTACCAATGAGGGGGAGCCGGCCAAGTGGCCTCCAACGTGTCAATCGCAAAAGAGGAATTGGCATCGCTTTGCAAAGCGCACGGGATACGCCGGCTGGCGATATTCGGGTCGGCATTGCGAGACGATTTCCACTCGGAAAGCGACATCGACGTGTTGGTGGAGTTCCAACCCGGTCGGGTACCGGGCCTGCTAGGAATAGCTGGCATCGAGATCGATTTGTCGAGATTGTTCGGCGGCCGCAAAGTGGACCTGCGAACCCCTGAGGATCTGAGTCCCTACTTCCGCGAGCAAGTTCTCGATGATGCTGAAGTCCAGTATGCGCACGCATGACCAAATTCGATTGCGGCATATGCTGGACGCAGCCCGCGAAGCCCGATCCTTCGCGCGGGATCGGCCTCGCCAAGCCCTTGATCGTGACCGCCAACTTGTGCTTGCGTTGGTCAAAGATATAGAAATCGTCGGTGAAGCGGCGACTGGGGTCACAGAGCCTACGCGGTGGTGGCCGGCTCCCCCTCATTGGTACCAGAGGGAATGTGAATAATCTGGTTCCAACGAAAGGGGACTGCAATGGCGAAGCGCAAGTACTCGCCCGAACAGATCATCAACAAGCTCCGGGCCATAGAGCTAGGCATCGCCCAGGGCGACACCGTCGAGCAGAGCTGCCGCCAGGCGGCGATCAACGTCCAGACCTATTACCGCTGGCGCTCCCGCTACGGGGGAATGACGCTCGCCGAGGCCAAGGAGAACAAGCGCCTGCGCGAGGAGAACAAGCGCTTAAAACACGCGGTGGCCGATCTAACGCTCGACAACCAGATCCTTCAATGAGAGGCCTTAAGGAAACTTCTAAGCCCGGAGCGGCGGCGCAAGTGCGTCGACCACGTCCGGGCCAAGTTCCCGGTGTCTGAACGAAGAGCCTGCCGGGTGCTGGGCCAATCGCGCCGCACCCAGCGCTACATCCCAAAACCCGATCCGGAAGAGGACAACCTCACCGCCGAGATCAGGACGCTCTCCCTCAAGCACCCCCGCTATGGCTACAAGCGCATCACCGCCCTGCTTAAACGCTCGGGCTGGAAACTGAACCGCAAGCGGGTCCTGCGCATCTGGCGCGCGCAGGGCCTTAAGGTCCCGATCCGAAAGGTCAAGAAGTCGCGCCTCTGGCTTTAAGAACGGACGCTCTACGCGGCTTATGGCCGAGCGCCCGAATCACGTCTGGGCCTACGACTTTGCTTAACCAGCGCACCGAGGACGGCAGACCGCTGCGGATCCTGACCGTGGTCGATGAGTTCACCCGCGTGGCCTTAGCGGCCCGGGCGGCCCGATCCTTCCCCGCCCGGGACGTGATCGAGACAATCGCCGACCTCATGCTCATCCACGGGGTCCCCGAGCACATCCGCTCTGACAACGGCCCCGAATTTACTGCCAAAGCGATAAGGCAATGGCTATCGGCAAACCAGGTCAAGACCGTCTACATCAAGCCCGGAGCACCATGGGAGAACGCCTATGCCGAATCCTTCATCTCCAGGGTGAGGGACGAACTCCTGGAGCGCGAGATCTTCTACACCCTCGAAGAAGCCAGGGTGATGCTGGAGCGCTTCCGGATCGACTACAACAGCGTGCGTCCGCACTCGGCGCTCGGCTACCTATCGCCCCTGGAAGCGATCGCGGCGGCGGCGTGATGGAGTACCTGCAAGTTGCCATCCGGCTGCTGCCGGCCGGCCTCATCGACGGCCTGGCGTCCGTCTTCGTGGGTGCTACGGGCGGCCGCAATATCAGCTTCGCCGCCAGCTCTCCTGCAGGCGAGCTGGCGGCACTCTCCCACAAGACAATGTCTCAAACCACCTGGTACCAAAACCGGGGACCTGCCACCAGCAATCATCCTTCGACGTCAGCCGGGTCCGTTTACCCCATCGTGGAAATACAACCGATTGCGCACGGTGACTTCAGCCAAGTGCGGGCCACGATCAAGATAAGTACTTTGAAACTTGGCGAGACCATAACTGCTTTGCCAAGGTTGCTTCCGCAGCTTGGCGTGCCGACGGATGCTGTTGGCGTGGTAGTGCCCATAAGTTTTGCGCCCGAACCTCTGCCGGTAAGACTGATTGCCACGCCCCCACCTGCGTTCTTGTTCCCAAATCAATCGAGACAATTGGATTCAGAAGTTCAACCGGTTTCGACTGCAGTACCGAATGGTGAGTCTGGTGAAATTACTATCACCAAAGTCGCGAATCAACCACGATCCGAATCGGAATTGGTCGCAGATTCGTATGTGGAAACGCCCGAACCAGCAGTCGCCAGTGAATCGGACTGGGATTCAAATCGTGTTGCGGCGTTTTGGCTTTCAGCCTTCGCGTTGATTGCGATGGCATATTTTCTAAGAAAACGGCTGCGGAACTCATAATCCCTGCTCTACTTTTTGGATACAGTGATCGCCGGGATGCTCCAGACTCACTTTCGCTGAGTTGCGACAGATTGACTCCAACATTGAACCCGTTCCGCAAAAAGGCAACTGCCGAAGCCGCGCGGGAACTCGCCGGCGCGATCAGCACGTAAGAACCGCCGGAACCCTGTCGCCGACGCTATTGCTGGTCAGCGGGAGTGACATTGTCGCTGAGCGACGTCATTCATGGACGATAGATTGTGGACCTTCGCCAGAAACTCAACCCGGGAATGGCAAGCCGAGTCGGCTGCACGTTATACCTAACCCCTAAAATCCAACGCGTATCTCATTTGGGATAGATTTGGAAAAGGACAGGGCTGGACGGAATTGTTTCATGGCTAAATCTGCGATGATCCGCGCCAGGGTTGAGCCAGGCTTGAAGAGTGAAGTAGAGGGAGTTTTTTCCGAACTTGGATTGTCCGCTACCGAGGCGATCACGCTTTTTTACAAGCAAGTTGCGATTCACCATGGATTGCCATTCCCGGTTCGAATTCCAAATGCCGCAACTATTGCGGCAATAAACGATGCTCGCGGCGGCGTGAACCTTATTGAATATTCGGGATTTGACGAATTAGTCGCGGACGTTGAGTGAAGCGAAACGGCTCCGCACGACTCGGCAATTCCGAAAAGACTTACGGACAGTTAGCAGGCGAGGCAAGGATCTTGAACGATTGCGCACATTCGTAGAGTGCATCCAGCACGGACAATCATTGCCGGCCGCAAGCCAACCCCACCGATTGATTGGAAATTTGTCAGGGTTTTGGGAGTGCCACCTCGAACCTGACTGGCTATTGATTAGGCAAGAAGACGATACAACGGTGCATTTGGTCCGCACAGGCGCCCATTCAGACCTTTTCGAGTAGACGGTCAAATTGAACGGCGATCGGGCCTGATTTCGAGCGCTCGTCGACGAGCTGTGATCACCGGTTTGTTTTGACCCACCCAGATTGATTGTTCTGGAGCTTGGCTTTCCTCCGCACAACACTGCTTGGCCCAATCGACCGTATGCCCGTATAGTCACGCGTGAAGACTGCAATTTCACTTTTTGGTGGAATTTTGGGAAACGCCGCCCAAACGTCCGCCTGGCTCGGGACCGTACCCAGCGGCTTAATGGCGCTCGTGCTTGCCGGATTCATCGCCAAGCACGACAGTGACGATGTCACGGCGCAACTCAATGCCGTTTACAGCGAAACTTCCGGCAGCCTTGATCCGGCAATCAGGGGTATTCAAGCGCTCTCAATGGATAACGATCGATGGTGATCGGGAGGAGAGAAACGTGGTGGGCGAACTTTCCCGAACCTCAAGGGATCCGATCCTGGATTCACACCCAGGTTGTTTCTCGATCAACTTCATTCAAATGACCGCTTGTCATGTCCACCGGGGCGACTTCCTTGGATTGGGTCGATGAAATTGCCGGCACCTGTCCAATTGCGTCAGATGCAATCCGGCGATGCCATAGTGGAAATCGCCGCGTTGAAAAAACCGACGACGTAGGCCCTCTTCACCTGCAGTGCGCTTAGCATGACTGGCCGAATCAGTACATCAGGGGATTTGAACTAATAGGGGTTATGTCGAACTCCGGCGCCCGCGTTTCCCCATCGCAGCTCGCAGCGGCGCTTCGGGATTGCGCCGATCCATCAACTACCCAGTTGCGTGAACTGACACCCGCCTAAACGCGAATCCTGAAAAACATTTCAATCGATTCGCGCAGTGGCAAACCGCCCGACTTCGATCTTCTTGGATCTTGCTTTCGCCAGATCGCAGGCGGCTTGTAGGCCAAGCCATGTTTCCGGGGTCGAACCAAAACCCTTTGCCAGGCGAATGGCCATTTCTACCGAAACCCCGGCCTTCTCATTAACCAGCTCCGAGAGCGTTTGACGGGATACGCCAAGTCCTTTGGCAGCCCTGGTTATTGATAGGCTCAACGGCGCAAGGCATTCGTGCCTGACGATTTCGCCAGGGTGCGGCGGGTTATTCATCGGCACCATTTCCCCCTTAGTGGTAGTCGATGTAATCGACATCATGAGCGTTGCCGTCGATGAACCTGAAAGTTACTCGCCAATTCGCCGTTAAGGAAACGGTACTAACCCGTGCTGGTGCGACAAACGTGCATGCAATGTATCGCGCAATGATACACTTTGCATAGAATGACCGCATTTGAGGCACCGCTTTGCTTGAGGACCGGCAATGCCCACGGTGGCAATAGAGGGCCAGGTTCGCTTCATCGTTAATACCAGGGAACATAGTTTTGAACCCCCGCACGTGCACGTCTGGGTAGGCAATGAAGATGTTTGCCGCATTGAACTCAATGGCGGTACCTTCATGGAAGCACCCCCGCCCGGAACACGCAGGGAGATAACGAGAGCCTATGCGAGATTTGCCGCGGAAATCAAAAAGACTTGGGACCAAATCCATGGAGGGTAGAAAATGGCCGTCGTTCTAGTCAGAAATGCCAATCGAATGATGACGATTGCCAGCTTAACCGAGGAAGGCATCAAGCTGGGCTTTGCAGATGGGTCCAGGGGCGTCATTCCATACGGCGATGTCCCCGAAATCAGGGAGCGCGCAGCCATCTCCGGCATTGAGTTGCCGAATCCCTACGAAATGGTCATAAAGACTGCCCGCGGCGAACAGGTTGAGATCCCCTGGGACTTTGCCCGACACTACTGTGACAAGTCATATCGACCAACGATCGAAGCAATTGCCATGCAGGGAAGGCAGGTCCTGGGCGAACGCATACGCCAATCCAGACAATCCAGCGGTTTAACGCAAGAGCGTCTCGCGCGCGCGGCAAATATCGGGCGCGTAACCCTGGTGCGGTTGGAAAAGGGAGAGCAAACACCTAGGCTCAAGACCCTTGATGCGATTGCCAACGCCTTAGGGACTCGCGCAGCTGATCTACTTGTCGATCCCGAGTGGCTTGACCGATAACTTTCGACAAGCCGTAGAAATTTGGGGCGGTCACCAGATCAAGCCAGCAACCGCTCATCAAGGGTCCCCACATCTTCGATATAGCCGTCAGTACTTGCCCGGCACCCTTGTCAAATTTGGTCGCTTGAGTGGCAAGTTTCCAGATCACCCCGCCCAATTTCCGGTGATTTGCTCGAAGTATTACGGGTGTTCGCGATTTGTCATAGTGAGTATTATGACTACTAAAAAACCCCATCCGGCCATGCAGTTGGCCGCAATTCGCCAACGAAGTCAATTTCGTAGACAACCTCTAAGGAAGCGTCTGTGCCGATGAAATGCCCTCCTCACCCAGGCGAAATCGTGAGGCGGGAACGCCTGGAGCCATTTGGCTTATCCGTTACGAGGGCCGCCAAAGGATTGGGAGTTTCGCCGCGATTTTCCCGCCGATGGCTCGGAACCAAGCCAGCATGAGCTTATCTCTGAATCGTTTCTGCGGCCTCAAGAATTCCGCTCGCGTCGGCCGGAAGTCACCGTCCGCATGCCCGAGCATTCCCTAGGGGAGGCCGACCAGGCGGACTTTGACCGCCTGGGGCCGGTAATTGACCGGAGCCGCAACCGCACTGATCGGGCGTCGCCCGGGACCTTGTTCAGTGTCAAGTCAGGACAATGAAGCTCATAGGGATTACGTCTAGTAGTGATCATCGCTCGGCTTTAGCCACGGGTCAATCTGCTGGGTGCGAGCGTGCGGCACCTATGGATGGCATTGAGCCGCTGTCCGCCTGTCGGACGAGCGATTGTTTTTACTTGGTGAGATATTGTTTCCGCATCACCACACGACTTGCTCCCGACGGTGGGGCCACGATATTTGGTGTGCGCAATCCGGTCGGAAGTTTTTCGACAACATCATATCGTGCATCAACGGATCTAAGCCTGCTTTGTTTGGATCGCAAATCTGATACCCTCGATAACCCGGCAATCAATGACGCACGGCGTGAGATTCATATCCACCAATTAACTGAAGAATTCAAATGTCGGAGGACAGCAACCGTCACGTGGTCACTAATCCTGAAGGTGGGTGGGATGTCGTCAAGCCGAACGCGGATCGGTCGTCAGCTTATCTGCAAACGCAAGCTGATGCGGTTGAGCTCACGCGCGAAATCGTAGAGAACTTTGGCGGGGGCGAAGTCGTGATTCACCGCCGCGATGGCCGGATCCGGGATTCCGATACAGTTCCGCCCGGGAACGACCCTAACCCGCCACGCGACTCTCGTTAATCGGTCGCCAATTAGAAGTGCCGAGTGACTAACCTAGCGGCTGAGATTCGGTAGTGACATTGGTCTGCCGACTCTCGGCGAATCTGTCAGAGTGATGGGCCAGTTCGAACTGGAGCAATCCTATTGGCTGGTTTCCTTGCAGGCGGTGGCATTCGTGCGTGAACGGATCGTTTCTGCGCCGGCCCTTTCGCCGAATTGAATCAATTGTGGTTGAGGTGAACCGATTCAACGGCAAGTCGCGATTCGAGCCGAGAGATCCACTTGGGACAACATAAAAACCCACAAGAGTATTGGCGGCATTTCGGGAGTCCACCCGGCAAACGCATGATCTGGCAATTTGACACGAAAATTCTGAAATATTCCAATCGCCCAATTCCAATCAAGAATGTCGCGCAAGCACGCAATTACTATTCGCCAGTTGACGAAAAAATGCTGGCTGAATTGATTGAAGCTCCTGCCCACGGGCCACTAAACAAGCTCCGCAACCGAGAGGACCTTAACCCCGACGATCGCTCGAGCGTTGCGTGGTACATAAACGCGATGGTTCGGCGGGGGCCGCGCGCCCGAAATCATTTGCTGGAAGTATTACCAACCGAATTCAGCGCCTATCGTAAACGACTAATTGCAAATCTCGACCAGATGATTGAGCGGTACGGACATACCAGTGCCGAATGGATCAACGCACTTGATCAATTGAGTGAACGCATCCTTCGCGGCGACGTTTCTGACAAGGACGACTTAATCAGGTCGCAGTATTTGGTGGGAAAAGTCGCACTTGCCGTCTTTCATATGCAATGGGTGATAGTCCATTCGAATCGAACTGGTGAGTTCATAACCAATGACAACCCGGTGTTTTTTACTGAAGGGATCGGCTTGGGGCACCCACAAGCAGAATTGACTCTTCCGCTGTCGCCGCGCACGGCGTTGCATGCGTCGTGGCGAGGACGGGAATTCGGGCTCGAACATGCATCAGCGACTCAAAATCAACTGGTGAAAGAGATTAATCGACGGACGGTATATGTTGCGGATCGCATGTTGTACTCACGCGGTAAGCACGATTGGTTAGCGGCAATCGCCGCAAAAAAGCCAAATGTCTTGCTGAAGCCCCTGTACTTTGGACATCCTGGATTCCAACCAGTTGAAATCCCGGACGAGGACCAATATGCTAGCGTGATTTGAGCTCAAATCCGAACGGCGCAGCCTAGTGCAACGAAGTGAAATGCCGCAACGAACCGCGTCATCTGAACTTTCGATTGGTCCTCAGCAGACAGCGTCCGTTTTTCATAATCGCAATTATGGAACAGCCAGGCTAACTGGCATGGGACAGGGGTGCAAGTCCCCCGTGCTGTAAAGAAGGGAGCCATTCTGCAGCACTCTGCGAGTCATGCGCTGATCGCCGCGAGGCGGTTGGTGAAGCGTTGACAGCAGCGCGTGTGGGCGGGGCGATCGAGCGCCGCAACCTTTACATTCCGGAGCGCCGAGGCTTTCATATTGGTCGAAGGCAACACCTGCTGCGACGACAAATGGCCAGTCGCAGTTTGGGCTCCGCGGCGTCAAAGAACCCAGGCACGCACGTACGTCTCCTGCCGGGACCTGGGAGATCTGCCAGGTGCCCCGCCATCTCGCACGACGGGGCCGCATCGGGGAGGGAGGCAACCGTAGCTGATGATGCACGCCGGGCAGAAGTCTGACGCGGCCGTAGTAGCTGTGAAGTCGGCGAACAAGGGAGAGCGATCTCCGGCGGAGTCGATAGAGCCAAGGGCCGCGACCAAGAGAAATCCGCAACGCCCGGCACGGGCCGAACCCAGAGTCGGGTAACCGTGTCACTCGGAGCCGAGCGGATACGGCAATACGTTAAGGCAAATCCCGGAGGAAAACTCACCGCGCTCCTGCACCACTTAACCCCCGAAACGCTCTTTGCGGCCTACTTTGCGCTCAAGCCGAACGCGGCCCCCGGCGCCGACGGGATAACGTGGCAGATGTACGGGGAAGGACTGACAGATAACCTGTCCGGCCTTCACCAACGCTTGCACAAAGGAGCGTACCGGGCGGCCCCCGTCCTAAGGGTGGAAATACCCAAACCGGACGGCGGAGTGCGAAAGCTCGGAATCGCATCCCTGGAAGACAAAATCCTCCAGCGGGCGGTGACAGACAACCTCCTGAACCCGATCTACGAATCGGAGTTCGCGGGATTTAGCTACGGGTTCAGGCCCAATCGCTCAGCCCACGATGCGCTGGACGCGCTCGCCTACGTAATAGGGCAACGCCGGGTCAACTGGGTAGCTGAGGTGGACATCAAGGGGTTCTTCGACAATATCGATCGGGAACAGCTAATGGCGTTCCTGCAAGATCGCATCGCAGACCGCAGAGTCCTGCGCCTCATCCGAAAGTGGCTCGCCGCCGGTGTCCTTGACAACGGACTAAAGGTCGACCCCGCACGGGGCACACCGCAGGGAGCGCCGATATCGCCGCTGCTTGCCAACGTGTACCTGCTTGGGTGGGCTCGACCAATGGTTCGCGCGACAGTGGCGGCCGCAGAAAGCCATCGGCCAGGCCTACATGGTCAGATACGCCGATGACTTCGTACTGGGATTTGAGCACCGCCAAGATGCGGAGAGGTTCCTTAGGGACCTAGAGGAGCGGTTCACGAAATACGGACTGGAGTTGCACCCCGAGAAGACGCGCCTGATCGAGTTCGGCAAAAACGCGGCGCGTAACCACCGCCGGAGAGGCGAGCGACGACCGGAGACCTTTGACTTCCTCGGTCTGACGCACTACTGCCGAACGACTCGAACCGGACGCTTCGGACTGGGACGCAAGCCATCGTCCAAACGCGTTCGCCGCACCCTGAATGCGTTAAAGAACGCGCTGCGCTGGCGCATGCACGACGATCCGGTGGAAACCGGTCAATGGCTCGGAAGAGTACTTCGTGGCTGGCTCGGCTACTACGCCGTCCCCACAAGCTACAAATCCCTGGACCAGTTCAAGCGCGCCCTGCAGTGGCTTTGGCTCCGCACTCTGCGCCGCCAGTCGCAAACCGCAAACTTTGCGTGGGAGCGGCTAGAAGCGATGTGTGAACAGCTTTGGCCCCGCATCCGCATCATCCACCCATGGCCCGCCACACGCTTTGCCGTCACCCACTCAAGGTAAGAGCCGGATGCGCTAACGCGCACGTCCGGATCCGTGCGGGGGGAGATCGGTAACGATCTTCCCTACCGCGAATCTTGCTCCATTAATCGCGTAGCGCAGATTTGGCCAGCTTGCGTCCCGGGTTCGAGAGCAATCGCTCCGGTGAATCAATTCGCGATCGGAATCAAACCTTTTCGACAATCGCAACCGACCTAACTTCAAGTTGCACGCCCTCGTGTTCTTGGATTTGGTTAATCACTTCGAACAGGTTTTTGGCATGCGGGTTGCCATTCGATCCGAACATGCGCATTAGGCTCTTGGGCGATTTATGCGTGCGAGCGCCCAGTTCCTCAAACCCTATAGTGGCGTTTATGTAATCGCGCAGTAGGACTTTCCCTGCGTCGATTTCTCCGCCCAGCAAACATTGGACGCCCTCGTTCAATAACCCTTCCCGAAACAAGGGATCGACTATTGCCCGGGCTTGCACCGTTTCCTTGAATTCACGCGTAAGAGCCACTCTCATTCCCTCCGATTTCGATTCCTGAAATCCTGCCAATTCGCTTTGGCCGTCGCAATGTCTGATTGCTGGCGCGCCTTAGTGCCTCCGCCGAGCAAAATGACCACCGTTTTCCCTTCACGACCGAAATAAATCCTGTAGCCAGGACCAGTATGGATGCGGAATTCCGTTACTCCGCCGCCAACTCCCTTCGTATTTGAGAGGTTGCCAGTGGCCATTCTGGTTAATCCGGTTGTGATCTTTATTGCTGCCTGGGAATCCAGCCCTGCGAACCATCGGCCGAATGGACTCCGACCCGTATCGTCCAAGTATTCGCGAAGCTCAGACATCGATAGATGGTAACATATCCGTTACCATGCTGAGTGAAATAGATCAGCGCACCTTGAACTGCGAAGGAAGTTGGCTACAAGCCATTTGAGCGCCGCTGGTTCGACCTAATCGCCATTATGTCTTGTAACTTAACGCCGTCATCTCCGCTTGTTGATTGATGAATGATTCCATTTGCTCTCGAGCATGGGACGGTGACTGCGAATAAACTGCGGACTTGTGATCAGACGAGCTTTCGTCAACTCTCGTCGTTGAACCGTTCGTCTTCGTCTTCGCTGTCGGACGAAGAGTTCGCCAATCGCGCAAACAACGACGAGAGGTATTCAAAAGTGCCCGATACAGAGCTATTTGACGGCAATCCAGTTAGCGCTTGGCCCAGTTCGTTTAGAGCTACAAAGAGAGTGAAATCTGCCGCGACCAGCGGATGTTCATCTATTCCATCCCTGGACGCATCTCCTAGCCCCATTTGCTCGCGAACCTCTGCCAATTCCGCCTTGGCCACTAGGATCAATAGCGCTGCATTGGCGGTCTTGCCCATAAGATGGTCCGGCACTAATGGTCCCGGCTCTGTCCCCGGGTATCCGCCGTTGCGCTCAAGAATTGACCGAACTCGGTGATGAACTTCATCGAATGACGTGAAAGACCCACCGTAATCGACTATCAAATGTTCGTCGCGACCGTTGATGACGTGAATCCGACCGTGAATCATAATTTCGACATCGGATCTGTCGGAATCGCGCGCCAAATTGCGAACAAATCTCGCAAGAACCGCAAAAAGCTCGCCCAATATGCCATGGTCAACAACCAGCAGCGCAGGTAATTGCAATTCATCCGACTTGAGAACGGCCTCAGCATACTTGTCGTCGGGAATCAAAGCAGCTACAACCGAGCCACGCGGAAGACTGTCTTTAATACTTCGCAACAATTCACTTGTGTATTGCGGGAAGAGTTCCAATAGTTCATCGCCGAGTTCAGCGCGGCTTGGGATGGCGATCACTTTTGCGACCTTGGCGTCCCGGGCATTGGCATGGTCAACAGGTAGAGTGGCGATCAATTCCTCTAATGACATTCGTGCTTTCCCGACCGAAATATTCATCTTTCAGGCTGCTTTGTGAGACGGGTGAGCCGCTGATTGTTCATGGCCATAAGGCGTCGTTCGACCCATCGCTCTCCTGACCGCAACCCAACTGAACCCATAATTGCATTGGGAATACAGTCGTGGTCTTAGCAGTGGTTTTGATTGAACTCTCGGATCGGGGCGAAAAGTGGCGGGGAATATTGGAATTTTGGCCTGAATGATGGACGATTCAACCGCACAATATATTGGAACTGGGTCAACCGACGAACAGCCAAATCGATCTGTGCTTAGCTCTGCACCGGGAACACTTAGCGATTGGACCTTTCCACACGGGAAAAATGCGAGTGACTGCAAATTTGACGGAATTGATTCGAAACGCTCCCTGGCGAGAGGCAATCACCTACCGTGACACCTGGCCCCACGAATATGTGTTGACGGAGAAAGACGGCCAACAGGCGCTCTTGGAAGCCGTTTGCCAGCGGTTCCGCGCCGGAGAGGGTGTGTCCGGCCGATTCTTCCGCATGCAGAACACGTACCTGTTCATTGGTGACTACAAGTACTGGTTGATGACCCATTGGGACAAGATCGAACCAGGAATCAATTACGTCCTAAACCGCGCGCTACTTTACCGGGACCGCAGGGACTTCGTGATCCAGCCAGGTGACACCGGACGGCCGGAGGACTATCCCACCTGTCCCGCTCACCCGAGTTCACCTGATTGAAAATAAAAAGACAGAATCCATGCTCGGAATGTAGCAGGATGGGTCGCTAGATCTCTAAAAAAGTAGGGCCCAATCCGGCGGGATTCAAATCCCTGCTGCGACACGTAGACGACGCTTTCAATATACGGCGGCGCAACCGCATACGCCTGCTATCGGAGCTGACCCCCCGCCTGCAGGCGGCCCGCAGAGTCGAGCGCGAGCTGGACCGACATCTGGCGCGCAGGTTCAACGTTTTCAAATACTTGCGTACTGACGAACTCGGGCTCTCCCGCATCATCGCGGACCTGCTTGATCCGACCGCCGAGCATGGGCAGGGGACGGCCTTCTTGGAGGCGATGCTGGAAGCCCTGCCTGAAACGCGCGATCTGTCCGCGACGTTTCGGGCAACCGCCACCAACCCGATCAAAGTGGTCACGGAGCGCCAGACGCCTCAAGGCCGACGCATCGACGTCAGCGTGGACATTCCGACCGGTAACGGGCCGTTTTGCCTTGCATTCGAAAACAAGCCGTACGCCGAAGATCAACCCTGCCAGATAGCCGATTACTTGAAGTTTCTCAAGCGGACGTACGAAAGGCGATTCCTGCTTGTGTACGTGCCGCCCGACGAACGCGAGCCTGATGAAGTCAGCCTCCCGGCGAAAGATCGCGAGAAGTGGCGCGGGCACTTTCGGGTGATGCCGTATTTCGGAGGCGATACGTCGCTTGAGGACTGGATTGAAGCATGCCGCAAACGCTGTGGCGCCGAGCGGTTGAATTGGTTTCTACAGCAAACACAGACGTTCTGCCGACAGCGATTTGGAGAATCGACCATGACGACCGACGCCGAAACGCGCGAAATACGCGAATACTTGTATTCGAACCCAGGCCAGATTCAAGCTGCGCTCGCCATCCACGATGCATGGCCAATCATTCGGGATGAGGTGTGCAAACGGTTTCTGGTTCATCTTCGCGACAAAATCGAGCTTCGCTTGAAGCAAGCCCTGCCCGACTTCGCCGGTGACCTCCAAGTACGGCACAACTACGGAGGCGACAAGCAGCATTCAAACTTCCTGTTCTTCGGGCTCAACGACCGACCGAAATACGAAATCGGGTTCCAATCCCATGCCAGACAGGGTCCGAACGGCTGGTTGTGGGGCATCAAGGCACCGCGGCCGATTGGCGAGATGACTGCTGGGGAGACAGACTATCGCGAAGCGATTAAAGCTGCGCTCATTAAAGGCAGTCTTTCGCTCGCCAACTCGAAAGATCCGTATTTGTGGCCGCAATATGAATATCTTCCGCAGTACCGCGATTGGAACTCTCTGGTATCCGAATTACATAAAGAACTTGAAAATGGGGCCAGCCCGATAACTGATTTCTGCGTCGACGGGCTGATCAATATCGCCGCAATTGCCATCCCGGCAATTAATGACGTGGCAAGCGGCAGCCTGCCGGGTTTAAATGACTGAACACGGCTGGGGCCAAAGAACGATTTGGCAGGGTAAATTGGTGATCCCAATAAAAAAACTGCGGCATCGTCTCGGCCACGCGAATTCCCTTAAGGCAACTCTGAATAAGTCTCCGCCAACCCCGGCCGGCTATCCGGCTCTGGGCTGAATCGGATATCTGATCCAAAATCAGAACATGACATCTGGCAGAGTTGGAACCCCGACCGTGTCCGAACGCACCTTCGCCGACGTCGCATTCGAGAGCAAGAAGCGCAAGACCGGGCGCGAACTCTTCCTTGACCGCCTTGACAGCCTGGTCCCCTGGTCAGAGCTGGAAGATCTGATTGGACCCGTATATCCCACGGCCGGCAACGGCCGCCGTCCCTACCCATTGGGAAAGATGCTGCGCGTGCATGTGGCGCAGATAACCCACAACCTCTCCGCTCCAGCGATGGAGGACGCTCTCTACGACATTGAGTCGGTGCGCCGATTCTGCGGCTTTGCATTGGATGGACCGTTGCCCGACGAGACCACCATCCTCAACTTCCGTCGCCGCCTGGAGGAGAACGGCCTGGCCGCAAAGATCTTCCAGCGCATCATCGACCACCTTGCCGCCAAGGGCGTGCGGCTGCAGCAGGGAACCATCGGCGACGCCACCATCATCGCCGCGCCGTCCTCGACCAAGAACCGCGCAAAGAAACGCGATCCCGAGATGCGTTCCGCCAAGTAAGGGCAATCAGTGGCACTTCGGCCTGAAGGCCCATATCGGGGTGGACTCTGGATCGGGAATCGTCCACTCCCTTGTCACCACCCCGGCCAACGTGCACGACCTGAATGTGGCCGGATTCCTGCTCACCGGTAAAGAGAAGACCGTATGGGGAGACGCCGGTTACCAGGGGATTGAGGAGAGGCTGCCGGAGGAGGAGGTCGAGTTCAGGATCGCCATGCGCAAGGGGAAGCGCAAACTCCTCGACTAAGAATTCTGACCAGGAGCGAGCCGAGCAGGCGAAGTCATCG
Organism: Chloroflexota bacterium; assembly: GCA_965261345.1. Lineage (GTDB taxonomy): Bacteria > Chloroflexota > UBA11872 > UBA11872 > VXNJ01 > VXNJ01. The sequence continues at coordinate 130,592 of OZ253449.1, forward strand.
ATGCGCGCCAGGGTGGAGCACCCGTTCTACGATCTCAAGCGCTGGTTTGGCTACGGGAAGGCCAGGTACCGCGGGCCCTACAAGAACACCCAGCGCCTGCTGCTGCTGGCCGGGCTATCCAACCTGCTGCGGGCCGAAAAGCTGCTGGCGGCGTAACTTGTCCTGGGATCATTGCGCCCAAAACGGGATGAGAATCCCGGGTTTGCGACTGTATTTGGTGTCGCAGGAGACCAAATGCTCTGATCCCGGCTTCAAAATCGGCGAATATGGCCAGGAACGTCGGCGGGCGCCCACTTATTCAGACTTTCCTTTGCGCGGCGCCCGGTTTGTCGCGGCGCGCGGCCGGCCTGTGGCCTGCGGCGCCTTTGTTGGCCTCCCCACCGGGTCCTGGTGGTCCATGATCTTCGCGCAGCGAGTCCTTCGTCCACGACCGAATCAGCGCGAAGTTCGAACCCACGCGATGCCATCGACGTGTTCGAAGTGCTGATCGGCGGAAACCAAATCGGCGCCCGTTTCCATGGCATGGGCCGCTACCCATACATCGTTGGTAGGAATCGGTCGCCCCTTTGCCTTCAACGCAATCATGATTCGCGAATAGCGATCAGCGGTTACCGCACCCACCGGTACGAACGAAACGAATGGACGTTGCAGGAACGACCGAAGCTCGGCAAGGTTTTGTTCAAAGCGTCGCCCTCGACGAAAGCCATATAGTTGCTCACCTACAACGATTGCTGAAAGCAGCACCTCTTCTGCAGTCGATACCAAGTCTCGGATTTCACCATTTCCACGCATGAACCCGGAATATGCATTGGAATCGAGCAGAAGCCTCACTTCCAGGCACCTTCGTCCACCGTCTCGAAATCCTCAAGGGCGGTGTCGAATCTCTCTGCTTCCTCCTGGCTCCAAACTCCGAAAAGGTCGTCTAAAGCAGTGCCGATGGCGTTGGGGTTTGCCTGGGCCGTGTCGGCAATACCGGCGCCTTTCTTGAGCAGCTTCAAGGCGGCCTTATTGAGCGAGATCCCTTCCCGCTTAGCAAGCTGGCGGAGAATGGCGTCAACTTCATCATCCAAACCCCTGATGGTAAGTTGATTGATTTGATCATTCCTTAGTGCGAGTCACAATGTGAGTCATTATGATGTATTTGGCGATCGCCAATTCTCCGATCGAGAACTAAAGATCCGCTTGCTTGGGCTGGTCGATGCCTGCGCCACCCTGCGCCGCCGCATTTACAGACCGGTTACTGGGCCAGGAAGCATCCCACATCAAGTGGCAAGTGGGGCCGGCGGTCCTGACGCGGCCCCGAACGGATTTACGCCGTGCACGCTCCATCACAGAGCTCTCGACGCCGACGCCCTGGGATCGGCGCGGAAATCCGACTCTTCTGTTCTGATCTTGGTCTCCAGCGAGGCCAAAGACAGGATGTAGAAAGGCTGCAGCTCGTCGGATATTGGAGCAAGGCACTGCGGCGACGGCAACACCCTTGGGGCGCGCCTGGCGCGAATTTATTGCCTGGCACCGCGAGGGAGTTTCACAGGGTCCGCGATGCCAGAGCGAAAGCGGGCCCCGCTGCGCACCGCGAACCTGGCGGTGGCCAATATTTCGTGCCACGGGTTTTGGGCAGGGCAACGCATGGTGAACGCCGACCCCAGGTTTTTCGCCTGCGCCGTTACGTTGCCCGAGATTTACTGCAACCTGAATTACAGTTGGCTGCCGCCTGACGTGCGAGCCAATAGAACTAGATTGGATTGAACCACGTGCTGGCCGCTCGCCTTGCTTCGGAATGCGCCGGACTTTCCATCGGTTACATTTCGGGGCGCAAAACTGGGCGGTGCGTCAAAAAGTTGCAGGGTGCGTCAGAAAATATTGGACGTTGCGGAAATCTTCATTTGATTTACTGGACTCAAACAATTTGGGTTGGCTCTTAGCCGCTACATCAACCCACGAACATCAGGCCGCAAATCAAACTGTAACCCGGCCCAATAGGTGAATTGAAGCACGTGCCAGACGACCTTCCAACAGTTTCCGAAAGAGCGATTCTGTCCTGGGCTGGCCCTCTGGATTTTCGGCTCGGGCGGGTCATATCTTCTGATGGCCAGATCTTGCATCAGAAGCGCTCCGCTAACGTAATCGAAGCCCTCTGCCGGGAGATTTCGCCCCGTCCCTACCGGGTACGCGTGGTGCTGTCCGGTAACGATATTGAAAGTGCGTCCTGCACGTGCTCTATCGGCGAAACGGGTCACTGCCCCCACGTGGCCGCCACCCTAATTGCCTACTCAAAGGACCCGGAGAGATTCGGCGTGGCGGTTGGCCTAGACGCCGCCCTGGAACGCCGCAGCAAATCCGAGCTGATCGAACTAATCAATCGGCTACTCGCGCTGCGACCGGGTTTGGAGGACTTCCCGGAAACATTTTTGGCAACAAGACACCCGGACCAAGGCCTGCTTGATCCGGCAACCTGTCGTCGATACGCGTCATTTGCATTTCAGGTTAGACATTGCGACTACGACAGTGCAATAGTGGCCGCGGACGATCTCGAAAGATCGCTCGAACAAGGCGACGAATACCTGGCGCTTGAGGACTTTCGCAGCGCACTCATCGTTTATTCGGCAATTGCGGCCGGGATTCTCGATTGTTCCGAGATAGTTACGGTCCTGGTTGACTGTGACAACGGCGAGTTGGCGGCAGCGCTGAATCACTGCATTACAGGCTTGGCGAAGGGCCTGGCCGGCGCTGCAGGCGATGCCGCGATCAGGAACAAGGCCCTGCGAACGCTGCTGGAGTTGCACCTGCACGATGTCATCTACAGCGACTCACTGTTCGCCGGCAAATCAGGTGCGTTGATCAAAGAGCATGCTTCCGGCATTGAAAAGGCATTGCTGACCGCCTGGATCCGGGCGGACATGCCCGTTGGGCTTACGTGGCCCGACCATATCGATCGCCAGTTGCGTGGCAGATTCTTACTGGAATTGGCGCAAGGGGAGTTGGATGAGGACGCCTGCCTTCAAATTTGCCGGGAGAGCGGGCTCGCAATCGAGTTGGCCGATCGCCTGCTGCAGATGGGTCGACTTGACGACGCCCTTGACGCCATTGGGATGGCTTGGGGCCCAGAATTGCCAGAACTTGGAGAATTATTCGATCGCCACGGTAAAGCGCATTCGATCGAGCCCTCGCTTCATGAATGCTTTGAGTCGAGTCGAGATTCCAATCTTGCCGAGTGGCTCAAGACCCATTACATCGGGTATCGAAAGTATTCGAGAGCTCTACCGATAGCGGAATTCCTATTTGAACGCGATCCCGGTGCCTCCGGATATCGGGAGTTACGCGAGCTTGCACTGCATGCTGGGCAATGGGAAAACATCCGATTGCATGCACTGCATGGAATATCGACCTCAGGCCAGATCAATGCGCTTGCAAACGAATACATCGATGAAGGCGAAGTTGAACCGGCGCTTGAATTAGCTGGGCACGCGTACCTTGGTGCTCATGTCATGAAGCGGCTAATTCGGGCTGTGGAGGCAGTCGCAACGACGAGCCTCAGAGAAGCGCCCTCCTATTTCCGTTGCTTGGCAGAAATTTACATCGAACTCCGTGGCCGCAAGAATTACAAGCAAGCGTGCAGGCAACTGATCAGCATGCGTGACTTGCTCCGGCGCCTCGGACGCGATTCGGATTGGCAAGGCTTCCTCGCTGAACTGCGGCGCGGCACTCGAAATAGGCCTGCATTACAAGATGAGATGTTGCGTTCCGGGTTGTAACCAACAAGTGGATATAGACATTCACACGGGAATCGTTGTGGCAGGTCCCCGGTTTTGGTACCAGGTGGTTTGAGACATTGTCTTGTGGGAGGGTGCCGCCAGCTCTCCTGCAGGAGAGCTGGCGGCGAAGCTGATATTGCGGCCGCCCGTAGCACCCACGAAGACGGACGCCAGGCCGTCGATGAGGCCGGCCGGCAGCAGCCGGATGGCAACTTGCAGGTACTCCATCACGCCGCCGCCTCGATCGCTTCCAGGGGCGATAGGTAGCCGAGCGCACTGTGCGGACGCACGCTGTTGTAGTCGATCCGGAAGCGCTCCAGCATCACCCTGGCTTCTTCGAGGGTGTAGAAGATCTCGCGCTCCAGGAGTTCGTCCCTCACCCTGGAGATGAAGGATTCGGCATAGGCGTTCTCCCATGGTGCTCCGGGCTTGATGTAGACGGTCTTGACCTGGTTTGCCGATAGCCATTGCCTTATCGCTTTGGCAGTAAATTCGGGGCCGTTGTCAGAGCGGATGTGCTCGGGGACCCCGCGGATGAGCATGAGGTCGGCGATTGTCTCGATCACGTCCCGGGCAGGGAAGGATCGGGCCGCCCGGGCCGCTAAGGCCACGCGGGTGAACTCATCGACCACGGTAAGGATCCGCAGTGGTCTGCCGTCCTCGGTGCGCTGGTTAAGCAAAGTCGTAGGCCCAGACGTGATTCGGGCGCTCGGCCATAAGCCGCGTAGAGCGTCCGTTCTTAAAGCCAGAGGCGCGACTTCTTGACCTTTCGGATCGGGACTTTTAGTCCCTCCCGGCGCCAGATGCGCAGTACCCGCTTGCGGTTGACCTTCCAGCCCGAGCGTTTAAGCAGGGCGGTGATGCGCGCGCCAGATGCGCAATACCCGTTTGCGGTTCAGTTTCCAGCCCGGAGTGTTTAAGCAGGGCGGCTGATGCGCTTGTAGCCATAGGCTGGGGGTGCTTCCCGTCCGAGGGAAAGCATCCTGATCTCGGCGGTGAGGTTGTCCTCTTCCGGATCGGGTTTTGGGATGTAGCGCTGGGTGCGGCGCGATTGGCCCAGCACCCGGCAGGCCCTTCTTTCGGAGACCTTGAAGATGCGGACTGCCCGGACGGCTGGTGCCGGGGGTTTGACCACCTCGGCATAGCGCGCGACGCACTTGCGGCCTCGCTCCGGGCTTACCAATTTCCTTAAGGCCCCTCTTTGAAGGATCTGGTTGTCGAGCGTTAAATCGGCCACCGCGTGTTTTAAGCGCTTGTTCTCCTCGCGGCAGGCGCTAGCGGGGTTCGGTCTGTTCTCCTTGGCATCCTGATCTCGGCGGTGAGGTTGTCCTTTTCCGGATCGGGTTTTCGTATGGCCCAGCACCCCGCCCTTCGTTCGGAGACCTTAGCGGGAGCGCCAGCGGTAATAGGCCTCTCATTGAAGGTCTGGACGTTGATCGCCGCCTTGGCGGCAGCTCTGCTCGACCGTGTCGCCCTGGGCGATCGCCCTGGGCGCCCAGCTCTATGGCCCGGAGCTTGTTGATTCACGGTAGGAACACCGGTTGCCCGATGCCCCCCGTACAGATCCCGGCGTGCGCGTTAACGCACCGGGCTCCTAGCTTGAGTATCTAACGGCAAAGCGCTGGGCGGGCCATGGGTGGCGGATTTGGACGGGCGGCCAGAGTTGGTCGCAAAGCTGGCTGATGCGCTCCCAGGTGGTGCGATCTTTGTCCGAGCGACGCTGCAGGGTGCGTTTCCAATGCCATTGCAGCCGTTGGCGGAATCGACAAAGGGACGGATAACTGGTGGGGACGGCGTAATAGTTGAGCCATCCGTTCAGCACCATCCCGAGCCATTGCCCGGTCTGCATCGGATCATCGTGCATGCGCATACGCAGCTTCTCTTTGATCGCCTTCAGGGTGCGTCGTACTCGCTTGGCGATGGGCTTGCGTCCCAGTTTGAAGCCGCCGCTGCGGGTTCTTGAGCAGTAGTGCGTTAGGCCGAGGAAGTCAAAAGTCTCCGGACGGCTGTCGTTACGCTGGCGGCGATTCTCGATCGCGTATCTGCCGAACTCGATCAGGCGGGTCTTGTGGGCTGCAAGCTCTAATCCGTACTCTTCTAGCCTGTCTCGCAAATCCTTTGCAAATCTGACCGCATCGCTGCGGTACTCAAATCCCAGGACGAAGTCATCGGCATACCTGACGATGTAGACCTCGCCGCTGGCCCTTTTGGGTCGCCATTCCTTGGCAAACCATGAGTCCAGGACTTTGTGCAGGTACACGTTGGCAAGCAGCGGCGATATCGGCGCCCCTTGCGGTGTTCCCTGCACGCTGTCGGATAGTTCTCCGGCTTCCATTACTCCGGTGCTCAGCCATTTGCGGATTAGGCGCAGGACGCGGTTGTCTCCGATTCGCTCTCCCAGGAACGAGATGAGTCGCTCGCGGTCGAGATGGTCGAAGAAGCCTTTTATGTCGGCGTCAAGAATCCAGTTGACTTTTCTCCGTTCGATGGCGTAGGCCAGGGCGTCCAGCGCGTCGTGCGCTGATCTTTTTGGCCGGAACCCGTATGCGAACCCGGCGAACTCCGATTCATAGATCGGGTCAAGGATCTGTTGACACACCGCCCGCTGCAGGATCTTGTCCTCTATGGATGCGATTCCAAGCGCTCGCTTCCCGCCGTCCGGTTTGGGTATCGCTACCCGCAGGACGGGGGTCGCTCGGTATGCTCCTTTGTGCACGCGGTCTTTAAGGTCGAGAAGTTTCTCTTCCAGGTTTTCCTCGTACATCCTCCACGTGATCCCGTCGGCGCCGGGAGCGGCATTGGGTTTTAGCCCGTAGAACGCATCCCTTAGCGCGTCAAGGTCTATGTGGTGTAAGAGCGCGGTGAGTTTTCCCTCTGGGTTCTCTTTGGCGTGTTGCCGTACGCGTTCGGCTCCGGGTGACACGGGAACCCACCCCTGGGTGTAGTCCGTGCCGGTGCCTGGCGCGTTCCTCTTGCTTGCGGCCCTTTCCTCCGGCGGCTCCGCCGGGGTTTTACGCCCCATTGTTCGCCGCCTTCGCAGGTACTATGGCCGCATCAGACTTCTGCACATCGTGCATCATCGGATTGCGAAACTCCTTCCTTCCCGATGCGGCCCCGGATCTGCGAGTGAACCGGGGTAATGCGCAGATCTCCCAGTTCCCGGCCCGGGACTTACGTACGTACATGAGTTCTTTGACACCGTCGAGCCCGGCTGACGGCTGGCCATCTATTGCCGCCGCCGGTGTTGCCTTCGACCAGAATCACGGTCTCGGCGCTCGGGACAAACCCGATGTTTCGGTGCTCCATAGCTCTGTCCGCACGCTCCGCTGCCGACGCTTCACCGACCGTCTCGCGACGGCCTGCGCACGGCTCGCGGGCTGATGTGGGCTGGCTCTCGCCCTTCATCCCGGGAGACTTTCACTCCTTGTCCTGGTACCAGTTGGACTGGCTGTTCTGACTTGTTCGGGCGAGTACTTTCGCTTCGCCATTGCTGTCCCTTTTCGTTGGAACCAGATTATTCACATTCCCTCTGGTACCAATGAGGCAATTGTCTTGATTGTCAATTCCGGCAGAGGTGGGGTCAGAGGGGTCCAGGAGAAAGGGGAGGATAGATCCAGCGCCCCGACCGCGGTTCATAGTGACCGCAGCCCGATCGACAGGCGATAACCGGATGCGTAATCGCCGCAATAGCCCGATCCCGGGCATGGCTTCGCCAGGGACCTTGCCCGCAAGAGCGATCGGACCTGCCCGGCGTTCAGCCCGAGGCGGACTCCTCGCGCCAATACTCGCCGTTCCTCAGCATCGCGTTCAGGATCACCAGCAGCTTTCTCATGCAAGCCGTCAGCGCCACTTTTTTGGGTTTCCCACTCTCCACCAACCGGTCGTAAAAAGCCTTGATCACCGGATTGTGGCGCGAGGCTGACAGGGCCGCCATGTAAAGCGCCGACCTGACCCTTGAGCGTCCGCCCCAGGTCGTTCGCCGGCCACTATACGCGCCGCTGTCGCGGTTCAGGGGCGCAACCCCTACCAGGGCTGCGATCTGCTTCTCGTCCACCGTTCCAAGCTCGGGCAGGTAGGCGATCGCGGTTGCCGCCAGCTGCGGGCCGGCGCCGGGCACCGAGGTCAGCAGCGCGCTGCGGGTGGCAAGATCGGAGTCGGCCTTAATCAGCTTGCCGATATCGCGGTCAAGGGTGGCGATGCGGCGCCCCAGTCCGGCAATGGCGCGCCTGATGTTGGCACGTACACGCGGAACTACCCGCCTCCCCAGCCGGTTTTTCTCGGCGGTGAGATGGTCCATGAGCTGGCCGCGGCGGGCAACCAGTCCCGCCAGTTCGCGCTCGGCGGGCGACTTGCGCTCCCTTGCCGGGGGCTTGACCGCCTCGGCGTAGCGGGCGATCACCCGGGCATCGATCCGATCCGTTTTGGCCAGGATCCCAAGCGCCCGGGCAAAGTCGCGCATCTGGCGCGGATTTACCACCGCCACCTTATAGCCGGCGTCCCGGAGAGCGTCGGCCAGCTGCTCCTCGTAGCCGCCAGTGGCCTCTGCGACCACCAGCGCCACCAGATAGTTCTCGAGGCGCTTGATCAACGCCCCGAACCCGGCCGCAGAGTTGGGCAGGGTAAAGACCTCGCCCTGGGGCCCGAGGGCGATATCGACGGTGTTTTTGGAAGTTACCTCCGACTGCACGCGGTAAGCATGCCGAAGAAGCCGCGGTCGTCATCACCCACCCATTCCATCCCCGCCGGGGCAGGCGCTACCGGCTGATCCGGTCCGGGCATTGCTGGGGCGCCGAACGGGTCATCTGCGACATCGGCGGCAACCGCCAGCAGAGCTTCCCGCTCGAGTGGACCGACCAGGCCCCGCCCGACCCCTTCCAGGTCATCGCCGCCGGCCGCTCGGCGTTTCGGCCCGATGACCTGAACGCGCTCGCAAACCTTATCGAGGGCATATCGGAGGACAAAGGAGATGTAAAGTGATTAGAGCAACACACGTAAAAGGATATGCGCACATGACCCAACTGTGGAAGTCGTTGTGGATCGCCTGGATCAGGATATATCATCCCTTATACAGGCTGGCGTCGATCGTCAATTGGCAGGCGTCGCCGGTTGTCGGATCGGGCTATGGTTGCGTAACAGCTTTATCATTACTCTTTCAGGAAGGACGATGCCGATGTCTGCCGCCAATGATCCCAAGATCGAGTTCCTGCGAAGCTGCGGGGCGCTCAATCCCCATCCCGAGCGGGTGGGCGACGAACTCTTCGCCGGGCATGACTTCTTCGACCCGCGCGATCTTTGCCAGGTGCGTTACGAGATGCTGCGGCGGGTGTTTGTCGATGAACGTAGGGTGTCTGACAGCGCCCGTCTCTACGGTTACTCCCGCCCGACCTGGTACAACGTCGCCCGGGTCTACCGGGTCGGCGGCCTGGCCGGACTCCTATCCGAGCGCCCCGGTCCGCGTAAAGCGCGCAAGCTGGTCCCCGAGATCGTTTTGTTCATTGAGCAGGTGCGACGGGAGCACCCCGGTCTGGGGGCGGCGGCGCTGGCGCGGTTGGTCAACGAGCATTTCGGCGTATCGGTGCACCGCTGCAGCATCGAGCGGGCGTTGCGGCGCGCAAAAAATTAACCATCCCGGACCAGAGTCCGGGTACAGCACCGCAGCCGCCGGTCGCCGCCTACGAGAAACTGCGCCGCCAGGCGCTCGCTCCCGACGGGGGCTCGGACTGGCGCAGCCTGGCGATCATCCGCCGACGAGGGATCCCGGCCTGGCTGGCCCGGCGTCCCGCATCCACGGCCCCGGGGCCATCGTCGCCGCACCGGGCCGGATCGGCCGAACTGCTCGACATCCTGCTGGGATTGGCGCTGGGATCGGAGTCCGGCGGTGATCGATCAGATGCAACGCAGGGTGACCGCGCAGCATCTTGCCCGCCGGGCCTTCCTGTACGTGCGGCAGTCAACCCTGCGGCAGGTGATGGAGAACCGGGAGAGCACCCGCCGCCAGTACGATCTGCGCCGCCGGGCGCGTTCGCTGGGCTGGGCGCCGGAGCAGATCTGCGTCATTGACTCGGACCTGGGGCGGTCGGGAGCCGACTCGGACCGCAAGGGTTTCCAGCGTCTGGTCAGCGAGGTGTCGCTGGGGCGGGCCGGGATCGTGCTGGGCCTGGAGGTCTCGCGCCTGGCGCGCAACAACGCCGACTGGCATCGCCTGCTGGAGCTGTGCGCGCAGTCAGACACATTGATCCTGGACGAGGATGGGATCTACAGCCCGGCCCAGTACAACGACCGCCTGCTGCTGGGCCTTAAAGGCACCATGTCGGAGGCCGAGCTGCACGTGATGAAGGCCCGCCTGCTGGGCGGAGTGCGGGCCAAGGCCGAGCGCGGCGAGCTGCGCTGCCGGCTGCCGGTGGGCTTTGTCTACGATCCGCTGGATAGGGTCGCGCTCGATCCCGACGCCCAGGTACGCGACACCCTAAAGACGTTCTTTACCGTCTACGAGCGCACCGGTTCGGCGCGGGCGGTGGTCGTCTACTTCAACACTCGCTCGCTCTCCTTCCCGACGCGCCCCTACCACGGGCCGCGCAAGGACGAACTCTTCTGGGACCAGCTCACCCACGCGCGCGCCATCCTGGTCCTGTCACAACCCGCGCTACGCCGGAGCGTTCGCCTGGGGGCGCTATCGCACCCGGCGCGTCAACGGACGCGACCGCAGGGTACGGACGCCCCGGGACGAGTGGAGGGTGCTGATCACCGATCACCACCCCGGTTACATCACCTGGGAGCGGTTCGAGCGCAACCAGGAGACGCTCTCGCGGTCGGCCCGTTCCTGGAGGCGCGAGGGCCAGGGCGGTCCGCCGCGCGAGGGATCGGCGCTCCTGCAGGGCATTGCCGTCTGCGGGAAATGCGGCAAACGCATGACGACCCACTATGACAATCGCGGCCGGCAACTCAGGCCCCGCTATGTCTGTCGCCGCGAGGGCGTCGACAAGGGGCTGCCGGTCTGCCAGTCGGTTCCCGGGACGGCGATCGATGCGGCGGTCGCGGAGCTGGTGCTCGAACTTATGAATCCGCAGATGCTCGAGTTGGCGCTCTCGGCCCAGGACGAGCTGCGGCGGCGCATTCACGAGGCCGATGCATTGCGGGCCAAGGCGGTGCAGCGGCTGGAGGAGGAGGTCGACCTGGCGGGGCGACGCCATCGGATGGCCGATCCGTCCAACCGCCTGGTAGTCGATGTGCTCGAGGCCGAGTGGAACGCCTGCCTGCTGCGCCTGCAGGACGCGTCAGACGAGCAGGCCAGGCAGCGCGAGCAGGACCGGGCCGAGCTGAGCGAGCGCCAGCGCAAGCGGATCAAGGCCCTGGCGACCGACTTCCCGGCGCTCTGGAGCGACCCGGCAACCCCGGCAAAGCAGCGCAAGCGCATGCTTGGCCACCTGATCGCCGATGTGACCATCGTCAAGAGTGGGGAGATCGGCGTGGGGGTGCGCCTGCGCGGCGGCGCTGACCGCCGGTTTAAGCTTCCCCTGCCGCTGTCGGCAGCCGATCGGTACCGCACCGACCCGGGCGTGGTTGCCCTGCTCGATCAACTGCTGGCGGATCACTCCTATGCCGAGATCGCCGCGATCCTTAACCAGCGCGGCGTCCGCACCGGGCGTGGCAACGCCTTCAACGCCAGGAAGGTCTACGTGCTGCGGCGCGATCACGATCTCAAGACCAGGTATGAGCGACGGCGCGATCTGGGTCTGCTCACCGGCCGCGAGGTGGCGGCGCTCCTGGGTATAGCACCGACTATGGTCAACGGCCTGCGGCGGAGTGGACGCCTGCAGGGCGCAAACACCGGTGGCAACCGCTGGCTTTACGAGAGGCCCGCCAACCTGGGCGAACTACGATCAAGCATCCGCCGACCGGTCAGATCACCAGCCGACGGTTGCGAGTCGAACGAGGTGCAGTATGCAAGGTGATCCTTGGCAACGTCGACGCCCACATACACGTCCTCGCGCATGCAAAACTCCCTATAGTTACTCTCAGCGCTACGCCCTTCCTTGCAAATTCGGGGTCACGCCCACCAAGGCAATTGTTCGGGGTCTATGCGCCGGGAGATCCGGGTGCGGCGAGCGTGCTTCATTACGGTCTCAACGGACCAAGGGGAATGCGTCCTACCGCACCCGGGACTTCCCATTTGGAACATACAAGGGGAGCAGGCCACGTTGACGGTGGCCGATTCGGGACATATTGACGATTGCGATGGCCGGTGCGCAGCGAGAAGACGCCCGTCGCGGGGCCCGATCGGCCCCAATCCGGGTCGATCAGCCGGGTCGGTGACGGATGCGGATCAGGTCCGTTCCGACACAAATTGGGCCGGTCATTGATCGGTGACCTCACAGGCCCCGCTTTTTGTGGATATGATTCCCGGGGGCCAATCGGCGTCTAAACGGAACACGCCGCGCACGCATCGCTCTCCATCATGCACGACTAATTCGCTGTCTGTGCTCGATGCGTGCCCAAGTGCTCGCAGCTCTTTCGGCACCCGATCATCCACATATGGATTCAAGTAGAGGCAGGCGGTAGCGTTCGCAACCGTCCATGGGGCAAGATCGCGAAACATCATTAGGCCATTCAACTCACTGTTTCGAATCTGACCCTGATAGTTATCGAACCACAATCCTTGCCCGGTTCGAACCATTCCCTCTGGGATCAGTTCGTCGTCTGCGCTGTTCTTCCTCAATCGCAAAGCCTCGGAACCAAACAATGCGGCGATTTCGGCCCGATTCAAATCGGCGCTCCGTATGTTGGCCGCAACAACCAGCGGATGCTGAAGGCCCGTGTACTTGTGCGACTTCTTGTCGACCGCTTTACGTAGGCCCATTTCGGGATTCCGATCGGACATTCGCGAAGGAGCAATTACGATCAGCGAACATGTGGATGATCTCGGCACCGCCTCCAATTCGAGGCGCCAGTTACCGTACTTGATATCGACCGCTATGCAGTGCTTGAAGCCGCTTGCCCAATTCACCGCTTGAGGATCGAGGCTCTTTAACCAATTGATGACGCTACGCCTGATGGGTTTCAAAGGCGGGGCCATTTTTAGCTCGCCTACAACTCCCACGTGCAATCCGATCCCTGCAGGTGCTTCTTGGCCCAGCTCATTGAGCGTGTTGAGTACCGGCTTTTCAAGTGGCGGGGTCGCAAATGGTTGCTCCAGGTACGTAGCCTCAACAAAAGCGGTTCCGCTGGCACCCGAGACTAGGAAATCGGGCGCCGAACCGCCGTCGAGTTTCGGCCCAACTTCCACCGACATCCCGAGGCGAAGAAACAATTCGTGCAAGAAGAGCTCAAAAAACGCGCCGTCGTGATTCGTGTCCCCGCTTCTAAATCGGGCGCGCAAATCACCTCGTGGATCCGGAAACCGCGCATACCAGCGCTCAAGCTCTTCGCGGACGGTCTGCATGTAGCGCTTTGGCGAACGATTCACCCTCTCAAACCGCGAAACGGGTTCAATTTCGTCAATCATTTCGGTGCAATCGAGGCGGTCGAATAGATGGCGGGCGTTATTGATTCGAAGGCGCCTTTCAATTGGTGCGGACGATAGCAAGCCTAACGCCGGTTACACGAATATCGTGTGGAATCATCGGCTTTTTCGTGGCTGAAATGGTGATGGACGATCTTGCAATTCGACGGGGGCCACGCCCGAATATTGATTCACCAAATCTCGCGACATCATCGTGATACTCGCCAGTGGACCTCGACGGTCAACACCTGGAAGTGACTGAAGGCAATCACGCATCGAATCTGCGACCAGATTCCTCAAAACGATTAAGTCCTATGGCAAATTTGGGTAGATTTAATTTGCGGTATCGAACCATTGGATTTCTCGCGCAATATCTCCTGGTCGGGAGCGCGCAGGTTGCTACATGATTTCCGCTGCTGCTTACCGACGCCTATTGAAGGTTCGATCGCACATTTGCGGCCGACACCATACCAATGAATCTTGCGGCTCAAATCGGGCGGCGGGCAGCGTTAGCGACCTGGACGTCAAGTCGAGGTCGTGGAAGGGCATTCCCGGCGACGACATGGCCGTGTTGCGCTTTGGGCGCACGGGTGTGAACGTTGGCAGATTGACGATAATAGGAGTTAAGTCTACGCCCCGGACGATTTCACGTTAATCCGCACGACCTTTGAAAACTGGGCAATTGCTGGCTTACAACTTTTTACTGAGGACGAATCCCTTCATCTGTACCACAAGCAGCGCGAATTCACATCTAGGTCATTTCAAGAAATGCGAGAGGTTGTTTCGAATTAAGCGCTTTGCTTTGAGCGAGTCAATAACGCGTCGACGGCAAGTCGTTGGTCGGCGTCAGCTTTACCGCCTGGGAAGAGCACGCCTTCGTCAACCAGTACTTGTGTTGGGTCTCGCTTATCCGTAGGGTCTGACCAGTTGAAGTTGTCTGAAACCGATCCGTCGGAATTAAGCACTCTGTACCCCCCGGAGCAATCCCCGCATGTGGCAATGTGTCTCCCGACAGCAATAGGAGAACTCTCAACCAACTTGGCCAAATCGCCGTACGTAGTCCACTCCCCAGATCGCACTTCGTTCAGTAGTTTGTGAAGTGCATCCCAATCCCGCCTAATTCCCCGGGCCCAACTAAACCCCGCCAATTCAGCGAGCGACTTCCCGCTCCTCGATTGCCAAGCTTCGGGCCCGTTGATAACAGCGAGCAATTCTCCTGTGGCCCTTACTCCGATTTCCTTTGCCAGTCCGGTTGGACTCCAATTCTTGCCGTCGATCGACCAAGTCAATGGCAAGCGGGAGTGGTTACGCCATGTTGCTAAGGCTCGCCCCGGCTTTTCTGCCAGCCAGTTAGCGATTTTTGGCCGCATTCTCACCGGGAAAGCTTCGACAACCAAGTCTAATTGCACACCATCGTCAAGCAAGCCGCCGTCAACAATTTTCTTGGTTGCAGTTGCCTCTCGACGGCTACGCGTCCTCTCCCGAACACCCCCTGGCGGTACTGGATTAACGACGAATTCTTCGGCATCGGGAATAGGCCACGTTTGCGATACCGTGAGCACGATTTCTTTACCAGTTTTCCAGGCGCCAAATTCGATTAGCGACACATCTATTCCCATTTCTGTCAACCACACGGCGCTTGCCGAGACCTGTGGTGGGAAGCCCTCCGCCATCAAAATGATCCTGGGTCGTTTCAGTAATTCAGGATCGAAATCTCCTCCGATGTGGTCCTCGAGAATTCCGCGGGCTTCGTCTTCACTGACCTGTGATTCACCAACGTCAGTCAGGTATCGGGCGTGACAGGCAGCAAGCGTCGAGGAATTGAACCGGCTCGCCATGGCTGCATATTTGATCGCTTGAGTCTCCACAAAATCGGGAGCCAATCCACGCTTCAATTCGGTTACAACGAGTCTTCCGTCCTCGTCGATCCCCAACAGGTCAAGGCGATCTAGCGGTCGGCTATTGCGACTTTGCCAAGAACTGAATTCGAGGGCAACTATACGCACTGAGTCGCCAAGTATTTTTGGATTTTCTCGGACCCACTCTTGCAAGTGTGTTCGTTCGCGAAAACCCGCATCCGCTAGCGAAATTCGCTGTGAGGGTAGAGCATTTCCCGATTCAATCGTGAAGACTTGTTCGTCTCCCAAGTTAAATCCCCTTTGACCAACTGCGCGGTAGATTCGGTCCGCAGAAATTCATTGCCAAACCGATTATTGGCCAACGAGTTGGATTCATTCTGGCCCACGACAACGATGCGCTTGTAACCGTAGCAATCGTCTTGAATGTCAAATGCGTAGAGGTGGGATGAGAGGGGTCCGGGGGAGATAGGGGAGGAGATATCCAGCGCCCCGACCGCGGTTCATAGCGAACGCAGCCCCGATCGGGCTCGATCGAGAAGCGGTAACCGGATGCGGAATCGCCGCGAGAGCCCGATCCCGGACAAGGGCTTCGCCCGGGACCTTGCTCGCAGAGCGGTCGGGACCTACAAGGCGTTTAGTCCGAGACGGGCTCCCCACGCCAGAGTTCGCCGTGCCGCACCATCGCGTTCAAGATCACCAGCAGCTTGCGCATGCAGGCTGTCAGGGCCAGCTTCTTGGGCTTCCCGTCCGCAACCAGGCGTTCGTAGAACGCCCTGATAGCCGGATTGTGCCGCGTGGCCACCAGCGCTCCCATGTACAGCACCTTCCGGATCTGGCTCCGGCCGCCCCAGACGTACCGCTTGCCGCTGGAGCGTCCGCTGTCGCGGTTAAAGGGCGCCACCCCCACCAGCGCGGCAATGGCCTTGTTGTCGAGGCTGCCCAATTCGGGTAGGTAGGCGGCCATGGTCGAGGCCAACGCCGGCCCCACGCCCGGAACCGATGTCAGCAGCTCGTCGCGGGCCTTGAGCTCGCGGTCGGCGGCGATGGCGGCGGAGATCTTGCGGTCCAGGGTCGTTATGCGCCGCTTGAAGCCGGCGACCGCGCGGCGGATGTCACCTCGGACGGTCGGGTCGCTGACCAGCTCCAATCGGTTGCGGTCTGCGACCTGCATGGCCAGCAGCTGGTCGCGGCGGCCGACCAGTGCCGCCAGGGTGCGGACTGCCCTGGACGGCTGGACCCTTGCCGGGGGTTTGACCACCTCGGCATAGCGCGCGATTATCCTGGCGTCGATGGCGTCGGTCTTGGCCAGGACCCCCAGCGAACGGGCAAAACTCCGGATCCGGCCCGGGTTCACCACCGCCACCGCATGACCGGCGTCGTCCAATTCGTCGGCCAAACGCTCCTCGTAGCCGCCGGTAGCCTCAAGTACGACCAGGGCCACCAACAAGGACTTGAGGCGCCTTATCAGATTCCCGACTCCGGCCGGGGTGTTGGCGAACCTCCGTACCGCGCCCCCGGATCCGGCGGCCACGTCCACGCCGTCCTTGCTGACGTCGATGCCCACATATATCGCAGCGTCGTGCATGTGCAAAACTCCATTAGCATCCCCTACTGGTCGCCCACGCTTGCAAAATGCGGGCTCTGCCGCAGAAGTGGCGGCCCAATCAATCGTTCGGGCTCGCAGGTAGGGGATATCCGGGTGCGGCGACCACGCTACGGCACGGTTTGTCGACAACCTAGCGGGGTTCGGTCTGCCGCGCCCGGGACTATCCGAAATCAAGATACAAGCGGGTTGCCACCAGCGCGGACCTGTACAGCGCTGCGCGCACCCTTCCCCTGCCGCCCCATACGAACCTTTTGCCGACGTATTTGCCGCTGTCGCGATTTAAGGGCGCAACTCCCACCAGGGCGGCTAGCTGCTTGTTGCCGATGTTTCCCAGCTCCGGCAGGTAGGCGCAGAGGGCGGCGACCAGCTGCGGGCCGGCCCCGGGAACCGCTGCGATCAGGTCGCTGCGGGTCGATAGCTAGGGTGAGGACGCGATCAGGTTGGCGATCTTGCGCTCCAGGCCCGTTATCCGGCGCTTAAGGCCGGCAACGGCGCGGCCAATGTCCGATCTGACGTGCCGGTGCCTGACAAGCTGCCGGCGGTTCTGTTCGGCGCTGCGCTGCTCCACCAGCTGCCGGCGGCGGCCAGCCAGCTCGGCCAGTTCCTTAGACCTGGGGATTGGGCGCTGTCCACAGCTGGTAGTGACCGGTCGCGGCAAATTCGGCGATGACCCGAGCATCTACCGCATCGGTCTTTGCCAGGATCCCCATCGCGCGGGCGTAGTCGCGCACCTGGCGGGGGTTCACCACCGCTGGCCGGCAGGGACGCTTCATCCAGCGCCTCGGTCAGTGCCAATTCCCAGCCTCCCGTGGCCTCCATCAGGACGACCTCGACAGCAAGGTCGGCAAGCTGCCTGATCAGCTTCCCCCGACCGGCGGCGGTGTTGTGAAACCTCCGGACCGGCCTCCGGGGCCCGAAGGCGACGTCAAGGTGTTCGGACGAGACGTCGACGCCGACACCAATGGGGGTGCTCATAAATAGACTCCCTATATTCACCCGCCAGCATCGATCCTTCCTCGCAAATGCGGGCTCGTAGAACGGCCCCGGGCAATTGTTCGGATTCGGCGGCGGGTTACCGGGTGCGGCGACCTTGCTTTCGTACGGTTTCGGTGGACCGAGGGGATTGCGGCCTACCGCACCCGGGACTTCCCGTAATCAAGATACGAGGGGATTGCGGCCTACCGCACCCGGGACTTCCCGTAATCAAGATACGAGGGGATCCCACTTGATCGCGTCGTAACCCATCTCGACCATGCTCAGTGCGGCTGCCGCGCCCTCGGCGGGATCGGTCGTCCCTCGCTTGAACCAACCGTTGGCGTAGGTGCGCAGGCGATCGCGGACCTTGCCGCCGAGGAGTTCGTATACGGGAACCCCCAGGGCCTTGCCCTTAATGTCCCATAGCGCCTGGTCGATACCGGCGAGCGCCGACATGCTCACCGCCCCACCGCTCCAATAGGTCCCGCGGTGAATAGCCAACCAGATTTTTTCAATCTGCATCGGGTCGCGGCCGATAAGGCCCTTGGCCAGTTCAGTCACCTCGGCCCGGACTGATGTTTCGCGGTTTTCGGTGCTGGCTTCCCCCCAGCCGGTGATCCCGGCATCGGTTTCGATCTTGATAAATAGCCAGTTGTGGTGGCCGCCGGCGGTGACGATGGTGGAGATATTGCTGATCAGCATTGCGTTTCGGCTCGCATTGGCGTTGGTGGACCCGCCTCAAATTATTGGGCCAATATGCCGCCACCGCATCGCTTTCGCAGCGCCGCGGCTAAGGGGTAGCCAATTTTCCCGGCAGAATCCGATGGCGACGCAACGGTTCGCCGGCCAGCCTGGCCGATCGGGGCATACATGTACGGAAAGTGCGGCGTGTTTACGACGCGCCGTATCGCCGGAATCCGTGGCTGCAAAGAATTTGCGATGGTTGTCTCGGAATTGATTCGCACAGTGCATCAATCAATCGCCCACAAAAGGTTCATCCACTCTCGCGCCTAGATCCCGGATTTGCGAGCCAGGCAAAGTCGAAGTCGGTGAGGCGGTCGATAGCGTAGTCGGCGGCGGAGACGCCCATTCCGGCGGTGGACTCGGTTCGGACGGCAACGGCGATCATGCCGGCGGCTTTGGCCGAAGCGATGCCGGAAGGGGTGTCATCTAAGGTGAGATATCGCTCCGGGGGTATGCCGAGCTTTTCAGCGGAGAGCAGGTAGAGGTCGGGGGCGGGCTTGGTGGCGGCGACCATGTCCGAGGTGGCAATGGCCTCAAAAGCGTCGGCGACGCCAAGCCGATTGAGGATGATATCGGCCCATTTAGTTGTGGATCCCGTGGCCAGGCCGATTCGGACGCCCCGTTCCTTAAGACCGGCGAGCAGCCATCCGAGGCCCTCGGCGGCGACGGCGTTGGCGGCGAGTATTTCGGCTACGGCATCGTCGTAAGCGGGAATCCAGTCGTCGACATTCCCAGCGAGGTTGAAACGGTCGATTAAGAAGAGCCAGGTGTACCTGAGGCTCCTGCCCATCACAGCGCGGTGGTCATCGTCGGTGGGGGTGAGACCTTCCTGCCTCAGGACAACGTTTATGGCCTGGGCGTAGAGAGGTTCGCTATCGGTGATGACTCCGTCCATGTCAAAGATGACGGCGTGTTCGATCAAGAAATCTCGTGGGTGTACAACGGGGTCTTTAAGCCCTGAAAGAGCTCACTGAACGACCATTCAATTGGATTACGAGGGTATTGCAGCAGCCTTTCACAGCACCCGGAAGCCCTCCAGCTGCGCGGCTATTGCCAATCGATCATCGTTGGTCACAAAGTCGAGAGTTTCCGGCGTGTTGTCGGCAGCAATTAGGGCAGCTGCCAACTGCAATGCATCTGCGGCGCGCAAAGAGTGGATCCGAAGAAGTCTCATTGCGATTCGTCGCACTTGGTCGACTGGGGGAATTTGGACCCAGTGCGTTGCAAAGTGGTCCAGATTTGACACCAATTGGGTAAGGGTGGCAACGTCAATCAATTGCTCTCGCTGGAGCCGATTCAACGCAGAAGCGCACTCCACCAAACTCCCCCACCATGTAACAACGCCTCGATCACTCCGAAGTACCTCTCGCCTTGCAGTGCTGGTCGATTCGTTGACCAAAAGGGGCAATAGGCCGGACGAGTCCCAATATTTCACCGGGATTCCCCACGCTCCTCAACGATGTAATCGCTGGCGTCGACGCCTTCAGGAAGGTTCGGGCGAGGAGTGGCGAGGAATCTCTCAACGTCAATTAAATTCCGCGGAGGAACTGCCAATCCTCTGGCCGCCAATGATTTGACCCGGTCGCCGTCTGGCACATCGGCCAGACTGCATGGGTCGATTCGCGCCACTGGCTTGCCGCGGTGAGTGATAACTACGGTCTCGCCTTGCCGAACTTCTTCGATCAGTGCGCTCAAGCTGGCACGGGCTTGGCTCACGCTCACATTCTTCATCTGTACCAATAGGCTTTTACGTGTTAGCTAAATACGCTCACAGTAATTGTAGTGACAGAACTTGAGGCGTGAGATCCAATGCGGATTCGCCGGTTTATTGAGCTTGGCAACAGCGTCGAAATCCGGGGTGCCGCAATCGGGATGCGCCGGCAAGTTCAGCCCTCTATTGACGCTAATTGCCTTGAGGTGCCGAGCAATCTCAATTGGGTCGAATCCCGACGAATCGGAGGGTTGCGAACTGAATTGAACGAATCATTGTTGTAATGATTAGGTTGAATGCGATGGTCAAGACCCTGGAGTCAATCCGCTTGACGGCGGCCTGCGGCGCAATGCCTAGGGATGGCGTGTGGTGCAACAGCACTTTGTTGGAACCCTGGAAACGTTACGATTCTGTGAAGTAACTGATAAAGACTCGGGTCAATTGGACCCGACGCTGAGGCAGGGCCAGTCATGAGCAGCGTCATTTACTGCCTCCAGAACCCGGCAATGCCGGACCTTGTCAAGATTGGCAAAACCTCTATTGACATCGAGCAAAGACTGCGCTCGCTCGACAATACGAGCATCCTTCTGCCGTTTGAATGCGTTCTCGCGTTAGAGGTGGAAGCGTCTGATGAAGCCGAGCGCTTGTTGCACGAAGTTTTCGGCGACCACCGGATCGGCAAAGCCCGCGAGTTCTTTGCGGCAAACCCAAGTCGAGTAATGGCAGCTATGCGTCTTATCAAGGGCGTTGACGTAACGCCGACGCCTGATTACTCTGACGATCCAGATACTGGCCGCGCGGTTGAGGCAGCTCACAAGATCCGGGAGGCGTTTAACTTCCGGATGGTTGGCATCGAACCGGGTACCGAAATCTATTTCCGAGCCAACGCCGACGATGACGGATCGATTACGGCCACAGTCCACTCTCCCAATCGCATCGTTTTTGAAGGCGAGCAAACCTCGCTATCAGCCGCTGCCATAAGAATCCAACAAGGCCGTGGATACAAAGGAAGTAGCGCTGCGGGGCCAAGCTATTGATATATAGATAGCGAATCCTTAGACGAGCGCCGCAGCCGCATGGGACGTTAAGGGGTAGATTCCAACATCGACCCAGGTGTGGCTTTCGGCTCGCTACAGCGGCAATCGCCTACTGTCATCGATGAGCGGTGAGCAAACCACTGCGCCGTGGTCGGATATGCCTTGCCCAGCTCCAATCAACGGAGCTAGCGTGAGCTTCTCTGGGTGTGATTCGAATTCCTCGTCTGAATCGATCGAAGCGTCGACAGCCGCCTCGGTTTCCCTCAGCGCGGGCGAAAACCTCCAGCATGCGGCAGCATACGACCGCAAATGCATGCCCGCCGACCAGACCAATTAATTTTTCGGTAGCACCCAATCGAAGGGGCGTAAGCTGATCTCGACCGATTGTGACCGGCTTGGCCAAACGGCGAATCGGGGCTCCAAAACCGCTACCGGCGCCCCGGGCGGAGGCGCCCATCGCGCTTCGACGGACCGGGGCGCTTGATGTACAGTTTGGAAAGTACCTGCCATAACGTAAAGGTGTCCAGGAGGAAGCAGTGGGGGAAGCTGGGTCTGCATACCGGCCGCTGGCGGAAATGCGCCAGGATCTGCGCGTCAAGTGGTATCGCTGCCCAATTGAGCACCGCGTCTTGCGGGAACTCTCGCGGCGCAGCGATTTAAAGGGGTTTGCCCAGGCCGGTGGACATCTCGCCCTCTTTCTGGCCACCGGCGCGCTGACCTATTTCCTGTGGTTGCAGGAAATATGGATTGCGTTTCTGGCGGCGCTGTTCTTGCACGGAACGGTAGCCAGCTTCTGGAATGGGGTCGCCGGCCACGAGTTAACGCACGGCTCGGTTTTCAAGACCAAGTGGCTAAACAAGCTATTCCTATATACGTTCACCACCATCAGTTGGTTCGACCCGTTCGATTACTCCGCCAGCCATACCTATCACCACCGCTACACCCTTCACCCCGAGGGCGATCGCGAAGTCCTGTTGCCGCAAAGCCCCACCGTTGGCAGGACTTTCCTGATCCAGCTATTAACCGTGAATCTCTTCACCCATCCCGGACGCTCGCTTTCCAAGGGCGGGCTGATCGCAACCATCCTGTGCACGGCCCGCTCGGCCCTGGGGCCGGCCGGCTCGAATTTGTTCTTTCACAACGAGTGGCTCGATTCGGTGCACCGGGACCAACCGCGCCAGCATATGCGATCTGCCTGGTTCTCACGCTGGCAACTCCTTTTCCACAGTGCGGTGCTGGTGGTCTCGATCGCGACCGGCCAATGGGTGTGGGTGCTCCTGCTCAGCGTGGCCTCGTATATCGGAAACTGGGGTCGTTACGCCTGCGTGATGGCGCAGCACTGCGGTCTCATGGACAACACGCCCGACTTCCGCAAGTGCGTGCGCTCGATGACCATGATCTGGCCGCTGGAATTTCTTTACTGGAACATGAACTGGCACCTTGAGCACCACATGTACGCCGGCGTGCCGTGCTACAACCTCAAGAAACTGCACAAGGCAATCGCCCACGACATGCCCAAGCCGCGCACCCTGGTCAGCGCCTGGCGGGAGATGCGCCATGTATGGGACCGCCAGCAGGAAGACCCGGACTACCAGTTCGACACTCCCCTGCCGGAAGGGGCCGGGCGGGTCGGCCGCGACAAATCAAATGCGCTTGAGGCTTCAATCGGCGATTTGGCGCCCAAAGAGCTGGCCTGATCGTTTCAACCGGCTGCCGCGTCCGCGCCGCGGACGGTGTTGACGCGAGCGCGCCCCTTTTTGGCAGACTTGGCTTAGATGACCGAGTCCCTTCCCGCAGCGGCCGATAGACCAAATTGCCGGGGGACCGTGCAACTGCTTTGGCGACGGCCGCCGGATTTATATTTGGCATAAGGAAACCACGGATGTGGAACAAAGTGTTGGCGGTTGTGGACCCGTCCGAAAAGGGTTGCACCCTTTTAGCCGGCGTCGCCACAACCTGGTCGGAGCGAAGCGGGAGCGAATATGAATACGGCGGAAGATTCTGATTACCGGCCGCTGGCTGACGTGCGCAAGAGCCTGCGGATCGAATGGTACCGGTCCCCGATCGACCGGACCGTCTTAAAGGAACTTTCGCGCCGCAGCGACTTCCAGGGTTGGGTGCAGGCCGGAGGCCACTTGGGCCTTTTTGCGTTCTTGGGTGCCCTGACCTACTTTTTCTGGTGGCACCAGATCTGGGTCGGATTCGCGCTGGCGCTATTTATCCACGGCACGATCGGGAGCTTTTTCGTCGGCGTCGCCCCGCACGAGCTCGGCCACGGATCGGTGTTTCGGACCAAATGGCTAAACAGGTGGTTTAACTACGTCTTTTGCATGCTGGGTTGGTATGACCCCTTCGATTACAACGCCAGCCACACGTTTCACCACCGCTACACCCTGCACCCCGACGGCGACCGCGAGGTGCTGCTGCCGCTCAAGCCGACGGTGGGCAAATTCTTCCTGCTGCAGTTGTTTACGGTAAATTTCTTCACGCAGCCGGGACGGACCCTTGCCAAAGGGGGCCTGATTTCGACCATCATCTTCACGGTCCGCACCGCATTGGGCCTGCACGGTCCGCAAGAAATCCCCTCCAATGAATGGTTAAAAGCGGTCCACGCCGACCAGCCGGCCGAATTCCGCAAGTCGATCCTCTGGGCTCGCTGGCAGCTGGCATTCCATGCCGCGATCGCGGTGGTCGCCGTCGCGACGGGGCAGTGGGTTTTGCCGATCATCCTCACCTTCTTCCCCTTCATCGCCAACTGGGCCCAGTACTTCGTCGGCCTTCCCATGCACTGCGGGTTGAAGGACAATACGCCCGACTTTCGCAAGTGCGTTCGCAATATGACCGTAATTTGGCCGCTCGAATTTATCTATTGGCGCATGAACTGGCATCTTATACACCACATGTACGCCGGGGTGCCGTGCTACAACCTCAAGAAGCTACATCAGGCAATCTCGAGTGACGTGCCCGAACCGCATACCCTGATCAGCGCCTGGCGCGAGATGTTCTACATTTGGGACCGCCAAAAGGAAGACCCCGACTACCAGTTCGACACGCCCCTGCCGGCGACCGCGAGACGGATCCGCGAAGACCCGCAAGACGAACTGGACAGGTCAATCGGCGACCTGGCGCCCGAAGGCCTGCGCTAGAGAGAGATTTTCGGGCGCATAGCGCTCAACCTCCGATTACCCTGGCGTGGATACGCCGGCACAGTTCGGTTGGCGCGCCGATGGCGGCGGGGATCGCGTACTTGGCCTTGGTTAGGTGGCTGTTGGCCTTCTCTATCGGCAGCCGGACTATTGGCCAGGGGGTTTCATGAGGCTTGAGAGTAAGGTCGCCCTGGTGACCGGTGGCGGTTCAGGGATCGGGCGAGCGACGGCGGTGCTATTTGCCCGCGAGGGGGCCCGGATCGCGGATGCGGACCTGAATGCCGATGACGCGCAGCGGACCGCGGACGAGATCGCGATCGCTGGCGGTGATGCGGTAACTGCGGTCGGGGACGTTTCCAAATCCGGCGACGCCAAGGCGATGGTCGATGCCGCGTTGGGCGCCAACGGAAAACTCGACATATTGGTCAACAGCGCCGGCGCATCGCCGCGCAACGCGACCGCGCCCGATGCGAGCCCGGAGGAGATCTGGGATCGGGTGCTGGATATCAACCTGAAGGGCACGTATCTGGTCAGTTGGCACGCCGTGCCGCAGATGCAGTGCGTTGGCGGCGGTTCGATCATCAATCTGGCGTCAATCATTGCGGTCGTGGGTTACTCATCGGATATTCCGAGCGTGATGGGCCGATTCAATCCTTAACCCGCCTTCCAAAGGCGGGGTCCTTCAGTTCACCCGCAACCTGGCGCTGGCCCATGCCAGCGAGAACATCCGGGTCAATTGCATTTTTCCTGGTTATGTCGAGTCCAATCTGACGATCGGCCTCACCAGTGACCCGCAGGCAAACGCGACGTAGATCAGTAAACACCCGATCGGTAGGCTTGGCCAGCCGGAGGAAATCGCCTACGCGGCGCTATTCCTGGCCTCGGACGAGTCTTCATTCGTTACCGGCGCACCGCTCATGGTAGACGGCGGCTACACAGCGCAATAGTCAAGGTTGAGATTGGCGTCGGGTCCAATCGGAAATTCGCGTCAAATCCTGGGGCGCGGACGGCACTGATCAGGGTTACCGGGCTGCGCTGGCGCTCTCGAATGAGATCACTATCAGCTGCCGCAGCACCTGCGCGTCAACGTCCGCCAATTTGTTTATGTAAAGACATGCTGTGCTCGTGCGGTGCTTTCCGAGCCGGTCCATAAGTTGTTGATGGCCTTCGCGACCATCGATGATGTAAAGCGTCAGGTTTTGCTTGCGCGGCGAAAAGCCGGTCAGGAACATATCGCCCTCGCGGCCCGATTCGTATTTGTAGTGGTAGTCGCCGAACCCGATGATGCTCGGACCCCACATATCCGGTTCCAGACCGGTTATTTCCCGCATCATTTCCAGTACTTTTAATCCGTCCTCGCGCCGCCGCCGGTTCTGGATCGCGGCCAGGAATTCATCGACGCTGGCGCCGGTCTTGCGGGTCTTGTTTTCAGCCACGGGCCTGCAATCGTTTCCTTTTTACCACCTCAGGTCCGGGAGCCTTCAAGAGGGTCCCTGGTCCCAATCCGGCCAATCGCGGCGAAGTCGGTTCACGCAAATCTCGACCGGCGCTTCGCATATTGCGGTCCGGTCAGCAATCGGCCAGCTGCGGATTTGCAGAAAATTCACTACTGCAGCGCACCGGCTGCGGCGATAGGCCATTCTTCGGCCACCGCACCGTCGCGGCATGCATAGATCGTTCGGTGCAGCAGCACGGTGCTGTCGGAATAGTGCGGGATGACCTGAATCCGATCCCCGACCTGCAGCCGCTCGCCGCCATCCCGGGCCAGGCTCATATGCTCGGCGCTAAGCCCCGAACATTGCCAACCGGGCGGGCTCACCACCATCGGATTGCCGGTGTGCCGGCCGGTTGCCTTCCAACCGGCATCGCCGGCCGCCCGCTGCGGATTGGCGGCCGATATCACCTGGCAGATCAGACTTAGCGCGCGGCGGTGGCCCTCTACACCCATTTGCTCGTAGGTCACATCCATCAATGCGGCTCCGCCCGCCTGCAGTTCGGTGAGCACCCCTTGGGCGAGCACGAACCGATAGTTGCCGCTGCTGCCGCCGGACAGTACCCCGATCTCGTGGCCTGCTTCCTGGCACAGGTCGCCGGCGTTATTGAGGATGGCGGCCGAATTTGCGGCCTCGCGTTCCATTTCTTCTTCCGGCATGTGCATCACGTGGCCTTCATAACCCATCAGGCCACGCAAGCGAACCCCGGAAAGATCGGATACGAGGCTTGCACAGCGGAGGCGCTTCTGCTGGCGTAACGCCACAACGGTGCAGGTTCACGTCGATGTCCACCAGCACGTCGATAACGACTCCGGCGGCCGTGTCCGCGGCCCCAATTTCCCGGATATTGCTTTCATCCTCGGCGGCAACGCAAAGGGTTGCCGACCGCGCCACCTCGATGAGGCGCTCGATCTTGGCCTTGCCGATGACCTCGTTGGCAATGAGGATGTCACTGACCCCGCCCCGGACCATCACCAGTGCCTCGGAGGCCTTGGCGCAGGTTATTCCGACCGCGCCGGCTTCTATCAGGCGCAGCGCCAGGGCCGGCGCCTTGGAGGCTTTAACGTGCGGGCGCCAAACAATGCCGGCATCGGTACAACTGGCCACCATCAAGCGCGCATTGTGGTCCAGCGCGTCCAGGTCCAACAGCAACGCGGGCGTGTCCAGTTCCTGCGGCGTTCTCATCTCTGCCCCCGGTCGTGGCAATCGTAACGGAGGCGCGCGCCCTGGATTACCGGCCGGGCGCCGCCACCCACGTCGATCACCGGGGCCGACTGCGGCTTCTCCACGTTGGCAATCTACAGGACCGAGGCCCATCCCACGGTGGCATAGGCCAATTCCCGGGCCATGGCCCAAGGCGCGCCGATTGCGAATGACCAACTCTGGGGCCCAGGTTATGAGGCGGGATCACACGTCCCCGGGGACCCGGCTCCCGAGCCGGAATCCGGAATGACGGTGGGGCGAGCCTATGGTAAATTGACAGGGCGCGAAGGCTCGGTTACGCTGCGTGGTGCCCCAGCCTCGAACGACCGGGGGGCCGGGACCGGAGCTTTGCGCCGAGCTGCGGCTACCCATCACAGACACGAGGTATGTCGATGAGAGACGGACCAATGGCTGGGAAGGTGCAGACCGTTCAAGGGCCGATGGCCCCCGATGAACTGGGTATAACGCTCGCGCACGAGCACCTGCTGATCGACCTGTCGCCAACCTACAACCCGCCCACCGGGGCCAGCGATCTTGACTTTTGGGAGAAACCGGTCTCAATCGAGACGTTGGGCCGCATCCGGCACCACTCCTCGCGCAATAGGGACAACACGATCCTGAGCGACATCCCCACCGCCGTGGACGAGATCAACCTATACCGGCAGTACGGGGGCGGGTCGCTCGTCGAGGCCACCAGCAACGGCATCGCACGCGACCCCCTCGGGCTGGCCCGAATCTCCCGTGCAACCGGTGTGAACGTGATAATGGGGTCATCGTACTACGTAGACGCCACACATCCGCCCGATATGGACAGCCGCAGCGAGGAGGCTATCCAGGAGGAGATAGTGCGGGATGTAAACGACGGGGCGCAGGGTACGGCCATACGGTCCGGCGTCATCGGGGAGATCGGTTGCTCGTGGCCCCTGACGGACAACGAGCGGAAGGTACTGCGCGCCTCGGCTCGCGCCCAGCGGATGACCGGAGCCCCGCTTCTCATACATCCCGGAAGGGACGAGACCGCGCCGCTGGAGATCCTAGAGGTACTAGATGAGGCGGGCGCCGACCTCAGTCGGACCATCATGGGACACCTAGACCGCACCGTGTTTCTGCGAGAAATCCTGGGCCGGATCGCCGAATCGGGATGCTACCTGGAATGGGATCTGTTCGGCAGGGAGGAATCCCTGTACGCTTTCAACCCCAACATCGACATGCCCAGCGACGCCAAGCGGATGGACGACATCGCGTGGGCCGCGTCGAAAGGCCACGGCCGGAAGATCGTGGTGGCCCACGACATCTGCTCAAAGTACCGGCTCCACCGGTACGGTGGCCACGGATACTACTATCTGCTGGGCAACATAGCCCCAAGGATGAGCGCGCGCGGATTCCCGTCCGAGCTGGTGGACGACATATTCGTCAACAACCCCCGCGACATCCTGACGTTTGTCGAGCCGCGGACCTGAGATTCCACGCCGTTGACACCCCTGTACCTTGTATGTTCCAAATGGGAAGTCCCGGGTGCGGTAGGGCGCCTGTACCTTGGTCCATTGAGACCGTTTTAAAGCACGCTCGCCGCACCCGGATCTCCCGGCGCATAGACCCCGAACAATTGCTCGGTGGGCTCTAGACCCCGTATTCGCAAGGAAGGGCGTAGCGTCGGGAGTAACTATAGGGAGTTTTACATATGTGCGAGGACGTATATGTAGGCGTCGACGTTGCCAAAAACACCGTCGATATCGCCCTCGGGCCCCAGGGCGAGGTCTTTACCCTGCCCAACTCGGCGGCCGGGTTCGGGGCGTTGATCAAGCGCCTCGAGAACTATCTGGTGGCGCTGGTGGTCGCAGAGGCCACTGGCGGCTACGAGGAGCAGCTGGCCGACGCTCTCCGGGACGCCGGCTACCAGGTGGCGGTGGTTAACCCGCGCCAGGTGCGCGACTTTGCCCGGGCGCTTGGGATCCTGGCCAAAACGGATCGGATCGATGCCCGGGTGATCGCCCGCTACGCCGAGGCGGTCAAGCCCCCGGCAAGGGAGCGCAAGTCGCCCGCCGAGCGCGAACTGGCGGGACTGGTTGCCCGCCGCGGCCAGCTCATGGACCATCTCACCGCCGAGAAAAACCGGCTGGGGAGGCGGGTAGTTCCGCGTGTACGTGCCGACATCAGGCGCGCCATTGCCGGACTGGGGCGCCGCATCGCCACCCTTGACCGCGATATCGGCAAGCTGATTAAGGCCGACTCCGATCTTGCCACCCGCAGCGCGCTGCTGACCTCGGTGCCCGGCGCCGGCCCGCAGCTGGCGGCAACCGCGATCGCCTACCTGCCCGAGCTTGGAACGGTGGACGAGAAGCAGATCGCAGCCCTGGTAGGGGTTGCGCCCCTGAACCGCGACAGCGGCGCGTATAGTGGCCGGCGAACGACCTGGGGCGGACGCTCAAGGGTCAGGTCGGCGCTTTACATGTCGGCCCTGTCAGCCTCGCGCCACAACCCGGTGATCAAGGCTTTTTACGACCGGTTGGTGGAGAGCGGGAAACCCAAAAAAGTGGCGCTGACGGCCTGCATGAGAAAGCTGCTGGTGATCCTGAACGCGATGCTGAGGAACGGCGAGTATTGGCGCGAGGAGTCCGCCTCGGGCTGAACGCCTGGCAGGTCCGATCGCTCTTGCGGGCAAGGTCCCTGGCGAAGCCATGCCCGGGATCGGGCTATTGCGGCGATTACGCATCCGGTTATCGCCTGTCGATCGGGCTGCGGTCACTATGAACCGCGGTCGGGGCGCTGGATCTATCCTCCCCTTTCTCCTGGACCCCTCTGACCCCACCTCTGCCGGAATTGACAATCAAGACAATTGCTTTTAAGAGCTTCATTCGCCCAGGCGACCACGGTATGCGCGGTGCCTTGCTTGTGGCAAACGTAGTCAGGTCGGCTGGCCGGGAGTAACCAATCGCCCCTCGTGCCTTATTGAATATCTTGGGGGGACCAGTACCTCGGCCAGAGCTGGCCGCGGTGGATGCCCGGTGGAGAGATCGCGTTTGGCTCTAAGTCCGTGGCGGTCGCAGAACCGGCGCATCGACGAGCAGGAGACTGAGATGCCGCGCTCGATCAGCAGTTCATGGATGCGGGTGAGCTGGAGCCTGTCGGTCTGGAGCCACTGCTTTATTTTCTCGGTGTGGGTCAAGGGGTGTCGGCGGCCGGGGTGATGACCCCAGTCGGGGTGGTCAGGTTGAGCGCGGTCAGTTTGGCCAACTGGTCGTCGGTCGGATCGGGGCCGCCGGGCTGAAGGCCCAGTTCCTGGGCGGCGTTTACATAGCGCCGCACGGTGTCGCGGACGCGGCTTGAGATCTTGGTGATCAACGACAACTATTCTGTCCGGTTCCCGTTGCCTCACCAAAAAATGTAACCGAAATTTGGGACCGTTTATTTGACTCCGATTGGCGCGATTTCACTTACGATTTCGGCGTTCTCAACCGCACCATCAGCACCGTTTACGACTCCGTATACAAGCTCTTTGGCCATCACCGACCGCCATTGCTTGAGCCTTCGCTGCAACGTCCGCAGCTGCTTGGGCCCGACGGCGTCGGGGTGATCACGCATGAGCACTTTCAGGATCTGCATGCCGCTGGCGTCGGGATGATCCTGCAGGTAGGTAAGCGCCGCGGGCCAGACGTGCTCTAGGGGGTCGGGGCAAGTCCGCCACCACCTGCGGCGCTTTCGTTTTGGACGGCGGGTCGGATTTGCATCGCCCTCGCGCCACAGATGAGAGAGCTTGGCTAAGGAACTGCGACAGATCATCCTTTTGCACCTTGCTTCTTTCCTCGGGCGATGCCAATGTGGCCAGGGCCGACTGGGCCTGGCGGATCTCGCTAAGGAGCAAGAGCGGATCCAGTTGCAAGCGCGTAGCGCGCAACCCCTCCTTGACCTTTTCGGCAACGGCGGGGTGATCGAGCAGGCGCTGGCAGGGAGTTAGCGGACGGTCGTAGCGCTTTTGGGTTCTGGCTCCATAGCGCTGCTTGGAGATCAGTTTGAAAGACGGTTGGAAGAAATTGGTGTAGAGACCAACTAAGGCAAAGAGTCGGGCCAGGGTCTGTCCGGCGATGAGGCCGGCAAAGCGCTCGTAACCGGCAAAGCGTCTGATTACGGCGCCGTTCTTCTGTTCGATGTAGGCCTGATCGTTGGAGCGGTAGGCGCGGGAGCGGGTGAACTCGATTTCACGCTCTTGGCAGTAATCGATAAGGGTCTGGGAGATAAAGGCGCTGTCGTTGTCAGTATCGATTCCAAGTATTGGCACCGGTACCCGCCCGCCTATAACCTCAAGCGCCTCGGTCACAAGCGTCTGCTCCCTTGCCAGCAGCGGGACTGCCTCCACCCAGCCCGAGCACACATCGGTAACCGACAGGGACTGGATGAAGCTCCCGGCCATGTTGCCACCACAGTGGGCCACCAGATCTATTTCCAGGTAGCCGGGGTCGGGGCCATGCCAATCGGCAAACGTCCGGATCGGGACCTTGGCGTGATGACGGTTGCGGCGGCGGGGGTGACGCCGTCGACTGCTGCCGGCGGTCTTGCGGACTGGTTTGAGGAGGCGATCGATCGATGCCGGGCTGATCGCGAAGAGCTTGCTTTTAAGGTCCAGATCAAGCTGCAGGTGGCCATGCCCTTCCAGCGATTCGATCAGGCTGGGCAATATCGCTTGCAACCGTTTGCCGCAGATCCGATCGGCCGCTTCCCAGAGGATGATCAAAGACTCCCTGACGGCCTCGTCGTAGATGCGGTATGAGGACTTGGTGGGCGGTGCCGGAGCAGGGCTTGCAGCATTGCCCAGCAATCGGGTTGCGTATTTGCGGTTGTGGCCAGATAGAGCCACGAACTCGTTAAGGATTCCGCCCTTGTCGATCTTGGACGCCCTCGCATAGCGGCCCCTTAAGGCCGCTAGCAGCTCCTTCCGCACCGCCCGGCTCAGCTTCTTTCCTCGCATCGGTTGCCTCCCTGTGGATTTGGGTTACAAATCTAGTGAGGCAACGGCCCTGTTTGGGTTACAAAAACAGTGAGTCAATGCGCACGAGAACGGGGTGGTCGAGCAGGCCCACCGCCGCATCAAGGACGCGGTTCGACAGGCATTGGTCCTGCGCGGCAGCTGCGACTTTACATCGCGCGAGGACTACTACGAATTTGTCAGGGAGGTTGTCGCGCGCAAGAACCGGCTGGCGGAGCCGAAGTCAGAGATTGAGCGCCCGCACCTCCGACCACTGCCGGCGGCGGCGATTCCCGATTACGTAAATTACCAGGCTCAGGTGCGCAAATGGAGCACGATCCGAGTGTTAAGCCGCACCTACACGGTACCACCGCGCCTGATCGGACAGAAGGTGGAGGTCCGTCTCTACGCCGACCACCTGGACGTGTACTACAAGAGCCGATTGGTCGAGCGCCTAGAGCGCGCCACCGGTCCCCAAAGGGCCCGCGTCAATTACCGCCACGTGATCGGATCGCTGGTGCTTGGAGCCGGGCGCCTTTACCCGCTACCGCTGATGCGAACAGCTTTTTCCCACCCCTACCTTCCGCCGCGCCTACGATGCGCTACAGGGGTGGCGCAGCCGGCACTCGGCCGACGTCAACTACCTGCGCATCCTGCAATTGGCGGCCACTACCATGGAGGCCGATGTCGATAAGGCCCTGTCCAAACTCTTGGACCAGGGGAAGCGCTTTGACTGTCAGGACGTGCGTGATCTGGTCGCGCCGCGCTCGCCGTCGATACCCGAGCTAGCATCCTTGGCCACACCCGACCTGGCTGTCTACGATCGCCTGCTCTTGCGGGTGAACCGATGACCGCGCCGTCAGTTGTCGCCAAACAAATGCAGCTAATGTGCAAGGATCTGCGGCTGCCCACGATCGGGACCGAGGCGGTAGAGCGCTTCGTTGACGCCGGACATGTTGATGCGCTGCCCACCCTGCTCGAAGTCTTCCGGCAGGAAATGGACGATCGTTACCAGCGGCGGGTGGATAGGCTGCGCAAGTCCTCGCGCCTCCCGCCGGGGAAGACCTGGGATAACTTCGAGCAGCAGAAACTGCCGCCGCCGCTCAGGGCCCAGCTGCAAGACCTGCTGGAGGGCCAGTTCTTAGATCGTGCCGTCAACGTCCTGGCCTTTGGTCTGCCCGGCACCGGCAAGACCCATGCTCTGTGCGCGATCGGACACAAGCTGGTCGAATCTGGTGGACGTGTCCCACGGTGTGGTGTGACTAAGCCGTCCTCTACGTTTAGGGGTTCGGCAGCTGCAACTCTACAGAGTTGCAGCTGCCGGCAGGGCCGGCAGATGGTTGCTGGGGCTTGCTGGGGGAGTTTCGAGTCCTTGGCTGTGACGGCGACTGCCGGTAAGGCGTCCATCATTTTGCCAGTTGCGACCATGGCGCGGTCGCGGTCATATGGGCTTCCATGGGTCCGAAGGCCGGCCCCGGCCCGTAACGGCTCGCATTCGGGCTCACCGGGCCGGGTTTGTTGGGAAAGTCGGCCCAATTCGACGCTAGTGATCCTTATTTAGGCCCAGCTAGCGCCAAGCCGGGCGCACGACCTTCCATTTCCCTGGAGGGCGCTACGGCCCCCGGCGGCGGTTGCTACCCCGCCGGCAATGCCAGCGGGGACTGCCTCTCTCCCGGAGATGGGGGTTGGCCGATTAAGGCCATCGAGTGCCTGGACATATAGCGGCGCTCGGATGCGAGCCATTCGTCGTTCTGCTCAATTAGGACCGCTCCGATAAGGCGCAGGACCGAGTCATCGTCGGGGAAGAGCTGTACTACCCGGGTGCGGCGCTTTAGCTCGCCCATAACGCGCTCTAGGGGATTGGTGGACCAGATCTTGCGCCAGTGCGAAGGCGGGAAGGCGGTGTAGGCAGTCAGGGCGATCTCGGAGTCCTCGAGGATCGTGGACAGTTCCGGATACTTGCGCTCTAAGCGATTGGCGAAATCTCCGAAGGCGTCCATGGCGCTCTGCTTGTCAGCCTGCCCAAACAGCGACGCCAGTCCGGCTGCCACCAGCCCGCGGTCGCCGCTTCTGACCCTTGGCAGAAGATTGCGCCCAAAGTGTGTCCTGCACGTCTGCCAGGCGGCCTCGGGAATAAGCTTTGTCACCGCGTTGCCGATGGCTTGGTTCCCATCGGAGATCACCAGCCGCACGCCGGATAGACTGCGCGTTACCAGGGAGGCGATCAAGTCCTCCCAGAAGCCCTGCGCTTCGCTGTGGCCGATTGCAAGCCCCAGCAGCTCGCGATGGCCGTTCTCGTTTATGGCCATTGCTATGCCCACCGCCCGCGACCTTACCGCATGCGCGTTTCGGGCTTTTACGTAGGTGGCGTCGAGATAGAGGTACGGGAAGGTCGTATGCGCGAGATCGCGTTCGCGGAAGGCATTGACCAGCTCGTCGATGCCTTTGCAGATCCTTGACACCTCGGACCTGGAGATCCCGGCGTTTACTCCCATCGCCTCCACCAGCTTGTCGACCTTGCGGGTGGAGACGCCCTTGCTGTAGGCGGTCATGATGACGCCGTAGAGGGCCTGGTCGATGCGGCGCCGCCGCTCCAAGAACTCGGGGTAGTAGCTGCCTTGGCGCAGCTTGGGCAGGGCAATCTCGATGTCGCCCGCCCGGGTGGAGAGGGTGCGCTTGCGCGAGCCATCAAAGCCGATTGCGACGCTCGCCGTTGCGCTCGTGCGGTTTGGCGCCGATGTTTTCGGCCAGGCCGGCGTCAATAAGTTCCTGGTAGGCGTGCCGTACGGCGCTGCGGACGAATTCGCTGCTGTCAAACCCTTGCTTGGCGATAAGGGCAAGCAAGGTCTGATAATCAAGTTGGGCCATCGATGGTTCCTCGACGAAGTAAGTGAATTGACTCCGTAGAGGTTTACACGATGGCCCTTTGTCATCGCGTTGGCTTAGTTGATCAAGCGGGTGCTCTTACACCACTCCAGGGGACGTGACCAATCTGGTAGATCGGTGCTGTTTGCTCCGGCCTATCGGTTGGTGCAGGAACTATTGGCGGCCAAGCGCGACCTGGATCTGCCCCGACTCTTGCGCAAGCTCGACTACATCGACTTGATCATCATCGACGACCTGGGTTACCTGCCGCAGGGGACCGATGAGGCCGAGGTGCTCTTTACCCTGATCGCCGAGCGCTACGAGCGGCGCTCGATCGGAATCTCATCAAACCTGGTCTTCTCCGAATGGGGCAAGATCTTTCCCAATCCGATGGCCACCGCGGCGGCGGCGGACCGAATCGTCCATCACGCCGTAGTACTTGAATTTGACGTGCCCAGTTACCGGACCGGGCTTGAAAAAGAGGAGTTAAAGCCGGATTGAAACCGGCCAAAATAATTGACGCACACCCGGCCAGAGTAATAGGCGTTCTTCACTTGGCGATGCGGCGCTGGCTCAGGCCCTTTTGCCAGAGCCGGATAAGTACGCGTGTATCCACTCGGAACTCCTCCTGGTAGGCCATGACGGCTCCCGGTTGGTTGGAACACGGGTAGCCGCAATGGTGATTGATAAGTGCGTTTGCCGGGTGGACTAGTGCCCCTGGCTAAGTGGCCTAATGCCCATGAACATGGGTGGATGAATTCCGTTGGCTAAGTGGGCGATAGGTGGTGGAGATCGACAAATCTTGGATTATTCGTGCTGTGTGATAAGTCCAATCGGCATCAGCAACGCTTCGCGCGAATGATTCAACATAATCGCCACTATGTCGATTACGGTAGTTACCAACACGCTGCGGCGTTGATTCGAGGGTGGTCTGCTACATCGAATCGCTTGGGCAAAAGCAATACCCACCCAGGTGCTGGCGCCTGTCTAATCGATGGCGGCTCGATCGCGCGCCTGGCCCGTTTCGGCAGCAGGCCGTGTAGGCAGTTGATCAATCAGGGTCCCCACATCGTTTGTAGCCTGCACCAAATCGAATTGGTTTTGCAGATTCAACCAGAATTGCGGGTCCATCCCGAACCAATGCCCTAGCCGCAACGCGGTGTCGCAACTGATCGATCGGCGGTGGGCAATGATTTGGGAAATTCGATTTGCGGGCACATCCAATTGCCGAGCAATTTCAGTCGCCGATATACCCAACTCGGCAATTTCGTCTTTGAGGACTGTTCCAGGATGCACCGCTCGCTTAAACAACGTAGTCCGCCTTAGCCAAAATTAGTGGCAGTTAACGATCTCGACCCGAGCGGGACCTGCTTGGCCAACAGGCCACTTAAAGCAGATTCGCCACCGGTGATTAATCCTGTTTGAGTATTGACCACGACGCCGACCACCAAGTGACTGGAGGCGATTGCTGGGCAGCGCCCGCAATGATTCGATAGCAGCGGCGGCATTGAGAATCGATAGACGTTTCTCAGCTTGCTGCTCAATCGACTCAAACTCCCTAACAATTTCACCACCTGCAAACCTCTCGGTCCGCTTGTCGGCGTAGTCGACGATCATCTCTGATCTTTCTCGGTCAATAGACGCAGTACGTAAAGCGTACATTGAGATCGCTATTGATGCCTGTTGAAACGCAGGCAAGGTGAAATCTGAGATTTTGACACCTGCCCGAGGCGCCAAGGAAGTATTCAGACTCGGAGGTTAGTTCCCAGCTTGCTGATGCCGGACAATGCAGCAGCTTCTATAGGCTGCGATCAGATACAGGAATAATGATTCTGCCTCGTATCTTTGGCCTCAACATGATATTCAGAGGTCTAGCACTGTGCGCAACCCTCGATATATCTGTGCCAAGACCGGCCCGGGGGCACGGCCGGCAAGTTCAACTAAGTGATCGCGGTCAATGGTAATGATTTGGGACACGTTAGCCACCGAGTCTTTCGGCAGCCCAAGGACGTGTCCCGTAGTTTGGTGTAAATAGGCCATTGCCTCTACGTGGGGTTCGGCATGATCATCTTTAAAGATGATCATGCCGGCAGGGCCGGCATATGGACGGGCGACGTTTCCTTCTGGCTAGCTTCCGCGGCGCTTGGTTACGCCCAATATTCTCATCGACGAAGGATCTTTCCATCATCAATGGATCCAACCTCGGGTCGGAGAACTAAAGGGCCGCAAATCGCCGCAGAGTACCTTCAAGTTCCAATGCGAACAGGCGACGAAGTACGAACTACGTTCAATTGAGGGTGTGCTCGCGCCAACGGGCCGACCTTTAGAAACCGGCCCCGGGTGAGCTGGGGCGGCCTCTACAGGCCGACCACCGTCGGCAAGGCCAGATGGCGGTTGATCTCCTCGGATGTTGAGACCTTGCCGATCATCGCCATGGTCCGAGCGGCCATGTAGCGGCGTTCGGACACTGCCCACTCGTCGTTTTGTTCACAAAGAACCGCTCCCACGAGGCGCAGCACCGAGGCATCGTCAGGAAATAGCTGCACCACCCTGGTCCTGCGCTTGATTTCAACCATGAGCCGCTCTAAGGGGTTAGTCGACCAGATCTTGCGCCAGTGCTCTGGCGGGAAGTCGGTATAGGCGGTCAGCTCGATCTCGGCGTTATCGAGTATTGCCGCCAATTCGGGATAGCGCCGCTCCAATCGATCGGCGAAGTGATGGTAGGCGCCTATGGCGCTCTCCCGGTCGGGCTGGGCGAAGACCGATGCCAGGCCGGCCGCCACCACTCGTTGATCAGCCCTTTTCACCTTTCGCAACAGATTGCGTTCGAAGTGGACCCTGCAGGTCTGCCAGGCGGCATCGGGCAATAGCCTGGCAACCGCGTTGCCGATCGCCTTGTGTCCATCGGAGATGACCAGTCTGACGCCGCTGAGGCCGCGCTCGGTAAGTGACCGTGGCAGGTCCCCGGTTTTGGTACCAGGTGGTTTGAGACATTGTCTTGTGGGAGGGTGCCGCCAGCTCTCCTGCAGGAGAGCTGGCGGCGAAGCTGATATTGCGGCCGCCCGTAGCACCCACGAAGACGGACGCCGGGCCGTCGATGAGGCCGGCCAGCAGCAGCCGGATTGCAACCGGAAGTTGATCCATCACGCCGCCGCCTCGATCGCTTCCAGGGGCGCCAGGTAGCCGAGCGCCGAGTGCGGGCGCACGGTGTTGTAGTCGATCCGGAAGCGCTCCAGCATCACCCTGGCTTCTTCGAGGGTGAAGAATATCTCGCGGTCCAGGAGCTCGTCGCGGAGCTTGGATATGAACGATTCCGCATAGGCGTTCTCCCAGGGCGCTCCGGGCTTTATGTAGACGGTCTTGACGCTGTTGCCAGATAGCCATTGCCTTATCGCTTTGGCGGTAAATTCGGGGCCGTTGTCAGAGCGGATGTGCTCGGGGACCCCGTGGATGAGCATGAGGTCGGCGATTGTCTCGATCACGTCCCGGGCAGGGAAGGATCGGGCCGCCCGGGCCGCTAAGGCCACGCGGGTGAACTCATCGACCACGGTAAGGATCCGCAGTGGTCTGCCGTCCTCGGTGCGCTCGTAGGTAAAGTCGTAGGCCCAGACGTGATTCGGGCGCTCGGCCATAAGCCGCGTAGAGCGTCCGTTCTCCAGCCAGAGGCGCGACTTCTTGACCTTTCGGATCGGGACCTTAAGGCCCTGCGCGCGCCAGATGCGCAATACCCGTTTGCGGTTCAGTTTCCAGCCCGAGTGTTTAAGCAGGGCGGTGATGCGCTTGTAGCCATAGCGGGGGTGCTTGAGGGAAAGCATCCTGATCTCGGCGGTGAGGTTGTCCTCTTCCGGATCGGGTTTTGGGATGTAGCGCTGGGTGCGGCGCGATTGGCCCAGCACCCGGCAGGCTCTTCGTTCAGACACCGGGAACTTGGCCCGGACGTGGTCGACGCACTTGCGCCGCCGCTCCGGGCTTAGAAGTTTCCCGAGGCCGTCTCTTTCAGGATCTGGTTGTCGAGCGTTAGATCGGCCACCGCGTGTTTTAAGCGCTTGTTCTCCTCGCGCAGGCGCTTGTTCTCCTTGGCCTCGGCGAGCGTCATCCCGCCGTAGCGGGAGCGCCAGCGGTAATAGGTCTGGACGTTGATCGCCGCCTTGCGGCAGCTCTGCTCGACGGTGTCGCCCTGGGCGACACCAAGCTCTATGGCCCGGAGCTTGTTGATGATCTGTTCGGGCGAGTACTTTCGCTTCGCCATTGCAGTCCCCTTTCGTTGGAACCAGATTATTCACATTCCCTCTGGTACCAATGAGGGGGAGCCGGCCAACCGCAGGAAGTCCTCCCAGAAACCCTGCTCTTCGCTGTGACCGACAGATAGGCCCAACAGTTCGCGATGGCCGTCCCTGTTAACGGCCATGGCCACCGCCACCGCCCGCGATCGCACTGCGTTGCCGTTGCGGGCCTTTAGGTAGGTGGCGTCGATGAACAGGTAGGGGAACTCGGTATGGAAAAGATCGCGGGAGCGGAAGTCGGAGACCATCGCGTCGATTCCCTTGCAGATGCGGGAGACCTCGGATTTGGATATCCCGGCATTGACACCCAGGGATTCGACAAGCTTGTCGACCTTCCTTGTGGAAATCCCTTTGATGTAAGCCGTCATGATCACCGCGTAGAGGGCCCTGTCGACGCGTCTTCGCTTCTCTAGAAATTCGGGGTAGTAGCTTCCCTTGCGCAGCTTGGGCAGGGCGATCTCGATATCGCCGCCACGCGTGGAGATGGTTCGTTTGCGGGATCCGTTGCGCTGGGTCCTGCGTGATCCATTGCGTTCATGCGGTCCGGCGCCGATATGTTCGACCAGACCGGCGTCAATTAGCTGCTGATAGGAGTGCTCGATGACGTTGCGGATGAATTCGCCGGTGTCTAGCCCCTCATCGCGAATTTGAGCGAGCAGGGACTGATAATCGATCTGGGCCATCGTTGTGGTACCTCGAAGAGAGAAGTGAAGTTCATCTCGTAGAGGATTGCACGATGGCCCTTATTCATCGTGATTGCTTATTTGAAATAAGCTGGCAGAGTTACACCAATTGGTGGGACGTGATCCAGCCCAACTTCTTCGGCCCGCATGAAGACTTTGCCTGGAGCTTCGTTTAAGCGAAGGTTTGAAGTGACGGTGATAGCTACTACGGTGCTCATCCGACTGAGGTTGAATGAATCTGCCTGAACGACCAACAAGGGACGCCTGAACAAAGGTTCAGATCCGCGAGATTCGGGCAGATTTGCCCACCAGACCTCGCCGCGTTCAATCACCACTGTTTGGAGGCGAGTGTCCGAGATTGAGCATCTACGATTTCCGGGTCGAGCGCGCTGGGCAATTCGGCGTACACCTCGTTTAATTTGGCGGTAACGCCGTCGCGGCGATGCTTGGCCACAAATTCAGCCAACGCGGTGGCGTACAAATTGCTGCGAGTGGTCCCGAGGCTGTCTGCCAATTCATCGGCCGAATGGAACAGATCATCGGGGAGTGAA
Source organism: Chloroflexota bacterium (assembly GCA_965261345.1). GTDB lineage: Bacteria > Chloroflexota > UBA11872 > UBA11872 > VXNJ01 > VXNJ01. Next base: position 170,962 of record OZ253449.1, read on the forward strand.
ATCGCCGTTTTCATGCAGGTATTAAACCCGCGTATAACCACAACGCGATGATCGCGTCTTCAGCCAACGAGTTACCGACGCCGTACTCGCCCTCGGGAACAATGATTATGTTTAAAGACTAATTTCCGCAAGGAGCCGATCTTCGTCCGGCCCCACCACTGGGGCCGGGGAATAGACGGAGCCCCAGCTATATCCCAGCGCTCAACGCTGGCCTTTTCGTGCTTGCGGTTTCAGGACTGTCCACTCAGTTAGCGTTGAAGGAGCTCCATGATCGCATCACTGATAAAGCGAGCATCAGTATCGTTGATTCCACTTCCCGCGAAATGTCCCCAGGCCGACGGAATGACCCGCAGTTCGACTTCACTCTGAGTCATCTTCTCGACGATTGTGGCTTCGGCTGCGGGCGAGAAGAAGAGGTCGCCCTGAGCCGGCATCACCAGGGCTGCTGCTGTAACCCGTTGCAGCGCCTCGGCCAACGATTCCTGTCCAACTGCAACATCAGCGTTTTGCCATGTCCAGAGCATCGAGAGAAGATCGTTGGCGTCTCGACTCAGTGTGAACCCTTCCCAGACGGCCACTAGAAAGTCCTCAAGTGTTGGGAAGCCAACATGACGAAACATACGTTCCTCGTAAAAGTGCCTCGTTAGGCTCCACCCAGCGAAGACCCGCCCCATGGCTCGGAGGCCAACCGTTGGAGGTTCCGAGTACCGCCCGCCTCTCCAGTCCGAGTCCGCTTGAACCGCGGCTCGTGCGCCCTCTAACGCAACAATGTTCTGGACACTCGTTCTGGCTGACCCGCAGAACGGAGCCATTCGAAGCACAACGTCTGGAAACGTCACGGCCCATTGATAGGTCTGTGCGGCACCCATGGACCATCCCGTCACCAACTGAAGCTCACCAATCCCAAGTTCGTCGGTAACCAATCGATGCTGCAGCATCACGTTGTCGAGGATTGTGATATTGGGAAATGACGCTGCATCGAATGGCGCGGGCGTATTGCTCGGCGAAGAAGAGCACCCATTTCCGAGAAGATGTGGAATAATCACGAAGTAGCGGCTGGGATCTAGAACCATCCCGTCCCCCACCAGCCAGTCGATGTCCGTGTGGCGAGCCGCATATGACGCCGCGTACAGAACTACGTTGTCCTTATCTTGACTCAACTCGCCGTACGTCGCGTACGCAAGTTGGACGTCCCTCAACACTCCGCCGTTCTGAAGCGGCAAATCACCACCCGCGTAGACGTGGAAATCGCTAGGTTCAGACACGCTGCACCGAACCGGTTTTTTGTGTTCCATTCAAATATCTGTGACAGATCATAAGTCGTCACCTCCGTTCATCAGTTGGGGAACGTCGCAGCTCCCTCGCCGGTCCCACACCTAGGCGTTCTGAGCCGCAGCCTCTTTGAGCATCTCCTCGTACTCAGAAGACAGCAAGACATCACCAAAGGTCAACTGAATCGACCTAAGGGCTTCCCAATGCTGTCCATATCCGAGTGGTGGATTTTCAAGTGGTGACGGCACGGCGGTCGTTGTATCTGCTAGGACAATGATTTTTATGTCACGCGACCAAGCGTCGTGTGCGGTCGACACCACACACTGGGCAGAAGTCACGCCCACCAAGACAAGGGTGTCTGCGTCAAAATGGCGGAGATACTCTTGGAGCTTCGTTCCGTAGAACGAACTCATCCTGTGTTTGACGATCCGCATGTCGCCATCCTGGGGTTCGAGTCCTTCAGCCAACTCTGATCCCCAATTGCCCCAAGTGAGTGGTGAATTAGGAGTCCCAGGGCTGATCTCCGGCCACTTGTACTCAACGAGTCCGGCATCTCGCCCGTCTCCTTGCAGTCCAAACTTCGACCAAATAATCGGGATACCGTATTGCCTCGAAAGCTTCACGGCATCGATCACTGGACCAACGACGTCCTCCCCAGCAGGTGCTCCGCCGACGCTCGGAATGTGCTGAGGGCTGTTGGGATCGACTACCAGCTTTTGGAAGTCAACCACCATAAGTACCGTTCTATCAAGCTCCAGCTTGGGTACGCTTCTGTGGATCCTTGGAACCACATCGTCTAGGTGTTCTATTGTGTAATTGAGGGTAGACATTGGCGTTTCTGCCTCCTTACTACTTAAGCTACGTATACCACATTGGTGCGTAGCGGGGGATATTACAATTCGCGATCAGATTCGCATAACTATCCATCTCTCTCCTTTCTAAGAACTGTCAGCGGGCTCCTTTCTAAGAACTGTCAGCGGGCTCCTTTCTAAGAACTGTCAGCGGGCTCCTTTCTAAAAGCTGTCAGCAAGGCAGCGCGCTCCTCAGCATATGCGGGCATAGGAGTCAATCCGCCACACAGCTTGTCCGCCGCCATAAAGGCGAGTGCCATGATGGTTACTGTTGGGTTATAACCGAAGCACGTCGGGAACTGGCCTCCGCCTATTGCGTAAAGGCCCTCACATTCGTGTACGCGGCCAAACTGATCGACAACAGACGCTGACGGATCGTCACCCATGCGATGCGTGCCGTGCTCGTGAGTTGAGAGATGATAATCAGGATTTGAGCTATCGACCCACCAGTCCGTCATCCCCATCTCCTCGGCGATCCGAGCTTTCACACCTATCAACATTTCGGTCGCTTTGATGTCATGCTCGACCCACGAGTGGGTCATTCGAAGAGCCGGCTGGCCGAATCGGTCTTTGACCCTCGGATCAAGGTCTACATAGAACCTCTCATCCGGGAAGTTAGATACCTGAGCATAGATGCTGTGGAGTCGCCGATAGTTCTCACGCATCCACTCCTTCAACGGTGCCCCCCACCGAGGAAGATCCGGTGGAAGACCGTGGGCAGCTTTGAGCGGAGGCACATCTCCGGTGAAACTCGTAATCGCGGAGCCCCAGATGACTCCATCCTCGTTGTCGGGCACAAGCTCGCCGTTGAAGTCGTCTATGACGCTCGACGCATTGAGTGGTCCCATGAACGGATTCGTGAACTCTGGGAGCAAGCCCGTGAACCACCCGAAGTTGTGAGTCGTAAGATACTTCCCGGTCACGCCGCTCTCGTTGATGCCTGAGACCAAGAGGAGGCGAGCATTCTCGAGCGCATATGCGGCGAGGATCACATTGTCTGCTTCGCATGTCCGGAGCTCGCCAGCAGCGTCCATGTACTCTACCCCTTGAACACGACTATTCCGATGAATTACTCTCAGGACGCGCGAGAACGGGCGAATCTCAAGGTTGCCGGTGGCGACAGCTTCTGGAATAAGGTCGTACCTGTGGTTGGTCTTCGCATTCACATGACAAGGGAAGCCGTGACAAAAGCCACAGTAAACGCAGCCGGACCGTCTTCCATAGTCCTCCGATGCGATAGCCGTCGCCTGAGGGAATGGATGGAAGCCAAGTTTCTCGCACGCTTCAACGAAGTGCCTGTCAGCGGCACCCGCCGTCAACGGCGGTAGTGGGTAGTCGCGCGATCGTGGCGCCTCGAACGGGTTTCCCCCTGGCACGATCTCACCTTTGACATTTCCCGCTTTCCCCGAGAAGCCGAACTCCCACTCGACCCTGTCGTAGTAGGGCTCTAAGTCTGAATAGGAGATCGGCCAATCCACGATGCTCGTGTGTTCAGGAATTGCCTCTTTACCGAAGCGCTCGAGGATGGTGCTGCGCATCCGGAAGTCCGACTGCCGTAAGCGCCAAGCTGAACCACTCCAGTGGACGGTGCCACCTCCGGTTCCGATGGATGGCGGCAAGTGGAGTGGCTCGTGAGTAGCCAGCGGTCCTGTCGCCCACGGCAGTAAGACTGCCTCAGTCATGTCGTCGGGACGCCATGTAATCGGGTCACTCTTCATGTCTGGTATCAGCTCATGACGCGACCAATACCTGATTTCATCCTGCTTGAACCGAAAGTCCTCCTGCGAGTAATACGGGCCCTTGTCAATCGCTATGACGCGGGCACCACTCGAGGCTAGCTCACGGGCTAGTATCGAGCCCGATGCTCCAAGACCTACGATGATGAAATCGGCCTTGCTACTCATCCCGCTTCCTTCACCGGAAATGACCGCTCGGCCTCTTCGCTAATGAGGTCGGCGAGCGTTTTTACCGGAAGTTGAGTCGAGTCGAAGTCTGGCAGTCCTTGCCATTCCGAGTACCCCCAATATGCACCAGGGAAGCCCACGAGTTTCCACCCAACGGCATTCTTATTGCCTCCGTAAGATGGATCACAAAAGAACCCCTGTAGTACGTGCTCGCAAACAACAGCGAAGAAGTACGGCAATATCTCGTACATTGCCCCAACTGACGGTATCACATCCCCGCTATCGTCAATTTGGCTCAGGATTTCGTCTTGGGAGTCAACACTCAGTGACGTGAATAGCCCGCCTTTTTCGTCCATCGCAAATGCATCAAGGAGGCGAATGCCCTCTCGATAAAGAGGGCGAAGCTCCTGGTATGATCCCGCTAGCGATTCGTCGATGAACACGACGGCGTCTGCCTCTTTAGCTCCCGGATCCGAGTCGTTTCCTGGAATGATTCTCGACGCAACCGCGTCGAGAGTGCGTGCTTCACTCGCGTTGAAGAATTTCATGGCACGGGTCACGGTCCTATCACTCTCCTTGATCTGATGGGCGCAGCCGTTGCTACCGGCCGCGTAACCTCACTACTTGACAACATCGTCCTTTCCTCGATCGAGAGTGATTGCAACGGCCAGAACAACCACTGTACCCATCACTATCTGCTGCACGTGGGGATTCAAAGCCGCCAAGACCATGCCGTTGCTGAGGATCGCGATCACGACAACTCCAAGCGTCACGTTCAAAGGACCGCCCCGACCTCCGGACAGAGGTATTCCGCCCATGACAACGGCCGCTATTGCTGGCAGAAGCAAGGAGTCGCCCATCCGCGGGCTGGCGCTACTCGTGCGCATGGCCAGCATCAATCCGGCGAAACCAGCAAAGAGCCCGCTGATCATGAAAGCCTGGAGTTTTACTCGCTCCACTGGAACCCCGACTAGGCGCGCCGTACGCTCGTTCCCGCCGAGCGCGTAAATGTGTCTGCCCAGGCGCGTAAAGCGCAGCCAGAGAATCGAGAAGACCATTACACCGACTGCCCAGAGCCCGATGACCGACACCCCGACCACAGATCCCGCAAACCAGTCACCTGCCCCGAGCAACGGTAGTGATATGGGTTGGCCATCAGACATGTAATTCGCAAGGCCGTTGTATGCGAACAGGCCACCCAGCGTCACTAGAAATGACGGCATCCGCCCGTAAGCGACAACCGCTCCGTTAACTGCTCCGCATAGCAATCCGACCACCGGGAGGACGAGCAGATAATCGGTGGTTCCGGCAGCGGAAGCCAGGGTCGCTCCAACGAATGCCGATAGCGTCAAGACGGATCCGACCGACAAGTCGATACCACCAATCAGGATGACAACCATCGAACCAAGCGCTATCACCATCAGTACTGCGGAGCTCCTGAAGATGGCCAGCATGTTGTCCAACGTTAGGAAGTGTTCACTTAGTAGCGAAAAACCAGCCAACAGGGCCAACAGAACGGCAACGGGCGCAGCCTTGGACCAGTGCTTAGTCACAAATTCCAGCCCGCTTATTGGTCGCAGACCTTGTGGTTCTGTGGCTGGCGGCGTATCGCGCAGGAGCGAGCCGCGTAACTCCGACTTGGAAACGCTTCGACGAACTTGATCGCTTCTTGAGTCGAATGCGCTCATACCATGTGAGCCACTAGCTCGGCTTCACTGGGCTTTCTATCCGGCGGAGCGTCGATCCAAGCTTGAGGCTCGCCGCTCCTCAATATGAGAATGCGGTTCGAAAGGCCGATCACCTCGAGAAGGTCGTCACTGATGAGGAGAATGCCTACGCCAGACAGGGTGAGTTCCCGCATCAGCACATAGATCTCCTCCTTGGCTCCCGCGTCCACCCCGCGCGTCGGATTGTCGAGGATCAAAAGGCCGACATCGCAGGCCAACCATCTAGCGATGATGACCTTCTGTTGATTCCCACCGCTCAAGGCAAGAATCGGCTCATCGGGCGAGGGAGTCCGGATCCGGAGCTTCTCGACGAAGCGGCGACCTAACTCCCTCTCTTCTCCAAGTCGAAGAAATCGCTTCTGACGAAGATTGAGCTGCGCTAAAGATATGTTCCAGGTCACCGAAAACGTGTCGACGATTCCGTCTACCTTGCGCTCCGGCGAAATATACCCAATTCCGAGCCTCGCTACATCGCGAATCGATCTCCCCTCGATTCTCAGTTCCCTATACGTAATCTGCCCTGAGACCGTCTTGTGGTCGCCGTAGATCGCCCGACCGAGCTCGCTCTTTCCAGATCCGAGAACACCGGCGATACCGACGATTTCACCGTGATTGATGTCAAAGCTCACGTCACGGAAGCTCTCGCCATCACTCAATTCAACTACTGACAGCAGTTGTTCGGGCTCAGGCGTACGTTGTTGAGCCTCTCGATAGAACCTAACGTCCCTCGTTCTGCCCACCATCAAATAGTGCAGGGCTTCCTCGGAGAACTCGTGTGATCCACCTTCGCCGGCTATCTTGCCGTCCTTGAGGACAACCACCCGGTCGCTCCAGTGCAGTACCTCGCTCAAGCGATGTGAGACAAAGATGATCGCACTGCGATCCCGCAGAGAATCAATCAATTCTTTGAGGAATACGACATCGCTCGACGCCAGGGCGGCTGTAGGCTCGTCAAGGAGAATGACTGGATCGTCGCGATCGAGAACGCGCGCCAACACGAAAGCACGAAGTATCTCAACAACCTGCCGAACAGCGAATGGATAGTCCCCCGCAAGTCGTTCAACGTCAATCCAACTATGACCCAACGCTTCAAAATGCTCACGGGCTAGTTCTGCAGCCTTCTTTCGCTCTATCACGCCCCAGCGGGAAACAATCTGCTCGTGTCCCATGAATACGTTTTCCCAAATCGTGAGATTGGGCAGGATCGCTAGCTCCTGAAATACGCGATATACACCATCGATCACAGCATCGAAATAAGACTCATATGACGTCAGCTTGCCACGGACCAGGATCTTGCCGCAATCCGGCGCAGTGATTCCGGATATGACATTTAAGAGAGTGGACTTCCCGGCGCCATTCTCCCCGGCGAGCCCTAGTACCTCACCCCGCGCGAGTTGAAGAGTTACTCCATTCAGTGCGTCGACTGGGCCAAAGGATTTCGAGACATTGCGGATATCCAACGCCGTAGATCCGCCACTCATTCAGATTACCTCTCAGATCCAATGCAGTTCTCTGGATAGCGAACTGCATCTAGACAATGTCTTGACCATCGCCGTAGTTCACTAAGCCACGGATCTCACTGAATGGATCGCTCTGGAAGTGCTCCTCATACTCCCGGGCAACGGCGTCAAACTCTCCTGATTCCTTCGAGTCCACGAAATCCTGAGATACCTCATAGCCATCCGGGGCTGGGCCTTGAAGGCTGAAGAATTCGGGGTAGTCGATGGGCCTGAGAAGCGTCTGCGGATCCCAATCGTTCGGATGCAAGGCTTTTGACCATCTTTCGTAATCAAATGGATAGGAACCTGAGTCCGTGAACATGAGTTCTGTATATGCCTCGGCAGCCTCTGGCGTATCAAGTACAAACCCTCCGGCATACATCATGCGCTCAGGAGCTCGCAACTCTACTCCCGAAAGTGCATCGAACGCCTGCACTATCAACCAGGCGCCTAGCCACGGCCCCCCGCCACTCGTCGTAGTCCAGGTGGCGAATGCGCGAGCGGGGTCGTTTGCTATGAGGTCGACGAAGTCGGGGATGGCATCAATGGCTGCCACCGGAACTTCCAAGTCGCGCGAACGTAGGGCCGCAATCGCACCTACCCCCATATCGTCGTTCTGGCAGAAAACTCCGCTCACATCCGGGTTTGCTGTCAACAGGGCCTCAATGACTTCCGTGGTGCCGCCTCTGCTCCAGTTTCCTGTCTCCTTCGCCACCATCTCGATATTGGAGTAGTTTGCGAGAGCGCGGTCTACCCCCAACGAACGCTCCACCTCGACAGGATCTCCGGGAACCCCGGTGATCTGAATTAGTTTGCCCGAGCCGCCCATGCGGTCGAATAGGGCATTGCAGGTGGCTTCGGTACCCGCGACGTTGTTGGGAGTCGTGAAGGAATTAAAGTGGGGCCCGACGTCGAAAGGCGATATCCAAGGAGCCACAGCCCAGGCCATCTGGACGAACATCTCGGCATCTGTTGCGATATCAAGTAGTGTGCGGGACAGTCCCGTATCAAGGATCCGTGTAGTGATCGCATCAACGCCCGTTCGTGCTGCGTTCTCGAATGCGGTGAGCACGGCCTCGGGGTTGAAGTTGTCGACTTGCCTTTCACTAGTCATTCCGAGAAGTTGAGCAACCTCGGTCTGCGCTTCATCCCAGCCCTTGAAGTAGGCATTCTCGAGTGTGAAGAACTGGTTCATCACCGCCCACGTAGGTGGCGTGGTTGGGGATGAAGCGGGCGACTCGATTGGCGAAGCAGTCGTATCTGCCGTTTCTTCATCGCACGCCGCAAGGATCAATCCAGATCCTGCGAGCAGGGCAAATCCACCACCGCCTATCAGGCCCCTCCGAAGGAACTTTCGCCGGGTGAGTGCGCTGGTTGCCAATATACGATCGCCAGGGGTTGGGTGGTCAGTCTGTGCCATCTCAATATGCTCCTCGCATGTAGGTTGCGGCTGTTTGAATCTGTTAAAGAGAACTACGAAATACCTCGCGCCTCCACTTAAGAGCGGACTTGGTCTCCATTCACTGCATCCTGCTTCCGATGCCTGTTAGTTCAATCAAAACTCGGGACCTCGACCTTCACACCATTGGCCATCGCTGACTGATGCGCACAGATGCCGACACAGGTCCAGTTCGCGGCCGTTACTTCATCGATCAGAGGCTTACGCTCCTCCACAATGGCCCGTAGGAACTCGTGCGCCATATGCGGGTGGGAGCCTCCGTGACCGCTTCCCTGCTTGAATGACAAGTGCGCGTGTTCCTCGTCGTAGACGCCGCGGGTGGTGTACTGCCGAACGCTAGCTGGCAATCTGTCCGCGTAGTCGGGGATGGTGATGCGCTCAGCATCCTCGCCTCTATGTAGAACCGGCGAATCGCCTGCGACCCTCTCCCACTCGAACGACAGCGTGTCGCCGTAGACATCAAAGCTCTCCACATACTCTCGAGCTGTCTCGAAGAGGGACCGAGTCACTTCTGCCGCAAGGTTCGAATCCCGAAGCCCGATCAGTGTGCTCTCAACGGCGAATGGTGACCCGTAGTTGCTTGCCAGATCTTCTGCTATATGGCCAGATCCTAGGCATACCACAAACGCTGCTAGTCGATCTGCCAAGGCGAGAAGCGGACTCACAGCATGCGTTGCGTAGTGCATCGGCGGTAGCCCTTCCCAGTATCCAGGCCAGCCTGCCATCTCTTGCTGATGGGATCCCCTAAGGAATTGGATCCTCCCCATTTGTCCAGACGAAACCAAGTCTTGTACATACAAGAACTCTCTGGAGAAGACGACCGTCTCCATCATCATGTACTTGCGCTTGGCCCGTCGCGCAGCCAGGACGATGTCCCGGCAATCGTCAATTGACGTTGCCATTGGCACGGTGCAAGCCACGTGCTTGCCCGCCTCAAGACCTCGAATGGAGTGCGGGGCATGATCGGGGATAGGCGTGTTGATGTGCACGGCGTCAATTTCCGGGTCAGCGAGCATCTCGTCGTAGTCGCTGTAACGCCTGTCCACGCCCAACGCATCACCAATGCGATTCAACGAGTCCGTGTCGCGCTGGCAGATAGCCACCAACTTGGAATCTGGGTGGTCCTGATAGATCGGAATGAATTCGGCGCCGAATCCGAGACCGACCAGACCAATTCGTACGTAGCGAGATTCGGAATCCGCCACTTCCACCCATCTATCCACATCACGCACCGGACACTGTGATCATTCCCAAAGAACGCTCACCCCGCAGTATAGGGCAATTAGTTGGGACCGTTGAAATGGCTGATTGTTCGGGGGCAATTGCCGCCTACAGCGATTCTTGAAACCCTCGCGTTGCCCGCTGGTCAGATGTCCAGAATGGCCGAATTGCTCGTTAACGTCGGCAACTGACGGTGCATCCGCCGGGCGGAATGCCCTTTTTGCGCATATGGCCGGAATTGAGCCAAGTTTGGTGCCAATCACCGTCATTTAGGCCGCCGCCTTAACCATTGTTTGCGGCTGTCTGGATTGGAGCCGACGCGGTGCAAGGCTTTATTGATGTGGTGCGCCAGGGACGCGATGAATCTCTCACAGAAGACCTTGTCAAGGCCCCCGCAACCGGCCCCGGGCCCAGCCCAGGCGGTCAAGTGATGCAAATGCGCCCTCGACCAGGTGCGAATGTGATCAACGAACGGCATTTATGTGCGTCCTGTACTGCGGTTGCGCTTTTGGGCCCTTAGACAGGCATCGTAGTAGCCGCTCAACCCCACCGATCGACGCATTTGATTCGATTGGAGGCCCTGGTTGGACAGGCTTGGCAGTCTCTTTCCAAGGCTACATTTTGATAGGTCGTGTCGTCCTTTGGGGAGCGGCCGATCGGATCTGCGGCAAACGATTGCAAGCGATATTGCCCAGCCTGATCGAATCACTGGAAGGGCATGGCCACCTGCAGCTTGATCTGGATGTACGCAGCAAGCTGCTCTCAATCAGCCCGGCGTCGATCGATCGGATGCTCAAACCGGTGCGCAAGACCGCCGGCAGCAGTCGACGGCGTAATCCCCGCCGCCGCAATCGTCATCACGCCAAAGTCCCGATCAGGACCTTTGCCGATTGGCATGGCCCCCAGCCCGACTACCTGGAAATAGACCGGGCGGCCCATTGTGGCGGCAACATGGCCGGGGCCTTCATCCAATCCCTGTCGGTTACCGATGTTTCCTCGGGCTGGGTGGAGGCGGTTCCACTGCTGGCCCGCGAGCAGACGCTGGTGACCGAGGCGTTGGAGGTTATAGCCGGGCGGGCACCGATTCCAGTGCTCGGCATTGACTCGGATAACGACAGCGCCTTTATCTCCCAGACCCTGATTGACTACTGCCAGCAGCGTGATATCGAGTTCACTCGCTCACGTGCCTATCGCTCCAACGATCAGGCCTTCATCGAGCAGAAGAACGGCGCCGTAATCTGAGCGCTTTGCCGGCTATGAACGCTTTGCCGGATTCATCGCCGGACAGACCCTGGCCCGACTCTTTGCCCTGGTCGGTCTCTACACCAATTTCTTCCAACCGTCTTTCAAACTGATCTCCAAGCAGCGCTATGGAGCCAGGACCCAAAAACGCTACGGCCGTCCCTTAACTCCCTGCCAGCGACTGCTTGATCATCCCGCTGTTGCCGAAAAGGTCAAGGCGGGGTTGCGCGACAAGCGCTCCAAACTGGATCCGCTCTTGCTCCTTAGCCAGATCCGTGCGGCTCAATCGGCTCTGGCCGCGCCGGCAGCTCCTGAAGATCGCAACAAGGTGCAACGGGAAGACCTGTCGCAATTCCTGGCCAGGCTCTCTCAATCTATGGCGCGCGGGAGAGGCCAATCCCGCGCGGCGGCCAAAACGAAAGCGCCGCATCTGGTGGCGGACGCGTAGAGATCCCCTAGAGCACATATGGCCCAAGGTGCTTAGCTACCTGCAGGATCATCCCGACGCCAGCGGCACCGGGATCCTGGAAGTATTGATGCGCAACCATCCCGACGCTGTCGGTCCCAAGCAGCTGCGGACGTTGCAGCGCAGGCTCAAGCAATGGCGGTCGGTGATGGCCCGAGAACTTGTATACGGGGTGGTTAATGGCGCTGCCGATACGGTCGACAAAGTCGAAATCGTACATGTAATCGCACCGATTGGGGCCAAATAAACGGTCCCAAATTTCGGTTACATTTTTTGATGAGGCAACGGGGTCGGCCAGAGTAATAGACGTTCTTCAGATGGTGGACCGATTGCGTTTGGCTCTTAGCCTCTCGCGATCTGAAGAAACGCCTAAGCGATGAGTAGGAGACGCTTAATCCGCGCTGGCCGAGCAGCTCGTGGATGCGGGTCAGCTGCAGCTTCTCGTTGTTGAGCCACTGCCGTATCTGCTCGGTGTGGGGCCTGAGGATATCGGCAGCCGGGGTCTCAACCTGAGCCGGAGTGCTCAGGTTGAGCGCGGCCAATTTCGCCAGCTGCTCGTCGTTTGGCTCGGGACCGTCGGGTTCTAGGCCCAGCTCCAGGGCGAGATTGACGTAGCGCCGCATGGTATCGCGGGCGCGGCCTGAGAATTGGGAGATCCGGCGCTGGCTCAATCCCTTTTACCAGAGCCGGACCACTTCACGTGTGTCCACTCGGAACACCTCCTGGTAGGCCATGACCGTTGCCGTGCTTTAAAAAACGGGTCGCCGTAATGGTGCTGTTAGGTGCGCTTCCCGGATGGCCTAGTGCCTTATGCCTATGAACATGGGTGGACGAAAGGTGTTGGCGAAGTGGACGATAGGTGTGGAGATTGACACAAGCGCAGGGTCAACATTGCGAAAAAGGCTCAGTAAGTTGTCGCAATACCGCCCGATACCTCAATTGCTGCAATACCGACGTCGCTGCGCAGGTTGTAGATCAAGGCGTATATGGCGGATGTTTCGGGCAATGACCAAGCGCGTTAAGAGCCCCTAATTGCCGTTGCCGGGACAATTGCCAATGACTTGGACATAGCTTTTGCAATGCGGCTCACCGCCAAATATTCGCCAATCTCTTTCGCTCACCTGATTCAATTGTGATAGGGATTACACGAAGTAATCACGGTTTTCGATCTGTGTCGTTGTCGAACGGATCCAATGTAGATGGGATCGGACGAACATGCCTTCGCCCCCAAAAAAGGAGCGGCCCAATATCAATTCTCGCTTTTCCGACCGGCATTGCGGCAGATCTTGGAAGGTAACGGCCTGGAGGACAAGATCCCGCTCAGGGCCATGTCCGACACCAGGGGTCAGGTAACGTGCTTAGTCGGAATTCTCCGCGAGTGGCGCCGGAATAAGCCCGTATTCGGCTACCCCTTCCGCGCGGGTCCGCTCCATCTGGCGGCTGTAATCGATGTAGGGGCAAAACTTCAGGCAGTGTGGGGATAGAATCCGCGTCGCCCGCAGCTCCGGATCTTCCTCGGTCCCGGTCACCTCATATACGGGCAAGCTAAAGCGCGCCAGCTTAGCCTCGGTGCCGAATGCGATTAATGGGTGGCCTGAATTGTCTATTCGGAAAAATACTGCCATTCTGATCAAATCCAATTGACCGGAAGTGAAGAATTGCTCTATATCGCCGGTTACGCCGAGGATTCAAGCACCGAACGCACCTGAATATCCAACTTCTCGAACGATGCCAGGCCGTAGTTCACGTGCTGGATTGTGCCGCTAGTGACGATGACGGTGCTTGGCACCGTCAAGATTCGCATTTGCCTAGCAAGGTCCGCGTGCGCGAAAGTATCAATGTCGAGTACGCAGACCTTTCCCGCATACTGTGCGCTTATTGATTCAACAACCGGTTTCTGGGAGCGACGGCAAGTTTCACAAAATGCGTTGCCGAAGCTCAGGAGCGCGACAGGCGCCGAAGATGCGGGGATTGGGAGCGCGTCTCCTATGAATTCCAATCTAGCCTTGGAGGCGCATCGCCGCGCCCATAACCGCACCATCAGAATGACTACGGCTACCATCGCAATTGCAACGAATAGGATTAGTGCTCGTTCAATCAATTCGCTGCATTACCCTGCTGGTTTTTGTCTGGTCAGGCGGCCAGCTAGGTGTCCAAATCGGTGGAAAACGAAACACAAAGCGCAGAAGTCGAAAGCCGCGTCAAGCAGGATCATGAGTCCTACCGCCCCTGACAACGTCCAGGGTAGCCAACCCAATTGCGGAACCGACACCACTAGTACGGCGGAGGCGGCGAATACGATACCACCCAACACGCGCGCAATGCGGCGAGTTGCGCGATCTTCGACGGCCAGCCGCTTTGGCAACAGGCCGCTTGGTTGCAGCAGCGAAACAGTCAAAACTCGAAATGGGTCAAATGGGCGCCAATATCGACCAAGCGCCATGCACGCAGCCGCAACAATCAGCGATATCGCCCCAACTCCATTACCGGCCACAAACCCGACCGCTATCACAGCGAGTACCGCGTACTGATGCACCTTTCGCGGCACAACGTCGACCCGTTCGAATTGGCTGCTGTCGCGGTCTTCGCTTGGCAATTCAGCCACGACTAGAAACTCCCGAAATCGCCTAAATCAGTCAACACCGCGGCATTGTCTGTGAGATTATCTGCATTTCCTGACTATTTAACGTAGATTCCTTAGTTATTCGTACAGATCACTATTTCCACAGTCGCGGGTGGGCAAGCTGGGCTGTATTTTGGGGCCTTGGAGCCAAATTCCCCGGTCATCGATTCGGTCGTCGACGTCAAAATGGACCAATCGCGGTACATGGCGCGGTCCGTGCCCTATTGGAATTCAACGTTGATACCGACGTGACTGGTATCGGCAGACGGGGTTTTTGAATGCAACCCAAGCGCCAGCGACTGTGAGGATTCGGTCGGTGGCGCCTTGCCATCGTGATCGGGAAAGGACTCCCTGACGGCCTCGTCGTAGATGCGGTTTGAGGACTTGGTGGGCGGTGCCGGAGCAGGGCTTGCAGCATTGCCCAGTATTCGGGTTGCATAGTTACGGTTGTAGCCAGATAGAGCTACGAACTCGTTCAGAATCGCGCCCTTCTCGCTTCTTGGACGCCCGCGCGTAGCGGCCCCTTAAGGCCGCTAGCAGCTCCTTCCGCACCGCCCGGCTCAAACTCTTACCTGCCATCGGTTGCCTCCGTAGAGATTTGGGTTACAAATCTTGTATGTTGGCAACGGTCCTGTTTGGGTTACAAAAACAGTGAGTCGATGCGCCGAGCGACGATGAATGTCGTCTACCTTTACGTCGACTTAGGGGTCACGTCCCCTGGAGTGGTGTAAGAGCACCCGCTTGATCAACTAAGCCAACGCGATGACAAAGGGCCCTCGTGTAAACCTCTACGGAGTCACTTCACTTACTTCGTCGAGGAACCATCGATGGCCCAACTTGATTATCAGACCTTGCTTGCCCTTATCGCCAAGCAAGGGTTTGACAGCAGCGAATTCGTCCGCAGCGCCGTACGGTGTGGGCGGACACGAAAGATCGCCCATTGGCGGCCACGGAATTGCCCGCCCTAACGATCCTGCGGCCACGTAAAACTGCCCAAAAGCGACCACGAAGGAACCGTTAATCGACCTGATTTCTCGCTGATCTAGTAACCCGCCGGAAACCCTGACGGGCCCCCGGCGGAGGCTGCCCCGGTTTGACTTAGCTGGTTTCTCAACTCCAGCGGCAACCGGAATCGCCATATGAAATCTTCGGAGGAAGTAATGCGGATTCTCAAGGTCTACGATCGCACCCTTTCACTTAGGGCCACGGCCCAAGAATGCGGCTGCTCGCACCACACCGTGGCCAGCTACGTGCAAAAGCGCGCGCTGGGCCAATTGGGAGAACCGGTGCGCCGGCCCCGGTTATCGCTCATCGACCCCCACCGCCCCCTTATCGACGACCTGGTGCAACAATCGCGCGGCCGGATAAGGGCCGACAAGTGCCACCAACGACTCATGAAGCTGGGTTACACGGGCTCTGAACGCACCACCCGCCGGGCGGTGGCAAAAGCCAAGCAGGCCTACAAAAAGCAAAACCGCCGGGTATTTCGGCCCTGGATAACCGAACCGGGCAAGTGGGCGCAGTGGGACTGGGCCAAGGGGCCGCCGGTAAACAGGGAGGCGAGCAACCTCTTCTGCGTCTGGCTGTCCTGGTCAAGGTACCGGGTGGTACTGCCGACCCGGGACCGCCGACTGGAGACCCTGATCGGCTGCCTCGCCGAGGCCCAGTCCTGGTTCGGCGGCGTGCCCTCCAACTGGCTCACCGACAACGAGAAGACCGTCTCCAAAGAATTCGTGGCCAGCATCGCCGTCAGACACCCGCTGATGGTCAAGTTCGGGCGCTTCCACGGCTGCGCGATCGCCACCTGCCAGATAGCGGATCCGGCCACGAAGGGCGGTTCCGAGGCGACCGTGAAAATCGCCAAGGCCGATCTTGTCCCCACCGATCACAACCTGTTGCCGGAGTACTCGTCCTGGAACGAGCTGGCCGACGCCTGCGATGAATTCATGCGGCGCGTTAACACCCGTGAGCACTCGATCACCAAACGCCCCCCGATGGAAATGCTCGCAATCGAACGTGATTCCCTGCACCCTCTGCCCAACCGCGTCTTCAGCGTCGCCCTGGGCAAGACCCGCACCGTCTCCGACACCTCCCTGGTGGCCTGGCGATCGGCCTGGTACTCGGTGCCGCACATCTATAGCGAGGAGATCGTCTGGGTGCGCGAACGCGGCGCTATGGTGATCGTGAGCGCCGAGACCGATCACGGCGTCATCGAGGTGGCCCGACACCGGAAGGTCGGCCGCGGGCAGCGGGTAGTTGTCGATAGCCATTATCCGAAGACTCCGTCGGGACCGCTGGCACGCCGGCCAAGGCCGCGCAACCAGGTAGAGAAGGAGTTCCTGGCCATCGGCCCCGGCGCGGCGGTATGGCTCAGGGCCGCCTGCGCGGCCGGTGCCGCCCGGCTGAAGGAGAAGCTCGAGGAGATAGTCGAACTCTCGCGCCTTGACGGCTGTGAGGCAATCGATGCCGCCCTGGGGGTGGCGTCGGAGGTGGGGCGCTTCGGCTTCGGCGACATCGCCTCCATCGCCGCCGCCTCGAGCGGACCGCTGTACCAGGCGTCCGAGGACTCGTTCCTGCAGGACGGCACCGGCCGCTGGCAGGACTTCGGCGCAACCGGAGGCGACCGATGAGGCCCCCACAGGTAATCGACGAGGTGGTGGGCCAGCTGCGCACCCTGCGCCTGCCGCACATGCGAAAGGCCGCCCCGGAGCTGCTTAGGACCGCAAAGTCGCAGCGCTGGGATCCGGCCGAGGCGCTGAAGGCGCTCCTGGACGAGGAGATCGCCGGGAGGGCGGCCTCGTCGCGGGAGCTGCGCCGCAAGGCGGCCGGGTTTCCCTCAGGGAAGACGCTTGACAGCTGGGACGGCGAGCTCTCCTCGATCCCCGAACCCACCCGGCGATCGCTTATGACCCTGGAATGGATAGAACGCAAAGAGAACGTGGTCCTATACGGTCCGTCCGGTACCGGCAAGTCCCATTTCCTGGAGGCTCTCGGCCAACTGGCGGTAGAGCGCGGCTACCGGGTGTCCTGGTTCGCGCTGGAAGAGCTGGGACAGCTGGTCAAGCGCCACCGGGTCGATGACTCGGTCGGCAGGGCGGTAAGAAAGCTTTTGAAGGCGGACCTGATCGTCATCGACGACATCGGGCTGCTGCCGGTAGGCCAGGAGACCGCCGAGGCGTTCTTCCGGGTAGTTGACGCCGCCTACGAACGGCGCTCGGTGGCCGTCTCCTCGAACTTGCATCCGTCGGGCTTTGACGAGATCCTGCCCAAATCACTGGCCAATGCGACCGTGGACAGACTACTCCACCACGCCCATGCCCACCCGACCTCGGGTGAGAGCATTCGCTTAACCCAGGCGATGGCCGGGCAAGGAGTGGCGCCGCTGACCGGATAACCCTTGCCCGAAGTGATGAAATGCTCGTCGCGGTAACGATTGCAGCGGCCCCGTCCAATACCGGATCCGGGCCGCTGCCGTGCATGCGGGCAAATTGGACGGTCTGCGCCACGGCAGGCCGCCTCAACCTGCCCGCCCGGAAATCGAATGCGGGAAAAGCGCCCCCGCCGCTGCGGGCCGATTGACGCCATGCGGCCCCCAATTCAGTCGATATAGACAACATCTGCAAAAAGCATGGCCGCCAGGAGGCCCATACAGCGGTTCTGACGGGCGGTTGTGACCCCGGACCCTTGGCGCAAACCGGTTTGTGGCGGGCAGCTTTGGCCAAAATCGGGGTAGGAACAACTGACGCCGCCGCCGGAGAGGAGGTGTTCGGATCAGCCTGCGGCAGGGCGTCCAATTAGAGAAATCAGGCCGGTCGCGGCGCCTTCAACAAACTGCCCACGCATGGGCAGTTTGTTGGCCACCTATGTGCAGAGATACATGTCCGCCGGCGGGCACTTCTCAATGTCCGCGAACAGCGGCACCTATGGATGGCATTGAGCCGCTGTCCGCCTGTCGGACGAGCGATTGTTTTTACTTGGTGAGATATTGTTTCCGCATCACCACACGACTTGCTCCCGACGGTGGGGCCACGATATTTGGTGTGCGCAATCCGGTCGGAAGTTTTTCGACAACATCATATCGTGCATCAACGGATCTAAGCCTGCTTTGTTTGGATCGCAAATCTGATACCCTCGATAACCCGGCAATCAATGACGCACGGCGTGAGATTCATATCCACCAATTAACTGAAGAATTCAAATGTCGGAGGACAGCAACCGTCACGTGGTCACTAATCCTGAAGGTGGGTGGGATGTCGTCAAGCCGAACGCGGATCGGTCGTCAGCTTATCTGCAAACGCAAGCTGATGCGGTTGAGCTCACGCGCGAAATCGTAGAGAACTTTGGCGGGGGCGAAGTCGTGATTCACCGCCGCGATGGCCGGATCCGGGATTCCGATACAGTTCCGCCCGGGAACGACCCTAACCCGCCACGCGACTCTCGTTAATCGGTCGCCAATTAGAAGTGCCGAGTGACTAACCTAGCGGCTGAGATTCGGTAGTGACATTGGTCTGCCGACTCTCGGCGAATCTGTCAGAGTGATGGGCCAGTTCGAACTGGAGCAATCCTATTGGCTGGTTTCCTTGCAGGCGGTGGCATTCGTGCGTGAACGGATCGTTTCTGCGCCGGCCCTTTCGCCGAATTGAATCAATTGTGGTTGAGGTGAACCGATTCAACGGCAAGTCGCGATTCGAGCCGAGAGATCCACTTGGGACAACATAAAAACCCACAAGAGTATTTGCGGCATTTCGGGAGTCCACCCGGCAAACGCATGATCTGGCAATTTGACACGAAAATTCTGAAATATTCCAATCGCCCAATTCCAATCAAGAATGTCGCGCAAGCACGCAATTACTATTCGCCAGTTGACGAAAAAATGCTGGCTGAATTGATTGAAGCTCCTGCCCACGGGCCACTAAACAAGCTCCGCAACCGAGAGGACCTTAACCCCGACGATCGCTCGAGCGTTGCGTGGTACATAAACGCGATGGTTCGGCGGGGGCCGCGCGCCCGAAATCATTTGCTGGAAGTATTACCAACCGAATTCAGCGCCTATCGTAAACGACTAATTGCAAATCTCGACCAGCTGATTGAGCGGTACGGACATACCAGTGCCGAATGGATCAACGCACTTGATCAATTGAGTGAACGCATCCTTCGCGGCGACGTTTCTGACAAGGACGACTTAATCAGGTCGCAGTATTTGGTGGGAAAAGTCGCACTTGCCGTCTTTCATATGCAATGGGTGATAGTCCATTCGAATCGAACTGGTGAGTTCATAACCAATGACAACCCGGTGTTTTTTACTGAAGGGATCGGCTTGGGGCACCCACAAGCAGAATTGACTCTTCCGCTGTCGCCGCGCACGGCGTTGCATGCGTCGTGGCGAGGACGGGAATTCGGGCTCGAACATGCATCAGCGACTCAAAATCAACTGGTGAAAGAGATTAATCGACGGACGGTATATGTTGCGGATCGCATGTTGTACTCACGCGGTAAGCACGATTGGTTAGCGGCAATCGCCGCAAAAAAGCCAAATGTCTTGCTGAAGCCCCTGTACTTTGGACATCCTGGATTCCAACCAGTTGAAATCCCGGACGAGGACCAATATGCTAGCGTGATTTGAGCTCAAATCCGAACGGCGCAGCCTAGTGCAACGAAGTGAAATGCCGCAACGAACCGCGTCATCTGAACTTTCGATTGGTCCTCAGCAGACAGCGTCCGTTTTTCATAATCGCAATTATGTCGATTAGTTGATTGGGTCGGCTGCTTGGCGAGAAATTGGTCCCGATAGTGCAACCGCGATAAGTGCAGATCCAATCAACCAAAAAGATCAGAGTGAGTCCCTGTTCGGATCAGGTGAAGTTCACGGTTGCCTTCTCGCCAAATCAACAACCAATTTGATTCAATGTGGCATTCCCGGCGATCGTGCCAATCTCCAGCCAAACGGTGTTGGCGTAGCGCCGGATTTAGCTCCATGCGATTCTGCAATCCATTGACAATGCATTGCAGTTTCGAAAGGTCTTTCGAGCGCCGCTTGGGTGCCCTGGCATTCTTCTTAAATTGCCTGGTGGTGAGGACCCGTTTGGGTTCACTCAATATCCGCAATCCGCAATTATTTCATCAAAACTGGCGTACTCGGTAAGCCCTTCCCTTTTGCGGGAATGAGCAATCGCTTCCAGGGTTTCCCGATTTGGAAGCCTCACGTCAAATGGTATGCCGTGATGAATGATTACTTGCTTGTGGAAAAGGGTGATTGCTTCCGTGGTGGACAAACCGAGCGCAGAAAATACTGCCTCGACACCACGTTTCAATTCCGGCTCGACGCGAGCCCGAATCATGTCAGTTTTGGGCATTAGATGTTGCCAATCCGAGTTTCTTGTCTCAATCGTATCCCTTAGCGGATACGTTGGCGGAAGGCGAATGGCGATTCCGATGACGCACGCGCAATATCGAAATAACGCTCCACCAGCGCCGCTTCCGTGGGTGCGAATTGCGCGTATCTCGATCAAGCTGCCGAACTTAGGGACGCGGAATGTGCTTCAGCGACGTTGTAATGATTATGTCCAATGCTTGCCATGTTCATGGCTTAAAGGGTAGAAGTTGCTCAATTTCATTGAATGCCGAATAGTGGGCGACTAAATTGCCAGTACCAAGAGCAAAACGACCAGTGCTACGCCGGCCCAAAAAGCCCAGAGGACAAATTGGACGAAGGTTCTCAGCACCTACCCCCAGCCCAGCGAGCCCCGGAGTTTCATTCACTCGAGTCAATTAGACGTGCCGCAAACGGGCAACCGCCGGTGGTACACAGATTCGTGCTCGAATGGTCGTTCATTGACAATCTTGCGACAGGATTAGTCGACCGCAGCGACCAAAGCGTACTTTGACCAAGTGCAATTGCCACCCGTGTGCGCCCTCAACGGGACGTTGAGAATCTCAGTTTGCACCAATAGCCACAGTCGCGATTAATTGACTGGCATTGGGTGTCGGCGGAAATTAGAAAGGGCCTGCTGAAAAAGTCCCGCCTGAACTGACACCGCACCTTAAGTTGGCGTACGGCGGCCTCGACATCTTTTCGAAGTGCAACAAGTTGCCGCTTAAGTCCAATGGCCTGGGATGCCCGAAGGTGGGATTCAACCCCGACGAGAGCCGTTTCAATGCCTGTTGTGTTGGCAGAACCCCGGGGCACTTTCAAGTTGGCTCAATTTGCGCCGGAAGGCGTGCCGGCTCTGCAGGCCCTAACTTCACCAAGGATCGCGTTCGCGTTAGCAAGGTGGACATTTACTTCCAACATTTTGGCGACCCCAGATTCCATGGATGCCACGTCGAAGAAATCGATGCCTTGTTGAACGTGGCCCGAAACCTCAATTGAATCGCTGGCGATCGCATTTATTTCTGTTTCAAGATTGGCCAAATATGGCGGTGCATCGGCGAGATTGACAAGCGATTCGGCCGACAACTCAAGTTGTACCAATTGCAACGCCAATTGGAATATCCACGTTTCTTCAAACAGCAATTCCGGATTCGAGCCTAAGTCGCCAAATACGGAAGCGAGTTCCGTGTACGTGTTGCCTAGCGTCGCCATGTGCGGCCCGATGTCTTCTAGGTATCTCTGAACGGCTGGATCCAAACAAGCCGGAACGGGTGTTGAGGAGGCTGTCCCGGTTGGTGTCGGTGTCGCGGTCAGTGAAGTCCCTGATGTCGTCGTCGCGGGCGATTCTCCCAGAATTACCAATACCTGCCCAGGGTGAATCACAGATGTTGCATCTAAGCCGTTAGCATCCATCAAATCTTGTAAATCGACCTGGTAATCAAAGGCGATCGCCGCTAACCATTCCCCAGGTTGTACGGTGTGCGTTGTGGGGACCAATTCTGTTTTCGCCGTAATCTCAGATTCGGCCTCAGCAGGGGTTGGGGTATCTTGTGGTGATGGGCCGGGTCGCGCGCCAGGTGTCGGGGGAGTCTTCGTCAATAAGGAAGCCACGCTCGGGCCTGATTGCGTGGTGCCGCTAATCGTCAACTCCGCCCCTTCGACGCCGTCCTCAGAAACCGCCCGCACACGGTATCGCCGAGTTTTTCGGCGCTCGAGGCCGTCGTCGGTGAACGTCGTATCTGCCACGAAATGGTGTTCGTCAGTGAAGAACGCAATGTCCACGGTGATTTCGTAACGCTCGACAGAAACTTCAGTCGCGTTGGCCGGAGCGCCCCAGCGCAGCGTGATTGAATCATGCGTGGTGCTTTCAATTTTCAGGTTCTGAACAACACCCGGTTTGTCGGTAACAGCGTATGGAGTTGTCGGACTAGGAGACTCTTCTAATTGCGCGTCCTTCCCGACCTCTGCGATTTCGGTCGGGGTGGTCAACTCGAGCGACGGGTCGCCAGCAGCCTCGCATTCGGACTCGGCCGCCGCTAAGACCAGGGCCAAAGCGCAAATCAGAAAAATGGTGTGCCAACGGCTAAACCGCGCTGACTTCATGAAACCAACTCCTCAGGTCGGCATCGCCAGCGGCGTTACCAACCCGCCGGCAAACACAAGCTGTCGACGCCGACCATTATGCGGTGGATCACGTCCCCTGGAGTGGTGTAAGAGCACCCGCTTGATCAACTAAGCCAACGCGATGACAAAGGGCCATCGTGTAAACCTCTACGGAGTCAATTCACTTACTTCGTCGAGGAACCATCGATGGCCCAACTTGATTATCAGACCTTGCTTGCCCTTATCGCCAAGCAAGGGTTTGACAGCAGCGAATTCGTCCGCAGCGCCGTACGGCACGCCTACCAGGAACTTATTGACGCCGGCCTGGCCGAAAACATCGGCGCCAAACCGCACGAGCGCAACGGCGAGCGTCGCAATCGGCTTTGATGGCTCGCGCAAGCGCACCCTCTCCACCCGGGCGGGCGACATCGAGATTGCCCTGCCCAAGCTGCGCCAAGGCAGCTACTACCCCGAGTTCTTGGAGCGGCGGCGCCGCATCGACCAGGCCCTCTACGGCGTCATCATGACCGCCTACAGCAAGGGCGTCTCCACCCGCAAGGTCGACAAGCTGGTGGAGGCGATGGGAGTAAACGCCGGGATCTCCAGGTCCGAGGTGTCAAGGATCTGCAAAGGCATCGACGAGCTGGTCAATGCCTTCCGCGAACGCGATCTCGCGCATACGACCTTCCCGTACCTCTATCTCGACGCCACCTACGTAAAAGCCCGAAACGCGCATGCGGTAAGGTCGCGGGCGGTGGGCATAGCAATGGCCATAAACGAGAACGGCCATCGCGAGCTGCTGGGGCTTGCAATCGGCCACAGCGAAGCGCAGGGCTTCTGGGAGGACTTGATCGCCTCCCTGGTAACGCGCGGTCTATCCGGCGTGCGGCTGGTGATCTCCGATGGGAACCAAGCCATCGGCAACGCGGTGACAAAGCTTATTCCCGAGGCCGCCTGGCAGACGTGCAGGACACACTTTGGGCGCAATCTTCTACCAAGGGTCAGAAGCGGCGACCGCGGGCTGGTGGCAGCCGGACTGGCGTCGCTGTTTGGGCAGGCTGACAAGCAGAGCGCCATGGACGCCTTCGGAGATTTCGCCGATCGCTTAGAGCGCAAGTATCCGGAACTGTCCACGATCCTCGAGGACTCCGAGATCGCCCTGACTGCCTACACCGCCTTCCCGCCTTCGCACTGGCGCAAGATCTGGTCCACCAATCCCCTAGAGCGCGTTATGGGCGAGCTAAAGCGCCGCACCCGGGTAGTACAGCTCTTCCCCGACGATGACTCGGTCCTGCGCCTTATCGGAGCGGTCCTAATTGAGCAGAACGACGAATGGCTCGCATCCGAGCGCCGCTATATGTCCAGGCACTCGATGGCCTTAATCGGCCAACCCCCATCTCCGGGAGAGAGGCAGTCCCCGCTGGCATTGCCGGCGGGGTAGCAACCGCCGCCGGGGGCCGTAGCGCCCTCCAGGGAAATGGAAGGTCGTGCGCCCGGCTTGGCGCTAGCTGGGCCTAAATAAGGATCACTAGCGTCGAATTGGGCCGACTTTCCCAACAAACCCGGCCCGGTGAGCCCGAATGCGAGCCGTTACGGGCCGGGGCCGGCCTTCGGACCCATGGAAGCCCATATGACCGCGACCGCGCCATGGTCGCAACTGGCAAAATGATGGACGCCTTACCGGCAGTCGCCGTCACAGCCAAGGACTCGAAACTCCCCCAGCAAGCCCCAGCAACCATCTGCCGGCCCTGCCGGCAGCTGCAACTCTGTAGAGTTGCAGCTGCCGAACCCCTAAACGTAGAGGACGGCTTAGTTACACCACACCGTGGGACACGTCCGACTTAGGCCGCTAGTGCTGTGTTGGCTGTGTCCGAAAATCATTGTGTCTAGAGGCGGTCGAACACGCCGCAAACGCCAATCGACTCAAACCGCGGAGACGCCGTTCCACTTTGGGACCTCACGCACTCGAATTAGTTTGGAGCTGGCGAGCACCGGAACGCGGCCCCGGTGAAGAATTACGAGCAGCGATACGTACCTATTCGTTCAACCGCAATCCATACGCCCGATGCCGACAAGTGAATGATGGTTGACCAGTTTCAGGAAAATTGCATGAGCGAGATCACCATCAAGCTGGTTGAAACCAAAGCCGAATTCAAGGGCGCCTTAACCGTCCGCGAACGCGTATTCGTACAAGAACAACAAATTCCTGCCGAAGTGGAACTCGACGAGGCCGACGAAATCGCAATCCATGCCGTCGCCCTGCATCAAGGGAGAGTAGTCGGAACCGGCCGGCTGGTAATCGAGAATGACAGCTGGGCCCGGATCGGGCGTATGGCCGTAGATGAGAAATTCCGCCGGCAGGGAACCGGGGCGCGGGTCCTCGTATTTCTAGAAGATGCAGCCCGGGCACAAGGATCTTACCGGTCCGTCCTTCACGCCCAGGAGTACATCAAGAGCTTTTACGCCCGGCGCGGTTATCGGGAGCACGGCGCAGCCTTCTTAGAAGTGGGCATTCCTCACATCGAGATGCACAAGCGCCTGTAGTCCAAACCTTTTAACCCCCTCCCATTTAATTGGTGGGCGCGATAGGCCAGGCTTTTCGCAAACAAGAATCGACGGAAAGCGTGCTGGGTTCGGTTCAATCCTTATGTCAATTACTTGTGGCTTTTCGGACATTGCCGAGTGGCTTTACGTGAGGCTGATCCACTTGGCAGCTGGGGCCAGGTAGACCGCAATGGGCTCGGCCCCTGAAGATATCGCTTTGAAATTCCAAAGTTCGCCCTTTCCGCGCATGAGCTTACACACGAGGTTCGCGCCACTGGTGATCGGATTCGTTTGTGTTTTTTTGGGGACCTATGACGCCACCGCCTGGGGAGTGGTTCTACCGGCGGTCGCCAATCAACTTGAACTCGATCTGATCGTTGCGCAGTGGGTCGTATTGGCGCCAATAATCATAAATGCATCGCTGCTCTTAGCAATGGGAAACTTGGCCGACAAGGTCGGTCACCGGCGCGTTCTCTACTTCGGATTGGCGGTCTATGTCACTGGCGCCCTGTTGGTTACGCTCTCAAGCGGGTTCCTCCTTCTGATCGCTGCCCGGTTACTTTCCGGGATTTCGTTTGCCGTTCTCTTCACCGTCGGTTCGGCATTTACGGTGCGGGCGTTCGTGCCCGCCCAGCGGGCGCGGGCACTTGCAATCGTCGGTATTTGTA
This sequence comes from Chloroflexota bacterium, assembly GCA_965261345.1. Taxonomy (GTDB): domain Bacteria; phylum Chloroflexota; class UBA11872; order UBA11872; family VXNJ01; genus VXNJ01. The sequence goes on from OZ253449.1 coordinate 196,911, forward strand.
GCACTGTTGGTCTGACATCAGGCCCGTTGATTGGTGGATTGATCACCGCGCAGATCGGATGGCGCTACCTTTACGTGGTCCCATTGGTCATCCTGGCGGTCTGCCTGCTGGTGATCGTAATCGCGGTCCGCACCCGACTCTGTGAGCGGTTGTGGGAAACCCCGCGGCGCCTCCGGCGCCGGTTCGACCTTCCCGGGGCGGTCCTGATGTTGGTTTGGCTGGGTCCGTTGCTCTTTGCAATCACCTTGGGCAACACAAGAGGCTGGTTGAGCCCAGAGATCATAGCGGCGGCAACTGTCGGAGTTCTGGCACTTGCGGCGTTCTTCCGCCTTCAGCTGCGTGCGCCCGAACCCACCTTAAATTTCTACCTTTTCAAACTACGAGATTTCCGGTTGCCGGTCCTAGCCGCGTATCTGGGGTTCATGACGGGTACCGTGGGCTTCCTGTTGCTGCCGATTTACATGGCCCAGGTTCTCGGGTTGTCACCATTCCTGATCGGCGCGGTTTTCGCGTTAGGGCCGGCGATGACGTTCATCATGGCCCCCCTCGCGGGTATGTGGGCCGAACGATCTTCGCCGCGCCAGCCAGCGACGACAGGGCTACTCGTGATTGCGCTTGGGTCGGCTGCAACGTTGCTGCTCCAGACTGATTCGCCGGTCTGGTTTCTGCTGATCCTGTCGGCTTTGACCGGACTCGGATTCGGGGCATTCGAGTGGACGATCAGCGCTTCCATCGTGGGCTCGTTGCCAAGATCAATGCTTGGCTTGTCGGCCGCCTTTTTTGCCACTGCTCGCACGTTGGGTTTTTCCACTGGCCTGGTGCTTTGGGGGCTAACGTTTACCCTTGTCGTTACCACGTATGCCGGGACCACCGAAGCGCTCGCGGCCGGCCCCGAGGACCTGTTGATCGGACTCCGCTTCTGCCTGGGGGCCAGCACCTTGATCGCCCTTTTTGCGGCTTTCCTGACGATACGCCAGCGTGACAATCCCGATGCCATCACGGAGGCTGAAATCACCGCGTTGCGCCCGCGTTAAGGCCGGAAAAGGGAGCGTATTTGCGTGCGAATTGCCCGGGCACAACACCCGGGAGGCGAGGGTCGACTTCCCATTCCGCGGCCCTGGATTCGATGCGCAATTGGGGAGCGAGTTGAATAAATCTATAGGATGGGGTCGGCGCATGTCGAAAGCAAAACCTGACGATTCAACACTTGTGGTCGTCCGCGGACACGACCGGCGATTGAATTCGAGTCGGGTGCGATGACCCGCATCGCGAAGCGTCCGGGGCGTTGACCGGGACCCAGAGAAATTCACCGTTTGGCGTGAACGATTTCTCCCGGGCATTGCTCGACTGGGCACTATAACCCGAACTGTGAAATTAAAGTTTTATGTCGCCTACCGCCAGGTGGTCATCCTCTCGGGAGCTGACCTGTCCATTGAAGCCGTAACCCGCCTCGGAGAAATGTCCTATGTCCCGCCCGGCGCAGCTCACCGGCCAGTCAACACCAGCGAAAACGAGTCACTGCGGTTGATCTTCGACCGCAACGCCCCAGTCGAATTTGCCGCGGAGGTGGAATGAGTTAGCCCAATCGACTGCTGATCTTTCCTCCTCTCCCTGCAAATATGGGAGATCGAATTCACCAGGGCTCATGTAGCCGAGCGCTTAGTGGCGGCGCTGGCCGACTGAGTCATTCACGATCTTTCGTATTTCGATGAAAAGCCATGCAAAAGCGTTGCCGCGATGACGCGGTACGAGGAGGGACACTTTCGACTTTGTGGCGAAGCGGCGGATCAACCCCGGTGCGCCCGATCAGCAAGGTCGGCTAAACGGGTAGGAATCGCTGCGGGCCGAATCCACTCAAGTCAATGAGGGGGAGCCGGCCACTGGCTGCTGAAGTGAAATTTGTTGGGCCGGTGGCCGAATTGAACTCAGATGACATGCTGCTCGCCGGATTGTTTGTGACCGTCGTGATCCTTTTTGCGGGTTCGATCGGCGCAGACGTAGCGATCTCCATTCGTGTGCGACCACGAATTAGAGTTCGTTTTCGCACGTTTCGTTGCGCCACTTCCGAAGAGGGAATTGCGCGTTGATCGCCGAATCGACTCCACCGCGCTCTTGCGCAATTCAATTCTTAACGGTAGTCGCCATTATGTCGAGTGTCGCATCATGGCCGAACACCTGCCCTGCCGCCGCTAGTGATGGCGCCGCAGTCGGGCGCCGGGCAACGTCCCTCAGTGCTTGGGCCTGCAAGCGCAAATCGCCGGCATCCTGATTGCGGCAGTGCGCAGGCACGTTTAGTGCAACAAGCCTTTGGCAAACTTCTGCGCGACGATCCTCCGCACGGCGTCATCCAGGGGGCCATCACCGGCCACAAGCTCGGCGAGGCCGCCGCCCGCAAACAGTACCGCCCAGCGATAGGCGCTTTCCGCACCGGCGCGCCCGCCTTCCAGGACCGGGACCTCGCCCAACGCCTCATCCAACAGCTGTATCATTTCGGTGGCAATCCGCCGGTGGTAGCGCTCCGAGACCGCGGCGGCGTCACCGCCCTGCCCCAGCGATTGCTGGTACCAACGCATTCCGTCCAGGTGCTTGATCCGGGTGCGCGGAAAAAACGACACCATGAGGTTCCAGGGATCGGCGTCGGGCCGCTGGTCGCCCCGTGGCGGAAGTCGGTCCGCAAAATCACCGTGGGAATATCCAGCATGTTGGCGTACATGTACTCAACGACCGCTCCTGAACCCAGTTCTGAGCCGTCGAAGTTAAAGAGCGCCAGATCACACTCCATCACCGCGTTAAGGTCCTGATCGCGGATCCCCATCGGACCAATGTCCCTCTGCTCCAGGTCCTGGGGAAGGACGCACTTGAAACGCCCCGCGGAAGCGTCATCAATCTGGGCACCGAGCAGGGCATTGCCTGCCAGACCTTTGTGATCGAACAAGTGGCCCGTGAAATAGATGGTGTACGGCGCTGACATGGTCATTTCGGTTTCATCCAGATGCTTGGTCGCCAGCTCCTGCATTCGGATCGCAAGACGCTGTCCCAAACCTTCGTGCACAAGGCTAGCCGCGCCATTGCGTGAGTCGCTGGAAACATTCGTACTGCAACCCCGTTATCGGTGAATACAAATACCTTTACGCTCGCGGCGGACGCATTCCTAAGGGCGCCCTGGTTTCCAGTATCCGGACGAGACAAAGGCTTGCCCGGCATTTATGAGCCGGCGTTTTTGCTGCGACAGGAGCACCCGTTGGCAAATTTCCTCCGGATCGTAGTCGCGCAAGGCCCGGGCCCGGAGTTCGGTCAGTTTCTCAGCGTAATCGGGATTCTTGCTCTGGTCAGCCAATTCGTCCGGGTCGGTGACTAGGTCGAACAACTCTTCGGATTCGTCCAAGTGTCCGTGATAGTAGTTGTATTTCAAGTCGCCAACGCGCACCATCCGACATGGCCCCTTGGCGGCCACCGCGGCATAGTCGGCGATTACCTCGCCGGCCGATTCTTCGGCGCCCGCGGACAGCGGCAGAAGGCTCTCGCCGGCCCAGTAATCGGGGGCTTCAACACCGGCCGCGTCGAGGATCGTGCTCGATAAGTCGACCAGCGACACCGGCTGCTTGACGCGGCGGCCGGGGTCTGCGCGCCCAGGCCAACGGATGTGCAGGGGGATTCCCACTGAATCCTCGTAAAAGGTCTGCTTGGTCCACATACCATGCTCACCGGCGCTGTCCCCGTGATCGGATGTGTACACGACCATGGTGTCCTCATGCTGCCCGGATTCTTCCAGCGCGTCCAAGACTGCCCCGAGCCGATCATCACAGTAGGTGATCAACCCGTAATAGGCAGCCCTACATCGGGCCGTCAATTCTGGGTCCACGCCGATATAGGAAAACCATTCCGCCACCCGACGATTGTGCGGGTGGATGTTGTCCCAGTGGGGCGGAATGTGTGGCTGATCGGCGTGCTCGGGGAAGTACTGGTCCCAGTAGGGTTGGCGTGCAACGAAAGGGAAATGGGGAGTGATGAGCCCGACCAACAGCGCCCACGGGCGCTCGCTGTCGGCCTGCGCGCGAATGTAAGTGCTGGCTTGGGCGGCCGCGATTTCGTCATAGGCCGAAAAAACGTTCTCGCCAGGGCCGGAAACGGTGAACAGATTCTTGCCAAAGGCGGCTTTTTCAGGGTGCCATTCCGACCAGTTGGCAGTCAGGTTCAGATCCCAGTCGCCATGGCAATCGGAGAGGATGCGGCGCTGGAAACCGTGCATCTGATCCGGCCCCTGGAAGTGCATCTTGCCGCAAAGCACAGTCTCGTAACCGGCGGCGTTGAGCAGATGGGCCCAGGTGGCCTCGTCGCTGCTGAGCGCGGCAGCGTTGTCCCAGCTTTCGATGCTTGGAAGGAGCTGCCCGGCCATGAAAGAAGCGCGCGATGGCGCGCAGACCGGGGAATTGCAATACGCGTTTTCGAAGGTGGTGCCCTCGTTGGCCAGCAGTTGCATGTTGGGCGTTTCGACGAAGGGGTGGCCGTACGGGGCGGAAAAACGCGGTGAATGCTCGTCACTCATCACTACGAGGATGTTGGGTTGCTTAGGCATGACTACCTCTTAAATTGCTGCTTGGAGGCTGATCGTCGATCCGGAAACCGGATTCTGGACCAGTTGAAGTTCCCGAGCTGAAAGTGCTGGCGCCAGGAGCGGTTTCCGACCGGATGCTGTCGGCGGACTCGAGAAATCCGGCCCCCGGGATGATCCCTAGCATTGTCCCTTGACCACCAACGCGTACGCGATTTTCCTGGGCATGAATCGGATCTAGGAACGGACGCAGCACGAGGCCCTCACCAGCTAGAAAAGCTTGGATCCCGGTGGGGGCACGCTCCTAGTCGGTGCGGTCCAGGTAGGCCTTCACGATGTCGATGATGAGAGAGATGTCGGCGCCAACCTCGCCGATCGGCGAGGTTGGCCGACAGCCGGTGGTGATGCATTCGTGGAAGCGGCGCAACTCGCGGCGGAAGGGACTTTCCCAGTCCAGTGCCGGTTCGTTGGTAAATGTGGATCCGGCGGCATCGATACCATGGATCCGAACGCGCGAGAGCCCGCGCGAGAAACCGGTTTCGTAGGAAACAATGACACGCTTGCGGGAACTGAAGACCTCGAGCGTCTCGCGGAAGTCCCACAGGTCCGGAAGGTCCACCCAGGTGGCCACGCAGCGGAAACCAGGAGCGTATTCGAGCGTGGTTGAAACCGCGGTCCCTTCCTGCCATATGTCGGCACTAACCACGCGCTCGGGCAGCCCGAAAAGCGCCCGGAGGCCGTAGAGATCGTGGATCAGACTCCCCGAAAGAATTCCGAAAACCCTGGTGATTTCCGGGCCGACATTCCCGATCGCGTCGTGGACGGCGCGGGCACGTTCGCTTTTTTTCTGCTCGATCGCCGACCGCGGAACGTCGCCGAAACTCCGGGTTCGGAACTGGCCGACGTGCAGGTCGTTGTGAGGGTGCAGGTGATTGACCTGAACGAAGCGGATGTCTTCCATCTCTGCAACTTCGGTCCAGGCCCGCTCGAATGCCGGCTCGTAGAGCTTTACGTAGCCGGCCAGGGCGACCTTTTGAGCGGCGGCGATTGCCCGGGCGATCGCCTCAAATTCGGCCGGGGAGAAACAGATCGGCTTTTCGGCGAAGACGTGCTTGCCGGCCGCCAGCGAGTCCACGATCGACTGCGATTTGGGGTCCGTCTGGCACAGCAGGACGGCATCGATGTCGGCTGCGAGCAATTCGCGATAGTCGGTGAACGTCCGCGGCACGTGGAACTGCTGGGCAGCATGGGATGCCGCTTTCGCCGAGACGTCACAGACGGCGACCAGCTCGAACTCCTCGGCCAGCTCACTTAGGAAGGGCAGATGCTGGATCTGGGCGATCGCGCCGCAGCCGATGACGCCGATCCGGACACGCCGACAGCTGGACGTCATGTCCGGCCCGCCCGCGGCGCGATGTCATTCCAGCGGTTGGCCAGTTCGGCGACCTGGCGATGGACCTGGAACAACGCATCCCAAATCCGGCCGCGATGTTCATCGGCGCTCCCCAGGTCGCCGGCCGCAGCCGCGTCCGCCAGGTCTGTGGCGAACTCCGACTGGGCGTCGGCGGCCGAATCAGCCGCGTCCCTGATCGCCAACGTGGTCGCCCGCAGACGGTCCAAGAGCTCCCCTAAAGGAGTAATCGCATCGGTTGGGTGATCGTAATTTGAAGAATCAACGAACCGGTGTGGAAGTCGCCGGCCGCCTGGCCCCCAGTAGGTGTGGGTCGGCTGGATGTGTGGGGTCACCGACAGGTACATGATCATCGGCTTATCGCCGATCGCACGCACCGAGTGCATCTGGTCCACCAGAGCGATGCAAAGCTGACCCGGACCGACTAAGGCGGTTTCGCCGGCGATTGTAAATTCGGCCTTACCCGCCAGGACCAGGAAGATCTCGTGACCAAGGTCGTGCGAGTGCGCCCGCGCCGTCTCGCCGGGATCAAGGCGCATGAACCGGGCCCGGATCTGGGGCGAAACCAGCAGGTTGCGCTCGTCGGTCCGGTAGTCGTAGATCGGTAGCGGCATCGGGGGGCTCACTCTCGAAACGCTTAAGGTACGCAATTGTCCGTGCAGCCTATTCCGAGAGACCGCCAATTTCAGGCCAGCGGCGTTCGGCGTCACCAAACGGAACCTTCACCGCCGAAGGCTGGTTGGCGGCTGCCGGCTGCCAATGCCGAAAATTCGTGCAGAGACTAATGTAAAGGCCCCGGCTTTCCGGGGCGCGGTAGCTATTTGCGAGGTGGCAGGCGTTGGTCAAATTAAGGCAAATATCCCAACGATACCTCGCCGCGGGCGGACTGCTACTGCTAGCAGCAGTGCTCGTGGGCGGTGTGATCGCCGCGTTGCTGGAGGAAGAGGCCAGTTTTCCCAAAGATTCCGCCGAGGCGATCGTGCAGCGCTATGAAAAAGCGGTGGCGGACACGGATTGGGACACGGCATATGCGTTCCTGGCCGATGAGCTGCAGGAAGTCTGCCCGCTGGAAGAAATCGCCCCGATGCGCTTTACGGCGCCGGAGGGTCAGAGGATCACCCTGCAGGGCTCGCAAATGGTCGGCAACACGCTGGTTGTGACCGTGCGAGTTACCGAATCGGAGTTCGAGGGACCATTTGGCGGCGGACAACGGGCCTTTGAGCGGCGTTACTCACTCAAATTTGCCAATGAGCAATGGCGGTTTAGTGAGTTTCCAGAGCCGTTCTATCGGTGTCCCGAAGCGCGCGAGGCGGCTGGGCCAACTCGGGTTCAGGTCCCTTGAGCAACCCCCAGGGGGCATAGGGCCCAGCCGATGAACCCAGCGGTTTTCGCGTTGCTGGCGCTGCTTTCCCCGGTTGCGATCGTGGCGGCAATTGTGTACGGCGTTAACCGCTGGCGAAGAGCGGGTGCTGCTGCCGATTCAAGCGAACCGATCGCCGTCTCGGTCCGACGCTTCTATTTCTATTTCGTGTCCCTGACGGGGCTTGTGGTGGGCGCTAGCGGCCTCTTTTTCATCGTGCATTTCGTGCTGGAGCTAATTTTTGGCGCGCTCGTCATGGCGGCTTCCCGCGATCCCCTGGCAATCGGTCTGTCACTGGCGGTGGTGGGGTTGGCAGTCTGGGGATTTCACTGGCGGCATATCCAGCAGTCCCTGCAAGCAAGGAAATCCGAGGCGCAGGCGCTGCTGCGCAGCTTCTACATCTACCTGATCCTGGCCATCGCCGGCGTGATATTGCTGACTACGGGATATGCGATCCTGCGCTGGCTGTTGGCATCCTACCGCGGCGACGTATTTGATGCCGCACCCTTGGCGTTCGCCGCCATCTGGGGACCGATCTGGGCCTATCACTGGAAAGTTGGCTCCGTTAGTGCTCCTACGGACGCGGCGCTCGCGGTCCGCCGCGTTTACATCTACAGCGCCTGCGCGGTCGCCCTGGCGATGGGTGCAACTGGGATCGGGATGGCGATCTTCGTCGTGCTGCGTGCGGGCTACTTGGCGGTATTCGGGGATCCCGCACTTGCACAAGTCGGAAGCGGGTTGTGGAACGAGACGATGGTTACGGGTCTGGCCCTGGCAATATCCGGCGCGGTGGCCTGGTGGACGCACTTTAGGCGCTTCGGCGCCGGCGCACCTGATTCGGTGCTACGCCAGGCATATATATTCGCAGCCACCCTGCTCGGTGGGTATCTGGTGGCAATCGTGGCCGCGATTGCGGCCATAAGACTGATCCTGATTTGGCTGGTCGGCGTCCCGCCTAACCCAGCGCTTATCCACTTCGATTCGCTCCCCAATTGGATCGCTACGCTGGCCGTCGGGATTGCGGTCTGGGCCTACCATCGCGCCGTTATGCGGCGAGACTCTCGCGCGTCGCCACTGGGTCCGGTCTCCAGCTTGCGGATCTATACGTACACTCTCGCCGTATTCGGACTGGCCGTGCTGGCCGGGGCGGTGAGTATCGCGGTCACCCATCTGGCCGCGAGCCTGCTCGAAGTCCATGAAGGGATATTGGCCGGCGCCGGTTCGCAGCGGAATTCAATCGCCACGGCGATTTCCCTGGCGGTGGTCGGCACGCCGGTCTGGCTTTGCTACTGGCGGGCGGCGCAGTTGCGCGCGGGCGCCAACGGTGATCAGGAGCGATCCGCCTTGGCGCGGAAGATTTTCGTGTTCGCCGTGTTGGGCACCGGCGCCCTGGTCCTGATCAGCAGCCTCAGTTATCTCCTCTATGCCCTGCTCAGCGACTGGCTGGAGGGGGAATTTGGTATTGCATTTCTCTACCAGGGGCGCTACGCGCTCGGTGCTATCGCCGCATCCCTGCCGTTTGTGCTCTATTACTGGAGCATCCTCCGGCAGGACCGGGCGTCCGAGCCGGTCAAGGAGCGAGCCGTCCACCGAACAGTGGCGGTGCTGTCGGGCCCGGGAGGCGAGCGGTTCATCGCCGATCTTGAACAGGCTCTCGGTTACCGAGTAGAGGCGTTTGACTGGATAGATTCCGAAGGCCCGGTTCAATCATTTGACCCCGGCCGGGTTCAGGAGATTGCGGTCGGGGTGTCCGCCGCACCGGGGTCAAAGGTGCTGATCACGCTCGATGTGAACGGAGCCAGGATCTTGTCCTACGACCGTTGACCCCGGTCCGTCGACGGTCGCCTGTCAGGCGGAATTGGTTTGAAAATCTCCGCCCGGCGATCGCCGCACCCGGAAAGCAGATCTGACGGCGGAAACGCAGCGCAGGCGTTGTCGCCGGATCTGTGCACGAAGCGGCTGCGTCCCGAATCGGCGCCGCGCGCAAGCAGTTCAAAGTGTTCGGACAAGATGCGCCAAAAGACGCAGCGGTGGCCTGGATGGGCCCCTGCGCATGGCCACCAAGAGCGGCGCGCGGGTGGGGCTTGTCCAGCCGCTTGGGCCGCTTCACCCGCTTGTACCGGCAGGCATCGGCGCGCCGGTTGGACGAGCGAGCGCCGAAATTGCGGGGCAGCCGCAACGAATTGATTCCGTGAACGGTTGGTAGCCGGAACCGCTGGCGGGCGAATTCGGCTCAAAAACCCAAATCGAAGGCCAGATTGTGGGCCGGCGGTATGACGTCTTGCAATCGTTGTTCAATCTGCAGCAACTGTTCAGCAAATACCGGCGCAGCCCGACGCCTGCGTAGAAGATACCGCCATTTGCCCATGTCTGATTCGGGATGGCGGCAGATGCAGGGCCGTATCGCACGCCCGATCCAGCGCTTTGCCAATCGTTCTATCCGCGCAAGCGATCGAGCGCAGCCAGATGAAGACCGCGCGAAGCCGATGCCAACACCCGGCCCTTTGAGGCAAGGGTGATCGGCTCACCGTCCCAGTCTGTCATTTGGCCACCGGCGCCGCGCACAATCGCGACCAACGGCAAGTAGTCCCACAATTTCAAGGACGCTTCACACACAATGTCCACAAAGCCCGAAGCAAGCAAACCGTAGGCATAGCAATCTATCCCGTACCTTGACCGATACAGGGAAGACGAAAGCGCGTTCCACGCGTCGCGTTCCGGACCCTGGAACATCGTCGGGTCGGACGCAAAACCGATTGAGGCCGCCAAATCGGTCGTTGAGGATGTGTGGACAACGAGTGAATTGTGTCTAGCCTGCGGCGAAAGATGGGGGAAATCCAGACCTATCCAACGCTCCTTAGATATCGGTTGGTCAAGTACGCCGAGCACGGGGAGGCCGTTCCGGACGAGCCCAATCAACGTGCCGAACGTCGGCAGGCCTGAAATGAATGCGCCGGTCCCGTCGATCGGATCGATCAGCCAGACCCATTCGGCGTCGGCCCGATCCGCTCCAAACTCCTCGCCCACGATTCCGTGATTGGGAAAGCGGCTGGAGATCCGCTTGCGGATCGCGGTCTCGGCAGCGCGATCCGCCTGGGTAACCGGAGACCCGTCACCTTTGCGCTCGACCTGCACGTCGCTGCGAAACCAGGGCCGGATCGCTTCCCTAGAAGCATCGGCCAACTCCCCCGCAAATTGCACGTACATATCCGCGACCAGCTCGCGAGGATCAGGCATGACCTCGGCCTACCCCGCGTCCATTCGACACGCGGTTAAGCGCACTGTCGATGACGGGGGACGCATGTCAATGTCTACCTTGATATCACTTAGGGTTACCTGATGTTGGATCGAAGCACTCGCATTTGGACGACGCGGTCGAAACTGGGCGGAAGCCTGATTGTTTCGACATCGATGGCCACTACCCAGGATCGATCCTACCGGTCCAACAGCGCGATTGCCAACCGCCAGCTCATACGACCTATCCAACGAGATCCGATTCGACAAATCGGTAGACGCGGCGCGTGAACGAGATCACATAGATCTCACCGTCGGGGCCTTCGGCAAACGCGGAGATCTGCAGATCGGTGTCGGCAACCTGAATATGTTCGGTAGCCACGCGACCATCAAACCGCAGCGCCCAGATCCGCCCCGAACAGAAGTCGCCATAGACGTAGGCCCCATACAGTGATGGCAGATTTGATCCGCGATAGACGTAACCGCCGGTGACCGAACAGCCGTCGGTGCGATCGTATTCGGCGACCGGGAGCACCAGGCCGACTCCGCTGCAACCGCGTTCGGCAAAGCAGTGGGCACCCTCCATCAAATTCCATCCGTAGTTGGCCCCGGGCAGGATTATGTCAATCTCCTCATAGAGGTTCTGGCCCACGTCAGCAGTCCAGAGGTCGCCGGTTAAGCGGTCAAAGGAAAAGCGCCAGGGATTGCGCAATCCGTAGGCCCAGATCTCGGGCCGAGGGCCTGTCTGTCCAACGAATGGGTTGCCGGCCGGCACGACATAGCCGCCATGTTGATCGATCGAGGAAACGTCGATGCGCAGGATCGTCCCCAACAGGGTGCCAAGGTCCTGGCCATTGCCGCCGGGATCGCCGGCCGAACCACCGTCGCCCAGCCCGATGTAGAGAAACCGGTCCGGCCCGAACGCTATCTCACCGCCGTTGTGGTTCGAATGTGGCTGGCCGATCTCAAGAATGATCAGTTCGCTGTCGGGATCGGCCCGGTCATCGGCGGCGCGTAGGCGCGATATCACCGATCGCCGCGGACTGGCGGCCGAATAGTAAACGTAGAAGAAGCCGTTGCGGGCATACTCGGGATCAAAAGCCAGGCCCAGCAGGCCCTCCTCGTTGCCGGAGCGGTTTACGCGATCGGTCAGGTCCAGAAACACGCGATACGAATCGGCTTCTAAGTCGTTGGCAATCGAGACGATGCGGCCTTCCTGCAGTACCACGTAAAGGCGCTCCGGATCGGGGTCCGGGTAGTACATCCCCACCATTCGGTCGAACGCCAACGCCGGAAAGACCGGCTGCAGTTCAAGCTCGGCCAGGGGCTCGCGCGCTGCTTTGCCATCGGCGATCACGCCCTCGGGAGAAGGCTCAAACGGCGGTGCCGTATCGGGCTCAGCCGACACCCCCGCGATCGGATCGCCCGCGGGAAGTTGGGCCGGAGCGCTCGGCGGTTCCAGGTCCGCTGCAGGTGCGCCCACAGTCGCTACGTATTGGTTATCGGGAGTTGCCGGGGCGGCGGGATCGGCGGGTCCACATCCGGCCAACGATCCAGCACCTAGGGCGAGCACGATAACAGCTGCCAGAGTAGTTCTCCAGGCCGCTCTGGGGACGGAATTAATCATGCGCGGGTGAATTTATGTCGCGCCGAACGGCGGCAAATAAACCGACGCTCAGCAGCGTGCAGGCACCAAAGAATATCCCTACCGCCGGGTAGCCGCCAGTTGCCAGCGCGACTCCTCCGAGGGCTGATCCGAGCATGGTTCCGCCCGAAAAACTCACCTGCGAGAGCCCGGTAATGGCGCCGCGGTGTTGCGGTGCAAGATCCAGGATCACGGCATTGAACGAAGTCGACCGCAGCCCCAGGCCAAACGACCAGGCCGCTGACATTGCGACCGCAAATGCCGGCACCAGCGGAAAGTTGAGAAGGATCGCCAATGGCAGAAACACGATCAAGCCCGACCCCACCAGCGCGAACGCACGACGCTCGGGCCCAATCCGAACCGATAACCAGGTTGCAACTATCGCAACCGCCGGCCCGACCGTAAGCAGCAAGCCGACCTGTCCCGGGGCGAGGCCATAGGTTTGGGCGGCGAAGGCGCCGAAATAGACATCAATCCCGTAGCCGCCGATAACGAATGCGACATTGGCGGCCAGAACCGTGGCGGTCACGCGCCGGCTGAGGAGGTGACGGTAGGCGCCGGCAACCGTGGCCAAGGCCGCCGGCAGCGACCCGCCGCGGACTGGCAAGCGCGGGACCGCGATCCAGGCCGCCACCATCGACAGGGCGGTGATGAGCGATCCGGCCGCAAAGGTGGCGGACCAGTCGAAGATCCCGGCTAGGAATCCCGACAGCAGCGGCCCGACCAGAAAGGCCACGCGGGCTACGATCAACAGCAGCGCCAGCATTCGATCGCGCTGCCGGCGTTCGAATAGGTCGCCAACGGTGGCAAACACCTGCGGGAAAAAGATTCCATTTCCCACTCCCATCAAGGCCGATCCGAGAAACAGCGCGCCCAGGCTTGGAAAGAACCAGATGAGGGCGCTGCCGAGGGTGTGTAACCCGATGGCGGCCAGGATCACCGGTCGCCGCCCGATGCGGTCGGCCAACGGCGATATCAGCAGCGCCGCCAAGACCGAAAGAATCGTCTCCACGGTGAGGGTCTGACCCACCACGGCCACCGGGACATCTAGGTCGGCAGCGATAAATTGCGGCAGCGGGCCAAACATGCGGCGGCCCACCACCATTGCAAACATCATCCCCAGGAACGTGGGCGTAAAGAACGGTTTCTGCGGGAACCGGGACTCCGGCTGGGCCGGGGATTTCACAGACGCGATGGGTGCTCGTTTCCCCGCCTTTAAATTAGGCCGCCAAATTATCCGGCCCGGGAGGCGGCGCCGCACCACCACCACGGCGTTGTCGTACGGGCTGCGCCTGGAGGACCCCACCCGGGTACTCGACGGCGTTCAGATGACAGGCGATGAAGGTGACCACCACAACTCGCTTGACGTTCTCCAAGTAGATGGCCAGGGAGTTTCCATGGCCATCACAAATGCCCACTTGCGTGCCCCTGGCGTTCGCTGCAAACGTGGGTCGAGCTGCCCCACAGTTCGCTTGGGCCCGCTCACTGGGCTTGGCCCCAATACGCGCCGTCCCCCTCGGGGGGGGTTCGGTGCCGGCGAGGCTTTACGTACTCCTTGAAGGGTCGCGTACCCACCTTCATAGTCCATCACCCAAAGCTCGCGCAGAAGGACCACTCCTGTGTAGTGGCCGTCAGATGGCCGGAAGTCTAAGTGCTCGATGTGCGGATCGGACTTTTACTCCCCGCTTAACCGCGATTTGGGTTTTCAGGATGCCGCCGCGGGCGAACTGTCTGCCCACCGTGTTGCGGGAGATTCCCATGGCGCGGTCGATGCCGAATTCGGGGTTGCGCACCCCCATCAGTTCAACGTTTTGTCTCACTGTGCCACACTCCCGGATCGGGTTTCCGAGTCCCGGCGGGATCTGTCCCGCTAGATTTTTATACCGATGTTCAGTAGCCTAAATCGGGTCCAATTGCCAGTTTCGGCAGGAAAACAACCACGCAAATTGTTGTGTTGGCGGCCATCTAAGAGTAATCAGCGGCGGCCAAACAAGGACGCGGCTCCATGCCTCGGGTAGCGTCAATAATTGACGTCTCCGATTTGTCTCAAATCGTTGCTATTGATGTCGAAACCACCGGGTTGTCGCCCAACCGTGACCGCATCGTCGAGGTGGCATTGGTCGGATTGGATAAATCCGCGAACCCGGATTGGTCCTGGCAGTCGCTCATCAATCCAGGTCGCCAAATACCTGCCCAGGCCACAGCAATTCACGGTATCACCAGCCGGGAAGTTGCAGCGGCGCCGGCTTTTTCCGATCTATCCGACGAGATCCTGCAATCCTTGCAGGGAAAGATCTTAATGGCGCACAATCTGCAGTTTGATGCCCAATTCTTACGGGCGGAAATTCGGCGGTCTGGCAGGAAGATGCCCGCCCTCCACGGCGTGGACACGCTAGATTTGGCTCGGCGATACGGTTGGCGGGCCGGATCCTCGCACCGGCTCGGCGACCTGTGCCGCCAATACGGGATCCAAACCTCCAATTTGCACCGGGCGCTCGGCGATGCGATGGCAACGTGTCGGCTGCTGCAGGTCATGATGGGGAGTTCGGGGGAGTTCGCCCGCCGGCAAGCGTGATTTACGGCTACGCTGCGCTTTTACATTTCATGGCACGGACGCAGATGTTCGCTAACCGATTGAACATTTCAGAGTTTTAAAAAATTTGGTTCGAAATTTCTCGATGAGCCGGGTCGGACCAAGATAACGTAATGCATCGTCTCCAATTGAACAAAGAAATCGACTTATTGCAGATGCCTGACCGACACAGAATTAACCGTGGGGGCGGCCGAGTCTTATCAATAATTTCTCGCCGTGGTTTCCCGGCATCCTGCCTTTGCTTTCTACAGCAGGGCGAATTGCCCGACTTCAGCGTGGGAGATTGGGCTTGGTTCGAGGCCAAGTTCGGACCGCTACCTCAGTCCGAGCCTTACTTTCAGCAGCGCTGGGTGCTGTGCAAAACAGGCAACGACGGCGCCGAGCATCTGGCTCGATCGAACAGGCACCCTGGACTCATCACCGCCGGAGTTATGGCAGGTTGCAATCATCACCATCGTTCGGCGTCGGATGCTTGGTTCTGTCCCGACTCCGCATCCCGCAGTCGACATAGGGCGGGTACGCTCAGTCGCAATTCCCCCAAAGCGCCAGATCGCCCACGCGAACGCACCGATTGGCACCTGGAATTGCTCGCTTGCGTCGGCGGCGTATGGCGCATGATCGACGAAGTTGAAAACCACGGAATCGTGTTGTACTGAGTCTGGCGGCGATCCCAATACGAACTTATTGCCGAGTCCAATCCGCATGGATCCCCAATCAATGGGGACCGCTCATCGTCGACAGATGAAGTTGCAAAAGCCGGTTGATCAAATCGATTCATAAACCCGAACAAATGGAATGGCGCTTCGTCGAAATACGACGATCACTCTCAGGCGTGTTAACTATCTGTAGTAAGCACTATGTCGAGTGTTCGTTCGAGCAAACGATTGTGCTCATATTGGATCCGCAGATCAGGTGCCATCAACTCCGGGCCGGACTCAATCACGACCACGGCTCTGGCCGCTTCCCTACGTTTCCGTGGGATTCTCAGCGCCGGAGTCGCGGCCGCCAGATCGGATATCAGACATCAATTGAGTAATTTGTCTTTGCTGGCGTCGGCGCCATAGCTCAATGAGGCGGGGGGGGGTAAAGAAAGCGATCACCGCAAGCGGGATCCAGTAAACGGATAGCGCCACCACCCAAATCAACACGGTCCCCAAAGCTTGTCCGATTCCGGCGACTGCCTGAGTTGCCGTCCGGATGGTCGCGCCGGGATCCCAGCCGGTTGCGAAAAAGCCGCGATATTCATTCACGACCACTTGGGTCGACGCAATTGCCGAAATCTCACCGGCATCGCTGTCGGCCGTGATCGTAAGGACCGCCACAAATGGTTCGGCTCGGTGGTTTTCGTAGGTATGGGTTCGCCGTACTTCCGTTTCGCTCTCGATGAGCGGCAAGATGGCATCGGGTGAGTCGTCACCGAAACTCCATCGGGCGCGGAAGTTCGAGAGGCCGGCCGGCCGGGTGAAAGATCCAACCAATTCGATTGGGCGCCCAGCGTCAACTTGCAGTCTCTCGTCGCCGGCGAAAACGGTAATTGCAGGAACTCGGGCAACGGTCGCGATCAGGGTATCCGATCCTTCAAATATTCCTGCGGGACCGGTGGCAGAAATTTGAAATTCGATGATGTACGGAGACTCGGTGACATGGTGGTAGGAGTGGATGACGGTCGAAGTTATGCGCTCGCCCGGAACAGTAGTGGGTGCGGTTCGATAGCCAGTCACCACAGGCGAGCCGTCGCCGAAATCCCAGTGGTATCCGAAGGCTTCTATATCTTCCGGTGGGACAAAGGTTGCCCGAAAAGTAGACCGCCGGCCAATGCTCAACGTCTGATCGACGCCGACGTCCACCGGCATTGATTGCGGTGCCAGATTGACTCGGATATTGATCAATGAATACGCCGATGCTTGTTCCAAGTATTTGTTGCGCCCCAAGATCGTTTCAATCTACGATTGGATCTGGACCAATTCGCGCTGCACAGTTAGCGCGTCCTGCACGCTTTCAGCGCGATCCATGATTACCAGGACGATCGCTTCAGCTGCCCGCAGGCTCGTTAATCGCGATTGGTTGTCGACGTACTCATCAGTCAAATCGGTACTAGATGATGCTTCCGCGGTAACTTCAACCGCCGTCTGCCGCAAAAAAGAAAGGGCGTCGTCTAGGAGTTCAGCTGGTACCCGGATGGACACAAAGCCGGTGTGGGTCGACTCCCTATCGGATGAAACCACCCATCCGCCCAACTCTCTGGCAACCGTGCTGATTCGGTCGATTGCCCCGGCGACGTTGCTGGCAATGAGCGAAATATTAACGGTTCGAATGATGATTCGGCCGCGGTCGGCCGAGGAGGATTGTGCCGCCGGCAAGGGCGGCAGGGTTACGTCGCTGGCAGTAGACGCTGCAGAGGAACTGGACCGGGCAACTGCGGCGCTGGCGCTCGATGGCGCTGGCACGGACGGTGGCGCGGAGGCTGAGGCGGCCAACGCCACCGGAACAGGCCGGGACTCATCAAAGGATGGGGCGCCGCCGGACATCGCTTCAGTGCTGAAAGAAAAGTCGCTCTCGACCATCTCGACCATTGCGCTTGCGGGGGCAGCGGCCTCGAAAGCAACTGATTCCTCCTCGCCACCGCATCCGGCCAGGGCCAACGCCACCACGAAGAGGGCCGCAGCTATTACTACTGGCCTAAGCTGCCGTGCGACACCCAGCATCTTCACCACCGCAATTAGTTTGAGCACATAAGGGCCTTCTCGTGGCCCAATCTTGTTCCAACAGGGAAGGCGCCACCGAGAGGTGGGTCCCTACAAAATTGCCCTTCTCAGGCCTCTGGACAGGGAAATCTCCGCCGGCAAGGTGCTCGCGCCGCGACGCAAACTCGTTGCCAAATGAAGCTTGTCGTTCCTCGGTGGGGCCCAGATACTCGAGGAGACCGCATGGTCATTCCATGTCCTTGTTCGCACTCATTTGGAACAATGATCATGTCTTGTATCCAGATTCCGCCGCATCCGGATGCGGCATCCAAGATAACAAGACATAACACGGATTATGTTCAATGGATGCCAAATTGCGGCTTGTTGACGCCTTCTGAATTCGATTGCGATCGGACTCAACTTGCCTCGATCAAGGTGCCCAGACGTTAAAAATATGAAATTCGCGCGGTTCTTGCTGCCCGCCGAGTAAACCGGCAAAAATCGACACTTGCCCTCGATCAAAGTTGTGGCTCAGATCGAGTGGGCCGACAGGCTGCCCATCAACGAATAGCCAACCGAGTGCGCCGAATGCAATCAACCTGATCCGCCGGTTGGTTTCCCACCATTCCGGCGCCGGCAATTCACCGTCGGCAACCAGCGTGAAATCTTCGTCATCGGGTTCGCGTGTGTAGTGGTACCAGCGATCGTTGCCCGAAATGCCAACTATCTCCGTTCGGTTAAATTCCGAATTGCGCACCGCGAAACCAGCACTCCACCCCCTGCCACTGGGGAAAGGGAATGCCACTTCCGCAACTACATCACGCGTATCTACGCCGCTAAGGTGCCACAGGGTATTTGTTTGTGACCCTTCTAGCAATGCGCCGCCGTCTGACAGATAGCGGTCTTCAAGCGCCTGCCCTGCGAAGTTCTCAACGGTGGTCTTAGCGCCAGCTACTTCATTCCCTGCAAAGAAACCCGTCATCACTGCGACTTCGCCGGAATGCTCTGCCGCAGAAAGGTCCAGCTCAGCTACGAACGCGCCATTGCAGAAGAGCCATCCGGTCCGGCCGATCGCGGCCAGCTGAATGCGGTTTCTGCCGCCGGCTTCAAGATTGAATCTCTCCACCGTCCCATCTTGAACCAAGTCCCGACTGCTGCCTACTCCGGCGAAAACGTACCACTCGGAATTTGTCACGAACACAATAAATATTGGTGGCGCGGCTTCCCCGCCGCGTCGCAAGATGAATCCATAGTCGATCGGTTGGTCAACTACAGCTTTCGGGTTGACAAATGTGGCGTCCAGCCACATGTTTTCCGCATTGAATCGCGCGAAGCCGGTTTCGATTCTTCCGTCTTCGGGGTCGTGGGGTATCTCGACCGTGATCGGGCCAAAATTACTTGCGGCCGCATCGGGCATCTGATCAGGTGGCGGATTTGTGTTCGGGGCTGGACGGGCCAGTGCCCCTGACAACAGATCCGGCAATTGGCTCGCGATCTGATCATAGCGAATGGCGAATCCGATTCCTTGCGCTACATCCCCGCGGAAACCCGCGGTATTCATGCCCACGACCTGGCCGCGCAGATTCAATAACGGGCCGCCGCTGTTTCCCGGATTGATTGCGGCATCGGTCTGAAGAAATAAGACCGGTCCGAATGTTCGGTTCTCTGATGAGACAATTCCGGTCGTAACCGTCATACCGCCCTGGAGTCCGAGCGGGAATCCCAGCGCCACCACGGATTCCCCGGAGTTGATATCGGTGGCAAGCATCAGGTGAGGGGTTGACGCGGGCACGTCGATCTTCAGCAAGGCCAAATCGTGCGTTGAATCGAATCCGACAACCGTTGCCGCGTACTGTTGGCCGCCTTCATATTCGACCGTTAATTCGCTCATGCCCTCCACCACGTGCGCGTTGGTTAAGACATGCCCATCCGAATCAATCAGAAATCCGGAGCCAGACCCTAGCGCGCCAGTTATTCGGACGACTGAAGTCCGGGCGTCGGCGACAACCTCGGTGACCGTGCGCAGCGGCGGCGGCAGAAGGTCGCCTATCAGCGCGTATTGATCGGGAAGTTCGGGGGCCAAGCCGCCCGCCGGAAACATTCCCAACTGCTTGGCTACGTCACCGCCGTTGGCCACGGTCACCTGGCCGGCGTTCGCCCAGGGGAAATCCTGGGTCCATAGTTGAAGCACTGCCCGTTGCAACCGCACCGTTCGCAATCCCGGGAATGCATTCACCACGGAAGTCGGGAGTCCGAAGAACCGCAGCGGGTCGGACACCGAGCGATACGCCTCAAGCAATGCCGGTTCGGCTTCCAGTAGACGCGTTCGGCCGGCAACTACCTGGCTGAACGAGAATCCGGCTTCTTCGAATTCCTCCTCGGCCGGGATCAACAGCCCTTCAAGTGATTCGTCAAAGCCGAGCCGGTGCAAATCATCCAATACGTTTACGAAAGCGACGGAATCGGATTCCGGCCGCCACTGGAACACGACCTTCTGCATGGCCTGGGTCGTAAAACCATCCCAGATGAAGCGCCGCGAGACCGGATACCCCACTGCCTCCACTCCGCCAAAGGCTTGAAATGCCTCCCAGAATCGGGCTTCCTGATCGTCGGTGACCGCATATCCGTCAAGCGGATCGGGACTGTCGCCGCCTGTTTGGGTGAAGAACCACCCATTGGCAATAGGAAAGTCCGGGCTCTCTGCTAACGCGTCGATCGGGGTCAGGAAAGAAGCGAACAGCAAGGCGAATATGGCCGCCCAAATCGTCGCCTTTCCGCGTCCGAATTTGCGAAGACAGGCTATTTGGGATGTGTTCATTACCCGTAAATTAAGCGAAACATTCCCCCTGGGGACAGATTCGTCGCGACCCGTTGTTAGTGACATCACCTCTAGCTAATTGCCCGTCAATTTACCCTTCCTGGATGGGCTTCAAGGCCTCCGTTAGACAATGCCGAATTGAACACTTGAGATTGCGGCAGCAAATCACGCGTAGGCAGCCAATCTGCAGATGAAACCACGTTGCGGCCATACTGCTGGCAACCGATTGATTCTTTGTGAATTGGCGCGAGCGCGGTGCGAACGCCATCTCCGCAATGCCAGCGTTCGACGATGCCGCGGCGCGATCCATTCCTGCGTATTGCGACCGAATCGCATCGAGTTTCACCCCTAAATTTAATTGGACGGATATTGGTGGCGCCAACCATGGCACCCTCGGCCAGTTCAACCTGCCACCCGGGGCCGATCGAGGGCCGCATCCGAGAGACGGAACAATCATTGACAGCAGGGAGGGGTGAAATGGCCGACAAGCGAAGGATTTTGATGTGCGCCCGAGTGAGCACTTTAAATGTTCTGACATAACGCTCAATCGGCATTCGTCCGATACGAAACTAATATAAGTTGCCATTTTCGGGAACAGGCCACTTGGTTTGTGGCGAGAAATAGGCGCATCGAAATTGGTTCGAGCTCAGTTAATGTGAACCTAATTACAATTATGTCCACCTACCCTGACGAGCGAAGAATTATCTCGGTTCGAGGCGAAAGCGGCGGCACGGCTTCATGCCGCTAACCGGGATCGGGCGGGTGCGCCAACGGCGGCCGCTGCGCTTGGGCTCTCCCAACCAACGTCATATGGGTCGCGGTACTCGACTGAGCACGACCGCTGGCAGCCCAGGAGCCAGATACCGCAGCGACAATTTAGACTGTCTGCCCATGATGCACGAACCTCCGACACCTAGCCCGGCACCCGGTTGCGAGTACTTCGATTTCGCCCAATACGAGTAGATTCACGCATGTAATCGTCGGTGCCGGCGCCGGCGGTTGCGTGGTCGCAAATCGCTTGAGCGAAGATCCGGCCAACAACGTGCTGCTGCTCGAGGCGGGCGGGCGCGATCGGAATCCTTTGATTCAGATCCCTGCCGGAATTACGCGGCTCGCAACTCCCGACTTGGATTGGACCTTTACAACCGCACCGCAGGTCCAGATGAACAACCGCGAAATGTGGTATCCGCAGGGCCGAACGCTGGGCGGATCGACCTCGATCAATGCCATGATCTACGTCCGTGGTCACCGGAGCGACTATGACGGTTGGCGAGCCCTTGGCAATCAGGGGTGGGGCTATGACGATGTCCTGCCATGGTTTCGCCGATCCGAGAAACATGCGCGCCTCAACAACGAGTTTCATGGAGTCGACGGCGACCTGAGCGTTTCCCGCCAAGCCCAGTACAACCCCTTAACGCGGGCGTTCGTGCTGGCCGGCCAGGAATTGGGCCTGGAATTTAACGACGATGTGAACGGGGCCCGGCAGGATGGGATCACGTTCTACGACTTGACCCAGCGCGACGCCCGGCGCGAAAGTGCCGCCACCGCATTCCTGCACCCGGTCGGCGATCGCGACAACTTGACCGTCCGCACGCGGGCGCATGCGACCCGGATTCTGATTGAGGGCGGCGCCGCAATCGGAATCGAATACCGCTGCAGGGGCCAACTCGAGACTGCTTTAGCCGACGATGAGGTGGTCCTCAGCGGCGGTACGATCAATTCCCCGCGCTTGTTGCTGCTGTCAGGGATCGGGCCGGCCGACGAGCTGGGCGGCCTCGGCATCGAGGCAGTGCACGATCTTCCCGGGGTTGGCAAGAACTTCCAGGACCACATGGACGTTTTCGTCGTCGCCGAAACCGAACCAGTTTCATACAGCGGGATCAACCGCTTGGGTAACCGGCTCCGGCACATGCTGCAGTACAAGCTTTATCGATCCGGCCCGATGGCGGCCGCTGTGGCCGAGGCGGGCGCCTTCATCCGCTCCAGCGATGCGGTCGAAGCGCCCGACATCCAGGTTCACTGCCTGCCGTCCCTGGTTGTGATAAAAGATGGCCCAATTCCGACCAAGGGCCACGGTGTTTCCCTTTTTTCCTGCAATCTGCGCCCGAAAAGCATCGGGTCGATAACGCTGCGTTCATCCAATCCTGAAGAACCACCCCTGATCGATCCCAATTACTGCGGCGATTCGGAAGGCTACGACTGGAAGATCTCAATCGAGGGACTCAGATGGGCCCGCCGGTTGTTGCAGACCCGGGCTTTTGCGCCGCTAGTCCGTTCAGAGCAGTTACCGGGTCCGGACGTTCAGAGCGAAGAGGGGATCCGTGCCTACATCCGAGAGTGGTGCAAAACCGATCATCACCCGGTGGGCTCGTGCGCGATGGGGGAGGGGGATATGGCGGTGGTGGATAACCATCTGCGGGTGCATGGTTTGGACCGGCTGCGGGTTATCGATGCTTCGGTCATGCCGCGCTTGATCAGCGGTAACACCCAGGCAACGACGATGATGATCGGCGAACGTGGGGCGGCGATGATACGAAGCGGCCAACTGGCCTGATTGCGATCGAGGGCTAACGCGCGCGTCCACGCCATCGACCCGTTCAGGTCGGGGGGCGTCGGCCGAAGGGATGTTGCCGGTGCGCTCTCTCAGCTCGATGTCACTGATCTGGGTCCGAAAGGTGTGGCCGGCGGGGTTGATCTCTACCGCGGCGAGTGTCTTGGGCGGAACGTCCTCTACAACATAGGAATCGCCGGTGCCGGCCAGGGATTCCGATACCCCGATGCCACAGCGGGCCAATTTGCCGCCCGGATACGCCCCTCAACCAGCATCGCCACACCCCGCAATTAGCAACGACGAAGTTTCCAGCAGCGCCAATTCGGCCTGCTTTTTCCAGCCTGAGATCATCGGTCAGGAGATTGAGGGTCGATTTGTTTTGGTCACGCCGCGCTAATTTTCCAACTACAACGCCAAGTGCCCGTTGCCCCTATGCCAGTTCGCCGCGTCCGCGCCATTGCGCAGTTGGCACTGGTCCGGACGGATCGGCGAAAACTGGCATTGGACCAGTGAAAATTCTTGCGGTCCTGTGCCCTTCGCGACGACGATCCGAAAAATCTAGCTGCGATGGTTAGGAATCGGCATCGCAACCGCTCGATTCCGGATAGAACTGATCGCAGTAGGCGCGAAAGGCCCTAACCTCGCCATCGGATCGGCAAAGGCGCGGCTGGGAGAGGTATTGCTCGCGGCCCCAGATCTCCACATCCTGTAGGACATCGTGCTCCTGCGGGGACGCCATGAACTTGTCCGTGATGGGGGCGCGCAACCCGACCGGCAGAAACCCGAGGCCCAGAATCCATCGCTTCGGGCTGGCGGATCGCGCGCACCTGCGAGGCCAGCAACATATCGATTTTTTTACCGTCGACCGGGGTCGCCAGTATCCAAAGTCGCATATCCATGCCGATCGAGCGTTCATGGATCTCCACGTACGAGTAGCCCAAACCATAAATGTGAGTGTTGGCCGATGGTGCAAAGGTAAGGCTGGCGATGCCGGCGATGTTGCGGGTGCGCGTGAAGTCGAATCGGCTTCTCAGATAGATGCCGTCAACCAACAATGGATCGACGCGGTCCACGTTGCCATACCCGTGGACGTAGCGCAGGTGGGCCAGATCGACCGAATTTTCGGTTGTTTCCTGAGGGTGGCCGGGCAAACGGCTGGTCCGAATCGCGAGATCGCACCAGCCGGCCTGGTCGGGCTCATCGGCCGGTAGGTGCCACACCGGCGCCCGTCCATTAATCCCCCACCAGGCAAAGATCATGCCGCAGATCTCCTTGGTCTCAAAGACCGGCAATCGAGCCGACCTGGGCGGGGCGACAAATGGCGTCTTAACGCACTTGCCGGTCGCGTCGAATTCGAAGCCATGGAATGGACAGACCAGCCGTCCGCCGCATACCCCCGCCGGCGGTCGGTTCCAAGTCGGAACCCAAGTGCGGACAGACGGCCTCCGCAACGCAAACCCGCGCATCATCATCTGCCTGATCACCACCTGTGATCTCTTGCGCTTCGTTTTTCAGCTGGAAGCTGGAAGAAGGGCAGGAGGAGCGGATCGAGCTCATCTGCAAGATGGATTTGATCGGCCGCTCCATCGCCGAGGCGGTCACACAAAACATGTCCGGCGCGCTGCTGCGCCGCCCCGCGCTGGCCAAGAAGATTCCGACTGTGCCGCTGCGCCAGCTGGTATTTAATCGCCACCTCCGAAGCGGCAATTTGCCAGCGCTATTTGCAGACCTGGCAGCAAAGCATGGCCCAGTTTTCCAGATCGACCGCCGTGCTCGAAACCTATGATCTTTCTCGCTGGCGCCCGCGCCATTCGTTGGACAAATCGGCACGGGCGCATGTACCTGCGTGCCCAGGATTACCTCGCCGACTTCGAGAAGGTATACGGCGCGCATGGAATCCTACCCGCCCTGGACGGCGCCGATCATTTTCGGTTTCGCAAGGCGATGGCGCCGGCACACTCGCTTCAGCGATTGGAAGGGCAGATAGACGAGCTCTACCGCCATGCCCACGAGCACATGGCAAATTGGCAGGTTGGCGAGATGTGGGCGGACACGAAAGATCGCCCATTGGCGGCCACGGAATTGCCCGCCCTAACGATCCTGCGGCCACGTAAAACTGCCCAAAAGCGACCACGAAGGAACCGTTAATCGACCTGATTTCTCGCTGATCTAGTAACCCGCCGGAAACCCTGACGGGCCCCCGGCGGAGGCTGCCCCGGTTTGACTTAGCTGGTTTCTCAACTCCAGCGGCAACCGGAATCGCCATATGAAATCTTCGGAGGAAGTAATGCGGATTCTCAAGGTCTACGATCGCACCCTTTCACTTAGGGCCACGGCCCAAGAATGCGGCTGCTCGCACCACACCGTGGCCAGCTACGTGCAAAAGCGCGCGCTGGGCCAATTGGGAGAACCGGTGCGCCGGCCCCGGTTATCGCTCATCGACCCCCACCGCCCCCTTATCGACGACCTGGTGCAACAATCGCGCGGCCGGATAAGGGCCGACAAGTGCCACCAACGACTCATGAAGCTGGGTTACACGGGCTCTGAACGCACCACCCGCCGGGCGGTGGCAAAAGCCAAGCAGGCCTACAAAAAGCAAAACCGCCGGGTATTTCGGCCCTGGATAACCGAACCGGGCAAGTGGGCGCAGTGGGACTGGGCCAAGGGGCCGCCGGTAAACAGGGAGGCGAGCAACCTCTTCTGCGTCTGGCTGTCCTGGTCAAGGTACCGGGTGGTACTGCCGACCCGGGACCGCCGACTGGAGACCCTGATCGGCTGCCTCGCCGAGGCCCAGTCCTGGTTCGGCGGCGTGCCCTCCAACTGGCTCACCGACAACGAGAAGACCGTCTCCAAAGAATTCGTGGCCAGCATCGCCGTCAGACACCCGCTGATGGTCAAGTTCGGGCGCTTCCACGGCTGCGCGATCGCCACCTGCCAGATAGCGGATCCGGCCACGAAGGGCGGTTCCGAGGCGACCGTGAAAATCGCCAAGGCCGATCTTGTCCCCACCGATCACAACCTGTTGCCGGAGTACTCGTCCTGGAACGAGCTGGCCGACGCCTGCGATGAATTCATGCGGCGCGTTAACACCCGTGAGCACTCGATCACCAAACGCCCCCCGATGGAAATGCTCGCAATCGAACGTGATTCCCTGCACCCTCTGCCCAACCGCGTCTTCAGCGTCGCCCTGGGCAAGACCCGCACCGTCTCCGACACCTCCCTGGTGGCCTGGCGATCGGCCTGGTACTCGGTGCCGCACATCTATAGCGAGGAGATCGTCTGGGTGCGCGAACGCGGCGCTATGGTGATCGTGAGCGCCGAGACCGATCACGGCGTCATCGAGGTGGCCCGACACCGGAAGGTCGGCCGCGGGCAGCGGGTAGTTGTCGATAGCCATTATCCGAAGACTCCGTCGGGACCGCTGGCACGCCGGCCAAGGCCGCGCAACCAGGTAGAGAAGGAGTTCCTGGCCATCGGCCCCGGCGCGGCGGTATGGCTCAGGGCCGCCTGCGCGGCCGGTGCCGCCCGGCTGAAGGAGAAGCTCGAGGAGATAGTCGAACTCTCGCGCCTTGACGGCTGTGAGGCAATCGATGCCGCCCTGGGGGTGGCGTCGGAGGTGGGGCGCTTCGGCTTCGGCGACATCGCCTCCATCGCCGCCGCCTCGAGCGGACCGCTGTACCAGGCGTCCGAGGACTCGTTCCTGCAGGACGGCACCGGCCGCTGGCAGGACTTCGGCGCAACCGGAGGCGACCGATGAGGCCCCCACAGGTAATCGACGAGGTGGTGGGCCAGCTGCGCACCCTGCGCCTGCCGCACATGCGAAAGGCCGCCCCGGAGCTGCTTAGGACCGCAAAGTCGCAGCGCTGGGATCCGGCCGAGGCGCTGAAGGCGCTCCTGGACGAGGAGATCGCCGGGAGGGCGGCCTCGTCGCGGGAGCTGCGCCGCAAGGCGGCCGGGTTTCCCTCAGGGAAGACGCTTGACAGCTGGGACGGCGAGCTCTCCTCGATCCCCGAACCCACCCGGCGATCGCTTATGACCCTGGAATGGATAGAACGCAAAGAGAACGTGGTCCTATACGGTCCGTCCGGTACCGGCAAGTCCCATTTCCTGGAGGCTCTCGGCCAACTGGCGGTAGAGCGCGGCTACCGGGTGTCCTGGTTCGCGCTGGAAGAGCTGGGACAGCTGGTCAAGCGCCACCGGGTCGATGACTCGGTCGGCAGGGCGGTAAGAAAGCTTTTGAAGGCGGACCTGATCGTCATCGACGACATCGGGCTGCTGCCGGTAGGCCAGGAGACCGCCGAGGCGTTCTTCCGGGTAGTTGACGCCGCCTACGAACGGCGCTCGGTGGCCGTCTCCTCGAACTTGCATCCGTCGGGCTTTGACGAGATCCTGCCCAAATCACTGGCCAATGCGACCGTGGACAGACTACTCCACCACGCCCATGCCCACCCGACCTCGGGTGAGAGCATTCGCTTAACCCAGGCGATGGCCGGGCAAGGAGTGGCGCCGCTGACCGGATAACCCTTGCCCGAAGTGATGAAATGCTCGTCGCGGTAACGATTGCAGCGGCCCCGTCCAATACCGGATCCGGGCCGCTGCCGTGCATGCGGGCAAATTGGACGGTCTGCGCCACGGCAGGCCGCCTCAACCTGCCCGCCCGGAAATCGAATGCGGGAAAAGCGCCCCCGCCGCTGCGGGCCGATTGACGCCATGCGGCCCCCAATTCAGTCGATATAGACAACATCTGCAAAAAGCATGGCCGCCAGGAGGCCCATACAGCGGTTCTGACGGGCGGTTGTGACCCCGGACCCTTGGCGCAAACCGGTTTGTGGCGGGCAGCTTTGGCCAAAATCGGGGTAGGAACAACTGACGCCGCCGCCGGAGAGGAGGTGTTCGGATCAGCCTGCGGCAGGGCGTCCAATTAGAGAAATCAGGCCGGTCGCGGCGCCTTCAACAAACTGCCCACGCATGGGCAGTTTGTTGGCCACCTATGTGCAGAGATACATGTCCGCCGGCGGGCACTTCTCAATGTCCGCGAACAGCGAGACACTCCCGGCATTAAGCATGTGCCGGGAGCTTGTCAACGCGGAACTGTCGCCGATTTCACTGAGCGTTTATTCGCAGGACATCATCGACGACCTGAGCAAGTTCAAGGAGCGGGCGCCACCACTCACGTGTTAGGCGTCCTGCCCAAGATGCTGCTTAAGGCCCCGGGATTGAAACGCAAGGCCCGCAGCATCGATACTCTCCTGGATCGGGTCTTGAGCGTCCATACCCCTGCCCAGCGGGCGGGCTGCCCGCGGGATCTTGCCGACGACCGGCTCAGCCTGCACGCGAGCGATCCGCAGTTCCTGCCGGGATCGAACCGGCGATTTGCGCTTTCGGCGCCGCTGATTGCCAGTGTTTACCTTGGCGATGCCCTCAAATTCGCCGTATACAACATGGCGTCGCGGCCAGAGATTTATGAACGAATCCAGGCTGAGGCCGATGCCCTGTTCGATGGCGGCGATCCGGATCGCGACGAATTTACCCCGTCCGCAAATGACGTTACGCACCGGTTCCTCATGGAATCGATGCGTATGTACCCAATCGTCCCGATGTCGGTCCGCAACGTGATGAATGCCTGCGTGGTTGAGGACTTCGTACTCGATGTCGGGTCGCGAAGCCACATCGCCCAGACACTCTCGCATTACATGCAGGAAGAATTCGCCGAACCATTCAAATTCGATATCGATCGTTTCCTTCCACCGCGCCAGGAGCATCGGGGCCCCGGTTACGCACCGTACGGACTGGGAACGCACACATGCTTGGGCACCCAGTGGATGGAATTGCAGCTGGCGATCAACGTGCTAATGCTCACCCACTACTTTGAGATCATGGTGTCACCCGAAAACTTCAAGCTGAAAATCAACCCCTATCCGTCGCTGTCACCGAGCAAGCAGCTCAATTACCACCTGGCCGCTCGCAGGCGTGAAATACCGGCCTAAGACGCTTTCGCTGAATTAGCCCTCGGCTCGTCTGCCGTTTGCTACCCAACCTTCGACCAGGACCTGGTCGCATATGGCAGGGAATCTCTGGGGCGCGGCCGCCGATAACTTCACCGCGGCACCGTTAGCCGCTTAAGTTGAGGCTTGTCCCTGATCGTGACGCCTGTGAACTTCGTCGATCGCCACGTCGAGATCAGCCCACAGGCGATCCACCATTGAACGCAGCCGCATGTTCTGGTAGGCGCCCCAAACGGTCATCGCCGGCGGCACCACCAGGATCGAGAAGAGAAGCGAATAGAAGATCGTGATCGCCGCCGTAAGGCCAAACTGCTGTGAGGCGGCCAGCGGCGCAAGCGCCAACATCCCGAGCCCGAGCGCGGTCGTTAAGCCTGAACCCAGCAACGCCGACCCGGTGATCGATAGTGTCCGCACCGCGGCGGTCTCCGGATTGCGGGTTTTTGCAAATTCCTCCCGGTAGCGGTGAATGACATGAATCGTGTAGTCGATCCCAATCCCAATAGAAAGCGCGGTGATGATCGAGGTGATAAGCGTATACGGGATCCCCAGCAGCGCCATGGTGCCCAGGACCGAGATAAGCACCAGCACGATAGGTCCGACCGCAACGATCGAGAGCATCGGCTGGCGCAGCGTCACCCAGAAGAAAACGGCCAGGATCGTTATGGCCGCCGCAATGGTGGTGGCTATCGACTCGGTTTGCCGCTCGGTGATCGAATCGGTGACCGTGATCGAGATGACGCCGTTAGAAGTTGCCGTAACGGAGTCATCGTCACCCAACCAGAGTACTTCGATTTCCTCTTGGAGAACCTGCGCTTGCCCGGGATTGTCTGAGTAGGTCGGGAACTGCAGCAGGATTGCATCGATGCCGTCCGGGTTGTTTACCAGCAGTCGCCCAAGGGCGGGGTCCTTGGCCCCCAGCTGGTCCAACAACTCCTGCATCAGTCCCTGGTCAACATCCACCCCGGCGGAAGCCCCACGGAGTAGGGCGGCCAATTCCGGGTCGTACTTGTCGCCCGGTTCGCCGCTATCGCTGGTCCAATCGCGCACAAGCAATTCATACGTTGCCAGAATCGGTCCCGCTGCCGCCCCCGGCCGGGCCGATTCTTGTCCGAATGCGGTAGTTAGATCTCGCAGGTTCAATAGCGTGCGGGTCTCGGTGGCCTCGGCCCTGATCAGCACCGTTGCCAACTCGGTCGACCCGCCGACGGCCTCATTGAGGGTGTCCATGTCCTCGAGCACGCTTCCGTCACGCGGCAGGATGTCACGGATACTAAATTCCGACTCGATCCCGGTTGCCGCAATCCCCAGCGCTATGGTCACCGCAAGCACGCCCAGAAGATACGGCGCCGGCCGGTTGGTAACGCTCCGACCCAGCAACTCCGCCGCGCGTTCAATTCCCGGTAGAGCCTGCGAGACCGGGCGCGGCGTGGCCAACGTCCCGCGCGCTTCGCGCCGCCGGTCGATGATCATCCGGCCGGCTGGGAGGAGCGTTAGCATCACGATTAGGCTCAAGCCCACGCCCAGGCCCGCTATGACGCCAAAGTCGCCGACGATGCCGATTGGGGAAAACTTGCTCGCAAACAAGCTGACCATGGTTGTTATGGCGGCCAGTATCAGCGGGACGATAACGATACGCAGTCCGATGCGGACCGATTCCACCACCGGCTCACCGGCGCTGCGCTGTTCGCGGTAGTGCGTAACGATCTGGATCGCATAGTCCACCGAGAGGCCGATTATGATGATCGGCACCAACGTCGTTAGCGAATTTGGAGGACCGGTTAGCCCAAGCGCATTCGGTCCGAGAAAGCCCTCCACGCCGATGATCCAGACCAGCGCCATAACCAATCCGGCCAAGGTGAGCAGGACATCTGCGGCGGTGCGCAGGAATAGAACCAGCAGGGCTACGATCAGCAGCAGCGCCAACCCCGTCACCGGCAACATCCCCACCTCGGTGGCTTCCTGGTATTCGTCCTCGATTACCGTGGGTGAAATGCTGCTCGCCCGCAGCGGCCCTGCGTCTGCGACCGCGAGTGCGTTTATGTGGCGTTCGGCCTCGGCAACCCGCTCGTCGCCGGTCTCGCGCAGCCGGATTGTGGCAATCGCGACTGGGACTTCATCGGCGTCGGTACCGGTCAGCGCATCAAGCGCCACCCCGATCGGCGGAACACCGCGGACCGAGTCGATATCAGCTTGCGTGACCGAATCAAGAGCGTCAACCTGTAGCACGGCTTGAACCAGCAATGAGGGCGCGATGATCGCATCGTCAGCCACCAGGAGTTCGGCAACGCTCGGCTCGCCTGAGATCTGCTCTATCAGAGCGGCCATCTGCGCCAGACCGGCGGGAGTGAGCGCTTCGCCGCGGAAGAGGAGCGTTACGACGCTGGCCTCGCCGGAATCTCCGAATAGCCGATCAACCGCGTCGAGTGTTTCTCGAACGGGGCCCCTGGGAAGCATTGCCTCGGGCGATGGCGGCGGTGCGCGCAACCCCGCCCCGGCGGCCAGCGCAAAGGTAATTACGACCAGGACTGCGATGTTCAGCCACGGGCGGGCCGTAACTAGCCGACTAAAAATACCCAGCAGAATCATGGCGATTCATTCTAATTTGGCAGCTCCCGCCCGCTGGCCGCCGCACTCTGCGGGCAGAAGCCTTGGGGGCCGGCGCCAGGCGTTCCGGATGCGCCGGTCGGCTGCCCGCGATCGGGTTGTGCCAATACGAATGCACCGATCAATTCGTTTCTCGCCACTGTCTGCCGGTCTTTCCCGGGCTCAAGCCCGGCAGACAGCAAAGGTACCGGCCATTGCCCGCCGGAAACAGAACGAATTCGCAGTCTAGAAGCGCGGCGTTTGTTGGCAAAACGATCCCGATGACGAGGCTACGCGTGTAAGGAGGGCACCGCCGCTGGCGGACTCGACCCTGGCGGAGATGTTGGGGCGTTGACTGTGGCCAGAGTTTGGATTTCCCAACCGCGCCAGGCTGCAGGCGCATGGACTGTTCGGACCGACGTCGATCTTAATTGTTCCTGGCCAGGAAGGCGTTGGTTCCCGCGACCGCGATCGCCCTGGGCCCGGTTTCCCATCCCGATGGCCTCAAGATTGTCATCGCGATCGGTGCAAGATTGGTCTTCTTGCTGTTTTTCCTTTAAAAGAACTACGGACTTTGTGGAGTCAGAAATGCCGTTAAGTTATGACTTCTCATACAGGAGTACGCGTAGGGAGATCGATACGTCGTGCCGTCGACGCAGGTTATTTCTGGATATGCAGGTTTAGGTTGACAGCTTGGTGTCCAATCTTTCGCCAGCCAACGGAAAACGGCCCTTTTGCAATCGACCTGCCGTTCGATCGACCGTAGTTAACGTTTTTTGGTGTTACCCGGTGGCAATGATCGTCTCGGGTGCCCAGGCCCAACAAACTCAATTCAAGTTGCGTTGAATTCCCTCTTATCTATCTACGGTGGCGATTGCCAAGTCCAACTACGGTGCCAGGTTGGCAGCGGGAGGGCGCGCCCGAGCATTGACGGGCAGTCCGGCGGAGGCGAATGCGTTGGGCCAGATTTGGACATAGCGGGAAATCTCGCCCATTAAATGGTTGCCGGCAACTCGTATGGATGTGGCCAAAACAATTGCCGCAAATACCCGACGAGTAAACTCTGCCCATGTCGAACCATGAACACGCCGATCCAACCGTTACGGTGGTCCGCGACGTCGAGCGAGAAGTAGAGGTTCGCTCGGGCGCTATGACGCGCATGGCGGGGGTGTCAGAGACGCTTACGGGGGCCAAGGGCATTCACCTTGCTGAGGCCACTTTGCCGCCCGGCCGCTGTTCGTCGCCGCACTACCACACCAACTGCGAGTCAGCGATATATGTAGCTGCGGGCAATGGGGTCATGCTGTCGGGAGATGGTCTTTCTACTGAGGTGGTGATCGGCCCTGGAGACATGATTTACATTCCGCCGGGCGCCGCCCACCAGCCGGTAAACACAAGCGACATAGAACCCTTGCGGCTCATCGTCGCACGCAATACACGGGTGGAGTTGGTTGTCGAAATGGGTGATGTCGGCCGCAAGGACTGCTAATTGCCCGCACAATAGCCTGGTCACCGGCGGCAGGAAACCATTGGCGCTTGCGCCGTACCGTCAGTGGCCAATAAGCGGGCCGTAGCGGGCAAGGCCAACGATTGATCGAATCTGGCGTTGCGACTTGCACTTAGGCTCCATCCGTCCGGCGAACACTGGCAGTTCGGAATCAGGATCGTTAAAAAAGACCCCTTAAACAACCGATAGAGCCCGGGTCGTGGAAGGTTTGCAATTAGCCATGTTATTTCCAGCGGAGCCAGTCGGACTGCCAGCGCCTTGGGCATGTATTGGCCTAAGCCGGCCTCGCCCTTAGACTTTTCCCAGACTGGGGGAGGATGATGCGGTGGCAGTTAAAGACATTAACGCTCCGAAATATCGGCCGCTGGCCGAAGTCCGGAAAGAGTTTCGCGTCAAATGGTACCGGTGCCCGATCGAACACCGGGTCCTGCGTGAGCTGTCGCAGCGGAGCAATCTGCAAGGCTTCATCCAGGCGGTCGGCCACCTCGGGTTGTTTGCCATCACTGGCATGTTGGCCTATTTCTTGTGGGCGCAGCACATCTGGGCCGGGTTTGCTTTCGCGTTGTTCCTGCACGGGACGGTAGGGAGCTTCTGGGTCAGAGTTGCCGGACACGAGCTTTCACACGGTTCGGTTTTTCGAACAAAGCAGCTAAATAAATTTTTCCTTTATTTATTTAGCACTCTTAGCTGGTGGGATCCGTTCGAATACGCCGCCAGTCACACCTATCACCACCGCTATACCCTTCACCCTGAGGGCGACCGGGAAGTCCTCCTACCCTTGAAGCCGACAGTCGGCAAGACGTTTCTGCTCCAGTTATTTACCATAAATGTCTTCACTCAACGCGGACGTACGTTGAGCCGGGGCGGTCTCCCCTCGTCCGTGGCGATCACTCTAAAGACGGCCTTGGGCCCAGCTGGATCCGTCGTGTTTCCCAACAATGAATGGGTGTCGTCGCTTCACACTGACCAACCGGACCAGTTTCGCCGCGCGATGTGGTGGGCGCGCTGGCAATTGGCGTTCCACTCAGCAGTGATTGTGGTGGCAATTTTCACCGGGCAATGGGTGTTGCCATTTCTGCTAACCATCTTCCCTTTTATCGGGAACTGGGCTCACTATTCGGTCACGTTGCCCCAACACTGCGGCCTAATCGATAACGTTCAGGACTTTCGTAAGAGCGTGCGGTCGATGACCCTCATCCCGATCCTTGAATTCCTCTATTGGCGCATGAACTGGCACTGCGAGCACCACATGTATGCAGGCGTACCGTGCTACAACTTGAAAAAACTTCACCGGGCGCTCGCTCACGACATGCCCAAGCCGCGCACCTTGATCGGTGCCTGGAAGGAAATGCTGGCAACCTGGGATCGCCAGCAGGATGATCCAGACTATCAGTACGACACTCCTCTTCCGCCAGGTGCCAGCTCCGTTCGCAGCGACCAACCACACGAACTAGAAAGCTCTATCGGAGATCTGGCACCCAGGGAAATTCGGTAACTTAGAGCCCTTTAGGCAAGACTGCGCCGAGCGAACACCGGCGGGACTGGTGGGCATCTCTGATGACCGGATATAAATTGGGCGCCCTTGGAGTTGTTTTACGAAGCCCGGCGGCCAACTGCTCGATTCCGCGATTGCTGCAATCATGGCAGCAGCCGAATTCGGCTTCCCTTTTTGGCACGAGCCGCAGTAACAACGACGCCGCATGCATCGAGCATCAAATGCTCCTGCGGCCGCCATAGGACTGATTTCTTCCGTGGTGGGCGGCCCCGCAATCGCGCCAATTGGCCAGCCCAGCTCTGCAAAATGGATCGGTTACCGGGCGAACGTAAGACAAACGCCGATACGCAGGAGACCTGGAACGAGCCTGACGCTTCCAATGCCACCCAACAGATACCCGCGTAAAAGCATCGGTCCGGGATCTGCGTTTGAGGTCAACTACCCAGCCTGGATGGCAGTTTCGGCTGTTGCCGCACTTCCACCGCTGCCCTTGGCCTTGATGTTGAAGCGTCCAGGTTGTGTCCCAATAGTTATGCAAAAAGCAGGCCCGTAAAAAGAAGCGGGCCACGGCGTCTCCTTAAATTCTTGAGTTAGCACAACTCGGAGCCTTAAGGGAGGCAACCAGTGACCCGATTGAAGAATAACCACAACGCTATTGACTGGCGCCAAGAGCTCAAAAGTGATCCCGAGCTCTTCCGCGGCATCATCCACCAGACCGTCCAGGAGATCGGAGGAAGCCGAGATGGACGAGGCGTTGGGAGCCGGTAAGAGTGAGCGTACCGCTGGCCGTCGCGGCTACCGGAGCGGCTACTACGGCCGCGGACTTATCACCCGGGTGGGCAAGATCAGACTCAGGGTGCTGACAGGACCGCCAGGGACGCTTTAGCACCGAGATCTTTAAAGCGCTACCAGCGCAGTGAAAAAGCCTTGGTGAGCGCCCTGGCTAAAGATGTACGTCCAGGGGGTATCGACCAGGAAAGTCAAGGCCATTACCGAAGAGCTGTGTGGTCACGCATTCTGAAGCCTCCAACATCTCCCGGATTAACAAGCAGCTAGATGCCGCTCTGGAAATTGCCCGAGCGCCCACTGGAGGCCAACTATCCCTACCTGATCCTTGATGCCCGCTACGAAAAGGTACGCGAGGAGGGAGTCATCCGGTCCCAGGCGGTCCAGATCGCCATCGGCATCAACTGGGAGGGCAGACGCTCGGTACTGGCAGTCGAGCTGGTAAACCGTGAGAGTAAGAGCAGCTGGCGCGACTTTCTGTCCCGGATGCGCGATCGCGGCCTCAGCGCCGTGCAGTTTGTCGTTACCGATAACCACGCCGGACTAAAGCAGGCGATCGCCGAGTACTTACCCGAAGCCATCTGGCAACGCTGCTATGTCCACTTCCTGCGCAATGCGCGCGACTACCTGCCGCGAAGGGCCGATGACGACTGTCTCCAAGAACTTCGCTGGCTCTACGATCGGCGCGATCTCTCCGAGGCCCGTCGG
Source organism: Chloroflexota bacterium (assembly GCA_965261345.1). GTDB lineage: Bacteria > Chloroflexota > UBA11872 > UBA11872 > VXNJ01 > VXNJ01. Next base: position 232,843 of record OZ253449.1, read on the forward strand.
GACCTCTTAGCCTGGCTGGGCAAATGGCAGGGCCGCTATCCCAGGCTCTGCGACTGGGTAGAGAGCGGCATTGAGGAGACTTTCAGCTTTTACCGTCTGCCGCGGCAGCACTACAAGCACCTTAAATCCACCAACATGCTGGAGCGGTTAAACGAGGAGATAAAGCGCCGGACGCACGTGGTGCGGATCTTTCTTGGGTCGTGCGAGTTGCCTGCGCTTGGTCAGGGCGCTTGCGGTCGAACAGCACGAGAACTGGTGTTCGACGGCAGTTACTTTTGCAGAACTGACGACAGTTACTTTTGCAGCCCTATTGATATGACTGATTGGAGATCTCCCGACTGGAGACGCCGATTTGGTCACCGATCGACAAGTCACACTACTGAGGCTGCAACTGATGCAAGGCAAGAAGATGGCCACCGCCGCGGCGGTGGCCGGGATGAGCGCGCGCTCGGGCCATAACTGGCGCGAAGGGAAGCTCCCGTCCGATAGCAAAAGGCAAGATCGCCACTGGCGCACCCACCCCGATCCCTTCGGAGGGGTATGGGAAGAGGAGGTCGTGCCGCTCCTGCAAAGCGACCGCAACGGGGTACTGCAGGCCACCACCATCCTGGAGCGGCTCTGCGGCAAGTACCCGGATCGGTTCTCGTCAGCACAACTGCGCACCCTGCAGCGCCGGGTCCGCGATTGGCGGGCGCTCTCAGGCCCCGACCGGGAGGTCTACTTCCCCCAGGTCCATCCGCCGGGAAGGGAGGCGCAGCTGGACTTCACCAGCGCCAGCAAGCTGGAGGTGACGATCGCCGGGACGCCCTTCCCGCATCTCCTGTTCGAGTTCGTGCTCTCCCACTCCGGCTGGCGCTACGTCGAGCTTTCCTCGACCGAGAGCTTCATGTCCCTCAAGTCGGGATTGCAGCACGCTCTCTACGAGCTGGGCGGGACCCCGCAGATCATCCGTTCCGACAACCTCTCGGCGGTCACCCACGAGCTGCGGAAGACCGGCGGCCGGACCCTGAACCGGACCTATCGCCAGCTTCTGGAGCACTACGGCTTAAAGTCAACTCGCACCAATCCGCGCAAGGCGCACGAGAACGGGGTCGTGGAGCAGGCCCACCGGCGGATGAAGAATCTTTTGCGGCAGGAGCTGCTGCTGCGCGGGAGTTCGGACTTTTACTGCGTCGGCGACTACCGGGACTTCGTGCTGGCGATAGTCGACAAAAAGAACCGGGCGGCAGCGGCCAGGACGGAGATTGAGCGCTCACACCTTCGGCCCCTACCGCCGACTCCCCTGCCCGATTACGTCACGTACCAGGCTCGGGTGCGCAAATGGAGCACCATCAGGGTCTCCAATCGCACCTACACGGTACCACCGCGCCTGATCGGGCAAAAGGTGGAAGCCCGTCTCTACCCCGAGCACCTGGACGTCTACTACAAGGGAAGTTTCATCGAGCGCATCGAGCGCGTCAGCGGCGCCCGGCGCGCCCGCGTCAATTACCGCCACGTAATCGCCTCGCTGGTTAGGAAACCGGGCGCATTTGCCCGCTACCGCTGGCGCGACCAGCTCTTTCCCACCCTTACCTTCCGCCGCGCCTACGATGCGCTCCTGGGGTGGCGCGGCCGGCACAGCGCCGACGTCAATTACCTGCGCATCCTGCAACTGGCGGCCACAACCATGGAGGCCGACGTGGCCAGGGCCCTGGCCGGACTCCTGGATAAGGGCGAGCGCTTCGACTGTCAGGACGTGCGCGATCTGGTCGCGCCGCGCTCGCCGTCGATACCCGAGCTGGCATCCCTGGCAACACCCGACCTGGCAATCTACGATCGTTTGCTTACCGGGGCCCGACGATGACCGCGCCATCCGTTGCCGCCCGGCAGATAAAGCTCATGTGCAAGGAGCTGCGGCTGCCCACGATCGGGACCGAGGCGGTTGAGCGCTTCGTAGATGCCGGTCATGTCGACGCGCTCGATACCCTGCTCGAAGTCTTCTGCCAGGAGATGGACGATCGGCGCCAGCGCCGGGTGGACCGGCTGCGCAAGTCCTCCAAGCTCCCGCCGGGGAAGACCTGGGACAACTTCGATCGCCAGAACCTGCCGCCGCCGCTCAGCGCCCAGCTCCAGGACCTGCTCGAGGGTCAGTTCCTGGACGGGGCCGTCAACGTCCTGGCCTTCGGCCTGCCCGGGACCGGCAAGACCCATGCCCTGTGTGCGATCGGACACAAGCTGGTCGAGAACGGCCGATCGGTGCTGTTTGCACCCGCCTACCGGCTGGTGCAGGAACTTCTGGCGGCCAAGCGCGACCTGGAACTGCCCCGGCTGTTGCGCAAGCTCGACTACATCGACCTGATCATCATCGACGATCTGGGTTACCTGCCGCAGGGGACCGATGAGGCCGAGGTGCTGTTTACGTTGATCGCCGAGCGCTACGAGCGGCGCTCGATTGGGATCACCTCGAACCTGGTCTTTAGCGAATGGGGCAAGATCTTTCCCAACCCGATGGCCACCGCGGCGGCGGCCGACCGAATCGTCCATCACGCCGTGGTGCTTGAATTTGACGTACCCAGTTACCGGACTGGGCTAGAGAAGGAGGAAATAATCCGGGAGAAAACTCTGCAAAAGTAACTGACGTTCCCTGCAGAAGTAACCGGCGTTGTTCAACTGGATTGAGGCCAGCCGCTACCTGAACATGGCATTCCTGAAAGAGCAACGCAGAGAACTGGAGTTGATCGTTACCGCCTAAATTTCAGCGAACAATCAAGCTAAATTCGATAAGGTGACGCCAAAGCTAATTGCAGAACTTTCGGCACATAACTAGCGTCCAAACCTTGGTGGGTTCAAGATGCTTTCAGGCGTGAAGGGATGAGGCCCGCTCTCGATCAACCCACGGTCGGAGTCTTCGTCTTCGAAAAATCATGGCGTTTGTGGGATAAAGGCGATCTCGCCCGAAAGTGTTTGACCCTGGCCGCATGCGGCGTGAATCGGTTCATGACGGAGACCTGGTTACCCGACCAAACCCTAATTGATACCGTTCACGATTACGGCATGGAATTTTGGACAAGCGTGTCATGTTTCTCAGATCACGCAAATCCGCTCCGACCGTCGCGTTCCGAGTTGACGCCAATCACCCCGGCGGGAACCCCACGCGAGCAACAGGAGTGGTACGTCGGGCTCATTCCTACCGATGACGTCTACAACTCCTTCCTGGTGCGACGCTGTGAACACGTCGCCGCCGCATACAACGTCGACGGATTCGGACTTGACTTTATGAGATGGCCAATCCACTGGGAACTGGAATTTCGTCCGGGCCGTTCCCCTATCGACAGCTCCTTCGACCGCACATCACTGCAGAAATTTTGCCGGTTCGATCCTGGGATGCGAGATGATTTGGTTGGTGCGGAGGCAGCAGCGCACATTCTGACGGAGCGGTTGGGGAGTTGGATAGCCTTCAAATGATCAACGACAACTATTCTGTCCGGTTCCCGTTGCCTCACCAAAAAATGTAACCGAAATTTGGGACCGTTTATTTGACTCCGATTGGCGCGATTTCACGTATGATTTCGGCGTTCTCAACTGTGGGCGGACACGAAAGATCGCCCATTGGCGGCCACGGAATTGCCCGCCCTAACGATCCTGCGGCCACGTAAAACTGCCCAAAAGCGACCACGAAGGAACCGTTAATCGACCTGATTTCTCGCTGATCTAGTAACCCGCCGGAAACCCTGACGGGCCCCCGGCGGAGGCTGCCCCGGTTTGACTTAGCTGGTTTCTCAACTCCAGCGGCAACCGGAATCGCCATATGAAATCTTCGGAGGAAGTAATGCGGATTCTCAAGGTCTACGATCGCACCCTTTCACTTAGGGCCACGGCCCAAGAATGCGGCTGCTCGCACCACACCGTGGCCAGCTACGTGCAAAAGCGCGCGCTGGGCCAATTGGGAGAACCGGTGCGCCGGCCCCGGTTATCGCTCATCGACCCCCACCGCCCCCTTATCGACGACCTGGTGCAACAATCGCGCGGCCGGATAAGGGCCGACAAGTGCCACCAACGACTCATGAAGCTGGGTTACACGGGCTCTGAACGCACCACCCGCCGGGCGGTGGCAAAAACCAAGCAGGCCTACAAAAAGCAAAACCGCCGGGTATTTCGGCCCTGGATAACCGAACCGGGCAAGTGGGCGCAGTGGGACTGGGCCAAGGGGCCGCCGGTAAACAGGGAGGCGAGCAACCTCTTCTGCGTCTGGCTGTCCTGGTCAAGGTACCGGGTGGTACTGCCGACCCGGGACCGCCGACTGGAGACCCTGATCGGCTGCCTCGCCGAGGCCCAGTCCTGGTTCGGCGGCGTGCCCTCCAACTGGCTCACCGACAACGAGAAGACCGTCTCCAAAGAATTCGTGGCCAGCATCGCCGTCAGACACCCGCTGATGGTCAAGTTCGGGCGCTTCCACGGCTGCGCGATCGCCACCTGCCAGATAGCGGATCCGGCCACGAAGGGCGGTTCCGAGGCGACCGTGAAAATCGCCAAGGCCGATCTTGTCCCCACCGATCACAACCTGTTGCCGGAGTACTCGTCCTGGAACGAGCTGGCCGACGCCTGCGATGAATTCATGCGGCGCGTTAACACCCGTGAGCACTCGATCACCAAACGCCCCCCGATGGAAATGCTCGCAATCGAACGTGATTCCCTGCACCCTCTGCCCAACCGCGTCTTCAGCGTCGCCCTGGGCAAGACCCGCACCGTCTCCGACACCTCCCTGGTGGCCTGGCGATCGGCCTGGTACTCGGTGCCGCACATCTATAGCGAGGAGATCGTCTGGGTGCGCGAACGCGGCGCTATGGTGATCGTGAGCGCCGAGACCGATCACGGCGTCATCGAGGTGGCCCGACACCGGAAGGTCGGCCGCGGGCAGCGGGTAGTTGTCGATAGCCATTATCCGAAGACTCCGTCGGGACCGCTGGCACGCCGGCCAAGGCCGCGCAACCAGGTAGAGAAGGAGTTCCTGGCCATCGGCCCCGGCGCGGCGGTATGGCTCAGGGCCGCCTGCGCGGCCGGTGCCGCCCGGCTGAAGGAGAAGCTCGAGGAGATAGTCGAACTCTCGCGCCTTGACGGCTGTGAGGCAATCGATGCCGCCCTGGGGGTGGCGTCGGAGGTGGGGCGCTTCGGCTTCGGCGACATCGCCTCCATCGCCGCCGCCTCGAGCGGACCGCTGTACCAGGCGTCCGAGGACTCGTTCCTGCAGGACGGCACCGGCCGCTGGCAGGACTTCGGCGCAACCGGAGGCGACCGATGAGGCCCCCACAGGTAATCGACGAGGTGGTGGGCCAGCTGCGCACCCTGCGCCTGCCGCACATGCGAAAGGCCGCCCCGGAGCTGCTTAGGACCGCAAAGTCGCAGCGCTGGGATCCGGCCGAGGCGCTGAAGGCGCTCCTGGACGAGGAGATCGCCGGGAGGGCGGCCTCGTCGCGGGAGCTGCGCCGCAAGGCGGCCGGGTTTCCCTCAGGGAAGACGCTTGACAGCTGGGACGGCGAGCTCTCCTCGATCCCCGAACCCACCCGGCGATCGCTTATGACCCTGGAATGGATAGAACGCAAAGAGAACGTGGTCCTATACGGTCCGTCCGGTACCGGCAAGTCCCATTTCCTGGAGGCTCTCGGCCAACTGGCGGTAGAGCGCGGCTACCGGGTGTCCTGGTTCGCGCTGGAAGAGCTGGGACAGCTGGTCAAGCGCCACCGGGTCGATGACTCGGTCGGCAGGGCGGTAAGAAAGCTTTTGAAGGCGGACCTGATCGTCATCGACGACATCGGGCTGCTGCCGGTAGGCCAGGAGACCGCCGAGGCGTTCTTCCGGGTAGTTGACGCCGCCTACGAACGGCGCTCGGTGGCCGTCTCCTCGAACTTGCATCCATCGGGCTTTGACGAGATCCTGCCCAAATCACTGGCCAATGCGACCGTGGACAGACTACTCCACCACGCCCATGCCCACCCGACCTCGGGTGAGAGCATTCGCTTAACCCAGGCGATGGCCGGGCAAGGAGTGGCGCCGCTGACCGGATAACCCTTGCCCGAAGTGATGAAATGCTCGTCGCGGTAACGATTGCAGCGGCCCCGTCCAATACCGGATCCGGGCCGCTGCCGTGCATGCGGGCAAATTGGACGGTCTGCGCCACGGCAGGCCGCCTCAACCTGCCCGCCCGGAAATCGAATGCGGGAAAAGCGCCCCCGCCGCTGCGGGCCGATTGACGCCATGCGGCCCCCAATTCAGTCGATATAGACAACATCTGCAAAAAGCATGGCCGCCAGGAGGCCCATACAGCGGTTCTGACGGGCGGTTGTGACCCCGGACCCTTGGCGCAAACCGGTTTGTGGCGGGCAGCTTTGGCCAAAATCGGGGTAGGAACAACTGACGCCGCCGCCGGAGAGGAGGTGTTCGGATCAGCCTGCGGCAGGGCGTCCAATTAGAGAAATCAGGCCGGTCGCGGCGCCTTCAACAAACTGCCCACGCATGGGCAGTTTGTTGGCCACCTATGTGCAGAGATACATGTCCGCCGGCGGGCACTTCTCAATGTCCGCGAACACTCAACCGCACCATCAGCACCGTTTACCACTCCGTATACAAGCTCTTTGGCCATCACCGACCGCCATTGCTTGAGCCTTCGCTGCAACGTCCGCAGCTGCTTGGGCCCGACGGCGTCGGGGTGATCACGCATGAGCACTTTCAGGATCTGCATGCCGCTGGCGTCGGGATGATCCTGCAGGTAGGTAAGCGCCGCGGGCCAGACGTGCTCTAGGGGGTCGGGGCAAGTCCGCCACCACCTGCGGCGCTTTCGTTTTGGACGGCGGGTCGGATTTGCATCGCCCTCGCGCCACAGATGAGAGAGCTTGGCTAAGGAACTGCGACAGATCATCCTTTTGCACCTTGCTTCTTTCCTCGGGCGATGCCAATGTGGCCAGGGCCGACTGGGCCTGGCGGATCTCGCTAAGGAGGAAGAGCGGATCCAGTTTGGAGCGGGATGCGCGCAACCGCTCCTTGACCTTTTCGGCAACGGCGGGGTGATCGAGCAGGCGCTGGCAGGGAGTTAGCGGACGGTCGTAGCGCTTTTGGGTTCTGGCTCCATAGCGCTGCTTGGAGATCAGTTTGAAAGACGGTTGGAAGAAATTGGTGTAGAGACCGACTAAGGCAAAGAGTCGGGCCAGGGTCTGTCCGGCGATGAAGCCGGCAAAGCGTTCGTAACCGGCGAAGCGGCGTATTACGGCGCCGTTCTTCTGTTCGATGTAGGCCTGATCGTTGGAGCGGTAGGCGCGTGAGCGGGTGAACTCGATTTCACGCTGCTGGCAGTAGTCAATCAGGGTCTGGGAGATAAAGGCGCTGTCGTTGTCAGTATCGATTCCAAGTATTGGCACCGGTACCCGCCCGGCTATCACCTCAAGCGCCTCGGTCACCAGCGTCTGCTCGCGGGCCAGCAGTGGAACCGCCTCCACCCAGCCCGAGGAAACATCGGTAACCGACAGGGACTGGATGAAGCTCCCGGCCATGTTGCCACCACAGTGGGCCACCAGATCTATTTCCAGGTAGCCGGGGTCGGGGCCATGCCAATCGGCAAACGTCCGGATCGGGACCTTGGCGTGATGACGGTTGCGGCGGCGGGGGTGACGCCGTCGACTGCTGCCGGCGGTCTTGCGGACTGGTTTGAGGAGGCGATCGATCGATGCCGGGCTGATCGCGAAGAGCTTGCTTTTAAGGTCCAGATCAAGCTGCAGGTGGCCATGCCCTTCCAGCGATTCGATCAGGCTGGGCAATATCGCTTGCAACCGTTTGCCGCAGATCCGATCGGCCGCTTCCCAGAGGATGATCAAAGACTCCCTGACGGCCTCGTCGTAGATGCGGTATGAGGACTTGGTGGGCGGTGCCGGAGCAGGGCTTGCAGCATTGCCCAGCAATCGGGTTGCGTATTTGCGGTTGTGGCCAGATAGAGCCACGAACTCGTTAAGGATTCCGCCCTTGTCGATCTTGGACGCCCTCGCATAGCGGCCCCTTAAGGCCGCTAGCAGCTCCTTCCGCACCGCCCGGCTCAGCTTCTTTCCTCGCATCGGTTGCCTCCCTGTGGATTTGGGTTACAAATCTAGTGAGGCAACGGCCCTGTTTGGGTTACAAAAACAGTGAGTCAATGCGCACCGCCGCGGCGGTGGCGGGAATGAGCGAACGCAGCGGCCGCCGCTGGCGCAAAGGCGAGCTACCGTCGGATAAGAAAAAGCACCGGCGCCGCTGGCGCACCCGTCCAGATCCCTTCAAGGGAGTCTGGGAAGAGCAAATCGAACCGCTGCTGAGAGTCGACAAGGATGCCGTGCTCTCGGCCAACACCATCCTGGAGTGGCTTGACCGCCAAGACCCGGGAAGGTTTGCTGCATCGCAGCTTAGGACCCTGCAACGCCGGATGCGCGACTGGCGGGCCTTAAACGGTCCCGACAAAGAGGTCTACTTCCCTTAAGGTTCCCCCGGGAAGGGAAGCGCAGCTGGACTTTACCAACGCCGGCAAGCTGGCGGTCACCATTACCGGCCAGGACTTCCCCCATCTCCTGCTGAAAGTTCGTACTCTCCTTCTCTGGCTGGCGCTACGTTGAGATCGCTGATAGTGAGACCTTCTTAGCGCTAAAGCAGGGACTGCAGGGAGCGCTCTGGGAATTGGGCGGCTGCCCGCAGATCATCCGCTCCGACAACCTCTCGGCCGCCACCTACGAACTGCGAACTAGCGGCGGCAGGGACCTGAACCGGTCCTACCGTCAGTTGCTAGATCACTACGGACTGGGATCGACCCGCACCAATCGGGCAGCAGCGCACGAGAACGGGGTGGTCGAGCAGGCCCACCGCCGCATCAAGGACGCCATTGCCCAGGAACTGATCCTGCGCGGCAGCTGCGACTTTACATCGCGCGAGGACTACTACGAATTTGTCAGGGAGGTTGTCGCGCGCAAGAACCGGCTGGCGGAGCCGAAGTCAGAGATTGAGCGCCCGCACCTCCGACCACTGCCGGCGGCGGCGATTCCCGATTACGTAAATTACCAGGCTCAGGTGCGCAAATGGAGCACGATCCGAGTGTTAAGCCGCACCTACACGGTACCACCGCGCCTGATCGGACAGAAGGTGGAGGTCCGTCTCTACGCCGACCACCTGGACGTGTACTACAAGAGCCGATTGGTCGAGCGCCTAGAGCGCGCCACCGGTCCCCAAAGGGCCCGCGTCAATTACCGCCACGTGATCGGATCGCTGGTGCTTGGAGCCGGGCGCCTTTACCCGCTACCGCTGATGCGAACAGCTTTTTCCCACCCCTACCTTCCGCCGCGCCTACGATGCGCTACAGGGGTGGCGCAGCCGGCACTCGGCCGACGTCAACTACCTGCGCATCCTGCAATTGGCGGCCACTACCATGGAGGCCGATGTCGATAAGGCCCTGTCCAAACTCTTGGACCAGGGGAAGCGCTTTGACTGTCAGGACGTGCGTGATCTGGTCGCGCCGCGCTCGCCGTCGATACCCGAGCTAGCATCCTTGGCCACACCCGACCTGGCTGTCTACGATCGCCTGCTCTTGCGGGTGAACCGATGACCGCGCCGTCAGTTGTCGCCAAACAAATGCAGCTAATGTGCAAGGATCTGCGGCTGCCCACGATCGGGACCGAGGCGGTAGAGCGCTTCGTTGACGCCGGACATGTTGATGCGCTGCCCACCCTGCTCGAAGTCTTCCGGCAGGAAATGGACGATCGGCGCCAGCGAAGGGTGGATAGGCTGCGCAAGTCCTCGCGCCTCCCGCCGGGGAAGACCTGGGATAACTTCGAGCAGCAGAAACTGCCGCCGCCGCTCAGGGCCCAACTGCAGGACCTGCTTGAGGGCCAGTTCTTAGATCGTGCCGTCAACGTCCTGGCCTTTGGTCTGCCCGGCACCGCCAAGACCCATGCTCTGTGCGCGATCGGACACAAGCTGGTCGAATCTGGTAGATCGGTGCTGTTTGCTCCGGCCTATCGGTTGGTGCAGGAACTATTGGCGGCCAAGCGCGACCTGGATCTGCCCCGACTCTTGCGCAAGCTCGACTACATCGACTTGATCATCATCGATGACCTGGGTTACCTGCCGCAGGGGACCGATGAGGCCGAGGTGCTCTTTACCCTGATCGCCGAGCGCTATGAGCGGCGCTCGATCGGGATCTCATCAAACCTGGTCTTCTCCGAATGGGGCAAGATCTTTCCCAATCCGATGGCCACCGCGGCGGCGGCGGACCGAATCGTCCATCACGCCGTAGTACTTGAATTTGACGTGCCCAGTTACCGGACCGGGCTTGAAAAGGAGGAGTTAAAGTCGGATTGAAACCGGCCAAAATAATTGACGCACACCCGGCCAGAGTAATAGGCGTTCTTCACTTCAAATCCCATGCCATTTCAACACTCACTGTCCGGTTGCAAAAGGCCATTAGCGCGAAAAGGCCGCAGGTCAGAACGGGAGTCTTCGTAGTCCCGGGGAATGACTTGGAGCGCAAGCGATTCGCGGGACAAGATGTCTGCGCGCTGGGCGCGATCGTCGACGAACTGTTTCCAATGACGTATCACCGAATCGTTGAGCAAGACCTCCACTGGATCGGAGACACGGTGCGCGTTATCCGCTCAAAGACGGCGGCGCGGGTTACACCGGTGATACAAATTAGCGCCGACGCGGCGTTTGCCGGCGGGGCCGACTGGGGCGCATCGATGAACCCCGACGATGCTTACGCGGCCCTTGAAGCCGGAATTTCCGGCAGTGGTGGTGGCATCATCGTATTCCCTGGCGAGGCGCTGCTACTGGGTCCTAATGGTGACGCTTTGCAGGCCGTTGTGCGCCGGGTAAGAGCCAATTCAACCGTGGGTTGAATTGGCGCAACTGGAAATCTAAGCGGTGCACCCGATTTTTAATCGGTCGACGACCGCTCATTTGTAGCTGGCCAGCTAAAGAGCTGGCAGGGTGGGTGGGATTCCAAGTTGACCACCGGCAAAACGGGGTTCTTGGTCATCAGTCGTATCGCCCGCAAGAACCTGAAGGAGCACTGGGGCAACCATCTGGAAGCGGGCAAGCGGGCGCGCCATACGATGAAGCTGGCGAAGGTTTTCGGCCACCGCGATCGGAGAAGGATTTCGGCGCCGATTAGCAGAACCCGTTTGGCGCAAAGTCTTGCGCTTGCCATTTCTTGGCTAACGCTCAACCGCACAGTCGAGTTCGCCCATGCCCCACCTTGGCCTCAGAACTCTGCAATCAGAGCAGGGCCGCAACCGCCAGGGTTTTCCATACGCCCTGCTGCTGGCTAACCAGCAGCGCCATTTTGCAAGGTTTTTGTTCCCGGGCAATTGACAGCGCAATTAGCACGCCAGTTTCGCCCGCTGCGATCACTTCAACGCTGAACCGTTTCGGCGACGGCAAGTTAATCCAATGACCGAATTTTGCTCGCAGCTCGCCGGGATTAGCGGGCACCTCTACCAGCCCAGGTCCGGATACGATCGCGACCGGGAAATGAAAGCACGCCAGCCAATCCTCGACCCTGCCGGAGTTCATTGCCGCCATGGCCGATTCGACGGACGATGTGGCAGCTACCACGTTAGCGCTCCGACCCTTGCCCTCGACCAGACTGTCCAGGCCGAATCGAGCTTGGATGCCCCAGCCGCTTGCAAACTGGGTGCACGTGTAAAGCACCCGGTTGGAGATGATCGCCGTGTCATCGGCGCGCAGACGAGTCCAACCGCCGGCCAATAACACCTGGTCATCGGCCTCGAAAACGCGGCGTGGATCATCGCCTTGAGTGCGGACCCAACCGGTTGCCTCAAATCGCTCCCAACCCATCAGATCGGCGGTCGCGGCATAGTCCTTCAGAGTCGGATAGAGGCGTGCAACCGTCTGCTGGCTAAAAAAGCGGCTGTTTTGGGCTGCAGCGCCGCCGGCCGAGACTCGCACGTGTGGATATGACATCACGCCAGCCCAGCCGTCGGTATCCTTGGCGTTGAACCGGTCGAAGAAGTCCCAATAAGCAGATTCGGGAGATTCATGATGACCCATGCTCAATCCTCCCGGCAACATCGCCGAGGTAGCTGCGCCGAGTTGGGAAAGTGCTCCAGGATTTCCATCCAGACGGTCAGCAAATCTCGGGGGTTCGCGATTTTTTGTTCACCCAAGCCAACGGTGGCCGCTATTTCTTCGCGATCGATGGATCCAATATAAATCCAGGGCAACGATGGCCGCAGATATTACCCACATTAAGGTTCCAAGTTGCGGGTCCACCTGCAGCCCCAAGAACAATCCAACGTAAAAGACCACGATCGCCAGCAGGAATAGCAATATTTGACCGATGATCCTGGCCCACTGGGCAAATGGCCGAGTCCCCTTCATATCCAATCCTTGTAGTTCGATGTTTTCTCAATCGCCTGGGGGCAAGCGAAACGCGTAGTTGACCCGCCCCAAGTCCGGGCGGGAACAAGCTTTAGCGACTTTACAAGGCCACATAACCGCCGTCGACCACCATGGGGTGTCCGGTAACGAACGAGGCTGCTTCGGATGAGAGCCACACGACCGCCGCGGCCACCTCGTGGGGTTCGCCAAGACGCCCAATCGGTTCCTTGGCAATCATGCGCTCGAGTCTTTCAGGGTCAACCCAACGGTGTCGGGTCATTGATGTTTTCACATATCCGGGACAGACGCAATTGACCCGAATGCCATCCGCGGCGTACTCGATCGCAGCCGTCTTGGTCAGCCCGACAACCCCGTGTTTGGAGGCCGTGTACGCAGACAGGCCGTGCACACCAACCAGGCCGCCGCCGGACGCCATGTTGACAATTGAGCCGGAACCTTGGGCCAGCATCTGTCGAATCTGGCGCCTCATGCAAAGCCACACGCCCTTTAGGTTCACGTTCATAACAAAGTCGTAGTCAGCCTCCGGTGTCTCGTGAGTCCGAACCCCACCGGAGTTGGATACACCAGCGTTATTTACGGCGCAGTCCAGACGCCCAAACAGGTCCACCGTCTCATTTATGAGGGCGTCCACGCTGTGGGTGTCTGTTACGTCGGAACATAGGAATGCGCCGCTGCCGATTTTGCGGATGCGATTCGCGGTCTCGTTGCCGCCCTCGCTATCGATGTCGGAGACGACTACGGCGGCTCCTTCCCTTGCCATTGCCAATGCAGTGGCCCTGCCGATACCTGAAGCGCCACCTGTTACGAGGGCAACCTTGTCAGTTAGTAGGCCGCTCACCGATCACCTTCGAACTTCTGACGTTCAACAATAGTTCGACCGGGAGAATGCGCCCCCGGTTAACCCGTTGGCTTGCCAATCCAGCCGGTCAATTCGATCCTAGGGCTAGCCGTACCCGCTTGGCCGGCCGCTAGCGCCCAAACCCTACCCTATCGCCATTTTCATGGAATCTGGCCCCCGTGGAAATCGCGGCGCAGCAATTTACCAACTACTGCGACGCAATTACGAGCCTTGGTGCGTGAATGCCGGCGGGTCGTTGCCCATTTGATTTTTCAACACGTTCAACTTCCCCATAGTCGCGATCTCCAAGCGCGGCCTCAACAACGGATCTTCCTCTTTCCCAGGGATTGATTGCTCAAAATCTGTTCGCTTTTATGTACACCCCTGAGATGGTGGCGGTGCCCGCGACTTTAGGGAAATTGAGCAAATGCCGGGATGGTCAGCCACCGCTCCAGGTGGTGATTGCGGCGACCGGTAGACTGCCAGACAGACGCCGCACAGGAGAGGAACCTTTTGGAAATTACGCCAATCGACATTAGTAGTCGGCTCGATGAAGAGCACCGCAGAGTGTTCGATGCCCTCCCCAAAACTCCGCGCGATTGGTCCGATATCCCCGCCCTGCGAAAGCGGACCGCGGCCGCACGGCCGACCAAACCTAAGCCGGCGGCATCGGTTGCAATAACTGAACGATGGGTTCCCGGTCCGGCGAATTCGCCGGACCTGAAATTGCGTATCTACCGTCCAAACGATCTGCCGCAACCGGCGGCAGCGCTCTACTGGATCCATGGCGGGGGCACGGTGCTGGGCGACGCGACGATGAACGACTGTTACTGCGCCAACATTGCCGACCAACTCGCAATTCTCGTTACGTCGATCGAATACCGAAGGGCGCCCGAACACCCGTTCCCTACCCCGCTTGAGGATTGCTACGCGGGATTTAAGTGGATGGCTACCGCCGGCGGCGATCTTGGGGTTGACCCAGACCGGATCGCGGTTGGTGGAATCAGCGCCGGCGGCTTGCTGTCGGCGGCGCTCGCGCTCCTGGCGCGTGACCGCGCTGAATTCCGGCCGTGCTTTCAGTTATTGGATGCGCCGATGCTCGATGATCGCGCTGATACTCCCAGCAGCTACATGGTCACCGATCCGCGCACCTGGGATCGGAAATCGAACCTGCAGGGGTGGAATGCCTATCTACAAGGCAACGCCGGTGGAGAGGATGTATCGCCCTACGCCGCTCCTGGACGCGCCGTTGCTCTTGCCGGCTTGCCCCCGGCCTACATCAACGTCGGAGACCTCGACGGCCTGCTTGATGAGGACGTGGCTTATGCCGGCGGGTTGGCCCATGCCGGGGTACCGGTGGAGCTGCACGTCTACCCCGGCGCCTACCATGGTTCAGCCATAAGCGTGTCCGGTACCAAACTCTCGCAGCGCTGGATTGCCGACGAGCTGGCGGCGCTGGCGCGGGCATTAAAAAGCTAGCTCGTAAGTTTTCGATCGGCCCGCCGGCCGACCCCCGTGTGGCGGCGATTTGGACCGCAGGCCCGATATCCGCACCGATTGGATTTTTGCCAAAATTGCGATCGCGAACATTTCGAGATTTACAGCATGACCACGTCACACCGTGCTCGTTTAGGCGTTTTGCCAACGATCGGGCGGCGGTAAGAATTGATCAGGCGGCGATCGGCAATAACCGCCGGCTGCCCCGCGAATTCTGGCGCGCAAACCCGGACAAACCAGCAATTAAAGCAATTGGATAAAGGAACCTGACGTGGATTTTGGGCTCACCGGCAAAAAGGCATTTGTGGCCGGCGGCGGCCGGGGCATCGGCAAGGCTATTGCCCGGGTTCTGGCCCGCGAAGGCTGCGACGTTGTTGTGGCCGCTCGCACCCGGGAACAGCTCGAGGCGTCGGCGCGGGAAATCGCTGCTATCAGCGGCCGCAAGGTCATTCCACTGGTAATGGACGCGACCAAAACCGACCAAGTTGACCGGGTGGTAGCGGAAGCAGCAGATAGATTGGGCGGTTTGCACATCGTGGTCAACAGCGCCTCCCATCCCGGCGGCGCCGCCGATGCCGTCGGTTACATTGAGACCGTCAACGAAGGTTCCTTACTCAACGATTTCGACATCAAGTACGTCGGCGCCCTGCGGATCGCGCGGGCCGCAATTCCACCGCTAAAGCAGCAGGGTTGGGGACGGATCATCAACATCAGCGGCGGCAACGCCCGGAACGCTGGGAACCTCAGTGGGGGTGCGCGCAATGTCTCCCTGGTGCACATGACTAAGACTTTGTCGCTAAGCCTGGGACAATTCGGCATTACCGTCAACTGCATCCACCCCGGCCCTACCCGTACTGAGAGGACGGCCGGCATGCTCGCGGCCCAGGCGGACGCGCGCGGCATAAGTCCGCAAGAAGTTGAGCGCCAGGATTTTGCCCCTGATCTGGGTGCGCGCAACGCGATCGGCCGCATGGTTGAAGCCGAGGAACTCGGGTACCTGGCCGCTTTCCTGGCCTCGAGCAAGGCCGCGGCCATTACCGGCGAAGTAATCGCTTCCGGCGGCGGCGAAGGCACCGCCGTCTTTTACTAGCCGACGGTATGCATCCGCGCGCAATGACTGCCGTGCCGCAGTCGCAGGATCGGCGCGGCATGGCTACGAAACCCGCCCCGGGCAGGGGCTGATTCGGACAGCAACGGGGCCTGAGGATTCCGATCACAGAGCCAATCGCGGTTGATCTGCAATCGAAAACGCGACCGGGAGGATCCCGCTTGCTTGGGCCCGCGGGCAAATCCAAACCGAACTGACCTCATCTGAGCGTGATCTGAAAAGAATGCGCGGGCGAACTCGGAAGGGGCGCGGAAAGACTGATGGTTAGCCGGCCGCTGTCGCAATGGGCGACCGCCGGAGTTGATTGGCCTAGGACCGACACTTTGACCTTGCCAAAACCGGGGCCCAAATCAAACGTGAGCCCGTTTGGATCAGGTTGGCCCAGCACGATCGCGTAAATTTCACCATTTTTTGCCGTGAATCGAACCGGGATGCCGTCGGCGGTTTCGCTACTGGCGCGAACCCAGGGCCGGGTGCCAAAGATCGCCTCCCCGTTTCGATCCAACCAGGCCCCGAGCGCGTGGAGCCGGCTCGCTTGAATTTCAGGGATGGCGCCGTCCGCCATCGGGCCAACGTTGAGTAGCAAGTTCCCGTTTTTGCTCACGACATCGACTAGGAGATGGATCAGTTCCGCTTCTCCGATGGTGTGCTCGTCGGTTTCTTGCCGGTTGTAACCAAATGAGTAACCCAGTCCCCGGCACGTCTCCCACTTGAACTTGGTGATATCGTCCATCTGGGAATATTCGGGGGTTTTGAAGTCATGATGCCGCGGGGGCGCCCCCTCCTTGCAGATCTCAAATCGGTTGTTGATCACTCCGTTGGGATTGACGTTGTAGAAATCCGCCACGATAGCGGCCAGATCGCCCTGTTCGGGATAGCCGATGTCGTTCCAGAGGATGGTCGGATCGTACCTACGAATCAATTCGCGCCAGTGTGAGTCGGCATACTCTGCAAATTCCAGGGTGTGATTGATGGTGTCCCGGACATCCTGGTGGGTGTGTATCGGTCGCTGGTTAAAGCTCCAGTCGAGTCCGCCCGAGTAGTAGAGACCCATTCGCATCCCGGAAGCTTTGACTGCCGCGGTCAACTCGCCAACTACGTCGCGCGGGCACGATGTGCGATTTGCAGGCAAATGGGGGTTCGCAACAGCGCTCGGCCACAGGGTGAAGCCGTCATGATGCTTGGTCGTGAGCACGACATAGCGGGCATTGGCGTCTGCGAAAAGCGAGGCCATCGCGCAAGGATCCCACGACTTGACCGCCTGATTGAATTTGGGGGCAAAATCCATGTAGCCGAAATTTACGCCATAGGCTCGACGGTGCTCATGGTAGGTGGGCGACCCTTCGATACGCAGGGTGTTGAGGTACCACTCCGAATACGGATTGTTGGCAAACCACCGCCCCCAGTCGACTGTACCAAAACTCCCTACCGGGGTTGCCCACCCCGGGACCGAGAAGAGCCCCCAGTGGATGAAGATTCCGAGCTTGGCATCATCGAACCACGCCGGGACCTGGTGCTTGCGGATCGATTCCCAATTGGGTTCAAACATTCGCGCCTCTCAAAGGGGTACATTTCGGCGCTGACCGGTTAGGAAAGTGCGGCCAGACCGTTAACACTGCCCAGTTCGAGCATGTAGTGATCTTCGCTTAGATATCGGCGGCCCTCAGCCCCGGCCGACGGGGCCGCGCTCTCAGCCGGTGAGGCCCGCCGCGATTGATAGTTTCCTCCGCTGCCGTTCAGCCTCGCAGCGCGCCAGCGATCGCCGGCCGGCCGTTCAGTGCAAATCAACCGCCGGTTTCCACAGATCCGGATCTGTGACTGTGCAATCGCTCGCAATCATTTCGCGTTTTTTGCGCCATTGGTGCATTAGCGCCCCGCCGGCATTGCCTGCTTAGCCACCCGTATACCGTGGCCGGGTCCAGCTCAATTGACCCGGCAGGATCTGGCCGAGATGGTGCGAAGGGACCCGATTGAGGAGGACTTGCGGCTTCCCGGGTATCGTAAAAACACCCGGCTGTCCAAGTGGATCCGGCGTGAATTAAACCAATTACCAAAGATCGAATCGGGCCCATCTTGGCAAGCAGTAATCCGCTTAATCCCAACATCATCTTTATCCTCAGCGACGATCAAGGCGCGTGGGCAATGGGGTGCGCCGGCAACGATGAGCTGCGCACACCCAATCTGGATCGGATCGCATCGACCGGAATTAGATTCGAGAATTTCTTCTGCGCCTCGCCCGTCTGTTCACCGGCCCGTGCTTCGATCCTTACCGGACAGATCCCTTCCCAGCACGGGATCCAGGACTTCCTTCGCAAAGGAAATTACCGGGACAATAAAAACGATGGTGTTGAGATCGAATACCTGCGCGGACAAAAGTCCTACATCGAAACGCTGGCCGAGCACGGGTATGGTTGCGGACTAAGCGGGAAGTGGCACCTTGGTCGTTCCGCTTTGCCGCAATTGGGCTTTGAATTCTGGAACGTCCACGCATCCGGCGCCGGACCCTACTACCAGCCGCCCATGTTCGTAGATGGACAGATCTACGAAGCGGACGGTTATGTCAGCGACATTGTCACTGACAACGCGCTCGAATTCCTTGACCGGCAGTTGGAATCGGAAGCGCCGTTTTCCCTAAACGTTCACTACACCGCACCGCATGCGCCCTGGGGTCGCGAACATCATCCGGTTGAGGTGTTTAACCATTACTACGATGATTGCGCCTTTGACTCGGCCCCCTGCGAGGCGGTCAACCCCAACCAGATTGCCAAAGCGCCAAACTCGGGAACGATTGGCAACACTCCCGAGAACCGCCGCTTGGCGTTGAGCGGATACTACGCGGCGATCGACGAAATGGACCGGAACATCGGACGGCTGCTCGACTGGCTGGAGGCTCAGGGTCTTAGGGAAAACACCCTGGTGGTTTTCAACGCCGACAACGGTATGAACATGGGGCACCACGGCATCTGGGGCAAGGGCAACGGAACCTATCCGCTAAACCTGTTCGACACCGCGGTGAAGGTGCCGATGCTGGCCTCGCGACCCGGGCACGTTCCCCAGGGCCTGGTTTGCGACCAGCTGCTAAGCCAATACGATTTCGCCCCGACCCTGCTTGGCTACATCGGCTTCGCAATGGATTCAGATCGCCCGTTGCCCGGTCGGGATTTTTCAGCGGTGCTGCGGGGCGAGTCGATGGACGGCGACGCACCGGTCTTCGTGCTTGACGAATACGGCCCCAACCGCATGATTCGCACCCGCAGCTGGAAGTACATCCACCGTTACGCCGACGGCCCCGGCGAACTCTACGACCTAGTCAACGACCCGCTTGAGACCCGCAACCTGGCCGATGAAGCCCGGCACTCCGGCCGGGTCGGCGCACTTAGAGCCGACCTGGAAGCTTGGTATCAAATTTATGTCGATCCGAGGGTGGACGGATTGCGCAGCAAGGTCACCGGAATGGGCCAGGTCGGACTGGTCGGTTCGCCAGACTACGGTAAGCCCTTTGAAGATGACGTGATCCTGTTTCATGACTCGCCGGTGCCCAATTTCAGCCCGGTTTAACCGGCCATCAAAATCTGTTGGCTAAGCTGCCGGCGGGCGCGACAATATCTGGGAAGCGACCTGGATCGACCGCAATCCGGGCATTTTCGGCTGAGGGACCGGGCAGCGGCGCTCCCCTACGGCCGGTTGCGGATGGATTGATATGACCAAAGCGCGAATGGGCGTTATCGGCGCCGGCTGGTGGGCCACCCAATTCCATATCCCCAGCCTCAAGACGTACAAAAACGCCAAACTGGTTGGAATCTGCGACGTAAAGGCCGACAAGCTGGCCCGTGCGGCCGACTATTACGACATCCCGGGCCGTTTTCTTGACCACCACGAACTGCTGGCCGCCGGGGTCGACGGCGTGGTCGTGGCCGTACAGCACGCCTATCACTATCAGGTCGCCCGTGACGCCCTCGACGCCGGGGTCAGCGTATTGGTGGAAAAACCAATGACCCTGCGGTCAGCCGAGGCTTGGGACCTGGTTGAGCGGGCTGAGAAAAACGACCTCCATCTCATGGTCGGTTACACCTTCCATTTCACCCGGCACGCCCAGGCGGCGCGGGAAATAGTCCAGTCGGGCCAGCTCGGGGATATTCAGTTCGTCTCCGGCATTTTTGCAACCATCGTGGAGTCGTACCTGCGTGGGGATCCCGACGACTACGCCAGCATGTTTGAGTTTCCAGTTACCGGGCCCGAGCCCTCGACCTATTCGGACCCGGCTATCGCCGGCGGCGGTCAGGGCGTGTTGCAGGTCACCCATCCCATGGGCATGGCGCTCTGGGTCACCGGACTCTGCGCGGTCGCAGTGTCCGGATTCATGGAGAACTACGATCTGGCAGTTGACCTGGTCGATGCATTCAGTTACCGGCTAGACAATGGAGCGGTGGGGGTGATGGGATCGACCGGCGGAATGCGGCCAAACCAGGCGCCGATCCAGGCCAACGACTATTTCGGGACCAATGGTTTCATGCGCCAGGACCTGGCCAATGGAAAGTTGAGTGCCCACTTCCATGACGGAACTTCCAACGTGTTCCCCGACCTCCCAAAAGAGGATGCTTACCCTCAGCACCTCCCCTCACGGGCGCTGGCCGACCTGATCAACGGCGGCGGAGAAAACCGGGCTCCCGGACGTCTCGGGGCACGGGTGGTTGAGTTTCTCGAGGCCGGATACCAGGCGGCCCAGAACGGCGAAACCGTCCAGATAAATCCGCGGCGCGGCGCCTGAGCTAGCTAGGGGAATGGAGCGCGTTGGATTCCTGCTCAAGGTCCGCAAGGATCGCCTGGGCGAGTACAAACAGCACCACGAAGCCGTATGGCCGGAGATGCTGGCCGCGCTGCGGCGGCACGGCTGGCACAACTATTCGCTTTTCCTGGCCGAGGACGGTACGCTTTTTGGCTACTTCGAAGCCGCCGACAGCCTCCAGGCCAGCTTGGAGGGGATGGGATCGGAAGAGGTGAACGCGCGTTGGCAGGCATTCATGGCCGAGTTTTTCGAAGGTCTGGAGGGGCACGCCGACCAGGGCATGGTCAAGCTGGAACAGGTGTTCTATTTGGAGTAGCGGGCCGGCATCCGGCGGTTGCAGCAAGTCGCGCAAATACCCGACGGGCAGGCGATCTGCGGCCAATTTGCGAACCAACTTGACCGATTTAGCCCGATTGGGTTCGGTGGCGCCGGCAACTGGTCGCAATCGCGCCAGCGGCGCGTCGATTCCAAGGTTGGATCTGCCTGGCGGCCGCAACCGATTGACGGCCGGCAGTGGGGGCAGAATTTCTAAGACACTTGGAGCGAAGAGATGAATTGGTCATGAACAAGCCGGCGTTCGTCGACAGCCACGTCCACTTCTACGATATGCAGCATCCGGAACTGGTGTACAAACACTGGGCGCCGGATGTTGAGCATCCAACCCTGGGCACACGGATGCGCAAACTCGGCCAACACAATTTCCTGGCCGAAGATTTCATTGCGATCTCGCGGCCCTTAAATGTTGCCAAAGCCGTCCATGTCCAGGCCGCGATCGGCTCGCCCGATCCGGTAACCGAGACCGAGTGGCTCCAGGCGGCGGCCGACCGGACGGGTTTCCCCCACGGAATCATCGCTTTTGCCGACTTGTCCGCGCCCGATGCGGAGGAAACCCTCATTCGCCATTGCGCATTCGCGAACATGCGCGGCATTCGCGATTTCGATGCGGCCGACCACCTTACCGACCCCGAATTTGTGCGCGGATTCGGGTTGCTGCAAAAATACGACCTGGCTGCGAGCATGAACGTGACCTGGCAGCACCTGGCGACCGTTCGCCATCTGGCCGAACAGCATCCCAAGCTGCGGATCGTCATCGACCACACCGGCGCGCCCCGCGAGCGCGGTCCCGAATACATTGCCAACTGGCGGCGCGCGATGGCCCTAGTTGCCGGCGCACCAAACGTCTGGTGCAAGATATCCGGTCTCGGCATGACCGACCATGCTTGGACTGTCGACTCGATCCGACCCTTTGTCCTGTACTGCATCGAGGCATTCGGGGTTGAGCGATGCTTCTTTGGGACGAACTGGCCGGTCGATAGCCTCTGGAGCGGGTATGGCGGTATCGTTGACGCCTATACCGAGATCATTGGGGATTTCACTCCCGATGAACGCGAGCGGCTGTTTGTAACCAACGCCGAGACGCTGTACCGGATCTAATTGCCGGACCGCGAACTCCGGCGGTTGTTTACCGGCGGGGCAACTGAAACTGGACGGCCAAGGCCCCGGCTGGAGGCGTGCGGACCCCCTAGCCCGCATTTTGCACCAGCCCAGCCGATCAACCCGATTTAGGGCCGATTGGACTTGATCGGGTCTGATATGCGGTCGGAGCCGTCCATTTCTGTCTATTTTGCGACCGTTACCGGCCCCAGACTCTCCCGCAACAGCACATCCAGCCCATTTGCGGCGCCAATTGCCTGCATTGGACCCAGCGCGGCCGGGACCCTGCCTTCACGGCGTCTTTAAGAGCGCCGGGTACTACCCCGGCGCCAGCCGGTAATGGGGAATCTTTAACAGATTTGCCAGGGCCCTGGCAAATTCCTCCTGCCAGGGAAAGGCCGTAGGCAATGCGAGCCAGATGCGGCGGTGGGTTAGCTTGATGCGGGCGGCGATCTTGAGCAGACGCAGACGCAGGGTATCACAGCGCAGATTGGCATTGGCGGTTCCCTTTAGCCCCAGCCGCCTTAAGGCCGCAAGCAATACGTAGGCAAACCCCGAGAAATACAGCCGCAGCTGATTGGAGCGCATGGCCCTGGAGGAGGTGCGGTCGGCGAACAGCCCCAGTTGCATCTCTTTCACCCTGTTCTCCATCTCGCCACGGGCGCAATAGAGCTTCTCGTAAAGGCCCTGCTTGCCGATACGCGATGAGGGCAGGTTGGTTACCACGAACCTGGGATTGGGACCCTTGCGCAGGTGCTCGGCTTTGGCCACCACCCGCCGCCGCCTCGACCATGACTTAAAGGTCCGGTAGTAGAACCCCCGAAAGCGCCGGGACGGGGAACCGGTGGCGGCAGAGCGCCGCCGCGACTTTGCCAGCGCCTTGCCCAGCTTCTGCTGCAGGCGGGGGTTGCGGGCCAGTCCGAAGACGTAGTAGAGACCCTCTTGCTCACACCAGGTCATGGTCGCATCGCGGGCAAAACCCGAGTCGGCGCGCAGGATGATCTCGGTAGCCGGCCAGGCCTTCCTGATCCGGGCGATGAGCGGGGAGAGTTCTTCCGCCATCCCCGCTCCGGGATCGCGGCTGGCGCCTTTTAGACGGCAGAGCAGCAGGTGATCCGCGACAGTTACTTTGTCCGGTTCCCGTTGCCTCACCAAAAAATGTAACCGAAATTTGGGACCGTTTATTTGACTCCGATTGGCGCGATTTCACGTATGATTTCGGCGTTCTCAACCGCACCATCAGCACCGTTTACAACCCCGTATACGAGCTCTTTGGCCATCACCGACCGCCATTGCTTGAGCCTTCGCTGCAACGTCCGCAGCTGCTTGGGCCCGACGGCGTCGGGGTGATCACGCATGAGCACTTTCAAGATCTGCATGCCGTTGGCGTCGGGATGATCCTGCAGGTAGCTAAGCACCTCGGGCCAGACGTGCTCTAGGGGATCAGGGCATGTCCGCCACCACCTGCGGCGCTTTCGTTTTGGACGGCGGGTCGGATTTGCATCGCCCTCGCGCCACAGATGAGAGAGCCTGGCCAGGAACTGCGACAGATCATCCTTTTGCACCTTGCTTCTTTCCTCGGGCGATGCCAATGTGGCCAGGGCCGACTGGGCCGCTCGGATCTCGCTAAGGAGCAAGAGCGGATCCAGTTGCAAGCGCGTAGCGCGCAACCCCTCCTTGACCTTTTCGGCAACGGCGGGGTGATCGAGCAGGCGCTGGCAGGGAGTTAGCGGACGGTCGTAGCGCTTTTGGGTTCTGGCTCCATAGCGCTGCTTGGAGATCAGTTTGAAAGACGGTTGGAAGAAATTGGTGTAGAGACCAACTAAGGCAAAGAGTCGGGCCAGGGTCTGTCCGGCGATGAGGCCGGCAAAGCGCTCGTAACCGGCAAAGCGTCTGATTACGGCGCCGTTCTTCTGTTCGATGTAGGCCTGATCGTTGGAGCGGTAGGCGCGTGAGCGGGTGAACTCGATTTCACGCTCTTGGCAGTAATCGATAAGGGTCTGGGAGATAAAGGCGCTGTCGTTATCCGAGTCAATGCCGAGCACTGGAATCGGTACCCGCCCGGCTATCACGCCAAGTGCCTCGGTCACAAGCGTTTGCTCGCGGGCCAGCAGCGGGACTGCCTCCACCCAGCCCGAGCACACATCGGTAACCGACAGGGACTGGATGAAGCTCCCGGCCATGTTGCCACCACAGTGGGCCACCAGGTCTATTTCCAGGTAACCGGGGTCGGGGCCATGCCAATCGGCAAACGTCCGGATCGGGACTTTGGCGTGATGGCGATTGCGGCGGCGGGGATTACGCCTGCGACTGCTGCCGGCGGTCTTGCGCACTGGTTTGAGCATCCGATCGATCGATGCCGGGCTGATTGCGAAGAGCTTGCTTTTAAGGTCCAGATCAAGCTGCAGGTGGCCATGCCCTTCCAGTGATTCGATCAGGCTGGGCAATATCGCTTGCAACCGTTTGCCGCAGATCCGATCGGCCGCCTCCCAAAGGACGATCAAAGACTCCTTGACGACCTCGTCGTAGATGCGGTATGTGGACTTGGTGGGCGGTGCCGGAGCAGGGCTTGCAGCATTGCCCAGAATTCGGGTTGCGTATTTGCGGTTGTAGCCGCTAAGGGCTACGAACTCGTTCAGAATCGCGCCCTTCTCGTTCTTGCTCGCCCGCGCGTAGCGGCCCCTTAAGGCCGCTAGCAGCTCCTTCCGCACCGCCCGGCTCAGCTTCTTTCCTCGCATCGGTTGCCTCCCTATGGATTTGGGTTACAAATCTAGTGAGGCAACGGCCCTGTTTGGGTTACAAAAACAGTGAGTCAATGCGCCCGGCCAGAATAACTGTCGCTGTTCAGACGGTCCTTGCCGGTCAAATCATCCTTGCCCGCCATCAGCGCCAGCAGTGGATCGGCGCGCAGGACATCGTGATCGTTTAAGTCCTCATAGCCCATTGCCAGGGCCAGGATGCGCTGGGCTACCAGCTCACCGGGTAAGTGCTCAATCCGGTGGGGTTGGCGAAAGTCCGCAAAGCAGGATGGGAGACGGGAGAGCAGGCCGATGCGCTTGTCCACCTCGCGCAGGAGCAGGGCGCCGCCGTCGGAGGTGAGGTGTCCGCCGTCAAAGCTGGCCGTTACCTTACGGCGGCCAACGTTTGAGAATTCGAGCTGGGTCGGATTAGAATCTGCCATCATGGTTCGCCGTCTTTGCGGGTTGATTTGTAAGACCTTCAATTATCGCTTGGCGGCGACCTGATTTAAGGAGTGGACAGGGATTTCGGACCCCTTCAGGGCCCGATTTGGACATGCCCTGAGACTGGCTTAATGAAGCAGTCCGGGACGTCGATGAGCACTCACTTACCTGGGTGCCCCGCGAGCTGTTGCCAAGCACGAGAATCAGCTTCTTGCAGCCGGTTACACACTGTCATTGCCGATCGGGCGTCAATGAGCGTTGAATAAGGCCCTTCCGAATCAGTGATCAACCGCGGATGGGTGCCTGGCGGCGGGCGGCTGATGAAATATCCGGGCTAGTTCGGATGTCTGTAGAAGCCCAAGCGGCGGGTCAAGGTGAAATGCCAGTCCAATTTGGTGGGCCAACTACCGATCAAATTTACCGGCTACCCCGACCGCACCGGGACGGCAACCGAACCCTGATAGATGCGGCGCAGACTGGCCACCGTCAGGCTGGCAATCACCACAAAAACGAACCCCGAGCCCAGGACCAGTAGCACATTCGGTGCCCCGAAGGCATCCGCGGCAAACCCATTGCCCAGGTTCACCAGTGCCATGGCCCCGCCAACGTGTATCTGTTCCAGTCCGGAGATCCTTCCGCGCATGCCGTCGGGGGCGAGCGATTGCACCATCGCACCACCGATCGCCATGAATGCCGCCTGCGAACCGCCCATCGCCGCAGCGCCGATGAGCGCCACCGCGACACTGTCTGAGAGCGCCAGCACCAGCATCGATACCCCGCTAAAAAATCCGGTAATTAAAAGTAGTCGCCCGCGGCCAATCGCGCTCTGCAGGCCGGCGATCCCGGTTACCCCAAACAGCGCGCCGGTCCCGACCCCCATCATCAGAAAACTGACGCTGGCATCGGCACTGTTTAACGAATCACGCGCAATTACGGGCAACATCGACTCAAATGACATCGTCATCGCGCAATGTAGCGCAATGAATATGAAAAGCACCCTCAGTTGCGAATTGGACCAAACGTAGAGCGCCGCCACCCAGAGACTCGCCCCCAGCCGGGCACCGATCCTGAGTTCGCCGGTGGACCGAGTCTGAACCGCGAGGACACTTGCGATTCCAACGATGTAAAAGCTGGCGCTGGCCAGAAAGGCGGCTTTGGGGCCGTAGAGCAACAACAGCGGAGCGATCAGGCCGGGCCCGACCAGCCGCGACCCCTGTATCGCCAGCTGGTTCAAAGCGATGGCGTTGAGCCAATGCTCACGCGGCACGAGGTTCGGAATCAGGGTCTGGGTCGCCGTTATCTGAAACGTACGGAACCCACCATCGAGCAACGATAGCGAAACGATGTGCCAGATCGCGACCGTTTCGGTAAAGGCGAGCAGCGCCAGCAGGATCGCGGTGCAAAACTGGGATCCGTAAGATGCGGCGAGCACCGCCCGCCGGTCAAAGCGGTCCGCCATATACCCGGCCAGCGGCGGCATGACGAAGCGGGGCGCCATCGCTGCGAATGTCGTCAATCCAACCAGGGTCGAAGATTCGGTCAGTGCCAGCACCAGCACCCCGCGGGCGACTATGAGCGCCCAGTAGGCCGATTGCCCGCCCAGGCTGCCGAGCACGACCCAGCGGAAATCCCGATATTGAAGCGCGACCGCGTACCGGTCAAAAATAGCCTTGGCGGTGGTAGAGCTCATCCGACCGGGTCAACCGGTGCGAATCGGCGCGCGCCATCTCTCACCGCTTGCTCCCCCTACGTCGGCTCTTGCCTACGTGCTGGCTAAATGCCCCACGTTGGTACATCCAGACTTGATGTTATGGCTCGGGCGCGCGCCAATGGCCGTTTGGAACCTGACGTCCCAACCTCCATCTTCATGAGTACCAGCATCTGGCAGATTCAGCCAGCATCGTCGGTCGCGCAGAAATTGTTCGCGTCCACGACCGCTAAGATTCGGCCCCATCAGATGCCCGAACGCCGCCAGCTGCGCGGTGGCGTCCGTGCCCGGCCAGGGATTTGATAACAACCTCGATGTGGCTTGGAAATTTCCGGCCGCTTTTGCATTGAGGTCCCACCGCGGCGGAATTGGCTCGGTCGCCGGCCGCGCTGCGCCGGTCTGTCTCCGGTTCAAACCAAAAGAGGGTTGGTCGCACCGCTTGCGCGATTGCCGGGCGATCGACATTGCCGCCAAATGGGTTCGGCGATACAGTTGTCCGTCGATCAGCGGGCGGTTAGACCATGTCCGACCGCCAGATAGCGTCCCTTCCCACGGCACGTCGGCACGGATGCAATAGCGAGCCGAAAATCGCTTGACCCGTGGCCGCGCGCAGCGACCAACAAAGGCGAACGGCCTACCGACCGCTGGGAACAGCGCATGCAAGCCGAAATGCACCCGGCCGGGAGGCGCCACCGGCCGTGGTAACCGCCGTTGTCATTTTTGGGATCTCCGACGGCCTCATCGCCGCGGGGCGCATTCCACCTGTGCTGGTCGCGTTCATGGGGGCGACCGCGATGGTCTTTGCGGGAATAATTGGCGAGCACGAGGCATTGGCGCACGTGGATCTTCAGGTGATCCTGTTGTTGGCCGCCATGATGTCGCTGGCCAACGTGATAAGCCGGACCGGGGTGTTCGACTGGGCGGCGATCAAGGGCGCTCAGCTGGTCGGCGGCAGTGGTTTCCTAACGCTTTGTCTCATGTCTGCCCTCGCGGCCGTGGCATCGGCGTTTCTCGGCAACGTAACTGTTGTCGTGCTGGCGGTGCCGATCACGCTTTCAATCTGCCGGACGCTGGGCGTTGCTCCGGTGCCATTCTTGCTGGCGCAGATATTTGCCTCCAACGTCGGCGGCGCCTCCACGATCATCGCCGACCCGTCGAACATCATAATCGCGGCGGCGGCCGACATCGGGTTCGTCGAATTCATGCTCAACGTAGCACCGGCAAGCGTCATATCGATGGGCGTGCTCTTCGCCGTACTTTTCCTGTGGTTCCGGCACAAAGTTACACCCTGGGCCGAGAACCGCGCGGCCGTAATGCAGCAGGACGCCGCCAGCGCGATAAAGGACCGGAGCCTGCTGATAAAGAGCTCGGTGGTGTTCGCACTGACGATGACCGGATTTCTCATTCACGACATCCTGGGGGTTAGTCCGGCGATCGTGGCCGCCACCGGGGCAACGGCGCTGGTGCTGCTATCGCGAATAGATCCGCAAGAAATTGCCCAACACGTGGAGTGGACGACCTGGCGTTCTTTGTCGGGTTGTTCATCCTGGTCGGCGGGCTGATAGAGACTGGCGTGACGCTGGCGATCCAGGAATTTTTGGTAGACCTGTCCGGTGGCGATGAAATGGTGCTGGCGTTCCTTCTCGTGTGGTTTGGCGGGGTCATCTCGCCCATCATTGACAACATCCCATTTACGGCCATGATGGTGCAGGTGGTCAAGGGGTTTGGGGGCACCTCTGCCGCCGGCTCCTCACCGCTGTGGTGGGCGATCGCCCTGGGGGCCGATCTCGGCGGAAATGCAACCATCGTTGGGGCCTCTGCCAACGTCGTTGCCATCAACCTAGCCCGTTCCAGCGTACACCCCATAAGCTTCATGCAGATCTTCCGTTACGGCGTCGTTATCAGCGCCCTGACTTTGTTCGTATCCACCGGATACCTTTGGCTGCGTAACTATCGACCCCTGTGATCGGGCGGTTCACCATGCGGGCGGGCAGGGTTCCAGAAAAACCCTAATCAGCAAGTCCATTGGGCAGGGGTCGTGCTTGGTGGTTCCGCATCGCAAATTTCCAATTGGCCCAGAGCGTACAGCCGGCGCCGGATCGTCCAGCAAAGGCCAATTTGATCGACCAAATGGCGCGGGTTCAATAGCCATTACACCGGATCGATTTTTCGGGTGTCTACAAATCTTCGCCCCGCCAGTGCGCGGTACCCATTCAATCGCCGCGCTCAGAATCAGTTTGATAAATGGCCTCAACGATTATCTTTTTGGCCGCTCCCGTCACCGTTGCACGAACAATCTGGGCGCCGATAGCGATGCCCACGACCGGCGACGAGATTTGTATTACAAACTACTTTGTGCCATAATCCATGGTCGCCAACAGAGGCGCAACTCAGATTGGGAATTGGTTTGGAGCAGCGCTGCAACGCGCGCTCGTCCTACCGGTCGATCGAGCTGCGACCAAATGCAGTTTCAAGGGAGGAACTTAAATGAGCAATCCGGACGCTGAATCAGGGGGCCTCGCACCTGATGCGAGTTGGCGCGACATCCACGAGACGATGGACAAGACGCGGAGCTCGATGTACGTCGCCGGTTCGGCGACGATCCTGCTACTTTGGTCCGCGATAGCATCGCTGGGTGTCGGCTCGCAGTACGCCATCCTTACGCTCGCATCCGAATTCGCGGAGCGCAGCCCGTGGATTTACGCGGTGCTGTGGGGCATCCTGATGGTGCCAGGAATGGTGGGAAGCGGATTCATCGGACGGCGCGCCGGCAGGAGGATCGCAGTCGGCGACGCCGCTCGCAAAGCTGGCATCCGGGTGTTCCTCTTCTGGCTCGCGGTGGTTGTGGGGGTGTTCCTCATTCCGGCGGCATCGGGAATGTGGAATGCAGAATCGGGGGACAAGATACCCGGCGTCGCGATTGGTATTGTGTCGCTGGCATACATTCTGTTCGGCATCATGCACCGCCCGGTATTGGCGGCGGTGGGCGCGGGACTGGCAGCAGCGTTCTACATCCCCAACCACCTCGTGGACGGAGATTTGGCCATGTTGGTGTCGGCGGCATCGATGCTGGCAGTGGCAGTCTTAGGTGCGTGGTGGATACGCAAGAGCGGCGCGATGTGACCGAGAAGGCAATAAACCTCAACGAAATCATCCATCAATCAACCCGCCTGCAAATCATGACCATGCTGGCGTCCCAGCCCGAAGCGGACAGGCTCGCCTACGGCTTCATGCAGAAGACGCTTGCCCTTACCGGCGGCAACCTGACCACCCACCTGCGAAGACTGGAAAGCGCGGGTTACTTGGCGATTACCAAAGAATTTCTAGACCAAAAGCCCCGCACGTGGGTTCGGGCAACCCCCGTGGGGCGAAGGGCGTTTGCCGAGTACCTCGCCAACTTGCAAACTCTCCTGGGGGCGTCGCCGCGGGCGTGATCGTGTGCGCCTGGCCAGTAAACCAAACGGGCGGTGTGAGCCAAATTGAGCAACGCCGGTATTGGTCATACGACGATCCCGTTCCACTGGGGCCATGCCGGCCAACTCCGGACACGCCGACTCCTCGCTGGATCCGGTGGCTCGCGATCGCCACTGGCGATTGATTAGCATTTGACTTTATGTCACCTAGTGATCGCGGGAGATGGACATGGAACTGGAATTGGGCGGCAAAGTTGCAATTGTGACCGGTGGCAGCGGAGGCATCGGCAAGGCGATTGCGTTGGAGCTTGCCCGCGAGGGAGTCGACATTGCCATAGCGGCGCGATCTAGTGAAAACGTGGACTTGACCGCAACCGCGATCGCGGCCGAGACCGGCCAGCGGGTGATCGGGATTCCAACCGACACAACCAACTGGGATGACGTCCAGCGGATGGTGAGTACCACGATTGCCGAGTTGGGCAGCGTCGATATCCTGGTCAACTCTGCGGCAATGGTCGGTGGGCAGGTTCGCGGCAGCCTCGAAGAAGCGCGGGAAGAGGATCTCACCGAAGACCTCGATACCAAGGTCGTTGGGTACTTCCGCTGCATCAAGGCGGTGGCACCGCACATGCGGGCCCAAAAGTGGGGGCGAATCATTAGCATCGGTGGCCTGTCGGCCCGCAGCGCCACCATCTACGGCCTGCGCAACGCGGCAGTCGTCCACATGACCAAGACGCTCTCCGACCAGCTCGGGGCAGACGGAATCACCCTAAACGTGGTTCATCCCGGCCTGACCCTTACGGCTGCGGTGGCGCAGCGGCTGGAGAGCCAGGCACGCAAGCCGGGTCAATCGCGCAGCGCGGCATACCGGTCGGCATCAGAGAGCGTGGCCATCGGACGGATAGTAAATCCCCGCGAATTGGCCTGGCTGACAGCCTATCTGGCCTCGCCGAAAGCCGAGTGCATTACCGGCGAGGCGATTGCGGCCGGCGGCGGCGCCAAAGGTAGCGTACACCAGTAGGGTCTGGCCGGTTGCGCAGGACCGGGCCTGGCAGTCGCGCAATCGTCTTGATCGCAGCAAACCAAATTTAGTTCCGGCGTTAACGGGACACTTCCCCCGGCGAGGGGCGTCTTGCGCGTTTGGATGAACCGCAGGGCACGCACCCGGTAAATCCGTTGTCGGCAACCAGCGAA
This sequence comes from Chloroflexota bacterium, assembly GCA_965261345.1. Taxonomy (GTDB): domain Bacteria; phylum Chloroflexota; class UBA11872; order UBA11872; family VXNJ01; genus VXNJ01. The sequence continues at coordinate 264,405 of OZ253449.1, forward strand.
CGCTGATTGCAACCGACGCGCCTGCGCCGCGCACCCTGGTAACCGCCTGGCGGGAGATGCTGGCGGTATGGTCGCGACAACAGGTAGATCCCGGTTGCCAAGTCGACACTCCGCTGCCGTCGGGCGCAGGTCGCATCCGCGATGATGGGACGTGTCCCACGGTGTGGTGTAACTAAGCCGTCCTCTACGTTTAGGGGTTCGGCAGCTGCAACTCTACAGAGTTGCAGCTGCCGGCAGGGCCGGCAGATGGTTGCTGGGGCTTGCTGGGGGAGTTTCGAGTCCTTGGCTGTGACGGCGACTGCCGGTAAGGCGTCCATCATTTTGCCAGTTGCGACCATGGCGCGGTCGTGGTCATATGGGCTTCCATGGGTCCGAAGGCCGGCCCCGGCCCGTAACGGCTCGCATTCGGGCTCACCGGGCCGGGTTTGTTGGGAAAGTCGGCCCAATTCGACGCTAGTGATCCTTATTTAGGCCCAGCTAGCGCCCAGCCGGGCGCACGACCTTCTATTTCCCTGGAGGGCGCTACGGCCCCCGGCGGCGGTTGCTACCCCGCCGGCAATGCCAGCGGGGACTGCCTCTCTCCCGGAGATGGGGGTTGGCCGATTAAGGCCATCGAGTGCCTGGACATATAGCGGCGCTCGGATGCGAGCCATTCGTCGTTCTGCTCAATTAGGACCGCTCCGATAAGGCGCAGGACCGAGTCATCGTCAGGGAAGAGCTGTACTACCCGGGTGCGGCGCTTTAGCTCGCCCATAACGCGCTCTAGGGGATTGGTGGACCAGATCTTGCGCCAGTGCGAAGGCGGGAAGGCGGTGTAGGCAGTCAGGGCGATCTCGGAGTCCTCGAGGATCGTGGACAGTTCCGGATACTTGCGCTCTAAGCGATCGGCGAAATCTCCGAAGGCGTCCATGGCGCTCTGCTTGTCAGCCTGCCCAAACAGCGACGCCAGTCCGGCTGCCACCAGCCCGCGGTCGCCGCTTCTGACCCTTGGCAGAAGATTGCGCCCAAAGTGTGTCCTGCACGTCTGCCAGGCGGCCTCGGGAATAAGCTTTGTCACCGCGTTGCCGATGGCTTGGTTCCCATCGGAGATCACCAGCCGCACGCCGGATAGACCGCGCGTTACCAGGGAGGCGATCAAGTCCTCCCAGAAGCCCTGCGCTTCGCTGTGGCCGATTGCAAGCCCCAGCAGCTCGCGATGGCCGTTCTCGTTTATGGCCATTGCTATGCCCACCGCCCGCGACCTTACCGCATGCGCGTTTCGGGCTTTTACGTAGGTGGCGTCGAGATAGAGGTACGGGAAGGTCGTATGCGCGAGATCGCGTTCGCGGAAGGCATTGACCAGCTCGTCGATGCCTTTGCAGATCCTTGACACCTCGGACCTGGAGATCCCGGCGTTTACTCCCATCGCCTCCACCAGCTTGTCGACCTTGCGGGTGGAGACGCCCTTGCTGTAGGCGGTCATGATGACGCCGTAGAGGGCCTGGTCGATGCGGCGCCGCCGCTCCAAGAACTCGGGGTAGTAGCTGCCTTGGCGCAGCTTGGGCAGGGCAATCTCGATGTCGCCCGCCCGGGTGGAGAGGGTGCGCTTGCGCGAGCCATCAAAGCCGATTGCGACGCTCGCCGTTGCGCTCGTGCGGTTTGGCGCCGATGTTTTCGGCCAGGCCGGCGTCAATAAGTTCCTGGTAGGCGTGCCGTACGGCGCTGCGGACGAATTCGCTGCTGTCAAACCCTTGCTTGGCGATAAGGGCAAGCAAGGTCTGATAATCAAGTTGGGCCATCGATGGTTCCTCGACGAAGTAAGTGAATTGACTCCGTAGAGGTTTACACGATGGCCCTTTGTCATCGCGTTGGCTTAGTTGATCAAGCGGGTGCTCTTACACCACTCCAGGGGACGTGATCGATGATGATTCGGATGAGCTTGAAAGTTCGATCGGGGGCCTGGCCCCGGAGGGATTGCGGTAAGCCGAATGTTCGGCTCGGACAAAGGTCCGGGAAACCTGCCCGCCCGGCGACTAGCATAAGTGCGAACTGCTGCAGTAGCTATACCCCAAATAAGCACCAATTCCGGTCCACCGTGAAAATAACTCGGGTTGAAGCCCTATATCTCCGCCTGCCGCAAATCAAAGCCCTGACCGACAGCGGACAGGATGCGCTCATCGTCCGGATTGAGACCGATGCCGGAGTGCACGGCATCGGTGAGGTGGACTCGGCCCCCATGGCTGTCAAAGGAGTCATCGAGGGGCCCTACTCTCATCCCTTAATCAGCGGTCTGGGAGAGCTTCTCATCGGTGAGGATCCCATGCAGACCGAGTATCTCTGGCACAAGTTGTACCGACAGAACATCTACGCTGGAAGAAGCGGAATCGGGGTCCACGCGATGAGCGGGATCGACATCGCCCTCTGGGACATTAAGGGCAAGGTGCTGGGACTTCCCATCTGGAAGCTGTTGGGAGGTGGCTTCCACCAGCGGATTCGAGCCTATGCCAGTTCGCTGTTCGGAGCCACTCCCTATGAGACCGGCGAACGCGCCCGCCGCTTCCGGGACCGGGGATTTTCAGCCGTCAAATTCGGATGGGAGCCGATGGGACGGGATGCGGCCACCGACATCGCACTGGTGCGCGAGGCGCGGGCCGGGTTGGGCGACGACGGTGACCTGCTCATCGACGCCGGCATGGTCTGGGATGCCAAGACCGCCATCAAGCGGGCCCGCGCCTTTGGTGAATTTGATATCTACTGGCTCGAGGAACCGCTTCATCCCGACGATTACGAAGGCTACAGTCGACTTTCAGCCGCAACCGATATCCCGATCGCGGCCGGCGAGGAGGAGAGCGCGCGCCGGTCCTACATCGATCTCATGGATAGAGGAAAGATCGACATAGTCCAGGTGGACCTGACCCGCTGCGGGGGATTTACCGAGGCGGTCAAGATTGCCAGTCTGGCCGCCGACCGCGGGCTGCGCTGCGTCAATCACGGCTTTACTACCTACATCAACGTCGCGGCGGCGCTGCACTTCCTCAACGCCATCCCCAATTCCTTCATCACCGAATTCGTGGTTGAGGAGGGCACCGGGCTGCGCGAGGAAATCACTCGCCAGCGCCTCGTTGCCAAGGATGGGTACCTTGGCATTCCACAGGAGCCAGGATTGGGGATCGAACTGGATCCCGCGGGGGTCGAGAAATACCGGGTGGCCTGAATCCGGCAGTCCCCGAGACCGGGTCCAGCGAACACCGGGCGGATCCGAAGCCAAAACCAAACTTCGATCGCGCATTTGAAGCTGCCAGGCAATCGCCGGTCGCACCGAGGCGCCCCCAATCGGGCCAGATCATGCCGCCACCTTGGGCCCAACGCCAACCGCCAATTGCGGATCGGCGGCCGTGGCCAAATCCGATCTGCATTCCGTTCATACAAAAAGGGGGCGGTCGCCATTGCTCCATGTGGCCGGACACGACTGCAATTGATGACGACTGCGGTAATTTCAGATTTGTCGCCATCACCTGGCCAAAATCACGATGCGGCACGATCTTTGACTAGAACGGCAACCATGACCGGGACCCTCGACACAATTCGGGCCAAACGAAAAACCGGCTGCGAACCCATCCGCCGTCCCGGGAATCGGGGCGATGTCGGAACTCTGCTCGGGTTCTGGCAGTGGGCCGGATCCGACCTTGTCGGCAACACCATGCGGGGCTGGCTTGCCGAATACCTGGTGGCTCTGGATCTAGGAATCGCCGACGGGGCGCGAACTGAATGGGCCCCACATGACCTGACAATGGCTGACCGTACGCGGGTCGAGGTCAAGACCTCGGCCTACGTCCAGAGCTGGTCCCAGAAAGGGCATCCCCCCTGTACCTTGTATGTTCCAAATGGGAAGTCCCGGGTGCGGTAGGGCGCCTGTACCTTGGTCCATTGAGACCGTTTTAAAGCACGCTCGCCGCACCCGGATCTCCCGGCGCATAGACCCCGAACAATTGCTCGGTGGGCTCTAGACCCCGTATTCGCAAGGAAGGGCGTAGCGTCGGGAGTAACTATAGGGAGTTTTACATATGTGCGAGGACGTATATGTAGGCGTCGACGTTGCCAAAGACACCATCGATGTCGCCCTCGGCCCCCAGGGCGAAGTCTTTACCCTGCCCAACTCGGCGGCCGGGTTCGGGGCGTTGATCAAGCGCCTCGAGAACTATCTGGTGGCGCTGGTGGTCATGGAGGCCACTGGCGGCTACGAGGAGCAGCTGGCCGACGAATTGGACGACGCCGGTCATGCGGTGGCGGTGGTGAACCCGGGCCGGATCCGGAGTTTTGCCCGTTCGCTGGGGGTCCTGGCCAAGACCGACGCCATCGACGCCAGGATAATCGCGCGCTATGCCGAGATGGTCAAACCCCCGGCAAGGGTCCAGCCGTCCAGGGCAGTCCGCACCCTGGCGGGACTGGTTGCCCGCCGCGGCCAGCTCATGGACCATCTCACCGCCGAGAAAAACCGGCTGGGGAGGCGGGTAGTTCCGCGTGTACGTGCCGACATCAGGCGCGCCATTGCCGGACTGGGGCGCCGCATCGCCACCCTTGACCGCGATATCGGCAAGCTGATTGAGGCCGACTCCGATCTTGCCACCCGCAGCGCGCTGCTGACCTCGGTGCCCGGCGCCGGCCCGCAGCTGGCGGCAACCGCGATCGCCTACCTGCCCGAGCTTGGAACGGTGGACGAGAAGCAGATCGCAGCCCTGGTAGGGGTTGCGCCCCTGAACCGCGACAGCGGCGCGTATAGTGGCCGGCGAACGACCTGGGGCGGACGCTCAAGGGTCAGGTCGGCGCTTTACATGTCGGCCCTGTCAGCCTCGCGCCACAACCCGGTGATCAAGGCTTTTTACGACCGGTTGGTGGAGAGCGTTCGCGGTAGGGACACCGATTGCTCGGTGCCCCCCGCACAAATCCGTACGTGCGCGTTAACGCATACGGCTTTTAGCTCGGGTATTTGACGGCAAAGCGGTATGCGGGCCACGGGTGGAGGATTCGGGCAGGGGGAAGATGTGCGGCGCTCAAGGCGCGCAGTCGCTCCCATGGGAAGCGGTCGTTTTGCGAGCGGCGGCGGATGCTGTGTAGCCACAGGCGCTCAAGCTCATGTTTGAAGCTTGAGAGGTGCCTGGAGCTGGTAGGAACGGCGTAGTAGCCGAACCAGCCCTGCAACACCATGCCGAGCCATTGCCCGGTCTCCGCTGGATCGTCGTGCATCGCTGCACGCAATCGCTCCTTGATCGCCTTCAGGGTGCGTCGAACGCGCTTGGCGATGGGCTTGCGCCCCAGTCCGAACCGTCCGTTTCGTTTTATCCGGCAGTAGTGAGTGAAGCCGAGGAAGTCGAACGTTTCCGGTCGCCCCTCGCCGCGCTTGCGGCGGCTCGCTTGTGCGTATCTGCCGAACTCGATCAGGCGGGTCTTGTGGTCTGCAAGCTCTAGTCCGTACTCTTTCAGCCTGTCCTGCAAATCCTTTGCAAATCTGGCCGCATCGCTGCGGTGTTGAAACGCCAGTACGAAGTCATCCGCGTAGCGGACTATATAGACCTCGCCGCTGGCCCGTTCGGGCCGCCATTCTTTGGCAAACCACGAGTCCAGGACTTTATGCAGGTACACGTTGGCAAGCAGCGGCGAAATCGGCGCTCCCTGCGGGGTTCCCTGCACTGTGTCGGACAGGACTCCGGCTTCCAATACTCCGGTGCTCAGCCACTTGCGGATAAGGCGCAAGACTCTTCGGTCTCCGATACGTTCTTCCAGGAACGACATGAGCCGTTCGCGGTCGATTTGGTCAAAGAAGCTCTTTATGTCCGCGTCAAGAATCCAGTTGACTTTTCGGCGTTCGATGGCGTAGGCCAACGCGTCCAGCGCGTCGTGCGCCGACCTTTTTGGCCTGAACCCGTATGAGAACCCGGCAAATTCCGACTCGTAGATCGGGTCGAGGATTTGTTGACACACCGCCCGCTGGAGGATCTTATCCTCTATGGATGCGATTCCGAGCGCTCGCGTCCCCCCGTCCGGCTTGGGTATCTCTACCCTGCGGACGGGGGTCGCCCGGTAGCTCTGTCGGAGTACTCGGTCTTTTAGGTCGAGAAGGTTCTCTTCCAGGTTCTCCTCGTACATCCTCCACGTGATCCCGTCGGCGCCGGGGGCGGCTTGGGGCTTTAGCCCGTAGAACGCATCCCTTAGCGCGTCAAGGTCTACGTGGCGGGGGAGCGCGGTGAGTTTCTCCTCTGGGTTCTCCTTGGCAAATTGCCGTACCCGCTCGGCTCCGGGTGACACGGGGACCCACCCCTGGGTGTAGTCCGTGCCGGTGCCTTGCGGATTTCCCTTGCTTGCAGCCCTTCTCTCCAGCGGCTCCGCCGAGGACTGCTCCTCCTTGTTCGCCGCTTTCGCAGATACTATGGCCGCATCAGACTTCTGCTCGGCGTGCATCATCGGATTGCGAAACTCCTTATCTTCCCGATGCGGCCCCGGAGTTTGCGAGTACTCCGGGGCGCCGCGCAGATCTCCCAGTTCCCGGCATTGGACGTACGAACGTGCCTGGGTTCTTCGACACCGCAGAGCCCGGCGCTGACTGGCCCTTCGCGCCAACGCCGGTGTTGCCTTCGACCGCTTACAGGGTCTCGGCGCTCCGGAATTTATTCTTATTTCGGTGCTCAATAGCCCTGCCCGCCCGCGCCGCTGTCAACGCTTCATGCCCGGCCTCGCGACCGGTCACGCATGACTCGCGGAGTGCTGCGGATTGGCTCCTTTCCTTTCAGCACGCGGGACTTTCACCCGCTGTCCAATGCCAGTTAGACTGGCCGTTCGTAAGCCAAAAAAGGTGGCCCTGACAGCCTGCATGAGAAAGCTGCTGGTGATCCTGAACGCGATGCTGAGGAACGGCGAGTATTGGCGCGAGGAGTCCGCCTCGGGCTGAACGCCGGGCAGGTCCGATCGCTCTTGCGGGCAAGGTCCCTGGCGAAGCCATGCCCGGGATCGGGCTATTGCGGCGATTACGCATCCGGTTATCGCCTGTCGATCGGGCTGCGGTCACTATGAACCGCGGTCGGGGCGCTGGATCTATCCTCCCCTTTCTCCTGGACCCCTCTGACCCCACCTCTGCCGGAATTGACAATCAAGACAATTGCTTTAGGTAGCTTCATCTGACTAAGCAATTGGGCATGCGCGATGCTCTGCTCAGCCTGGATGAAGTCAAGGTCAGCGGCCGGGAGTAACCAATCGCCCCTTGTGTCTTTTGAGCACCGTGGGGGGGACCCGTGCCCCGGTGCAGCTGGCCGCGGCAGATGCCCCGTGGAGAGTTTGCGTCTTAGAACGCCGGTACAGGGATTGGCAGGTGTCGTGGCGGACCTTCAATGCGATCAATACCATCGCGCACCACACATGGGGAAGGACCGTGAAAGAACACACTTCCTGGTACGCCGGTATCGACTGGGCCATCGCCGAGCACCAGGTCTGCATCATCGACGCTGACGGCAACGAACATGGTCAGCGTAATTTCCCGCATCGTGGATCCGGATTGGCGGCCATGGCCGCCTGGATCCTGTCCCGCACCGGAACCGACCCCGAAGATATCGCCATCGCCATTGAGGTGCCGCATGGACCGGTGGTCGAGAGCCTGCTCGATCGCGGGTTTAAAGTGCATGCCATCAACCCCAAGCAACTCGATCGCTTCCGTGATCGCTTCTTCCCAGCCGGCGCCAAGGACGACCGCCGCGATGCCAGGGTCCTGGCCGATGCCCTGCGCACCGATCCGCAGGTGCTGCGGCAGCTGGCATCGCCAGATCCCTTGACCGTGGAGCTAAGAGAGTTCTCACGTTTGGCTGAGGAGCTCACCAAGGAGCGCACCCGCCTTAGCAACCGGGTGCGACAACAACTCTGGCGCTACTATCCGCAGGTCCTGGAGATCAGCAACAACGTCACCGAGCCATGGATCCTGGATCTGTGGCAGATGGCTCCCACACCGGAGAGGGGGCGGCGATTGAGTCGAGGCCGGGTAACCCGCTTGCTAAAACGCCATCGCATCCGTCGCATTGATGCGACAGGCGTGCTCTCGATGCTGCGCCAGGAAGCGATAAAGGTGTCTCCGGGCACAACCGAGGCTGCCGTCGCGACGATCACCCTGGTCGCCGAACGTCTAAAGCTCATACAGCGTCAACTGCTCGAGGTCAACACCCAGATCGACCGCTTAACCGATGCCATCGCCAACGATGCACTGGGTGAGAGCGGGCAGCGCGACGTGGCCATCCTCTCATCTCTTCCCGGAGTCGGAAGGACGGTCCTCGCCACACTGCTCACCGAGGCGCATGATCCTCTTATGCGGAGAGACTATCGCGCCCTGCGCTCATTATGCGGAGTTGCGCCGATAACCAAGCGATCGGGCAAGAGCATGATCGTTGTCCGACGCCATGCCGTCCATCGTCGACTCGCCAATGCCATGTACCACTGGGCCCGGGTGGCGGTTCAGCATGATCCGGTCAGCCGACGCAAATACGACGCATTACGCCTTCGAGGCCATCGGCATGCAAGGGCGTTGCGATCGGTAGCTGACCGTTTGTTGGCGGTGGTCTGCGCTATGCTGCGTAACCAGACCCTTTATCAGCCAGAACTGCTCCGGAGTGATGCCGCAGCGGCTTGACAAATGGTAGAGAGTCCCCCCCTTCTCAATTCGCCCGGCAATTGGGTGGTCCCCCAAAGGCGGTTTTTCCGCAAATCCGCCGGAAAGGTCTTCTGACGTCTACGTTTTCTGTCTGCACAAGCATCGCGATCAAGCAACCATCTGTCCCCTCGATGGCGCCCAGTGGAATTTCTTCGTCGTTCCCACCAAAGTGATTGACGCAAGGCTCGGCAACCAGAAGACCGTCGGAATATCTACGCTTTGCGACGTCGGGGCGAGGCAGTCACCTTTTGGCGAAATCAAAAAAACGATTTCCACCGTCCTGGGCGGGATGGGTTAGTCGGAGAGGGCGCTCAGCCGGCCGGCTGAGCGGTATTCCGGTCAATTGCCACGCAATCTCAGCCAAGCCTTAAGTGGAGGCTAATCGGTGGGTGCTGGCACCTGTCCGATTGCGGCAAGCCTAGTCTTGGCCTCAGCGTAGACGGAAGCTTCCAGCGGACCGCGCATGACGGCGGCAACGTTTTCCCGCAGGTGCGCTGCGCGGGTGGTGGCGGCAATGATCGTATGGATATCTGGATGCGATAGAGTGTAGCGAAGCACGAACGCCGATCGGCTCTCATCGGGTTCGCGCAGGTCGTCTAAGCCCGCCTTCGCGAACTGCCCCCACTTTGCGTCACCGTCGCGAGAGGAACCCTCGCCCTGTGCCACGCCGCCGCGAACAATGATTCCGACGCCGGCTTGAGCAGCCTTGCTGATCCAGTCCTCGTGCTCGCGTTCGAGGGCAGAGTAGGGGATCTGCATCGTCTCAAACACACCCCACTCTAGAAATGTCGGCAGATCCGGCAGGGTTGTCGAAATCCCGATGTGGCCCACCTTGCCGGCATCGCGCATTTCGATCAGAGCTTCGAGCAATCTGCCCTCCTCGAACTCGGCAACGGTCGGATTGTGGGGTTGGATGATGTCCACACTGTCGCGACCCAGCCGTTCAAGGCTGATGTCGATGTTTCTTAGCAGGTTTTCGCGAGTCCAGAGGTGGCCGGAGTTGTTTTCGCCGGGCAAGTCGTCGGTGCACCCACACTTGGTCGCCAACCGGAATTCGCCGTAGCGATCGTTCAGGCTTCTGCCGATCCATTCCTCGGCAAACTTATAGTCGTAGGCCGTATCGACAAAATCGATGCCGGCATCGAGCACCGTGTTGTAAAGCTCCGCTGCCGCCTGTTCGGTCCAATGGTGTCTTTCGGGCCGCCAGAGGGCGGTGCCATACCCAAGTCGCGTTACTTCGATGCCGGTCTTACCCAGTACCGCGGTCGGCAGTCGATCGCTCATGTCCCAATATCCTCCACATTTTTCCAACCCCTGCAAGGATCGAATCCTATCACGCTTGGACTCGCTGAAGCCGCCGCTTGAGGCCGAGATTTGCTTGCCGCTGCCTAGATTGCAGCCCAAGCAAAGTTTGCCCGCCTGGCACAGCATGGCTTCGGAGGGTCGATACAAAACATCACTGGCCTTGCGCTCATGATTGCGCACGGCAGGGCCGGTGATTGCGACAGGCTGCGCCAAGATTGCGCCGATTGAGCGGACCTGGTAGAGCGCATGCTAAAACAGAATCAGAAGATCGACAACCCTCCTATTTCCGGCCAGCCGCGCTGCCTGGTAAATCGGCGTCCCTTGGGACTGCTTGGAAGAACTTCAGGCAAACCCCGGGATGGCGGGCGCAAGACTTTCCGCTTAAGCCCGCTGGGTGCAAATTCCGCGTCGCAAAAATGCAAGGATGCAAGGATGCAAATGCTAAATCGAATGCTGGGCGCCGCCCGGCTCAGCGTCAAAACTTTCGAAGACGTCGAAAATGACCGCAGTGCGACCCTGCAGGCGCTGGCGGTTGTGGTAATCGTTGCCATCGCCAGCGGTGTTGGCGGGCTCTTTACTGGCGAGGTTGACGTGACCAGGGGCCTACTATTTGGGGCAATCCGCGGAGTCGTGTCCTGGGCAGCGTGGGCGCTGGTGGCCTGGCTGGTAGGTGCCTATTTGCTAAAGACGCCAGAGACCAACGCCGACTGGGGGCAGCTGGCTCGTGGAACAGGGTTTGCCCAGACGCCGGGCATCGCCAACGCGTTAGTGTTCATACCTTGGGTCGGTGGCACAATCGCTGTCCTGGCGTTCTTCTGGCAGCTGGCGGCCATGGTTGTTGCGGTGCGGCAGTGCCTAGATTACAAATCGACTTTGCGCGCGTTCTTCGTGATTCTCATTTCCGCTATCCCAGTCGGAATCATCAACGGCATTATCTTTGGGGTTGCGCAGATTTAGCAAAGTACGGCAGTCGGGCGGGTTTCCGCTGCGCAGTTATTTCGCCCAAATGATCCTTCCGGATCAGCCTAACCCGGGATGGACCCGCTAAACCGGGGCCGATGTCGTTGCGATCCCTTTACCTGATCGGATCATGACCCTCCGCCTGGGATAAGGCAGGAAAGGATCAATCTGGAAGGGCCACATCAAGAGCGCGGCCGACTCTCCCGTCAGCAAGACGACTGCAGCCCTCGATGATGGACTCCGCCAGGTTTCCCAGCCATCTAACCGAGTCATGATCGCCCGGCGTTGGACTGTTGCTTTTTGGGAGAGGCCCTTTCCGGGCTAGGCCGGAAGATCCAAGGCCGGATTGGAATGGAAGAAGCCATCCGGCTTGAGCATGAAACCGATTCGGTGAACTGGCATTACCGGCCAATCCTCGGGCCGCGGTATGTGGGTATGACCAAACGTGTACCAGACCACCAGATCGGTATCGGCGATTTCCCGGTTGGCCTTAGTCCATGAAGGCAGCCCATCGCCACCTGGGCGCTGGTTGGGGAAATCGCCGGCGGCATATCGTTCATCGGGCCGGTAGGGCGTCACCCACAGGTGCTTATTTAAAAAACCGGCCCGGCGGATCACCGCGGCGTTTTCGTCAGCAAAGGGCAACGCGTTTTCGGCGGGCACGAGCCGATACCCGACCGATTCACCCATCCGGTTTTTAACCGACCGGTTTACCACTTTCCAGTAGCGGCCCGATGGCATATTGCAGAGTCTCTGCGCGTCGGCCTCGCGCTCAAGCAGCGTGTGCTCGGCCACAAAGGCATTGCCGTGGGGATTCTCGCTGCTCCGCGGTACGGCCTTGCCGTTTACCTCATAGACGGAGTTGAGCGGGCCGTCCACACACATGTCCAGTCGAGCATTGAAGATGTGTTGATGGTAGGGGGCGCAGAGTTGCGGCGCCACCTCGGTTCCGTGCCGAGGTTTGTGACCGGGCTCAAGAGCGCAGGAATTGGCAATTCCGGTCAACTTGACGTCTAACCCCAGCGATCCGTCCAAGTAGAAATTCCAGTAGAAGGCGTAGTCGTATATGCCGACAGTGGCGATGAAGGAAGCCACCAACCGGCGCGAGCGCCGAACCTCGACCTCCCCGCTGCGCCAATCGGTGTGCTTCCAGAGGATCCCGTCGTCTTCCTCGTGCAGACAGATGGCGTTTTTGATCGTGAACGGCCCGCCCCGGCTGGTGACAAAGTGGGCGTCGAAGTAGCGGATCTGGCCCAGGCAGTCGCATCCCAGCTCGAGTGAATTGGCCAGCTGGCCTATCCCGTATTCACCGATGTCGAACGCGTTCTTGCGGTAACTGGTCACGCTCGGATCGCCGTAGGGAACGACCATTTCCGAGAGCGAGGCGCGATGGATGATTGGACGCATCTTCCCGTTGTCGGCGTATCCGATTGTGTGAAGGACGAGACCTTCGCGGGCGGTGAACCCGATTCGGAACCGCCAGTTCTGCCAATGGATTTCATGGCCGTCGATCCTAAAACTCGGACCCTCGCGCTGGACTATTTCCAGCGGCCGCAGGCCTTCCCGTGTTGCATTTATGTAATTCCGGGTCCAATTGCCAGCCTCGGGCGGCAGTGGCACCGCCCCGAAATCTTCGACCCGCAACACCTCCATCGAATTGAGATCAATAACCGCCAATAAACCCTCGAGCGGGTTTGCATAGCCGTTGTCACGCGGTTCCGAACGAACGTAGGAAATCGCGCGCACCAAACGCCGGTCGCGCTCCGCCTCAGGTTCGTTCCCGTATGCCCCGGCCGACCAGGGGTCAACCATTACCAGGTCGGGGTCGGTTACACCACGTTTTCGCAATGCGGCGACAAATTCCGGTGAGCGCTTCAGCGCCGCCTCGCTTTCAACGATCTCATCGAGCATGATCGCCGGTTGCACGCCGCAGCGCCGATTCCAGAATTTAACGACCCGCTGGGTCAGCGAAACGACCGCTTCGATGCATTGTCCGGATTCGTTATCGAGCAGGGTAAGTTCGACTGCGCGGTCGACTTGGTCACCCGGTTCAAATTCAAGGACTTCGTTTTTTGGCGGCTCGCAAAGGGCGACACTGACAAAACGAGTGGTTCGCGTGGCCCGGGAATCTGCGCGCACGATGTCCACTGCGCTTAAGGCTTCGGCACCCGAGAGTGGTTCAAGCGGATGTGCGCCCAGGCGATTCGCCGAATAATGCGTGGCCGACTGCACCATGTTTGCTCCTACCGGTTGTCCAGATGATCCAATTTAAGCGAGCCTCGTCCTAGAAGCCCGGCCGAAAAGCCCCTGTACAAAGGGCTAATCCGTCATCAAACATATAAAATATCAACAGGCATCTTGCGGAGCCTTTCCATTGATAAAAACATAGCATTGCCGGGTGGTGGAGACATGCTGGGGACCCATGCCCAAAAGGGCTTCTTCCAGACCGACGGCCTGCACCTTGACTACGTAGGACGCGATACCTTCTACGGCCGCCTGGCGGGCATGCGGGGAGAGCTGTTCAAAGACGAAGATTTCGCCGATCTCTACTGCGCCGACAACGGCCGCCCCAGCGTGGCGCCCTCGCTGCTGGCCACCGTTCTCCTGCTGCAGGCCCACGATAAGGTCTCTGACAACGAGGCCAAGCAGCGGGCCGACTACGACCTGCGCTGGAAGGTGGCGCTGGGGACCGAGCTGGAAGAACGCGCGTTCGCCAAGTCCACATTGCAGCTGTTTCGCTCGCAGCTGATCGTTCACGGCAGGGCGCGGGGGATATTTCGCCGCTCCCTGCAGCACGCCCGCAAAAAGGGCTTCTTCAAGGGCCAGAGCATGAAGCTGGCGATCGATACCACCGCCATCCTGGGCAGGGGCGCGGTGCGGGACGCCTACAACCTGATCGGGGACGGCTGCCGCCTGCTGGTCGGCGCCCTGGCCGAACAGGATGGCCAAGACCCCAAAGAGTGGGCCCGCCAACACGGCTACAACCTGCATGCCGGCAAGAGCCTGAAGGGCGCTGTCGCCATCGACTGGTCGGACCGTAAACAGCGCCGCCGGTTCCTGGGGCGGATCGTCAGAGACGCCGACTCGCTGCTGGCAAGGGCCCGCAGCGCGCTTGAATCCCCTGCTCCCGACAATAAGCGCGCCGATAAGATCCTGGCCTGCTCGCAGCTGCTGTCGCAGATCCTGCTCCAGGACGTAAAACGCGTCCCCGCGGAACCGGCAAAACCGGTTCCCGACGACCGCGATCGGCTGCTGCTGCCGGCGGGAACCGACGCCGGCGAGGTCGATCCCGCCCCGGTGGCGGTCAGAGACAGGGGTGTCGCGGCCAGGGATTCGGCCGACGGCGCAGATGGCGAGGAAGTGGAGATCGTCCGGGGCGGACGCGACCGGATCATATCGGCGCACGATCCGCAGATGCGCCATGGACGCAAGAGCTCGACCAACCGCTTTGCCGGCCACAAGGCCGCCATCGCCGTAGATTTGTCAACCGGCCTGGTAACCGCGGTAGACGTGATCCCGGGCAACGCCCCCGACAACTGCGGCGCCCTGGCGCTGGTGCGGGAGGCCGAAGAGAACGCCGCCGCCAAAGTCGAGATCGTCATCGGCGACTGCGCCTACGGGGCTGGCGACACCCGCAAGGACTTCGCCGACGCCGGGTACGACCTCTTCGCCAGGGCGCCGGGTAAACCAGCCAGCCGCTACTTTAGTAAAGCAGGACTTTGCCATCGATCTGGAAAAGGGAACCTGCACCTGCCCGGCCGGGCAGATAACTTCCGATTACCGCCGCTCGCGCTCCCGGCGCAGCGCCAAGACACGCGCCGGCCTCTTCCACTTCGCTAAAGAGCAGTGCTCGGCCTGTCCGCTCAAGAGATCCTGCATACGCTCTGCGACCAAACCCAACCGCCGCATCAGCGTCCATCCCCAGGAACGCCTGCTGCAGCAGGCCCGCATCCGCCAGCGCAGTAAGGAAGGCTTAAAGATCGCGCGCCTTAGAACCCGCGTCGAGCACCGCCTGGCCAGGCTCTGCCAGCTGGGCGTGCGCCAGTCGCGGTTCTTTGGCAGGCAACTTGCCGGGTTCCAGCTGCTGATGGCGGCCACGGTGGCCAACCTAACGCTTGCCGAAGGGGAGTCGTGGAAAAGGAAACCCTCGGGAACCGACCCGGGCCGGGAAGCCGGGCTGACCGCGGCCGCCGCAAACGGCCGGGAGGCGGCGCAGATGGCGATGGAGGGCAATCGGAACGGGGTCGCCGAAGGCCGGGAAGTAGCTTCTGCGCCGGTAATGGAAGGACCTGCGAATCGGGATTTGGCGCGGGGTCTTAAAAATGCGGTTGCCGCCGGCGCGATCGTTGCATGGGCCCAGAATTCCCACGAAATATCGATCCAGAGTGTCCTAAATCGGTTTGGCGGCCTCAGGGAGGTCTTCGAGGTCATTGCTAATCTGTTTGAGCCCCGACGCGCGTTTTGGGCTTTTCGGCCTGGTTTCTAGGGTCCGCCCGCGATCACAATGGAGGCGGCGGCATCGCTGGTCGGTGCGAGCAACATTGCCGATCACGCCGGTAGCGGCGTGATCGCTCGCTGGCAACATTAGGCGGCACGCCAACCATAGCGACCTGCATTTTTACGGCCTGGCGCCGCCCGTTGGAAAGAGGACGCGGCACCGCCGGTTCGCAGCGGCCGGCGGCGGGAGCGTCCGATAGATCTCCGCCAGCATTACCGGACAGATATAACCGGATGAAAGCATATGACGTTACCAAATGCCGTCCGGGCATGCCCGATCCGGGCCCGTCGGGGCGTCCAAGGTTGGCTCGTCAATAAAAGATTCTCTGGTTGCCGGGCGACCTAAGCAGTAAGCAGCGGGTCGCAATAACTTGCCACTCGTCAAGGTGCCTGCGACCGAGTATCGGCACAAGATAGGCGTTGGCAACTCAAGCGATTGCCGGCCGGAAGGTGGCCGCAGCCAATCTGAAATTGACACAATCACGTCTTTTTTTCAGGTCGAATCGGAAACCGCAATCGCAACGGCGGCGCGACGTTGGCAGACGATGTCAACCGAAATTCTTATCGGGTCGCCAGCGGTTCAGTCGAAGGACAGCGACCCGGGCGCAGCGGTAAACATCGGCAACCCCGACCTCGACACAGCCCGGAGTCGCGTTGAAGGTCGCCCACCGCTGCGGTACGCCGCATCCGAAAACCGCCGTTACCGACCGTCCTTCTTGGGCAGGAAGGGAATGATCTTGTCCGCTAGCGACGCCAGATTTCGGGATTGGATCCACACATGGCCGCTGCCGCGAAATTTCATGACCAGGCCTTCACCACCCCCGACCAGGGAGCGCAGTCCGCCCGCCTTACCGATCGAGTATTCGACGTCATCGGTGAACGCGACCAGGTGTCCGGTGTCAACCACCAGTTCCTTCCCTGGCTCCACCGGCAACTGTTTGATGGCCCCGTAGGAGTTGTAGAAAACCTTGCCGGATCCACTTTCGGTAAACGCCCGCAGGAAGAACAGGCTTTCGCCACCAAGGACTCCGCGGAATCCCTGGAAATCGGCATCGGTTTCAACGTTGTCGGTGCAGGCCAGAAAGGATCCGGACTGAATGAACAGGTTCTGTCCCGGGGCAAGCGGAAAATCACCGATGTCGCCCGGAGTCGAAGGCGCCAGATACACTTTTCCGCCGCCGCCGGCGGCGGTGAAAGTGTTGATAAAAAACGATTCGCCGCCGAGCATCCGCTTGAATCCGCCGAGAAGCCCCCTGCCGCGAGAGTCGGTCGTTAATTCGACGTCCTGTTGGGCCACCATCGCCCCCGGCTCGGCCTTGATGCTCTCACCAGGCGCCAGATCAACCAACAACATGGCGTAGCTGGCATTGAACTCGATTGTGGTGTTCATCAATCACTCCCCAATTGGCATATCCAAGATTGCAAGGGAAAAGTCGGCCGGTTCAATTGCCCACCGGACCCCGTCCGCTTAGCTCCCACGATCGGCGACCGCTCCACCGGACTGCCGCCGTCTAATTTCAACCTAAACTCGCCGACAAATTTCCACTTTCCCTGCGGAAAACATTTGAGCTCAACGGTGGTGTAACGTGGGCCGATCCGTCCTCAGTGAGTGCGTCCGAAAATTCGTAATCTTCGCGCCATTGCCAACCAAATGCGGTAAAGAACGCGAACGCGGTTGGCTGCAAAGCCGAAAATTAGCGAGGATCGACCTCGACATAGCAGCGACGATGCAATCAGTTCGACTTTGCATTGGCTCCCTCCGGGCCTCAATTCGACGATCCATAAACCCTCGGACCGGGCGGCGGGTAGAGATTCTCTTCGTTGTGGTCTCCCTACTGAGCATGGCCGCTGGTTGCGATGCCTTTTCGCGGGAACAATCCACAACTCCCTTAAAGATTGGCCTGCTGCTTAATTTCAGCGGGTCGCCTGAGGCCTCAGGCGACCGAATGCGGGCATTTGATCTGGCGCTAAAGCACATCAACGATGGCGGCGGAGTGCTCGGGCTGCCGGTGGAAGGCATCGCCGCCGATGCGACGGCAGATCCTTCAGCCGCAGTCGAGGCGGCCCGGCGCCTGGTCGAAATCGAAGGCGTTCACGCAATCGTTGGGCCGAACGCCAGCTCGGCCGCGCTGCGGGTTGCCCGACAAGTTTCTTTCGAGCTCGAAATCCCAACTATTAGCCCCTCGGCCACCTCGCCTCAACTTAGCGGTGTTGAAGACAACGATTTCTTTTTCCGCACGGCCCTCTCCGATGCCGCCCAGGGGCCGGTCTTGGCCGACCTTGCGCGCGACCGCGAATTCGACAACGTTGGCCTCATTTACCAGGACGATGCCTACGGCCACGGCTTGGCCACGGCCTTTGAGGAGTCCTGGAACGGTACGCTACAGACTGTCTCAGTCGATACCGAGCAGACAGACTTTTCCAGGGAATTAGGGCAGAGCGCGAATTTGGGCGCCCAGGCATTGATCGTGATTGCCTTCGAGGGCCAGGCGCAATCGATCGTTCAACAGGCCCTTGACGAAGCCATCTACGACCGGTTCGTCTTCGGCGACGCGGCCAAGCGAATCAGCCTCGTTAAGGCCGTTGGCGGCGACCGGCTCGGCGGGATGTTTGGAACCGCCGGGGCGTCCGCCCCAGACAACGCCGCATCCGCCGGCTGGGAGGCTTCGTTCATCGCCGAGTACGGCGAACTACCCGTCCTGGCATACGTAAAAGAAACCTACGATGCCACGGTTGCCATAGCATTTGCGGCCCAAGCTGCCGGAGGCGTTGAGGGGGCAATCATCCGCGAGCATCTGCGGTCAATCGCCAGGCCTCCAGGCGAGATCGTTGCCGCAACCCCGACCGGGGTGGCCGCCGGCCTGTCCCTGCTCGATGAAGGAAGGCAGATCAATTTCGAAGGCGCCGCCAGTACGCTGGACTGGGATGGCGAAGGCGACCTCGGTCGGGGCCACATCGGGATCTGGCGCTTTACTCTCGACGAACAAATCGAGGATGTCGGCACGATCTATTACGATAAATCGTGATCACGTTTGGCCGCCAACCTGCTCTATTGCAACGCCCCCGCCGCGGTGATCGGCCACTCCTCGACGATCTCGCCATTTCGGATGGCATGGATTTTCCGGTGCAGCAACACGGTGCTGTCGGAATAGTGCGGAATCATTTCGAATCGATCACCGGGGCGCAGCCGGTTACCGCCATCCCTTACCAAGTACGTATGTTCGGCGCTGAGTCGTGCGCACCGCCAGCCTTCCGGCTTAACGATCATTGGCAGGCCGGTGTGCCGGCCAGTGGTCTTCCAGCCCGCATCGCCGGTAGCCCGTACGGGGTCGGTTGCAGATATTGCCTGGCAGAGCAGACTGAGCGCTCGTTTATGACCCTCAACGCCCATGAGTTCATATGACAGGTCCATGAGCGCCGCGCCGCCGGCTTGGAGCTCGGTGAGGACCGATTGCCTTAAGACATAGCGGTAATTGCCGCTGCCGCCGCCCGAGAGCACCGTGATTTGATGGCCTTGCTCCGCGCACAGCCGCTTGGCCCGCCTCAGGATGGCAGCCGATGCTGAGGTCTCGCGTTCTTTTTCCGGGTCGGACATATTCATCACGTGGCCCTCGTACCCCATCAACCCACGCAGACGGACACCCGGCAGTTTGGTTGCGAGCGCGCAGAGCGCCGGCGCCGCCGCGGGAGGAACGCCGCAGCGGTGAAGATTGACATCGATATCGACCAAAAGGTCTATTTCAACGCCGGCCCGGTCGGCCGCCGCCGCAATCTCGCGGATGTTTTCCGCATCATCAACCGCAACGCACAGCCTGGCCAATTTCGCCACCTGGGTCAAGCGCTCAATCTTGGTCTTACCGACAACCTCGTTGGCGATCAAGATGTCGTTAACGCCGCCATTTGCCAGCGCCAGCGCCTCCGAAGACTTTGCACAGGTGATCCCGACCGCGCCCGCCTCGATCAACCGCAACGCTATCGCGGGGGATTTTGAGGCTTTAACATGCGGACGCCAGGCAATGCCGGCAGCTCTGGCCCGCTTGGCCATCAACTGCGCATTGTGCTCAAAAGCGTCAAGATCCAGCAGCAGCGCCGGAGTGTCCAATTCGTTGGCAAAGTTCATTTGGTCCGCCTGATTTCGAAATCGTACCGGCTGATCGGGCGCCGTCAACCGTTCCGGTTAACCCAATGATGCGGCCTCCGATCCCACCCGGTCCAATACAAATCAATCGGTCGCCATCCTGCCGACTTTCGGCAACTTCGCGAGTGCAACGCCTCAGCATGTATGTCAGTGGACGGCAACGGTGCGTTTTCTCAGCGCCTGCCCGCCTCCCATCTCACCTTCAGCGACCGCCTAGCGGGAGAAGGCCCTCTCTGAAAAGGAGAACCCCGGGTGGTCGAAACGCAGCTTCTGGTCATTGCTGATCGCTCTGTGCCGTACTTGTCCGCGTGCTGCCGCGCGGGTGAGTGATAGTATCTTTACCGGTTGATATGGAAGGTACCGGGCGTGAAGGATTCCATTTGCATCGTTACGGGCGCAGGGAGCGGAATCGGTGAGGCGACATCGCTCCTGCTTGCCCAAAGGGGCGCTCGGATCGTGCTCGTGGGACGGACGCTTTCGAAGCTCGAACGGGTCCGCCGGATAATCGAAGCCCGAGGAGGGGCCGCGGACGTTCAGCCCTGCGACCTTGCCGACGTGGCTGCCGTCCGGGGCATGGCCGCGGGAGTGCTCCGCGATCATGGCCGTGTCGACGTGCTGGTCAACAACGCTGGCATGGCCACCCGCAACCGCACGACGTTGACCATGACGCCGGCGGAGGCCGAGGTGGTGATGCGGGTCAACCTGCTAGGGCCATTCTTCCTGGCGCAAGCAGTGCTGCCGGGAATGCTCGCGCGGAGGGAAGGCACGATCGTGAACATATCGTCGCTGGCCGCCACGAGACCAGGCCCAGTGGCCGGGCCCATCTACAGCGCATCTAAGGCGGGGTTGCTCAACTTCACCCGGTACCTGAACACCGAGCTGCAGAACTCCGGCATCCGCGCCTGCTGCATCCTACCGGGGGAGGTTGACACCCCCATATTGGACATGCGGCCGGTCGTGCCCGACGATGACGCCAGGGCCACGATGCTGACCGCCGAGGACGTGGCGGAAACCGTGCTGCTGGCCGTAGCCAGCCCGCAACGGGCCCTGGTGAGTGAGATATCGGTGCTGCCCAGCTTCAGGCGGGATCTCTCGCAAGACCTGATGGATCCGCTCGCCGGCTGACCCTTGGGGGGCAACCACCAGGCCGGAGCCGCCGGCAGTTTCGGTCCCATGGCGCGAATCGGTGTTTCCGGGTGTTAAAGATGGTCAAGCACCGGTTTTTGCACATGGCACCTCCCGGCCCGCGTCGACGATTTTGGCCAATCCATCGACAGCATACTGCTCACCGACCCTGACCGAGATGCCGAAGAGCTGTTCGTGAAGCGGGGATTTCTCATTCCGGTCGGACCACCAAATAACCACTATCCTCCGGGCCGGTGCAAAAGACGGACGGCAGCTAAAGTCTTTGGGCGCTTTGCGGGGCGCGGAGGATCCTCCCCGGGAAAAGCAATTGAGGATTCGGTTCCAAGCGCGCTTTAGGCGGCCACGGCGGGTCGGTATCACCGGGCAGGAATCTTGCGCATGCGGCCCCGGCGCGTTAGCCGGACCAGGTGCAACCCGGTCGCATTCGCAGGTGCTGATCGGGAATCGGGGCAGCATGGAAAATGGCGCGCTCACGATCGCGGCAGTGCTGCCGGGCAAGACCGGCAACCTGCATTCGCGGCGGGCCCATCCGGGTAACTTCCGCCTCGCCCCGATCGCCATCCGGTGGCGTAGTTGAATGGATTTCGACAAATATGAATTCGACCCCGCGATCTACGACGAGATGTTTGAGGCTCCCTACCAACCGCGGGGGCACAGCCGCAATCTCCACCAGGCACTGCAGGCGGTTTCGCCGCAGGAGCTAGCTACGGTCCAGGAAGAGGTGACGCGTTCGTTTTCGACCGAAGGCATTACGTTCACCGTCTACGGTGCCGATGAGGCCAGCGAACGGATCATCCCGGTCGACTGTCTTCCGCGGATTCTCCCGGGATCGGATTGGGAATTCCTGCACAAGGGCCTATCGCAACGGCTGGCAGCCATCAATTTATTTCTGGGTGATGTCTACTCCGACGGGCGGATCATCGCCGACGGGGTGATCCCGGTAGACATGGTGCGAGGGTGCCCGCAATACCGCACCGAGTTGCGTGGTTTCGCGCCCCCGCACGGGACCTGGGTGGCGGTCTGCGGCACCGATCTGGTTCGCACCGACGACGGCTTCCATGTGCTCGAGGACAATCTGCGGGTCCCGTCCGGTGTCTCGTACATGATCGCCAACCGCAAGGCGGTAAAGACCAACCTGCGGCGCCTGTACCGAAGCTATCGGGTGCGCGAAGTCGAACATTACGGCGCCATCCTTCGCACCACCCTGCTCGAATTGGCGCCGGATGGAAGGCAAGATCCCACCATAGCCTTACTGACCCCGGGCGTGTACAACTCCGCCTTCTATGAACACATGTTTCTTGCGGGCGAGATTGGGGCCGAGCTGGTTGAGGGCCGCGACCTGGTGATAGATGGCGGCTTCGTCTACGCTCGCACCACCACCGGACTGCTTCGAATTGACGTGATCTACCGCCGGGTCGATGACGATTTTCTTGACCCGTCGGTGTTCCGCCCGGACTCGCTTTTGGGCGTACCCGGTCTCATGCACGCCTGCAAACTCGGCAACGTAACCCTGGCCAATGCCCCCGGCACCGGCGTGGCCGATGACAAGAGCGTCTACGCCTTCTTGCCGGAAATGATCCGCTACTACCTCGGCGAGGAACCGATCCTGGCAAATGTGGAAACGTATCTCTGCCGCCGCCCGGAAGACCTTGAATTCACGCTCGACAATCTCGACAAATTGGTGGTCAAGCGCGTCGGTGAATCGGGCGGCTACGGGATGTTGGTCGGTCCACACGCAACTGCGTAGGAGCGGGCGAGTTACGCCCGCCAAGTGAGGGCCGATCCGAACCAATTCGTGGCGCAGCCGACGCTGGCCCTTTCGCGCTCACCCTGTCTAGTCGACGGCCAGTTCGAACCCCGACACGTTGATCTGCGTCCGTTCGTGCTGCACGGCCGCAAGACCCGCATTGTCCCTGGCGCCTTCTGCCGCGTGGCGCTGCGCGCCGGCAGCCTGGTGGTCAATTCCAGTCAGGGCGGTGGCGGCAAGGACGTCTGGGTGCTAGATAACTAAATGTCTACGCGCTTACCCGGACGCAGCCTCGTCCCAACCAAACGCGGTCGCACACGGTCAAACAGGGAATCGCGTCCGCGGCTACTTTGCCCGCATCCCGGCCCGGGTCCCGATACGGCCGATAAGGGCGCCTATGCTCGCGCGCAGTGCCCAGGGACTTTACTGGATGAGCCGCTACCTGGAGCGCGCCGAGCAATTGGCTCGAATGCTCCGGATGCAGACCGAGGCTCTGGTGGACCGTCCCGTCCGCGAAATTCACATCGGCTGGACCCGAATTTACGGCAGCCTCGGCCGCCAACTACCATGGGGCGAATTGGAGCTGCTAGATGATGATGACTTCACCCTGGCCGATTCCTACACCCTGGCCGACGACCTTACCTTTGAGCAGGAAATTCCGGGTTCGGTATGGGCCTGCTTTGCCCTTGGGCGCGAAAACGCACGCCAGATGCGCCAGTGCATCAGCGCCGAAATGTGGACCAGCCTAAACCGGGCCTACCTGACCATCCAGAGATCGACCATTGAAGACTTCTGGAGACTCTCGCCCGAACGCTTCTACGCCCAGACCGCAACATCGATTAACACGTTTGCGGGGGTTGCGGCGACGACGATGTACCGCGGCGAAGGCTGGAATTTCATGCAGCTCGGACACTTTGTCGAGCGTGCCCAGGCCCTCTCGGGCCTGCTGTTGGCGCAAATTTCGGCCGCGGGCTTAATCGATGATTCGTCCGAAGTGGATTGGACAAGCCTGCTGCGATTGCAACACGCATTCGAGCCTTACAGCCGACGGTTTAGCGTGCGCATCGATCCCGGGCAGGTGCTTGACATCCTTACAACCGATCCGCTCCTGCCGGGTTCGCTCCGCCGCTCGCTCGATGGGATCGCCGGCCAGATCTGGGCCATCGGACCGGGCCCCGATGCAAAAGCGAGCGGTGCGGCCAGGGAATTGGCCGCCGAACTGAAGGCGCGATCGGCCGCCGAATGGGCGCCCGGCGGTGATCGGCAAGGCCAATTGCAGAAGATCAGCCGGCAATGTCGAGACCTCCATGACCTGGTAACGCGGTGCTATTTCGAATATTTGGTCGATGATGGCCCTCGACCCTGACGACAACTCCGGTCCGATTCGATACGCTATTGAGCATTCGACCAACTATCGGTACAGTTTGCCGGTTCGAAACAGCGGCATGGCATTGCATCTGCGGCCACGCAGCGACCACCAGCAGCAATTGCTTGGCTTTGAGGTTGTAACCGACCCGGCGGGGTCATTGAGCTGCGCGACCGATGCATTCGGCAACACCAAGCACCAACTCAACATCCACCGGCCCCACCAAACATTGGCGGTCATCGCACGCTCGCGGGTCGAAACGGTTTCGTTGCCGGAATTGCCGCTAAAGCTGGACCTGGACAGCTGGCGCGAAATCCGTACTTGGAAAAAATCACCTGCCTATTGGGACTTTGTCAATCCGAGCACATTTGCTCGACCATCGCCGGCTCTGTCCAATTTTTTGGATCAGGGTGGAATTGCCCATCCTGAGGGAGACCCCCTTGGCGCATTGCAACGTCTCGCCCGCACCCTGCACAACAGCTTCCAGTTCACTCCAGGTAGTACATCGGCGGCTTCGCCAATTGAGCATCTGCTCGAATCGCGCCAAGGAGTTTGCCAGGACTATGCCCATGTGATGATCGCGGTGGCGCGCGAGTGGGGCATTCCGGCGCGGTATGTTTCCGGCTATTTGTATGTGAGCGACGCGAACGACCGACCCGTACTCGGAACCGCAACCCACGCTTGGGTTGAGTGCCGTCTACCCGGATTGGGTTGGGTTGGGTTTGACCCCGCAAACGACCAAATTGCCGGTGCAGCCTGCGTGCAAATCGCCATCGGCCGGGATTACTGTGACGTGGCTCCGACCAAGGGGATATATCAGGGATTCGCCCAATCCCAACTTGAGGTTTCGGTGCGAATGGAATGCATTTAGGTCAATCGCCCGGGGGCGCTGCGCTGGATCGGCGACCTGAAGGCTGAAAGCATCGGCGCCGGCTGAAAGCCCCGCAATCGCCTCAATTTCGCATGAGAACCGCTTTGCGACGACGCTCCGGCGAAGGCGAATGTTGACGCCACTTAGCTCCGGGCCGCGGTCGAACACCCGTGGTTGCCGGAGTCTTACACCTAGGAGTCGATGCATCAAGCCATCACGACATTGCGCCCACAGAGCAGGTAGTGGTAGGGTAAACACATTCGAGGAACTATTCCCCCAGGATGAATTGTTGAAGCTCAACATCAAATTCGCCACCGAGACCGGTCAACCGTCCTGGCGCCGGCATTTGGGCTTTCCCAGCTACCGACGACGACGGTTATCGTCAT
The DNA here is from genome assembly GCA_965261345.1 of Chloroflexota bacterium. Lineage (GTDB taxonomy): Bacteria > Chloroflexota > UBA11872 > UBA11872 > VXNJ01 > VXNJ01. Next base: position 289,483 of record OZ253449.1, read on the forward strand.
GCTGCTGCCTGAGCCTGATTCCGGCTCGGTGCCGGTTTCAGGCCCGGCGATGAGGGTTCGAGTCACGCCCGACAGCGGCGCCATCGGCCTGCTTCATCCTGGCGCGATGGGCGCGTCAGTCGGGGCGGCGCTGGTGGGGCGTGGAAGGCGTGTAATCTGGGCGAGTGATGGAAGGAGCCCGGCCACGCAGTCCCGCGCCAAGCGGGCGCGGTTGGAAGACGCAGGTTGCCTTGAGGCACTCGCCGAATCGAGTGAAACACTGTTTAGCGTCTGTCCTCCCGAGGCTGCGCTCGACCTGGCCAAGAGCGTTGCGCAAACCGGTTTTCGAGGGGTATATGTCGATGCAAACGCGGTGTCCCCGTCACGGGCATTGGCCGTCGGAGACGCGGTGTTGGGCGGCGGCGCACGTGCTTTTGTCGATGGGGGCATCATCGGTCCGCCGCCGTGGAATTCGGAGACCTCGCGCCTGTATCTTGCCGGGAACGAGGCGGCCAGCGTCGCTGCGATGTTCGCAGGGAGCCCGCTCCGAGCCATTGCGATTGGGGAAAAGCCGGGCGCGGCCTCCGCATTGAAGATGGCATATGCCGCCTGGACCAAGGGCACCTCCGCGCTGTTGGCCGGAATACTTGCGCTGGCCCAACGCGAGGGCGTGGCGGATGCGCTTAGCAGCGAATGGACTCTCTCGCAACCGGACCTGGCCTCGGGCGGGGAGGGGCGCGCACTCGGCAGCGCGGCTAAGGCGTGGCGCTTCGCCGGCGAGATGGAGGAGATCGCCGACACATTCGCAGGATCGGGTCTACCCGACGGGTTCCACCGAGCGGCCGCCGAGATCTACCGCCGCCTCAGCGAATTTAAGGACGTGCCCGAGCCCCCCATGCTGGAAGCTGCGCTGGCCGCCCTGCTCGCCGAACGCCCAGGTGCCGTCCACGACCAGTAATTGATGCCCGGCCGGTAATTCCCCGAGTAGAGAGAGCCGGTAGCAGGATCATCCAAGTCGCTTTTCGATCTTAAGTTCGAAATCCACGCAAGCGCTAGTGGTCCACCGCCGGCTCGCGCTCTGGTTGCCGATCAAATTCACGATAAATTGCCGTTCGCGGTCAATTCGGACACGGGCGATAAATGCATTTATGTGGACCGATTGATCAATCCCTTGATGGATACCGTGGACTCGCCTATTCCTACCCTAGCAACTTGCCGGCTTACCTTTCAACCAGTATCCGGACGTTTCACCAAGATTTCGATCAACGCGTGCTAGGCCTGTTGCTGCCAAGCTTTGCAATCGTCCCTGCAACAAACTCCTAGCCGTGCGACAGATGCATGTCGGCGAACTCCAGGAAACATTCCCAGTCGTATGCGGTCACATCGTGACCCCCGGTCCGCACGTGGTACCCAACGGTGTGCATTACGGGTTCGTCTACTGGCGGCCGCTCGGATACACCCAGGCCACGTTTGCCCAAAAGCTCGTAGGCCTGGCCCGCCTCCCGCGTCGCCAGGAACTCACCGTGGGGGTCGGCCCAACCGTCGTCTTTTCCGCTGGCCACATACAGCGGTCGGGGCGCGACCAGCGCCAGCAACATATGTTGATCGATCGGCAGGTCGTTTACCCGGCCGTTAAATGCCTTGCAATTTCCGGCGTACCAGTGCGGGAACCTAACGTTGCTTATCTCCAATGTTTCGCCGGAGACATGGCGGCTTAGAGCCGCGCCGCCGCCGCCCGAATTAATTGGGATAACCATCGCGATTCGCGTGTCAGTTACCCCGGCCCAGAGCGCGACTTTGCCCAGACGTGAGTGTCCCAAGGCGGCCACCTGGGCAGCGTTCACCATAGCGTCGGATTCGAGGTAGTCCAGCGCCCGACTCAGCCCCCACGCCCACGCGGCGATGCTGCCCCAATCGCTATCAGATTGAGGCGGCGCCAACTGGTGGACGCCATTTTTAAAGCCATCGTCAAAATCTGGATCGATGTCACCATAGCAAACGGTGGCCAGTCCGTATCCCCGCTCGAGTACCCGCTCCAACTGCCATCGGGACATCGATCGGCCACGGGCTACCGAGGTCACCCCCTCCTGGGGCAGCACCCAGCCGGACGCCCGACGGATCGCGGGATCGGTGTGTACGCCGTGATTGCCACGGAAATTTAGGCCGAGGAACGTTGCTACCGGACCCGGAGCGTTGGCGGGTGTGTAGAGCAGAAGTTCCATGCTTGGACCATCGTCGGCGGAGGAAAAGTCGATCCGTACCTGCTTTCGGCAGGCCAAGCCCCCTAGGGCGGCCGGGTCCTGTTCAAGTACCGTAAATCGCAGGTCCGCCGGAGCGCCCGGCGCAGCTCCGTACATGTATTCAATGAACAGCTGCAAAATCTCCGCTCGGCGGGCTTCCCATTGGGCTGGCGTCTCTACCGTCGTCCCGTCGCGCATGCGAAGAATCTCCGGCAGCTCGTAGGGCGGTACCTTCGCTTCATCGAAATTGAAACCCGCGGGATGACCCGATATGGAGAAATCGGCCAGTTGTTCCGGATTTAGCGAAACCAGTTCGGCCCAGAATTCGGCTCCGCCGCCCCGCTTGGCCCAAATTGCCAGCGCCTGCTCGGAAATAAATTTCTCATTGGCAGATTCGTCACCCGATACCGCCCCCACGTCCTCGTCTGCTGCCACCAAGCATCTCCCCCTCAAGCGCGACGCCAAGAATGCCCGCTGACTGCGGTGACGCCACTGAAGCCAAGTTCATCATTATTGCCGAGTCGCTTTGGTCGTTCATCTGCGGGATGGCTCCGAGGTCGAGGTTTTTGGTGGGATGCAGCCCGCCGCCCGGGGCTGATTGACATCCAACCCGCGGGCTTTATCTTTTTCCCGGGCGGTAAAAAATCCGCCGCCGCCGTTTGATAGGCAATTCATACAGGAGCTTTCCCACCATTTAATAGGCCGCGTCGGGCAGTTTTTTCCGCAGTGCCGGTTGGCGAAATCTCCGATCGAGCAGCAGTGCCGGAATTGTGCAATGCGATTTGCCCGAAATCATGTCGGCAGACCGGTCCGTTCCATCGGTCCAGCTTTCCCGATCGATCCCACAATTTCGGATTTACCTAGAGCCAAGCGCGAGGCTGGGATCTCACGCCGCGGGAAAAACCGGCAAGGTTTGCCGACGCAAGCAGGCAAGGTGATGGGAACCCGACAACTGCGTCGGGCAAATTCTCAGATTCCAACAATGAACGCGAATCCTTCGATTGGCGCGGCATCGAAAAACCGAAGCGACGCAGATAGGTAATTTACTCAGTGACCTACAAATTCAAATCACGATCACTCGATAGTGGTTGGGCTTTCGGTCAAGCGTTTTCCGGTCAGCGGTCAGCGTCCGCAGCCGGTTTGATTGCGTCGACTTCTGCGAAAACCTGGCGAGCCACCCGGGATCCGTCCAGGGCCGCCGGTGCCCCGCAATAAACTGCCACTTGCAGAAACACTTCGCGGAGTTCTTCGCGAGTGACTCCGTTGTTGAGAGCGCCGCGTACATGCAACACCAATTCGTGCGGGCGGTTGAGCGCCGACAGCATCGCCACGTTCAGCAGGCTTCTGGTCTTGCGGGTCAAACCGGGTCGACTCCAGATGTCGCCCCAGGCATGTTCGGTTACCAGTTCTTGCAATGGCAGGGCAAATTCGTCGGCCTCTGCTATCGAGCGGGCGACGTAGTCACTGCCCAAGACCTCTCGCCGAATTGCCAAACCCTTCTCAAACAACTCCGAGGGCATTTCAATTCCTTTCCCCGCAGCTGAGTGCGGGCCTATTTAACCGGTATGGCAATTCTTGCTTGATTCGAAATGGGTTCAGGGAAAAACGTATGGATCGCGGCGTCCCGTGCAAAAGTTCTTGGGGTGCCTCAAACTCCGAACTTGAGCTGTCGGGACCGAGTGTGCCGCCGCTTTTGCGGCAATTGCGTCCCCGGCAGCTTACAAAAAGAGGTGCATGCCGATGAGTTTAGGTAAGCTGCCCGACCCGTCGTTAGATTGCCTTTTTTAAGGGGTAGCGCCGGCGCCGTTGCCCGGCTGGCATCAGCGACAGGAACGCCAGCTTTGACTGCCCTCAGGCGGCGGCTAACCCCATTGGCCATCGCGCCACACCGCCGGTCTACGGCTCGCTTAAGCAGCGCGTCTGGACCTTGCTGGCAATACGACTTAGGCGATCAGATCAAATTGCATCATCCAATCCGCCAGGGGTCCGCAATCGGTGCGATGAACGGCGGCCCGGGGGTAAAGTTCCGCCCCCGCGGTGTGATCGACGCTTTTTGATCGGGACCTAGCCGGTTGGCGAAAACCGCAAAAATACAATTGCTAACGAAGTGAAAAAGCGCCGGTTGACCAACCGTGACGTGGGCTGGAGTATTGCGTGAAGATCTGTTGGTTCCATCTGATGCCCTATCGGCACCTTCCACCCGATTTCGAGAAGAAATATCGAAGTGTTTGGGTCGATCCGCCAAGCCATCTTTTTGACGCAGAAAAGGCGCACGTCCTATACAACGAATATCTCGACGAGTTGGAACAGGCCGCAGCCGAGGGCTTTGACGGCATCTGCGTCAACGAGCATCACAACAACGCCTATGGGATCATGCCATCGCCAAACCTGATGGCGGCGGCGTTGGCTCGGAGGACCTCCGATGCCGCGCTTATCGTGATGGGTAACAGCTTGGCTCTGTACAACCCGCCGCTCCGCGTGGCCGAGGAATTTGCAATGCTGGATGTGACCAGCGGAGGCAGGCTGGTCGCCGGCTTCCCGACCGGAACGTCGATGGACACGAATTTCGCCTACGGCGCTAATCCGGCCACCCTCCGGGAAAAGTACTACGAGGCCCATGACCTGATCATTCAGGCGTGGACCAAGCCGGAAGCGTTCGCGTTTAACGGCAAGCACACCCAAGTCCGGTACGTGAACATCTGGCCGCGCCCGCTGCAAAAGCCGCACCCACCGGTTTGGATTCCCGGCGGCGGCAGCGTCGAGACCTGGGAGTGGACCAGCCGGATGAATTACGTCTACTGCTATCTGAGCTACTCCGGCTACAAACACGGCATCCGAGTGATGAACGGCTTCTGGAAAGAGATGGAAAGCCTGGGCGTGGATGATAACCCGTACCGGGCCGGATTTCTCCAACTGGTCGCCGTCTCCGAAACCGACGAGCAGGCGGAGAAGGATTACGCCCCGCACATCGATTACTTCTACAAGAAGAACCTGCACGTCTACCAGGGATTTACCGAAGCGCCGGGTTATCGAACGGTAAGGACATTAAAAAAAGGCGTGGGCAGTCAACTCGGCTCCAGCCACTCGCGTCGACGGCAGAACATGCGGTGGAAGGATTTTGTCGATCAGGGCTACGTGATCGCCGGCAGTCCTGAGACGGTCGCGAAAAACTTGCGAAAAGCCGCCGAGGGCCTAAGGGTCGGGCACCTCATGGTGCTGCTGCAGATCGGCAGCATGCCCAAGGACTTGACCATGAAGAACACCGAACTTTTCGCCCGCGAGGTGATGCCCCACGTTAAGGACATGTGGAGCGATTACGAAGATCATTGGTGGCCCACACCCATCGCGGATCGCGCCGTCCCCGACCCGATAGCGACCTAAGTGGCCATGGCTGCAAGCGATCCGGTCACGCACTCGGTAAGGGTTGGACCGGCGACCGTCCAGGTGGCCGAGGCCGGATCGGGCCCGCCGTTGGTGTATCTACACGGCGCATTCGGATACGTGGGATGGCCTGTTTTCTTAGACAAATTGGCGCAGAACCATACCGTGTTTGCGCCCATATGCCCCGGCTTCGGGGAGTCTGAGGGGATCGAGCATATCGACGACATCCTGGACCTGACCCTGTTCTACCTGGACCTGCTAGACGAGTTGGGCCTGGACCGGTCGCATCTTGTCGGACACTTTTTCGGCTCCATGATTGCGGCCGAGCTGGCCAGCATCGCCGGACAGCGCGTCGACCGCCTGGTCCTGGCATCGCCCGCCGGCCTATGGCTTGACCACGAGCCGGGAGTCGATTACTTTACGACGCCGCCAGGCGAACTCAGATCGGTGTTGTTTGCTTCTCCCGATTCGGAAGTCGCACGGCATTTGCTGCCTGAAAAACTTTCGGACGAACAGACCCAGATTCAGACGATCGAACGGGTAAAGTCCCTGGCCACCGTGGCAAAGTTCCTGTGGCCGATTCCCGACAAAGGTTTAAAGAAGCGCCTGCGCCGGATCCGACGCCCGACATTGATCGCAACCGGCGGGAACGACCAAATCGTGCCCCCGGCCTACGGGGTGGAATTCGCCGATCGAATCAGCGGGGCCCGGCATCAGACAATCCAGGGATCGGGCCACTTAATGCAGTTGGAGAGGCCGGCTGAGTTTGCCGAGCTGGTAACAGACTTCCTAAACGACTAGAAAGTTTTTACAAACCCCGCTTGGCACTTCCACCCCCGCCAAACTCGTAGCGCCGACGCGTAACCACCCGGCGGCCGGCGGCAATTTGGCCAATAGTCCCCGCCCCGCTCGCCCAGGTGCATCGTTTACTCCAAACCGGTTGCTGGCAAATGCCGGTGGACTCGGCCATTGGGCGGCCCAACCGCGCCGCGCCGAATCAGATTGACCGCATAAGGCCTATTGGTCGCGGGTGGACTGTCACTGATTGCAATTGGCAGGGAACGGCCGATGCCCCGGCATATGCGATTTCAACTCCTTGAACAAAGCGGCAATCGTAGGTCATTGAACTTCGACCACTCCAATAACCCGAGAGCCCAAGGGTTGGATGGGCCGATTGTTGGGCCCGCCATTGAGCTTCACAAGGTCTTCGATCTGTTGGGGAGAAACGGTCTGTATTTCCCGCTGGACAAACCAGTCGACCGGTTCTTGGCACGGCGGAGTCGTTATTGACCCCGCATACCGATAAAAGGCTGATCCGGCCGGCCGGAAAGCGGCCGAATTGATGCTGACCCCCTCGACAACGGTTGCCCCGGCCTTCGGAGCGACGAGAAGAATTTCCTGGACTGCCACCCTGGGTTCACCAGAATGGAATAGCACCGCGACAGCGGCCAAGCGCCCATCTTTGTGGGCGTGCACAAGGTGCAATTCAGCTGCAAAGGTCTCGCTGTTGACGCGATGTTCTGCGGGCGAATGCACATGCGCCGACTTTAATTCGAATTCGCCCTGATCGATCACAAGAGCGTTCCCTGGCAGGAAGTCAACAAAGGTCAGATGCGCGTCGCTGCGAACCGCCTGCGCGTCACCGCCGTAAGTAAACCGCAGCGATGTCAAATCGTCGGCCACGTATCCGGTCAAGTCGATCGGCGATTGCTGCCGACCGGCCGCACAAGCGGCATATTCTTCCGAGAGAGTGGCCCAATGTTCGGGCCCACTTGGGCCGTCGTACGACCATGCCGATGCGTCATTAGCATCGGCAACGGCGATGCCGCTATCGCAGGCCGCAACCGCAAATATCGCCAGGAGTGAAAGCAAAAAAGCTGCCGGAAACGGTCGGGTCTTAACTAGCTGGATTTTCATTGATGGCCAATCCCTCAGGCAACACTTCAGCCCTGGCGCAGAAGGTTACTTTGAGGCCATCCAAGGCAAATCCAACGCGGTATCTGGCGTCCCCGACCCCCCAGGGGCCATCCAAGGCAAATCCAACGCGGGGGAATTTTTGACTCGTTCCGCTCGGTGCGAAGATTCATCGATTTGTTTGCATCATCGCCGAAAGAATCCGCCGCCCGCTTGATAAAGCGGCAGAATGATTCTTACAGGGCAAGCGCGCGGCCGATGGCCAGACGGCGGCCATTTTCGGCTTCGCCACGCCCGCCCAGAGCCGTGCGCCCGGAGCGTCTGGCAGCTTCCGCAAAAAGCAGTTAACGGCGCGGCAAAACCGTCAAACAACACAAAATTAGCGGCGCCAAACAACACCGGAATGCGGCCCACTGCGGATATGAATTCGAACGAACACATCCGTTTCGAACCTCACGAGAACCCTCCACCGGCGCTTACCTTCGGCGCCGGGTTGCAGGCGGCTTCGGTCATCCTGGCCCCGGTGGTATTGACCGTGGTCATCGTCGCGCGGATCGCCGAGCAACCCGAGAACTACATTTCGTGGGCAGTATTTGCGGCCCTGGCGATAAGCGGCGCCACCACTGTGCTCCAGGCGGTCCGGGTTGGCCGCGTCGGCGCCGCCCACGTTTTGATTATGGGAACATCCGGAGCCTTTATTGCAGTGTGCGTGGCGGCGTTGGTACAGGCTGGACCGGCCACGATGGCAAGCCTGATCGTCGTATCGTCGCTATTCCAGTTCGCGTTGGCCGCGCGGCTTGCCCTGCTGCGGCGGATTTTTACGCCGATCGTTTCCGGAACGGTGATCATGCTTATCGGCGTTACGGTGATGCCAATACTTTTCGATACTCTCCAGGACGTGCCCGCGGACACGTTGCCGGCCGCGGCCCCGATTGTGGCCCTGGTAACGCTGATCACAGTGGCGGCGCTGGTCATCCGCGGTCCACCGGCTTGGCGACTCTGGTCGCCATTGATCGGTGTGGTGGTGGGCTGTGCGGTCTCCGCGCCATTGGGACTTTACGACGCCCAGGCGGTGCTTGACGCACCGTGGTTTGGCGTGCCGCTGGATTCGTGGCCGGGATTCGACCTGACTCCAGGACCCGAATTTTGGGGGCTCCTTCCGGCTTTCGTGATGGTCACGATGGTCGGCGCGGTGGAGACAATCGGCGACGCGGTGGCTATCCAGACGATCTCGCGAAGGCGGCCGCGGGCGACCGACTTTCGGTTGGTGCAGGGCGCCCTGAACGCCGACGGGGTTGGCAACCTGCTCTCCGGCATCGCCGGGACGATGCCCAACACGACCTATTCGACCAGTATTTCGCTCGCCGAGGTAACCGGAATCGCTGCCAGACGGGTGGGAGTGGTAGTAGGGGTCGTATTCTTCACGCTGGCATTCCTGCCCAAGGTCGCCGCGATGCTGATCGCGATCCCGGGTCCGGTGGCCGCTGCTTACATCGCGGTGCTGGTGGCGCTGCTGTTTGTCCAGGGAATGCGAATCATCGTCCGCGACGGATTGGACCACCGCAAGGCCACGGTAGTTGGGTTGTCCTTTTGGATCGGCGTTGGCTTCCAGAACCAAGTGATATTCCCGGACCTGCTAGGCGACGGATTCGCGGGTATCCTGCTCGGTAACGGAATGACGGCCGGGGCCCTGACCGCGTTCCTGCTGATGTCATTCATGGAGATGTTCGGGCCCCGCCGCCAGAAGCTCCAGGTCAACCTGGAAGAATCCGCCCTCGGCAGGGTTGACCAGTTCTTGCGCGAATTCGCCAAACGCCGCGGTTGGAACGCGGCATCCACCGATCGGTTGGCCTCAGCTGGCGAAGAGACTCTGGCGGTGCTACTACAGGACGGCGATGAACGCCGCGTCGGCCCCGAGCGGCGGTTGGTCATTGCCGCCCACGTCGAAAGCAATTCGGCGGAATTGGAATTTACGACTGCGCTGGCCGGTGAGAACATGCAGGACCAATTGGCCCTGCTCGGCGACCTGCCGCCGATCCCGGATGAGCGCGAGGCGCCGTACAGGCTGCTGCGCCATTACGCTTCATCGGTGCGACACCATAAATATCATGACGCAGATTATGTAACGGTGATCGTCGACCACCAGACTTAGCGCCTTTGGGAATTTAAGAACCCTGGCGGCTGACCGACCATTTACCGCTCGCCCGTCGGCTTTCCCGCAAACCCGCTGTTCGGCCGGCGACGATCCTTCGGCGGTGGGACGCAATCGATCGCCGCCGGATTTTTGAAATGCTCGCCCGCGGTTCCAGCCTGCGGCCCAAGCGGGCGATCCTCGTCTTTGGCTCACACCGAACCGGTCAGAACTCAGATCGTCGCAAATAACGCGCATCCCAATTGGTTCGGACAGACCCGTCCAACGCAGAATTGCCGACGCTCGGATTCGACCGGAAATCAAAATGCCGCTTGACCACACCCTGTTCCTGCCCGAGTCCATCAGCCCGCAAACGGCCGCGTTCAATGCCGAATTGGGCCGACTGATGGCCAAAGCCCCACCCGCCGGTGACGATCCGGTTGAAATGCGGCGACGACACCGCGAGGGTCGGCCCTGGCAACCGGCGGCACCCAAGCTTGACTGGGCCCAGGAAGATAGTTGCCCCGGAACGGGCGGTCCCATCCCGCTGCGGATCTTTACCCCCGATGTATGCAACGGCACCCATCTTCACATCCACGGCGGGGGATTCATCTTTGGCGGATATGACCTGCAGAACGACATCCTCTGGCGAATGACCCAAGCCGGCAGCGTCGCGGTTGTAAGTGTCGAATACCGCCTGGCACCGGAACATCCGTACCCGGCCGGGCCCGACGACTGTGAGGTAGCAGCGCATTGGTTGATTTCCAATTCAAGATCTCGTTTTGGGACCGATCGCTTGCTGAACGGTGGTGAATCAGCCGGCGGCAATCTGTCGGCGGTAACGGTGCTGCGCATGCGCGATCGTTATGGGTACACCGATTGGGCGGGCGTGGACCTCGTCTACGGAGCGTTCGATTTCACCGGTGCCTGCCCCTCGCGCGAACTGATCGGGCGCAACGGCCTGGTCTTAAGCAAACCGGGAATGGAACGGGTGCAGGCCCAATATCTCGGCGATGCGGACCGGGACGATCCCTACGTGTCACCCATGCGCGCCTCCCTGGACGGCCTTCCGCCGGCCCGGTTTAGTTGCGGAACCAGTGATCGGCTTATCGACGACACACTATTTATGTATTCGCGCTGGATGGCGGCCGGCAATCCCGCCGAAATCGCAATCTATCCCGGCGGAACCCACGCCTTCGACGAATTCCGCACCCCACTCACCGACGCATCCTATGAGCGCCGCTACAAGTTCATTCCCCAAGTGTTGGGTTGATACGCCTTCGTTGCAATGTTTGGTGGTCGGGCAACATGGCCTGTCAATCGAGAGGTTGACCGGTTGCTGGGCTCATGGCTTGCGCTGCGTTGACCGGTGAGGGCGCTTAGGGTGGTTGGCGCAATTGGATAGGCTTTCCGTATCCGCCAGCACCGGTTGATTGCCCCTGTAGCTGCCCTGGCGGCTGATCGGGGGTTGTGTCCCAATAGTTATGCAAAAAGCAGGCCCGTAAAAAGAAGCGGGCCACGGCGTCTCCTTAAATTCTTGAGTTAGCACAACTCGGAGCCTTAAGGGAGGCAACCAGTGACCCGATTGAAGAATAACCACAACGCTATTGACTGGCGCCAAGAGCTCAAAAGTGATCCCGAGCTCTTCCGCGGCATCATCCACCAGACCGTCCAGGAGATCGGAGGAAGCCGAGATGGACGAGGCGTTGGGAGCCGGTAAGAGTGAGCGTACCGCTGGCCGTCGCGGCTACCGGAGCGGCTACTACGGCCGCGGACTTATCACCCGGGTGGGCAAGATCAGACTCAGGGTGCTGACAGGACCGCCAGGGACGCTTTAGCACCGAGATCTTTAAAGCGCTACCAGCGCAGTGAAAAAGCCTTGGTGAGCGCCCTGGCTAAAGATGTACGTCCAGGGGGTATCGACCAGGAAAGTCAAGGCCATTACCGAAGAGCTGTGTGGTCACGCATTCTGAAGCCTCCAACATCTCCCGGATTAATAAGCAGCTAGATGCCGCTCTGGAAATTGCCCGAGCGCCCACTGGAGGCCAACTATCCCTACCTGATCCTTGATGCCCGCTACGAAAAGGTACGCGAGGAGGGAGTCATCCGGTCCCAGGCGGTCCAGATCGCCATCGGCATCAACTGGGAGGGCAGACGCTCGGTACTGGCAGTCGAGCTGGTAAACCGTGAGAGTAAGAGCAGCTGGCGCGACTTTCTGTCCCGGATGCGCGATCGCGGCCTCAGCGCCGTGCAGTTTGTCGTTACCGATAACCACGCCGGACTAAAGCAGGCGATCGCCGAGTACTTACCCGAAGCCATCTGGCAACGCTGCTATGTCCACTTCCTGCGCAATGCTCAGCGACTACCTGCCGCGAAGGGCCGATGACGACTGTCTCCAAGAACTTCGCTGGCTCTACGATCGGCGCGATCTCTCCGAGGCCCGTCGGGACCTCTTAGCCTGGCTGGGCAAATGGCAGGGCCGCTATCCCAGGCTCTGCGACTGGGTAGAGAGCGGCATTGAGGAGACTTTCAGCTTTTACCGTCTGCCGCGGCAGCACTACAAGCACCTTAAATCCACCAACATGCTGGAGCGGTTAAACGAGGAGATAAAGCGCCGGACGCACGTGGTGCGGATCTTTCTTGGGTCGTGCGAGTTGCCTGCGCTTGGTCAGGGCGCTTGCGGTCGAACAGCACGAGAACTGGATTGAGGCCAGCCGCTACCTGAACATGGCATTCCTGAAAGAGCAACGCAGAGAACTGGAGTTGATCGTTACCGCCTAAATTTCAGCGAACAATCAAGCTAAATTCGATAAGGTGACGCCAAAGCTAATTGCAGAACTTTCGGCACATAACTTGATCGGGCCCGCGGGCGGGCGTGCCGGCAAGGCACCTTGGCAACTAAATTGACTTTGAGTCCATGCATCGCAATGGCGAACTGCGATACGGCCGGGTAAATTCCTAGCGCTTGCAGATTCTTGAGGAAATCTGCCTTGGAACGCCGGTCTCTGCGCGTTCAACCAACCTTGACGAGCAGCTTGCCCCGTGACTTGCCTTGCTCTAACTGCCGATGGGCGTCGGCCGCCTCCGGCAGGTCAAAAATACCGCCGATCTGGACCGTTAGTTGGCCCGCACGGTAGAAATCGAACATTGCATTCACCCGTGCCAACAGCTGATCGCGATCACGCACGTAGAAGAATGAAACCCCCACCGTTAAGAAAACAGTGCCGGGCGCCAGCATTCCGGTATCAAAAGCAGTTGCCAGCCCGTCGCGATGTCCGCCCGACTTGTAGCCATACAGGACGCAACGGCCGCCGCGGCGACAGGCTTTGATCGAACCGGGCAAGGTGGAGTTACCGATCCCGTCGTAGACCAGGTCCACGCCCCCGCCGCTGGCCGCGCGCACCTGCTCAACCCAGTCGCCGGAGCGGTAGTCGATTGCCGCACTGGCCCCCAACCCGGTCACAAACTCAAACTTTCCCGGCGAGGTGGTTGTCAAGACCTGGCCCGCGCCGGCCAGCCCGGCCAGTTGGATCGCAAGGTGTCCCGTTCCCCCGCCACCGGAATGGATGAGAACCGATTGGCCCGCACTCACCGGGGCGATATCAAAAATTAGGGAATGGGCCATGATGCCCTGCAGCATCAACGCCACCGCAATCTCCGGCGGTACACCGTCTGGGATCGGAACCGCACGCTCGGCTGGAATCGCCGCCAGCTCGCTGCAACTGCTCGGCAGCCCGGGCAACCACCAGACCACCGGGTCGCCAACCGTAAACCCAGGGGCCTTCCCGCCGACTTCGACGACCGTTCCGCAACCCTCGGTGCCCAGGATCATTGGCAGCGGGGTTCCGCGTTCGCCGCGGCGATGGTCAACATCGGAAAAATTGAGACCGGCGTACTCGACCCGCACCAACAACTGATCGGGTTCGATTTTGGGGTCAGGAACCTCCCCAACCTCCAAAACCTCGGGCCCGCCGTATCTGGCGGCCATGAGTGCCTTCAATATTCAACTCCAATAAACGGACCGGTTGTGGGGCTCATATTTTGCTCGGCCGATTGTTGGCCCGGCAAACCACGGTTGCCCAACTCCCTGCCACGCAGACGGAAAAACGGATTTCAAACGGGAGCTTCACCGGTCGGGATAGTGGGTCGCAATCGACCGGATTTAGATGCATGGCAATTTACTCAATATGGACTACCCGCCGGAACGTCCAGCGGTTGACCACCTCAGGGTTGGGCAGTTTCCGCAATGGGTCAGCGCCGATAGACTGGGCTGGCCATTTTGACGAGTGAATGGACTTGACGCGATAGCAAATCGAGTGCCCGTCACCAAGTTGCTGGCGATGAAACGGGCCAGGGAACCGATAGTTTGCGTTACGGCCTACGATCATGCCGTCGCCCGCCTGGTCGACCAGGCGCAAATCCCGGTGATATTGGTCGGCGACAGCCTGGGCCAGGCGGTGCTTGGGCACGCTACGACAATTCCGGTTACCTTGGGCGACATCATCCACCACACCAGGGCGGTTGTGCGCGGGGCTCAGCGGGCGCTGGTTGTGGCCGACATGCCTTTCCTGACGTACCAGATAAACGCTTCCGAAGCATTGCGAAATGCGAGTCGGTTGCTGCAGGAGGGGGGAGCGCAGGCGGTAAAGCTTGAAGGCGGAAAAAGTGTAGCCGCGATCATTGGCCGGCTTACCGACAGCGGCATTCCGGTCATGGGCCACGTCGGCCTCACCCCGCAGTCGGTACACCAACTCGGCGGTTACCGGGTCCAGGGGCGCACCGCCGCCCAGGCCCAGCGGATCATCGAAGACGCCCAGGCCGTGCAGGAGGCGGGAGCGTTCGCGGTCGTTTTGGAATTGATACCGGCGGAACTGGCCCGCGAGATCTCCCAGACGGTGGCCATCCCCACAATTGGAATCGGTTCGGGGGGCGGTTGCGACGGCCAGATTCAGGTGATAAACGACATCCTTGGCCTGGGCGCCTGGCAGCCCCGCCATGCCAGGAAATACGCCGATCTCAACGCCGAGGTACTAAGGGCGCTGCAAGCCTACGCGGCCGAAGTTGCCAGCGGGCAGTTTCCGGGTGTCGGTCCACGGTCCCAGGCCCCAACGCATGACGCGGGATAGGCGATAAGAACTGATTCAGCAGGTTTCAAGGATCGCCGGGCTAAGGGCCATATTGCGCCACGCCCACCGGCCAATCGGCCTAGTGCCGACGATGGGTGCGATCCATCGGGGGCATATTTCATTGGCTCGCGCCGCTCGCTCCGAGTGCGCGACGGTCGTGGCCTCGATATTTGTCAATCCCACTCAATTCGGGGCCGCTGACGACCTGAACGAATACCCGCGTCCGTTAGATAACGATTTGCAAAAGCTAGCGGCGGTCGATGTCGACGTCGCGTTCACACCCACCACGGCGGAAATGTACCCCGTTGGGTTCGCGGTACAAGTGCGGGTTGGGGGCCCGGCGCTGCCGCTGGAAGGTGCGGCGCGACCCGGGCATTTCGACGGCGTGGCCGCCGTGGTGGCCAAATTGCTCATCCAATCGGACGCTGATCGAGCTTACTTTGGCCTAAAGGACGGCCAGCAGGTCGCCGTCGTGAAGCGGGTCGCCCGGGACCTGGATATTGCAACCGAGATCGTCGCCCTACCGACCGTGCGTGAACCGGACGGGCTTGCCGTCAGTAGCCGCAATCAATTCCTAACGCCGCCGCAGCGGGCGGCGGCGGCGGTCATCTACCGGGCGCTGGCCGCGGCTCGGACCGCTCATGCGGACGGCTTGCGCGACCCCAGTGAACTTGTGGCTGCCTGTCGGCAAACGATCGAAGCCGAATCGCTAATCGACGCGATCGACTACGTGGCGGTAGTGGATCCGGCAACGATTGAATCGTGGCCCGGCCACGGCGATTGCATGCTGGCGGTAGCAGTGCGGCTGGGGAGCGTCCGGCTGATCGACAACTTCATCTTGGAAGGCTGCCGCGATCTGATCTGATCCCGTGGCCGGCCGATGAAGCGGGCGCCGGAAAACGGGAATGCGCCATTGGGGCATCTGCCTACGCCAGCGGTTCAATTTCTTGACCGCCACTGAAGGTGCTTGAGCTTGGAATCGTGATTATTGCGCAGGCGGCAGTCTGGTAATTACCAGATCCGGCGCCCTTTACGCCGGTCACGTGAACCTTGGCAACATCGGATCGGGCTACACCCTGCAAAACGTGAACCTCCAACCGCTGAAGTGGTTCGGCCGCTGTTGAATGTCCGCGCTCACCGATCAACCCGACCCAATCGTCGCCCTCCCATAATCTCGGGCCCGCGTCGCGGGCAACCGGTGGAGCAATTTGTTGGACGGGTTCCGGCGGTTACAAAAATTTCATTTCCATTCACCGCCTCTAGATGCCGGAAAAGGTCGGTTGCGGTTCCCGGTCCGGAGTGGTCTGCAGCGGCAGCACCACGCAGGAAGGACGCTCTGAGTCGTGAAATATCGACTGCACCGCGTTTACGTAGGACCGATCGATCCCCAGCGGGCCGCCAGTATTGGGGTTTACGTCAAAGCGCGGGAAATTGCTTGAGGAGATGTCAACCCTGATCCGGTGACCCGCCTTGAAAAGGTTCGAGGTCGGGAACAACTCAAATTCAAACAGGTACGGTGTGCCGGGTTCCATGAGCACCTCGCGGTCCCAGCCGCAACGGAAGCGGGCCCGGATGATCGAATCGGTTATGTTGATTGCCAGGCCGTTCGGGTACCGCTCCGTCGGTGGCAGCACTTCGATCAGCTTGGCGGTAAAGTCGGTATCGACCGCCGTTGAAGACGCCCACAGCCGTACCGAAATCGGGCCGGTGGCCGCAACGTCGGATTCGAGCTCCCCGGTCTGGAAGGTAAGCACGTCCGGGCGCATATTTAGCGCCGAATCGTCCTTCGAACCGATGAACCTGGGGCCGCCCCGCTGGTCGTAGGCCCCTGCATTCATCCAGGGTTGGGCCGCCGATATCGACCCGCCGATGGTTGGCACCGGGTTGGTCGGATCGAATGTGAATCGGCTGGGCCGTATATCAGATTTCGCCGGGGGCGCGGTTGACAGCCCGCCGCCGGCCTGCAGGTAGTGCTCGGTCGGCCGCATCCCGGGCGGAGGCCAGGTCTCGGCCTCGCGCCAGAAACCGCCGCGGTTCAATCGGCCGGACGGGTTGAGCGAATCGTTCCCGGTCCCCATGGTGAAGTAACGAACCGACGGGAAACGCGCTGCGGCCGAATCCATTCCTTTTAGGTAATGGTCAAACCAGCTGAGCCGGAGATCCTTGTAGTTGATGTGTGATCCGGTGCCAAAGTCCGAATCACCCGAGTTGGTGATCTCGTACTGGCCGTGGGTCCACGGCCCCATCAGCAGGCGCTGGTCGCTGCGCTTGGTGCGGCGGTAGTCGAGAAAGTTCTGGATGGTGTTGCGCGGATAGGTATCGTACCAGCCCCCAAGGTACAGGGTGGGCACGTCGGCATGCTCTTCAACGTACTCGCCGGGGGCATATCCGCGTTGCTTCCAGTATTTCCCGAAGGTGCCGTTGGTGAGGATGTCGATCGCCCAGCGCTCATAGCTGGGCAGTCGGCGCAGTACAGTCGCTCCCTCCCTGAGAGGGAACGACTCGATGATCTTGCTAAATGCGATCGCGTCCCGGCTTTCGTAGGTTGGAAAGGCCACGATGTCATTGAGCACGTGCGGATAGATGCTTTCAAGTTCGGCTCGCAGGCCCGGATCGGCGGCCGCTTCCTTGCTGTCAACCGCCATGCGGAAGGCGTAGATTAGAAATCGCTGCTCCAACGCCCCGTTCTGCCGCATCGCGGAGTGGAAGTAGTTGGACGCCCCTACTGCGACGATCATGGTCGAAAGGTGCGGCGGGTCAAGTGTTGCCAACGCCGACTGGACGCTGCCGGGGTAGGAGTCGCCCATCGTGCCGACTTGGCCATCGGACCATGGCTGGGTCGCCAACCACTCGACGGTATCGTAACCGTCCGGCGCCTCGTGGGCGAACGCGTACCACTGTCCCTCGGACGCAAAACGTCCCCGAACATCCTGGATAGCGCATACGTAGCCGCGCCGAGCGAAATATTTGCCCTTGGTCACGTTGACCGCTGAAGCTTTGTTGTAAGGCGTGCGTTCCAGCACGGTCGGGAACGGCCCCGCCAGGGCCTCCCCCTCCATGGCCGGGAGGTAGATGTCGGTGGCCAGGCCAATTCCATCGCGGGCCTCCACCATCACGTTGGAATGGCAGTGGACTTCATACCCCTGGGCCGAGCCTTGATATTTTTTGGTCATTGGGGTAATGCGCCTGTCCTTGATGTCGCAGCGGGTTAACGGTGCGCTCGGCGGGCCCCGGGTCATTCCCACCGGGGGCCATCGATGCCATTTCGGCCTCGCCTATGGAAAGTATGTGGCCAACTGGATCTCGACTACCACTCTGTTGGTCAATCCCGCGAATACGACCCAACGGGACGGTCAACTCCGCGCCGCGATCATCCTGGATCGATTGCGCGACGGTCAATATCGCAAATCGCCCCATCGGGGTATCAACGTCCCGGACCCGAACCGGCGGGATCGAATTGAGCGATCCGTTGGAGCCAGTGGGCTGTACCCTATTTGCTCAACCTGAAGAGAATTCGAATACGGTTTAATTCTTCGGTAGGTGAGAGGTTTGAACGGCTTCCGTTGATTGACCATCCTGCAGCCGGGCAAAAAACGCCGATCGCTTTGACCAAATCGGTTGCGCGTCGGGCCGAAAATTGCGGCCGTGCTCGGATTTCGGCAGATCCGACATGACACCGGAAGTGCCCGGGCCGGCCACGGCCAATGCTCGGGGTCTGGAAAGTTCATTTTTCCCGGCCAACCCCGGCAGTCCGGTCGAAGGATTTCCAATCCAGATCCCTCTGACGCCGATGCGCGAGGCGTTTTAGTGGCGGCCCTAGTTTCCCCAAATCCCCGAAACGAGGCCCACGAGAACCCACCGCTTGCGCGATCGATTGGCCTCGGTCTGCAGTTCAGCGTAATTGCGTCCGCCACCCTGTTGGTTACGCCGGTCATCGTGGCTACGGCCTCGGGGAGGGGAGAAGCATATCTGATATGGATGGTCTTTGCCTCGCTGGTGGTCGTTGGCATTTCAACCCTGGTTCAGGTCCGCCGGTTGGGGCTGGTTGGAATGGGGGCGGTATTGCCGATGTTTACCGCCGCCTTCTCCATCCCTTTCTGCATTACCGCGGTCGTGGACGGTGGCCCGGCGACCCTGACCGCCCTGATGATCGTTGCGGCGGCGGTCCAGTTGGTAATTTCCCGGTGGCTGTTCATCCTGCGACGAATCGTGACGCCGACCGTGGGCGGAATAGTAATGATGATCCTCTCCATCACCCTGGCCTCGGTCGTATTCGGACTGCTCGATGAGGCATCAACTATCGAGCCGGTTTCGGCGCCCCTAACCGCCCTGGCAACACTGGTGGTGGTCGGGGCCCTCACGCTGCGCGGCAATGCGGTGTTGCGACTCTGGGGGCCGGTTATTGGAATCGTTGCTGGCTGCCTGGTTGCCGCAGCTTTCGGCGTTTACGACTTTGAACGGGTCGTTCAAGCCCCCTGGGTGGGCATCCCCAACGAGTGGCCGGGGGTGGCGGTGGATTTTGGCGTCGCCTTCTGGACGCTGCTGCCGGCGTTCATGTTCCTGGGCGTGATCATTTCGATCCAGATGAACGGGGCGGCCATCGCGCTGCAGCGAGTTTCCCACCGGGAGGCCCAGGCGGTCAATTTCCGGGAGGTGCAGGGGGCACTGTCAGGTGGCGCGTTGAGCAATCTGCTCGCGGGTGTTAGCGGGGCGGTGCCCAACATCGCCAATCCGGGTATCGTCTCGTTTACCCAAATTACCGGGGTTGCGGCACGCCGGGTGGGATACATCGTTGGCTGCACATTCATTGCTGGTTGCATTCCTACCCAAGGTGTCCGGGCTGCTAAGCACCATTCCCGGACCGGTTATGACCGGATACCTGGTCCTGATCACCGGCACGCTTTTCGTTGACGGTGCGCGCACGGTAATCCAGACCGAGCGGAACCAGCACAAACTCCTGGTCGCCGGCGTCTCGTTCTGGATTGGAGCGGCGTTTCAATTTGATCTGTTCACCCTTCCGAACGTCGGCGCGGTTTGGGGCGCGATGCTAAAGAGCGGAGTAACCACCGGCGGGCTAACCGCGATGGCGGCGGTCCTGTTCCTTGAACTGACCAACAAGCGGCGTATGCGGTTCGAATCGCGGCTGCACATCGACGCGCTTCCGGATCTAAACGAGTTCATTGCCCGGTTCGCGCGCGACCGCCGTTGGGGCGAGTCGATCCAGGACCGCCTCGGCGCGGTGGCCGAAGAGACCCTGCTGACCCTGGCGCCATTGGATCTCAGTTCCGATGGAGGGTCGCAGGATGAACGGCGTCTGGTCGTGCTGGCGACCAGCGATGGCCCGGTGGCCGACCTCGAATTCATCGGCGGCGGTAACGAGGAGAACCTGGAGGACCAAATCCGCCAGCTGCAACTGCACGACGAAGAAAGCCCCGCCGAAAACGAGATTTCGCTGCGGCTACTGCGTCAGTACGCGGCATCGGTCCAGCACCAACAGTACTTTGACAAGGACATCATTACGGTCCGGGTGGAGCCACCCGGAAATTGATTTGCCAGGGACTCTGGCAGAGCCTGGCCCGCGCCAATCAAGGCACCCCGAATTGCAATAGGATTTCGACCGCCGGCAGCGCGAGCGCCCACCGATATGACCGTAATTTCTCTTCAATAAGCGCGTGCGAGCACCGTAATTTGCGATCACATCTCCCAAAGACCTTTCACGCTGTCGGCGGCATCGTCCATGCGGGACTCCCAGGCACACTCGGCGGGTCCTGCGAGATCTGACGGCATTGTTTGGCCCGGCACTGGCGCAATCGTTGGGGTTGCCGCAATTACCCGCGAGGCTTGCGCCACGGTTGGGTTCCCTGCACTTTGGAACACTCGCTGAACAGAGGCTGGGCAGCAGGAGGCGGTAGCTTCCCCGATGCCCCTACGGTGCCCGAGATTGTTGAAAACATTTGGATGCAACATTGGGCTCTCTCACAACCATCGGCAACGCCAATTACGGTGTTCGGTTCGGTTTTACCCCGGCCAAACCAGCTGAACCGTAACGACCGTTACGCCCAACACGAGCAGCGTGAGCGGTGCACCCGCCCGCGCAAATTCGAGATAACGGTATCCGGCCACGTTGTAAACGAGCAGGTTGGCCTGATGACCAAATGGCGTCAAAAAAGCGGTTGAGGCGGAGATCGCCACCGTAATCATTAGCCCGGTTGCCGAAATCCCCACATCTTGACCGGCCAGGGATAGTGCTATCGGGGCCATGATCACGACCGCGGTGGCATTGGCGGTGGCCTGAGTGAGGAGCGCGGTAGTTAGAAAAAGGCCCGCCACCAACGCATGCGGACCGTAACCGGCGATGGCGGCCGCCAGCTGCTCGGCGACAGCCGCAGCCACCCCGGTAGATTGCATCGCTCCCCCGATTGGAATCATCGCCCCGATAAGGATTGGCAACTGCCAATCGACGGCATCATACAGGCGGCGGCGGGAGATGACCCTGAGCGCGAGCATCGCCAGGATTCCGGCCATCACCGCAATTGCAATGTGGGTCAGACCAAGGGCCGCCACCGCAATTACGGCAACTAGCACCAGCAGCGCCCGCGGTGCGCTGGGCGAGGCATTTTCCCGATGGTCGGTTCGCTGCCCCAGCAATAGGAAGTGGGAATCCTGGGCCAGCGCGTTTAAACCATGGCGCGGGAATTGCACCAGCAACACATCGCCGGAGCGAATGCGCAGCCGCGCCAGATTGGTGTGCAATCGTTCGCCGTGGCGCCAAATCCCCAGCACCAGGCCTCCGAAACGCTGGCCGAAACCGTATTTGGCAAGCGAGGTGTCGGCGGTGTCAAACCAGGGAGTGGCCACGATTTCGGCCACGATGGTGTTGGCGTCGTCGGCGATCGAGCCATGCCATGCCCGCGCGTGCCCGACTCCGGGGAGTTTGGCCAGGGCCATCACATCGTCATATTCACCGGCAACCACCAACGTGTCATTGATAAAAATCTGATCGTTTGAAGTGACCGTTCGTTGGCGCGACCCGCGGCGGCGGATCTCCAACACCGAGAGGCCGTATTTGGCCCTCCAGCCGAGCTCATATAAGCGGGCGCCCGGGTCGGCAAACGAGCCGGATATCTGCAGTTCAAACAGGAAGGTGCGTACCTGTTCAACCAATCCGGCATCGCCCTGGGCCGGTCGCGAGGGCAACAGGCGATGACCGATAAGGACAAAATAAATGATCCCGGTGACCGCCACCGCCAATCCGGTGGGGGCGAAGTCGAACATCGTCAGCCGCCCTTGGCCCGACTCGTTTAGCAGGTCTGCGGCGATTATGTTAGGCGGCGTGCCGATCAGGGTGGCCAGGCCTCCAAGCAGCGATCCGAACGAAAGCGGCATCAGCAGCTTCAGGCTGGAAATCCGTGCGGTCCGCGCCATGCCGGTGACTGCCGGTAGCAGGATGAGGGTAGCGGCAATGTTGTTGATGAACGCCGACATGGCCCCCACGCTGGCCATCGTCATGGCCAGCAGGCCGCTGCGCGATCCACCGGCCACGCGCGAGAGGAACGAGGCGATAGCCTGGGGAACGTCGGCGTCGGTGATCGCGGCTGAAAGAATGAAGAATGCGACCACCGTCACCACCGCCGGGTGGGCAAATCCCGCCAAGGCGGTGACCGGTTCGATGACGCCGGTTAGGGCCATGAGCACCAGGCCGATAACCGCCACGATTTCGGGCCTTATTTTTTCGGTAGCAAACAGAATCACCATTCCGGTCAGGACGGCGATCGTGATCCAAGCCGAGGGGGAGAGCGATTCCATGAGTGGGTCGGGCCGCAGTTTGGGCTAAGGGGTTCTTATCTGGTGGGACCTACTTGATTGCGCCCGCCCGGGCGCAATCGGCCCCCGCATTTTGCCCGGCCTGCGGTTGTAGCGCTGGCTCACTTGCAAAATCCCTGGGCGATAGCGGTTCCAGCGGAAACTTTTCCGCCCCGGCCAAAATCCGGGCGGACCAGAAAACATATGCCCGGTTGCAGTCACGGATTCGACGAATACACACTGTGTCCACTTATCGACTTGGATTTTTCATCCTTTAAGCGTCGATCGCGGCTTGAACCGGATGTGGGTCGGGAATTTCGGATGCGGCAGGCTCGAAACATTGTGACTACAAATATGGAGCCGTTGCGGGCAGGTTGGGGCGAAATAGTTGGTCCAAATTACCGGGTGGAAACAGCGCCCCGAAACAGTTGCAGCGCCGACGCGGCGTTGGCCAAACGGCCAACCCGGATCGTTCCGCATTCGCGGGTGAAAACCATCGCCCCATTTCGGGATCGCGCACCCATTGAAAACGATTGCGGCGGCAGGGTGGGCGCAGAACTTTTATTTTGCCGCCTGCGGGCATTTCGGGGCATGGCCGGCGCCTCAACCGGAATCCTAAAACACCGGGAGAGTAGTCAATTGACCCAATCCGGCCCGGGCCCAAATAGCATGGCAATCCGCTGCCGCCAGTGCGATCAAGTGACCATGCAACATCGCATCGGCGGCGCGAATCTGGGCCAGCGGGCCGGCTCGCCTTAGGGACCATTGGGCCGTACCGCCAATCGGCCTGGGCGATTCGATAACATGATCCTGCGGCGACGTAAATTAGGTCGTAAGTCGATCGGACCCTACTGCCGCCGCGTCGATCGCGCTATGCATCATCACCACGGCAGGGGTGGGGACCACGGCCACGGCGTCGTAGACCCATCCATCGCTACCACCGATCGTGGCATTTGGGCGATCAAATGGTCGTTCATCGGGTTGGCGATAACCGCCGCCGTCCAGGTGGCCGTCGTGGTTCTTTCGGGCAGCGTGGCGCTGCTTGCCGACACCATCCACAACGTGGGCGACGCCCTTACCGCGGTACCACTCTGGATCGCTTTCTGGTTCGCCCGGCTGCCTCCCAGCCGGAGGTTCAACTACGGTTTCGGCCGGGTCGAAGACCTGGCCGGAGCGGCAATTGTTTTGGTGATTGTTTTTAGCGCCGCAACCGCCCTTTACCAATCGATCGACCGATTGATTAATCCGCGCGAGGTTGAATTCCTCTGGGCGGTTGGCGCCGCCGGTGCGATTGGATTCATCGGCAACGAGGTGGTGGCCCTCTTTCGAATCCGGGTCGGTAGAGAGATCAACAGCGCGGCCTTAATTGCCGACGGTCACCACGCAAGGATCGACGGGTTCACCAGCCTGGCGGTCGTAGCCGGGGTGATTGCAATCTGGGCCGGCTTCCCGATCGCCGACCCGATCGCCGGGCTGATCATCACCGCAGTTATTGCCAAGATCGTCTACGATTCGATCAAGTCCGTCTTCGGGCGCATGCTTGACGGAGTGGACCCGGCGATACTGGGCGAACTTGAGCACCTTGCCGGCCATGTCGACGGTGTGGTCGCGGTCATCGATTCGCGGGCCCGCTGGATCGGGCACCGCCTGCATGCTGAGATCCGGGTCAATCCTGACGGCAATCCCTGCCTTGCCGAGGTTCATCAATTAGAGCTCCGGGTTGCGGCTGCGCTAGGCGATGCAATTCCTTATTTGGGCGACATCGTAGTCCGGGTTCAACCACGAGATGTTTAAGAATTGGACATCCTGCGGCCGCCGACCGGCGCGCCCGGGGACCATGGCCGACGGCGGCATCACCCGGGCGGGCACCCGAATCGGGGCGCCCGCCCGGAAATCGATGTAGGCGAACTAACGCGTGGCCTAGTCAGCGCCGACCGGTGCGCGAGTAGGCGACGATTTCCGGCTCCAGCCAGGGCTCGACCAGCCCGGGTGCATAGCGGGCGGCCCGGTAGACATTGATGTATTGGCCGCCAAAGTAGGGCGAGTAGTAGTCCCAGACGGTCCGTCCTTTGGGGGTGACCTCAAAGAGGTGCCCGCAATCGGATTCGCAGATCAGGGTATTGCCGTTGGGAAGGCGCTGCTGGCCGGCCCGGAAGGGCGAGAAAAAGTCGGCGCCGGCGGAATATTCCCAAACCATCTGATCGGGATTGCGGGGGTCGAATTCGCGAACCGACGACCACCCGCGACGGGTTCCGTTGTCAAAGAGGAGGATATTGCCGTTAGTGAGCATCTGGGCCTGGTGTTGGCCGTCGAGCACGCCCGGCCCCCAGGCCCAGACAATTTCGCGACTGTCCTGGTCAACGATCGAAATAACATCCAGCTGCCGATGTGAGAGCAGGTAGTTTCCGGCCCGAAAACGCCGGTCGGATTGCCCCAGCGGATTTTTGGGCAGAACGGTCACGGTGTTGGTGTGTGCCCAATCGGCACGTTGCTGGCGGTGCGGGATGCCGGCGAGGTCCACAAGCTCTTCAATATGGTCGGAGAGCCACCACTCCCAGTGCACCCGCGTGTCACGGTCGATCATCAGCAACAGGTCATCCTGGATCGGCCCGCCGGCAAAGATGTCCGGGCGGTGGCGGTCTTTTTGGTAGAGCGTGAGGATGGACCCGTCCTGATAGCGGTGGAAATCGTGGTGGGTTCGCCCATGCCAGCCCCAGACGACGTTGCCATTGACATCTGATTCAAAGACGCCGCCGAAGTAGTTGTCCCAGAAAAGGGTGCCGCCAGGTTCGAGTTCGGCCCATTGGCTGTGCACCACCGGCCACTCATGAACGACCCGCCCATTCATGTCGATGAGGTATTCGGTGCTCCCGAAAGCCGGCGAGAAAAGCGTGTAACCCTCGAAAGCAGCATCACGGTCCCAGCTCCGCACCCCAACCGGTCCGCTGTAGACCCGTGGCGGCAGGTGTTCCGACGGCGGGCCGTAATCGCGCCCTGCTTGACGTTCGGTACCGGTGCCTACCCGGTAGGGAATTCGGTGGCGCGGAATCGGCATCTAATTTAAGTCCTTGCAGTTGACAAATGGCAAATCGGCGTTTCTAGTTTTTACAGTCGGCGGGCCGACGAAACCCCCGCTCACTCGAAATTATCAAAACTCTGCCCCACCACCCGGTCGATTAGCCGCTCGCCGCAACCGCGGCAGGTAACCCATTCGTACATCCGCCAACCAACGCTGTCTTGGAGCTGGGCGGTCAACCCGCCGTCGGCCACCACCGTCGATCCGGTCATATACGACGCATCGGAGCTAGCCAGAAACGAGATGGCCGCGGTCATCTCATCCGGTCGACCGCCGCGCCCCAGGGGGAAATTTTGCGACCAGCTTTCATCACGCCCGGGTGGGCGTTAATCCCGGCCTGTAAGCGGTCGGTGAAGATCAGCCCCGGACAGATCGCATTGACCCGTATCCCACGCAGACCCAGGTCGATCGCGGCAACCCTGGTAGGCGCGATCGCCGCGTGTCGTAAATGGTGCGGTCGGTTTCGGTCAGCGACCCGTGAGCCGAGGCCACGTTTACGATCGCGCCGTCGCCATTGCGCTCGAGCGCTGCGGTGGCGTGGCGCATCAGCAACTGGGTGGCCATCATCATCACCTTGAATTGTTCCTGCCAATCCTCGGCCTCGACCTGGCTTATCCGGACCAATCCCCGTTTCGGGGCGGCATTGTTGACCAGGATGTCTAGCTGGCCGAATCGAGCCAGCCCCGCATCGACGACCGCGGCCGGACTTTCTGGGTCGGTCAGGTCGGCGTGCAGGTAGGCGGCCTGGCCACCGTCCGCCTGCAGGCGTTGGGCCTCAAGCTCGCCCTTTTCGTCTTGGAGGTCAACCATCGGTACCGCCGCCCTTTCATTGGCCAACCGGCGCGCGGAAGCCAGGCCGATATTCTGGGTAGCACCGGTCGCTATTGCCACACGGTTCTGATGTCGCATAACCGACCCTTCCGATCCTGGCTTGGTTGACGGGAATCGCAGCGATCAATTTCGCGCGTTAACGCCAGATCGTTTATCGCAGACGGGGCTAATTTTTCAGTCGGCGGCCGCGGAGCGAGCGTCGCTTCGCTCGCCGCCAACCCTTGGGCGCTAGCTGCTCACCTATCCGTTGCGCAAGTCTGCCAGGTATTGATCGCCGCTCATCCGGTGGGTGGCATGCCAGCGGAATCCGGCCCGGACGGCCATCGCTTCCAGTTCGTCGGGGTCGATCCGCCGTTCCAGCGGCGGCCCGTCTTCGGAACCCCTGCGATACCATTCCACCACCGTGCAGCGTCCCTTGGGCAGCAGCAGCCGGCGAACCGCCACCAGGAACCGGACCCGGTCGTCGGCGTGATGAACTACGCAGGCTAGCAGCAAGGCGTCAATCGACCCTTCGTCCGGCGGAAATTGGTACTCGCCGCACTTGAGCACCTCCACGTTTCCCAGCCGCGCTTCTCCCACCCGGCGGCGGCAGATCTCCAACATCTCGTCGTCCGGGTCAAGGGCAATAACCTTGCCGCGGCCCAGCGCCCGGGCCAGTGCGACCGTGTAATAGCCGGGGCCACATCCGATGTCGGCGACCGTGACGTTATCGCCCGCCAGGCAAAGTTCCAGGATCGTGGCGGTGCCGGCCCGGTGCTCGCGCTCGGGTGACAGCAGGCGCTCGATATAGCTGGTTTGGGAACTTCCGGGCGCGGGGCCGGTCGTGTCATTCGTCATGGGACCCGAGATTCCTTTGCGGCCGGATTATTTTGTCGCCAATGGGAATTTGCCGGTCGGCGCGGATCGACGCCGCCCCATTTGGAGGGGTTGGGTCTTTGCCGCTTGCCGCCCAGCGCCCGCAACGTTACCAAATTTTCAGAGCAGGTCACTGCGGCGCACTCCGATACCGGTTCAAAGTATGAGCCCCGCGGGACGGACGTTTCCACGACCGGGCAATCGGTCGCCCTGCTCGGAGGTGATTTTGACACCCGCCGCGTCCCACGTTAGCCTCCGGTTGGCATCAGCGTGGCGGCCGCAGCACCGGCGGCTCCGAACCCGACAAGGACCCCAATTAAGTGTCAGTTGCCCGGCCCAAAATTGTTGTCCCAGGCGACGACCCGCCCCAGATTCAAGGGTCACCGCACCTTGACCGGCTGCAAACCTACGGCGATGTCCGCGTTTACCGCGACCACCCATCGAACTTAGACGATCAACTTCGGCGTGTGTCCGGCGCCGGGGTCATCATTAACTCCCGCAGCAGCGTTCGGTGGCCCGGCGGTGCCCTTAGAGCGCTGCCGCAGCTTGGGTTGATCGCGACCTGTTCAATCGGCGTTGACATGATCGATATCGAGGCAGCGCGGGAATGCGGCATCACCGTTAGCAACCAACCCGGACGCACGGCGCCGGTGGTGGCCGAACACGCGATTGGCCTGATGTTTGCAGCGGCCAAACGGGCCGCCTTCCAAACTCAAGAACTCAAGGCCGGCCGCTGGAGCCCCAGGCAAAACGTCATGCTGGCCGGCAAGACTATTGGCATCGTCGGCGTCGGCAGCGTAGGCGCAGCGGTCGCCCGGATCGCTCGCGCCCTGGGTATGGAATGCCTGGCCTGGACGTTTAACCCGTCGCCGCAACGGGAGGTTGAACTCGGCGTCGAATTCGTCGATCTTGACCGGCTCCTTGGCCAGTCCGATGTTGTCAGCCTTCACCTGCGTCTTAGCCCGCAGAGCCGCAACCTGATCGGCGCTCGCGAACTTGGGCTGATGAAACCGGGCGCGCTGCTGGTCAATACCGGGCGCGGGGCGCTGGTGGATGAAACCGCCCTGGTGGATGCCCTCCGTAACGGGCACCTGGCGGGCGCCGGCCTGGATGTTTTCTGCCGGGAACCGCTCCCGCCTGATCATCCGATCCTGACCTGTGACCAGGTGGCTCTGACCCCACATGCAGCCGACCAGACCCCGGAAGGCGTCGAACTGCTTAACGAAGGCGCCGTCGCCAACGTCATCGCATTTCTTGAGGGGCGTCCGAACAATGTCGTTACCTGAGCGATCGTTCGGCCGGCGGTCGGCCACCGGCAACGACAACCCGCATATGGTCGACCCGATGGCGGTCAACCGCGTCAACTGGAACGAGCGGACCGCCGTGCACGCGCGATCTTCGTTCTACGACCTGCAAGGTTTTCGGGACGGTCGAACTTCACTCAAATCAATCGAGCTTGGCGAGATCGGCGATGTCGCCGGCAAGGCCCTCCTCCACCTTCAGTGCCATTTCGGAATGGACACCATTTCCTGGGCACGCCGCGGTGCAAGGGCCACCGGAGTTGATTTTTCCGACGCCGCAATCGATCTGGCGCGGTCCTTAAATGACGAGATCGGGACGGATGTGCGCTTTATTTGCTCCAACATCTACGACCTGGCGGGCCAGATCGAGGAGGATTTTGACTTCGTCTTTACCTCCTATGGCGCCTTAGCCTGGCTGCCGGACGTAAACGCGTGGGCCGATGTGGTGGCTGAGAAACTCAAGCCGGGCGGAGTCTTCTACATCATCGATTTCCACCCATACCTGGGTACGCTCGGGCAGTTGGAATCCGGTCATCTCGGGCCGGAATACAACTACTTCCATGAGCGGCGCTTCATGGAGGGAAATCTGCCGAGCTACACCGGAGCTGACCTGGTCAAAAGCCCCTGTTGGGAGTGGCAGCACAGCCTGGGCGAAATCGTAACCGCCTTATCTGAGGTTGGCCTAAATATCGAGTTTCTGCATGAATTTGCATTTTGCGGATTTCGGGCATTTCCGGAAATGGAGCTCTGCCCGGACGGCTGGTGGCGATTTCCCAGCCGCAACGAATCAATCCCGCAGATGTTCTCAATCAGGGCCCGCAAATAGCTGCCGGATTGCGATTGGCGCCCGTAGTCGATTGCCAATTCGGGCGCAATGGACGATGGGGAACCGCTGCTCGGCCGGTTCGGCCGCAATGCCCAAATTCGCCGCGGGCTCAGAGCCGGCTGAAGACATTTGGGGCGGCGGCGCAATCCCGACCGGTCCGGTCTTTCAGATTGACCGGGCCGTCATCGAGGCAATCGGCCGACCCGCTGAGACTGCACCGTCACCCAAAGCAGATCCAGATTTTCGGCCGGGCCGTCGACCGGGCCGCAGCCCGATCCGAATGAACCTCGCTTCCATCGAATTGCATCCAGGGGTAACTACGGCTTGAGGCAATTGGCTAGGTAGCTGTCCGCCATGATTGGTAAGACCGACGCCCGGCCGGACCGGCAAGGAAATATCGACATGGCCAACCCGGAATTAGGGCGCTACAGCACCGTAGGAACGATCGCCGTCGCCCGAATAAACGCGGTAGGCCGGTTGGCGGCGGCCGGTCTCAATGCGGTCGGTCTGGTGGCCGTGAGCATCTTCAGCGCGATCGGCATGGTCACCTTCGGACCCATCAACGCAATCGGTCTGGTGGCAATCGGGGGAGTGAACGCAATCGGCATCGTCGCCGTTGGCGGCCTGAACTCGACCGGTATCATCGCCGTCGGGGGCAACGCCAAAAGCCTTCTGCCGGTCGCCTAGCCGCATCGATGGCGCCGCAAGCTGCGCCACCCGGTAATTCCGGCGGATCCTTCGAAAACTAGAAGCGTCAGCTGTTAGGACAACCGACCGGTTCGCGATCGACCGGCCTGGCCGTTGGCGACCGGCGAGCTGGGCGGCGCCCCGACCGGCGGTTCCGACTGCATCCGGGCCCGGATGTCATCGACTGCCTTTAGGACCGCCTCGGGAGTGGCCGGCGGGTCCAGGTCCGGCAAAAGCCGGTAGTTCGACAGACTGGTTACCGCATCACGGATGGCCAGCCATACCGAGATCGCCAGCATCAGCGGCGGTTCGCCGATCGCTTTGGATCGGAAGATTGTCGGCTCGCGGTTGGGCGCGTCTTCGAGGATGTGGACATTGAAAATCGGCGGCACATCGCGGCTGCCGGGAATCTTGTAGGTTGACGGGCCGCGGGTGCCCAGCGCGCCATTGGCATCCCACCAAAGCTCTTCCATGGTCAGCCAGCCCATGCCCTGGACAAACGCGCCCTCGATCTGGCCGAGATCGATTGCCGGGTTGAGCGAATTGCCGCAATCCTGGAGGATGTCGGTGCGCAGGACCCGGCTCTCGCCGGTCAGGGTGTCGATCGCCACCTCGGAGACGCAGGCGCCGTAGCAGTAATAGAAGAACGGTCGATCGGTCTTGGTCTCTTCATTCCAGCCGATCTTGGGCGTTGCGTAGAAGCCGGTGGCCGAGAGCGACACGCGGGCCTGCCAGGCAAGTTTGGCCAACTCGGAAAACTGGATCTTCTCACCACCAGCGTGTACGTAATTGTTCCGAAATGCGACCTCGGCCTCGTCCACTCCAAAATGGCGGGCGGCCACCGCGGTCATCCGCGCCTTGATTTTTCGCGCCGCCGCCAGAGCCGCCATGCCATTTAGGTCGGAACCCGCCGAGGCCGAGGTCGCCGATGTGTTGGGCACCTTTCCGGTATTGGTCGGCGAATTTGCAATGCGCTGGAGATCGATCTGGAAAGTCGAGGCCACGACCTGGGCGATCTTTGTAAAGAGCCCCTGGCCCATCTCGACCCCACCGTGACTTAAATGCACGCTGCCGTCGGTGTAGACATGAACCAGCGCGCCGGCCTGGTTTAAGGTCGGAACGTTGAACGAGATGCCGAATTTGACCGGCATCAGGGCGATGCCCCGCTTAATCGCCTTGCTTTGGCGGTTGAAAGATCGCACCGCCTCTTTGCGCGCTGGCAAGTTGATTTCGGAGGTGAGGCGATCCACGATCTCAACGATTATGTTGTCTTCAACAACCTGACCATATGGGGCGATGTCGCGCTCGCCTACGCCGTAGTAGTTCACCTGCCGCACCGCGTCCAGATCGAGCCCGCGCTCGCGCGCGATGTGCTCGATCACCGCTTCGATTGCCAGCATCCCCTGCGGTCCGCCAAAGCCCCGGAAGGCGGTGTTGGAAACCGTATTGGTCCGACACGGATATCCGTGGATGTGCGCCTCGGGCAGGAAATAGCAGTTGTCGGCGTGGTAGAGTGCCCGGCGAAGCACCGCCGACGAGAGATCGGCGACATTGCCGGCGCGGCTCGCCAGCATGAGGTCGATGCCCTCGATCCGCCCCTCGTCGCTAAATCCGACCTCGTAGCGGATCAGAAAGTCATGCCGCTTGCCGGTAATGACCATGTCGGCCTCGCGATTTAGCCGCAGTTTCACCGGCCGGCCGGTAGCGGCCGCGGCGAGGGCGGAAGCCGCGGCGATGATCGTGGCCTGGCTCTCCTTACCGCCGAATCCGCCGCCCAGACGGCGGGTCTCGGCGGTAACTGCGTTAGCTGGCAACCCGAGCACGCTGGCCACGACCTGCTGGACCTCGGTCGGGTGCTGGGTCGCCGAAAAGATCAGCATGCCGCCATCCTCCTGAGGGATTGCCAGGGAAACCTGGCCCTCAAGATAGAAATGGTCCTGGCCGCCGCAGCCCAGGCTCCCGCTGATCCGATGCTTGGCATTTTTCATCGCTCCCGCCGGGTCGCCGCGTCGTATCACCTGCGGGGGCGAAGTGAACTGCTCTAGCTCGAACGCCTGTTCGATATCTAGAACTGGCTGAAGTGGGCGGTAGTCGATACCGACAAGATCTGCGCCGGAGCGGGCGATATCCGTTGTTTCGGCCACAACGATCGCCAGCGGCTGGCCCAGATAGGTTGCCACCGCCTCGGCAAGCAGCGGCTCGTTGGCAAATATCGGCGCGACATCGTTGTTGCCCGGGATGTCGTCGGCGGTAAGTACCGCCCGGACTCCGGGCAGGCTGATGGCATCGGCAGCATCGATTGCCGAAATCTCGGCGTAGGCCGCAGGTGACGTTACCAACGCGGCATGCAGGATACCGGCCGGCTCCGGGATGTCGTCAACAAAGACCGAACCGCCGCTCACGTGAAGTGGTGCACTGTCATGACCGGTAGCGGCGTGGACCCCGCCCCTAATTGGGGTGCAATCGGTCACAGTGCCATTACCTCGGTTGGCTGATCGAAGTTGGTGGTCTCAGCATGGAGGCGCCAGAGCAGATTTCCGGCCACCCGGCGGCGATAGCCGGCGCTGGCCCGCAGATCGGAGATCGGGGCAAATTCGCGCTCCAGTTCGGCGGAAGCCGCAGCGACGGTGGCCGGCGACCAGAGTGCCCCCTGCAGGACCGCCTCGCAACCGCGGGCGCGGACCGGCGTCGCGGCCATTCCGCCGAATGCAATCCGGGCGCTATCTACGCGGCCTGCGCGTATGGTCAAAGCAAAGGCGCCGATTACCGCCGCGATATCCTGATCGAAGCGTTTGGATATCTTGTAGACCCTAAAGACCGAATCCGGCTGGGGTCGGGGCAGGATTACAGCTTCCAGCACCTCGTCGCCGGCCAGCGCAGTCTGCCGGTAATCGAGGAAGAATTCAACCGCCGGGATGTGACGAACTCCGCTTTGCGATCGGGCGACAAAGGACGCGTCAAGGGCCAACAGGCAGGGGAGGGTATCGCCGATCGGGGAGGCGGTGCACACGTTTCCGCCGAACGTTCCCAGGTTGCGGATCTGACGTGACCCGATCCGCCGGATCAGTCCGGCAAACGACGGATAGTCCTCATCGATCACCGACAGAGCCTGCGTGTAGGTGATCGCGGCGCCGATGGTAAGAACCGATCCATCGCGCTCGATCCGGTTGAGTTCGGGAACCCGGCCGGTCCAGATGACTTGGTCAAAACGGCGCCGATCGCGACTCGCCAGAACCCCCAGATCGGTACCGCCGCCCAGCAGCACAGCGCGGCGATGCTCGGTGCGCAAGGCCAGCAGGCGATTCAGGCTGGCCGGCGCGTAAAACCGCTCTCCACCCTGTTCATAAATTTCATCGATCCCTGTGCCGGCCAGCGCCTGGGCGATATCCGACGCACCAGCGTCGGGCAGCGGCGGCAGCGTCATTGCGGCGTCGACGATTGGCCGGTAGCCGGTGCAGCGGCACAGATTGCCAGCCAGCGCGTCGTGCACATTGGCAAGATTTCTCGGCTCGGAGGACCGGTAGAAGGCGAAAAGCGCCATCACGAATCCCGGGGTGCAGAACCCGCATTGGGTTCCGTGGGTCGCAAGCAGGGCTGATTGCACCGGATGCGGTCGGCCGGCGCCATCGGAAACACCCTCGACGGTCCAGACCGCCTTGCCGCCAAGCTGGGGCACCAGCATCAGGCAGGCATTGGCCGCGCCAAAATCCGTTCGGCCTTCGCAGCATTCGGCGGTAACGATTGTGCAGGCCCCGCAGTCGCCCTCGGCGCAACCCTCCTTGGTGCCCTTGAGGCCCCGCGTCTCGCGCAAATAGTCGAGCACGGTAGTCGACGGAGAAACCGAGGATTCGGTGCAGATTTTCCCATTTAGGAGAAATCGGATCGGCATGATGGATCCTTACATCGCCCACCGGCCACCCACCGGCCGGGACCCCGCCACCCGATGGGCGTAAGGCTTAGTCGGGCCGGGTGCCCCGGTGGCAAGCTGGTGCGGACCTGGAAATCGCGCATTTAGCAGTTATAGCCTATCAACCGGGCCGGCCTATCATGACGGGTCCGCAGGTCAATCGGGGCCGTGTTGCAGTCGCGCCGGGAGCGGTGCCTGGTGGACTGCGCCGGGCCGCAATTTAACGTCGCTGATTGACGGCGGCTCTCCCGACCAACCCGGCATCATCTAATTCGCGGCAGTTGTTTCCAGCCTATATAACGATGCCCGTGGGCACACTTAAGCTAACGCTGCTTTATCGCCCGCGAAATGATCCGGGGGGCCATGGGAGACGCCGATGTTTTATGAGATTGGGAAAGACGGGCAAGCATCATATAGCGCCCTTAATACCATTGTGATTCCGCGTCCGATTGGCTGGATATCTACGCTCAGCGCCGATGGCGTCGCCAATCTTGCGCCCTACTCTTTTTTCAACGGGATCGCCTATGACCCTCCGCAGGTAATGTTCGCCGCCACCGGCAACCACCCCTTCGGCGGACTCAAGGATGCCGTCCTCGACGCCCAGACCACCGGGGAGTTCACGGTAAACATCGCAACCTGGGAGCTACGAGAGCAGATGAACGCGTCATCGGTACCGGCTCCGCGCGAAGTCGACGAATTTGAGTATGCCGGGTTGACGAAGGCTGACGGAACCCTCGTGCGGTGCCCGTGCGTGGCCGAAAGTCCGGTGCATCTCGAATGCCGGCACATCAAGTCGCTGAGCATGCTCTCCAATGACCCTGAAGAACCCAATACGGTCGTCTTCGGGCAGGTAATCGGGGTCCACATCGAAGACCGCGTGCTATCTAACGGACGCGTCGATTGGCTCAAGCTGCGTCCGGTGGGAAGGCTCGGATACCTGGATTTCGTAGCGGTCGAGAACGTGTTCGCAATGGCCCGGCCCACGTGGCGAGAGCCGCCAAGTGCTTGATCTGATTCCGCCTCCAAGGCGAAGTCCGCCCTTGGGAGCAAACCGGCGCGATGCCGGCCCAATCCTAAATCACGTCCAGGGAGGGATCGCTTCGACATGCCGCAACGGCGCGCTGCGGGAGATCTAATTGGAATTGGCGGGGGTAAATTGGGCGCCCGCACCGAGTAGCGACGGCAGATTTCGGTGGTTGCCAAACAGCACATTTCGCGCGGCTATCGACCAGCATTTTTGGCCCAGCTTGTTAAATTGGCAACCACATTGGGCCCACTTAGCAAATCAGCGACGCGATTTATCGACTGGCAATCCGGCTAACCCTCGTGTGCGCGCGGCCAACCGCTGCCCCGCCGATCGGCGCTTGATACCAGTTCGCTATGCCAAATGCCCACCGGAGCAATCCAATCGGCGACGGCGCCGTACCCTGGCGGCGACGCCGATTGGGAAATCGGCACATTTGATCGGCGGTTGTCCATCCCGGTTAAAGTCCAGCGCGTGCAGCAAACCGAATCCGGTTGTCAATCCCGCGCAGGCAAGAATCCGCGGATAAATTTCGGGCCGCGGCGAGTCAAGCATAATCTTGGGCGCAAATCATTAACCGGAGCGCGAAATGGCCAATAACGTAGTTCACTTTGAGATTGTCGGGAGGGATGGCGCTGCCAGCCAGCGGTTTTACGGAGACCTTTTCGATTGGAAGGTCAACGCCGACAACCCGATGGGTTACGGGGTAGTGAGCGCGGATCCAGATTCCGCCAACCGGGTAAGTGGTGGAATATGCCAGGCTCCGGGCGCCAAATTCGCAAAAGTCACCGTCTACGTTTCGGTAGACGACATTGCCAAATACCTGGCCAAGGTCGAAAAGCTGGGCGGCGAGGTGTTGATGGAGGAAACCGAAGTCATGGACGGTTGGACGATCGGAATGTTTGCCGATCCGGAAGGAAATTGGATCGGCCTTACCAACAACGGTCCGATGTAGGCGATCGCGGCAATCAATCGGCCGAGCGCAACGCCCGGCCGATTCGCCAGATAAGCGGCGCAAACCACGGTACGGGAAGCAATCTATCGGACGCACCGCCGAATTCGGCGGTCGGTCCATGCTGCCGGTGCGGCCCGCTACCAGCCGATTTCGTAGCTGAGCAGCTTCGAATTTATTACGGTTACCACCGCGATCACCATAAACAGGGTAAAAGATAGGGCCGCGGCAAACCCCATCTTCAGGGCAAGGAACGCTTCCAGATAGATGAGCATCACTATGGTGATGGTCGAATCCACCGGTCCACCACAGATTCGAGTTCCGTCGTCGCAGGCCATGATGAACACTTGGGTAAACATCTGCAAGGCGCCGATGAAATAAACGATCACAACGAAGTAGGTGGTGGGTGCCAACAGCGGGATCGTGATCCGCCTCAGCTTGGAAAGACGGCCGGCGCCGTCAATGTCGGAGGCCTCGTAGATGTGGGGCGGAATCCCCTGTAAGCCGGCCAGATAGATGACCATGTTAAGACCCATGTTTTTCCAGATGCTCATCAGGATGATGGCCAGCAAAGCGGTATCGGGACTGCGCAACCACTTGATCGGCGGTTGGCCAAAGACCTTGAGAACCTCGCCGATGACGCCAAGCTGTGGTTCGTACATCCACAGAAAAATCACCGAGACTGCCACGAACGAAGAGACCACCGGCATGTAGAACATGGCCCGGAAAAAGTAGATTCCACGGATCGCCCGGTTAATCAGGACCGCCAGCAACAGCGACGTGATAACCCCCGCTGGGACAGTCCCGATCGCAAAAAGGATGGTGTTACGAATAGCCGGCGGAAAGCGTGGTTCGGTAGCGATCGCCTGGTAGTTCTTGATACCGTGCAGGGTTGGAGCGGTTAGGAGGTCATAGCTGCTGAAGCTGTAGTACAGCGCGCCGATGATCGGCACGATGATAAACAGCAAGATGAAGAGGATCGACGGGAGGACAAATAGATAGGCCGAGAGTCCGCCACGGAAAGTTAGCCCCAGGCGCCTTCGCGTCCCGCGTTGCTGCTCCCCGGTAATTGCCGCCATATCCACCAAACGCGCGCGAAATACTTGCCCAAACTTCCCAAATTATCCAAACTGTGATTCGACTAAGTAGGCCAATCATTGCGGATCGCCCGCGGTTGATCGGCATGCCCACACCCCCGCTCCCTCCGGGGCGGACCGGATCAGCCGGCCGGCCGCTGCTGGTCGGTTTCCACCGGCGATCGACCGTAGCATTTAGCTGCTGATTGGGAATCTGCGGGCTGGCGGTTGGAACTGAGGGATCACTCCTAGGTTCGGCGACGCCGCTTTCGCGGGCGGGATTTTGACCCGATGCTGAGGAACCCGGCAACGCAGAATTGCCGACGATGCTTGTCCGGCGGGGGTGGACGCGGATGGCGCGAGCGCCGCAGTTACTAAATATCGACCGTGCGCGGATGCGGATGCGGGATCGCGGAATCGACATCCTCCTGGCCGGCGGGTATGTCAATTTCGGCTACCTCACCGACTTTTTCACCCACTTCGGCCGCGATTTTCCCGGGCCGCTATACAACGGCCTCCCATTGGTGAGGTTTGCCGGCCTGCCGGCGGAGCCGCACACCCCGCCGTTCCTTATTTCGTGCCCCGACGAATCCGAGGACGCCCGAGTCCAGGGAACCTGGATCGCCGACTGCCAATTCCCGGGTCCGGCAAGCGAATTGCCAGGCCCCGGGGTCGTGCCCAACACCGAACAGGAGCCCTATATCGTGCTGATCCGGTCGCTTCGCGAACGAGGACTTGACCGATCGGTAATCGGGATCGACCTCGTCGATCTGCCGGCGCTGACCGCCGAGCGGCTGCGGGCCGCGTTGCCGCAGGCCCAGTTGGTCGACGCCTCAAGCGATTTCGCATTCATCCGAATGGTCAAGACCGGGGGCGAATTGGAACGGTTGCGCGGCGCGGTGGCCGGGTCCGAGCGTGGCCATGCGGCGGTCGCCGCCAACCTGCGGGCCGGAATGACCGAACGCGAACTGGCGGCAATCACCAAAAGGGGGGTAACTGACGCCGACACGACTTCCTACATCCTGCACCTGAACGCCGGCGCCCCGACCGACACCCTGCTACCGCCAACCGATCGCCTGGTCGAGTCCGGCTCGGTCGTCTCAGTAGACATTGGCTGCATCCACCGCAATTACATCGGCGACAAGTTTCACACCTACGCGCTGGGCCGGCCCGATGAGCGCGCCTACGACATCCATGTCCGCCTGGACCAGGTAAACGAGGCCCTGCTAGCGGCGGTGCGGCCCGGAGTTACCGGCGCCGAGTTCTTTGCATTCGGCCGCGCCCAGATGGAATCACGCGGCCTGCAACTGGCCGGAGCATACATCGGTCACGGAATCGGGATCGACGTGCACGAACCGCCCTACCTGGCACCGATCGATCCGACCCCTTTACAACCAGGGATGGTGATCATCCTGGAGGCCGGCACCCGGGCCGAGTCGATCGGGTTCTTCTGTTCCGAGATCGCCTGCCTGGTTGAGGCCGACGGGTGCCAGGTCCTAACCCAGATCGGGTATTCAATTACTCAGGTTGGTTGACTACACGGGGATTGGCGGGTCCGTTCGAAATCGACCGCAGGTGCTCTGGCCGGCCGCTGCCATATTGGCTAGTTGGGTGGCTCCGAAAATTGGCGCTGGAACGCCGGGCGGGTCCGCGACCCTGAGAAGGTGGGTATCGTGAACGCATTCAAGCGCCTGGCAGGCGCTTATCTGGTCGGACTGGGCGCAATTGTCGCGGTCCACTTCATTACCACCCAGTTTTACGATCCAACCTGGACCGGCGACTCGATCGCGGTTTGGCAGGTGCTCGACCCGCTGATGGCGATCGGCATCGTGATCGTCTTAATCACCGCTTTTCAGGGCAAATGCGGTTTGGATCGCCAATCAAACGGCGCCACCGTGAGTCGCCAATACCTGGAGACCAATTTCACCTTCTATTTCGGGATCGTGCTGTTTATCGGCCTGCTCTGGAATTGGATTGGCGTCGGCTTCATCGAACCCACCAATGACAACGTGCTGCTCTGGTTGCTAATTGACACGACCCTCCCGCCCTTTGTTGGAGCGGCCGGAATACGTCTGCTTCGCGGCATCTAGAGTTGGCGCCCGGCAGGGCGGATCCCGTTGGCAGCGACCGACCCCTAACCCCGACGGCCAGGTCAACGCCTATATGCGCCGCTAGCGGAGCGCTCGGGTATTAGGCCGTCCCAAGCAGGACGATTCGACGTCTCGGCCCAAGGTCAGCCAACACGGGTTGCCAGGCCGATTTGGGCATCGATCCCGCCCCGGCGGGCGGGAAAGGGAATCAGTGGCCGATCTCATAGCGCAGCAGGCGCGCGTTGATGACGGTAACGGCGGCGATCACCGCAAATAGGGCCACCGAGACCGCCGCGGCGTAGCCCATCTTTAGCGCCAGAAAAGCTTCTAAGTAGACGAGCATGACGATCGTGACGGTCGAATCGAGCGGGCCGCCGCAGATTCCGATCCCGCCGCCGCACGACATTATGAAAACCTGGGTGAACATCTGCAGCGCGCCGATGAAATAGACGATGACGACGAAATAGGTGGTCGGGGCGAGCAGGGGCAGCGTGATCCGCCAGAACTTTGAGATCCGACCGGCGCCGTCGATTTCGGCGGCCTCGTATAGATGGGGCGCAATTCCCTGCAATCCCGCCAGGTAGATCACCATGTTGAGGCCCATGTTTTTCCAGATGCTCATCAAGATGATTGCCAAGAGGGAGGTGTCAGGGCTGCGCAACCATTTAAGGATCGGCAAGCCGAGCACATCGAGGATCTGATTGCCGAGTCCAAATTGTGGTTCGTAGATCCAAAGGAATATCACCGACACCGCCACGAAGGACGAGACCACCGGCATGTAGAACATGGCCCGGAAAAGGTAGATACCGCGGATCGCGCGATCGATGAGCACCGCCAGCAGAAGCGAGGATGTGACCCCGGCCGGCACCGTGCCCAGGGCGAAGAGCAGGGTGTTGCGCATCGCCGGCAGAAAGCGCGGGTCCCTGCCGATGTCGGTGAAGTTGTCAACGCCGTTCCAAGTCGGCGCGGTTAGCAGGTCGTAATCGGTCAATGAATAGTAGATCGCACCGACAATCGGGGCAATTACAAAAATCCCGATAGCTACGACCGATGGCAGTACGAACAGGTAGGCGGTCAGCCCACCGCGGCTGGTCAGCCCGAATCGGCGGCGCCACGTCGGGCTGCGCCCGCCAACGGCGGTTGACATGGGCCGCTCCGAGTATTTGATTTGAACGCTGTGCGCGATTATCAGGTTTGCCGCTGGAGAGGTCGGGCGATATTGCCAGCGCGGATCTATTCGGTTTCCGGCCGTTGGACAAAATTGCTGTACCGGCCAAAACGCATCATCCGGTCGCCTGCAGGAGAAACCTGATGAGAATCCCGAGATGGCCCAAAGGGCCAATGGTGTTCGCGGGGCTGCTGATCGGCTCGATCATGGCGTTGTCCCTGGCCGGTTGTGACCAGGACGCCGAAGCGCCGGCGCCCGATCCAGCACCGAGCGCCCAGTCGAGTCCGCTGGTCGCCATCGAACCCGAAACTGGCCAGGACCAGCCGGCCATCCAAGTTCCGTCGGCGCGGGCGGCCACCTATGCGATGGGGGTCTTTTCCGAACCCATTACCGGCAACTACTGGAATTACGTGGGCGGGCCGGGTGGATCGGTGTGGACCGGTTACGCGATCGGCGGCTACCATTCGAGCCTTTTTGCCCTTTCCGACCAGCGGTTCGACTGGGTCCCAGCGCTGGCCGCCGATTTTCCCAGTGAGCTGGTGTTAGAGAGCTTGGTCGGTCGGAACTATTGGACCACCGAGGTCAGCCTACGTCCGGGCGTGCTCTGGAGTGATGGTGGCGAAGTTGACGCCGAAGATGTCAGATTCACGGTCGAGACGGTGTTGGATCTGAACCTGGGCGCCGGCTGGTCCAATTTTGTTCATCCGGATTTCGTCGACCATATCGAAGTGATCGATTCGCACACCATAAAGATCTATTTCAGGGCGGCCGATGCCGATGGTCAACCGCAGGTCCCGGGCCTTAGCGTATGGCAGTTCGGACTTGGGTTCATGCCGGTCCTGCCGGAACACTACTGGCGGCCGGTGGTGGAGGCCGCCCGGAACGCCGGCGACCAGGTTGCCCAGGTCGAGGCACTCTACGCGCACGTCCCGGTCGGCGAACCTACCAACGGCGGGTTCGAGCACGTCAAATGGGAGCGCGGAGCGTTTTTCCAGAACACGGCGGCCGAAAATTATTCGTTCGCCGGAACCCAGGTCACCCAGCTCGACGACGGATCGATCCGGCGCGTCAACCCCGTGCTTGGATACGAAGAGACGATCTTGGGCGAGGGTGGCGGCGAGGTCGTTCTCGACTATGTGATAGGGCCACATTTCGGCGACTCCTATTTCTATGTTTACGGCAACCAGGACACGGCGATATTGGCGCTGACCGACGGTGAGGTCGATTACGTGTTCAATCCACTCGGGCTGGAGCGGGGATTTCGCGATCGGGCCCAGGCGGCCGGCGATCTGCAAATCGTGTCCAACGCCCCCAATGGCACCCGCTATCTCGGCTTCAACGTCCGCAAGCCGCCATTTGATTCGATCGCATTCCGCCAAGCGGTGGCAACCCTCATCGACAAAGAGTTCGTGACCCAAACGGTTCTGCAGGCGTCCGCCTTCCCGCAGTATTCGATGGTGCCGGAAGGCAATTCGTTCTGGCACAACCCCGACGCCGATCGGATCGGTGAGGGACTGAGCCGGGCCGAGAGGATCGCGCGTGCGGTCGCCCTGCTCGAGGGCGCCGGATTCCGCTTCGAGCAGAGACCGGTGGTCAGCGAGGACGGCAATTTCGTCGAGATCCGCGGCAGTGGGTTGACAATGCCCGATGGCCAACCGGTGCCGCCGATGGAATTGATCGCCCCCAGTGCCGGCTACGATCCACTACGGGCCACGTTTGCAATCTGGATCGAGCGCTGGCTCAACGATGTCGGGATTCCGGCGCGGGCCAACCTGGCCGGCTTCAATGTGATCGTCGACCGGCTGTATTCCGATACGGTGACCGAGGACCTGGACATGTGGATTCTGGGCTGGGCGTTTGGCATATTCCCCGACCATTTACAGAATTTTTTCCATTCCCGTTACGCGCCCGAGAACCAGAAGGGCGGCAACAACTGGGGAGGATTCGCCGATCCGGAATTTGACGCCCTGGCCGATGAGTTCTTAGA
Organism: Chloroflexota bacterium; assembly: GCA_965261345.1. Classification (GTDB taxonomy): domain Bacteria; phylum Chloroflexota; class UBA11872; order UBA11872; family VXNJ01; genus VXNJ01. The sequence goes on from OZ253449.1 coordinate 331,837, forward strand.
AGCTACGACCTTTCCCCGGGCCCAGGAACTGGCGCGGCAGATGCAAGCGTTGATCGCCACCAAGCTGCCCTATGTGACCCTTTTCGAAACCGCGACTGTCGATGTCTTTCGCCCTTCCAAGGTGGAATTTCCCTATACCGAGGTGCTCGGTGGTATCGAACAGGCCGGCGGCATGCAGCTAATTGCGCTGATTAAATAATTCGGTCGCCAACGGCCGCGACGCACGTGTTGAAAAACGACCCGGGGTAACCGATGAAAAGCTACCTGTTGCGCCGTGGATTGCAGATGCTTGTCACCCTGTTCCTGTTCATCACCGCGGTTTTTTTCCTGGTCAACGCCCAGCCCGGCGACGTGAGCAATTTTTTTGCCCTGGACCCCAACGTCCCGCCGGAGACCCGGGCGCTGATCCAGGCTCGGTTCGGCCTCGACCAACCGCTCTGGCGGCAATACCTTAGCTACCTGGGCAACATCGTAACCGGAGATTTCGGCACCTCGTTTTCGCTGTATCCGCGCAGCGTCGGCGAGATCATTGCCGAGCGCCTGCCGCGAACGGTGATGCTGTTTTCCACCGCCGCGGTGGCCTCCTTTTATCTGGGATTTGCGCTCGGCAAAATATTGGCCTGGCGGCGCGGTGAGTTTTTCGAATATGCGGCCACCATTGGCGGGGTTTCGCTCTATACCGTTTTCACGCCCTGGTTTGCGCTGATGATGATCTGGTTTTTCGCCCACCAGCTGGATTGGTTTCCGATCGGCAAATTCCTTGACCCCCAGGTCTGGTCCAACGCCCCGATCGAGGCCAACACGCTGTTTGGGCAACTGCTGCTGGCGGTCCTGGCATCCACGGTCGTTGGCACCGCCGTGCTGCTGGTAGCCCGCCGGCGGCGCTGGCCCAACCCGGTTCCGATCGCGGCCGCATCGGTGGGAGTTTCGCTGGCGGTCGCATTCGGTATCTGGTCTGGCACGGGCACCGCCTATCTGGCCTTCGACATCGTTTCACACATGGCCTTGCCGGTGGCCACCCTGACCCTCATCTCGTTTGCCGGAACGATGCTGCTGACCCGCAACAGCATGCTGGAGACCATGTCGGAGGACTACGTCTTGGCGGCCCGCGCCAAGGGCCTGCCGGAAGCGGTCGTGCGCGACCGCCACGTGGCCCGCAACGCGATGTTGCCGGTGATAACCAGCCTGGTTTTCTCACTCGCGTTTGCCATCGATGGCGGTGTGATCATCGAGACGATCTTTTCCTGGCCGGGCATGGGGCAGACGCTGGTGGCGGCCGCCCTGGCCGAAGACCTGCCGCTGGCGGTCGGGGCCTTCGTGTTTGTTGGCCTGTTCGTCCTGGCGGCGCATTTGGTCGTCGATGTGCTCTACGTAGTACTCGACCCGCGGATCCGCTACTAGATGCGCTCGGCAACCGCTCCGCCGGCCGGTTCGATCGACATCTTGCGGATGCGATTGGGGTTATTGGGTCAAACCTCCAAACGGAACTGGCGCCTTTTCGCCGCCACCCGCATCGGCATCGTCGGGTTGGTCATCATCGCCGCCTACGCATTGATGGCGATCGCCCACCCGCTGCTAATGGCAACCCTGTGGGATCCGGCGATATACGATCCGGTGGTCGGCTACGCATTCGACTCGACCGTCCAGCCGGCGCCACCCAGCGCCGCGCACCTTCTCGGGACCGATCCGCTGGGGCGCGATATTTTTTCGCAGCTGATGTTTTCGGCCAGAACCGAATTTCTACTCGGATTGGCCGCCGCGGTCATAACCGTGACCATCGGCACCACCGTAGGGGCGATCGCCGCCTACTTCGGCGGGGCGGTCGACGCAATCCTGATGCGACTGGCCGACATCATGATCATGATTCCCGGGATAAGCGTGCTGATTGTGCTCTCGGCCCTGATCGGCGTTCAGCATTTTGAATTGGCCCTAATAATCGGCATCCTCTCCGGATTCGGCGGGACCGCGGTGCTGCTTAAAGCGCAGGCCCTGAGCGTGGTGGTCAGGCCCTATATCGAGGCCGCCCGGGCCGCCGGTGGCGGCCCGCTGCACATCATCTTCATTCACATCGTGCCCAACCTGCTACCACTGTCATTTCTCTATATGATGTTCACCGTCACCGCGGCAATTTTTTCCGAAGCGGTGCTCTCGTTCCTGGGACTGCTCGACGTGCGCATGTCCTGGGGGCTGATGATCCACACCACCGAGTCGGCCGGTTATCTGGTCGATACCGGACGGTACTGGTGGCTGGTGCTGCCGGCCAGCCTGTCGATAACCCTGCTCTGTTCGTCGTTCTATCTGGTCGGCCGGGCACTGGACGAGGTCGTTAATCCAAGATTGCGGCGCCGGTGAGCGGGCAACCGCTCCTGGCGGTGGAGAACCTGTCGGTCGAATACGCGACCGCGGCCGGTCCAATCCGGGCGGTAAGCCAAGCCTCGTTCACCGTGAACGCGGGAGAGGCGCTGGGAATAGTTGGCGAATCGGGCTGCGGAAAATCCACCATCGCCAATTCGTTGCTGCGGCTCCTGCCCGGGAACGGCCAGATCACCGCCGGAAGAATAAGTCTGGATGGGCATGACCTGGTCACGCTGCCTGAGCCGGAGTTGCGCCAGATCCGCGGCAACCAGGTCGCGATGGTTTTCCAGGCGGCCATGAACTCGCTCAACCCGGTCTACCGGGTCGGCGACCAGATCGTCGAGGCGATGGAGCAGCACCTTGACCGGCCGCGTCCGTCGTTGATCGCGCGGATGGAAGAACTCTACGATTTGGTCGGATTGGATCGCTCGGCGATTTGGCGTTACCCGCACCAGTACAGCGGCGGGATGAAGCAACGCGCCGTCATCGCCATGGCGCTCTCGTGCGACCCGGCGCTGCTGGTTGCCGACGAACCAACCACCGCACTTGACGTGATTGTCCAAGACCAGATTCTTAGAAAACTGCAACAAATCCGGCAGCAGCGATCGACCGCGATGATCTTGATCTCGCACGACTTGGGCGTCATTGCCCGGGTCTGCGACCATCTCGCGATCATGTACGCCGGTCAGGTGATCGAATTCGGGCCGACCGGGCAGGTCCTGGCCAATCCGATTCACCGCTATTCGCAAGCTCTGATCGCCGGCATCCCCAATCTGCACGGTCCAAAAAGCGAACTCGCGTTGGTTGCCGGGGAACCGCCCGACCTGCTTGAAACCCCGCCCGGCTGCCGGTTTCACCCTCGCTGCCCGCACCTTACCACCGACTGCCCGGTCGGTCCCGCACCGACGGTGGTACGCGGACTACACTGGGCGCTGTGCTGGAATCCGGCCAATTGATAGCGGTTCGCAGGTGAGCTCAGATCGGCCGCTGGTCCAGGTAATCGAACTGACCAAGCAGTTTCCGGCCGGATCCGACCTGTTCGGGAAGCGCGGGGGAAGCCTCACCGCCGTTGACGCGGTCAGTTTCACGATCGCTGCCGGGGAGAGCTTCGGGCTGGTCGGTGGATCGGGCAGCGGCAAGACCACCACCGGCCGCATGCTGGTCCGGCTCGAGAACCCCAGCGGCGGCCGCATCCTGTTTGACCAGGGCGCAGGCGGGGTGGTTGATGTCGCCAGTCTGCGCCGAGGCTCGTTGAAGGCGTTCCGGCGCCAGGTGCAGATCATATTCCAGGACCCCTACGAATCGCTGAACCCACGCCGAACTGTGTTCGACAGCGTTGTCGAACCGTTGCGGGTGCATCGCATCGGCGGACCGGCGCAATGGATTGACCGGGCCGGCGCGGTCCTTGACCAGGTCGGCCTCGCACCGCCGCCGACATTCCTGTTCCGCTATCCGCACGAGCTCTCCGGCGGCCAGCGGCAGCGGGTGGCGATCGCCCGGGCGCTGGTGATTGAGCCGCTATTGGTAGTGGCCGATGAGCCGACTTCGATGCTCGACGTCTCGGTCCGGGCCGGGGTGATCGAGTTGCTGCGACGGCTGGGCCGACAACTGGGTGTCGCCTACCTGTTCATCACCCACGATCTGGCGGTCGCACGCTACATGTGCGACCGAATGGCGGTAATGGAGCGGGGCCGGATCGTCGAGCAGGGACCAGTTGAACAGATCCTGCAGCAACCGCAACACCCCTATTCGCGGGCACTACTGGCCGCGGCCGATTATTTCGGGCCCGCCGGTCGGGCGAGCGATCCTCCCGTCCGATAAAGGGGCGGCTACGGGCCGGCCCGTAGCCCGGTTGCCGTTAGTTGTAATCCCCGTGAGCGCCGGTTCCGCTGGGGTCGATCAATTCATCGGCCCCGCAGAGATACCTCCACCAGCGGGCCCGTTCCGACACCAGCCAGGCGTTTTCTCCAGTGAGGGCATGGGTGTCCTTGCTCATTAGAAACAGGCGCCGGATTTGCCGGCTGTCCCATCCCTCGGTATTGAAGGTTGCGCGCTGGGCGGTGCGCGGGTTGTAGCGGATCTTGAACATGAAGCGATGCTGGTCGGTCGCGTTGGTTTGAGCACAGTGCCAGATCGCCTCGTGCATGAAGCAGATCCGACCGCCGCGCCCGGCCAGACGCTTTTGTCCGACGATGTTCTTGTAGCGGCCGGTGTCGGGGCCCAGCATTGAGCGCATGTGCGATCCCGGCAGGACCAGGGTCGGGCCCATCTCATAGGGAACGCCGTGGGCAAAGTAGGCGGTGAGGATATCGAATGAATAGGGATGGATGCCGGGCAGCCGGACCTGGCGACGACCCCCGGAATCCACGTGCCACATCTGGGCCTCTTGCTGATTGGGGTAGGTCACGTGCAGCGCCGAGTGGTTCTGCACATGACCTGGCCCCAACAGGCTCTGCAGAATCCCCCGCACCGCCGGGAGCTGATGAATCTTGCGGATTGCCGCCGAATGATTGAAAAATCCGTCCTTGTTGTCGGTAATGTGCCAGGCAAATTCGGCCTTGCGACCGGAATCGTCGACCGCCGTCTGCTCGTCGGCAAAGGCCTGTTGGTTGAGTTCGTCCGGGATCAGACCGTCAAATTCCAAGTAACCGTCGATGACGAACCTGGCCATTTGTTCAACGCCCAGCAGGTGTTCGCTACCAACTGGCGCCAATTCCGGCCGCGTGTCCAACGTTGTCAAGGATTAGCCTCCGCCCGGTGGCGCGCGTTTTTAGCCGTCAATCGACCAGTTTTTCAAGCATGTATTCGTTGGCCAGGCCGCCCAGTCCCTGGCCCGCGCTGCGCTCGGGCACGGGCGAGGCCTGGAGAACCCGCCAGCCGTCGCGCAAGGCCGCCATCGCGGTCGGATAAGGCGGGATGTTTTCACTTCCGGCCTGCATCTGCACCTCGTCGGCGTTCAGCGACCCGTCGTAGAGCGCCCAGGCAACGACCTCAGAGTTGAGATCGCCGTTGCGAAGGTTTAGGAAAAGGAGTTTTTGCCGCACTGTTATCCGGGTGTTGCAACGTTGGCCGTGAGTCTCCGAAAATGTTACCCACGCAAGTTATTCGGCGGCGGCGGCTTGCTGCGGCGGCAGGGGCGGCGGCGAAATTTGGCCGGGTTGACCCAGAGACGGCTCGAACCCGAAGCTGCTGGCAAAAACGAACCGGAATTGCTCGGCAGCGGCGGCCACCGTCACCGGTTGGCGCAACTGCTCGGCAATCGTGGTCACCGGCGCCCCGGCCAACCCGCAGGGAATGATCGCCGCGAAAGGGTTCAGGTCCAGATCGACATTAATCGCCACCCCGTGGCGGGTCACGCCGCGCTGGCAGCGCACTCCGACTGCGGCGATCTTGGCGCCGCCAACCCAGACGCCGGGGCGCCGCGGATCGGCGGAAGCCGCGATTGCAAATCGGTCGAGGACCGCGATGATTGCGTCCTCGAGGCGGTGCACGTAGTCCGATGGTCCAAGGCCGAGCCGGCTCAACAGCAGGATCGGGTAGGCCACCAGTTGACCGGGCCCATGGTAGGTGATGTCCCCGCCGCGATCAACGTCCACAACCTCCACCCCACTGGCGCTCAACTCCTCTTCGGCAGCCAGCAGATTGGCCCGCCCGCCACGCGCGCCCATCGTATAAACCGGTTCGTGCTCAAGCAGCCCGAGGGTGTCCGGGGAACTTCCCGAGCGCACGCGGTTGGCGGTGGCATACTGCCAAGCCAAGCCGTCCCGGTAGGCAATCCGGCCCAGATGATGGACGTGGAGATCTAGCATGTTCGTACTTTAAAGTGTGCGACGCATCCTCACCGGCGGCGGGCCGATGCCCAATTAACATTAATTCGGAAGTCATTTTCAGCGACGGCGCCACACGGCCAAACGGGTAACGCTTAATCGATGAACACCGATCCGGTGAGTGCCGCCAACGGCCAGTTTTCAATCGACGATCTCGAGTTGCACGATTGGACCCAGGCTCTCAAGGATGTCCTGCACGCGCGCGGCCCCGACCGGGTCAAGCGCTTACTGGAAGATCTGCAGATTTATGCCCAGCGCGCCGGGGTCTGGTCACCGGAAGCTCTAAACACCCCGTACGTGAACACGATTCCGGTCAACCTGCAGCCCGATTACCCCGGCAACCAGTCGCTGGAAAGGCGCATTAAGAGCTACATCCGCTGGAATGCGATGGCCATGGTGGTGCGCTCTAACATGGCATCCGACGGCATCGGCGGCCACATTTCCACCTATGCCTCGGCCGCCACCCTCTATGAGGTCGCCCAGAATCACTTCTTCAAGGGCCCCGATCATCCCGAGGGCGGCGACATGGTCTATTTCCAGGGTCATTGCTCGCCCGGCATGTACGCCCGCGCCTACCTTGAGGGGCGCCTTTCCGAGTCGCACCTTAAGAATTTCCGCCGCGAGCTTCAAGACGAGCCTGGACTCTCTTCCTATCCGCACCCGTGGCTGATGCCCGAATTTTGGAATTTTCCGACCGTTTCGATGGGCCTCGGGCCGCTGATGTCGGTCTACCAGGCCCGTTTCATGCGCTACTTGCAGGCGCGCCAGCTCACCCCCGTATCCGACCGCAAGGTCTGGGCCTTTGTGGGCGACGGTGAAATCGACGAACCCGAGAGCCTGGCCGGAATTTCACTGGCCACCCGCGCCCGGCTCGACAACCTCATCTGGGTCGTAAATTGCAACCTGCAGCGGCTCGACGGGCCGGTGCGGGGCAATTCCAAGATCATCCAGGAACTGGAGGCCATTTTCCGTGGGGCTGGCTGGCACGTTATCAAGGTGCTCTGGGGGTCCGATTGGGACGAGTTGTTCGAGCGTGACCAGCGCGGGGTGATCGCCCGTCGCCTGGGCGACGTGGTCGACGGCGATTTCCAGAAGTATTCGGTGTCCGACGGCGCTTACCTGCGCGAGCATTTCTGGAATTCCGACCCCGAACTGGCCGAGCTGGTGGCCGACAAGAGCGACGACCAGCTGTGGCGACTGACTCTGGGTGGACACGACCCGATCAAGGTCTATGCCGCCTACTACCAGGCGCTGCGCAACCGGGGCGCGCCGACCGTGATCCTGGCCCGCACGATCAAGGGTTACGGTCTCGGCGAGGCGGGTGAGGGCCGCAACATCACCCACCAGCAGAAAAAACTCAATCAGGATGAGCTGATCGCTTTCCGCGATCGATTCGAAATTCCGATCTCGGACCGGATAGCCTCCGAAATCGACTTTCACCATCCCGGACCTGACAGCTCGGAGGCTATCTACTTACAGGAGCGCCGCCGTCAGCTTGGCGGTTTCGTCCCGGCGCGAACGGTCAAACCGAGCACCATCTCCGCCCCCGACGACCAGCTGATCGATGAATTCCTGCAGAGTTCGGGCGAGCGCACGGTGTCGACCACCATGGCCTACGTCCGCATCCTGACCAAGCTGCTGCGCGACCCGAAGCTGGGCCGCTACATCGTCCCGATCGTGCCGGACGAGGCACGCACCTTCGGGATGGAGGCGCTGTTCCGCCAATGCGGAATTTTTTCGCCGCTCGGGCAGCGTTACGACCCGGTCGATTCGGCCAGCCTGCTCTCCTATCGCGAGACCGTCGACGGGCAGATCCTGCAGGAGGGGATCAACGAGGCCGGAGCGATGGCCTCGTTCATTGCCGCCGGTACCGCGCTGAGCAATTACGGCCAGCCGATGATCCCGTTCTTTACCCTCTATTCAATGTTCGGGATGCAACGGGTGGGCGATCTGGTTTGGGCGGCGGGCGACTCCCGCACGCGCGGCTTTCTGGTCGGCGGCACCGCCGGCAGGACCACCCTGGCCGGCGAGGGGCTCCAGCACCAGGACGGTCACAGTCATCTATTGGCCTCGGCCGTGCCCAATCTGCGCAGCTACGACCCTGCCTTTGCCTATGAGATTGCGGTGATCATCCAGGACGGCATCCGGCGGATGTTCCAGTGCGACGAGGAAATCTGGTACTACCTCACTGTCGGCAACGAGAACTACGCTCAACCGGCAATGCCCACTTCCCCCGGCGTTAAGGAAGGGATCGTCAATGGCCTTTACAAGATTTCGCCATCGCCGATACCCGAGGCGCCACTGCAGGTCAACCTGCTGGGCAGCGGTGCGCTCCTCAACGAAGCACTGCTGGCCCAGACGCAGCTGGCCGAGCGGTTCGACATCGGATCCGATGTCTGGTCGGCAACCAGCCTGACCGGGCTGCGCCGGCAAGGCAACGCGGTCGAGCGTTGGAACATGCTCCACCCCAACCAGCCGCGCCGGGTGCCCTATGTTCGGCAGTGCCTGGGCGACGACCCGCGGGTCACGGTGGCGACATCAGATTATGTCAAGTCTCTCGCCGATTCGCTGGGTCGCTGGATTCCCGGGCCGTTTGTCACCCTCGGTACCGACGGGTTCGGCCGCTCAGAAGCTCGGGCCGAGCTGCGCGATTTCTTCGAGGTTGATCATCGCTACGTGACCCTGGCGGCGCTCGGCGAACTGGCTCATCGCGGCGATATCGAATCCTCACTTGCCCGCGCCGCGATCGCCCACTTCGACCTGGACCCCGAAAAAGCCAACCCGGTGATCTCTTGACCGGTAAACAACCCGTCAAGGCCGATCCGACCGTGGTGAGCGACCTAAAGATGCCCTCGCTGGGGGAGGGCGCCGGGGCCGCCGACATCCTCAAGGTGCTAGTTCGCGAAGGCGACCAGATCGCAATCGAACAGGCCGTAATCGAGGTAGAGACCGACAAAGCCACGGTGGAGGTGCCTTCGGAATTGGCCGGCAAGGTGCTCAAGCTGCTGGTTGCCCCGGGTGACCAGATCACCACCGGGCAGGCGATCCTCTCGCTGGCCGCCGAGGCCGCGGCGCCGGCCGCCGCGCCGGCACCATCACCGGCCGGCCCAAGCGCCCAGCAGGCATCCCCATCCGCCCAAGCGGCAGGGACCGGTTACGGACGGGCACCGGTCCGCACCCCGCAGCCGGTGAGCTCGCCGTTGCCATCGCGGCCGCCGACCGGTAGCGGCCCCGTCTTCGCTTCGCCCAGCGTGCGTGGATTGGCCCGCGAAATCGGAGTTGATATCTACGCGGTGGCTGGAAGCGGACCCAGCGGACGGATATCGGCCGACGACGTTAAGGCCCATGCCCGCCAGGCAGCGGTGTCCCACGCCTCCCGGGCGGCGACCGCCCAGCCGCCCGAATTGCCCGATTTTTCAGCCTATGGGCCGACTGAATCGGTAGAGCTCTCCCGCCTGCGACGCACCATCGCCCGCAACCTGGGCCAATCCTGGACCACCATCCCACATGTGACGCTGCATGCACGGGCGAATATTTCCGAGCTCCAGCGCCAACGGGCGCGCCTAAAAGAGACCGGAGCCAATGCCAGTGTTACGGCGATCCTGATTCAAAAGGTGGTTGCCGCGTTGCAGGCCGAACCGGCCCTCAACGCCAGCTTCGACGCTTCGTCGGGGTCACTGGTCCACAAGCGGTACTGGAATATCGGTATAGCCGTGGATACCGATCGCGGCCTGGTTGTTCCGGTAGTCCGATCCGCCGAGGGCAAGGATCTTGCCCAATTGGCCGAAGAACTGGCCGATCTGGCCGGACGGGCGCGCCGCGCCCAGATAAAACCGGACGAGCTGACCGGCGCCAGTTTTACGATCACCAATCTGGGGACGCTTGGGATCGGTGAATTTACGCCGATCATCAATCCCCCGGAAGTGGCAATTCTCGGCGTCGGGACGGCAGAAACCATCCCGGTTTGGGCCGGCGGGGCATTCGCCCCGCAGCTGACGATTCCCCTTTCGCTGTCAATTGATCACCGCGCAGTCGACGGGGCCGACGGCGCGCGATTCCTCACCGCCCTAACCCAAGGACTAGCCGATCCGGGCCTGGTCTAACCAGCCATGCCGCCGGGGTCTACCGAAAAGAACTAACCAATGAGCGAGCAGACTTTGCGAGTGGCCGTAATAGGCGGCGGTCCCGGCGGATATCCGGCGGCGTTTGCCGCCGCCCGGGCGGGATTCGACGTAACCCTAATTGATGAGAACGAACGCCTCGGCGGGGTTTGCCTGCGCTGCGGTTGCATCCCGTCTAAGACCCTGCTGCATGCTGCCGACATAATGGCCGCCGCGCGCGGCGCCAAGCAGTTCGGGATTGATTTCGGCCAGCCGGAAGTTGCGCTGGAAGGCCTATTGTCCTGGAAAGAAAAGGTGATCGACCGCATGGCCGGCGGGGTTGCAATGCTGGCGCGTCAACAAAAGGTGCGGGTAATTTGCGGACGGGCGCGTTTCGCCGGGCCCGGAAAACTGCAGATCACAGGTGAAAATCCCGAGCTGGTCGAATACGATCAGGCGATCATCGCAACCGGTTCGCAGCCGACCCGTTTGCCATTCTTTGACTATTCCGATGCGCGAATCCTGGACTCGACTTCGGCGCTAGACATCAAGGGCCCGCCGCGGCGCCTGCTGGTCGTCGGCGGCGGCTACATCGGCTTGGAGCTGGGCTCGGTATATGCCGCGCTGGGCACTAAGGTCTCAGTGGTGGAGATGACCGGCGGCCTGCTGCCGGGCGCCGACCGCGATCTAGTCCGGCCGCTGCAGCGCCGCCTGCAGGGAGAGTTCGCGCAAATCCTGTTGCGCACCAGAGTTACCGCCGCCAACGGTTTCCCGGGCGGCATTCGGGTGGAATTTCGCGGCGAGGACAGCGATGTTCCGGCCGCCTGGTTCGATCAGGTCCTGGTGGCCGTCGGGCGGCGACCCAACAGCACTGGCCTGGGCCTGGAGGATGTCGGCGTCGAGCTCGACCGCCAGGGATTTATCCAGACCGACCTGCAACAGCGCACCACCAATCCCGAGATTCTTGCGATCGGCGACGTTGTCGGCGGTTCGATGCTGGCCCACAAGGCCACCGCCGAGGCCAAGGTCGCCATCGAGGTAATCGCCGGCCATCCCACGCACTTTGACCACGCCGCAATTCCGGCGGTCGTTTTTACCGACCCGGAAATCGCCTGGTGCGGCCTGACCGAGACCCAAGCGCGGGCCGAGGGCCGTGAGATCCGGATCGTGCGGTTCCCCTGGGCCGCGCTCGGGCGGGCCACCGCGATGGACCGGACCGAAGGCCTGACCAAGTTGATAATCGACCCGGTCGATGAACGGGTGCTGGGCGCCGGGATAGTTGGGGCCGGGGCCGGTGAACTCATCGCCGCCCAGGTGATCGCCATTGAAATGGGTGCGATAGCCAGCGAAATCGGACACGCGATCCATCCGCACCCCACGGTCTCCGAATCGCTCATGGAGGCATCCGAAGTTTTCTACGGGTCCAGCCCGCACTACCTGGGAAGAGTAGCCAAATGATCCCAAATCTCGATCCGGCCGCCTGCCGCAATCGGCGCCGGCGCTTGCTCGAAGCGGTCAAGGGCGTCTCTCCGGAACTGGACGGACTGCTGATCGCGCGCCCTGAACACGTCTACTACCTGACCGGATTCCTGCATGACCCGAACAACATTTCCAGCCGGGCGCCGCAGTATTTGCTAATCGACGCCGACGGGGCCGCCACGGTGTTCCTGGATGGGTTCGCGCGCGATCGCGACGGGGTCCTGGACGCAACCGGTTGCAGTGCCGTTAGTGCCCAATGGCAGGCCTTTGATCCGCTGGTGCCGCGCACCATCGCAACTGCGCGCGCGGTTGCGGCCGAACTCGAACGCCTCGGCATCGGCCACCTCGGTACCGAACCGGCTTGCGTCGCAGCCAAGGCGTTGCAACCGATTGCCCAGGTTTTCGACATAGAGCCGACCATCACCGCCATGCGGCGGCGCAAGGACCCGGACGAACTGGCGGTGATCAGGGCGGCGATCGCGGTAGGGGAACGATTTCACGGCGCGGCCCGTGAATTGGTCCGTCCCGGCGTTACTGAGGTTGAACTCTACGCCGAAGTCGTGGCCGAGGCCACCAAGCAGGCCGAGCAACCGATCGTGATGATGTGCGATTTCCGGGCCGGTTCGCACATGCGTCTAGGTGGGACACCGACCAACCGGGTAATTGAGCGCGGTGACAACCTGCTGCTCGACATCTACCCCTACATGAACGGTTACCGCTGCGATATCACCAATACCCTCAACGTTGGCGGCAACCCCAGCGCCCTGCAACAGAAAGCAATGGAGGCCGCCATTGCCGGGCTGCAGGCATCGGCAGCATTTGCCAGGCCGGGCGTTAGCGCACACGAAATTTTCGAGGTGCAAACCGACGCAATCGCCGAATTTGATTCGGGGTGGAAGAAGATGCAGGGCCACGCCGGGCACGCCCTGGGCCTGGAACATCCCGAGGGCCCCGACTTTCGACCTGGCAACATGGAGACGATCACCGAGGGCGACGTGATCACCTTTGAGCCGCATGTGTTCGGCGAGCCGTTCCAGGGCTGCCGAGTCGAGCACAACTATCTGGTTACGGCAGACGGGCTCGATTGCCTCTCACACCACCAGATTGGGCTCTGTTAGGCGATTGCGGGGCGCCTTCGCAAGCCAGAACCCTCCTTTCGAAAGCCGGTACCACCCTCCTTGCGGCAGGCCGCTTCGACGGCCTTTCGTTAAGCAGGCCAGGAGGCAAAAGATGGAGGGTTAATTGATCGGGCTTACGGTAGCCTGGCCTGCATATTTCACCGGCTCGGCTGATCGGGCCGAATTAGGCTGATTTGTCGCCATGAACGACCGGCCGCGTCCATTGCGGCCGCCAGCCTATCCGAAAGCGCCCTTGGGGCGAAATCGGTTCACAAGTCCGTCGGCGCTGACATTGGTAATTGACAATAAGTAGGGAAAATTGCGGACTCACTCGATGCAGTGTGCACACCTCCGGAAGCGTGTTCGCTTGTTCGGGTGATGACTCTATATGCGGGCTGCGCGCTGGCAAGTCCCCGATGGCAGCCCGGGTGGGAAATGCGTGCCGTTTACTGGTCACAAAGAACAGGCAGCTATGCTCGGCACCGTACGCAATGTCAATGAAAGAGGTACCGTGAACGGCGACATCTCCTGGATCACGAATTTCATTTGGGGCATCGCGGATGACGTGCTGCGCGACCTCTATGTGCGCGGCAAATATCGCGATGTGATCCTACCGATGACAGTGCTCCGCCGACTTGACGTAGTGCTTGAACCGACGAGTGCCGCAGTGCTTGAGATGAAGCGGGCGCTTGATGAAGCGGGCATCGTCAATCAGGACGGGGCACTCCGACAGGCGGCCAGGCAGTCCTTCTACAACACCTCTGCGTTCACGATGCGGGACTTGCGAGCGCGGACGAGCCAGCAGCAGCTGCGCGCCGATTTTGGCGCCTACCTTGAAGGGTTCTCGCCGAACGTCCAGGAGATTCTCGACAGCTTCGAATTCCGCAATCAGATCCCGCGGCTCTCGCGGGCAGACGCGCTCGGCACACTGATCGAGAAGTTCACCGATCCGGCGATCGATCTGAGTCCAACCCCCGGCACGGGGATCGACAACCACACAATGGGCACCATTTTCGAAGAGCTGGTGCGTCGCTTCAATGAGGAGAACAACGAGGAGGCCGGGGAGCACTGGACGCCCCGGGACGCCGTGCGGTTGATGGCGAACCTGGTGTTCCTGCCCGTTGCAGCCGACATCGAGTCCGGCACCTACTTGTTGTACGACGGCGCCTGTGGCACCGGTGGCATGCTGACGGTCGCCGAGGAGACGCTCGAGCATTTGGCCGAGGAGCACGGCAAGGAAATCTCAGCGCACCTCTACGGTCAGGAGATCAACGCGGAGACGGCGGCGATTGCCAAGTCCGACTTTCTGCTCAAGGGGGAAGGGGATGCCGCCGACAACCTCGTCGGTGGGCCCGAGCACTCGACGCTCTCGAACGATGCGTTTATGGCGCACGAGTTCGACTTCATGCTTTCCAATCCACCCTACGGAAAGAGTTGGAAGAGCGATCTCGAGCGGATGGGCGGCAAGGGCGGCATCCACGATCCCCGTTTCGTGATCCAGCACGCGGGCGATCCTGAGTACTCGTTGGTGACGCGTTCGAGCGACGGGCAAATGCTGTTTCTCGCCAACATGCTCTCAAAGATGAAGCACGGTACCAAGCTCGGCAGCCGCATCGCCGAGGTGCATAACGGCTCGTCGCTATTTACCGGCGACGCCGGGCAAGGCGAGAGCAACATCCGTCGTTGGATCATCGAGAACGACTGGCTCGAGGCAATCGTCGCGTTGCCGCTGAACATGTTCTACAACACCGGCATCGCTACTTATATATGGGTGCTGACGAATCGCAAGTCGGAGCGGCGTCGTGGCAAGGTGCAGCTGATCGACGCCACGCGGTGGCACAGTCCGCTGCGCAAGAACCTCGGCAACAAGAATTGCGAGCTCTCGGAAATTGACATCGCTCGGATCTGCGATGCCTTTCTCGGGCTCGAGGAGAGCGAGCAGTCTAAGTTTTTTCCGAACGCCGCCTTCGGCTATCAGAAGGTGACCGTAGAGCGGCCACTGCGGCTCCGCGTTGATCTCGGCCCGGCGCGGCGGCGAGTATTCCGGGATGGATGCAGCATGGCGGGTGAGGAAGCGTTGGCGGATCTTGTCGATGCCGCCACTGAACATCTCGGCGGTGGCTCATCCGACGACTTCAGCGCATTCCTTGACAAACTCGCGCCGCTGGCGCGCGCGGCGAGCCTGAAGCTGACTGCCAGGCGCAAGAAGCTTTTGAAAAGCAATCTGGCTGAGCGCGATGAGGCGGCGAGTCCGGTTGTCAAGAGGGTGCACCGAGCTGGGAGCGTTGCACCGGACCCACTGCGCGGTCTATTCGAAGTCACTTTGGCCGGCGTGGTGCGCGTCGTGGAGTACGAGCCGGACAGCGAACTGCGCGACAGCGAGCAGGTGCCGCTGCTCGAAGACGGCGGGATTGATGCGTTCTTCCGCCGTGAGGTGTTGCCCTATGCGCCAGACGCTTGGTTCGTCGCTTCTAGCGTCAAAGTCGGGTACGAGATCAGTTTCACACGTTACTTCTACAAGCCCGCGCTGCTGCGCCCCCTTGACGAGATCCGTGCCGAAATCCTCGCGCTCGAGCAGGAGACCGATGGATTGCTCGCAGAGATCGTCGGGTGACGCGCTTGATCGCTGGGGTAAATCCTTATCCGGCCATGAAGCCCGCGGGCGTGGAATGGCTGGGGGACGTGCCGGAGCACTGGGAGGTGCGGCGGCTCGTGACCTCGATCCAAGGATGCATCAATGGCATCTGGGGTAGTGAGTCTAACGGTCACCAGGATTTGCCTTGTGTACGTGTTGCAGACTTTGATCGAATGCGATTCAGAGTTAGGCTCGCTGAACCTACGATTCGAGCAATAACGCCGAAAGAGCGGAATCGTCGATTGTTACAGAATGGGGACTTACTCCTTGAGAAGTCCGGTGGAGGGGACTCGCAACCGGTCGGCGCAGTGATGCTGTACGACCACGATGTTGAGGCTGTCTGTTCGAACTTCGTGGCCCGAATGCCAGTTGCCGTTGACTGTGACTCAGGCTTCTTGACATATCTTCACTCGCACTTGTACGCCATCCGCCTCAATGTTCGCTCGATCAAGCAAACCACTGGCATACAGAATATCGATTCCTCGTCATACCTAAGTGAACGCGTTGCCTTCCCGCCTTTCGGTGAGCAGGTTTCAATTGCCCGCTACCTCGACCACGTCGACCTGCGGATCAACCGCTACATCCGAGCGAAGCGACGCCTATTAGAACTGCTCACGGAGCAGAAGCAGGCGATCATCCACCGCGCCGTGACACGTGGTCTTGACCCTGATGTGCGACTCAAACCCTCGGGCGTGGAGTGGCTGGGTCACATGCCGGAGCATTGGGACGTTGCTCGACTTGCCGAGACCGCCGCGTTGGTCAACGGGTTCCCTTTCGATTCGGAGCTCTTTGATCCGTCCAACGGCATTCCACTCGTGCGCATCCGGGACTTATTCAAAGAGAAGACTGCGGTCCGGTGGACTGGTGGCTCCATTCCTGAAGCTTCGATCGCGGACAGAGATGTCTTGATCGGTATGGATGGAGACTTCAACGTTGCTTGGTGGGACCGGGGGCCAGCATTGTTGAACCAGCGCCTTTGTTGCGTCCGAGCTCTGCCGTCCCGCGCGAGCCAACGTTATCTGTTCTATTGCCTGCGCTTCCCGCTCACGGCGTTGAACGAAGTCACCTACGCAACGACCGTGAAACACCTTTCCTCGTTGGATGTCCTTAAATTCCGCCTACCCCTTCCGCCTCTCCCTGAACAGACCGCCATCATCCGCTACCTCGACCGCGAGACTGCCAGAATCGATACTGCAATCGGCACTGCGCGCCGCGAGATCGCCTTATTCAATGAATACCAAACCCGCCTGATCGCAGATGTGGTCACTGGTAAGCTCGACGTCAGGGAAGCGGCAGCCGCCCTGCCTGAGATCCACTCCACAGATCTCGAAGACATCATCAAAATCGACGAAGTGGCAACTGACGCGCTCGCCCCCGAACTTGCGGAATTCGCTACGTGACCACCGATACGAGCGAGCTTGGCCTTGAACGCCTGATCGTCGAGGCGATGACGTGCGTCACACGCTCTCCCAACGGTGAGGTAGCCGGGACGCCCAATACGGACGGTGAGAGGCGCTGGATCGAGGGCAGCCCAAGTGACTACGACCGCGAGCATGCGATCGACCTGGTCCAATTCGCCGCGTTTCTCCGGGAGACCCAGCCCGATATTGCAACGGCACTCGACCTTGAGCAAGACGGGCCGACCCGGCGGAACTTCCTGGCGCGCCTGCAGGGCGAGGTCACAAAGCGCGGCACGATCGACGTGCTGCGCGCCGGCGTAAAGCACCGCCAGCACAATCTCGATCTTTTCTACGGGACGCCCAGCCCCGGGAACACGGCCGCCGCGGAGCGCTTCGCACTCAACCGTTTCACTGTTACAAGGCAGCTTCGCTACAGCAATGATGAGACGCAGCTCGCGCTTGACCTCGTTACCTTCATCAACGGGCTTCCGATATTCACGTTCGAGCTGAAGAACAATCTAACCAAGCAGACCGTGGCCGATGCGGTGCAGCAGTACCAGCGCGACCGCAACCCACGCGAATTGCTGTTCCAGCTGGGGCGGTGCGTCGCCCACTTCGCCGTAGACGACCAGGAGGTGCGGTTCTGCACGCACCTCACCGGCAAGGACTCCTGGTTCCTACCGTTCAATCGAGGCTGGAATGACGGAGCTGGTAACCCGCCGAACCCGAACGGAATCAAGACTGAATACTTGTGGAACCAGATCCTTTCGCCATCGGGACTCACCAACATCCTTGAGCGTTACGCTCAGGTGGTCGAGGAGCGAGACGACAAGACTGGCAAGAGGAAGCGGGTCCAGATCTTTCCGCGCTACCACCAACTCGCCGTGGTGCGGAAGCTACTTGCGGCGGCCGAGGAGCACGGAGCAGGGAAGCGCTATCTCGTGCAGCATTCCGCTGGCAGCGGCAAAAGCAACTCCATCGCCTGGCTCGCCCACCAGGTCGTCGGGCTCGAACGCAGAGGCACACGGGTGTTCGATTCGGTAGTAGTTGTCACCGATCGCCGCATCCTCGACAGGCAGATCCGCGACACCATCAAACAGTTTGCCCAGGTCAGCGCCACGCTCGGCCACGCCAATCGTTCGGGCGATCTTCGTCGCTTCATCGAGGACGGTAAGAAGATCATCATCACGACCGTCCAGAAATTCCCGTTCGTGCTCGACGACATCGGAACGACGCACGCCGGCCGCAACTTCGCAATCATCATCGACGAAGCCCATTCCAGCCAGGGTGGGAAGACCGCCGGGGCGATGAGCCGGGCACTTTTGGGTGCGGCCACCGACGACGACGAAACGACCGAGGACATCATCAATCGACTGATGGAGTCGCGGCAGATGCTCCCCAACGCGAGCTATTTCGCGTTCACGGCCACGCCCAAGAACAAGACGCTGGAGATCTTCGGCGAGCGGTCGGAGAAAGCTGGTGAGCCCAAGTACCGGCCTTTCCACAGTTACACGATGAAGCAGGCGATCCAAGAAGGCTTCATCCTCGACGTGCTCAAGTACTACACGCCGGTGAACAGCTACTACCGTCTCATAAAGACCGTGGAGATCGATCCGAAGTTCGACACGAAGCGCGCACACAAAAAACTCCGCCTATATGTCGAGGGCCACGAACATGCGATCCGACTCAAAGCAGAAATCATGGTCGATCACTTCCATGAGCAGGTGAGCGGCCTCAACAAAATCGGCGGCCAAGCTCGCGCGATGGTGGTAACCGGCGGCGTTGAACGCGCAATCCAGTACTTCCACCAAATCCGGAGCTATTTGCGAGAGCGCAAGAGCCCGTACGAGGCGATCGTCGCTTTCTCTGGCGAACACGAGTACCACAGCAGCATGGTCACTGAAGCGTCTCTCAACGGATTCCCGTCGAATGCTATCCCCGACAAGATTCAAGAGCACCCCTACCGGTTCCTGATCGCCGCCGACAAGTTCCAGACCGGCTACGACGAGCCGCTTCTCCACACGATGTACGTTGACAAGCCGCTGTCCGGCGTCAAGGCGGTTCAGACGCTCTCGCGCCTCAATCGCGCGCACCCCAAAAAGCACGACGCGTTCGTTCTCGATTTCTTGAACGATAGCGACAGCATCGAACTCGCGTTCTCGGACTATTACCGGACGACGATCCTTAGCGGCGAGACCGACGCCAACAAACTACACGACCTCGTGGCTGCGCTCGCCGGTGCGGAAACCTATTCCGAAGACCAGGTCAATGAGTTCGTGACGCGGTATCTCGCAGGTGCGGACGTAGAGCAACTGCACCCGATCCTCGACGCATGCGTTGCACGTTACAAGGAAGATCTCGACGAAGACGGGCAGGTCGGATTTAAGGGGAACGCGAAGGCTTTCACCCGAACGTATGGATTCCTATCCGCGATCTTGCCTTACACGAACCCAGAGTGGGAAAAGTTGTCCATCTTCCTCAACTTCCTGATCCCGAAACTACCCGCACCGGAGGAGGACGACCTTTCGAAAGGCATTCTCGAGACGATAGATATGGGCAGCTATCGCGTCGAAAAGCAGGCTGCGATCGCGATCCAGATTGCGGACTCCGATGCCGAGATCGACCCGGTGCCGACGAGTGTGGGTGGCGGCAAGCCCGAGCCAGAACTTGACCGACTCTCGAACATCGTTGCCGTGTTCAACGACGAATTTGGTGACATTTCTTGGGAGGATGCCGACCGAGTCCGCCAATTGATCACCAAGGAGATCCCCGAACGTGTGGCGGCGGACACGGCTTTTCAGCACGCCAGAGCCAATTCAGACAAGCAGAACGCGCGGATCGAACATGACAAGGCCCTCGGGCGCGTCGTCCTCGACCTGATGAAGGACAACACGCAGCTCTTTAAGCAGTTCAGCGACAACGAGCAATTTAAGCGTTGGCTCGGTACAACGGTGTTCGCCCTAACCTGCTCCTGAGGCTCATGTTCCGTGCTTGGGCGAATTTCTCGACCACAGGGCTTTGTGGCGCCGCCTCCGGCGGACCTTTAGCAATTCCATAGCGGCGGTACGCGCACGGATCGGAGAACATGCAGCCCTGGATTGCGACGTGCCCTCAAAGTTGGTACAACGGTGTCCAATTCGGGTCCCCATCGCGCATTTGTCGCTCTTGGTCGCCCGCACGTAGCGGCCCCGAAAAGCGGTCAGCAGCTCCTTCCGCGCCGCCCGGCTCAGCTTCTTGCCTGCCATCGGTTGCCTCCCTACGGATTTGGGTTACAAATCTTGTGCGGCAACGGCCCTGTTTGGGTTGCAAAAACAGCGAGTCAATGCGCCGGCAAAAATGGTTGTCGCTGTTCACCGGAATTTGCGCGTCTGCCGACCGCGGTGCCCGGCAGGGAATTGGCGTATTCGCGCCGCTCTTCCAGGGTGCCGGATCCCAGGTGCCAACCAACGCGCCGCCAGGCGTCGGTCTGGAAGGCGGTTCAGCAGGCCAAGCGGAAGGGGTTGTCACTGAGGGCGATTGCCTGTCAGCTGGGGATTTGGCGGATGACGGTAGCAAAAAACGCCCGCTCCAGCAGCCCGCCACTGAACCGGTTTGGCATGTTGGCATGGGAGAGGCTGGCGTCAATGGAGCGCTACTAGGAAATGCAACCGTTCCCGTCCACCGACATTCTCCCTGATCAATTGGACTGACATAGTCGCTGAGCGTCGACAGAATTACACGCTAGGCGCGGCCGCGCAGGATCACCTCAGGTGGATGCTCTGAGAAGTCCGGGCCATCGTACCAGTCCAAGTTCTCCACCGGCATTGCGTTGCCATAGGTGGGAACCTTGCCGCCGGCGGCGGCCACGTGGCGGATGCCGTTTGCAACCACCTGCAGGACCTCGGCGTTGTGGTAGATCGGGAGGGTCTCATGTCCGGGCCGGAAATAGAAGATCTTGCCGGCGCCGCGGTAGAAGACACAACCTGAACGAAACACTTCTCCACCCTGGAACCAGCTGACGAACACCAATTCGTCGGGAGCCGGGATGTCGAAATGCTCACCGTACATTTCAGTCTGTTCAATCTCGATGTATTCGCCCAACCCGGCGGCGATGGGGTGGGCCGGATTGACCACCCAGATGCGTTCGCGCTCGTCGGCCTCGCGCCACTTGAGCCAGCAAGTCGTGCCCATGAGTTTCTTAAATATCTTCGAGAGGTGGCCCGAGTGCAGAACCAAAAGCCCCATCCCGTTCATGACACGATCGTGAACCCGTTCGACCACTTCATCGGCAACTTCGCCGTGGGCGACATGGCCCCACCAAAGCAGGACATCGGTCTGGTCCAAGACCGACTGGGTCAGGCCGTGTTCGGGCTCGTCAAGGGTCGCGGTCGCAAGCGCCATATCGGCATTGGGGGCAAGTCCGGCGGCGAGCGCCCCGTGAATCCCGTCGGGGTAGATGTCCGCAATCTTGGCGCTGTTGCGCTCGTGCCGGTATTCGTTCCAGATCGTTACGTTGATCATCGCGGTCGCCCTGTCGGGTTAGAAGGTGCCGAGGCCGCGCAGCACGGAAATTGGCCGGGCCGCATGGATGTGGATGGCCTAATTTTGCTTTGGCCGGGCATCGCCTGCGCCACGCCCAAGCAGGCGCGCGAGCCCGGCATCGTCAGCGAGTAGACAAGCCAGCCGGTCGCGGTCGACCTGATCGGGAGCCGATTGGGCGAGTTGGGAGAGCAGATGGCGTGCTTCGGCCAGGTGCCGGCGGCGGCGCAGGCGTCGATGCAGCGCGGCGGTGACGGCCAGTAGGATCGCTATGATTGTCAGCCCGGCTGCCAGCGGGCGACCGTCCAGGGCGGTCACAAATCGGTCGATGGCGCCAAAATTCGGATCGCTGACCGCAAGCATCAGAATTCGTCCGGCCGGCAACGAATCGGCCCCCCATTGACTTAAGGCAGCGCGTTCGGACATTTGCAGACCCGGACCCCGTTCCAACCAGGGCGCCGCAAGCGACAACTGGTTCTCCACCGCCCAGGCGCTGAGCCGCTCGACCGGGGCCGACGGAGTAATCGCAAATTCTTGGCCGGCGGCGACAAACGGGAATTGATATTCGACGGAAAACGTCGACTGCCCGGGGGCCAGCGTCGCGGTCCCGGCTATCGCCCGGCCATCGTCGGCCAGCTCCCAAGTCGCCGGACCGCTGAGCGCCCGGAAGTTGCTGGTTGTTGGTGGAAGATCAAGCCGCAGGTAGGAATCTCCGGCGTCTACCAGCAGGGCCGCCCGCCCCGGCAGATCAAACGTCAGGGTGTGGACCACGCGGAGGGCGCTGCCGGAGGCGGCCAGGGCGAAAACCAGCGAATAGTCGGCTATCGTCAGCCCCGGGTCCTGGGTCGTGGTCGCAAAAACTTCCAACTCCAACCTGGACTGGGAAGAATCGGCGAATGCGACCGGAGCGCTAGTAAAGCTTCCTCCCTGATAGCTTCCGCTGGCAACATAGACCCACCCGGACTCGGTTGCAAGCCCACCAAAAATCGCCTGGCCGGGCTGATCGGTAACAAAATCACTTCGCGTCCAAGCCAGCACCTCGTTCTCAAATGCCAGCAGCTGGAGATCGATTTCGGTTACCAGCACGCTCTCGGGAGTATTGCCGATCACGGTCACGACGATTTCGCCACCAGGTTCCTGCGCCATGCTGTCGCCAAATACCCCGATCAGCGTCAATGCCGCCGCAAGCGCCAGCGCAAGGATCGATCGACGGGTCAGTTCCAGGTTCGGCCGCCGTTGGAACTGCGGTAGATTGCGCCATCGTCAGCGAGCGCCCAAAGTGCGCGTTGCCCCGCGTTGGCGCCCAGCACCGCGACCGGAGCAAAGCCGGTTGGCAGGCGATTCCAGGACAGCCCACCGTCGAGCGAGCGGAACAGTCCGGCGGCGGTAGCGGCGTACAACGCTCCGCTAAAACTGCTCCCGCCGGCCCCGCTGAAGGTGTCACCACTATCGGGGTCGTAATCGATATCGCGGATGTCAACCGTCGGCAGAGCACCGTTGACAAACCCGTTGGCTCCCGCCCAGCCAGAATTTCCATCGCCAACCAGCACTCCCTGGACCCGGGTTGCTGCCCAGATTCGCCCATCCCGATCACTAATCGATAACGCGCTAAGACCAGTTGGCGCCCGATCCAGCGCCCTCTGCCAGGTAGAACCGCCGTCGTTGGAAAGGTAGAGCTGTCGATCACCGGTCGCCAGCGCCAGTCGGCGGCCGCTGCGCGAGGCCCCGACCACCTGGACGTCCTCGGGCACTTTGATCGCCGATCGAATGCCATCGTTTAGGCCGATGATTACCCGGTCGGCAGCCAGCAGCAGGCCATCGCCGGCTAGCGCAAACGGCTGGGGGTCGACCCCGGCCACCCGGGTCGGTCCGGTCCCTCCAAACCCGCCGCGCCACACGCCCTCGCTGGTGCCAACTATCAGCTCGCCGGCCGAAGGATCAAGCAGCAGGTCACCGGACGGCTGACCCGCGAACTGGGCAACCGGGACAGCTATCGTTTCGTCCCCGGTTCGAAGCGCGGCGACCGCCAACAGCACCGCCAATCCAACGAACGCAGCGGCGCCGAGCAGGAATACCAATTGGCCGCGCTCGAATCTAAACAAGCGATGGCCGCGACCCGAGAGGGTTCCCGACACTGGCGGCGCCAGCAGGTTGGCAACCGTTGCCTGGGGCAATCGCGACGGATCGGGTCGCGACTGGGGAAGCAGCGGCTCGATCGCCAGGCCCAACCCAACCACGACGGTCAATCCCAGCAGGATTGCCAGGTATATGGTCATTTCGTCCGCCGCCGGGTGGGCAATTTCCAGCTAAAGCGGGAGGCTGCCAAAACCAGCCCTGTGGCGATGACTACCACCGGCCCGATCCAGACCCAGAGTTGCGGCCCCGATTTGGGCGGGTCGAGCAGGATCTCTTCCCCGTAGCGGTCCACCAAATAGGCGATGATTTCACGTTCGCTGCGCCCAAGGTCCAACTGTTCGGCGATAACCTGGCGCATCTGGACCGCCAATTGCGCGTTCGAGTCCTTAACGCTCTGGCCGGCGCATACCGGGCAGGCCAGCTGGCCGGCGATCGCCCAAATCTGCTCCTGTCGCGCATCGGCCTTGACCGGAAATGCCAAAACGGCCAGCAGCAGCAGTGCCAGCAACGTTCCCAATCGCAGATTCAATTCGGGCCCTGGGGCCCCTGCTGCCATTCCAACCGCAATTCGCGTCCGCGCCGGCCCGGCTCGGCCAGCGAAGGCGCCGCCCCCGGCCAGAAGACGATAAGCACTGCCAGCAGGAAGATTGACCCGCCGACCCACATCCAGCCGATGGCCGGATTGATTAGGACCCGCAGCGACACGTTGTCAAAACTCTCGTCCCAGCCGGCCAGGACCACGTAGAGGTCGTCAAGTTGCGGCAAATCAGTCAATATGCCCACGTCGGAAACTGGCTGGCTCTCCCAGCCGGCGTGGACGCGTCGGCTTGCCACCAACTGCCGCTCAGATCCCGCTGTGGCAACCTCCAGATTGGCGACAAAGTGGGTTACTGCAGGTTGGCTGGATACATCGATCCCACGGAAAGTGATCTCGTAGTCCCCGACCCGGGCGCTCTCATCCATTGCAAGCGTCAGCGCCCGTTCGGTCTGAAAACCGGCGGTGCCGATCGCCCCAACCGCAACCAAGACGATGCCCAGATGGACCAGATATCCGCCCCAGCGGCGGCGATCGGCCCCCAGCGAGAACAAACCGCGCGCCGCGCCCGCGCGCACTGCCAGACCGGTTTCGAACAGGATCGCCAGCACGGTAAAGACACAGGCTCCAATCGCCACCAACAGCAACGCCCGGCCCACTCCGGAAACCAAAAACACGCCGCCGACGACCGCCGCTACCGCCAGGGCCGGACCGGCGCGCCGCCAGAACCGGCGCGCCGGTGTCACCCGCCAGGCCAGCAGCGGACCGACTCCGGCCAGCGCCACCAGGCCAACCAGCAACGGCCCGTTTACCTGGCCGTAGAACGGCGCCCCGACCGAAACCTGGCGTCCGGTAACAAGCTCGGCGATCAGCGGAAAAATTGTCCCCCAGAAGGTCGTGGCGGCAACCGATGCGAGCAGCAGGTTGTTGAGCAGAAACCCGGATTCGCGCGAGGTCACGGATTCGAAACGTCGGCCGCTGCCGAGCAGCGGAGCACGATAGATCATCAACATGAGGGCGATCGTAAGCAGAATCCCGAACCAGGCGAAGAAATAGGGTCCGATCAGCGATTGGGCAAACGAGTGAACCGAGGTAAGTACCCCTGATCTGACGACAAAAGTCCCAAAGACTGCCAGCACGTAGCAGAGCAGGCAGAGCGCCAGGTTCCAGGTCTTTAGCATCCCGATCCGTTCCTGGACCATTGCTGAGTGCAGGTAGGCGGTGGCCAGCAACCAGGGGATAAGGGCGACATTCTCAACCGGATCCCAGCCCCAGAAGCCTCCCCACCCCAGGACGCGATAGGCCCACCAGGCTCCGAGGATGAGACCGGCCCCTTGAAGCGCCCAGGCCAGGAGCATCCAAGGGCGGTTGACGGCCAGCCATTCGGTGCCTACCCGCCCGGTTGCCAGGGCCGCGATGGCGATCGCAAAGGGGGTTACGAAACTCACGTAACCGGCCGTGAGCAACGGAGGATGAATCTGCATGGCCAAGTCCCAGAGCAACGGATTGAGTCCGCGCCCGTTAGTGGGAATCGGCACGAGCCGCTCAAACGGCGAACTCTCAAATACCAGGATCAATAAAAAGAACAGCAGCACGGCCGCCAGCACCGCCCCGACGTAGGGCCCGAATGCCGGCAGGCGCCGCCAGACTAGGGGCACCGCGATGCCGGCGTGCAGCGAAGTTAGCCAGGCCCACAGCAAAAGCGATCCGGCCTGCCCGCCCCAGATGGCAGAAAAGGTCAATCCGGCCGGCATGTCAGAAGAGGATTGCTCGGCCACCGAGCGGATCGCGAATTCACCCGCCAGAAACGCCGCGGCCAGGATTCCGATGGCCACCGTGGTGGCCAGGGCCGCCCCCGCCAAGCTGCCGCGGGCCGATCGCGACAGTCGATCGTCGTGCTGCCAGATCGCCAGCGCCTGGGAGGCCAGCCCGTAGGCGGCAAACGCCAGGGCCATCAGCAGGGCGAAGCGCCCGAGCGCGGCCAGATCCATCGCGGCAGTTAGCGATCGCCGCCGGCTGGGGGCCCAGCCTGCGGTAGGGAACCCGTCAGTAGGGCCCAGCGACGGGAATTAAGCGTGACCGTGATCGCTATCCGATCGGGCCGCGCGGCGGGCAAGCTCGACCCCAATTGCCCGCCAGCGACCGCTGGCGTGAATACCCCACACCGCCAGGCAAATGAAAACCGACCCGTACCCGATCAGCGCCATGACCATATTGCCGCTCCCATCGTCCACGCTAGGCCGTCCCCTCGATTTCGTCGGTGGCGCGCTCGATCCCGATCTGCAGCCAGAGCATCCAGCCCCAGAGCAGCAGGACCGCAATAGCGGCCACGATCAGGGTATGGGCCATCGCCGGCGGAAGTCCAGGGGAATCGGGGGCCACGACAGTGGGGGGTGGATGCAGGGTTCGCCACCAATAGGCGGCCATGTAATTGACCGGCACGATGCCCAGCCCGAGCAGACCGGCGTAGGCGGCCAACCGCTGGCGGAGCTGGGGTTGGTCGACCCAGCTGCGCAGCAGCAGATAACCGGCTTGGACGAACCACATCACCAACGTGGTCGTCAATCTGGCATCCCAGGTCCACCAAACACCCCAGACCGCCCGCCCCCAGATCGCTCCACTGGCCAACACCGCGGTGGTAAAAAACACCCCTACCAGTGCTGCCGAACGGGCGACCCGGTCCATCCGCTCCGATCGCCAAATGAGCGTCCCGATGCTGGCCCCCGCGGTGACCAGGAAGGAAAGATAGGCCGCCGCCGCGCTGCCCACGTGGACGTAGAGGATCTTCTGCGCGTCGCCCTGGACCGCCTCGCGCGGTGCATAGAGAACTATTGCCACCAGCGCCAGGAGCAATACCGCTGCCACAATCGCGGAAAAAATCCGGGGCGGCGCGGAACGCTCAATCATCCAAGACATCCTCGATTGCCAGGATCGCCACGGCGGCAATGAGGCCGGCGTAGGCCAACCCCAATCCGGCCGTCTGCAGGGAGGGGCCAAGGTAAGTTTGGCCTATTGCCGAACTGGTCGATAGCACGCCCACCAGGACTATCGGCAGGGCCGCCGGCAGCATCAACAGCGGCCCCAGCACCTCACGGCGGTCGGTCATTGACAAGAGCGATCCGTAAGCGGTGGCCAGCGCCGCCAGGGCGGCGCTTCCCGACACCGCCAGCACCAGCATTGGCGGCTCCAAAAGGTTGGCGTTAAAGAACAGACTGGCGGCGACCAGGCAGACCAGGGCAACCGGCAGCAGGCGAGCCAGCTGACCGGCCAATTGCGCCATGATCAGCGCGGGTCGTGCGATCGGTTGGGTCAGCAGGAGGGTGAGGGTGCCCGAATCACGCAG
Source organism: Chloroflexota bacterium (assembly GCA_965261345.1). Classification (GTDB taxonomy): domain Bacteria; phylum Chloroflexota; class UBA11872; order UBA11872; family VXNJ01; genus VXNJ01. Next base: position 359,283 of record OZ253449.1, read on the forward strand.
GCGCGGGAAACCATCCTGGGCGCCCAGGATTGCCGCAAAACACAGCGAGGCCCAGAAGCTCCCGATCGCCGCGTCGGCCGATCCCGCGAGCCGGTTGGGCAGGGCCAGGCTCAAACACAACATGATCAGAATCGCCAACGCCGCCTGGGCGGCCAAGCTTCCGGGCGAACGCCACAGCTGGACCAACTCCATCCGAGAAAGCGCGTACAGGTCGCCAATTCGGCCGAGCGAGAGCTGGTCGGGACCCTGGCGGTCGCTGCCGGACCGCTCCGGCGGTGGCGTCAGCCTGGTGGACGCCGCCAGGGCTGCGGCCGGACTGCTGTCGACGAGCGGGCAGCCCAATACCACCTGGCCACGGTTGAGCACTACCACCGAATCGGCGATCGCCCAGGTCGATTGCGGGTCATGCGTGGCCAACAGGACGGTCTGGCGCCCGGACATCGACTCCAAATAGTGCTGCAACGCGCCCGCACCCTCGGCGTCGAGCCCAGCGAACGGTTCGTCCAACAGGACCAGCCGCGGGCCGCGGGCGAAGGTTAAGGCCAGCTCTAACCGCTGGCGCTGCCCTCGTGAGAGGGTCGAAACCTTACGCGAGAGCAATTCATTTAGCCCGAAAAGCTCGACCAGCTGCCCGATCGCCGGTCGGCTTCCAGCCGGCCCCAGTCGGCTGTAAAAATCCAAGTTTTCAGCGACCAGCGCCTGCCCGAAGGCTCCGCCACGGTGCCCGAGGCCGGCGGTTACCGCCCGTCGGCGCCAATTCCCCGATCCGATCGGGCGACCTTCGAAGACGGCCTGCCCCTGGTCCGCGCGCAGGCTGCCGGCCAGGATTCTTAACAGGGTGGTCTTCCCGGCGCCGTTGCTGCCTAGCACCAGGCAGGTTTGGCCGGATTCAACGTCAAACCCGACGCTGGCGAGCGCCAGGGTGCTGCCGTAGCGCCGCGATAGTCCCGAAACGCGCAGGCCGGTCGGCGTTCTGGGGTCCTGGACCTTGGCGCTAATCGGCGGGCCGTTCAGTTGGCCAGATCATCGACCGATTGAAATTCAGGACCGTGTTGGACCAGCAAATTGGAAGCCTCCAGTACTCCATTGCGCAGATGCCCCTCGACGACCACTTCCTGGTATTTCTGTTCGTCCGAATATCCCAGCAGGTCGGGCGGTACGCTGCCGTAGCTGACCGGGAATCGCTCCTGTCCGTCGGTTAGCGTAAAGCGGATCCAGAGTCGGGTGTCATCCTGGACGATCGATCCATCATCGATCCGTCCCTGTACCCGCACCGCCCGGCCGGACAGCTCGGCTGCCTCCTCGGCCAGTTCGCCCACCGTCAGGTAATAGACCGCCCCAGCTTGGGCGGCCGAGTAGGCAAGATAGGCCACCGCCAGTACGATCACCGCGATGACCAGCGCAAGGGCGGGCGAAAAACGCGGGCGGCGGTTTTCCAAAGTCCCGGTCGAGGGCAAGGTGCCTAATTCTTTAATCGGCGCGGACAAAACCGGCAGATTCTATTTGTCAGCGCTGGTGGGATGTGCCCGGGGGACACCTTAGCCCTGCTCAACCAGAAGCTGAAGGACCAGCGAGACGAGGTAGGCCACCGCTCCGGACCAGGCCGCCAGCCCAACCCGGCCGCGCAGTGGCGGCGGGGCGAGCGACAAATGGCGGCGCAGGCGCTGCGGCAGCACCGCACCATCCCGCCAGACCAGAAAAAAGGCCGTTCCGGCCAGCGCCAGTTTGAACGCCAGCAGGCCGACGTAAAGACCGGACAGATTGGGTCCGGGTAACCGGGCAAAAATCAGTGCCACGCCACTGAGCAGGAACACGCCTACCGTATTGGCCATCAGCCGTCCCAACCGGGCGGAGAGATCGACCCTGTCGCTGGGCCCGGCCAGCGGGGCAATCACATAGAGGAAAAGCAGCCCGCCACCGACCCAGAGGGCCGCCGCCAGGACGTGAATAAACCGCAGCCCGACCAGGGCGGCGGTCACTCCCCAGTGAACCTCAGCCATTGGTTTCGGCAAGCGCGGCAGCGGTCAACTCGCGCAGGGTGCCTTCCGAAAGCGGTCCGATCCAGCGACCGACCAGGACGCCGTTGCGGTCGATTACGAAGGTCTCGGGAACTCCGGCCACGCCGTATTCGATGCCGATCGCCCCACTATCGTCGAGCGCCAGCGGAAAACTGAGGTCATGCCTTAGGGCAAATTCGCGCGCACCGTCTTCCTGGTCCCAAAGACCGATGCCCATCAGGACGATCCGATCCTGGTCAGATTCGCGCCAAAAGCTCTCCAACACCGGGGCTTCGACCTGGCACGGAGCACACCAAGAGGCGAAAAAGTTGAGCACGACAACCCGGCCGCGCAGCCTCGCGGGCGAGACCTCCCGGCCGTTAAAGTCCATCAGCACAAAGTCGGGAGCCGGTCGCGGCTCAATCCGGCCGCGCCGCGCCTGGGAATTTACTCCCGGCGCAGCACCCGAATTGCCGCCCAATGACAATCCCAGGGCGAGCAGCAGCGCGATTGCCCCGGCAACAACCAATCCGGCCAGGGCAAGCTGTCCGGCGCCGATTTGACCGCCGCCATCATTGGCGGTCCCATCGGCGCGGCTATTGCGCGGTGCCGGCAAAAAGTGTGTATTCGGTCCCATCGACGCTGGGCAGGACCTGCGGACCCAACGCCGGCGGGGACTGGGAGAGGGCGATCATGGCGATCGTCGCATTGATTGCCGGCAATTTCTCCAGGCCGGCAAGGTCATCCAACGAGATCCATTCGGCTCGATCGGTCTCCACCCCATCAGGTGTGGGTTCACCCGCGCGATATTCAAGCAGAAAGACGATATAGGTGCTATTGAATTCGTCAACTCGCGAACGCAACCCCAGCACCCCACGCACCCGCGCGGTGACCCCCGATTCCTCGGCGACCTCCCGCACAACCGCCTGCTCGAGCGTCTCGTCACGTTCGATGAAGCCGCCCGGGATCTGCCAGTTTCCACGCCCGTATTTCGACGCCCGCCGCACCATGAGCAGTTTTCCGCGATGCACCACCGCACCGCCCACGCCGACGTTGTAGCCGGTGTTATACGCGCGAAAACGAGCGCTCAACCGTAAACCCGGCAGTATAAATTCAATTTCTGGCGCGTGATTGGCATCGTTACGATCTTCAGGCTGTCCAATATTTTCCGGCGATGCGGAACCAACTCCCATATTGCCGTGGGCGGGACGCTCAAAGATTTCGGGATAATCACAAACTAGATCAATTCGACCAGCCAATGCCAAATTCTCTTCCCGAGAGCGGGCCGCCGGCCAGCGATGACGCGCTCCCCTCCAACGACCAGCAAATCCTGGCACTGGCAGTGCGCGGAACCGTCCTGTTTCCGATCAGCGACGCCTTAACCCCGCTGCTGGTATCGCGCGAAAAGAGCCTGGCCGCGCTGGAGGCGGCGATGATGGCCGACCGCCGGATCCTGGTGGTTGCCCAGCGCGAGATCGAAACCGAATCGGTGAGTGGCCAGGATCTATTTACGGTCGGCACGCTGGCGCTAATTAACCGGATCCTGCGTCTGCCCGACGGCACAACCTCGGTGTTGGTTGAGGGGCGGGCCCGGATGCGGATCGAAGCCATCGAACAGGAAAATCCCTACCTGGTGGTCAGGGCCAGTCGCATCGGGATTGTCGGCAGTGACCAGGAGCGTTTGAACGAACTTGGCCAGGCGGTCCTGGAGCTATTTGAAAAGGCGGTGGATCAATCCGAAGACCTGGAGAAGGAATCGTACGTGCGCGCGCTCAATGCCGCAACGCCCGGGGAACTGGCCGACGTGGTCGCCTCCAGTCTCGAGCCGCCTTATCTTCAGGCCCAGGAACTCTTGGAGATCGAAAACGCCACCGACCGGCTGCAGCGCGTGCGCTCAATCCTGGAATCGGAAATCGCCGTCCTCTCAGCCCAGCGCCGGATCCGTGAGGGCATCGCCGCCCGAGTTGAGGAGGAACACCAGGAAGAGATCCTGCGCGGCCAGATGGCGGCGATCCTAGAGGAAATCGGTGATTCCGACGCGGCATCGCGGGACGTGCGCGATCTGACTAAACGCCTCACCAAGGGCCGCTATCCAAAGTCGGTTCGATCCCGGATCGAGAAAGACTTGGCTCGACTGGGCGAGATTCCCCAGGGTTCGCCGGAATTGAACGTACTGCGCAACTATCTGGAATGCTTGCTCGACCTGCCCTGGCGAACCTACACAAATGACCGGATTGACCTTCCCCAGGCCAAGGCGATCCTGGACGCCGGTCACTACGGGCTCGACGATGTCAAGGAGCGAATCCTCGAATTCTTGGCGGTGCGCAAATTAACCCGGTCGCGGCGCGGCCCAATTCTTTGCCTGGAGGGTCCGCCGGGGGTGGGCAAGAGCAGCCTCGGTCGCTCAATCGCCAAGGCGATGGGGCGCAAATTGGTTCGGGTATCGCTCGGCGGGGTGCGCGACGAAGCCGAGATTCGCGGCCACCGCCGTACCTACATCGGATCCATGCCGGGTAGGATCATGACCGCACTGCGGGATGTCGGATCGGCCAACCCTGTCTTCGTGCTCGATGAGATCGACAAGCTGGGAATGGATTTCCGGGGTGACCCGGCCACAGCCCTGCTCGAGGCGCTCGATCCCGAGCAAAACTCAGAATTTTCCGATCACTACGTCGAGGAGCCGTTCGATCTGTCACGAGTCTTCTTCATCACCACCGGCAACGACATCTCAGATCTGCCGCCCGCGCTGATCGACCGGATGGAGATAGTTACCATCCCTGGTTACACTGACCTGGAAAAATTCGCGATTGCCCGCACCCATCTGATGCCACGCCTACTTCGCCAGCACGGCTTGGACCCGGGCCAGTTCGCAATATCGGACAACGCCCTCGCCCGCCTGATAGCCGAATACACGCGCGAAGCCGGGGTTCGCGAGCTCGATCGCCAGCTGGCCGCGCTCTGCCGCAAAGTCGCAGTTGAAGTGGTCGGCGGGCGGCGGCGCATCACCCGCGTGACCATCGCCAGCCTGCGCCGGTTGCTGGGCCGACCGCGCTTCGGACAACGCCTGCAATTGGAACGGGATACGGTGGCGGCCGCCAACACCGTGTTCACCAACGCCGCCGGAGGGGCCCTAATGCCGGTCGAAATCAGTGTGGTTCAGGGCAAAGGGCACCTGGAATTGACCGGGCAGATGGATCCGGTGCTCAAAGAATCGGTCCAGGCCGCCCGGACCTACTGGCGAATGCGCGCCGGTCAGTTGGGGACCGACCGGGCCGATTTCGACTTGCTCAATTTCCATGTCCACATCCCGGCCGGAGGGCAACCCAAATCGGGCGCTTCGGCCGGCCTGTCGATCTGTGTGGCCATGAATTCGGCTCTCACCGGGCGGGCGGTTCGGTCCGACACGGTGCTCTCGGGGGAGATATCGCTGCAGGGACAGGTGATTCGTACCCAGGACATCAAGGCCAAGGTGCTGGCCATCGGAAGGGCTGGGCTGGCGCGATTTATCCTGCCGGCCGATAACCGACAGGACCTGGAAGCGGTTCCCGAGCAGCTCCGCAAAGGAATCGATTTCATTCTGGCCGACAGCGTTGACGAGGTCGTCAACGCCGCCCTGGCTCCGGTTTAGCCGCAAGGCCCAGGTTGCGGATGCCACCCGGTCGGATGATGTTTAACCCGCTCAATGCGCTGCTCGGCCGCTTCTCGGCCGACATCGGAATCGACCTGGGTACCGCCAATACCCTGGTTTACGTGCGCGGGCGGGGGGTGATCATCAACGAACCGTCGGTCGTGGCGATTGAGCAGCGCTCGCAACGCGTACTGGCGGTCGGCAGTCCGGCCAAGGCGATGGTCGGACGCACTCCGGAAAACATCGTCGCCCACAGCCCGCTGCGTGACGGCGTCATTGCCGACTTTGATGTCGTCGAGCGAATGCTGAGCTACTTTGTCAGCCGGGTGCAAACGCATCCCTTTCTACTGCCGCGCCCAAGGGTGATCGTCGGGGTGCCCTCCGGCGTTACCGAGGTTGAAAAGCGCGCGGTGCACGAGGCCGCGATCTCGGCCGGTGCCCGCGAAGCCTACTTGATCGAAGAACCGATGGCGGCGGCCATCGGAGCCCGCCTGCCGATCCAGGATGCGGTCGGCAATATCGTGGTCGATATAGGCGGCGGGACAACCGAGACGGCGGTGATTGCGCTGGGGGGAATCGTGGTGTCCAATTCGGTGCGCACAGCCGGCACCAAAATCGACCAGTCGATCGTAGATTACGTGCGCTCAGAACATGGACTGCTGATCGGCGAGCGCTCGGCCGAGTCCTGCAAGATCGAGGTCGGTTCGACGCGCCCATTCGAGGGCGAGGCATCCACCATCATCCGGGGGCGCGATCTGGGTACCCGGCTGCCACGCTCGATGGAAATTTCCAGCGGCCAGATTCGCGACGCCACCGGTACAGTCGTTACCGAAATCGTCAACTGCGTCAACTACGCGCTCGAAGCCACGCCGCCCGAGCTTCTCTCCGACATCATGCTGGCGGGAATTTGCTTGACTGGCGGCGGGGCCCTGCTGCGCGGGATCGACGCCACGATCCATGACGCGACCGAGATTCACGCAGTGGTGGCTGCGGACCCACTCGAATCAGTGGCCGTCGGAACCGGCATCTGTCTTGAAAACATTGACCTCTACCGCGAGATTTTTGTCGGCGGCGAGGCCGTGGTCGCGTAAGGCGGGTACGGCCGATGGCCCAGCCGCAAAATTCCCTTTGGGCGCTGGTGTTGGGTGGCCTTCTTTGCCTGCTGCTGGCCATTCTCCACAACAACGGTGCGCTCACCCGGGTGGAGGACCTTACCGTGCAGGCGGCCGCCCCTTTCCAGCGAGGTATCGGGCGTATTACCGGAGACGTAGCAAATTCGATTTCGGCGGTGGCGAACATTGGATCGCTGGCCGACGAAAACGCCCAGCTGCGCAATTCGGTGGGGGTACTCCGGTCCGAGCTGGCGCGCCTGCGGCAACAGAGCCGGGACGATTCCGAACTGGTCGCCGCGGCCAACTTCGCGGCCGCCCATCCCGAGTTTGAATTGGTCCCAGCAACGATCGTGTCCGGGGATGGCTCGGCCCTGTACGAACTGCTCCAGATAGATCGGGGGGCCAATCACGGACTGGACTTGGGCATGGCGGTCATTTCGCTGCGCGGGTTAGTTGGCCGATTGGTTGACGTGAGCCCCGATTCGGCCTGGGTATTGCCGATATCCAGTCCCGATTCCTCCGTGGCGGTCTCAGTGCAAGGGAATTTTGACGAAGTGATCGGATCAGTCCAGGGGACCGCTACCACTCTGCTGGAGATGGATAACATCCTGCTCGGAGCCGACATCGAGCCCGGGCAATTCGTGATCACCTCGGGTCTGGGATCGCGGCTGCCACGCGGGATCCTGGTGGGACACGTGATCAACGTCCGCGACCGGGCCGAAATCATAACTCGTTCGGCCGACGTCCAACCAGCCGTAAATCCCGCCGGCATCACTCAGGTTCTGGTAGTGGTCGCCGAGCGTCGGGCATGATCAGACAGATCGGCGCCGGACTGCCCACGATTCAGTTGCGGCCCCCGTCCTGGCGCCGGTTGGGGTTGGCGGCGGCGCTGTTGGCGGGAGCCCTACTGCAGACGGGAATGGATGGTGCGCTGGGCTTCGCCGCGCAACTGCCCGATTTCTGCCTGGCAATCCTGATCGTGCTCGCATTCACCTCGCAGCGCCTGGGAACTCTGGCGGCGGCGTTCCTGGCGGGACTAGTGCTCGATCTGCTCAGCGGCACGGTCGCCGGTGGGCAGTCGCTGGCCCTGATGCTGGCGCTGCTGCCCACCCTCCATATCCGATTCGTGCTCTTCGGCAGCTTGACCGTCGCAATGGCTGTCGGCGCGGGGTTGGCCACGATCATCTACTATCTGGTCTTCGGCCTGCTGCTTTCCCGGCAAGGACTGGATCTGCCACTGGCTTCGACCCTGTCGGCTACCGGACTGGCGGTAGTGCTCAACCTGCTGCTGACGGTTCCGGCCTATTGGATCTGGGCCCGATTCGAGCGTGGACTGGCCCGGCGCCGGTTGCCGGTCGCCAATTCGGCCCGTTTCTTCGGCTGAACCGTGAATACACCCCAATCACAGGTCCCGCTACTTGGCGATCGCCGCAGCCGGCGTCGGCTGCTGCTCGGATTGCTCGCCGGCGTCGGCGGCGCGGCGGTGGTTGGACGCCTCTGGCAATTGCAGATATTCGACCACGAAGGTCTTGCCCTACAAGCCGAGGCCAATCGTACCCGCATCGAGGAGGTTGCGCCCCTTCGCGGCGGAGTTTTCGACTCCACCGGTCGACAGCTGGCCGACAACGTCCCGGTATTTGACCTGTGGCTGGAAACCGAGCGAGCCGATATCGACACCTTCCCGGAACTGGCCTCCCTGGTTGGCGAATTGACCGAGCAGGACCCCGAACAGCTCTTTCGGACCATCGAGCGGGCGACCCTTAACCGACTCGGCCGCATTCAATTGGCCCGCGGCATTGAACGAATCGCCGCATTGACCGCCCGCGAGCAGTCTTTTCGCTTCCCTGGTCTGGAGCTGGGGGCGCGTTACCGTCGCCAGTACTTCGATGGGCAGGAGATGGGGCAGCTGGTCGGATTCACCGGCCCGGTTCCGGCCGAGGCGCGTGAGAGATACCTTGAACGCGGCATCAACCTGTCAGAAGGCGTAGGGTTGGCCGGCATCGAAATGCATTTCCAGGATGAATTACGCGGCTTTAGCGGCCGGCGACTGCTCGAGGTCGGCGCCCTCAACCAGGACGTTAGGGAACTCCACTACACCGCCCCGATATCTGGCGCCAACGTGCACCTGTCAATTGACACCCAGTTCCAGCGCGGCGTAAACGACATCCTCGAGCGCTTCCTGGGCGAATCAGGCGCCGGAGTGGTGATCGTTCTCAACCCGGGCAATGGGGACATCCTAGCGATGGTCGATTACCCCACCTACGACAACTCGGCGTTCGCGTCCGGTATCTCCGATTCCGAATTCCAGGCCCTTGTCTCAGACCCCCGCAACCCGCTGATCAACCACGCCATCTCCGGTCTCTACCCGCCCGGTTCGACGTTCAAGGTCGTAGCTGCGACCGCCGCGCTTGAGGAGGGAGTGATCGATTCGACCACTCCATTTGAATGCGACGGCAACCTGATCCTCCCGTCCGGTTGGATTTTTCACGACTGGCTGGCCACCGGGCACGGGACGGTCAACCTGCACCGGGCGATATCAGAATCGTGCAACGTGTTTTTCTACAAGATCTCCGGGGGCGACCCTTACGCCGGATTCCTGGGGGTTCGCGATAAGGCGCTGGCCCGTTACGCCCGCGGTTACGGCTTCGGTCGACCAACCGGCATCGATCTTCCCCATGAATCGGCCGGAGTGGTGCCCGACAGCACCTGGAAACAGGAAAATCTAAACGCCCCCTGGGTAACCGGCGACACCTACCAGGCGGCAATTGGGCAAGGATTCGTACAGGTTAACCCCCTGCAACTGGTCAACATGTACTCGGCCATCGGCAACCGCGGGACCATCTACCGCCCTCGCCTGGTGACCCACCTTAGCAATCCGGACGGCGCAACGATACGCCGGATCGACCCGGAAAAAATGGGGCGGATCCCGATCTCGCCCGAAAACCTGGAGCTCGTGCGTAGGGGCTTGGAGGACGCGGTCGATGGCGTCAATGGAACCGGATTCCGCGCGCGCACCGATGTCGTGCGGTTTGCCGCCAAGACCGGGACCGCCGAATACTCGGGCCAGCGCGATACTCGCGGAAATCTGCCGGCCCACGCTTGGTTCGCCGGTTACGCCCCGCACGACCAACCGGAAATCGCGTTCGCGGTGCTAATCCGCGACGGCGGCGAAGGATCAAACGCCGGCGCACTGGTTGCCCGCGACGTCCTTGAACTCTATTTCGGCGGGCAGGTTCCCCCGATGCGCTATCCGAAACTGGCCGAGCTGGCTATCCAGCGGGAATCGGCCTGAGCCGTGGATAAACTGACCGCCGCATTGACCACGATCGAGCGTCGCGATGTCGTACTGATGCTGGCGGTCTTTGGCCTGGTGGGGGCTTCGCTGGCCACCCTCGCGTTCCTGGGCGAACCGATAAGCGCCGGGTTTTCCTCCCAGCTGCTGCGGCAGGGCCTCGCGGTCGGGGTCGGCTTGGCCTTCTACGTCATTCTCGCGCGGCTAAATTACCGGATGTGGTCGAATCTTGCTTGGGCCACATACGGGTTGGCCCTGGTGTTGCTGCTGGCGGTGCTGATTTTCGGCGTCGAGCGCGGTGGCTCGCAGCGCTGGTTCCTCCTGGGCGCATTTCAATTCCAACCTTCCGAATTCGTCAAGATCGCACTGATCGTGGTATTGGCCCGCTACTATTCGCGGACCGCAGCGGCAACTGGCACTCTGCATGGCCACCTGCTCGGTGGGCTCATCACCCTGCCGCTAGTGCTTCTGGTGTTGCGCCAACCCGACCTGGGGACCGCCTTGCTGTTCGTTGCGATCTGGCAGGGTATCGCGCTGGCCGCCGGGGTCGCGTGGCGGCACGTGGTCATACCCCCGCTGCTGGCGATCGTGGGCTCGCCACTGATTTGGTTGGCCATGCAGCCTTACATGCGCGAACGGATCTTGGCATTTTTTGATCCCAGTTTCGATCCGCTGGGGTCGGGTTACAACGTCCTGCAGGCACGGATCGCGATCGGTTCGGGCGGCCTGTGGGGGCGTGGCCTATCGGAGTCCTCGCAGACCGTGCTGGAATTCCTGCGGGTCCGCGAGACCGACTTCATCTTTGCGGTAGTGGCCGAGCAGGCGGGCCTGATGGGGGCGTTGATCATAATGGCGCTGTTTGCCGCGTTGGTCGGCTATTGCCTGGTCGTGGCGCTGACCGCCAATGAGGAGTTCGGCGGCCTGGTCGCAACCGGGGTCATGCTTGTATTCATGTTGCAGGTAATCGTTAACGTCGGCATGAACGTGGGTATCGTCCCGGTGACCGGCCTCACACTGCCGCTGGTTAGCGCCGGCGGCAGCTCGGCGTTAGCGATGCTCTCCGCGCTGGGAATCGTCACCAGCATTTCGCAGCGCCGCAAGCCCTTTTCGGCCGTTCCGGAATTGGCGTTGGGCGAGGGGCAGTTAGATAGCCGCGGCGGCGGGGTACCAGAATTTGCGCGATCGGGTCACCGTGCCCTCTAGGGTGACCATCGCGGTCCCGGCCACATCGGCCAACCTGGGTCCCGGATTTGACACGTTCGGCGTCGCCCTAGACCTGCACGACCGATACCAGTTTGCCGAAGCGGAAGCGGTCGAGGTTTCCGCTGAGGGCATCGGGGCCGAGTTGGTTCCGCTGGACGAGACCAATCTAGCGATAACCGCCGCCCGACAGTTGTGCGCCCGCGCCGGCGTAGATTTTTCGCACCTGCAGCTGCACGAACAACTGGCCATACCGATCCAACGTGGACTGGGATCATCGGCGGGAGCCATTTGCGCCGGACTGCTGGCGGCCAATCTGCAGATGCCGGAACCGGTATCGATCGGCGAACTAATTGAGGTTGCAGTCGACCTGGAGGGCCATCCCGACAATGTCGTGCCCGCCTTGCTAGGCGGATTCTGCATTGTGCTTGACACCGGCCCGCGACCGCAATGGCTGCGGCTACCGGTCCCGGCCGACCTGGTTTTCGCGATTGCCTCGCCTCAGATGCAGATCCCGACCGCCGCCGCGCGACGCATGTTGCCGCGGCGTGTTCCGTTGGCCGACGCGGTTTTCAACGTCGGACGCGCAGCCATGCTGGTGGCAGCCATAACCCAGGGCGATTACCAGATGCTAGGGGTAGCGATGGAAGACCGCCTGCATCAGCCCTACCGCTCCCAGCTGCACCCGGTAATGGACCAGATGATCGCCGCCGCGTTGGCCACCGGCGCCTACGGGGCGGCCCTTTCGGGGTCGGGTTCGACCATCATCGCCATCCACCCGGCGGGCAATGATTCGGTAGCCCTCGCGATGCGTGCGGTCTGCGAGGCCGCCGGGGTCGCCTGTTTGGCGCGCTCGGTGGCCGCCGCCGGGGAGGGCGCCAGACAGCTGGAGGCCGAGCATCCGGCCGCCGATGCCCCGGCCGGGGACGCCTGACGGCCTATACTTGCGGGCCGGCCGATCGGCCGCCAGCTACCTTCCTTTGTGCCCCAAGGCCCGGAGCCAAGCTGATCACTACTAGATATGGTGTTCCGGCGCCTCGAATCCGCCAGGACCGGCGGGCCGCGGCCGCCGCCCGCGGCAGGTCATGAGCCAACCGCCCGAAACCGTGGTGGTGCTTGACTACGGCTCGCAATACACGCCGCTGATCGCGCGCCGCATCCGCGAAGCCGAGGTCTACAGCGAAATCCTGCCGGCCAGCGCCAGTCTGGCCAATATCCATGAATGCGGTCCGGTGGGCATCGTGCTATCGGGTTCGGACTGGTCGGTATATGCGGACGGCGCGCCGCAGCTGCCCGCCGGGTTGCTCGAATGCGGCCTGCCGGTGCTGGGAATCTGCTACGGCCAGCAGTTGATCGCCCAACAGCTGGGCGGGGCGGTCGCTTCGTCACCACGCAAGGAGTACGGCCCGGCCCTGCTCACGATCACCGACCCGCAGCATCCGTTGTTTGCCGATTTTCCTGAAAGCACCAGGGTTTGGATGAGTCACGGCGACCGGATAATACTTCCACCACCCGGGTTCGAGCAGCTAGCCCGCACCGAAAATTCGGAATGGGCGGCGCTTTCTAACGGCAACCTGACGCTGCTGCAATTTCACCCCGAGGTTTCCCACACACAGCTGGGGCATGCCATCCTGCGGAACTTTGCCCTCAACGTCTGCCACGCCGGCGCCCGTTGGACGCCGGCGGCGTTTGTCGACCGGACGGTGGAGGAAATCGCAGCCCAGGTCGGCCGTGGAAGGGTAATTTGCGGAATCTCCGGCGGGGTTGATTCGGCGGTGGCGGCAGCCCTGACCCAGCGCGCGGTGGGCGACGCCCTGACCGGTATATTCGTCGATACGGGACTGCTTCGATTGGGCGAAATCGCCGCCGTCGAGGCGGCCCTCGCAAATCACCTGGGAATCTCGCTGATAACCGTTGACGCCGGCGACCGCTTTTTGCAAAAGCTCGCCGGGGTCGTCGACCCTGAGACAAAGCGGGAGATCATCGGCGACGAATTCTTTGCGGTGTTTACCGAGCAGGCCGGCCTGCTCGGCGACGCCGAACACTTTGTGCAGGGCACGATTTATCCGGACGTGATCGAAAGTGCGGCGGCCGGACTGGGATCGGCGAAGATAAAAACCCACCACAATACGCGGATCCCAGAAACCCTGAACCTAAAGGTCATCGAGCCGCTGCGTCGACTTTTCAAAGACGAGGTCCGGGCGGTCGGGCTCGAGCTCGGCCTGCCGGCCGAATTGGTCTGGCGACAACCGTTTCCCGGCCCCGGGCTGGCGGTCAGAATCATCGGCGCCATCGAGGCGGATCGCGTCAACGCGCTGCAACTGGCCGACAACATATGGTGCGAAGAAATTGCCGCCGAAGGCCTGGACCGCGCGGTCGCCCAGTACTTTGCGGTGCTCACCGGGGTGCGTACGGTCGGAGTCATGGGTGATTCGCGTAGCTACGGCGAACTGGTCGCCCTGCGGGCGGTCGATAGCGACGACTTTATGACCGCCGATTGGTCGCGCCTTCCTGACGAACTGCTCGAACAGGCCTCGACCCGGATCGTCAACGAGGTGCCAGGGATCACCCGCGTGGTCTACGACATCACCTCCAAACCGCCAGGGACGATCGAGTGGGAATGAGGATCCTGGTGCTGGGTGGTGGTGGGCGCGAACACGCCCTGGTTGAGCGGCTGGCCGGCGAAGGCGGGCAGATCTACTGCGCCCCCGGCAACCCCGGCACCGCGACGTTGGCCCAATCAGTGGCGATCGATCCCGGATCGGCGGCGGAAGTAGCGACCTGGTCCCAGCGCAACGGGATCGAACTGGTGGTCTGCGGACCGGAAGGACCGCTGGCGGCTGGCGTCGGCGATACCCTGCGCGAAAACGGAACAGCCTTCCTGGGTCCGTCGAGGGCGCCCGCCCGCCTGGAAACCTCCAAAATATTTGCCAAGGAATTCATGCAACGGGAGGGCATCGCCACCGCCCGCGGAAGCGCTTTTGGTCGGATCGGCCCTGCGCTGGCCCATCTGCAGGACTGCGCCTTTCCGGTGGTGATCAAGGCCGACGGCCTCGCCGCCGGAAAGGGCGTAACGATTGCCCGCAACATTGGTGAAGCCGAAGCGGCGGTTTCGGCGGCGCTGGTCGACAGGGCCTTCGGCGCCGCCGGGGCGCGTGTGTTAGTTGAGGAATTCCTGCCCGGCCGCGAGCTTTCGGCCTTTTGCCTCACCGACGGCCGGGATCTGGTTATGCTGCCGTTTGCGCGCGATTACAAACGGGCCCACGACGGCGATCGGGGGCCCAACACCGGTTCGATGGGCAGCTGCGCCGGGCCATTGGGGCCGGGTCATCGGCGGTTGGCAGCACGGATCGAAACCGAAGTCTTCACCCCGGCGATCACCGCCCTGGCGCGTGCCGGAACTCCCTACGTAGGGTTTTTGTACGCCGGCCTGGTTCTAACCGAGCAGGGGCCCAAGGTGCTCGAATTCAACGCCCGCCTGGGCGACCCCGAGGCGCAGACCATCCTGCGCCTAATAACCGGCGAATTTGCCAGGGCCTGCCAGTTGGCCGCGACCGGACACCTGGCGGACGCGGTCATCGGCCAGCGCGGCGGATATTCGGTCTGCGTTGCGGTCGCCTCCGGCGGTTATCCAGGCGCCTATCGGACCGGCCACCCAATTTCGATCGACGATGCCCGCCTGGCTGCCAGCCGGGCATCGCTCTTTCACGCCGGAACCGCCTGTCGGGCGGGGCAGCTGGTGAGCGCGGGCGGGCGAGTGTTCTCGGTGGTCGCCGATGGCGATACCCTGGCCGACGCGCGTGAGCGCACCTACGCCGGGTTATCAGCGATAAGTTTTGCCAGGATGGAGTTTCGCAGTGACATCGCCGCCGAAGCGCTGGACCTTCCGGACCAACCCCGGGGATAAGCCGACATGATCCCTCGTTACACCCGCCCCGAGATGGCAGCGATCTGGAACCGGCAAGCCTACTTCGAGTACCAGCTGCAGGTTGAGCTCGCAGTCGTTGCGGCCTGGGCGACGATCGGACGGATACCGCCGGCCGATGCCGGCCTAATCGCTAACGCCAGTTTCACGCTTGCCCGCATCGACGAACTTGAGCGGGTCGCCGACCACGAAACCAACGCTTTTGTTACCGCCCTCGCCGAAAGCCTGGGCCCTGAATCGCGCTGGCTGCACCTGGGGCTGACCTCGTCGGACGTGCTCGATACCGCCCAGGGCCTGCAGATGCGCGCCACGCTAGATCAGATCCTTAGGCGTCTGGACTCGGTTCTGGAACCGTTGACCGCACTGGCGCTAGAGCACCGCAGCACACCGATGATCGGGCGCTCGCACGGAATGCACGCTGAACCGATCAGTTTCGGATTCAAGCTCGCCAATTGGATTGCCGAATTGGGCCGCAACCGAGTGCGGTTGGAGGCGGCGCGCGCAACCGTCGCCGTCGGCAAGATCGCCGGTTCGGTGGGAACCCACGCCAATATCCCGCCGATGGTGGAGGAATTGACCTGCAAGGCGCTGGGGCTTTCCGCCGCCGCGGTTGCAACCCAAATCCTCTCCCGCGACCGCCATGCGGAAATGCTCTCGGCCCTGGCGGTAACGGCCAGTTCGCTAGACAAGTTCGCAACCGAGATCCGGCTCCTTCAGCGCAGCGAGGTAGCCGAGGTGGAAGAGCCGTTCGAGCAATCCCGGCACGGCTCCTCGTCGATGCCGCACAAGCGTAATCCGGCCCGTTCGGAAAGGATTTCGGGGCTGGCCCGGGTGGTACGCTCTAACGCCCAGGCTGGATTTGAAAATGTGGCCCTCTGGCATGAACGCGACATATCCCACAGCTCGGCCGAACGAGTGATCGTGGCCGATTCGACCACCCTGCTCGATTACATGCTCTATCTGTTCGGCACGATCATCAAGGACTTGGCGGTCTATCCTGCGCAGATGCTCAAAAACCTCGAACTAAGCCGCGGCCAGATCTATTCGCAGGGGGTGATGCTGGCGCTTGTCGAAGCCGGGGTCAATCGCCAGGAAGCCTATGAAATCGTGCGCGAAATGTGCCATCGAGCGGCCAGCGAGGGCAAGCACCTGCGCGATCTGGCGGGCCACCACGCAACGATTGGCAAATACCTCGACGGCGCAGCTGTCGCCGCGTTGTTTGACCACCGGAGCCACCTAAAACATGTCGATACCGCGTTCCAGAGGCTGGGATTGATCTCGGCCGACGGGGCACTACCCAAATCAGTGAAAGTGGACGGATGACAAATACCGCGCACAGCGATTCGAAGCCGCCGGGTCTGGAGCTGCTCACGCAGGGCAAGGTTCGCGACATCTACGCCGTTTCAGATCGCGAACTACTGCTCGTTACCAGCGACCGCATATCGGCCTTCGACGTGGTTCTGCCCGAGGCGATCCCGGGCAAAGGGGCGGTGCTCAACCAATTGGCGGCCTATTGGTTGGAACGGACCCGGCACATCATCGACAACCACCTGCTGGAAACCGATGTGGCGGCGATGGGGCTGCCGCCCGGCTGCAACCTGTCGGCGCTGGCTGGGCGCTCGATGCTGGTCCGGCGCACCCGGCCGATATTGGTCGAATGCGTCGCCCGTGGCTACATAACCGGATCGGCGTGGAAGGAATACCTGGCCTCGGGGACGGTCTGCGGCCTCGCCCTGCCGCCCGGGATGGCTGAAGCGCAGAAACTGCCGCAGCCGATTTTTACGCCTGCCACCAAGGCCCAGACCGGGCATGACGAGAACATATCGTTTGAACAGATGGAGTCGCTGGTCGGAGCGGAACTGGCCGCCAGGCTGCGCGCCACGACGCTGGCGCTCTATGAATTCGGGCACGATCACGCGGCCGCGCGCGGGATCATCCTGGCCGACACCAAGTTCGAATTCGGCCTATTTGATGGCCAACTGCTGCTCATCGACGAGGTGCTAACTCCCGATTCGTCGCGATTCTGGGACGCCGGCGAATACGCGGTCGGCTCCTCGCCCCCAAGTTACGACAAGCAATTCGTGCGCGACTGGCTGGTTGCGGCTGGCTGGGACCAGAACCCGCCCGCGCCACCGCTGCCCGCCGATATCATCGCCGCCACAGCCGAGAAGTACGCGCAGGCGCTCTCGCTGATTGCCGCGCCGGGACCGACATGCCCAAGTACCTAGCCAGGATCGATGTCCGCCTGCAGGCGGATGTAAACGACCCGCCCGGCAACACCGTCGCCGAGGCGCTCCGGCAGCTGGGCTTTGGCGGGGTTGGCAATGTCCGGATCGGCAAGCTGATCGAGGTCGAACTGGAGGCTGCTGATCGCGCTGCGGCCGAAGCCGTGGCCGCCGCTATGGCCGAGCGCCTGCTGGCCAATCCGGTAATTGAGGATCACGCAATCGCCATCCGGCCGGCCTAGCTCATGAAAGCGGCGGTTCTGGTTTTTCCCGGTTCCAATTGTGACCGCGATGCCCGCCGTGCCATCGCCGCCTCCGGGCGCTTTGCCGCCGATCTGGTATCTCACCGGCAAAGCGATCTGAGTGGCTACGACCTGGTCGTCCTCCCTGGGGGATTTGCTCATGGCGATTACCTGCGAGCGGGGTCGATCGCCCGATTTTCGCCCTGCATGCGCGCGGTCGCCGAGGCTGCGAGCGCCGGAGTGCCGGTCCTGGGGATCTGCAACGGATTCCAGATCTTGCTGGAATCCGGTCTCCTGCCGGGGGCGATGTTGACCAACATCAACACCCACTTCCGTCACTCCTGGATAAACGTTTCCTGTCCCAACCCGGCGACCGCGTTCAGCCAGGCTATCGCCCCGGACCGCGTGCTGCGGCTCATCATCGCCCACGGCCAGGGCAACTATTTTGCCGATTCCGAACTACTCGCCCGGCTGGAAGGCGAGGGCCAGATCGTTTTCCGATACTGCGCCCCCGACGGGCGAGCGGACGCACAATCTAATCCCAACGGGTCGCTTAACAACATCGCCGGAGTCTGCAACCGGACACGCAATGTGGTAGGGCTAATGCCCCATCCGGAGCGGGCCAGTGACGTGGCGTTGGGGTCAGATGACGGGATTTCGATCTGGCAGTCGGCGGCCGAATGGCTGGTCCGGGGGAATTCTTGACCCCCAGATCGGCGCAGTTGCGGGCGGTCTCTATGACCGAAGCCGAATACCGGCGCGCCCGTGCCCTGCTGGGTCGGGACCTAAATGAGTTGGAACTGGGAATTTTCGGGGCGCTTTGGAGCGAACACTGCGGTTACAAGCACTCGCGACCCCTGCTCGCCCGTTTGCCAGCCGACTCGGAGCGCATGCTGGTCGGGGCCGGCGAGGAGAACGCCGGTGTTATCGACGTGGGCGAGGGGATAGCCTGCGTATTCAAGATCGAGAGCCACAATCACCCCAGCGCGGTCGAACCGGTTGAGGGCGCGGCCACCGGGGTCGGCGGAATAATCCGTGACATCTTCACGATGGGGGCGCGACCGGTGGCGTTACTCGATTCGCTGCGCTTCGGCCCGCTTGGCGACGACCGCAACCGCTATCTGGCCAACGGGATAGTGGCCGGAATCGGCCACTATGGCAATTGCGTGGGGATACCCACGGTTGGTGGCGACATCGCTGTCGGGGACTGTTACGCCGGAAACCCGCTGGTAAACGCCATGTGCGTCGGGCTCATGCGGCATGACCAACTCACCCGGGCGATCGCCTCCGGGGAGGGCAATCCGTTGCTCTTAGTCGGCACCGAGACCGGCCGCGACGGGGTCCACGGGGCCACTTTTGCTTCGCTTGAAGACCCTGAGCATTCGGCTCGCGGGGTAGTCCAGGTCGGCAACCCGTTCATGGAAAAACTGCTAATCGAAGCTTGCTTGCAACTCCTTGCCGGCGATGCCGTAGTCGGCCTACAAGACCTTGGCGCGGCCGGATTGACCAGCGCCAGTGTGGAGGCGGCTGGCCGCAGCGGAGCAGGGATTACCATCGACGTGGCCAAGGTGCCGCGCCGCACTCGCGGACTGTCGGGTTACGAGGTAATGCTCTCCGAGAGCCAGGAACGGATGCTGGTCATCGCCAAGGCCGGACGTGAGGTCGAGGTGATGTCCGAATTTGCCGCCTTCGGATTGCACTGCGCCCAGATCGGCCAGGTCACCGGCGACGGGCAACTGCACGTGAGCGAGAACGGTCGACAGCTGGCCCGGATCCCGATTACCCACCTCCTCAACGCGCCCGAATACCGCCTGCCCATAGAGCCTCCCGGCTACCTCGACCGCGTCCAGCAGTTACCCCCGGCCGAGCGCACCGCCAGCATCGACCCAGCCAGCGATCTGCTCAGCCTATTGAAAAGTCCCAACATCGCCAGCAGCCAGGTTATCTGGGAAACCTACGACCAGACCGTGGGAACCGAAACCGTCCGCGCTGGCGGGGGCGACGCGGCGATCGTGCGGATTGACGGCAGCAACCGGGCACTTGCCCTGTGCACGGCCGGCAACTCGCGCTTTACTTACCTCGATCCCGAGGCCGGCGGGGCGCTGGCAGTGGCCGCGGCCGCCCGCGCGGTGGTCTGCGCCGGCGCCCGACCGCTGGCGATTACCAATTGCCTCAATTTCGGATCCCCGACCCAGAGCCCGGTCTACTACCAGCTGGCCGCCGCCATCGATGGAATGGCCGAGGCCTGCCGCACCCTGGGCCTGGGTGTTACCGGCGGCAACGTATCGCTGTTTAACGAGTCGGCCGGTGAGCAGATCTGGCCCACGCCGGTAATCGGGATGCTGGGCCTAATCGACGACCTCTCCTCGGCGGTGGTCCACTTCTCCCTTCAAGCCGGCCGCCATCTCCTGCTGCTCGGCTGCCAGTCGGCCGGCCTTGCCGGCAGCGAGTATCTCGCCCACTGCCGCGGCATGGTCGCCGGCCAACCGGCGATTGACCTGGAATATGAGCGACGCCTACAGGCCTGTTTTTTGGAAATCGCCCAAAGCGGGGCGGAATTGTCCGCTCGCTGCCCCTATCGCGGCGGCCTGGCGGTGACCGCCGTCGAAATGGCCATCGAAGGCTGCGTTGGACTGTTACTAGACAATCTGCCGGCCGGGCCGGTCGAAGAGGTGCTTTTCGGCGAGGCCGCCAGCCGCATCCTGCTTGCCACCAACGACGATGGGTTGGTTGCCGCCCAGGCCGCAGCCACGCGTTGGGCGGTGGATCTGTCGGTCCTGGGCCGGGCACAAGAATCGAAGTGGATCCAGATTGGGAATCTGGTGGACATTGACCTGACCGCGGCGGAATCGGCCTGGCGCGGAGGTCTGGCCAACGCCTTGGCCGGAACCGGCTAGCTTCTAGAATGGATCTGCCGACGGGAGACCGGAAGGTCGGGAGAATCGCCGCCGCGAACCAATACTGGTTCAATCCGCAAATGCGCTCATTTGCCGAAGAGTGCGGCGTTTTTGGCGTTTACGCGCCAGGTCATGAAGTTGCGCGCCGAACCTACTTTGCCCTCTATACCCTGCAGCACCGTGGGCAGGAGAGTTCGGGCATCGCCGTCAGCGACGGCACCGCCCTCAAGGTCCACAAGCGCATGGGCCTGGTTTCGCAGGTCTACGACAACGAAACCCTCTCGCAATTAACAGGGGATCTGGCGATTGGCCACAATCGCTATTCCACGACCGGTTCGAGCCGGATCGAAAACGCCCAGCCGATCATCACCGAGACCGAATTTGGACCGCTGGCGGTCGTCCACAACGGCAATCTGACCAACGCCCGGCAATTGCGCAGCGGGCTGCTCGCCACCGGGCAGCAAATCAACGGGACATCGGACACCGAGCTGATCCTCGCGCTGGTAGCTAACGCTCCGGGAGCCGATCCGGTATCGAAGGTGGCAAACGGGGTATCGCAGCTGGAAGGCTCGTTCTCGCTGGTGTTTATGACCCGCGATTCCTTAATCGCCGTTCGCGACCGCCTTGGAAATCGTCCACTGTGCCTTGGCCGGCTGGGCGACAGCACCATGGTGGCCTCTGAATCCTGCGCCTTTGCCACGCTCGACGCCCACTTCGAGCGCGACGTGCAGGCCGGCGAAATCGTGGTCATTAACGACTCCGGCACCACCACCGTAAGCCTCAATCACCACCCGCCGGAGGCACTCTGCCTGTTTGAGTACATCTATTTCGCGCGACCCGATTCCGACATCGAGGGCGTGAACCTGTACAAGGCCCGGCAGGAAATGGGCCGCGCCTTGGCCCGGCAGGACCCGGTGGACGCCGACCTGGTAATAGGCATTCCCGACTCGGCCACAGCGGCGGCGATCGGGTACGCCGAACAGGCCGGGATTCCCTACGGCGAAGGATTGGCCAAGAGTCGATACATCGGGCGCACCTTCATCGAACCCGACGACCAGATTCGCAAGCTGGGCATAAAACTCAAGCTAAACGCCCTGCCGGCGATCACCGCCGGCAAGCGCTTGGTCGTAGTTGACGATTCGATCGTTCGCGGGAACACCACCCGCGAGATCGTCCGGCATCTCAAGCAGGATGGCAAGGCCGCCGCGGTGCACATGCGCATCTCCTCCCCGCCGGTCCGCTGGCCCTGTTTCTACGGAGTGGACATCTCCGAACCCAGGCAGCTGATAGCCCACGCCTATACCGTGCGGCAGATTTGTGAGAGCATAGGCGCCGATTCGCTTTCCTATCTGAGCCTTTCCGCCTTGATCGCCGCGGTCGAGGCCCCGCGGGCGCGGCTGTGCACCGGGTGCTTTACCCACGACTACCCAGTTCCCGAGAGTCCGGGGATGGACCGGTTGACATCCGGGGCGTCCGGATTGGCAGCCCCCGCGCTGGTTGGATAAGCCGACCGCGGTGAGCCAAACGGAAAGCTACCGGGCGGCCGGAGTGGACATCGCCGCCGCCGATACGATGCTCTCACAGTTGGCGCCCAGGCTGCAGGCTACATATTCACCAATGGTGCTCTCCGGCCTCGGCGGTTTCGGCGGGGCCCTGCGGCTCGGCAGCGAACTCGATGATCCGGCCTTGGTGATGAGCATCGACTCGGTCGGAACCAAGGTTGCCTTGGCCGCGCACCATGACCGGCTCGGGTCGATCGGGGAGGATTTGGTCAACCACTGCGCCAACGACATCCTGGCGATGGGCGCCAGGCCGTTGGCCTTTCTCGACTACATCGCCCACGCCGACCTGCCGCCCGACAAGCTGGCGGCAGCGATATCGGGAGTGGCGGCCGCATGTCAAACCCTTGGGATGCCTCTCATTGGCGGCGAGACCGCCCAGTTGCCGGGAATCTACCACCGCGGCCAACTGGACCTGGTGGGAGCGATCGTCGGTCTGGTCGATTCCGCCCGCTTAATCGATGGATCCGGGATCTGCGCCGGGGATATGGTCGTAGCTCTGCCATCGAACGGAATCCACACCAACGGCTATTCGCTGGTGCGCAAGGTCCTTGGCGATTTCGACCACTTTGTCCATCGCGGCGAATTGGGCCGCCCGCTAATTGACGAATTACTTGCGGTGCATCGCAGTTACGTTAGCGAGCTCTCACCGCATCTTGATCGGATCCACGGTCTGGCCCACATAACCGGCGGCGGAATATGCCAAAACACCGCACGGATCATTCCCGAGGGGCTGTGTGCGCAATTTGGCTGGGGGACTTGGCAAGTCCCGCCAATATTCCACCTGATCCAGGAGGCGGGGAACATACCCTTCGGTGAGCTCGCCGGGGTCTTTAACCTGGGGATCGGAATGGTCGCGATCGGCGAACGGGCGCTGGCCGACGACCTGGTGCGAGCCATTCCCGGATCGGCAATCGTCGGCTCGGTGGTGCAATCTTCCGGCCCACTGCGGGCCCAGATCCTGCGATGAGGGAGTCGCTCCGGCTGGCAGTGCTGGCCTCCGGACGCGGATCGAACCTGCAAGCGGTCTTGGATGCCTGCCGGTCCGGTTCGATCCTGGCCGAAGTGGCGATCGTCATCTCCAATAGACCTGATTGCCAAGCGATTGAGCGGGCATGCAGAGCCGGCCTGGCAACCTTCGCGCTAACCGTCCGGCAGGCGGGCTCGCGTCGTGTTCAGATGCGGGCGTTTGCCGACCAAGCCAGGGCCAGCGGTGCCCAACTTGTGGTTCTGGCCGGTTTCGACCGAATCGTGACCGGCTGCCTGCTTGAGCACTATGCCGGTCACATGATCAACATCCATCCCTCGCTGCTGCCGGCGTTCGCCGGAGGGATGGCACCGGCCCCGCAGGCGGCGGCGCTGGCCGCCGGGGTCAAATACTCCGGCTGCACGGTGCATTTGGTAACTGCCCAGGTTGATTCCGGCGCGATCCTCGACCAAGCGGTGGTACCGGTCCTAGACGGCGACGACTGCGCCCGCCTGGGCGAGCGGATCCTGCGGGCCGAACACCGCCTGCTGCCCGACGTAATTGACCGCCTGGCGCGAGGCCAGCTAAGCCTGGCTGAGCCGGCGCCCGACCACGCGCCATGACCGAGCGACGTCGGGCCCTGCTCTCGGTTTTTGACAAGCGTGGAATCAGTGAATTTGCGGCCGGCTTGCAGGCCGCCGGCTACGAAATCGTCTCCACCGGGGGAACTCTGCAGCACCTGCGGATCGAGGGCATTGACGCTACCCCGATTGCAAAGATTACCGGTTGGGCGGAAATATTTGATGGACGATTAAAGACCCTGCACCCGCGGCTTTTCGGCGGGATTTTGCAGCGCCGGGACAATCCGGGTGATATTGAAGCGGCCGCGCAGGCCGACCTGGTGGCGATCGACATCGTCGCCTGCAATCTGTACCCCTTCGCCGATACCTTGGCCAAGACCGCCGATCGGGCGGTGCTGACCGAGCAGATCGATATCGGCGGGCCGGCGATGATCCGCGCCTCCGCCAAAAATTGCGAGTCGGTCTTCGTCGCCACCGACCCCGACGACTATCCGGGGGTGCTTTCGGCACTCTCGACCCAGTCCGGCGGCCGGGCCCTGCGCCGGAAGTTGGCCGCCAAAGCCTTCGCCCTCACCGCCGCCTACGATGCGGTCATCGCACTCTGGGCGGGCCCGCTCGAGGACTCCCCGCCACAGCGCCTGACCCTCCCGTTAGAAAAGGTCGCGGATCTTCGCTACGGCGAAAATCCGCATCAGCAGTTCGCCGCCCACTACCGGATCGAACCCGGCGATCCGGGCGCCGGGTTCGGCCTGCTGCATGGCAATCAGCCCTCCTACAACAACATCCTCGACCTGCAGGCGGCTTGGGCCGCCGCCAACGAATTTTCAGAAAACGTATGCGTGGCCCTAAAGCACGGCAATCCGTGCGGACTGGCCGTCGATCCCGACCAGGCGGTCGCTTTCAATAGGGCCCGCGACGGCGACCAGCAGGCCATTTACGGCGGCGTTGTCGCTTTCAATTCCAGGGTCGAGTTGGCCACCGTGATCGCCATGCGGCGGGTCTTTTTGGAAGTAATCGTGGCCCCGGAATATTCGTCCGATGCCTTGGAGCGCCTCAAGCGGCGCGCCACTCGGGTTTTTTCCGCGCGCACGGCAATTGGCCCCACCCTGGAGCGCACCGGACTATCCGACCTGTCCATCCGCGGCACGGGCCAGAGCGTGCTGGTACAACGCCAAGACGTTGGATCGGCGGGGTCGACGGATTTTGAACAGGTCACCCGCACCGCCGCCAGCGAAGGCCAACTGCAGGACCTGCATTTCGCCTTCCGGGCGGTCAAGCACGTTAAGTCCAACGCCATCGTGATCGCCAGCGGCGGCGCCCTGGTTGGCGTCGGGGCTGGACAGATGAGCCGGGTCCGGGCGGTTGAACTGGCAGTTTCCCAATCCGGCTCGCGGGCCCGTGGTGCGGTGCTGGCCTCCGACGCGTTCTTTCCGTTTGCCGACGGGGCCGAGATCGCCCTGCGGGCCGGCGTATCCGCCATCGTCCAACCCGGCGGGTCCAAGCGCGACGGCGAGGTCGTCGCCGCCTGCGACGCGGCCGGCGCGGCTATGGTGTTTTCCGGTCGCCGACATTTCCGGCATTAATGGAACTGAGTTGCGAAGCGTTGCCTGATCCGACCTTATGCCAATTGAGCGCTAGCGCCCTGCGGCAGGCGTTTCTGGACCGTTCCCTGGGGCCGGTCGAGGTGACCAATGCCTATCTGGATCGCATCGACCGGCTAAACCCGCAGCTCGGAGCCTACCTGCTGGTGACCCGGCGCCGAGCCCTTGGCGATGCCGAAGAGTCGGAGATGCGATACGCCGCCAAGGCCTCGCTGGGCCCGCTTGACGGAGTGCCGCTGGGGCTAAAGGATCTGATCGATACCGCCGGAATCGAGACCACCTACGGCTCGCGGATCCACCGCGGCCGGATTCCGGCCGGCAGCGCCGCGGTCGCCCGATCGCTGCAGGCGGCCGGAACGGTGCTCCTGGGCAAGCTGCATCTCCTCGAGTTCGCCATGGGCGGGGTCACCGACAACGCCTACTTTGGCACCTGCCAGAACCCGTGGTCGCCCGATCATTTCAGCGGCGGTTCCTCGACCGGGTCGGGAGTGGCGGTGGCCGCCGGGTTGGCCGCACTCGCCCTGGGCACCGACACCTCAGGGTCTATTCGCCAACCGGCCGCATGGTGCAATGTGGTCGGACTAAAACCGACCAACGGACTGATCGACCTAAGCGGAATTTTCTCGCTGTCGCCGACCTGTGATACGGTCGGCCCGTTGACGCGAACGGTGGCCGATTGCGCCAACCTGCTCGCAGGAATGTCAGGTGATTGGTCCACCTATCCCCAGGCCGGGCGGGCGGGCCCGCTGGTTGGAATCAAGCTGGGGCTGCCGATCGATCTGGGCCCGGACGCGATGACCGATTCGGTCCGGGTCTGCCTGGACCGATCGGTGGAGGCGCTGACCGATCTGGGCGCCCAGATCAAGCCAATCGCACTGGACTTTGGCAGCGAGCGGGCGGTGACCGCAGCCTACCAGGCAATTACTTTGAGCGAATGTGCGGTTGCCCATGCGGCCTGGTACCCGCATCGCCGCTTCGATTACGCCCCTTACATGCGCGACAACATCACGCGAGGGCTGGCAGTCGATTCCAATCAGAAAACGGCCGCCATGGCCCAGCGCGCCACCTGGGCCCGGATGGCTGACCGCGCGCTCTGCGGTCTAGACGCGATCATCACCCCTACCATGCCCACGCCGGCGCCGGCCTTTGCCAACGACCACGTCGAAATAGCCGGGCGGGAGATCAGCAGCCTGCAAATTCGAGGGCGATTTACGATGCCCTGGTCGGTAATCGGCTGGCCCGCGCTCTCGATTCCGGCAGGATTTACAGACGACCAGTTACCGGTTGGATTGCAGATCGCCGGGCGCCCGCAATCTGAGCCCCGCCTTCTGCAAATTGGCGCCGCCCACGAGTCGGCCACACCTTGGGTTGACCACCGGGCAGACCCCTAGCCGGTCGGTTGCAGGTCCGGCAATCTCAATCCGGGGTTGATGTCCGTGAGTTCGCGGCGCCCACCGCCCAGCTGGGCCGAAATTGCCACCATCGCGCCGTTGTCGACGCAGTAGCCAAAATCCGGCACAATCAGCGGCACCGGGCTCCGGGCGGCCAACTCGCTGCGCAATGCCCGATTGGCGGCCACCCCGCCGCAAAGCAGCACCGAGCCGACCGCGAAACGGCGCGCGGCGGCGGTAGTTTTTTCGACCAGCACGTCAATAACGGCTGCCTGAAACCCAGCCGCCATGCGGGTGATCGCCGATGCTCCTAGGGCGGCAAATTCCGCCGGATCGCCATCCCCAAAAATCTGCCGCCGCTCGGCCGGTCCCAGCTGTCCGGCACCGGCCCGACCGATCGCGCTCTTAATCCCGGCCAGCGAAAAGTCCCAGCTGCCGGCCAAGCGAGCCCGCGGCAGGTTGAACGGGGGAAATCCCTGATCATGGCACTCGGCAGCCGATCGTTCGATCGCCGGTCCGCCCGGGAATCCCAGGCCCATGATCCGGGCCGCCTTGTCGAACGCCTCGCCGACCGCATCGTCACGCGTGCGCCCGAGTGGGCGGAAAACGGATAAGTCTTCCATGAGGGTCAGTTCGGTATGACCGCCCGAGACCAGCAGGCAGATTGCCGGCAGAACCGGAGTCTGGCCAGGTTGACGATCGAGCCAACAGGCGTGGGCGTGGGCGGAGAGGTGGTTAACCGCCAGCAATGGAATGCCCAGACCCGCGGCCAGGCCTTGGGCGAAGTTGTAGCCGACCAGCAGCGATCCGGCCAACCCGGGCCCGTAGGTCGCCGCTACGGCATCAACCGCGCCGAGGGTGCAACCGGCATCGTTAAGTGCCTGTTTGACGACTGGGACGATCGAGAGTATATGACGCCGCGAGGCCAGTTCGGGGACGATTCCACCCCATTCGGCGTGCTCATCCACGCTCGACTGGGTTACCAGCGATAGGCAGTGGCCGTCCCGGACCAGGCCAACCGAGGTGTCATCGCACGATGTTTCGATTCCCAGGACCAGCGACTCCGACGGACTTTTAGTCAACCATCTTCCAGTCAAACTCCGTAGTTAACTGCACACGGGTGCGGTCCAAGACTTTGGTCATCCGGGGTGAATCGACATCGTCGGACCACATAACGATCGCATCCTCGCGATTGTCGGAATAGTAGCTCTTGCGGACCGCTTTCTCGAAAAATCCCATCCGCGCGTAGATCGATTGAGCCCGTCGGTTGGAATGCCTAACCTCAAGCGTCATTCGTCGCGCCCCCATCCGGCGGCCGCGATCGGCGATGCAGAGCAGGAGCAGGCGGCCCAGGCCCAATCCCTGGTAGTCGGGATCGACGGCAATCGTCGTAATGTGTGCTTCGTCGGCCAAATACCAGGTACCGGCAAATCCGACCAGGTTGGCCTCATTCCAGTCACCCCGCCCGGCAATGCGCTGAAAAATCCCGCCGATCCCGGACGGGGAGCTTGACTGGCCGGGGTTGATTACAGTTCCGCGCAGTCGCAGAACAATGTAGCCGGCCTTGGGAGCGCGCCGCAATTCAGCGTTGAAGGCACCGCGCGGCCAGGGCGAGTCAAAGCACCGTCGTTCCACGTAACGAACCGACGGAATGTCCTCCGGACGCATCGCATCCACGAACACACCGGACGCCAGGCGGGCGTCGCCCGAATCGGCGGCGGTGCGGTTGCTAGACATCGGCCGTCGCCGGTTGTCGCCTGGGGCCGAGCGCCGGCGCGGCCACATAGAGCGGCCTGGCACTATGGGATTCATCGTCGGATCCGTCCGCCAGACGCCTGGCACCGGCGCGCGCTACCAGCAACGCCGCCGGTTGCGGTAGGGGCAGCGCCAGATCGCGCGGATCCTGCCAGATCGAGAGATCCGGCGCTCCGGCAGCGCGCTCGCAGACGAATGGGTCGCCATCGGGCCGCCATTCCGGGCCGTCACATCGGCCTAGTTGGGCAAAAAGGCGCCGTGCCCCGCCGCTGCTAACGAGCAGCAGCGGCCCAGATCGCGGCACCGCGATCTGGGCCAACGCGGCGAACAAGTCGATGCCGTACAGGTTGGCGCCGCTGGCCAACCCGATTCCCAGGGCAAACGCCAAACCGGTGCGAATCGCTGAAAACTTACCTGGCCCGACCCCGACCGCGATCGCCGCAATCGATTCAAGCCGCAGCGGGCCGAGTTCGTCAAGCGCCGGCCGCAGATTGGCCGAGTTGAGATCCACCGATGTGGCCGCAATCGGGTCGGCGGCGGTCGAACCAATCAAGCAGAGTCCGAGCCGGTCGAACCCACAATCGATCCCCAGAACCAGGTCGGAGGGCCCGCTCATGGCCTGCCCAGGGCGAGGCGATCGAGCAACGCGCGTCCGCCGTCACTTAGCGGCATGAGGGCAATCTCGCGCCGCCGTGGGCCAAGCACATCAATGAAGACTCGGCAGACTGCGCGATCGGGGAGTTGCGACATTAAATTAAGGGTGCTCGCGCCGGGCCATTCAATGGCGATCAGGGCAGGTTCGGTGACCTGCTCGTCGAGCCCATCGTCCTCTAGATCAATTTGGGGGACCCGGAACAGATCGAGGTGGATCAACGGCAGGCGCCCACCATGATAGGAATTGCACAACACGAAGGTCGGCGACGAGACAGGATCGCCGGTCCCCAGGCCACGGGCTAACCCCTGGACTAAGACGGTTTTGCCAGCCCCCAATTGGCCGCAGAGCAGCAGAATCGTTCCGGCGGCGGCCGACTCCGCCAGAGCGCGACCCAACCGACCGGTGGCGGCCGGGTCGCGGGAAAGCCAGGTCAGCCCACAATCAGTCCTAGACAATGTCAGGTTCTCGATTGCGGGCGCTTGCAGTTTTTGAGCCAATTACAAAATGTTGTCTGGGCGCGTTGAATGTCTCAGCTAATTCTTTGCGCCGGGAAGGTTGGATCCTCAATTGTTTGCGATCGGCGCCGCGATTTTGGTATTTTCGCTGACCGCCGGCTTGGTCCAATCCACCCGGAGGTTTGTTTCCAGAGAGCGCAAACCGGGCCACTACCGGTCGGAACGAGGGCCGGGCGGTCGCCTGCCACTGGTGGGTGGACCGGCGCTACTGCTCGGGATCGGTGCGGCGGCCTGGGCAGGGGGATCACAGCCCACCTTGGTAGTGCTACTGGCCGGTCTCGGGTTCTTTGCCAACGGTTTTATCGACGACCTGTGCAAAGCCCGACGGGGCATGGGTATATCGGAAAAAATGAGTCTCTTGGGTGGAGGCCTGGCCGCAGCTTGGGCGACCGCAGTGCTCCTTTGGGCCGAGCCCGGGGGAGGACCGCTGGGATTGGCACACTGGGTCGACAATCAGATCCTGCTGGCAATCTGGTATTTCGGCCTTTGCCTGACGATCGCCATAGCACTGGGATTTTGTGACGGAATGGATGGGCTGGCCCCGGGGCTGGCCCTGCTCGGCTTGATTGCACTGGCAATCGCCGGCGGCGGCCCCTGGCCGGATTCACCGGCGCTGTTGCTGGCCGGCGGGGCGCTGGGATTCTTTCTGCTCAATCTCCCTTCGGCCGGCGGGACCCGCCTGGCGAGGGCCTACCTGGGCGACAGCGGTGCCCTGCTGCTGGGCGGTTGCCTGGCGGCCGCGGCGGTTGTTACGGGGTTGGATCTACTACTCCCGATCGCCGCCGCGGTGGTGGTGTTGGAAGGCCTGTCGGCCGTTGTCCAGGCCAAATTGCTGGTGCCGCTCTACCGCCGTTCGGCCCGCTTGGGCGGAAGCGACCACGCCACACGGCCGTATACACAGTTCCGACTGCCATTCATCGCCACCCCGCTCCATCACCACCTTGAACTCTGCGGACTGGGGCGATTGCGGACGACGCTCCTGCTGCTTGGCGGCCAGGCCGGCTTCGGCGCCCTCGCGGTCGCGGCCGCCTTGCTGGGAGGGGTGCTGGCCGCGGTCCTGCTGGCGGCGGGGACGGTCTTGGCGGGTCTGGCGGCGATTGCGATTGCGTCGCTGCGGCCGGCACGGATTCTCGTCGTCAGCGAAGCCCCGGAACCGACCGTAGTGAGCCTGCGGCATGGACGCTGGGCCTGGCTCAGCGTTGAGCGCGAGCGTCTGGAACTGGACCCTTCGACCGAGCGCTGGCGCGCATTGCTGGCCGATCGGCCGACGGATCCGGACCGCTCCGCCCGGGCCTGGACCGCCCTCAAGGACCTGGCCACCAAGCGATGACCGACCCGGCCTTTCCTGGCGATGCGCTGCTCTGCGGCCTGCTTGAGATCTCTGGCCCGTTCGAGCGTTCCTGCCTCACAACCGAGTCACGTCACCATATCGAGCAAATCCGGATTGCCGGTCGTTCCTGGGTGGTCAAAACCTATCGGTCCGGCAATGACCGACATTTCGACCACCGCTTTCGACGCGAGGAAAAATTGCTCAGCTTCCTCCATGCCAACGCGCCGGGATTGGCTCCCCGGCCAGTGGCCGGGGCGATCGTTGCCGGCAACGCCTGCTTGGTAATGGAGCATCTCGGTCCCGGCGCCAGAAACCTGCAGCAGTTGCTCGAGGGCGGGGAACCGCCCCTCGAACTCGCACGCCAGGCAACCGCTCTGCTCGCTCGATTGCACCGCCTCACCGCCCGTTTCAACAGCCTGCTGGCGGCCTTTTGCCAGAGCATCGTCTTGGACCGCAACGACCGCGAAACCCTAATTGCCCGCTACCAGATCGCCCACCAGCGCCTGGGAATTAATGCCAGCGAACCCGGCCGCCGGGCATTTCTCGGACGGGTGATCGATCCACTGCTGGACCGGGCGCAGCTGCCGATCCACAATTCGGCCAACTCCCTCAATTTCATAAGCGGCGGAAAACGGGTGGCAATGATCGATTTTGAAACCTTTTCAATTGGCCCGCCCGAATTCGATCTGGCCGAACTGGCGATCGACCCGGTTCTTTTCGCCCAGGTCGGTCTCGGGCGGATCGTAGCGCTCTATCAGTTCGCTGGCGGCACGGCCGACCGCCGATTTACAGAATTTGTCACCCGCGCCGCGCTGGCCCGTTCGATCGACTTTGCCGGCGCCCAATCCCAGCGCGGCCTGCAAGCTCGATCCAGCGGCGACCACTCGGCTGCTCGAAGTCACGCCAATCGGGCCCGCCGCTACCGCCAAATCGCCAGCGCCCTGGCCACTGATCTGGGTATCTCCGAAGTCGTACCCCAGCCGTGATCCTGCTCACCGACCTGCTGGCGGCCACCGGCGGACAATTGCGCGGCAAGGCGTCGCGCGACCGCTACACCGGTTTTGCCCACGACAGCCGGCAAATTGCCCCTGGCAGCATATTCGTGGCGATGCGAACCGCCACCGGCGACGGGCACGCGTACATCGCGGAGGCTATCGCCAATTCAGCCGAGTTGATCCTGTGTCAGCGCCCACCGGATAACGACTGCCCCTACATATTGGTGCCCGATTCACAGACAGCGCTGCGGGATTACGCACGCTGGGTGATCCGGGAATTTGCTCCGCAGGTCATCGCCGTCTCGGGATCGGTCGGAAAAACCAGCATCCGCGAATTCGCCCACGAAATCTTTTCCGCCCAGCGGCTCACCTTCCAATCTCCGGAGAATTTCAACGGCCTGATCGGGCTGCCGTTGGCGCTGGGTGGAATCGGCCGCCAACACGCATTTGCGATCCTGGAGATGGCATCCGACGGTCGGGGTGAATTGGCGGCCCTGGCCAAGATAGCCCCACCAAACGTCCTGGTGCTCGCCGACTTTGACGAGACCTACATCGAGGTTTTCGGCTCGCTGGCCGCAATCGCTAATGAACACCGCGCGCTGGTTGAGGCGCTGGGCCCGACCGGCCTGCTTGTCTATCCCGACGACGACGCGATCGCGCGGGGTCTAGCCGGCCGGCATCCGGGACCAAAAATCGGCTACGGGCTCACCAGTGGGCAAGTACGTGTCGCAAATCTGCGACGCGGATACGAGAGCGCCCAATTCGACCTGGCCGGCATCGGAGGGGCGGCCCGCATCAACCTGCCGTTTGGCGGTCGCGGGCAGGTTCGCTGCGCCCTGGCGGCACTTGCCACTGGATTGCGGATGGGCCTTGACCGCTCCCTGATGCTCTCCACCTGCGAGCGATTGCGGCCACCACCCGGTCGGATGCGGCGCCTGAGCGGACGCGGGCGAGTTGAACTGCTAGATGATTCGTTCTCGACTTCCCCGGCCTCGCTGGGCAACGCGTTGGAACTGCTGCGCAAGGCCCCGGGTCAGCGAATTTGCGTGCTGTCGGGTTTTGAACATTTGGGCGAGCATGCCGCCGCCGCCGCCCGCGCGGCGGCCGACGACCTGGCCAAGATCGACGAACTTGTCCTCTACGGGTCGCAAGTTTCGCAGATCGCCAGCGCCGCGCGGACGGCCGGACTGGCCGAGCAGCAAATCCACCGCGCGCTCAATGTCAATCAGGCTGAGCGTCTGCTGAGCGGGTTGGCCAAAGCCGGCGGCACGGTGCTGATCAAAGGTTCAGCGGCGGCCCGGCTGGAAGCATTGACGGCCAAGCTGCTGGCCAATCCGGAGGACCGGTCCCGCGACCTCTGCCGACAAACACCAATCTGGCGCAACGTTGTGACCGTAAACCCCGACGGCCCGGTTTGGATCAAGATCGATCTCGACGCAATATCCACCAACGCCCAATTGATGACCGACCTCGTAGGACCCGCAACCGGAGTGATCGCGGTCCTTAAGGCCGAGGGTTACGGGCACGGCGCGCTCAGGGTCGCCAGCGCGGCAGTCGCCGGCGGCGCCACCGGAGTGGCGGTGGCCCGGGGCAGTGAGGCTTCCGACTTACGCCGTTCCGGCTTCGCCGGCACCATCCTAGTCCTCGGAGTCACCCTGCCCCGGCAGCTGCGCAAGACGGTGCTGGCCAACTGCCAGCTGACGGTTTGCGACGCCGACCAGATCGCCGCCACCGCCCAGACCGCGGCCGCCCTGGGTCGCCGGGTCAGCGTGCACCTAAAAGTCGATACCGGAATGGGCCGGATCGGTTGCCCGCCCGAGGATGCGCTGGCGCTGGCCCGCCAGATCCAGGCCTCCGGAAGCCTGGATCTGGCTGGTCTCTATACCCACTTTGGCCGGGCCAGCGCGCGGGATCTGAGCGATGCCCGCACCCAGTTGGCAGTTTTTGAGTCGGTGCGGGAAGAATTTGCGGCGGCCAAGATCAATCCCGGCGTCTGCCATTGCGCAGCGACCGCAGCGGCCATCCGGATGCCCGAGGCCCGGCTCGACGCGGTGCGGATCGGCATCGGATTGCTCGGAATCGCCCCGGCGCCGGGTATCGATCTGCCGCCGGGCGCCCGTCCGGCACTCTCAATGTACGCCCAGGTGGTGGCGGTGCGCCGGATGGTGCGCGGAAGCCTTGTCGGGTACGGAACCAGCGGCCGGCTGCGGCGCGATTCGTTGATCGCCACCGTTGGGGCCGGCTACGGCGACGGCTTCCGGCGCGGCCCCAGATCCTGGGGACCAGTGCTCATCGCCGGCCAGCAAGTCCCGATTGTGGGCCAAGTCTGCATGGACATGTTCATGGTCGACGTTACCGATATCGGTGAGGTTCAACCGGGCGACGAAGTGCTGTTGATTGGCGACCGGGCAGGGGGTGGACCCGGTGCGGGCGAAGCGGCGACACGCAGCGGCACGATCCCATATGAGGTAATGTCCGGATTGCTCTCGCGGGTGCCGCGTGTCTGAAATTTATCTTCACAGCTGGACCTTCCGCGGTCAGTCGCTGGCTCGGGCAATTGCGGCCGCGTGCGCAATCGGATATGACGGGATTGAACTGCATGAGGGTCACTACGCCTTCCGCGACGACCCGGCCGTTTCGATTGCGGCCGCCCACGACCAAATAAACGCGGCCGGGCTGGCTCTGGCGGCGGTCCCCCTGCGCCTTGACAGCCGAAACCCCGGCGAACATACGGAAGCGCTGCGATCTGCGCGCAACGTGCTGGCCGCCGCCGCCGGCCGGACCCGCATCGTCAACTGCATGATCTCGATGATTCCCGGGCCGACGTGGTCACAGGGCGGCTCGGCCGCCGCCAACCCCGTCCAGCGCAACTGGAGCCGCACTCTGATTGAGGACCTTGTGCCGCTGGCCGAGGAATTTGATCTGCACCTTTGCCTTGAGACCCACATGTGGTTTGTCCATGACACCGCCGCGGCGGCGGCCGATTTGGTCGCCGGATTGCCGGCGGCGACATTGGGCATCAACCTCGATCTGGCCAACCTGGGCGGCATCGAACACGGTGAGGGCTGGGACCGGGCGCTTCAGCTGGTCGGCCCTAGGATGACCTATCTGCACCTTAAAAACCATCGAGGGCGCGGACGGCTAACCAGCTACGAATATTCGCTGGCCGACGGCCGGATCGATTGGGCCCGGAATCTTTCGGCCCTGGGCCGCACCGGCCGGCTCCCACCAATTTGCATCGAATTCTCCGGAGCGGGAGATTCTGAAGTCGCCGCCCGGGACGATTTCCTGTTTGTTGAACGCGCGCTGGGCAAGCGGTGAGCTTTACGCTGGAAACCCTGGGACGAGCGCTGGGGCAAGACCTGTCCGGCACCGGGTTGGAGTTTTCCGGAATACAGTTCGACTCGCGCCAGCCGTTGCCGGGCGGCCTATTCGTGGCGCTCGCTGGCAGTCGGCAGAGTGGCCAACACTACGTGCCGGCCGCACTGACCGGTGGTGCCCGAATGGCCCTGGTGCCCAAATTGGCAGTTGATGCAGACCCAGCCTCGCAGATCGTAACCGCCGATCCGCTCGCGGCCATTGCGCGCATGGCAACCCTGCAGCGTCGCGAGATGCCAATTGATCATGTGATCGGCATAACTGGATCCAATGGCAAAACGACCACCAAGGAGGCGGTTGCCGGCGCGCTGGAACCGCTCGGCTTAGTTGCCAAATCGCCGGCCAGCTTCAACAACGAGATCGGGGTGCCGGTCACGATCGCCGGAATCGACCCTGGCGCCCGCCTGGTGGTGGTGGAGCTGGGCGCCCAGACGGTCGGCGAGATCACCGAGTACTGCCGGATCGCCGATCCCACCGACGCAATCATCACCAACATTGGCCGGGCCCACATCGGCCTTTTCGGTTCGCAGGAAAACATTGCCTTCGCCAAGGGCGAGCTGGGAGCCTGGCTTCGACCCTCGGGAACACTGGTTCTCAATGCCGACGACCCCTTCGGCCCTGGCCTGGCCGGTCGCAGCCGGAGTCGCTTGCGTTGGATTTCGGCCCGTGATTCGGGCGCCGACGTCTCGGTGCGAACACGCCCAACCGGCGGCGGGTTGACCTTCGAGTTATCGGGTCAGAGCGGGTGCAGCGAGCTGACTCTTCCAACCTATTCGCCTGCGGTCGGATTGGCTTGCGCGGCGGCGGTGGCGATCGCTGAAAGCCTGGGCGTGCACATTCACGATGCCGCCAGCGGGATGGAATCAATATCACTCCCGCCGCGGCGGATGCAGGTTGTATCCAGCCAGCCGTACCTGGTCATCGACGATTCCTATAACGCCAACTGCGAGTCGGGGAAAGCGGCCTTAGATGCCCTAATGGCGCTGGAACTCCCGTCCCGGAGGGTGGCGATCCTGGGTGAAATGCTCGAATTGGGGGAATACTCGGCCGCGAGCCATCGTGAACTGGGGGTTGCAGCCGTAGGGCTGGATCGGTTGCTAACGATCGGCCATCACGCCCGCGGGATCGGCGAGGCGGCGGTGGGTGGCGGTCTCGACCGCTCGCGCTGGTCGCATTTTGCCTGTCGTCTGGACGAACCGGCTTCGATAGCCACCGCCCGCGAGGCGGCGCTCAGCCAGCTGGCAGGAATTCTGCGGCCCGGCGACGGCCTGCTGGTGAAGGGATCGAATGCCCTAGCGCTGACCGAAATCGCCAACGCCCTGGCCTAAATTCGCCGGTGCCCGACAGGCTGCCGGACCAAACCCTAAATTGCCCCCGACCGGGTGAGGCCCGCCGGCTTCAGCCAGCCCTTTCACCCGAATTGGCTACGCGATATGGCATCGGCGACGCGGGCTGATTCAACGCCGGCGGCAAAATCATGGACCCGCACGATATCAGCCCCCTGGGCGATCGCGATCGAATGGGCCGCAATGGTGCCGGCCAGGCGATCGCCGGCCGGATTGCCGGCGGCGTGACCGATAACCGATTTGCGTGAGGCACCGACCAGCAGCGGCAATTGAAGGGCTCGCCGAACTCTGCCAATTTGCCCCAGCAATTCGAGGTTTTGGGCCGGATTTTTGCCAAACCCGATACCGGGATCAACGATCAGATTGGGCCGCTCAATTCCGGCCGCCCGGGCGGCCGCTACCCGGGCAGAAAGGTGCTCGATCACGTGGGCCGCTACATCGGAATAGTCCAGGCCGGAGAAATGGCGACCGAGCGGCGATTCGGCAACCGCGGTCCGCACCCGGTGCATTAGCACCAGCGGACAGGCACGTTCGGCCGCCAAGTTGGCCATCCTAGGATCGGCGGTAAGGGCCGAGATGTCGTTGATGATGTCGGCCCCACAATCCAGGGCCCGCTCGGCCACCGAGGCCTTGTACGTATCAACCGAGATCGGCAGGTCGCAGTTATCTCGGATGAAGGAAATTGCCGGCAACAGGCCGGCAATTTCCTGCGCCGCCGATATTGGTTCCGAGCCCGGCCGGGTCGACTCGGCCCCGATATCTAGCAGATGGCATCCGGCCCTTCGGGCCGCCACCAGGCGGACCGCTAGCGCTTTTAGGTCGTTACCCAAACCGTCGCCGGAAAATGAATCTGGAGATAGATTTATGATCCCCATTACATAGGTCTGCATGCCCCAGTTAAAAACCCGCCCGCGCACCGTCAGGCTATCGGGCCATGCCGCCTCGGGGTCATCCACCTTCTTTTCGATCTGATCAGGCAATTCGGGGTAACCCATCACGCCAGAAATTGAACCGCTGCTCCTCCGAGCCGGACTCAACGTAGCCGCTAGCCCGATTCAGCTCGACGCTCGGGGCAAGCTCACGCTGCCCGGCGGCTGGTCGGCAGGCGAACTGCATCTCCACACGACCCATTCGGATGGGACCCGCTCGCTGGATCAAAACCTGCGCCGGGCGGCTGAAATTGGGTTGAACGTGATCGCGGTAACCGATCATGACAAGGTCAGGGAAGCGTTGAGGGCTCACGCGCTAGCCTCCGATTTTGGTCTGGACGCGGTGGTTGGCACCGAGATTACCTGTCGAACCCAACACCACGTGCTCGGCCTGTTCATCAGTGGATCAATTCGGATCTACCAGACGATGGCCGACACGGTCCGGGCAATTCGCGACCAGGGCGGGTTGGCGATCCTGGCTCACCCGTTCATGGGGGTCCCCAATGCCAGCAACGCCAAACGCATTCTGAGTTGGCTCGAGACGACCGATTTCGACGGGATCGAGTTGGAGAGCCAGTACCTTAACCCTCGGCGGCGAGAACGTCTGCACGCGTTCTATCGCGAACACTCAGAGCGGCTGGGAGCTGCGATTGGCGGAACCGACGCTCATTTCGGCGACCTCGGACGGTATTTAACCCTCTTTCCGGGCAGCGGGGCGGCGGCATTGCGCGCGGCTATCGTGAACCGCCGGACCGTGGCCGCTCGGTCCGAACTGGTCTACGATCGGCCCCAACTCCGGGACCTGGCGCTCAACAATTACCGCAGCCTGCTCTGCTTGAGCATCTACCGCCTGCGGGCGGTGTCTGGTGGCAGCTATCAATAGCCGGATCCGGGAGCGATCAGATAAGGCCCTTTGCCGGCCAGGTGGTCACGTTCCGAGCGGGTGGTTCGATCGGCGGAAATGAGCGCGATCGGCTTGTGCCGTAGGTTGAAAAATCGCCGCGGCGGCGGTTGACTGGACCCCTCAAGCTAAACGCCGGTCCTACGGCGCAAAGTCCGATTGGATCCGGCGGCGCCCTTCGGAGGATGTTGGGCCGGGCCCAGGTCGGCGGCCTTAACGGAGGCGGTCGACGATCCCGGAAATATCCCGGCCCGGACGCGACCGCTTGTACATCGCGGTCGTCCGGTCGGCCTCTTCGGGCCAGCGGGAGAACATGATCTCATCGTATGGGGGCTGATCGAGCTGAAAGTAGACACCGATCGGGATCTGGTCGCCCCAGGCAAATGAAAGCTCCAGGGCGGCCTTCTTCTTATCCACTATTTCGGCCGCGTCGGTAGGGTCTTTAACCTTGGGATCGTGCCCGGCAGCGATAACGTCATATACCCGCGGAATCCGATCATCGCGGTCGCGGCCCGAATACCACTCCATGGTGTTGATGTCGTTGTAAACCGGACAGGGCTGGAGGACATCGATATAGGAGGTACCGCGGTGGTTGATCGCAGCAACGATGATCTTAGCCAACCCGCGCGGATCCATCGCGTAGGCGCGAGCCACGAAGGTGTAGCCGGCCGAGAGCGCCAACCCAACCGGGTTGATGGCGTCCTGGATGGCCGGCTCGGCCATGCTGCGGGTCTGTTGGCCTTTGATCTGGGTCGGTGAGGCCTGTCCCTTGGTCAACCCATAGACCCCGTTGTTGAAAACGATGTAGGTAAAGTCCAGATTGCGGCGACCGGTGTTTACGAAATAACCGGCCCCGATGCCATAGCCGTCACCGTCGCCACCCATCGCCAGCACGGTCACTTCGTGATTGGCCAGTTTCAATCCGGTAGCCACCGGCAGGGCGCGTCCGTGCAGGGTGTGATATCCATACGTCTTTATGTAATGCGGGGCCTTACCCGAGCAGCCGATCCCCGACACGATGGCGACCATGTGGGGTGGAATCTGCAACTCGGCCAGCGCCGCCCGAACCGCGTTGATTATTCCAAAATCACCGCAGCCCGGACACCAATCCGGTTTGTTTTCGGCAGCAAAGTCCCGCGCCGTCAATCTTTCAACCTGCGCTACTGCCACTTATTGCCCACCTATCGCTGCATTGGTTCGTTCTAAGGATGTGAGAGCACCAACCGCGGAGAACACCCCGCAATTTGCTGCTCAATTCCGGATTCGATTTCAGTTTGCGAGAAGGGGCGCCCGTCATATTTGAGCACCCGCCGCTCGATGATCACCCCGGTAAGTTCGGCGATCAGTTGGCCCAATTGGCCGGTGAAGTTGTCTTCAATCAGGATCAAGTTCCGGGCCCGGCTCAGAATTTC
Organism: Chloroflexota bacterium; assembly: GCA_965261345.1. Lineage (GTDB taxonomy): Bacteria > Chloroflexota > UBA11872 > UBA11872 > VXNJ01 > VXNJ01. Next base: position 399,116 of record OZ253449.1, read on the forward strand.
CGCCACCGCCTTGGTGGGAAACGGCCTAAGCATCCGCAGCTGCAAATAATTGACCGCTATTCCCCGCCGGCCGAGCGAACCCTGGGCATCCAGGATTGCCCCCTTGGTAGACCCCCAGGCCACCACCGTGTATTCGGCGTCGGCTGGGCCGTGCAGGGTGAACTTGAGCTCATCTGGTACTTGGGCGCTGATGGTATCGAGCTTGCGCATGCGCTTTTCCATCTGTTGCATGCGGTTTTCGATGCTCTCGGAAATTTTTCCGTAGGTCGTGTGCTCGTCCGAAGTGGTAACGAACATTCCGCCCGGTTCGCCGGGCACGCTGCGGGCCGACACACCGGTTTCGGTGATCTGGTGTCGCTCGAACGGGCCCTGCTGACCGTTGGGAACATAGCGCGGACCGGCGCGAACCTTGAGGTGATCAGTGCGCAGACCATCTACCGTCCAGTTGCTGTTGGAAAGGTGGCGATCCAGTAGCACAACCACCGGCAGCTGGTATTCGTCACCCCAATTGAAAGCCTCGAAGGTCAATTCGAAACATTCCTGCAGATCGCCGGGGGCAACCACGATGTGAGGAAATTCGCCGTGTCCGGGTTGAAGGGCCAGGCGAAGATCAGTCTGACCGCCGCGGGTCGGCAGACCGGTGGACGGCCCGCCTCGCTGATAGAGGCATATCACCGGCCCCGGCGTCTCGGTGATCGCTGCCAGTCCGATTCCCTCGCTCATGAGCGAGAAACCCGGTCCGGCGGTGGAGGTCGCCGCGCGGGCGCCGCCGTAGGCCGCGCCAACCGCCTGGTTGATGCAAGCAATTTCGTCCTCGGCCTGGAGAACGACGATCGGGTATTCGGTCTGGATCTTTTCCAGGAACACCGACTCCTCGGTCGCCGGGGCGATTGGGTAATAGGTCTGGAAGGTGCAGCCGGCGTGCAGCTTGCCGAGCGCTACCGCTTCGGCCCCGCGCACCAATGCGCGGTGGGCGCCGCCATTGTTCTTAACCGGGACCAGGGACGGTCCAAACGGTTCCACAAGCAGCGATTGCATGTAGTCGTGGGTAACGTCGATCACCGCCGCGTTCAGCTCTACCAACTGCGCTCGGCGCTCGCCCAACCGCTCGCGCAGGATGTCAACGATCGATTCCGGGTCGAGGCCGATTAACGCAAATGAAGCGGCCACCGAAACCATGTTGCGCATGATATCATGCCGCCGGGCACTAAATTGGATCCCGGCGCGGGCCACCCCTTCACGCAATACCTGCTCGTAGGGCAGCGAGAAGAGGTGAATGTCGTCTCGCCCAAATTCCTCCGGGTCAATGTCCAGGGCCGAATCAACAATCAGGCCGCCGCCGGGTGAAATACGGTGCACGTGCCCGTTGTGGGTTCGATAAAGGGCGTCGACATCGCCAAAAATGGTCTCGCGGTCCAGCGCCAGCAGCAGGTCGACTGGCTCCACGTGCGAGGAAATCGGATTCTCGGAAACACGAACCCGAAAGAACGAGTGCCGCCCCATGATGTTGGAGTGGTATTCGATATTGGAAAAAACCTGTAGTCCGAAGCGGACGCAGGCCTTGGCAAATACCTCGGCCGAGACATTGATCCCGCTGCCCTGAGGACCACCGATCATCCAGGACATACGGTTCTTATGGAAAGGGGTGCGGCTCACGTTGCCGATCGCTTCAGGAAACAACACTGGTCCCTGTGGATAGATGTGCCAACGCAGATATTACAGCGTATGCAATTTACCGGTTAGCATCACAACAAGACTATCCTAAATCGCCGTTGCGCGGGCAGCTGCAACACAGATTTTTTAACGTCGCGAACGCATTCTAGAAGAAGTCGATGTCGCTTGCCGAATTCACCAAGAATTGTCGAAAAACCATGGGGTCGTGAAGTCATTTTTGCCGATTGCGAACTCTACTTGGGCAAGGTGATTGAGATCAATTCCGGCGCCCGCCTGAGTCTGCAATATCACCGTCACAAGGATGAGACGGTTTACGTCGATTCTGGGCGGGTGGCAACCCGCCTGGCCAAAATTCCGGGCGAGGAGGGGGAACAGGTAATCCTTAACCCGGGCGACTGCCTGCGGTTAACGCCGGGCACCATACACCGGTTCGCGGCACTGGGCGGCCCGGCCCGGATCCTGGAGGTCTCAACTCCCCACCCCGACGATACGGTCCGCCTGCAAGACGACTTTGGGCGCGATTAATGCCGACCCGAATTAGACATTTTCAATTCCCCGGTAACTAGTATCGAAAATGAGATTGAAAGACCGTTTCTTACCGCAAGGGGGACTAGATGACGGTGAACGCGACCAAGGCGATCTTAGCCGCGGGCAAACCGGCGATCGGGTGCTCACTTAGCTACGGAAGCGAACTGGCGGCCGGCCAGATGTCACAGGCCGGATACGACTGGGTCATGCTCGACCAACAGCACGGGTATTGGAACGAACACAACCTCCGCACCGGGTTCCTGGCGGTCATCCAGGGGGGCGCCACCCCGGTCACTCGGGTGTTGTCTAACCGCTACGACCTGATCAACAAGGCCCTTGAATCGGGTGCCCTGGGCCTGGTAATTCCCATGGTAAATTCAGTCGACGAAGCGGCCGCCGCATCAGCGGCCGCCCACTATCCGCCGCGCGGAACCCGGTCCAACGCTGGGCCCTACATGACGACAACCTTCGCTCCCAACTACACAAGTTGGATTGACGACGAGGTTTTCCTGGCGGTTCAGATCGAATCGCAAGCGGCAGTCGACAACGCCGAGGCAATTCTGAGCGTTGAAGGCGTCGACGGTTGCTGGGTCGGACCGTCAGACCTGGCGCTTGACATGGGTCTGAAGGTTTCGGACATGGGCAACCATCCACGCCACGACGCCGCGGTGGCCCACGTGGCCGCGGTGTGCAAAAAACTCGGCAAGGCCGCCGGCTATGCGTGTTCCACCCCAGAAATGGGGCGGCGGCGGATCGCCGAGGGTTTCACCTTCGTCAACATCGGTTCGGATTCCGGCTTTATCGTCGACGGCAGCGCGGCGGTGCTGGCCGAATTTAAGCCCGGATCCTAGCACCCGACCCGCGCGCCGCAACTTAATCGATGGACCTGCAGCTGGCCGGACGGGCCGCTCTCATTACCGGTGGGAGTGCCGGCCTGGGACGGGCGATGGCCTTGGCGCTGGCCGGCGAAGGGTGCCACGTGGCGATCGCGGCCCGCACCCGGGCCCGCTTGGACGCAACGGTCGCCGAACTCTCCGGCCTGGGGGTCGAAGCGATTGGGATCGCCTGCGACGTTACCCAACCAGACCAGATTCAATCGGCTGTCGAAGAGGCCGCCACCGAATTGGGCCGGCTCGATATTGTGATCGCCAATGCCGGCGGGCAACAGCGGCCGGGGTTGCTCGAATCAACCGACGCCGATTGGCAGTTCACGCTCGATATCAACCTGTTGCACGCGGTGCGACTGGTCCGTGCAGCGGTACCCAGACTGGCCGAATCGGGCGCCGGCGCGGTGCTCATTACCGCCTCAATCACCGGTGCCCGGGTCCAGGTTCCAGCCCAGTACGGCACCGCCAAAGCCGCCCAGATCTACCTGGCTGCCGCCCTCGCCCGCGAACTAGCCCAGTACGGCATCCGGGTTAACGCGATCGCCCCGGGGTCGATTGAATTTCCCAGCGGTAGCTGGGGTCGGCGGCGACGCGAGACGCCCGAGGCGATGGAACGCTTCTCGCGCGAGCAATTTCCATTCAAGCGGCTGGGGCGCCCGCAGGAAATCGGAAGCGTGGCGGCATTCCTCTGTTCGCCCCGATCCAGCTGGATCAGCGGCGAATGCGTGGTGGTCGATGGCGGGCAGTTCAATGCCGGGATGTGGTCGCCGGCCGATCTGCCGGGCCCCGGGAGCTGACCGACCTCGGGCGGGCACCGGACCGGGCCCACCCACCGCCGTTCTGACCGCCTAGGCGGCTTCGATCATGTCGCGCAGGGCCTTGCCTTCGGTTGCCCAAAAATCCCTTAGCACATACATGTCGCCGCTCAGACTGAAGTGCCGGATTCCCATCTCAAGATAGGGCGCGGCCGCCTGGGGAGTGGAAATCTCTACCCGCGGGGTGACCCCCATTTTCATCGAGGTCTCGATGCTGTAGAGCTCGGCCTTTTTCACCGCGTCCGAGGATCGCCCGGCATAGTTGCCGCTGTTCATTGAAAAGTCGGTCGGCCCGAACTGGGTCATATCCAGGCCCGGAACCGCCAGCACCGCTTCCAAGTCGTCGACACAGGCCTTTTTCTCGACCATGATCATCACCACCGCCTGGTTGGTTTTCTCCACGTAACCGGCAACGTCGAATCCATAACCCCAACGGTTGTCGCGGGTGGCGCCCATCCCGCGCAAGCCGGTTTGACCGGCCGCATCGGCCCGAACCGACGCGACCGCCTCGCGGGCATCCTCGACTCCGCGCACGTCGGAGAAGAGAAAGTTCTCGATTCCCGCCCCGGCGGCGCGAATTGCAAGGTAAGGGCGGGGCATCTGGTCCATCTTGATAAGCGAGCTCATGTGCGGGAAAAGGTCGATCGCCCGCGCAAAATTCTCCAGCGCGAAATTGTCGAATGGGCCGTATTCAGATACGAATTCAACGTAGTCGATCTGCCCGGTCCAGCCGATCGTTTCGGCGATCCCGGCCCAGACTGAAGAAACCCGACAGCCGATCGTCGGTTCGCCGGCGTCCAGCTTCTGCCTAAATACGTTGTTATGGTCTGCCATTGCAATGGTCTCGGTTCGGGTGGGCGCGAGTTCATTTCGATGCCGCCGTTTACCCCGGCGGGCGTGGCAATTATCACTTGGGGCCATTTCCAAGAAATCGCAACCCTCTTGACCAAGTTAAATTTCAGTGTCGATCACGCAGCACTGCCGCAGGGCAATTTCGGGAGTTAATCAGTCCAATGTCGATGCAGATGCGGTCCTGGCTGGCCGAACTTATTGGAACCTTCATATTGGTGCTCGGCGCCGCCGGTTCGGCCGCGGTGGTGGGTGATGAACTCGGTGGTAGCGCGACCTTTCTGGTCGCGGTACTAGGTTCGGCGTTTGCGCTCTCGGTTGGGATCTACGCTTTTTACGACATTTCCGGGGCGCAATTTAATCCGGCGGTAACGGTAGCCTTGTTTGCGCTCGGCAAAATCTCGGTCGTTGCCGGTGTAGGCAACGTCATCGCCCAGCTGATCGGCGCAATCGTGGCGGCCGCTATCCTGGCGCTGACAATCCCACTCGGCCCGAGCAATTACGGTCTTACCACGGTAGCCTTTGGCACCGAACCCTGGCAGGCCCTTGTCCTGGAGGCGGTGGCCACCTTCATCCTGGTGCACACCATCCTATTTGTTGCGGTCCGCTACCAGCTCAGCCAGGCAATCGCCGCGCTGGCCATTCCCACCGCCCTGGCGACCGGGTTGATCATTTCCGGAACCCTGACCGGCGGTTCGCTCAACCCCGCCCGCACCCTGGGTCCGGCCCTTCTCAGCGGGCAATTTGGTGATCACTGGGTCTATTGGGCGGGCCCACTTGCCGGCGCCCTGCTGGCCGCCGTTGTATTTAAGGTCTTAACGCTCGGCGATCACGTCAACCAAGGCTAAGCGGCAAAACCGCAGGCGCCTCGGATAACCCTTCGTCGGCCAGTCGCTAACCATTGGCCGCAACCTCCCTTTCGCGTTGGCGTTCCTTAACCAGATCGTCGATTCCCGCAGTCAAGTGCGAGAAGAACTGATCCTCATCCAGGGTCTCCACGATCTCGCCCTTGGCAAAAATCACCCCGCGGCCGCGGCCGCCGGCCAGTCCGATGTCAGCATCCCGAGCCTCACCGGGCCCGTTTACCACGCAGCCCATGACCGCAACCTTTAGCGGTTCGTCGATCGATCCCAGGTGGTTTTCAATCCTTTCAACCAAATCGAAAAGTTCGATCTCGCAACGTCCGCACGAAGGGCAGGAGACCAAGGTCGTCCCTTGCGAGTGCAATTCGAGGCTCTTGAGAATTTCGTAGGCAACCGGAACCTCGGCCTCGGGTTCGGCGGTAAGCGAAACCCGGATCGTATCGCCGATCCCCTCGTAGAGCAGCATGCCGATCCCGATCGCCGAACGGATGCTGCCCGATCGCGGAGTGCCCGCTTCGGTTATCCCAAGGTGGAGCGGGTATGGGATCTGGTCGGCGATCAGCCGGTAGGCCCGCACCATTGGATCAATATCGAACGCTTTGAGCGAAATTTTCATCATCTCAAAGTTCTCGTCTTCGAGAATTCGAACGTGGGTTAATGCGTGGGCGACCATCGCCTCGGCCAGTGCCTGACCCTGCTTGGGGCGCCCGTCGGGGGTCCGGTTCTCGGGAATCGATCCGGCGTTAACCCCGATTCGGATCGGGATATCGCGCTGTTTGCAGGCCGCAACAACGGCCCGCACTCGGTCGCGGTTTCCGATATTTCCGGGATTGATGCGCAAGCCGTCGATATTGGCTTCCGCCGCCAACAAGGCAAGCCGGTGGTCGAAGTGGATATCGGCGATCAGTGGGACCGGGCTGGCCTTGATGATCGCCGGCAGGGCGAGGCCTGCCTCACGATCGGGTACCGCCACTCGCACGATCTGGCACCCCAGTTCGGCCAAACGGGCGATCTGAGCACCGGTTGCCTCAATATCGCCGGTGTTGGTGGTACTCATTGACTGGACCACCACTGGTCCTCCGCCGCCAATACGCACATCGCCAACGTGGACCGGGATCGACGTTCGCCGCCTAAGTATGTCTGCCATGGACCATTGACACTGTCAAACCGGCCGGCGCGGGGATATGGCAGTCAAGGCGCTACGCCGGTTATGCGCGAGATATCGGATGCAGTAACCGCCACCACAAGTATGACCAATATCGCCATTGAAACTATTTGCAAAGCCCGTTCGGTGTCCTGCGAAATGCGTCGGCCGCGCAGGGATTCGATTCCAATCAACACCATCCGCCCGCCATCGAGCACCGGCCACGGCAGCAGGTTGAAAAGCGCCACCTGAATCGAGATCGAGGCGGCCAACCCGAGCACCACCCCGAGACCGAAATTGGCGGCCTGGCCAAAGGATTCAACTATACCGATTACTCCGGTCACGTTCAATTCGCCCTGTCCGGTGAGTGCACCGGCGGTAAAGCGCGGCAGCAGGGTGGCTGCCTCGACTGAGTATTGGACCGCCAACCCAAGGGCGTCCGGCGGCGACTGACCGCCAAACCGGTAATTGATCCGCAGCCCCAGCGGGCCCTCGCCGCTGGGTGGATCGACCCGCGGCGTGAGCTCGGCCCGCAAGCGGGACCCGGACCGTTCAATTTCCAATTCGATCAGCCGGCCGGCTGATGAAGTGGTAAGCGCGTATACGTCCTCGGGCAGGATATCGATCCGGTCGTTTAGGCCTACGATCACGTCACCCGGGCGCAGCCCGGCCGAGTCGGCCGGGCTACCGGCGACCACCGCGGTGATCTGGGTTCCGATCGGGGCGTAGATCATCGCCGAAACCCAGAACAGCAGGAATCCGACCAGGAAATTCATCGCGGGTCCGGCGGATAGGATTGCCAGGCGAGTACTTACGGGTTCACCCGAAAAGCTGCCCGGACCGGAATCGCGGCCATCCTCGCCCTGCAACCGTACGTAGCCACCGATGGGCAGCCAGTTGAGCCTGAATTCGGTGCCCGCCAGTTTTCGGGCTGCCAGTCGCGGTGGAAATCCGACCGCAAATTCCTTCACTCCCACGCCCAGTTTGCGGGCCGCTGCAAAATGCCCGAATTCGTGGGCTACCACCAGCAGGGTAAGCGTCCCCAACCCCACACCGATCGAGAGAGGCAACGCCAGGAAATTCAGGTCCATTTGCTTATCGGGATGACTCTAGAGAGTCCTGATGCATTCCTCGGCGGCCGAAAATCCGAGCCGGTGAAATTCCGGGACATCGGCGATCTGGCGCAGGTGCTCGCGTGGCGTCCGCTCGATCGCGCCCAAGACGACCTGAGCAATTTGGTCGAATCGGATTTCGCCCCGCAGGAATGCTGCCACCGCGGCGTCGTCGGCCCCCACCAGCACCGCCGGCCCGCTGCCGCCACCGCGGCCAACCTGACGACAGAGCCCTAGCAACGGAAACCGCTCGTCGTCGGGACGGAAAAATTCCAGGCCGGCAAGGGCCGCCAAATCCAATTTGTCGACCAGTCCGCCCAGATCTAGGCGGTCATAGTGACCCAGCGCACAGGCGATCGGAATTCGCATGTCGGGCGGGCCAAGCTGAGCCTTGCAGGACCCATCTACGAATTCAACCAGCGAATGCACGACGCTCTGCGGATGAACAAGCACGGCGATCTTGTCCAAGTCCACCGCAAAAAGATGACCGGCCTCGATTACTTCTAACCCCTTGTTCATCAGGGTGGCTGAGTCAACGGTAATCTTGGGCCCCATTTGCCAGGTCGGATGGGCCAGAGCGTCGTCCAGGGTAATCTCGGAAAATCGCTCGGCTGGCAGCGTCCGAAACGGACCGCCTGAGGCCGTAAGGATAATCCGGGCAACGCTGGCGCTGCCCTCGCCCCACAGGCACTGCCAGATCGCCGAGTGTTCGCTGTCAACCGGGCGAATCGTGACCCCGTGGCGGGCGGCATGTCCCATCAGCAACTGGCCGGCCATAACCAGCAGCTCCTTGCTGGCCAGGGCGATGTCGGCGCCGGCTTCGATCGCGGCCACGGTCGGCGCGAAACCGGCCGCCCCTACCGTCGCGGCGAGAACTAGATCAGCGCCTGAACGGGCCGCGATTGCAACCAGGCCATCGGGTCCGCTGAGAATTTCAATCCCGTCGACATGCTCAGGTGGCGCACTGGCGTTGCCCAGGGCAACGCGTTCTACGCCATGCCGACGGGCCTGGGCAAGCAGCCGCGCGCGGTTGGAACCGGCGGCCAGACCGACGACTTCGAATCGATCAGGACGGGCCGCCACGACCTCTAAGGCCTGACACCCGATCGATCCGGTGCTGCCCAGGATAGCCAGCTTAATTGGAGCGCAGCTCAAAGGCGGCCGCTCGCCAACAGGAGCACCGCGGCGACCGGAAACGCCAGGGTAAAGCTGTCAATGCGGTCTAGCAGCCCGCCGTGACCAGGAATCAGAAACCCGGAATCCTTCGCCCCGACCGAACGTTTGAGAGCGCTCTCGGCCAAATCGCCGACCTGGCCCAAAAGTCCGACCGCCCCGCCGATTAACGCCAGCACCAGCGCGGGAAGATCGATCCAGAGCGCAAACAACGCCCCGGCCGCCAGAGCACCGGCCAGACCGCCAAGGAGGCCCTCCCAAGTTTTGCCCGGCGAGATGGTCGGGGCCAAGGTTTTCCGGCCAACCGACCGCCCCACCGCGAATGCGCAGCTGTCAAAGGCGAACACGCTCGCCACCACCAACAGAAGCAATATCCTGCCATCCGGAGCGGCGGCGATCAGAAGTCCACAGAGCATCGGCGGTCCCAGGTAAGCTGCCGCCAGCGCGACCACCCCCAATCCGGCCAGTTGGTCGGGCGGGCGGACGAGCAGCAATTCCCAGACGATTGCGGCCATCAGCAGCAGCGCGGTGGCAGAGAGCGCGATAGGCCAATACTGCCCCAGTTCGACGCCACCGGCAACGAGCGCCCAGATCGCCAACAACAACACCGGCCACACCCGCCGCCGCCGCGGCCCACCGCGATCGAGCATCCCGACTATTTCGACCGCCCCAATGGCAAAAGCGCCAAGCGCCAGACCTATGGTCCAATACCCGCCCAGCCAAATCAATGCGATGGCAACCGGGGCCAGCACCGCGGCGCTGGCCAATCGCCGGACCAGATTGCCTCTTACCGACCGGCAGCCGGGGGCGCGGGGTTGACCGTAAGCCGACCGAACCGGCGTTGGCGCCGGTCATATTCGGCGAGTGCCTCATCCAGCCGGGCAGGGCCAAAATCCGGCCAAAGGGTCGGAGTCCACCAATATTCCGAGTAGGCTGACTGCCAGAGCAGGAAATTGCTCAGGCGCAGCTCGCCGCCGGTTCGGATCACCAAGTCGGGATCGGGTTGGCCGGCGGTATAGAGGTAGGTCTCGAGCAAGTCTTCGGTAATGTCCTGCGGTTCCAGTTCGGTCTGCATGATTTTCTGCACCGCCCGTACCAACTCGCTTCGACCCCCGTAGTTAAAAGCAATGTTGAGGGTAAGGCGGTCAAAGTTGGCGGTTGCCGACTGGAGCTGGCGGATTGTTAGGCGAAGTGGTGAAGGGAGTCGGTCAAGGGCCCCGAGCACCCGGATCCGGATCCGGTTCTCAAATATGCGGCGGCGTTCGGACCGTAGCCGTTCGCCCATCAGGCCGAGCAGGAAATCGATTTCCGAGATGGGGCGATTCCAGTTTTCGGTTGAGAGCGCATATACAGTAAGGTGCGATATTGATCGCTCCAAGCAAGCCTGAATAATTTCGCTCAGCCGCGCGCTCCCCGCCCGGTGACCCGCCGATCGATCCAGCCCGCGCTCGGCCGCCCAGCGCCCGTTACCGTCCATGATGATCGCCAGGTGGATGGGCGGAGCAGTCTTGCCGGGGGACCGGGGAATATTCATTGTGGGTCAGATCTCAAGTACTTCAGCTTCCTTTTCCGCACCCACGACGGCCATCAGCTCAACCTTGGCGTGGGTGATCCGGTCCAGCTGCTCAAGGCCGCGATGGGCCTCGTCTTGGGAACAGAATTTTTCGTCGGCGGCCGAGCGGATGTCATCAGCGATTCGACGGCGGATGTTGCGCGCCGCGATCCGGCCGTCTTCGACCTTGCGCTGGACAACCTTGACCATTTCGCGGCGCCTTTCACCCGAAAGCGGAGGGAATGGCAGCCGGATCACGTTCCCGTCAGTTGCCGGCGTGATACCTATGTCGGATGTCTCCAGGGCGCGAATGATGGCATTGACAAGGCTCTTGTCCCAGGGTTGGATCACCAGCAGGCGGGCTTCGGGAACGGTTATGGTGGCCAGCGCTTTGAGTTCGGCCTCGGCTCCGTAGGCCGGTACCGCAAGAGTTTCCACGATGGCTGCCGAGGCACGTCCAGTTCGCACGTGTTCTAGCTCGCGGCGTAACGCGGCCACCGAGCGGTCCATCCGTTGGCCGGCTTCCTGCAACAGCTCGTCGATCATCAGCCTGCCTCGACCCTAGTTCCAATGCTCTCCCCGCGCAGGACGCCGAGCAGATTGTGGGCGTTCTCGTCCAGCTCAAACACCACGATCGGCATCGAGTTCTCCATGCAGAGGGAAAACGCGGTCGCGTCCATTACATCAATCTGGCGATTGAGCGCCTCGATGTAGGTGATCTTGGGAAAGTGGATTGCGCCTTCATATTTTTCCGGATCGCGGTCAAAGACCCCATTTACACGGGTGGCCTTGAGCAGGACGTCGGCGTCCATCTCGCTGGCCCGCAGCGCGCCGGCGGTATCAGTCGTAAAGTACGGATTGCCGGTGCCTGCACCAAAAATTACGACCCGGCCCCGTTCAAGGTGTCGGACCGCCCGCCGCCGGATATATGGTTCGGCGACCTCGCGCATTTCAATCGCGGTCATGACCCGGGTTTCGGCGCCGAGCAATTCGATCGCCTGCTGCAGCGCCAGGGCATTGATCGCGGTTCCTAGCATCCCCATGTAATCGGCGGTCGAACGGTGCATTCCACGAGCCTGGGCCGATTCTCCACGCCAGATGTTGCCAGCTCCAACCACGATTCCCAGCTCAACCCCGGTATCACGCGCGGCCACCACCTGGCGGGCCAGCGCCGCCACCCGTTCGGGAGCAACTCCGAAGCCGGACGCATTGGCCAACGCGGTGCCGCTCAGCTTGAGCATTGCGCGCTTGTAAACCGGAGGTCGTCCGTCTCCTGGTGGCATCGCGCGCGGGCGCTCCTTCCCTACTTTGATGTCCTAAGCCTGGCGCGGCCTAGATCTCGAACCGCGCAATCTCGGAAACGCGGATGTTCTCGCCAGTGCGCGCGATTGAATCCGATATCAGGTCGCCAATCGTCCGCGACGGATCGCGGACGTAGCTCTGCTCTAGCAGAGCTTCGCCGTCGCCGCCATCGTCCGTGTTGATGCGGTCGGGGGCAAGCGCCGCAATATGCATCGCCACTTCGCGTGCCAGATTCTTGAATTCGTCGGTGCGGGCCACAAAATCGGTCTCGCAGGTGAGTTTGACCATCGCTCCCAGGGGCCGATTGGGGTGGATATAAGCCCGGATTATGCCTTCGCCGGTTTCGCGCCCGGACCGTTCCGCGGCGCGCTCCAACCCAGCTGCGCGCAGAATCCGCCGCGCCTCATCGAGATTACCCGAGGATTCTTCCAGGGCCCGCCGGCAGTCCATCACTCCGGCCCCGGTCTCAGCCCGCAGGTCCTTGATCGCAGCTATTGCAACCTTTGCCATTTATGTCTACTCCAGTATTAGTTCAGATCTAGGATTCGGTGTCGGAAACGGTCGGCTGGCCGCCAGGCCGCCGACGGCCGGAGGAACCACCGGGGCCGCGGCCGCGGCCGCCACGCGACCTGCCGGTTCGCCGCCGCTGCTGTGGGGCGGCTTCACCGTCTCCGGAGGCCGGGGCCTCACCGCCGGTTGCCCGGGCGGCCGATTCTTGCTCAAACTTGGCCGTTGCTGCTTTTTGCAGGAGAGCCTGCTTCCTGCGGGCCAGATCGCGCCGAATCTGCTCCTGGCGTTCGCGTTCGGTCCGCTCGCGCTGTTCGCGTTCAACCCGTGCACTTTCGTAAGACTCCCAAGCCGGGCGGATCCCGCTGGCCAGCGATGAAAGCACCAGGCCAACCGAGCGGAGTGAATCGTCGTTGCCGGGGATTGGCAGGTCAACGGTGTCGGGATCGCAATTTGAGTCCACCAGGGCCACGACTGGGATCCCCAGGGTCCGCGCCTCACGGACCGCGTTGGCCTCGCGGTTGGGGTCAATTACCACCAAGGCATGTGGAAGTTCGGCCAGGTGGGCGATACCACCCATCTTGCGTTCCAATCGCTCCAGGGCAATCTCCTGGCGACGCCGCTCGCGCTTGGGCAGTTCGTCGAATACTCCGTCGGCGTCCTGGATGCGCAACTCGCGCAGTCGCTGGAGGCGATGTTTGACGGTGTTGAAGTTGGTCAGGGTGCCACCAAGCCAGCGCTCGATTACGTAGTACTGGCCGGTCTCATTAGCAATTTGTCGGGTCGCATCGCGTGCCTGCCGTTTGGTGCCGACGAAGATAATCCGGCCGCCTCGCGAAATCAGGGTCGATAAGTAAGCGTGCGCGGCATCAATCGCCTGGACAGTTTGGCGGAGATCAAATATGTGGATCTCGTTGCGGGCCCCGTAAATAAACCGGGCCATGCGCGGGTTCCAACGACGCGTTTTGTGGCCAAAGTGGACACCGTTGGCCAGCAGTTCTTCCATCTCGACGACGGGCATAAATATGGTCCTTTTGGTCTTCCACCTCCATCCACCCGGGTTACAGGACCGGCCGGCGTTGCCGGCGCGGCAGGACTGGCCCGATCCGAAGGCGTGATCGATTGGGTGGTCGCAGCATTAACTTATTCGCTGCTGCCGGCGACCGTGGGTCGTACCGGTCAATTCTAGGAATTAACCGACCGCCGCCCCAGCCCCGAAATATGGTCGGGGAGGGGGGATTCGAACCCCCGACCTCGTGCTCCCAAAGCACGCGCGCTAACCAGGCTGCGCCACTCCCCGCCGCCGACACCGCAAAGTTTAGGTGCTACCCGCCAACGCACCCCCGACCTCGTTTTGCGGTTGGGCCAGCAAATCGCCAATTTCGGCTTCAAGCGCCTCGATTTGGGCTAGCAGCTCCGGGTCGACGACCACTTCCACCGGGATCGCGTCCGGATCCGGACGCGATCCGATCGGGCGCTCAAAACGGTGCAGCAGCGAGGAGTCGTCGCCCTCCTTGATTTGTTGCAACCAGGCCAAGTATTCGTCGGGGTGCTCGCGACGGGCCACGTCGCGGGCAATCATGTATCGATTGGGCCAGGCTGCGAACGAGGAGTGGAAAGCGTCGTTTACTTCCTCTTCGCCTTGGTTAACTCGGCGGTCGATCGAAGCGTATGCGCCACGGGCGCCGTATTCGGTCTGATCGATCTCTCCATCCGGCAAATCGGGTCGAATCACCCATTCATCGGCCGGTTGGTCGGTCCAGGCGGAGACCATGGCACCGGTCATCTCCACGATGCGACCGTCGGGAGTTCCCCACAGCTCGAAGTCGAGGGTCTGGCGGACGCGGTCATAACGGCGGGTAATTAAGATCGCACCCGGGGTGTCGTTTACGAACCTCATGTCAAGATCGGGTTGCCAAATCGAGGCATCGAATCCGATTGGCCAGCCGCCCAATTCGTAGTAGTAGACGCGATAGAGGTGCTTGTGGCGCTCGAGAACCGGCAGGCCGGCCCAGAAAGCGGCCCGAAATAGCGTAGTTGAAACCTGACAAATTCCGCCACCGATTGCAAACAGGGTCGAGTCGGCGATGATCACCAGGCCGTCGATGAACCCCCGGTCATAGGTGATCGGACCCAGCGCCGCGTTGAAGGCGAGTGTCTCGCCGGGCATCACCAGGGTTCCGTCAACGTGTGCTGATCCAACGTCGATGTTGTGGATCCGGTAATCAGCCGATCCGGTGAATTGACTCGAGCCTCGGGCCAGTCTGGCGACGATTCCCAACTGCTCGGCCAACGGATTGAGCCAGGTGACCTGCTGGTAGCGCATCGGCGCCTCGACCCGATCGGTTCCGGCCAGCGCCGCGGCGGCCAGATCGCGGGCCAGCTGTTCACGGTTGAGTTGGCGGCCCTGGGTTGGCAGCTCGAATCTGGATACCTTTTGGGTGGTTGCGTCGATTTCGATGTCGCCGGGGGCACCAGAGCGCGCCAGCCGGGCGCCAATTTCATCCAGGGTCGGCAATGCCGCCGGGTCGAAGCCGACCTCCAGGCGGCCCTCCTGGACCCAACTGGTTAGCGCCGCGGCTAGTTCACCCTGGCTGATCTGCCAACCGCCACCAACCTCGGCCGAGGTGACGTTGATCGGCGATGACACGAGGGCCCGCGCCCGGGCTAACACCTCGCTGACCGCAAGGTCGGAGACTTCCGGCTCGCGCAGTACGGACGATAGCTCAATCACTTGCTGGACCGGCCGCTGCACAGCAACCGCCGTCCGCAACTGCCCGATCAGTCCATCTAGATCAAACGCGATGGCCGGGCGAGCTTTACGGACCTGGGGGCGACCGGAATCAAACACCAGGCCGGCATCGATCGGTTGAGGGTTGACCAGACGATCCAGTCTTTCGAGATATCCACGCAGCACCGTTTCGTCTAGGGCAATCGGGACCGACACCACCCCGCCGTTGCGCGGCGGAGTGAGCGAACCGACCAAAGCCGCGCGATAGTCGGCACCCAACCCGATGTCCGCCGCGGTTGGGGCCCATTCGCCCCCACCGTATGTGAGCCGCACTGGGGCCAGGAGGTAGCGGCCCCAGGATTGATCGAGTTTTTCGGCGGCGGCGGTTGGGGTCAGGCCCCCGACGTCAATCCCGCCGATGACCAAGTCGCTGGGCAGCGCATCGGCGTTGGCGAAATAGGCCGCGCCGCCTCCGGCGGCCACACCGATTCCGGCAACCAGGCCGGCGGTGAGCACATGCCGACGCCCAAACCGCTGCCCGGGTTTGCGACGCCGTGTCTTAGGGGCGGGTTTGACCATCGCCGGTAATTACCCACTTGTACGAGGTAAGTTCTTCCAACCCCATCGGCCCGCGGGCGTGCAGTTTCTGGGTTGATATTCCAACTTCCGCCCCCAGCCCGAATTCGCCCCCATCGGTAAATTGGGTCGAGGCGTTCCAAAAAACAGCGGCGGCATCGACCTCGCTTAGGAACCGCTCGCCGGTGCGATCATCCCCGGTCACGATCGCCTCCGAATGTCCACTGCCGTGGCGGCGAACATGGGCAATCGCCGCATTCGGTCCCGGCACCAGCGAGATCGCCATCTGCAGGGCCAGCCATTCGGTGTCCAGGTCCCCGGCCCGCTGGGCAACCACACCGTCGATCTCCCCGATCAGGTTCCGCGCCCCCACGTCGGCATGCATAACGACTGAACGCTCGGCCAGCCGCTGAGCCAGCGCGGGTAGAAACCGCTCGGCAATCGCCGAATCGACCAGCAGCGAATCCAGGGCATTGCAGATGGAAGGTCGGCGGGTTTTGGCGTTGACTACGATATCAGCGGCCATGTCCAGATCGGCTTGGGCATGGACGTAGGTATGGCAGACACCAAAGCCGGTTTCGATCACCGGGACCACCGCTGTCCGGGCGACAAAATCGACCAATCCGGACCCGCCACGCGGGATGACCACGTCAAGGTGCGAGCGCAGCCTGAGCATGTCGCCGACGATGGCGCGGTCGGGATTGGTAATCAACTCAACCCATCCGTCCGGTAAACCGACCGCGGCCCCGGCGCCCTTGAGCACATCCACCAGTGCGCGATTGCTCGCCAACGCCTCGGACCCTCCGCGCAGGACGGTGGCATTGCCAGATTTAAGGCAGATCGCGGCCACGTCGACCGAAACGTTGGGTCGGCTCTCAAAAATGACACCGCAGACCCCCAGGGGAACCCTGATCCGTCGAATCCGCAGGCCGTTGGGCCGGGTGCGCTGGTCGACCTCCGATCCGATCGGGTCCGGCAGGTCGATCAGTTCACGCACCCCTGCAGCGATCGCCGCGACCCGATCGTTGTCAAGTCGCAGGCGGTCAACCATCGCCGGATCCATCCCGGATGCAGCCGCGGCGGCCAGATCGATCGCGTTAGCGGCAAGAATTTGCGCCCGGTGGTCAAGCAGCTGATCGGCTATAGCCGCCAGCGCCACATTTTTCCGTTCGCTCGAGAGTTGGGCCAAGAGCGGGGCCGCCGCCCGCGCCGATCGGGCGCAGGCTAACAATTCCGGGTCGGGGCCGGACACGGCGTCGGTGTTGGGCGCTGGCATTTGGTCGATCACGGGAGTTGACAAGTCGCGGGGTTAACGCAACCGGGCGCGCCCGGTTGCGGAGGCGTCAACGAATTTTCCACCTACAGGATCACCATGTTGTTGCGGTGAACGACCTCGGCCCCATATTCATAACCGAGCAGATCGCGGATCCGGTTGGAATCGGCACCGGCGATCTTGCAGACATCGGACCGCCCATAGGACGGCAGGCCGCGGGCGACCTCGGTACCGTCGGGGCCCTTGACGCTGACCAGATCACCGCGCTCGAAATCGCCACGCGCCGAGACCACCCCGGCCGGCAGCAGGCTGCCGCTTTTTTCGCGCAGCGCCCTGACTGCGCCGCTGTCGACCTCGATGTCACCAGCCAGGCCGAAGTCAGCCAGCATCCAGCGGCGGCGCGAACCGGTTCGGCGTGCCTTGGCCGGGAAGCGGGTTCCGATCCGCTCGCCCGCGGCCAGCCGCACGATTACCTCTGGTTCTCTGCCCGAGGCGATTACCGTTTCCGCGCCATGCGATTGCGCCAGCTTGGCAGCATCCAGTTTCGATCGCATGCCGCCGACCGAATAGGGCCCGCTTGAGGCGCCGGCCGCCCGGTACAGCTCGGGGTCCAAATCGGAGATTTCGGGGACTACCTGCATCTGCCCGTCCGATTTCCGTGCCAGAAACCCCTCCACATCAGTGAGGATGAACAGCAGGTCGGCATCGATCAGGTTGGCCGCAAGGGCCGAGAGGCGATCATTGTCGCCAAATTGAAGCTCCTCGGTGGCCACCACATCGTTTTCGTTCACGATCGGCAAAACCCCCATTCCCAGAAGGGTAAGGCAGGTGTTGCGGGCGTTGAGATAGCCCGATCGGCGTTCCAGGTCGGATCGCGAGAGGAGCGCTTGGGCAACCAGGCGGTCAAAGCGCGCCATCTCCGTTCGATAGGTGGCAATTAGTGGACCCTGCCCAATGGCCGCCAGGACCTGACGCTCCAGGGTGCCGGTACCAATCTCCAACGACCGGCCGACAATTCCGGCGCCGGTGGCCACCGCCCCGCTGGATACCAGCAGTGGCTGATGGCCCAGTTCATAGAGCGCGGCAATCTGGGTGCAGATATTGGCGACGAAATCCACGCTGAAGCCGTTGTCGGGGCCGGTCAGCAGCGACGATCCGCATTTGATGACTATGCGCATGGGGACTGGAATCTTATTCGGGCCCGGGGCCCGGCGGCGCCGTAACCGGCGTCGATTGAATGGGCGGAGTATCCGCATCACTCCGATTTTCCCAAGCGCGGACAAATTAGTGAATTTGCCGCCGATGCAGATTCGTGGTGGCCAAAATGTAACAAGTGGAAATTACGATGGGAACTCCGCAGCCAACGGCCATTTACCCAAACATTGGTGGGTGGAAGCAATGAAACAGTACGCCTCAGCGCAAATCCGCAACGTCGTGTTGCTTTCCCAGAAGGGCAACGGCAAGACCACGCTGACCGAAGCGGCACTGTTTGGCAGCGGGGCGACCTCCCGCATGGGGCGGGTCGAGGACGGCAACACACAGTCCGATTCGCAGTCCGAGGAAATCGCGCGTCAGACCTCCACCGGACTGGCGGTGCTCGCATGTGAGTGGGGCGACGTCAAGATCAACCTGATCGATGTGCCCGGCGACCCGGAATTCGGCGGTGAAATCGCCTCCGGAGTCTGGGCCGCCGATTGCGCGGTGATCGTGGTCGATGCCACCGCCGGAATCGAAGTCGGTACCGAACTGGCCTGGCAATATGCGACCCGGGCCAATTTGCCGGTGATTTTTGTGGCCAACCGGCTAGATCGCGAAAACATCGATTTTGCGGCCTTGGTCGCCGACCTGCAATCGGCCTTCGGGCCGGTGACTCCGCTTCAGCATCCCTACGGTTTGGGTGGTAATTTCAGCGGGGTCGTCGACTTGCTCTCAGGGAACGGTTACCGTTTCGGGAAAAATCAATCGCTGGACGAAGCGGCCCCCGAGGACCCGAATATTGGCGCGGCGCGGTCGGACCTGATTGAGGTCATTGCCTCGCAGAGCGAGGAGCTCATTGAGTTGTTTCTGCTTGACGAGCCGATTGGGCCGGACGACCTGTCCGCCACCCTGGCCGCCGCGGTTTCAGCTCGCGAACTCTTTCCACTGGTCTGCACCTCAGCGGTAAACAACCAGGGTGTTGATCTGATGCTGTCGCTGCTAGTGCGTCTCGCCCCGGCGCCCGGTGGGCGCGGCCCCGGCGAGCACGACAGTGCGGTGGCGTTCAAGACGATCGTCGACCCGCAGCTGGGGCACCTGACCTATCTGCGAATCTGCTCTGGCAGTCTGCGCCCGGGCGCTAGCCTGCACAACGTATCGCGCGGCGGCGAGGAGCGGATCGGCCACCTTTTCGTTCCGGTGGGTCGCGAACAGAGCGAGGTCTCTCAGTCCGACGTCGGTGACCTCCTGCGGATCGCCAAACTCTCCGGCACTCAAACCGGCGACACCCTCCACGCAGAACGCGGCGCCGAAGCCCTGGCGGGCCCGCGGATGCCGGCCCCCAATATGGCGCTGGCGGTTAGCCCGGAGACGAAATCCGATGTCGACAAGCTGTCTACCGCCCTGCACCGGCTCACCGAGCAGGATCCCTCGTTGCAGGTGACCCGACAAGTCGAAACCGGCCAGACCCTGCTCTGGGGGCTGGGGGACTCCCATCTAAATATCGCCGTCGATGTCATTCAGTCCAAATTTGGCGCCAAAGTTGCGACCGAAACCCCCAAGGTCCCCTATCGCGAGACTATCCGCCGGGCACGTGAGGCCCACGGGCGCTACAAGCGCCAATCGGGCGGGCACGGCCAGTTTGGCGACGTGACGATCATTCTCGAACCGCTCCCCCTGACCGAAGGCGAATTCGAATTCGTGAGCAAAATCGTTGGCGGGGCAATTTCGCGCAGTTACATTCCGGCGGTCGAAAAGGGGGTCGTGGCGGCAATGTCGGAGGGAATCCGCGCTAATTACCCGGTGGTCGGGTGCCGAGTGCGATTGACCGACGGCAAGCAACACCCGGTCGACAGCTCCGACCAGGCCTTCCAGCTGGCCGGCGCAGCGGCCTTCCGCAATGCGGCCGAGGGCGCGATGCCCACGCTGCTGGAGCCCATCCACGAATTACGTATCACGGTCCCCGACAGTTTCACCGGGGCCATCATCGGCGATTTAAATTCCAAGCGCGGACAGATTGTTGGAACCGACCAGGGCGAACAATCGCAATCGATCATCATCGCCGAGGCCCCACTCGGGGAAACCCAGCGCTACGCGGTGGACCTGAAACAGATCACCCAGGGCCGGGGCAGCTACACCAGCAAATTCCTACGCTACCAGGAGATGCCCCAGCACCTCCAACAGGCCGTCATCGAATCGGCTGCCGGCCAGAAATAGCCGGCCAGATCGGGGCGCGGGCGCCGGGAACCGGCCGAGCGCAATCAGCGTACGCCCAGGACCACCTCGACCGCGAGCTGATCTAGCCGTTCGTATCCGTATCCGCGCCGGGCCATCGCCGCCAGGTCAAATTGCGCCTGCTTGACCGCGGCCCCGCGACCCGGGCTGTAGCCGTCGGCGATCTGGTCCCATTCGTCTGACTGCTCGCGCAAGCCGGCAATGATCTCGCAGATTTCCGGATCGGCGTTGAAGCGCTTCACCTTATCTTTCAGGATCAGGTAGGTGCGCATGCAGCCGGCGGCAAAATCCCAGACGCCTTCCTCGTCCTCGGTGCGGTAGGCATGGGCGTCAAAGTGGCGCATTCCGTCCCAACCCGAATCTTCGAGCAGTTTGACCAAGAAGAAATTGGATTTGAGCTGGACCGATCCGAAGCGAAAATCTTGGTCGTAGCGCCCCATTTCCTGATCATTTAGATCAATGTGGAACAGCTTGCCGGCATCAAGGGCCTGAGCAACCGCGTGCGGAAAACTCAGCCCGGCCATCGTTTCATGGGCGACTTCAGGATTTACGCCGACCATTTCGGGGTGGTCTAGGGTAGCTATGAACCCGAGCATCGATCCCACGGTGGGCAAGAATAAGTGCCCGCGCGGCTCGTTGGGCTTGGGCTCGAGCGCGAACTGCATCTCGTAGCCTGAATCGCGACAGTATTCACAGAGAAAGTTGATGGCCTCGCGGAAGCGGGCGAAGCCGGCCGTCAGGTCCTTGGCGGCATCGGCCTCGGTGCCCTCGCGGCCGCCCCAGAACACGTAGGTGCTCGCCCCCAGCTCGGCGCCTAAATCAATCGCGAGCATCGTTTTCTGCAGGGCGAATCGACGAACCGACGGATCGTTGGCGGTAAACGCCCCTTCTTTAAAAACCGGGTGCGTAAAGAGGTTGGTGGTGGCCATAGGCACCTTCAGGCGGTTGTCGTCAAGCGCCTGCTTGAACGAACCTACGATCCGGTCGCGCTCGGCCGGCGATGCGTCAAACGGGACCAGGTCGTTGTCGTGCAGGTTGACCCCGTAGGCGCCTAATTCGGCAAGTTTTGCGACCGTCCGCTCGGGCGCAATGGGGGCTCGTACCGGGTCGCCGAACGGATCGCGCCCGATATTGCCAACGGTCCAGAGACCAAACGTGAACTTGTCAGCCGGAGTCGGTTCGTACACGATATGGCAACCTTTTTTAGATGAAAAACAGCCAGCCCAACCCGGCGGTGGGTTAGCCACGGGTACCGCTTGGGGCCCAAGTCTATTGCTCCCGTCACCGAATTGACCCAAGATATGGATCACTAGAATTGAGGTTGCTTGAGCCCCTAACTGGCCCTGGCATTCCTAGCCGCCGGCAGCTAAGTGCAATGACTGAAAACGCGACCGAAGTATTTCCTCCCGACCCGGCCTATTCAGCATCCGCACAGGTTGCATCGATGGAGCAATAC
Source organism: Chloroflexota bacterium (assembly GCA_965261345.1). Classification (GTDB taxonomy): domain Bacteria; phylum Chloroflexota; class UBA11872; order UBA11872; family VXNJ01; genus VXNJ01. The sequence continues at coordinate 420,987 of OZ253449.1, forward strand.
CGCGATCTGCACCGAGCCAGCTTGAGCGACCCGGAGGCTTTCTGGCGCGCCCAGACCGACGCCTTCATCTGGGACAAGCCATGGACTAAGTTGCTCGGATGGAACCCTCCGTTTGCCCGCTGGTTCTCCGATGGCGAGCTCAATATCACCGTCAATCTGCTTGATCGGCATGTCGCGGCCGGGCGCGGTGATCAGGTCGCCTATCACTGGATGGGCGAACCCGGTGACACTCGGGACGTAAGTTACGCCGAGCTGCTCAGCGAAGTCTGCCGCCTGGCCAACGCACTTACCGGACAGGGCCTGGTCGCTGGCGACCGGGTGATCATCTACATGCCAATGGTTCCCGAACTGGCCACCGCCATGCTGGCCTGCGCCCGCCTGGGACTGGTGCACAGCGTCATATTCGGCGGGTTTTCAGCCGATGCGATCCGCGACCGGGTCCAGGATGCCGGGGCGCGGGCGGTAATTACCGCCGACGGTGGTTGGCGCCGCGGCAAGGTGATCGCACTCAAGGACAATGTCGATTCAGCCCTCGCCCGCGGCGTCTGCCCGACGGTCGAGTCGGTCATAGTGCTGGAGCGCTGCCGGAACAAGATCGCCATGGAGGGCGGGCGCGATCGCTGGTGGCACGAGCTAATTGCGGAGCAGAGTGAACATTGCACGCCGGTAAGCGTAAACGCCGAGCACCCGCTGTTCATCCTCTATACCTCCGGGACCACCGGTAAGCCGAAGGGCGTGGTGCACTCCTGCGGCGGCTACATGGTCTACACCGCGATGACCGCCCGGCTGGCGTTTGACCTAAAGCCCGACGACGTCTACTGGTGCACCGCCGACATCGGTTGGATCACCGGCCACAGCTATATCGTCTATGGGATTTTGGCCAACGGAACAACTTCGGTAATGTACGAAGGTGCTCCTGACTATCCGACCTTCGGCCGGTTCTGGCAGATCGTTGAACGCTACCGGGTGAGCGTCTTTTACACGGCCCCGACCGCGATCCGGGCGTTCATCAAGTGGGGCGACCAATGGCCGGCCGGTTCCGACCTGTCCAGCCTGCGGGTTATCGGCACCGTCGGCGAGCCGATCAATCCCGACGTCTGGCTCTGGTACCGGCGCCATATCGGGGCCGATAGCTGCCCGGTGGTCGACACGTGGTGGCAGACAGAGACCGGCGGATTCATGATCGCTCCCCTATCCGGCGCCACCCCGACCAAACCGGGATCGGCCACGCTGCCGATGCTGGGAGTCGACGCCGAGGTGCTAGCCGACGACGGGACAGTGGCCGCGGCCGACCAGCGCGGTTTGCTGGTGATCCGGCGCCCCTGGCCGGGAATCATGCGCGGCATCTATGCCGACGGTTGGGGCCAGACCGGCCACCCAGGTCAGAACGGCGACCTCGACCGGTTCCGCAGCACTTACTTTGAGCGCTTTCCGGGCACTTACTTTACCAGCGACGCGGCCACCCGTGACCGCGACGGATATTTCTGGATCATCGGCCGGGTCGACGACGTGCTCAACGTTTCCGGGCACCGGATTGGCACCGCCGAGATCGAGAGCGCGCTGGTGAGTCATCCGCTGGTCGCCGAATCAGCAGTCGTGGGTATTCCCGATGAACTAACCGGCGAGGCGGTCGCCGCGTTCGTAACCCTGCTAGCTGACGTTTCAGGCAGCAGTGAACTGGCGGGCGAATTGCGATCGCACGTGGCAACGACCATCGGCGCTTTCACCCGACCCAAGACCCTCCGCTTCGCACCGGCCTTGCCTAAGACCCGCAGTGGCAAGATCATGCGGCGCCTGCTGCGCGAAATCGCCGCCACCGGCTCAGTCGCCGGGGACATTACCACCCTCGAGGACGCCAGCGTAGTGCGGTCCCTGCTCGATTCGCCCGACGCCGATTAGACCGCCCGTGCTTACCAGTTGGTAACCGCTCCGTCGGGCCGTCGGTATTCGGTTGAAAACGACATCTTAAATGGGTGGTCTCGGGCCGCCGCCAGGTCGATCGTCAGGCCCAGACCAGGGCCTTCAGGCGGGGTCAGGTATCCGTCCTCAAAGCCAACCTGGGTTGGAAATACCGCAGGCATATCACCCGGCAGGCGCGGCATTTCCTGGACGCCCACCAGTGGGCTGGCGATGCACAGGTGCACACATGCGGCAGTTGAAACCGGCCCGAGCGGATTGTGCGGAGCCAGGTACTGGTAGTGGGCCTCGGCCCAGCCGGCGATTTTTCGTGCCTCGCTGAACCCGCCAACGATACAGAGGTCAACCCGCACGTAGTCGATCAGATCGCGTTCGATCAGCGGCTTAAATTCCCACTTGGTGGACAGTTCCTCGCCGCCGGCGATCGGGATGTTGGTGTGCGAACGCACCTGGGCGTAGGCGTCGGCATTTTCCGACCGTGCGGGATCCTCGATGAAGTACGGGTCTAGATCGGCCAGGCGGTCGGCCAGGCGAATCGAGTCATGCGGATCCAGACGGGTGTGGAAATCGACACACAGCTCGATGTCAGGGCCGACCGCGTCCCTTACCGCCTCGGCCCAACCCCGAGTTTGGCGCACCACGTGGCGCGGTTCGAAAATGCCATTGGCCGCATCGGTGGTTGAAATCCGCACGAATTTGTAACCCTGATCAACCGCGCGCCGGGCATCGTCGGCCACCGCCTGTTCGGTGTCGCCATTTACATGGGCGTAGGCGACCACCTTTTGCCGACATTGCCCGCCCAGCAATTGATATACCGGCACGTCCAGGGCCTTGCCCAATATGTCCCACAGGGCAATGTCGATTGCCGAAATTGCGGCGGTCGCAATCTGGCCACCCTTGAAGAACCCGCCACGATAGAGCCGCTGCCAGATGTGTTCGATCCGCATCGGATCCTGGCCGAGCAGGAGCGCGCGATAGTGTTCAACGCAGCCGGCAATTGCCAATTCCTTGCCGGTTATTCCCGATTCACCGATCCCGCTTATTCCGGCATCGGTTTCCACCAGCACGAAATTGAGATTGCGTCCACGTTCCGGGTAGTAGACTGCGACCGTTTTGATGTCGGTAATTTGCATAACTAAATACCCAAGCCCCGATAGGCGGCCCGCGCCGGCCATGTCAACCTATTATTCATGCGGCAGCGCATAGATCAGGGCATTCGGCGGTAGCTAGCAACAGAGCCAATTCGATGTCCGGCCGGCGCCGGTTCCGCGACGTCGTCGCAGTCCGCCTCGGGCGGTCGATTGCGGTCGACGTGGCCGAAACCCCGACCCGGCGGCGGCGGCAGCCGCCGCAACTGACGCTGTTGCTCGGATTCCTTGGGATGACCCTGGTCACGACCGCCCTGCTAGCCCTCCCACAGGCCGCCGCCAATGGTCGGGCGACCGCGTTTCACGACGCCCTGTTTACTGCGACCTCGGCTGTTGCCACCAGTGGCCTGGTGGTCGTCGACACCGGTTCGCACTGGAGCTCCTTCGGGCATGTCGCGATCCTGATTGCGATGCAGGCCGGCGGACTCGGGTTCATGGCGGCCACGATCATCCTCTTCCAGGCCCTGGGGCGCCAGATCAGCCGGCACCACCGGCAGACCTTGCAGGAGCAGCTCTCGCTGCGCTTCTTTGGCGGGATTTCACGCACCGCGAAGGTGTTTGTTGCCTACACCCTTTTCTTTGAATTGGTCGGAATGGGGCTGCTGACCTGGCAATTTGCCAATTCGTCAGGACCGGGTTCGTCCGACCCGCTGTTTTATGGGCTCTTCCATTCGATCAGCGCCTTTACCGGCTCAGGATTTGACCTTATGGGGAACTTTCAATCGATGGCCAGTTTTGCGTCACAGCCGCTTTTTCTCTTGACGATGATGGCCCTGATAGTTCCCGGCGACCTGGGTTTTTTGGCGGTCATAGACCTGGCCCGTTCGGCCCGCTGGCCAAGGATGATCCTCTGGCAGTGGGAGCGAGCCCGGATCGGCGGCGGCAACCGGATGGCCCGGGCGGTCTGGCGTGGCGGAATCGCCTGGGATCGACTGCGGCGCGGATTCGGCCTTACCGTAAGCCGTCGGCCCTGGCCGCGACACCGCGACTCGCCTTCCGGGCCGGTCCGGCCCGGACAGATGAGGATGGAGACGAAGTTGATTTACGCGGTCAACCTGATCTGTTGGCCGGCGGCCGCGCTGGGCTTTCTGCTGCTCGAGTGGGGCAACCCTGACAGCCTGGGTTCGCTGCCGGTCATCGACCGGATCACCGGCTCGTTCTTCCACGCCGTAACGTCGCGCAATGCCGGATTCTCGGCGGTCAACTTTTCCCAGTTGGGCGAACTGACGTTGATTTTTATGATCCCGTTCATGATCATCGGCGCCGCCTCAGCCTCGATGGGGGCGGGTTTGAAGGTAAACACCGTCGGGGTGTTATTTGCCACCGCCAAGTCGCGATTGCAAGGCCTGCGGCAGACCGAATTGTTCGGCCGTTCGATTCCCGCCGACCGCGTCTACGTGAGCGTAACCTTGGTCGCTATGTTCCTAGTGATGGAATTCCTGGGACTATTGGTGATCCATAGCGCCTACCAGAACCCGCAGTTGATAAATTCGCTGTTCGACTCGGTTTCGGCAGTTAGCGACATCGGCCTGTCGACCGGTGTGCCGGCACAGATGAGCGTACCCGGCAAGTTGTTCATGTGCGCGGCAATGTTCATCGCCCGGCTCGGTCCACTGACCGTCGTCCTGGCGCTGCTGCGTCCGCGGTCCGTCGACGTCGGGGTTCGCCTGCCCGCCGAATCGCTACGGGTCGGCTAGCGGGGCTGCCCGGGAAGGGTATCTTCGGCTAGGACCAGCCAGGTGGCCCGCAGACGTCCGCATCCATCTTGGTAGGCAAGGGACAGTTGCTGTGAGCGGCGGTATAACAGCAGCAGCAGGCCAATAAGCGTAGCGGCAACGGTCGGCGCGCCCGCGCCGATCACCGGCAGGAAGCCAATCGCACCCAAAATCTGGGCAACAATCGCAAAACCCGGGCGGCGGACCGCCAGACCGGCGCCGTAACCGGCGATGGCGCCAATCAGGTAGCCGAGAGTGTTTTCGATGAGCCCGATGGCCAGGAACATTCCGGCTAATACCGCAACTCCCCGACCGGCCCGGGCAAAACCCAGGTAGATCGGCCAGCAATGACCGACAAAGGCGCAAATCGCCCAGACCGCGGCCGCCCAATGTGAGCCCAACTGAAAGTAGAGGAAACACATTGGGCCCATCGCTTTGCCGGCATCCAGGAGCAGCACAACCGCACCCCAACCACGCCCGACCTGCCGATAGGCATTGGAAGCGCCCAGATTGCCGGTTCCCAAACGCCTAAGGTCGCGCCGCCGCCAGCGGCCGATGAGGAGTGCAAACGGGATCGCCCCGGTCAGATATCCACCGATCGCGGCGGCCAGTTCGATCAAGGCCGAGAACTCCGACAAACGAAATACGTGAAGCGGTCAGGCCGCCGCGCAGGCGATTTAGACCTGCACTATTCTTAGCTAATGTGCGTGGTGGGAGTTAGCGCTGCAGGATTGTGGCGACCGCGGTCGCCAGGTGCTCCTCGGGAGCGGCGATCCCAACTCCACGAACCGACCGGAGGACATTGGATGGATTTTGGAAAGCTTGGGCAGGGCCTTGAAGCCCTGGTCGGGACCCTCATATTGGCACCGCTGCTGCTGGGCCTGGCCGTTGCGGTTGTGGTCATCTATCTCCTGGCGCGGGCTCACACCATGGGCTTTATCCGTTTCTCGATCGCCGGGGTCGAGCTCTGGTCCGTCCGGATCGTGTCCCTGGCGATGGTGCTGATCACCTTCGTTGCCAGCACCAGGATCCTCACTTCGCTCTCGGCCCTCCTCTTTGGAGATTCGTTCACTTACGGATCGGGACATAAGGTCGATGAAACTGATGTTTTGCTGCGCTGGATCGTTCTGGGGGCGCTCGCATCGGTCATATACATCTTCATGCTCATCCGATCGCGTCAGCTCGCCGACCAAGCGCCGGCCAGGTTCATCCGCAACGCCTACGGCATGGTCGCGACCCTGTTTTTCGGCCTAGCCTCGATCATTGCGTCTTTCGGATTGGCCCAGGCGATCGTCGACCGTGTTGTTGACGACAAGGGTATTTTTGACCGCAGCACCGCCATCGGCGAGCCACTCAGCGGGCTGATTGCCGCCGTCGCATTCTTCCTGATCGCATCCTATTTCTTCCGGAGCGGGCGATCGCGGACCTAAATTTGCCAGGGATAGGGCAAGCCTAGGGGCTGGACGGTTCATCCGGGCCGGTCAGCAGATAACTGGCGAGGGCATCTAACTGGCCATCGGTCAGGCTGCCCGAAAATCCCGGCATGCCCTCCCGGCCTTCGGCGATAAGCGACCGCAGCCCCTCGGCTTCGTAGCGCCCCGAGAGCGATTCCGGCGAAAGCTGCGGGCCAAGTCCGGTGCCAAACACGGGGTGGCAGGCGGCGCAGCGGGCGGCGTACACCTGGGCCGTCGTCGGTTCGGATTGGCCGGCACAGCCGGACAGAACGCCAACCGCGATTAGGGCGGCCACCGCGCCCAGCATCCGCACTGCGGGGCCGAAACGGCCCGATCGCCGGGACTTTAAGTTCGGTCCTGCCAGGGCCCGCGGCTGCGCAGACTTTCCGGGGAGATTGGCGCCAACTGACCGCCGGCATCGGCGGTAATTTTTGAAAAGGCCTTCGCCACGGCTTGCGGATTGTCGGCCGCCAGGTTGTTGGCGCAGCCCGGATAGTCGTTAGCGATCGAAAAGAGTTGGACTTGGCCACCGTCACGATGGGCAATCATCCACCAGTCCAGGTCGCGGTAGAAGACGTAATCGCCCATCGCACAGGTAACATACTCCCGTGCGACCGCCCCGGCGCCCAGGTCGATCCCGTCGAGCGGCAGCGGGGCCTCTATACCCACCCGCGCCAGCAGCGTCGGGAGGACATCGGTGTCGTAGACGAAATCTGACCGCACTTGCCCGGCGCACTGGCCATTGGGATCCCGGATCATCAGGATCACATCCATTAGTTCAGGGAGCATGTGCTCCCCGTCTTTTCCGATGTAATCGTGCTCGCCCAGGCAATGGCCGTGGTCGGAGATAACCACCACGACCGTATTGCGGGCCAGCCGCAGGGCGGTTAGGTGGTCTAGGAATCGCCCCATCCAGCGGTCGACCATGGTCACCTCGCCAGCGTAGAGCGCCCGGATGTGATCCAGTTCGGCGGCGGTGATCGTATCAACGTCGATATAGGTGGGCCAGATATAGTCGCGCCCACGATAGTCGGGGTCGTAGTTTCGCCAGCGCCACTCCGGCGGATCCCACGGCTCGTGTGGATCAAACAGGTCAACACTCAGGAAGAAGCTGCGGTCACGGTTATCTTCCAGAAAGCGCATCGCCGCGGTGATCACCTGCGGGGCAAAGCAGTCCTCCTCCCGCTGGCGCGAGCTGGTGTTGGCCAGATAGCGGCGAAGCATCACGTCACGCGCACCGCCGAAATCGGAATCTGGCTGCACCTTCCGCACCGCCTCCATGGGCACCGTCGCCGGGGAGCGCCATTGGTCATTTTCCTGGCCCCGGATCCAGCGAAACTGGTCAAATCCGCGGTGAAAGTTCATTGAAGGCTTGAACTGGTGGTAGGTATCAGTCACCAGGCCGGTGTGATACCCAGCGGCTTTAAATATCTCCGCCATCGTTACCCGCCGCTCGTCGATCGGGTGCCAACCCGGCCAACGAACCCAATCGCCCTTGCGGCTCTGGTGATCGACGAAGGGAAAAAGCCGGCGGCCGGTGTAGAGCGTCTGGCGCACCTGGATCGTGGGCAGGCTCTCCGGATAGGGTTGAGCAAAGCGGACCGCCTCGCTGGCAAATTGGTCCAGGCAGGGTGTCGCGGCCAGTCCGCCGTAGCAGCCTACATGGTCGCGCCGCAGCGAATCGATCACTAGCAGCACGACGTTGAGGGGTTCGCCGCTCATCTAGACCATCTCATACCAGGGACCGGCCTGGCGCAGCTGCTCGGGGGTGAATTCAGGGAAGGACCCACCGGCTTCAGCGCGGGCGATCGCAAAAATCTGGTCACAGCGCGCGGGGTTGTCGGCGGCGATGTTGGAGCGGCAGCCGGGGTCGTCGGCGAGCGCGTACAAATGCTGATCGCAGCGCTGGTGGTCGCTGAAATACCAATGGCTGGAGTCGGCGTAAATTACGTAATTGGCGTAGCCGGAGACGGCATATTCGCGCCCCGGGGCACGGCCCTCGGCGACCGCCAAAACGTCGCGCCCGTGCATCGGCATCGGCGGTTCTACCCCCAGCTGACCGGCGACCGTGGGGGCCACGTCGTGGGTGTAGATAAACGAATCGCAGACCTGCCCGCCGCCGGCCCCGCCAGGCCGCCGGGCCATGAAAATGATATCGACCAGTTCGGGGTAGGGCGAGTGTGGCAGTTTGCCCAGCACGCCGTGATCGCCGAGGCTGTGTCCGTGGTCGGAGAGGACCAGCAGCAGGGTCTCATCCATGATCCCCAGATCCTGGCAATGATCCAGAAAGATCCCCAGCCAGCGATCGACCATGGTAACTTCGCCCGCATACAGCGCCCGGATGTGCCCGAGCTGCTCGGCACTCAAATCGCCGCAGTCGCCGTAACTGGGCCAGATCAGGTCGGTGCCGCGATAACCCGGGCAATAACGGTCCACATACCACCATGGCGGGTCGAACGGTTCATGCGGATCAAAGCTGTCAACCATCAGGAAGAAATCCTCGCCGCGGTTGTCCTCGACGAATCGCATCGCCTCGGTAAATACCCTCGGAGCGAAGTATTCCTCCTCGTAACGGCGGGCGGAAACATTCGCCAGATAGCGGCTGATCCGGCGTTGGCCGGCCGGATTGTGCTGGGCTGGATAGCTGTGGGCGGCGGCGGCCTGCGGATCGATCCCACTGAGCGATTCAAAGCAATCCTGTTCCTGCCCGCGGATCCAGCGGAATTGTTCAAATCCGCGGTGAAAGTTCATTGAAGGCTTGAACTGGTGGTAGGTATCGGTCACTAGGCCGGTGTGGTACCCGGCGTTGCGCATGATTTCGGCGATGGTCACGTCGCTATCGGGGTTGGGCGCCCAACCCGGCACGCGCACCGAATCGCCCTTAAAACTCTGGTGGTCGCCAAACGGAAACACGCGACGCCCGGTGTGGATCGCCCGCCGCGTCTGGATGGTCGGCAGGGCCTCGGGCTTTGGGTTTTCAAAGCGCACCGATTCGCGCGCCAATTGGTCCAGCACCGGAGTGTGGATCGCCTCTGATCCATAGCAGCCGACGTGGTCGCGGCGCAGCGAGTCGATCACCACCACAATTGCCTTCATTTTTCCGGCCAGGCTCCTCGGGCTGCGATCAGGCGATCAATTCCTCGAAATTATGGCTTTGGCGGCGCCGAGTTTCTGCGAATCCGCCGATTCCACGACGCCCGATCCGCTACTTCCCAGATTGCAGGTGCCGGCGAGCGCGATCGGCAATCTTGCCCTCCGGATCGATCGCTACTGCCTGGGCGAAATCGACCCGAGCCGAATTTGCGTTTCCCATCCGGCGGTGGATTAGGCCGCGATTGAAACGAGCCACCGCGTTGTCGCCCTGTTTGATCAGGCGATCGTAATCGAGCAGGGCATCCTGGACCATCTCGAGGCGCAGCAGGCAGTTTCCGCGATTTTGCAGGGCCGGGGCAAGATTTGGGTCCAGGTCGAGCGCCAACGAAAAATCATTGACCGCGTGTCGGAACTGCTCGAGCCGCATATAGGCAACCCCGCGGTCATAGATGGCCGGCCCGTTGAACTGATCAATCTCAAGCAGGCGGTCAAATTCGACAATCGCCTCCTTGAACAGATCGGCCCGCGCCAGCGCACGTGCCATCCGCAGCCGCAACGGGAAATCACTCTCGTTCGGGCGCAGCAATTCCGACAGGTCGCGGGCCGCCAGGGCGTGCTGGTCCATTTTTTCGTAGCAAGCCGCGCGCAGGCCCAGTGCCACTTGGTTTTCGGGCTCGAGCGCCAGGACCGCGCGCAATTGCTCAACTGCCGCGCGCAGGTCACCGAGCTGAATGTGGGCCTCGGCGCATCCCAGGCGGGCATCCAGGTCCTGAGCATCCCTGGCGATCGCGGCGTTATAGGAATCGATTGCTCCCTGGTAATCGCCCAACGATACGCGGGCCAGGGCCAGCGAATTGAGAATCAGCAGGTTTTCGGGATCAAGTCGAAGGGCGGCCTCCAGATCTACCAGGGCACCCGCGTAGTCGGTTGATTCGATCTTGGCGAGGGCGCCTTCGATAAGCACGTCCGGGTCCATCGTATTCAGTGCCAGGGCTCCTTGTTTGACGCCGCGCCGGCGGCCGGCGCCTGGTAGGGGACCAATTATCGATTTTCAGATAATTCCAGCGTTCGCCCTGTTCCAACATCTAGGCAATCATGGGCCTTATTTCCGACGCCTCTGATCCTGGCCAATTCGTCGCCCGGATCCTGGCCTTTGTGGTCGCGATTTCGATTCACGAGTTCGCTCACGCCTACGTGGCCGATCGCCTTGGCGACCCGACGCCACGCAATGCCGGACGGGTGACCGTCAATCCGTTGCGTCATCTCGACCCGATGGGAACTGTTCTACTGGCGCTGGTGGGGTTTGGCTGGGGCCGACCGGTACTGGTCAATCCCTATAACTTCAATATTGGAATCCGCATCGGGATGGCGGTCGTCGCCCTGGCCGGCCCGCTTTCAAATCTTGTTCTGGCAGCCGCTCTGGCGCCATTGGCGAGGGAATCAGGGCAGCTGGGAGGCCTGCTTCCGGGCGCTGGCGGGCAATTCCTAATCGAGCTTGTACTCAACACCCTGTACATCAACGTCCTATTGGCGGTATTCAATATGATTCCAATCCCGCCGTTGGATGGATTTTCGGTTCTGCTGGGCATCGTCCCGCGCGAGACGGCGATCCAGCTCGAGCGCGTCCGGCGCTATGGTCCATTCGTGCTGTTGGCGCTGCTTGTTGCCGGTCCATTCCTTAACTTCAACATACTGGGATTCCTACTAAACGGACCGATCCGGATTCTGACCGGCCTACTGGTCGGCTAGGCGCCCGGAACAGACCAGTTCGGCGCATTTCTGGGCGATGCGCACGTTGTAGTTGGTGCCGCGGTCCTCGGGATAAATCTGCGACGTATTGCAGATGAAAAACCCGTCCAGGGCGGTGGCGAACCCGGGTACCTGACGCTGGTATCCGGCCGCGATTACCGGTTGCGCAACCCTGTCGGCGCTCAGCCACAGGGTCTCAACCTGGCTCGGATCAAAGTTTGGATAAACCCGCCTAACGGACGGTTGATATTCGGCCAGTAGCTGATCCGCCGACAAGTCGAAGTAGCGATGGGAAGGATCAAGGTAGTTGCCAATGTAGAGCAGGTTGGCCCCGCCATAGCGTTCGGGGTCGATGAAATTGGTGTGTTCGACCAACAATGGGAACGGAACCGCCGGGTCCGAGACGTTGGTCCAGTAGTAACTTGATAGGCGATTCCGCAACTGCAGAAGCAGTACCAGCGCGCCACGATAGGCGATCTTGGGAATCACGATCGCTTGTTCGTGATCGGGCAGCAGCCGGGCCAGAATCGGCAAGGCAATCGTGCCAATGACCGCGTCAAAGGCGATTTCCCGCCCGTCCGACCAGATCGATCGTACCCGCCCGTTACTGTGTGAAATCCTAGAAACCGGTGACCGCAAGTGGATTTTGGCACCCATCCCGGTCGCCGCCTGGGCCAACGCCCGGGTAATTGCCAGGAAGCTGCCATCAACGTAGCCGAGCGACTCGCGCAGGGCAAAACGCCGGCGCGACCTGGAACGCACGTGTACCCGGTTCCAGAACCAGGCCATCGAGACCGACTCCCAATGCTCGCCGAATTTGGCTTCCAGCAGCGGACGCCAGATCAGCGAAAAGGCTTCTTCGCCGGATAACCGTGGCAGAATTTCAGCCGCACGCTGGTCTTCAAACGGATGGTAGTTTGAGATTTTTTGCAACCGCAGTGCCGCCAACCCCAACCGCATCCGCGCACCGAGTGATATCGGCGTAAATTTGAGCAGATCCCAAGGGGTGCTAAACGGGCGCAGTTGGCCCCTGACAAAATAACCCATCTGCGGGGATTTCCAACTCAAGCGGTCGGCGATTCGCAGCCGGCCCATCAACCCGATCAATTCGGGGCTGTCCAAAAATAGGTGATGATAAAAACGCTCAAGAGGCTCGCCATTTACATCGACCACCCCCAGCTCCCCGCCAATTGCCGCGCCGGCTTCAAAAACTTCAACTTGGAATCCCCGGCAGGCGAGCTCATAGGCCAGGGTCAGTCCGGTAATTCCGGCACCGATAACAGCGATCTTGTGGGTGCGGACGGGTTCAGACACCAGTTGTTCCCATTAGGCCTGGGGAGAAATTCTTCGCATCGCAGTTCGCCGGCCTGGTGGCCACGGCTGACATTTGATTTTCGCCGCCACTTTAAAACCGGTGGAGTTGATGTTTAGAAAGGCCATCCGGACCAAACGCGATGGCCCCGCCAACGTGCCCATCGGCCTGTTCAATGAGCGCGAATCCGCTCTCTTTGCTCGCATGGCAGCGTGCGACCAGCGCAGTTGCCTGGCCGCCTGGACGGACTGTCAGGAACGGTTTCCAGACGATCTGGACCGGCAGCGGGCCGCCCTTCTTGGCCTGGTCGGCAAAGGACTACCCACCTGGGTCCAAGAACTACTTGCCGGTGCGGCCGCCAGATTCGCCCCCGAACGGTTGGCTAGCTGGGGCCGGCGCGCTGATAGCTCATATCTTGCCCAGGTCGGCCGACTTGCCCACCACCGAGCGGCGGCCGTCAAATTCCTGGAACTGGCGGGGTCAAATCGCCGCGTAATCGAACTGGTGTCCGGTCGAATGGACGACGACGGGCGGGCCGACCGGCGCTAGAAGTTTCACTGGCGGCACCGCAGAGGCATGCCAAGTGCGCGTTCGATGCACGCCCGTGCAGTGAGGATGCGGTCAAAACGTAGGTATTGAGTCCGGCGCGGCGGACTGTCCGGGTAAGGCCCGCTATTCTGCTCGGACCGCTTGCCAGATCAGCGTTTGGTGAACTGCGGTGCCTTGCGGGCGCGTTTAAGGCCGGGCTTCTTACGTTCCTTGGCACGGGCGTCACGGGTGAGCATGCCCGCCGATTTGAGGACCGGGCGAAATTCCGGGTTGTAAACGTTAAGGGCCCGGGCCAATCCCATGCGAATCGCCCCGGCCTGGCCGGAATGCCCGCCGCCTGAGACCTTTATCGACGCGCCAAGTTGCCCGACTTCGCAGATCCGCAACGGCTCAGTCGCAACGATCCGATCCATCGGTACCGAGAAGTACTCATCCAGCCGTTTGCCGTTTACAACCACGTTGCCGTTCGTGCCAAAAAGGCGTACGCGGGCTGCCGCCTGCTTGCGGCGGCCGGTTCCGTAGTAGTACTTTTCATCGGGCGCCAAGATTAGTTCTCCGTGGGAAATTGAGCGGTGTGAGGATGTTGGGGTCCGGCATAGACATGCAGCCGGCGCAGAGCCCTGCGCCCCATCTTATTGCGCGGCAGCATGCCCTTGACCGCCAGGGAAATAACTCGATCGGGGTGAATATCCAGCATCGCTTGCAAATCGCGTTGGCGAAGCCCGCCGGGATAGCCCGAATGACGATAGTATTGCTTCTGCTCGCGCTTGCGTCCGGTGACGGCGATCTTTTCAGCGTTAACGACTACGACGAAATCTCCCATGTCGAAGTTGGGCGAATAATCGGGTCGCGACTTGCCCATAAGAATCCCGGCCAATTGGCTGGCTAAGCGACCGAGCGGTTGTTCGGCGGCGTCGAATAGTTGCCAACCCTTCTTGGCCTGGGCGGGCGCCTTGGCCACGTGGGTTTTAAATATTGGACTAGGCATCTTCGGCCACTGTTCTTTCTTGGCGCCCGCGGTGCGCAATCCTCGACCCGTATTCGACCGATCGCAAACTCAGCCCGTGGGCGGGCGCCGATGGGGCGACCAGCGCGCTGACACAGTCGGAATCAATCATTTCGGCGACGTCGGATCGCGCCCAGCGGGCAGTCCCGACCTGCACCAGGCTGCCAACGATACGGCGGACCATTCGCCTGGCAAACGCCGATGCCTTTATGTCGATTACGACAAATTCGTTGCGACGGTGGCAGTAGCAGTCAAATACGTGGCGAATGATTGGCCCCGGTTCGGAGGCGAACTGCGAGAAATCGTGCGTCCCGATAAATTCGGCCGCAGCGGCATTCATCAGTTCAGTCCGGAGGTGCGGTGGCACATGCCAAGCGCAAGCTTTATGCATCGGCGAGCGAGCCACCCGATTCAGTATCTGGTAGCGATAGCTGCGAGCCGAAGCGTTCCGCCGCGGATCAAAATCGGCGGCCACAAATGCGGTTTCGGTAACCGACAGATCGCGTGGCAACAACCCATTGAAGGCCCCGGTCAATTCGTTTTCGTTGAGGCGCCCAGCGTAGTCAAACGCGATCACCTGGCCGAAAGCGTGAACACCGGCGTCGGTTCTTCCGGCCCCGCACACGCGGCCCGGCGCACCGCCAAGGACCGACAGCGCCTGTTCCAATTCGCCTTGCACGGTACGCGCCCGATCCTGGACCTGGAAGCCCGCGAAACCGGACCCATCGTATTCGATGGTCATGCGCACATGTCGGCGTGGCATTGTCTAGATAAGCTCGATCTGCGCCAAGCGGGCGGCGTCGCCCTTGCGGGCGCCGATCCGGTAAATCCTGGTGTAGCCGCCCTGCCGGTCGCTAAAGCGCTGGGCCAGCGGACCAAACAACTTGTCTATGACGATTTCGTCCTGCATCTGCGCAAACGCCTGGCGGCGGGCGTGCTGATCGCCACGTTTGGCCAGCGTGATGAGGTGATCGGTTAGTGGACGAATGGCCAGTGCGCGTGGGTGGGTGGTTCGAATCTGCTCATGAATGAACAGCGAACGCACCAGGTTACGCAGCATCGCCCGACGGCTGCCGGTGTCCCGCCCGAATCGACGTTTCTTGACCCGATGTGTCATTTCCCAGTCCCGCGATCCAATCGCCGTCTAGTCGGCCTTGGGAGCGGCGTGCTGGTCGAGCGCGGTTTCTATTTCAACCGCCGCCTTCTCGCCGACCCCGCTTAACGACTCGAGACGTCCGTCAGTCCGTAATTTCACCAAGTCCTCAACGAACTGGACTTGACCGGACCGCTTGATCGTATTCATGATTCGCCGCGAGAGCAACTCCTCAATGGTGTCCAACGGCGTCTTGTGGCCAACGTCTTGAGTTACCTCAACCACTACCCGCTCGCCGACCGAAACCGCGGCGACGTGTTGGAGTTCGGTAATCAGGCGTTGCGCGGCATTGGTAACCGCGTCCACCGGAGCGATCGAACCGTCGGTCCAGACCTCCAGTGTGAGCCGGTTATTGTCGGTCGCCCGACCAACGCGAACATCGTCGACATTGTAGTTGACGGCCTTAACTGGCGAAAACAGCGAATCCATGAGGATCTCGCCGATATCGCGTTCCTTGATCTCATGTTGCTGTTCGCTGCCGCGATAGCCCACCCCGAGCTCGACCCGCATGTCGACCCGCAACTCACCCTCGCCAACAAGTGTCGCCAGGTGGTGGTCGGGGTTGACGACCTCAATCTCGGGCGGAATTCGGATGTCCTTGTCGGTAACAATTCCGGGGCCGGCGAAATCGATGGTAGCGGCCACCCCGGGGTCCACGCCGTAGTCGGTTGAGTGAAGGGTTTCAGAGCGCAGCCTAAAACGGGTCTCCTTCAGGTTGAGGATGAACTCGATTAAGTCCTCACGCATGAAGGGAAGCGTTGAGAATTCATGCAGGCAACCCTCGATCTTCACGCGCGTGATGGCCACGCCGGGCAGCGAGGAGAGCAGGACCCGGCGTAGGGCATTGCCTAGCGTATGACCGTATCCGCGCGCCAGCGGACTGGCTTCGAACCGACCATAGTCGTCAGTCGCCTCGACCGCGTGCACCCGCGGAGCTTGCGCGGTTTCAATTGCCAATTGGGCCTCCATATTAGTCAGATTTGCTGTTTTTGTTAGGTGTTGAAGGGCAGAAAAGATTCACGCCACAAGCGATCAGCGCGAGTAGAACTCGACGATCAGGTGTTCCTGTATGACGACGTCCGAGCTCTGGGATCCGGGCAGCCCTACAATTCGCCCGCTCATCTCCGACGGAGTGACCTCGACCCATTCTTGGCTCGGTCGGTCGGAGTTGATTTCCAGTGCATAGGCAATTACGGCTAGATCGCGGCTGCCTTCGCGCACCGACACCACATCGCCGACCGAAAGGACCTGCGACGGGCTCTTGGCGCGCGTGCCGTTCACCTGCACGTGCCCGTGATTTACCAGTTGTCGTGCCTGCTTCCGTGAGGTGGCAAACCCCATCCGGAAGAAAACGTTGTCCAGCCGCATTTCGAGCAGGCGCAGCACGATTTCACCGGTGCGCCCACCTTCGCGTTCGGCCATCGCAAAATAGCGCCGGAACTGGCGTTCCTGAACGCCATAGGTCCGGCGAACCTTCTGCTTTTCGCGCAACTGTTGGGCGTAATTGGAAATTCGTTGCCGCATGGTGCGTCCGGTTCCCGGTTGACCGGGTGGAACATTCCGGCGCTCAATTGCGCACTTGGGGGTAAAGCAGCGTTCGCCCTTCAAGAAGAGCTTGACGCCCTCGCGTCGACAAAGCCGGCAGTTGGGTCCGGTGTAGCGAGCCATCTAGTTGCGCGGCCGTTTGCGCGGCCGGGGGCCGTTATGAGGGATCGGGGTCACGTCGGCGATGCTCATGATCTGAAGGCCCGCTGCTTGAAGTGCCCGAATCGCCGCGTCGCGGCCGCTGCCCGGACCCTTAACAAACACCGCTATCCGTCGCATGCCCAATTCCAGCGCTTGACGGGCCGCCCCGTCCGAGGTGATCTGGGCGGCGTAGGGAGTGCCCTTGCGGGAACCCTTGAATCCGCTGGTGCCACCGGATGCCCAGGTCAAAACTGCCCCGGCATCATCGGTGATGGTAACGATCGTGTTGTTAAAAGTCGCATGAATGTGCGCCTGCCCTTCGGTGACCATGCGCGTGAGCCGGCGTCGGCGTCTAGGTGCCATGTTGGATTACTGCCTCGCCCTAGCGCTTGATTGACTTTTTGCGAATACCAATTGACGACCTTCGCATTCGCCGCGTCCGGGCGTTGGTGTGGGTTCGCTGGCCACGCACCGGCAGGCCCAGGCGATGCCGCAGCCCGCGATAACTGCCAACCTCACGCAGACGCGAGACATTTAGGGCTACTTCGCGGCGCAGTTCGCCTTCCACCTTGTGTTCGCGTTCAATGATGTCGCGAACCCTGGCCAACTCGGCGTCGGTCAGATCGCGAACGCGGGTTCCCGCCCTGATGCGCGCCCGGCGGACTATGGTTTCGCTGGTGCGGCGACCGATTCCATATATATAGGTCAAAGCGATCCAGACCGGTTTGTTAACCGGAACATCCACGCCTGATATTCGCGCCATCTTTAGCCTTGTTTTTGATTGTGGCGGCGATTGTCACAGATAACCATGACCACCCCGCGGCGCTTGATTACTTTGCATTTCATACAGCGCGTGCGCACCGATGCCGAAACCTTCATAACTTAGCCGATCAGCGCGAGTCAGGCAGGCGCCAGGTAATGCGCCCGCGGGTTAGGTCGTAGGGTGTGAATTCAACCCGCACCTTGTCACCGATGCCGATCCGGATGTGATTCATGCGTAGCTTGCCCGAAAGATGTGCCAAGACAACGGCGCCGTTCTCAAGTTGAATCTTGAAATTGGTATCAGGAAGCGAATCACGAACGACTCCTTCTACCTCGATGACGTCTTTTTTGGCCAACGAGCTTTAAATCCCTAAACAGCGAGCCGGCAGCGCGTGACAATTCTTTTTAAGGTCCCAGAGCCCTCGAGCGGGAGATACAAAATCGACCCGCCGGGTCGAGTGCATCCGCTTGGGCCGGCTGGGTCCTGCGCCTTGCCGAGCGTTGAGATTATAGAACTTTTGCCACCCGATCAATTGGTGCCCCGCAGCGATCCGGCGGCACTCTCGCTGCCTGTTAGACGGACCTGAAAACTTTCAATACGGTCTGCGATCAGGGTCAACACGTCGTTGTGGACAGCGGCAACATCGCGGTCGCCATCAATGTCGAATAGGACTTGTTGATTAACGTAATGATCAAAAACCGGGCGAGTAGCCTCATCGTAAATGGCCAGGCGATGGTCGATGATTTCACGTGTATCGTCGGGCCGACCACGGGTAATCATTCGAGAGATCTTGGACGCGTTTTCGACTTTCAAGTGGATGACCGCGACGATCCGCGATTGCCTGCGTTCAAGCCATTCATCAAAATATCGCGCCTGCGTGGGGGTGCGCGGGAATCCATCGATCACCACCCCGGAGCTGTGCTGGCACATCCGCTCAATTTCGGCGGTAATGAGCTGCACCGTCAATCCGTCAGGGATCAGGTCGCCGGCCGCCAATTTCTGGCGCACCAGCTCGGAAAGCGAGTCCCTCGCCGATTCGATTCGCCGGAAGAAATCTCCAGAGGAGAGGTGCTCAAGGCCCAGCGATCCGTTCAACAGCTCGGCTTGGGTGCCCTTGCCGCAACCGGGCCCACCCAACAAAACGATCAACAAATTGTCAGAGAACGCGGCCCAATTCAAAGGAACGCCTCGTATTCACGCATCATAAGTTGCGATTCAAGCTGACGCATCGTATCGAGTACGACGCCGACGGTGATCAACAACCCGGTTGAACTTAAGGCCACCGCGGTCACCCCCGTGCCCAGGCCCACAAAAAAGGGAACGATCGCGATCAGACCGAGGAATATTCCACCGGCCAGGGTGATTCGATTGAGGATCCGGTTGAGGAACAGCGCGGTCGGACGGCCCGGTCGAATACCCGGTATGAAGCCTCCGTTTTTTTGCAGGTTTTCCGGAAGATTCTGCTGATTAAAGACCACTATGGTATAGAAAAAGGTAAATGCAACCACCAACAGGAAGGTCGCGAACCAATATGGAAACGCCTGCGGCCCGAACCAGTCGGCCAGTACTCCGGAAAATTCGGCCAGCCAGAGGGTGTCGGAAGTGGCCGCATATTGGGCAATTGTTGCCGGCATCAACATGATCGAAAAGGCAAAGATCAGCGGAATCATTCCGGCCGAATTGATTTTCATCGGGATGTGCGTCGACCGCCCGCCGTAGATTCGATTCCCGCGCACCCGCTTGGCATAGCTGACCGGGATACGGCGTTGGCCCTCGTGCACGAATACGATCGCCGCCACCATAAGCACGCCAATTACCGCGAAGGCGCCCAATCCGGTAAATTCCTCGCCGCTCAAAAGCGATTGACCAAGGGCCGGGGGTACGCCGGCGACAATCCCGCCGAGGATGATGATCGAGACGCCGTTGCCGATGCCGCGTTCGGTAATAAGCTCGCCCAGCCAGTAGAGAAACATGGTTCCGGCGGCCATGATCAGGAGCATGCCGAGAATGGTCGGCGCCGGCAGGTCACCGATCGGCGAGGGCGCAACCGAGCGCAAGATCTGGATTTGCGCGTAACCCTGCATCATCGCCAGCGGCACCGTAAACAGCCGAGTATAGAATGCCAGCTTCTTGCGGCCGGCGTCGCCGCCTTCGCGTGAAAGCTCTTTGAGCTGAGGAACGATCGGCACCAGGATATTGAAGATGATCGAGGCGGTTATATAGGGATAGACGCCGAGCGCGACGACCGAAAAGTTCTCCAGTGCGCCGCCTGATAGGAGGTTGAGGAATCCCAGTAACTGGTCACCTTCAAACCGCTGCTGGAGCAGCGACAGGTCGACATTTGGGAGCGGGATGTGGGCGACAACCCGAAAAATAATCAACATCCCAAGCGTAAAGAGGATCTTGTTGCGCAGATCCGGCAGTCGGAACGCTGAAACGGTAGCTTGAATCATGCCGGTTCAGGTTCAGCCAGGCAGCGTAGCGGCGACATTTTTACGGCCACCGATACTAGGCCAGATTCTTAATTGACGACCCGTGCGGCGCCGCCAGCCGCCTCGATCTTGGCGATCGCGGCTGCCGAAAACTGGGTAGCGCATACATTGAGTCGGCGTTCCAGATCACCGTCGCCCAGGATCTTGATCGGCCCGCGCTTGGCGATACCGGCGGCAATTAACTCGCTGGGTCCAACTTCGTCGCCGTCGTTGAAGACATTTAGCGCCGAGACGTTGACTGGCTCATACTGCTTTCGAAACCGGGCGTTTGAAAAACCGGGGAGCTTGGGAAAACGCCTAAGGATCGGCGTCTGGCCGCCCTCGGCATACCAGCGACGGGTGCTGCCGGCGCGTGAATTGGCGCCCTTCTGGCCGCGCCCAGCGGTTCGCCCGCGTCCCGATCCAATGCCACGGCCTCGCCGTTGCTGCTTGCCCTTGAGCGACCCGGACAGCATGTTTTTAATTACACTACGCATCGCCGGCATCCTTGTCCGCGACCGCGCAAACTGTAACCAGGTGTCGAACCGAGTGGACCATGCCTCGAATAACCGGGTTATCGTCGTGCCGCACAGTCTGGCCAATCTTGCGCAGGCCGAGGGCCATGACGGTGGCTTTCTGGTTGGCCTTGTTCCCGATCGGACTACGCCGCAGCGATACGTCAATCATTGTCGTTGCGCGATCGATTCTGATTGCGCCGTGGGCGTCGCAATTTTGCACCCCTGGGTACGCTGAGGTCGTTGAGCGCCACCAGGGTGGCCTTGGCCAGATTCATCGAATTTGAGGAACCGAACGCCTTGGTCAGGACGTTTGAAATGCCGGCCGCCTCTACCACCGCACGCACCGCGCCGCCGGCAATTACCCCGGTTCCCGGACTGGACGGCCGCAGGATTACCTTGGAGGCGCCGAAGCGGCCTTCAACGTAATGAGGGATCGTCCCGTCGGTACGGACCGGAACCGTGACCATCGAGGCCCGCGCTTTTTCGTGCGCCTTGCGGATCGCCGACGCGACTTCGCGCGCCTTGCCTATCCCCAAACCGACCCGAGTCTGCCCGTCCCCGACGACAACAACGGCGTTAAAGCCAAAGGTTCGTCCACCTTTGACTACTTTGGCCACCCGCTTAATGCGAACGACTCGCTCGTCGTTGCGTTGTCCGCCGTCGACGCCACCTCTTGAACTCAAATTGTTTGGCTTCCTCTAGATTTTTAGGCCGGCATTGCGCGCTGCGTCGGCTAGCGCCGCAACCCGGCCGTGATAGCGGTGACCACCACGGTCAAAAACCGCCACTTGAATGTCTACTTTCGCGGCGCGCTCGGCAATCAATTGCCCGACGCGCTGCGCTCTTTCAATTTTGCTGCCGCCAGCGGCAAACCCGGCGTCCATGGTCGAGGCCGCGGCCAGAGTCCGACCCGAATCATCGTCAATCAGTTGACCATAAATGTGACGGTTGCTTCGAAAAACCGCCAATCGTGGCCGCCCGGCATCACCGCGGATCTTCTTGCGGATGACCCGATGCCGGCGCCGGCGTTCTGATTCTGCCGACCGCTTACTCATCGTCCGGCTCCAATCGCCGATTTACCAGGCTTGAGTCGGACAACTTCGCCCGAATAGCGAATACCCTTCCCTTTGTAGGCATCGGGCTTGCGGACCGCGCGGAGGTTGGCCGCTGTACGTCCAACCAGTTCTTTGTCGATTCCGCGCACTCTTACCCGATTGGCGCCCTCGAGCTGCAGCTCGATGCCGTCGGGGGCTCGAAACACCACCGGGTGTGACATGCCGATTTGCATTTCGATTCCTTCGGCGTGGGGCTGGGCACGATATCCAGTTCCGACGATGTCCAGGGTTTTCGAATAACCCTGGGTAACTCCGATCACGTTGTTGGCAATCAGGGTGCGGAAGAGCCCGTGCAGCGACCGCAGCCGGGCGGAGTTGCTGCGCCGCAGAACTCGAACTTCGCCATCGGTGTGGTCAGCCGTGATGCCGGACTGCAGTTGCACCTGCAAACTACCCAGCGGACCGCGGACTTCTACCAATCCGCCGTTCGCGCAGTCGACCTGCACCCCTTCGGGCAGGCTGATCGGGGCTTGTCCAACACGCGACATGGAAGCTCTCCTACCAGACCGAGCAGATATGCTCGCCGCCGAGTTTGCGGCGATAGGCCTGACGGCCGGTCATTACCCCTTGCGAGGTTGAAATTATGGCAATTCCGGTGCCGCCACGAATGAGCGGGATGTCGGCCGCCTTGGTATAGGCGCGGAGGCCGGGCTTTGAAACGCGCTTGGCGGCGCGAATGATCGGCTCTCGGTCGGCATCGTATTTGAGTGCGATCTTGAGCAACGGTTGCGGACCGTTTTCAACCGGCTCGAAACCGAGGATATATCCCTCACTCTCCAAGATTCCCAGAATCTTGGCCTTCTGCTTCGATGCCGGGACCTGAGTATGCGGCAAGCCAGCATCGCCGGCATTGCGCAATCGGGTAAGCAGATCTGCAACCGGATCCGAGTGGGTGTAGGGAATTATTTTGTAAGCGTCCATCTGTCTACCAGCTCGACTTGATCACGCCGGGAATTTCGCCGCGCAGGGCGCGTTCGCGAAAACAGATACGGCAAAGATTGAATTTGCGCATGTAACCGCGCGGTCGACCGCACAATCCACAGCGGTGACGATGACGAACCTTAAAGCGCGGCGTGCGCTTCCATTTTTCGATCAGCGCTTTTTTAGCCATTGCCTTTAAGCACCTTCAGCCTGGAACGGACAGCCCATCGCTTCGAGCAACGCTAATCCGTGGGCGTCGTTTCCGGCGGTGGTAACAAAATTGACTTGAAAACCGCGCACGCGGTCGATTTGGGTGTAGTCGATCTCGGGAAATATCAACTGTTCATTGAAACCGATCGAATAATTTCCGCGGCCGTCAAACGACCGTCGCGAAAGCCCGCGGAAATCGCGAACCCGTGGTATTCCGATTGAAAACAAACGATCAACGAAGTTGTACATCGCCTCGCCGCGAAGGGTCGCCATGACTCCGACGCGCATACCCTTGCGCAGCGAAAAATTAGAAATTGATCGCGTCGCACGCGTAATTACCGGCTTTTGTCCGGTGATGATACCCAGGTCGCGAGCCGTGTTTTCGGGAGCGTTTTGATCAGAAACCGCCTCGCCCACGCCACTGTTGACCACCACCTTGGTAAGCCTTGGGACCTCCATGACGTTGTCAATGCCAAGGTCGCGCGCCAGACGCGGACGAAGGTCGGCAAAGTAACGGTGCTTGAGTCGCGAGGCCATCAGTCGTCCAGCACTTCGCCGGTGGATTTGGCATAGCGAACCCGTCGACCATCGGCCAGCGTCCGCCGGCCGACCCGCGATGGTTTCTGGGTGGACGGGTCGATCAGCTGGACATTGGAAACATCTATCGGCGCAGGGAAATCGATGATCCCAGTGGGTCGCCCTGGACCCGAAAACTTGGCATGTTTCTTGCGCAGATTGATTCCTTCGATCACCACTTGACGCTTGCCCTTTATCACCTGCGTAACTGAGCCGCGTTTGCCGCGTTCGGGGCCGGCAATGACCATGACTTCGTCACCGGATCTGATACGGATTGATGCCATGTTCGACCTAGAGAACCTCGGGAGCGAGTGAAATCACGCGCGCAAACTTGGCGTCGCGCAGTTCGCGGGCAACCGGTCCGAACACGCGGGTCCCAATCGGGGCCCGCTGAGCGTCGACTAGCACCGCGGCATTGTCGTCAAAACGGATGCGCGACCCATCGCGCCGTTTGTATTCCTTGGCAACTCGCACGATCACCGCATGGGTCACTCGGCCTTTGGGAATCGGGCTGTTCGCGACCGCCGACTTTACCGAACCCACGACGATGTCGCCGACCGAAGCGTAGCGCCGACCGGTCCCGCCAAGTACGCGGATAACAAGTAATTCGCGAGCGCCGGTGTTGTCGGCAACTCGGACCCGCGATTGTTGTTGAATCATCTAGGCAACCACGACCTCGCCGGCCGATTCGGCCAGCGGTTTGCTTAGCACTTCACGCAGCCGCCAGCGCTTGCGCGCCGAGAGCGGCCGACTTTCCTCGATGACCACCCGGTCGCCGGTCTTTGAGGAGTTGTCGGCGTCATGGACCATGTATCGCTTGCGCCGTTTTACCTGTTTGCCATAGAGCGGGTGACGCACCAGGCGTATATGCTCCACGACGCGCGACTTGTCCATCGCATCGGAAATTACGATACAGCGCAAACGCCTCTTGTTAGCCAATGTCAGTCGCTTTCGGTGCCGGTGGCGGCGAGATTGGCGCCGAGCACCGTAAGCATGCGCGCAATTTCCTTGCGCGCCTTGCGGATTTGCGAGTTGTCCTCGAGTTGGTGGGTGGCCACGCTAACCCGAAGACGGAAAAGGTCCTCGCGCCGACCGGCGATCGCGGTCTGCAATTCCAGCGCGCTCATTGCGCGGTACTGCTCTAGATCAGCCAACTATGAACTCCTCGGTGCGGCTCAGGATACGAGCGGCAATCGGCAACTTGTTGGACGCCAATTCCAGCGCTCGCGTGGCCACTTCCGATTCCACGCCAGAAATCTCAAAGAGGATTCGACCGGGTTTGATAGGGGCAACCCATTTTTCAGTAGCACCCTTACCGCCGCCCATCCGGGTTTCGATCGGCTTGGACGAAACCGGTTTGTCGGGAAAAATGCAGATCCACACCCTACCCTGACGACGCATGTGCCCGGTAAGAACCCGGCGTGCGGCCTCGATCTGGCGTGAATCCATGAACCCGCGTTCGGTTGCTTGAAGGCCCCAATCGCCATGCTGGACGAAATTGCCGCGCGTGGCCAACCCGCGGTTCTTGCCGCGCATTCGCTTTTGGTATTTGAGGCGCTTGGGCATCAACATCGTATTTAGCGCTCCAGGCCGGCCGGCAATACGTCGCCCATGCCAGATCGCGCCGAACGCGAGGCGCGCTGGGCGCGTCCACCACGATGCACCCACGCCTTCACACCGATCGCTCCATAGGTGGTGTGGGCCACGGTCTGGCCATAGTCGATATCTGCGGTAAGGGTTTGCAGCGGAACCCGGCCTTCGATCTCGTATTCGGTGCGGGCCATCTCACGGCCGCCGAGGCGGCCGGCAACCTGAATCTTGGCACCCTCGGCCCAAGCCCGCAGACAGCGTTCGGCGGCCGATTTCATCGCCCGCCGGAACGAAACTCGGCGCTCAATCTGGTCGGCGACTGATCGGGCCACCAGATAGGCGTCAAGATCCGGAGAAGTTATTTCGGTAACATCAACATCTATCCGCTTGCCGATTTGCTTGGAAAGTGCGCCCTGCAGCGCTTCGCGGTTGGAACCGCCGCGTCCGATGACAACCCCGGGGCGAGACGTGTGGATATTCACCCGCACCGAGTCTTGGACCCGGCGAATCATGATGCGCGAGACTCCGGCGCTGTAGGTGCGACGGCGCCCCCCGCGGTCTTCCGGTTGGCCTGGCGGATTCTTCAGCCAGGTCCGAACGAAGTCGCGGATGTGAGCGTCCTCGATTACCAGTTCTCCGAAATTGCGGTCCGCGTACCACTGGCTATCCCAGCTGCGGAAATTTCCCAGTCGAAACCCGACCGGGTGAACTTTGCGGCCCATTGTTAGTCCTCGCGCTCGTCGACGATTACGGTGATGTGGCTCATGCGGTGGCGGTAAAAACCGGCCCGTCCGCGCGACTTTGCCCGCATTCGGCGAAGTCGTGGCCCTTCGTCGACAAAGGCCCGGGTCACATAGAGCCTGGCAGGGTCCAGGCCGTAGTTGTTTTCAGCGTTGGCGACTGCCGACTTGATTGTTTTGGCAACCATCATTGCTGAACGGTTGGGAAGGTAGGTCAACAGCGCAAAAGCCTCGGGAATGTTTAGCCCTTTTACCTGCTCGGTCAGCAATCGGGCTTTGCGCGGTGCCACGCGCAGGAACTTGGTGGTGGAGGTTACTTCCATTGGTATCAGCCCGAACTAGCGCCCGGTGCGGGCGCGTGACCCCGAATGCCCGCGAAATACGCGGGTAGGAGCGAACTCGCCAAGTTTGTGGCCAACCATGTTCTCGGTCACATAGATCGGGACGTGCCGCCTCCCATCGTGGACGGCGATGGTGTGGCCGACCATTTCCGGAAAGATCGTCGAACGCCGGCTCCAAGTGCGAAGCACCCTTTTTACGCCGCGGCGATCCAGAGACCTTACCCGGCGCAATAGCTTGCGGTCGGCGTAGGGGCCCTTTTTCAATGACCTTGGCATATCAGTTTGCCTTCATCCCTTGTTTAACGGCGCGTTCGGCGACGGCGCAGGATCAACTTGTCGCTGCGACGCCTGCCGATTCTGGTTTTTCGCCCCATCGCCGATTTGCCCCAGGGAGTCTTCGGTGGCATCCCGGTGGGGGCTTTGCCCTCACCGCCGCCATGCGGGTGATCCTTGGGGTTCATCGCCGAACCACGCACGCTCGGTCGGCGTCCCCGATGTCGGGATCGTCCCGCTTTGCCGAGCGATTGGTTCGAATGATCTTCGTTGCCAGAGCGACCAATTGTCGCAATACAGGCGCAACTGACCAACCGCATCTCGCCAGACGGCATTCGCAGGGTGGCCATCCCGCGGTCCTTGGCCAATACCTGGAGGAAGGTTCCGGCCGAGCGGGCCAACTGGGCACCGCGACCAGGTGTTAGCTCAACGCAGTGGACGACCGTACCGTCAGGTATGTTCTCCAATGCCAAGGCGTTGCCTAGGGTCAACCTTGAACCGGGGCCGGACTGGATTGTGGCCCCAGGGGCCAGGCCGGCCGGGGCGATTATGTAGCGTTTGGCGCCATCGACGTAGTGGAGTAAGGCCAAGTTTGCTGACCGATTGGGATCGTATTCGATCTGGGCCACCTTGGCCGGTATTCCGAATTTGTCGCGCTTCCAGTCAATCTCGCGCAGGTTGCGCTTGTGTCCGCCGCCCTGGTGCCGGACCGTAATCCGACCAAGATTATTCCGGCCGGCACGCCGTTTGCGCGGTTTGGTTAGTTTTTTTTCCGGACGCGAGCGGGTCAGGCCCGAAAAATCCACCGAGGCGTACTCGCGCCGCCCGGGGGACGTGGGTCGATAGGTTTTTATCGGCATCTTGGTTGACGATCCGTCTCTTCTAGGCGCCGAACATGTCGATGCGATCGGTCTCGACCAGCGTGACGATCGCCTTTTTCCAGTCCTTGGTGCGGCCGGTGTGGCGCCCGAAACGGCGACTGTGGCCACGCTGCTGGGTCACGTTGACCTTGGCGACCTTCACCTGGAACAATAACTCGACCGCCTGCCTGATTTCAATCTTGTTGGCCGCCGAATTGACGCGGAACACATACTTGTTTTGCTCGGCCAAATAGGTCGACTTCTCAGTCACCACCGGTGCCAACAACACTGCTGAAAGTTCCATGATCTAAATCCGAGTTTCGACTAACGCGCTCAGCGCGGCCGGCGAGAAAACAAGGGTCTTGGCAAACAGGACTTCGTAGGTCGAAATCGTATCGACTCGGACCACCGACAGATTGGGAATATTCGCAGCTGAGCGAAGCAGTGAGGCGTTGGGCTCCGAATCGACCAGCACAACTCTGCCGGTAAGTCCGGCGGCTGCCAGCCAGGTCGCCCGGGTCCGGGTGCGACCGTCGCCTAGGTCTAGCGGGTCGGCCCCGCAAACTCCCGCGTTGCGGGCTTGCAACGCGAACGCTTGCGCGAAAGCCGTCCGTCGTTCGCGACGCGACAGGTTCTGCGAGCGGTTGAATGCCTGCGGTGCAAACGCCACCCCACCGCCGCGCCAGATCGGCGAGCGGATCGAGCCGTGGCGAGCGCGACCGGTACCCTTTTGTCGCCACGGTTTGCGACCGCCGCCCCTGACCTGGGATCGTGAAAGGGTTGACCGATTGCCTTGGGCGCGGTTGATTTCGTGGTCGGCGACCGCCCGTTTGAGCAGGTATTTGTTGACCTTGCAGTCGAGCAGGGCCGCCGGCAACGGCAGAGTTTCCCTGGTCTGGTTCCCGTCGGATCCGATAACCCGAATCGCCAACGGCGGATTTGCGCTATCGTTCATCGGTTAACCGACCGCCTCTATGGCCACCAGGCCGCCGTTCGGACCGGGAACCGGACCGCCAATTAACAGCAGGTTGCGTTCACGATCGACTCGGACCAATCGCGCCCGCGATAGGGTCGTCTTCTGGCCGCCCGATCGGCCGGCCATTTTTTTGCCTTTAAAGACTCGCCCCGGATTGGTGCCCGCGCCGACCGAACCGGGTGCCCGTTCGCGGTCGGATTGTCCGTGGGTGCGGCGCCCACCGCGGAAACCGTGCCGTTTCATCACCCCAGTGAAACCGTGGCCTTTGCTGATTCCCGACACCCGCACTCGACCGGCGTCGGCAATCTCCGCCACCGTGATTTGCTGGCCACGCTCGTAACCGGCGATCTGATCACTGGGAACCCGAAATTCGCGCAGATGGCGAAAGGTGCCCAAGTCGCCCAGATGCCCCACTTCACCACCGGCGAGACGGTCCTGGCGAGTGGCGCCAAACGCCAACTGGATGGCATCATATCCATCGGTTGCGGTGGACTTTACCTGGGCGACAACACACGGCCCGGCGCGCACCACGGTCACCGGGATGAATCGACCGGACTCATCATAGGTGTGGGTCATACCCAGCTTGGTCCCAAGCAGCGCGGTTGTCATCGTCAGGTTACGACTTCATCTCAATGTCGACACCGGCCGGCAAGTCCAGGCTCAGCAGGGCGTCCATCGTCTCTTGGTTGGGGTCGGAGACAAAGATCACTCGTCGGTGGGTGCGCATTTCAAATTGTTCACGCGAGTCTTTGTCGATGAACGGCGAGCGAATCACTGTCCACTTGTTCTTGGTCGTCGGCAATGGGACCGCGGTTACGGTGGCACCACTGCGTCGCACGCTGTCGAGAATTCGGTGGACCGACTGATCTAGCACCCGATGATCGTAGGCGTTGAGGCGGATTCGGAAGCGTTGCTGCCGCGGTTGACTCCGCCGCCGCGGCGCATTCCGTCGTCTGGTTCTAGTACGCTGTGCCACGATTGTTGCCCTTACCGCCGAATGAAGTCGCGAGGACTACTTGATGATCTCGGTCACTGAACCGGCGCCGACGGTGACCCCACCCTCGCGGATGGCAAACCGCACGCCGCGTTCCAGGGCGATCGGAGTTATCAGGTTGACTTCCATTTCGACGTTGTCACCGGGAACTACCATTTCGGTTCCCTCAGGCAGCTTGATTTCCCCGGTAACGTCGGTAGTACGGATGTAAAACTGCGGACGATAACCGTGGAAGAACGGGGTGTGACGCCCGCCCTCCTGGCGCGAGAGCACGTATACCTCGGCCTTGAATTCATTGTGCGGAGTGATCGATTTCGGCTTTGCCAACACTTGCCCGCGCTCGACGTTATCGCGTTCAATCCCGCGCAGGAGGCAGCCGACGTTATCCCCGGCCTGGCCTTCGTCAAGAGTTTTGCGGAACATTTCGACCCCGGTAACGACGACGCCTTCGCGTCCGTGGCCCAAGCCAACTATGTCGATTCGCTCACCAGTTTGAATCATTCCGCGTTCGATACGGCCAGTTACCACGGTACCACGCCCCTTGATCCCGAATACATCCTCGACCGGCATCAGGAAGTCCTGTTCGGTCGGGCGCGGCGGTGCCGGGATGTGGTTGTCGACGGCGTCAAGGAGTTCTCGAATGCCAGCGTAGTCATCATGCCCGATGTCGGTGGCGTCGGATTCGAGCGCCGACAACGCGGATCCGCGAATTACCGGCACGTTGTCACCGTCAAAGTCGCGCTCGGTGAGCAGGTCGCGAACTTCTAGTTCGACCAGTTCGATCAGTTCCTCGTCGTCGACGAGATCGCATTTATTGAGGAAAACAACCATCGAGGGCACCTCGACCTGGCGGGCCAGGAGAACGTGCTCACGGGTCTGTGGCATCGGTCCATCGGGAGCCGAAACGACCAGGATCGCCCCGTCCATCTGGGCGGCGCCGGTAATCATGTTCTTGATGTAGTCGGCGTGGCCGGGACAGTCGACGTGGGCGTAGTGGCGAGCCTCGGTCTGGTATTCGACGTGCTGGATGGCGATAGTTATGCCACGCGCCTTCTCTTCAGGTGCGTTGTCGATAGATTCAAACGGGCGGAAGTCAGCGCCGCCGGTCAGCGCCAGCGTCTTTGTGATCGCTGCCGTGAGCGTCGTCTTGCCGTGGTCGATGTGACCAATCGTGCCGATGTTGACATGCGGCTTGGTGCGCTCAAATTTCTGTCGTGCCATATTTGATCTGCCCCTTGGAGCTGATACTTCGAAAAGTTTTAGGTGGTTGCCAGTTGGCTGTTGATTGGATTTGGTAGTTACGGATTGGGATTTAGGTGCGGGCCGTGGCCAGGGTGCCGGCGTTGACTGGTTCGTAGCGGGCAAATTCCATTGAGAAGGTGCCGCGCCCTTGGGTCTGCGAACGCAATTCGCTAGCGTAGCCGAACATTCCAGCCAGCGGTATGTCGGCCTCGATTAGAACTTCCGATCCATCGCTGTCGGCACGACGAATAGCGCCCCGCTTGGATGCAAGGTTTCCGATGATTTCTCCCATATATGTATCCGGCGCGCGGATTTCAAGTTCCATGATTGGTTCAAGCGCCACCGCGGATGCGCGCTCGTAGGCATTGCGAACGGCGATGGCGGCGGCAATCCGGAAAGCGATTTCCGAAGAGTCGACCGCGTGGTAAGAACCGTCGATAACTCTGGTGTGCACGCCGGTCATTTGATAGCCGTGCGGCCCCTCGGTCATGGCGTCGCCGACGCCCTGCTGCACGGCGGCCATGAATTCTAAGGGAATTGAACCACCCACGACTCGGCTTTGATAGGTGTTCTCGCCGCCCTCGGGGCGCGGCTCAATCTCCAGGACGACATGGCCGTATTGGCCGCGGCCACCACTCTGGCGAACAAATTTCCCGACTCCAGTCGCCGCCCGCCGGATGGTTTCGCGGTAGGCGACCTGCGGGGCCCCGACCGAGGATCGGACCGAGAACTCGCGAAGGAGCCGGTCAATGATCACTTCCAGGTGAAGCTCACCCATCCCGGCGATCAGGGTCTGGCCGGTTTCCTGGTCGGAGGTAACCCGGAACGTTGGATCCTCGTCGGCCAGGCGAACCAGCGCCGAGGAGAGTTTGTCCTGGTCGGCCCGACTTGCCGGCTCGACCGCGACCTTTACGACTGGCTCGGGGAAATTGATCGATTCAAGAACGACTGGATTGTTCCGGTCGCACATCGTATCGCCGGTGAAGGTGTCCTTAAGGCCAATGATCGCCCCGATCTGGCCAGCTTCAAGTCCACTATCCAACTGCTCGCGCTTGTCGGCGTGCATGCGCAGGATACGCCCCACCCGTTCACGCGATTTGCGGGTGGAATTAAAGATGTAACTGCCGGGGTTGATCTGTCCGGAATAGACCCGCACGTAAGTTAGTCGACCGGAGAACGGGTCGGTGGTCACTTTGAAAGCAAGGGCCGCCGTAGGGGCACCGGTATCCGGAGGGCACTTGATCGGTTCGCCGGTCTTTGGGTGCTCTCCAGAAATGACTGGAACATCCAGCGGTGATGGCAGATAGTCAACGATCGAATCGATTACGGCCTCGATGCCCTTATTGCGCAGCGCCGAACCGCAAAAGACCGGAATTGCCGAGTTGGCGATCGTGATTCGGCGCAACGCCGAACGCAGATCGTCGCTGGTCACTTCCTGGACCTCAAGGAATTTCTCAGCAATTTTCATGTCGAAGTCGGCAACTTCTTCGATCAGTCGCTCCCGGGCTGCGCCCGCCGCCGCGGCATATTCAGGATCGATCGCGGACACCTCGACGTGGCGGTCTCCATCGGCAACGAAATTTCGCTGCTTGAACGCGACTAGGTCGACCACCGCCCGAAATTCGTCTTCGATTCCGATCGGCATCTGACAGGAGATTGGATGGGCATTGAGTCGGTCGCGGATCATTGCCAACGTGCGCTCGAGACTCGCTCCGCGTCGATCCATCTTGTTGACCAGGGCAATTCTCGGAACCGAGTATTTGTTGGCCTGTCGCCAGACGGTCTCCGACTGCGGCTGCACTCCGGCAACGGCGTCGAAGACGACCACCCCGCCATCTAGGACCCGCAATGACCGCTCAACCTCGGCCGTAAAGTCGACGTGGCCCGGAGTGTCGATGATGTTGATCATGTGGTCGCGCCACTGGCAGGTGGTCGCGGCCGATGTAATGGTTATTCCGCGCTCCCGTTCCTGGACCATCCAGTCCATCGTCGCCGCCCCCTCGTGAACCTCACCGGTACGGTGGATTCGCCCGGTATAAAGCAGGATTCGCTCGGTAACCGTGGTCTTTCCAGCATCGATATGGGCGATGACGCCGATATTGCGGGTACGGGCAAGTTGGGCCGACAAATGAAATAACCTACGCAGCGGTTGGTTCGAAAGGGAGGAGGGTCTAGCGGGTAATTTCTACCAGCGGTAATGGGCGAAAGCTTTGTTAGCTTCGGCCATCCTGTGGCTCTCTTCACGGCGCCGGACCGCTTGGCCTTCATGCCGGTACGCGTCAAGGATTTCACCGGCCAGTCGCCGGATCATCGTCTTCTCGCCGCGTCGTCGAGCAGCCCGAACCAACCAGCGGGCAGCGAGGGAATAACGTCGCTCGCCGCGGATTTCAACTGGAACCTGGTAAGTTGCGCCGCCGACTCGCCGGGGCTTAACTTCCAACTGCGGCGTGGCGTTGCGCAGCGCCTGCTCGAAGACCTCGATCGGATTCTGGTTAATCCGTTCCTCGATCAGGTCAAAGGCGTCGTAGAGAATCCGACGAGCCAAGCTCTTTTTGCCGCGCGTCATAAGGACATTGATAAAGCGCGATACTGAGCGGTTGCCAAATTTAGGGTCCGGCAGAACCGGTCTGCGAGTCGGGCGGTTGCGACGGGGCATCTTGGAGTCGGCTAGCGGTTGAAAATGACGTTGTAAATGGTAATGGAGTTTTAGACGTCGCGTTTGGAACCGTATTTTGAACGGCCCTGGCGTCGGTTTTCGACTCCGGTGGCGTCGTAAGCGCCACGCACGATGTGATAACGCACGCCAGGAAGGTCGCGAACGCGACCACCGCGCACCAGGACAACTGAGTGCTCCTGGAGGGTGTGTCCCTCGCCAGGGATGTAGGCGAGCAGTTCCATACCGTTCGACAGCCTAACCCGGGCGACTTTACGCAAAGCTGAATTCGGCTTTTTCGGCGTCACCGTACGAACCTGCACGCACACCCCACGTTTCTGGGGCGCCCCGCCGGTGCGAACCAAGCGTCGCTTGTTGGAGTTATAGGAGTAGTGCAGCGCCGGGGTCGTCACCTTGCGCCGGGGACTGCGTCGGCCCTTGCGGACCAATTGATTAATGGTGGGCAAGGCAATACCTAAGGGCCGTCCAAATGGTGGGGATGCGGAACGAAAATCCGCCGGCCCGCCCTCTCGGGCAAGGCTCGCTCAGTATAGCAATTTCCGGCATCGGCAA
The DNA here is from genome assembly GCA_965261345.1 of Chloroflexota bacterium. GTDB lineage: Bacteria > Chloroflexota > UBA11872 > UBA11872 > VXNJ01 > VXNJ01. Next base: position 454,585 of record OZ253449.1, read on the forward strand.
CGCCCGGAGGCACCCTACGGGAACGGGAAATCGCTAAAACCCTCATCGAAACCTTCGGATCCGTCAACCTGGGCCGAAGCCTGCCAGCGCTCTTCCTCAAGCCGCTGCATTTCCTCCAGCTGGCGCTTGAGTTCCTCGCGTTCCTCGCGCCGGGCGCTGATCTTGGCCACAACCTTGGCCGCGCCGCCCATATTTTCGGCGTCGGGAATGAGGTCGGGATTGCGATGAAAATAGCCGGTACCGGCCGGGATCAACTTGCCGACAATCACGTTTTCCTTCAGCCCCACCAGCGTGTCACGGGCACCCTCGATTGCGGACTCGGTAAGCACCCGGGTGGTGTCCTGGAATGATGCCGCTGACAGAAAGCTGTCGGAGAAGAGCGAGGCCTTGGTAACTCCCAGCAATACCCGTTCACCTGTGGACGGTTCACTGGACAGGGAGTTGACGCGGGTAAATTCGCGGGCGTCGACATATTCGTCCGGCAGCAATTGGGTATCGCCGGGGCTGAGGACCTTTACGCGGCGCAGCATCTGCCGAATTACCAATTCGACGTGTTTGTCGTGGACCGGCACGCCAACCACTGAATAAACGCCCTGTATTTCCGCGAGCAGGTACCGCTCGACCTTGCTAATGCGGTCGGACTCCGATGCGCCGGCCAGCCGCAGAACATCGTGCGGATTTAGCGGGCCCTCGGTCAACTGCGTGCCCCGCTCAACCAGGGTTTGATCATCGACAAGCACCCGGGTTGTGACCGGGATCGCGTACTTTACCGACTCGTTGAGGATGATCTTGCCCTCCAGAATTTCCAATTGACCCGCATACGGAGCCAGAAGGTAGTCTTCGGCGCTTTGCCGCTTAGCAATTCGGGTTCCCTGTTTGACCACTACTCCCGTTTTTCCAAGAGCCCGATAGTCTTTGCCCAAATCTATTTCGTGCTGTTTGGACAATCGCACGTTGACACCATCGTCAGCGCGGGCGACGGTCACGAGGCCGTCGAAATCGGCGATTACCGCCTGTCCCCGTGGGGTGCGTGCCTCAAACAATTCCTCAACGCGCGGCAATCCGCGGGTGATGTCCTCCTCGCGGAAGGTACCGCCGGTGTGGAAGGTGCGCATTGTCAGCTGGGTTGCCGGTTCGCCAATGGATTGGGCGGCTATGATCCCGGCTGCAGTTCCCAGGTCGACCAGCTCATGCCGGGCCAGATCAAGGCCGTAGCATTTCTGGCAAATTCCGGTGGCCGCCTCGCACTTCATGACCGAGCGGACCGCAACCTCGTCGATACCGAGATCATCAATCGCGTTCATGAGCCTGAGATCGACGATCTCGTCGGTTTCGGCAATCACCTCACCGGTTTGCGGATCGGCCATCGGCCGGGTAAGTGTTCGCGAATAAGCGCGGTTGCCCAATTTTTTGCCGAAGAGTTGTGAACCGGCCTGCGTCAAAATAATCTCCGATTCGGTACCGCAGTCGTGCTCGGTGACGATCAGATCCTGGCAAACGTCGACCAGGCGCCGAGTTAGATAACCCGAGTCCGCGGTTCGCAACGCTGTGTCGGCCAGGCCCTTGCGGGCCCCGTGGGTCGAGATGAAGTACTCAAATACCGATAGCCCTTCGCGGAAGTTGGCCCGCACGGGCATCTCGATAACCCGCCCGCCGGGATCCGACATCAGGCCGCGCATGCCGGCGATTTGGCGGATCTGGTCGAAATTTCCCTTGGCCGCGCCCGATGCGCCCATCAAGTAAACCGAATCGCGGCGATCTAAGCAATCCTCGACTTCGGCCGACACCCGGGCAGTCGCCTCCGCCCAGTTTTTCACGTGCAGCCGGTAGCGCTCCTCCTCAGTTAGGAGACCATCGTCAAACAGTGCCGAAATTCTGGCGATCTCGGCTTCGGTTTCGGCCAGAATCCGCGGTTTGTCGGGCGGAATCGTAAGGTCCGATAGCGCCATCGTCACGCCGGAGCGGGTGGCCCAATGGAACCCGGTCGACATTACATCGTCGCCGACCTGGGCGCACACTTCCGATCCGAATTCGGAATAAACATCATTGATCAGGCCGTTGAGGGCGCCCTTATCCATCACTTTGGCGTAGGGCCGCATTACGATCGGCAGCACCTGGTCGAAGTAGATCCGGCCGACCGTCGTCTCATATCGCGAGCCGGCAGGCAGGCTTTCGCCGACCCCGACTTCACTTGCGTTGGCCCGCACCCGGATGGGTTCGTGCAGGGTCACCAATCCGGCCTCGAAGGCATGGATAGATTCCTGGTGGGAAGCAAATATCCGCTGAGATTTCCCATCCGGTAGGGCCTCGGGCTCAAGCGTTAGGTAATAACAACCCAGGATCATGTCCTTGGTCGGGGAAATCACCGGGGAACCGTCGGCCGGCGAGAGAAGATTTTGCGAACTGAGCATGAGTTCGCGCGCTTCTTCCTGGGCGATCTCGGAAAGTGGCACGTGCACGGCCATCTGGTCGCCGTCGAAGTCGGCATTGTAGGCAAAGCACACAAGCGGATGAATGCGGATCGCTCCGCCATGGACCAATCGAATCCTGAACGCCTGGATACCCAGGCGGTGCAGCGTCGGAGCCCGATTGAGCAAGATCGGGTGCTCCCGGGTGACATCCTCAAGAATGTCCCAGACTTCGGGATCGACCCGCTCGACGATGCGTTTGGCGCTCTTGATGTTGGAAGCGATTCCGCGCATAACCAGCTGCTGCATGACAAATGGCTTAAACAATTCCAGCGCCATTCCGGCTGGCAATCCGCATTCATCGAGAGCTAGTTCCGGACCAACGACTATGACCGAGCGGCCCGAGTAATCGACCCGCTTGCCCAGAAGGTTTTGGCGGAACCGCCCCTGCTTACCGCGCAGGAGGTCGGAGAGGCTCTTGTACATGTGTTGTGACGAACTCTGGGCCGGGCGTCCCCGCCGGCCGTTGTCGATGAGCGCGTCGACGGCTTCTTGCAGCATCCGCTTTTCGTTGCGCAGGATGATGTCGGGAGCGCCGAGGTCAAGCAGCCGCTTGAGCCGATTGTTGCGATTGATAACCCGGCGGTAGAGATCGTTGAGGTCGGAAGTTGCGAATCTCCCGCCATCCAGTTGAACCATCGGTCGAAGTTCCGGCGGGAGTACCGGCAATACCGTGTAAACCATCCATGATGGATGGTTTTCCGAGCGCCGGATAGATTCGATAACCCGCAGCCGCTTGATCGCCTTGCGACGGCGCTGCATGGATTTCGAATTTATTTCCGAGCGCATCTGCAGCGCTTCGGCGTCAATGTCCATCTTGCGGATCAGCTCAAGAATCGCCTCGGCCCCACTCATTGCCTCGAAAACTTCGCCGACAGTTTCGTTTAGCTGGTAGTAACGGTCTTCGGAGAGCAGCACCAGTTCTTTCTCATCCTGGGCATCGGCCAATTCGGTCAGGTGCTCGCGGCGTCGCGCGTAAAACTCTTCCTTTTCGGCCAGCAGCTGCGCAATCCGGCTGTCGGCGCCGTCCTTTTCGGCCTGGACCCGGGCCAATTCCTTGGCCATGTCCTCTGCGAAACGGTTGCCCAATTCAGCGAGCTCGATCTGCTCGCGTTCGACCATGCGGGCCAATTCAGTTTTGAGCGCCCGCGTGGCCCGACTTCGGTGCTTGGACTCGATTACCTCGCCGTGCTCGACAATCGGATCCTCGCGGAAAGAGATCCGCAGGTCATCTAGCGCCGGTTGCCCGCGGTTGTCAGTAAATACCTTTAGCAGCCGCTTGGTTTCTTCTTCGCGATCGGCCCGACGGCGCGATTCCTGCTCGATGAGTTTTTCGGTCTGATGGTTCTGCTCGTTGCGCATTTCCTCCAGCGAGAGCCGCAGGTCCTCGTCGAGTTGCTCGATCCGGTCCAGTTCCTCTTCGCGCACCGCACGCAATTCGAGCTTTAAGTCGCGGTCGAGGCTTTCGAGGCCTTCAAGGCGGCGGTCGTTGTCCAATGAGGTAATAACGAACGAAGCGAAGTAGACGATCGCCTCCAATCGCTTAGGACTTATGTCAAGCAACTGGCCGATGCGCGAGGGCGATCCCTTGACGAACCAAATGTGGGCGACCGGGGCAGCCAGCTCGATATGGGCCATCCGTTCACGACGGACCCGAGAACGGGTAACTTCGACCTCGCATTTGTCACAAGTTATCCCTTTGTAGGTGATTCGCTTGTACTTGCCGCAGGCACATTCCCAGTCCTTCGTGGGACCAAAAATGCGCTCACAGAATAGGCCGTCGCGCTCTGGCTTGAGGGTGCGGTAATTAATCGTTTCCGGTTTGGTTACCTCGCCGTGCGATTGCTCGCGGATCTGCTCGGGTGAAGACAACCCGATCTGGATCGAGGCGAATTCGTTAACTCTGATCACGTGTTTTCTCCTCTGACCCTAGAGCTTGTACTCGCGGCCCTCAATATTGATGCCGCCAAGATTGGGTATGTAATCGACCATTGCATCGAGTGAAAACTCGACCGGTTTTTCGTTTTCGTCAAACAGCTCAACCGAAAGCCCGAGGCTCTTTAACTCGTTAACGAGCACCCGGAATGATTCGGGCACGCCCGGTTCAAGCACGGTTTCGCCCTTAACGATCGCCTCATAGGTCTTGACCCGACCCAGCACGTCGTCGGACTTGACCGTCAGCATCTCTTGCAGGACGTTGGCCGCCCCATAGGCTTGCAGGGCCCAAACTTCCATTTCGCCAAATCGTTGGCCGCCCATCTGGGCCTTGCCGCCGAGGGGCTGTTGGGTGATCAACGAATAAGGGCCGGTCGAGCGGCCGTGGATTTTGTCCTCGACCAGGTGAGCCAGCTTAAGCATGTACATTCGGCCCACAACTACCGGTTTGTCAAATGCATCGCCGGTGCGCCCGTCGAAAAGTTTGACCTTGCCATCAACTGGCAATCCGGCCTCGGCCAACAAATCGTGCACCTGCTGCTCGTCGGCCCCGTCAAATACCGGGGTAACGATCTGGCGGCCCAAGCGCTCGGCAGCGAGCCCGGTGTGCAGTTCAAGCAATTGCCCCACGTTCATGCGCGAAGCCGCGCCGAGCGGGTTCAGGATTATGTCGACCGGGGTGCCGTCTTCTAGGAAGGGCATGTCGGCTTCCGGAAGGATCAGAGAAATGACCCCTTTGTTGCCATGTCGGCCGGCCATCTTGTCGCCGACCATGATTTTGCGGCGCGAGGCGATGCGAACCCGCACCGCGTGATTGACACCGGCCCGCAGGTCAGGATTGGCATCGCGTGTTAATTCCTTAACGTCGATGACCGTTCCGGCATCGCCGGCCGGAACGTGCTTTGAGGAATCCTTCACCTCGCGGGCGTCGCGGCCAAATATCGCTCGCAGTAGGCGGTCCTCGCCGGTGAGCTCGGTCTCGCCTTTCGGGGTGATCTTGCCGACGATTATGTCGTCTTGGCCAACCTCGGCGCCGACAAAGACAATCCCGTTTTCATCAAGGAAACGTAGTGCCTCCTCTGATACGTTGGGGATGTCGCGAGTTATTTCCTCGGGGCCCAGCTTGGTATCACGGGCTTCGACCTCAAATTTTTCGATGTGGATGGAGGTGTACACGTCATTGCGCACCAGGCGATCGGAGATGATGATCGCGTCCTCGTAGTTGTAGCCTTCCCAAAACATAAAGGCGCAGAGCAGGTTCTTGCCGAGAGCCAACTGGTCTCCGTCCGAACTTGCCGCTGACGCGACCAGCTCACCGGGTTCGACAATCTGGCCGGGAATCACCATCGGAGTCTGGTTGATGCAGGTGCCCTGGTTGGACCTACCGAATTTGCGCAACGGGTAACGGTGCCAACGACGGGTGGTTACCTCCTGCAATTCGACCAGGTGCGGCAGAACGTTTATCACCTCGGCCATCCGCGGCCCGTCGTAGATGACCACATGTCCCGAATCTCGGGCCGCGCGGCGCTCGACTCCGGTCGCAACCAGCGGGGCTTCTGGACGCAACAGCGGAACTGCCTGTCGCTGCATGTTGGACCCCATCAGGGCGCGGTTGGCGTCGTCGTGCTCTAGGAATGGGATCAGCGAGGTCGGAATCGAGACGATCTGCTGGGGCGAGACGTCGATAAAATCGACATCGTTGCGGTTGGCCGAATGGAATTCGCGCCCGGTGCGAACGTCGATCCGCTCGGTCGCAATCTCACCCATCTGGTTGACCGGGGTCTTGTAGGGTGCCACCGCTCGACCGTCTTCCTCGTCGGCGGTAAATTGCTCGATCCGTCCGGTTGCAAACGGGACGACCGGCAAGACGATCTCCCGCCAATAAGGGCGGTTCTTGAGGCGCCGGATGGTTTCAGCGTCGATGCGCTGTCCGGCTTTAAGCTCGGTGCGTTTGCGCACGACCAAATCCTCGCGCAGGGTCCGTCCCTTGAGCTCGTAGCCATCGGTGAAGGCAACGTCTTGGGCGATGATTTCGTAGGGGGTCTGCAGGAACCCGTATTCGTTGATCCCGGCAAACGAAGCCAGCGAAGAAATCAACCCGACGTTGGGGCCTTCCGGGGTCTCGATCGGGCAGATCCGCCCATAGTGCGAGTGGTGCACGTCGCGGACATCGACGCCTGCACGCTCGCGCGAAAGACCGCCCGGCCCCATGGCGCTCAGGCGCCGCTTGTGGGCCAGTTCGGACAGCGGGTTGGTCTGGTCCATGAACTGGGCCAATTGGCTACCGCCGAAGAATTCTTTTATCGCCGCCATGATCGGGCGGGCGTTGATGAGCGCGTTAGGGGTCGCCTGCGAGGCATCCTGGATTGACATTCGCTCCTTGACTACCCGCTCCATTCGCAGCAGGCCGGTCCGCAATTGGTTTATCAACAGTTCGCCAACCGCGCGCACCCGGCGGTTGCCCAAGTGGTCAACGTCTTCGGGGCGCTGCTGAGCCAGATTCAACCGGATCAACTCACGCATCACTTCGATGATGTCGGCCTGCAGCAGGACGGTGTCTTCAAAGGGATCGCGGTGCCGGAGGCGCAGGTTCAGCTTGTAGCGGCCGACCCGACCCAGGTCATAGCGCCGGGCGTTAAAGAACGTCGATTCGATCAAAGAGCGGGCGTTGGCCACCGACTTGCGGTCGGCAATGTTGAGGGTGTCACCCGGTCGCAGCCGGTTGTAGATCTCACGGACCGCTTCCTCATGCGAAGAGGCGTTGTCATCGGCCAGGGTGGCCTCTAGATACTGGTGGTCGGCATCTTCGGGAATCGCGCCGGCGAAGAGCTCGCGCAGCGATTGATCGGTCGAGATCTTTTTATCGAACGCACGCAGCAGGGTGGTGACCGCGATCTTGCGTTTGCGGTCGACCTTTACGGTGAATACATCCTTCGTCGAGGTATCGAATTCAAGCCAGGCCCCGCGGTTGGGAAGCAGCTTGGCCGAATAGAGGAATCGACCCGATGTTCGATCGCGCAAGCCGGTGAAATAGACACCCGGAGAGCGGACCAACTGGCAGACTACGACCCGTTCGGCACCGTTATAGATGAAGGTTCCCTGCTCGGTCATGAGCGGGAAATCGCCCATGAACACTCGGTTTTCTTTTATCTCGCCGTTCTGCAGATTTTCCAAGCGTGCATTCACGTAAAGCGGAGCGTGGTAAGTGCGATCGTTCTCCCGGCATTCGGAGACCGGGTGCTTGGGGTCTTCGAATGGATCCTTGGGGACCTCGAAATGCAGGCGGAAATTCTTGCCGGTAAAGTCTTCAATCGGCGAAATTTCGGAAAAAACCTGCCTTAAGCCCTCATTTATGAACCAGTGGAACGACCGGCGCTGGATCGATATCAGGTCGGGTAGCGTCACTCCATCGCGGTGACTTGGAACAGTACCGTAATCGCGGCCGTTGCTGTTGGTCAAATGACGCACTCCAGGCTGAAAAGAGCCGGTTAATCGCAAATTGAGCGCGCACGTTGCTCAAGCGTGCAGGCAATGGGAATGGATTCAAAAAAGATCCATTGGACGACAAAATCCGAGCCGTTTATCCAATAACTTGGAACAACGACCTCGAAGGGTTCAAAAAGGGCGCTAAGAGCGACCTCCGCATTTCATTGTGGCAATTTTAGCACCCCATCCGGCCTTGCGCTATGCGCATTTTCGAGTCGCTCCGGTTGGCGATCCGAAAGGGACAGACCGGGGAGGGCTAGCCCGGCGGCCAGGCCATTGGACGGCCGGCCAGGAGGTGTACGTGCAGATGCTCCACGGTCTGTAGGCCGTCGCGGCCCTGATTGATCACCAGCCGGTAGCCAGCTTCGTCGATCCCGCGGCTCCGGGCAAGATCGGTAAGTGCCCCGATCAGTTGCCCGGTGAGCAATTCGTCAGACGCCCGCAGGTCGGCCGCGCCAGAGATGTGCCGCTTGGGAATCGCCAGCCAGTGGATTGGTGCAGCCGGGGCAATATCGGCAAATACGATCCAATCGCTTCCCTCGGACAGCACCGTTGACGGCAAATTACCGCCGACAATCTGGCAAAAAATGCATTCGGCGGTCAACTCGTCCTCCTGCCTGAAAGGCTGCAAGGTCTGTGCCCGGGCATTTTCAAACCGCAATCGGACTGGCCGCCAATAGGCCATCGCCGGACGCGGCCAGCACAACATCGGAGAGGGTTCCCGGGATTGGGTTCAGCCCAACCGGCCGGGCCCGCAAATAGTGCTCGGTGAGTCCGATTACCGATCCTGCATGGTCGCGCTCCCAGATCACCCGCGCCTGCCGGCCCAGGAAACGGGCGGAAAATTCTTCGACCGCCTTTCCGGCGAGCTCAAGCGCCGACCGCATGCGCTGCCGGGAGACCGGTTCGGACACGTGGTCGGTCCGGCGGTCGGCCAGAGTGCGGGCACGACGCGAGTACGGGAATACATGCAGATAGGCGAATCCCGCCCGGCGGCAGAATTCAAGCGACTGCATGTGGTCGTCCTCGCTTTCCCCAGGGAAGCCGATCATCAGATCGGTCCCCATTGCGACGTCGGGATTGGCCTCGCGCAACTGTCCGAGCAGAGCCAAATAATCCGTTGGCCGGTAGGGGCGCCGCATGGCCCGCAGGGTTGTCTCCGACCCCGATTGCAGCGGGATGTGCAGGTGCGGGCAGATTCGGCCGCCGGCAAGCAGTTCGAAGAGCTCCGGGTCAAAGTCCATCGGTTCAATCGAGGACAGGCGCAATCGCGCTGGGTCGGCAACGTCGGCGGCGGCAGCGATCAACCCGCCCAAGCCGGTGCCGGTTTTCGGGCAGGCGTAGGATCCCAGCGCGATCCCGGCGATCACGATCTCGCCGGCCCCCCGGGCAACCCAAGCCCGGACCTGATCGAGAACCTGCTCGAGCGGCGCCGACCGCGGTCCGCCACGCGCCCTCGGTACTATGCAAAACGCGCAGCCGTGGCGACAACCTTCTTGAACCTTGATCGTTGGACGGGTGCGTCGATGTTCGCCAAATCCAGCCAGCGGCGGGTCAAACCCTTCGCGCCAGGTGCCAAGCCGGGCGACGATCGCTTCGGCCAGCCGCGCCGGTGCGATCTTGCCCATAACTCGGGCCCTGGGAAAAACGGATTCGAGCTCTTTAGGGGACGTTGCCGCATAGCAGCCGGTGATTACCAATTCGGCTTCGGGGTTCATGCGCAATGCACGCGAGATCGCCTGCCGCGACTTGCGATCGGCCACGTGGGTTACGGTGCAGGTGTTAACGATCACGACATCGGCGCTGTCCCCGAATCGCACCATCTCCAAACCGGCGGCGGCCAGGCAGCGGGCAATCTCGTCGCTGTCGGCCTGATTTACGCGACAGCCAAGGGTCTTGAGGCCGAAGGTAGGCGCCGGCCTAGCCATTGGTCGGTTCGGCGGCGCAACCTGGGCGGGAACATTCGACGGTGAGCCATTCGCTCTCGCCGGTGGTGGCCAACACATCCAAGCCGGCAGCGGCACACTGGCGAGCCAATCCAGCCCACCGCGGTTGATAAATCCCACCCAGCACGATCCGGCCGGCCGCGGCCTGCGCATAGAGTGGGAGCATCTCCGCGTGGGCGGCGGCGGTGATATTTGCCAATACCAGATCGAACCGCCCGAATCGTTCCAGCAATTGGGCCGACAGTCCGGCCGGGGCAAAAATGATCGCCTCGGCGCAGCGATTGCGTTCGGCATTGCTCCTGGCCACCGCGACTGCCTCCCGATCAATGTCAATTGCCACCACCTCGGCGGCCCCCAGCTTGGTAGCGGCGACGGCCAGCACGCCGCTGCCGGTGCCAACGTCCAACACCCGCTTGCCATTCATTGGGATGGATTGCAACCGGCTTAGCACGCCCCTAGTTGAAGGATGGAGGCCAGACCCAAAGGCCCCACCGGCGGCAATTTCCAACTCCAAGAAGCTGCCCGCGCCAGCGATCGGAACCGGCGTGGTTCCGGCCGGAATAATCCGGATCCTACCAACCGTAATCGGGCGCGCGTACCGCGCCTCCACAGAAAGCCATTGCTCGCGGGTCGTATCAGAAACCTGAGCCGCTCGCAACTCGGGCACGTTAAGTCCGGCCGCCATCCAGAGATCGGCGACCAGTGCTTCAGCCTGGCCCGCGGCCTCCGTTCCGCCGTCGAACCAGGCGGTGATCTGGCAACTTCCGGTCAGATTGCTCTCATCCGGCGGCTCGGCAAGATATTCGTCTTCGACGGCCACCGCGTTGCCGGCCCGGCGCTGCATCAACAGGCGCACATCCTCGGCCAGGGCCGCCGGGACCCGGACCCGGACCTGCCGCCAAGCCTGGCTCATCGAATTGCTCCGCGCAGGCGATCACCCAATCCGATTGCCTTGCCATTGTCCAGTTCGGCCAGCCGCTTATACAAGCGCCGCTGATCGCCACTTAATTTTTTGGGTATCTGCACCCGCGCGACAACATAATGGTCTCCACGCCGCTGTCCACGCGGTCCCGGCGCACCCCGCCCGGCCAATCGGATTGAATCACCCGGCTGGGTGCCAGCACCGAATTTGACTTCATGCGTGCCGTCTACGGTTTCCACTTCGACCTTGACTCCCAGCACCGCTTCGGCGACGCTGAGGAGGACTTCCGATTGAAGTTGACGCCCGTGCCGGGAAATCGTCGGGTGGTCTTCAACGGCAACGATCAGGTAGAGGTCGCCCGGCGGCCCGCCATTGATTCCACTGTCGCCCTGACCCGAAACACGGATCTCGGTGCCGTTGTCGACCCCGCCCGGGATATTTACTTCAAGCGCGCGGGTGCGTTCGGTCAATCCCGCGGCCGAGCAGGTCGAGCAGGGGCGCTCGGCGATCTTGCCGGCCCCGCCGCAATGGCGACAACTCGTAATGTTTACGAACTGGCCAAGAATCGACCGGGTCGCGGTCCGCAACTCGCCCGAACCGCCGCAATCAGGGCAAGTTACCAACTCGCTACCGCGGTCCAGTCCGCTGCCCTGGCAATCGTCGCAGAGTTCCTGTCGCTCAACCGAAATCGAAACTTTCCGCCCATGGATGGCGGCGAGGAATTCAAGGTCGATGCGCTGCTGCAGGTCGCGCCCACGCTGCGGGGCGTCGGCGCGACGGCCGCCGCGGCCAAAGAAGACGTCGAAAATGTCACCGAAACCCGGGATGTCAACCCCAGCGACTCCGCGGGAGGCGCCGGACTGCAAGCCCCTCCAACCGAACTGGTCGTAGCGCTGGCGCTTTTCCGGATCCTTTAGGACGTCATAGGCGCCCTGGATCTCCTTGAAAGCCTCTTCGGAACCCGGCTCGCGGTTTACATCGGGGTGGTGTTTGCGAGCCAGGCCCCGGTAGGCCCGCGAGACCTCCTTGGGCGCGGCGTTGCGCTCAAGCCCAAGGACTTCGTAGGGATCACGCGGTGCGGCCATCAATCTGCCTTCGCGGGCCCTTCGACATCAGCCTCAGCGGCGTCGATCGGCGCTTGACAACCCGGTTCGTCAGAATCGTCCTCGCACGATTGGGGGTTGGCGCCAACCCGAACCAAGGCCGGTCGGATCACCCGTTCGCCAATCTTGTAACCGGTCTGATACTGGCGGACAACGTAATTTGGGGTTTCGGACCCGTCGGTATCGACGGCTTGGTGAAACGCTGGGTCGAACCGATTGCCCTCGGCGGCAATCGGTTCGACCGAGTGCGAGGAAAGCAGCATTCCGAAGTACTGCCGGGTCAATACCAATCCCTCAAGGAAAGAAAAACCGGTTAGTTCGGGCGGGACCGAGGCCAGCGCCCGGTCGAGATGATCAATCGCCGAAAGCAGGTCACCGGCAAAACCTGCGATCGCAAATCGCGCGGTCTCCTCGACCCGTTGGTTCGAGCGTCGCTTGAGATTGGCAAGATCGGCCTGGGCGCGCGTCAACCGCGTCAGCAAATCATCAATGCGGTCCTGCAGGGCCTGGCTCGGACCATCGGATTGGTCCGTCGTCGTGACTGGCGGCTCGGACGCGGGTGCTTGTTCAGGCAACTTTCTAGACGGCTCCTGCTGCAATTGGATACGGTGTCGGATCAATCCCGACTTGTCGGCAATCCGTTGCTGCGCGACAAATTGCTTGCCGAATATACGCAGTCTGCAAGTTCAACGGTGGGCAACCCGATCCAAACTTCAGGCGAGCACCCAGACAACTCCGGAAGCGCCGAGCACAACCAGTTGATTGCCGCGCAGCGCCAGCGATCGCGGGGCCGGAATTGAAGCCGCCACCAGCCCATTGTCCGGATCGGTTGAATCTATCAGGGTTTGCCGCCCGGATGGGGCGATCTGATCCAGGCGGCCGACAGATTCGCCAGCCACGTATATGGTCCCGCCCTCGGCTATTGCCATCCCTCCTGCATCTTCCACATCTTCAGCAACGACCTGGATCAGGCCATCCGCCGGCGAGACCGCAAGTATCCGACCGCTGCCGTTTTCAGAAATGTAAATGAGGCCCTCGCCGCCAACGGCCACCGCCGCAGGGTTGGCCAACGTGGTGTTCAGGGCCGATTGACCGACCCCGGCAGGTCCATACTCTCCATTGCCGGCAAACAGCGAAATCTGGCCGGTCGGGTCGAGTCGCGCAATCCGATTAACCGCAGAATCGGCAATATAGATTGCCCCGCCAGCGTCCACTGCCATCCCGGCCACGTCGAAGAGGCTGATCGAGATGGCGGGTCCACCATCGCCCACGTCACCGGGCCGGCCATTACCGGCAATGGTTGAAATCACCCCGCAGGGGTCGATTTGTCGGATTCGAAAATTCCCGGCGTCAAAAAAATAAACATTGCCGACGGCATCGGCCAGCACCGTTTTAGGCGACGAGAGCACGGCAAACGTCGCCAAGCCGCCATCCCCGCGAAAGGCCGCCTCGCCAGATCCGGCAACGGTTTCCACAATCCCGCCGGCAACGCGGCGAATTCGGTTGTTACCGGTGTCGGCGATATACAACCCGGAGGGACCGATGGCGATCGAATCAGGCCCGGCAAAGTTGGCGGCGGCGACCGGCAGCCCGTCGCCGCCGAATCCGAACCCGGTCCGTCCGAACCACTCGATCGCTCCAATTGAATTGCCCGTCAATCCAGGCTGGAACGGGAGCGGGCTCGGATCAGCCCGGCAGTTCGCACTACCCTCGTCGGGCCCGACGGAGGCCAGCCGATCAACCCGGCCGGTGAGTTGGCCAAGCAAGTAGATCGCCCCGTCCGGCCCCAGGGCTATGTCGATCGGACGATCCAATTGCGCCTCACGGGCCGGATCGCCAGCGATTGCCGGTCCGGCGGTGGCTAGACCGGCATAAGTGTGTATTAGGCCCTCGGGCGTAATTACGCGAATCGCGGCGTTGTTCCAATCCGCCACGTACAGGTATCCGCCGGCATCGATGTCGACGGCGCGGGGAGCGTTCAGTTGGGCCGCGACAGCCGGTCCGCCATCGCCGCTGCGGCCCGGCAAACCGGTTCCGGCGATTGTCGAAACGATTCCGTCTGGGTCGATCCGACGGATAACGTGTCCATCCTGCTCGGTCAAAAAAATCGATCCGTCAGGACCTATCACCAGATCCGACGGCCGATCGAACGACGCTGCCAGGGCCGACCCTCCGTCACCACCGGAACCACGTGCGCCGGTGCCGGCGTAGGTTGTAACCGCGCCACTGCGATCGACGCGACGCACGCGGTTGTTGCCGCGGTCGGCAACGTACAGATTGCCCGAACCGTCGAGCGCCAGCCCGGCGATCCCGTTGAACTGGGCTACTCCCAGCCCTTCCGGATCATCGGCCAACCCCGGCTGCTCCAGACCCGCCAGCAATGAAATGTACCCGTCGGTCGAAATATGGCGAATCTGCGAGCGCGACGCAAAAAATATCCCGTAACGGGAATGTGCCGCCAAACGGCCGGGATCGAGCAGCCCTGACTGGGTAGCCGGGCCGTCGCTGCCGCTCGTTCGAGTGCCGTTTCCGGCGATCACTTCAAGCCGTCCATCGCGGCCGATCTGGACGATCCGTGAAAGGGTTTGATCGCTGATATAGGTGCTTCCCAGCTCATCGACCGCGATCCCGGCCAGATGGAGCGGAATTCCGACTCCGGATTCGTCGCCGTGCGCAGCGGCAAACTCAGTCACATGCTCAAATATTGGGTTGCCTAAGGGATGCCGAAAGGCGGTCCGCGGGGCCGGGGCCGGGGCCGGGGCGATCACCTCTGGGATCGGTTCGACCACCGTCGGTCTGGGCGGTTCGATTGGTGCGGGGGAAGTTCCACAACCGCCAACCAGTCCGGCCAGGATCAGCGCCAAGCCGACTCCAAGGCACAACCTCAACCGGCGGCTCAATTTCCGCTGGCGGCACCGCCGGCGTCGGCTAGATTTTCAACCTCGGCTTCAGACAGCAGACGCCCGCCCTCAACCTTGGACTCAATCAGCTGCCTGCGCGAATCAAACTCAAGCCACACCCGGGCTGGGCGGAAAGTTTTTTGTCCCATGACCTGCTTGGCGCAGACGTAGTGGGTGGGGGTATCGTGCGACGACCCGGGCGCAAATTCCTGGGTCAAATCGTTATTTACGTCTACCCGCAGCTTGATCACTTCGTGGCTGCGATCCAACTCGACGTGGATGTAGAGGCCGTCGTCGCGTTGCGGTGAACCAAAAAAACCCAAGCGCCTGCTCATTTCGGCAATTGCGAGGTAACGCCCGCTAGCGGGACCGCCGTTTCGCGCCTAACATTAAATTTTGCCGCAAAATCGCCGGCTCACCGAAACCCACAACAGTTACATCACCGATGGCTATCGCCTTACCCAGGCCCTCAAAGGCCCCTCCGGATACCGCCCCAACCGCCGCCGGGCGGCATCGTTTCTATATCTGGACCGCCGGGTGCCAGATGAACAAGGACGATTCCGAACGCATCGCGCGAGCGTTGGTTACCGCCGGACACGTGCCGGTTTCGCATCCCGACCGCGCGTCATTCGTAATCCTTAACGGATGCAGCGTTCGCGACAATTCGGACCGCAAGACCTTCGGTCGAATCGGTGCTCTGGCGGCCCGCAAACGCCGGCAATCCGGTCTGCAGGTAGCCCTGACCGGTTGCACAGTCCGCGCCACGCAAGCCGAATTGGCTCCCCATGCGCCCAAACTGGATCTGATATTTGATTCGAACCAGGTTGATGAGCTGCTCGAGCATATGTCCACCCGCCCCGGGCCGGTGGTCGACGACTGGGAAGATTACTCGCCGCAGGATCTGCCCGGCTTTGGCAGCCCCGCCCGCTACGTAACCATCATCTACGGTTGCTCCAAAAGGTGCACCTTTTGCATAGTGCCCTTCCGACGCGGTGGCGAGCGATCGCGGGCACCAGATCAAATCGAGGCCGAAATGATGGCCAAGGCGGCCGAAGGCGCGGTCGAGATAACCCTGCTCGGTCAGATCGTCAACCGCTATGGGCGGGACCTAGCCGAGGGAATCGACCTGGCTGGCCTGCTCACTCGGCTGGATCGACAAGCGATCGTTCCGCGGCTGCGGTTTCTTACCGCCCATCCGCGTCATTTCGACCGCTCCCTGGCCGAGGCGATGGCCGCCTGCCCGACCGTGCTCGAGGAGATCAACCTGCCGGTGCAATCGGGCGACGACCAAGTCCTGCGCCGGATGGGCCGGGGTTACGACTCCGCTTGGTATCTGGAAATGATCGCGATGTTGCGCGCCACCGTCCCCCGTGTATCCATCTCAACTGACGTGATCACTGGATTCCCGGGCGAGACCGAGGAGCAGTTTAAGGCGACCTTGCGCCTACTGGAGCAGGTCGAATTTGACGTCGTCCACATCGCCGCGTTCTCTCCGCGGATTGGTACCGTGGCCGATCGCTGGGGCGACGATATCGACCCTGCCGTCAAGATGGAGCGGCTGCACCGTTGCGAAGATTTGCAGGCCCGGATCGCCCGGTCGATCAATGACCGCCTGGTGGGTTCAATCCAGCAAGTGTTATTTGAGGAACTTCAGCCCGAGCGCGCTTTGGGCGCCGGTCCGCGCTGGATGGGCCGAACCCGCGGCAACAAGCTGGTATTTTGCCCCGGCGACGAAGAGATTAGCGTCGGTGCAATCATGGACACTGAAATCACCGACGCCACCGCCTGGTCCCTGCGCGGTGCGATCCGGAGAAACGCCTAAATCAGACCCCGCGGGCCGAAAATCACCCGCCGGTTGCTCCTGCTAGCCGGTGGTGCCTGGGCACTTGCAGGATGCCAGGCCGCGGCCACCGTCCCGGATCCGATCCAGCTGGTTAGGCCCTACTGGCGACCCGCCTTGCAGGGTGCGGCGGAGGCGATAGAGCTGCTGCGATTGATGGAAGCCAACACCCGTTCGATCGCCGCCGGATTGATATCACTGCGGCAGTATGCCCTGGCCGCGAGCCGCTATGGCCAGGCCGCCAGCGCGATCGGCCACTCCCTGGCCCAACTTGAACCGCCGCCGAGTGCAACCGCCGCCCACCGGCTGCTGCTGGCCGGCGCCGACGGAATTGTGAGGGTGGTGGCTGGATTGACCGCATTTTTGGAGGACGAGGATCTGCGTCG
The DNA here is from genome assembly GCA_965261345.1 of Chloroflexota bacterium. Taxonomy (GTDB): domain Bacteria; phylum Chloroflexota; class UBA11872; order UBA11872; family VXNJ01; genus VXNJ01. Next base: position 471,571 of record OZ253449.1, read on the forward strand.
GGTTGTCACCGCGGTAAAAACTTTGAGCCAGATCCGAACCGACCTCTTTGATTTCGTGGCCGCTATCGAAGATCGCAACTCGCAGCTGGCGATGAATGAGCAACTCTCGGTGCTAGGAGATATCCAATTCCATCCCGAAACTGTTACCGTTTTCATGGTTCTGGTTGGCGAATTCCTCTCCACGGTAGACGTTCGGGCCCGCCTTGCGCGTTTTCAGCCGGATGCCGAGTTGTCTTCGCGCTATCCGGGCTGGGCCGAGGTCGGCCGTTTCGGCGCCGCGGCAGACGCCAATTTGTCCGCCGAATTGTGGGACGAGCGCGGGTTCCGGGTCCGCATTGAGCTCGGCCCCGATATTGCCGTTGGCGTCACCGTTGACCGCGCACCTCTAACCAACCGCAGTTGGCGCGAACTCATCTGGTTCAACGATCTGCCGTTCTCGGCGGTTGCGGCGGCCGCCGATCACAGCGGCAGTACGGTGGCCGTGATTTCACGATCCGGCCAGATTGTCGCCATCAATGGCGTCGGTGAACTGGTCTGGCAACGCGACCTAAATTTCCCAGCCGACGGAGTGGCGATCGACTCCGACGGGTCCACCACCGTGGGTTACGGGTTTTTCCTGGCCCCGCTGGACTCGACCGGGGAACCTCTTTGGTCGCAGATAAAGGATCAGCCCGACAATCAGATCATTGAGAGCATCGCTTTTGCCGACGATGGTCTGATGCTGGTTCGCACCAGCAACAATCGAAATGAGGGCGGTGCCTTCATCCATCGTCAGGACGGACGCCGCTGGCGGCTTGACGCCGGTCCGTATCCCGATGGCGTTGGATCGGCAAAGGTTTCGTCGGCGGGCTCCCACCTGGCAGTCGCAAATTTCAATCCTCGCCAGGACCCGGTTGTGGCGATCTACGGCGTGGAGGACCAGGTAACTAGCGAAATCGCGGTGTTTAAGGCGAGCTCGCCAATTACGGCGCTGGAAATCTCGGTCGACGGTTCGCGGGTGGTTATGGCGACTGAATACGGCCTGGAGATTTACTCGGCCCGCGACGGGACGTTACTTTATCGCGCACCGCTGCCAATATTGGGTCTGCGGATCGATCCGCTCGGGCGGATCGCCTACGTTAGCACTCCGTCCGGACTGAAGGCTTACGGCCTGGATGGCCAGTTGGTCTGGAGCAACTCTGACTTTGCCCCGTTGCGGTTCGAGGTGTCGGCCAACTACCTGGCGGCAATTACCGCCCCGACCAGCGTGAGTGTGCTGACCGCCACCGGATCGCATATCGGCGACGCCACCACCCTCGCGCCGATCTCGGCAATCGCCATGGCCCGCAACGCCGACATCCTCTATGCCGCAAGCGCCGAACAGCGCCTGCAGGCCTGGCGCCTGCCTCCGTCATAACCCGCAACAACCGTCGACCCGGGCGATCGTGCCCGGTCGCCGAAATCAAACTCGAAAGGATCCAATCGATGTCAATTAAAGTTAGCGACCTGCAACCGGCCGAGCAGGATCGGGCCCTGGCCCTCATGAGCGAATGCTCTGCCGGCGAGAGCCCCGCTTACTTCCGGAGATTCCACCAACTGTTTACGGGCGGGCGGCCACACCTTGCCCTGATCGCCAGCATCTCCGGGCAAATGGCCGGATACCTGGAGGGGCACGAACGGGCCCACAATTTCGGCGACGGACAGATCCCCACCGCCAACATCGGGGCGATCTGTACCGCTGAGCGCTTCCGCCGGCAAGGCGTCGCCCGGGCCTTGCTAGCGGAGGCGTTGAGCCGGATTGACGGACGCCGCCATCCTCTGACCGGGATACACGCCGCCGTCCCCGAACTCTATGCCGCGTTTGGGTTTGTCGCGGTCCCATCCTCACATCTTGAGGTAATGGTTGGCGACACCCCGCCAGCCCCGGCGCGCGGATTTTCCTTTACGCCGGTTGAGGCCGGGAACCGGGACGAGCTCGATGAACTCTACGACTTATTTCGGCGTGACAACCGGCAATTGATCGGTCCGCTTGATCGATCGCGGCGGTACTTTGACGGCCAGCATGCCTGGATGGCCTGCCTGCCCCGTCAGTCGTATTGGGAAACCATCCGGCAGATGGGTCGTCCGGTCGGGTATCTGCGTTACCGGCTTGTCGACGACCGACTGGAACTGCTTGAGGTAATTTCCAGCGGGCGCGAACGCGGACGGGCGGCGGCGGCGCGCCTATTGCAAATTGCCAAGCTCGCCGGCGCCGGGTGTATCGTCGGCCGGATCGCCCCCAACGCCCCGGTGGTCGGCATGCTTGGCGAAATGGCTGATCTGGAGATTTCCCAACGGAACGAACACATGTTCCGGATCAACGACCTGCACCGATTGCTCTCGGTAGTCGAACCGGAGATACTGGCGCGCCGGCGCAGAATCACCGTCCCGGCAGGTGCGCTCAACCTGCGGATCGGGAGTGAGTTGATTGGGCTGGAGTTTCCCTCAGCCGAGGTCCGGTTCGGCGAACCCGACCATTCCCGATCGACCGTGGAATTGAGCAACCAACAGTTTCTAGCGCTGCTCTTGGGCTGCCCGGGCAGCAATCGAGCGTTGCCACGGAGCGGGATGCGGGCTGACAGTTTGGCCCAGTTGCAGGTGATCTTTCCAGAGAACGGTTGGGTCGTCTGGGGCGCCGATCACTACTAGTGGCAAGGATCGACAAAACGCCAATCATAGAATTTTTGCCAATGCCTCAATCGGAAACTTTCCAATTATTGAGAGCAGTTTTATAAAGGAGATGCAATGTCGTTAAACATCGGAGATATGGCGCCGGACTTCGAACTCTCGAACGGAGCTGGCGAAAAAGTCAAGCTTTCTGACTTCCGCGGCCAGAAAGTCGTAGTCGTCTTTTATCCGCTCGCTTTTTCGGGAATTTGCCAGAACGAAATGGTCGACTACAACTCCAAGGCCGACCAGATCCGGGCCAACGGGGCCAAAGTTCTTGGGATATCGGTTGACAGCCATTTTGCAGTCGGAGCATTTTCCGATGCACTGGGATTGGACGAATCGATTACTCTGCTCTCAGATTTTCATGCCCATTCGGCCGGCCAAGCCTACGGAGCCTACAACGCGGAGTTGGGCATCCATGAGCGCTTAACGGTCGTAGTCGACGAAGATGGCCGGATCATTTACAAGGTTCACAACGCCCCGCTCGAGCGCCGTGACGAGAGCGAGGCGCTAGCCGCCCTAAAATAACCGGCCCGAACCGGTCCGGTCTGCCGACCGGGTCAGTTCAAGCAATTAGCCGCTTCAGCCGATTTGGCCAGGTGCTTGAAGCGGCCATTCTCGGCGTCTACTAGCAGGACCATTCCTTCAGCCAGTTCGGTCGCCAATAGCATCTGGGCGGCTGGGTTTTCAATGCGTCGCCGGATCGCCCGAGCCATTGGACGGGCGCCGTACTCTGGGTCCCAACCCTCAGTTAGCAATAGATCGCGGGCCGCTGCCGAAATCTCCAGCGCAACCCCGCGTTCGGCCAGGCGTTCCCGCAGCGCCGACAACTGGACCTCAACCACTTCGGCCACTTCGGCTCGGGTAAGCATTCGAAAGATGATGATCTCATCGACGCGATTGAGAAATTCGGGTGGGAAGTGCCGTCGCAAACGCCCCAGAAGCGAGGTGCGCAATTGCTCGTGGTCGGGATGCCCGTCGGTATCGGGCAGGCCGAACCCGACTTGATCGCGGCGCACCAGCTGGGCCACACCGACATTGGAAGTCATGATGATGATCGTGTTGCGAAAATCGACCGTGCGGCCCTGGCCATCGGTTAACCGTCCCGCATCCAGAACCTGCAACAAGGTGTTTATCACCTCGGGATGGGCTTTTTCGATCTCATCGAAAAGGATTACCTGGTAAGGTCGCCGGCGAACTGTTTCTGACAGCTGGCCGCCCTCACCGTAACCGACGTAGCCCGGTGGCGCGCCGATCAGGCGTGAGACGGTATGGCGCTCGCCGTATTCGGACATATCAACCCGCACCATCGCGTCGGGGTCATCGAACATGAACTGCGCCAGTTGCCGCGCCAATTCGGTCTTGCCCACCCCGGTCGGACCCAGGAAGACGAATGACCCCATCGGCCGGTTGGGATCAGATAACCCCGAACGCGAGCGCCGCAGGGCGTCGGCGACCGCGGTTACTGCCTCGTCCTGACCGATAAGTCGATTGTGGATGGCCTCTTCGATGCGCAGGAGCTTTCGTTTTTCCCCTTCCAGCATCGATGAAATCGGCACTCCGGTGGCCTCGGAGACTACCGCCGCTATGTCATCGGCGGTCACCTCCTCGGAGATGTTCTTTTCCGCCAACCAGGCCGCCCGTTGTTCGGCAAATTGGTCGCGTTGCCGGATCGCTTCCGACTTGTAGTTGGCCGCCTCCTCGTACTGGCGATTTTGCCAGGCCTCCTCCTCGCGGCCTTCCAACTCCCGCACCTTGCTCTCGAGGGCGTGCAATTCCTCCGGCATGTTGAAGATCTGCAACCGCAGTTTCGCGGCCGCCTCGTCCATCAGGTCGATCGCCTTGTCGGGCAGGAAACGATCGGTCACATAGCGGCTGGAGAGGCGGGCGGATTGTTCAATCGCTGCATCGGAAATCTTGAGCCGGTGGTGCTCCTCGTACTTGGGCCGCAGTCCGTGCAGGATCGCGATCGCCGCTTCCAGGTCGGGTTGGTCGACAAAAACCTGCTGGAAGCGCCGCGCAAGCGCCCGGTCGCGTTCAATGTGGCGTCGGAACTCATCCAACGTGGTGGCCCCGACGACCTGTAATTCTCCGCGCGAGAGGGCCGGTTTGAGCAGATTGGCGGCGTCGATCGCCCCCTCGGCCGCACCGGCGCCGACGACATTGTGAAGCTCATCGATGAACAGGATCACGTTGCCGCGCGAATTGATCACTTCCTCGATTACCGATTTGAGACGGTCCTCAAATTCCCCCCGGAATTTGGACCCGGCCAGCATTTGACCGATGTCTAACACCAACACCCGGCGACCGGTCAGCAACTCGGGAACGTGACCGTCAACGATGCGCTGGGCCAACCCCTCGACAATTGCGGTCTTGCCAACGCCGGGTTCCCCGATCAGTACCGGGTTGTTCTTGGTCCGACGCGAGAGAATCCGCATCACCCGGTCGATTTCGACCTGGCGACCCACCACCGGGTCGATCTGCCCCCGGCGGGCCAGCGCGGTTAGGTCGACACTGTAGCGATCGAGCGCCCCGTAACGGGTTTCGGCGGTCTTGGACGAGGCGTCCTGCGATCCGCGCAAGGACCGGATCGCCGCGAGCGCCTTTTGTCGGGTGCAGCCGAGTTCAAGCAGGATCTTGGAGGCCGGCGCCTCGCGCAGGGAGATTACCGCCAGGATGAGGTGTTCGGTGGAGATATAGCTGTCGGAGAGCTGATCTGCCTCTTCGGTTGCGCGGTCGAGCAGTTGCTTGGTCTGCGGGGTGATATATATCTGCTCCACTGACGAGTTGCCGCGCCGTTCGGTACCGGCCACCTTGGCCTTGCGGTCCAGGAGCCCGTTGATCCGTGAGCGAACGAAGTCGGGATTAACGCGCAGGCGCTGGAGGATCCGCACCGCGGTCGAGTCACGGGTCTCGAGCAGCGAAAGCAGGATGTGTTCGGAATCTAGCTCCACGTGACCCAATTCGCCCTTGATCCGATTGGCGCCCACGATTACTTCCTGGGCCTTCTCGGTCAGGCGTCCAAAACCAGCATCTGCCATTTCAATCTCTCCAAAGGCTGGGAACGGCGGTCGCCAGACCCCCGATTGCAGTCCGCACGCTGGATAACACCCCTATTGGGTTGCCCGCCGGAGCATGCGCTTGAGGCGGGCTATTTCGCTGTACAGGCGATTTAGCTCGCGCTTGTGGGCGAGCGCTTGTTCGTCCAGCTCGATTCGCTGTTGGCGGCGCAGCTGATCCGCCTGATCATGCAGGTCCAAAATTATCTCCACACCCGACAGATTTGCGCCCTCGTCCTGGGTCAGTTCCCGGATCCGCCGCACTCGCTGCACATCTCGCATCGAATACATCCGCACCGCTCCGCCGGAGCGGATCGGGTTGACCAGACCCATGCGCTCATAGTGGCGCAGCGTCTGCGGATGGGTGCCGGTCATCTGCGCGACAACCCCGATGAAAAAGCCCTTGATGTCGATGTCGTCGCCTCGGACTGGCCGCGTGGCGGGATCAGAATCGTCAGTGCGCATCGGCGGTCTCCGGGATCTCCCCGCGCAGCTTGCCCAATTCCAAGATCAGCGAGCGCTGTTCCTCGGTCAAGCCCTTAGGGGTAGTAACGTTCACCTTTACGAACAGATCGCCGCGGTCAGGCTTGCCCATCACCGGCAGGCCCTTGCCGCGCAGGCGCAGGCGCGATCCTTGGGAAACCTCGGGCGGAACCTGAACCCGAAGGGTCTGGCCGTCCAGAGTTGACACCAACGCCGAAGTCCCCAGCGCAGCGGCCGTCATCGAGATTTCGATTTCGGTCTCAAGATCGGCGCCCAGCCGGCGCACGTCGGCGTGATCTAGAACATTTACTTTTAGGAATAGGTCGCCGCGGGTCGAATCGGGTCGCACGCCGCCCTCGCCGGCCAGGCGGATCCGCGCGCCGGGTCGCACTCCGGCCGGGATTTTCACCCGCAGACGGCGGGTCGCCGCCCCGCCCGCGCCGTCGGGCGAACGAACCAAGATTATCCGCACCGAGCCGTTTAGAACCTCCTGCAAGGTCACGTCGATCTCGTGCGAAACGTCGGCGGCCAGACTACCTCGGACGGACCCGGGACGCGACCGCGCCGGTCCCTGGCCGCCAAAGAGCTGCTCGAAAAATTGGGAAAAGCCGGTCCCTGGACCAAACGGCACTGCTCCGGCGAACCCACCGCCGCCAAATCCGGCCTGGTGCATCGCCGATTCATACGAACCGCTCTGGCGGTATGCGTTGCCGAAGCGGTCGTAGCGCGCCTTTTTTTCCGGGTCGGAGAGGACCTGGTGGGCCTCATTGACCTCCTTGAAGCGATCCTCGGCCGCGCTGTCGCCGGGATTGGCGTCCGGGTGGTACTTGCGGGCCAGACGGCGATACGCGCGTTTGATCTCGTCAGCGCCGGCCGACCGCTCCAGCCCGAGAACCCGGTAATAGTCTTTGTACTCCACCGTCGCGGCCACCTCCTATTGCGGCGGACCCGCGACGCGGACCTGGGTCGGCCGCAAAACCACCGAACCGAACTGGTAGCCGTCGCGCACGACATCAACTATCTGGCCTTCCACTGCATCCGCCCGTTCGACCACCGCCAGAACCTCGTGCAGGTGCGGGTCGAACTGACCTGAGGCCTGAATAAGCGCCAGCCCGGCTCGTTGGAGGGCCTCGACCAGCTGAGCTCGCACCAGCCCCACCCCCACCGTGAACTGATCGCGCTCAGGGTCGGCCGCCAGCAACGCTCGGTCCAGGCTGTCGAGCACAGGCAGAAGTTCAAGCAAAAGCGCCTGGCGGGCTCCGGCGACGGCGTCGTGCTGGCGCCGCGCGGCCCGTCGCAGCAAGTTTTCCTGGTCGGCTTGCAGGCGCAGCACCTGATCCTGCAATTGGGCCAGGCGCTCTGGCCCCTCGGGCAGTGGTTCGGCCGTGGTCCTAACCGGTTCAACGGTCATTGCTTACTTACTCTCGTCATCGGCGGTCGAAAACTCGGCATCGACCACATCGTCGCCATCTTCACGCTGGCTCTCGTCCGCCGCGCCATTGTCGCTGGGCGGCCTGTCCGGATTGGCCGCCTGGTAAACCCGTTGGCCAATTTCCATCTGGCGCTGAGTAAGGGCCTCCGCCTGGCTCCGCAACTGGGCCAAGTCGGGCGCTTCTTGGGAAAGCAGCGCCCGCAGGTCGGCAATCTGCTTTTCGATTTCGGATTTCTCGTCGCCGGCTAATTTGTCAGTGTTTTCATTGACCAGCCGCTCGAGTTGGTAGGCGGTGGTGTCGGCCTGGTTGCGCAGGTCGGCCAGCTCCCGACGATCGCGGTCCTCCTTGGCGTGTTTTTCGGCGTCCTTTACCAAGGCATCGATCTGGTCGTGATCAAGATTGGTGGAGGCCGTGATCGTAATCTTTTGCTCCTTGCCGGTCCCGGTGTCCTTGGCCTTGACGTTTACGATCCCGTTTACGTCGATATCGAAGGTGACCTCGATCTGCGGAACTCCGCGCGGGGCAGCGGGGATGCCTTCCAGGCGGAAACGGCCCAGCGTCATGTTGTCGGCGGCCATTGCCCGCTCGCCTTGGAGGACGTGAATGTCAACCGCCGTCTGTCCGTCTTCGGCGGTGGAAAACACCTCGGTTTTTGACGTTGGGATGGTCGTATTGCGTTCGATCAGGGTGGTCTTGACCGAGCCGAGGGTCTCAAGGCCGAGCGATAGCGGGGTCACATCGAGCAGAACCACATCGCGCACCTCGCCGGTGATGATTCCGGCTTGGATGGCCGCACCGATCGCCACCACCTCGTCGGGGTTGACCGAGCGGTTTGGTTCTTTGCCGGTCAGTTCAGTGACCAACTTCTGGACGGCCGGCATGCGCGTGGACCCGCCCACCATCACGATTTCGTCAACCTGCTCAGGACTGATCGCGGCATCCCGCAGCGCCTTGTGGAACGGCCCGATCATGCGCTTGTTGAGGTCGTCGACTAGTTCCTCAAAACGCGAACGCATCAAGGTCACCGCCAGGTGCTTGGGTCCGCTCTGGTCGGCCGTGATAAAAGGCAGGTTGATTTCGGTCTGCGGCGTCGTCGAGAGTTCGATCTTGGCTTTTTCGGCCGCCTCGACCAAGCGTTGCAGAGCCTGCGGGTCAGAGTGCAGGTCGATCCCCTGGTCGCGCTTGAACTCGGCGACCAGGTATTGGACTATCCGCTGGTCGTAATCATCGCCTCCCAGGTGGGTGTCGCCGTTGGTGGCCTTGACCTCAAATACACCGTCGCCTACCTCAAGCACCGAAACGTCAAAGGTTCCGCCGCCCAGGTCCCATACTAGGATCGTTTCGGCCTCCTTCTTGTCCAGGCCGTAGGCCAGCGATGCGGCGGTGGGTTCGTTGATGATCCGCAGAACATCAAGACCGGCAATGGTTCCGGCGTTTTTGGTGGCCTGGCGCTGGGAATCGTTAAAGTAGGCCGGAGCTGTAATTACCGCCTGCTTTACTTCCTCGCCCAGGTACTCCTCGGCATCGGCCTTGAGCTTTTGCAGGACCATCGCCGAGATCTCTTCCGGGGTCACGTCGCCGTTGAGCTGCGGGATCCGGATCCGCGCCTCGCCGCCTTTACCCTCGACGATCTCAAACGAGACCGCCTTGCGTTCATCTTCGACCTCGTCAAAGCGGCGGCCGACAAAGCGCTTGGCCGAATAAATTGTGTTTGAGGGATTGAGCACACTCTGGCGGCGTGCCAGTTGCCCGACCAAACGTTCGCCGGATTTGGAATAGGCGACCACCGACGGGGTCGTCCGGGCGCCCTCGACGTTGGTGATTACCGTTGGCTGGCCGGCTTCCATGAACGCGACCACTGAATTGGTGGTCCCGATGTCAATGCCAACTACTTTGGCCATTTAGCTATTGCCTTTCTGTTTGCTTCCGACCGGGATGACAGGCGGAAATTTGGTGTGATTTGTCAACTTGAGTTATTGGGCTGAGGCCGGCCGCAGGGCCGCAACCAAAACCTGATCCATCGATTCAACAAAGGTGATATCCAACTGCCGGCGTACGTCTTCGGGGATTTCTCCAAACTCGGCCCGGTTTTCGGATGGAAGGATAACCCGTGAGATTCCATGCCGCTGGGCGGCCAGAACCTTTTCCTTCACGCCGCCGATCGGCAGCACTCGGCCGCGAATCGTAACCTCGCCGGTCATCGCCAGGTCACCGCGCACCGACTGGCCCAGCAGGGCCGACGCCAGGGCGGTTCCAATGGCGATCCCGGCTGAGGGGCCGTCTTTGGGGACCGCGCCCTCGGGAACATGCAGATGTACAAAGGAATTTGCAAAAGTATTGGGCTGATATCCCAATTCGCGTGCGTGCATTTCGATGTAGGAGAGCGCCGCTTTCGCCGATTCGTTCATCACCGCGCCGAGATTGCCGGTGCAGAGAAACCGGCGCTTGCCGCGCCCCCAGGCGGCTTCGACCGGGAGCAAGGCGCCACCGTGGCTGGTGACCGCCAATCCGTTGACCACGCCGATCCGATCCCGGTGATTACCCGGGCGATCGATGAATCGGGCCGGGCCCAGCAAATCGCGCAATTGATCGGGGCCAACCGCCTGGGCCGGCGAGGGATCCTCGCTTTCGGCCAATCGTCGGGCCGTTTTGCGGCATATCGCCGCGATTTGCCGTTCCAGCTCCCGTACACCGGCCTCACGCGCGTAGTTGGCGATCAGGGCTTCGATCGTCTGGTCTTGTATCGCTAGCGCCGGATCAGTCTGATCCCCGCCCGTCAGGCCATGCTCGGCCAGCTGGCGTGGCACCAGGTGGCGGCGGGCGATCGCCAGTTTTTCGCGAACCGTATATCCCTCCAACCGGATGATCTCGAGGCGGTCGCGCAGGGTGGGTGGAATGCCCCATTCGTCATTGGCGGTAAGCAGGAACATTACCTGGGAGAGGTCGTAGCCAATCTCCAGGTAGTGGTCTGAGAATTCGCGATTGTGCTCGGAGTCGAGCGCCTCGAGCAGGGCCGAGGACGGATCACCGCGGAAGTCGCGCCCTATCTTGTCGACCTCGTCGAGGACGAATACCGGATCGGTTACACCGGCCCGGGTCATGCCTTGGATGATCCGTCCCGGCATCGCCCCCACATAGGTGCGGCGGTGACCACGTATTTCAGCCTCATCCCGTACTCCGCCCAGTGAAATCCGCACGAACCGGCGGCGCAGAGCCTGGGCGATCGCCCGCCCCATGCTGGTTTTGCCAACTCCGGGCGGTCCAACCAGGCAAAGAATCGGGCTTTGCGACTGGTCGGTCAGCGAGCGCACCGCAAGGTGCTCCAGCACCCGTTCCTTTACCTTTTCGAGGCCAAAGTGGTGACGGTCCAGAACCTTGCGGCAATGCTTGAGTCCGACCCGCCGGCGCCGGACCTTTACCGCCGGCCAGGGAAGCTCCAGCAGCGTGTCAATGTAATTGCGAACGACGGCAATCTCGGGCGAGGCCGGCGATATCCCCTCCAGCCGCTCGGCTTCGGAAACGGCCCGGGTCCGCACCACTTCGGGCATCTGCGCGTCGTCGATGGCCTGCAGCAATTCGTCGCGGTCGTCGCCGACCGCCTGCGCGATTCCCAGTTCGCGCTGAATTGTGCGCAGCTGCTCTTTTAGGTAATAGTCGCGCTGGGTCTCTTCGATTCCCTGTTGAATCTTGGATTGAATCGAGGAACGCACATCCAGCGTCCGGATCCATCCGCCGAGCAGGGCGGTCAGTTCGAATAGGCGATCGTAGGTGTCTAGGTTTTCCAGCAACAGCTGCTGGCGGACGGGGTCATCAACCAGTCGCGCCGCAGTCAGATCGGCCAGATAGCCGGGGTGGGTGAGCCGACGGGCCAGCGACACGACCTCGGGCGGCACGCGGTTGCTCTTCTCCGCATATTCGTGGATCTGGGAAGCAAGGGTGCGCCGCAGGGCCTCCAATTCAGGTCCGCTGCGAACGGTTTCCTCGAGCCGGCTCACAATTGCCAGCTGGCCCTCGCCTTCCGCCGTAAGAGCCAATAACTGCGCACGGTGCTCACCTTTAAAGAGCGCCGAATATCCACCGGTCGGCACCATGTAGCGGCGCACCAGGTTGCAGACCGTGCCAACCCGGCAATACTCCGGTTGACTGGGCCGTCGACGCTTGGTGGCGCGGAGCAGCAGTACCCGCCCATCGCCGCTGGCGGCCTGCTCGAGCGCCCAAAGGGCAGATTCCTCAGTTAGCTGCAGCGGCTGCGAAATGCGCGGGAAAGCCACGCTGTCCACCAGGCTGATGACCGGGTATTCGGCGGTACCCGTCAAACTGTCGCCGGCATTCTCAAAATCCGGTCCAGCGGTCAACCCTATTCTCGTCCTCACTGGCATTTGTTTACAACAAGTGCAGTCTAGTAGTTGAGCGTCTCAGTGTCAAGTACTTTGATTGCTTGGCAATAATATCCGGTCCCCCGATGCGGAAATTGGCGCCACCAATCAACTCGTTTTCCCCGGTCGGGGCCAGATGGCGACCGCGGCGGCGCGGGCGGATCAGTTTTCCGGTCGCAGTCGGCCGCCACTCCCGTCGGCGGCGCTGCCGGGCCGTGGCGCTGCCAACGATTTCTAGGCGATAATGCTGCGAGCCCCGGATCGGTGGCTCTAATCGTGCCGGTTATCTAGTTGCACTACCAACATTTCTATTTCGCGTTTATCGGGCCGGTGGGGCCGGCCGGAATGCGCATGTAGCAAACCGATCAGTCACACCGGCCAGCAGAGGTAAATCCTCTGCTTTTTTTCGTATCGACCCCAACTCAACAGACAAACCCTGCACAAAGTGAAAACCATCCATGGTAATAGTTACTAAATCGGGTATCAACGAAGGCCAGATAATCCGGATCGAGGAGCGGATCCGCGCCGAAGGCCTCGGGGCCCACCGCTCGCCCGGAACCAGCGTGATCGTGATCGGAGTGATCGGTTCCCCGAGCGAATCCTTCCGCGAACAGATGGCGGTTTTTTCCGGGGTTGATCGGGTGATTCGCATCGGGCGCCCCTACACCTTGGCCGGCCGCGGCGACGGTCGCGAAGACACAAGTTTCCAGATCGGCAACGCCAAAGTGGGCGGCGCCGAAGGGGTGACCATGATCGCCGGGCCCTGCACGATCGAAACCCGCGAACAACTATTTGCGACCGCGGCCGCGGTCAAGGCCGCCGGAGCGACGGTGCTGCGCGGCGGCGCCTACAAACCGCGCACTTCCCCCTACAGCTTCCAGGGACTGGCGTTGACCGGCCTGGAATACCTGCGCGAGGCATCGGAGGAGTTCAACCTGCCCACCATCACCGAGGTAATGGAGCCCGGCTTGGTCGAGCAGGTTTCGCAATTTACCGACATCCTTCAAATCGGGGCCCGCAATTCGCAGAACTATCCCCTGCTGCGCCAGGCTGGCCAAAGCGGGATGCCGGTAATGGTCAAGCGCGGCCCGTCGAGCACGATCGAGGAATGGTTGCTTTCGGCCGAGTACGTGATGGCTTCCGGCAGCCCCCGGGTCATGCTCTGCGAGCGTGGAATACGGACCTTCGAAAGGGCTACCCGGGCCACCCAGGACATCACCGCGATCGCCATGGCAAAACGCCTCTCGCACCTGCCGGTCATCGTTGACCCGGCGCACGGAACCGGGAAATGGTACCTGGTCGAAGCGCTGACCTTGGCCGGGGTGGCCGCCGGCGCCGATGGCGCGATGTTGGAAGTTCATCCTGAACCGGACAAGGCGCTCTGCGACGGGCCGCAGAGCCTGACGTTTGAGAACTTTGAAAACCTGATGCACAAGTTGGCGGTCATGACTGAAGCCTTGGGCCGTCCGCTGCGCCAGGCCGCAACCGCGGCGGCCTAAACGCAAAAAGCCCATGCCAAACGGCCGGCTGGCGATTTCCCGCCCGGGGCGGATCTCCGGCCAGATCGCCGTACCCGGAGACAAATCAATAACCCACCGCGCGGTGCTGCTCAATGCGCTCTGCGCCGGCCAGGCGCATATTTCGGGCGCCGGGTTGGGTGCCGATTGCCGCTCGACCATCGACTGCATTCGCTCGCTTGGCGCCGAAGTCGTAATCGACGGTTCCTCGGTCACGGTTTCCAGTCCCGGTTTTGCCGGCCTGAGCGAGCCGCGACGACCGCTAGATTGCGGCAACTCGGGCACGACAATACGGCTACTGCTCGGCCTGCTGGCGGGCAGCGGATTTTTCTCGGTCCTGGTCGGCGATTCGTCGCTGTCGGAACGGCCGATGGGCCGGGTGGCGGCGCCACTGCGCGCGCTCGGCGCACTCATTTACGGTCGCGGGGGTGGCGAACGGGCCCCAATGGTCGTCGATGTGGCCACCTTGACCGGGGATGAGATTGCGGTCCCGGTGGCCTCGGCCCAAGTCAAAAGCGCGCTGTTGATAGCCGGGCTTTTCGCCCGCGGCCAAACCCGGATCCGGCAGCCGGCCCAGTCACGTGACCACACCGAGCTCATGCTTGCCCAAATGGGGGTCCAGCTCGAAATTGATGGTCCCGTTGTCGCCATATCCGGCGGGCAGCCGCTGCATTCGGTGAACGTTTCCGTCCCGGCTGATTTCTCCTCGGCCGCCTATTGGTTAGTTCTCGGCGCAACCCACCAGCAGGCCGAGATCGAGCTGCTCAACATCGGACTCAACCCCACCCGCGCCGGGGCGCTGGCGGTGCTCGAGCGGATGGGAGGGCAAATCACGCGCCATCTCCGCCCGGGCACGGGTGAGATCGCCGGGGATCTGCATGTCTGTAGTAGCCGGCTTACCGCCACTGCCATTGGCGGAGCCGAGATCCCAATAATCATCGACGAGATTCCGATCCTGGCGGTCGCTGCCACCCAGGCCAGCGGAACCACCGTCATCTCTGACGCCGCCGAACTGCGAGTCAAGGAATCAGACCGCATCGCCGCCACGGTTGCCAATTTGCGGGCGCTGGGCGCCACCATCGAGGAAACTCCCGACGGAATGATCATCGAGGGCCCGACCCGGTTATCCGGGGCCCAGCTGGACTCTTACGGCGATCATCGGGTGGCGATGGCCATGGCGGTAGCCGCCAGCATTGCCGACGGAGAAAGTCAGTTGAGCGGGGCCGGAGCGGTCGGCGTCTCCTATCCGGATTTCTTCCCCACGCTGGGCAAAGTCGCCCTCGATTGCTAGCCCGCTATGCGGTAATCGGTCAGCCTATTGGCCATTCGCTGTCGCCGCCAATGCACCGCGCGGCGCTGTCGGCGGCTGGCATCAACGCAGATTATGTAAAGCTTGAGGTCGCCCCCGGCGAACTTCCAGGCCGCCTGCAGGAATTGCGCGATGGCCGCTGGGCCGGGTTCAACGTGACGATACCGCATAAGTTGGCCGCCCTTCAGCTGGCTGACGATCCCGACCCCCAGGCATTGCGATTGGGGGCGGCCAACACCCTCTGGACCGAACGCGGTCGGATCCGTGCGGCCAACACCGATTTCCAGGCGATAAACGAGATTCTCGCCGCCAATCAGATCGACCGATCGGCGGCGGTGGCGATTGTCGGGGCCGGCGGGGCGGCCCGCGCCGCCCTCCTGGCGGTGGTCGAATTCGGTTCGATTTGCCTGCTCAACCGCACGCCCGCAAGGGCCTTGACCCTGGCCGACGAACTGTGCCCAAAGGCCGTCGCCCTGGACCTTGCCAGTCCGGCGGCGTGGGCGGCGGCGGCCAATGCCGACCTAATAATCAACGCGTCCAGCGTCGGCATGACCGGGGGGCCGGCGCCTGATCGGTCACCGCTACCGGACAGCTGCTTCCACGCCGGGCAGGTGGTAATGGACATGGTCTACCGCCCGTTACAAACCCGGTTGCTGGCCGACGCCGGCAACTGTAACGCCCAAGTAATCGATGGGCTGAGTATGTTGGTCGCGCAGGGCGCGGCTAGCTTCTTCATCTGGACCGGCCAGCAACCCGACGTGGCCGCGATGCGCGCGGCGGTTACCCTCGGCGGACGGCCCGCGAAACGGATCTGGTTGGTCGGTCTATCCGGCGCGGGTAAATCGACGATCGCAAGGCGCCTGGCCGAAATGCTGGGTTGGCATGCCATCGACAGCGACCAATTGATCCGCCAGCGGCTGGGAATGGACATACCGGAAATAATGGGCAAGTTCGGCGAACCCTATTTCCGACACCTCGAACGGGAGCAAGCCTCGCGCGCGTCGAACGCTGATCGGGCCGTAATCGCCACCGGCGGCGGACAGATGCAGATCGACGGAATGCGGGACCTGATGTTGGAATCCGGCCTGGTCGTTTACCTGCGCGCCAGCCCGGAAACCTGTGCCCGTCGACTGGCGCCGGTCCTTGCCAGCGAACACCGCCCGATGCTGGCCGGCCCCGAGCCACTCACCGAGCAGATCGCGGGATTGCTGGCGGCGCGCAGGAAAATATACGAATCCGCCCACCGCTGGTTGGATGTCGACGATGTCGGTCCCGACCAGGCCGCGCTGGCACTAAGGGAGATGCTGCTTGCTCACTCAAGCTGATGGGATAACTCCCGAATATGTGGCAATCGGCGAAGGCAACTTGGACGATCTGGGCAGTGAGCTGGGGCACCGTTCGGTCCCGGTTACCACCGCTTTTCTGATCGGGGACAGAGCCGTTGACGCAATTTACGGCGGGCGCGCCGCAGCTTCCCTGGAAACGGCTGGTTGGCGGGTCCGGCGGCGGGTGATCGCTGCCGGCGAAGCGAGCAAATCTCTGGCCGTGGCGGCCGATCTGTGGCAGTGGCTGCTGGCCGAACGGGCCGAGCGCTCCGACCTGCTGGTCGCCCTGGGCGGTGGCGTAATCGGCGATCTGGTCGGGTTTGTGGCTGCAACCTGGACCCGTGGAGTGGCCTGGGCCCAAGTTGCCACCACTCTATTGGCCCAGGTTGATTCGAGCATTGGCGGAAAGGTGGCAATCGACCTCAGCGGCGGGAAAAACATGGTCGGGGCCTTCCACAACCCGGTCCTTTCGCTGCTGGATATTTCCACCCTCCAATCGCTGCCGCAACGCGAGTTGGCGGCCGGTTGGGCGGAGGCGATCAAACACGGCCTCATCCGCGACGACGCCTATCTGGCTGAACTGGAGCGCGATCTACGGGATCTACGGGATCCGGCGATGCTCGATCTGGCGGTGCGCAGCTCGGTCCGAATCAAGACTGAGGTCGTGGTCAACGACCCGTTCGATCGCGGCCTGCGGGCGGTACTCAACTACGGTCACACTGTCGGGCACGCGATCGAGGCCCTAGGAAATTACCAGCGGCATCGCCATGGCGAGGCGGTGGCGATCGGCATGGCCGCCGCTGGCGCAATATCCGTCCAGGTAACCGGCATCGATCCCGCGGCGATCGAACGTCAAAGCGCCCTGCTTAGCCGCTGCGGGTTGGGGCTTTCGGCCGATGGGTTCGCCGGGACCGACATCCTTAACGCGCTGCGGACTGACAAAAAAACCGCTGGCGGGCAAGCCCGCTGGGTGCTGCTCGAACGCGCCGGCGAGGCTAGTGCTGGACATGTGGTGGATGACGCCATCGTCGCCGCGGCGCTGACCAAGATCGGCGCCGGCCCGGTTGGCCCATAGAATTTTTCCACCCGGTGCCGGCCACCCGGCCGGTGCCCCAACCCAGCCAACATTGGACATGACTCATTGGAGCAACTAGGCGCGTTCCTGGCCATCGTGATTGCCCTGTTGGGGGCTTTTACGGCCGCTCTCTGGGTGGCCGCGATATTTTGGGCCTTCAATGACGTGCGGGCGCGAACCCTCGACATTTACGTCCGGCTTTTCGCCACCCTGTTGGTGGCCCTCCTGGGACCGATTGGGGTTGCCCTCTACCTGATCCTGCGCCCGGCCGAAACCCTGGACGAAGTGTATGCGCGGGCGCTCGGCGAGGAAGCCCTGCTGCGCGAGTTAAATTCTTCCGCCACCGGTTCCACCCGCGCGACGCCCACCTCGCCCGGGCCTCTACTGGTGACCTACCGTGGTCACAGCCCCGAGGTCGACCCCGAGGCCTATGTGGCCCCCGGCGCGGTCCTAATCGGCCGCGTCAAATTGGAACGCGGGGCCAGTGTCTGGTACAACGCGGTCATCCGAGCAGATCACGAACCGATCACGATCGGGGCCGATTCCAACGTCCAGGACGGGGCAGTATTGCACATTGAGCATGGCCTGCCGGTGGTAATCGGCAAAGGGGTCACGATCGGCCACGGCGCCATCGTGCACAGCGCCATCGTCAAAGACGGGGCCTTGATAGGGATGGGAGCAACGGTCTTGGACGGGGCCCGTATCGGTGAACGGGCCGTGGTGGGCGCCAACGCCTTGGTCACCCAGAACACCACCTGCCCGCCCGAAACGCTCATGCTCGGCGTGCCGGCCAAGCCAATGGCGATGGTAAAGGCGGAACAGATCGAATACCTGCGGCGCAATGCCGCCAACTACGTGGCGCTTGCCCGCGAATATGAGTCCGATCAATAGGGCCGGCCCACCGGCGCATGGAAGCATCCACGTCAGGGTGCTTTTCTTTGCCCAGATTGCCGAACTGACCGGCTGTCGCCAGCGGGAATTTGCGGTCCCTGGCGGTTCAACCGCCGGCGAACTTTTCCGGCAGATCGCAATTGTGTACCCCGGCGTCGGCCAGCTCAAATCCTCATTGCGGCTGGCTTTAAATTGCCAGTTCGTCGGAGATGACCAGCCGCTGGCCGACGGCGATGAATTCGCCCTCATTCCACCGGTCAGCGGCGGCTCCGACGCTGCGGGTTGAACTCCATGCTCACACCTGGTGGTCGGGAGACTGCGGGGTTCGCCCGTTGGATTTATGTACAGCTGCCCGCGACGCCGGCTTGGGTGCGATCGCGGTAACCGATCACAATCAGATCGATGGCGCCTTCGAAGCCGCCGACTGCGGAATAATCCCGGTCATCATTGGCGAGGAGATACGCACCGCCGAGGGCGAGCTGCTGGCCTATTTCTTGAGCGATTGGATCCCGCCGGGACTCTCGCCCCAGGAGACGATCAGCCGGATCCGTGAACAGGGCGGCATCGTTTCCATCCCGCACCCCTTCGACCGCGCCCGAAATTCAACCATGG
Source organism: Chloroflexota bacterium (assembly GCA_965261345.1). Lineage (GTDB taxonomy): Bacteria > Chloroflexota > UBA11872 > UBA11872 > VXNJ01 > VXNJ01. Next base: position 490,339 of record OZ253449.1, read on the forward strand.
CCCAGCACCTACTCCCCGAACTGGCCGGCCAACTGGACATGATTGAGGTATTCAACTCGCGCGTAATTGACCAGTCCCACAACCAGAACGCTATGCGACTGTGCCAAGACCACGATCGAATCGCAGGGCGGTCGGATCTGACGCCCACACCCGGGGCGAGGTCGGGGTCAGCTGGCAGGACATCGACGGGTTCGCCGGCCCCGATCAGTTCCTAAGGGCGATGGCCGGGGCCAACCTAAACACCCACATCTCCTCACCGCTGGTGCGCCTGGCATCGAATTGGCAGAAGGTGCGCAAGCGGATATTTGGCCCCGACGTCACCGGCGACGGCCGCCGCGAGGCCCGGACTGCGCCGTCCCTGAATCTAGAGCCAGCGAAGATCAATCCAGCCCGTAACTACGGGCCTAGATGTCAAATCAAGGGATCGGGACGATACTGGGGGCGTCCAGATTGTTGCTCCGGCACCACCACCGAGTTCGCCTCGCTCAGGCCACCACCCGGTAGGTATGGCACAGCGGGATTTGGTAAGGGACAGTTCGATTGGTTTCCCGATGAAGGGAAGACAGTGCTTTCGTCGGGGAAACTTTTTGCGCCGTGTCGGCACCAGGATAGGTGACCAAGAGGACCGACCGGAAACCGGCCGCAGGCTCTACCCGCGGCGCTGAGTCGCACTGGTTCGGCGTCGGTCTCACTCTTCAAGGGCCGGTAGGTTGTGGTGGCCCTGATGTCATCTCGGGTTTTGCCTCGACAAGAGTGCGCATGCTGAGAGGGTGGCAACGCAAGAAACAGGCATTCGTCTACCACCGGGCGGCGGCGGTTGCATGGGCATGGACCCCGCTGTTGGCCGGCTCCGCGAGTTGTCCTTGCACCTTGGCATAGCGTACGCGATCCACCGTCTCACTTAGGAAATGGGCGGGACCGCGAACGGTGTTGGCGCGGCCGGCCCCGCGCTCTCAGGTGTAGTCGCAAAAAGAGGGGGCGGGTACGAAGCGCGAGCATGCCCGAAACGGGCCGCAGGGACCCGTTGCGCCCGACTACCCACCCAGAGCTACTCGCCCCAACGGCTCCGCCGCCCGAAACGCCCACCGCTTGCAAAGGGTGCACGAGGCTCAAGCGAAAGCAGCACTGGATTTCTTTGGGCGGGGGATTCGTGTACGAAGCCGCATGCCCGAAACGGGCCGCAGGGACCCGTTCGCGTTCGCCCAACCGTCGCCACAACTTGCCACAACTTGCCATTGCCTTCAAGGCAATACCAGAACTCTTCGACGGTGCGATGCGCCACCGCCATCGACACGCGATTGGGGCCAAGAGTGCAATGGACCATGCTGGCGCGTTCGCTGGCCGCCAGCTCTCGGATCTCGGACCCATCCGGCGCCAAGACATCGTACTCAGGCGGCAGGGTTAGGTGGTCGAAGCGATCTGCCATCCGAGAACCAATTGGCGCTGGCGGGCGGTCAATTGGGGCTCAGGATTAGCGGCACAACGGCCCGCGGCGGTGGGTAACCTTCGCCCTCGGACACGTCCCCTTCGAAGACCTCAATCGAGGCGATCTGGGGTTCGGCAACTTTGTATACAACCGTGAACTGGGAGTTCGCTGGGCCATCGTAACCGCCCTCGCTGGTGTGCCCGCTGGAGATAACTTCACCGCTGCGCGCGAGTAATTGCCACTGGACGTTCGATTCAAAAGTTCGTGAACAACCGCGGACTGTAAACCCACTTTTCACTTCCGTTCCGCCGACCGGCAGCCGAACGATGACCAGGGAGGCGTCGGGCAATCCCCCGTTACATCCGAATTCAACATCGCTAACCGGGTTCTCCTCCACAAGCGATCCCTCCGCGAGCCGGAATGTTCGGTTCTCCGGGCGCGTGGGCGTGGCGGCATACGGATCGTCGTCAAAGCGGTCCAGGATCGCAACCGTTATGGTTCGGTGGCGGAATGCGACACTCTCGATCCGGAAGCGGTCCCCGAGGAAGGCGGTGCCGAGGTCGCAGAGCCCGTCGTCCTGGTCCACCAAGGCATGCAGGTGGTAGAGCGTGCCGCTGCCGCCGGGGTTTGCGATGGTCACTGCCGCGGCGTCGAAACCGTCACTGCCGTCGATATCACCGATCGCCCACTTGCCGAGACTGATCGTCATCCCCCCATCGACAAGCGCGGTCGTGCCCGACTCGGTGTTATCGGTAAGATGGGTCGCCTGTGCAAGTTCGGCCCCGGTCGGATATTGAGGGCCAGCCGGGCCGCCGCCGCCATCGGTCAATTCGGAGTCCGGTTCGAGAGCGGGAGCGATGGGTGCCGTCGCGGGTTTCTGGACCGCGGCCGGGCACTGCCGCGGTTCGACACTGGCCTCTTCAGTCTGGACAAAAGGGTTGCACGCACACGGAGTGCGACGCCAAGCAGAAGCGCGATCATAAGCCAAAAGTGGCCTGCGGGAAGAGATTTCGGAATCGCATTATTCATGCCAGTTAGCCTCTACCCCATTAACGGCGAACCCCGCCATCGGACGCAGTCCGCCTTACGACACCAAGTGCGCCTGGAGCACGTCCTCGTCGAACTCGACTCCCAGCCCGGGGCCGGTGGGCGGGGTGATGACCCCGTTTTCCACGATCAGCGGCTCCTTGAAGATCTTTTTGTGCAGGGGCCCCACGTTGGCTTCCTGAATCAGGAAATTTGGTGAGCAGGTATCGATCTGGATCGCCGCCGCGGCGGCCACAGGCCCGCGGTACATGTGCGGCGCGATCATCGCGTAGTGCGCCTCGGCCATGCCCGCGATCTTTTTCGCCTCCGTGATGCCCCCGCACTGACCGACGTCGAGCTGAATGATCTGCGCGGCCTGTTGCTGGAGCACGCGCGCGAACTCGTACTTGGTGACCAGGCGTTCGCCGGTCGCGATCGGGATGCTGGTGTGAGCGGCAACGCGGGCCATCTCCTCGACGTTCTCCGGCATCACCGGCTCCTCAAACCAGAATGGATGGTACGGCTCTAGGTAGTTGGCAACGCGGATCGCGCTATAGGTTGGCATCTGGCCATGGGTTCCGATCCCGACCTCCAACTGATTGCCGACCGCCTTGCGAATGCTCTCGAATATCTTGGCTGCGTGCTCGATCTCCCAGAGCGCGATGTCGCGGATGGGATGGAGGGGCATAAAAGGGTCGACCTTGCAGGCGGAGTTGCCCTCGGCCAGGAGTTGCAAGGCGACGTCGCCGGCCTTCTCAGGGTGCTTGTCAAAACCGTCGCTGGGCATGTACGCGTAGGCGCGCAGCTGCTCGTGATAACGGCCGCCAAGCAGGTTGTATATCGGCTGATTGGCAGCCTTGCCGGCGATGTCCCACAGCGCCATGTCTATCGCGCTGATCACAGGGGTCGAATAGAGGCTGGGGTGGCGCAGATCGTGGCGAGTGCCGTACATGCGGTCCCAGATCAGCTCGATGTTGAGCGGGTTTTCGCCCAGCACGAACTGGCCTACGAACTCCTCGATCAGGGTGACCTGCGACTTCAGATCGCCGGGATGGTTGGAGTATGAACTGCCGGCGATGCGCTCACCGATCCCGGTGATTCCTTCATCGGTCTGGAGTTCGAGGAAGAGGAAGTACCGGCCGCCGATGTAGGGCGGTTCTGCCTCGACGACCATCGTCTTGAGCTCAGTGACTTTCATCGCGCCCCCCGTCGCCGCCCGGGAATGCCAGTCTCCCGGTAGCGCGGCTCGAATCCGATCTTAACTAAGGTACAGGGGTAGCAGCGAGGATGAGGACCGGAGTTTTTGCCCTGGTGCGGCGACCACGTTTACCTGCCGCCCCAAAATGACCAAGGCGCTAACGGCAGATCGGTGGGAAAGGCCCATCAGATTAAAGGACCAACCGGGTCATTGCCGGAACTAACGCCGGCTTGTCTGACGGTAAACATGGCAAATCCGCTGGAACGCGGTGAAATTGGTAACAACCGCCAGCACCCAGATTACCGGCAACAATAAATACGTCGAAAAGACCAAGGCCACACCAAGGATGATTAGGCGTTCGGGTCGTTGCAAAATCCCGACCGTGCATTCGATCCCGAGCCCTTCGGCCCGCGCCCGGCAATACGAAACCATCAGCGAACCGCTCAATGCCAGCAGCGAGCCCATGACCCCCAGCCGGGTGCCGGTCTCGGCGAAGTACCAGGCAGATCCGGCGAAAAAGAAGATCTCGACGTAACGATCGAGGACCGAATCAAGAAATGCCCCGAACTTTGAGGCGCTCCCCTGCAACCGGGCCAGCGCGCCATCAAGTGAATCGAGCGCCGACACCGGCAGCAGCAGCAATCCCGCAAACAGATGTTGGTCGAAAGCGATCAGCGCCGCCGGGGCCAGATTGAGGCCGCTGCCGATAAGCGTGACGGCATTGGGGGTCAACGGAGTTCGATCCACTATCCGGGCCAAACCGGTCATGATGGCCTTAAAGCGCGATTGGGCCTTCTGCCACATTAAGCGCCGTAGGCCAATGGCGTGTGGATCTCGGATTCGCCAGCCCGTAGGCGCAATCGCGAACGGAGCAACTCCAAGTAATAGTCCATCACCCGAGTGGCCACCACTTCCCAGGAAAAGTCGCCAACCCGCTGGCGGCCGGCCTCGCGGAAACGTTCGGCGGTGTCGGGGTGTTGGAGGAGGCGCAAAATTCCGCGGGCCAGCGCGCGCTTGTCGTCGGGTGCGCAGTAAAGAACCGCCGACCCATCGGGCGAGACCGTGCGGTAGCCAGGGATGTCGGAAGCGATCACCGGAATGCCGGCGGCCATTGCCTCCATCAGGATAATCCCCTGGCTCTCACGGGCCGACCCCTGAGCCGGTGCGATTAGCATGTCGGACGATTGCAAATAAGCCCGCTTTTGCACCTCGGAAACGCGGCCGGTAAACAGGCTGTCTTCGATCCCGATGCGCCGCAGGCGGCGCTGGGCTCGGTGCAATTGGTTCTGGTCGTAGGCCCCGACCACCACCAGGCGCGCATCGGGCCGGATGCGCCGAACGATTTCCATCGCGTCGATTAGCGCCGGCAGGCCCTTGCGCTTTTCCAGGCGCCCCAGAAACATGATAGAAGGCCGACCGTTGGCCAGTTCAGGGATCGGTTCGGCGCGTTCGCCGAACCACTCCTGGTCGATCCCATTGGGGATGATTCGGTATTCGCCCGGGAAGGCCCGCCAGACGAAGTCGCGGGCCGCGGACGAGACCGCGATCTTGCCGTCCAAGCGGCGGTGGAACCGCGCCAACAACGGTTTGTAGGCCCGATATACGGTCGATGTTCGGCGGGTGGCATGGAAAGTTCCCACGTTGACCGCCTTGGACAGGCGCAGGACCTGCAGCGGCAACACCGGCGCCATCGGCTCGTGAATGTGAACCACGTCAAACCCGCCGCCCTCGGCCAGTTCGCGCTTGATCGCCCGTTGCATGGTTGGCGAAAAGGTGAGCCTGGCGATCGATCCGTTGGATCGGACTGGCACAATCGCCTTGGACATGCGCACCAGACCTGGCGTTTCGGCGCTGGTGGCGGCCGAAGAGCTAGGCGCCAAGATCTTTACCACGTGGCCGCGACGGCTAAAAATCGCTGCCAAGTTGCTTACGTGTGCGCTCACTCCGCCGGGAACCGCAAAGTCGTACGGGGACACTAGGCAGATTCGCAAGCACTCCGGATCGAAGGGGCGGCTGCGCACGCCTAGCATCGGCGGCCAAATCTTCGATTGGTTTTCGCGAACATCACCGGGCGGGCCAGAAATTGCGGAACTGGTACCACTGGTCGGGCGCTGGCGCGATGAGCATCTCCAGGCTGGTGCTGGTTTGCTGCAGCAGCCTGGCAATTTCGCGATCCGGGGGCGCCGATCGGTCGGGCCGAATCGGATCGGCAACCCGCAGGATCGCCATTCCCGATTGGCCACGGTAGACGACTATCGGCAGGATGGTGGCGTCGGTCCGCAGCGCCAATTTCGCCACGCCGGCCGGAATCTTGGTCAGGCGCCCGAACCAATTAACCGGGCCACCACCATCGATCAGCGGGCGATCCACCAGGATCGCCAGGTGGCCGTTCCGGCGCAGGATCCTAAACATCTCCCGGATATCGCGCCTCATGTCGAGTGATTTCATCCCCAGGTGTTCACGCAGGCGCCGAAAAACCTCGGTTAGGCCGGGGGCCGAAAAATTCTGCTGAACCACGTAGACATCGGCCAGGGTCGCGGCCCAGGATGCCGCCGCATCCCAGGTACCGAAATGACAGGTGGCAAAAATTACCCGACCGTCGCGGAGCAGATTGGTTGAGTGCTCACGCGTCCGGGGCGACCAGAAACTTACCTTCCGCCGCAACTCTTCCGGTGGGGCCAGGTAAGCGTCTCCCATCATCAGCGCCTGGAGCAGGTAATTTTCAACCGACCGCCGGGCGGCATTTTTGACCGCCGGATCGCCGGGTTGCAAATTGAGCATGATCGCCATGTTCGCGGTGGTTGCTTTGCGCAGCCGCGCCGACAGCTTGAAGACGATGTGAGCAGCCAGTTTGGCGCCCGGTCCCTTCACCGACCAGGGGATCCAACTGAAAAATCGACAGCCACCTTCAAAGAGAGTCAACCAGAACCACCATTGGCGCATTAGTTGGCCACCTCCACCGCCCGGGTTTCGCGGATAACGGTTACCCGTACCTGACCCGGGTTGGTCATTTCCTCCTCAACCTGAGCGGCGATTGCGCGGGCGATCCGCAAGGCCCCTAATTCGTCGACATCGCCGGGATCGACAGCTATCCGCAATTCCCGGCCGGCCTGCAGGGCGAAGGAGTTGACCACGCCCTCGAATGAATTAGCGATCTGCTCTAACGTCTCAAGGCGATGCAGGAAAAGCTCGCTGGTCTCGCGCCGCGCGCCAGGACGCGAGGAGGAGATTGCATCGGCGGCCGCCACCACGAAGGCCTCGGCAGTCGACGGGTATACCTCGTAATGGTGGGCTTCGACGGTGTGAGCGACCGCATCGGGAACCCCGCAGCGGCGGCAGCGCTCTGCGCCGATGAGGGCGTGTTTGCCTTCAACCTCGTGCGACAACGCCTTGCCGATGTCGTGGAGCAGACCGCCGGCGCGCGCCACTTTGCTGTCGCCGCCCATCTCGGCGGCCAGGACTCCGGCCAGATGGGCGACCTCCACCGAGTGGGAGAGCACGTTCTGGCCATAGCTGCTCCGGTAGTTCAGATTGCCCAACAGGGTCACCAGATCCTGGTGCAGCTTGGGCACCTTGGCCTCAAAGCAAGCCCGTTCGCCAGCCTCGCGGATGGATTTGCGGACCGCCACCCGGGCGCGGTTGAAGTGCTGATCGATGCTCACCGGATGCACCCGGCCGTCTTCGATCAGGCTCACCAGGGTGCGACGGGCGATTTCGCGGCGGATCGGGTCGTGCGATGAGAGAGTGACCGCTTCCGGCGTGTCGTCGATAAGCAGATCGACTCCGGTGGCGGCCTCAAATGCGCGGATATTGCGACCCTCGCGGCCGATGATCTGGCCCTTCGACTCGTCGCCCGGTAACTTTACAGTCGAGGTGGTAGCACTTTGGGTAACCGCCGAAGCGACCCGTTGCAAGCTGTTGGCGACCAACCAGCGGGCGCGGCTTTCGGCTTCCTGGCGGGCCTGCACCACGCTGTTGCGGGCGATCTGATTAGCCAAATCGCGCGATTCGTCGGCGACCTGTTCAACCAGCAGCTTCTGCGCTTCGGCCTGGGTCATCTGCGCGATTTCCTCCAACCGCTGGGTCTGTTCAGCCTGGCGCTGTTCGACATTCTTAGTCTGCCGAGCCAGCTCCCCTTCGCGATCGCGGATCTCCTCCTCGAGCCGCTCGCCGGCTTCGGTGCGTCGATCTAGGCGCTGCTGCCGGCGCTGCAGTTCGCGATTGCGTTGGCGCAATTCACGCCTTTGGTCGGAGAGCTGTTGTTCGACACTATCCCGCAGCACGTTGGCCTGGTTGGTGGCCTCGGCAATGAGCTCGCGCTGCTTTTTTTCAACCTTGGCGAGCTCGGATTCAAGATTTAGCGAAAAAACATCAGCCTGGCGGCGCGCAATTAGCAGCTGCAGCAAATACCCGCCGGCCAACGCGATCAGGGCCACCGCGACCATAATGATCGCAATCGTGACCCAGTCGTCTAGCAAGGACATGAGAGTTCCCCCCGTCTGGGTGGGGATGAAGGTCTGCCGCCCGCCTTGGTTGCGACGGGCGCGGTGATACCGCGCTGGCCGAGATTATTGGGGGTAGGAATTGCGGCGGGAGAGTCATCGGCGAGGCCCAAGAGCCTCTATTGTTATCTGAAATTGATTATCCATCACGGTTCGGACAGCGCCGCCCGATCGGTGACCCGCTCAAGCGGACAGCAGATCCGAATAGAACCCGGCGGTCTCCTTGGCAACCCGGTAGTGGGTATAGCGAGCCAGGACCCGCTCGCGCCCGGCGCAACCAAGCTCTTGGCGCAATTTAGGATCCTGCAGGGCGGTCATGGCGTCGGCCAGCTCCCTGGCTCGGCCCTCGGGAACGATCAGGCCGGCTTGGCCGATTACTAGCGGGATAGCTCCCGAACGCGTCCCAATGACCGGTATTCCGCAGGCCATCGCCTCGATCAATACCCGTCCGAATTGTTCCATCCAGTTCGCCCGGGTCAGCGAGGGTAAGACCAAAAGGTCGAGCGATCGCAGGAAGCTGGGCATCTGGCCCGAATCGAGCTGGCCAACCAGCTCGATTCGCCCTTTCAGCGGACCGCGCCGGGCGCTGGCCTCCAGGCGCGGCGCCAGCGGTCCGCTTCCGGCCAGACGCAAATGTGGTCGCGGTCGCAGCATGGCGGCCGCCGATTCCAGAACCGTCAGGCCCTTCTCCTCTACCAGCCGCCCGGCGAATCCGATCGTTAACGCGCGCGCCGAACACGCACTCGCCGGGACGGGACAAAAGTGATCGGGGTCGACTCCGAATTGCGGAATTTCGGCCAGCGGTCCATCAAATCCCTTATGTTGCAGCACGGCGGCGGCCTGGGTCGTTCCCGCGATCGCCGCGCAACGCCGATAGCAATAGCGCTCAAGTTGGGCAAATGGCGGCGGGTAGGACCGGGCCAGATTCTGCCAGGCAAAAAATATGCTTTTAATGCCACGGCGGCGCGCCAGATGGGCGGAGTGGGCAGTAGCCAGGTTGTAGGGTTCCTCGTCGATGTGGAGCAGGTCGGGTTCAAACGCGTCCAACAGGCGGCCCAGCGTGGGGTAGTAGTGAAGATGAAAATGCCCGTTAAAGCGGCAGGGCAGAAACCGCAGTGCGATTCCGGTCGGTCCGCCCGGCTCAAAACGTTGCGCGGTCCCGCCGTTGCCCCATCGCTCGGGGGTCGCAGCCAGCAAATCGATTCCGCCCTGGTCGGAAAGGGCCGAGAGTTTCTTGCGGTATTCAGACGCCAGCAGCGCTTTTGAGAGCATAAGAACCCTCATGCCAGCTCCCGATAGACCGCCAAGGTCGCAGCGGCGGTTCGCTCCCAAGTAAGGTGGGCTGCGCGCTCCCTCCCGGCACCGATTAGCTCCTTGCGGGCCGCATCATCCCGATCCAACACCGCCATCGCCTCGGCCCATTGCGTCGGTCGATCCGGTGGGAGCAGCAACGCCGCACCGCCGGTAACTTCGGGGGTGCAGGTGGAATCGGCGGCGATGACCGGAACCGCATGGGCCATCGCCTCCAGCGGTTCGAGTCCAAATCCCTCGTAAATGGACGGAAATAGGAACATCCGGGCTCCGGCATAGAGGGCCAGCTTGCGGTCGTGCGAGACCGGGCCGGTGAAGGTGACCCGGGCTGCAATCCCCAATTCCTGAGCCCGCCGGCGGTAATCGGGCACCAGCGGCGTGCCCAGGTTTCGCACTGCGCCGGCAATTACCAGTTGCAAGCGCGATTGCGGCGGTACGGCCGCCAACGCCTCGAGCAATAAACCGATGTTCTTACGCATGTCGCCCGATCCAAGGTACAGGCAATAGGGTCGCCGCACCCCAATGTCTGCCAGGTGCAAGTCCAGCTCGGCACGCGAGATTTCGCGACCGGGTTCGACCCCCAGGTGTACCACTCGAATCCGCTCGGACGGAAAATCCAGATAGTTCTCGACGTCATCGGCGGTGGCCTGGGAATCAACTATGACGCGGCGGGCCCGCCGCACCGCCCGCCCGGCCAGTGCCAGATAGGTTCGCCAGCGCGGATCGGCCGAATATTCGGGCAAAGCCATCCCAATTAGGTCGTGCACGGTAACCACGTCGACCCGCCCGAACAGCGGGCTGGAAAAGTAGGGTACGTGGCAGATGTCGGGATTGGCCACAAATGCCCGGTAGGGCCAGCCGGCCTGCTCCCACCAGAGTTTTACCAAGGGTCGATGGGAACGCTCCGGTGGCAGGGCCAGCTCGAAGTGGCAATCTGGAGCAAGGCGCTTCATGCAGGAAAGCAAGTGCTTAAGGTACTGCCCTGAACCGGTCATTTGCTGGCCGGCGAACTGCCCGTTGATTAGCACATGCATTCCCTTCCGCCCCAGCTGGTTGCCCAACCCCATCTCCGATCCGAACGTGTTACTAGTACCTTAGGCGGGCCGGATGCCACTGCCGTTCTGATCCGGGCGCCGGCCGGCTGGCCGGGCTTTGGTGATTTTTGTGTTCCGAAACGGCCGTCGCCGCCTCAATATTGGCAAGCGATCAGGTCTTGTTTACGCCGATCCGGCGGCCAACTCCGTAAAGGGTGCTGTCATCGTATTTTTCGCGGTGCTTGATTTGCAACAAGACTGAAATTGCAGCCGCCCCGATGAAGAACTCCCAGGAGCGGTCAACCGCCAGGAATACCAACGGAAATAGCTTGTAGGCGATCGAGGTGGCCAGGAATGTGCGCCTTCCGGCCAGCAGCGCTATTGCCCAGATCAGAACCGAAATGCCAGCAATGATCGGAAACGACCGGCCGGCGTAAAAATCCAGGAAAAATACGCCCCAGCCAAAGGTAGTCGTACCCCGGCTGCCCCCGCGAAAACGAATAAAGACCGGCCAGAGGGCCCCGGCGGTGGCGAAGAATATCGCGGTCATCAACGCCGCCTTGTCGCCGGGCAATACCACATCGGCGATCTGAACCGTAAGTAAGCCGATTGCGCAGTTGCTGGCCAGGGTTAATGCCGCGGGACGATACCCGCCATTAAAGAAGGAACTGTAGATCGAGGTGTTACCGGTGCCGAGGTGGCGAAGATCGGCGTGGGCAAATACACGGGTCCAGACATAGGCGAACGGAATGGAACCGAGCACGTAAGCGGCCACCGCCACCGCGGCGTACTGGGTAAGTGCCGCAACGACCCCAATCGACCAGTCCCAGCTAATCGTTCCCAGCAATTTCGCGGTCCGCCCGTCCTGGGTTCGAAACACTTCGTCTCGTATGCTGCCTGCCTGTTGCGCCAATCCCACACAGGCGCGCCGATTCTACGTTTCGGGGTCCCCGGCGAAAGGCCGGCATGTGTCCGGCAGGATCGACCGAGCCGAAAATCGGCCGATCAAACACGGATTTGAGAAGCACCCTATGCCACTTGACCCGAACCTCTTTCGCCCTGCGGCTATCGGCTCGGATATGACCAATTTCAACGCCGAATTGGCCGCCGCGATCACGGCGGAGCCGGACATTACTACGCTTTCACCGGACGATGTTCGCCGGCGCCAGCGCGAGGGAACCCGGCAGAACCCGGCCCCGGAAAAACTTGCCATTGCGCGCGAAATCACCTGCGCCGCGCCGGCCGGCCCGGTACCGCTGCGAATTTTTGTCCCTGAGCGATGCGACGGCGTCTACCTCCACATTCACGGGGGCGGTTGGGTGTTGGGCAGCTACGACCGCCAGGATGGCAAACTTTGGGCGATAGCTCAGGCGGCCAACGTGGCGGTAATTAGCGTCGAGTACAGGTTGGCGCCCGAACACCCATATCCGGCCGGGCCCGACGATTGTGAGGCCGCCGCCGAGTGGCTGGTCGCCAACTGCAAATCTGAATTCGGAAGTGATCGCCTGTTGGTGGGCGGCGAATCGGCGGGCGCCCACCTCTCGGCAACAACGATCTTGCGAATGCGCGATCGCCACGGATACCGCGGATGGCGGGGAGCCGATTTGGTATACGGGGCCTACGATTTCACCAACGCCTGCCCCTCCCGCACCCAAATCGGCACGGACAGCCTGGTAATTAACGCCACCAACATGAAATGGTTCGAGAACCATTTCGTCGGGGCCCCGGGAATCGATAAGGCCGATCCCGACATTTCTCCGTTGCGGGCCAGCTTGCACGACCTGCCGCCAGCCCTGTTCAGCTGCGGGACATTGGATCCGTTGCTCGACGACACGCTCTTTATGCACGCTCGCTGGATTGGCGGCGGCAACGCGGCCGAAATCGCGATCTACCCTGGCGGAACCCACGCCTTCGACTCAATGGGCTCGCCGCTCGCCGATGCCTGTTTCCAGCGGCGCTGCGAATTTATTCGGTTGTGCTTGCGGGCCTGACCGAGCCGGCGCCCCCTACCGGCGGCGGCCGGGCTTGGCCTGGGCGCTGCGGTAGGCGCCCAGGGTAGCGGCGGCGGCAATATCCCAGTCAAAAACGGCAGCGCGCCGTAGGCCGCGGGCGATCAGGTCACTCCGTTGCTCCCCGCTGGCGGCCGCGCTGCCGATCGCCGAGGCAATTTGGTCCTCGTTGTAGGGATCGGCAAGCAGCGCCGCCCCACCGGCAATTTCGGGCATGCAGGAAACATTGGCGGTCACCACCGGCGTGGAATGGGTCATTGCCTCGATGATCGGCAGCAGAAAACCCTCCGATTCCGAGACCGCCGCCAGAACCGTGGCCCGTTCGTACAGGGCCCTGAGCAACCCGTCGTCGATCGGCCCCAGACGGGTGAGAAACCCGGTCCCGGCGCGATCGATCTGTTCTAACTGGTCAGAACTGATCCAGCCCTGGGCACCGGCGTGAATTAGGCCCAGGTCATGGCCGCGGGCGCGCAGCATCGCCACCGCGCGGGCGACCCGCAGCAAGTTTTTGCGCGGCTGCAAGGTCCCCACCGAGAGGACGAATCGGTCGGGCAATCCGAGTTCGCGCACCCTTTGTTGGTCGCGCTCGGTCGGCTCCCGCGCCAGCTCACCATCTAGGCCGTTGTAAATGACGTCAATCCGCGCTGGATCGTAGGCAAGCAGCTCCACTAATTCATCGGCGGTGGTCTGCGAAACGCAGATTACCCGGTCGGCCTGGCGCAGGCCGGCCCGCACCGCGCGATCCAGGCGGGATCGCAATTTCTGATCGGCGGTGTGTGGATGAGTCAGGTAGGAGAGGTCGTGAATGGTAACCAGTCGACGCCGGGCGAACGAAAACGGCAGCACGAAGTCAGGCGAATGCAGGACGTCCAGGCGCCCGGTGAACAGCTCGATCGGGATCGGTGCGCGCAGCCGTTGCCAGAGCGCAAATCCCAATCGCGGCGAAATCGGGACCAGGATCGGAATCAGGCCGAACTCAGCCAGGGCCGCCTCAAAATGCCCGTTGACGCGTTGCCCCAGGTAAAAAATCACCCAATCGATGTCGCGGTCCTGGCATCGCAGCATAGCCACCAACAGATTTTTGGCGGCCCGGCCAATCCCGGCCGACTGCCAGGCCGCCGCGGTTGCGTCAAATCCCACCCGCATCAGGCGGGTCCGATCCAATCGCGCCGCAGGGCGATTCCTAGGGCGATTCCCAGGACGATTCCCAGCCCACCCACCAGCATGTAATCGACCAATCCGTGGATTAAAAAAGCAGCGAGCGCGGCCGCCACCCCGATATCGATCCAGTCCGGGTTCTTTTCCCTAATTCGATTCCAGACCGGGCGGGCGCTGGCCCAGGCCGCAGCGACGAACAAGGCCAGACCGATCAGGCCGCTTTCGGCGGCGATATTTAGCGCCAGATTGTGGGCATGACCAAGCGATTCCCCCCAGGGCGATACGAAGTAGGCGGGGTAGGCCTCATCGAAATTTCCAAGCCCGACCCCACCCAGCGGGTTGGCCGAAGCCATGCGCGCGGCCGCCAGCCAGAAACCGATCCGCTGGTCGACCGAATAACTGTTGGCCGTTGGTTCGGCCACCACATCGCGTGGACGCGCCCCTCCCGCCACCACCGCTCCGGGTTCGGGCGGCAACTGGAGCGTTAGCACTCCGACCAGCGCCAGACCGGCTAACGCCAAAAGTCCGCCGGTGACGAGCGATGGCTTAAACCAACCAGCCACCTGGTGCCGGCAGCCAGTTCCCAGCAAGACGATCGTGGTCACCGCCGCCGCCGAAATCCAAGCACCACGAGAGAAGGAGAGCAGGATCGCGAGCAGCGCGGCCAGGGCCAAGGCGGCGCCGATCAGGCGGGACCGTCCGGTACTTCCGGCTGCGGCGGCGAGGGCGAGCGCCAACCCCATAACCATGAACGATCCGAACGGGTTGGGTTGGCCAAAGGTCCCCAACAGGCGTGGGATCGCACCCGGGCTGATCCCGCGCCCGATCGCACCCAATCCGGCCGCCAGAACGAGCTCCGCCGCCAGAACCACGGCTGCGCCGGCCAGAAGGACCCTCAAATCTCTCCGGTTGCGGGCCAGGTCGCAAGCTAACACCAGCGCCACCAGCACTTCCGCCCATTTGGCCATTTCCTTTAGATACGGGCCCAGCGCCCCGGCCCAGAAAAGCGACAGGCCGCAGAACAGGATGAAGGCCATCCAAAGGACCAGCTGCCGGGGAAGGAAAAACCGCCCGGGGCGACGGAAAAAGAAGGTCCAGGCTATGGCCACCAGCACCGCAATTTCGGTGATCGTTACGTCGGCAAATCCGGTTCGCACTCCCAACCAGGTCCGCAGCGGGACCGCCGCCAAAAGCAGGATCAGTCCCAGCGCCGGCGATGTCGGAAGTTTGAAGACGGCGCGGAAGCGCGGCCGCGAAAGGCCGCAGGCAAGCGCCAGCGCCGAAACGGCTAGTGCGAGCGGGGCCAGCGGCAGGATCATTTAGAGAGAACCGGAATCGCCCGATTGGGTTGAAAATTACCTCTTGGACAAGGCGCGGAAGCCGGCCCGGACTGGCAGATCAAATCTTGCTGGAATCGCAACCTGTTTTGCTTGGCCTCGGCGGCAACATCGGCGATCGCTATAGCAATCTGCTCGCCGCCCTGGTCCGGCTGGCCCCGCTGATCGGAACGCCGGTGATCTCGCCGGTTTACGAATCTGCCGCCTGGGGCGTAACCGACCAACCCAGCTTCCTCAATTGCGCCTGCCAGGGTAATTGTCAGCTCCCGCCGGAATCGCTGTTGCGGGCGACAAAGGAAATCGAGCATGCAGTTGGGCGCCGTCCGACCCGGCGCTGGGGCGAGCGGGTCATAGATATTGACATCCTCATTTTTGGCGATCGACGCATTGATACACCGGAGCTTCAGATTCCTCATCCGCAGATCGCCCGGCGATTGTTCGTCTGTCGCCCGCTCGCCAACCTGCAACCGGACCTACGCCTTACCCGGGACGGACCTTCCGTCGCCGACCTGGCCCGGGACCTGGAAGGACCCCAATCGCTCACGCTTTATCGCTCGCCGGAATTGGTCGCGTCGGATTTGAGCATTGAACTACGCTGATTCGCTGGCCAGTCTCTATCGCCGCTCTGATCCCGAGCGCGGCCCCGGATTTTGGAGCGGCGCCGACAAGGTCGAACTGGGGGTTGAGCGAACCCGGGCCCTGCTGGCGGCGGCCGGCAACCCACAGGACAATTATTCCTGCCTGCACGTGGCCGGCAGCACGGGCAAAGGAACGACCTGCTTTTACCTTGCGGCTGCCCTAAAAGACGCCGGCGTACGGGTGGGGCTATACACGCAACCACATCTGCACTCCTTTCGCGAACGGTTACAAATCGGGTTCGGGCCGATTGCCGAATCCGAATTTGCAACCCAGTTCGCGCGGGCGATCAGATTTGAGGATCGTGCTCGCGCACGCTGCCCGGAAGTTGGACCGGCAACCACTTTCGAACTGGCCACGGTGATGGCGCTTGACTGGTTTGCCCGGCGACGGGTCGATGTCGCGGTGATAGAAACCGGACTCGGCGGACGGCTCGATGCCACCAATGCGCTAACTAACAAAAGGGCGGTGGCAATCACGCCAATTGGACTTGAGCACACCCAGATCCTCGGTACCGATCTGGCGGCCATCGCCGGCGAAAAAGCTGCCATCATCGGTCCCGGGGTGGGCGTCGCCAGCGCCGCGGCGGAACCGGCGGCGGCAACCGTTATTGCAACGCATTGCAAGCGAGAAGGCGCACGCCTGCTTACCGTATCCGCGGAAATGGTCGCTCGAATCAG
The DNA here is from genome assembly GCA_965261345.1 of Chloroflexota bacterium. Classification (GTDB taxonomy): domain Bacteria; phylum Chloroflexota; class UBA11872; order UBA11872; family VXNJ01; genus VXNJ01. The sequence continues at coordinate 506,656 of OZ253449.1, forward strand.
CCAACATTTTCGCGCCCGGCATCTGGCCCAGGACGCCGCCTTGGCCCTGCTGACCCTAAAAGCCGGGGGGTTTGACATACCCCCCGAAAGGGCTGTATCGGCGATGGCCAATACCGAGCTGCCGGCGCGCTGCGAGGTGTTTGACGGCAGCCCGCCGGTGGTGGTTGATGGAGCCCACACCGGGGCGGCGATGGCGGCCCTGGCCGGAATGCTGCGGGAACAGTTCGCCGGGCGTCGGATCAACCTGGTATTCGGCCAGTCCCGCGACAAGGACCCCAAAACCCTCCTGGAGGCCTTCCGCTCGCCCTCCTGCCGACTACATCTCTGCCGGGCCCGCCACCCGCGTGCGGCCGATCCGCCGGCCCTGGCCGCACAACTTGCCGATTTTGCTACCGAGTGTCACGACAGCGTTGAGGCGGCCCTGGCGGCCGCCCGGGCCGACCGCGAAGGCGTCGTGGTAGTTGCCGGGAGCATGTTCGTGGCCGCCGCGGCCCGGGCGCAGATTGCGGGCGTTGCGGGCCCGCCCGAAACCATACCGGTTACCTGATGCACAATCTGGCCGACAACGTTGGATTTAAAGGCGCAATTTGTCGGAACTAGAAGTCGATTTCGGACCGGCCGCGACCCGGCCGGTGACACCGCTACCGCGAGAGGGCCGCTGGGTGCGCGCCATCAAACGCGGGTTGACGTGGTTGCTGCTTCCGCCGCTTGGCGCCTTGGCCGATCTTGAACGCTCCCTGCGCGGATTTTCTGGCCGTAGCCGCGACCGTCTCTGGCCGTTTCGGCAGGTTCCCCGGCGGATCCTGGTGGTTCGCCTAGATTTGCTTGGCGACCTGATATTGACCCTGCATCTGGTGGACGCCTTAAAGCGGCGCTTCCCCGGCGCTGCGATCACCTTTCTGGCGCGCCGCGGATCGGGCGAGCTGCTTGGTTTGTCCCCACAAATCGACCACGTCATCGAATGTGATGCGGCGGGCCTCTTTCACCGGGATGGAATCCTTCGGCCGGACCGCTGGCGTTCGGTCTGGGGGTTGCTTGGGCAAATTCGCAGCGCGCGCTTCGACCTGGCGATTTCGGCCTACGGACCGCTTGCTCGCTCGCTGGTGGCGCTCTCGCTGGCTCGCCACCGGGTAGGCGACGGGAACGGCCATCCGGCCCTGGAACGAAGCCGGGCGATTGCTCCCGGCGAACACGAGGTCAACCATCTGGCGGCCCTGGTGGAAGCGGGCCCGGCCGACAACCCGGCTGGCCTGATCGCTCCTGGCCAAACGGACGGCGCGTTTGCGGAGGTCCGGCCGGTGGTGCTCTCGCCCGGCGCGCGGTCGGGATCGGCCAAGTCCTGGCCGGCCGAATATTGGCGCACGCTGGCCGTCGCCCTGGCCTGCCGGCAGATCCCGGTAGTGGTCATCGGCACGGCCGATCAGAGCCGATTGACCGAGGCCATCGCGGGCGGAGTTGGAGGGATCACCGATTTGGGCGGTCGGCTGAGAATCGGCGAACTGGCGGGGCTGCTTGAAAGCGCCCGGCTGGTCATCAGCGTAGACAGCATGCCGCTACATTTGGCTGATCTCTGCGGGACCAGGACGATCGGGCTATTCGGCCCGACCGATGTTGCGCGCTACCGGCCGCGCGGCGTCGAATCCATGGTGCTAGCCAGCGGGATCGCTTGCGCGCCCTGTTACGACCAAAGGGCATTGCCCATCTGCCCTTTCGGTGATCGGCTATGCATGCGCTGGCTGGAGCCGCAGGCGGTCTTGGAAGCCGCCACCAGGGCACTGGATGACTGATTCGCGCGCCAAACCGGCGGCAATTGAACTCTTCTCGATTCCGCTCTTTGGCCTCCGTCAAGGGTTCGCCCTGGCCTGGCTGCGCGCCTGGTTATCAGGCGGCCAGGGGCGGGCGATTTTTACGGTCAACCCGGAATTCATAGTCGCCGCGCGCAGCGACCGGGAATTTCTCAAGGTCCTCCAGCACAACGACCTAAATCTGATCGATGGAGCCGGCCTCCTGATCGCGGCGCGCTGGCACGGCCACCGGCACTGCGAGCGGCTGCCCGGGATCGAGTTGGTATCGCATATCTGCCAACTCTGCATCGCCGGCAATTACCCGCTGTTTCTGCTCGGTGGGCGAGACGGCACGGCGGCGGCGGCGGCGGCGGCCCTAGTTTCCCGGCACCCAGGCCTCAGGGTGGCCGGTGCTGCCGAACCCGCTGACCCATTCGGCCAGGCCGAGTCGATCTGCCGGATGATTGCTGATTCCGGAGCGCGGGTTCTGCTGGTGGCCTTCGGCACGCCGCGCCAAGAATATTGGATTGCCCGGAATCTGCCGCACTGCCGCGTGCGCCTGGCGGTGGGGGTCGGTGGGGCATTCGACATGATCTCCGGGCGGGTTCGCCGGGCTCCTCGATGGGTGAGGCGAATTGGACTGGAATGGTTGTTCCGGCTAGTAATCCAACCCTGGCGCTGGCGCCGCCAGCGCGTCCTGCCGATATTCCTCGGCCTGGCCGCACGAAGCGCGCTGCAGGCCCGATTTGGGCGCAGCCGATTGGTCAAATAGGCATTGCGGGCCCAGCCCGAACCTCCAGGCAGGAGTCGATCGCCGTGAAGATTACCGATATATCCACCATCGCCACCGCCGGCGGGCACGCCAATTGGCTATTCGTGAAAGTCTCCACTGACGCGGGGATAACCGGCTGGGGCGAGGCGAGCCTGGAGAACCGGGAGATTTCGGTGCAGGCCGAAATCGCCGAGCTTGCCAAGGGTCTAATCGGCCGCGATCCGCGTCAGATCGAAAAGATCTGGGTCGACGCCCACCGTGGCACCTACTGGAGCGGCGGAGCGGTTTCGATGTCGGCAATCTCGGGTATCGACCTGGCCCTCTGGGACATATTGGGCAAGGCGCTGGCGGTCCCGGTACACCAGCTATTGGGCGGGAAGGTGCGCGACCGCCTGCGCGCCTACGCAAATTCCTGGTTTGAAATCGGATCCGGACCCGGCAAATACGCCGACGACGCGCTCGCCATGGTGGAGGCCGGATTTGACGCGATCAAATGGGACCCGTTCACCGGGGCCAACCAGATGCTCTCGCGCCAAATCGAGGACGAGGCCTTCGCCAACATCGACGCGGTTCGGATGGCGGTTGGCCCGACGGTGGACCTGTGCATCGAGGCGCACGGCCGGTTCAACATGATTTCGGCCATCAGGGTTGGCCAGCGGCTCGAACCCTACCGTCCATTCTTTTACGAGGAACCGATCCTGCACGACAACCCCGATGCCCTGGCCGAGGTGGCGCGGGCGGTGCGGGTTCCGATCGCCACCGGCGAGCGGTTGCTTTCGCGCTGGGATTTCCGCCCGCTGCTGGAACGCAATTGCGTGCGCATCATCCAACCGGACATCTGTCACGCCGGGGGCATTAGCGAGCTTAAAAAAATAGCCACAATGGCCGAAACCCATTACGTTGCAATCCAGCCGCACAACGCCGGTGGACCACTTTCCACACTCGCTGCGATCCACCTGGACGCCAGCACTCCGAACTTTGCAATCCAAGAGTTTTTCGAACCCTATCGGGCCCGCTACAACCAGTTGCTGACCCATCCGATCGAGGTTGAAAACGGGCACCTGCTAGTGCCCGACCGACCCGGTCTTGGAGGTGACATCGACGAGGCGGCGGCGGCGCAATTGCCACCGGACCCGGCCCTGGCCACCGGCCGGACCCTCAATCGACCCAATTTCCCCTACCTCTAGGTCGGGTTTCTCCGGCGTCTCTGGTCCGAATCCAACTAGCTGATTCGGCTAGAAGCCCGGCCGAAAAGCCCCTGTACAAAGGGCTAATCCGTCATCAAACATATAAAATATCAACAGGCATCTTGCGGAGCCTTTCCATTGATAAAAACATAGCATTGCCGGGTGGTGGAGACATGCTGGGGACCCATGCCCAAAAGGGCTTCTTCCAGACCGACGGCCTGCACCTTGACTACGTAGGACGCGATACCTTCTACGGCCGCCTGGCGGGCATGCGGGGAGAGCTGTTCAAAGACGAAGATTTCGCCGATCTCTACTGCGCCGACAACGGCCGCCCCAGCGTGGCGCCCTCGCTGCTGGCCACCGTTCTCCTGCTGCAGGCCCACGATAAGGTCTCTGACAACGAGGCCAAGCAGCGGGCCGACTACGACCTGCGCTGGAAGGTGGCGCTGGGGACCGAGCTGGAAGAACGCGCGTTCGCCAAGTCCACATTGCAGCTGTTTCGCTCGCAGCTGATCGTTCACGGCAGGGCGCGGGGGATATTTCGCCGCTCCCTGCAGCACGCCCGCAAAAAGGGCTTCTTCAAGGGCCAGAGCATGAAGCTGGCGATCGATACCACCGCCATCCTGGGCAGGGGCGCGGTGCGGGACGCCTACAACCTGATCGGGGACGGCTGCCGCCTGCTGGTCGGCGCCCTGGCCGAACAGGATGGCCAAGACCCCAAAGAGTGGGCCCGCCAACACGGCTACAACCTGCATGCCGGCAAGAGCCTGAAGGGCGCTGTCGCCATCGACTGGTCGGACCGTAAACAGCGCCGCCGGTTCCTGGGGCGGATCGTCAGAGACGCCGACTCGCTGCTGGCAAGGGCCCGCAGCGCGCTTGAATCCCCTGCTCCCGACAATAAGCGCGCCGATAAGATCCTGGCCTGCTCGCAGCTGCTGTCGCAGATCCTGCTCCAGGACGTAAAACGCGTCCCCGCGGAACCGGCAAAACCGGTTCCCGACGACCGCGATCGGCTGCTGCTGCCGGCGAGAACCGACGCCGGCGAGGTCGATCCCGCCCCGGTGGCGGTCAGAGACAGGGGTGTCGCGGCCAGGGATTCGGCCGACGGCGCAGATGGCGAGGAAGTGGAGATCGTTCGGGGCGGACGCGACCGGATCATATCGGCGCACGATCCGCAGATGCGCCATGGACGCAAGAGCTCGACCAACCGCTTTGCCGGCCACAAGGCCGCCATCGCCGTAGATTTGTCAACCGGCCTGGTAACCGCGGTAGACGTGATCCCGGGCAACGCCCCCGACAACTGCGGCGCCCTGGCGCTGGTGCGGGAGGCCGAAGAGAACGCCGCCGCCAAAGTCGAGATCGTCATCGGCGACTGCGCCTACGGGGCTGGCGACACCCGCAAGGACTTCGCCGACGCCGGGTACGACCTCTTCGCCAGGGCGCCGGGTAAACCAGCCAGCCGCTACTTTAGTAAAGCAGGACTTTGCCATCGATCTGGAAAAGGGAACCTGCGCACTGCCCGGCCGGGCAGATAACTTCCGATTACCGCCGCTCGCGCTCCCGGCGCAGCGCCAAGACACGCGCCGGCCTCTTCCACTTCGCTAAAGAGCAGTGCTCGGCCTGTCCGCTCAAGAGATCCTGCATACGCTCTGCGACCAAACCCAACCGCCGCATCAGCGTCCATCCCCAGGAACGCCTGCTGCAGCAGGCCCGCATCCGCCAGCGCAGTAAGGAAGGCTTAAAGATCGCGCGCCTTAGAACCCGCGTCGAGCACCGCCTGGCCAGGCTCTGCCAGCTGGGCGTGCGCCAGTCGCGGTTCTTTGGCAGGCAACTTGCCGGGTTCCAGCTGCTGATGGCGGCCACGGTGGCCAACCTAACGCTTGCCGAAGGGGAGTCGTGGAAAAGGAAACCCTCGGGAACCGACCCGGGCCGGGAAGCCGGGCTGACCGCGGCCGCCGCAAACGGCCGGGAGGCGGCGCAGATGGCGATGGAGGGCAATCGGAACGGGGTCGCCGAAGGCCGGGAAGTAGCTTCTGCGCCGGTAATGGAAGGACCTGCGAATCGGGATTTGGCGCGGGGTCTTAAAAATGCGGTTGCCGCCGGCGCGATCGTTGCATGGGCCCAGAATTCCCACGAAATATCGATCCAGAGTGTCCTAAATCGGTTTGGCGGCCTCAGGGAGGTCTTCGAGGTCATTGCTAATCTGTTTGAGCCCCGACGCGCGTTTTGGGCTTTTCGGCCTGGTTTCTAGGAGTCTGCGCCGCAGAAAAATCCTAAAGGGAGAATCGGGAACCGCGCACTCCCCGTAAGTATTCGCCAGGCGGCCTCCATGCCGACCACCTTCCGGCCCTACCACCCCGACCAGCCGCACCTGCTGCCGCCGAACCCGCGCGAGTGGCTTCCCGATGGAGACCTGGCCTACCAGATCGCCGACCTGGTCGACGCCCTGGACCTGGCCGCCTTCTATGCCCCCTACGAGGGCGACGGCCGCCGCAACTCCCCCTACGAACCGGCGATGATGGTCAAGATCCTGCTCTACGGCTACGCCACCGGCACCTTCTCCTCGCGCCGGATCGCCAGCGCCTTACAACGCGACCTGGCCTTCCGGCTGCTGGCCGCCGGCAGCCTACCCCGCCACCGCACCATCTGCGAGTTCCGAAAGCGCCACCTTGAGGACTTCAAGGACCTCTTCGTGCAGGTCGTTGCAATCGCCCGCGAGATGGGACTTACCAGACTGGGGACCCTGGCGGTGGACGCCAGCAAGGTGCGGGCTTCGGCCTCCCGGCGCAAGGCGATGAGCTATGGGCGCATGCTGGAGCAGGAGCAAAAGCTGCGCGCCGAGATCACCGCCCTGCTGGAGCGGGCCGAGGCCGCCGACCTGGCCGAGGACGAACAGTACGGCCCCGACGGCTCGGGCGAGGACGTTCCCGAAGAGCTCAAACGCCGCCGATCGCGCCTGCAGGCGATAGAACGGGCCAAGCAGCGCCTGGAGCAAAAAGCCCGGGAGCGCGACGACGAGCGCGGCCGCTCCCCCAAAGACGACGGCCCGCCGCGCCGCGGCCCACGCTACAAGCGCCCCTACGGGGAACCCGACCCCAAGGCGCAGAGCAACTTCACCGATCCCGAGAGTGCATCATGCAGACCTCGTCGGAGGGCTTCCAGCAGGCCTACAACGCCCAGGCGGCGGTCGACGGGTCATCGCGCCTGATCGTGGCCGTCAACGTCGGCGCCAATCCGGCCGACTACGGCCGGCTGGAGGAGATGCTGGACCAGGTTCAGGAAAACCTGGGCGCCTCGCCTGGCAAGGTGCTGGCCGACAGCGGCTACGCCTCGGAGCGGACCCTTGCCGAACTGGAGCGCCGGGGCGTCGACGCCTACCTGGCGCTGGGCCGCGAAGGCGGCGGCCGATTCGCCGCCCGCACCCCGGCCCGGGCGCGCATGGCGGACAAGATCGCCGGTGCCGAAGGCAGGAAGACCTACGCGGACCGCAAGCACATCGCCGAACCTCCGTTCGGCTGGATAAAGCACGTCATGGGCTTCCGGCGCTTCAGCGTAAGGGGATTTAAGGAAAGTGCAGGGCGAGTGGGCCCTGGTGTGCCTGGCGCTCAACGCCAGGCGGATAAATGTCGTGGCCGGAGGGTAAATGCAGCGCGAACGCCCCGAATTGAGACCCCTTGGCGCCCGAACCGGTTCATCCGGGTCGATCGACGCATTGCAGATGCCCGTGACCGGCGGCAGTCTGCGTCGCCGGAGCATGCCGCAACCGTTGCGTGCCGCAAAAACGCCGAAACAGGTGCGATCGGGGCTCGGTCGCAAATCCTGCGGCGCAGACTCCTAGCTGATAAAGATATAGCGGGCGATGAACAAGATCGCCATAACATGCACCAGCCAGGAAACTTCCAGGCCCTTGCCACGCAGGATCTTGAGGATCGAATAGGAAACAATTCCCATTGCCAGGCCGTCGGCGATCGAAAACGTGAGCGGCATCCCCGCCATCGTCACAACCGCCGGGACGGCGGTGTCGATATCGTCCCAGGCGATCTCACGCACCAATCCAACCGTGGTCGCGGCAATGATCACCAAGGCGGCGGCCACCGCCGATTCGGGCACGATCGCGACCAATGCCGCAAGCGGCAGGGACAGCAGGAACAGGATCCCCACGACCACCGCGGTCAACCCGGTTCGACCGCCGGCCGAGATCCCGGCCGCGCTCTCGATGTAGGTTGTAACCGTCGAGGTGCCAGCCAGGGCGCCGACGATCGTGGAACCACCGTCGACCGCCAGGATCCGGCCGAGCCGGGGAACGTTGCCGGTTGAATCCTCCAGCTTGGCCCGCTTGATCAGTCCGATAACGGTGCCGAGGGAGTCGAAAAAGTCAACGAACAACATTGCAAAGATGATGTCGAGGAACCCGACATCTAGCGCGCCCACGATGTCGAGCGCGAATATGCCGTCCGACCAACTGCCCTCGGTGGCCGGGCTGGCGCTGAGTCCGAGCGGGATCGATACGAGGGTGGCAACTACGATTCCAACCAGGATTCCGGCCCGCAGCCCACGCGCCAGCAGGGCGGCGATAACCAGGACCGTGGCGATGGTCAACAGCGCGGTCGGCGAACCCCAGTCGCCGCGGGTAATGATCGTCGCGTCCAGGGCCTGCACAAGCCCGCCGTTTCGCAGCCCGATCATGAGCAGGAACAGGCCGATGCCGGCGCCGATAGCCGGGAGCAGCTCGCGCGGCATCATCCGGACGAGGGCTTGACGCACGCCGGCAATCGTTAGCGCCACGAAAACGCATCCGGAAATGAATACAACGCCGAGCGCTTCCTGCCAGGTCAGTCCCATCCCGCCGACAACGGTGAACGCGAAGAACGCGTTCAGGCCCATTCCCGGAGCCAGGGCCAGCGGCATGCGGGCGATCAAACCCATCGCCAGGGTTCCGAGTCCGGCCACCAGGCAGGTCGCGAAGGCGGCGGCCACCGGCGGAATGCCGGCATTGGAAAGGATTGCCGGGTTGACCGCGATGATGTAACTCATCGCCAAGAAAGTGGTAATCCCGGCGACGACTTCGACCCGTACGGAGGAGCCGACCTTTCCCAATTCGAAGTACCGGTCGACCCGGGATACGATGCCATTCATGGACTACCCCTCAAACCCCGTTCGGGCCGACCGGAGTCGGCTCCGCAAGCTCAATTCCACGCCATTCTATTTTTCGCCGGGCCCACGTTTGCCAAAGTCCTACCGGGCCGCCGGCAGGTAGCCGATCAACCGGCTGGAGCCACAGTCCGATCCCAGGGAGAGCGCTCCAATAACCGGCCCGGAATTGCCAGCGAACTAAAGAAACCAAGGATCGGCATCATCGCGATGACCGCCAGGGCCAACTGCACTCCGATCGAATCGGCGATTGCGCCGGTGAGCGCTTGGCCTACGGCCTGGACTGAAAAAATGAACCCAAGCGCCAAGCCCGAGGCGGTGGCCATTCGGGCCGACATCGCCTGCTGGATCATTACCACCGACGGGGTTTGGGGGGTCTGAATCAAGAACCCGGCACCGAACGCAGCAACAAACGACAGCGGCGCCCCGATCGTTACCACCATGAGCAAAAACACCGGCGTCCCGAAAAGCAGCGGCAGCGCGATTACCGATTTGGAGCCAAACCGGTCCGAAAGCCAACCGCCGCCGAAAACACCGATCGCCGCGCCCGCTGAAAAAACCGAAAGGGCCAAGCCGGCCACTTGCAACGAGGCTCCCTGATCGATGAATGCGAACGGAATAAATACCGGCGCAGCTCCAAACGCCAGCCCGCGGAACACCGACATCGCCGCCAACGGGGCCAGCAGTCGATTGAGCATCCTGCCGGGCCGGTGTTCGGACGGCCGCTCCGCTGTCGTTGGCGCAGCGATTCGCGGGCGGGTCAATAGGAAATACAACGTGGAGGTGAAAACCGAAAAGACGATCAAATAAAGCGGAAAAGTAAGTCCCAATTCCATGGTCTCAACGAAAAACCCGGTCACTACCGGAGAAACCGCAAAACCGGTGTTACCGGCCAGGAAGAACATCCCGACCGCCGATCCCTTACCCGTCGCTGACGACTGGTTGGCGGCGCCCAGGCCCAGCGAATGGAAGGCACCCGAGGCCACCGCGGACAGGACCAGCAACGCGAGCAAGATCGAGTAGGTTCCGGCCTGGGTGGCCAGTCCGATAAAGAGACCCTGAAAAAATATTGCCGCGGTAAGCAGTCGGCGGGTCCCCAATCGGTCGCCGAGTATCCCGAACAATGGCTGGGCCATCCCGTTCACGGCAATGTGCAATCCGGCCGCGACCCCCACCTGGGTGAAGGTCAATTCCAATTTGGCGGCCAATAGTGGGAACACGATATTGATCGCAAAGGTAGTAAAGTCGATACCGAAATGGGCCGGCAGGACCGCCATCAGATCGCGGTTGATCCGCATTTGGCCGCCTTTGGGAGCGAATGAGCGTTGCCCGTCGGAGCCGGGCCCCAGGGTCGGCCGTTAACCATTCGACCGTACCGCCATTATCAGGATGTACGAAGGCACGCGTCGATGCTCATAAAATTTTTTTATCGAGCGCCGGCATAAACGCACGACCCTGCCGCACCTGCCGCCGGAAATTCTCAGGCCCTTTTTTGGAGTACCCACCCATGCCGCATTCGACCAAGCTGGTCTACTTGTTTTCCGAGGGCGACCAGTCCATGCGTAATCTGCTGGGCGGTAAGGGCGCCGGGGTGGCAGAAATGACTCGGTCGGGAATGCCGGTGCCGCCCGGATTTACCATCACAACCGAAGCCTGTCTAGCCTATTTCGCCGGCGGCGGACAGTTCCCTGAAGGTCTTGAGCAGCAGATCGACGAAGCCCTGGCCAAGGTGGAGCAGGCATCGGGCAAAGGCTTTGGCAACCGGATCAATCCGCTGCTCGTCTCGGTGCGCTCCGGCGCCCGGGTTTCAATGCCAGGGATGATGGACACCGTCCTCAACCTGGGACTCTCGGCTGAGACTCTGGTCGGGTTGCGCGAACAATCGGGACAGGATCGGTTCGCCAATGACTCCTATCGACGCTTCGTCCAGGGCTTTGGAGCGATCGTGATGGGCGTGGAGAGCCGAAGCTTTGAAGGGATCATCCAAGACCACAAGCGGCGCCTTGGCAAGCGGTCCGACAGCGAGCTTAGCGGCGCCGATTGGTTCGCCGTGGCCAATGACTTCAAGGCCCTAATCGAGCGCGAGACCGGCCTTGGTTTTCCCGAAGATCCGCGCACCCAATTGCACGGGGCGATCCGTGCGGTCTTTGATTCCTGGCATGGCCGGCGTGCCGTCGACTACCGCGATTTCCACGAGCTCCCACACGATTGGGGGACCGCGGTCAATGTCCAGACGATGGTATTTGGCAACATGGGCGAGGGTTCGGGGACCGGCGTCGCATTTACTCGCAACGGGGTTTCCGGGGTCCGCGAGCTGTACGGCGAGTACCTTCTCAACGCCCAGGGTGAGGACGTTGTGGCCGGAGTGCGCACCCCGGCGCAGATCGCAACTTTGGCCGATCAGATGCCTGATGTTTACGCCCAATTTGAGGCCTACGCCGAGCAACTCGAGCGTCATTACCGAGACATGCAGGACCTGGAATTTACGATCGAGCAGGGGCGGCTGTGGATGCTCCAGACGCGCTCGGGCAAACGCAGCCCGCGCGCCGCGGTCAAGATCGCGGTTGACATGGCCGAGGAAGGCATCATCGACCGCGCGACCGCCCTGGCCCGGGTGGAGCCCGCTCAGGTCGACGCCCATCTGCACCCGCAGGTAGACCCGCAGGCGCAAATCGAGGCGCTCGCAACGGGCCTTAATGCCTCACCCGGAGCCGCGGTCGGGGCGGTTGTCTTCAACGCGGACGAGGCGGCCGCGCGCGGCCGGGCCGGCGAGAGCGTAATTTTGGTGCGGCCGGAAACCTCACCCGACGACTTCCACGGGATGGCGGTTGCCAAGGCGATTCTGACCGCCCGCGGCGGTGCAACCTCGCACGCCGCGATCGTTGCCCGGGCCCTGGGGTTGCCGGCCGTTGTGGGGTGCGAGCAGTTGGCGATCGACGTGGAGGCGGGGCGGTTCAGTGTTGGCGGAAATGTCGTCCACGCCGGCGACCAAATAACAATCGACGGGTCCACCGGCAATGTCATTGCCGGTCAGGCGCCGCTGATCGCCGGTCAGGTTACCAAGGAGTTGGAGACCCTGCTGGGCTGGGCTGACCAGCAGCGACGGCTCCAGGTATGGACCAACGCCGACACCCCGCAGGAGGCCGAACAGGCCCGCGGCTTCGGCGCCCAAGGTATCGGTCTGTGCCGGACCGAGCACATGTTCCGCGAGGAAGACCGCTTGCCGATCTTCCAGGACATGATCCTGGCCGAAACCGAGGCTGACCGACGCGCCGCGCTCCAGCGGCTGCTGCCGATCCAGCGCGCTGATTTTTGCGGGATCCTAAAAGCGATGGCTGGTCTGCCAGTGGTGATCCGTCTGCTCGACCCCCCGCTGCACGAATTCCTCTCCGGAGTTGACGAAGAGTTGGCCCAGTTGCGCGAGCAGGGAGCCGGCCCCGACGAAGTCGCCGAGGCCGAGCGCAAGGTCCGGCGGTCGCTTGATCTGCATGAGGAAAACCCGATGTTGGGGTTGCGCGGCTGCCGCCTCGGAATCGTTTACCCGGAGATCTACGAGATGCAGGTTCGGGCCATCATCGAGGCCGCGATCGCCCTCCAGGAGGAGGGTGTCGATGCCCATCCTGAGATCATGATTCCGCTGATCGGGCACATAAATGAACTGCGCACCGTGGAGGCCGCCCTGCGGGCCACCGCCGAAACCGTGGCCGATGAACGCGGGCTGAGCCCCCACTACAAATTCGGGACGATGATGGAGATTCCGCGGGCCTGCCTGACGGCGTCGGAAATCGCCGAGATTGCCGAGTTTTTCAGCTTCGGTACCAACGACCTGACCCAGACGACGTTTGGCATCTCGCGCGACGATGCCGAGGGCAAATTCCTGCTGCAATACGTGGAGGAGGGAATTCTGCCGCGCAATCCATTTCAGGTGCTCGATCCGATCGGGGTCGGTTCCCTGATGCGGCAAGCCACTCAAGCGGGCCGCGCGGCGCGCCCGGACATCGAGGTCGGCATCTGTGGCGAGCACGGCGGTGATCCGGAATCGATCGCGTTTTGTGAAGAAATCGGCCTGGACTACGTGAGCTGTTCGCCGTACCGAGTACCGGTCGCGCGACTGGCCGCCGCCCAGGCGGTGGGCGAACGTCTCACCCGCGATGTCTAGTGGCTAAGCATTGCCAAATTAGCCGCCCAGCGCCTTTTGCAGCGACAGGATCGCCCCGGTTTGGCCAACCCCGGATATTGAATTGGGTTCAAACCGGCGGATCGTTCGGTAGCCATGCGCCCGATAGAGATTCGCCGCCGCGGGATTGGCGGCAAGGACGTTTACGGTGATCGAACCGCCGCCGCCGCCGCCTTGGGCGATCCGCTCGGCCAACCCCAACAGCTGTGAGGCCAGGCCGCGGCGGCGAAACCCCGGGTCGACCGCCAGGGCCGCGATGTAGTAGTCGTCGGGAGTGGCCGCCGCCCCCATCGGCTCCTCGGCGCGCTTGCGCAGGACCCGCGGGATAAGCGGGCGCGGCCCCAGCGCGGTCGGCAACCGACCGCGCCGCAGCAGCGCGATCGCATTGCCCGATCCGACCGCGCGGAGCATCGGGACGATCGTCTTGAGATTGCGCCGCCGCAATTCGCTGAGACGGCAAAAAGCGATCAGTGCCGCCAAGTCGCCGTCGCGCTCTGCCACCAGGGCGGTCTCATGTGAAAAAACGCCGTCGCGCCCGGCAAATAAGGTAGCTAGCGCATCCAATGCACGGGCAGCGCTGCCCATCCCAAATACCGGTACCGCTAACGTTCCCGCCGACTCAAACAACAATGCCGGCGCCCCGTCGTCACCGCCGGTCGCCCAACGGTAGGCGAATCCGTCAACGTCCTGGAGCATTCCCAGGGGTTCCCCGGGCCAACGCTGCTGGCCGCCGGCAACGATGTGCTATGCGCACACCAGCTCCGGGGTGTTCTGCTCCATCCAGGTCCGCAGAGGTACATCGTCCGGGCTGGGTGAGGTTCGACCGTGATTGGAGGTTGAATGCCCAAGCATCTGACGCATGATCGGGTCGGCTTCCTCGTACCACTGAGCCGAATACTCCATTTCGTCGCGGGCGTGCAGCCATCTGTAGCCGTAGCCGTAAAAGAGGACCTTGCGAGTGATATCGGAGTAGTTGGGAGTGGCCGAGTGCCACAGCCGGCGGTCAAAGATCACTGCATCGCCGGGTTCGGCAAGCACCGGGACCGCCCCGTCGGGTTGCCCCATACCGCTCGTTGGCAGCTGGATCGAATTCCGGAGATGGGAACCTGGGACCACCCAGAAATTTCCGCGCCCCGGCTTTGAAACGTCGGTCAGGAAATAGGCGACCTTGACCGAAATTCGCGGCCGTGGATTGGTCTCCAGATCGCGGTTTAGCTGGCCGGAGTCCTGGTGCCAGCCCCAAGTCGGGCCGGCCGGGTCATAGGCGCCTTCCTCGCGTCCCGAAACCGCCAAGTGTGAATGGTAAAGATATATGTTCCAGCCGAGAATGCCAAACATTTTGGGCAGGATTTTCTCAAAACACACCAGGTCGAAAAACACCCGATCACGTCCGATGCAGCCCAGCATGTTGAAGCGCTGCACGAGCCCGTGGTCAACGCGCACGTCGCCCTTAAAACCTGCCTGCCAAAGCCGGTCAACGGCCGCCGCGCAAGCTGCGTTGGCTTCGGGGTCCAGTGCCTCTTTTATGCGAAGATAGCCGTCGCGCTCAAAAATCTCGCGCTCGCTGTCGGCGAGCAAATGCGCGCAAAAATCACGCCCCTGCATGACCCCTCCTCATCGGGTTTGCCGATATTTTTCCAAAGTATGCAAGCAACCTGGCCGCGGACGCCATTTGTTATCCAAAATTAGGGTGGATGGCACCGAGATCTAGGACGATGCCGCCAGCTAGCCAGGAAGAGTGGGACACGGGGAGCTATGGCCGGCGAAATCGAAGAGGTAAAAACGCGAATTTCGGCCGAGGCGATCATCGGCCGACACGTGCAATTGCAACGCTCGGGCCAGCATCTGCGCGGGCGCTGTCCATTCCACGAAGAGCGCACCCCCTCGTTTTTTGTCTTCCTCGACTCGGGCAATTACAAGTGCTTTGGTTGCGGCGAGTCCGGCGACGTTTTCACTTTCCTAATGAAGATCGAAAACCTCACCTTCCGGGAATCGCTGGAACGCTTGGCCGACGAAACCGGCGTAAGCCTTCGGCGGGGGAATCGCGACCCCAAGCTTCAGGCTCACCTGCGTGCGCTGGTGGGTGCCAACGAGGCCGCCTGCCAGTATTTCGAGCGTCAACTAGCGTCGCATCGGGAGGGCGAGGCGGCGCGCGAATACCTGCGCAAGCGCGGGATAACGGCGGAGAGCCAAAGGCGATTTCGGATCGGGCTCGCTCCCAGCGGCTGGGATGGACTTATCGGCGCCCTGCGCGCGCAGGGCATATCGGGCGATCTAATACTGGCCGCTGGACTGGCGCGGGCCGGCGAACGCGATTCGATCTACGATGCCTTCCGATCCCGCCTGATGTTTCCCATCCGATCGGCCAAATCATCGGTTCTCGGATTTGGGGGACGAACCCTCGGTGACGATCCGGCCAAGTACATAAACACCGCCGGCACCGATATCTTCGACAAGAGTCGCCTGCTATACGGGCTTGATCTAGCCCGCGCCAGCGTGCGGAAATCCCGTTCGGTGGTAATCGTCGAGGGCTATACCGACGTGATTGCGGCGCACCAGGCCGGAATTGGCAACGTGGTCGCCTCCATGGGCACCTCGCTGACCGAGCGCCAATTTAGGGCGATTGCGAGCGGGGTCGACGAGGTGGTCCTGTGCATGGATGGGGACCTGGCCGGACGTGCCGCCGGGCGCCGCAATCTGCAACGGATCGACCAGGAACTTGGCTCCTTGACGTGGCACGAGGGCCAGCTTGATGCCGAGATCAAGGTCGTGGAGCTGCCGGCCGGGAAGGACCCCGACCAGATCATCTCCCACCAACCGGAGCAATGGCCGGAAATCATCGCCAGGGCCACGCCCTTGGCCGACTACCTCTTTGCCGCGATCGTTGCCGAATCCGATATTTCCTCGCGTCGCGGACGCGCCCAGGCGCTTAGCGAAGCGCTCAAGTATGTCGCCCGCCTAGGCGGCGGCGATCCGGTCGTTCGCGCTGACTACGTGGCCGCACTGGCCAAAAAGCTGGGTATTTCCGAATCGGCAATCGAGCGTGAGCTAGCTGGCCGCGACCGGCGGGCGGGGTCCGGGAAACCAGAAATCGGTGCACCGGCGGCCGCCGGGAACCGTTCGGCAATTTCGGTCGACGATCAATTGTGCGCGCTGGCCATGGCCAATCCGGCCCTGTTGCGGCAGGCGATCGGACGTGAAGCTCTGCCGATAGCCGCACTCGGATCGGCCGAAGCGCGGACCGTTTTTGAACTATTGGACCGGGTTCAGTCCTCCGAACCGGCCTCCTCCTACTTGGTCGACCGGTTGGGTGAGGACCTTGGCGATTATCTCGAGCACCTCCAGGCCATTACCCGCCGGCATCCGGCGCCGGCCAGCGAACAGTTGCTGCTGGCCGATCTCGGACGGTTGGTGCTGCAGGTGCGTAAACGCCACCTGTCGGCCGAAATGGATAGCGCCGTCTCGTTGCTAGCCGACGGGGCCGACGCCGCAACACGCGAAAAGGCATTGGGCGAACTGGAAGAATTGCGGCGCGAACGCTTAGCGATCGAACGGCAGCTGAGGACCCTGGCAATTTCCACCTAAAATTTGTCGGATCGCTCCAACGTAGCAGCGTTCCGTTTCTCTTTGGTAGAGCCGGATTTAACTCCAGAAAATCGGGCACCCGGCGCTGGGCTGGCCGATAATTCAACCTCAGTCCGCACCCCTAAACGGGTCGGCGGGGCTGGAGCAACGGCGTGGTGGTACGTCGGAAATATGAGCGGGGAGCGGTATTTACGTTGGCATCCAGGTTGAAAGTCAAGTCAAAATCCGCTTCGGCCACTCGATCACGAACCAAGCGAAAGTCAAAGACAACCGAAAACGGGGCGCGCGCCAGCGCCCAGCCAATCTCCAGCGACATTCCGTTTGAAACCCTGCTGGCCCAATGGCAGGAGCGCGGCTGGGTCACCTTCAGCGAACTTTCGGAGGTTTTCTCCGACCTAAATATCGATGAGTTCGGACCCGAACACCCGCTTCGCCGTGAACTTACTACCGAACACATCAATGTCGTGGCGCAGCCCCCGGAAGCTGACGACATCGGGATCTCGTCCGACCTGTCGGCCGAGATGGAGGCCCTGGTAACAAAGGGCAAGCGTGACGGATACGTAACCTACGACGACATCCTGGAAGTAATTCCGGAAGTCGAAGAGGAAATGGACCAGGTCGACGACCTCTATCGCCGACTGATGAGCGAGGGCGTCAAGATACTTTCCGAGGGCCTTGATCGCGAGGTCCCGGTTGTGACCACGGCCAACGAAACCGTGCCCAACATTGTCTCTGCCAATGCCTCGGCGACCCGATCGTTGGATGACCCGGTCCGGATGTATCTACGCGAGATCGGCCGCGCCAATCTACTAACGGCGCGCGAGGAGGTAAAACTCGCCCGCCAGATGGAGGCCGGCAGCATGCGGGCCCGCGAGCGCCTGATTAAGTCCAATTTGCGGCTTGTCGTATCGGTGGCCAAGAAATACACCGGCCGCGGAATGTCGCTCCTGGACCTGATCCAGGAAGGCAATATCGGTCTGGTCCGGGCGGTCGAAAAATTCGACTACCGTCGCGGCTACAAATTCTCAACCTACGCCACCTGGTGGATCCGCCAGGCGATCACCCGATCAATCGCCGACCAGGCGCGAACGATCCGGATTCCGGTGCACATGGTAGAGACCATCAACAAGCTGATCCGCAAAACCCGCGAGCTGCTCCAGCAAAACGGCCACGAGCCAACCCACGAGGAATTGGCCGAAGCGCTTGGTATTTCGATAGAAAAGGTCGTCGAAATTCGCAAGGTGGCCCAACAGCCGGTTTCGCTGGACACGCCGATTGGCGAGGACGAAGACAGCCACCTAGGTGACTTCATCGAAGACCAATCAATCGTTGCTCCGGCCGACGCGGCGGCCCACCGCAACCTCCAGGATGCGGTTCTGCGGGTCCTTGAAGAGCTCGATGACCGCGAGCGCAATGTGATCATGCTGCGTTTCGGTATCGGCGATGGGCGCACCTGGACCCTGGAAGAGGTCGGTCAGCGCTTCGACGTAACCCGCGAGCGGATTCGCCAGATTGAGAGCAAGGCGATCCGCAAGCTGCGCCATCCGCGCCGTGCCCAGGCCCTCCAGGACTACATCGAAAATGCGGTCGGCAGCGCTCAAATCGCGACCTGATTTAAGTCGCTCTTCCCGCCAGCTATAAAATTCTTCCCCTGCGATGGTGCGGGTCATAGGCCATTGACGGCCAGCGTTGCCTCAACGCGATCCAACTCTCCAACCGCCCAATCGACGCAGCAATGACCCACGATTCCGACTGCGGCTACCCGGGCCTCATCGACCCGGCGGCGTCGCGCGCTGCCTGCGGAGTGGGCTTGATCGCCGACTTAGACGGTAGGCGCAGCTACCAGACCGTTAGTGACGGCCTTACCATCCTGGAGAACCTGGCCCACCGCGGCGCCAAAAACGCCGACCCTCTCACCGGCGACGGTTCGGGAATTCTGCTACCGATCGCCGACGAATTCTTCCGGCCGATTACCAGGGCCACCGGCATCGCCCTCCCGTCGCAGGGTAACTACGCGATCGGCTCGGTATTCCTGCCGCCGAACCCAGACGAGGCCGATGGGTGCCGTCGGTTGCTCGAAGAGGTCGCCCGCGAGCGCGGCCAGGTCGTGCTGGGCTGGCGCGATGTACCGATCCGGCCCGGGCAAATTGGGCGCCAGGGCCGTGAACGGATGCCACTTATCCAGCAGGTTTTCCTGGACGTGAGCGATTCCGCCCGGCGGAGCGAACAGGTCACTGAGCGACGTTTGTTCATTACCCGCAAATTGATCGAGCACCGGGCCGCTGGACTGGGACTTGCCGATCCCGACACATTTTTCATTTGCTCGCTCTCGACTCTGACCGTCGTCTATAAAGGGATGCTGATCTCGACCCAGACCCGCCAGTTTTTCCCTGACCTGGGCGATCCGCGGATGCTTGCCCATTTCGCGATCGTGCACTCGCGTTTTTCAACCAATACGCTCGGGTCCTGGCGTCTGGCCCACCCCTACCGTATGACGGTTCACAACGGTGAGATCAACACCGCCCGCGGCAACATCAACTGGATGGCCGCCCGCGAGCCGATTCTCGATCACCCCGATTACCGGGGATTCGGCAACGATCTCTTCCCAATCGTGATGCCCGATTCGTCGGACACAGCCGCCTTTGACAATGTGATCGAGTTGCTGGTGCGCTCGGGACGTCCGCTGGCCCAGGCGATGCTGATGATGGTGCCCGAGGCTTGGGAGCGGCACACCGAAATGCCGCCCGAGATGACCGCCTTCTATCGCTACCACGCCTGCCTGATGGAGCCGTGGGACGGCCCGGCGCTGCTGGTTACCACCGATGGAAGGCAGATTGCCGCCCTGCTCGACCGCAATGGATTTCGACCATTCCGCTACACCGAGACCTTAGATGGCCGACTGGTGATGGCGTCGGAAACCGGAGTGCTCGACATTGCAACCGAGAACGTCAAATCACGCGGCCGGCTCGCCCCGGGGCAGATCTTTGTAATCGACCCCGGTGGTGGTGGAATCCTTACCGACGACCAGATCAAGCCGACCCTGGCAGGCGCCCAACCCTACGCCGACTGGTTGGCCGCAAACCTCCGCGCAGTCGAAGATTTACCCGAACCGCCCGACGCCGAAACCCGGCCGGCGACTCCATTGCAGCAACGGCAGCGGGCGTTCGGCTATACCTTCGAGGAGTTGACCGCAATCCTCGAGCCGATGGGACTGAACGCGGCCGAGCCGATCGGATCGATGGGCCTCGACACTCCCTTGGCGGTATTTTCCGAGCGTCCGCAATCGCTTTTTAACTATTTCCGACAGCTTTTCGCCCAGGTTTCCAATCCGCCGGTAGATGCAATCCGCGAGGAGTTGGTCACCTCCCTGGACACGTTGCTGGGGCGCCGTCGCAACCTTCTGGCCGAGACCGCCGAACACGCACGCTTACTCCATCTGCCATCCCCAGTAATTGACGATCGAACCTGTTCCCGAATCCAAAACCTGGACAGCCAAGACTTCAGATGCGCGACCCTGGACGCGCTGTATGGGCCGGTTGCCGAACCCGGGACGCTAAAGCTCGGCATGGACCGCCTGTGCGCCGATGCCGACGCCGCCATAGCTGCCGGGTCCTCGATCCTGGTAATATCCGATCTGCGGGCCGATTCCCACAACGCTCCTATCCCCGCGTTGCTGGCGGTAGCCGGAGTACATCACCACCTGATCCGTTCGGGTACCCGCCTGTCCTGCGGAATCATCGCAAAGACCGGCGAGGCCCTCGATGTGCATTCGGTGGCCTGCCTGCTCGGCTACGGTGCCCAGGCGGTCAACCCGTACCTGGCATTGGAATCGATTGCCGAGCTGGCCACCTGTGGTCAGCTGGACGGACTTGACTCGGCTGAGGCCGAAGCCAACTACCTCAAGGCGCTCGCCAAGGGCGTGCTCAAGATCATGTCCAAGATGGGCATCTCCACCGTCCGCAGCTACCAGGGCGCCCAGATATTCGAATCGGTCGGACTCTCCCTGGCGCTGGTTGATAGGTACTTTACCTGGACACCCTCCCGAATCGGTGGGCTCTCGATTGACGAACTGCAATCAGAATATGCTCAACGGCAACGGGCCACTTATCCGCCCGGCGGCGGGCTGGAAGGCAACCTGGAATTGGACCCGGGCGGGTTCTTCCAGTGGTACCGCGACGGTGAGCGGCATATGCTCAACCCCGCCACCGTGGCCCTGCTGCAAAAGGCCACCGGCGCCAACGATTTTTCCGTTTATGAACAATTTGCCGCCCAGTGCGAAGCCGATGACCTGCGTGCCACGACCCTGCGCGGGATCCTTGATTTCCGCCGTGCCAAGGAGCCGCTTGACATCGAGCTGGTAGAGCCGGAGGAAAGGATCGTACAACGATTCGCAACCGGGGCTATTTCGCTGGGCGCCATTTCCAAGGAGGCCCATGAGGCCCTGGCGATCGCGATGAACTCGATCGGTGCCAAATCCAACACTGGCGAGGGCGGCGAGGACCATCGGCGATTCCACCCGGACCGCGACGGCACCTGGCGCAACAGTTCGATCAAGCAGGTCGCGTCGGGACGGTTTGGGGTCACCACCGACTACCTAGTAAATGCCACCGACCTGCAGATCAAGATGGCGCAGGGCTCCAAGCCCGGCGAAGGCGGGCAACTGCCGGGCCAAAAGGTCGACGAATACATCGGCTGGATACGACATTCGATGCCTGGAGTTGAGCTCATCTCGCCGCCTCCGCATCACGACATCTATTCGATCGAAGACCTGGCGCAGTTGATCCATGACCTTAAAAACGTCAATCCCTTCGCCCGGATCAACGTCAAATTAGTGGCCGCGATGGGAGTCGGCACGATCGCCGCCGGGGTGGCCAAGGCCTTTGGCGACGTGGTGCTCATATCCGGCGATTCCGGCGGGACTGGGGCCTCGCCGTGGTCCTCGGTCAAGCATGCCGGCCTGCCGTGGGAATTGGGGCTGGCCGAAACCCACCAGGTTCTGTTGGCCAACGATTTGCGTTCGCGGATCGTGGTCCAAACCGACGGACAGCTGCGCACAGGGCGTGACGTTGCGGTGGCCTGCCTCCTCGGCGCCGAAGAATTCGGTTTCTCCACCCTGCCGCTGGTGACCCTGGGTTGCGTAATGCTGCGAAAGTGCCACCTAAATACCTGTTCAGTCGGTGTGGCCACCCAGGACCCGGTGTTGCGGGCGCGATTCGCCGGGAAGCCGGAGGCGGTGGTCAACTATTTCTTCATGGTGGCCCGACATCTGCGCCAGATCATGGCCGAGCTTGGCCTAAAAAACACTGACGAAATGATTGGTCGCGTCGATCTGTTAGTTCCTCGTGAAGGAATCAAGCTGGCCAAGACCAAGGGCATTGACCTGCAGCGCCTGCTTTATGCGCCCACGGTGCCAGCCGAGGTCGGGCGGCACAAGATGTT
Organism: Chloroflexota bacterium; assembly: GCA_965261345.1. GTDB lineage: Bacteria > Chloroflexota > UBA11872 > UBA11872 > VXNJ01 > VXNJ01. The sequence goes on from OZ253449.1 coordinate 528,751, forward strand.
CTCGCAGCAGCACGGCCTCAACCACGCGCTAGACAACCAGATCATTCGAAGCCTGTCCCCGGCTCTGAAGGCCGGACGCAAGACCAGGGCAAGTTTCAAGATCCGCAACTCCAACCGTACGCTGCTTACGATGCTCTCGGGCGATATCGCCCGCGGCGGCAACCCGCCGCTCGAACCCGACTCGATTCAATTGGACCTGAGCGGATCCTGCGGGCAAAGCTTTGGCGCCTTTCTGGTCGAGGGCATAAACGCGCGCGTGGTTGGCGACGCCAACGATTACTTTGGCAAAGGGATGTCTGGTGGAACGATTTCCATCCGCCCGCCCCCGGCAGCCCGATATTTGGCCGAGGAGAACATCATCGTTGGCAACGTCGTGCTGTACGGGGCCACCGGCGGAAGACTCTTCGTCCGCGGCCAGGCTGGCGAGCGCTTCGCGGTCCGCAATTCGGGCGCCAATTCGGTCGTCGAAGGCGTGGGCGACCACGGCTGTGAATACATGACCGGTGGGGTGGTGGTGGTGCTTGGGCCGACCGGGCGCAATTTTGCCGCCGGAATGAGCGGCGGCATTGCCTACGTGTTAGATCCGCAGGCACGCCTGGCGGGCGGGCGTTGCAACCTTGAGCTGGTGGAGCTGGAGGACCCGGCCCAAAGCGACCTAGAAACTATTCACCGCCTAATCACCGAGCATTTCCAATTTACCGAAAGTGCGGTTGCCGCGCGGCTGCTTGCCGACTGGGATCGCGCCCAGCTGGAATTCGTCAAAATCATGCCACGCGATTACCGGCGGGTACTTGCCGAACGGGCAGCGCGTTCCGCCGGGGAACAGGCGTTAGCCATGGAGTTGGTTCACAACGGCTAGTTTATCCGGCTTTCTAAGCCATCAACGACGCACGATCCCAAAGCGCGATGTCGATTCGCGAATTGGCGATTGGCGCGAGATATATCTGGAGCGGGCCCCCGGTCAATCGGGGAAGCAGGCCTCGCGCTGCATGGGTTGCGGCATTCCTTTCTGCCACACTGCCTGCCCGCTGGGCAATAAGATCCCAGACTTTAATCGCCATGTCTTTCACCAGCGCTGGGGCGATGCCCTAAAGGTCCTCCATTCCACCAACAACTTCCCGGAATTTACCGGCCGCATCTGCCCGGCCCCGTGCGAGGAATCGTGCGTCCTGGCAATAAATTCCGACCCGGTAACGATCGAACACATCGAGCGTGAAATTGCCGACTGGGGGTTTGCCAACGGCCAAATCAAACCGCAACCGCCACGCCACCGCAGCGGCCGGAGGGTGGCAGTCGTCGGGTCGGGTCCGGCCGGCCTGGCCGCCGCCCAGCAGCTGAACCGCTGTGGCCACAACGTTGTCGTCTTCGAGCGCGACGAATATCCGGGAGGGTTGCTAACGCTGGGGATCCCCGACTTCAAGCTGGAGAAGGAGGTCGTTTTCCGGCGGGTCAACCAGCTTGAACAGGAGGGGATCCAATTTCGCACCGGGGTTAACGTCGGTACCGAGATCGACGTGCAGCAGCTGCGATGCGAATTCGACGCGATCTGCCTTGCCACCGGCGCCAATTACCCGCGCTCCTTTACCATCCCTGGTTACGAGCTCGACGGGGTCGTCTACGCGATGGATTACCTGTGCCAGCAGATCCGCCGCAATCTGGGCCAGCAGATTCCCGATTCGGAATTCATCTCGGCCAACGGCCGGAACGTGGTAATCATTGGAGGCGGCGATACTGCCGCCGACTGCCTGGGAACCGCCATTCGCCAGGGAGCCAACCAGATATATCAATTTGACATCCACGAATGGCCGGAGGAGCGCGCTGCCGACAACCCCTGGCCATATTGGCCGGCAATAATGCGGACCCGCACCACGCCGGCCCACGAAGAGGGTGGGATCCGCAACTTCAACGTCCATGCCCAACGCCTCATCGGCGCCGAAAACCGCGTCACCGGGCTTGAGGCGATCCGGTTGGCATGGGGCGAAAAGGATGGCCGAGGACGCCCCAAGATGATCCGTCTGCCCGATTCCGAATTCGTGCTCGATGTCGATTTGGTACTGGTTGCAATCGGCTTTTCGGCCCCGATCGAAGAGAGCCTATTTGGCCAGCTGGGAGTTGGGTTCGATGGCCGCGGAATGGTGGCCGTAGACGGCGATCAGATGACGACCACCCCGGGGGTATTCGCCTGCGGCGACATCCACCGTGGCATGTCGCTGGTGGTCTGGGCGATCGCCCATGGGCGCGACGCCGCGCGTGGGATTGACCGGTACCTTAGCGGTCGCACCGATCTGCCGGCCAGCGCGCTTACCGGCGAATTAGGCGTCGGGCGCTAGCCACCTACCCCGGCCGCGGCGAAAGCTCGGGTCAACACCGAATAACCCAGACGGGCGCTTGCGAACGGATCATAGTCAGGGCGGGCCTGAACCATGACCGAAACCTCCAGAGTCTGGTATCCGCGGTAACCGGCAGCGGCCATGAGCCTCAATTCGGTCGCGTAGTCGTAGTCGTCCTCCCCCGGGACCAGGAACTGGTGATCCGGCCAACGCCCGTGAACGCCTTTCAGATGAGTGTGGATGGTGTCCGGGCCCAACAATTCAACCGCCCGGTCGAGCGAAAGTCCCTGGGCCAGGAAATGCGAGAAATCAAAATTCACCCCCAGGCATTCACGCCCGAGTTGATCAAGGACCCAGGCGGTCTGTTGCGGTAGGTGCAGGGCCGACCCCACATGCGGCTCGAGGGCGATTGCCACTCCGGCCGCGCGGGCACTCTCAAGGAGCGGTCCCAGGCGTTCGAGAATTTTCTGTCTGTCACCCTCCCAGTTCCCGGGATCGCCGCCGACGGTGGTGTTGATCGCCGGGGGGCAAGGCCGGTCGAGGGCAACGCTCAGCTCGATCGCCTTGCGAATGCGCTCACTGCCGGCTTGCAGTGCCCGGTCGTCGACCCCGATCAATGGGGAATGGGCGGCGATCGCCGGCAGGCCTAAATCAAGATCGTCGAGCAGCTTGGCAATTTCCCCGACCGCGGTGGGATCCAGGTCGTCGATTCGGGTGGTCCAAGCCGGCAGAACGGTCAATTCGACCCCGGTAAATCCGGTTGAAGCGGCGAATGAACATACATCGTCGAATCCGACGCCGGGCATTCCCCAGTTTGATAGTCCCAGTTTCATGGGCTGGCCGGCCTAGGCGCCGGGAAACCTGAGCGCGCCGCGACGGTCGGTTGCCGCCCGCAGCAGGGCCCCAGTCCCGGTGGTAACGTACAGGTCGGAAAGGTCGGGTCCGCCAAAGGTGCAGTTGGTGGGGTTGTCGCGCCGGATCGGGTGGGTTTCCAGGATTCGGCCGGAGGTTTCAAACACATAGATCATTGGCCCCGGTCCACCGGCGCTGCGGCCGGCGGTTGCAACGATGTGGCCGTTGGAATCCCAACACATTCCGTCGATCGCCCGGTAGGGGAAAAAGTTGTGGACTACGCGATATTGTCCGAGGGATCCGTTGTTGCGGATCGGGTAGGCCCGCAATTCGCGCGGTTCGCCGGGTTCTATGCCAGCGTTGGAGACGAACAGCTCGCCCTGGTCGGGCGAAACCAGGATACCGTTGGGCTTGGTGGTGTCAAAGGTGACGCGCTCGATGTCGAAATCGCCACCGCCCGGCGTGAGCCGGTAGACCGATTGGTGGTCCAGTTCCATTGGCGGCGAGAGGGCATCATAGCGCGGATCGGTAAACCAGATCTGATCCTGGTCGTCAAAGGCAAGGTCGTTAGGGCTGTTGAGCCGCTTGCCCTCAAATGTTTCGACCAGAACGTCGTAACCGCCGCCCTGGCGAAAGCGGCAGATGGCGCCACGGTTCTGGCTGCAACCGTAGAGTTGGCCGTCGCGGTCAAAGAGCAGGCCGTTGGTCCGCGCGGTATCTTCGTGCCAGGGATGGCAGGTCCCGGCCTCCGGATCAAAGGCCATGATGCGGTTGTTGTCGATGTCGGTAAAGAGCAGTTGTCGACCGTCCCAGGCGGGACCTTCGGCCAGGCTAAAACCCTCCGCTAATACCTCAAACTCCCAGCTCACCGCCGACTCCTTAAAGTCTCCAAAGGGACCAATATTTGCGGCAAGCTGCTGCCGCGCACTCTAACTCAAGCGGATTTTGACACGGCGGCCGGATTGCGCTTGAGTGTTTCGGGCACAAAAAACTGGATAAGCGCGGCGGTCGCCAGGCCGGCAATTCCGAGCATAATCGCGCCGGTGACAAATCCAATGCTGTCGCCGAACTGGCCGGGCAGGAAGTTGCCGCTCAGATCACCCAGGTCGCCGATCCCGCGCCAGACGCCCAGGAATTCGCTCAGGCGACCCGGCGGCGCCAGATCGACACCCAGGGTCATCAGTGCGCCCGAACCAAGGCCATTGCCGATTCCCAGGACAGCCGAACCGATCAGCAGCAGCATCCAGGTATCGGATCCGGCCACGATGAACATCCCGATCCCCATGACCGCAAACGAGGGCACTGAGCAGTATTTTCGACCGAAGCGGTCCATCACCCAACCGGCGAGCGGAAAAATGACCATGTCGAGGGCCCCGCCAACGGCCGTGATATAGCCGATCGCCGAGGCGTCCAGATCGAGCACGAAGGCGCCGAAGAACGGGATGATCGTCAATCGTGCGGCCCGGATCGATTGGCCCAGGAGGGCTCCCAGCGACGCGACCAACACTTTCGGTTGCAGGTAGAGGCCAAATACGTCCAGGCGCCCTAGGGCTGACTGGCGAATCGGTGCACCGGCCCCTTCGAGTTGCTCGTCACGCTGCCCGAACCAGGACGCGGCCGCGGCAAATAATTGAAATACGGCGGCCATCAAAAAGAGCTCACGCAGGTCCAGCAGGGCGCCGAACACTCCAACCAGCGCCGGCCCCAGGAAGAAACGCGCTATCCGCATAGTCCCGCCCAGGGCCGCGGTGGCCCGCCCGCGGTGCTCGATCTCAACCATCTGGCCGATCAAGGTCACCCGCGAGAGGAAGGTCATCGACAGTCCGAACCCGAATACCAGCCGCAATACCAGCACTTCGTTGAACCCGCCGCTAAAGGCCAACGGGATCGTGGTGGCAAACATCACCAGGGCGCCGATTACGGTCACCGCGCGATTGGAAAGAGCTCCCAGCAGCATGCCGGCCGGGACGTTGAAGAGCAGGTTGCCGATAGAGACCGCCGAGACTGCGACCGCAATTGCGGTGTAGCTGACGCCGAACTCGGCAACGAGCAACGGCAGGGTGGGAACCAGCATCCCGACCCCGACGAAGAAGAAAAACGACGGCAGGTACAGCGGCACCAGCAATCGCCGGAGGGCGGTGAATATGGAAATGGCTGCGCGCGTCCCGGCGTTGTGGAATCGGCCGCCGCAAAGGGCGGGGCCACCAGTACATCAAGACTATTGGATCGCCGGTGCGCGATCTTGCCCCGGGGTAGTTCCATTAACATGATTTGGGCGTAACATGCGAATTACCCCAAACGGCAAAGCCCGCCTCAGAAACAAGTCCGCGCGACCGCGCTTTCGAACAGATTAAGATCATGGCAACAACCAGCACTGCGATGCGGTCGGTGAGCATCGGCTCGGTGGAGGGGCCGGGTGATCGCCAATCGCTAACCATTCAGGTCCCCGAATACGGCCGGCAACACCTGGAGGATGTGGCATTCCTGACCTCGATGCTGTTGGTGCTGCTTGGGAATTACTCTCAGACCGGTCACCTTGGGGGGCCGCTCGCCTACACCCCGTACAACGTGGCCATACATCTGCTCGGTCCCAAGCTGGGCGCACTGGCCTACGACCTGCGACGACCCAAGCACCCGAACGCTGACAATTTCATGCTGGCCGGCGGGCATTGCGTTCCCACCTGCTATGCGCTTTGGATCATCCTCTGCGAATCGCTCGAACGCCAGCGAAAGGTTTCCGGAAACGAAGCTTACGCTACCGATCCCAAGCAGAACATGCTCGCCGTCGACGCGATCGGATTTCGCCGCGGGTCCGGCGCGCTGAGCACGATCCTGGACGAAAACGACCTCGCCGACCATCCGCTCTTTGCCCAGGCCGCCGGGCGCGGTATCCGGGCCCTGGCCGGACATGCCGAAACCACTGACATGACCAACGACGTCAATGGCGGTCCATCCGGTGTCGGCTTTTCGACCGCGGCCGGAAAAGCCATGTTCTGGGACTTTGCGGGGTCCCCACCCGAGCGCAAATCGATTGTTTTCGAGGGTGAGATGGCGTTGACCGAGGGCCATGCGCAGGAGATCAAGACGATCGCCCTGGCGCAGAAGGTCGGCAAACGTCTGCGGGTCCTAAATTCGTTTAACAACGCCGGAATCGACGGTTCGCTGCTCGACGGTGTAATCGATTCCCGCTATTCCGGTTACAGCCTGCCCGATCAGTGGGCCGCCTACGGCTGGAACGTATTTACCCTCGACGACGGGAACCGGTTTGACCAGGTAGTCGCCGCCCTCAAGGCGATGGAGGACTGGGATTTCGCCGACCGCCGGCCGATGATTACCGTCGGACGCACCCTCAAGGGCTGGTGGCCGGGGGCGGTTAACGGGCAAATCAACGGTCATGCCCAAATCACCGATGCGGCCTCGCATCCCTATACCCTGGCAATGAACGGCCCCTACTTCATCGCCCTGGCGGAGTCTTTTGAGCGGCGCTTTGGGGTGGAATTTTCCGGCATCCGTAACGGGGTTCCGCAATCGGAACGCGACCGCTTGATTGAATTTAAGACCAATGTCGATATTGCCCTCTCGGCCCTGGACGGAGGGCTTGGGGCCTGGATTGCCGACCGCCTGGTGGCAATCGGAAACGACCTGCCCGAAGTGATGCCCTCGCGACTTCGGTTGGACGTCGATCCGTTCCGTGACGAGCGGCTGGCTCCGCAGAACCTGCCGCGCGACCCGGTCACGATCGGTTCGGGCAACGCCCAGACGCAGATCAGCCTATTTAAGGAAGCCGGACAAAAGGCCGGCACCCGGCGGGCGATTTCCGAAATCGGCAAATGGCTCAACTATGTAACCGACAACCGCTTCATCACCATCGCCGCCGACCTGGCAGATTCGATCAACGTCGAGAAGGCACACTTTACCGGCCTCTATGATCCTGAAAGCAACCCCGGTGGAACTCGCCTCAAAGCGGCGATCGAGGAAGCCGGCAACGCCGGCACCATTGCCGGACTGGTCTCACAGACCCTCTCGCCGGATCCGGAACGCCACGCCGGAGTCTGGGGACTAACGGGCACCTACGGCGCGTTTACCCCGTTGATGTACACGCCGGTGCGTGTGTTTTCCCAGCAAAATCAGGACTCGCCGTTTGCCAATGGCGTCCTGACCGTACTGGCCGGGCATTCGGGCCCCGAAACCGCGGCCGACGCGCGCACCCACTTTGGAATTTTTGCACCGCAGGTTTGGACCATGTTCCCGCGCGGCCAGGTGATCAATCTCTATTTCTGGGACTACAACGACGTTGCGCCTGGGTACTTTGCCGCTGTCTCCCACGCCGCCCGCTGCAAACACGCCGGGGTAATCGTCATCCATGTGGCCCGGCCCGACTTTAACGTCGCCGATCGGTCGAAGTTTGCCGACACTGACATTCTGGCGGCCGCACGCGGAGCCTACGTCATCCGCGATTTCGACCGCACCCTGGACCCCCAGGGCACGGTGTACGTGCAAGGGTCGTCATCGACTAACAACCTGGTTTCGATCATTCCGCAACTGGACGCGGAAAAGATCAACGTCCGGGTTGTGGCGGTAATTTCTGAGGACCTCCTGCGACTTCAAGACGAGATCTACCAGCGCAAGATCCTCTCCGACGCCGATCGCTTCGACTCGATGTTCGTTACCACTATGACCAAGCGGGTCGCGCCGTTGGCCAATCTGGGGCCGTTTGCCGAGCAGTATTCGCTTAGCTCGGACTTTGACGACCGCTGGCGCACTGGTGGGTCGGAAGCTGACGTCATTTCCGAGTCGCGCCTTGATCCCGTTTCGATCCTCGACGGCATCCGCCGCTTTGCGGCCGCGCACGATGCCCGCCTGAATCGGGCTCGCCGGGCGCTCGGCGCGGTCTAATCGGGGCCGGCCGACGCCGGAATAGAGGCAACCATTGCTGGCACTAGTCGACTACGGGTCCGGCAACATCGGAAGCGTCCGGAGGGCGCTTGAATTCGTCGAGGCCGATTACCAGTTAACCGATGACCCGGCCACCGTCGCCGGTGCCGATGGGGTGATCCTACCCGGTGTGGGAGCAGCCTTGGATACGATGAACGGTTTGCGGTCGCGCGGCCTCTCGGGTCCGATCGGGGATCACGTCCGGGCGGGCAAACCGTTCCTAGGGGTCTGCATGGGATTGCATGTCCTGCTGGCGCGGTCGGAAGAAAATGACAACACCGAGTGCCTGGGCCTGTACGGCGGCACCGTTCGACGGTTCCCGCCGGGGCCACATGTCCCGCACATGGGCTGGAACCAGGTCCATCAGGTCGCCGCCTGCCCGATATTTGAAGGGATACCCAGCGGGACCAATTTTTATTTCGTGCACTCCTACTACGCCGATGCGGCCGATTCCAGTTACTGCGCCGGGGTGACCGAATACGGAGTAAATTTCTTGAGCGTGCTGGGCGAGGGACTGGTCTTTGCCACCCAGTTTCACCCGGAAAAAAGCGGGCCATGGGGACTTGCGATTTATCGAAATTTCGTCGCCCTCTGCCCGGCCACCTAGAGAACGTTGTCTGGCCGTGTTGACGATCTATCCGGCAGTTGACATCTACGCCGGGCGGGCGGTTCGCTTGCACCAGGGTGATTTTGCCCGCGCCGACGTTTTCCACCCGGACCCGGTACAGCCGGCCCGACGATGGCTTGAACAGGGCGCCGGTTGGCTGCATGTCGTCGATTTGGACGGGGCCCGCACCGGGCATCCAGTCAATACCCGGGCAATCGCCAATATCGCCAAATTGCCGATCAAACTGCAATTGGGCGGGGGCCTGCGGACGATGCCCGATATCGAGGCGGCCCTTTCCTGCGGGGTCGACCGCGTGATACTGGGTACGGCCGCGGTCAAGGACGCCAAGCTGCTCGCAGATTGCTGCGCCAGGTTCGCCAACCAGGTAGTAATCGGCATCGATGCCCGCGGTGGGGTGATGGCCACCGAGGCCTGGCAACAGTCGGCCGGGCCCGCGGCGCTGGAATTTGCCAAGCGCTGCCAGGACCTTGGGGCAACCGCCATCGTCTACACCGATATCGAGCGTGACGGGATGTTGGCAGGGATCAACGGCGCCGCGCTGGCGGCGATGTGCAACTCGGTTGATACGCCGGTCATTGCCTCCGGTGGAGTTGCCTCGCTCGATGACATCGCCCTGGCCCGGGCATCCGGGGCAGCGGGAGTGATCATTGGCCGGGCACTCTATGACGGCCGCATCCAATTGGCCGACGCGCTGGCCCTCGCAACCCAGTAGCCGCTCGCGATGCTCACCCGCCGGATCATTCCCTGCCTGGACGTCAAAAACGGGCGCAACGTGCGTGGCGTGCGTTTTTCAGCTGATCGCGACGCTGGCGACCCGGTGGAGCTGGCCGCCTACTACAACCGGACCGGGGCCGACGAACTGGTCTTCTACGACATCTCGGCATCAGCCGAAGGTCGCGCGATTACCCTGAACATGATGCGAGCGGTGGCCGAACAGGTGTTTATCCCGCTCACCGTCGGCGGAGGGATCCGCAACACCCAGGACATGTACGAAATGCTGCGGAACGGGGCCGACAAAGTCTCGATAAACACCGCCGCGGTGGCCGACCCCGGAATGATCCGTCTGGGTGCTGACCGCTTCGGCAGCCAGTGCATCGTGCTCTCGATTGATTCGAAGGCCCGGCCTGACCGGCGCGGCTGGGAGGTGTGGACCCACGGCGGACGCACCAATACCGGCCTGGACGCGCTAGCCTGGGCCGAGCGCGGGGTCGAGTTGGGGGCCGGTGAAATCGTTCTAAATAGCATTGACGCCGACGGTACCCGCGACGGCTACGACAACGCCCAGCTGGCGGCCCTGACCAGCCGGGTGCCGGTGCCGGTTGTCGCCTCCGGCGGGGCGGGATCGCTTGAACACCTCTACGAAGCCCTATCCGTCGGCGGGGCCCATGCAGTACTGGCGGCCTCAATCTTCCACTACCGGGACTTTACGATCGGTCAGGCCAAACAGTACCTGGCCGGGCGTGGAGTCGCGATGCGCCATGACCATGGAGCCTAGATGACGGCAAGGCTGAACCCCGGCAACCTGACCTGGGGCACCGCCGGGTTGATTCCGGCGATAGTCCAGCACGCCGACTCCGGGGCGGTGCTGATGCTCGGTTACATGAATCGCGAGGCCCTCGATCTGACCCTTGACACCGGCCAAGTCTGTTTCTGGTCGCGAACACGCGGACGGCTCTGGCGCAAGGGCGAAACCTCGGGCAATACCCTGACGCTGCAGTCGATACACGTAAATTGCGAGGAAAATAGCCTGTTGGTTCAGGCTCGTCCGCATGGCCCGACCTGCCACACCGGCAACCCAACTTGTTTCTACCGTGAACTGGCAGGACCTTCCCGATGAACGATGCCCCGACCGTCGCGGTAATCGAAGAGGTGGCCGCGATCATCGCCCAGCGGCGACGGGACATGCCCGCCGACTCCTATGTTGCCGAGTGTTTTCGCCGCGGTTGGCCCTATATTGCCCGGAAGCTGATCGAGGAGGCGACCGAAGCGGCGATCGCCGCCCGCGAGGAATCAGACCAGCGGCTGGCCAGCGAGATCTCCGACCTGTTTTTCTTCGCCCTACTTACGCTGGCCCAGCGCGGGGTTGATGTCAACCTTGTCTGGCGGGAATTGGCAGAACGCCGCCGCTAAACGGGAATTGCCCCGAAACCTTACAAAGCCGCCAGGATCGCGTCGAGCGCCGTTTTGGCCTGCACAAAGGCCCCGGGACTGGTACGGCCGCGGTGGCGGGCGGCCAGGTCCAGGTGGGGTTCTAGCGCCAGATTCCAGATCTGCTTGCGCTCGGCCGCGGCGGAGAGGATTTTGGGCCAATTGCACCGGCCTGCGCCGGCAGGGACCATTTGCCGGTCGTCCCCCAGGTCCTTAACGTGGAAGGCACTGATCTGGCCCCAGAGCTGCGGGCAGGCGTCCAACCAGGGGTCGATTCCAACAACTGCGAAATTGCACGGATCGCACACGTAGGCCAGATTGTCAGCACCGGTTTGTTCCAGCGCCATCAGAATCTGCGCCGGTGTTTCACCAAAAACGGCACGCTCGTTTTCGAGCAGCAGCGTGATGCCCGGGGCCTCACTGGCGGCCTGGGCACATAGGGTCCGCAACCGGGCTACGCAGGCCCCGTGCTCATCGGCACGTTCGGTTTGAAATCCAAAAATCCGCACGTAGGAGGCGCCGAACCGATCGGCGGCGGCCAGGCAATTTCCCAGTTGCCACTGCGAGCCCGCCATGTCCCCTTCGACCGGTGACTTGCCGATCGGCGAGGCCACGCTTTGACAGGCGATTCCGGCGGCGGCCAATTGCCCTGCCAGGCGATCGCGCTCGGCGGCGGTCGAGTCAGCGATCGAACACCGCAGTCCGACGCGATCGAAATGGCGAACGTCGATGAGTTCAAGATCAAGACTTGCGAAAAATTCCAGCTGCTTGGCAAAATCATCAAATGCCTCATCGGCAAAGCCGGATATCCGCCAGGCGGTCACCTCTCCAAAACCGTGGTGAATGCGGCCTGCGGAATTTCGACCTGGCCCACCATTTTCATGCGCTTCTTGCCCTCGGCTTGTTTCTTTAGCAATTTGCGCTTTCGGGTCACGTCACCGCCGTAGCATTTGGCCAGTACGTCTTTGCGCAGCGCCGGAATCGTCTCGCGGGCGATGACCCGTCCCCCGATCGCCGCCTGCAGGGCCACCTGAAACAATTGCCGCGGAATTACCGTCCGCAGACGGGCCAGGACTGCCAGCGCGTCGGCACGAGCGCGGCCACGATGGCAAATCGACGAGAGCGCATCGACCCGCGAACCATTAACCAGGATGTCTACGACCTGGACATTGACCGGCCGGTAATCGCTCACATGGTAGTCGAGCGAGGCATACCCGCGGGTTGAGGATTTGAGCCGGTCGTAGAAGTCAACAAGAATCTCGCCCAGCGGCGCCTGTCCACCCAGCAGTACGCGCCGCGTATCGAGCGATTCGACCTTGCTGGTCGAACCGCGGGCCAGGCGCACCAGTTCCATCAACGGGCCGAGGTAGTCGGCGGGGGTCACGATCGAGAGGTTGACCCAGGGCTCGAGCACCCGAGCGATTTCATTGCCCGGCGGCATGGCCGCCGGGCCGTCGACCAGCACGGTCCGCCCGTCGTGTCGCTCCACCCTGTACTCGACGCCGGGATTGGTCACGATCAAGGTCAGGTCGTTGTCGCGTTCAAGCCGCTCGCGCACGATGCTCAGATGCAATAGGCCCAGGAAACCAACCCGGAAACCAAATCCGAGGGCCGCCGACTCCTCCGGAACGTAGGTAAGCGCCGAATCGTTTAAGCGCAAAAGTTCAAGGGCACGGCGCAACTGCGGAAATTGCCCGGGGTCCTGCGGGTAGATTCCGGCAAAAACCATCGGTTTGGCGGGAGCGTACCCGGGAAGGGGCTCCGAAAGCTGGTCAGTTTGGGCCAGCAGGGTGTCGCCAACGACGAATTCGAATCCATCCTTGAGTCCGGTCGCCGCGTAGCCAACCTGTCCGGCCCGCAGCGTGTCAACCTTTTTCATCTGTGGCGCGAACACGCCGACCTCTACTACCTCGAAGCGCTTTCCGCTGCCCGGCAGGCGGATCCGGTCGCCGGCGCTAACCGCCCCATCGACCACCCGGATATGGGTTACCACCCCGCGGTGGCGGTCGTAGGTCGAATCGAATATGAGCGCTCGCAATGGGCCGTCGAATTTCCCGTCCGGAGCCGGTATCGTCGCGATCAACGAGGCCAGCAGCTCTGGTACCCCGGTTCCGTTTTTGGCCGATACCGCCGCGATCTGGCCGGGTTCGACCCCCATCAATTCGACAATTTCGGCTTTCGCCTGGTCCAGTTGGGCCGCGGGCATGTCTATCTTGTTTACAACTGGAATGATCTCCAGCCCAAGCTCGAGCGCCTGATAGAGATTGGCAATCGTCTGGGCTTCGATGCCCTGAGTGGCGTCAACCAGCAGTAGCGCCCCTTCGCAGGCGGCCATGGCCCGCGAGACCTCGTACGAAAAGTCAACGTGCCCCGGAGTGTCGATCAGATTGAGCAGGTATTCGGGACCACCGTCTCGCGGGAGCCGCATGCTCACCGGAGTTGCCTTGATGGTTATCCCGTGCTCGCGCTCCAGATCAAGGGAATCGAGCACCTGGCTGCGCATATGGCGCTCATCGACCTGACCAGTAAGTTCGAGCATGCGATCGGCCAGGGTCGACTTTCCATGGTCGATATGGGCAATGATGCAGAAATTGCGAATATGAGCAAGCGGGCCGGGCATGCGGAGATCTTGTGTTTACCGGTCTTTTGGGGTGGAAGCGATTTTAGGAAGGGCGCCGCCGGCCGGCCCACGGAATGTGGCCCAAACGCGAGCTTAGTACCGCCAACAGGATCCGGGGCTGTTCCAAGCCCAGGGCCAAGGTTATTCCCAGGTAAGCCAAGCCCGACATCGAAAGGATTGCGATTATTCCGACTCCTTCCAGGCCGGCCCCAAGATGCAGCGATGAGAGCACCTCCACCGCCAGCCAAGCGCCGGCGGCCACCAGCAGGCTGGCGACGGCAATGACCCACAGGCCGCGGTCGGGTCGAATCGCGAGTCCCAGGCGCCGCAGCCAGACGTATAGCACGATCACCTCGACCAGCACCCCGATCGAGACCCCCAGGGCGATGCCGGCCACCGCAAATGGGCCGGCCAGCGCCCAGGACAAGAGCATGTGCAGAAAAAGGCTGGCGGAGATGATCAGGACCGGCCGCCGGGTGTCCTGCCGAGCGTAATAGATTCGCGTTAACACCTCGGCCAGGCTGTGGCCTACCAGTCCGACCGCCAACGCTGACAGGACCACTCCAGTGGCCGCACTGGCGGACGCGTCGAAGGCACCGCGCTCAAACAGTACTGCCACCAGTGGTTCGCCCAACAAAATCATCATCAGGCTGGCCGGCACGGTCGCGAAAAGGATGTAGGTCAAGGCCGCCGAGGCGGTCGCCGCGAGGGCAGCCGTATCGCCGCGGGCATGCTGGTCGGAAAACCTCGGTAGGACCGCCTCGGCGTAGGGAATCGCCAGCACGCCGAGCGGAAACAGAAGCAGCAGCCAGGCATTGCCAAAGGCCGCCACGCCCGATGGTCCCTGCAAGGAAGCTAAATAGTTGACGAAGAAGAAGCTCAGCTGGATAACCGCGAACCCGCCTAGCCGCGGCAGCATAAGTTCAACCACCCGCCGCCCCGGGCCGCTCAGCGCGATCATTGGTCGCCAGGCCAAGCCGCCCTTACGCAGGCCCGGCACCTGCACGATCACATGCAACAAGGCTCCGGCGATCGTTCCCCAGGCCAAGCCGATGATCCCCAGCGGTTCGGCCAGCAACAGCGCCCCGGCGATTACCCCCAGGTTGTAGAGCACCGGACCCACCGCCGGCAGCAAAAAATCGTTCTCGGCGTGCAATGCACCTTTAAATACCGCCGAAATGCCCAGCAGCAGCGGGGAAATCATCAGATAGCGAGTGGCCTCGACCGCCAACTCCCGGGTGGCCGGATCAAAACCGGGAACCAGGGCCCGCATCAGCGTCGGAGCAAAGACCGCCGCCAGCAAAGCGGTCACCGCAACGATCAACCCCAGCAGGTTCAGGACCCCTGAGAACAGCCGCTGACGCTCAGCCCGGGTACCGGTCCCGCGCAGCTGAACGTATACGGGAATGAACGCCGAAATCAGGGCCCCGCCGGCGAACAGGGTAAAAAGCGTATCGGGGATGCGGAACGCGGCAAACCAGGCGTCGGCCTCCGGCCCAACCCCGAATTGGGCGTTGATTGCACCCTGCCGGACGAATCCCAGCAGTCGGCTGGCCAGAAACATCGCACTGAGCAGAAATGCAACCCGGGCGACCGACCGACCCAGGCGGCGGCCGGCGAGCGATTGGTCGATCACTCGGCCCGTTCGATGCGGATCAGATCACCGCCCGCGATCCGATCCAAATCCGGCATCGGGATTATTCGCAGTCGGCCCAGCGGAACCACCTTGCTGGCGGCCCTGATTTCTTCTGGATTGCGGCTGGCCGGCGTGGGTCCCCAGAAGACGCAAAACGCCGATCCCGGCGGCCAATATGCAAGTTCCCCGGAGAAGACAATCTCGCGGTCGAATTTCGACGGGGCGATCGCCAGTGGTAGGCTCGCGTAGATCTCTTTCCCCCAACGATTGATAGACCCTTCCAGGGGGAGCGCGGCAAATAGCTCGTTGGCGGCCGGCGAATCGTTTAGTTCGGCGTTGAGCGAAAGATCGCCCAGGGTCAATTTAATAATTCGCCCCGGTGCGGGAACCACCGCGTTAGCCGTCCTCGGCAATGATCTGGGTGCCCGATCCTGGGCGACCCGCCAGAACCGCTTCGACCGCTCCGGGGCGAGCACCATCTACGATGTGGACCGAGCCCACCGCGTCGAGGAGATCAAGGGCCGCCACCAGCTTGGGAATCATCCCGCCGGATATTGCCCCATCGTCGACCAGTCGCCTTGCAACATCGGGCGTAACGCGTTCGACTAATGCGCCGGAACGGTCCAGCACTCCGGGCACATTGGAGGCCAGCACCAGTGCCGCGGCTCCAAGTTCCCGGGCCAGGCGGCCGGCCACAGTATCGGCGTTTACGTTGTAGATCTGGCCGTTGGCATCCAATCCCAAGGGGGCCACAACCGGAGTGATCTCGGCATCGAGGAGCAAGTTGATGGCGGTCGGGTTGACCGCGACGATCTGGCCCACCCAACCCAAACGCCCAGCCTGCTCGGGTTCGACCGTAATCAACTGGCCATCAATTCCGCAGATACCAACCGCCAGCACTCGGGCCCGGCTCAGCTCGGCTACGATCTGCTTGTTTACGGTTCCGGCAAAGACCTCAACTGCGGCGGACCGCACCGCGTCGTCGGTGTAGCGCAGACCGCCAACGAAACGCGACTCGACGCCGTTTGCAGACAGGTTGGCGCTCAGCGCCCGGCCGCCCCCGTGCACGATCAGCACTCGGTGGCCGCAATCGCGCAGGCGCCCCACCTGGCGACACAGGTCGGGCAGGTCCAGTTCGTCGCCACCGCCGATTTTTAGAACCGTGGGTGGGCGGCTAGGAGAACGCCGCAAAACCGGGTCGCCTCAGGTCGTGTACTCGGAGTTAAAGATCACGTACTCCGAGCTCAGTTCGCAACCCACTGCCCGGGCCGTGTGCGGGCCCGAATGCAAATTCAGGGTGATGACCGATCGCGGCTTGGCCATTTCAGCCGAGGCTGCGGACGCGTCAAATGCGATCGGCGACCCCGATCGCATCATCTGGACCGGGCCGATGAACATGTCCATCCGATCGGGATCGAACATCGCGCCGGAATATCCGGCCGCGCACAGGCAGCGGCCGAAGTTCGAGTCGGCGCCGTGTACCGCAGTCTTTACCAGCATCGAGGCGGAAATCGCGCGCGCCGTCAATCGGGCGTCGCCCACGCTTGAGGCACCAACCACCGAGACTTCGAAGACGCGGTTTACGCCCTCGCCGCCGGCCACTATGGCGGCCGCCATTTCCCAGGCCAGCTTTTGATAGGCATCCGCAAACGCCGCCCAGTCGGCGTCGCCGGGCGCCAGGTCGATCCCGCTGGCGCCGGAGGCCAGGGTCAAGAGCGAATCGTTAGTCGATGAATCGCCGTCGATGCTGATCATGTTGAAGGTGGAATCAGCGACCGCAGCGGTGAGCGCGTGCAGGTCGGATGCGGCGACCCGGGCATCGGTGGTTACGAACGCGAGCATCGTGGCCATGTTGGGATGAATCATTCCCGCACCCTTGCACATGGCCCCAAGGGTTACCAGCCCTCGGGCGGTGGTCACCTGGCAACTGGCGAACTTGGGTCCCTGATCGGTCGTAAGGATTGCGGTGGCAGCGTCCGGCCCGCCGTCCCGGGAAAGCACGATCCGCTCGATGCCGGCGGCGATCTTGGGCATCGGCAGTTGCACACCGATGATCCCGGTCGAGCAACAGAGGACTTCGTGGGAATCTATTCCAAGCCGCCCGGCGGCCAGGCGCGCCACCTCCATCGTGTTGTCAAAACCCTGCGCCCCGGTGGCGGCGTTGGCGATTCCCGAATTGGTAACGATCGCGCGCGCCCGGCCGCGGCCTACCACCGCCCGGTTGTAGCGCACGCTCGGGGCCGCGAAGCGATTCTTGGTAAACACCCCGGCAACCGTGCACGCAGAGTCGGCGGCGACGATCGCCAGGTCAGGGGCTCCGGACGGCTTGATGCCGCAGCAGTAGCCCCCGGCGGTAAATCCCTGTGGCGTACAAATGCCCTGGCTCATTGGTTATTGCCCTCCAACGGCGATCACACTATGGATAGGAAGGGGCCTGAGAAAGGCCGCTGCGTTCATCGATCCCCAGCATCAGGTTGGCATTTTGCAGCGCCTGCCCCGCCGCCCCTTTTATCAGGTTGTCGATTGCCCCAAACATGAGCAACCCGCGCCGATTGGCACTTACCCGCGCGTGCACCGCGCAGTAATTTGAACCGGTCACCCATTTGGTGCGCGGTGGCTGGTCCAGCACGATCGTAAACGGGCAGTCAGAAAAAAAGTCCGCGTAAATGCGCTCGACCTGACCCTGTTCGATCGGACGCCGCAGGCGGGCGTAGCCGGTCGAGAGGATGCCACGGATCATCGGGGTCAGATGCGGGACAAAGGTAACGTCCACCGCCTGCCGGGCCACCAGCGACAGCTCCTGGACCATTTCCGCCACATGGCGGTGTCCGTCGACCCCGTAGGCGTGGATGCTCTCGGCAACCTCCGAATAATGGCTGTCAACCTTGAGCGCGCGCCCGGCGCCCGAGACACCCGATTTAGCGTCGACGATCAGATCGGGCTCTATCAGCTCGGCCGCCAACGCCGGGGCCGCCGCCAGGATCGCCGCGGTGGGGTAGCAGCCGGGGTTGCCGACCAATCGCGACGCACCGATCTCGGCCCGGTGCAATTCCGGCAGGCCGTAGACCGCCGCCGGCAGCAGGTCGGGTCGGGGGTGGGCGGCGCCGTAGTAGTGCTCGTAAACGGAGGGGTCGGCCAGGCGCAGATCAGCGCTCACGTCGACTACCGCCACGCCGGCCTCAACGAACGGGCAGAGGGCCTCTACCGAGGCCTGGTGCGGAAGGCAGGAGAAAACGACGTCGGTTGCGGTCGAAGCTCTCTCCGTTAGGACCTTTTCAGCGACCGAACCGTCACCGAACGTTGCCGCCTGTGGAAAAACCTGGCCCATCCGCCGGCCGGCCTGGCTGCGCGCGGTAAGCGCAACTAGCTCCAGCCCGGGGTGAGCGCTTATCAAGCGGGTGAGCTCCAGCCCAAAGTAGGAGGTGGCGTTAATTACGGTGGCCCGCATCGGCATTCTGGTGGGGGTGTGGGAAGACTCGACATTCGCGCAATCGAAAGTCTATTGCTCGCGGCCCAACTGGCGGCCAGGCAATCCCCAACTAGAATCCCTTTCGGCCAACCGGCCGAGGCACAAAAACTGGACTGCTACGGGCCCTGGCTATGCAATGGCAAGCACTCGCCGATGATCTTTACGCGCAATGTTTTGCGCGCTTCCCACTCACCCTGGTGCGCGGGCAAGGCACCCGGGTCTGGGACGATAAGGGCCGTTCATATCTCGATTTCGTGGCCGGGATCGCGGTCTGCAGCCTCGGACACGCCAACCCGGCAATCGCCGACGCGGTTGCCGCGCAGGCCCGCGAACTGGTTACCGTTTCGAGCCTCTACTACACCATCCCGCAGATTGAACTGGCCAGCTTGCTGCTCGACCAGTCGCCCTTTGACCGCGTCTTTTTCACCAACAGTGGCGCCGAATCAACTGAGACCGCGGTCAAAGCGGCCCGCAAATTCGGGATGGCCAACCGGTCGGGCGCCTACCACGTCATTTCAACCAACCGCAGTTTTCACGGGCGAACCCTGGCAATGACCGCTGCCACCGGCACCGCCGCCTACCAGACGCCATTCGGTCCGATGCCCGACGGCTTCGCACAGGTTCAGTTCAACGACCTGGATGCGATGGCCGACGCCATCACCGACCAGACCTGTGCCATCATGGTCGAACCGGTCCAGGCCGAGGGCGGGGTGTGGCCGGCCGACTCCGGCTACCTTGAGGGCCTGCGGGCGCTGTGCGATCAACACGGGCTCCTGCTCATCTTTGATGAAGTCCAAACCGGCATCGGACGCCTCGGTCATGTTTATGGATTCGCCCACTGGGGCGTGGAACCCGACCTGATCTGCCTAGCCAAAGGGTTGGGCGGCGGATTTCCACTCGGCGCGGTGCTCTTTAAGGAGCACGCCCAGACCCTGCGCCCCGGGGACCATGGCAACACCTTCGCCGGATCGCCGGTCATGTGCGCGGCCGGCAAAGTGGTAATGGAAGCGGTCCTGTCCGAAGGTTTTCTCGAAGCCGTAAGGGCCCGCGGCGATCAGATCGCCGCAGCGCTTAGCGCGCTCAAGGACACCGGCAAAGTCATTGACGTGCGCGGGGTGGGGCTCCTCCAGGGATTTGAGTTGGAATCGCCCGAACTGGCCGATCACGTCGTGGCCTACGCCCGCGCCAACGGCTTGATCGTCGTCAAGGTCGCCGCCGCGGCCATCCGGATGGTGCCACCGCTTACCGTGAGCACCGACGAAGTTGACGAGGCGTTGGCAATCGTGGCCGACGCCATCGGGGCCTGACCACCCGCAGCGAGATTGCGGCTCAACAGACCATGGACAAGGTTGTACTGGCTTATTCGGGGGGACTCGACACCTCGGTGGCCATTCCCTGGATAAAGGAAAACTACGGACTAGAGGTAATAGCCCTGACGATCGACCTGGGTCAGGGCCGCGAGCTCGAAGGGGTACGCGAACGGGCCCTGTTCAACGGCGCCGCCGATGCCCTGGTCGAGGACGCGCGGGCGCTGTTCGTTGATCGCTTCGTTTTTCCTTCCCTGCAGGCGGGCGCCAAATACGAGGATGCCTATTACCTAGCCACCGCGTTGGGTCGGCCGCTGATAGCCTGGCTGCTGGTGGAAACCGCGCGCGAACTGGGGGCGGTTGCGGTGGCCCACGGATCGACCGGCAAGGGCAACGACCAGGTGCGTTTCGACGTCTCCGTACGAACGCTTGATCCGAATCTGAGGATCATTGCCCCGATCCGCGAATGGAGCCTCAACCGCGAACAGGAGATTGAGTACGCAAACCGCCTGGGCCTGCAAATTCCGTTGACCCGGGAGAGCCCCTACTCGACCGATGAGAACCTATGGGGCCGGAGCATCGAGGCGGGGGTCTTAGAAGACGCCTGGGCCGAACCGCCAGACAATGTTTGGCTCTGGACGGTTGCCCCGGGCGATGCGCCGGACCGGCCCGAATATCTCGAAATCGGATTCGAGGCCGGACTGCCGACGGCGCTCAACGGTGAGCCGATGGGGGGTGTTCAACTGATTTCACGGCTGCAGGACATTGGTGGGCGGCACGGCATCGGCCGGGCCGATCACATCGAGAATCGGCTGATCGGGATCAAATCGCGCGAGGTGTACGAGATGCCGGCGGCCGAGATCCTCCACCGCGCCCACTATGCAATGGAAACGATGACGCTCTCGCGCGAACAAATGCGATTCAAGGTTCAGGTGGCCAGTGAATACGCCCGCCTGGTCTACGATGGCCTGTGGTTTTCCGGCCTGCACCGCGACCTGGCCGCCTACTTGAAACAGAATCAGGTCCAGGTCTCAGGGACGGTCCGGATGCGTCTCTACAAGGGGCGCGCCGAGGTGGTCGGCCGGTCATCTGAGCACGCGCTCTATCGACCCGAGCTGGCGACCTACGGAGCCGACGACACTTTCGATCACGAAGCCGCGGTCGGGTTTATCAAGTTGCACGGGATGGGCCAGCAAACCCAGGCGCGGCTGCAGCTCGGCGCCGGCGGCGATAAATTGCTGCCGCCCGGTGGCAGCTAGGAATTTGCCCCGCCGGGCGGGCGGCGGAGGACGAAGCAGCGCGGCAGCCCCGCAAACCGTCACTGGGGGCCCAGATTGACTCTCTGGGCCGGGCGCCTTGGTGCCGGTGGTGGTGGAGCGGCGATCGGCTTTACCGGTTCCCTGGCCCGCGACCAACGATTCTGGCGCGAGGAATTGGCGGTGGCCGACGCCCACGTCGAAATGCTCTCGGCCTGCGCCATCATCCCGTCCGAACAGGCTGGCGCCATCCGCGCCGGGCTCGCCGACCTAGGTCGGCAGTTCGCTGACGCGGGAGTTCCACTCGACGGCGGCGACGAAGATATCCACTCGTTGGTCGAACGCCTCCTGCACGAATCAATTGGGGCGGCGTCCGGTCATCTCCGCACCGCGCGTTCCCGCAATGATCAGGTTGCCACCGCTTTTAGGCTCTACGTCCGGGCCGCCACGGTGCGGGTTTGGCTGGCCAGCCTTGACCTATTCGACACGATCGTCGACCGGGCCGGGCAACAAAATTTGGCAATCGCCCCAGGCATGACCCATCTCCAGGTTGGCCAACCGATATTGCTCGCCCACCATCTGCTGGCCCACGCGCAGGCGATTAAGCGCACCTGCCTCCGCTGCCCGGTCGCGATTGAGGCGGCTTCCGAATTGCCGCTGGGGGCCGGCGCCCTAGCCGGCACTACGTTTCCGATCGACCCTCAATTGGTAGCTTCCCGGCTGGGTTTTGCAAGGGTGACCGCCAACAGTATCGATGCGGTCGCAAACCGTGATTTCGTAGTCGATTTCCTGCAAGTAACCGCCCAGTTGGCGGTGAACCTTTCACGCATGGCCGAGGAAATCGTCATATGGGCCTCGCAGCCGTATTCGGCGGTCGCCCTACCCGCCGCCTGGTCGACCGGATCGAGCATCATGCCGCAGAAGAAGAATCCCGACGTGGCCGAATTGGTGCGCGGCCGGGCCGGCGCGGCAATCGGTCGCGTCGCCGGATTCCTGGCGACCGTAAAGTCGCTTCCGCTGGCCTACAACTTGGACCTGCAGGAAGACAAACAGGTGGTGTTCGCGGCCGAGGACGATGCCCTGGCCAGCCTACGCGCGCTGGACGGATTGCTGGCCAGCCTGCACTTTGACCAGCAGCGCCTGCGGGAAATTGCGGCGATGGGGTCATCGGCAGCCACCGATCTGGCCGACTACCTGGTCACCCGCGGGCTCCCTTTTAGCCAGGCACATGCCAAGGTCGCCGGATTGGTGGCCGAACTGGAGCGGACCGGAGGCGACCTGAGCAAAGTTGGCCTGGCCCAGCTGCAGGCCCACAGCGAGCTTTTCGCCGCCGATGCGCTCGACCGTATGGACCCAACCTGGTCGGTGAACGCCCGCGTGTCACCCGGCGGCACCGCGCCGGTCCAGGTTCTTGCACAGATCCAGGACGCTGCGGACTGGTCGGCTAGCGAACGGGTCCGAGCGACCGCGGCCACGCCGGGTTTCCTGCCCAAGTGAGGCGGCGGCGATGCGTGCTGGCCGGCGGTTATCCCCACCCAAATAGAATTCACCCCGACTTTTTTCAGCACCGTCGGCGCCGACAGGCGGCGGCCCACCTATCAATTCAAAGGGAGCCTTGCGCTCAATGACTCAAAGCATGAGTTTGGGTTTTCCCCGCATCGGACCCAAGCGTGAATTAAAGCGCGCCGTGGAACGCTACTGGCGCGGCCGCAACGACCAACCGACACTGCTGGCCGCCGCCGCCAATTTGCGCGAATACGCCTGGAAACTGCAGGCCGATGCGGGTATCGACTTGATCCCCAGCAACGATTTCTCGCTCTACGACCAGGTCCTGGACACATCGATGATGGTCGGAGCGATTCCGGAGCGATTCCGGGACCTGGGCCAGCTCTCGCCCCTGGACGTCTACTTTGCGATGGCCCGCGGCTATCAGGGTCCGCTGGGCGATGTGCAGGCCTGCGAATTGACCAAATGGTTTGACACCAACTACCACTATGTAGTCCCGGAGTTGAGCGCTGAGACCGAGTTTTGCCTGAACGCCCAAAAACCGCTCGCGGAGTTCGCGCAGGCCAGGGACCTGGGAATAGCAACCACGCCGGTCCTAATCGGGCCCCTTTCCTATCTGGCCCTCGGCAAGGTTCCGGGCGACCTTGACCGTTTGGACCTGCTGGATAGATTGCTGCCGGTCTACGAACAACTGCTCGGCCAGCTGCAAGCGGCCGGCGCCGACGCGGTCCAACTCCACGAACCGATCTTGGTCACCGATCTTGCCGCTGGCATGGCCGACGGCTTCCGGCGCGCCTATGCCCGGTTGGCCGAGGCCGGGATCGACATCATATTGGCCACCTACTTTGGTCCGCTCGCTGAAAACCTCGAGCTGGCCGCCAATCTCCCGATCGCAGTGCTCCATCTTGATCTGGCACGTTCACCCGGGCAGCTGCCGGCGGCCGTTGCCGCAGCCAAGGGGTCATCAGTCCAACTCTCATTGGGACTCGTCGACGGGCGCAACGTCTGGCGCGCCGATCTGGACGGCGCCTTGGAGTTGGCCCTGCAAGCCACAGTCGAGTTGGGCAGCCCTGATCGTCTGATCGTTGCCCCCTCGTGCTCGCTACAACACTGCCCGGTCGATCTGTCCCGGGAGATCGATCTGGACGACGAATTGCTACAGTGGCTAGCTTTTGCCAAGCAAAAGTTGTCCGAGGTCGTTGCCCTGGCCCGGGCCACCGGCGGCGACCGGGCCGGCGTGAGTGACCAGTTCGAAAGCTCGGCCCGGGCCAAAAAGGCCCACGCCCAATCAGATCGCATTCACGACCCACAGGTTGCCGAACGGCTCGCCAACCTGACCGCGGCGATGACCGAGCGCCATCTGCCCTATCCGCAACGCGCCGCCATTCAGTTCGAGCACCTCGGGCTGCGGCAGTTGCCAACGACCACGATCGGTTCCTTTCCTCAATCTGGACAGGTGCGCAGGCAGCGCCGCGCCTACCGCCGCGGGGAACAGGACCGGTCCCAATACGAAGATTTCTTGCGCTCGGAGATCGAGCGAACGATCCGCGCCCAGGAGGAATTGGGAATCGATGTCTTGGTGCACGGCGAGTTTGAGCGCACCGACATGGTCGAGTATTTTGGCGAACAGCTGAAAGGCATCGCGTTCACCGGCAACGGGTGGGTGCAAAGCTACGGAACCCGTTGCGTGCGCCCGCCGCTTATCTACGGCGACGTTTCGCGCCCCAAACCGATGACCGTTAGCTGGTCGGCCTTCGCCCAGTCGCTGACGAAGCGGCCGGTCAAGGGCATGCTGACCGCACCGGTAACGATCATGTTGTGGTCTTTCGTGCGCGACGACCAGCCGCGCGCCCAGACCTGCCGCCAGATCGCCCTGGCCCTGCGCGACGAGGTCGCCGACCTTGAGGCAGCCGGGATATCGGTGATCCAGCTGGATGAACCGGCGCTGCGCGAAGGGCTACCGCTGCGGCGATCCGAGCATGCCGACTACCTCAAATGGGCGGTTGAATGCTTCCGCTTGGCCGCCTCCGGGGTCAGCGACCGGACCCAGATCCACACCCACATGTGCTATTCGGAATTTAACGACATCATCGGGGCAATCGCCGACCTCGACGCCGATGTGCTATCGATCGAGGCATCACGGTCCTCGATGGAATTGCTGGAATCATTCGTCGACTTCGAATACCCCAATGAAATTGGGCCCGGGGTATACGACATTCACTCGCCGCGAATCCCGTCCACCGCCGAGATGGAGCAGCGGCTGCGATTGGCGCTCAAGCACGTCAAACCCGAAAAATTATGGGTAAATCCCGACTGCGGACTAAAGACCCGTCGTTGGGAAGAAGTCGGACCGGCGCTGCGAAACATGGTCGAGGCCTCCGATCGGGTCCGTCAAGCTCAACTCACCGCGCAATAAGGACCCCAAGTCCTGGCAAAGGACCCTGCGGCGGATATTCGCAAATACGTGTAGGGCGATATCGCGCGGGTTGCCCGCGCGGCCGCTCTATCAGTTCATACGCGGCGGGCCAACGGCGCTAACAACTCCCGCCGAGGGTTCGCCCTCGGGGAGCCCGGCGCAAGCCCGCTATTGGCCGGCTCTCGACGGGCTGCGAGCATTCGCGGTCATCGCGGTGCTAATTTTTCACGCCGGAGCCGATTGGCTGCCGGCGGGGTTTTTGGGAGTCGACGTTTTCTTCGTCATTTCCGGATTCCTAATCACCCTGCTGCTCCTGCGCGAGCGGTCCGAGCACGGCGCGATTGCGCTGCAGCGATTTTGGATGCGGCGAGCCGCCCGCCTGCTGCCGGCGTTGCTGCTGCTGCTCGGCCTCACCGGGCTTTACCTGGCGGCAATTTCGCCGGCCACGGTCACCGGCTTCCTCACCGACGCCCGATTCGCGGTCCTGTTCGTTGCCAACTGGGATTTCGTGCTGCGGCAGGTTTCCTACTTTGCCCAATGGCAACCGGCGCTGGCCACCCACCTTTGGTCGCTGGCCGTTGAAGAGCAGTTTTATCTTGTATGGCCGCCGCTGGTTGTCTTGATCATGCGGTTTGGTGGTGTTCGCCACCTGGCCGTACTGGCCGGGTTGTTGGCGGTTGCCGCGACCGCGCTGATGGCGGCCCTGTACGTGCCCTGGGAAGATGTCTCGCGAATCTACTACGGCACCGACACCCATCTCAGCGGCCTGGCCTGGGGAGCACTGCTGGGGTGCCTGGTGGCAATGTCCAACCGAGGGTTAAGGCTACCGCCGCTGGCCGGCAGCGCGCTGGGCGCCGGGGCCCTGGCGGGCCTGACGGCAATGATGGTTTTTCTGCATGAGTGGGACGGACTGCTTTACCGCGGGGGCTTCCTATTGGCGGCGGTGCTAACCGGGATCGTCCTGATCGCCGCCTTGGGACGGCAAGGTCCACTGGTCCATCTGTTGGCCTGGTCGCCGTTTCGCTGGATCGGGAAGCGCTCGTATGCCATCTACCTATGGCACTGGCCGCTGCTCGTCATCGACCTGCCGCTGCTAGATCGGGTCCCGCCCGCGGTTGATCTGGCGGGGCGGGGCGGCATGGTTTTTGCGTTGGCGGCGATCTCCTGGTACGTGGTCGAAGCTCCCGTGCGACAGTCGGTGGCCAAGGCGCTTGCCAATGTCGGACGGCGCGGCCCCGGATTGACCCGAGCCACGCTTGCCAGTCTGCTAAACATTCCGGTCAGCAGCACCGTATGCATCGGATCATTGGCGGCTTTTTCGATCGTTGCAGCGCTCGCGTTCGGTGGCTGGTTTCCCCAATCGCAATCGGATATCGCCGATCAGATTGCAGCCAACGCTCGATTGCTCGAATCGATCAACTCCCCGACCCAACCGGCCCCAGCGCCGCAAGCTACAAACCGACCGGTTGTCCCCGCCAACGCCACAACGGCCGTCCAAGACCTCATTGAAACCGACAACGCCGCGCCCGAGCCCACAGGCGCGCCCGGGGAGGACAACCAGATCGTCGTGTTTTCGAGCCCGCTGCTGACGGTCGGCTACGACCCGGCCAGCGAGCGCGCCCCGCCGGTCCGGCGGCGGCCGATCAATCTTCCGGTGTTGGCAATCGGCGACTCGGTCATGCTGGGAGCGACCCCAACCCTGCTTACGGCGGTCCCGCAACTCCAGATCGACGCTACCGTGGCCAAACAGTTCGCCGACGGCATCGATCGCATTCGATCGGCACTGGCGGCCCCGCCAGCCCTCCGCCCGCGGGTAATCGTGGTCCACCTGGGGACAAACGGGATATTCGACCCGGCCCATCTGGACCAGATGCGCCAGCTGAGCCACAATCTGCGCCGCCTGGTCGTAATCAACATTCGCGCGCCGCGATCCTGGGAGGAATTTGTCAATGAACAGCTGGAGACTACGGGCGAATGGAAAAGTGTTCGCTTTGTCGACTGGTACGAGGCCTCGGCCGAAAATCCGGATTGGTTGGCCGACGATGGAGTGCACCTGTCACCTGCGGGTCAAACCGCCTACGCTGATCTGATCGCCAACGCGATCGCCTTCGGCTAGCTGCAAGCTGGACGGGATCGGCTACCCCAGCTCCAGTTGCGCCGGGGCGGCGCGGGCGGTTAGCCCGCGCGATTGGATCGCGTACAGCCGGGCCACTTGGGCGACGCTGGTGGCGTCGGCATAGCCCTTGTCGGGCCGCGGGAGGCCGAGCGCTCGCGGGAAGCGCAGCGCGAACCCTTCCTGTCCACCCTCCGGGTCAATCCAGTGGCGGCGCAGCAGCTGCCCCTTCACCTCGACCAGCAATCCGGGTTCCAACCAGACGTCGGGCGCCGAGCGCGCGAGCAGATCGACGGGTGGCCCGCCAGTTCGCCGATCCGCCGCATGCCAGTCCCAATCGGGAAACGGGGATAGGACGATCCGCCCCAACTCTCGCCACCCATGCCCGTCCTCGGCGCGAACCGCCAGGAACAGGGCGGGCGGCTCTGCAGTTTCCGCGGACGGAGGATTCCAGTACCCCAGGACAGACGCTACCGCCTCCAGGACGGGACGTTGGCGCAGCGGGATTCCAGTCGGCTGGCCGGCGAACAATTCGGCCAAATGCCCGACGCTGGAAACCTGTTCGAGGTCAGTCCCATCCAGCGGGGCTACGGCCGCGATCCGGCCAAACTCAAACAGTTCGCTGCGGCCGGCGGTGTGCAGGCGCGATCGCGAGATTTCGTCGCACTGGACGGTGATGACGTGGCGGGGTTGGACCCATTGGTCAGGGGTTACATCCGATGCCACCAAGGCCGGGGGCTGACTGATCACATCCTCCTCCAGCAGCCCTGCCAGTTCGATCCATTCCTCGTCACTAAAGCCCGATCCGATCCTGGTGATCGATTTGAGGCGTTGCTCCCCTCCGTCCCATACGGCCCCGAGCAGCCCGCCGATTCCAAACGCAGTTCGCTTGCCGGACCCGCGCCAGAAACCGATCACCGTGCAGTCGATCGTATCGCCCAGTCCAGTGCTGCCGGGCTTGAATTTCATCCAGGCGAATCCTCGTTTGCCGGTCTCGTACGGGGCGTCGAGCTGCTTGGCCACAATTCCCTCGAGACCGGTCGCAATTTGCCGCAGGAAATATTTTTCGACCGCGTCCGCGCGGTCGGTGACCATCTGCTCAATCACCGCTATTGACTGGTTGGGCTCAACAATCTCCAGCAGGCGAGCCCGCCGTTCGGCAAACGGCCTCGCGGTTAGGTCATCTCCGTCGGCATAGAGCAGATCAAAACAAAAAATCTGCACTGGATTCTGTTCAACGCTGCGGGCGATGTCGAACTTGCGGCGCCGGGTGGAGGTGACCTGAAACGGCCGCAACACCCGTGTAAGCGGGTCGTAGGCGACTGCTTCCCCCTCCAGGATCACTTCGCTGTCGCCCAGCTGGCTGCCGGCCGCGCTCACTAGTTCGGGAAACATGTCGGTTAGGGGCTCGAGCCGGCGTGAATAGATTGCCACTTCCCGGCCCCGACGGTGCAGCTGCACCCGCAACCCATCGTACTTGGGTTCCAGTGCGCTCTCTTGCATGCGTTCGATGATTTCCTCCGGGGATTGGGCGACTTGGGCCGAGGCCATTAGCACCGGGACACCCACCTCGATCTGGATCGCAGCAGTTGCCGGCAAGCCTCCGGCCAGATAGGTCCTGGCAATCCGGCCGAGATCGGGAAGGCGGTGATAGGACCGCTCGATCTGGCGCCGGTGGCTGCCGCGCTCGCCGCTGCGGGCCTGCGAGAGGGCCTCAAACACGGTGGGTTCGCGGACCCCCAAGCGCAATTTTTTCAGCGGTATCCGCGCGAGGTAGCGGGCCTCCAGCTTGCCCATTCGGGTAAACAGGCCTGCCAGGCGATCGAGTTTGCGCTGCCCCGACCCCTCACCAACCTCCCGGGCGATGGCAAGCAGCGCCGAATGGATCACCAGGACCGACAGCGACTGTGAATGGGATTCGGCCAGCTGCTCGGCCAGCAAACCGGCATCGCCCAGTTCGCGCGCACGCGTGCGCAATCCGTCCTCGGGCTCGGAGAAGGCCAGAGCGAGCGCAGTAACCACCATGTTGCTGCCGATCCCGATCTCGACCGGCAAATAGGTCGGCCGCACCCGACCCTGCAGCAGGTAAGCGACCGCCTGCGCTTCGAGCGGGGTGCAGGACTGGAACAGTTCTGCCAGGATCGAGATTATTTCCAGCCGCTTGGCCACCCGCTCGATGCGTTGCCAATAGCTAGCCAGTTCGGCAAAAGTTAGCAACTGTCAGCTGCCCCTTCAACCCCCGCGCGGCTGGGCCGAGGGTAAATCGCTCTTGCTAAGGCGCGCATATGCGACCGCCAACTTCTTGGTCTCACCAGAGTCAAATCGCACCCGAACGAACTCCTCCCCGCCGGAAAAACTCGACTCCAGGATCAGGCCGCCGCCAAAGCTGTTGTGGCAGACCCGCTGTCCCTGGTCAAATTGGGCCAGCGGCTCCTGTTCCGGCGGTTCAAAGTTTCCCGCCGGCTCCCGTCCGGGCGGGATTGGACCAAAACCCGCAGTGTCCTCGTACTCAAGCAATCGGCTGGGCAGATCGGCCAGGAAGCGCGACGGGTCCTGGGACTGCGTTCCCCAGTAACGGCGCGCCCGCCCCGAATATGAAATATGCAGGCGGTCGCGGGCCCGCGTCATTCCCACATAAGCCAGGCGGCGCTCCTCGTCCAGGTCGCCATCGATGCTGCGCTGGTGCGGTATTAGGCCGTCGACGAATCCGAACATGAAAACGCAATCATATTCCAGGCCCTTGGCCCGGTGCAGGGTCATGAGTTCAACACAATCGGCACCCCGGGCCGATTGCGCATCGTCCCCACCGGCAACCAAGGCCACGTCCTCGAGAAACTGCTCCAGCGCGGGAGCGGGCTCCAGGGCGCCGTAGGCAGCCAGTCCGTCGAGCAGCGATTGAACGTTTTCGGTGCGCTCCTGCCCGCGTTCGTCATCGGAAAGCAACCGCTGGTAGCCAGACTGCACGAATACTTCCATCATCAGGTCCGGCAGCGCCAGCGATTGAGCCTTTTCGCGCAGGGCCTGGATCAACCGCCACAGTCCACCTAGGGCCTTGGCCGCCCGTGGCGGCAGCTGCCAGGGCAAGTCGAGTCGATCGGGACCGGTGACCGCCTCCAGGGTTTTTCCAACCGAAAGCCCCAGATCCTCGCGCATGCTCTCGAGCGCGGACCGGGTGCCCGGTCCGATCCCGCGCGGCGGGGTGTTGAGGATCCGGCGCCAGGACACCAGGTCGGAATCGCTTCGCAAGACGCGCAGGTAAGCGATCAGGTCCTTGATTTCCCGCCTTTGGTAGAACTCCGGGGCCCCGCGCACCACGTAGGCGATGTTGAAGCGGCGCAGTTCGGTCTCCAATTCCCGCGACTGCGAATTGATTCGATAGAGGATGGCGATCTGGCTCAGCCGTACTCCGGTGTTGGCCAGCTGGGCGATCCGCAGTGCGATTGCCGCGGCCTCGTCCTCGGTGTCAGATGCCTCGATAACCGAGATCGCCGGTCCCGGCTCGCGTTCGGTCCACAGCTCCTTGGCGTGTCGCCGGACCATTCCCTGGGCCAGGCCGTTGGCGCATTCGAGAATGTTGCCGCTAGACCGGTAGTTGCGGGTCAGCCGGACAACCCGGGCGCCGGGATAACGTTCGGCAAATCCAAGAATCAGGCCAACATTGGCGCCCCGCCAGGTGTAGATGCACTGGTCATCGTCGCCAACCACCACCAGATTCAAATGGCCAGCGGCGAGCATTGCGACCAGCGCGTCCTGGGCGCGATTGACGTCCTGGTACTCGTCAACCATCACATGTTGGTACCAACCCTGGAGGTACTCGAGCAGCTGCGGATGCTCTGACAACATCGCTACCGGGCGGGCGAGAAGATCGCCAAAGTCCAGCGCGTTGGCGGCCTTGAGCTCGCGCTCATAGTCGCCGGCAATCTCGCCGAACAGTTCGGGGTCCAGGCGAAATTCCTCGTTCGCCGCGTAATATTCGGCCGGGTTGATGAGCTCCTCCTTCGCACGGGCGATGTTGGACAGAATGTGTCGCTCTTCACTGCGCCCCAGTCCGGACTTGGTCAACCCTCGCCGTGAGAGCACCTGTTTTAGCAACGCGCGCTGATCCTCGGCATCCAGAATCGAGAAATTCGGGTTGATCCCAATCTTTTGGCCGTGGCTGCGCAGCAGCTTCACCCCGAAGCGGTGAAAGGTTGAAATCTGGGCATCGTAGAGGGCCGGGCCGCCCAGGGCAACCGCTCGCTCGCGCATTTCGGATGCGGCTTTGTTTGTGAAAGTGACCGCCAGCAATCGCTGCGGTCGCAACCCGACGCCGCCCACTAGGTAAGCCGCACGATGGGTAATAACCCGGGTCTTGCCCGATCCGGCGCCGGCCAGGATCATCATCGGCCCGTCGACGTGCGAGACGGCGGCCAACTGGTCCGGGTTGAGCGAGTTATCGGTGTAGCTGGGATGAAGCATGCTGCCGTTGCGGCCGGCTCAGATCCTGCGGGGAAGTCATTTGAAAAGCTCGAACAATGCTAATTCGCCAGCGGCCACAATCCGATCAAGCCGCGGTGTGAAAATAAGCATTGCCCCACTCCAAGGCATCCGCAATGGCCCAGTCGACCCGGCTTCCCGCCGCCCCCGCCCGGATCGCGTCCGCTACCCTGTTTGACGCGCCGGCGATCAGCAAATTGATCGAGCCGTTCGCCCGGGCTGACCAGATGCTGCCGCGTCCCCTGACCGAGATCATCGAAAACCTGCGCGACTACAAACTGGCCTTTGACGCTGACACTCTGGTCGCGGTGGTGGCCCTGCACATAATGCCCCCCGATACCGCCGAGGTGCGGGCCCTGGCAGTGGCCGAGGACTGGCAGGGGCGCGGACTGGGTCGCCAGCTGGTGCAACTCTGCCTCGATGACGCCAAGTCACTTGGGGTCCCTCAGGCATTTACGCTAACTCTGCAACCCGGATTCTTCTCCAGGTTGGGGTTCACCGTTTCCGATCGCGACAAACTCACACATAAGGTTTGGACCGAGTGCTACAAGTGCCCCAAGTTTGATCGCTGCGATGAAATCGCCATGACGATCAACCTTTAGGCTCGTCAATATGCGGCGCGAGATACTACGGCCGTCCAGGCCCACGGTCACCCTGCTGCGGCCGCTTGCGTTGCTCGCAGTCGGGGTACTCGCAGTTCTGTCCCTGGTAACAACCGCCGCGGTGGTCTACTGGTTTTTTTACGTGACCGCGGCGCTGGTCGGATTGACCTGGTTTTGGGTCGCCCGCTCGGTGGCCAACCTGCGGCTGTCGCGCACCCTTTCGACCAAGGCCGCATTTGCCGGCGACGACGTGGCGGAGGAATTCCGACTCACCAACCTTGGGCGTATGCCGGTGCTGATGGTTGAGCTGGAGGATGAATCCGATTTCCCCGGATACTCAGCTTCGATTGCCGAAAACCTCGATTCCCGTCAAACCAAGGTCTGGGCGAGCAGCGGCAGGGCGCTGCGGCGCGGGGTTTTTACGATGGGCCCGATGATCGTGCGGACCGGCGATCCGTTCGGCATTTTTTCGGCGCAGTTCGATTTCCCGCGGACTACCACCTTCGTCGTGTACCCCAAGATCTCGATCATGCCCGACGTTAACGTGCCGGCCGGCCACCAATTCGGGTCGGCCCGTTCGTCGTCGCGCACCCAGCAGATTACCTCGGACGCGGCCGGCATCCGGGATTTCGCGCCGGGCGATCCGATGAAGCGGATCCATTGGCTGTCGACGGCGCGGCGCGGCCAAATCACCGTGAAGGAATTTGACTTGGAGCCCGCCGCCAGCGTCTGGATCGCACTGGACCTGCAGCGCTCGGTCCAGGCCGGACGGGGGGCCGACACCACCGAGGAGATGGCGGTGAAGGTTGCCACCGCGGTGGCCTACCAACAGATCCGCGCCGGGCGCGCGGTCGGCTTGGCCGCGCACGGCGGTCAACGCATTCGGCTTGAGCCGCAGAAAGGATCACAACAACTCTGGCGCATCCTTGAACACCTAGCGATCCTGAGCGCCCAGGGCATCCAGCCGTTCGAAGCTTCGCTGTCCGAACTGACCCAAGGGTTGGGATCGGGAGTCTCGGTCGTTGGCATTTCGCCGGCGGCCAACACCGGGTGGATTGCGGCTCTGGCGATGCTCGCGCGGCGGCGCATAAATTGCACCGCCGTCCATATAGATGCCGCCAGCTTCGGCGGGCAGGCCTCCGCGACCGACTTCCTGCCGATCGCTGCCGCCGCCGGTGTATCGGTCCGCAGCGTTAGCCAGGGCCAGGAATTTGCCAGCATCAGGCCCGATTTTGACCCGCAGTCGAGCGGCGGCCTGCCGCCGGCGCTGGTGGGGCGTTAAACGCCCGGTGTCGGCCGTTTCCAGCGTAACCGGGCTTGGCCGGAGTGGCCTCCGCCAGCTGGACTGGCTGCCAATCGGCCTTGCCCTGGTGGTGGTGTTGGCGCCGGTCTACTCAGTCCACGATGCCGGTTGGGCATCCAAGACATTCGTCATGTACCCGTTGGCGATCCTGGGGCTCTCTCTGGCGGCAGGCCTCTGCCGGGCCCGCATCCCTGACTGGTTGCTGCTTATCCAGGGGCTCGCCGCCGGATTGGCAATCAGCTTCGTGGTGGCCGCCGAGGTGTTCCCGGGGCCGGGCGAACTCTGGCCCAGTTTTTCGCAGATGAGCGTGGGCACCTGGGAATGGCTCCAGGTGACCGCCGAAGGCGGACCGGTCGGTGAGCAACCACTGTTGGGGGCAATAAACACCAGCTGGGGATTTGCAGTCGATCTGCAGGTCCGGCTGTTGGACTGGTTTGAGGCCCTGGCAAATCTGGCGCCCTCGGCCGACAACGAGGTCTTCATTTTTTGGATGGGGGCAAGCGCCTGGGGGATGGGGTTCTTTGCCGCATGGGGTGTCATCCGCAGGAATTCGGCGGCCCTGGCGGCGTTGCCGGCCGGGATCGTGCTTGCAATTAACACCACCTATCTGGGGCCGGTGCGAATGCCTTTCGTGGTTTTTGTGGTCGCTTTACTGCTGCTTATGGTCATCGTCAATCTGCGCTCGCTGGCGCGCCGCTGGGACGACCAGCGCACCGAATACGCACCGGAATTGCAGGTGAACATGGCCGCCCTCTCACTGGTCGCAATCGCGCTGGCGGTATCCCTTTCGGTGTTTCTGCCGCGGGCTGCCACCAACCCCCTGGCAACCGCCTTCTGGAACTACATGGGGGAGGGTTGGAGCGATGTAGAGGCAGCAACGACCCGGCTTTTCTCGGGGGTTTCCAATCCATCGTCGGTGTCCGCCTTTTCCGGCCAGCAGTCGTTTGCGGTCGGTGCCGCCCTGCCGTTTTCGCGCAGCGCGACCCTGATCATCAAATCAACCCGGCCCTATTACTGGCGCGGCACCGTGTATGACCGGTTCCTGGGCGAAAGGTGGGAAAACACTTCCGATCTGCTGACCAGCCTGGGTCCCGAGGAACGCATCACCGAAACCGTGGTCCCGGGGGCGCGCGTGGCGGTGCAATCAAATTTTGAAATCTACAACTCGGAGTCCTCGATCCTTTACATTCCGGGCGACGCGATTTCAATCAACCGCCCCTACCTGGTTCAAAGCCGCAGCGACGGCCAGTTGACCGATTTTTCGACCGTGCGGGCCACCCGCCGGGTCGGGCAGCGGATCGCCTACTCGGCCGAGTCGACGGTCTCCAGCGCCGGCGCCGACCAGCTCAGCCAGGTTCAGGATCGATACCCGGGTTGGCTGGGCCGTTATCTGCAACTGCCCGACACCAGCCGTCGGGTAGAGGAATTAGCCAGCCGGTTCGGCGCCACCGGAAGGAACGCGTTCGACATCGCCCAGAGCATCGAGTTCTTTTTGCGGCGTTACCCGTTCGCGATCGACCTACCGGTAACCGCAATCGGTGACGATGTCGTCGACCTCTACCTGTTTGAGTACCGCCGCGGGCACGCCGAATACGCCGCCAGCGCGATGGCCATACTAGCGCGCCTCAACGGCCTCCCGTCGCGACTGGCGGCCGGTTACGTGACTGGACTGTTCGATGAGGAGGCGGAGGCCTGGGTCGCCGGGCCCGAGGAGGTCCACACCTGGGTGGAGCTCTATTTCCCAGGCTACGGATGGATTCCGTTTGAGCCGTCTGGCTACCGGGCCCCGGTTGCTCGCGTGGGCTCGGACGTGGGCGCGGCTGGCGAGGGTATCGAGAATCCTTCGGAGATCGAATTCGCCGACCTGCTCGATAGCCTTGAATTTGAAAACCTCGAGGAGTTCGCGCCAGAGGGCCAGTTCTTCCTGCAGCGCCTCTTTAGTCGCACCGGCGAAATATTGCCGGTGTTGCTGGCAATCGGCGGGAGCGTCGCGGCAATGGCCCTCCTGATCCCGCTGGGGCTCTGGATCCGCACGCGCCTGCAGTCGTCGGCCTCCCGCACGGCGGCTGTTTATCGGTCGATGATCGGCTGGGCCGAGCGGGCTGGATATACTTTCTCGGCGGCGCGAACCCCGCTGGAGTTTGCCTCTGAGGTTGCCGGTTTGATCGAATCGAACGACCTCGATAAAGAATGGCCAGGCTCCCCTGGTCAACGCCCGCCCGAAGTTATTGCCCAGCAATACGCAAGGTCGATTTACGGCCACGGTCGCCTGGACCCGGCGGACAGGCACCGAGTGGAAACAGCCTGGAAACGGCTGCGACCGGCGCTTATGAAGCTGGTGTTGCGCCGGTGGATTCATAGAAATGGACGGGGGTCGCCAGCTTGACGCTCGGCGAAGTTCGGGATGCGTCAGTAATCATCCTGGCGATCGTCGCAGTGCTCTCAACGGCGACTGCACTGGTCGCGGTCGCAGTCCTGTGGCGATTCGTTCGAATGCTCAAACGCGAGCTCCTCCCGATCATCGACACCCTCAGCGAAACTGCCTCCACGCTTGAGTCGGCCGTCAACGCGACGGTCGAATCTCGTGCCGGCTCGGCGCTGCAGGCCGTGCTATCCACAGCCGTGCTCCAGCGAATACTCGCCGTGCTGGTCCGTCGGAGATGAATCGGTGAATTTAGATGTTTTA
Source organism: Chloroflexota bacterium (assembly GCA_965261345.1). Lineage (GTDB taxonomy): Bacteria > Chloroflexota > UBA11872 > UBA11872 > VXNJ01 > VXNJ01. Next base: position 565,034 of record OZ253449.1, read on the forward strand.
TGCAATGTTGGGCGGCCTGCTTGGTTTCGTCCTCGGCAATTTCCTTGGGGCGCTGCTACTCGGCCTGCGGCAGGGTAGGTCGGTATCCGAAATCGGTACCCGGATGGCGGTGCTTAAGGACAACGCTGAAAAGGCGGCCAGCGAAGCCGAATCCTCGATTCGTGCGCGCTTTGCCGGGCGTTCGCATCGCCGTCCCGACTAATGTCTGACCCGGCCAGCGTCGCGCTGCTGGTGCTGATCGCAATGCAGATCGTCCTGCTCGTGGCCCTAGCGGTTGTCTCGGTCCTGGCCAGCCTGGCAACCGTCGAGGCAACCGCCGTGACCCGGCGTGGTCTGCGGGCCCAACAACGTCGCGTCAGCTCGGTCAGCCGGTCGCTTGAATCGGCGGTTGAGCGCAAGGTGGTTGAACCGGTCGTCCAATTCGAGCGCGGCGCTGTCTGGGTGGAGAGCTTTGTTCGGCAGATGTCCGCGCTCCTATCTGGCCGTGACTCCAAGCAGCGCTGACCGATCTTGCTAAACGGTAATTCGGGCGAGATCCGACAACGCTATTCGGCCGAACAGATCGCCTCGGCGGTTGACCGATTGGCCGCCAATATCACCGAGGATCTGGCCGGACTGGAGCCGGTGGTGGTGGTTCTGCTGAAGGGTTCGTTCATGTTCGCGGCCGATTTGGTGCGCAAGCTGCCGTTTCAACTGGAGGTGGAATTCCTGGCCCAGAAGAGTTACTTCGGCCGCAAATCGGCCGGCATCTTGGAGCAAACTCTGAACCTGACCGGACCGGTGCGGGGACGCCACGTACTGGTCGTTGACGATATCTCGGACACCGCGTTTTCAATCGAACACACGGTCTCTTATCTGCAGACCCTCGGACCGGCTTCGCTGCGCACCTGTTGCCTGCTCGAGCGCATCCGCCCCGCCGACGCTTCGCAGCGCGAAGTTGATTACGTGGGCATCCGCGCCGAACCCGGTTTTCTGATCGGATACGGATTGGATCTGGACCAACGTTGGCGGAATCTACCGTTCATCGGCGTGCTCGAAGATCCCGGCGATGCCTGAACTGCGGCGCGGCGGCGGCCGCTTACATTATGTCGAGCAAAACTCCGACGGCATACACAAGCTGGTGCTGCTCCATCCGCAGCTGGCTAGTTCGGCCATCTGGGAGGGGCTTTTGCCGGGATTTGATGATTCATTCCGGGTCATCGCCTTTGACCTGCGCGGTTTTGGCCAATCGGAAAAACGGAGCCGCAACTTTTCGGTGCACGCCCTTGCTGACGAAGTCCGCATTGGCTTAAATGCCATCGGCGTAAAGCGCTGCAGCGTCATGGCCGCAGGTGCCGGCGGAGCGGTGGCCTTGTCGCTGGCCGCGCGCTACCCGTCATTGGTATTCAAGCTGATCCTGGTCAATACCACTCCGCTGGCATTGGACCCGGTCGGAATGCAACGCCAGGTCGAAACCCTGTCCGAGCTCGCCTGGGAACCCGCACAGTTAACCAAATTCCTGCATGACCAGCTCTACCCCGACGCCACCGACGAGCAACTGGCCAAACTGGCCACCATCGCGCTCGGGTCGGATCGCTCCTGCGCGGTAGCGCTTGCCAAATCGCAGCAGACCACGGATCTGGTACCACTGCTGCCGCAGATTACGGCGCAGTCCCTGGTGCTCTGCGGGGAAAGCGCCGACCCGGCGATCCAATTGGGCGCAAACCTGATCTCCGGGTCGATCCCTCGCGCCAAATCGGAATCATTGTCCGACTGCGGAAGTTCGCCGCTGCTCGAAGACCCCGCCGGGGTGCAGGCGGCGGCACTAAAACTGCTAAATGCATGGAACTTGGTGAGAGGCTAGTACCGTGAAAATTCTTCGTTACCAAACCGTTTCCGGACCGTCCTGGGGAATTCTGGACGAGGGCGGAATGGTCTGCCAGCTGGAGGGTGATCCATTCGGAAGCGCCGGACCCGGGGCGGTGGTCGGTCCACCGTCCGATCTTAAATTGTTGGCGCCGACGATTCCGGGCAAGGTGATCTGCGTCGGTCTAAATTACACGGCTCACGCGGCCGAAACGGGTAGTCCATTGCCCGAACTACCGATGTTTTTCCTAAAACCGGCGACCGCGATCTGCAACCCGGGAGATCCAATCACGTTGCCAAAAATCTCCGACCACGTCGAACACGAGTGCGAGCTGGTGGTGGTCATCGGCCGGAAAGCCCGCAACGTGCCAGAAGCGGAGGCGCTCGACTGCGTTCTCGGCTACACCTGTGGCAACGACGTTTCGGCCCGTGACTGGCAACGGCGCGAAACCCAGTGGTTTCGCGGCAAGGGGTTCGACACATTTTTCCCGTTCGGCCCGTGGATTGAAACCGATCTGGAGCCTGGCAACCTGGGGATCCGTACCCGCGTAAACGGGCAGATCCGCCAGAATTCGAATACCTCGGACCTGATTTTCGCGGTGGCCAACCTGGTAGCCGACGCATCACGCACGGCCACCCTCCTTCCCGGCGACGTCATCGCCACCGGAACTCCCGAGGGTGTCAGCCCGATTTCGGCCGGCGATTTCGTTGAAATCGAAATTGACGGAATCGGCACCCTCGCCAATCCGGTAAGGGCCGAATAATAGCCAACCATCCGAAAGCGCCGGCGATATATGAATGGCTCATCATCGCCGATGACTTCACCGGCGCCATGGACTGCGGCCTGCAGTTTGCCAATCGCGGCCACCGGACGGTTTTTTCCACGCTGGGTACCGCGGGCGTCGAAGCCGGCGCGCTGGTACTTTCATCCCGCTCGCGCGCCGATCGGCCGGCGATCGCCCGGGCCAAGGTCTTTGATCTGGCGACCGGCGCCGCCCCGCTGGCGCGGCGGATTTACAAAAAAATCGATTCCACCCTGCGCGGCAATATCGGCAGCGAATTGGACGCCATTTTTGCCGCTTGCGGTATTTCGGCGTGCATCCTCAACCCGGCCTATCCGCAACAGTCGCGCACGGTCGTCAACGGATCGCTACTGGTCGATGGAGTCGAGGTCGCCAGGTCCGAAATCGGCACCAACCCGGCCGACGGAGTGTCCGGGTCAAACATCGTCGCACTGCTCGCCGACAGCTGCAGCCTCAAACCCGCCGCCATTCCGCTGTCAACCGTAAGGCGCGGCCCCAACGACCTGGCCCGGGCATTTTCCCGGTCAGCGGTCGGCGGAGCACAGGTAATAGTGCCCGACGCCGAATCCGACGGCGACCTGGCCAACATCGCCGCTGCGGCGGCTCTGGCCGACCTGGACCGCCTGGTCGTGGGATCGGCCGGATTGGCCGATCACCTTGAACCGGCCCGCGAGGGTCACCTGGGGCCGGTTACACCGGCCGCCTGCGACCGCGTGGTTGTCATCGCCGGTTCGTTTACCAGCCAGACCGCGCGACAGGTGGCAGTCGCCGGGCAACTGTTGGGGCAGGAGCCGCACCGGCCCGATTTCAGCCAATCCGGTTCGACCCGCCGCGCGTTGGCGGCCGCCAACGCGCAGCTGCAAAGGGATGGAGTATGGATCGCCCATCCCGGCCATGTAGGGGTAGATCTGCCCCCGGAAATGGTTGACCGGCTGGTCGAATGGATCGGCACCGTGGCCGGCGCCCTGGCATCCGGGGGCGGACGCACCGGGTTCGTCTTCACCGGCGGCGAAACAGCGGCGATCGCGCTCGAAAAGCTGGCCGCCAGCGCCATCGAAATTTGCTTTGAGATTCAACCCGGAATTCCCGGGGCCCTGGTGTCCGGCGGGATCAGCGACGGCCTTCCAGTCGTTACCAAGGCCGGGGGGTTCGGAAATGATGCGGCCATCTACGAGGCAATCGCCTGGCTACGCAGTCTGCCCGCCTAAAATCACTCCTTAACCTCGCAGTCGCCGCAACAGTTAGGAGCCCTTAGTGGTAAGCGTCTTGGCCGGCATCCAGCTCGTCTTGGCGGTTCTGGTTATTGGCGCAGTGCTGATGCAGAACTCATCGACCGGGCTGGGCTCGGCGTTCGGCCAATCCGACAGCTTTCGCGCAACTCGCCGGGGCCTGGATCTAGTCCTCTACCGGTTCACCGTGGCCGGTGCCATCTTCTTCTTCCTAGTCTCGGTTCTGGTCGTTCGCCTGGCCGCCTAAAAGCGGGACCGCTACGGTTTGGCCAGTGGACCCGATCGCGCCCAAAACAGGGCAGTGTGGCAATATGCTGGGTGGCAACACCGCCCGTCGGGTCTCTCAGCAACCGGCCCGCCTGATACGTTCGGACAATTCAGGCGACGCGAGCATCCGGGCTACCGGTTGATCGCCGACTAGGCGGCAAAATAGATCGCCGGGACCGGACTGGTCGACCACCAGGACAGGCAGCGTGGCGGTGGCTCGCCAACACCGGCAGCTAAATCGAATCCGAGCCGATCGACCAAAGGACCAATCGTTTGGCAAGTCGCATCGAAATGGACCCGCTGGGCGACCTAGCAGTTCCCAGCGAGGCGCTCTGGGGAATCCAAACCGAGCGGGCGCGGGCAAATTTTCCAATTTCCGGGATCGGCCCGCACCCGGCTTTCGTGCGGGCGACGGTTTTGATCAAAAAGGCCGCCGCTCAAGTCCACGTTGACAGCGGACGGCTTGAACCGGAACTGGGTCAGGCGATTTCCGCCGCCGCCGACGAGATCCTGGCGGGACGCCATTTGGATCAATTCGTGGTGGACGCGTTTCAGGCCGGGGCCGGCACATCGCACAACATGAACGCCAATGAGGTGCTTGCCAACCGCGCCAACGAATTGCTCGGGAGCACGCGCGGCGCCTACCGACCAGTCCATCCCAACGACCACGTCAACATGGCCCAGTCGACCAACGATCTCATCCCCACCGCGATCGCCCTGGCGGCACTGGAGCTCCTGCCTGGCCTGGAGAGCGCACTGGCCAAACTTTCCGATCGGCTATCCGATCGGGCCGAAGAGTGGGACCGGATCGTTAAGACCGGACGGACCCACCTGCAGGATGCCACTCCGATCCGTCTCGGGCAGGAATTTGGAGCCTACGCCGAGGCGGTCAGGCGTCATCGCGCGCCAATCGCGGCAGCGCGAGTCGCCATCAGCGAATTGAGCATCGGGGGAACCGCGGTCGGCAGCGGACTCAATGCCGAGACGACCTATCAGAGCGCGGTGGTGGCCAGGCTATCGCAATTGACCGGAAGCGATCTGTCACCCTCGCGCAACCTTTTTTATTCGATGCAATCTATGGCCCGCTTTTCTCAGCTATCAGGGGCTCTGCGAACTCTTGCGGTCGATCTGGGCCGGATCGCCAATGACATCCGCATGTTGGGCTCAGGGCCGCGCACCGGCCTTGACGAGGTGAGACTGCCGGCGGTACAGCCTGGCTCCTCGATCATGCCCGGCAAGGTCAATCCCGTCATGGCCGAATGCCTCAACATGATCTGTCTGCAAATCCACGGCAACGACCTTACGATCTCCCAGGCGGCGGCGGCCGGGCAGCTTGAATTGAACGTGATGATGCCGGTCATCGCTTTTAATCTCTGCCAGTCGATTCAAATCCTTGCCAGCGGCGCCGACGTATTCGCCGATCGCTGCGTTGCCGGGCTGGAGGCCAATGAGGCGATGATCGCTTTCTGGCTCGAGCGCAATACGATGCTGGCCACCGCCCTGGCGCCACGACTCGGCTACGCGAAAGCCGCCGAAATCGCCAAGGAAGCGGTGCGCTCGGGCGAGTCGATTCCCCAAACCGCCCGGCGCCTGACCGACTTGAGCGACGCCGAACTCGCCCTCGCGTTGGACCCGGAGCCGATGACCAGGCCCGGGGTCCGATAAACGCCCGACCGCCGTGTTAATCGGCAACAACCTCAAGCCCAGCCTTTGCCTGGGTGCGGTCGCGTGCGATATCTCCATAACCGGGCTGGCAGCATTCCCCGAACCCGAAACCGAGTTCTCGCCGCGATCTGACATCTTGCACCAACGACCCGCCAGATTGATTGCCGCCGGCACCGCCGGGAATTCCGCGTTGGCCTGCGCCGCGCTAGCCGGAAAAGCTCGTCTGCTGGGGCCGGTCGGTGATGACCTATTAGGCCGTACCATCAGGACCGCGTTCGCCGAGGGCGGCGTGGAGTTGGCGGGCGGCGGCGCGACGACGACCGCGACCCACGTGATTGCCAATTCGACCGACGATCGGCGACAGGCCTTCTACTACCCGGGTGAGCCGATCCGATTGCAACAAACTCCGCCTGACTGGGCCGCCGCCAATCTCCTCTTTTCCGGCCTAAATCTCTGCGTTGAGCGGCCAATTACGCCCGGTGTCATCGAGCTCGCCGAAATCGCCCATAGAGTCGGGGCGATCGTCGCGCTCGATGTCGGCCAAGCCGGCGCCAACATGCTCACCTTTGGTGAGCTGGCCCAGCTGGAGGGTGCGATCGACATTCTGATCGGATCCCACTACGAATGGGGGCTGGTGTTGGGGCAGCGGCCCGAGACGCGAATCCATCGCCTGCGCGCGATCACACCCGGCCATGTGGTGGTGAAGCTAGGCGGCCAGGGCGCCCGGCTCTATTGCCCGGGCCACCGCGACCCCGTCAATATTGGGGCGGCGCGGGTGACCGAGCGCAACCCGATCGGGGCCGGCGACGCCTTCGCCGGGGGGATGCTGGCGGCGATAGCCGCCGGTAGGGAGTTGCCCGAGGCCTGTCGCTGGGGATCGGCGGCCGGGGCGGCTGCGGTTGAATCCGAAGGCGGACCAGGCTCCATCAGCTTTGAACGGGTGCAACGGCTGCACGCCGAAATCTGCCTTAACTAGCACCCGGCCCCGGCTCGCCCGCGTCATTGCCGGGTTCGCCGCCAAGCGGCTATGCCATCACCCCGGTTAGAGCCTCGTGGCGTCGGTCATATGCCCGACTTTTTAGGAAGGCATCGGCATCGCTTGGCTTTCGTTATTGGGGTTGCAAGGTTTTCATTCCCCACCAATCGCAGCAGATCAACGGCTCCAGGTGAGCCGGTTTGGCACCGTACCGGACGCCCGGAAATTGCCGACCCACCACCCGGACGGAGGGCGGCCTGGACGATAGGACGCTCCGCGCGGTCTTTCTGCACGAACTGGCGATAGGCGGTAATGGCAACTGCGTGCGCGTGCGGGCCCGCGCCAGGCAACGGGTCCGAGCTGCTGCCAAAACAGGCAAATCCGTTAGCGCGGCGCAATCAATCCGCGAACGTAGGCAGCGTTTTGTTCCATGGCCCGGCGAAAGTCCCATCCCTCCGAGTAATCGCCCTCGAAGGTGAGGTAGCCCTGGTATTCCGCGGCGGCCAATTCGCTGATCGCCCACCGCCAGTCAATGTCACCGCGTTCAAGCAGGCTGGTTCGCACAAATGCGGCGCGGTCAAGTCCGGGCACAAACAACCGGCGCAAGTTTTTAAGGTGTACGTAGGCCGCGTGGCGGGCCAGTTTGGCCATTGCGTCCTCGGACGATTCGATCGGTATCGCGTGCGCCCAAAGGATGTTCCCGAGGTCGGGGTTCAACCCGGCGTTGGGGCGATCGATTTGATTTAGCAGGGCGATGGCCGAGTCTGAATCGTCAATGTAGGAATTTTGGTGAATCTCCAACGAGACCACCAGCCCGTGGTCTTGGGCCCGGTCGCAGAGCTGGGCGAGCGTGGCGGCAACCTGGAGTTTCTCGTCGGCCGACCGCCCGCTGCCACTGCCCAGAGGACGCTTGGCGCCAACTAGGTATTCGGACGGCAGGCCAGGGATCGCTGCGGCGGCTGCCGGTCCGGGCAGCGTCAGGTTGATGACCTTGGCGCCCAGGCGATTTGCAATCGCCACCGATCCCAGCAACCGCCGGATTTGAACAGGATCATTTGCTCCCAGTGAAAACCCTCCGGGGTTGTACGAGGCAGCTTCGAGACCGGCATCGGCCAGTTCCCTGGCCACCTCGTCCAGCTCGGAGGCGCTAAAGGCCGGAAAGTCCTGGTGGGCGGTCGAGAGCTCGCACCCGTCGAACCCGACCGCGCGGGCCCAGGCAAAAATGTCCCGCATAATGGCGGTCGGCATTTTTTGGCCGGGCCGGTGGCGATACGGATACCAGCGCCGCGGGTACCTAAAACCCAGTTTCATTTGCACAAAATCCCTTTTCAAATAACCTAATCTGAAAGCTGGCCGCCAATGGCCGTTAGATAATCTTTGAACGCCTCGCCCGGACTTGACCGCGCCAAACCGGGACAGGCATTTTTTGGCTATGCCTAAAGACCGTTCAACAAGCCACCAAAGCCGGTGTACCTGATGTCCGAGCCGTCCAGCGCCCAAGATTTTGCCACCCGTTCGGCCCAGATTAGCGACCTTGGCAACGTCCTTTCCCTGCTCTATTGGGACCAGCGCACGCAGATGCCGCCAGGCGGGGCCGAAGCGCGCGCTCATCAGATAGCCACAATCGAGAGTTTGGCCCACCAAAAGCTGACCGACCCTGGCTACGCACGCGCCCTCGAATATGCCGAGCAATCGGCCCCGCAAGACCCGGCCAGCTTCGAACGCGCCAGTTGCCGGGTCGCACGCCGGCGAATTCAGGATGCGGTGCGACTGCCATCGGAGTTCGTCGAGGATCTGGCCTGGGCCGCATCGGCAGCGGTTGGCACCTGGGTGCGAGCGCGCGAGCGCGGCGATTTTGCCGCATTCGCCCCGCACTTGGAAACCCTGGTTGGGCTGCAGCGGCGCAAGGCCGAACTTCTCGGATACGAAGACAACCCCTACGACGCACTGCTAGGGATTTACGAACCCGGCTTGACCACAAGCCGGGTTTCGGAGCTGTTTGCGGCGCTGCGCGAACGCCTGGCGGCGCTGCTGGCCAGGATAGGTCCGCAATTGGAAGGCGACTCCGATTCGGTTTTGCACGGGCGGTTCGATCCCGATTCGCAGATCGCCCTGACCCGGCAAATAATCTCGGAGCTCGGATACGACTTTCAACGCGGGCGGCAGGATTTAACCGTTCATCCGTTTGCGGTTTCGATTGGCGGCGGGGATGTGCGGGTAACGCTTCGAACTGAACCGGATTTTCTCGGGATGGCGGTGTTTGCCTCCATCCATGAAGCCGGACACGCCATGCACTCCCAGGGCGTACCGGGAAACCTGTCCCGGACCGCGCTGGGCGACTGCGAATCGCTGGTAATCTGTGAATCGCAATCCCGCCTCTGGGAGAACATGGTCGGCCGTTCGCGGCCGTTCGCTGACCGCTTGCTAGCGGGACTGAGCCAATACTTTCCCTCGGATTTTGCGGACGTTTCGCCCGACCTGCTGTATCGTGACTGCAACCGGGTTAGGGCCGGCTTTATCCGGGTTGAATCCGACGAAATTCACTACAACTTGCATGTGATCCTGCGATTTGAGATCGAACAGGAATTAATTTCGGGCCAACTGGCGGTGGGCAATGTCCCCGAGCGCTGGGCCGAACTCTCAGCCGAATTGCTCGGGGTTACGCCGCCCGATGATGCCCACGGGTGCCTGCAAGACGTGCACTGGTCGCAGGCGGCGATGGGTTACTTTCCCACCTACAGTTTGGGCAATCTGCTCGCCGCCCAGCTCTACCAGGCCGCGTTGGAGCAGGATAGCCGGATCGCCGAACAATGCCAGAGTGGGGTCTATTCCGGATTGCTCGATTGGATGCAGCAGCGCGTGCACCGGCACGGGTCCAAGTGGAACGCCAGCGAGTTGGCCGACTACGAACTTGGGTGCGAGCTCGACGCCGAGCCCTTCCTAAATTACCTGGAGAGTAAATTCGACTCGCTCTATCCATCGGGCGCAGGAGTGGCCGGAAATGCTTGAAACCTTGGCCCAATTTTTGCTTTTTAAGGCCCTCAATCGATGGTCGGGTTCGCGCCTCGTGCTCCAGCTCCCGGGCGGCGGCCGACGTGCTTTCGGCCCTCCCGGCGGACAACAGTACGTGGTTACGGTCCACCACAAACGCGCGTTCCTGCGCCTGGCCACGGGCGGGACAACCGGCGCCGGTGAGTCCTACATGGACGGGGACTGGACCGCCGACAACCTGCCCGGGTTGGTGGCCGCGGCGCTGGCCAATACCGCCGCGATCTCACTAGATGGGCCGCTATCGCTGGGGCGCCGCATAATCGACCTCGCCCGCCACAAACGCCGGGCCAACACCCGCGACGGCAGCGAAGACAACATTCATGCCCACTACGACCTGGGGAATGAGTTCTTCAGGCTTTTTCTCGATGCCGAAACGATGGCATACTCGTGCGCTATTTTTGAGCCCGGCGACGATTTGGCCGCCGGTCAAAAGCGGAAATTTGAAGCGATCTGCCAACGCCTGGACCTGGGTCCGGATGACCACGTGCTCGAGATTGGCTGCGGCTGGGGCGGCTTTGCAATTTACGCCGCCGCGACCCGCAGCTGCCGTGTGACCGGGATTACCATATCACGCGAACAGCAGGCCCTGGCCCGCCAACGGGCGGCCGAGGCTGACCTGGGCGAACGGATCGCGATAGAGTACTGCGACTATCGCGATATTTCCGGCAAGTTCGACAAGGTCGTCTCGATCGAGATGTTCGAGGCGGTCGGAAAGGAATTTTGGAACGAGTTTTTTGCGGTTTGCGCCCGCGCCCTGCGGCCGGGCGGCAAGATGTTGTTGCAGACGATCGCAATCCCCGACTTCGGCACGGCCAATGCCTTGCGGGCTTCGGGCTGGATTTCCAAGTACATTTTTCCGGGTGGGATCCTGCCGGCGGTGGTTGAAATCGCCGAGTCGCTGGCCGGCACCGGCCAGCAATTGCAGATCGCCGATGAACGGGAGATCGGGCCTCATTACGTCCAGACTCTTTGCGAGTGGCGGCGGCGCTTCCAGGGCGCCCTGCCGCAGGTAAAGGCGATCGGGTTTGACGACCGATTCGTGCGCATGTGGGACTTTTACCTTGGATCCTGCGCCGGGGCATTTGAATCCCGCTCGATCCGCGATGTCCAGCTTCTGCTGGTGCGGCGACCAGGCTAACGCCGGCCCCAAACGGCCATTTGCATAGAATTGCGCACACTAAACAACCCGCGGCCGCGCGCGGTATTTGCTTAGCGGCGGCCTAATGATGAAGGGAATCATGGCGCAAGACACGCTCGCCGGCCCGGCGCCGGCGGCAACGCGACCCCGCAGGAAATTTTTCTGGAAGCCGCGTCCCACCCCGCAGGGCTACTGGAAACGCAACTTCCCGTTTTTCCTGCTGCACGTGAGCGCCTTGACCGCGGTATTTACCGGATTAAGTTGGCCGGTGATTGCATTTACCCTGATCACGTTTTGGGCCCGGGTTTTCTTCGTTACCGGTTTCTACCACCGATATTTCTCTCACCGGTCCTTTAAGACCTCGCGGGCGTTTCAATTCCTGATGGGCGTCCTTGGCACCCTTTCGATGCAAAAGGGACCGCTTTGGTGGGCCGGACATCACCGTCACCACCATTCGCACTCAGACGGTGAGGAGGACGTCCACTCGCCGCGTAAGGGCGGCTTCTGGTGGGCCCACATCGGTTGGCTAACCGAAGCCGACCGCAACGACACTCGTTGGGACCGGGTCAAGGACCTCTCGCAGTTTCCCGAGCTTCGCTGGCTTGAATCAGCCTACCCGCTCGGGGCACTTTTCTACGCCGCCTTCGTGCTCGCTTTCGGATTCTGGTTTGAACGGTCATTTCCGCAATTTGGCGCCACGATGGCCCAATTCTTCGTCTTTGGTTTCATCTGGTGCACCGTCGGCCTAATGCACACCACCTACATGATCAATTCCGGTTCGCACATGTGGGGTTCAAAGCGCTATATGAACGACGACGATTCGCGCAACAATCTTTTCCTAGCCCTACTGACCCTGGGCGAAGGCTGGCACAACAACCACCATCGCTATCCTGGTTCCGAGCGCAACGGGTTTTACTGGTACGAAATCGACATAACCCATTACTTGCTGACCATGCTCAGCTGGACGCGCTTGATCCGGGACCTTCGGGCTCCGCCCGAGCGGGTGCTCGCCGAGGGCAGCAACACCTAGCTTCCCAAGCGCGAGATCCCCTGGGGTTCTGGAACCGGGCGGCCCGAGCGATTAACCTTGGGGAAAATGCTCCCCATTGGCCAGCGATCAAATGACAATGCAGTGGCCGCAGATGGTGCTTATGCGCCAGGCGCTCGATAACCAGCAAATTGACGACCTCGCCAGCCAATTGGCGGTTCAGCTACGGCAACGATTGGCCGGTCGAACTTTTGCCCCCGAAACAACGGTGGCAGTGGGGGTCGGCAGCCGCGGGGTATCCCCGATCGTTTCGGTGGTCACGACGATCGTGCGCGAGTTGCAAACCGCCGGATTGGACCCTTTCATCGTTCCGGCAATGGGGAGCCACGGCGGGGCGACCGCAGCCGGCCAGGAAGCGGTGTTGGCCGAATACGGGATCACCGAGGCCGGGGTTGGCGCTCCGGTACGGGCGACCATGGAGGTGGTGGAGCTGGGTCGCGGTGAGAGCGGCCAGACGTTCTTTGGTGACGCCAACGCCTACAACGCCGACCACGTAGTGATCATCGGGCGCGTCAAACCACACACCGATTTCAAGGGCGAGATCGAAAGCGGGCTGTGCAAGATGACCTCGGTCGGCCTGGGCAAGCAAATCGGGGCCGAACGAATCCATGAAACCGGCCTAGCGGCCACCATCCCCGAGGGCGCCCAAGTGGCAATTGACACTGGGAAGCTCCTCCTGGGAGTGGCCCTGGTGGAGAACGCTTTTGACCAACCCGCCTATTGCGAGGTCGTGGGCCCCGAGCAATTTCACGCCACCGACCGGCGTCTGCTAATCGAAGCCAAGCGCCTGTTGCCGCGCCTGCCAATCGACCAGCTCGAGCTGCTGGTCGTAGATGAGATGGGCAAGAACATCTCGGGCGCAGGCATGGACACCAACGTGGTCGGGCTCTGGCGGCTACAGTCGTACGGTGAAAAGGTTCCCGACTACAACTACCTGACAACGCTGCGGCTCACCGCCGAATCCGGCGGCAACGCTACCGGCATCGGGATGGCCGACTTCGTATCCGGCAGGTTGCTGGCGGCAATGGATCCGGAAAAGACCTACATCAACGGGACGACTTCACTAGTGGTTTCGGGTGCGCGCATTCCCATGAATTTCCCCACCGACGCCGAGACCCTGGAAGTCGCCGTGCGGGTCGCCTCGCGGTTGGCCAATCGGGGAACGCCGCGGATGGTACGGATACGCAACACCATGGAACTGGAGTATTTCTGGGCATCCGATCCGGTTGCCACCCAGTTGCAGGAAACGGGGCGGGCCGAAGTCGCCGGTCGGGGCGAGCACTTCGAATTTGACCAGGAGGGCGATCTGGTAGGGGTGGCGGCCTAGCTAGATCGGCCGCGCCAAGCGGTACGGAACGACATTCGGGCGCCGCTAGCCAATGCCGAACCGGCATAAAGGCGTGCGGCCGCCCAAATGACCAGCGGCGCCAATGCCAGGTTCAACAACATCGAAATTAGGACTTGGTACCATTCCAGGACGCCCCGCAAAACCAGGGCGACTACCGCGAAATGGGCAAACGGCGGCAGCATCGCCACCACCTGACCCCAGGTCTCTTCGCCCAACGGGGAGGCGGCGAGCAGATAGGCGACAAGGTAGGAGAGCACCGCGAGCACCGTAACCGGAAAAACCGCTGAATTGATGTCCTCGGTGCGTGATACGGTCGCCCCCAAGCCGGCGTATATGGACGCAAAGATGAAGAACCCGTTTAGAAACCAGTAGATACCCAGCAAGGCGGTTCCCAAGGACTCGAGCGTAAAACTCAACCGCACTTCAAGGGCCAACGGTAGCACGATGCCCAGGGTCAGGCTGATTGAGATCAGCAGTAACAAAAAGCTGACGAGGCCGAACAGGCCGACGCCAAGGATCTTTCCGACCAGAAGCTGGTAGGGCCGCAAACTGGAGAGCAGCACCTCGATCACCCGATTGCTCTTGTCCGCAACCACCGAGGCCAACACGTCCCCGGCAAAAAGGGTGATGGCAACGAACATCAAGGGGGCCGTAACCCCCGCCAGGCCGATTTCAATGGTGGCGATTTCATCGGCCAGCTGGGTCGGAACCGGGCCGGTGACCAACCTGATCAGGACCGGCAGCAGCAGCAGCAGAATCGGAACCAGCGTGAGTGTTGCCAGCCGGCGGCGACTCCGAATGCGCTGGCCAAATTCGTAGCGGGTCACCACCAGGATGGCGGTCCAGATTTCCGGTTCAGCCAGATGTATTAATCTGCGCATTCCCGAACCGTTTCTAAGAAAACCTCCGACAGTGAGGGCGGGGTATACGAAAACGAAACCACCGGCCCGGCCAGGCGGGCCGATTGCAACGCCAAATGCAAATCCAGATCGGCGGTCACCCGCAATCGCACCGCTGTTCCGTTGAGCGAGCGAAGTTCGGCGCCAGGAAGACTCCGCCACCAACCGCTAGCCGCGCTGGCCAATTCGACGTCGAGTCGACGATAGGCCGAGGCGGCCCGAATTGCGCCGACCGGGCCCGCCGCCAGCACGCCGCCGTGATCAATGATTGCCACGTCGTCGACTAGGTCCTGAACCAGGTCGAGCTGGTGTGACGAAAAAATTACCGTCACGCCGTCCTGGGCCCGCTCTCGCACCAACCGGCCAAGGGTTTCCACCGCGATTGGGTCAAGTCCGGTGAAAGGTTCATCCAGGACCACCAGATCCGGATCGTGGAGAAACGCAGCGGCCAACTGCACGCGTTGTTGATTGCCATTAGAGAGCGCCTCCAGGCACCGTCCGGCGTGATCGGTGAGATCTAACCGCCCGAGCCAGCGAGCGATCGACGAATCGGCGGCATCCCCTGACAGACCCCGCAAGCGCGCAAAATAGCGCAGCTGCTCCCCGACCGCGATCTTGGGGTAGAGCCCACGCTGCTCGGGCATGTAGCCGAACCGCAAAACCTGTCGGTGTCCGACCGGTTTCCCGCGCCAACTCACCGAACCCGAATCGAGCCGCACCAGGTCAAAGATCGCCCGCATGGCGGTGGTCTTACCCGATCCGTTTGGCCCCAGCAGGCCCAGCACCCGGCCCGGCGCGGCGCACAGATCAAGTCCCCTCAAAGCATGAATTCGGCCGAATCGTTTATGGGCCCTGCATATGGTCAGCATCTAGGCCATGCTGGACAAGGACGAGCCCATCCGCAGATTAGAACGAATAGACCCGTGGCACCGGATTCGTACGCGCATAAGCCTGAGCATCGTAAGCCTCACCTAAAAGTCGATTGAAATTCTCAGCATGCGCGGGGTCGCGCGAGAGATCGTTGTGTTCCCAAGGATCGTTTTGCAGATCGTAGAGTTCGTGCACGCCCTTGCCGTGGTAACTAACCAGCTTCCAGCGGCGCGTGCGAAACATCGTGGCATGGGTCTGATCGGCGTGATCGATCGCCCCGTAGAACTCGGTGCGAACGTACTGGCGGTGATCGAAGCCATCGCTGTGCCCATCGAGGATGTTTAGCAGCGATTTCCCCTGCACGTGGTAAGGGATTTGCATCCCCAGCGCCTGGTAGAGAGTCGGCGCCAGATCGGTCAATTCGACCAAACCGTCACAGACCCGGCCACCCTTAAATCGTGCCGGCCAGGAAATCATCAGCGGAACTCGAACCAAGCCTTCGAAGAAGCGACAGCCCTTGAGCACCAGCCCGTGGTCACAGAGCGCTTCGCCGTGGTCTGAGGTAAAAATTACGATCGTGTTGTCGCGCTCTCCGATTGCCTCGAGATGGTCGAGCAATCGGCCGAACTCATGGTCGACCTGTTCGATCATCGCGTAGTAGGAGGCCTGTACCTGGCGGTGCTGCCAGGTCTCGGGCGGTTTGGGCACCGACTGAAAGTCGATCCCCGCATCACACAGTCGCTGCTGATGCGCCAGATCGCTCTCGGCAAAGTGTGCGCCGGGCAGCGAGTCGGGATCGTAGCGCCGATAGTACTCATAAGGCGCATCGAACGGCGCATGCGGATCGAATGGATTTATGGTCAGCATCCACGGTTGATCCTCCCAGCGGTTGGCGTTGATGAACTCAATCCCTTTTTCCGAACACCAGTGGGTCTGGTGAAGGTGCGGAGGGACGTTGTCCTGTTCGGGAGTGGGCTCATAAAGGCCGCCGAAAGTCTTGACCTCAGCCCCCTGTTGGTATGAGACGCTCGTGGGGTTGTGGGCCATCAGCAACTCGTCGGCATTACCGCCCTGGGCGCGGACCCAATCGGCATAGGCGTGAAAGGGTAGATCGGGACCTTTGTGCGAATGCGAGTACTCAAATGACCGGTATCCGTCGTCGGTGCGCTGCTCGGCCCCGCCACCGGCGCCGGCCAAATGGAGCTTGCCGACATTGCCGACGTCGAATCCCTCATCGGCCAGCACCCGCGTGATCAGACGTCCGGCCTGTTCGGGCGGAAAGTGTGGGTTGCCGTTGCCCAGTACGCCGACCGCGCTTGGGTACATTCCGGTGAGGAAGCTGGAGCGCGAGGGCGTACAAATCTGCGTCTGGCAGTGGGCGTGCGTGAAGGTCACCGCCGACTGCATGAACTGGCGCAAGCGTGGGGTGTTGATATGGTCGTTGTTGAGGCCGTTGATCGTATCAAAACGTTGCTGATCAGAGCAATACCAGAGGATGTTGGGGCGTTTGCGCATAGTTAATCGTCAGCGTAGAGGGTTACCTTTTTGATTTTGACAATCGGCGACCGCAGTTTTGATGCCCGGCGAAAATCTGACCGGTAATCTGGACCATTCGGCCCCCAACAGGACGTAGCGCCAATCGAAACCCTCGCGGGTGTTGCCCTAGCGGCGATCCTCATCGCGATCAACGGCACCTATGCCGGCGCCCAGTTCGCTCTGATCGCGGTCAATCGCTATCGCGTCGAACAGCTCGCCGATGAGAAGCGGGCCCGGGCGATCAAGAGCCTGGCGGTGCTGCGCAACCTGGCATTCGAACTATCTGGGGCTCAGCTCGGAATCACGGTTACCTCGCTGTTGCTGGGGTTTGTAACCGAATTGCTGATCGCCCCGGGGTTGAGTGACCAGTTTGCCGGCTCCAGGCCCGGAGCCGAGCCCGGAGCCACACTGGTGGTCGTTTCGGTGGCGGTGCTGGGCCTGCTCTCATTCGTCCAGATGATCGCCGGGGAGTTGGCCCCCAAGAATCTGGCGATCGCCCGCCCGTTGCAGACAACCCTTTTCCTGGCGCCATTTCTGGGCGCCTCCAACCGCCTGGCCCGTCCCCTGGTCGTGGTGCTCAATCAGGCCGCCAACCGCTTCATCCGCATGTGCGGAGTCGAACCGGCCGACGAGCTTACCAGCGTGCGCAACTCGTCTGATCTGCTGCGCGCGATTCGCTGGTCGTCGCAGGCCGGTTCGCTGCCCTCGAGCACCGCGCGCTTCGCACATGCGGTGGTCGCATTTGATTCATTGGCAGCCCGCGATGTGCTAACGCCGCGAAGCAATGTGATCTCGCTGCCCGAAGATGCCTCGATGGCCGATCTCGGCCGGGTGGCGAGCCAACGTGGGGTCGTCCATGTACCGGTCCTGCGGCGCGGCAGCGAGGAAGTATTGGGAGTGGTTTCGGCCCGGTCCCTGTTCGCGATCGCCCGTCATGATCTTGCCAATATTCCGGTTCGGCTCTATATGCAGCCGATCCTGGCGGCATCGACTTCGGCCCCGCTCTATTCGGTGCTGCTCTTGATGCGGCGGCGGCGCAACCCGATGGTGATCGTGGTTGATGAGCACGGGGTAATGGCCGGCGTCCTCACAATCGATGACGTCCTGCTGCCGCTACTGGCCGGGCGGGCGTCGCCCGCGCCCGGTGGGTTGGTCCGACGGGCGGTGCGGCTTGATGGGTTGGCGACCGCTTCCGAATGCGAGCTGGCGGCCGGATTCATCCTCCCCAACGGACCCTACGAAACCCTGGCCGGATTCCTGCTGATGGAATTCCAGCGCATTCCCGCTGCCGGCGACGTGCTCGAGTACCAGGGCTGGCGGCTCGAGGTGCTCTCGACCGCCGGAATGCAGGTGACCAGGGTGGCGCTCATCCCGCCGGCCGGCGCCCCATGATCGATCCGGTGCTGGCCCTGATCCTGGCGGCGGCTCTGCTGGCGGTCAACGGATTTTTCGTGGCCGCCGAATTCGCCTTGACCGCCGCCGATCGCGCCCGCATCGGCGAGCTGGCGCAAACCGATTCATGGCGGGCACGACTGGCCCAAAAGGCGACCAAGGAACTCTCGTTGATGCTGGCCGGGGCGCAGCTGGGCATCACCGTGGCATCGATCGCACTCGGGTTCGTGGCTGAACCTGCGGTTGCCTTCCTGGTCGAACTGGCCGTGAGCGGTTTCTGGCACCCCGATCCGGCGACCCTGCACCTCGTGGCCCTTCCTACGGCGTTGGTGATCGTGACCATCCTGCACATGATTTTTGGCGAAATCCTGCCCAAAAACGTAGCCTTGACTCGGCCAACGCGATTGGCCCTGGCAGTGGCGATACCGTTTCGATTTTTCGCCAACGCGGTGCGGCTGATCATCTGGGTGCTAAACGGGGCCGCCAACTTGGTGGTGCGGATGTTCGGGATCGAACCCGAAGATGAGGTTGATATCGCCTACTCACGGCGCGACCTTGAATTTATCGTTGACGACCTTGGCGCCGAAGGCGAGCTGGACGAACCCGAGCTGGCAATGCTCGAACGCGCGCTGGCGTTTTCCGAACTCAAGGTCCGAGAGGCCATGACTCCGCGTCCGCAGATGACGCTTGCCGACGTCCGCTCCTCGCCGGCTCAACTGGTGGCCCTGGCCGAATCGACCGGCCATTCGCGTTTCCCGCTTTGGGAGGGCGTGCCCGACCGTGTCGTCGGTTTGGTCGACGTCGTTGACCTGTTTCGGTTAAGCGCGCGCGATTGGGCCGCGCCGCTGCCGCGGCCGGTCATCACCAAGCTGCCGGCGGTATTTGAGAACGCGCCGATGGCCGGACTACCTACCCAAATGCGTGAAAGCGAAGCCGAGATGCTGCTGGTTGTAGACGAACACGGTGACGCCGCCGGACTGATCACCAGCGAGGACATCGCGGTTGCCCTGGTCGGCGACCTGGCCGCTCATTCAACCCCTGCCCCGGCCGACCTGCTGCGCCTCGATGATGGCAGTTGGACCGCGGCGGGTATGGTGCGGGCCACCGGGTTGGCCTCGGCGTTGGGAATCGTCCTGCCCGACGCCGAATTTGAAACGGTCGCCGGGTTCGTGCTAAACCAGCTGGCGGCAATCCCGAACGAGGGGGCCAATTTCTCCTTCCAGGGCTGGCTGGTCCTGGTCGCCAGGATGTCTGGACCGCGCATCGAGCAGGTGCGGTTCATCCCGCTGGCGCCCGGATATGCCGTTCCGGGAGGCCCTCAATCGCCAGACCGGGCGCCGGAGGATTCTTAGTCGGTCCCGGCCTTTCCGCCCAGTTCGATATCCAGGGTCAGCAGCGCGGCCGCATTCTCACCGGCCAGCTTCACGCGGCGGACGATATCGTCAAACGTCTTTTCTTCCTCGACCTGTTCGGTGAGGAACCACTCCAGAAAGATCGCGGTCGCGCTGTCACGGTCGGAAGTGGCCAGCTCATGGAGATGCTTGAACGACTCCGACACACCCTCCTCCTGGGCCAGGGCGGCCGAAAACGCTCCGTGCGCGCTCTGGTAGTCGTTGGGCACCTGAGCTATCGGACCGATCTGCACCCGCCCGCCACGGTCGAGCACATACTCAAAAAGTCGCAGCGCGTGGCCGCGTTCTTCAGCAGCCTGTTTTTCCATAAAAGCTGAAAACCCAAGCAGGCTTTCGTTATCGAACCAACCGGCCATCGCCAGGTAGGTAAATTCGGCGGCAAACTCGTTGGATATCTGCTGATTTAGGCCGGATAGCAATTCGGACGTTAGTGCGCCAAGTCCGTGCGCGTTTGGGGTCCCTGCCACTGTCGGTCTCCTTGCCAGTCGGCGAGTGTGAGCCACCCGCAGATTGACGTTTAAGCGGCGACGGTCTCAATCGAATCCTCGGGCGCGCGGTCGCAACGGTCATTAGCACGTGCTGATTTGCGGCGGGCGGGCAGCGCGTTCCGGCTTTATGAAAAAATCAACCGATCCCAATTGCCCCATCAGCAGATACATGCCCGCAGCCGACAACGTAGTTTTCATCCTCACCGACGACCAGGCCACCTGGGCGCTGGGCTGCTACGGAAACAGCGAAATCTCGACCCCGAACCTGGATCGCCTCGCAGCCTCGGGGGCGCGCCTGCAAAATTTTTTCGTCTCCTCGCCGGTGTGCTCACCTTCGCGGGCCACCTACCTGACCGGACTCATAAATTCACAACATGGCGTACACGATTGGGTCCGTCAGGATGGGGCCCAGGAGTGCCCGCCGGCGCTGCTTGCCGGCCGCACGACCTACGTGGACGTAATGGCCGCTCACGGTTATTCCTGTTCGCTCTCAGGGAAGTGGCACCTGGGTGAACAGGAACTGCCCTTGCACGGATTCGAGCGCCACTACATGCGCCGCTTCGGCGGAGGCAGCTATGTGGACCCCGAAATGGTGCGCGACGGCCAACGGGCGATTGCCCGCGGCTATGCAAGCGACCTATTTACCGACGATGCGATCGAATTTATCGCCTCCCGCGCCGGGCGACCGGCGCCGTTCTACGCCTCGGTCCATTTCACCGCTCCGCACAGCCCCTGGTATGGCCATCCGCAGGACGTCGTGGATTCCTACGATGATTGCCCGTTCGAATCCTGTCCCCAGGAAGATCCCCATCCGTGGATGGGCGGATCGCCGACCGAATTTAAGGGCGGGCGCGAGATGCTCAAAGGCTACTTTGCCGCGGTCACGGCGATGGACCGCTGCGTGGGCCGAATACTCAACGCGCTCGAAGACCTCGGCGTGCGTGAGCGCACATTGGTGGTGTTCTGCTCCGACAACGGATTTAATTTCGGCCACCACGGAGTGTGGGGCAAGGGCAATGGGACCTTCCCCTTCAACATGTACGAAACCTCGGTCAAAGTTCCCTGCATCTTTTCGCATCCAGGAGTGATTCCGGCTGGCCAGGTACTTGCTGGGCTGCATTCCAATTACGACATGTTCCCGACCTTGCTCGATTACCTGAAGCTGCCGATCCCGGCCGGAGCCGCCTTGCCGGGCAAGAGTCTGGTCCCGGCGCTACTGGGCAAAGGTGACGATGCGCACGACGCGGTGGTTGTCTACGACGAATACGGCGGCACCCGAATGGTGCGCACCCGGCGCTGGAAGTACATTCACCGCTACGATCATGGTCCATGCGAGCTGTTCGATTTGCGCGACGATCCCGGCGAGCGGCGCAATCTCCTCTACGACCCCGCCCAAGCCGCGCGCATTGTCTCGCTGCGGCGGCTTTTGGAAGATTTCTTCGATACGTGGGCCGAGGACCGCCACGACGGGCGCGAACTCGACGTGCGCGGGTTTGGCCAGGGCGCCGACCTGTCCGGGGATCGAGACGCCGATCGAACGGTGTTCTATCACTCCTGGCACGATGAACGGCCCGTGCCGGTAATTGCCGCTCTGCGCGAACAAGGCCGATGAGCACCCGGTCACTGCTGTCCGGACTAATTTGCTGCGAATGCGGCGATCACGCGCCGGCCGATCAGTTGCAGACCGTTTGCCCCAGGTGCCAGGGATCATGGTTGGCCGAGTACTCGTTGGAGGGATCCAGCCTTGACCGCGACGAGATCGCTCAGCGCTCTGGCGGAATGTGGCGCTGGCGCGAATTACTGCCGGTTCGTGATGCTGCAAATATTGCCAGTTTGGGCGAGGGATGCACCCCGATGCTCAAACTGGAAAGGCTGGCCACACGGCTGGGCCTGGGGCAGGTCTGGCTCAAGGACGAGGGCGCCAACCCCACCGGAACCTTTAAAGCCCGCGGCGCATCGGCGGCGGTTTCGCGCGCCAAGGAACTCGGGGTCACCGACATCGCCCTGGGCACCGCCGGCAACGCCGGCAGCGCCTTGGCCGCGTATGCGGCCGCCGCCGCAATCAACGCCCACGTGGCGATGCCCGACTTCACGCCGGAACCGATCAAGGCCGAGTGCCGGGCCTATGGAGCCGACGTGGTGGAAGTCGACGGGCCAATTTCGCTGGCTGGCAGGCTGATGTCCGACCGTGCCCGGGAAAACGGATGGTTCGAGGGCTCAACTCTTAAAGAGCCCTATCGAATCGAAGGCAAGAAGACGATGGGATACGAACTGGCTGAGTTCTTCGATTGGGAAATGCCCGATGTCGTGCTCTACCCTACCGGCGGCGGCGTGGGATTGATCGGGATCTGGAAAGCCGGGTTGGAATTGGCCCGCCTGGGTTGGCTCGAAGGCCGATCGCTGCCACGCATGATAGCGGTGCAGGCCGACGGGTGCGCGCCGGTCGTTACCGCCTACGAAGCCGGTCGCGATTGGGCCGAACCTCCGTCGCAACCTGACACGGTCGCAGCCGGGCTCTTGGTTCCGCTCCCTTACGGCCACCGTCTGGTGCTGCGCATCATCGCCGAATCCGGCGGTGCGGCCATCGGCATCAGTGACGCTGAACTGGTGCCCGCAATGTTGCAGCTGGCCACCGAGGAAGGGGTGTTGGTCTGCCCGGAAGCTGCCGCCATGCTGCCGGCGCTGGCAAGATTGGTGGCCGAAGGCCGAATTTCCCGCGATGAAAGGGTCGTGCTGCTCTCCACCGGCAACGCGCTCAAGTACACCCAACTGATCCGCAACTAGCCGGACCGGCGATTATTGGTCCGCCGGCCGCTGCCGGCGGTTTTCCAATTCCAGCTGACACTCGACCACAGGAAGGATCATCTTTGCAATGGCCCGCCGCCGGCCCAAATCAAAGCTCCCAGTTGCGTCGATAGAGACCGGGCACCGAATTACGATTGCCAGCAACCGGCGGGCGCGTTACGACTTCGATCTGGGCGAGGAATTCATCGCCGGAATCGTGCTTGAGGGCACCGAGATCAAGTCGATTCGGCAACGCAACGTATCGATCGCCAATGCCTACGTCCAGGCCTCGCTGGGCGAAGCCTGGATCAGCGGCATGTACATCGCCCGCTATCGGCCGGCCGCCAACCGCAACCATGATCCCAACCGGACACGCAAGCTGCTGCTAAATCGGCGCGAACTGCTACGGATTCATGCCCGCACCCAGCAGCAGGGCTTTACCGCAGTGCCGCTTGAATTGCTCATCCAGGGTCGCTATGCCAAGTTGCGATTGGCGATCGCCCGCGGGCGCAAGACCTGGGACAAACGACAGAAAATTTCGCGCCACGAAGCCGAGGGGCGGATCCGCCGGCTGCTCAAGCACAACGCGCCTTGAGTCTTGCGGAAGGGAACGCCAATGAGCGTTTATTGGCAATACTTGAAGGTGCCTGATTGAATCGCCCCGCGACGAATTGCACCGATCCAACGCCCACCTCCTCCGACGAGCGTCGCCCAAATTGACCACCGTTGACCAATGCCGATGCCCGCTGCCCAGCGGGCTGGTGCTCGACGACGCCCAAAAGGCGATCCTGCGGGACGCTCCCTCGGTTGAGTGGATCGAGACCCGCCAGCAACTGAGCGAACTTTCGCTGGGGGGTCCGGAAGGATCGCGATTCAAGGTTGATTACGAAGTTGAGGGCCACGGTCGGGTAACCGAGGCCACCGTCACCAGGGTTCGCAACGGCATCGCGGTCAACTTTGCCGAGGCCTACATGCGCCGGCGCGATCCCGACAGCATGGTCATAGGTGACCAGCTGGGGACTGACAAAGACAGCATCGCCGACCGATTGGACGTCTCCATGGAGGAGTTGCGGACATCGGTCTTTGAATGGCTCGCCGCCCAGGACCTGCTGGTCATGGCGATCAAGGCGGGCGGCTCAAAATTCGGCTACCCGGCACTGCTGATCGCTCCGCGCAATGCGGCTTTTTTTGCCGCCAGCCTGGGCGATTTGCAGGAGCTTGTGCCAGCCAGCGATCTGGGTTCCAGATTCTGCCCGCGGGCAATCATCTATCTGGCTCCGCCGTTCCGCCATATCTACTGCGCCGGGCGGCAGGTCGTGGTGCACTGCCGCAGCGCCACGGTCCATGAGATCTATTCGCTAAATCTTTATCTCGGGCCCAGCGCCAAAAAAGGGATTTACGGCGTGCTGCTCTCGATCGGCGAGCGCGAAAAATGGGTGACCGCGCATTGCTCGGTGGTCCAAGCGATTACCCCCTATGACAACATCGTTACGATCATGCACGAGGGGCCCTCCGGCTGCGGCAAGTCGGAAATGCTCGAATATCCGCACGTCGAAACCGACGGTCGCCTACTGCTGGGGCAAAACCAGGTCTCGGGCGAGATGCGGTACATCTCCATCAACCAGTTCTGTCAGCTGCAGCCGGTAGCCGACGACATGGCGCTTTGTCATCCGGATATCCAGGACGGCGCCGGTCAATTGGCAATAGTCGATGCCGAATCGGCATGGTTCGTGCGCGTCGATCACATCCATTCCTACGGCGTCGATCCCTATCTTGAGCGCCTGTGCACGACCCCGCCGCAACCGATCATTTTTTTGAACATCCACGCGGTTCCCGACGCTACGGCGCTGATCTGGGAACCGGTCGAGGACGCCCCGGGAGTCCGCTGTCCCAATCCGCGAGTGATATTGCCACGGGCGATCGTTCCCGAGGTGGTCGGCGACCCGGTCAAGGTTGACGTCCGCAACTTTGGACTGCGGCAGCCGCCGTGTACCAGCGAGCGACCCACCTACGGAATAGTCGGGATGCTGCACTTCCTGCCGCCGGCACTGGCCTGGATTTGGCGCTTGGTGGCTCCACGTGGTTACCTGAACCCCAGCATCGTCGGCGGCTCGGGCCTTGAATCCGAGGGCGTGGGATCCTACTGGCCATTTGCCACTGGCCGGCGGGTCGATCAGGCCAACCTGCTGCTTGAGCAAATGCTGGCCGCTCCAGCCACCCGCTACACCCTCACACCCAATCAATTCATCGGCGCCTGGCGCACCGGGTTCATGCCGCAATGGTTGGTGCGCGAATATCTGGCGCGGCGCGGCGGAGCGCACTTTAGGCAGGATCAGATCTCACCCGCGCGCTGCACCCTGCTCGGGTACGCGATGGACCAGATGCGCATCGAGGGCCAGTTGATCGACCGCTGGTTCACCAAGATCGAATCACAGCCGGAAGTCGGTGAAGAAGCTTACATGATCGGCGCCGGAAGGTTGACCGAATTCTTCAAACGCACCCTCCGCGTAGAGTACGTCCATCCGGAATTGGCATCGGTGGGGCGCGAAATAATCGACTGCGTGCTCAGCGACGGGTCACTTGCCGATTACGAACGCCTATTGCCCGGCGGCGATAGCGCCTGATTCCCAGCCGATCAAGCAATTTCGGGATTTTTAGTATTGGGAGATCTGCGTGGCCTGCTAGCCGACCAGTCAGCCCTACCGGTCCTCTACGAAAGCCTGCCGCCGCTTTCGCAATCTAGCCGCACAACCAGATTGGCGGCCGAGGCGCTGGCGCGCACATTGGTGGGTTTTTCAGATATCGTGGATGCGATCTGCGTTCCGCAAGTGGAAGACGAGCGCAGTTCCGGCTTGATCATTGACCGGGCGCCGAAAGCCGATGCGATCGAATACGTCCGCCATTACCTGGAAATTGCCCGGCCGCGGGGCCCGCGGTCGGCCATGATCGCCCAGCCGCTGACCGCTTTTACCGGAGCGCAAATCGATGCCCTGCTGGAGAGGGTCGTAGGTGCCGGGATCGCCGCGTTGGCGGTCGTGGGCCCACCAACCGCGGCGAAATCGAAGGTGGCCCCGACGTCAACCCTGGCGGCGATAGATCGCGCATCCGATGACGGGCGCCTGCTCATCGGCGCCATAGCCGTCCATGCCCGGCCGGGCGAGCCGGAACGGATGGTGGCCAAGGTCAGGGCCGGAGCCAGTTTCTTCGTATCGCAGATCTTCTACGACGCGCCCAGCATGCGCGAACTGATCTGCAACTACGCCCTGACCTGTGAGCGCGCCGGAGTGCCCCCGGCGCGACTGATATTTAGCCTCGCGCCAATAATCTCCAAGGCCACCGCCCGACTGATGGCTAAGATAATCAACCCCGGGCAGCGCCTGGGCGAACCGGCGGCGGGAATTCCCGAACCGGCGATCGGCGCCGAAACCGTAAATTTTCTCACCGATCTGCTCGGGCAAACGGTTGCGGCCGGGCGGGGCGTCGGCGTTCCGTTGGGAATTTCGATCGGGCACGTAACCGAGCGCAACGTGCGGCTGTCGCTGGAACTGGCGGTGGCGATCGGCAAGATCGGCTGACCTCAAGGGGCCGGTAACTCGGTTCCACAATCGTTCCACGGCAGCTGCCGTTCGCCGGAATCGGGGCCCTGCTGGTCCGGCAGCTACTCCATCGATTCGCTGCCGCCGAAGCGACGGGCGATCAGGGTCAGCAACGCCGCCACCGCGCCTACCCCGGGAACCCGATGGCTGGCCCCAGTCGGTCGCGCCCGTCCGGCCACCAATACCCCGATTCCATTTCCCTCAACCCGGGCGAAGGCGTCCTCATCGGTAACGTCGTCGCCAAGATAGATCGGCAGGTGAATCGCGATTGACCTTTCGGCCAGGTATCGGCGGTACTGGTCCACCGCCGCGCCCTTGCCACCGCCATCGGCGGGCACGAACTCGAAAATCTTGCGGCCGGCCAGCATGCGCAGGCCGTCATGTTCACGGGCCAACGCCTCGATCTCACCTGCCAGTTCGAAACCGGATTCGGGATCGGCCAGGTTTCGGTAATGCAGGACCACCGCCAGCGGCTTTTGCTCCAGGCGGGCTCCGGAATATTTTTGCGCCAGTTCGCCAAGCTGGTCGGCTATCGAATCGATCGCCGACTGGTTGCCGCCGCGGATTTTCGAACCGGTCCCGTCGGCAAACGACACCTGCCGGCCATGACTGCCAAAGTAGGTAAGGTGCTCCAGTCCAATGAGGGAGCGGACGTCGTCCAGCGCCCGCCCGCTAACAATCGCCAGCGGCAGGCGACCGGCCAGCCGGCCCAACGCCATCCTGGCGGCCGGATCCACCCGCGCGGCTGCGGGATCGGAGACGATTTCGGCCAGGGTGCCGTCAAAGTCGAGCAGGATTGCGGGCGGGCCGCTTGGAGCGATCTGCTCGATTCGCCCGGCAAGGGCTCCAAGACCGGGCAACCCCCAACCGTCACCAGGTTGGCCTGAAAAATGCGCCATATCCAATCTCTCCGATCGCGCCACAACCGGCAACCTGGTGGGAGGCGGTTCGGCAGTCAGTTAAGAAAATTCCGGCCGGTTCTCAAAGGTCATCCAACCGGCAGGTTGTCGGTACGTTTTCAGGTCGCGCTGCCGAATTGGGCCCACCAATTGGTCCCACGGTTCCGTTGCTAGTGGCCGGGTCGGACAGCACCAATGCAAGATCTTTGGGAATGGAGCGGGGGACGGGGATCGAACCCGCAACATCCAGCTTGGAAGGCTAGCACTCTACCAATTGAGCTACCCCCGCCGGTCGCCCACATTTTAGGGATTTTCGAGTTCTAGGATGCACAGCACGGTCGGATCAGTCGAGGGTAAACTGGCGGGGATTGGCAGTGTGAATCGGTATGGGTGGGTGCATGCAATCTGCACAGACCATGGGCGACGCGCCGCATAGGACCCTCCGCCGGCGGTTGGGACTAAGCTCCCGAGGAGGAGCATCCTCGTATCTGTTCGTGCTGCCGTCGGTCGTCTTCATTTCGATCTTTATCATTGTTCCGATCATCGGCGCGCTCTACTACAGCTTTACTGACTACGATCTGCTAACCGCTCCCGAATGGGCGGGTTTCAAGAACTACACACTGATCGGAAGCGAGCCGCGCTTCGTGCCGGCGGTCCGCAACACGGTCTTTTTCGCGTTCGGTACGGTACCGGCCGGGGTGATTACCTCACTGCTGCTCGCGGTCCTGGTGAATCGGGCGGTCCGCGGTATCTATTTCTTCCGCGCCATGTTCTACATGCCGGTGGTCTCCTCTTTTGTATCGGTCTCACTGATCTGGCTCTGGATGTACGAGCCACAGTTCGGGCTGGCCAACGAGTTCTTCCGCGTGGTCGGGATTGAGCCTTCCAAGTGGCTGCGTGGTCCCGAAACCGCCCTGTTCGCAATCATCCTGATGAGCATCTGGAAGAACATGGGCCTGAACATGGTCATCTATCTGGCCGGCTTGCAGGGAATTCCCCCGCACCTCTACGAGGCCGCCGAGATTGACGGCGCCGGGCGTGCATCGATGATGTTCAAGATAACCGTGCCGCTGCTGGCGCCCACCACCTTTTTCGTCGTGATCGTGTACTTTATCGGCGCCCTGCAGATGTTCGTGCAGGTATTTATCATGGCCTGCGCGGACGCCCAGGGGAATTGCGGCGGACCGCTCGATGCCACCGTCACGATCGTGCTGCTAATTTATCTTGAAGCATTCGCCAACCTGAAAATGGGCTTTGCGGCTGCCCTGTCGTTCATCCTGTTCTCGGTGATCGGCATTATCACCATCATTAACACCAAGCTGCTTTCGTACGAGATCGGTTACTGATCGGTTGATCCACCGATGCGGAGTTGTCGCCAGAGCGATGATCCCGCATTGGCGGATCATCCGGCAGTTTATTCGGGGATTTTAAAGTTCTCGGATATTCCGTACGGTCGGATTAGCCGAGGTTAAACTGGCAATCATTGGCAGTGTAAATCCGTTTGGGTGGTTGCATGCAGTCTGCACAGGCTATGGGCGACGCGCCGCATAGGACTCTCCGCCGGCGGCTCGGGTTAAGTTACCGAGGAGGAGCATCCTCCTATCTGTTCGTACTTCCGTCCGTCATCTTCATCTCGATCTTCGTCATTGTTCCGATCATCGGCGCGCTCTACTACAGCCTTAACGACTACGACCTGCTCACTCCTCCCGAATGGGCGGGGCTGAAGAATTATGGGGCGATCCGTAGCGAACCACGCTTCTTGCCGGCGATCCGCAACACGATAGTATTTGCGTTTGGTACGGTACCGGCCGGGGTGATCACCTCGCTGCTGCTGGCGGTAATGGTGAACCGGGCAATCCGCGGGATCTATTTCTTCCGCGCCATGTTCTACATGCCGGTGGTCTCCTCTTTTGTATCGGTCTCGCTGATCTGGCTCTGGATGTACGATCCGCAGTTGGGGCTGGCCAATGATTTCTTGCTGTGGCTGGGTTTGCCAACGTCCAAGTGGCTGCGCGGTCCCGAAACCGCCCTGTTCGCAATCATCCTGATGAGCATCTGGAAGAACATGGGCCTGAACATGGTCATCTATCTGGCCGGCCTGCAGGGAATTCCCCCGCACCTCTACGAGGCCGCCGAGATTGACGGCGCCGGGCGCTTATCGATGATGCTCAAGATAACCGTGCCGCTGCTGGCGCCCACGACCTATTTCGTAGTGATCGTTTACTTCATCGGCGCCCTGCAGATGTTCGTCCAGATCTTCATCATGACCTGTAACAATGCGGACGCCACGGCCGGCTGCGGCGGACCGTTGGATTCCACCGTCACGATCGTTTGGCTGCTTTACTGGGAGGCCTTCAACAACCTGAAAATGGGCTTTGCGGCTGCCCTGTCGTTCATCCTGTTCTCGGTGATCGGCATTATCACCATCATTAACACCAAGCTGCTTTCGTACGAGATCGGTTACTGATCGGTTGATCCACTAGCGTTTGGGTCGATGCATTACCGGTCAACCCGACTATTGATCGATTCCCAGGCGGTCGCCAATTGACTTCCAGACGATGCCGGGGCGTTAGTGGATTGAAATTGGGATTGGCCAAATGCCGGCTCCGATCGGGGCCTCGTCTACGGTCGACAACCGCCAAGGAAATTCGATGCACGTAACCGGTATCACCGGAGCGGCCCCGCGGACGACCTGGCGGCGGCGAATCGGCCTTACATACCGGGGTGGAGCGACCTCCTATCTGTTCGTACTCCCGTCGATCATCTTCATCTCGATCTTCGTCATCGTTCCGATCATCGGCGCGCTCTACTACAGCTTCAACGACTACGACCTGCTCACCGCCCCTGAATGGACAGGTTTTGACAACTACGCCAAGATTGGCAGGGAACCGCGCTTCCTGCCGGCGGTTCGCAATACGGTCTTGTTCGCGTTCGGGACGGTACCGGCCGGGGTGATCACCTCGTTGCTGCTGGCGATGCTGGTCAACCGGGCGGTCCGCGGGATCTATTTTTTCCGGGCCATGTTCTACATGCCGGTCGTCTCTTCGTTGGTGACCGTGGCGCTGATCTGGCTCTGGATGTACGAGCCGCAGTTCGGACTGGCCAACGAAATGTTCCGCGCGTTCGGGCTCCCACCTTCCAAATGGCTGGCCGGTCCCGAAACCGCCCTGCTGGCCATCATCCTGATGAGCATCTGGAAGAACATGGGCCTGAACATGGTCATCTACCTGGCCGGCTTGCAGGGAATCCCCCCACAAATCTACGAGGCCTCCGAGATTGACGGGGCGGGCCGCGTAGCCCAGGTAATGCGGATCACCCTACCGCTGCTGGCGCCCACCACCTTTTTCGTCGTGATCGTGTACTTTATCGGCGCCCTGCAGATGTTCGTGCAGGTCCTGATCATGGCCTGCCCGCACGCCCAGATCATGTGCGGCGGCCCGCTCGATTCCACCGTGACTATCGTCATGCTTATTTATCTGGAGGCATTTTCCCACCTGCAGATGGGATTTGCGGCGGCGCTGTCATTTATCCTGTTTGTGATGATCGGCCTGGTAACGATCGTAAATGCCAAGCTGCTCAGCTATGAAATCGGCTACTGATCCGGTTCTGGGTTAGGGCCCCAGGGCCATCGTGCTCAACGAGCACCGGGCCAACCAACGGTCAATCCACAGGGTGACTGCTAGGGGTTAGTGCACGCCGTAGGCATACCGCGATCGCGGCGATCCCGGGTGCGCCTGCCGGACGATTTGCTCTAACAACAGGTCGCGCAGCTTGGTTCGCTGCTGGATGTGCGCGCCATTCGCCGCCAGATTGACCTGCTCGCCGGGGTCATCGACAAGATTGAACATCTGCTCGTCGCCGCCTGGGTACCAGGTGTAGCGCCAGCGTTCGGTTACCACGGTACGCGCCCAGCGGTCGATTGAGTTGGAATCGATGTTGTTGTAGCTCTCAGCGTACGCGCACGACCGCCAATCTGGCATCTTCTGCCCGCGGCAGAGCGGCAGCAGTGACCTGCCCGGCAGCGCTGGAAACGGCAGCGCCAGGCGGAGCGAAAGCGGGGCCGGCACCGGCAGGCCCGCCATCTCAAATACGGTCGGGAAAATGTCCTCCAGTTGGACAAATTCGTCGCGCCGCTGCCCGCCGCCCAGTCCTGGCCCGGCAATGATCAGCGGCACCCTGATGCAGGCGTCATAATGCATCTCGCCCTTCGAGATCAACCCGTGTTCGCCCAGCATTTCACCGTGGTCGGAGATAAAGACCCAGTAAGTGCTGTCGGCCCGTCCACGGCTGGCCACGGCGGCCCAGATTCGACCAAGCTGTTCGTCGAGGTGTATTAGATCGGCAAAGTAGTGGGTCCGGTCGGCCAGCCAGTCGCGCCCGGCGGCCATTTCGGCCAGGGTCGCCAGACAGCGCGGAGCGCCGGGGTCGTCGCGCCACTCGACCGGCAATGGCGCTGGAATGGCATCCTGATTCACCCTCCCAACATACCCGCGCGGCGGGGCGAACGGCCCGTGCGGTTGGACATACGAGATGTGGGCATAGAGCGGGCGGCG
The DNA here is from genome assembly GCA_965261345.1 of Chloroflexota bacterium. Lineage (GTDB taxonomy): Bacteria > Chloroflexota > UBA11872 > UBA11872 > VXNJ01 > VXNJ01. Next base: position 596,833 of record OZ253449.1, read on the forward strand.
GCGGTCGGCGGCGGTTATGAAATCTTCGGCCCTGCGGCTGATCCACTCGGTCTGGGAGAGTTCGGCCGGAAAGGGCAGTTCGTAGGTTCCGGGCTGGGATTCGATGTCGGCCATCCGCGCGGCAAGATCGACCGCGGCTGGTCCGTAACTTGCAAATTCAGCGATCTGGCGCGCCCAAACGGTGGAGAGCACCGCGTCGGCATGATCGGGGTGCTGGGACAGAATCCAGTCCAACCAGGGGCCTCCGCGAGCGTCCTCGGTGTTATGGCAAACATCAAAGCCGTATTCGCGGTAGTCGGGGAATAGCGATTCAAAGTGCGGGTGGAAGTGGACCTTGCCCAGCGCGCCGGTCTGGTATCCGGTCTGCTGCAGGGCCCGCATGAAAGTTGGAAGTTCAGGGTCGAGCACGTAGCCATTTTGAAGAACCCCGTGCTGGGAGGTGGTCAGGCCGGTTGCCAGGGTGGCGCGAGCCGGGCAGCAGAGCGGATTGGACGAAATCGCCCGCCCAAAACTCGTCCCCGAACCGGCCAATGCCGCCAGATTGGGTAAGCAGACGATATCGCCCGCCAAGCCGCGCTCGAGCCAGCAAGCAGAGAGCTGGTCGACCATGAAGAAAATAATGTCAGGTTGCTCAGCGTTTTTCAATTACCCAAATTCCCGGTGATCTAAGTACCACCGATCCACGATTGGTGGTCGAACTTATTTTGGCCGCGAATTTTTTCCCGGACGTGTCCCACGGTGTGGTGTAACTAAGCCGTCCTCTACGTTTAGGGGTTCGGCAGCTGCAACTCTGCAGAGTTGCAGCTGCCGGCAGGGCCGGCAGATGGTTGCTGGGGCTTGCTGGGGGAGTTTCGAGTCCTTGGCTGTGACGGCGACTGCCGGTAAGGCGTCCATCATTTTGCCAGTTGCGACCATGGCGCGGTCGCGGTCATATGGGCTTCCATGGGTCCGAAGGCCGGCCCCGGCCCGTAACGGCTCGCATTCGGGCTCACCGGGCCGGGTTTGTTGGGAAAGTCGGCCCAATTCGACGCTAGTGATCCTTATTTAGGCCCAGCTAGCGCCAAGCCGGGCGCACGACCTTCCATTTCCCTGGAGGGCGCTACGGCCCCCGGCGGCGGTTGCTACCCCGCCGGCAATGCCAGCGGGGACTGCCTCTCTCCCGGAGATGGGGGTTGGCCGATTAAGGCCATCGAGTGCCTGGACATATAGCGGCGCTCGGATGCGAGCCATTCGTCGTTCTGCTCAATTAGGACCGCTCCGATAAGGCGCAGGACCGAGTCATCGTCAGGGAAGAGCTGCACTACCCGGGTGCGGCGCTTTAGCTCGCCCATAACGCGCTCTAGGGGATTGGTGGACCAGATCTTGCGCCAGTGCGAAGGCGGGAAGGCGGTGTAGGCAGTCAGGGCGATCTCGGAGTCCTCGAGGATCGTGGACAGTTCCGGATACTTGCGCTCTAAGCGATCGGCGAAATCTCCGAAGGCGTCCATGGCGCTCTGCTTGTCAGCCTGCCCAAACACCGACGCCAGTCCGGCTGCCACCAGCCCGCGGTCGCCGCTTCTGACCCTTGGCAGAAGATTGCGCCCAAAGTGTGTCCTGCACGTCTGCCAGGCGGCCTCGGGAATAAGCTTTGTCACCGCGTTGCCGATGGCTTGGTTCCCATCGGAGATCACCAGCCGCACGCCGGATAGACCGCGCGTTACCAGGGAGGCGATCAAGTCCTCCCAGAAGCCCTGCGCTTCGCTGTGGCCGATTGCAAGCCCCAGCAGCTCGCGATGGCCGTTCTCGTTTATGGCCATTGCTATGCCCACCGCCCGCGACCTTACCGCATGCGCGTTTCGGGCTTTTACGTAGGTGGCGTCGAGATAGAGGTACGGGAAGGTCGTATGCGCGAGATCGCGTTCGCGGAAGGCATTGACCAGCTCGTCGATGCCTTTGCAGATCCTTGACACCTCGGACCTGGAGATCCCGGCGTTTACTCCCATCGCCTCCACCAGCTTGTCGACCTTGCGGGTGGAGACGCCCTTGCTGTAGGCGGTCATGATGACGCCGTAGAGGGCCTGGTCGATGCGGCGCCGCCGCTCCAAGAACTCGGGGTAGTAGCTGCCTTGGCGCAGCTTGGGCAGGGCAATCTCGATGTCGCCCGCCCGGGTGGAGAGGGTGCGCTTGCGCGAGCCATCAAAGCCGATTGCGACGCTCGCCGTTGCGCTCGTGCGGTTTGGCGCCGATGTTTTCGGCCAGGCCGGCGTCAATAAGTTCCTGGTAGGCGTGCCGTACGGCGCTGCGGACGAATTCGCTGCTGTCAAACCCTTGCTTGGCGATAAGGGCAAGCAAGGTCTGATAATCAAGTTGGGCCATCGATGGTTCCTCGACGAAGTAAGTGAATTGACTCCGTAGAGGTTTACACGATGGCCCTTTGTCATCGCGTTGGCTTAGTTGATCAAGCGGGTGCTCTTACACCACTCCAGGGGACGTGATCTTTTTCCCAGGCCGCTAATGGTCTACTAGCGGCAAGTACAAAGCGATGGAATGTGAACATGCAGATTGCCGGATGCACCTGGGGCTTGTCATGCAGCCAGGTCGAGGCCGCCGACGCATTCGGGGCCGCAGGTCTAGATTCAATTGACGTTGACCCTGGATTTGGCCGGCAATCTGGCTGGCAAACAAAGCGGCCGGTCAGCTGCCTGGCCGCCGGCCACCTGCTTCCCGGCAACTTCCGGCCCGACGATGAAGACTTAGCCGATCGCGTCCGGGCCTGCGACCACATCGTTGCCGCCTTTTCCGAAGCGGCCCGGCTTGGAGCCGAGGTCGTCTATGTGGGTGCGCCCAATGCCGGCGACGGTCCGATGCAGCGATTCGCCGACGTGGTCGCCGGGCTGGCGGGTAAGGCCAGCGAATTCGGGCTTGTTTTTGCGGTAGAACCCTCGCCGCCGCGCGGGTTGCGAACGATTGCCGAGTCGGTCCAATTCATCGAGACCACCGGACTGAAGAATTTTCATGTGCTGCTCGACTTTGCCCATTGCCTGCTGGTAAAGGAGGACCCGGTCGCGGCGATCGATCTCTGCGGGAGCCGCCTGGCGTATGTTCATTTCAATGACACCGACGGAGTAAACGACAACCATCTTGGACTTACCGACGGCATCTTTGACCGCGGACTCGTCACTGAGATCATCGCCGAGTTAAGGCGCGTCAACTACCGGCGTCCGCTGGCGATCGAGAGCAGCCCGACGCTGCCCGACCCATTTGGCAGCGCCCTTACCACGCTACGGGTGCTGCGCGAATGCGGCGCCTAGACCGCCAACCGGCTACCTAACCCAGATCGGCCAGTTGCGGGAGTACCTCGGTGGCCAGCAACTCGACCGAACGGCGCCATTCCGGTTGCGGGCGCCATTCGTGCACCATCATTAGCAGCACCCCGAACCCGCCGACCTGCTCATAGAGCGTACGCAACTTCGCCGCCACCTCGTCCGGATCGCCGACGATCCAGATGTTGTCGGCCATGTATTCCAGGGTGACGTCGCTGTCGGCCATTTCCGGATTCGTCTTGACCAGGTCGAAATAACCGACTTTGGGCAGCAGTTTGAAGAAATAGTCCTTAAAGTCACGCCCCAGGGTTCCTTCGATCGCCCCGCGCCGGGCTTCCTGTGAGGTATCGGCCACGAAGATGTTGCGGGAGATCCGCCAATCTGAGCGATCGGCCGACCTGCCCGCGGCGACGGCGCCGTCTTCAACCGCCTCCCAGTGGGTAACCAGGTGGTGGGTCGGGACAACGTTTATGCTCATCGGTATCCATCCGCGCAACCCGGCCACCCGCAGCGTTCCCGAGCGCTCGGAAACGCCGGCCAACCCGATCGGTGGGTGCGGTAGCTGGTAGGGCCGCACATGCACCGAAAGCCCTATGTCGGCCTGCGGCTCGGGAACCTTGAATTTGAACTGGTCCGAGCCGTAGGAACCGGGTTCGGCAGCTCCCCAAAGCGCCAGGATCGCCTCTAAGTTTTCGCGCATAATCCTGGGCGCCGCACCCGGCTCATCGTAGCCAAAAACCTCAAAGTCGCCCGGAAATCCGCCGGACCCAATTCCCCACATAAACCTCCCCTTGGCCATGTGGTCGAGCTGGGCGATCCGGTGGGCGAGCATGAAGGGGTTGTGATTGGGGAGGCAGGATACGCCGGTTCCGAGCTTCATGCTCTTGGTCATCGCCAAGGCCTGGGCGATCACCAGGTCGGGAGCCGGAATGTTCTCCCACTCCGATGTGAAATGTTCGCCTAACCAGTACTCGTCAAACCCGAGTTGGTCGCAATATACGATCGTGTCGAGGTCGTCTTCCAGAGTCTGGGTGTAGTTGTACCCCGGGGGGTGCAGCGGCATGTTGAAAGCGCCGAGCTTCATATATCTGTTACCGAGGCCTCAGGTCGAACCGCAAACGGCTGGCTCATGTATCCGAAATTCTAGGGGTGGCAACTTCCGGCGGGGCCTTATCGGTGGAATCTCAGGCAATCTTGTAACGCTTGACCGCCGCTTCGTTTAGTACAAACCCGAGGCCGGGCCGCGTTGGCGCGTCGATCATTCCGTCGGAACCGACCGTCGGCCAGTTGTGGACCAATTCGGTGCGCATCGGGTTGGGATTTTGATCCATCTCGAAACCGTACGGGGTGGCGGCTGCGCACAGCAGATTGAGGTTGCCATAGCCGGAAACCGCTCCGCCGTAGTTGTGCGGGGCAACCGCCAGGTGGCAGGACGACGCATAGGTTGAGATCCGGTGCGATTCGGTTATCCCTCCGGCCCAGGCAACGTCCGGTTGAGCGATGTCGATGCAGCCGCTGTCAATTAGGGTTTTAAAACCCGGTAGGGAGGTCTCCGTTTCATAGCCGGCGACCGGCATTGATATGTGGGCCCGCACGAACGCCGCACCGGCCGTATCCTCAGTCCAGGTCGGCTCCTCAAACCAGGCAATGTCCTGGTCTTCGACCGCTCGGGCAAAGCGAATCGCCTGGTGCGGGGTCATCTGATTGTTGGCGTCGATCATCAGATCAGCCTCCGGTCCGAGGCTCGCTCGGGCGACCCGCACCCGGGCCACGTCCTCGGCCAGGCTCAGCCGCCCGACCTTCATCTTGGCGGCGCGGTAGCCGCGGGATGCAATCCTTGCCATTTCAGAACCCAGTCCGGGCAGGTCCTTGCCGGGTTCGTAAAACCCACCGCTTCCGTAGGCGGTCACCCTCGGCGACCTCGAGCCCAGCAGTTTGTGGACTGGTAGCCCGGACGTTTTGCCCAGGATGTCCCAAAGCGCCAGGTCGATTCCGGCAATCGCCGACTGCATTACCCCGCGGCGACCGGATTGGATGGTCTGCTTGTACATGCGGTCATAGAGTTGGGCCACAAAGCTTGGATCGGACCCCACAACCAACGGGGCCAATCGGGTTTCCAGCAGGGCCTTGACCGCGAACGCGGTTCCGCCGAAGGTCCCAGCCTCACCGATCCCTTCGATGCCGTCGGAGGTTCGTACCCGGACCAGGCAGCAGCCCCGGGATGTGATCGCCACCTGGGCATCGCTGATCGGCGAATCCATATCGTGGTGGAGCAATTCCACGCAAACTTGCTCAATTACCATGGCGTCCTCCAGCCCTGTCGGTGGGGCGGGCAAGCTGAAAATTGATCGATTCAATTCGCATGGAACTATCCTCGCGGCGCAGCCGGGCTAGCACCGCCGCTTCGTTCATGGCCGTAAATTGCAGGACAGTGGTGTTGGGTACCAGAACCAGGGCCTGCCCACCAATGATTGAGATCGGAATGCAATCAGCAGCGTAGGGTCCGCAGACCTGGGCGAGTACGCTGCCAAATCGGGCCAGCCGGTCGGCCCGCGCCAGCCCCGCGCGATAGGGCGGTTCGGCCAAAAGATCGCCTAGGACCGCCCCCAAATTGCGGGTATCGGCCAACGGGTCAAGTTCGGCTTCGTGCTCAGACGGGTCGCGCATTGCCGTCTGAAACCTCGTAATACTTGCAGCGGTCTGTCAGGTCGGGGGGAACTTGGGCGGGATCGGCCGAGGCCAGGAAAAGCTGGGCGTCCACCGGCAATTGCCGACTTAGCAGCAATCGATGTTCGGGGTCAAGTTCGGAAAAAATGTCATCTAACGCCAGCACCGGAGTGGCTCCCAATTTTTCAGCTAGCCAACGCAGCAGTCCTAGTTTTATGCACAGCACGGCCAGGCGTTGTTGTCCACGAGAGCCGTAACTACTGGCCGGGTGGCCGCCAAGCCTAATCTGAAAATCGTCGCGGTGGGGGCCGGCCAAGGTGGCTCCAACCGCCAATTCGCGCTGGCGCATATGGCGAAAGGCCACGGCCAGCGCACCCGGTTCTGAGCCGCTGACCGCCGGTCGATAAATCATCGCCAGTTCCCCGGGACCGCGGGCTAGATCGGAATAGAGTTCGTGGGCATGGTTGCCAACCTGGGTTAGCCACGATTCGCGCGCGGCAATTAATTTCTCTCCGTGCGCGACCAGCAACCCATCCCAGTAATCGAGCTGTCCGACGTCAGCGCCAGGTTTGAGCGCCAATTCGCGAAGCAGGGCGTTGCGCTGGCGCCGGGCGCGTTCGTAGTCGGCCAGGTCAGCAACGTATTCGGGTTCGGCCTGGCCAATCGCCCAATTGGCAAATCGGCGCCGGGTGGCCGGCTGCCCGCTTACCAGTTCGATATCACGAGGATCGAACTGCACCAGCGGCAGCCGCCCAAGCAAATCGCGTCGGGGCCGAATCTGGCCCTCGATCCAAGCTCGCCGCGACACCCGCCCCGACCCCAGCGGGGCAATTACCATCTCCAACACGGCGGGACGCCGCTGCGGCGCCGCTATCCGCCCACGCACCCTGGCAAACCCGGCGCGCTCGGCTTGATCGTCGACCCGGATCAGCTCCAGGCCGCCGGACGGATTGATCCCACGGCCGGCCGAGAGCAACTGGATAGCCTCGAGCAGGTTCGACTTGCCAGAACCGTTCGGTCCCACCAACAGACAGCCGCCCGCTGGTGGGGTGATTTCCAGGTGGTGGTAATTGCGAAACCCGTCCAGCTCGAGCAGTTCACAGCCGAAAGCGCCCACCTAACGGTTACCGCGCCAAAACCAGTGCGCAACCTGCAGGATCAGGAGGCACAGCAGCAGCACCCCGCCAATGCCGAAAAGGGCCAGCAGGGTCCAAGAAATCTGCGAAAAATAAAAGATCAGCAACCCCAGATAGATCGCGGCGGCGGCGGCCAGCGCCAACAGGGCAAATTTGATCCGCCGGGCCAGCGCCTGCGCGCTAGCTGGTCCCAACAAGAATTCAGCCGACCGCGGCAAGATCGGCAATGACCTGCGCTGGATCGGCTAACGGATTGATGGCAATCCGGCCGAGTTGGTAGAGATCTTCAGGGTAGTGGGTCCGCACCGCGCGAGTGGTTACTGCCGAATCGTAACCCGACGCCCGCACCAGTTCGATCGCCGCCGGGCTGTATTGCCCGAACGGGTAGGCAAAATGGTCGCCCCCGCCAATTGGCAGCAGGGCGGCGCGAGAGAGAACCGTCTCGGCTTCGGCGGCTCCCCGATCAAATGGCAGGATCGTGTCGATCGGTGCGTGGTTTAGGCTGTGCGACTGGACCGAAAAACCCCAGCGGCGGAGCAGCTCAAATTCGCTAGGTCGCAGGTGGCCAGGCTCCAGTTCGTCGAAGCCGGGCAATACGAAGAAAGTGGCCGGCGCCCGCATGGCGAGCAATACCGGTGCGGCCCGCTCAAATTGCGAACGGCGGCCGTCGTCAAAGGTAATCACGACCGGATTCTCCGGCAGATCGCTCCGCCCGCGCAAGGCGCGCACCAAACGCTCGTAGGGGGTAAAAGAAAATCCCGCGGCCAGGAGACCCTCAAGCTGGGCGGCAAATGCCTCCTGGTCGGCGATTTCGTGATAGTAGATGATTGGCGCATCGATTCCATTCTGCGGGTCCAACGGCGGCTTCGGCGACGGAAGGTAGTCGATCGCCATCCGCCGGGAACCCTCAAGCGCGACGAACGCCCTGCCCAGTTCGTCGGCACTTACCTGGCCGGCCGAATCGACGCGCAACAGGGCCTTGGCAAACAACTGGCTGCGCTTCCCTTGCGCCACGAACCACGGTCCCAACGGTGGTCCGAACCGCGCCCTTGCCCCGGACAGGGTCCAAAATTCGATCAGCGCCGGATCGATTCCGGCCAAGCCATCGCCGACCAGCTCGCCCGCATCCCACCCGGCCGCTTCTGCCGGAATCACCCCGGCGGCCAGCAGCATCGAACCCAGGTCGGAAATCCGGATCTGCCCGAAGGGCGCCGCCGCTCCGGCGCTTTCATATTCGATCCTCCCACCGCCAAAACACTGCGTCAGGGCGCTGCCTTGGTACACCGGCGGCGCAATCGCTTCTCCAAGATCAAACCGGAGTTGCGAAAGGTACATGACGAATTCGGCGGCAATCGGCGGCGGAATGGCCATTGAGCGGTTCGGGAGTAAATCCTCGGTCTACTGGACCACGTCGCCCTCAACCGGGTCGACGGTCACGCCCCTGGTCAACATCCAAGCGATTCCGGCATCGATATCATCCTCATCGCCCTCAAGCGAGAGGATTAACCAGCCCACATTTTCACGCACGTCGGCACGCCGAATGTTAGATACCAGGTTGAAATCGCGACTTACCAGGTAGACGATCGGTTCGGTGATCAGGTCTTGCGGAAAGGTCAGTTTCAGGCGCACGCTTGCCATCGTTTATGGATCCATCTCAATATCCGCGGGCGCCAGGCGCCGGATTGTTTCGTACATATCAATTGTGGTTTGTCGCGACCAGCCCATATACCGATCCGCCCCAGCGGGTTCTCCCTAGAATGCCGGCAGCGCCACACCAACTGGGAGCAGCAATGGCTACGACTAGGCCTAACATCCTTTGGTATTGCACCGACCAACAGCGATTCGACACAATCGCCGCCCTGGGCAACCCGCATGTCCACACCGCGACCGTCGATGGGCTGGTGGACCGGGGGGTCAGTTTTACCCGGACCTACTGTCAGAGCCCAATCTGCACCCCGAGCCGCGCCAGTTTCCTTACCGGGCAATTGCCCTCGACCGTGCGCGCCAACGGCAACGGCATCGAATATATGCCGCAGGACTACCCGCTGGTTACTCAGATGCTGGCCGACTCCGGATATGACTGCGGTCTGGTCGGCAAGTTGCACCTGGCAACCGCCGGCGGACAAGTCGAGCCGCGCGGGGCCGATGGGTATCGATTCTTTGCCTATTCGCACGCGCCACGCGACGACTGGGCCGAGGGCCATGATTATGTCGAGTGGTTACGCGAGCGCGGCCAGGACCTGACCAGCATGCTCAATTCCCCCGACAACGTCCCGGCCGAATATCAGCAGGCAACATGGGCCACCGACGCTTGTATCGAGTTCGTTGACCAGGCCCGCAATGGGCCGTGGTTGCTTAGCGTCAATCCCTACTATCCGCACCCTCCATTCAACCCGCCGCGCGAGTACTTTGAACGGTTCGACCGTGATACGCTCCCGGGCCCGATATTTGAGGAAAGCGATCTTGCCATCCAGCGCCGAATCGCCGACGCCGGAGTGGATTTTCAAAACTACCCTGAACACCCCGATAGTTTTGACGCCCGAACCGTGCAGGCCAAGTACTACGCGATGATCGAGCTGGTCGACGACCAGCTCGGCCGCCTGCTAAATCACCTGCGGGCCTGTGGTCAATTGGATAACACGATCGTCATTTTCACCTCAGATCACGGCGAATCGCTTGGCGATCACGGGCTGGTCGAAAAGGGCTGCCGTTTCATGGAGGGGATGGCGCGGGTCCCGCTGGTAGTGTCCTGGCCGGGTCATTTCCAGGAGGGCGGGCGGTCCGACGGGCTGGTGCAACTGACCGACATCGCCCCTACCCTGCTGGAAATTGCGGGCCTTGCGATCCCTGAACGAATGAACGGCCGCTCACTCCTGCCAATCCTTTCCGGCCGCGCCGTTGGGGACAACTTCCGCGAATTCGTGCGCTGTGAATACCGCGATGCGGTAAAGCTGACCGATAAGACCCACGCGTCGATGATTGCCGACAAGAATTGGAAGCTGGTGCTCTATCACGGCAAGCAAGGGATGGGCGAGCTCTACGACCTGGCGAGCGACCCCGGTGAACACCGCAACCGCTACTACGAGCCCGAGTTGGCCGGGCTGGTGCAAGATTACATGATCAAAATGTTCGATTCCACGGTTTTTGAGACCGATTGGGGGCCGCGTCGGGTCAGTTGGATCTGATCGGATTCGGTCGCCTTAGATTTCTTCATGAAGCTAAACGCAACAAACAACTAATTAGGGAGCGCCGGCGGGTGGAATATCCAAAAATGCTGCGGATGCGGCAACAGCTATCTTCCGATCACATCACCGATCTGGAAAGTCATTTGCGCGGCCGCCTGCAGGCGGCCCTAGCCAAGTCGCAGCCAGTGGCCGGCGGTACGGTTGCAATCGGGGTCGGCAGTCGCGGGGTTACTCCCATCGTCACCGTGGTTAGGACCCTGGTTGAGGGGCTGAAGGCGGCCGGGCTGAGGCCGTTCGTGATTCCGGCTATGGGCAGCCACGGCGGTGGAACCGCCGAGGGACAGGCATCGGTATTGGACGAATACGGCATTACCGAAGACAATGTCGGGGCCAAGGTCCGGGCCACCATGGAAACCGTGCTGATCGGGAAAACCGAGGACGGCGTCGAGGTGCACATGGACGCCAACGCCCACGCGGCCGACCACGTCATTCCGGTCGGGCGGGTAAAGCTGCACACCGGCATGACCGGGCCGATTCAAAGCGGACTTTGCAAGATCATGGCCATCGGGCTGGGCAAGCGTTACGGGGCCGAGCGCCTGCACGAGGCCGGCGTCACCACGCAGGTTCCCAAAGCGGCGCAGGTAATGCTCGACAGCGGAAAGATCCTCTGCGGGGTCGGATTGGTCGAAAACCCGTTTGACCAGACGGCGCACGCCGAGATTCCGATACCTGTTGACTACATCCAAACCGACCGCGATCTGCTGGCCAAGTCGGTTGCAATATTTCCCAGTCTGCCGACCGACTACTCGCACCTTTTAGTCGTCGACGAATTGGGCAAGGACATCTCCGGTTCCGGGATGGACTCCAACATAATCGGCACCAAGGCAATCCGTACGGGACAGACGACCAAAAAGCAGTTTGAATTCATAACCGTGCTGCGCCTTACCAAAGCCTCGCACGGCAACGCGGCCGGTCTGGGACAGGCGCAATTTACCACCCGCCAGCTGGTTGACGATGTCGACTGGAACGACACCTACGTGAATATGCTCACCGCCATGGTGCCCGACTCCTGCCCGATGATCTTTGATGGCGATCGGGCCTGCTTAGACATCGCTCTTTCGATGGCCAAGCGAAGGGCCAGCGCCGATCGCACCGATATCAAGGTCATGCGAGTCATCAACACGATGGAGATATCGCATTTCTGGGCATCGTTGGCGTTGGCCGGCGAGATCGAAGCAGCCGGGCGAGCCGAAGTCGTGGGCCCGGCGCCGGGGTTTACCTTTTCCGAGGGCGGCGACTTTATCGGGCTACGCTCGATTTGAACTGATGCCGCGCCGCTAGCTCGCGGCACCGGCACCTCACAAATGCTTCAACCCGCTGCCGGAATTGGGCGTTATCGATTAACGATCGGTTGTCAGTGCCTGGCTTTCATGTTGTTTGGCGTATCGATAACCATCATCGGGCCGCTGTTGCAGCCGGTTCGTGAGGAGTTTGCGGTATCCAATGTGACGATCGGATTAATAGCCGTTTATTCATCCGGGGCGCACATAGCCGGAACCCTGCTCGGATCGTACTTCTCCGACCAGTTCGGCCGCCGGCTTTTCGTGGTCGGGGGCCCGATCACGCTCGGTTGCGGGCTCCTTATCGCCGGCCTCGCGCCAACAATCCAAATACATCTTTTGGGCGGAGCGGTCCTCGGTCTAGGCCTTGGCCTGCTAGACGGTCCCTGCAACGCCCTGCTCATCGACATCGCCGGGGCCAGGTCGGCGAGGATGCTCAACATCGTCCACGGCGTTTTCGGGCTCGGTGCGGTGGTTGGCCCGCTGCTGGCCGCGGTGGTCTACGCAAGCACCGGCGATTGGCGCCCGGTCTACATTGGACTCGCGGTCGCCTGTGTATTGGCCGCCGTCCCATTCCTCTTCGCCCCGATGCCGGCCAAAACGGTCGACCGGATTGGTGGATGGCGGATAAGCCGGGTGTTGAGTATGCACATCGGAATGATCATGGCGGCCCTCTTTTGCGCAGTGGCGATCGAAATGACGTATCAGTTCTGGTTGCCCAGTTTTCTTGAATTGGAGCGCGGCTACGAACGCGCGCTGGCGGCCGGTTCACTGACCCTGATTTCAATCGGCCTGGTGGCCGGCCGCGCCCTGACGGCCCTGGCCGCCAGCCGCTGGGACCACTACTGGATTCTGGCGATCGGCATGGCCCTGTGCGCGATTACCGCCGGCGCCGCCATGCTCCCGATCCCGCAAGCGCTGTCGCTAGTATTTTTCGGGTTGTCGGCGCTCCTGGTTGCCGGCGGATTCCCGATGGCGGTGTCTCTGGGTACCGCCAACGTCGGTCCCAACGTGGGGGCGGCCACCGGGATCGTCATTTCGGCGGCCGGTGCCGCCGGGATAATATTTCCGCCTACGGCGGGAGTACTGGCAGAGAACGGGCAGCTTGAATTAGTGATGCTGATCCCGGTTCCGGTCGCGCTGGCCGGAGCCGCCTGCGTGCTGTACGCACGAAAACTTAGGCGAATCCCCATACAGCTATCGCGATGACTCGACCATGACGGGAACCAACGAGTGCGTTTTGGCGGTTGATTTCGGTGGAACCCGGATCAGGGCGGCCATCGTAAACCGCGACGGGTCGATCTTCGGCGAGCACTACGGAGAAACCGGCGAAGGGCGAATCGCAGACGTTGTCGGGCGGATCTCCGCGGTGATCGCGCGCGCGCATCGGGAGGCCCGCGCCGCCGGTCGGAGACCATCGATGATCGGAGTCGCCGCCCCGGGTCCAATCGACTTTGAACGCGGCGTGATCCTGACTGCGGTCAACATCGTCGGGTTCTGCGATGTTCCGCTGGCGCGGCTCATATCCGAGCGCTTCGGAGTCCCGGTATTCCTGCAAAACGACGCCAATGCCGCCGCCTTGGCCGAACATGAATTTGGCGCCGGTCGAGGATTTGATCACATGGTATACCTGACCGTTTCGTCTGGAATCGGAGCTGGGATCATTGCCAACGGACAGCTCCTTCAGGGAGCAACCGGCAATGCCGGCGAGGTCGGGCAGATGACAGTCGACCTAAACGACCGCGTATACCTTTCGGGCTGCCGCGGAACGATGGAGGGCCAGGCCTCAGGCGATTACATGGCCCGCTACGCCGAGAGCCGGATAGATGCCGGGCAAACATCCTTGTTGCAGGAGTACTACCAGAGCAACGGCGAACTCGACGGCAGGGCCATTGCCGAGGCAGCGCGCCAGGGCGATCCCTTGGCGAAAGCCACCTGGCAACGGGCTTTGGCCGGGTTGGGGGCCGGTGCGGTGAGTTTCATCCACGTTCTTAATCCGCAGATCGTCGTTGTCGGTGGCGGCGTGTCCAATGCCGGTGATATGCTGCTAGAGCCGATGCGCCAATACGTGGCCAGATGGGCAATGCCCGGATTCGCCGAGCATCTCACGATCGTTAGATCAACCCTCGGGGATAGTGTTTGCCTGAAGGGGGCCGCAGTCTGGGCTTGGAGATCCTACGCCGGGCAACCGGTGTTGGGGATTGACAGTTGAGAGAGCCAGTTAAACCGGCCCTGGTAGATTAGATCCTCAACCCACGGTTGAATCAGGAAGTGGTCGCCGCGGAAGAATAGCGGTAGAAGCGGCGCTTCGGCCACGATCTGGCGTTCGGCCGCCCGCAGCAGCGCCAGTCGATCCTGCCCCAGCCCGCGATCTTCCGCCTCGGCGATCAGGTCGTCAACAAACGCGGAAGCGTATTCGAAATGGTTTACAACGCTGGATGATTCAAAAAGCGCGGACACGAAATTTTCGGGATCAAGGTAATCGGCGTACCAGCCCAGGGTGAACATCTGCATGCGCGGGTCGCTTGGACCATCGAGCAGATCGAGCACCTCACGCAATGTTGCGGCCCGGAAACGGACCTCAACGCCCAGGTTTTGCGAGAGCGTGTAGGCAATCGCCCGGTCGATGCCGCCGACCCACAGAGAGCGACCGATCGACGTAAAGATGATTTCTGGCAGTTCCTCGGCCGATCCGTAGGAGCTCTGCGCCAACAGTTCGCGCGCGCGCTCAGGATCATAGGGATATGTTCCCGCCGAGCCGGCCAGGTAGCCCGGGATCCCCGGAGGGATGACACCGTCAGCGGGTTTGGCGGTGCCGTGGTTAATGAGAACGTTTAGCCGCTTAGTATCGATCGCCATGGCGAAAGCCTGCCGGACTAGGGGATCGTCAAACGGGGCGGTTGCGGAACGAAAACCGAGATAGGACAGCAGGGTTGCATCGGTATCGCGTAGATGCGAGTTCAGCTCGTGGGTTGGATATCTAACCTGTTGGAGCGGTTCCCCGCCAACGAAGATCATGTCCAGGTTTCCGCGGCGATAGGCATTGAAGGCATCGGCCCCGCCAACGGGGTGAAATTCGGCCCTGATCAAATTCGATTCGGACCCGGCGTGGTGATTGGGGTTGGCGATCAAGACGATCGGCCCATTTGCGATGAATTGGGCAAGCACGAATGGCCCGCTGGAATTTGGTGAAACCCACCAGTCCGGTTCGGCGACCTGCCGCGGATCAACCACAAAGCTGGTCGGGTAAGTGAGCTTGTGGAGGAAGGCGGCCTTGGGGACCGTCAATTCGATCTGCACGGTCCTCGGATCGGGTGTCCGCAAGCCCGGCAGGTCCGGGCGCAGCCCGGCGCGGAATTCGCGCGCCCCCAGAATGTCGCCAAGGTAGGTCTCGGCCACCGGCGACGCGGTTGCTGGGGCGAGGGCGCGGCTTATTGAAAACACCACATCCTGGGCGGTGATTGGGCTCCCGTCGGCGAAGGCGGAATTCTCCCGCAGGGTGAAGGTATAGGTACGCAGATCCTCGGAAATTGTCCAGCTCTCGGCCAGGTCGCCGAGTACCTCGCCAATCGGTCCCCCGGTAACTAGCCCGGAATAGAGCAGGTCAATGTAAAAGCCCGATGATGAACTTCGGGTAAGCGCCGGATCGAGGGTGAGCGGACGCCCGTAAGCCATTCGAAAAACCTGAGGGGTCGGCGAACAAGTCTGGCTCTCGTCGGAATGCAGTTGGCCCCTGGCAATATCGGGCGGCCATCCGAGGATGATCAGCAGCGCCCCCAGCGCCAGTATCAACGCCGCCAACTTGACGTTCTTGACGGGTAATACGTTATTTAATTGCAAGAATGAATTGCCAATTAGGGAACTGACGCCAACGGTGTTTTCGTTTAGCAGCCGAGCGGTCGGTCGTCGCAATTGAATTATCTTCTGGCCATTGATCAGGGCACCACCGGTACCACCGCCCTAGCGGTCGGGCCATCCGGGCGGGTGCTGGCCAGCAGCTACTGCCCGCTATCGGCCAGTTTTCCACGCGACGGATGGGTCGAACAGGACGCGGAACAAATCTACGAATCGGTCTTGTCGGCCGGTCGCCAATTGATCGCCGAGTTGGGATGCAAACCGGCCGGGCTGTCGATTACCAATCAGCGCGAAACCACGGTGCTTTGGGATCGGGCGACCTCGCGACCGGTTGGTCCGGCAATTGTGTGGCAGGATCGCCGCACCGCTCCGCTTTGCGAACGGTTGATCCAAGCCGGAGCCACGGAATTGATCCGCGAGCGAACGGGCCTGGTGATCGACCCTTATTTTTCTGCCACCAAGATTGCCTGGCTGCTCGCCGCCGACCCGTGCCTGGCAGACCGGGCACGATCCGGCCGGGTGTGTTTTGGGACCGTGGATTCGTGGTTGATATGGAAGCTGACCGGCGGCCGCGAGCACGTAATCGACGCGACCAATGCCTCGCGGACGATGCTGGCCCGCATTGACCCGCCGGCTTGGGACGACGACCTATTGGGCCTGCTCGATATTCCGCGCCAGATCCTGCCCGAGATAGTCCCCTCATCGGGCTGGAGCGCCCCAACCACCGAGTCGGGCCTGGCCCCGGGGACGCCGATCGCCGGTATTGCCGGCGACCAACATGCCGCACTGTTCGGGCAGGCCTGTTTTGTTCCAGGGCAGGTCAAGACAACCTACGGGACCGGTTGTTTTTGCTTGCTAAATACCGGGCCTCGTCCGGTTCAATCGGGAAACCGCTTGCTTTCGACCTTGGCCTGGCAGATCGGGTCGGAGACGACCTACGCGCTGGAGGGGTCGGTGTTCATGGGCGGCGCGGTGGTGCAATGGCTCCGTGACGAAATGGGCCTGATCGATTCGGCCGCCCAATCGGAAGAGGTTGCGTCCACGGTCACCGACAGTGGCGGCGTCGTCTTGGTGCCGGCGTTCACCGGACTGGGAGCCCCGCACTGGGATCCGCGCGCTCGGGCGGCGATTTTCGGGATGACCCGCGGATCCAATGCCGCCCACATCGTCCGGGCGGGGTTGGAGTCGATCGCCTTCCAAGTCAGTGACGTTATCGCAGCAATGTCCGAAGACGTCCAGGGTGGACTGACGCAGATGCGGGTTGATGGGGGAGCCGCCACCAACAATCTGTTAATGCAAATGCAGGCCGATCTTGCCGGACTGCCGGTGATCAGGCCGGCTGTTATCGAAACCACCGGACTGGGCTCGGCGCTGTTGGCCGGACTGACCCTTGGCTGGTGGGAAAACCTGGGTCAGCTCGAGGCGCTCTGGCGCGCCGATCGGCAGTTCGACCCGACCGAACCTGGCGATCTAGCGCCGCGCCGGGCGCGGTGGCGGCGAGCCCTGGAACGATCCAAGAACTGGGTTTGAACCAGGCGCCGGGGGGCGCAGGAATTCCCCGGCGGCACGGTCACGGTAGGGTGTTCAGGCGGTCGCGAGGACCTCGGCGAATTCGTCCTGGCCAGCAAACGGGCCCAACACCGCCAGGCGGTAGTCGGCAGGCCGGAGCACCCGCTGGGCCACCCGCACTATATCGTCTCTGGAAACTGAACCAATCATCGCAATCGCCTCGGACAACGGCACCACTTTGCCCTGCAGGGCGGTTTGGCGACCGATCCAGGAGAGCACCCCGCGAGTATCCTCGGTGCCCAGGATCAGGCGTCCGCGCACGAATTCGCGCGCCCGTTCAAGTTCATCGGCGGCCAGGCCATCGCCCGCCTTGGAAAGCTCGACCGCGATCGCCCGCAGCGCGCTTACGGCTTTCTCAGGACTAACCCCGGCGTACACGCCGAAGTGGCCCTGATCGGAAGCAGCGTGCCAGTAGGCAAATACCGAATAGGCCAACCCCATCTGCTCGCGAATGCGCTGGAATAGCCGCGAACTCATCCCTTGTCCGAGGGCGGCGATGAGCAGATTGAGCGCATAACGGTCGGGATCGTCCTGGGCCGGGGCCGGCATCGTCAGGAGCATATTTGCCTGCTCGGTGGGCCGCTCGCTCACCAGCACCCCTTGGCCTTGCGCCCGTCCGTCGGAATAGGATCTGGCGTCCGGGGCTTTCGGGCGTTGCCAGTTCCCGAACTCGCGTTCGGCTATCGCCACAACTTCGTCGTGCGAGGGACGCCCGGCAACCGCCACCACTGCGGCCGTCGGGTGGTAGCGATCGTTGACAAAACCGAGGATATCGCTGCGGCCGATGGCATTTAGGACATCGGCGGTTCCAGCGATATCGCGCCCCATCGGGTGATTGGGATAGGTGATCCGGTCGGAAAGCAGCCCGGTCATTGACTGCGGATCGTCGTAGTACATATCGAGTTCTTCCAATATGACCTGGCGTTCGCGATCGACGTCGTCGGGTGGAATCAGGTGTTCGGTAACCAGGGAGGAGATCACCCCGGCGCCCAGCTCAAACCGCGGAGCCGGGACCTTGCACCAATACGTAACCAACTCCTTGCCGGTGGAGGCGTTCAGGACCCCGCCGACACCCTCGATCTGTTCGGAAATGAGGCGCGCATTGGGCCAGCGCTTGGTCCCTTTAAATACCAGGTGCTCGATAAAGTGCGAGATGCCGGCCTGCCGTTCAGTTTCAAAGCGCGAACCGGCGTTTAGCAGGACCGCGTAGGAAACCGCCTGGGTGTTGGGCATGGTGGCCGATACCACCCGCAATCCATTCGCAAGCCGGCTGGTCTGGACCTGATCGATGGGATTGGCGGAAATGTCGAGCATTGCGAAGGTACTTGAGCTACGAGGCGTTCGGGCAACGGTTGTTGCCGGCGATTATCCCTGCCGCGGGCCCGCATTCTGCGTGCCAGGGCAAGGATTGGCAAATATGCGCAAGCCTTACTTGCGGCAACCGAACGGTCGGGGCGACAAGCCGCAGTTTACCTAGCTCAAAAATAGCCGCTGAATGGCCAACGGGCCCAACCGATCGGCGCGGCGCCGCCTAGGCGGCGCCAGGACCCCCGGGCGGCCCGCGCGGCGCGAGACCGGATCAAACCAGGCGGGTTCCGCTAGCGATTCGGACGGCCGACGGGACCGGAGGACCGGACGCGATTATTTATGGCGGCCGGACGCCTGCTTAGCGCCTCACTTCGCGCAGCAGGTGGGCCAGTTCGGGCAGCAAGATATCACCCAACGCGGTCGCGACCGCGTTGGGTGACCCCGGGGTGATAGCAACAATACGATCGCCGATTGATCCGGCCAATGCCCGGCTCAATATCGCCGCAGTTCCAATCTGGTCCCAGCTGATCCGCCGGAATGCTTCGCCATAACCAGGGATCACCTTGTCCAATCGTCCGGCTATGGTCTCGACCGTCTGGTCGCGCGCGCCCAGCCCTGTACCGCCTAGAAATATGAGGCAGTCGCAATCCGTGGACAGGAATTCATCAAGCGCCGCCTCAATTTCACGGGGCTCATCGCGCACCAATTCAACCGGCATCGGGAAATGGCCGGCGGCCGCGACCAGGTCGGCAGCCACCCTGCCGGAAACGTCCGTCCGGGCAGTGCGGGTATCGGATACGACCACCAACTGGCAGCGGGCCGGAGGTATTGAGTCGGCCTCGATCCGGTGGTCTCTGGTCGATTCCGAACCGTCGGGTTGCCGGCGACCGGACACGATTAGAGCGCGTGAGCGCGCATTCGGTCTTTGATCTGGGCGATTATTGCCTTCGATGCCGAGCGTTCGCGTTGCCAAATATTGCGGCCATAGATGAATCCGCTGGCGCCGGCGGCCATCGAGACTTCGACCCGCTCCAACAGTTGGCTGTCGCTTACCCGCGAGCCGCCCGACATGATCACCAGCGAATGGCCGGCTGAACTCATGATCTGCTCTAGTGCCGCGGCCAGATCTGGCCAAACCATCGTGTCATAGGGCTTGGGGGCGTCCCTGACCGGACCGATCGATCCGTCAGCATTTTGTACCGGGTAGTTGACCTTGATCACATCGGCCCCGAGTTCGGTGGCAACCCGTGCGGCGTAGTCGATCGCGTACATGCTGTCACGCCCGCCCTTGCCGTCGATGTCGCTACCGCGCGGATAAGCCCAGACCACAACCGGTATCCCGGCCCGCTCGGCCTCGAGCCGAACTTGCGAGAAATTCTCAAAGTCCAGTTCCTGTTGGGCCGAACCGAAGTACAGGGTATAGCCAATCGCATCGGCTCCGATCCGGACGGCGTCCTCGACCCGTGCGGTCAACGGCGAACGCGGAGCGGCAGCGGGCGGAATTTCACTCTTGCCGTTGATTTTCAGTATCAGCGGGACCGCCCCGGGGTAGCGGCCAATGTATTTGTTGGCCAACCCGTATTGAACGGCAATTGCGGAGTAGCCGGTTTCGGCCGCGAGCGAAAAAACGTAGTCGGGATTTAGGCTGTTGGGATTGACGAAGAAATCACGCGGCCCGTGCTCCATGCCCTGGTCGACCGGCAACACCAGCAAGGTTGAGCCGCCGGGGCCGTAGTGATTGAGCATGCGTCCGAGTCGTACGCGTTTACCAACGCTTAGCTCTAGGTCGTTAAGGGTTGGTCTGGTCATTAGGGCTCCGGAACAAACATTCCCTCAAATTATCGCGAAAGGCCATTTCTCAACCCTGCAGTCGGGTCGGCTAGGGCGCTCAGGGCGCGCCAGTTTTGCGGCGGGCAGAGCGAGGTTCCAAGCGGGTTGTTCCCGCTGGCCGGGCCATGGTAATCGCTGCCGCCGGTCGGAATCAGATCAAATCGCCGGGCAAATTCCAGCGCCCAAGAGCGCTCACGATCGCAAAAGTCACCGTAATAAACCTCGAGCCCGACCAGGCCGTTGGAGCAGGCTTCCGGGAGCAATCCCTCAAGATCTAGCCGGCGGTTGTGGAAATCGTAGTAAGGGTGGGCAATCACCGCCAACCCACCGGCAGACCGGATTTTCCCAATTGCGTCGGCGACGGAGACCGGTTCGCCTCCGACATAGGCCGGAGCGTCATTGCCCAACCATCGCGCAAAAACCCGGTTCCAATCACTCTCGTATCCCGCCTCGATTACCGCCCTGGCGATGTGGGGACGGCCGATCTGGGCGCCGGCGGCGATCTCGGCGACGCGGTCGAACGAAATCTCAACCCCGAGCTCGGCCAGCCGCGCGACCATCGCGCGCGCCCGACCCTGTCGGCTGTCGCGTTTGGCAGCATCGAGCCGTCGCATCGCCGGTGAGGCAGGATCGCAAAAGTAGCCGAGCAGGTGCACGGTCTGTTCGCGACCGTCTTCGGTGCGCCAATTGCTCGAAATCTCCACCCCTGCCACAACCTCGATGCCAAGTTCTCGGCCGGCCGACTGGGCTGCCCGGGTACCGGCCATGGTGTCGTGGTCGGTGACCGCGATCACCGCAAGTCCGGCGGCGGCGGCGGCGGCGGCCAGCGCCGCCGGCGCGAGTTCGCCATCACTGGCGGTGGTGTGAGTGTGTAAATCTGCGCCGATCATTTCGCCCTGATTTGAATGGGGGCAAGCGCCCGCCGCATCGAATTGGGGCCGGCCGTAGGAGGATAGATCACGGGCTGGCGGCGGGCGGATCGCCGCTGCTGCCGAGCCAGCCAAAACCGAAACTCCCGATGAACTGATCGGCCAGGGCCGGGCCGGGGCTACCCGGTTCGTACTCGCCCAAACGGTAGGATCCAACCTGCTCCCAACCCTTGACCAGCGGATCAATGACCTGCCATGCCAATTCGATTTCATCGGAACGGATAAAGAGGGTGGAGTCGCCGTTTAACGCATCCACCAATAGGCGTTCGTAGGCATCGGGTATCTCGGCGTCCGGCAACACTTGCGCGTAATCGAAGTTCATCTTGGCGGTAGCAAGTTGCATGCGTCCGGGCAACCGGGTCTCAAAACTCAATTCGATTCCTTCGGCTGGTTGCAAACGCAGGGTTAAGGCATTTGGAGTTAGCGCCAGGTCCTCGTTGCCGCCGGAGAACATCACATGCTGCGGGGAATGGAATTCGACGATGACCTCAGTCGTTCGGGCCGGCAGGGCCTTTCCCGATCGCAGGAAGAACGGAACTCCCTTCCAGCGCCAGTTGTCAACCTGCAGTCGCAGCGCAGCAAATGTGGCGGTGTTGGAATTGCCCGCAACTCGCGGGCTTTCCCTGTATCCGGCATACTGCCCGCGAACCGATTCAGAATATATCGCCTCTCCCACCACTGGACGGATCGCCCGTAGCACCTTAACCTTCTCGTTGCGCAGCGCATCGGCGGCGATGATTGCGGGTGGCTCCATTGCGACCAGGGCGACCAGTTGCATGATGTGGTTCTGGAACATGTCGCGCCACACGCCGGCCGCATCGTAGTAGCCGCCACGGTTCCCGATATCCTCAGACTCGGCAACGGTAATTTGGACCTGTCGAATGTAATGGTTGTTCCAGATCGGTTCGAAAAGCCCGTTGGCGAACCTGAGCACCAGAATGTTCTGGACGGTGTCCTTGCCCAGGTAGTGGTCAATTCGCAGGATTTGGCTCTCGTCAAATCCCTGGTGTAGCTCCAGGTTGAGCCGACGGGCCGAGCCCAGGTCGCGCCCGAACGGCTTTTCCACCACCAGGCGGGCATTGCCGTCGCCGAATTTGGCTTCCAGGCCGGCCAACCCGACCGCGATCGGCGCAAAAAAGCGCGGCGCGCAGGCCAGGTAGTAGAGCCGCCGCGCCGATCTGGCGGCCGACAGGTTGGTAATCTGGCGGCCGAGGGCAGAATAGTCTGCGGGCCGGTCAAAATCAAGCCGTAGGTAGGAAATCCTGGCGCAAAACTCGGCCCATAGCATCTCGTCCACACCGGTTGGCGCCAATCGCTTTAGCAGTTCGGCGCGGTCGATTGCCGTATGTGCCACCGCCAGGATCTGGAGGTCCGCTTCGATGCGACGGCAACGCCACCCTTCCAGTAGCGCCGGGATCAGCTTGCGGCGGGCCAGGTCCCCGGTGGCACCGAAGATAACGAATACGTGAGCTACCGGATCTACTCCCGCGCGCGCACAGCGTGGCCGCCAAATTGCTGGCGCAAGGCCGCCAGCATCCGGTCTGAAAACGGTGAGGGATCGCGCGAGCGAAAACGTCGCATTAGGGCCAGCGTAAGCACTTCAGCAGGACTGTCCAGGTCGATCGCTTCCTGCACGGTCCAGCGCCCTTCACCCGAATCCGATACGTAAGCCTCCAGTTTTTCAAGTCGCGGGTCGTCGTCGAGCGCATTGACCGCAAGGTCTAACAACCACGATGAGATGACCGACCCGTATTGCCAAATCCGACCCACCGCCAGCAAGTCGAGGTCAAGTTCCTCCTTCTTGGCCAGGATTTCGAAACCTTCCGCCAGCGCCTGCATCATGCCGTATTCGATGCCGTTGTGGATCATCTTGCAAAAATGTCCGGCTCCGGCCGGGCCGACCCGGCCATAGCCTCGGTCAGGGCTGGGCGCCAACGCCACAAAAAGCGGTTCAAGACGGTCGAAGACATCCTGGGGGCCGCCGATCATGCAGCTATACCCGTTCACCAGGCCCCAGACTCCGCCGGATGTTCCGCAATCGAGAAACTCGATTCCTTCGCTGGCCAGCCGGGCGGCCCGCTGCTGTGAATCCTTGTAGTTGGCATTACCGCCGTCGATGATCGTGTCGCCGGGAGACAGCAAGGGAATCAGGTCGCAGATCATTCGTTCGGTAACCGCGCCCGCCGGGACCATGGTCCAGACCACCCTCTTCCCGGGGGCGGCCTCCAACCGATCAACCAGCTCGTTGAGCCGGGCCGCTCCTACCGCCCCTTTGGCAACGGCGGCGGCTACCGGTTCCGGGGAGCGGTTTGTGCTACCACACGATGTCCGGCGGCCAGCCACCGCTCGGTCATGTTCAGGCCCATCCGCCCCAATCCGATGATCCCTATTTCCAATTTGGCCCACGTTCCTTACAAACAAACTGCTCCGCCGGCGGAATTTTTTCCGACCCGGCTAAAAATTCTCGACCAAGGTAGATACCGTCAATCCCAGTTCGCCGGTAAATTCGATGCAGGCGACATTGCGCCCGAGGCCGGCCAGGGTTTGGCTGTCGCCCACCGCCTGTGCCCGGGCCAGCGTCGCAAGCCCGAAACGGCGGTCCGGCAAGGATTCTTCCCGACCGGCCGGGGCGGGGAGCAGATACAGAAAGCTCCCGTTGCCGGGCCCGCCTTTATGCAATTGGCCGGTTGAATGCAAATAGCGCGGTCCGTAACCGCTGGTTACCGCACCGGCGCCCCGCGCCAGCAGGAACTGTGCCAATTCCGCCAACGCACGATCGGTGTCAACGGATTCAGAGGAATAGGCCAGGATCGCCGCATAACCATCTGGGTCCAATCGTCCAAGCCAGTCGGAAAAGGAGGTCTGTCCGGACGACGGCAGCTCGGACCCTTGGGTCAGGCTGGCCAGCAGCGCGGCGGTGGTGTCCTTGGCACGCTGCACATCGGGTTGATCGAAGGGATTTACCCTGATCAGGCAACCGGTCAGGGCGATCGCCATCATCCAGACGTACATTTCCCCCGCGATCGCCAGTTCGTCGGTCAGGTCGCGGCGTTCAACGAAGGTTCCCTGAGCGTGAAGATCCTGCACCAGCCGATCGGCATCGACGTTGTCGTCTCCTTGAAGGCGCAGCTGGCAAAAGACGCGATTGGCACGGTAGGCGCCAGCCGGCTGGACCGGTTCGTTGCTGATCGGCAAAATGCCGATTCCTCGTTTGCCCAGGCTTTCGGCGACCAGCTGCTCAATCCAAAGACCCAGTCGCGCGAGCCGTGGTGAGCAGATCAGGGTGAATTTGTCGCGACCGGCCAACTGACCGGCGGCCAACAGGGTGGCCAGCTTGGCGGCGGGATTGGCGGCGGGATCGGTCCTTGGTCCGCAGGCCCGGCGTGCCGATTCGGCAGCGGAAATGATGCTGGTCAAATCGGCCCCCATCAGGGCGGGCGATATCAAGCCGAAAGCGGTAAACGCCGAGAACCGTCCCCCGACCCGCGGATCGCCCGGCAAATAGACCGAGAACCCGTGCTCGATCGCAAATTGAGCCAATTTCGAACCGGGGTCGGAAATTGCCGCAAACTGCGACCACGGGTCGACAACGCCGGACTGGTGCAACCGGCGGTGAAAGTGGTCGACCAGCGCCCAGACCTCGGTGGTAGTGCCCGATTTGGAGGCGGCGACAAACAGGGTCTGGGCAAGATCTATCTTTTCCTCCAGGACCCCAACCTGATCCGGGACGGTGCTATCTAGCACGTGGAATTGAAGGCCGCTTGCCCGATCGCCCAGTAACGACCGGAAGACGTCCGCGGCGAGGCTGCTGCCACCCATCCCCAACAGCACCGCGTGCTTGAACCCGCGGTGGCGTGATCGGTCCGCCAGGCTCAGCAACCCGTCCAGGCGGCCGCGTCCGGCGTCCGGGTAGCCGAGCCAGCCCAACACCGATTCGACGGCATCCTGGGACCGCCACAGCCCGGGGCACTGGTCCCATATCCGGGCGATCAGATTCTGCTCGGCAATCTGGGCGGCGGCGGCCGCCCGCTGCCTCGAGTTGGCCTGCATTGGACCCCCTAGCCCACCGCGGCCAGGGCCTTGGCCTTGCCGGCGACGACCTCGAGCAGACCGTCGTAGGACCGGGCAAAGGAATCGATGCCGGCAATCGTGAGCTCGTCGGTTATCGAATCAAGGTCCATTCCGGCGTCGCGGGCGGCCGATATCCGCTGGCCGGCGTGTTCGAGCCCGTGGTCCAACGCAGGCTTGGCGACCCCGTGGTCCAACCAGGCTTCCAGAGTTGCCGAAGGCAGGGTGTTGACGGTGTCGCGGCCGATCAATTCCGTCACGTATAGGACGTCGGGAAGGTTCGGGTTCTTAGTACTTGTGGAAGCCCACAGGCAGCGCTGCGGGCGAGCACCGGCGTCCGCCAACGTGGCGAATTCGTCGGAGCCGAACAGCTCACCAAAACTGGCATAGGCGAGCAGGGCGTTATCGATCGCGATCGTGCCGATCAGATCCGCCCGCCCCAGCCGCTGCAGTTCGGCATCGGCGGCGGTATCGACCCGCGATACGAAAAAGGAGGCCACCGAAGCTACCGCCCGCAGATCGCCGCCGGAGGCCTTCAAGATTTTTAGCCCGTCGATGTAGGCCTTTGCGATCTCCCGGTAGCGGGCGACCGCAAAGAGCAGCGTCACGTTGACGTTGATACCTTCGCCGATCAGGGCCCGAAATGCCCCGACCCCGGCCGCGGTGCCTGGCACCTTGATCATCAGGTTGGGCCGATCGACCTTGGTCCACAGCCGCCGGGCAGCCGTGACCGATCCGGGTTCGTCATCGGCCAGGGCGGGCGGAAGTTCGTAGCTGACAAATCCATCAGCGGCGGCGGTATCGGCATACACGCCGGCGAATGCATCACAGGCACGGGTAATGTCGGCCAGGGCAATTTCCTCAAAAATCTGGGCCGCATCGAGGCCCGCCCGGGCCAGCGTGGCGACGTCGGCATCATAGTCGGCAGAACTGGAAACCGCTTTTTCAAAGATGGTGGGATTGGAGGTAACTCCGCGCACTCCGAGATCTATGAGCTCACCCAGTCGGCCGGAGTCGATCAGGTTGCGGCTGATCTCATCCAGCCAGACCGCCTGGCCATGGCGCAAGAGTTCAGTTAGTGGGTTGGTGGTCACCGTGTTGTTCCTTTTTAGGGTATTCATCATCGGTTTGGCAGGGTGGGAATTCTCACGATTCGACTGCCGGGGCGGCCGGCGAATCGGCTATCTGGGTTGCTCAGCCTCGATTGCGGAAACTTTTTGCAGCCGGCGCAGGAAGCGCTCTTGGGGGTCAAATTCTGCGTTCAGGAATGCCTCGACTATCTCAAGCGCCGGTTCCACTCCAATCACCCGGCCGCCCAGACACAGGATGTTCATGGCATCGTGCTCGACCCCTTGGTGGGCCGAATACCGATCATGGCAGGTGGCCGCTCGAACTCCGATGTGCTTGGAGCAGGCGATCGCCGCGCCGACCCCGGAGCCGCAGATGACAATTCCGCGTTCGACACGCCCAGATTGGACTGCTTGGGCAACTGCGGCGCAGAAATCAGGCCAATCATCGTCCGGATCAAACTGGCTGGCACCGCAGTCCTCGACTTGATGGGGTTTACCGGCCAGATAGGCCAACACCTGCGTTTTTAGCGCAAACCCGCCGTGATCGGCACCGATTGCCAATTTCATAAGTTATCCGTCTTTTGGTTGTAGTGGTCAAATGTCGGAATCGCGCACCTACGACATATAGATTCCGCCGCAGATATTGAGCGACTGGCCGGTCATGTAATCAGAGTCGGATGAGGCCAGGAAACTCACCGCGCTGGCGACCTCCGAAGGCTGTTGCGGGCGCCCCAGAGCGATCTTGGCGATCGACTGGGCTCGAACCTCCGATTGCGAGATCCCCTGCATTTCCGAACGAACCACGGCGATCCGGTCCCACATTGGCGTGTCGACCATTCCCGGACAGTAGGCATTGCAAGTAATACCGTGCGGGGCCAACTCGATCGCGACCGCCTGGGTAATTCCCACCACCGCGTATTTGGAGGCATGGTAGACCGACTGCAGCGGCGTTGCGCGCTTGCCGGAAATGGAGGCGGCATTGATGATCTTCCCGTAACCCTGGTCGATCATCTGCTTGGCAGCTTCGCGGTCGGTGAGGTAGACGCCCCAGACATTGACCCGATTGATCCTTTCGAACTCCTCGCGGCTGGTCTCCACCAGGCGGCCGGTGGTATGGAGCCCGGCGTTGGCGATCGCCACATCCAATTTGCCATATTCAGCCGCCGTCGCCGCCACGAGGACCGCCACATCGTCCTCGTTGGTTACATCGCCGGCCATTGCGATTGCCCGGCGACCTTTGGCCCGGGCCAGTTGGCAGGCTTTCTCGGCCACATCCAGATCAATATCGTTTACTAAAAAATCGGCTCCGTCGGCCGCCAATCGTTCAATGATGGCGTTGCCCAGTGCCCCGCCGCCGCCGGTGATCAGCACCGCTTTGCCGCTCAGATCTCGCATGTTACCAGTCTCCCGGATTGTCAATCTGAATTTACTCAACGCCCAATTTTTGCCCGCCGCGCGGAACGTTGATCATGTACTCGCACCAGTCGCCTTGCGGGGCAATAATGGTTGATTCGCCGCGACTACGGCCTACAGTCTGTTGACGGCAGCGCGCGGTACCCCACAGATTTGACGGGAAACTTTGAGTACGGCCAGGGCAGGCGCCGAACCGGTCGGTTCATCGGAAATTGAACCGCTTGACGAACGCGATCAATTGGTAGAGCGTCGCACCGCGGCGGCCGGGCCGGTGGGCCAACTCTTCTACGGGCTGTTTCCGGCGGTGGCGATTCCGGCCTACATGATCCTCTGGCAGGGCAACATCGGCACCATGCTGGCCTTCTGGATGCAATTTACTGCCGAGGGCTATTATGTCTATCTGCTGACCGGGTCCAACACGATGCTGGCGGTTGTGGGATTGGCCCGATCCCTGCCGATGATATTTGTCGCCCCGGTACTTGGAACACTCGCCGACCGGGTCGACCGGCTCAAGATGCTAGTGGCCGCACAGGCAGCCGGGGCATTGGTCGCGGCGGTCGTCGCCGGCCTCATCTTCAGCGGCCTCATTCAACCGTGGCACCTGGTCGTGGGCGCGCTCATGGGGGGGATTGCGATCGCCGCCAACTTTCCCGCCCGACAGGCCCTGGTCATGTCGATCGTCGGGCGCAAATACATGCTCAATGCGGTGGCCCTGCACACCACCAGCGTCGGTGCGACGCGCATCCTGGGACCGCCGGTCGCCGGTGCCATCCTGGCGGTTGTCAGTGCGGCCTGGTGTTACGCCGCAACCGCAGTGCTCACCGCCGCCTCCGGCGCCTATATCCGCCGCATCAGCCCGCCGCGAGTTGAAATGCCAAACCGCAAGGTGTCATTTACCCGCGACATCTTTGCCGGATACGCTTACGTATTAAAAAACCGCAAACTGCGACCGGTTGTGGCAGTTGGCGTATTGATATCGATTCTGTTCTATTCGCACTACCAATTCGTTCCCGCGATCGCGCGGGACGTGCTCCTCTCACCTGAGGCCGGCTTGGCGGCACTGTCGGCCGCTTCGGGTGCCGGCGGCCTGGTCGGGGCCCTGGCGGCGTCCCGCATGGACAGCGTCCGCCGCAAGGGGATGTTGCTTTTTGGCGGATCGATGATCTTCGGAGCCTCGGTTTTCGCCTTTGCCCAGACGGATTACTTGCCACTTGCGGCGGCGCTGCTGCTGGTGGCCGGCCTCGGGTCGGGTTTGGCCCAGGCCACCAATGGCGCACTCTTGCAATTGCTGGCCGAAGATCACTATCGCGGTCGCATGGGGGCGGTGCAATTGGTCATGTGGGGCTTAACTCCGTTGGGGGGAATCCCGATGGGCGCCCTCGGCGATGCCACGAGTTCCTCGTTTGCCGTCGGAACCGCCGCCGCTATCGGCCTGGTCCTGCTCCTCCTGCTTTTTGCCATTGTGCCGCAACTGCGACGCCTGCGAGTCTGATTTTCGTAGCGTCCGCAGCGGACGCGATCCGGGGGCGCCAGACCCGTCGCGCGGCGGTGGATTGGGGCCTGATCGGAGTGAATTGGTTTTCGATCAAATACACTTGTAGTGGCCGTGCTAGGTGGGGAGCTAGCGGTGCCCTGCATCTGCAATCCGCTATAGCAGAACTGAATTCCCTTCCACGGAATACCGGCGGTCGATTCTGGATCGCACTCGGCGCATTGAAGGCTTGGCCTCGTGCGGCGGAAACCTCCAAATCCCGTCAGGTCCGGAAGGAAGCAGCGGTAAGGGGAAATTTCCGGGCGCCGCGAGATAACCTGGCCGGAGCGTTCGTTTCGATTCGTGGCGATCAATTGGGTTACAACGAAGGGTGCGCGGCCATCTTCGATTCGGGGTTAATGGTAATTTGCCCACACAAATGGAAGCAGGCAGGGGTTGACGGGCGTCCGCCAATGGACCGATTGCAATGATCGCTGCTGATTCGCTAAGGGCGCTCTACAACCGGTATCGTCCACAGCGGTTTTCCGAGGTTGCCGGACAGCGCCACGTCGTGCGGATCCTGCAGAACGCCCTGGTTCATAATCGCGTTTCGCACGCCTACCTTTTCTCAGGCGAACGGGGCACCGGCAAGACCACGGTCGGCCGCATCCTGGCAAAGGCCCTCAACTGCCAGCGGGGAATCCAGCCCGAACCCTGCAATGATTGCCAGCACTGTCGCAGCGTCGGCTCCGAGTCGTTTCTAGACCTTATCGAGATCGACGCCGCCAGCCACACCTCGGTCAACGACATCCGCGATCTGCGCGAAAAAGTTCGCTACCGGCCGGCCGCTGGGCGCTTTAAGGTCTACCTCATCGACGAGGTCCACCAACTCTCGCGCTCCGCCTACAACGCATTCCTAAAAACCTTGGAAGAGCCGCCGCAACACGTCGTCTTCATCCTGGCCACCACCGATCCGCACCGGGTTTTGCCAACCGTGCGCTCCCGCTGCCAGCACCTGCGTTTCAAACGCATTGGCCACGAACAGATGGTCGCCCAGCTGCAGCGGGTAGTCCAACTTGAAGACGCTATGGCCGACGACCTGGCCCTGGCCCTGATCGCCCGCAATGCCGAAGGCAGCCTCCGTGACGCCCTGGGGTTGCTCGAACAGGGCCTGGCCTACGCCGACAACAACCTCTCCGAGCGCCATATGCGCGACCTGTTGGGAACCGCCGGTTACGAGGGCGTGACCGCGATCGCCGCCGCCATCGCCCGCGGCAAACTCGGCGAGGCCATGAGCTCGCTGATGCGGGCCCTCGACGACGGCGCCGACCCGACCGCGTTGCAGGGTCAGTTGGTTGGCCTGTTTCGGGCGGTGCTGATCCTGCTCACCAGCCGGCGACAGGCCCAGTTGGACCAATTTTCAGGCGATGAACTTGAGGCCCTGAAAGCTATTTCCGCCAATTTCCGGCGCATC
Source organism: Chloroflexota bacterium (assembly GCA_965261345.1). Lineage (GTDB taxonomy): Bacteria > Chloroflexota > UBA11872 > UBA11872 > VXNJ01 > VXNJ01. The sequence continues at coordinate 627,450 of OZ253449.1, forward strand.
CGACAGCCATTGGCGGTCGTTGAGGCATTGACCGAACGACCGCCGTTGACGGCCGCTCGGCCGCCGCAGTTGGATCTGGAACTGGCGGTAGCGCAAGCTGCCATAGCCGCCGGGGCAAACGATTCGGTCGCCCAAATCGAAGCTGAGGTTGAAGTTGAATCAGGGTCGGTGCAAACGCCGGGCGATCGCCGCCACGAGCCGCCGCCGGAACCCGAGAGCGCCGAGGAGCTAGACCCCCGCCCGTCAACTGACCTCCCTGGAAGCGTGCCTGGCCCGGCCGCCAACACGGCGGCGGAGGTCGCCCCGGACCCGGTTGCACCGGTCAGCGATGCCCAAATCCTGGAATTGTTCAATACCCGGCGGGCAAGCTTTGACAGTCAAGTTCGCAGTTGGCATCCCGTCTATGCCGGTCAATTGGCACAGGCCGCCGCGCGGGCCGAAGGCGGAAGTCTGATCTTGGCGATCGGGCAACGGTTCGCACTCGAAGAGCTGCAACGCAGCGAGCGCTTGGGCGAACTGGTCGAGATAGTACGACAGGTTTTGCAGGCTCCGGTCAATTTGCGGCTCGAAGCGGCTGAGGCGACCAGCGATCAGGCCTACACTGCCAGAATCTCCCAGGCGGCAATCGATCTGTTCGGTGCCGAAAAAATCTAACGTCCCGACAGCCATCCAAACCTAAGGAAATCCAGAGTGCAGATGATGCGAAAAATGCAGCGCCAGATGGAGAAGATCCAACAGGAACTGGCCGAAACCAAAATCGAAACGACTTCGGGCGGTGGCCTGATTAAGGTCGTTATCACCGGCGAGCAGGACATCGAATCGATAACGATCAGTCCCGAAGCGATAGATCCCGACGACACTGAACTGCTAGAGGACCTGGTACTGGCCGCGGTCAACGATGCGGTCAGCGAATCGCGATCTCTGGCGGCCCAGAAAATGAGCGCGCTAACCGGCGGGATGAAAATCCCTGGTATGCCGTTCTAGCTGTTACCGGTTCTAACAAGTCCAATCAGAGACCATGATTGACGCCGGGTTGCCGACCCCCTTGACGGAATTGATCGAACAGTTTTCCAAACTGCCCGGTGTGGGGCGCAAGACCGCCACGCGCTACGCGCTATTTTTGATCCGCGCCAAACCGGCAACCGTGAGCGGGCTGGCCGAAACAATCGCGACGTTACCGGAGAGGATATTTGAGTGCTCGCGCTGCCGCAATTACGCCGAATCGACCCTCTGCCGCTTCTGCTCCGACCATACCCGCAATGACCGAAAACTGTGCGTTGTCGAGGATCCGTTGGACCTGTTGGCGCTTGAGCAATCCGGCGGGTTTGACGGCCGCTATTTTGTTCTGCACGGAGTGCTTTCACCGATTGACGGCATCGGGGCGGCCGAATTGCGACTCGGCAACCTGAGAGCCCTTGTCGCCCAGCACCCGGTGGAAGAGGTGATCGTGGCAACCAACGCATCGATGGAAGGCGACGCCACCGCGAGCGAGATCGCGCGGCTCCTGTCGGAGAGCGGGTGCACGGTCACCCGGCTGGCGCGCGGCTTGGCCACCGGCGGGGATATCGAATTCCTCGACGCGCAAACGCTTTCACTGGCGCTCTCCGGGCGCCGCCAGCTTTAGGAATCGGCCCTTTGAGTTAGGATCCCGACCGGTTGTCCCCGGGCCGTACAAAGAGCGGGTTGACCGGCCGGCCGCGCACCCGAGCAGCAGCCACGTAAACTAGCGGTCCGATCGCCGCGACCAACCACGGCACCAGCACAACTGCCAGATGTGCCTCGTTGACAAAGCCGGCAACGGCCTGGTCCTCGAGGATGAGCACCGCTCCGATTCGAAAGATCACCGCCGCGCCGAAGTAGATAAGCAGAGGTAGGCGTCCGGTCAGTTTGGCAATGATTCCCGACCCAATAAAGAGTAGTGGGATTGAAAGCGCCAATCCGAAAATCAACAGCCAAATATTGCCGTGCGCGGCGCCGGCTACCGAGAGGATGTTGTCCAGACTCATAACCACGTCTGCGAGCAGGATCAGGGCCACCGCCTGGCGAAAATTACCCGCCTTCTTGCCGCCGCCGTGATCGCCGCCACCCATGCGCAAGAGCCGCCAGCCCACCCAGAACAGGGCCAGGCCGCCGAGGGCGGCAAGGAACGGGAGTTCTAGCAACTGGGTGGCCGCCGCCGCCAGGGCGATCCGCAAGACCACTGCCGCCCCGGCGCCCAGATAAATCGCGTTGCGTCGCTCGGATCCAGTTAAATTTGACGCCACGACGCCAATTAGGATGGCGTTATCACCGGAAAGTATCAGGTCAATGATGATGATTTCGACCAGGTTGCCGATCATCGCTCGGCCTCCGATATCACCGGTTCGATCCGATCCGTCGGGGTGATCTCAGGCTTCAAGGGGCGGCAGCCCGCCGCGATCGTACTTGGCGCCTTGGACGGAGGGGCAGTTGCCAAAATTTAACGGTCGCATTTGTGCAGCGGACAAGAGATTGCGGGAACAGGCCCATCGATGGTAAGCGAAAACATTTTCATCCTTGATACCTCGGCTATCAAGGTCGGGCCCGGAGCGATCGCCGAACTAGGTTACGAGGCAGATCGACTGGGAATGCGGCGGGTGATGGTGGTAACCGACGCCGACGTTGCCAGCCTCGACTTCTTTCGGGGAGCGGTCGCCAACCTCGAAAGCGCCGGCCTTTCGGTTGAGGTGTATTCCGACGTTGAAATTGAACCGACCGATAACTCGCTGCGATCGGCGATCGCAGCGGCCGACCAGGGCGAGTTTGACGGATTCATTTCAATCGGCGGTGGATCTAGCATCGACACCGCCAAAGTTGCCAACCTGTACACGAGCTGGCCGGCCGAATTTCTAACCTACGTGAACCAGCCAATCGGCCGGGGCGAGCCCGTACCCGGACCGCTGCGCCCGCATATTGCCGTCCCAACCACCGCCGGAACCGGGTCCGAAACCACCGGGGTGGCAATCTTTGATTACGCTGAACTTTCGGCCAAAACCGGAATAGCCCACCGGGCGCTGCGACCCACAATCGGCATCATCGACCCAGCCGCGACCGCGACCCTGCCGCCGCTGGTTGCCGCCGCTTCGGGACTGGACGTCCTCTCGCACGCGCTCGAATCGCTGACCGCGATTCCGTTCGATCGGCGCCCGGCGCCAATTTCGGCGGCCCATCGCCCGGCATATCAGGGCGCCAACCCCATATCAGACATCTGGTCCACCGCGGCTATCACGGCGGTAAGTAAGAACATCATCAGGGCGATTGAGGACCCGGGCAACGAGTCGGCGCGACTGCAGATGATGCTGGCCGCGGCTTACGCCGGCATCGGATTCGGCAATGCCGGGGTGCACCTTCCACACGGGATGTCCTATCCGGTTTCCGGCATGGTACGCAACTACTATCCCGCCGGTTACCCCAGCACCAAGGCGATCATCCCGCACGGAATCTCGGTCATCCTAAATTCCCCGGCGGTATTCCGCTGGACCGCCGAATCCGATCCGGCCCGCCACCTGCGGGCCGCCCAGCTGCTGGGGTTCAGCGCCAGAGAAGACGACTTGGCCAACGCTGGGGAGATTCTGGCCGAACAAATAATCAATTTGATGCGGCGCCTGGACCTGCCTTCCGGATTGGCCGCGATCGGATTCACCAATTGCGATATCCCCGATCTAGTGGCCGGGACGCTGCCCCAGCACCGAGTCACCAAACTATCTCCGCGGCCGGCCGACAATAGTGATCTGAGCCAACTCTTTGCCGCCGCCATGCGCTACTGGTAGCAACCATGCCCAAAGCCCTGCTGACCGACACCTTCTGGGAAGGGTTCGAAATTGAAGACCAAGTCCTGGGCAAGGCTGGGATCAGCTATGCAGTTGCCCCCGACGGAAACGAGGCGACACTGGTGGACATGGCCACCGATTGCCAGGCAATCCTGACCGTTTTCGCCAAGACCACCGCCGCGGTCATTGCGTCCCCCGGCGACCTGCGGGTAATTGCCCGTTACGGGGTGGGGGTGGACAACATTGATGTGGCAGCCGCCACTGCGCGCGGGGTTCCAGTTACCTACATTCCCGATTACTGCACCGAGGAGGTCGCCAGCCATGCGTTGGCACTGTTGCTCGGCCTCAACCGCAGCATCGTAAAAACCCATCGGGGTCTGATGGCCGGCGGTTTCGGTTTAGGTCTTGCCAAGCCGATTCTCAAACTGGCAGGGCTCCAACTGGGGATCGTTGGCTATGGTCGCTGCGGCCGGCAGCTTGCCCGGTATTGCTCGGGCTTGGACCTGCGGATCGTAGCGTATGATCCCACGCGAGCGCCCGGAACGTCCGATTGCGAAACCGGGACGAAGTTTTTGGAACTGCAACATCTACTTGTTTCCAGTGATTTCGTGAGTCTGCACCTCCCGCTCGGCGAAGAGACCCGGCACATGTTCGGGGAGGCCCAATTTGCGGCGATGAAGGAATCGGCCTACCTGGTCAACACCGCCCGCGGCCCGATCGTAGATACGGTCGCGTTGGCCCGGGCGCTAGTCGACGGCCGGATAGCCGGTGCCGGACTGGATGTTTTTGAAAACGAACCGTTGGAACCAGATCACCCGCTGCGTTCGGCCCCCAACACGATCCTGACGTCGCACACCGCGTTCTATTCCGAGACGGCACTGGCTGAGAATCGCAAGCGTGCCGCGCAAAGTGTGGTGGACGTCCTCAGCGGTCGATCGCCCGCCCATATCGCCAACCCCGGATACCGCCAGGCGGATTCGGCGGTTGATTAATAAATTGAGTGGAGCATCGCCTGCAGCTGGGCAAATGAGGCCTGAGTCGGGCTCTGGATCTGCAGCCGCTCGGAGTCGGCAGTCAGTCGCGCCATCTCATCAATGTCATCGGCGGCCACCCCGTAGTAACTGAGCTGCGTGTTGATGTCTAGCTCATCGACGAGCTGTTCGACCACCGCGATTACGGCGTCGGCCCGGGCGGACGGCGTGGAGATCTTGTCGGACACGCCAAGCGGCCGAGCCAGTTCAGCCATCTTCTCGGGAACCTGTTGGGCGTAGAACTTAAATATCGGCACCAGGCAAATCGCATTGGCGATACCGTGCGGAACCTTGTAGCGGGCCCCGATCACGTGAGCGGTGGCGTGGATGATGGTCACCCCGGCATTGGCCAGGGTGTAGCCAGCAAGTAGCGCTCCAAGCATCTGATTGGAGCGGGCTTCCAGGTTCGATCCATCGCGGTAGGCAGTTGGCAGATTATTGAGGATCAGGCCCATCGCCGCGCGCGCAAACATCTGCGTTTGGATGGTCGCATTTGTGGACAGGTAGGACTCGGTGGCATGGCAAAAGGCATCGATTCCCGAAGCTGCGGTTACCGCTGGTGGGAGCCCCAGAGTCAATTCGGGGTCAACGATCGCCACGTCGGGATAGATGTGCGGAGAGATAACCGGCTGCTTGTTGGATGAATCTTCCAGAACCGCGACCGCGTTGCCGGTCACTTCGGATGCCGTTCCTGCGGTAGTCGGGATCGAGATATTGGGCAGGCCTGGCAGCCTGACCATATTAACGCCGATCAGTTCCTCGACCTTTTGGCCGTTGGCCACCGCGCAACCGGCGATTTGGGCAGTATCCATCGAACTACCACCGCCCAGGCCGATGACCAGATCGGCGCCCGATGTGGCTATTTCGTCGGCGGTCGCATTGATCAACGAGATCGGCGGTTCCTGTGCCGGGTTTTCGCGGACCTGGAAGGCGATTCCCGCCTTGGCCAGAATTTCTTCGACGCAGTCGACTACGCCAGCCGCGCGAAGCCCCTGGTCGGTTACCACAAAAGCCCGCGTGGCGCCTAGATAGGCACATTCCTCGGGCAACCGGGCGACGGCGCCAACCTCAAAATCGACGATTTTGGTGGTTCTAAATACTGCTGGGTCAACGGCCATTAGATGTCCTCTATATGTGCTGCGTGGATCGGGTTTGCCAAGCGAAATTATGACTAGGAATCACGCTGGAACCCAATTGATCTTGCTCAAAAACTCAATCAGACGGTTTGACACTGCTAGCGGTGATTCCATCTGTACCCAATGGCCGGCCCCGGACAGAAGATCAACTTCGATCAGGTTGTCGCTCACCTGCTCGCGCAATCGGTCCAAGCCGCCGGGACTTTGATAGACGCCCCAATCACGTTCGCCCGAGATGAACAAACATGGCACCTCGAGCCTGCGCCCGGCAAAAACCTGCAATTCGGCCACCTGGGCCCGATTGCCGCCGCAGCGATAGGAATTTAGAGCCCCTTGGAAGCCGGTTCGTTCAAACTCCCTGCAGTAGACGGCCAGCTGCTGATCACTCAACCACTTGCAAGCCTTGATCTGGGATGGCGTGGGCATCTGCCGGCCTACCGTTTCAGCCATGGACTGCCCCTTTTCCATCACGTAGTAGGTGGGCAGGCGGGCCAGTTCGGCGGCCGTCCATTCCTTAAGTTGGAACGGGCGGTTCTGCTCGTGATCGCCGCTCTTGAAGTGAAAGTAGCCACGCAGAAAATCATGCACGCCCTGGTCGCAATCGACCATTTCGGCATTGGCCCGGGTTTCACGATAGTAATCCTGGTAGTGCTGGCGGGCCGGAGACAGGCTTGCCAAAGCCGGACCGATAAGTTCGACCGGGATCTCGGGATCCGGTCCGGCCAGGTCCGGCGGCCCGCCGAAAGGGGCGCTCATGATTGCCAGCCCGGGAAACCGGTCCGGCCGCATGAGGGCCGACCAGGCCGCCACCAGGGACCCGTAATCGTGGCCGACGACGACTGCCTGGTCACGTCCCAAAGCGGCCAGCAGATAGAGCTGATCTCGGACTCTGTTAGGTATCGAATAAGGCCGCAAACTGCTCTCATAGGCGACTTGGGGCGGACCGGTCCGCCCGTACCCGCGAAGGTCCGGAGCCACGGCAAAATAACCTGCCGCGGCAAGCCGCGGCAGGACGAAACGCCATGAGTAGGCAAGCTCGGGAAACCCATGCAGCAGGATCACGCATGGCTGCCCAGGCCGATTTTCCCCAGCGGCCAGAAGGTGCATTGACAACCCGTTGATGCCTTCAAGCTGAATTGAACGGATGCCCTCACCCGGCAGTTCATCCGACAGCGGAGGCAGATTTGCCCAGTCGTTATCCATTAATCTTTCAGCCATGCCCCAATTGCCGATCCTTGATGCCTGGTCGCTATTTTCGGCGAGCAGCTTGCACCGAGCCGCTTCGGAGCCGCTACGCCGTGGCCGGGCGATCCGCGCGGACAAGCGGCAATGCGGCAGTTCCCGATTCTTTCATCCATCACCGTTTTGTTGCCCACGATTGGGATTGCGGCGCCCGTAGCTACCGGTTTCGGAGACAGGCCATTTACGGTGCTAGCACACACCATCACTCTTGCCATGCTGGGCCCGTCCAGTCCATACGCCCATTTTGCGATTGGCGCCCTCAGCGCCGAGCGCCAGTGGAGCCCGGCCTACCGGAGGGTGCCGCGGGCCCTTCAGATTACAAGTCGTAGCGGCACGTACGGCTTTTCCGTGCACGCCGCAACGGCGCACGAACTAAAACGCCAGATCGAAATGCATACAGCAAACAGCGAATTTGGCACCCCCGCATTCACCTACCGTGCGGGACCGTCAGGTAAGTGATGGCATCCCCGGCGGCACCGAAATCTGGCTGCTGTGAAGCCACGCGCCCACCGTGGTACCGGGCGGCAGGAACCGGATGTCGGGCAGCAACTGGGATCCGTCTTCGGCCTGGAAGCCCACCTCAATGCGATCGTCGGCCAAGCGCCGCGACCGGATTCGGCCGATGGACTCTGCATCGATTTCGACCGGGCTGCTCAAGTACCAAACTCCTATACGGGCATCGGAGGCAAGGAATCGCTGCGTCGGCAACATCCGTCGTCCGTTGGGCAATTGCACGCCATGCTCGACCTGCCCCGCTGCACTCACCCGGGCGACGATTCGCAGGTTGTACGGCGCGGGCTCGCTTGCCGTTTCGGAAGGCTTATACCCTGGCAACAGGGTGACCTCGTGGTCGGCGATGGTTAAGGATCGTAAGAATCTCGAATTTGCCACGTCGACGTCGGTGAGGGCGCAGAGTACGCTGTCAACCGCTAACCCAAATACCGGCAATACCGCGCGGATTTCGCCATCGAGAGAAATCGATTCGCCACTTTCATCAACCGTCGCCAGAGCCGAATTCAACGCGGAACCTGACCCCAGGCAAGTGGCGCCGGCGGCAATCTTGGCAACCATTTCCTGCACTGACGGATCCGCCCAACCGAACTCGGAGGCGCGCGCCGCCCTAACCGCCAATCCGGCCGAAACAGTCGGCACGAGGACGTTTTCGGCATAGGCGAGCTGCGACTGTACGGTGAGAGCTTCGGCAAATGTGATGGCGCCACCAGCCTGGGATCGCCGTTGCAGCAATTGCCACTCGGCAGCCAGCGAACGGTACCGGGCGGAGGCCTGTGTGGCTCCGTCGAGCATGAGGTTCTCAACCGCGGTGGCGCCGATCATATTTCCGGCGGCCACCCCCTCGTCCAATCCCGAGCGGGAGATCGCGTCCAAGTAATCGGACACAAATGCACTTCGCAGGGTAGTTGCTGCTGGGTTTGAGATGCCCGTAGGTTCTCGAGTTGCCGTAGACAGCGATTGGGTTTTTTCTTGAAGGGTTGCAATCGCGGGACGCTCGAATATGCCGTCCAGCATCAAGCGCCGCACGCCCGCGCTATAGATCGCCTGCGTACGCTGCGGATTGGCTACGGCCGCTTCCGGCGCCGCGATGTCGACCACTGAAATCGTCACCCGGCCATCCCCGTCGGCAGTCGCCGTTACCTGATAGGTTGTCGCGTCAGATTGCACGCGCGTGGATTCGAAAGTTGGCCCGGAAAGGACGGTGAGGTTCCGCCAGGTACCGTGATAACCCTGATCTCGCCCGAAGGGGTCGAGGGTAAATATCGCTACGAACACCCACGAGCTGCCAGGTCTCCGAAGGGTCAACTCGACCGGGCTTACTTTCGCCAGCTCGGTGCTGATATTGCTCGCCGCTTCGACCCCCGAATGGTAAGAATCACCCGCTCGCCAACTCGATTCGGTCGCAAGTATGGAATCGCCCCAATTCCGCGCGCCGGGGCCGGAAACATATATCAAGGCGCTGCCGCCGGTGTCGGCAAGATTGCCCCCGCCCAGATTGCCCACACGGTAGTTAACCGCAAAGGGCTCTCCGGCTATCACCTGGTCAGGCACGTGTATTGCCTCGACCTTGAGATTGGCCCGTTGCTGCCGCTCGAGCTCGTCGGAGACGTGGATTACCAGTTCGAAATTAGACGCCAGAGGCTGCAGGCCACGGTCCTGGTAGGTCGTCGCTTCGACCACGTAGGTGCCGGCGGCCAGAAATTTTGCGATGCGTGCGTTACGGCCACCGCCGCCGTCGTCGTTGGCACCGATTACGCTCCCGTCGATTCTCAATAGGGATGCGACCGGATCGCCTTCGACCGACGTTAGATCAATTGATACGTGCCCGTCTTGCGCGAGATGGAAGAAGTAGGTGTAAGCGGGGTGTTCTACGACTATGCGAGATCCGCAAGTTTCGGGTGTCCAGGTTCCGGTTGCGGTCAGGTCGACGCCTAGCGCCAGCACTCCCAAATCAATTGGTTCACATCCCGACACATAAGCGATGGACAACTTGAATTCAGCCGGGCCACGGCTGCGCCCGCCCGCCGTCGTGGCCTCGACCAGGTAAGCACCGGGGGGAAGATCACGCTCTATGCGGGCATCCAAGGCTGCACCGCCTTCATCGTCATCGGCAATGCGGTTTCCTTCCGTATCCAATAGGTACAGGTACGGATCGCCTTCTGCCGACGAAAGATCGATTCGAATCCGACCGTTCGTTGAAACATCAAACCGAAAAGTGTGGGCGTCGCTCTCGCTCCGAAAACGCGAATCGCAGTCTTGCGTCGACCATCTACCCTCAATTTTCAGCCCGTTCCCGGGTTCGGTGCCCAGGGCTCCGAGATCGGTCACTGCGCAGTGCGCATCTTCCTGTGCGATCACCGTTGAAATTGAGCCCGCACCCAAAATTCCAGCAGCGAGGGCTGTCACGATGGCGGCGGCAGTTAGCACCCGGATCAAAAACCCGAGTGATTTGGAGCCAGCAGAGGCGTAGCCACCGAGATCTATTGCAGTGGGCAAAGGTGTCACAGAATGGTCCTACATCGAAAGTCTTGTGGAGCTTGGCTCTGCAGGCGACTTGTTTTCTTCAATTACGTCATAAACGCGTGTGCTCAACCGGCCTGAAAGCACTAAATCTCGGGCACCGATACAAACTGCACCGTGAGGACCGCGTTCAAATCCGCATAAATTCTGGGCAATGATATGCATCTGGGTAGATACCTGAAATGAGACGGCGAACCAAACGGCACTTGAGGTCGCTCTGTGCATTGAATGCGCGCCCGATCAAATCCACGGTGAGAACTAACCGGAAATTGCAATTGGCCCACGCGGCCCGGCGACTGGCGTCAGATGGTCGTTAAGTAGTTATTTGGCCCGCGCCGGCAATCGCCCGCCATTTGACAGAGAAGCGCCATGGCGTTGTTGGCGTAATAGATTCCGGCGTAGCGGCCGGCCGGGCTGGGTCCTGCGATGGTTCATCGGCGGTCGTTCAGCTTAAACTGCCCGATTAAATCCCAGAACCAGGCTCGCAGCAAATTAGGCGGAAAGCAATGCGCGGTGCTTTGCAGACTGTATCGGGTGGGCAGACTGGTTGGTGGCGATCCCAATTTCCTAGGCGTTTATTTGTGGCCTTCCTAGCGCCAGAGGCGGTCGACGAAAGAGAATGCAAACGGCGGCCAATTTGCAATCAGGATTGCAAATCAGCCGATAACAGACGAGGCCGGCACAGCCGTTGAAGGTCCGCGTACGCCGTCGAGCCGGACCGAACTGATTCTCCAGCCGGCGCAACGGTGGGCGGCGGAGGGTTTCCAGTCTGCCAACGTCAATATCGCGGTCAGGTCCATTTTTCCGACCGTGGCGCTTAGTAGATATATTTGGCGGCGGCCGGCCGGTGTCATTGCCGGCGTTGGAGCCGGTACGCGGAATCCGGATGATCCGAATGGGCGCGGGGTAATTTGGTAGTTTCCGAACCTATGGTCCGAGGCTGTTCAAACGCAGATCCGGGAGCAGACCCAATCACGGCACGTCCAATTTGTCAGCAACTTAATAGGGTTCAGATCTGGTGAACGCCGTTGGACAAGTAGGATCCGCCTCGCTGGCCATTAGCTGGCCACTATTGATGCTCAGTTTCTCGGTTATCGGGCTGCCGATCGCGCGGGCGGTGTTTACGCGACGCCGGCTGGGTGGTTTGGTCCTTTCCAAGTTATTGGGGTACCTACTGTTCGCATTCATCGGGTGGTCCCTGCTCCACAGCGGTTGGTTTGAAAACACCCGTTCATTTGCTGCGTTGCTCGCCTACGGCTTGGCGCTTTTATCTGGCATTTGGCTATGGCGTTCGGATCAGCTAGCTGGCGTGTTTGCTCAATGGCGCTGGTTGCTAGGGATTGAGGCCGTCTATTTGGTCGCATTTTGGGGATTTCTGGTATTGCGCAGCAACATGCCCGGAGTGCTCAATTTTGAACAGCCATTCGACTACGCGCTGCTCAACGCCGCCATGTCGAGTCCGGTCTATCCGCCCAACGACCCGTGGCTGGCGGGGCAGACCCTAAATTACTACTACTTCGGCCACGCCGCCGCCGGACTGGCTGCCAACGCCGCCGGCGTTCACCGGTTGCTGGCCTACGATACGGCATTGGCGAACACCTTCGCGCTGGGCATGCTAGGTGCGTTCGGCCTGTGCGCCCAATTGGCAATTGGGGTTGTCGGCGACAAAACCCGTGCGCTGTCCAGAATCCTTTCTCCGGCGGCCGGCGTTCCGGTGATCTTGATCGGAAACCTGGCGGCATTGCCATATCTACTTGGTATTGAAGCCAATTCGGCCCGTTTTACTGAAGGCCTGAGCTGGCGGGCCAGCCGGGTTATCTCCCAAGGCGCCGATGGCGCATTTCGCAGCTGCTCAGGCGAGGGGGCGCTGGATTGTCCAATTACTGAATTTCCGGCCTTTTCCTTCATACTGGGCGACCTTCACGCCCACCTGCTGGCCATCCCACTGGTTCTATTGCAGATTGCCCTGGCATTGCAGTGGTTTCACCGTTGGCGACAAGGTAGCCCGGGTTGGGTGGGATTTGGCGCCATATTGGTGGGCGGCGTAAACGCCGGACTCCTGTGGATGACCAATAGTTGGGATCTTCCGGGATCCTTGCTGTTGCTGCTGGGAGCGGGCTTGTTGGCGATCCTGATCCGAGGCCGACCCGATGCCCGAATCGCTGGCTGGCTGTTGGCCCATTGGATAGTCGTTCTAGCCATCGCGGTAGCGACCGCCCTGCCATTTTTGACCAACTACGAAGCCCCCCGGTTGGGGTTGGCGATCACTCAACATCGATCGCAGATAGGGCCCTTCCTGCTCATGTGGGGGATTCCGATCGCAATCTATTGCACCTGGCTATTGGCCGGCGGGTGGACCATCAATTGGCGGTTGCGGTTGGGCGCATTCACCATATTGGCCCTGGCGACATTGGGATTCGAACTGTCAGTCGGCGGCGCCGCACCGGTACTGCTGCTAGGGCTGATCGGTATTGCGGCCTCCGCCTTCAGATGCCTTCCGGCCGGCTCAAGGGCTGCGACCGGCCCGATCCTGGGACTTGCCGGATATGGATTCCTGGTGCTGCTGATTCCCGAATTCATCCACATCGATGACGGGTTCGGCGGTGCCTGGGGGCGTCTGAACACGGTGTTTAAATTCTTCTTTCATGCGTGGATAGTGTTGCTAGCAATTACGCCGGCGATGATCGGCGGACTTTTCCGGGCGGTAATGGAATGGCCGTCAGCGCGCCTGGCTCGGTCCGGAAGCCTGGCGGCGGCGGGCACGTTGATCACTTTGCTTGGAATCGGATCTTTCTATACAGCCGACGCCGCGCGGGCCCGCGCGGCCGACTTCGACGGCCAATCGCTTAACGCGTTGCGATCAGCTGAGGTCAGCGCCGGCGGCGACGTTGAAGTTGCCAATTGGATGGCACGCAATCTCGATCCGGAATCTACGATCCTGGAAGCCTGCTGCGAATCCTATTCACAAACCGGTCGGATGGCGGCCTGGACCGGAATTCCGACGGTGTTCGCCTGGCAGGCACATTGCCGGATGCACCGGCCCGATTGCGATCTGACGGCTCCTGATCCGCAATTGATCCAGCGGCTCTATGACGGTCTGGGAGGTGCGCAAATCGCCGCCCGGTTGCGCGAATTGGGCATCACCCACGTGGTGGTGGGCAATCAGGAGCGCTTCCGGTACCCGTCGCTTGGCGACCCCAGCCGGACTGATTTGATCGATGCGTACTCCTCCACCGGGGGGCAAACCCGTTTGTACGCGGTCCCCTACCCGACCCGATCGGAAGAGCAATGATCGCCCGCATCCGTTCGGCGGGAGACCGGATCGGACCATGGGTTGGCGGCCGCCGAGGGACAGTGGCGGTGCTGCTGATGGCAGCGGGCACCCGGTTGGCCGAGCTGGGAACCCGAGCCTTTCACCACGATGAGGCAATCCATGCGGTAGAGGCCCTCAACCGCCTCGAAACATTTACCCATATTTACGATCCGGTCTATCACGGTCCCTTTCTCTATTTCTCCAACGCCCTCGTCTACCTGCTAATCGACCAGTCCGATTCGGCAGCCCGCCTGCTACCGGCTATTGCCGGGATCGGCTTGGTGGCGCTCGTCCCTCTACTGCTGCGCGAGCAGTTGGGGCGGACCGGCACCCTATTGGCGATGACCGCGCTGACCCTATCGCCGGCATTCCTCTACTATTCGCGGTTCTTGCGCAATGACATCTACATCGCCCTGTTTACCCTGCTGGCGATGGCAAGCCTGATTCGCTTTGCTGCTCGGCCGCAACGGCGGTGGGTGGTACTGGCCGCGGTTGCGATGGGCTTTGGACTGGCCACCAAGGAGAACACCTACATAACCGGGTTCATCTTCGTCAGCTTCCTCGCTATCCTGGCGATTGCTGCCGTCCGGTTCGGCCGCGCTCAAAACAACCCCCATCCATCGAGGCGGCGCCGTCAGTTCGCTGGCGCAAAAGTTTTGCCAACGACTTGGCGTGACCCGATTCGCGCCGCGTTTTCTGCCCTTTTTGCCGACCGCGTAGGGCTTCTTTGGGCGGGGGCGATCATCGTTGCGGTGCCGCTGCTGTTTTTCACCTCGTTCCTACAGGCTCCGGACCGGTTTCTCGTCGCGCTGCGTGACTCGGTGGCCGTTTGGGCTGAGATCAACGAGATCGGGCGGGTCAACCAGCCGTGGTTCTACTACCTCGGCCTCACTCTGACCCTAGAACCATTCGCCGCAGTCCTGGGATTGGCCGGAATAGTTGCAACAGTCCGCAAGCCTGCGCTTTTTTCCGGGCTGCTGCTCTGGTGGCTGGCATTGTCCCTTTGCATCTATTCAATCGCCGGCGAAAAGGCGCCCTGGCTGGCCCTTCACCCGCTGCTCCCATTGATATTGCTCGCTGCCCGCTTTGCCGGCACCTGGTTGGAGACCGCCGGCAACTGGCAGCGCTGGCTCGCCGGCGTGGTAATCGCCGTGCTCTTGACCATTGGCGCCCGGCATGCGATTGCCACCACCTACCTGTACGGCGACGTGCCCAGGACTCCGCTCGTTTACACCCAGACCTCGCGCGATATCGTCGCGGCGGTCGGGTTGATCGAGCGGGCGGGAACGGCAACCGGGCTAGGCCGCAGTTTACCGGTATTCATTGATGGCACTTCACACTGGCCGCTGACCTGGTACCTGCGCAATCATTCAGCCGTCACATGGGGATCCGGCCCTTCCCACCTGGACGTTGGCAATCATCTGGTGCTAATTCTCGACGCTCCCACCAGGGAATTGGCACTTGATCAACTGGGCGCCTACCGGGGCCGCGAGTTGCGCTTGCGCGAATGGTTCCCGGAGGGGGTCTATCACAGCTGGGATGGCAGCTCAGTATGGGCGTTCATATCGAGCCCACAACCGGCACTGCAGCTGGCCACATTTCTGTTATTCCACGAGCCACCGGCCCCAATCGGGTCCACCAACGTCTTTTTGTACGTCCATGCGGACCTCCTGGAATTAGGAATCGATCCGATCGCTTCCATCGCTCAAGTCCCGCCCTAGCAATTGGGATCTGCGTAGGCCCCGCACCACTCGCGAGCGAGGGCGCAGGACGAAAGAAACCCTCGGCAACGACCTATCTTCCCGGACAGTTTCCCGTCAAGTATTGTCGGCGCGGGAGGGCTTAACTTCCGTGTTCGGAATGGGAACGGGTGGATCCCCTCCGCTTGGTCACCGAGGGATTCTCGCGATGTAATTATTAGTCAATGTTGCGCAACAACTCCAGTTTTGCCGGCCCGAAGAACCGGTAAAAATTCAAGACCTCGTCCGTTAGTACCGCTTGGCTAAAGCTGTTGCTAGCCTTACACCTACGGCCTATCAACCACATAATCTTTGTGGGGACTTACTTGCTTGACGCAATGAGAGATCTAATCTTGGGCAGGGCTTCGCACTTAGATGCTTTCAGCGCTTATCCCTTCCGAACATAGCTACTCAGCAGTGCTCCTGGCGGAACAACTGATGCACTAGAGGTTCGTCCAGCCGGTTCCTCTCGTACTATCGGCCAGCTGCCCTCAAATCTCTTGCGCCCGCAACGGATAGAGACCGAACTGTCTCACGACGTTCTGAACCCAGCTCGCGTGCCGCTTTAATGGGCGAACAGACCAACCCTTGGGACCTGCTACAGCCCCAGGATGCGACGAGCCGACATCGAGGTGCCAAACAGCGCCGTCTATGTGAACTATTGGGCGCTATTAGCCTGTTATCCCCGGGGTAACTTATAGCCGTTAGCTGCAGCCCTTCCATTCGGAACTGCAGGGTCGCTAAGCCCGACTTTCGTCTCTGCTCGACGTGTATGTCTCGCAGTCAAGCTCCCTTGTACCTTTACGCTCTACGGTTGATTTCCATCCAACCTGAGGGAACCTTTGGGCGCCTCCGTTACATTTTGGGAGGCGACCGCCCCAGTCAAACTACCCACCTGAGATTGTCTCCACGCCGGATAACGGCCGCGGGTTAGACCTTAGAACGCATCAGGGTGGTATTTCACCATTGACTCCACTAGAACTAGCGTCCCAGCTTCACAGTCTCCCACCTATCCTACACAGATACGCCCCAGGATCAGTCCCAGGATGTAGTAAAGCTCCCGGGGTCTTTTTGTCCTGTTGCGGGTAGCCCGCATCTTCACGGGCACTTCAATTTCGCCGGGTCCCCTGCCGAGACAGTGCTCAGATCGTTGCTCCATTCGTGCGGGTCGGAAATTACCCGACAAGGAATTTCGCTACCTTAGGACCGTTAGAGTTACGGCCGCCGTTCACCAGGGCTTCGGTTCGAAGCTTTTACACCTCTCCCCTTAACCTTCTGGCACTGGGCAGGAGTCAGCCCCTATACATCACCTTGCGGTTTAGCAGAGACCTGTGTTTTTGATAAACAGTCGCCTGAGCCTGTGCACTGCGACCCCCTGGGGCTCCTGGCCGCGTGGGCCATTCACCTTGAGGGGCACCCCATCTCCCGAAGTTACGGGGTCAATTTGCCGAGTTCCTTAGCAGAGGGTATCCCGATCACCTTGGGGCATTTACCCCTGACTACCAGTGTCGGTTTGCGGTACGGGCACCTGGGTTCGGACACGAAGCTTTTCTTGCCAGCAGGGCTCAATCGAGTCGGTTCCGCCAAAGGCGGATCCTCCCCATCGCACCTCGGATATACGGCCACACGGATTTACCTATGCAGCCATCCTACATGCTTAGACGCGCATTCCGTCAACGCGCTCAACCTACCCCGCTGGGTCCCTCCAATGTCCATAGAACCCGAGGTGGTACTGGAATATGAACCAGTTGTCCATCGTCTACGCCTGTCGGCCTCGACTTAGGCCCGACTAACCCTGAGCGGATTAACCTTCCTCAGGAAACCTTAGTCTTTCGGTGTGCGAGTTTTTCACTCGCATTACGCTACTCATGCCGGCATTCTCACTTCCACGCGCTCCAGCCGTGCTCTCGCTCGGCCTTCTCAGCCCGTGGAACGCTCCCCTACCGTCCGCCATATGGCGGCTCCCGCAGCTTCGGCACTCGGCTTGAGCCCCGTTACATTTTCCGCGCAAGATCGCTTGACCAGTGAGCAGTTACGCACTCTTTCAATGATGGCTGCTTCCAAG
Organism: Chloroflexota bacterium; assembly: GCA_965261345.1. Taxonomy (GTDB): domain Bacteria; phylum Chloroflexota; class UBA11872; order UBA11872; family VXNJ01; genus VXNJ01. The sequence goes on from OZ253449.1 coordinate 644,797, forward strand.
CCAACATCCTGGCTGTCTCCGCAATCTCACATCGTTTTCCACTTAGCCGAGATTTAGGGGCCTTAGCTGGCGATCTGGGTTGTTTCCCTCTCGACAATGGAGATTAGCCCCCACTGTCTGACTGCCCGGCAAATCTACTGGTATTCGGAGTTTGATAGGGGTTGGTAAGCGCAAGCCCCCTAGCCCATTCAGTGCTCTACCCCCAGCAGACTTCAATATCCGGACGCTAGCCCTAAAACTATTTCGGGGAGAACCAGCTATATCCAGGTTCGATTGGCGTTTCACCCCTAACCACAGCTCATCGCCCAAATTTGCAGCTTTGGTGCGTGCGAACGTCCACGAAATGTTACTTCCGCTTCCTTCTGGCCATGGTTAGATCACCTGGTTTCGGGTCTAACTACTACGACTATTCGCCCTATTAAGACTCGCTTTCGCTCCGGCTCCGAACCATAGATTCTTAACCTTGCCGTAGTAGTTAACTCGCCGGCTCATTCTTCAATAGGCACGTCATCACGCGTTGCGATCTGAACCGAGTATGGGCACCAAAATCGTCCCGCGATTCCCGCCTAAGCGGTCCCCACGTTCAGAAGTCGGCACTTGACTCGAATCGCCATAGCGCTCTGACTGCTTGTAAGCGATCGGTTTCAGGTTCTATTTCACTCCCCTCCCGGGGTACTTTTCACCTTTCTCTCACGATACTCGTTCGCTATCGGTCACCAGGAGTAATTAGCCTTGGAAGATGGTCCTTCCAGCTTCCCACAGGGTTTCTCGTGTCCCGTGGTACTTAGGATTTATGAACGGAAGGTCGCAAGCTTTCACCTACCGGGCTATCACCGTCTCTGGCAGGGCTTTCCAGCCGCTTTCGACTAGCTTGCAACTTTGTAACTTCCTTGGTCCGTTCAGGCGGACCGGTTCGGTCCTACAACCCCGCGCGCACAACGGCCTGAACCTATCACGTGAACGCGGTTTGGGCTGATCCCCTTTCGCTCGCCACTACTTAGGGATTCGATATTTCTTTCTTTTCCTCGGGGTACTAAGATGATTCAATTCCCCCGCTTGCCTATCTGCTCCTACTTCGGAAAACCTTCAGAACAGATTGACAGGCATTTCTGCCTGCCGGGTTTCCCCATTCGGGTATCTGCGGGTCAAAGCTCGCTCACAGCTCACCGCAGCATTTCGTAGTCAGCCACGCCCTTCTTCGGCTCCTGGTGCCAAGGCATCCGCCGATCGCCCTTAATATCTTGTGATCTCTTTGGATTCCTCGGGTCGGCAAAACTGAAGTTGTTTTGCACAATATTGACTTGTCAAAGGTGCGCCAACCTGACAGACGCGGCTTGCAACGCAAGCTACAGTCTCGCCAAAGTTAGCCGTTGATTGTAGTCCACCCAAATTGTCTGCGCAACGCAAAAACCGGTTGCCGTTGATCCCGGATGGGGTTCATCCCAGAATGGAGCGGAAGGCCGACCGGAACGGTGCCTCGTCGGCCGTCGTCGATACTTCCCAAACCGCACTCGGCAACACCGCCGGATCGACCATTCGCCGTTGACCGTCGGCCAATAGTGCGGGGGACCGGGTATCCACCACGGTCATTCCCCAGGCCGAATCGCGACCGGCGTCGACATCCATTTTCAACCGCCGGCTGGTTACGGCGCCGCGGTCGGCCAGCCAGACCAGCGTGAGCAAATCGGGGCACACCATCCTCCCGCCGGCGTTGGCGGCGGCGGTTGCGGCATGGTAGTAGCCCAACGGCCCCCGCAAAAAGTCGGCTGCCGCGGTTCGGCTCTCCCCAAGCAGGGCCAATTCATCATCCCCGAGGGTGGTTGCTTTCATCACGTCATAGGTAAGCATTCGTGGCGGGCGCGGCCAGGCGGCGTTGACCATTTCCTTCGCCGCGAGGGGATCGCCGGCAACATTAAAACTGGCAACCGGAGAAATGTTGCCGGGCAGGTTGTAGGTGCCGCCCATATAGATGAAATCGGCAACTAGCGACGGTAGTTCCGGCTCCAGGCGCAAGGCCCGGGCGATGTTGGTGGCCGGCCCCAGGGCGGCCAATACGAATCGACCCGGAAATTGCCGGCAAAGTTCGACTATCGCCTGGTCCGCCGGGAGGTGGTAGGGGCTCAAGTCAAAGTCGGCCAGGCCAACATCGCCGAGCCCGTCATCGCCGTGAACCGATGACGCCCGACCAAGGACTGGTGAGCCGGCAAGGGCGTGGGCCGCGCCGTGGGCGATCGGGATTTCATTTCGTCCCGCAGCTCCCAGCACTCTCGCAACGTTCCGGGCCACCTTTTCATGTTCAACGTTCCCGTGCACGCAGGTAACTAGAGACACGCTGAACATGGGACTCGTCAATGCAAACCAGATGGCTACGGCGTCGTCCACACCACAGTCGCTGTCAATGATCAGGTCAATCGGGTCCGGCATTGGCGGCTCTTTAGGGCAATTAATCGGGGTTGGTTCTTCATATAAAGAATCGCCGAGTCACTGCCAGTCGGCAGCAATTGATCACTGCTTCTAAAAGCGACTCCACCGGTTTCAGGCTAGATCCTCGCCGGTCGACGATCGTACGCCAACCTGGTTCGCGCCGCGTCCGGTCGGTTAAATTCCTGGCGGCGCGGCCAGGAAGATCGAGCCCGGAAAGTGCGAATCGCCCGGCATCCGCAGGCGACGTTAAGGTACGGGATTTGTCCGAATAATGCCCGGCCGGCAATTTATTCATTGCCGAATCGTCGGCGTTCCTGTTTAATTGCGTGGGGGAGCGGGACGTTTAAGAGATCTCAACAATTTCAGGCGGAGGCACGACATGACCGACTATCCAGTCCAGTTATCAATCGACTATTCGGATTCCAGCAATCGGCTCACGGCGCTTTTTAGGATCCTTCTGGCGATCCCGATCGTGCTGATTCTTGCCGCCGTGGGCGGCGGAGCCGCGAGCGGCGACGCCAGCATTGACCAGTTCGGCACGTTTCTGGCCGCCGGCGGGACGCTGGTCGTCGCCCCTCTCTTACTGATCCTTTATCGTCGCAAATATCCGCGCTGGTGGTTCGACTGGAACCTGGAGCTGGCCCGTTTTTCCACCAGGGTCACAGCCTACTTGATGCTCTTGCGCGATGAGTACCCGTCCACGGACGATCATCAGGCGGTCCACCTCGATATCCAATACCCGGACGCCGCCACGGAGTTGAATCGGTTCCTACCCATCATCAAATGGGCGCTGGCAATTCCGCACCTGATCATCTTGTCGATTCTGTCCGTCTTCGTGATCATCGTAACGGTAGTTGCCTGGTTTGCGATATTGATCATCGGGCGCTATCCGAGGCCGCTGTTTAATTTCACGGTGGGGGCGCTCCGCTGGGGAACGCGGGTTACCGCCTACGCAATCCTGCTCACTACCGACCGGTACCCACCGTTCCGGCTCGACGCTTGAATTGACTAGCTGAGCACGGCTTCCGTCGCTCGATTCGCCGGTGCTGCCGGTACTAAACCGCCAGCCCGTCTACTAGGACGAGGCCGTCGCCGGCACGTCTGCAAAACCGGAATCGCGCCCGAGTAGACGGGCTGGCGGGTGCCGCATGTTTGACCACCTGAGAATCGCTCTAGGGCGGTGCAAAACAGTCGATCGGGCCGCTAATCTCAAGCACCGCGACGAACTGGCAGCGGGTAAACCCGGGCTCAACCGGCAGGTGCAGCGGTGCTTACAGCCGTTTGAGTAATTTAATTGCGCAACGCGCCTTTGGCAACGTTTAAAAACGGCCCCTGGTATCAACGTCTTGACCGGGCACGATGGCGCTCTCGCTCGAATCGGCAGTCCCCCAATGGTCAGGTTGTCTTCCCGGTGTATCCGCGGCGACAACCTTTTTCAAACGGAACCCAATTTGCCGGGTTGGCAGGCCCGACCGCCGGCGGTATCCTGACCTCGCATTCGGCAAGCAGAATTGAATAATGCGAGAACTAGAACTTGCCGAGGCCGCGAGGGCGGCAACAGCAAGGTTTACTCCTGTTTAGTCTTAGGTCCGTGGTTGGGCGCCCGAATCGGTCATCGAGGGGCGCAGTAGTGGCAACGGAATTGGCGCGGAACGCTTTTGCCCGTCAACATGCCAGGCCTCCTGGTCCGAAAGCGTGATCGAGTGGACATTTTCACGTTGGAGTGGATCGGCGGTAAGGATTGAACCATCGTCAAAATAGCGTCGCGAGAAGTGTTTTGCAAGCCAGATTACGCTGCCAGGGCGAACGACAGTCGCGGCCCAAGTTCGACTGGAGGTTTGGGCTTGCAACTTGAACCGATGGGGTGGGTCCCGCCGATGCCTATCGCATTGATAAACCGATTGCGACCGCACAAGTTGTCGCTGGCAATTGCTTTGTCAATCGCTGCGGTTGCTTTGGCAGCTTGCCAGGCCGATTCCGATCCGGTTCAATCGGCAAATGGCCAATCACGCTCGCTAAAAATCGTTGCCAGTACTTCGATATTGGCCGATATCGCCATCGGCGCCCGCCATTGTGCGGGCCATAACTCGCATCTGCCAACATCGCTGAGCCGGATGACCAAATCCTGGCCTTGGTGCCGCCCGGCGGTGACGCCCACGGTTGGTCGCTTTCGCCAAGCCAGCTCAAGGCGATCGCCGAGGCCGATCTGGTCATTGAAATTGGCCTTGAGTTGGACACTCACTTTATGGATCCCATTTTTGAAGCGGGCACAACCTCCGCCCTACGGGTGGTTACCTCGGACGGGATCGACCTGATCGCCGCCACCGAGGGACAACACGCCGGGGCCGGGGACGTAAACATGGAAGATCAGGAGGACGGCGATCACGGCGAATTCGACCCGCATGTTTGGACAAGTCCTGCCAACGCTAAAGTAATGGCCGCCAACATCCGCGACGCGCTCACCCAGATTGCACCGGATCGAGCCGCCGCGTACAACGCACGCTTCGTGGCCTTTGCAGACGAATTAGACATGCTCGACGAGGCGATCAGGGCGCGGTTTGCGGACCTGCCGCTTGATTCCCGGCAAGTCCTGATCAAACCTGCCGCTTGATTCCCGGCAAGTCCTGATCTATCACCGCAATCTCGATTACTTTGCCGCCCGTTATGGTATCGAAGTCGTCGGTTCGTTCAGCGGGGGTTACACGACCGAAGCGGTCAGTCAGTCGCCCGCCCACATCGCCGGACTGTTGGCGATCGCGGGTGTCGATGCGGTCTTTGCCGAAACTGGGATCGACCCAGAATCAACAATCGCGCTGGCCGATGACGCCAGCGTAAATTACGGGGGCGAATTGACGATTGATTGGTTAGGGGCCCAGGATTCAGCCACCGCAACCTACCTGGACCTGATGAACACCCTTGGCAAGCAGATCGCAGAGGCGCTGGCGCAATGAACCAAACCTTGGATCGCCGCCGTCACGCAGTGGAATTCATTGGGGCCTGTTTTGCATATCCGCATTCAGATTGGCCGGGACTGCATCAGATCGATTTGCGTATCGAATCCGGCTCAGTAGTGGTCATGACCGGTTCCAATGGGGTTGGAAAATCAACGGTCTTAAAGTTGATATCCGGAGCCCTCTCGCCGACCGAAGGCCGGGTTCTGGTCGAGGGACGTAGGGCAGGTTTCGACGGGCGTGTGGCCCACATGGACCGCTCTGATTCCACCGATTGGTCATTCCCTATTGATGTACGACGGTTCGTGCTGCTCGGTCGCTACGTGCACCGCGGCCCCTTGCGCCCTTTTAGGGAATGTGACCATCGACGAGTCGACGAAACCATTGACCTGTTGCAGTTGACCCAAGTCAAGCACCGGCAAATCGGAGAATTGTCCAGTGGTCAGCAGCAGCGGGCCGTCATCGGCCGGGCGGTTGCCCAGGACGCCGACGTATACCTGTTCGACGAACCGCTCAATTCGCTCGATGGTGCATCGGCGCAGATCTTCTCAAATGTTGTTGCAAGGTTGAAGGCCGCCAACCGGACCGTCATTGTTGTTACCCACGAGCCGGGACGCCTCAAAGTGCAAGTCGACCGCACCCTGCACGTTGCCGACAGTCCGCGGGCCCTGGCCCGAAGCGATCGGTAATCCGTGTACGAGTTTTTTGTCGAACCGCTAAGTTACCGGTTCATGCAATATGCGATGGTCACGCTGATCGCGGCCAGCATCATCTGCGCCAGCGTCGGGGTACACCTGGTAGTCCGACGGATGTCGTTCTTCTCGGTCGGCGTTTCGCATGCCGTACTGCCCGGCGTGGTAGTGGCGTTCGCTGCCGGAATTAACGTGGTCATCGGGTCCTTGTTGGCGGCGCTGGCGGCCACCTTCGGCATAAGCTGGCTAACCCGCAAACAAGTCTTAAACGAGGATGCTGCAATCGGGGCAATCTACACTGGCATGTTTGCCCTGGGAATAGTAATGCTCGCCACCCTGGCAACTTTTCAGGACATGTTTGCCTTAATTTTTGGAGACATCCTGGCCGTGAACCAGGGGGAGTTGATGTTGTTGTTAGGTTTGGCAGTCCTGGTCGTGATATTGTTGCTGGCGTTTAATCGGGAGCTTGAACTTACCGGACTCGATCCGGCATACGCATCCTCGATCGGGTTGAGCCCAGACCTGGCCCGGATGGGGCTGCTGGTCCTGGTGGCGGTTGCAGTAGTGGCCGGGATAACGGCAGTCGGAATAGTACTGACAGCCTCGCTGTTGATTTCTTCGGCATCAGCCGCATCGATGCTTTCGCACAGCATCTGGCACCGCTACGTAATTTCGGTTTCAATCGCGGTTGTGGCCGGGATTCTGGCGCTGTACGTGTCGTATCACGCCGATCTTCCCTCGGGAGGGTCGATAGTCATTTTTCAGGCCTTGGCCGTCGGCCTGGCCTGGTGCCTGCGCTGGTTCCGGAATCGGATGGGAAGTCACACCGAACCCGTCGATGAAGAACTGGCGAGTTGAAAGCGTGAAAGGAACGGCCCTGCCAGGCCGCCGCCCAACCGACACACCCGGCCACGACCTTCGCCGGTTCTGCGGCAGCCCGCGTCACCTATCCAAAATTCGCGCTCATTCGTTGCGGCGCAGGAATTTTTCCCAACTCCCCCACAGGAGCCCCAAGATTGGCGCAGTTGCCAGAATCAGCGGTGCGTCGGGACTTCCAGGAATTTGACCATCGGCGATCAGCCAGGCAAATCGGGCGGCCAGCAGCACGGCCAATCCAGCCGCGGCAAGCGCGGCGTTTAACAGCCTATTGCTGAGCCGTTCGATGGCGGCCGCCCATGCCGCGGTGGCCATAAAGGCTCCGGCAGCCGGATTCAGCAAAAACATGAAGAGTCGTTGATCGACGCCCATTTGCGGGTCGCTGAGGGCCGCCAATCCGGCGATTCCAAACGCCAGGGCCGCAAAAAGCGAAATGCAGACCGCGATCCCTTTTCGCAAGAGTTCGGTCAATGGGCCACTCGCGCTGCCGGCGACTTGGGGGCAGGGCCCATCAGCACCGCATTAGCCCAGCGCAGTCGGTGGTGGAGATGAGGGGGCTCGAACCCCTGACCTCTGCCTTGCAAAGGCAGCGCTCTTCCAGCTGAGCTACATCCCCGCGGGCGGTTATTTTTTGCGGGAACTGGCGTGACCGCTTTCCCAGTCTGAGTGCCGCTTTTCGGACCCGGTCAAATCGGACCGACCGGTTCCCAGCGTCCCGATTGCCAAGACCTTATCATTGACGCTTGAACCCGGGCAACGGCCAGGGCGTCGTTAATGTCAGGCGAGGGTTTCGCTCGGCCGAGCACGGCCAGTAGGAAGCGATGAAATTCGATCGTCTTTAGGTCCATCAGGCTGGGCCCGTTCCCGGCGCCTGGGTTAAATGCTCCGTGGTCGCCGTGTCCGGCGCGCGCCAGTACCCGAGCGTATCCAGAATCCTCCTCGCCTGACAGGTGGATTTGCATTTCATGCATCCGTTCCAGCGACCACTTGATGGAACCCTTGCTGCCATTGAGTTCGAAGGAATTTTCATTGGTCGGGCCATAAATAATTCGGCAGGCTTCGAGCGAGCCGCGCGCGCCGTTGGCAAAGCGCACCAAGGCGCCCACGTAATCCTCGTTTTCGACGGTGCCCATTGCGCCAGCCTCACCCGGCGGGCCTTCCAGTCGACGTTGGGTAGTAAAGGTCGCCTGGCTGGCCACGGTGGAGGCGATCGGTCCGATAACGAAATGGGCCGTATCAATTGCATGGGTCATGAGGTCGGCAAGGGTTCCAAATCCCGCTTCGGCGCGCCGGTAGCGCCAAGCCATCGGGGCCTTAACATCGGCGCCATCGTCTTGAAAATATCGCCCCCGGTAGTGGGTTACGTTGCCGATTTCGCCACTAGCGACCATATCGGCGGCGTGGGCGACCGCCGGAACACAGCGATAGTTGTAGCCGACCATAAAGACAATTCCCGCCGCCTTGACGGCCTTGGCGGCGGCGGCCGTCTCGGCCGGACTGATCCCCAATGGCTTCTCGCAGAGGATGTGTTTTCCGGCATGCGCGGCCGCTTCGACAATCTCTAGATGGTCGCAATTCGGAGTCGCAATCGCGACCGCGTCGACCCGTGGGTCTGCGATCACTAAACGCCAATCGTCTGCCCAAGTCGCAAAACCGAGCCGGGCAGCCACCCGCTTGGCCAGCGGCGCGTTCACGTCGGCACACACTACTCGGTTGAGGTTGATCGCCGAATCGCCGTACCAGATCGGGATTTGCACGCACGCCCGCGCGTGGCGGATACCAGCGCGGCCCACTCCAATGATTCCGATTCCAATCGGGGCGCTCATGCGTCCGGTAGCTCCCTGGTGACCGATAAATTCCGGGCGATTTCAATTATCCAGCAAACCCTCTCCAGGCTGGTATCGAGCAACGTGGCGACATCCTGGCCGGCAAGCTGTGTAACCGCGGGTCGGCGCAGCCAGGCTCCCTCGGGGGTTTGCGTATCGATCAGCATGCCACTGACGGTGCGCGCGCGTTCGGCATAGCGGTCCATGCCGGTGGCAGCGTAAAGCACGGCGGCGCCCCATCCAACCTTGGCCGCGGTCAGGTCTTTAAACGAACCCGGACGGCAGGCTTCGGCCCAACCAAATACTCGTTCAGCGGCCGCAAGATATTTGACCTCGCCGCCTGCCAGATACAACTGCCCCAGAGCAGCCATCACGATTCCTAGGTGCCAATATGTCTGCCCTGGCTTTCCCAGTTCGATTTGATGGCGCCCGGCTTCAGCGGCGGCGAATTCGCTTATCCACGAGCCTTCCCAGCGCCGGCGCAACAATATGCGGCATTCGGGTTCGGGCTGACGCAAGATCATTTCCGTCTGCAAGAAATCTCCCGCCGCGCGGGCGGCCGCTAAGTTGCCAGTTGCAAGTAAACAGATCAGGGCGGCGGCACTGCTACCCAGATCGAGCACTCTTTCCGGGCATTCATTGTTGGCAAATCCCCCTAAACGTGGATGTTGCTGGCGAGCGAGCCGTTCAGACTGGGCCAGGGCCAAATCCAAGGCCCCCAATCGCTGGCAGCTGAGTCCGAAAAACGCGTTGCGAAATATTGCAACCTGCGAATCTGCCTCGCCACCCGAGCATTGATGTCGCCGCGACAGAAAAATTTCGCACGCGCATATTCGGCAATCAACTGGGCCAGATCAGGCCGACCGCCCAGCGCGAAGGCTAACGGCGCCAAATAGTACGCGCTTACCCGGTCCTCAGCCTCAGCAAAACTGCCTTCAGGGGAAAGCCTTTCGGCCGCCCAGTCCAGGGTCTTCCTGGCGGTGGCAATTGCCGGCGGCAAGGGCGCCTCACGATGGGAATGGTTCTTTATCGCCATACTGGTGCCGCTACCGTCTGCTGGTTGAAGGATCCTATGTGGTCCAATTTTTTCACTCAGCCTTTGGTCACTCGATCGCGGGGCGCACCTGCGTGGCGAGCAGTTCGAGACTATAGATTTCCCGCTCGCGATCTTCCCAGTCGTGGCCAACCGCCAAAATGGTTCCAAATCTCCCGCATTGCGCCCGCAAGCGGTTGATCTTGTCGGCCACGGTGTCGGGACTTCCAACTAACCAGACGTTGTGGGCAAGATATTCGACCGTCACTTCGCTGTCGGCCATCGACGGGTCGTTCTTGAACAGGGCCAGACCGCCGGGAATGTTGCGGGTCAATACCGGAAGCATGAAGCGATCAAAATTCCGCCCCATCGGGCCCTCGATGGCATGCCTGAGCGCTTCCGCGTCGGTGTCGGCCACGAACACTTCGCGTGCAACTCGCCACGGTGAAGGATCGATCGGATGTCCACCCTCGGCCTGTCCGGCGCGATATGCGTCCCAATGGGTCCCGATTACCCAATTGGCAACCAAATTTGTTGACAGCGGCCAATAACCGCGCCGGCCGGCCATTCTCATCGAACCGGAGTTGGGCGAAAAGCCCGGAATGCCGATTGGCGGGTGCGGCCGGGTGTAAGGCTTGAGCGGATAACCCATGTCCAGGTCGAGCTGGTCCGGGGAGAGTTCAACCCGCCAATGCTTGCCCTGATGCAGCCAGGGTGGGTCCTCGGCAAACAATCTAAGGATCAACTCAAAGCCCTCGTCGAAACGCTCTTGCATCGCCTTCGGGTCTCCGTCCACGCCCATGAACGGTCTATCCGAAGGAATTGAGCCGGTTCCCAATCCCAGATTGAACCGGCCACGCGAAAGGTGATCGAGCATCGCGGCACGGGTGGCCAATTCAGCCGGGTGGTGCAACGCTGGCAGGAACACACCGGTGCCCAGCCGGATGTTCTTTGTCAAGGGAAATGCATTGGCCAGGAAAAGGTCGGGGGCGGCGATCGTCTCCCACCGTGAGGTCATGTGTTCGCCGACCCAGGCTTCGGAATATCCCAGTTCATCGGCTCGGCAGATGAGATCGAGATCTTCATCAAATCCCTGGGTCGTGGGTTTTTCAGGCGGGTGCAACGGCATCAAAAATAATCCGACTTCCAACCACGACACCTCTTCCGGATGAGATCGGCCGGTCCGACGGATCTCTAGTTCGGGGCGTCGCGACGCCCCACTGTGGCAATTGTGCCTACCGCGTCGGGGTCAGGACGCATTGACTCACTGTTTTTGTAATCGAAACAGGGCCATTGGCAACATGCAAGATTTGTAATCCAAATCCGAAGGGAGGCCGCAAATACGAAGGAAGAAGATGAGTCGGGCTGCATCTGGCAGGTCATCTAGGCCACCGACATCGAGATGACCGACGCCTCCAAGTGCATCGGGGAGCACCGGGATCGCAAGGAGAAGCTGGAGGTCGCCGCAGAGGAGGCGAGAAAGCTGCTCTCGGACCGGCGGCAGTTTCTGGACAGCGCCGACACCATCGCCACCTTCGCCGAGGACATGAGCGAGTTCCTCAAGGCCAGCGAGCTGACTCAGACCAGGGCCTTCGTCCACTCCTTCGTCAAGGAGATCGAGGTCAAGCCCGGCAGGGTCCGCCATCGCCTACGCGATACCCACGTCGGAGGACTCGCCCATAGGGGACCGGACGACGCAGAGATCACCCTAACCGGGCGAGTTCGCAGTACAGGTGGGCCACATTGGAATCGAACCAATGACCTCGCCCTTATCAGAGGCGCGCTCTAACCGACTGAGCTAGTGGCCCGGCAAGCAGTGATTTTAGTTGGTCACTTGCAAACGGCCGGAAAGGTCACCGCCCACCTTATTCATAACGGTCCTTTTAGGATACAAATTGTGCAAGCTAGGTGGCATTGCTTTTGGGGCAACCGAACCGGTGGGGCAATCTTGCGCCACCGTTGAATTTTTGCCCCGTGCGACGCCCCGGTCGCACGCTCGTTGCCGCCGGGTTTAAAGCGACTCGATCAGCGATTTGACACGTGCGAGCGCTCGTCGCAAATTGTCCTGTGAATTGGCAAACGAGATCCGGAGGCCATTGGCCCCATAGGCCCCGAACGCCGAGCCAGCCAATACTGCGACCCCGGCCTCGTCGAGCAGTCGATCCGCCAATTCGGTGGAGTTTTCCCCCAATTCGGGAAACGCGTAGAACGCCCCTCCAGGTGCTTTGCAACTGACCCCCTCGATCGCATTCAACCCCTCAACGACGATCTGTCGCCGTACCCCGAACTCGGCCGCCATGGCGCGCACCGAATCCTGTGGACCGTTAAGGGCCTCAACGCCGGCCATCTGCACGAAACCAGCGGTGCAACTGACCGCGTTGACTTGCATCTGCGCCATCACCTCGATGATCGGCTTCGGCCCGATCGCGTAGCCCAACCGCCAGCCGGTCATGGCATACGCCTTGGAAAATCCGTCCAGGATGATCGTTTGTTCGGCCAGATCGCCGATCGCGGCAATCGACTCGAACTCGGCCCCGTAAATGATGTCCTTGTAGATCTCGTCGGCAAGAATTACGACATCGCGCCCGGACAGCAGTTTGGCAATAGCGACAAGATCGTCCGATGTTAGGGTGCCGCCGGTCGGATTGCCCGGCGAATTGAGGATCACCAATCGCGTGCGATCGGATAGATCGGCAGCCAGGCGGTCCAGGTCAACCCGGAAGTTGTTGTCCGAAAGCAGAGGCATCGGGACCGCGCGCGCGCCGACGTAATTGATCATCGATTCGTAGATCGGGAATCCGGGATTGGGGTAAATGACCTCATCGCCCGGCTGGCAGAGAGCAAGAATTGCGTAAAACATCACCGGTTTGCCGCCAGGGGTAACTAATACCTGCTCGGGCGAGTGCTCGATTCCCCGCCGTTCCAGTGAATTGGCGGCGACTGCTTCGCGCAATTGCGGAAGGCCGTGGGCCGGGCCGTAGTGGGTGTAGCCGCCGCGCAATGCTCTGACCCCGGCTTCGACAATGTTGGGTGGGGTTTCGAAATCGGGCTCACCGATTTCCAGGTGAATGATGTCGCGCCCTGCCGCTTCCAGCGCGCGGGCTTTGGCCAGGACCACAAATGCCGACTCGGTGCCCAATCGCCCAATTGCGTCGGCAAGACGAAAACGGTCAGCGTATAGAAGTTTGGTCATTATTGGCGGCGTTTTTCGATTCGGATGGGAACCATACAAATATTCGCTGATGGGGTCGGCCGCGGGACTCCCGGAGGCGATCAACGGGGTCGGCGGCGGCGCACCAAAATGCCGGCCCCGATCGCCACCGCGGCCGCGACTACGCCGACGGCCGCGATCGTTGGCCCCCAGCGCAATCCGGCCAGGGAGATCGCCACCAGAAATCCGGCCAGCAACCCCCAACGGGAGCAAGTCAGTCCCAGGTTCAGATACCGTCCCCGGCCCGCCCACGGCCGCAGTCTGGCATAGGCGAGCGCACTTCCGATCAGAACCGATCCACCGATCACGCACCCGTAGAACCAGGCTTGGGCCGCTAGCAGGTTGGGGTCGGCCAATACCAACAATCCACAAGCCGTCCCGGCACATAGCACCGCGCCAAGACGGGCAAGTGCATAGCCGAATGCCGGTAGGTGGTTCGCCTCCGCGGAGGGCGGCCGTGATCCGGCGAAGCGATGCGGTTGCCGCGCCAGCGCTTGCAGATCAGTAGATTGCAAGTACTAGCGACCCGTCGTGGGCAAGTTTTTGGCCCGTAAACGCCGACTGCAAGCGATCATCCATCCAATTGGGCAAGCCGCTTGAAGCCGCAGCGTTCAAAGGTAGGGTTCCCGCTAAGGACAAGCATCTGCGGGATCGCCGCCAGCAATCCATCCTCGACCAGGGCGCCGCCGAGAACGCCGCGCAACTGCTCCGAGGTGACGGCGCCGGGTTCATCCAGGATGCAGAATCCGGGCAACCCGGGAACCGAGTTTCCACTGTGGGTAACCGCGCGCGCCAGCCAAAGCAGCAATTCCGACTGTTGGGTCAATCCACTGCCAAACTGGCCGGACGAAATCCAGTCTTGCGCAGCCTCGTCCCAAAGTCGAAGGCTGCAATCAGCTTCAACTTGGAGATCGAAGTACTTCCCGGCGCTCAACCTCGGCAGCAGATTGCGGGCGTTTTGCAGGGTCTGGGCAACTGCTCGGTCACCCAATTTCTGATCCATCGCCCGCACCGCGGCTGCTAACTTGCGGCGGCGGCGGCGGCGGCCTTGCAATTGATGCAGCTTGTTCTCAGCCTCGTTGGCATCCACCTGGTATGCCGGACGACGATCGACCGCGCTGGCGCTTTCAATCTCGGCATCCAACTTGGCGATCTGACTGTCGAGGCGACGGATGTCCAGTTGCAACCGGCGGTGCAGTTCACGATCATGCGGCTGGCCAGCGGCTTCATAGAGCGCGGCCTGAAGTTCCATGTCGATTTCGCGGGCGGCGACGGTCGCCTCCGATTCGAGGTCGGAGAGCTTTCGTCGGGCCTGCTCACGCCGCTGCCGGGCCCGCAACACCTTGCGATCGAGCACCGGGTCGGGTGCGGTCGCGGCACCATCGGGTGCACCCTCGCTACGGCACGCGGAATCGCGCAATGCCTCAACACGGTCCAGCACCAACTCGTAACCATCCAGCCCGGCATTGGGTTCTAGCTCGCATAATCGCGATCGTCTTTTGTCCAGGATTTGACGGATGCGGACAATATCGGTCTCAAGCGCGTGAGTTCGGATAGCCAGCGCCTCCGGATCTTCCGCTAAACGTTCGAGATTCTCAATTTCCTCCAAAACTGCGTGGATCGCTTGTTCGACGGCTTCAGAGTTGGCGGGAATGTTCAGGCCGAAAAGAATTGTGTGCGCCCGTTCGAGCGCCGAGTCACCTTCGGCTCGCAGCCGGCGGGACTGGTCGCGAGCCGGACGCTCGCCAGTTCTGCGCAGCTGCTGTTCGATGTGCTCGATCAGTTCTCCGGCATCGCGATTGAGGAGCTCGCGGGCTTCGTCGGGCGAATTTGGAATGCGCAGTCCCTGGCCAAGCATTTCCTGCTCCAACCGCTGCAGCTGCCCGATCGGTCCATCTGCCGCGGGCGACGATTCGTCCGCTAGATCGAATCGCGACATCCCGGATACACGCGTGGAAACGCTGGCGCGCTCGGAAAGATCAATCCAGCGAGCATAAATTTCAGCCCCGCCATTTTCAAACGTGCGCAGATCGACTAGATCCGACAGCATCGCCCCAACTTGGTTCGCGGCAGATTCCCCACCGGCAATCTCCACATCTTTGGCGAACGCCTCGGCCATTGCGTCGCGGGCGCTCTTGAGCCTGCCCGCCTTGGCTCGCAGCCGGATCAGCTCGGCCTCGCCGCCGTCGGCGTCGGTCGCCAAATCGTGGAGTATCCGCAGCTGCGCGCAGGCGTCATCGAGCGCCTGCGCCAGGTCAACCAATTCGCAGGCGGCAGCGAAAATCTCGCCATCGCGGCCGCCGAGGCGGGTTGTGGTGCTTTCCTTAGACAGCTGCGACTCGGCCTGCTCCAACTCGCTCTCGGCCACCTGCAATTCATCACGCGCGGCGCGCAGACGCGGCGCCAGGCCTGCCAGCGATTGCGATGCTAATTGCCGGCGCAATCGCAATCGCCTGGTTGCCAACTCGCGATGCTGGCGCGAATCGTGCGCCAGCGCTACGGCTGAGCGGGCTTTCCCGATTGCCTGTTCGATTTCGGCATCACCATCCAAGCGGTCTAAGACCCTGCGCAAGTAGGTCCGGTCGGCGGCCAAGCAATCGCAGCTCTGCGCGCTGGCCGAACTCCACATGAAGAATTCGCAGACCTGGTCTACCG
The DNA here is from genome assembly GCA_965261345.1 of Chloroflexota bacterium. Taxonomy (GTDB): domain Bacteria; phylum Chloroflexota; class UBA11872; order UBA11872; family VXNJ01; genus VXNJ01. The sequence goes on from OZ253449.1 coordinate 660,465, forward strand.
GGTAGGCAAACATCCGCCCGATCAGCTCCTGTCCGGCAGCGGGGTTGTCGGCTGAGGCCTGGGCCAGACCCTGTCGCAGGTTTACTCGAACGTTTTCGCCACTGCTACTGATTTGGCGCTTTATCTGCAGAACATTTTGGCCGTCGCAGAGTTCGAGCTCTACCTGGCCAGTTCTACTGCCGTACGCGATCAGATCGTCAACGGCAAGCCCCGATGCCAACCCCTGCAGGGCCAATCGCATGGCCAGCACCATGCTTGTCTTTCCCTCATAGACGGCCCCAATTAGGATCCGTCCGCGCAGCGGCAATACCAATTCGACCGCCCCAATTGCCCGAATATTGCGGACCGTCAATCTTGAAATCGTGACCATGTTTACCTTGGCGGCCGGACCGGAGCACCGGCGAGGAGACCCTTAAGTTCAGCGATGGAAGCCGAATGTTCGCGGTCGCCATCCCAGTTGTCGGCGCCGTCTTGACCGAGCATGGATTCGATTTCTTCCAGCACTGGCAGCGGGCCACGACCCGCCTCGCTGGCGTCTTGCACCGTTAAAAGTCCGGAAACATCCAACTCGAAGCTGGCGGTGAGGGATCTCCCGTATTCACACAGGCTGGCCAGACCAGCCGCTCGCAGGGCGGCCGGCGTGGCACGCCCGTAAACGCGCATCACCAGTTCGGTCGCCGCGATCGCCGATTCGTCGATCATGCTACGGATTTCAGCATGGGCGTCAACCGATTCCAGAAGGCTAGCGGGCACCAAAACTTCGGCCACCGGTTGGCCGATCCCCGATTCGAATCGAATTTGCTGCACCCCGCCACGCGCCAACACCACCTTCGCAAATCCACCTTCAGGGGCCGACCGTAGGGCGCTGCCCGGGGCCACGACCATGGTTTTTGCGGCCTGGTAACGCTGTGGCTTTCCATTGCCCCCGGTCACTAGGAGATCGATGCCATTAAGGGCGTTGACCGAATCGAGATCGATTCGCGGACCGGCGGCCGAAACCGGAGCCAGTTGCTCAACCAGGGCATCGGTAACTAGCACATGACAGTCGCCGACCCGGGGAAAGTTGAGCTGCCGCAATGGATTGCCACCCGAAACGGCGCCCGCACCAGGGAGAGAGGAGAACGCCAACCGCAGACCGCCCAGGCTAACCAGATGGGTATTTGGCGTACGGTCCAGGCACTCCACAAATCCCAGCTGCGACAAAAGGTCAAGGGCCGAGAGGGCGCCGCTGGGCGGAAGTTCGTAGGGTCCATGGATTGCAAAACTGGATATCCCGGCCTTGCCCAGTGCCTGCAGTCCGGCGGCGGCGGCGGCAATTTCGGCTGGTTCGGGGTCTGATCGGTCGAACAGGCCACCGGCGATCACGAGACCGTGGGCGCGGTTGGCGATGGCGTAGTTAACTACCGCACCGAATGCCAGCCGGCGCTCAAGCAGGGCACCCTCGCGCTGCTCAGGCGGCAACCAGCCTTTTGAGCGGCCAAGCCGCAGCCCGCCGGTAAGTATGAGGCGGGCAGCGCCGCCGGTAAGTATGAGGCGGGCAGCGCCGCCGGTTCGGCTCACGCCATTTAGGAAAGACATTGCCACAGACTGCAATCGGATAGGACCGCGCCGACGCCTCTCCAAGCCGACTCTTTAATGTTAGGAGCCTGATGCAAATCATTCGGCCGGAAACGCCAATAAAATCCAGCGCGCCCGTCCGAATCTGGGCAATTGAGCGGATCTGGTGATACGTAATGGTGCAATTTCGATCGGATTTGAATTTACTTGAACCCTACGTCCCCGGGCTACAGCCCGAAGGGCCGGGGTGGATAAAACTCAACACCAACGAGTCCGGGCAGGCCTCTCCGGCCGCGCTGGCGGCGCTTTCGCAAATCGGCCCGGAAGCATTGTGCCGGTATCCGGAACCGACCGCCCGCCCATTGCGCCATGCACTTGCTAAACATTTCAACCTGAAAATCTCGCAAGTTGTGGTGGGCAACGGTTCGGATGACATTCTCAACCTGCTAATCCGAGCACTGTGCCAGCCCGGGCAGCTAGTGCTGTCCACCGATCCAGCCTATTCGCTCTACAGGGTTCTGGCCGCGACCCAGGGGGCCAAATACCTGGCGATTCCCTGCCTGCCCGGATTCGCCCTGGACCTGCCAGCAATCTGCGTCCAGCGCCCGGCAATTACCTTAATTACCAGCCCCAACAACCCGGCCGGCACAGCCTACCCGGCCGAACAAATCGCCCGGATCTGCCAGTGCGGCCATAACCTGGTGGTAGTCGACGAGGCTTACGCTGAGTTTTCCGACCAAAACACACTTGAACTGCTCGACCGCTATCCCAACCTGGCGGTCGTGCGCACGTTTTCCAAGGCTTACGGGTTGGCAGGCCTACGGGTTGGGTATCTGCTCGGTCCGGAGTCGCTGTGCGACGCAGCCATGGCAATCAAAGATTCCTACAACGTGTCGGGCGCCGCCCAAATCGCCGCTTTGGCCGCGCTCGCAGACCAGGACTGGGCCCGGAACATGTGGGCCGAGGTGCGCCAACGCCGCCAAGCATTAATCGATCAACTGTCGAAGATCCCAGGCCTTAAGCCCCACCCGTCGCAGGCCAATTTCGTGCTGGTTGACTGCGGGCCGCACAATGCCCAGGAAGTGTACGCTCAACTACTGGAACGCAAAATCCTGGTGCGTTACCTAGGGGGCCTAAGCAGTGCCGAAAATGCAATCCGGATCACGATCGGCAGCGAGTCCGAGCTGTCGGCGCTGGTCGAGCAGCTCTGGCGAATTTGCCGTCCCCGATAGTTACCGAACCGGTTAATGGGGCCGGACCGGTCGGCGATAATTCTGCCGACTGATCTGACTGCAACTTACCTAATACCTTGTGCCCGGCCCTAGCCGGGCATTTCGTTGCACAGCCATTTCCAGATAGGACTGGTCAATCTTGGACGATTTCGCGCTCTGGTTCATACCGATCGTCGTGGCGATTTCGCTGCTCTTTGCCGCGTACCTGGCAATTGATGTCCTCAAATCCGACAGTGGCGACGCTGGTATGCAGGAAATCGGAGGATTCATATATGAAGGTGCGATGGCCTTCATTCGCCGTCAATACCGGACGATTGCCTTGCTGGCAATCGTGGTTGCGCTGGCCCTCTCGGCGATCGTTGGCCTGTTTGGCGGAGAAGAACTTCCCGACGGCGGCCGGATCGACGGAATTGAAATCGCCTGGCGGACCGGTTTGGCCTTCATCATCGGGGCAACCATGTCGGCGATTGCCGGAATCATCGGCCTGGTGACTGCGGTCAAGTCCAACGTCCGCACCGCTTCGGCCGCCACCCGTTCGCTGGGCGAGGCGTTGCGGATTGGCCTGCGTGGCGGAGCAGTTACCGGCTTTACGGTCACCAGCCTGAGTCTGCTCGGCGTCTACGTGCTGTACCTGGCCTACGGCGGCCTGGATGATCCGCAAACAACGCCCTTCCTCATCGTCGGATACGGATTCGGCGCCAGCTTCGTAGCTCTGTTTGCGCTGCTCGGTGGGGGTATCTACACCAAGGCGGCGGACGTAGCGGCTGATTTGGTGGGCAAGGTCGAGGCAGGAATTCCTGAAGACGATCCCCGCAACGCGGCGGTCGTCGCCGACCTGGTCGGCGACAACGTCGGCGACTGCGCCGGACGCGGGGCCGACTTGTTCGAGTCGACCGCCGCCGAGAACATCGGCTCGATGATTCTGGGAGTCTCACTCTACCTGGCCGACCCCGGCCATTCGCTATCTTGGATCCTCTTTCCACTAGTGGTCAGAGCAGTCGGAATCCTGGCCTCGCTGATCGGCCTGTTGGCGGTTCGCGGGGGGACAGTTTCGAGCGCCCAACGCAATCTGGACATAGGTTTCTGGACTACCGCCGTGCTCTCGATCGCCGGATTGGCAGTGGTCACCCTGAATATGCTTGGCAGCCTCTGGCTGCTGGCCGCCGGGGCCACCGGGATCGTGACTACGATCCTCTTCTACTACCTCACCCAGTACTACACAGCCGGTGAATGGCGGCCGGTGCGCAACATCGCCGAGGCCTCCCGCACTGGCCCGGCCACCTTGATCATCGCCGGATTCGCAATCGGGTTCGAGACCACCGCGCTGCCGGTGCTGGTGCTCTGCGGAGCGTTGGGTGGATCCTACTTCTTCGGCGTCCAGGCGATGTCCGAACTGGGCCTGCAGGTTTCGTCCGAATTTGTCGGCGGCGTTTACGGGACCGCAGTGGCCACAATGGGCATGCTGATGTCGGCAGCCTATATCCTGGCAATGGATACCTTCGGGCCCATCTCCGACAACGCCGGCGGGATCGCGCAGTTTTCGGGTGCCGGAAAAGAAACTCGCGACATCACCGACAACCTGGATTCAGTCGGTAACACCACTAAGGCGCTCACCAAGGGGTACGCGGTGGGGTCGGCGGCATTGACCGCCTTCGTATTGCTGTCGGCGTTCATTCAGAAGGCCGACATTGTCTCGGGAGTGATCAATCTGGCCGACGTACGGGTTTTTATCGGCGCTTTCCTGGGAGCGATGGTCGTCTACCTCTTTTGTGCGATGGCAATTCGGGCGGTCGGAGTTTCTTCAAGCACCATCATTGAGGAAGTTCGCCGTCAGTTTCGCGAGCACCCCGGCATCATGACCGGAGACGAAAAGCCTGAGTACGGACAAGCGGTCGACATAGCGGCCGCCTCGGCCCTGCGCAACATGATTCTGCCGGGGTTGCTCCCGGTTGTAGCGCCGGTGGCGGTCGGTCTGATCCTGCGTGCGGAAGCGGCCGCCGGATTCCTTATGATCGGGGCCATATCCGGGGTAGTGCTGGCCTTGGTATTAAACAACGGTGGCGGGGCTTGGGACAACGCCAAGAAGTACATTGAAGCCGGCAATTTGAAGGACTCTGAGGGGAATGCGATCCCCAAGGGGTCCAACGAACACGCCGCGGCGATAGTTGGCGATACCGTTGGTGACCCATTCAAGGACACCGCTGGGCCATCGCTCAACGTCCTGATTAAGATCCTTAGCACGATCACCCTGGTGCTCACTCCGCTGTTCATCTAACCCTTTGGCGAAAGGCCGAGGGATGATTCCGCCTCCGGCGTAGGCGATGCCGATGGAGGGTACCGATTTGATCTGGGCGGTCCTGCTGGGACTGATTCAGGGAATTACCGAATTCGTACCGGTTTCCTCCTCTGCCCACCTGCTGCTGTTGCCGCAGATCTTTGGTGTGGAGCACAAGCTACTAAATTCGCTCGACTACTCGATCGCCCTGCACTTGGGCACGGCGATTGCCATCACCGCGGCGATGGCGCCGGCCTGGATCCGGCTTTTGCGCTCCGGACTGGGGCCTGAAATGGGTCGCTTCAACCAGCGGCGCGGCGATCGTCGGTTGATTGCGGCCATTGCCGTCGCCACCCTGGTTACCGGTGGTGCCGGAGTCATCTTGAGCGAGGCGGCGGGCGGCGTTCTGCGAAATCCGGCACTGGCCGGTGGCGCCCTGTTGGTGGGTGGAATATTGCTTTTTCTGGCCGATCGCACCGAGCGGGGCGGGGCCAATCCCAATTTCTGGAGGTTGGCAATTACCGGATCGGCGCAAATCTTGGCCCTAATTCCGGGAGTTTCGCGCTCCGGGGCCATCTATGCGGTGGGGCGCTACCTGGGCATGGGGCGAGCCGCCGCGATTGAATTTGCGTTTTTGCTGATGGCGCCAACCGTGGTTGGCGCCGCCCTGTATCGGCTGCCAACCCTGATCACCGCAGATGAATTTGCCGGTGACGGAATCGGCCTGCTTGTGGCAGGGATGATCGCGGCAACCGGGTCGGGGTTTTTGGTCGCCCACCAACTGCCGCGCTACATCGCCGGCCGTGGTGTCGCAGCCTTCTGCCTCTACCGTATTGTGCTCGGCGCGATCGTCATGGCCTGGCTGCTGGCCGGATAGCAAAAATTCCGATTGGTCAACGCCGGCGGCGCAGCTGGGTTGAGGATACGTCCAGGCGGAACGCCGATGGCGGCAGCGCCCTAAACAAATCGGCGGCCGGGCTAAAGTCCAACTCGTACACGCCAATATATTTGCCAGCGATCGCCCGCCCGGCAACCAAAAAGGAATTCCCGTTGGCCGAGATTTCGGCCAACGCCGCAACCATGGCCGCCCGATTTGCACCGTAGTAGGTTGGATCGACAACTCGGATCGCAGTGTCAGCACCGATGACGAATGCGGCGCCCGGAAAGAGCCGGGATTTTTCGACAAAGGTCGGTGCCGAATCGATAACGATCGGCCGCCGGCCGCTCAGCTGGTCCACTCGCAGGGCAACCTCGGCTCGCGCCAGATCGGGTTTGTCAACATTAGTCAGCGACAGTTCAAGCGCCACCGGTACTCCCAGTTCGGTTTCGGCGGCGTCCGCCAGTCCCAGGTGCCCGCAATGGAGCGGATCAAATGATCCTGGTAGCAGCGCCCGCGGCACCGCCCCGGCTGCCGACCAACGCCCCGATCGGTCGCAGCTGGCATGGGCCAGTTGCTTGCCCGCGACGCGGCCGATCCAGTAATCGCGGTCGGGCGGATCCTCAGCTAGCGGAAGATCCGAACCCGCCGTGAGCCGATCACCTGCATCGCCCAAACCAGCCAGGCGGGCCGCCTGCAATACCGCCCGGCCGGCCAATTGTTCCTGGCCGGACCGGTCGCGGGCCAGGGCGCCCACATCCATTCGCCAGGCCCGGGTGCCGCTCGGACCAATGGCAGCAATGTGCACGCGATCGGCCCCCGCGCGCGATCGGATGGTTGTGAGCGCCCCGCTGGCGCCTACCGCCACCAGATCCTTCTGTTCGGCGGTCCGGCCGCCGCGCGCCGCCGCCAGGGCGGCGTGGGCCAAATCCATGGCCGCCGCCGGCGAGCAATGCCCGCCTTCAGCCGGCGACACCGCGCGCACCCCTGCCACTGCTGCCGGCGAATAGGCAAGGCTGGCCGAGATGAGAACCGCCGACGCTCCGGGGCAGCCGGCGAGCGCGGCGATCGCCGACGAGCCGCCGCCGGCCAGCGCCAACGCAAGGCCGAGTTCGGCGTTGGCAAATGCCGTTAGCAGGTCGGCGGCAACCGCCGGGCTGCATTGCTGTCCGGTCAAATCATCGCAAGGCGCTATGGCGCCCAGCCGGTTGCCGGAATTTGGAAGAACCCGGTCACCCTAGGCAGCCTAAAGCCGGTCGTAGACCTCCGGATTGACCACCGCCTCGGGACGGCCTCCTCTTAGGAATTCGGCAGTCGCAGAGTGGCAGAGAGCCCCGATGCGATGGAAGGATTCGTGGGTGTTTGATGCGGTATGCGGAGTCAGGACAGCGTTTTCAATTTCAAAAAGCGGGTTGTTAGGTTCCGGCGGCTCGACCGTATACACGTCCAGTCCGACGCCGGCGATGCGCCCATCCCGCAATGCATCGACAAGTGCAGACTCGTCAATTACCGCTCCGCGGGAATTATTGACCACGTAGGCGGTTGGCTTCAAAAGCGCGATCATCTCACGTGAAATCAATCCGACCGTGTCGTCGGTTAACGTGGCATGCAGGGTGACCACGTCCGATCGCGCCATCAGTTCATCCAGTTCCACGAAGTGACCGCTGAGCCCAGCCGCGGTCAAGCGGGCTGGATCGGGACTGGCTGTGTACACCAAGAGATTCATGCCCAGCCCCAATTGGCAAATCCGGGCGACCCGTGATCCAATCTCGCCAAAACCGACGATCCCCACCGTTTTGCCGCCAAGCTCACGGCCCAGGAGCTTAGGCCGCAGTTCAAATCCCTCCACCCGCACTGAGCGATCCAGGCGGGAGAGGTTGCAACTGGCCGCCAGCATCAGCGCGACCGTCTGCTCGGCCACCGATTGAGCATTGACCTTGGGCGAAAAAAATATCGGGATATTGCGCGCCGTGGCGGCAGCCACGTCGATGTTGTCGTAACCGGCGCCGAAGCGATCGATCGCCAGCAAGCCGGTCGCGGATGCAATGACTTCGGCGGTGATCGGCTCGGTCCCGCAGATGATCACGTTGGCATCTTGGGCCTCCCGGATCAATACCTCGACATCGTTGCTGTGAACCAGCCGGATTTGGCCGAGTTCGCGCAGGACTGCCAATTCGGGCTCCGGCATCGGATAGGTCTGGAGGAATTGGTAGTTCATTGCCGATTGGTCCTGTTAACTAGGTAAATTCCGAAATCTGTCGGATCAAATCAAAACGCTCAAGCGCAATTCCGGTGCCCAGGGCCACGCAGAGCAGCGGTTGCTCGGCACGAAAGCACGGAATTTCAGTCTCGATCGAGATCAGAGTGTCCATATTGTGGAGCAAGCATCCACCGCCAGAAAGGACGATACCGTTGTCAACGATGTCGGCGGCGATTTCCGGCGGAGACTGCTCGAGCACCGATTTGACCCCGCGCACGAGGTCTGCAAGCGGATCCTGCAGGGCCTCGTGGATCTGATACGGCTGCACCTGCATTGACGATGGCAATCCGGTCTGCATGTCGAGCCCCTTGACCTCGGCCGCCTCGCCGCCCACCGGGGCAGTCGCCGAACCCAAGGTCATCTTCAACTGCTCGGCGGTGCGATTGCCAATCTGGAAGTTGAAGTTGCGACGCAAGTAGTTGATGATCGCCTCATCAAATCTGATCCCGGCCACCCGCAGCGAGCGCGAGGCCACGATTCCCGAGAGCGACAGAATTGCGATCTCGGCGGTGCCGCCGCCGATATTTACGATCATCGAGCCGAATGGCTCCTGCACCGGCAAACGAGCGCCGAGCGCGGCCGCCAGCGATTCGGGGATTAAAACTGATGAACGGCAGCCGGCCGCCAATGCGGCGTCGCGCACCGCCCGTCTTTCCACGCCGGTGGCTTCGGCCGGCACCGAGATGATCACATCCGGCTGTAGTAATCGCAGTCGCCCGCAGGTGCGGCGCACGAAATATCCGAGCATCGCTTCGGTGACCAGGTAATCGGCGATTACCCCATCGCGCAGCGGGCTGGTGATCTCCATCCTGTCGGGGGTGCGGCCGATCATTTCATAAGCCTGCGCTCCGACCGCAACGATCTTACGTCCGGGTTTGCTTACCGCCACAACCGAAGGTTCGCGCAGGACCACCCCGCGACCGCGCATGTAGACCACCACGTTTACGGTTCCCAGGTCGATCCCGAGCCGTCGCTGCGAAATCATGGCTATCCCGGTACCCTTTGGCGGTCAATCATAGGTGAGTGCGATTTCGGCCCCAAGGGCGGCCAAATCGCCGGCCAGGTCTTCGTAACCACGATCGATAAACGAGACGCCGGTGAGCAGCGACGGCCCGTCGGCCACCAACGCGGCAATAGTCAGTGCCGCTCCGGCCCGTAGATCGCGGGCAAGCTGCAGCTGCGAACCCCGCAGATTCTGGGGGCCCGCGATTACCGCGCCGGACGTGGATCGTTCGATCCTGGCTCCAAATTGCTCAAGCCCCACCAGGTAGCCGAAGCGGTTTTCAAACACCCGGTCGGAAATCGTGCTTTGGCCGGTTGCCTGGGTCAAAAGCGCCCCCATTTCAGCCTGCTTATCGGTTGGAAATCCTGGGTGCGGCATGCTCTGGACGTCAACCGCCCGAAGATTTCCGTTGGCCGAAACTACGACCGAGTCACCCTCATGGAATATGTCAACTCCGGCTTCTTCCAGCTTTAGGAGGACCGGTTCCAGATCGTCGCGAACCACGTCATCGAGGACGACCTCGCCACCGCAGGCGGCAGTTGCGATCGCGATCGTTCCGGCAACCATTCGATCGGGCATTGCCCGATAGCCGGCGCCGAAGAGACGTCTTCGTCCAAACACACTAATCACCGAGGTGCCAACGCCACGAATGTCAGCGCCCATGGCGGCCAGGAAGCGGCAGAGATGGAGAACCTCGGGTTCGCGCGAAGCATTTACGATCACTGTTGCCCCGTCGGCCAGGGTTGCGGCCATGATCAGGTTCTCTGTGCCGGTGTGCGACGGGTAGTCAAGGTAGATCCGCTGCCCCCGCAACGTCCCGGCGGCGATGTCAAATCCGCCGGCCGCCTGATCTATCAGCGCCCCCATCCGGGCAAATCCGTCAAGGTCGACATTTACCGGGCGGCGGCCTATCTCGCATCCCCCAGGAGCGATGACCACAACCCGCCCGAATCGGGCCAGCAGCGGACCGGTCACAAGGAACGACGCCCGCATTTGAGCCACCAGATCGGGATCCGGTTCCAGCGAGGAAATGTTGGCGGCGGTAATCGTGAGGCGTTTCTGCTCTCGGTCGTAGTCGACCACCGCCCCGAGTTGGGCGAGCAGCTCGACCATCGTTTCGACGTCAATGATCGCGGGTACGTTGGTAAGGTGGCAGGTTTCCTCGGTCAGCAGCGTGGCGGCCATCATCGGCAGAATCGCGTTTTTGGCGCCAGGCACGGTAAAAACACCCTGCAACCGGTTGCGCCCACCACCGACGCTGTACTGAGTTACGCCGGTCTGCCGACCGGCATTTAATCGCGTCGCCACCACCTGCCCCGCAGTTTTTATCGAACTACTAGCCGGAACTTCGCTGCGCTGCCCGCAAGCGCGAGAGCGCCCGCATCAACCGGATTCGAGCTTCAAGCATCGAATCCAGATCGTAAGCCTCGTGCAGTTCGCGCTGGGCCTCTTCGCGCGCCTGCTCAGCGCGCTCAAGATCGACTTCGCTGGAGCGTTCCGAGGTGTCGGCCAGGATCGTTACTTGATTCTCTTGCACTTGCAAAAATCCGCCGCTTACCGCCAACACTTCCTCGACGCCACCGCGGCGGGTAATTACGATTCCGGGTTCCAATTCGGTTAACAGCGGGGCATGCCGGGGAAGGATCGCCACCTGCCCGTCAACGCTTGGGGCCACCAGCACGTCAATTCCCGTCTCGGCCACAAGGGCGCGCTCCGGGGTAATCAACTTAACGGTCAACTTATCAATGGTTTGAGCCACTTACGACTCCAAACGGCGCTGGATCATAGGGTTACGCGGTCATGGCCATCTGTTCGGCCTTCGCAACCGCCTCATCGATCGTGCCGACCATGTAGAAGGCCTGTTCGGGAAGGCTGTCGTGGGTCCCTGCGAGGATCGCGGCAAAACCGCGTACCGTCTCCTCGATGGGGATGGTGCGTCCCTCAAGTCCGGTAAACACCTCGGCAACGTTCATCGGTTGGGAAAGGAAGCGTTCGATGCGGCGCGCGCGGCCCACGACCAGGCGGTCCGCTTCGGATAGTTCCTCGATCCCTAGGATGGCGATGATGTCCTGTAAGTCCTTGTAGCGCTGGAGGACCTGTTGGACGCCCCGGGCGACCCGATAGTGTTCCGCGCCGACGATGTTGGGGTCCAGGATCCGCGATGTCGAAGTGAGCGGATCGACGGCCGGATAGAGGCCGCGGTCGACGATTGAGCGCTCCAGTCGGATGGTGGCATCCAAGTGCGAGAAGGTCGTAACCGGAGCTGGGTCGGTGTAGTCGTCCGCCGGCACGTAGATGGCTTGCAGCGAAGTGATCGAACCCTTATTCGTCGAAGTGATCCGCTCCTGCAGCTGCCCCATTTCCGAACCCAGTGTCGGTTGATAGCCAACCGCCGAGGGCATTCGTCCCAGCAGCGCCGAAACCTCAGAGCCGGCCATTGAGAAACGGAAGATGTTGTCGATAAACAGCAACAGGTCCTGGTTCTCTTCATCGCGGAAATACTCGGCCATCGACAGCCCCGCCAAGGCCACCCGCAGTCGTGCGCCGGGGGATTCGTTCATCTGCCCAAACACCATAACGGTGTTGGCCATAACCCCCGATTCCTTCATTTCGCCAATCAGCTGGGTACCTTCGCGGGTTCGTTCGCCGACCCCGCAAAAGACCGAGTAGCCGCCGTATTCCCGGGCGACGTTATTGATCAGCTCCATGATGGTTACGGTCTTGCCCACGCCGGCGCCACCGAAGATACCGGTCTTGCCGCCGCGGGTAAAGGGCGCAACCAGGTCGATGACCTTCAGGCCGGTTGCAAACAGCTCGGTCGAAGTGGCCTGGTCGGCGACCTGGGGGGGCAGGCGATGGATCGGATAGCGCCTTTCGGCCAGGCAGGGGCCGGCTTCATCAATCGTTTCGCCAACGACGTCAAACACCCTTCCCAGGGTTTCCGGTCCGACCGGAACCGAGATCGGCGATCCGTTGTCCTCCACCGGCAATCCGCGGCGCAAGCCTTCGGTCGGACGCATCGAAATGCAGCGGACCCAGTTGTTGCCAACATGCTGCTGGACTTCCATGATGACCTTTTGGCCATCGTCAAGGTTCACGGTTAACGCGTTGTAGATTCCCGGCATCGATTGCGGGGCAAATTCAACGTCGACCACCGCGCCAATAATCTGGGCGATTGTGCCGGTTGCCATATTTCTTCCTCTAGGTAACGGTCGTTGGTTGGGTTCTGGGCTAATTAGTTAGATTGCGCGTTGGCGCCGGAGGCAATGTCGATCATTTCGCTGGTGATCGCACCCTGTCGCTGCCGGTTGTAGGTGAGCTTGAGCGAATCAATCAGATCGTTGGCATTTTCGGTCGCGTTGCGCATCGCCACCATCCGCGCCGAATGCTCGCTGGCGGCTGAATTGAGTCCGATCTGCAATAGACGCGACTCGACAAAGCGAGGGAGCAGCGAATCAAGGACATGGCCACGCGAGGGCTCATATATGTACTGCTGATTGCCTCGTCCCGCTGATTCGGTCAATTGGCTGAGCGGGAAAAGGCGTTCGGCGGTCGGTGTCTGGATGACGGTATTGACGAACTGTGGATAAATCAGTTCAATCGTGCCGAAACGTCCAGTCTGATATCCGTCGACCAAAATACTGGCCAGCGATCGCATGTCGTCGGCACCCGGTTGGTCGGGCATATCGGTAAATTGGGCGTGCACTGGTAGGGTTCCACCGAGCATCCGCACACCGACGCGACCCACCGCGATCAGGCTGCGCTCGACTCCGGGTTGGTTCGCCCCCAGAGCGCGGGCGCGCTCGAGCGCGGTTCGCGCGAGGTTGGAGTTGAGAGCTCCCACCAGCCCGCGGTTGGTGGCAAAAACAACGATGGCGATCGGCGAAGTCGGATTGACCGGTTGCATGAGCGGGTGAGCGCCGACTAGGTCGGGATCAGATGCCGCCAGATTGGCAACGACCGACCGCAGGGCATCGGCATAGGCCTGCGAGCGCTTCGCCGCTTCCTGGGCGCGAAACATCTTGGAGGTCGCCACAAGTTGCATCGCGCGGGTAATTTGACGGGTGGCGTCGATCCCATTGATGCGGGCGCGGATGTCGCGCAGGCTAGCCATTGGTTATCGCTCAGGCGGCCGCTTCAGCCGCAAACAAGCTTCCGGCAAATTCGGCGATCGCCGCATCCAGGGCGTCAAGTTGGTCGCGCTCGACACGCCCGCTGGTCGTGATCGCCTCGACCAGTTCACCCTGGGTGGCGTGGAGATGTTCGAGCAGTTGTACGATAAAGTCGCGCACGTCCTCGACCGCGATTGCGTCGGCCTGCCCGGTGGTTCCCGCGCGCAATGAAATTACCTGGTCGATTACCGACTGGGGCTGATACTGGTCCTGTTTGAGGATCTCGAGCAGGCGCTGCCCGCGAGTTAGCTGTTGGCGCGTCGCCGGGTCTAGATCGGATCCAAACTGGGCGAACGCGGCGACCTCGCGATATTGCGCCAGCGCCAGCCGTAGCCCCCCGGCAACTGTGCGCATGCTGCGCAACTGCGCATCGCCGCCGACGCGCGAAACCGACAGTCCGGCATTGATGGCCGGCCGGTTACCGGCGTTGAACAGGCCCGGTTCGAGGTAGATCTGCCCGTCGGTGATTGAAATCACATTGGTCGGGACGTAGGTGGTCAGGTCGCCTTCTTGCGTTTCAATAATCGGCAGCGCCGTTAGTGATCCGCCGCCGGCCTCGGCGCCCATGCGGGCCGCCCGTTCCAACAATCGGGAGTGCAGGTAAAAAATATCGCCCGGATAGGCTTCGCGGCCCGGTGGACGGCGCAGCAGCAACGAGATCTGTCGATAGGCCCACGCATGCTTGGTCAGGTCGTCGTAAACGACCAAGGCATCCTGGCCTTGATCACGGAAAAATTCGCCGATCGTACAACCGACAAAGGGGGCTATGAATTGCACTCCGGCCGGGTCGGACGCGGTCGCGGCCACGATTACGGTGTGATCCATGGCCCCGTGCTGCTCCAGGACCGCCCGCACCTGCGCAATCTGGCCGGCTTTTTGACCGATCGCCACATAGATGCATTTGACTCCGGTGGCGCGCTGGTTGATGATCGCGTCGATCGCCACCGCGGTCTTGCCAATTTGGCGGTCGCCGATGATCAGTTCACGCTGGCCGCGGCCGATCGGGATCATCGAATCGATCGCCCGAATTCCGGTTTGCAGGGGAGTGTCGACGTTGGCTCGGGCGGTAACTCCGGGGGCCACCTTTTCGATGACATCGAATCGGTCAGTATCTACCGGTCCCCGGCCGTCGAGGGGTGCCCCGACCGCCGAAACCACCCGGCCGAGCAGGGCCTCGCCAACCGGGACCTGAGCTACGCGACCGGTGGAGCGGACTTCGTCCCCTTCACGAATCTGGCTAAATTCACCCAACAGTACGATCCCGACCGAGTCCTCTTCCAGGTTCAGCGCCATCCCCAGGACATTGCCGGGAAATTCGACCAATTCGCCCGCCAGCGCTTGTGAAAGGCCCTGGACGCGGGCGATGCCGTCGCCGGCCTCCACGACTGTGCCGACGTTGGCGGCTCCGGTCGTTGGGTCCAATTCCTGGATGCGCTGCCTTAGCAGCGCGGCGATATCTGGAGTGCTTTGGTCCATGGTGGGTTGCTTTTTGGCTGCTTTAGTTGATGGATCTTTGTAGTGCGTTGAGCCGCGAGCGAATCGAAAGGTCGTGGCGCCAATCTCCCATTCGCACCACCACTCCGCCTATGAGCTCGGGGTCGACCCGGACCCGCATGACCACCTGCCGTCCGGCACGGGTCAACTGGTCGGTCAGGTCGGTCAGTTGATGATCGGAAAGCGCCGCCGCAGCGGTGACTTCAACCCGGTCGATTGGTCCTTCGATACTGGATCGTCGCACGAACTGGTCATGCAATCCGGGCACCAGTTCAAGGTGGCCGGCGGCACTCAAGACCTGGGCCAAGGCTATTCCCTGGCCGCCGACTAACCCGGTTAGCAACGATTGCACCACGCCCGGGTCGGCGCCGCGATCAGACAGTGCCACAACGAGATCGCGGTCCAAGCAGATTTGACTCAATCCGGCCAAGTCGGCGTCCCACCGCAGCCAGGTTGAATTGGCCGCGGCGTCAGCGATGATCGCCGACGAGTAGGTCCGCATGAAGCGACGGGCCGAATGACGATCGCGAATCAACTCGATCGGCCGCCAATCTCAGTGATCGCCTCATCGACCAAGCGGGCCTGTTCGTCGGCGTCAATTACTCGTCCAAGCACCTTGGCGGTGGCCTGGGTGACCAGGCCGGCCAATTCGCTGCGGGCCGAATCAAGAGCCTGCTGGCGAAGCCGTTCCGAATCCTGTTGGGCTTCGATTCGAACGCGTGCCGCCGATTCACGGGCCGCCTGCATCTGCTGCTCCTCAAGCTCGGCTAAGCGCTCGGCCATTTCCGCCCGCAGGCGCTGGGCGTCGGCCTGCTGCCGGCGCAACTGGGCCTGGAACTGCTCCTGTTCGGCCTGGGCCTGCTGCTTGAGTTGGGCGGCCTGGTCGATGTCGTCGGCAATCCGCGCTCGTCGTTCACGCAGAGCCCGAGCAACTGGAGCAAACAACAAGCGGTTGATGATCCAAACGAACACCAGGAATGTAACGAGCTGGAATAAAAGGTTGGGGAATAGGATTCCTACTCCCCCGAAAAGCTCAATCACCGGGGTTTAAACGCCTCCCGTTCGCGTGTCCCAGGAATGGGAATGGTCTTTTTCGCAAGTCCGTTTAGCCGCCCAAGCCAAGGGCGAGAAACAGGCCGATCAAGAATCCATAGATCCCGATCGCTTCGGTTAGACCGAGCGCCACGATCATGTTTGGCCGGATCGTGCTTTCGGCCTCCGGATTTCGCCCCAGCGCCGACATTGCGGCGGCGGTGCCTAGGCCCAGGCCGATGCCCGAACCGATCCCGGCCAAACCGATCGCCAGACCGGCTCCGATTGGTCCAAAGTCTTCCATGTGCGATACCTTTCCCTGTAAGGAGTTGTTAGAAGCGTTCGCTCAAAGGGTTGAAGCGGTTCAATGATGCTCGGCACCGGTGTCGGTGCCAATCGCCACGCCAGTAAAGCTAAGCGTCAAGATTGCAAAAACCAGCGCCTGGATCAACCCGAAGAGCAGTTCAAGCAACAAGAAGATTACGCCAATAACCGGCATGTAGGTGGACGAAAGGCCGAGCAGGACCTCTCCGGCAAACAGGTTGCCAAAAAGCCGAAAGGATAGTGAGACGATCACAAACAGTTCGATCAGCACGAATATCGGGGCCAGCAGCCACGAATTCTGGGCCACCGCCTTGAGGTGACCGATCGGCCCGTGGGATGCGATGCCAGTTGAATGGATCAGTATGAATGCCACCAGCGCGAGCGCCAGGGTCATGTTGATGTCGGCTGTGGCGGGACGCAGGAATGGAACCAGGACTTCGTGCCCATGCGACTCATGCAGGTAGCCGACGGTCCCAACGAACGGGAGCAGCGAAAACCAGTTGGCCAGCAGGATGAAGGTGAAGAAGGCCACCAGCAGCGGTAGGCGCGGATCGGTGAACCGCCCGAGGGTGTTGCGGCTGGCCTCACTGAGCTGGTCGTAAGTTATTTCCACGATCGACTGCAGGGGTCCCGGGATCAATCCGATGCCGGCCCTAGTCGCCAGACCGATAACGACCATCAGGGCCATGATCACAAACATGATCACCATCGAATTTGTCAGAACGAATTCGCCCAGCGGCCTGGCTACGGCGTCGCCAAAAAGAGAGAAATGGCACCCTTCGCAGATCGGTTCCGCCGGGAGTACGAATTCTGGAAGCACGCGAACCTACCCGCTTCAGTCCTGCTGCCAGCGGTAGATCTGCACGAATACCGAGAAGCTGGCCGCAAGACCCAGTAGTATTCCCGCAATGAGAAACAATGGACGGGTCGACAGATGGCCGTCCAGCCATCCGCCCGCTTGTATTCCGGCTATTAGAAACGCTCCGACAATGAAGCCAAATTCAAGCGCGAGTGCCGCAACTTTAACCACCCGCACGGCCGCACCCAAATCCCATAGAAGCCGGTCCTAGCGCCCAGCAATCCTAACATTTGGCGGCCCCGGCGCCGGAACACCCGGTCGTTGCCACAGGCCTGCCAATTTAAGATTTAGGTGCCCCAGGATTAGCTTCGGCCGCCGCGTTACCAGCAACCATGAACGACCCGTTGAAACGACCCCGCCTCAAACGCCCTAGGATGGCAATTCCCTGGGGCTTCGTATCCGTGATCCTGGTAGGCATCGTGGCACTGTCGATCTTTGGCAGCTGGGGGTACGTGGCTTTTTCCTAGCCGGCCGAATCAGGAAATGCTGAAACGGTAGTTGGCCAGCGCGTCGTAGGCGGTTTCGGTGACCGCTTCCGGTCGCTGCCGGTCGATAAGGAGCGGCAGGTCGATATTGCGCCGCAGTAGGGTGCGCTCCGAAGCCGGCAACATCACCGGCTCGGCGCTATCTAGGGATTTGCCAATGAATTCAATGTCGGAGCTCGTCATTCGGGGCAGAAGTGAACCGGCATTGACCAGGTCGACCCGGCGGGCGGTCGGAAATACCGCGGAACCGGCGGTCTGGACGATCGCCTGCAGGCTGGCCACCGCCGCCTCGCGGTCACGCGCCGTAACCGGTACGCCCAGCATCATATGCATTTCAACCGGGGTGAAATGTCCGGGCCCGGCCGGCAGGTGAGCGAGCTCCACCCGGCCGCCTTGGGTAGTACGCCAGAACTGGGCAAGCCAGCCGCTGTTGAAGGGGTAGGAGGTCATCGCGTTTGCATGTTGGGTAATCGTCCAGCGCAGACTGCGTCCGGTTCCGCCCTCAAAGACCAGCGCGCTTTGCTGCTCATGGACTAACGAGTACATCAAGTCCAGCGCGATCAGCGCCGCTGCCGACTGCAGCCGGTCCTCGCCGCCCTCGATGTTGGGCAGGCTGGCACCCATCGCGAGCATCCAAATCCAGGACGGTGGCAGCGAATCGTTATATGGACTGGAGGAAACCAGCTGCAGAAATCCGAACGCGCCGCGGTCATTGACGGTGGCCGACGGGTGGGTTAGCCGGGAGACATTGACGAGGAAATCTTCGTGTTTCCAGGGAGCGCCGATAGGCGGCTCCACGCCCACGCTGGAGAGCAGATCAAGGTTGCAGATCATAAACCAGGGTCCGAGCATCAGCGGGATTGCCAGCTGGCGCCCGCGTACCTGGCCGGCAGCCAAGGTCTGCCCCCAATATTGGCCCGGATCGAGCAGCGATTCGGCCCCGCCAACCTTGTCCAATTCGATGAGCATGCCGTAGCGGTGCAGATCGGCCAATTGCGATCCAGGGAACAGTATCAGGTCGGGCAGCGCCTCGCTGGAGAGCGAACCCAAAGCCTCAGCGAGCCCGATTCCCTCAGATTCGTTCGTAAATGCCCGGTCGTCAAGCAGGCGTGGATATTTTCCCTGCCAGGAATTGGCGCCCGTGGCCAAGTTGCGGTAGTGTTCGTTGCGCCCGCCCAGCGGGGAAGGGGCAAAGACGAGGCGCACTGTCTGATCGGCCAGGTAGTTGGTGTCGAGATCGATCTGCGACCCAAAAGTCGATTGCGCCGAATCAAGGATTGATTGCTGTTCGTCCGAAAGCGGCGGTTTCGTGGCGTCACTCCGGCCCCCGCACGCCGCCCACAGCACCGACAAGAGTGGCGCGGCCAGCAGCAACCGCCGTCGGCTTACAGTGTTGCGGTTATCCGATTCCATCAGGGCGGTACACGAGCTCAGTCTGGTCGGGCGATTCAATCCGCAGCGTGGCCGGATCATCCCGGTACGCCCAAATTTCGCCGCCAATTGCCAGCAAATAAACACTTCGATCTTCGACGAAATTTGGCGAAACCGAGATCTGCAGGATTGCCCGATTCTCCAGCCCGGCGTTTATCGCATTCCAGCTGCCACCGGCGTCGGCGGACCGGCGGGCACCTCCGCTGGTGGCCGCAAAGAGCAGCTGTTCACTGGAAAAGCCCGGCGCGGCTGCCAGATCCAGAATCGAGGTCGTCGAATGCCCAGGGCGAGTTCCCGCCCAGACGTTGCGGAATCGGCGGGCCGGAGTAAACACCTGATTGTGGGCGGCAAATGCCCAGTATCGATTCTCAGAGGCGTCATAGCTGTCCGGGACGACCACACTGGCCCATTCGGCACCGGTGCGGTGGCGCACGACTCGACGCCAGCTGGTACCGCCATTGTCGGTTTGGCTGATTACCACCCGGCCCGACTGGAAGGAAGCAACCATCATCGTTTCATCCAGTGCGAAAGCTGGCGAGAACTGGGCGTCGAGCAGGGTGTCACCGCGGAAATCATGATCGGCCGGAGCAAGATCCTGGCCACCATCGCGACAGAGCCAGGCTCGACCACTCACCCCGCCGCAGAACACCGCAAAGCTGCCTTCGTCCTCGTTGGAGGTTGTCACGCACCGCAACTCGCAATCGCCGACCGTTTCCGACCGCTGCCAGTTGCGGCCGGCGTCGCCGGTTACGAAGAGGCCGCCACCACTGGCGGCAAAGGCCCGGCCGTCACGGGCAAAACGGGGGGAGAAAGCAATCTGAAATATGGGCACGCCCTCGGTACCCTCGGCCGCCTCGGACCAACTGCAGCCACCGTCACTTGAGCTAAATATTCCGCCCTGTGAGCCCCCAGCGAACATCAGCGGGCGGGTGGCAAAATCGGGCGCCATCGCAAAGCAGAGCCAATTCTGGCTCGGAACGCCTTGGGCCGAATCGATCCAGGTCTCGCCCGAATCCTCGGATCGCATGAGACCGGCTCCATAAGTCCCCGCCAGCAGCAATCCGCCGCCGCCCGGTTCGGCCAGCGAGAGCAGCGAAAGTACCGGAGCTCCATCGGCCGGGACGGATATCTTGGAGAAGCTGACTCCGGCATCGCGCGATCGATAGATGGACCCATCTCCGGCTCCGGCAAAAACGGTCTGATCGGACGCGTAACGCGGCGATATGGCGATCGCATTGACCGATTCCTGGTCGATTCCCGCCGATTTGTCCAGGGTTCGACCGCCGTCGTGGCTGTACCAGACCCCCGATTCTTCATCGCCCAGAAATACCGCCGCCTGCTGGGTTTGCACCGGCGCGCAGGCGATCACTTGCACACTCGCGGGCACTGGCGCGCCGGCTTCGCCAGCGGCCATCCAGCTCCGTCCACCGTCTGAAGAGCGGTAGGGACCGCTCCCAGCGACGGCGCAATAGGTGCGTTGATCGCTGGCAAAACCGGGCGAATAGGCCACCGCCAATACCTCGCCGCCCTCTCCGTCGGACGGCAACCCGGCGGTGGCGGCGTTCCAAGTCTTGCCCGCGTTATCGGTTCGGAAGACACCGTCCGACAGGGTCGCGGTCAGGGCCGATCGGTCGCGCGCGAAATTGGGCGAAACCGCAAAGGCGGCGATTGCCGGATTGATTCCCCAGTAACTGAGCCTCCGCCAATTGACCCCGCCGAACGACATAAAGCCACCAACGCCTGCGGCGGCGGCAAAGAGCCTGGGCGACGATCCCGGCTCGCTTGCCAGCGCCAGGTTCTGGATGAACGGGCTTTGCAGCCCGTCATTGGCCACCGACCAGGATTTGCCGTTGTCGGTCGAACGATAGACGCCCGACATGGTGCCGGCGTACAGGATTCGGTCGGCGCTGGTGCCGGGCGAGGCTACGATCGCCGACACCGTGCCGCCACTCTTGCCGCCTACCCGCCGCCAGACGTTGGCCGGGACGGTCATTAATTGGCTTGCCATGAAATGATCTGTTGCTGAGGACGGATTGGAGAGCAGGTTTGCCTCGGCGCCCGCACAGCCACCGGGCGGTAGTTGCCGATGGTAGGGGTCAGTTGGCGAGACAAATCAGCCACTAGGGAATGATTATCGTATCGCCCGCAACTATCAGATCTGGATCAAAAATTTCCGGATTGGCCTCTAGCAGCTGGTTAAGACTGACCAGGTAGCGCTCGGCCAGTTGATCCAGGGTCTCACCCGGTTGCACGACATGAAGCAACCGTGACGGCCCTGGCCGAGGGAATTGGGCAATAACGGTCGGAGTATGGTCGGGGACCGGCGGGGGAGTAATTACCAATTCGGGCGGCAGGATCGTCTCTAAGGGCTCGATCACCGGCCCGGGCAATTCCTCGGCGGAGTTTAAGGAGAGGATCGCGGCGGAGTTATGGGCGGCGTCGCGGTAGACCGCAGTCTGCCAATTCAGGGCCAGGAAGGCGATCAGGGCGGCGGCGGCCAGAATGACCAGCCGCGCCGGTCCCACCCAATCGAACCGCCTCTGCGAAACGATTGCATCGCCGGTCACCGGTCGCCAGAACATGCGCGGACCATCTTGACGGGGCGAAACATCCAATGGACGCAACGGGCCGTTCACAGGGATCCCAGCACCAGGATCAAGTCATTGACGTTGGTCAATGTGGGTCCAGTCTTGACCAGGTCGCCGGTCGCTGCCAGGTACCGATAGGAATCACAGTTTCGCAAATGGACTTCGGCCTCCAGCCCGGCAGTTCGGCCGCGGGCCAGGGTGTGGCAATCGGCAAACGCACCCGCCGCATCGGTGGGTCCGTCGGTGCCGTCGGTGCCAAGGGCAAGCACGGTGAGACCAGGGTCGCCGGACATCGTGCAGGCGGCGCTCAATGCTAAATGCTGGCAGCGCCCACCGCTGCCTTCGCCCTTGACCACCACCACCGTTTCGCCACCGAAGATGAGACAGAACGGGCGTCGGGCAGCGGCTAGTTTTGCACGACCGGCCCGCAGGATTCGCCGAGCGGCGAGGTCGGCCGGTCCGGTTACCGCCAAATCGCAGATCTCCGAATCCAAGCCCAGCGAACGCGCCTTTGACCGGGCGGCGTCGGCGGCAATGGCCAGGTTGCCAATGACTTGGTGAGTAACCCCAACAAACTCGCCCGCTCCCGGCTTGGGGGTTTCGGGCAAGTCGCCCTTAAGCCCGCGGCCCACAGTCTGGCGCACGCTGCCCGGCAATCTGCCGCCCAGGTCGTACCGTTCTATGACCGCGGCGGCGTCCGACCAGGTGGTTGAGTCAGGGAAAAACGGCCCCGATGCGATCGTATCCAAGCGATCCCCCAGCACGTCCGAGATTGCCAGCACCAGAACCGGACGCACTGACGCCAGCCGCGCCAACCGACCGGCATGAGTGGCGGAGAGGTGTTTACGGACGGTGTTGAGCTCGGTGATATCGGCCCCCGCCTTGAGCAGGAGGTCGGTGGTTCGCCCGAGATCGGCGATGGTCACTGGGGCGATTGGGTCGACCATGAGGGCCGATCCGCCGCCCGAAAAAAGCGCGATCAGCACGCCGCCGGGATCGGCGATAGAGATCAGTTCGCGGATCCGGCGTCCGATCTCTGGCGCCCGCCGGTCGGGGACCGGGTGGGCGGCGGCGGCCACCTCAATTCGCGTCAGCGGCAGCTCGTGGCCGTCCTTTACGGCCAGCAAACCGGCCGCTATATTGGTCCCCAAAGCGGCTTCGGCAGCCCGTCCCATTGCCGCTGCGGCCTTGCCAGCGCCGATCACCACGACCGGCCGTTGCCCGGCCAGATCGATTGCTCCGGCCGCGGTGATTAACCGATCGCCGTCGCGGTGCAACGCGGCCGCCACCGCCAGATCCGGTTTGGCCGCGGCAACGCCGGCCAGGGCAATCGACAGCGCTTGGGTGCGCCGGCGCGAACCGCCAAGATCGGGGTTGGCCAGTTGCAATCGGGTTAGTTAGCGCCGGCTCTAGCGCAGCAGGATCGCCGGCCGCGGAAGAGCCTGCCCGGGACCGGATAGCTGCGGCCAATCGCCGGTCTCGGTAATCACCTCGGATCGCGGCGCCCCGTCGGGGCTCCCGGTAACGATTACCGTGTCTTCGCTCTTTACTCCGGCAATCGACGGGTTCCAGGCGAAACTGTGGCCGAATTGGATTTGAAGATCAGGGCCCGTTCCGGCGAAGAATTCGCGCGATCCGTAGCCGGCCGGTCCGCCCTGATGATGCAAGCGCCACTCATCCGGGTACCCCTGGGCGGCGTAGGCGGACCGGCCGGCGGTGAAAGCCTGCTCGACGGTGTTGCCGGGAACGCTGGCGGCGATGTATGCGGAATCGACCTGGGCGCAGGCTGCCGCGCGTGCCGACAGGTCCGGGTCGGGCTTACCAAAGTGGGCAAGCCGGGTAATTGAGCACCAGAGCCCGTCGCGTAGTGCGCAGGCCACCAGCATCAGGTAGCGTTCGATCGCTTTGCCGGTTGGCAGCGGGTGGCGATGGGTCCAAATCCTGCGGTCGGATGCGACCAACAGGACCGGTGCAACTATCCCCGAACGATTGAGTTTTTCTTGCAGTCGGGCGGCGGCGGAAAACTCGCTCTCGCCCGGCCCGACCTCGCGGGCGGTCTGTTCCACCGCGAGCGCTGTATCCCTACCCAGCAAGCGGTAGCGCGCGATGTCATCTGCTCCCAGGCGGGAACGCAACTCGCGCAACTGAGAACTTCCATCGACCGCCCCGGGCAGGGGAAGGTCGCTGGCGAGCACCGCCCCTCCGGTAATCGCCCGTACGGCAGGAACGGGGTCGGCGAAAAATTCGGGCCAGGGGACAGCCTGAACCGTCAAGTCAAGCCCGGCCAGCTCCTCGTCCGGCAATCTTGGAATCTCGATGTTGGCCGCGAGCAGGTGGACGCTGGCCTGGGAGGCTAGCAAGAACCCCACGCCGCGCGGGTCGCCGGCCACGATGAAGGACCGTCCGCCGCCGCTTAGCCAGGCGAACGATCCCGGCGACTGCAGCAGCACCCATTCCCATTCCTGCCGGGCCATCAGCTCGCGCAGGCTGGTCAGCTTCCGGCGGTATTCGGCAGCCCGCAGATTACTCATTTGGCCGTGGCCCTCTCCATTTCGCGGAAAACCTCGGTTACATTGCGGATCAGATGCAAACGATCAAGCAATCGGGTCAATTCACCAATGCTGCCCAGGGCCACCACAATGTGGACCGTACAGCCACCATCGCCGCTGGTTTCCACGTCGGCCGACTCGATGTTGTGACCCTCCTCGGTAACGACCGCCGCGATGTCCCTGAGCAGGCCCTCGCGGTCCTCGGCAGCTATCAAAATGGTGGCCGGGAACGCGCGCGCCGGGTTCTGCTTCCAGCGCACGTCAACCAGGCGTCCCAGGTTGAGCGATTTGACGATGTTGGCGCAACCGGCGCGGTGGACCGTAACGCCTTTGCCACGAGTAACGTATCCCACGATTGCGTCCCCCGGCAGCGGTCCGCAACAGGCCGCCAGGCGGGTCAGGGCGCTGTCGATGTCGCCGACCGTCACCCCTCCCGACCGGCTTGCGGTCACGGACGGCTCGGGCACCACGTAAGCCGAGGTAGCAGTTTCCAGTCCCAACCGGTTAACGACCTGGGTTGCCGTTACCGCCCCGTAGCCAACACCCATCAGCAGCGCCGGGATGTCGACATAGGAGAGCCGGCGGGCTGCCTTCATCAGGATCGCCGGATCAATCGCCGACAGCGGCCCATGACCAATGCGGGTCAATTCGCGGTCAAGCAGACGCCGCCCGTGGTTTTCGTTTTCGGATCGTGTTTGGTGCTTGAACCATTGCCGGATCTTGTTTCGGGCCGAACCGGTGGCCACAATCGAAAGCCAGTCGCGCGAAGGGCCCTTCGAAGACTTGTTGGTCTGGATTTCGACCGCGTCGCCGGTCGAAAGCTCGTAGCGGAGCGGTACCAACCGGCCATTGACCTTCGCGCCGATGCAATGGTGACCGACCTCGGTATGAATTCGATAAGCAAAGTCGAGTGGGGTTGAGCCGCGCGGCAGGTCGATTACGTCCCCCTGCGGCGTGAACACGAACAGCTGGTCGGAAAAGACGTCGGCTTTTAGGATGTCGATCAGCGGTTCGGCCGACTCAAGGTCATCCTGCCATTCGAGCACCTGGCGGATCCAGGCCAGCTTTTCGTCAAAACTCTCGGCGTCGGGTTTGCCCTCCTTGTAGCGCCAGTGCGCGGCCACTCCGTATTCGGCCTCGCGATGCATCAGTTCGGTTCTGATCTGCACTTCAAAGCGCTGGCTGCCCGGCCCCAGCACGGCGGTATGGAGCGATTGGTACCGGTTCGCCTTGGGGGCCGAGATGTAGTCGTCGAACTGCCCGGCGATCGCCCGCCAATTGGAGTGGACGACGGCCAGGGCGCGATAGCAGTCCTCGATCGTGCGCACGATCACCCGGACCGCAATCAGATCGTGGATCTGGTCGAATTCGACTCCCTTGCGCCGCATCTTGCGGTAGATCGAATAGATGTGCTTGGCCCGCCCTGACAGGCTGGCTTCCAATCCGGATGCGGACAGATGCCCTCCGAGGTCTGCAACCACGTCGCTGGCCAGTGTTTCGCGCTGGTTGCGCCGCATTTCCAGCAGCCTGGCGATTTTGGAATACTCGTCCGGCTTGAACTGCCGAAATGCTTCATCCTCGAGTTGCCAGCGCCAAGTCCACATGCCCAGGCGCCCCGCCAGGGGCGCATAGAGCTCCAGAGTCTCCTCGCAGACATGGGCGATTTGGTCCGGGTTCAGAACCGAAACGGTGCGGATATTGTGCAGGCGGTCGGCCAGCTTGACGATCACAACTCGAATGTCGCGAGCCATAGCCAGGAACATCTTGCGCATCGTGAGCGCGCGTTCACCCTCGATGTGGTCCAGGTCCAGGCGGGTCAGTTTGGTAACTCCGTCGACCAATTGGGCAACCTGGGGACCAAATTGAGCGCTTATCTGGGCGGAGCTAACACCGCAGTCCTCAAGCACGTCATGGAGCAAGCCGGCCGCAATGGTGTCCGGGTCCATTCGCAATTCGGCCAGGAGGTTGGCGACCGCCAGCGGGTGCGAGACATAGGGTTCCCCGGAGCGGCGCCTTTGGCCGTGATGCGAGCGCGCCGCAAATTCAAAGGCGCGCTCGATGATCGCCAGCTGCTCGGAGTGATCGCCGCCAAGGTAGTCGGCGACCGTAGCCAGCAGCTTGGCCGGCGAAATCGGCGGGTCGACACGTGCAACGGTAAGACCTTCGGGCGAACTGGTCGGGGTGGTCATGCCAACCGCAGGTCCTCAACTATTACTGAAATACCAGAATAGCCAGCCCGCGGCCTTGCCAGTTCACCAACCAGGTCGACCCGCTTGCCCGGCTTTACCGTCGTCCGGTATCGCCCGCCGCCAAACCAGATCACATCGACCTGCGCGGCGCCGGCCAGGGTGATCTTGAGATGGGAGCCGTTTGAAATCGCAACTACCCGGTCGACCTCCGCGTTGAGCAGCTTGCAACACGGGGCCGCAAATCCTCGACCGTAGGGTTCAAAGTTCTCGATTTCACACAGCGCCGGTTCTCCCAGCAGCAAATGGTCCAAACAGAGGTCGTAGTGGAGTTGCGGGAGCTGCCATGTACCCTGGTGCCGCTCCCAGTAGGCGGTTACCGATGCGGCCAATTTATCAACCAGCGAGGGTAGAACTGAAAAACCGCAGGCTTGGCGGTGGCCGCCCAGCTGCAACGGTGGCGGATCGGCTGCCCGCAGCGGGGCCATCGCATCCAGGCCATCGGGGGTTCGCCCGGAGCCACGCACTAGCTCGCCGGCTGGCGCACAGATGTAGACCGGCGTACCGCGCCGCGCGCACAGCCGCGTAGCCGCCGACGAAATTATTCCTGGATGGGCGTTAGCGGCAAGGTAGAAAACCGGACCGCTGCCGCCGGTTCGTCGATCCAGTTCAGATTCCAACGCGGCCGAGAGGGATCGGCGACGGCGCCCGAGCGCCACAAGCTCGCCGGCGAGTTGTTTGGCAGCGGCACGGTCCACGGCAACGAGTAACTGGCATGCCAGGGCCGGATCGCCGATACGCCCGGCGCCGTTTATCAGGGGAGCTATCCGGAACGCGATATCGCGCGCGCGCAGCGGAAGAGAGATACGTGCTGCCGCCAGCAGTGCGGCCAGCCCGGGCCGCGGCCCGGCGGCGATACGCGCCAACCCGGCAACGACTATATGGCGGTTTTCGCCGACCAGTTCCATCGAATCCCCGACGGTGGCGATAGCGGCCAAATCGATCAGGTCGTTGGCCGATTGACCAGCGCGCCAGGCGAGTGCTTCGGCCAATTTGAAGGCGAGGCCGCCAGAGCAGAAATCGGCCGCCGCCTGGCCCGGTAGCGGATTGATCGCCGCGCAGACATTGGCCCAGGGTTCGGAAACCACATGGTGATCGACTACGATCACGTCCATCCCCAGGCCGCGAGCGTGATCGATCTCGGCCTGAGCGTTGGTCCCAAGATCGAGCGCCAGCAGGATTGCCGCACCGGCCGCGGCGCAGGCATTGATGCCAACCCGGGACAGTCCGTACCCGTCGCGCAAACGATCCGGGAAATAGACCAGCGGATCGTTGCCGAGTCGCGATAACAGGATCTGCAGCAGGGCTCCAGCGCAGATCCCATCGCAATCAAAATCGGCATATATTGCAATTTTTTGCCGGTGCTCAATGGCAGTTTGCAAGCGCTCGACCGCCGCGCCGATACCTGGAATACCCAGCGGGTTGGAGCTGGCTGGATCAAAGATTGCCGGTGGCGGCCGGCAGGCGGAAATCCCGCGCGCGGCCAGGATGGCCGGGCCGATTTGGTCGGACTCGTGCAAAACCTTGCCGGCGTTAGCGTGGGACGGACGCCATTCGCGCCCGCTGAGCCCGTAGCTGGGGCCATCGCGGATCAGGAAAACAACTCCTGCAACAAATCGATCACGCGTTCGGCGACCTGCGATTTGGGTGCCGGTCCGACCTGATCCCAGATCCCGGCCGCAGTATAAATCGAAACTATGTTGCTGCCGACACCGAATCCGGCCTGATGATCGTCAAGGTCGTTGCCAACGACCGCATCCAATTGCTTGGATTGGAGCTTGCGCAGGGCGCTTTCGGCCAAATCGCCGGTCGAGAGTGCAAATCCGATCCGCACCCTAGCCTTGCGGGCGCCAGCGAGGATGTCGGGGGTTGGGACTAGGGACAGTGCAAGCCCGTCGCGGCGGGGCAGCTTGCGGTCGCTTGGCGCGGTCGGCTGAAAGTCGCCCACGGCAGCCGCCATGATCAATGCGTCAGAACCGGGGGTCACGGCCTCAATCGCGGCGGCCATTTCGGCCGCATCGACGACCGCGATCGTCTTGAGGCCGGCCGGCGCGCGGACGGCAAGATTTGCCGCCACCAGGGTTACATTGGCCCCGCGATCGCGGGCCGCCTCGGCAATCGCCACCCCTTGCGCGCCGGTCGAAGGATTGCCCAAGAAACGGACGGGGTCAATAAATTCGCGCGTGCCCCCGGCGCTGACCACCACATTCCGACCGGCCAGGGGACCGCTCGCACCCAGCGCCGCCCGGAGCCGATCGACCAACCGCTGGGGATCGGGCATACGGCCCACGCCGGTTCGGCCCGAGGCGTGGCGACCCCACTCGGGTTCGATGACCATCCACCCGGCTTTCCGCAATTTCATCAGATTCGCCTGCTGGGCGGGGTTGGTGAGCATGTTGGCTTCCATCGCCGGGGCCAGCAGCCGGGGGCCCTTAACCGAAAGCAGGGCGGCGGTGAGCACGTTGGCGGCCCCACCGGCAGCCAGCTGGGCGATCGTGTTGGCAGTGGCCGGGGCGACCAAGGCGGCCTCGGCCGCCAGGCCCAATTCAACATGGGCGATCGCCCCGCTGGGGCTCATCGCGGCAACATCGTCGTAGGCCGGGCGCCCGGTTAGGCCAGCGAATGTGGGCAGACCCACGAACCGCCGCGCGGCCGGGGTAGTAACTACGTCCACCAGGGCGCCACCCTGGGTAAGCAGACTGGCGGTTTGGGCGGCCTTGAAGGCAGCGATCGATCCGCTGACGCCAAGTAGGATGCGGCGGCCGGTAAGAACTCGGACCGGGTTCATAACCCCAACCGTTCGGCCACCAAGGCAATCCCGCGCAGAGTCAACTCGGGGTCCACCACATCGAGCTCGGCAATGTCGCCGGTCAGTGCCGCGCCGTATCCGCCGGTGGCTACCACCGTCTCGACCGGACCGACCTCGCCGCGCAGCCGGATAATCAGTTCCCGGATCATCCCCACAAATCCCCAGTACGATCCGGACCGCATGCAACTGGCGGTATCTAGGCCGAGCACCCGCGCGGGCTTTGCAAAATCCACCGCAGGCAGAAGCTCGGCGGCCGTTGAAAGAGCGGCCAAGCTGGCATCGGGGCCAGGGGCGATTAAACCGCCGCCGTAATCGCCCTCGGCGGTAACGAAGTCGACGCTGGTGGCGGTTCCGATGTCGACCACGATTGCCGGGGCGCCGTGCAATTCAGCGCAGGCCAGGCAATTTAGCACGCGATCGATGCCCACCTTCTCCGGCTCTCTCACGCGGGCCCGAACGCCCGGAAGTAAAGGCGTTTCCAGAACCGTAACCGACGCACAAAAACGCGCAAGCGCGTGGACCAGCGGATCCTTCTGCGACGGGGCCACCGATCCGACGAGGCAATGATTGAAATTTCTGGCAAAACCGGATAGTTGGTCAAGCTGACGTCTCCAGCCGGCCGAATCGCGCCCCCGACCGCCTCCTATGCGCCAGCGACGCCGGACATCGCGTCCGGCCACTGCCGCCAGGCTCACTGAGGAGTTGCCCAGATCGACCGCCAGCAGCCGCTCGGCACCGGATTCCCCGGCCAGCGCGTCTAGTCCGCCCGACATGTACGAGGTTCGAATCGGGGAGTCAATCGCCTAATCAGGCCGTGCCCGGAAACCCTCAGCCTGCGGTCGGTTCCCGCTGCGTTGCGGAGGACGCGGTTCCACCAATCCCGCCCGCCGGAGAACCGGTAGCAGGCGGCGTCGTGGGTAGTACACGGTAAATCGCACCCTCAACCCCTCGGCTGCCCTCCGAACCAGCTAAGGACTATTGCGAAGTGTAGGCCGCCTGCGGAACGGCAAGATGACAAGTCCATCCAAACCGCCTCGGGGCGCCCCGAGGCGGACCACTCCGGCCAGGACTTGCAAAATGCCCAACGGGGCATCCGGCCGCGCCGAACCGCCTGGACAGACAACGCTGGCCAATCGCCGTTCATAAGGGAATCGCCGCAGGTCCGCTGGCCAAACCCGGCTCCGGTTGCATAGCAAAGGCGGGCCGTTTCCGCGCAATGGCACCGCCTTCGCTCGCCAATCTAAACTGCGATGAAGGTGCGGATTTGGGATATGGTGGGCGCGGCGGAGTCCAAGGCCAGCCCGCGTCGGATCGACCGGTTCGACCATTCCCTAACGACCACCGCTGCCATCACCCTCCGGGCGCCGTTTAACGCTCGCGTTGGACCGGCGTCGTTTTGCCGGTTTAAGGCGGTCTTGCCGCGGGGCGGGATTGGCCGCCAACAGAAAGAGACCGACAGGAGAACAGCATGACCATCGCTAACGTCAACAGCATTGACCTCTACTGCGAGGAATGCGGATCGGGCCCACCGATCATCTTTCAGCACGGTTACACCAGCTCGCACGAAGTGTGGGGCGGGGTGATCGAAAAGATGTGCGCCCGCAATCGGTGCGTTGCAATGGACGCGCGCGGCGCGGGCGATTCGGCCCACCCCGAGAACGGTTACAGCATCGAACAGATGGCCGCCGACATCGTTGGCGTTGCCGATGCACTAGACATTGATAAGTTCCACTACGTCGGGCACAGCATGGGCGGAGTGATCGGGTACGAGCTCGGGCTCTCCCACGCCGACCGCATCTCGATGCCTCGCCCTGGCCGGCGCCGGCCGACGGCGTCGCGGCGCCGCGGTCGGTCCACGACACTATGCGCGAACGTTGGGCGAACAAGGAGCGGGACCTGATCATCCAAACGACGCTCGCCGCACTGCCGCGCAAGGGCGCCCATGAAGGAGTGCCGGGCCAGGTTGACCGACAACTGTCAGTTTCGGCCGGTCACTTCGACGACTGCTGGAACGCCATGGTCGAATACCGAAGAGGTGATCGGCTGGGCGAAATTAAGTCTCCCACCCTGGTTCTGTCGGGCGCAGCCGACGGTTTGCTGGAAGCCAACTTGAAGGACTTCGCGCGGCTCGGAAATGCAACTCTGCACGTATTTAGCCGCGTCGGACACGGAATCCCGCGCGAGGTGCCGCGGGCTTTTGCGCGAGTTTTGGCCGATTTCCACGAGCACGGGGTTGTCAACGTGCGTACGGTGCAGGCGGCGGTTGCCGCGGCTGCTGCTGCGTAGATTGCCTAGGGTCGATCGCGGCAAGGGCGAAGGAGAACCCCGATGATCGGGACGCCACCCGTTGGCGCGGGTTGGCGGGCCAAGCGGTTCGTGGACGTTGTTCGGTCGGGTGCATTCGCCGGCCGCTGAGCAATTACTCGGCATTTGTAGTCGATCCCGGCTTTGAGCTGTTCTGACCAAGCTAGGTTCGCCTGACCATGGCGGTACGGCTCGTTGAAATTCCGCCGACACTGCACTGAACCGGAGGATTTGCGCGGACGATTGGTTAAATTCAACCGCGTGCGAGGGCAAACGAAAATTACGATCAGTCGACGCCCCGCCGGGGTGGCGGAACGGCAGACGCAGCGGACTTAAAATCCGCTGGGCCCTTGGCCCGTGCGGGTTCGAATCCCGCCCCCGGTACCTGGCCGTTAAGCGGCCGCTTCCAAATGCGTCCGCTGCCCGGCGGTCAGTTGCCAGCCAACCGATCGGGACAGTTCGGCCACCCGTTCGATGCGGTCGGTCTTGGGGATCACCGCCACGCCTCCGGTGCCGATCGCCCAGTTGAGCAGCACCTGGGCCGGGGTTCGGCCAACCTCGCCGGCTACCGCGGCCACCGTTTCGGCCGCCGAGCCAAGTTTGAAGCGCGCCAGCGGGCTGTAGGCGATCACCAAGACCCCATGATCGCGACACCAGGGGATCACGTCTTCTTCCGCTTTGCGTTGCAGCAGGTTGTACGCGATTTGATTGGAGGCCAGAGGAATGTCACCAAGGGCCGCTTGCGCATCCCGCATTTGCGTGACCGAAAAGTTGCTGACCCCGACGTTGCGGATCAATCCCTGTTCGATCAGGTGCCGCATCGCGCGCATTGTTTCGGTAATCGGGATCGCCGGGTTGGGCCAGTGGACCTGGTAGAGATCAACGCTCTCGACCGCCAAGCGCTCCAGCGAACCGAGGCAGTGGCGGATTAGGTCGCCCATGGCCAAATTTTCCGCCGAGACCTTGGTGGCCAAGAAAACCCGGTCGCGAACCGGGGCAATCTCGGTGCCAACCAATTCCTCGTTTCCATACATTTCGGCCGTATCGACAAAGCCGCATCCCAATTCGGATGCCTTCACCAGCACGCCATGTCCGCCGTGGTAGAGCCAGGTGCCAAATCCGATCACCGGAACCGAGTCGAAGCCGCCGGCCAGGGTGATGCGTGGCATATCTGTCATCGTCGAGCGATCCTCTTTTTCAATTGTTGACCGCGGCCGCCTTCAAGGGTGAGGTTTAAGGGACGGTCGAAAGGAAATTGGCGATCACCCGGGCCAGGGCCCGAGGGCGTTCGAGCTGGACTAAGTGGCCGCAATCGGAATACTCCACCCGCGTGCACGCGGGCAGGCGCTCAAGCAAGCGCCGGGTAGCGGCCGTGTCGCAGGCCGCGTCCTTTTCGCCCAGCACCGCCAGAACCGGAGTCGCAATCTCGGGCAACAGCGGCTCGACGCCGGAAGGGTTAAGGTGTTCGATCATTTCAAAGCAGGCATTTGCATACCTTGGCGACCCGAACGGAAGAAACTGCTCGTCGATTACCTCCTCGGTTACAAGACGGTCCTCGGCCGTTCCCAGGCGATTGGCCAACGCCACCGCCTGGCGGGTGGCCATTAGGCGCCCGCCCAGGTTGGCGATGGGGCGAAGGCGGGCCAGTGCCATCAGCAGGGCGGTTGCCCGGGTCGGGGCTAGAAACGGCGACACCAGTATGAGCGCCTTGACCTTTTCGGCGGCAAGTATTGCGGCGGTGAGCGCGACCGGCGCCGAGGCCGAACTGGTAAGAAGCACCGCACGGTCGATTGCCAACCGACTCATGACGCCCAGCACCCGCCGGGCCTGGGCAGTGGCCCGGTAGTCGGCTCCCGCCGGTTTGTCGGCCAGGCCATAGCCGGGTGGGTCCACCAGCAGCCATCGATAATCTGGCTCGAATTCGGCCGCCAGCGGCCGCCAGGAGTTGGCCGACCCGGCAAAACCCGGCAATGCCAGCAATGGTGGTCCATGGCCGATCGATTCAACGACCGCCCTTCCCGATCCAGAATCGACGAACGACTCCGGGGCTAGGCGTTGGTCCGGCTCGATCGCAATCGGGCGGAGGCCCCAGCGTTCAAGCGGATTGCGCGAGCGCGAGCGCAAGGATGCCAAACCCAATCGCGGCGCAAAACGGGTGGGCGGAGTCGAGATCGTGGCCATCGTTCTCCCTTCAATGCCAGACATTGATCATTTCAAAATTTAATACAAGCCGCCGCAGGATGATCCAAATTTTCCGGCGATCGAAATTCCCAATGCGCCGCCAGCGACTAGAATTCCGAGGCTCCGGCAACTGGCCGTGGGTCGCCGAATGCCTTTCTGTCGCCGGTCTCAGATTCGACACGTCGACAAACCCGCAGGAAGGAACCACCTGCCTTGCAAAAATACGAGATCGTGGCGCTCTTTGAGGCCGCCGCCGATGGCATCGAGGCTTCGCCCGAGCAGCTGTCGATGCTCTCCGGGCACGTTACCGCCAATGGCGGATCGATAACTTCGATCCACCAATGGGGCCGGCGACGACTGGCCTATGAGATCGACAAGCGTCGCGAAGCGTTCTACGCGCTCTTTAAGGTCGACATCGACCCGCCGGCGATCCAATCGGTCCAGGAGGCCCTCAGGCTCGAGTCCAACCTGGTTCGATTCCTCTTCGCCAAGGATGAGGGCGGGCTCGGCCCGATTCTCGAAGACGAACATCCCACCGAGACGCGAGCCGACGATGAACGATGACGGCCGCCCGCGCCGTTCACGCGGGGTCAAGAACATTACCCTGGTCGGTAACCTGGGTTCTGACCCCGACAAACGTTTCACCCAAAACGGGCGTGAATACTCGAGTTTTTCAATGGCGGTCAACGACAACGTACGCGGGCCCGACGGGCAGTGGACCGAGCATGCCGACTGGTTCCGGATCACCGCCTGGGGGCGGCTTGCCGAAATCGCCAATCAATACTTGACCCGCGGTTCCCGGATATATGTGTCCGGCCGCTTCCGAACCCGCGATTGGCAGGGCAACGACGGGCAGACTCGCACTTCGATGGAGGTCTCGGCGTCCGAACTGCTAATGCTCTCGGGCGATCGCGAATCCAGCTCGGGGGCGCCTCCCGGCCGCGCCTCCCGACCAAGCTCGGGAGCGGTCGAATCGTGGGAGCGGGCAGGACGGGGACAGTCAACGCAACCGCGCCCGGCCGACTCGCCGCAACCGCGCCCGGCCGACTCGCCGCAACCGCGCGAGAAAGAAATCGACATTGACGACCTGCCGTTTTAGGGCGCCTAAACGGCGCCAGGCAAATCCACCAATCGAATAGAACGGACTTATTAAATATGGACAACAGGCCACCTCGCGATAACGCGACCTCCGACCGCGACAGTGATCGCGGGCGAGAACGCGGTGATCGCGGGCGAGAACGCGGTGATCGCGGGCGAGAACGCGGTGATCGCGGCCGAAGCGGCGAGCGCGAGAACGACAGCCGGGACCAAGCTGACGGACGGCGGCGGCGGCGCGGCGTCATCGGGCACGTGTTTGAGCCCGGCGAGGACGTGATCCTCGACTACAAGGACGTTGATCGGATCCGCAACTTCCTGGCCCCATCCGGCAAGATACTGGCCCGCCGCCAGACCGGCCTGGACGCCAAGCAGCAACGTCGCCTGAGCCGGGCGATCAAGCGGGCGCGTTTCCTGGCGCTATTGCCATTTACGCAGCGACGCTGAGCATACCGGCGGCGTTCGATCGCAAATGGCGCGAGATCAGGATCGGCCCCACAACAAGAGTCAACTGCGCCGCGAACGCCGCGAGCAGGATCGGGTAGTCCAACGCACTCGGACCGCTGCTGAGTCAAAGTTGGCCTGGCGGCAATTGCCGCGGGCCCTGTCCAACTGGAATCAGCAGCCCGAGCGGACTCGCACACAGGCCGGCAACAAGCTGGTCCAGATCTTTGCTTGGATCATCGCCATTGTCCTTGCCGGAATCCTGGGTTGGATGCTCTACTACGCCCGCTTCGGGGTTGCCAACAGCGTCCAGGCTCAGGTCGGGGAGACCCGCTTTACTCTCCGTCAGCTGGCCGTCGAGCGAGACCTGCAGCGCTGGTGGGCACTGTCTGAGCTCAACCGGCTGGCGACCGCGACTCCGGAATTTGCCGAATACGAGGGCACAGAGGACACCGATCGGCTGGCTCGCTCCTTTTTTGCCGCCGACGACGTGGCGGTGGACCGGCTGATCAATCGCCAGTTGTTGTTCGACCAGCTCGTTGGCGATGAGTATCCGGCCCTCACCGAATACCAGGTACTGCTGGCCGAATATGTAAACCTGAGCACGGAATCTGAATTGGACGGATTGGCCCGGTCAATCGGGGTGGAACCGGAACAATTGACCGCGCATCTGCGGGGGCAGGCGCTGCTTGACCGCGCGGTTGACCAAGCCCGTGCGGCGGTACCGGTTGAAGCCGATCAGGCTCGATTGCTAATCGTGCGTTCTTCCGACCGCGATTTACTTGAGGGAATCGCGGCGCAATTGGAAGCCGGTGAACGCGAACGAGTCGTTGCCGAGGATGCCGACGACGAAGCGTATACCGTTTTCGACTTCGGCTGGAGCGTACGCGAACGAGTTGCTCCTGAATACGTTGATTCGGTGTGGGAGCAACAGGTTGGTTCCACCCAGTTATTTACCGTCGAAGATGCCAGCGATATCCTCTTTTTCATGGAGGAGTTCGAGGTGCTGCGGCCGATTGATGCCGACACCCTCGGCGAGTTGCAGGTCCAATCTGAAGACCGGTTCTACATCGGGCTGCGCGGCAGCAGGGAATGGTCGACCGAGGACCTCTCGCCGACCGCCGAAACCTGGTTGGAGGACAACGGCATACCGCTCCCGCAGCCTAACGAGCGGGTTACCCAGCACTACGGGATCGCGCTCTAGCCAGCCCGAATTGGAGCGCAGATCGGCAATGGCGGCTGCTTGCTAGGTCACGGGCGGTTGTGATCGGATCGACTATCTTGCCACTCAAATTGTTGCCGACCGATGGCAACCGTATCGCCGGTGACCGCACCAGCCCGCCGCAAAGCGGACATCGCCCCATACCGCTCAAGCTGCCGCCAATACCAGGCGAGGGCTTCTGGTACTGCGAAATTGACCCGATCGGTTAGCCTCTCAACTTCCGATCCGGACAATTTGAAGCGCCCGGGGCCGGCCGGCTCGACCATCAATGGACGTGAATCCGCACCTGGGATCAGGATCGGCAACTGGTCCGCTGGCAACTTCAGGATCGGTTCTGGAGCCGCCGCCGCCCCGGCGAAGGCGGCCGCCAGCAGCGGGAGTAATCCCTGACCGGTTACCGCCGAAATCGGGAACGCCTCGACCCCAATGTCGCTTAGCTGTCGGCGAAAACCGGGCCAGGCACGCTGCGCTGACAACGTGTCAATCTTGTTGGCCGCCACGATGTGCGGACGCTTGTCCAGCGGGTGCGGCGCCTTGGCCAATTCGGAGCGCACCGTCTGGTAGGAATCAAACGGGTCGCCGGACTCCGTCGACAAATCGACCACCTGAATCAGGAATCGGGTGCGCTCGAGATTGCGCAGGAATTCGTCACCTAGACCGTGTCCCAAATGTGACCCGGCAATGAGGCCCGGGGCATCGGCAAAAACCAGCTGTTGGTCGCCCAACCGCACGACCCCAAGCACCGGGTGCATGGTGGAAAAAGGGAATGCGGCAACCATCGGGCGGGCAGCCGAAACCACCGAGAGCAAAGAGGATTTGCCGGCGTTGGGTTCACCCGCCAACCCGACCTCGGCCATCATCTTCAGCTCCAAGCGGATTCGGCGCGATTGCCCGCGATCGCCCTTCAGGGCGATTCGCGGCGTCTGGCGAATCGAACTCTTGAAGTGAGTATTTCCGATCCCGCCGTCGCCGCCGCGGGCCACGATAAGCGTCTGGGCGGCGGCCGTCAGATCGCCGAGCAGCGAATTGGTTTCCGCGTCGAAAACCACCGTTCCGCAGGGCACCTCCAGCACCATATCCTCGCCCTGGCGGCCACTGGCCCGATTGCGCCCTCCGGCCCCGCCAGCCGCAGCCGCGAACCGCTTTTCGTGAATGAATTGCAGGAGCGTATTCTCACCGGAGTTGGCCCGCAGGATCACGTGCCCGCCACGGCCGCCGTCACCGCCCGCCGGCCCGCCGCGAGGTACGTATTTTTCGCGCCGCAGCCAGGCCGATCCGGCACCGCCGCGTCCCGCTGTAACGGATATGGTGGCGGAATCAATAAAACTGGTCATCGACCGCCTTCGTTATTGGAGGCAATCGGGATGCGAGGCATGTGAGCGACGGCCGAGCGCGCGCCGCTGCTGCCGAATACCCGCAGCCAGCCATCAGGATTTGAGACCGGGCCGATCATTGGTTGGCGGCCATGATCGACAGCACGCTGTCGATACACGCCCGCCATTCGAATTTGCATCCGGAACTATTCGCTATAGGCTGGAAATTGAGGCACCATTAAAGGAAATTCTCCGAAGATATCCAAGCGGCTGCGAAAGCGACCCGGCGCCAGCCCACTGGCTCGCCCCTGGGCCGACCAGCAGAGCGCTGCCGGCAGCATTGGGTCCGAGCCATTGCGTTTGTGGGCGGATTTGGCGGGGGGGGTTGCCGCCGTCGGGCCAGCCGGCGATAGTCGAGATTGATCGCGGGTGCCAGCATCTAGATCCCGGAAAAACGCCGAGTTTCTTTTTGCGGCGGCGGCGGCTTGTACGACTTGCCCCGGCATGGAGGGGCGCAGACGGGTGCTGTCGTGGTCCAACGGCCCGCTGGCGGCCAGTTTGCTAGTGGTTGCCGAGGCGCCGGGAGCGCGTGGCGCCGAGCGCACCGGGGTCCCGTTGAGCGGGGACCGGAGCGGGGACAATTTCGATTTACTGCTCGATAGTTGTGGACTGAGTCGGGAACGGGTTTTTGTCACCAACGCGGTAATTTGCAATCCGCAAAGTCCCAATGGCGCCAATCGCCGCCCGACCCGCACCGAAATCGCCGCCTGTTCGGGTTGGTTGGCCAAAACGATCGCACTCGTCGATCCGCTGGTGGTTGCGACCCTGGGGACGGTGGCATTGGGCGCCCTGGAGGCCATCTGCCCGCACGGATTGAGCTTGGCCTACGCGGGCCGGCCACGGGCATGGTTCGGCCGCACCCTGTTTCCGTTGTATCACCCGTCACCAAGAGTTGTAAATTCCCATCGACGCTGGCCCCAGCAGGTTGCCGACTGGCAACGTTTGGCCCAATTGGTCGAAAATGGCGGCAGTTAGAAACGTGAATATCTAAAAAACACCGGACGCAGCTACAAATTGAATATCGAAGATCACATTCGCACCGTTCCCGATTTCCCGATCCCAGGGATATTGTTCAAGGACATAACGCCGCTGCTCCTCAATGGCGCCGCCTTCGCACAGTCAATCGCCGAATTGGCCGAACCGTTTAGGGCTGACCCGCCGGATGTAATAGCCGCCGCCGAGGCCCGCGGTTGGATATTTGCCGCCGCGATGGCCCCACTGCTGGGCAGATGCGGGATCGCCCTGGTGCGAAAACAGGGTAAATTGCCGGCGGCAGCGTTTTCGCACACCTACCAACTTGAATACGGCAGCGCCACCATCGAAATGCATCGCGATTCAATTGCCAGCGGCCAACGGGTGCTGTTGGTTGACGATTTGCTGGCAACCGGCGGCACTCTGGCCGCGGTCGAAAAACTCATTTCCCGGCTCGGCGGGGAAATCATGGGAGCAGCCTTTTTGGTCGAACTGGATTTCCTAAACGGCCGCGACGAGCTAGGTGACTACCCGGTCCACAGCCTGATCCACTACGGGGCCGGCGAGTAATCGACCGCCCCGGACAACCCGGGAAACCCAGCGCTGCGGATCGGCGATTTCGTCCATGCTGGGCAGGTTTTGCGGACGCGCCCAGACCAATTCGAGGCTCCCTGGGATTGAGTTCTCGACCACGAGCTGACAAAAGCGCTCACCCTGGCCGTACTGTTCCAATTTCAGCTCAAGCCCCATCAGCTTGACTAGCAAGCCGGTGATCAACGAGCGCGACTGGACGCGCGCCTGCATGCGCTGATTTATCAATTGCCAGTTGGGTAGATGGTCCCTGGCAACTCGGCGCATGACCCAGTTGGCATAGCCTTCAAGCACGCTCATGCAAGCTTGGAGGTCGGCCACAATCGCCCGCTGCTGATCACTGAGGGCGAAAGATAGGATGCCTGGCCTGTCACCCGGGCCG
The DNA here is from genome assembly GCA_965261345.1 of Chloroflexota bacterium. Lineage (GTDB taxonomy): Bacteria > Chloroflexota > UBA11872 > UBA11872 > VXNJ01 > VXNJ01. Next base: position 700,222 of record OZ253449.1, read on the forward strand.
TCCTGCCCGGACGCCTCGTCCCAGCCGCTGGTGAGAAATCTGGTAACCAGCGAGCGCAGATGCGGAGCAAGCCAGGCGGCTCGCTCAAATTCCAGGGCGTGGGTCATCTCATGGAGGACTACCCAGCGCCAGAGCTGCTCCCTATCCACCCGTATGCGATCGGCCAACCTGGCCACATTGGACTCAACTACGAAGGTCGTACCGCCGCCGCCGTATAGCGGAAGGTCAAATTGCCCCAATACCCGCGGGGCCAGAAATCCCAACAGCACGCCGATTTGCACGCCGATCGCGGCGCGCGCCAAAGGGTTGGCCATCGCCGGTGAAGAACTCTGCGCCAGCGGTTGCAGCATCTGGGCAAAGCGGGTCAGATTCAAATCTATCCAGGCGTCCTGGTCGATTGCCTCGGCGCGCGGTTGGCACTGCCAGTCAACCTGCAGTAATTCGGCGATCTGGTCGGCGCTTTGCCGCCCGGCCGCGTTGGTCCACAGTCGGTCATAACTGAAATCGGGACCTCGGCGGCGGGTCGCCCGGGCGACCCGCCGGGCCAGCCCGAAGTCAAATAACGAATCGCCGATCCACCAGGTTCGCGTTGCCTCGGTCAGCAACCGAGAGGCCGAATAACCCGCCCCCAGCAGCAGCGGCGCCAGTGGCAGCAGGGCCCGTGCCAGCGAAGGGAAGATTTCAGGTTTTATTCGTCGACGAACCAAATGTGCAGCCGCTGGTGATCGATTTCCATCGGATGGGGCAGATTGTCACGATAGAGCCGTATTCGCAACCGGCCATCGGCACGCATAAAAACGGTCGCCGAGTAACCCTCTGGATATAGCATGCGGAGGTGTTGCCCGCCGCGTCCGTCCGGAGTTGCCTCCATTTCCCATTCGCCCGCTACCGGCGGCACGACATACCAATCTCCCTGCGGTAGGTTGGCCGATTGGGCAGTATTGTCTTGGGGCGCAATCATTGTCAGCTAGTCATTTAGCAACAGGCAAGATTATGGGCGCCGGTACCAACAATGCAAAAATTTTTGGGCCCCAGATAAGCAAAGCGCGATCCGAAATCGACAACCTGGCAATAGTTAACGAGCCGCAGGTGGTGCTCGTTGGGCGGCAACAACTCGTCGACGCCGGAACCGCCCAATTCTTGGCCGAACATGGCCTTGAATGGCAGTCCGACAGCGACAGCGCGGGCGAACTTCTGGCCGAGGCCGGTGGGCGGCTTTGCTATATGTCGTTTGGCAAAGGGCGTAAGTCAAATCGCCAGTACCTGGGAAACATCATCGCCTCGGGCCACGGCAGCGTACTCGAACACGCGGTTTGGAATTTCATTTTCAGCGGCGTTTCACGCTCGTTCACGCACGAACTTATCCGGCATCGAGCCGGATTCGGTTACAGTCAGCTCTCCCAGCGTTATGTCAACGCGGCACAGTCCGAGTTCGTCGAACCCTCGGTCATCGCCAACAACCCGAGCGCCCACCGCGTCTGGTTGGACGCGATCAGCACGGCGCAAAACGCCTACCGCGATCTGGCCAAGATTCTGCGCTCCGAGTTTGCCGACGTAAAGAGTCTCACCCTGCGCCGCAAGCTCGCCCGCCAGGCCGCCCGCTCGGTCCTGCCAAACGCCACCGAAACCAAGATATTCGTCACCGCCAATGCCCGCGCGCTGCGGCACTTTATCGAACTGCGCGGCAACGAACACGCCGAGACCGAGATTCGGCAGGTCGCTATCAAGGTGCTGGCGATCATGCAGCGCGAGGCGCCTAACCTGTTTGGCGACTATCGACTCGAGCCGTTGCCCGATGGGACCCAACAGGCGGTAACCGACAACCGCAAGGTGTAATCGCAATCGACCGCCCGTAATATTGAAGCAATCCAAATTCCCTAGCAACGAGCCGGTGGCGTGAAGGTAATCGCGGTCAACCCGCGCGGGTATTGTCATGGCGTGGTCACCGCCATAACCATGGCGCGGAAGGCCGCCAAGTCGAGCGACGAGCCGATATACATGCTCGGTCACGTGGTGCATAACGAGCACATGACCAGCGAATTGCAGGATTTGGGGATTGGGCTGATTGATTCAGCCGACCGGGTTGCCGGCCTAGATGAAGTCGAACACGGTACCGTCATATTCACTGCCCACGGCGTATCGCCGGCGGTCCGAGCCAAGGTCGCCGCCAAGGGCCTCAATTCGCTCGATACAACCTGCGCTGACGTGAAGGTAACTCACGACCTGATCAATGATCTGGCGGACCGCGGATTTGACGTGGTCTACGTGGGACGCAACGGCCATCCGGAAGCTGATGGATGCCTGGGCGAGGCGCCGGGGCGCGTTCACCTGGTCGAAACCGTCGAAGACGTTGGCAGACTGCAGATTAGCAACCCGCGGTTGGCGCTCACTACCCAAACGACACTGGGCCTATGGGACACCGCCGCAGTCATCGCCGCGGCCCGCCAAAGATGGCCGCAAATAAAAATTTACAACGAGATTTGCCGGGCCACCCAGGATCGCCAGGAAGCGGTGGTGCAGGCCGGGAGGAGTGCCGATCTGGTGGTCGTGGTGGGTTCGAATCGCAGCTCCAATTCGAATCGTCTTGTCGAAGTGGTTCGGGAGCGTCTTGGCAAACCGGCCTACCTCGTGGACACGGCCGCCGAACTTTGCGATGAATGGTTCGCCGGAGCCGAAGCGGTCGCGGTCACCGCCGGGGCTTCAACCCCCTCACCCCTCGGCCGCGAGGTCATAAAAGTGCTTGAAAAATACCAACCGGGCCAGCAAATGCTCTGCGAGCTGTTGAATTGACCGGCGCCGACGCGATCGTCGAAATCCTGCGCCGCGAGGGCGTTGATACCGCGTTCTGCTTTCCCATGACCAATATCCAGGAAGCTATGGCGCGCGCCGGCCTGCGGGTGGTGATGGCCCGCCAGGAAAGGGTCGCCGGCAATATGGCCGACGGCATGTCGCGGGCGACCGTGGGCGGGAAGATCGGAGTGTTTGCGGTCCAGCAATCGGCCGGATCGGAGAACGCCTTTTCACCGGTTGCCCACGCCCGCACCGACAACTCGGCAATGCTTTACCTGCCCGGCCACCCGGGCCTGGATGCCATAGACGTGACCCCCACGTTCGACAGCATGAACAATTTTTCGGGAACCCTAAAGTTCGGCACCAAGCTTTACGCCCCCCACCAGATTGAGACCAAGTTGCGTCATGCATTCGTGCAGTTGCGCTCCGGTCGACCCGGACCGGTGATGGTCGAAATCCTCGGCGAAGCGGCGAAGAGCGATTTCTCGGGAACGATCGACTACCGCCCGATTGCACCGATCCGGATGGCCCCCGACATCGGGGCGGTCACCGCTGCCGCCGAATTGCTGCAACGGGCCGACTGCCCGCTGATCTGGGCCGGTCAGGGAGTCAAATGGGCGCGTGCCAGCTCGCAACTGGTGGAATTGGCCGAGATCTGCGGTGCCCCGGTAATGACCACCCTTATCGGAAAGGGCGCCTTTCCCGAGGACCATTCGCTGGCCGCCGGCGTGGGATCTCTATCGGCCACCGCGATGGCCGATTACTACCTCGAGCACTGCGACCTAATACTGGCAATCGGGACAAGCCTGTCGCAGTCCTCATTCACCCCCACCATCCCGTCCGGCAAACGGATCATCCACTGCAACGTGGAGGCCTCCGAGCTGCACAAGAACTACCCCACCGAGGTGGCAGTGCAAGCCGACGCCGGTTTGTTTCTCGAGGCGCTCTCGGAGCAACTGAAGACTCTGGGGCGCGAACAATTCGCCGCTCGGAGGCGCCGCACCACAGAGCAACTTGCGGCCCTGCGTCGCGATTGGCTGGCCGAATACTCGAGCGAATTTGCCGACGATTCAACGCCGATCAACGGGTATCGGCTGTTCGCCGAGGTCTGGCGCGCGCTGGACCGGCGCCCGTCCACACTGCTGCATGAGTCCGGCGCCAGCCGAGACATTCAATCGGTTTTCTATACCGCTCGCGAACCGGAAGAATACCTGGGTTGGGGCCAATCGACCCAATTGGGTTTCTCGCTGGGCGCGGCAATGGGCGCAAAACTCGCTCACCCGGAAAGATTCGTAGTCAACGCCATGGGTGATGCCGCGGTGGGGATGACCGCGATGGATTGGGAAACTGCCGTCCGCGAACAGATCCCCATAACCACAGTCGTAAAGCACGACTCCAAGTTCTCCGGGTATTCGCACTCCATTCCCGAATCGGCCGCCCGATATGGCTCCGACTCGGTGGCCGGCGATTACGCCGGTGTGGCGCGGGCGCTCGGTTGCGTGGCCGAACGGATCGAAAATCCGGGAGAGCTGCCGGGTGCCTTGGAGCGGGCGGCGATTGCCAACTCCGAGGGCCGACCTGCGGTCCTTGACGTAATTACCAAACCGACCACGCGGCTTTCACGGCGTCGCGTCGGATAGGAAGTCCGTCCGCGAATGTCGATATACGCCCAACGCTACGGAATGCGCCCGGTCATCAACGCCGCCGGCAACTACACCGCCCTGGGCGGCTCCATCATGGACCCGACAGTTATCGCCGCAATGCAGCAGGCCGCCGCCGATTGGGTAAGCCTGCCTGACCTGCAGCGGCTGGTTGCCGAGGAGGTAGGCAACCTGCTGGGGTTTACGTCGGGCAGCGGATCGGCGGTCCAAATTACCGCCGGAGCGGCGGCGGCCAACATGCTCGCGGCGGCAGCGGCGATCGCGCAGGGTTCGGTTGCGGCCATGGGCCGACTGCCCGACCCGGGAGATCGCCCCTGCGAGATCGTGTTCCCGGCGCAAATGGGCGGAGTTTGGACCAAAACCTTCGCGATGGCCGGGGCCAGGATCGTGATCGCCCCGACTGAACCGATATTTGATCCGGCGCTAAATGGGCGGGTGCTAGCTTCCAGCCTAGATTCGGTCGCTTCAGCGGTAACAGATGCGACCTGCGCAATCGGTGCGGTCCTGACCTGGGAAATGCCGGCGCAAGGGCTGATTTCGGTCGCCGCGCTCGGATCGCTGGCAGCGCGGTTCGGTCTTCCGCTGTTAGTTGATGCCGCGGCCGAAATTCCGCCAATCGGCCGTATCGAAGAGCTGCGAGCGGCCGGAGCGACGACCGTGTCCGTCTCTGGCGGCAAAGCGATTGGCGGACCGAATGCCACCGGGATGCTGGTTGGATCCACCCCGTACGTGCGTAGTGCCGGCATGATGGCCGCCCCGCAGGAAGGCATGCTGGGGCGGGTAGCCAAGGTAGCCCGCGAACAGCTGGTCGGTTTGCACGTGGCGGTAGAGCAATATCTGCAATCGGACGAAGCGGAAATGTTGTCCGCCTGGGAGCGCCGCTGCGATGAGGTCACCGATTCGGTCGGAGACGTTGCGGGGATGCGCATCGAGCGGGTCTGTCCGGATGAAACCGGGTTGCCGGTCCCCAGGTTGCGAATCCACCTGGGTCCGCAATCGGGAACTGACCCAGTTGAGAAGATCACCAACGAGCTACGGACCGGTGAGTTCGACGTTCGCCTCCGCGGCGGATATCCCGGAGCCCGCTTTCTCAACGTGGATGTGGCTTGCCTGCGCCGCGGCGAGGCCGCCATCGTCGGACGGCGACTGCGCGAAGAGATCCTCGCTGCGAGTTAGATAAGTCCCCAAGTCGGTCCGCACGACATGGAGGATTTAACCGCCAGCGAAGCCGGGGTGGGAGCGGCTCCACTGATTAGATGGGCGTGGGAAGTCGCCTAACGGGGCTGCCAGCGCGGGCGCAATTGGCCCGAGAATCCGCAGATTGATTTGGGTTGGGGCCCTTAACCGGGCGGTCCGATTTAGACAGCCAGGTGCCCAGGGGCGGGTGTAAGGCCGATCCGCCAATACCTTGTAAATCAGCTAGGTAGCGCGCGCCGCGACCGGATGCTGGGGGCGGTGCGATGCGGCAAAACCCTACTTTCCACACAGCCAGAGGCGCTACTGGAAGATGCCAAGGCAATCTAGCAAACGGTAGAGCGTCCCGCTCCCCGGCACCGCCATAATCCCTGGTCTTGTATTAAGGTTCCTCAAGGTGGTACATTGGCTTAGCGCGCTCGCCTCACGCGAGAATGGGATTGTGAACCGATAGGCTGTCGGGTCGAAGTCCAAGATATCTTCAACTTATGGTGATTTCCCATCCCCGAGCTGACGCTTCAATCGGAGGCCTCTCATTTCTGCACGTCGAATAGACGCGATAGACGAACCGGGCGACCTTAAGGAATTAACCCACGAGGAGTTGGCTCAGGTCGCCGAGGAATTGCGCGAAACGATCATCTCGGTAATTACTGACCGCGGTGGACACCTAGCTTCAAACCTAGGGGTCGTCGAGCTGACGCTGGCACTTCATCGCGCGTTCAACAGCCCCGCGGACAGCCTGGTCTGGGATACCACCAACCAGACCTATACCCACAAGCTGGTGACCGGGCGGCGCGACGAATTTCAGAGCATTCGCCTTGCGGGTGGACTTTCCGGATTCGGTGAGCCAAACGAAAGTCCGCACGATACGCTCGCTGCCGGCCACGCCGGCACCGGACTTTCGATCGCTCTTGGAATGTCGCTGGGGGCGGCGAATCGTGGTTCGGATTCTTGGACCGTAGCGGTGGTCGGTGATGGCGCGATGACTTCCGGATCGAGCTTTGAGGCGCTGAACAATATCGTGCACCTCAATCCCGAGAATTTCGTCGTTGTCCTCAACGACAACGGTATGTCGATCTCTGAGAACATCGGCTTTCTCACCAATTGGCGCAAACGCGTAATCACGCATCCCGAATACCAGGCGATGATCGGTCGGATGAAGGCACTTTCCCGGAAGGTGCCGACCGGTGGGATCATGTACGACCTCGTCAAGCGTTTAAATACCGGCCTTGCCGGATTCATCGTGCCCACGATGTTTTGGACCGAGATGGGATTTCAGTATCTAGGTCCCGTCGATGGTCACGACTTCAAGCAACTGGAAGAGACGCTACAGCAAGCTCGAACGCCAACCGGCCTCGTGCCGTTGGTACATGTGGTAACACACAAGGGGCGCGGCTACGAACCTGCCGAGGACGACCCAGTCAAGTTTCATCAACCTAGTTCGCCATTGGCCGATGCGCCGGGCGCGCCCACGTACTCGCAGGTGTTCGCCCAGACGCTGGGCCGTCTAATGCGCGAGGACGAGTCGGTGGTTGGTATTAGCGCGGCAATGCTTGAGGGTACCGGGCTGGTAGGGATTCAACGCGAATTCCCAGAACGGATCTTCGATGTTGGCATCGCCGAGCAACACGCGTTAAGCATGGCGGCCGGAATGGCATCCGCTGGACTTAAGCCATTTGTTTCGATTTATTCAACTTTCCTCCAGCGGGCGTTCGACCAAGTCGTTCACGACGTCTGCCTCCAAAACCTGCCGGTGACGCTTATTGCCGACCGCGCGGGCATTGTTGGGGAAGACGGTAAGACGCATCACGGCGCATTCGACATCTCGTACCTGCGGTGCCTTCCCAATGCGATCGTGGCGGCCCCCATGAACGAAAACGATCTACAGCACCTCATCTACACCGCTTACAGATATCCGGGGCCGTTTGCCATCCGAATCGCACGGGGGGCAGCATTGGGCACACCCCTCGACGAGGATCTGCGGGAACTACCGATCGGGAAAGGCTACGTCGTCAGAGAGGGCAGTGACGTGGTGATTTTTGCTTTGGGCAAGTCGGCCAGCGCAGCCGCAAGCGCGGCCGAAATTCTCGCCGCAAATGATATTTCATGCGGGGTAATCAATCCGATTTTCGTCAAGCCGCTCGACGCTGATCTGCTGTTGGGGGCGGCCCGCACTACCCGCCGCATCGTAACCGTGGAAGAAAACGTGCTGGCCGGAGGGTTCGGCTCTGCGGTGCTCGAATTGATTGCCGCCGCCGGGCTGGAGGACGTATCGGTGCACCGTATCGGGATGCCAGATTCCTTCATTGAGCACGGCACGGCGGCCGAGCAGCGAGGGCGGTTGCAGTTGGACGGGTCGGGCATCGCCCAGCAAGTCCAGGATGTCTTCTTCCCTAATCTGGGCGGCCCTGGGCAACAGGGTGAGACCATCGATAGTGGCCACAAACGCAAACAGGCCGCGAGCTTATAAGTCCGTAGCCTTCCAGTTCGCCGCCCGACCACCTAACCCTGGAAATGCCCTGCGGCCACCGAGGTTAGGCCTAGAGAAAAACCTGGCCACGCGCTTCCGGCGCCACCGATCACGTGTCATCTTTGGGCCGTACATTTGAAATTGACCGCATCCGGTTGGAAGCTGAACCCGAACGCGCTAAAGATAACGCTTTCGGGATAAATTTTGGCGACCTGTCGCTCCGGATCGGGCTGGGGACGCGCCAACTCAGCAATTGTTTTAGGGTGTCCTGCTCGCGCCGCAACTGTCAACCTTTGCCAATTCCCCGAGCAAGCTAGATATGGCGCCCAGGCTGGTCTGTTGCCGATGCCATCAGATGGCCTTTGGGTGCCGGCGAATCGGCCCAACGGCCGCGGGGTTTTACAGGGCGTCATCAGGCCATTTCTAAACCCGCTGGGATTGTTGCGTCGCCAATAAAAGACGCCCAAAATCAGAGTTTTTATAGATACCGGATTGCGCTACTGATGGTGGCCGTCTGGCGCCACGAAACGAGTGTGGATGGACTGGAAATGCAGGTCCCGTGGTGCCATGAGAGTGCCACAGCCAAACAAGCCCGCGCGGTCGATCCGATCGCCGTGGCGGTGTGCCGGACGAAAGAGAATTCCGCACTAATCGGCAAACGTTCAGCGCCGACGCCGATTATTTCCCGCGAGTGCAGCGGCGGTAGCAAATTCTTAATCGATAAGCCTGCAGGGCCGGCCAATTCTCTAGATCATCGACGCTGCGGGGAAGATTCGCGGCGCACCCCCCCCCGGGGGGGGCATCGCGCGAGACATGTTTTTTATTTACGATCAACCGCGCGCCGCCAGAACCTAGCGATCAATTCGCCAATTGGGTCGATCGAGGGGTGGACTGGCGAGCAATGTGGTTGTTTTCAATTTCCAGGATACGCACGATCCGGTAAGGCGATTGTCTTGTAGAGTAAAAAAACGCCTCGGGCTGAATTAGGGCTTGGCTCCAGGTCACTGGCGAATGGCGGGAAAATCGGATGGGGTTCCCCGAGTTGGGCGGTCGCACGCGGTGGAGCGTGGCGGAATCTTACGAATATTGCCGCAAACTCGCTCGGTTGCACTACGAAAACTTCCCTGTTGCGTCATGGATCCTACCAAGGGAAAAACGCCCGCACGTCTACGCCATCTATGCGTTTTGCCGCGTCGTCGATGACTTAGGTGACGAGGCCGAAGGAGACCGCCTAGCCCTTTTGGACGCGTGGGAAGAGGAGTTGCACCGGTGCTACTTGTCGCGTCCCAGCCACCCGGTAACCATCGCATTGCACGAGACCATCCAACGCTTTCACATTCCGCAGGAGCCGTTCCAAAAGCTAATCAAAGCCAATCGCATCGACCAGGTCGCCAAGCGCCACGCTACCTACGAGGACCTGCTGGACTACTGCGAGCACTCGGCCAATCCGGTCGGGCATCTATTTTTGCGGCTGTTTGGGTACCAGGATGAAGAGAGGCAGCTCTTGGCCGACGCCACGTGCACTGCGCTCCAGCTCACTAACTTCTGGCAGGACGTACGCCGTGACCTGGAGATGGGTCGCGTATATATTCCGCAAGAGGACTTGCAACGATTTGGGTGCCAAGTCAATCAGTTGCGGGCCGGGGACGCCGACGAGCGGTTTCGGCGTCTCATGAGATTCCAAGTTGAGCGCACACGTGACCTCTTTACCCAAGGCGCCAGGTTAGTGGGTATGGTGGATGGGGCGGCGCGATTCGACATCGCCCTCTTCACTCTCGGGGGTTTGCACATCCTGAACGCAATCGAGCGCCAAGGATACGATGTTCTCAGCAACCGCCCAACCATTTCCACAATTGCCAAAACTTGGTTGGTTGCAAGCACGGCAATCAGGCTGAAGTTACGACCAAGAATCTGAACTTTTCGCCTTCGGATACGGAAAGGAGGTGTTCATGCCAACCGAGTTGGACCGAGCCTATGAGTTCTGCCGAACGTTAACCAAAAAGCGCGCCAAGAACTTCTACTACGGCTTCATTACGCTTCCCGCCCGCAAGCGCCGGGCCGTATACGCCATGTACGCCTTCTGCCGCCAGTGCGACGACGCCGCGGACGATATCACCGACGACGATGAGCGGTCACGACTTCTCATCGAGCAACGGACCGGACTTGCCAGAACCTACGCCGGCCGGCCGGAGGGACCGGTCTTTGTCGCCATGCATGACGCCATCAATACCTATTGCATTCCCTTGGAATACTTGGTAGCGGTAATCGACGGCGTCGAAATGGACAGCTTCAAGACGCGATATTCAACATTTGAGGACCTGAAGGAATACTGCTATTTGGTGGCGTGCTCGGTGGGGCTTGTCTGCATCGAGATATTTGGGTACAGCGACGCCAGCGCCAGAGAGCACGCCGTGGATTTGGGGATGGCAATGCAGCTGACCAACATCCTCCGAGACGTGGAAGAGGACGGCAGGCGAAGCCGTGTGTACATACCGCAGGAGGATCTGGACCGTTTCGGTTACTCAGAGGAAGAGCTCTTCCGGGGGGCGGTCAACGATAACTTTAAGGCGCTGATGCGATTTCAGGCTGAACGCGCCCAGGCGCATTTCAGCCGGGCTGAAAAGCTGTTTCCGCTTCTGTCGCCGCGCTCCCGAGCCTGTCCGGCAGTGCTTCACGCGACCTACAAACGCCTTCTAGATCGAATTGAGGATTCCGGCTACAACGTTTTTGGCAGTAGGATAAGCCTTGGCGCGGGCGAAAAGCTCGCGCTGATGGCACGACTTTGGGCAAACCAATTAGCAACAATAGCCGCGGGAAAGTAGTTGTTCTTGGCGGCGGACTGGCTGGCATTGCGGCCGCCTGCGAACTAGCCGATCGCGGCTACGAAGCGGTATTGGTCGAGAAACGGCCCTTCCTAGGAGGGAGGGCGTTTTCGTTTCCCGAACCCGAAACGGGCCAGGTTATTGACAACGGCCAGCATGTATTCCTAGGTTGCTGTACGGCTTACATCGCCTTCCTTGAGAAACTGGGAGTCTTGGCGAACACCCATGTTCCGACCGAGCTAAACATCCCTGTGCTCGGAAAGGGCGGAAGGAAGGTTTTCCTTCGCAGTGCCAACCTGCCTGCCCCTTTTCACCTTGTTCCCACCGTGCTTGGCTACACCCACATTTCCCTAAAAGATAGATTTCGGGTGCTTTACGGGGGCCTGCGCATCGCTTTGGCGGGGCGCAGGCGGGGGAGGGGCAGATTGGACAAAATCACGTTTGGCAATTGGCTCAAGCAGCATCGCCAGAGCGACCACGCCATTGCCAGGTTCTGGAACCTGATAGTCCTGCCCACACTAAACGACGACATATCCAAGGTGAGTGCGGATATGGGATTGATGGTTTTCCGGGAAGGAATCCTTAAAACCAAGCTGAGCGCTGGCATTGGATACGCCAAGGTGGGCCTCACCGATCTGGTATCCGAGGCCACCGGCTGCTACCTATCTTCACGCGGTGGAAACGTGACATTGAGTACCGGAGCCAGAAAAATTGTTGTCGAGGGCGACACCGTAATTGGAATCGAGACGTCGGCTGGTTTGATTGCCGGCGATTGGTACATTTCCGCTCTTCCCTCTGATGACCTCTTGGCCGTGCTGCCCTCGCCCGTCGCCGACGGGGCGTTTTTCGCACGGGCCAAGAGACTATCATATTCGCCCATCGTCGACGTGCACATCTGGTACGACCGTCCGGTGATGGATGAGGCCTTCGCCGGCTTTGTTGATTGCCGCTTACAGTGGGTGTTTAACAAGACTTGGATGCAGGGTGAATCGGAATCGTCGGGGCAGTATTTGTGCATCTCGCTTAGCGGCGCTTGGGAGTATGCCGACATGCCGAAAGAGGCGATACGAAAATTGTTCCTGGAAGAGATGCGGCGTGTCTTCCCGCACGCGCGCGAGGCGCGAGTGGAACGCCTGTTGGTAGTAAAGCAGCCCCGCGCCACCTTTCGCTCGCTTCCGGGAATTGGCCTCCACCGGTTGCCCAGCGCAACACCGGTCGCAAATCTATTACTGGCCGGCGAGTGGGTTGACACAGGTTGGCCCGGCACGATGGAGGGGGCGGTTCGCAGCGGTCAGACGGCAGCAAATACACTGGTCGACCTCGAAATCGGCAGGCAAAACGATTCATTCGGATCGTGACTTTTGAGCCGGTCGATCCCTTTGCTTTACCAAGATAGTTGCAGTGATTCGTGACCTTTAATTTGGTTCCACGTGGTGTAAATTCGCAGCACTCCGATTCGGTGTCGGCCGCGGTCGACAAATCTTCAACGACGCCATTTAACAGTTGGGCGGCGGCTTCCAATTCTGCTGGCGAAAGTAGCCGCCGCTTTGGCTGCCGGCGCCAGATTGGAGCGCTTTTGGCGGGGCAGCACTAAGGCGAGATTGAGGCCAAATCCTACCCGAACATGTCTTTTCTTAAAAAAAGAGCAACGTAGGGAGTTGGCGCTGATTGCTATCGCTTAAGTTTCAGCGAAGAAAATCAGGCCAAATTCGATCGGGTGACGCCATTGCCAATTGCAGATCTTATCAGCGCAAAACTGTCAAACCGGGAGGCGGTGCGATGGAAACCCTCAAGCTTGCAGAATTCGCCCTCGGCGTCGTAGCTGCCAACTTGGTCATGTGGACAGCGATGTGAAGGGTTTTGCCAAACCGCAAAAGCGCACTCCCCGTGGTCGAGCGCGCGGTCGGGTTCGGCTACGGCATTGTCCGCATACCGTTGGTCACCGCATGCGTTTTATCCGAGGCTCAATTGGCTACAGGCAAACCAACGTGGTGTGGTATTGGCGTAAAGACCGCCAGGAAATCAATCAGAAAAGGGGCTCAACGCCGCAGCTCCGGAAGTTGAGCTTTACCAGGCGGCCGATTCCTCTGAATAAACGTGGTCTGGCAATGAGTAGCGGATGCCATCCTCGTCGAAAAGCGACGTTTCGAGCAATCCCGTGAACCGAGCGTAGCCGCTGTCTTCGTAACGGCCCGGAAACAGTTTCTTAAGGTTTGAGACGTAGCGCTGTTGCATCCTAAACCACCAGATGGCCCCAAAGGAGGAGAGTGGAGGATATTGAAGCGCCTCGGCAGCTTGTTTTCCGATGAGCCCACGGGAAATTCGGTACACGTAGTCGGCCAATTTACGGCGGCCTTCAGGATCAGTCTGTCCGGCGATTAGCGGAGCGGAATTGACCAAAGAATGCGCCATCACGACCGATTCCACCGGGCAGTCCGGCTCGCACTGGTGACCGACATCATAGAGTTCTAGTGCTTCATCGGCATTGTGGAAAAGGATGGAACTGGGGATCCCCATCAAATGCCCAGAGTAGCGCCAAACTGCCATGAAGCTTTCATATTCTTCGTCGTTGTACTCTGCGCCCAGGGTCTTCATGTGCTTGAGCAACCGTGCCGAAAACGCGGATACCGCGTAGCCCAAATGGGCGGCGCTGATCGGGATGCCCCAAGCTTCGGAATCCCATTCGCTGGATGCGCTGAGCAGGTGCCGCAATCGGGCGTGAACTATCCTGATGCGCACCGACAGTTTCCAGCCGTCGCCGTACCGGTACAAGCCCCCCGGGAGGAAAATCTCGGTCATGTGGCGGTTATTTTGCCCCAGACGCCTAACGCCCTGATCGCGCACCCGACCGGTTATGAAGAAAGATTTCGCGATATTGGTTGTAAACCCTTCGATCAGCACCCCGGCCACGAATGCCGCCAGAATTAGCTGCGAGTTCCGATGAAACATGCGAACGCCCGGGGCGAATGCCGAATAGTTAAGCCATTCAGGCGGAGTCGCCGCTTCCTGGAAAAATTCTTGCACCGACGCAGGGAGGCCCTTTAGCGTTTCCCCGCTTTCGTCGTTCATTGCAGTTTCGATAATCCGCATTGACTCGGATTTTCCAAGCTCGGCGAGATCTTTCACCATCGCCTCAGCTATAGGGTCCCCGATGTGCGTGTGCTCAATGTATTTAGTCGCGATGTCGGGCGAACCCAACCGGGCTCGTTCGTAACCGGGAACGTAATCGCTTGGAACAATCATGAGCACCAAGCCTTCGGGTCAGACTCGGCCAACGCGCGCTGCTTGCTTCGCCCGGTCCCGACGAAGTTCAAACGCCATCATGGCTTTGAGGCTCAATGCGCAGATCCGGCAGCCAATTTAGCCAATGCGGCAGGTACCAGTTCCGCTTGCCAAGCAATTCCATTGAGGCGGGCACCAGGACCGACCGCACTAGCGTGGCGTCTAGCAAAACGGCCACCGACAGGCCGAATCCCACTTGTTGGTTGATGATGGTCTCACCGGATGCAAACCCGCCAAAAACTGCGACCATAATGAGCGCGGCGCCGGTGATGATCCCGGCGGTGGATCGTAGTCCGTAGGCAACCGCTTCGGCATTGTCGCCGGTCTGGTCGAAGCGTTCACGGATGCGGCTGAGCAGAAATACGTGGTAGTCCATGGAGAGCCCGAACAGGATGGAGAACAAGAACAGGGGTATCCACACATCGACGACTTCGGCGTGTTGGAATCCCAGCAGCTCGGTTCCAACCCCCTTTTGAAACACTAGAACCAGCAGTCCGTAGGCGGTGCCCACCGAAAGGAGGTTCATCGCAACTGCCTTTATGGGAATGACAATCGACCGGAAGACCAGCATCAGGATGAGAAAGCTAAAGCCGAGCACAAAAGCGAATACGATCGGCGTGTACTGGGCAACTATGGAGAACACGTCTGCAGCCTCGGCGGATACCCCGCCCACAAGGACCTCCGCATCGACACCGTCAAATGCGGCCGGGATGTGCTCATCGCGGATGGCCGAGACCACGTCAACCGCCGCCTGGCTCCGGGGTTCCCCTTGGATGATTACGGTCTGCACAGCTAGATCGCCGGTGGCGTTTACTACCGGGCCGGGGAGTAGTTGGAGGCTCGGCAGCGTTGCTAGCGAAGTGCGCAGTTCGTCGATCGCGGCCTGTACGCCGGGATTGTTGATGTCTCCTTCAATGACGACCTCAGTCGGATTTACCAGCCCAAAGGAAAACTCCTTTTCCATCACGAAGAACGCATCCCGTGTTTGGGCGCCTTCCGGGAACGTGTCAACGCCGTTGAGTCCGGTCTCAATATCAAAGTAAAAGAACGATGCGACCAGCATTGGAACGCCAATCGCAACGACGCTAATGATCGGGAACTTGGTCACCTTTTCGGTGATGAATTCCCAGAATCCGCGCCGGTGGGCCTTGGGGCTGTCAGCCTCGACCCTGTCCCTTCGGAAGAAGGGAATCGGTAGAAAATTCACCCTCGGCCCCATCAACGCGAGGACCGCCGGCAAAAGCGTAAGCGTTGCAGCCAATGCGACCAGTACTACAAGGATTGCACCCAAAGCAAGCGACTGAAAGAAGGAGAAGGGAACAATGAGGAGCCCCAGGAGGGCAATCACAACGGTGATGCCGCTAAACAGAACCGTACGGCCGGCAGTTGCGCCCGCTCTTACAACCGCAGTCCGCTTGTCCAGGCCGCGGCCCATTTCATCTCGGAAACGGGAAATGATGAGAAGCGAGTAGTCGATGCCGACCGCCAAGCCAATCATGGTCACCATGAGCGTGACGAAGAACACCAATTCAAAGGTCTGGCCGATGATCGCCACTAGGCCCAACGCGGCGATGATGCAGATAATCGCCAGCCCTATGGGCACCAGGGCCGCGGCGACAGCGCCGAACAGCGCGACCAGAATGAGAAGCGCGATGGGCACGCCGACGCGCTCTCCCTGTTCCAGGTCGTGGGTTGCGAGTTCGTTGTTCTCCAAGGAGATGCTGGCAGTCCCAACGATGAGAACGTGGAAGTCGCCCGCCGCGTTGGCATCAGCAACTATTTCGAGGATGTGCTCAACGTTTTCCTCGCCCTGCGCCAAATCGCCAGCCAGAAAAACTGGAATGATGGTTGTCCGGCGATCTTGGGAAACAAGGGTTTCGTCGCCCTGTAGGTAGTAGTGTTGCACCGCAGTTACTGCGTTACTGCCCAACCCGGAAATCTCATTGGCGAGCCCTTCCACCACGCTGCGAAAGCCTGCATCGTCCACCGTTAGGACCTGCGATTGCACAATTACCGTTTCGATCAGCGGTTCGGGGCCTCGGAGTTTTTGCTCTAACCTGCTGGAGGCCCGCTCGGACTCCACGCTCCCAGACATCCGAAATTCCGTGGTTGTCGCGCTCTCTAAAAAGTTGGCGTTGACGGCCACGCCGATTACCGTAACCAGCAGCCAGATACCAATAACCACCAGCGGCCTTCGCGCGCAAACGCGGGCAAGGTATTCAGTCACGGGTCGGTCTCCCCTTCGGCAGGTTGCAGGTCAGAGAGATATCTGGGCGGGTGAGAAGTCGCGGTTTCAAACCGCAATTTTCAAAGCGACCGCGCGCGCCTAATAATAAGTTGGCGCAACCGCACGAACAACCAGTCCTGGCGGATATGTTAGGCAAGGATAGCCTGCGCCAAAATCTCCCATTTGGGCCGGTGGCAAACGCCGCAACTCCGCTTGGCCCAAACGGTCATTTGGTCGGTGTCGGGAACAGCCGCCCGCGGTGATGCTGTATTAAAAAGGCCCGGCTCTGCCTCTGCCGACCGGCGCCACGACTGCCGCCAAGGCCGGTAAGACCGTCCGTCAGATAGCGATGCCAGCGCCGGTTACCTTCCACTTTCCTGGTGCTTGGCGCGGACCCGGGCAAGGACCCTGGGGGGCTCGGGGTCATCGAAGGCGGCTTAGCAATTGAGTGAAGATTCACGGCAAAATCTAGTTGGCAGCTCGCCGTTTCGGATTCCGTGCTGGCCCGTAATCTACCGCCGTATTGGCCGTTGCGAATAGTTTGTGATTTGGATGGCCAGGGCCACATTATTTTGCATTTCGGCCTTCAGCAGCCGCTGGCGGAAAGATCCCGATCCGGTGGCGCCCCCTCTACGTCCTTGCTGCCCGCCGAACCATTGACATCGCGCAGGGATGGCCGATTCGTCCTGCGGCCGTCATTTCGACGCAGGCGGGAATTGAGCGTGGCCGGACAGATCCGGCAAACCGGCCGCGAATAGTATGTTGGCAGGCAAATCGTCTACAGCAAATCGTCCCCAAACTGGAGATTTTTTCAGCGTGAGCGCCGAATCAAAAATAATCGAACTCGGTATCGTCCTACCTCAACCCACCGCCCCGATCGGAAGCTACCGGACCGCGGTTTCCTTTAAGGGGATGCTCTATCTGTCCGGGCACCTGCCGGCAGCCAGCGAGGGGGATTGGAGCGGAAAGATCGGCGGTGAGCTGAGCGTTGCCGACGGGGCTGCCGCCGCCCGCGCGGTGGGGATCAATCTGCTGGCGACGATCCGCGCCGAATTGGGCAGCCTGGACCGGGTTAAAAGGATCGTTAAGGTCCTCGGTTTCGTAAATTCGGCGCCTGGCTTTTCCGGTCAACCATCGGTCATCAACGGCTTCTCCGACCTGATGGTTGAGGTATTCGGGGAGTGCGGCCGCCATGCGCGGTCAGCGGTCGGAGCCAACGAACTGCCATTGGACACCCCGGTCGAGATCGAGATGATCGTCCAATTCGAATAGGTCAGCTATTGGGCCTGACTAGTTAAACGGTAAGGCTGGCGCCCGGGATGATTGAGCCCTATCCGGTCTACTACCTCCTGGCATGGCCACTCCTTGGCCTAGCCTGCAGTTTCGTAGGTCTGCCGCTGGTCCATCGGGCGCTCAGAAACCTGCCCTCGGGCGGAATATTTCTAGCCAAATCAACCGGGTGGTTCCTGCTCGCGTTTTGCAGCTATGCCCTCCTGCACAGCGGTTGGCTAACTAACGGGCGGTTTTTCGCTTCCTCGCTCGGCTGGGGAATTGTCCTGATCACCCTTGTAATCTGGGCAAATTCGCCCGGGTTGCGCGGCTACTTGCGGCGGTACTGGCGTTCGGCGCTCAGCGCCGAGATCATTTACCTGTTGGCCCTTTGGGCTTTTCTGGTATTTCGCGCAAACGTTCCCGGGGTTGTGGGCACCGAAGCGCCGGCCAACTTCGGACTGCTCAATTCCGCCATGCGTTCTGAGTCATTCCCGCCGGCCGACGCCTGGCTGGCGGGTTACGACCTCTCCTATTACTTCTTCGGCCATGCGGCCGCGGCCTGGGGCTCGCTGGCGGCCGGGATTCCGCGGCTATTGGCATTCGATCTGGCCTTGGCCCACGTGTTTGCATTGAGCCTTTTGGGCGCATACAGCCTGGGCCGAGATTTGACTACATTGGCGGCTGCGGCAAGATCTTGGGCGGCCGCAATCGGCGGAATCGGTGCGGTTGCCGGGGTGCTGTTCGTGGGCAACCTGGCAGGCCTGGCCTATCTAGGCGGGCAGGCCCAGAACGATCCGTATTTCTACAACGGGCTCAGTTGGAACGCCACTCGCATCATCCGCAATGTCGAGGGCGGCGGGCTTCCCGCATGCGGCGATCCGGCGGTGCGCGACTGCCCGATAACCGAATTTCCGGCCTTTACCTTTCTGCTTGGCGACCTGCACGCCCATGCGCTGGCCCTGCCGCTGGTTCTGATGGCCGCCGCCGCCGCCGCCTGCTGGTACATCGCCTGGCGGCATGAAAAGAATCGGCCCAGCCTCTGGACCGCAGCTTTCGGCGGCGCGGTGGCCGGGTTGCTGCTGGTTACAAATTCTTGGGATTTTCCCGGCGGCTTACTGCTGGGACCGGCCGCCGGGCTGTTGGCGTTGTTGGCCAGTCAACGCTTTGCCGGGACGGCCCGCTTCGGTCTGCATTTGGCAATCGCGTTGCTGGCGGCTTTGGCTGTTGCACTGCCGCAACTGCTTTCCTTCCAGCCCCTCAACCTTGGATTGGCACCAGCTCCAATCCGCTCGCAACTTGGACCGTTTCTGTTGATGTGGGGTCTTCCGCTAGCGATCGTCGCCGTTTGGCACTTGTGGAACGGACTCGCCCGACATGGATACCGCGGACTAATTCCGGTCGGGCTGTTAATCGCCCTTGCCGGCGGCGGCGAGGCATTATTTACGGCCGGCGCTCTGATCCTATTGTTGGGAGCGATGCTGTTGACCCTGCGCGAGATGGGAATTGCTGCCAACGACCGGTCTTCCGATCGCGCGGCGGTCGCCGGGCTGGCCGCGTTCGCACTGCTGCTTCTGGTCATACCGGAAGTCCTTATCGTCGATGATGGGCATCCAGCTCCGTACCAGCGCATGAACACGATGTTCAAATTGGGCTTTTCGGCGTGGATCCTGCTGGCCGCATGCGCCCCCGCAATGCTGATTGGCAGCTGGCGCGAGCTTGCCGGGGAGCAGGTCACGCGGGCGGTCGCCCCCGCCCGCGTCGGCGCTTCGCTGATCATTCTGGGGCTGCTG
This sequence comes from Chloroflexota bacterium, assembly GCA_965261345.1. Taxonomy (GTDB): domain Bacteria; phylum Chloroflexota; class UBA11872; order UBA11872; family VXNJ01; genus VXNJ01. Next base: position 719,730 of record OZ253449.1, read on the forward strand.
TCAATTGGACTTTTCTATACCGCCGACGCGTTCAGCGCCCGCCTTGCCGATCAGGGCGAACCCTCACTCAACGCGCTCCGCAGCGCGGCCGACATTCTCCCCGACGATGTGGCGGCGGCAAATTGGGCGGCCGACAACCTGCCGGTGGACTCGGTCCTGATGGAGGCCTGTTGCAAGCCCTATTCGAATGCCGCGCGTATTGCCAATTGGACCGGTGTGCCGACCGTGCTGGGTTGGTTGGGGCACGGATTCTTGACCTATCGCGTGGATTACCCGCAATTTGCTGATCGACAGCAGCTGATTGAAAACAGCTTTCGGCAATTGGATCGGCCCGCAACAGCCGATATCCTGCGGCGGGCCGGGGTCACCCATGTCGTGTTGGGTCAGCTGGAGCGGCAACTTCATCAGGCAGTTGATCCCGATCCGCTCGGTGGACTGATTCCGGTCTACACCGCTCCCGGAGGGACCCTGACCATCTACGCGATCCCGCGACCGATGAGCCAGTGAACGCCCGGGCCAGGCCGCTTATTGGGGCGGTAGCCCGCAATCGGGCCGCGATCGCCCCGGGAGCCATCCTGGCGATTGCCGCAATTTCACGGCTGTTAGATCTTGGATCGCGGGCCCTTCACCACGACGAGGCAATCCACGCGATAACCGCGTTCGAGCGGTTGATATTTGCGCCCTACGTATACGAACCGCTGTTTCACGGCCCGCTGCTTTATTTCTCCAGCGCATTGATATTTGCCCTAACCGCCGTAAACGAGGTCACGGCCCGCTTGTTGCCGGCGCTGGCCGGTATCGCCGTTGTCGCCGCGGTTCCCTATCTGTTAAGGCGGCCGCTGGGCGGGTCGGGAACCCTGATCGCAATGAGCGCGATCACAATCTCAAGCGGGTTTCTTTACTATTCACGCTTTATGCGCAATGACGTATTAATCGCCCTTTTTACGCTGCTTGCCTTTGCCGCCCTCTACCGCTTCTTCCGCAGGCCGCAACGACGCTGGGTTCTACTGGCCGGGCTCGCTTTCGGTCTTAGCCTGGCCAGTAAGGAAAACGCCTACATCGCCGGTTTCATTTTTTGCTCCTACCTAGCCCTGCTGGCGGCTTTTGCTGGATTGGGCCGGGCCGGATTGATCGGCGACCGGCCAAGTCTGGTACGGGCAAGATCGGCATTTGCGGCGCTGTTTGCCGACCGCCTAGGCCTCATCACCGGCACGGCGCTCATCCTTCTCATTCCGGCCCTTCTGTTTAGTTCGTTCGGAATCAACTGGCACCTGATTCCGCAAGCTTTTCACGACTCGGTGTCGGTCTGGGTGGAAGTTCACCAGTCCGGCCGATTGAACCAGCCGTGGTTTTTCTACCCGCTAATACTCCTGTTTTTTGAGCCCTTTGCCGTGGTGTTCGGACTGTCGGGCATCTATGGCTGGGTGCGGCGCCCGGACTTGTTCGGGTCGCTGCTTATCTATTGGCTGTTGGCCTCGCTACTGATCTACTCGATCGCCGGCGAAAAAGCCGCCTGGCTGTCCCTGCACATCGCCCTGCCGATGATCCTGCTGGCCAGCCGCCGGGCCGGGGAACTGCTGCGGTCGGGTCGGGTCGTTACGATCGTCTCCGGATTGCTACTGGCCGCCCTGCTGGTGTTGACGGCAAGGCATTCAATCGCAATTACCTTTCTGTACGGAGACATCCCCCGCACACCAATGACCTATTCGCAGACCAGCCGCGATCTTTTGGCGGTAGTCGCCCTGATCGAGAGCGCCGGCGAAAAATCCGGTTACGGGCGGGCGCTGCCGGTCCATGTCGGCCCGGAAGCCCATTGGCCGTTGGTCTGGTATCTGCTCGATCACAGCGCGGTGGAGTATGCCAAAGGCGAACTGGACCCTGAGGCGGTTTCGGCCCTGATACTAATCATCGGTCCGGCAACCGCCGACGCGGTCGGTTACCGCTTGACTGACTACGCTGGTGCGGCGGTACCGATTCGCCAGTGGTTTCCCGAACACGTCTACCAAAATTGGACTTGGTCCTCGTTGGGCGATTTCGCCAGCAACGGAACTAATTGGAAGGCTCTGTTTAACTTTTTGATTTGGCACAATCCGCCGGCCCCCATCGGCAACTCACAGGTTTATGTATACCTCCATGACGACCTCCTGGCGCTCGGCCTAAATCCGGCCCAAGCGTTTGCCGGAGCTCCCTGAGATGGCCAACCCGGCAGATTCGATTGAGGGCATCGTGACCAATGTCTCCCGCTCACGTTGCCTGGCTCAGGTTTCAGGGTCGCAGATCGCGTTCCATGTGCCGGGCGGCCTGATCCGGAAAAATGGCGGGCGCAATCCGGCACGGGTCGGCGACCGGGTTGTGCTGACCATGCGTTCGGGCACGATCGTGCTGGACTCGATCCTTCCGCGCCAAAGCCAGCTGCAACGCACCCACACCGAGGACGGCCGCGCGGCGCGGGGGGCGACCATCGCCACAAACCTGGCGCTGGCCCTATTCGTTCTGCCGGCGTCCTTCGAACCGCGGCAGATGCGCATGCTCGACCGCATGCTGGTAGGGGCCAGTTGGGCCCAGATTACCGCCGGAATTTGCGTTAACAAGATCGACACGGTCAAAGATTTGGGACCGGTGCGTGAGCGGTTGAGCGCCTATGACGCCGCCGGTTGGGACCTGTTCTATACGGTCGCTCCGGCCGGTGACGGACTCGCCCAACTGGTCGACTACCTGCCCGATGGGCTGTCTGCATTCATCGGGCCGTCGGGAGCGGGCAAGACAACCTTGATATCGGCGATCACCGGACGCTCTGATCTCAAAACCCTTGGTGTGAACGCGTTCACCGGCAAGGGTCGTCACGCCACCACCGCGGTCTCGGCCTATCAGGTCGACCAGCACCGTTGGGTGGTTGATGCGCCAGGCCTAAAGACCTTTGGCGTCGCGCAAGCCCCACGCACGGCGGTTCGGGAGGCCTTTCCCGAGATCGCGAGCGCCGAGGCAGATTGTCAGGCCCGCTGGTGCGACCATTCGACGGCCCGCGGTTGCCGGGTTCAGGCTGAAATCCGCGCCGGCCGAATCACCCGCGAGCGGTTGGACAGTTTCAAGGTACTGCTGGCCGAGGCGCAATCTGCCAACTAGTCCATTGCAGCCAGACGGGTTGCTACCGAATTGAGAATCTCGCCCACCGCCGTCGCGGCGCCGGCCGCCGCCGCCATGACCTCCGCGTGCTCGTCCTGGGTGTTGGCCGACCCGGCAATGTTGGTGATCGTAGACAGCGCCATGACCCGAGCGCCGCTGTGGTGGGCAACGATCGCCTCGACCGCAGTGCTCATCCCGACCGCGTCGGCGCCCAGTACACCCAAGGCACCCACTTCGGCCCGCGTCTCGTAGGTTGGCCCCGAAACCTGGCAATAGACACCACTATGGACAGTGGTACCCACCCCGGCCGCGGCTTCGCCGGCCCACACGTAAAGTAAGGGATCGTACAGGTTGGCGGTAGTCAGAAACCGCGGTCCCGGTCCGCAGTTGGGCCCGACCAGCGGATTTGCCCCCGCTAGGGCGGGCCAACAGATGTGATCGCGCACGATCATCAGATCACCGGGCCGATAGCTTGGGTTGACCGCGCCAGCCGCGTTGGTAAGGAGAATCGCCTCGATGCCGCAGGCACAGAGCGACCGCACAAAATGGCAGATTTCGGCCATCGATCCGGTCTCGTAATAGTGCATTCGCCCCTGCAGGACGATCGCGACTGAACCGCCGATCTCGACGCCGACCACCCGGCCGGCGTGCCCGGCTACTCCCGCCTCGGCAATCCCGGGAATGTCACGGTAGGGTGTGGAACTAAGAGGCGGCCATGTATCGGCAATCGCCCCGAGGCCCGATCCAAGCACGATCGCCAGCCGAGGGGTCGATGGGAGCTGCTGCAGTATCGCCGCCGCGCTGCGACGGATTGATTCAGGGAAATTGGCGCGCGGCAGCACCGCGATCTTACGAGCCTTTCAGGCGGTCGCCGGTCCGCGGATTCTTGCGTGCCATCTGCCGATACATGGCTGAGGCCGACCCGCTAACGTGCCCGAGCCGTTCGCGCACCGCGATCAGCGAGTCGACGTTACTGGCGACATTGGTCGCGAAGGTGTGTCGCAGTGTCCGCGGTGATACCTGCTTCTTAATTCCGGCCGCAAGTGCCAGGCGCTTTAGGATCAACCAAATCCCCTGGCGAGTGAGCCGTTCACCCCGTTGGTTGACAAAAAGCGCCCTCTGGTCGGGCCCCGCCACCGTGCGGCGCTGACCATAGATCCAGGACCGGAGAGCCTGCACCACGCGCGGACCGATCGGCTGATCGCGCTGTGACCGCAATCCCCGCCCGCAGCGTACGCTGGCCTCGGTCAGATCGATATCGGCGAGGTCTAATCGAATCACCTCGGTAGCCTGTACTCCGGTTGCGTACAGGATTTCCAGTATTGCTCGCTCACGCTGCGGGGCAAATTCCCCTGGGCCGGTCATGGCCGCATCGATTAGGCGGTCGACGTCGCTGGTGGTTAGTACCTGTGGCGGAGGCAATCTCCGCCACGAACTCTGCATGCCGTCGGTCGGGTTGTCGTCCACCCTCCCGTTGGCGGTCAAGTAGCGGTACAGGGCGCGCAGTGACGCCATCTTGCGCGACTGGGTCGAGGACGCGTACCCGCGGGCAATTAGCATTTCCCGATAGTTGCCGATATCGGACTTTGGGACCTGCCAATCGTCACATCCGCAGGCATATAAAAAGTCGAGCAGCTGGGCAATGTCGGCAGCGTAGGCGGCGACGGTGTTTGGTGCTAACCCGCGCTCCTGGCGAAGGTGTTCTAGAAAATCACGGACATCGCTTGCAAATCGCTCTGGCGCCTTCGGTTCAGTCGCCATTTTGATCCCTAATCGCCGCTAAAGATCTTCCACCAGGATGGCCCGGGCAGGCGCGCCGTCACCGCGCGCGATCTTGAGCGGCAGGCAAAACAGGTTGTAGTGCCCGGGGATGATGTTGGCCAAATCCAGTCCCTCAGCTATCGCCAGGCGATTGCCCAGGATCACCCGGTGCGTATCGAACCGCTTGGAATCCATTGGTTCGATCGAGAGATAGTCGATCCCGACTACCTTTACGCCACGATCTACGATCCAGCGCGCGCCGCCGGGCATCAGCGCCGAATACTGCGATTGGTATTCGGGTTGTTTGAGTAGTTCCTTGGTTGAGTTTGAGGTCTTAATTAGCAGTCGGCGCACGCCGGGCGGAATGCGGGCTGCTTCAAGGTGTTCGCGCCCGATTTCCTCAACACCCAGGATTTCAGTCACATAAGCCGGCCCGCAGAGCATGTTTAAATCCAGCCGGTCAACCGTCATGGTGCCGTCAAAAAAGTGCGCCGGCGGATCAACATGGGTACCCGAATGGGTCCCCAGACTGAGCGTTGAGACGTTGCTGTTGCCGCCATTGACGATTCGAGTGGAAACATCAATTTCGATTGACGGCTCATCCGGGTGGGTCGGAGTGTCGCCGTCGAGTGGCATCGAAATGTCGTAAATACGCGTCTTGGTTCTCCTAAATCGCTTGCAAGATTCACACCTGGGCGGCTGCGCGGCAACCCCTGACCGGGAGGCCTGTTGAGCGGCGTCGGGTTCAATTATCGCGGGAAACATATTTATGTTAACTTCAAAAATGTGCGGGCAGGCAATATTCCTGCCGCCCGAGCAAGAGTTGGCAACTGTCGCGGCAACGCAAATGATCGAATGTGACCTGGCCTATGGCCGGGGTCGGCTTGCGCTGTCCCTGCCCAAAGGCGCCACTCGGGTAATCGCCCCGAAATTCCCGCCGCCGCTGGCCGAGCCGGAAGCGGTATTGCGAGCGGCCTTGGCCGAGCCGGTCGGTGCCGCGCCGCTGGCGCAATTGATCGGGCCCGACGAGAGCCTGGCAATCGTTTTTTGCGATTACACACGACCGGCGCCCTCGCGCTTGATGATTGAGGCCATCATCGATTCGCTCCCGCCCGGGCATGCCGGCGACATCTCATTGATAAATGCCCTAGGGTTGCACCGGCCCAACTCGCCAGCCGAGTTGGAGGAGATGCTCGGTCCCGGGCTACTTGCCCGCTTTGAGGTGGTGCAGGTCGATGCCGGATCGGCCGGCAGCTTTGCAAGCGTGGGAATGACCAGTTCGGGTCGTCCGGTTGCGCTCTGCCGGCAGTATGTCCAGGCGGACAGACGGATCACGACCGGATTCGTTGAACCGCATTTCTTTGCCGGGTTCTCCGGCGGAGCCAAACTGACGCTTCCCGGGGTCGCCTCGCCCGAATCGATCATGGCCAACCACGATGCCCAGATGATCGATGATGCGAACTCGACCTGGGGTCGAACCGACACCAACCCGATCTTCCGCGAACAGCGCGAAGCCGCCGCGCTTTGCCCGCCGGATCTGATCGTCAACGTAGCGCTCGACGCCCGGAAGAGGATCACCGCGGTCTATTGCGGGGAGCTTACCGAGACTCACCGGCGCGCATGTCACGAGGTGGCAGCGTGCGCGAACGCACCGCTGGCCAACCGATTCGATTTGGTCATTAGCTCCAACAGCGGTTTTCCCTTGGACCAGAATTTTTACCAGGCGGTAAAGGGGTTATCGGCGGCTGCCCAGTTCGTGCGGCCGGGCGGAGATCTGGTCATCGCCAGCCAGTGTCAGGAGGGGGTTGGCCACGGCCATTTCGCCGCCTACTTGGCCCGCGGTCTGGCGCCGAAACACCTGCTGGCCCAGATCCGCCAACAACCCTGTCCGCGGGCCGATCAATGGCAAGCCCAGATTTTGGCCAAGGTTCTCGCCCGTGCGCGTGTGCACGTTCGTGCGGATGGGCTAAGCGACCGGCAGATCAGGTCCAGCGGATGCGAACCGTGCCACGACATTTCGGCACTGGCCGGGCGGTTGACGGGCGGACGGAGCGATTACTCGATCGCAGTTTTGCCCGAAGGGCCGCTAACCATCGCCATGCAAAAGTAAAAGCCGGCCACGGCCCAAAATCGTCGACAAAAATCTATAATTGCCGGCCCAAATAACCCGGGGCCGCGCCCCGCGGGCCTCAATTGTTGGCGCCAGCAATCGTTCTGGGCGCCAAACATGCAAAAAGGAAACCTTGCACATGAATCAAATCAAGCCGCTTGGCGATCGCCTCCTTATCAAGCCGACCGAGCGCGAGGAGATGACTAGCTCCGGTCTCGTGCTGCCTGACACCGCCAAGGAAAAACCGATGGAGGGCCAGGTCGTGGCGGTTGGCCCGGGTGCGCGCAACGATAAGGGCGAACGAACCGAACTCGACGTTGCCGTCGGCAACACCGTGCTGTTTGCCAAATACGCCGGTACGGAATTTAAATCCGAAGGCGTCGAATACCTCATCATCGCCGAACGCGACGTATTAGCAATCGTTGGTTAGGCGCGGACTGGCAATCGCCAGCCCACGCCCATAGCCAAGTAGAAGGGCCGGCCCGCAATGCCTCCTAAGGGAGTTAAATTTTCAGACGACGCGCGTCGCGAGTTGATCAAGGGCGTAGACCTGATCGGCGATATCGTCGGTTCCACGTATGGTCCGCGCGGTCGAAACGTGATGTACGAGCGCTTCCAGAGCGCGGAAGTAACTAACGACGGCGACAACATCGCCAAGCAGTTTTCCGAATCGTACTCGGACCCGTACATGAATATCGGAATCCAGATCGTAAAGGAAGCCGCGACCAAAACCGGTGATACGGTCGGTGACGGCACAACCGGTTCGGTGGTGCTGACCCAGGCAATCGTCCAACAGGGGTTAAAGAACATCGCCGCCGGGGCAAATGCGATGATCCTAAAACGCGGCATCGACCGCGCAGCCAAGATCGCCCTCGAGAACATCCGCGAGATCGCCAAGCCGGTGGAGTCGGCTGAGGACATCGAACGCGTAGCCTCCATTGCCGCAAATGACCAAATGATCGGCGAGTACATCGCTGAGGTAATGGAGCGGGTTGGCAACGACGGATTGGTCCAGATCGACGAAAGCCGGACCGGCCAACCACTATCGGCTCGCTACGTAGAAGGCATGCAGCTCGACAAGGGGTGGATTTCGCCGTACTTCGTCACGAACGCTGAGCGGATGGAAGCCTCCCTAGACAACCCGCGGGTACTACTGGTTGACAGCAAGATTTCGAGCGCTGAGGCTTTCGCTCCATACCTGGACCGGATCGTGGCGGCCGGAATCCGCAACCTGTTCATCGCCGCGCTCAACATTGAAGGCGACGCGCTGGCCCTATTGATCATGAACAAGCTGCGCGGCAAACTCAACGTGGCAGCAGTAAAGGCACCTTCCTACGGCGAACGCATGCGCGCCATCCTAATGGATATCGGGGCGATGACCGGAGCCACGGTTTTCTCCGATCATGTCGGGTTTTCCTGGCAGGAAGCCTCGGTCAACTGGCTCGGCCAGGCCGACCGCGTCACCATAGGTCGCCAAGCCTCCATCCTGCTGGAGAGCCCCGGCCACGACGCCGCGGTGCAGGCCCGGGCCGAGCAGATCCGGACCCAACTTGAGTCGACCGAATCGGATTGGGACCGCGAAAAGCTCGAGGAGCGATTGGCCAAATTGACGGGCGGGGTTGGGATCATCTCGATCGGCGCCGCTACCGACATCGAGTTGCGCGAACGCAAGTCTCGGGCCCAGGATGCGGTGTCGACAACCCGAGCGGCAATCCATGACGGAATAATCCCAGGAGGCGGAATTGGCTACCTGCGGGCCGCCCTGGCAATCGATCTCGAAGATTTTCCCGAGGGGGATGAGCGCACCGGGGCGGCGATTATCAAGACCGCACTGCAGGGTCCAATCCGCCGGATCGCCACCAACGCCGGATCAGTGCCATCGCTGGTAATCGATTCGGTTCTTGCCAACGACAACCAGTGGTACGGGTGGAACGCCAGCGCAGACGAGTTCGGAGATCTTTACGAAATCGGAATCGTGGATGCGGCCAGCGTGGCCTGCACCGCGCTCGGCAACGCAGTTTCGGCGGCCAGCATGTTGCTTACAACCGAAGCAATGGTCGCCGAGCTGCCGCAACCGGCAGCGCCCATTTCACCCGAAGCCATGGGTGGCATGGGTGGCATGGGCGGCATGGGCGGCATGGGTGGCATGGGCGGATTCTGAGCCCAACTTCCGGGCCGACGGGCGGGCGGCTTCGTCGCCCGGCCACGTAACCGCTGGTACCGTGGTGCGTTGCCGCTAGCGAGTCATCACGCCGAAATCGTAATCATCGGCGGCGGTATCGTCGGAGCCGCGGCGTCCTACTACCTGGCCCGGGACGGAGTTTCCTGTCTGCTGGTCGAAGGGCGCCGAATCGCCGCCGGTGCATCCGGAAATGCCGCCGGACTGCTTAGTCCACCGTTGGGCGAACGCGCCGGTCCGGAGCTGGGGCCGCTCGCCCAGGCTGGATTCGAACTGCACACCAACCTGCCGCATGAGCTGTTCAACTCCGCCGGCTCAGAATATGGCCATCACCGATCGCCCAGCCTGGTAGTGGCGCCCACCCCGGCGGTGGCCGGGCAATTGCAGAGCCTGCTTGAGCAGCCTGGATCGATTCTTCGGGGAGCCCACTGGTTGGATCCGGAGCCGGCAGCGGAGTTGTGCGGCTGGATTGACCAGCCGATCGCCGGGGCCATCTGCCAGCCGCAGGCGGCCAGCGTTGATCCTTGCGCCCTAACCAACGCATTCATCAAAGCCGCCTCGCGTGCGGGTGCCCGGCTTGCATTCGACCAGGTTGAAGCGATTGCGGGCGGTGGCGGGCGATTTACGGTTACCGGCAGCAGCGGAAAGCGTTACATCGGGGGGCAACTGCTGCTGGCGGCGGGCCCGTGGTCAAGCGCGCTCGGCCAAATGCTAAATTTCCGCATCCCGGTTTCCCCGCTCAAGGGCCAGATTCTGCGGTTGGCCGTCCCCGGGCCGTTCTGCCCGGTGGGATTTTCGGATCCGCATGGCAATTACCTCTCTCCGAGGGCCGATGGTCAGGTCTGGATCGGCACCACCGAGGAGACGGTCGGCTTCGACAGCTCCACCACAATCCGGGCGCGAGAACAAATTCTTGGCCAAGCGCGGAGCTATTGCTCGCGGATCGATCTGGCCGAAGTCCTCGTTCAGACCGCCTGTCTGCGCCCGGTGACACCCGACGGTCTGCCGCTGATCGGACCGGTACCGGGCCTGGAGGGGGTTTGGATCTGCGGGGGGCACGGCCGGGCCGGAATACTGCTCGGTCCGATAAGTTCGCGCGAGCTTTGCGCCCGAATACAGGGCCACTCCGGTTCGCTCGACCTTGCGCAATTTACCCCCGGCCGCTTCTGGAGTTAAATCGCCTCTGGCCGGCAACATTGTCAGAATTTATAGCGTTCAACTTTCAACATACGGTGCAATCGTAGATGCCGCTTGGTCAATACCTGTCACGCCACGGACGCCATCGCCACCATCTCGATCAGGCCGAGCAGATTGCAACCTCTGCTCCGGTCCGATTTCAACTGGGCGCCGGCCAACCAGATCCCGGATCAATGCCGCTAGACGACTTGGCCGAATCGGCCCGGGCGGTCCTTAGCACCGACCACAGCGCCCTGCTGTACGGTGGCGGGCAAGGGTATGAGCCGCTGCGCGACCTAATTGTCGAAAAAACGCTGCGCCTTGAGAACCTCAATATCAGCCCGCAGAACCTGCTGATTAGCAACGGGGCGGCGCAGGCTTTGGGCCTGCTTGCCACCGCCGTATTGGATCCGGGCGACCGGGTCCTAATCGACGAAGCCAGTTGGGGCGCTTCATTCTTTAGCGGATTTGGTGCCGAATTGATTCCGATTCGCTGGGACGACGAGGGCCCCCTGCTGGCCGATGTCGAACGCGCCTGCCGGGCGGGTCCAATCAAATTTTTCTACACGATACCGACCTTCCAGAATCCGCTTGGCATAACTGCCAGTCTGGCCCGCCGGAGGGCAATCCTGGAACTGGCCCGCCGGTTCGGTTTTTTACTCGTAGAGGATGACGCCTATTACGAGCTGCGATTTGCCGGTAAATCGGTTCCCAGCCTGTATCAACTGGCCAATGGGGAGGGAGTGGTTCGAACCGGAACCTTTTCAAAAATTTTGGGGGCCGGCGTCCGCTTGGGCTGGGCGATGGCCGACCCGGCCACGATCAGCCTGCTCGCCGCGCACAAGTACGACCTGGGGGCGAGCCCGTTTACCAGCCGGATAGTGGTTAATTTCATGGGCGAACACATGTATCGCCACATTCAAAAATTACAGGTCGTCTATCGCGATAAGTGCGACGCCCTGCTCGAGGTGCTGGGCGCAAATCTACCCCAACCGGAATTTTCCTGGTCGCAGCCCGAGGGTGGTTTCTACTGCTGGATCAAGCTGCCCGAAGGAGTCTGTGCGCTCTCCAGTGAGCGATTGCTGGCCGAGCGGGGGGTGGAACTCTGGGCCGGTTCGTGGTTTCGTCCCACCCCCGGCGAGGACGGTCACTTGCGGGTCGCCTATTCGTTCGCCAGCCTGCCCCAAATTCGTGCCGGTGCTGACATCATCTGCCAGGTATTGCGCCAGCAGGCAAAATGACTCCAGGGGCGCAAAATCGCAGGTGGGCTCGTTAATAATGGGCCAAAGCGGACGGAGGGGGAAACTTTGAGAGAAAACTTGGAGACGACCAGGCTCGATCACCTGGCGCTTGAGGATTTCAGCAGCCAATTGTTCCAGTCCTGCGGGGTCAATAGCAAAAACGCGGAATTGACCGCCCGCAGCTTGGTATGGGCCGATTTGCGCGGCGTCTATTCGCACGGCGTTGTCCGCCTTCAACCCTCATATCTGCAATCTCTAACGACCGGGATGTTAAATCCCACTCCGCAAATCAGTACGGTAGCCGACGGGCCGGCGTTTGCGATCCTGGATGGCGATGGCGGCCTGGGACAGACGGTAGCCAATGACGCCATGGCGGCGGCGATCGAGAAGGCGCGAGTTTGCGGAATCGGCCTCAGTACAGTCTTTAACGGGCGCCATTTCGGCGCCGCCGCCTACTGGCCGATGCTGGCCGCCGAACAGCAGATGATCGGGTTTTCCTGTTCTAACGGCGCCAAGGTCAACACCGCCCCCTATGGTGGCGCGCGGTCGTCGCTGGGCAACAACCCCCACGCCTGGGTATTTCCGGCGGGGTCCGACCGCCCGGTCATCTTGGATATGGCGACCGGTGTCGCCGCGTTCGGGAAGGTAATGATGGCCCGTCTGCACCGGATGCCGCTGCCCGAAGGGTGGTGCTTGGATGCTGACGGCAACGACACGACCAATGCCGACGCCGCGGTCACGATGCTCCCGGCCGGCGGACCGAAAGGGTACGCAATCGGTTACGTATTCGATCTGCTCTCAGGAGCGTTGTCGGGGGCATTGACTTCAACCATCAAATCTCTGGGCGGTGTGACCGGCCAGGAGGCCATCCAATCGGGGATGACCTTTATGGCGATCAACGTTGCGGCGATGACCGATTACGGAAAATACGAACACGTCGTTGACGAAAATGCCAGATTGATGCGGCAAACTGTCCCGCGGCCCGGGTTTGAACGGGTTTTTGTTCCGGGCGAGATCGAATGGTCTACTTATGACGACCGCATCGACAACGGAATTCCAACCTCCGATGCGGAGTTGGGTGTGCTAACGCAGATGGGTGCCGACCACGGGGTCGCGACCTTCTGGTAAACCCGGTTTTTTGGGATTGAATTTCTAAAGGAATAACCTATGCGCGCAGATTGCGAATCCTACATTTCCGGGCCCAACGACCTGGATCGGCTGTTGGAGTTGGAGGACGCGGCGGAAATTGAAAAAATCGTAGTGTTCGCCTCCGTTGGCTATTGGCCGGACAATGCCGCCGTGGCCGCGTGCGCCAGGCGCTCCGACCGAATAATTCCCTGCGCCTGCGTCAATCCGCGCCTAGGCGATCAGGCCTGCCAAGAGCTCGAGCGCTGCTTAGGAGTCGACAAGATGGCCGGCCTCAAGTTGATGTCGGCCAACCACGGTTACACCTATTCCTCCGATGTCGCCAATGACTGCGTGGAAATCGCCCGCCGCTACGGCGTCCCGGTCACGATTCACTCCCAGGGCAGCCCTTCGCACCCGCTTGAGATTGCGGTGCTAGCCCGGCGGTTTGGCGATGTTCCGTTCATCATGGACCACATGGGTCATCGATATTGGCGCGGTCAGGCGCTGGAGGCGGCGGCGATGGCCGATAACCTCTATCTGGGCACCTGTATCGCCGCTTTTGAGCCGCAGGCGGTCGCCGACGCGGTGACCGCGATAGGGTCTGATCGAGTGGTGTTCGGCTCCAACGCCCCCACCGCCTACCCCGATCTGGCGGCCGAATCGATTCGCCGATTGAAGTTGCCAGACGCCGATCTGGAAAAAATCATGGGGCTAAACCTCGCCCGCATCTATCAGCTCTAATTGCGGGCATTAATCGCCCGCCCCGCGCGGTGGCTGACTTTATCCTTAGAACCGGCCGGTTCAGCCGGTCTAATTTCCACTTTCGCAGGGACCCTCCGCAATGGTCAAGACAGTCCACAATTCCGAGGTAGAGCTAGCCGACACCCCTTTTCCCGGGGTCAAGAACAAGCTGCTGGTGCACCACCAAAACATGCACATGCTCGAAGTGCATCTGCCCGCCGGCGGGTGTGTCGCCATGCACAGCCATCCCAATGAGCAAGCCGGCTATTGCGTCAAGGGCGCCCTTGAGCTAGAGGTCGATGGCGCCAAGGCAATATGTCGAGCCGGATCGGCGTGGATCATTCCCGGCGGGGCCGAGCACGAGGCCACCGCGATCGAAGCCAGCGTGATCATCGAAGTCTTTTCTCCTCCACGCCAAGGCCTAATCGCGAAATAGCCGGTCTCGGGCGGCCCGGGTTTGCCGGCAGCACCGGCCCACCGTTCAATCCTGGGAGACATACCAGTCCCGGGCCAGCGCGGTCAACCCGGCGCGCTGAACTTGCAAGCCATCAACTAGTACCCCCTGCGGGGCCCGTTCGAAATACCCGGCCGCCTCCAGCTGCGAAAGCAGGTCACGGGTGGTCGGCATCGTCCATTGGTCGCCCGGAGAAACATGCGGTTGGGTAAGGGTGGCCCGGCGACCGCCGGCCTCGGTCTGCAGCCGAAACACGTATCCCTGACGCACCGCCGCGCCGGCCCCGAAGGCCCGTTGACAGATCTGCAGGAGCAGTTTTTGGGCGTCCGCCGCCAGCCGTTCAGGCATGAACAACCGGCCGTGGGTAGCAACTCTCGGCCAGCAACATTTCAATGAGGAGACGTTCGCCCAGCTCATGCCGCAAGCACGCCGACTCGGTTCGCGGGTACAGATTATTCAATTCATTGGGATCCTCGCGCAGATCGTAGAGCTCGGAGATCGGGCCCCCGGCGTATCTGGTCAGCTTGTGGGATTCGGTTACCAATGTGCGCGAAGTGATCGGGGAATAGCGCCCCTGGAATTCGATCATCACCTGATCGCGCCCGGCGCCGCCGGATAGCCATCCGGTCATCGGCCGGCCCGGCATGTGGTCCGGCGCCCCGATACCGGCCAGGTCACAAAAGGTCGGGGCCAGATCGATGTGCGAACCGAGGTTGGGTAGGGTAGCGCCCGTCGGGCCGCCGGGCAGGCGAGCGATGAATGGGACGCGCTGCAAACCCTCGTAGGCATAGGGTCCCTTGTACAGGAGGCGATGGTCGCCAAGCAGCTCACCATGGTCGGAAGTAAAAATCACGGTGGTGGACTCGGCCAATCCCGCCCGGTCGAGGGCGTCCAGGATCATTCCAACGCCGTCGTCGATATGGCGGCACATCCCGTAGTAGTAGGCCAGGATCTGCTGCCAAACCGATGGTGGCAACGCCGAGAGGCTTTCGAACCCGGCCCCGCTGCCCTCCATGCGGCCGGGCAGATCCCCGCGGGCATACTGGCGAACATGTTCGGGCTTTCCAGTCAGATCGCCACCAAAACTGGCCGGCAGATCCATCTGCTGCGGGTCGTACAGATCGGCGTAATGACCGGAAGGAGCAAACGGGTGATGAGGATCGGGAAACGAGGCCCACAGAAAAAACGGCCGATCACCTACACCACGGAGATATTCGGCTGAACGCTGGGCCACCCAGGTCGTGGGGTGCCGTTCGACCGGCAGGGCGGACTTCCAACCGCCGGGCCAGAGCGGGTCGACGAGGGCGTGTTCAATTCCGGTCAAATCGGCAAAATCGCCGCCGGCTTCCAAGTCGGCCCTGACGTGCCCGTGGACCACCGAATTGTGAGCCAAAGTCAGCTCGACGTGCTCGAAGCCATAGTACGGTCCATGCCAGGCAGCCGTTATCGATCCATCCGACCAACTTTGGGCGGTCTCGCGCGAGTCCCCTGGGGCCAGGCCACGGTAGCGATCATAGACTGAAAAATGCGCTTTGCCGATCAACGCGGTGGCATATCCCGAATCGGCCAAAGCCCGCGAAAACGTCGGGATGTCGGGGTCAAGCGGAAGACCGTTCGACCACACGCCGTGGCCGCGGGGTGTCATCCCAGTAATCATCGATGACCGCGAAGGCATACACAGCGGCTGCACACAATACATCCGGGGGCTATACGATCCTTCTCGGGCCAATAGATCAAGTCGCGGGGTGGCACCATACGGGTTTCCGGCGACCCCCAGTGTGTCAGCGCGCATTTGATCGGTAGTAATAAAGAGGAAATTCAGACTGGTGCCCCAACGGATGCTTAACGGAATCCAATCGACTATGCCAAATTTAATCCGGCTGCTGCTTCGGCGACGCTTTGCGGGGCCTGCCGATGGCTGAATCGGCAGTTCCCCAACCCAGCCATTCATTTTTGTTGGAACAGTTGGACCTGCCGGCGCTGGCGGACTCGCACGGCTGGTCCCGCCTGGCTCCGTTCGTCTGGGATCCGATCGGGCGCCGGTTACAAACCGCGTCGACGGTTGGCGACCGCGCAGTGGCGTTTGACCTGACCCAGGTGGGTGAAGGAATTCAAATTGACGTTTTTGGAAGCCCCGACCCGGGCGCGGCCGAAGCGGTTGTGCAACGAATGTTGTGGCCAGATCTCGACCTCTCCGACTTTCACGCCCGTTGCCGTCGCCAGGCTCGCTATCGCCCGTTGGCCGAAACCAGGGCCGGCACTTTACTGCGCTCACCCACGGTCTGGGAGGATCTGGCAAAGGTTCTAGCTACCACTAACGTGTCCTGGAGCGGGACCCGAGCGATGATTGAGCGCACGGTCAACAATTTGGGAGAAAGAGCTCCGTTGGGGCGAATCGCTTTTCCGGGTCCGGAAACAATCGCCCGGCTGAACCCGGGAGATATTCTCGAGCAGACTGGGTTCGGCTACCGCTCAGCCAAACTCGGCCAAATCGCCAAATTGATCTGCAACGGGCAAGTTTGCCCGGAAAGCTGGGCCGACCCCGAACGTCCCGACCGTACGGTCGCGGCCGAGATTTCCGCCTTGCCGGGAATCGGTCCCTATGCGCGGGCCCACATCATGGCGCTAAGCGGCCGTTTCGGCGAGCTGCCAATCGATAGCGTTTTTCGGAGTCGACATCCCGACACGGCCGCCGCCGAGCGGGTCTATCGGCGCTGGGGCCGCTGGCGTTACCTGGCCTACTGGTTCGGCCGGCACTCCTAAAAAATCAGCAGCAGGGTCGCATACCCGACCACCAATACGACCAACGCGACCGGGGTACCGGCGCGCACGTAGTCCTTGAACTGGTAGTTGCCGGGTCCCATTACCAGGATGTTGCCGGGATGAGCGAAAGGGGTCACGTAGCCGGTTGCCGCGCCCAGGGCAACCGCCATTATGAACATTCGCGGATCGGCGCCGGCGGAGAGAGCTGCATCGATCGCCAACGGAGCCATCAGCACCGCCGCAACGTGGTTATTGACAAATATCGCAAAGAGTGATGTAAGCACCAGGATGATCGCCAGGACCACATGCCAACCGGCATCGCCGACCACATCGACCATTGAGGTGGCCAGCAATTCGGCCGCCCCGGTGGTGGTCATCGCCTCGGCAAGCGAAAGCATCCCGGCAATTAGCAGGATCGCTCGCCAGGAGATCGATGCGCGGGCCTCGTCCATTGTCAGGGCGCGAGTCATCACCATAGCCGCCGCCCCGGCCAGGGCAACTATCGCCACCGGCGCAATGTTGGTTACCATGCCAACCACGAAAAGAGCCAGCACGGCAATCGCCAACGGCGCCCGCTGACGACGAAATCGCATCCCGGTTTCCTGCGAGATCACGACCAGGTCATCGGCCTGCCGCCGCAGCGCGTCCACCTGCGCCGTGGGACCCTGCACTAGCAGGGTATCGCCCTGGCCCAGGCGCAATTGAGCCAGGCGGGTACGTTGCGCCATCCCGTCGCGCCAGACGGCCAGCACGTTCAACCCGTAGCGGGCGGCAAAGTCAATTTCCGGCAGGGTCTTCTCGATCAGCTCCGATCGCGGCGCCACCACCACCTCGGCCATCCTCGAGGACCCCGAACCAAGTTCAGCCAGATCGGCTACGGTACGGTCAAACTCACCCAATCCGAAACTCTCGGCCATCCGTTCGACATCGACTCGAACCCCGCTGATTAGCAAGTGATCATCGGACTGGATAACGATGTTGGCGATCCCTTCGGCTATAAGATCGTCCTCGCGCTCAACCGCGTAGATAAAGACTCCAAATTTGCGCCCCAGATCGGCCTCGCCGGGAGTCTGGCCAATCAAGTTGGAGGTAAATGGCACGATGATGTCGTAGACGCTCTGCTCTAACTTGTAGGGTTCGTGGTGGCGGCTGTCGGCCGGCAGCATGGCATCAATTTCCGCACTACCGGCATGTGAAGGGAGGAGCCAACGTCGCCCCAGGACCATCGAGGCGGTGCCGGCCGCCAAGATCGCCACCCCGATCGGGGTGAAATCGAAAAGCTGGAACGTCTCGAACCCGCGATCGACCATCACGCTGTTGACCAGCAGATTTGCCGGGGTACCCACCAGGGAAAGCATGCTTCCCATCAACGCCCCGTAGGAAAGCGGCAATAGCACCCGTGCTATCGGCGCGTTCATGGCCCGCGCCGCCGCCACGATTGCCGGCAGCATCACCGCCGCCGCCCCGATCGCATTCATAAATCCCGAGAGTCCGCCGACCGCCAGCATCGTCAGGGCAATAATGCGCGCCTCGCTGTCTCCGGCAGCTCGCCGCAACAGCTGACCGATTGCGTAAGCAATCCCGGTGCGTGAGAGGCCTTCGGAGATCACGTAGACCGATCCGATGGTAATGACCGCGGTGTTGGCGAAACCGGAGATCGCCCGGTCCAGGGTGACTAATCCGCTGGCGTAGACGGCCACCAACACGGCCAGGCCGATCAGATCAAAGGAGACCTTGTTGCTTGCAAATGCACCTACCGCCACCACCAAAATCGCAATCGTCAAGGCGATCTCAGCGGTCAATTGCAAACCTCATCGCAAACGCGGTTTAAGGGCGGGCGACGCGGGCTATGCTACTAGCCCGTTGCGGCATCGGTCGGCCCTGGGGCGGGCGCAGATTGATCTGGCAGCATGCGCGCTATTCCGTTTTCGATCGGGTAGCGCCGGGTGCAATCCCGGCAGACTAGTTGGGCTGAGTTTTCGGCAAGCTGGCCACGGCAGGCCGGACAGGCCAGCCGCAACAACAATTCGGCGGGAATTAGTGGTCGAGTCAATGAACGCTACTTAGCGTAACGGGTAATATTCCCATGCGCCGCGCCGTTGCCGACTCAAATTTTCCGAGTGCCGGAATCGGCGTGCAGGAATTCTAATTGGCCCGCCGCGGGAGATTGGCGCGATGATCTGGAATCGGCCTTTCGGCCAATCATCGTTAGAATTTCGTAAACTACTTGCAAGCCTTCTCACCTAGCTAGCAACCGCTCGCCAACCCCACTGCCCCTGATGGAAATTGCCTGGTTCGGCGCATCGTGCTTTCGGATTCAGCACCGTGGCGCAATCATTTTTCTGGATCCCTACCGCTTACCCTGGCGCTACCGCAATTTAAAGCAGCGGGCGCATGGGATCACACTTAGCAGACCCCCGACGGGCGAGGAACCTGAGCTTCGCAATATCGAGGATCAGGACCCACTGGCTAAAGTCGGAACCGAACCCTATCGCATCGATCGTCCCGGCGAATACGAAATCGCCGGTATGTTCATTGACGCCTACACAGCGACACCCGACCCTAGTACCGGGCCCGGCGGACTGGTACTGCGTCTTGTCGGCGGACACACCAAAGTGGCTCATTTGGGGCAATTGGCCGCGCCGCCGCCGGATTCGGTGGTTGCCCACCTGCGGCACGCCGACGCATTGATCGTCCCGCCCGGCGGGCGCGGCCAGCTTTCGGTTGGTGAACTGGTCAAGCTGGTGTCGCGGATCGACCCCTGCTGGGTGGTTCCGATGGAGTACTCGGACGCCGATGAGGTCGAGAACACCGCCCTAATTGAAAAACTGGTTGCCGGATTGGGCTTCCAGGTGACCGATCAGCAACCGGCGCTGACGGTAAGCGGGCGTTATGAGGGTCACGGTACACCGCAGATCGCCAATCTCCGTGCCCGCGTGGCGTTGAAGAAATCGGTCGTGGCCTAAATCGAAGTGCTGGTCCCATCCAAGTACCTGATTGTGACCGGCGGGGTGATGTCAGGACTGGGCAAAGGGGTAACCTGCGGCTCAATCGGCCGCATCCTCAAGTCGCGTGGCGTAGGGGTTGTAAACATCAAGCTCGATCCATATATCAACGTCGACCCCGGGACGATGAACCCCGCCCAACACGGCGAGGTGTTCGTCACCGACGACGGGGCCGAAACCGACCTGGACCTTGGTCACTACGAACGCTTTACCGACGTAAACCTTACCGCTGACTGCAATACCACCAGCGGCCAGGTTTTTGCCGAAGTGATTCGGCGCGAGCGCTACGGCGATTACCTCGGCGGAACCATCCAGGTGATCCCACATGTAACCGATGCGATCAAGGCGCGCATCCTGCGACAGGAGCAGAACTTCGGTGCCCAAGTCCAAATCATTGAAGTTGGCGGAACCATCGGCGATATGGAGGGGTTGCCGTTCTTTGAAGCGGTACGCCAACTGAAACGTGATGTCGGTCCGGAAAACATCATGTACATCCACCTCACCTACGTTCCCCGACTGGGCCCCTCGGGCGAATTTAAAACCAAGCCGACTCAACACTCGGTCGCCACCCTGCGCTCGATCGGCATTCTGCCGGAGGTTATCGCCTGCCGTTGCGAGCAACCGCTCGACCGCACCACCCGCGAAAAGATCGCCCTGTTTTGCGACGTAGATGCAAAGGCTGTAATCTCGCTGCCAACCCTGCCCGACATCTACCGCTTGCCGATGCACCTAGAGGACGAAGGCCTTGGCGATTACATCTGCCGCCACCTCGGGATCAAAGCAACAACGGTCGACCTGTCCGATTGGCAAACAATGGTCAACCGGTCGGATCAACATCGGCATGAAATTGAAGTTGCGGTGGTGGGCAAGTACGTTGAGGCCACCGACGCCTACATGAGCGTGGTGCAGGCACTCCACCACGCCGGCGTGGCGAATTCGGCTCGGGTCACGATCCGCTGGGTCGACGCCGAGGAACTCGAGCGCCGGCCCGCCGAGGATTTGCTGTCCGGGGTGGATGGGGTTCTGATCCCGGGCGGGTTCGGAAAAAGAGGGCTGGAAGGCAAGGTCGCGGCTGCCGGTTGGTCCCGAACGACCGCCACGCCGTTCCTGGGATTGTGTCTGGGCATGCAGATGGCGGTTGTAGAGTTCGCCCGCAATGTGGCCGGAATCGAGGATGCAGCGTCCTTTGAACAGGACACCGATTCCACAGCCCAGGTAATCTCGCCAATGCCGCAGCACCACGGTGACATCGATCTGGGCGGAACCATGCGGCTGGGCGCCCAGGAATGCTCGATCGTGCCAGGGACCGCGACCCACGGCGCCTACGGTATGAATCATGTGCGCGAACGCCATCGTCATCGCCTGGAATTTAACAACGCCTTTCGAAAGTCGTTGCAACAGGCCGGAATGGTCCTTGCCGGGATTAATGAAAACCGAGATCTGGTCGAGATAATCGAGCTGGCCGGGCACCCTTGGTTCGTTGGCGTGCAGTTCCATCCCGAATTCCGATCGCGACCCAATCGTCCGCACCCATTGTTCGTAGGATTTCTGGGCGCCTGCCTGCGACATTTCCCGGAAACCAGTTTGCAGACCGCCTACCAAGAGGACCTGCAACTTTCGTAATCATCCGCCGGCGGGTATACCGGTCGGTCGGACCAGCAGCACATTCGAGGATTGGCAATGAGTGTCATTTGCGTCGTCGGCACGCAGTGGGGCGACGAAGGCAAGGGCAAGATCGTAGATTTCTTAGCCGGCGACTGCCAGCTGGTTGTCCGATTTCAGGGCTCTGACAATGCCGGTCACACGGTTGTAAACGATCACGGTCGATTCGGGTTGCATCTGATCCCATCGGGCATCTTCCATCGCGGCACCCGCAACCTGCTAGGGACCGGCACCGGGGTCAATCCCGATTCATTCCTAAACGAAGTTAACGGTTTGGCCGACCGGCTCCCTTCGCTTGGGATCCGCGATCGAATCCGGATTTCCGAGCGCGCTCACGTGATCATGCCATATCACCGGCACATCGATTCGGCCCAGGAAGATTCACGTGGCGACCTGTTCCAAGGGACGACCGGACGCGGCAACGGCCCACTTTATGCCGACAAATATTCCCGCAGCGGCGTCCAAATCGCCGATTTGTACGAACCGCAATACCTGTTGCGTTGGCTCGAACATGTCATCGGTGAAAAAAACCACCTGCTCCGGCGCCTGGGAGCCGAATTCTCCCTGAGCCCGCAGGCTGCTTTTGAACAATGCCAAGAATGGGCCGAATTGCTCTCGCCTTACGTCGTTGACAGCTTTCCCTTGATCCAGGCAGCCTTACGCGGAGCTCAAAACGTGCTGCTGGAAGGCCAATTGGGAATCATGCGCGACATCGACTGGGGGCATTACCCATACGTGACCTCATCGTCGCCGACGGCCGGCGGCGCCAGCATCGGGGCCGGGATTCCGCCCAACCGCATCGACCGCACGATCGGGGTCGCTAAAGCCTTCACCTCCTCAGTCGGTGAGGGACCATTTCCCACCGAGCTGACGGGGCCAGCCGCTGATCGGCTGCGGATCGCCGGCCAGGAATTTGGTGTAGCAACCGGACGCCCGAGGCGGGTTGGATGGATGGACGCGGTCGCCGTGCGCTACGCCGCGGCGCTAAACGGGATCAGCCAATTGGCGCTCACCAAACTGGACCTGCTCGACGATGTTGATGAAATACCCATCTGTCGAGCCTATGAGGTCGACGGGGAGACGATCGAATGGGTGCCCAATACCCACCGGCTGGCACGCGCCAAGCCAATTTACGACCTCATGCCGGGCTGGCGGCAGCCAACGGCAGGTCTATCTGAATGGTCTCAGCTGCCAGCCAACGCCCGCGCCTACGTTCGGCGGGTGGAGGAGATAACCGGAGTAGCGGTCGGATACGTCGGCACCGGACAAGAGCGGTCGGCGCTAATCTGCCGCTAGCTAATCGGGCTGGCCCCGAGGGTCCGCTACCCAACGAATCGCACCGTGCTGGAGCCGGGTTTTAACCTAAAATTTGCCGCGACCTTTAATCTTGTCCGGCGAGGCAGAAAGGTTAAATTGGCCGATTCCGGCTCACCCGATAAGCTAGCGCGGTCACCGATTCCGGATGACCGTTTTTTTTCGGTCGGCGACGACCCCGTCAATCGGCGCTGGCAATTGGCAATGTCAGCTTCCGCGGTTGAGCGGTCCCTGCGCCGCATGTCCCACGAAATCATTGAGCGCGCCGGCGATCTTCAGCGGCTGGCACTCGTCGGAATATGCACCCGCGGAGCTCCGTTGGCCGGTCGCATCGCCAAACAAATCGGCATCATCGAGGGCGTATCGCCCGAGGTCGGACAGCTCGACATCACGATGCACCGCGACGACCTGAGTTTGCGTTCGGACATGCGTGAAATCGCTCCGAGCCAGATCAAATTCGAGCTCGACGGGCTGGAGGTGGTTTTAGTCGACGACGTCATCTTCACCGGACGGTCGGTGCGGGCCGCCCTAAATGCACTCGGAGCCTACGGCCGGCCGGCCCGCGTGCAGCTTGCAGTCCTGGTCGATCGCGGTCATCGTGAACTGCCGATCCGGCCTGATTTCGTCGGCAAGAACATTCCCACCCAGCACGGCGATCACGTTCGCGTGCAGATTGAGGAAGTTGACGGACAGGACGCGGTAGGAGTCTCCCGGACCGGGCAGTGACTCCTTTTTCCCACCGTCATCTGCTCGATCTGTCAAGCTACAGCGCGGGAGATATCGAACTCCTGCTCGACGCCGCCGAGTCTATGGCCGAAATCCTCGAACGCAAGGTCCCGCGCGTTCCGGCATTGCGTGGTACCACCGTGGCCAACATGTTCTTTGAGGCCAGCACCCGCACCAAAATCTCCTTTGAGGTGGCAGAAAAAGCACTGGGCGCCGAGGCAATAAATTTCTCCGCGGCCGGCAGCTCACTTTCGAAGGGCGAATCGCTAGCTGATACGCTGGCCACTATCGCCGCCTTGGGGGCCGATATTTTTGTGATGCGTCATGCCCGCGCCGGCGCCCCGCATCTGGCCGCGCGCCTCCTACCGGGGCCGGTCATCAATGCCGGCGACGGCGCCCACGCACACCCTACTCAGGGCCTGCTCGACGCCCTCACGATCCGGCGACGGCTCGGCCGGATCAAGGGGTTGAAGGTGGTCATTGTCGGCGACATTCGCCACAGCCGGGTTGCCCGTTCCAACATATTGGCGCTGACCAAGCTGGGGGCCCGCGTGGTTCTCTGCGGGCCGCCTCAATTAGTCCCGATCGGGCTTGCCCAGGGCAGTCAAGTAATCCTGGAGCCGCGCCTCCGGGAGGCGGTCGCGGGCGCCCACGTGTTGATGGGACTGCGAATCCAGCACGAGCGGATGGCGGGTCCCTGGCTGGCCTCGTCGCGCGAGTACGTGACCCAATACGCGATAACGCCCGAGCACATGGAACTGGCCA
Source organism: Chloroflexota bacterium (assembly GCA_965261345.1). Taxonomy (GTDB): domain Bacteria; phylum Chloroflexota; class UBA11872; order UBA11872; family VXNJ01; genus VXNJ01. Next base: position 743,878 of record OZ253449.1, read on the forward strand.
ACCACGAAGCCATTCTCATGCATCCGGGCCCGCAAAACACCGGAATTGAAATCGATCCGGCGCTTTCGGAATCGAATCGCTCGGTTATCGCCGACCAGGTGACCGCGGGCCTGGCTGTCCGGATGGCGGTCATCTACCTGCTATCCCGCAATCGCGCTGCGCGGTCCCCATGAACGGTCCCGATCAACTGCTGCGCAATGGACGGGTCATCGACCCGGCTGCGGGACTGGATGCAGTGTGCGACCTTCTCATCCGGGCCGGCCGGGTGGAAGCGGTCGGTGCCAACCTCGGGCGCCCAGACGGGGCGATCGTCTTCGACGCTGCCGGCCTGGTAATCGCCCCGGGGCTGGTCGACCCGCACTGCCACCTGCGCACGCCGGGCGGGGAGCATAAGGAAACCATTGAATCCGGCGCGGCGGCGGCGGCGGCCGGAGGTTACACCTCAGTGGTGGCGATGGCTAACACCGACCCGGTGGTAGACAACCCGGCAGTCCTACGCGACATTGACGAACGGGCCCGCTCGGCTTGTGTAAACATCGCCCAAATCGCCACCATCTCGCAGGGCATGGAGGGTCGGGAGCTGTCCAATATGGGCCAGTTGGTCGCCGCCGGAGCCGTCGGTTTCTCCGACGATGGGATCCCGGTGGAATCGGCTCGGCTGATGCGGACGGCTTTCGAATACGCCAATCGGTTCGCGCGGCCAGTGGCCAACCACGCTGAGGAGCCTTCCTTAATTGCCGGGGCGAGCATGCACGAAGGCCGCGTCTCGGCGCGTCTCGGCCTGATCGGAGCGCCCCACCAGGCCGAGGAAATCATGCTGGAGCGTGACCTGCGCCTGGCGATGCTGACCGGCGGTTGTTACCACGCCCTGCATCTTTCTTCAGGCGGTTCGGTGGAGATCGTCAAACTGGCCAAGCAGCGCGGTGCCAATGTTGCAGCCGAGGTCTCGCCGCACCATCTAACCCTGACCGACGAGCTGGTAGCTGGAGACGGAGCGTCAACTGGTGCCTACGATAGCCAGGCCAAGGTCAACCCGCCACTGCGTTCAGCTCGCCATGTCGAGGCCCTTTGCCACGGTCTGAGCGAAGGCGTCTTCGATCTGATCGGCACCGACCACGCCCCCCACGCCGAGCACGAAAAACAGGTGCCGTTCGAGGAAGCAGCTCCCGGATTCTCAGGTTTTGAGACCGCCCTTTCGGTCATGCTTGGCTTGGTGGCCAAGAAGGTGATTTCGCTCCCGCGGCTCCTGTCGTTGATGACGACCAATCCGGCCCGCCTCTACCGGTTGCCGGCCGGCTCGCTTACACCCAGCGCCTTCGCCGACGTGGTCGCCATCGACCTTGCCAGGGAGTGGACGGTTGACCGCCACTCCCTGATCTCGCGCGGGCACAACACCCCGTTGCATGAGCGGAAATTGCGCGGGCGGGCGGTCGTGACCTGGGTGGCCGGGCAGGTCGTTTACGACCTCGATCGCAGGATTGCCAGGCCGTGAGGAGTGACCGCCGGGCGGTCCTGAGCCTGGAGACCGGGGAACATTTCTTCGGGTACAGCCAGGGCGCGCCGACCGAGGCGCAGGGCGAAGTTGTATTTAACACGTCGATGACTGGTTATCAGGAGATCTGCAGCGACCCCTCCTACCGCGGCGAGATCGTCGTGCTCGCCTACCCATTGATCAACAACTACGGCGCCAACGACCGCGACCCCGAATCGCGACGTCCCTGGCTTTCAGGCCTAATTGTTAGGCAGCTGGCGCAAAACCCGAGCAATTGGCGCAATCAGCTCCCGTTAGACGAGTACCTGGCCGAATTCGACATACCGGTGCTCACGGGGATCGACACGCGCCGCTTGATTAGGATCCTGCGCAGCGGCGGCGTCCGCCGCGGGGTGATTTCACGGGTTGCCGGCAGCCTGGCGCCGAGCGATTCATTTAGTTGGACCAACGGCCGTGTCGATCTGCCGGAGGGTTATCTGGACGAACTTGCCAAACGGGCACGGACCGTTCCGCGCCTGTCGGCCCAGAACCTGATCGCCGAGGTCGTCCACCCGAAACAGTTCGAATTCGACCACGATCAATGGGCACCGTGGCCGGCACCGACGACACGCCCGAGCCGACCGCACATCGCCGTGCTTGACACCGGCGCCAAATCCAACATCGCCCGCAGTCTGACCGCCAGGGGCTGCCGGGTGAGTGTGCTCCCTTACTTCCAGGAGTTTGCGCGGATCGATTCGCTGTCCCCCGATGGAGTTGTACTGGCCAACGGACCCGGCGACCCACAATCGGCCAGCCAGGCGGTGGCCACCGCGCGCGAGCTGATCGGGCGCTATCCGGTGATGGGCATATGTTTGGGGCATCAAATCCTGGGATTGGCCGTCGGAGCCAGTACCTCGCGGCTCAAATTTGGGCATCGCGGCTCCAATCATCCGGTCAAGGACTTGGCCAGCGGTCGAGTACACATTACCGCGCAAAACCACGGTTTTCAGGTCGATGCCCATTCGATTCCCGCCGCCAGCGGCTTTGTCGTCTCCCACATAAACCTCAATGACGGTTCGGTGGAGGGGCTTGCCCACCGCGAACTGCCGATCTTCTCGGTTCAGTACCATCCCGAGGCCGCGCCGGGCCCGCAGGACAATCAACACCTTTTTGACCGGTTTCTGGATTTGGTCGATCGGCGATGAAGGACCCCAGCCTCAAGAAGGTTCTAATCATCGGATCCGGTCCAATCGTGATCGGACAGGCGGCCGAATTTGACTACGCTGGGACCCAGGCGTGCAAGGCGGTCCGCGAAGAGGGCATCACCACCGTATTGATCAATTCCAATCCGGCCACGATCATGACCGACGACAACATCGCCGACGCGGTTTACATCGAACCGCTGACCGTTGATGTGGTGGAGCGGATAATCGCCCGCGAGCGCCCCGACGGCCTCCTGCCCACCCTCGGCGGTCAGACCGGTCTGAATCTGGCCCGTGAGGTCGAGGCGGCCGGGATCCTGGAACGCTACTCAGTCCGCATGCTCGGCACGTCAATCGTGGCAATCCAGAAGGCCGAGGACCGCGAGCTGTTCCGTCAGCTGATGATCGATATTGGCGAGCCGATTCCCGGATCAGATATCGCCCATTCCGTGGCCGAGGCTAATGTCGTGGCCGATCGGTTGGGCTTCCCAGTGATCGTGCGACCGGCCTACACCCTTGGCGGAACCGGTGGCGGGATCGCCCACTGCCACGCTGAATTGCCGCCGTTGGCCGCCAAGGGGATTGCTGCCTCGCCGATCGGCCAGGTCCTGGTCGAGGAGTATCTCTCTGGTTGGAAGGAAATCGAGTACGAGGTCATGCGCGACGGGGCCGGCAACTGCGTGACGATCTGCAACATGGAAAACTTCGACCCGATGGGGGTCCACACCGGGGATTCGATCGTTTTTGCCCCCAGCCAGACCCTTTCCGACAAGGAATACCAGCTGCTGCGCAGCGCCTCGCTCAAGATCATCGACACCCTGCAAATTGCTGGCGGCTGCAATATCCAATTGGCACTGGACCCGCACTCATTTCAATACCGGGTAATCGAGGTGAACCCCAGGGTTAGCCGGTCCTCAGCTTTGGCATCGAAGGCTACCGGCTATCCGATCGCGCGCATCGCCGCCAAGATCGCGATCGGATTCAGGCTTGATGAATTGACCAATCCGATCACCGGTGAAACCGCGGCGGCATTCGAGCCAGCGCTCGATTACGTCGTGGTCAAGATCCCGCGCTGGCCGTTCGACAAATTTCCGGCCGCCGACCGCTCCTTGGGCACCCAGATGAAGGCTACCGGCGAGGTGATGGCGATCGAGCGCAGCATCGAAGCGGCGATTAACAAGGCCATGCGCTCGCTGGAGATTACCGGGCGGTCTGTGATTTGGGAAGATGCCGCCTGGAATGACCCGGACGAACTGCGCAACGCCCTGTCCTGGCCGAACGACCAGCGGCTCTGGGCGATCCTGGCCGCACTGCGACGGGGCACGGGCGTGGACGAAGTATGTCAATTGACGGCGATTGACCCTTTTTTCGTCGGCAAGCTGGCCAACATCGTGGCGATGGAGGTTCGCCTGCTTGAGGAACCGTTGGACGCCGAACTGCTCTGGGAAGCCAAGCGCCTCGGATTCCCCGATTCGTTAATCGGTCAACTGGCTGATTTCCTGCCGGCACGAGTAAGGCAACTGCGCAAGGAGCTCGGAATCCTGCCTGTGTACAAGGTCGTTGACACGTGCGCGGCCGAGTTCGCCGCCGCCACCCCGTATTTCTATTCGACCTACGAGAGCGAGAGCGAGACCGACCGACTGGGCGGGCCAGCCGCCCTGGTCATAGGTTCGGGGCCGATCCGGATCGGTCAAGGCATCGAATTTGATTACTGCTCGGTGCACGCGGCCTGGGCGTTGCAGCAGAGCGGCTGGCGGTCGGTAATGATCAACAGCAATCCCGAGACCGTCAGCACCGACTTCGACACCTCCGACCGACTGTACTTCGAGGCCCTTGACGTCGAGTCGGTAGCCGATGTGATCGATAACGAAACCGATCCGGACGACCCGCGGGTATTAGTCCAGTTTGGAGGCCAAACAGCCATCAACCTGGCCGACCCGCTCTATCGAATGGGGGTTACCCTGGGCGGCTCCGACGTGGCCAGCATCGATGCTTCGGAGGACCGTGAAAAACTCGACCGACTGCTAGAGGAACTGGGTATTCCACGGCCGCCGGGGGCGACCGTGCGGCGGATCAATGACGCCCTGGCGGTCGCCGAGCGGATCGGTTATCCGGTCCTGATCCGGCCATCCTACGTGCTCGGCGGGCGGGCCATGGAGATCGCATCCGATCCGGCCGGGCTCGAACGCTATATCTCGACGGTGACCCAGCCCTCGCCCGAACACCCGGTCCTAATTGACAAATACCTGCGGGGCCGTGAAGTGGAAGTTGACGCAATTTGCGACGGCCACGGCGTCCTCATCCCCGGGATCATGGAGCACATCGAACGGGCTGGCGTGCATTCTGGCGACAGCTTTGCCGTTTACCCCACCCGCAGCGTGCCGACCGAGCTGATCGAAACACTCTGTCGTTACACCGATTCAATCGCCCGGGCGGTACGGGCGATCGGACTGCTAAACATCCAATACGTGATCTGGGAAGACCAGATCTACGTGATCGAAGTCAATCCGCGAGCCAGCCGCACCGTTCCCTTCCTATCAAAGGTCACCGGGATTCCGATGGTCGAATTGGCCACCAAGGCAATGCTTGGGCAGACCCTGCCGATGCAGGGCAGGGAATATGGCCTGCACCCTACTGGGGATTTGGTGGCGGTCAAGGCACCGGTTTTTTCGCACGCCAAACTAACCGGCGTTGATACGTTTCTGGGCCCCGAAATGAAATCAACTGGCGAGGTGATGGGGGTTGAATTTGAATTTGCCCCGGCGCTTAGCAAGGCCATGCTGGCCGCCGGTCTGGGGATTCCTGACCGCGGTTCGGTAATCATGTCAATAGCCGACCGCGACAAACCCGACTGCCTGCCGATCGCAACCGGACTGCATCAGCGCGGCTACGACCTGATGGCCACGCGCGGCACCGCCGATTACCTTGCCGCAGCCGGACTTCCGGTCACCACTATAAACCGGATGAGCGAGGTCGCCGCCGGCCAAATGAGTTTGCTCGACCACGTGATGAATCCCGGGACCGTACTGGTTATCAATACCCTGACCTGGGACCGCCCGACTTTGGAGGACGGGTTTCGAATGCGTCGTTTGGCCAATGAACGCATGGTTCCATGCCTTACTTCGCTGGAAACCGCCGCCGCTCTGGTCAGCGCCCTGGGATCGGCTGGAGAAGAACTGATCCTGCCGATCGACTGCTATCGCCGCGGCCGGCGTCGTTGATGGGTGCTCCGCCGATTTTTGACATCTGCGCGGTTGTTGCCAACCGTCAGCTATCGGCAACGTTGTGGTGGATCAGCCTGGCGGCGCCGCAGATCGCCGACCAGGCAATACCCGGTCAATTCGTCCACATCGCGGGTAGCCCCTTCGACCCATTGCTGCGTCGCCCCTATAGCATTGCCCGGATCGATCACGGCGAGGCCGTGATCGAAATCCTCTATCACGTGGTCGGGCGCGGATCGGGTTGGCTGGCCGAGCTGGGTCCGGGTGCGACCGTGGACACCCTGGGGCCGCTAGGATCCGGTTTTACGGTGGTTGAACGGGAACATTTGCTACTAATCGGTGGTGGCATCGGACTCGGCCCGCTGATCGCCCTGGCCCATCAGCATCGCGCCGCTCCGGTCGTGGTGCTAAATGGCGCTCGCAGCAGCGACGGGCTCACTCCGTCGGGTTATCTGCCCGAGCGGGCCGAAGTCTTCTACGCTACCGATGACGGTTCGCAGGGAATTTGCGGCAGCGTCGTAGACCTCATGCCCGACTGGTACCACTGGGCCGATGCGATTTATGCGTGCGGGCCCAACCCGATGCTACGGGCTTGCGCCCAATCAATCGCCGCGTTTGACCCGGCGCCGGCCCGTCACCGCAAGCGGACCCAATTTGCCCTGGAGGCGCGGATGGCCTGTGGATTGGGAATCTGCTACAGCTGCGTCGTGACCACGACGCGCGGGCTCCAGCGGGTCTGCAGCGAGGGACCAGTATTTGACGCCCGCGAATTGACCTGGCAATGGGAATCAGGGATCTAGGTTGGTGCCCACCACGGCAAGCTCACGATCCGTTATTTTGACCACCGCCCGGATAGGGGAGTCCAATCGGAAAGCTTGACCGATCAGATGGTGCCGACGCCAACCTGGGCTGATTGGGCTGGTGCTCCCGGGGGATTCTCGGCTCCGTTGGGAATCGCAAAGGCCACGACTGCCAGGCACCCGCCAGAGCTGCGCAATGAAAACGTGCCACCCAGATCGGACTCGACCAATTGCTGAACGATCGTAAGGCCCAGCCCCGAATCGCGTCCAAGTTCAAATCCCGGCGGCAGACCCCGACCGTTGTCCTTTACCTGTGTCCGCACCAGGGATCCAGTCAATCCGATGTCAACTTGGATGTGTCCACCAATCCGCTGGTCAAAGCCGTGGCCCATCGCATTCCAGATCAACTCGTTAACAACTAGCGCAAACACCGTGGCCCGATCCTCGCCGATCTCGACCCGGTCCCCGGCGACGCTAATGTCAACCGTCATGCCGGCGGCGGCGGCATCCGAACTGGCAATCTCGGCCATCTTGTTTACGATCTCGATCGCGGTGGGTGAATCCCGCTCGGGCGAGGAGAGCAGGTCGTGTACTGCGGCCATGCCGGCAATGCGTCCCGCCGACAAAGCCAGAACCTGTGAAGCCTCCGGCGAATGAGCCCGGCGGGACTGGAGATTTAGCAGCGAGGCGACCGTCTGCAGATTGTTTTTTACCCGGTGATGGAGTTCCCTTAGCAGTAGTTCATTGCGTCGCAGGCCCCGCAGCGACTGCTCGTAGAGCCGGGCGTTGGCGATTGCTATGGCGGCCTGGTCGGCGAAGCTGGCAATGATTCGCAGTTCGTCCTCGACGAAATTCCCCACCTTGAGGGAATAGACGCTAATGACGCCGATCACCTCGCCACGGAACATCAACGGTACGCAGATCATCGAGCGATAACCTTCGGCCCGGATCAGTTCACGCGATACCCAGAAGCGTTTATCAACGAGTGCATCACTGACGATGATCGGTTGGCGCGAGGCCGCAACCCGGCCGGCCACGCCCTCGCCTGCTTTCATTTTGAGCATCCGGTAATTTGCGCTCAACCGGTGGGCGGCCACGATCGACAGGGTCGCATTTGTACCGTCAAACTGAAAAATCGCCGCTTTTTCGGCATTAAGGATCGTCGTCGCCTGCTGGGCGATCGTGGCCAGCACCTCGGTGTATTCGAGGCGCGAGGTCAGGTTTTGCGATATCTGCTGGAGGGTGGTTAGTTCATCATTGCGCCGGCGCAGTTGGGCATCGGTCTGTTGGTGCAATATCGCGTTCCAGAGCGCGGTAGCTAGCTGCTCGGCGGCGGTCTCGATGAATTCGATCTCGCCCCGGTGGAAATCGCGATATTGGAGTGACCGGACGGTAAGCACGCCGAGCAGGCGGCCTGGGTTGGCCAAGGTGATCGGGACCGCCAACATGCTGCGGAAGCGCCCTTCATCCAGGGCCGGCAGAACCTTGAAGCGGGGATCGGCCCAGGCATCCCGGACCGCGATCGGCTGTCCGCGCTCGGCCGCCGCGCCGGAAATCCCTTCGCCGAGCTGCAGGCCGACCTTTCCGACCTGGTCGGAGTTCAAGCCGGTTGTGGATCGCAGGATCAACCGATTGGTGGTTTCGTCGAGCACCCAAATCGAACACTCGTCGATCCCCATTACACCGAACACCGCCTCGGCCGTAAAGTCGCAGGTTTCCATTACGTCGAGCGACGAGTTTGCCGCCTTCGCAATCCGTCGAAGCGCCTCAAGGCTGCCCAACGCCGGACTGGCATCGCGGACCGGCAGCTCGTTAAATTCGGTGGATCCGTCTTCGTAACCGGCCGCCAGGGCGCCCAGGACTTCGGTCTGCAGACGCGAAAAACGGCGAATCCGTTCGGCCTGGGCAGACTGTCGGTTGGGCGGCAGTAATAGCTGGGGTAGGGCCGAATTGAGCCGTTCGGCAGCCAATCGCAACGCCATGACCAGTGATCGCCCGTCGCGGTGGTCGCCCGACGCGCATTCTCGCAGCATTACATACAGTTCATTTAGGTCGGCGTAGTGCATGCTCAGCTGCAGCATTTCCAACCCGTTCCAGGGGCGCGGCGTACCTTCGCGGTCAGTTATCCATTGACATATGCGTTCGAGCGCGCCTCGCGCGGGTAGTTGAGCCCCGTTCATTTACCACTCTGTCCTGGCGGCCCGGAAGTCGGGCACCCGATCACTTGCGGATTGTTGCCAATTTTCACCCCACCCCGGAACCGGGCGGCGCTTATTTAACGTCTACGGCTTCGTCGCCTGATGAAAGCCGGAATTTCGGGATCGGAATCGTGCCAGTCGACAACTTCGTCAAAGGCCGATCCGGTCCGCCGACCGGCAACTACTGGATCGGCATCACGCTCAATCTCGGCGCTCAGTTTTTCAAATTGGCCATGAATCTCATTCAACCGCGAGGGGGTCGCCGACCGTTCGGTCCGATAGGTGCCAGCCGAATCCACGGGAAGCTCCCGCGCCCGATCAGAACCGGTCGCAATCAGAGTGATTGATAGCCAATCACGGGCGTCGGGGTCAATTGAGGTGCCAAACACTATGTGGGCGTCGGGATCCGACATCTTGCGCACCGAATCGACAATGCGGTTGACCTCGTGGATGCTCAGATCCTGGCCGGCGGTGATGTTGATTAGGATGCCGGTTGAGTTTTCGACTGGAGTCTCCAGCAACGGGCTGTCAAGCGCCATCGCCAAGGCCTTTTCGGCGCGATCGGGACCGGCCCCCGAACCAATTCCGAGCATAGCGGTCCCAGAGTTGTACATCACCTTGCGAACATCGGCAAAGTCGACGTTGATGAAACCGCAGTTGGTAATGAGGTCGGTGATTCCGCGAATCCCGTTGAGGAGCATCGAATCGGCTACTCGCAGGGCCTCCGCCATCGAGGTTGAACGATGTACCAACTCGATCAATTTATCGTTGTTGATAACGACGATCGCATCTACGTTCTGGTACATGCTCTCAATCGCGGACCGAGCGATTTTCATCCGGTATCCGCCCTCGAAGGCAAAGGGGGTCGTGACCACGGCCACCGTAAGCGCGCCCGCCGCGCGGGCCGCGCGGGCCACGATCGGACCGGCCCCCGAGCCGGTCCCGCCGCCCATCCCGGCGGTCACAAAGACCATATCGGCGTCGGCAACGGCAGCCTCGATCGCCGGCAAGGATTCGATCGCAGCCTTCTCACCCAGGCGCGGATCGGCGCCGGCACCCAGCATCTTGGTGGAGCGCTCGCCGATGACGATTCGGTCCCCGGCCCGCGATTGCTCCAGGTCCTGCGCGTCGCAATTGACCGCGATGAAGTTAACCCCGCTGACGCCCTCGGCGATCATTCGATCCAGGGCGTTGTTGCCGGCCCCGCCAACTCCAAAGATTTTGATGTCGTGGACCGCGCTGGACCGCATATTGGGGTTGGCCCCAATTACCGCCGCCACCACATTGGAGTTGCGACTCCGATCGTCTAGGCGGCTTGGGTTGAACGGCGCACCGGGTCGGTCAGACACGAGCAGCTACTTCCTTGGCTAACTTTTCGTATGACCCGATCGCCATATTTAGGCCCCGGGACGACGATTTTGATTTCTTGTACGCATAGAGCGATACCCCTTGGCTGGACGCCTCGAGGATTTTGCTGTTGGTCGGAATGTAAGCCGAAAAAGCGGTATCACCCCATTCGTCACGGATATATTTGGCCACCGACTTCTCCTCCCGGAGCCGCCGATCCAGTTTGGAGAGCAATATCCCCAAAATTCGCAGATTGGGGTTGATGTAGAGGACCTCATTGATGCTCTCCTTGAGCATATCCAAGCCCTGCAGTGAGAAGAATCGGGCCTCGGTCGGGACCACCACGTATTGGGCCGCAACCAGCGAATTAATCGTTAACAAGCCGAGCGACGGCGGGGTGTCAATGAGGATGAAATCGTAGTGTTCCTCAACGGTTTTGAGCAGATCGCGCAGCCGCATTTCACGCCCGATCTTGTTGGCCAGGGCGGTCTCGACCACCGACATGTCGTTGCTGGCCGGGCAAATGTCGATTTCCGAACCGGTCGCGTCGCTGACGCGGAGGACCGGGGCCGGGCGGCCACGATCGACCAGGGCCCGCGTAAGCGAATCGACGAGCCCGCGCTCAAGTCCGAAAGCCGCGGTAAGATTCGCCTGCGGATCCATGTCGACTAGCAGCACTCGCTTGCCATCGCGAGCCATCGCCGCGCCCAAATTCGCGGTGGTCGTAGTCTTTCCGACGCCGCCTTTTTGATTGGCGACGGCGATCTTTACCGCCAACTGCAAAAAGCTCCGCTCGCCGCTTGCCAACGAACGGGCAGCAGCACGATTTTTTCGGCATTAAATGTTGAAATTATGTTATCACTACGAAGCGGTGCAAAGCGAATTTGTAACAACATATGTAATACATTTTCGCGATTCGGCATTGCCGACGCCGAATGGTCGGTCAGCCTCGGGGACGTAATACTCCATGACTAAGTTTGCGACCAGCCTGCAAACCCGAATTTGCGGTGGCGATCGCCCGCTTACGATAGGCAACCCGGCTTTGACGGCGTCGGGGACCGCCGGTTTTTCCAACGAACTGGCCAACGTTACCGACCTGGGCCAACTTGGCGCATTCGTGGCCAAAACGGCAACCCTGCGGCCCCGCACCGGGAACCCGACTCCACGCACGGTCGAGACACCCTCCGGAATGCTCAATTCGATCGGGCTCCCCAACCCGGGATTGGCCGAGCTGATCCGGCGTCAGGAATCGAAATGGCAGAACCTGGGTTCCCCGGTGATCATCAGCATCGCCGGTTACCAGCTTGAGGAATTCGCGCAGATGGCGCAAATGCTCGAGGGCGTGGGCGGCGTACAGGCGATCGAAGCCAACTTTTCCTGTCCCAACGTGGCCAGCGGGCTCGAGTTCGCCTCCGACCCGGGGCTCATCCACGGCGCCATATGCACGATCCGCGACCATTCGTCGCTACCGCTGTTGGCTAAGCTCTCGCCCAACATTGCCGACATGCGCCCAATTGCAGTCGCCGCCCAGCGGGCCGGGGCCAATGGTCTGACCATAATGAACACCCTGCTGGGGTTAAAGATAGACCTGCGCACCCAAAAACCGCTTCTGGGCGGCGGGTTCGGCGGGCTCTCGGGGCCAGCGGTAAGGCCATTGGGGGTGCGTTTCGTATTCCAAGTGTATCCCGAAGTAGACATCCCGATAGTTGGCGCCGGCGGGATAAGTGGTCCCGAAGACGCCCTTGAATACATCATGGCCGGGGCGGCCGCATTTCAACTGGGAACGATCAATTTCGTCAACTCCGATCGGGCCGGCGAAATCCTTCGCGCCATCGACGCTTACTGCCTGGAATCCCAGGTCAATCCACTCGCCGACCTAATCGGAGTTGCCCATATCCAGCACCCGCCCTAGCCGGTAAAAAGTACGCTGACATATTCCCCGTCGGCGAGCTGATAGGATTTGCCCTCACGCCGCAGCAGGCCCAATTGACGGGCGCGCGCCAGCGAGCCGCATTCGATCAGTTGGTTCACCGAAAGCACCTCGGCTCGCACAAATCCCTTTTCAACATCAGAGTGAATCGCCCCCGCCATATCCAAGGCGCTGGCCCGCGGCCCGAGCGCCCACGCGCGAGCCTCTTTACGATTTCCGGTGTAACAGTATTTGAGGTCGAGTGCCGCAGCCGCCGAATTAGCCAGTCGCTGATCGATCGAGCTTTCGCAGATTCCGAATTCGGACAGCAGCTCTCCCCGCTCGTCCGGTTCCAATTCAGCCGCTTCGGCTTCCAGTTGGGCGCAGGTCGCCACCAACGGCCACCGGCATCCGGCCGCCAGCTGCGGCCAGGTCGCAACCGCTGAATCAGCGGTATTGACGATCACCAGGAACGGCTTCGAGGTCAGCAGCGCAAATCCCCGCAGGCGGCGGGTTTCCCATTGGCCAAGGTGCAGCCCCGAAATCGCCTGGCCCTTCTCCAGGGCGCATGCCAATCGGCCGAAAAGGTCGTTTTCACGCTCAAGCTGGTCACGTTCGCTGCGAGCGGAGCGGCCGAGGTCGACCTCCAGCCGCTGCAACCGCCTTTCAACCAATGCCAGGTCCCAGAGCGCCAGCTCGTCGCGCACCGCCGCGACCGCCGCGTCCAGTGCGGTCACAGGATCGGCGTCCGCGAATAGCCCGATCACCGCCGCAATCAGGTCGAATTCGACCAGGCTGCCAAACCACTCGCCCAGGTGACCGGGCATTCCCAGTCCGGCCTGGCAGTCACTAAATTCAAGCTCGACCGGCGTGATTTTCTGCGAATCCTGGGCCGCGGCCAAAGCCGCCAGGCGCTGATCGTCAATCCGAACTCGACCCAACTGGCCGGCCAGCCTGGGGGTCAACTGCACCGGACGGCGTGAGCGCGGGCTGATCGCGGCCAACAACTGACTGCGGCCCGAACCGTGGCGACCAACTAAGGCAACCTGGGGCAAAGGGTAAGCCGCTTTCAACGCCACTCCCACTCGCAAGCCAGCCCGGATGATGAATAATCGGGCCGCTTCCGGGAACCCATGGGCTTAAATTTCATTAAGGCAAAATCTCAGAAATTGCACCAACCAACCTAAGGATCGATGATGACGGGCAGAGTGGCATTTATTGGCGGCGGCGCAATGGCGACCGCAACGATCCGGGGTTTGATTCAATCGCGAATCTGCGGACCCGATATGATTTCGGTTTGCGATCCGCTGCAATCGGCGCGCGATTTGCTCAGCAACGAAACCGGCGTTACCACCTTCCCCGGCTGCGGCGAATGGCTGAGCGAGGCCGACACCGTGATCCTGGTGGTCAAACCGCAACACCTGGAGCAGGCCGCCGCTCAGGCCGCGGGCTACATCCAGCCGCGGCATATCGTAATTTCCTTTGTTACCGGTGCCCGCATCACCTCGCTCGAGGCGCACCTGGGCCACGCACGGGTTGTTCGGGCAATGCCCAACACCGCAGTCCAGGTGGGACGCGGTTTTACGGTCTGGTCGGCATCGTCGACGGTCAGCGACTCGGACCGCCTTCAAGTTCGCACGATCCTCAACGCCCTCGGATCCGAACTCTACACCGCCGACGAACACCACATCGACATCGCCACCGCAGTCAGCGCCAGCGGACCGGCCTACGCCCTGCTGATCCTGGAATCTTGGACCGACGCCGGGGTCCTGCTGGGCCTGCCGCGCAACGTCGCCCAAAAAATGGCGCTGGAGACGATTGCCGGGTCGATGGCCCTGGCCAACGCTTCGGGCGAACACCCGGCTGTCTTAAAGTCGCAGGTCACCTCACCGGGAGGCACCACCGCCCGGGCCCTTCAGGTATTTGAGGAGGGCGGAATCCGCGGCCTCTTCGGGCGGGCCATCCGGGCAGCCCATGAACAGTCGCTAGACCTGCAAAGCTAACCGCACAACCGCCCCGGCGGGGGCGCCGGGCGGACTAGCCCACTTGCCCACAGGCCTTGAGGGTCTTCAGGCTTGAACCGACCGCGGCGATGGTCTGGTCAATGTCCGCGTCCTCCATTGCCGCCGACAGCATGCCGCCGTGTGAACCGATGTGTACCCCATGCTGGAGCATGAGGCAGCTAAAAAGCTTGCTGGGGCCGGATCCGGCCGGACCGGACTGGCCATTGAAAGTGGTGTGAACAAAGGAATGGGATCCGTAGGACCCACCCGACAGACCGGCCTCGGCAAAGGCCAAATCGATGCCGGCGCGGAGGCGATCGCCAAGCCGGTTGACCTTGGCATGGGCCCGTCCATCGGCGATTTCGGCCAGGCAGGCTGCCCCCGCCGCGGCCGACAACGGATTGCCGTTATAGGTGCCCGGGTGGGCGATCCGTTGACCGCGGTCCCATGATCGCTGGCCACGCAGCTCCAGACGTTCCAGAAAACGACGGCCACCGGTTACCGCTCCCCCGGGCAATCCGCCGGCCATGATTTTGGCCAACGTGGTCAGGTCGGGTGTAATCCCGAATTCCCGTTGATAGCCGCCCGGGCTGTACCGAAATCCGGTAACAACCTCATCAAAAATCAGTGGCACGTCAAATTGTTCGGTTAATTCGCGCAACCGCTGAACCCAGGTGAGGTTGGTGGGAATCCAGCCCCAGCCACCACCGGAGGGTTCAAGGATGCAGCATGCGATATCGTCGCGCCCGGCCAACGTGTCGTAGAGTAACTGCTCGTCATTGGCCGGAATGGCAATCACCTGTTCGCGCACCACCGCGGGAACTCCGGCCGAGGTCGGAATCTCAAATGGCTGTTCGTAGGCAACGACCGCGTAATCATGCCAGCCATGAAAATGTCCCTCGAACTTGAGGACCTTGTCGCGACCGGTTACCGCCCGACAGATGCGCATAGCCATCATCGTGGCCTCGGTCCCCGATGAAAGGAAGCGCACCATCTCAGCCGAGGGAACCAGCGATTGGACCTGCTCGGCCCAAATAATTACCTGCTCGTGCGAGGCGCCAAAGTGTGTGCCGCGGGCAAGTTGCGATTGCGCTGCGGCCAGCACCGACGGGTGGTTGTGACCAAGTAGGAGGGCGCCGTGGCCAACGATGAAATCGATGTAACGGTGGCCGTCAACGTCCCATTTATAGGCCCCTTCGGCATGGTCGACGTATACCGGAAACGGCACTGAGATACGCATGTCATGCTCAACCCCGCCGGGCAGCGTCGAGAACGCACGCTCGGCCAGCTGGGCGCTTTTGGGATGGCCCCGGACGTAGTCGGCGACGATCTGCTCGGGACTGCGGACTGCGATTGCCAACTTGAGCATCCATTTTCTGGTTAACTGGGTCGGCCGATTCTAGGGACCGACCATTGGCGGAACCGTGCACCGTACACTGCGCAATGGCAGGCACACCCCCCAACATACACCTGATCGCCGGAGACCGCGATCAGCGGATGCAACGGCTGGTTGATTCACTGACCGGAAAATCCGATGGCGTACTGAATCTGGAGAGTTTCGACGGGCAGGAGGCGGCGGTCGAGGACATATCCGCCGCCGCCATGTCGCTTCCCTTCATGGGTGCCGGCGCGGGCCGAACCGTATTGGTATACAACCTTGCCCCGCCGACCAAATCGGTGCCGTTTTGGCGGTGGCTGGCGCAGGCGCACCGGAATCTGCCGGCATCTACGCAATTGATACTGACAGTAAGCCTAGACGGCCTCAGCGGGCGGGCGCGGACCGGGCGGACGGCCGCGGCCAGAGCACTCGCCTCCGAAACACTATCAGTCCATATCGTGCCAAGCCTGGCCCAGGATTTGGGATCGGGCCGGAACGCCCGTCGCTGGATCGATGACCTGGCCCGCCAAAACGGAATCACCCTTGACGGGCAGGCCAGGGAATTGTTGCTGCAGCGCAGCGAGCTCGATGGCAATGTACTGGCCCGCGAGGTTGAGAAGCTGGCGGCCCTCGTGGGCTATTCGGCGCGCGTTACCGCCGAACACGTGCGCGCGGTCGATCCGTTACCGGCCCACGTGGTGGTCTGGGACTATATCGACGCGGTGGTCTCCTGCGATCCGGCCAAGGCGGTCGGTCTGCTGGCCGAGCTATTGGTTGAAGGCGAGGCCGCCGAAGCCATGATTGCAATGCTGGCCGCCCGCGTGCGCCAGTTGATCACCATCCGCAGTCTCCTGGCGGCCGGAATCGATTACCCCGAATGCGCCCGGCGCTCAGGATCGTCACCCGGAATGGTCCGGCGGGCAGCCCCGCAGGCGATGGCTTTTTCCGGTGACGAACTGGCCAACATGCTGCGGGCAATCGTGGAGCTGGACACCCAATCTAAGCGGGGCCAGATCCCGCACGGTGGCCTGCCGGCCGGCCTAGAGGCGCTAACCGTCCGGTTTTGTTACCGCAATTTCCGCCAATCGGCGCGAATTGTGCCCAACCCGGGCACTAGTCAACCGGCGAAAGCCTTGGCGTAGGCGGCCATCAGCCGGGATTTGCGGCGGGCTGCATTGTTGCGGTGAATTACGCCCTTGCCGGCGACTATATCCAGCTGCCGGGCAGCGGCCGCAACGGCGCTATCAGCGGCCGGCCGGTCACCGCTCTCGATCGCCATCCGCGCCTTGGTAACAAAGGTGCGGGCGGTCGCCCGAAAGAATCGGTTGCGCAGCCGGCGCGCCAGTTGGCGTCGAACCACCTTTGCGCGTTGGCGCTGCATGCGCAGGTTTCGTGGCGAGGGCATTGGTTAACCAGAGTCCGGTAAATGGGCAAGCGGCCGGCGAACAACATGGTCTCGGGCCGACTCGGTAAATGGCGATCACATTATAAGCGGGTCGACAAAATACCCTAGGCCTGCCGGATAATCTACCCGCGCGCCCGTAGCTCAGCGGATCAGAGCACTGGTCTTCGGAACCAGGTGTCGGGGGTTCGAATCCCTCCGGGCGTACCAAGTCGCAGAATACGGGGGAAATAGTCACTCTCGCGTTCAGGTGGCCGCGGCGGCGTGCGGACTGCGCATTCTGGACACAAGCCTAAAACGGCAGAATTGGTCAGATATTGAGTTACGAAAACGACGTTTGAGCGTTGCGCCATCGTCGCCGACTCCTCACCTTGACGCAAATGCCGGAGCGCATCTTAAGGGCCAGGGTCAAATTTCCCCGCTAAAGCTGTCACTCTCCCAGATTTGCCAGTGCGGCCAAATCAATAATCTGGGTGTTCACGCCGCAATCTCCACCCGACATTGATTTCGCATCCGCCGCCAAATTTGCAACCCGCACCGATGCTGGTCGCCCATCGCGGCGGGGCCGGGCATTGCCCAGAAAATACGCTGGCGGCGATCGAATTTGCACTCCGGCTCGGGGTGGAGGCAATCGAGGTCGACCTGCGGCTGAGCGCCGATGGCCAGCTGGTGCTAATCCATGATCCCGATCTGGTCCGCACCACCAACGGCCACGGCCCGGTTTCCGGCCTCGCCGCCCGCGAATTGGCCCAACTGGATGCCGGATCGCATTTTTCACCCAGGTTCGCCGGCGAGGGAGTCCCCACCCTGCACCAGGCGCTTGCGGCGGTCGGCGATCGGGCGCAGCTGGACCTGGACGCCAAAGATCCTTCCGTCCTCGAACCGCTGGCCCGCCTAATCGCCGAGGGCCGCCTCAACGATCGCTGCTGGGTTACCGGGATAGACCTGGAAGGGGCTCGCGACCTAGCATCCCTCGGACTGCGCACCCTGCCGATATTTTTCGCCGGCCCCGACCGGTCGCAGTCGGCGGTGGTCAGTCGCAATTCTTTGGCCGCGACTGCGGCGACCGCGGCCAGGATCGGCGCAAGTGGACTCAATATCGACCAGCAGTTGATCGGGTCTTCCCAAACCGCCGCCGTGCTGGATGAATTCGGCCTCGACCTGTGGGCCTTCACGGTCAATCAATCCGCCCGCTTCGGGGAATTGGCCAGGTTCGGCGCGAGGGCGATATGTTCCGACTTTCCAGGCCAGATGCCTGTGCCACGCAAGCACGGACACACCGATTGATGCGGGCCAAGGTTGCTGGAATATTGGCTACAGCAGCATTGTTGCTACTAATTGCCTGCGGAGCCGGAACCGAAACCGACGCCTCGGTTAGCCCGGCCACGATCCGGCCGCCAAGCCCACCGCCGGTAATTGCAACGGCCACAGCGGAACCGACCGCGATGGCCGAAGATTTGCTTCCCAATCGCCGGCCCAGCACCGATCGCTTAAATCCAATCGACCGCCAAACCGCCTGCCAACCAGGGCTCCATTCCGATTTGGATAGTGCGCCGGCTTACGCGATCACGTTGCCGTTCGACCTGTCGACATGCCGGTCGGTGGCGCAATTGCTCGAGCAGCGCGAGGTGCTCCTCGGAGCCGGCGGCCAATTCGTACCGGCGCACGTGAGCTCGATTGGGCCTGGGTCGCAGATCCGCTCACCGCTCGGCGGAGAAATTGAATTCCGCGAAATGCAGTCCGACCTGCCGCCCGGCTATCACCTCTACGGGGCCGGATCACTGCAGATCACGATCCGGCCGCAGGCCGATCTGGGGAAATCGGTGGCCTTCAATCCGGCAATCTACATCTACGTACCCGGCGACTCGAAGCTGTCCGCAGCATTCGCCGAACGACCGCGCCAGTCAGCCGGAGCAACCGTCGAACGCGGGCAAGTAATTGTCGATTCGCTGGGCGGTGAAGGATTGGATCCCGAAGGCCTAGGTCACGACCTGATCCTGTTCTATGAGGCCGATGGGCAGTTCATAGACCTGCTGGCGGAAAATTCCGGGCAATTCTGGGTGGGCGGTGAGCCGCGAGTTCACTCTCCGTCGCAAGACCCCGCAAGTTAAGAAACGCCCATGGTTGCGTCCGCTTTTCGCGCGGACGCAACCTAATACTCGGCTCGCGCCCTATTGCGGGCGCCGGGATCTAACCGGCGCTGGATTCGTCGTCGAACCCGCAGGCCCGGTGCGAGCCATCGCAGAACGGTTTGTTGTCGGAGGATCCGCAGCGGCACAGGGCAATTGCATCTTTTTCGATGGCAAATGCTCTGCCCGCGCTGTCGACCAACTCGATCGAATGTGCGCCCTGGACCAGCAGTGGTCCGCGTCGTGAAACCGTCAATTTAACAGCTGCCATTAATGCCTCCTAAAAATGAATATATCGGTCGCCAGCCGCATCTGACCGGCATCGGCTCTAAAGGTGCAGCACGACCATCTTGGTTTCGGTCATTTCCTCGACCGCGTAGCGCGGCCCCTCCTTGCCGTGCCCGGAGTCCTTGACCCCACCGTAGGGCATTAGGTCGGTGCGCCACTGGGTGCCGAAATTTATGTGCAGATTGCCCGAGTCCACCTCGCGCGCAAAGCGCATCGCGTTACCGATGTTTTCGGTAAAAATCGCCGCCGAGAGTCCGTAGCGGGACCGGTTGGATAATTCGATCGCTTCGTCGATTGATTCAACCGACGTCACGCCGGCCGCCGGCCCAAACAATTCATCGCAGGAAAACTGCTGCTGCGGATCGATGTCGGCCAAAAGAGTGGGTTCAACGAAGGCGCCCTCACGGCCGCCGCCGGTAACCAATCGTCCACCGTCGGCCACCGCCTGCTGAATCCAGTTCTCAACCCTGATTGCGTCGCTCTCGCGCACCAGTGGACCCATCTTGGTCGCTTCCGAACGCGGGTCGCCATACTCGATCTTGCTGACCGCGTCGCCAAACGATTCAACGAATTCCCCGTAAATGGAGCGGTCGGCGTAGATCCGTTGGGTAGAGATGCAGACCTGCCCGGCATTGGAATATCCAGTGGTCAGGAGCGCCGCGTTTACTTTTTCCAAGTCCGCGTCGGGCATGATGATGACCGGCGAATTGGAGCCGAGCTCCATCGTCACTCGCTTGATGCCGGCAGCCCGCGAGATCAATTCGCCAACATCCCGCGATCCGGTAAAGGAAATCTTGCGCACCCGGGGATCGGAAGCCAGCGCATTTCCGACGATGGCGCCACCGCCGGTGATGGTCTGGATCGCCTCGGCCGGCACGCCGGCCTCGAGCAGGATCTCGCACAACCGCAGCGCCACGACCGGAGTGTCGGAGGCCGGCTTATTGATGACCGCGTTGCCCGCCGCCAACGCCGGGCCGACCTTGTGGCAAACCAGATGCAGCGGGAAGTTAAATGGCGTAATCGCCGCCACCACGCCGCAGGGGATGCGAATGGTGAACCCGAATTTGTCGCGCACCCCGGGGCCACCTTCCAACGGGATGACCTCGGACCCCAGGCGCTTGGCCTCTTCGGCTGAAAGATAAATGATCTCAGCCGCGCGGGCGGCTTCGACCCGGGCCTCGTTGATGATCTTGCCCATTTCGTGGGTGATCGTCTGCGCCAAATCCTCGCGTCGCTCGACCATCAGGTCGGCCGCACGATGCAGGAGCTCGTATCGCTCGAACCCGGTCAGGGCGGCCATCTTTTTGGCGCCAACCAGGGCGGTCGCTATCGCGCGGTCAACATCGCCGGTGGTTGCCGACGGAACCGTTTGATAAACCGACCCGTCCCAGGGCGAAAGTACTTCGAATTGTCCGGAACCGGCAGTCCATTCGGCTCCCACGTGCATCTTCATCACGATCAGATCACTCCCGAGTGTTGAATATTTGATGCGTAACTTAACACCGACGCGGCCACAGGCGCCGCCGGCCGGCGGCGGGCCACCACGCCGGGCAGGCACCACACTTTAAAAAGAATAGGCTCGCGCCCACTTGGACAGAACCTTGCGCTTTGTCAATATTGGCCATGCGACTTAGAGTTTCCCTGGTCATCGCACTGGTACTGGCAGCGCTTGTCTTGCTCCCGATCGCGGTGATCGTGGGTCTGGGTGCCTATGGCAGTTCGCAAGGCGGACAGTCCTCCGCGCAGTCGACCGCCGGCGCCTTGATCACCCTGTTGCCGGCCGGAGGCCAGCCGGGGACCGAAGTTACGGTAAGCGGCCGGCGCTGGCGACCACGCGAGGCGATCGACCTGTTCTTGGTTATCGAACAGCCAAATCGGCCACCGCTCAAGCTGTCGCTCGGGTCTATAAAGGCCTCGCGCGAGGGTCAATTTGACATCGCCCTGGTTATTCCCAGCCTCGCGTTCAGCGGGACCGGAGCGCAGGCGCAGATCCAGGCGCGCGGGTTGCCAAACGAAGCCGGCGAAACATCGGGCACCGCCACCGTGCAGTTTGCGGTCGAACCCTACGCCACCAAGGTCGCAATCTTGGCCATCGCCGATGTTGACGGCCGCCCGATCAGTGGCGCCCAAGTCTCGGTCAATGATCGATTCGGACGCCAGACCACGGCAGGAGCTACCGACTCAGTTGGCATTTTCGAACTCCCGGGCCTGGCCCCCGGACCGACTCGTTTGACGGTCCGTGCATTCGGCTACCACCCGGTTACGCTGTCGACCACAATTTCCGAATTCGGCGGCACTGATCCGGCTCCGCTGGAGACGCAAATGGTCGCATCGGAAGGGCTGCGGTTGGCACTACCGCACCCCGACAGCCCCGGCGGCGGCCTTCTAACCTACGTTGACTTTGACCCGATCGCCGCCGTCGCGGACGATTTCACCCCGACGGCGACCTTAGATGATGGCTGGATTGTCGACCTGCCCAATCCCGGCATCTGGTCCCATTTTCAAATCGCCTCGTCTGATCCCCAACCGTCCGAGTTGGCGGCCATACTCTCGATTGCCAATCGAATAAAAGGGTTTGAGAACACAACCCCGGCGCGCCTGGTCTTCGTCGGCGCCAATACAGAGACCGCGGTTGTGTTCGCCACCGACGACTCCTACTGGCGGACCCAGTCGCTCTACATCGTCGATCGGTCCGATCACTCGCTGCGCCGTCGCATACCGCTTGGCCCCGAGGAGCTGGACCCGATCATTTCGGCCGACGGTTCAATCGTCTATGTGATTGACTGGTTCATGCGTGAAATAGACCTTTTCGACGCTCGCAGCGGAAGGCGCCTTGAGCGCTATGAAGGGCTGCCGCGCTTCACCCGGGCGGCTGCCCTAAATGAAATAGAGAACCAGATGCTGCTGGTGTCGGCTCTAGACGACGAGCTGCGAATATACGACTTCGACACAAGGTCGGTCACTCGCAGTTTTGTAAAGCTGCACGACGTAACGACCCTGTGGCTTGCCCCCGGTGGCCGAAATTTGTATGGTGCCAGTTATTACTCGCCGCTGCTTGTCCGGTTGGACCTGGCAAACCTGGAATTGCTGGAATTGGCCCCGCTGGCAGATCCGGCCGAATGGATCTGGTCGGCCCCGAGGTCGGGATTCATCCTGCTGGGAAGCCGCGGCGGGCGCAGCGTTCAGGTGGTCGATAAGGATTCGCTGCAGCTGGTGGCGGTCGAACCGCTGCCGGAGGCGAACCCGCCGGATCCGGCATCATTTGGATCAAGATTGCTGAGTCCAGCCTAAATGGATCAGAAAAACCCGGCGCCACCGACGGGGCCTGGCCCTTAGGGTGCGGGCACGATGGGCACTGCTGGCGTCGCTCCTGCTCGGAGTGGCGATTTTGGCGCCGGTCCTGTTGGTGGTTGGCTTAGGCGCATTCGGCGCCGCCCAGGGTGGGAGCATCAGCACCGTGTCCCCTCAGGGCAGCTCGCTCCAATTGATCCCCGCCGCCGGCCCACCAGGCACCCAGGTTTCAATTTACGGCCGCGGCTGGACACCGCGCCAATCGGTCCGGCTGGACCTACAGGTCCCCAAGACCGGAGCCCAAACACAAGACGGATTATCGGTCGGCCTGGGGCAGGTACTCACCTCAAGATCGGGCGATTTCAACCTGTCGGTGACCCTGCCGACGCTGGCGCTGCCGGCCGGACCGGCGACGGTGAACATAGTGGCCGCCCACGCCGATGGCAACAGCCGCTTGGCCACCGAATTCCTGGTCCAACGGGCTGCCAATATGCTCGGCGTGGAAGTTATCTATCAAGGCCGGCGGCAACCTGGGGTCCGGGTTGACCTTCACAACAGTTTTGGCGAGGCGATCGACAGCGCGTTAACCGGAGCCGACGGCACCGTTCAATTCGCCGGAATGCCGCCTGGAACGGTGAGAATCCGCGGCCTGGCGCTCGATCGCGATCCGGTGCAGGCTAGCGCCCGCATCACCCCCGACAGCGAGGGCAGAGTACAGCTGGAACTTAGCGATCCGGTTCCCAGCCGATTGGTCATTCCCGACCCAGATAACCCGCGACGATTCACGCTTTCCTCCATCGAGATTGACCGCAGATCCGGATTGGTAACCGCCCGCCAACAATTAGCTGACCCCGATGATCGGCGGCGGCGGCCGGTTGCATTTATCTACCAATTGCCAGCGGCGGGCTTCGGGCAGCCGGAGTTGTCGGCGATCACCGCGATTTCGCGGCAGCTTCCCAACTACTTCTATTTCAACTCCGGATTTGTGCTCTACCTGGGCAACAACGGCACCGAAGACTTTGTATTTGCTCATGACAACGCTTTTCAGCGGCGGCGGGTACTGTACGTCTACGACCGGTCCAGCGAATCAATTACCCGCGAATTCATCCTTGGCCGAAGCGAGTTGACGCCGGTGGTCAATCCTGCTGGGACGCAGATCTACGTCCTCGATTGGGAAGCCCGCTCCGTCAAGATTTACGATCCGGCCGGCGATTTTGCGGTCCGGACGATACCCAACCTGCCGGAATTGATCTCGGCCTTTACCCTCGACACGAGCGCCAACACGCTTTGGATGTCATCGGCGCTGACGAACCGTTTGACCCCGCTATACCTCCAGGACGGACTGGTCGGGGATCCGATTACGTTTGCCCGCGACCTGATCGTGATATCTTTCGACCCGGCCCGTCGGCGCATTTACGGCGTCAACTACAAGCAACCGGAGATCGCGATGATCGACCTGGACAGCGGACAGGTGCGTTTTGCCCAGATTCAAAGCCCGGCGTTGTGGATCTGGCCGGATCCGGAAGGAAGCTTGCTGTTTGCGGCGGTGGACCTAGGAAAGAGTCTGCAGGTGCTAGACAAAGACAGCCTGGAAACCGTTACCGTACACGCATTCAGCACGCCTTCATAACGGGGCGGCCAGAATAACCTCAACCCATATTTTGATGGGTGATCCGCGCCGCGCGATTAAGCAACCGAGTATCTAATACCGCGTGCTCGGCAGTGTGGAGTGGGGTCGCCGCGCCAACGCAGATCGCGTGAAAGTGGGCGAGCTCAAGCTTGAACGACTCCTCGTACGAGGTTGTCACCTGGCGCTCGACCACACTCGGACCGTTCATCTGCTTGACTCTGAAACGGGTCGGGGCCGAAGGGTGGTAGGGCGACGGCCAATGCGCTTCCAGGCGCTTGGAGCCGCCAACGGCCAGCAGAGTTTGGCGGTAGTCGGCCAGGTTGTAGTTGAAAATCCAGCTTTGCTGAACCAGCACGCGATTTGGGTAAATGAGGGTCATCGCCAGACACCGGCCGGCGTTCCAGGCGCGGGCGTCCACGATTTCCGGATCCTGCCCGAGCAGCAGGCGCAGGCTGTAGGTTTCGTGGATGCAGGACCCGTGCAGGGTAAAAAAGGCCTGGGCCATCTCGGGGGAAGGCATGCTGCCGATGACGGTGGCGATCTTCTGCATGACCGGGTTGGCGGTATCGACCAGGCTGGTGGCGGCTCGCGCCCAATCGGGTACGTCGCCAAAACTTCGAACGTCAAGGTGGGAGTAAGTGGCTGCGTTTTCGGGATTGCAAATTTGCAGGTTGACGAAATCGAGGCGATCCCAACTTGCGATTTCCCGGCCGATCGCTTCAAGCGCCGGATCGAATGCTATTGAATAGCCCATCAGCAGGGACGCCGACGATTCCCGTTCGGCCGCCGCCACCGCCTCGGCGTCGGCAACTGTGTAGGTGAGCGGTTTTTCGCAAAGTACGTTCCGGCCGCTGCGCAGGGCGTCGATTACCACCGGGGCGTGATCGCCACCGGCGAGGATGATGACCGCTTCCACCGCCGGATCGGCCAGCAGTTCGGTATAGCGCTCGTACCTGGCCGCGACCCCATACCGGTCGCCGATGTATGCCAGCAGCGATGGCGAAACATCGCAGATGGCCCGGACCCAAAAATACTCTTCGAGTTCGCGCAGATAGGGGAGGTGCATGATCTGGGCAATTGCCCCGCACCCTATCACGCCGACATTGATCCTGCGCATAGGCAGCTTCCGATTAGCTTGCAAGAACTGCAATCTGGGGCACTAAATGCCCGGTCGCACAATTTAATGTAGTCGGCAATTTTGTTCGACCCGGCAAGTTTTTATGGCACCAGGATCGAAAGGCAACCCCCTTGCAAGCAATCCGCATCTTTGAATTCGGCGGCAGCGACGTACTAACGGTTGACGACGTGCCCATCCCGCAACCCGGTCCCGGGCAAGCGCTCATTAAGGTTGCCGCCGCCGGCGTCAACTTCATCGACACCTATCATCGTACCGGCCTATATCCGCTAAAGTTGCCCCTCACGCTTGGCCAGGAGGGCGCTGGAGTTGTCGAAGCCGTCGGCGAGGGCGTGGCCTCGGTTGTGCCCGGTCAGCGCGTTGGGTGGGCCATGGCGGGCGGTTCATATGCCGACTATGCGGTTGTGTCGGCGGCCGTACTGGTCCCGATACCAGATTCGGTGAGCCTGGACCAGGCCGCCGCGGCGCTCCTGCAGGGAATGACCGCTCACTACCTGTGCACTAGCACCTACGAGCTCCAACCTGGCCAATGGTGTCTTGTCCATGCTGGCGCCGGCGGAGTTGGATTGCTGCTGACCCAGATGTGCAAGATCATCGGCGCAAAGGTGATTAGCACCGTTTCGACCGCGGAGAAGGAGCAGCTTTCACGCGCCGCCGGCGCAGACGAGGTCATCAATTACCTGGAAACTGATTTCCCGTCGGCGGTCGCGCAGATAACCGGCGGCAAGGGTGTGTCGGTAGTTTTTGACGGAGTCGGCAAATCCACCGCCGACGGCAGTCTGCGCTCACTTGCACCACGCGGCATGATGGCACTGTTTGGAAATGCCAGCGGAGCGCCCGATCCGATCGAGCCCCTGTTGCTCAATCGGCTCGGCTCGCTTTTCTTAACCCGCCCCTCGCTGGGCGATTACATCGCCACTCCAGAGAATCTGGCCTGGCGCGCCGGAGACCTGTTCGGCTGGATCGGGAGCGGCAAACTGCAACTGCGGGTGGAATTTGTCTTTCCGCTTGCCGAAGCGGCCACCGCCCACGACCTGCTCGAAGGGCGGGTCACCACCGGTAAAGTCTTGCTCAAAACTGCCAGCCCGGTAGCCTAGGCGGCCTCAACTACCGCCAACATCTCTTTTCGTCGCGTAAAGGACAGCTCATGAATTTCATCGTAATTGTCTCGGATTCCTTAAGGCGTGATCACGTCAGCTGTTACGGCAATCAGCCCGCGCAATGGGCCTCGGGTGGGCGCTGGTCGGTGCAAACACCAAACATCGATCGCCTAGCGGCGATGGGGTCGCGCTTTGACAATTACTACGTGGGCTCGTTTCCCACCGTTCTCAACCGTCACGAAATGCTTACCGGATTGCCGGTATTTACCTACGCCGAATGGGCTCCGCTGCCGGCATCCGAGGTAACGATGGGCGAATATCTGGCCGAATCTGGCTACAAGACGATGTTGGTAGCCGATACGCCGCACATTTTCCGCCTCGGATTCAATTACGCCCGCGGTTTTGGCGGTTTTGACTGGATTCGGGGACAGGAAAATGACGCCCATTTGATCGATCCGCCAGACGATCAAATGGAGCCACCGTTTGCGGTTGAAAAGATGCGCCCAACGATCAATTCCTGGCGCAACCACGCCCGCAGTTTGCTCGCCGCCCGCCAGGAAGACGAGTACTTTGCGCCGATGACATTCAAACGCGCCGCTCATTGGCTCGAACGCAACCGCGACAACAATCCTTTTTGCCTCGTCGTGGATACGTTTGACCCGCACGAACCATGGGATCCACCCGACTGGTATGTTGAAAAGTTCTACCCTGCGATGCGCGAGCGCATCACCTTTCCGGCATACGACCGCGTATCAAATTTCCTCTCCCCTGAGGAGTTGATTTCGGCCCACGCCCACTACTGCGGGGAGGTGGCGATGGTCGACCGCTGGCTCGGTCACCTGCTCGATACCGCGGCGGCCCTCAATCTGCTAGACGATACCGCGATCATCTTTGTTTCCGACCACGGGTACCTTTTCGGCGAGAAAGACACCATCGGCAAGCACATAACGGTCGACGGGGTGGCGACTCCGTTGCCACTTTGGCCGGATATTTCCCACATTCCGATGGTTGCCCATATTCCTGGATTGACCAGCCCCGGCAGCGTCATCGATGGGTTCGCTCAACCCCAGGACATCCTCCCTACCCTGCTTGACCTGGCCGGAATGGAGGCCCCCGGTGAATTGGTCGGGCATTCGCTGCTGCCGTTGATCGCCGGCCAAATTGACCAGGTGCGGGAAGTTGCCATCACTTCGCACAACATCGTCACCGGCGTGGCCGGTCGGCCCAGCCGGATTACCGGTGAGGGTTGGAGCCTTTACGTTGGAGCGTCGGTTACTAAGACCCACCCGCGTCAGTTGTCCGGTATCTTTGGGGCCACCGGGATCCTGCGTGATCCCTGGTATGTGGCCAAACGTGACCGCCGGGTGGCGACCGAGATAGCCACCGATGAGGCGCTCGCGCCGATGCTTTTTAACGACCGCGCTGATCCCGGCCACCAGAGCAACGTAATTGGTGAGCACCCGGAGATCGCCCGTCGTTTACACGGTCAATATGTCAGATATCTGGAAAGCTGCGGAACCGCTGAGCGCAACATCGCCCCGCGACGGGCGATGCAGACCCAGTAGCGGTAGGTTCGGATCAAGCGGCGAACCCAATAAGCGGATGTGGTAACAGTAACGAGGCTACATGGCACCCGCCCCGGGGGCTTTTTCGGCCGAATAACCGGCAGCCGCCTCCGATCCACCGGTTGTGTTGCCCGCGCTGTAGGAGCGGGCGCCGGTGCCGGCCAGCGACCCGCCCTCGACTATTAAGTATTCGTCGCGGATCGGGCGCCCGTCCAGCCAACATTCGAGGATCTCACGGACGCCGGCGGCGTAGCGAGCCTGGGCCGAAAGGGAAGTCCCCGACGTATGCGGGGTAAGAGCATGATTGGGCATCGTTCGCCAGGGGTGGTCATTCGGCGCTGGCTGCGGAAACCAGACATCACCCGCGTACCCGGCCAATTGGCCGGTCTCTAAGGCTTTAACGACGGCATCTCGATCGCAAATTTTGCCGCGGGCGGTGTTGACGATATATGATCCGCGTTTCATCTTGCCGATCAAGGCGTCATTGAACATGCCTTCGGTTTCGGGGTGCAGCGGGCAATGGATGCTGATCACGTCGCAGACCTTTACCAGGGATTCGGTTGATTCGTGGAAGGTGAGGCCCAGTTCTTGCTCGACATCGATCGGCAATCGACGCCGATCGGTGTAATGGAGATTGACGTCGAAGGGTTTCATTCGCTTCAATACCGCTAATCCGATCCGACCGGCAGCCACCACCCCAACGTCCATCCCTTCGATGTCGTAGGACCGCGAGATCGCGTCGGCGATATTCCAGCCGCCCCTGACCACCCATCCGTATTGCGGAATGTAGTCACGCACCAGCGCCAGCATCTGCATGACCGCGTGCTCGGCCACCGAGATGCTGTTGCACCAAGTGACTTCGCACACCGTGATACCGCGCTCGATTGCAGCCTGCAAATCCACGTGGTCGGACCCGATTCCGGCGGTGATCGCCAACTCGAGTTTGCTCGCTTTGGCAATCCGCTCACGGGTTAGGTAACCGGGCCAAAACGGCTGCGAGATCACCACATCGGCATCGCCCAACCGCGCTTCGAACTCGGAGCCGGGCCCGTCCTTGTCGGCCGTGACCACAAAATCGTGTCCGCGCTCGGCCAGGAACTTACCCAGTCCGAGTCCGCCTGATACCGAGCCCAGGAGTTCGCCCGGATTGAAATCAATCGCCGCCGCGGTTGGCAGCGATTGACCATCGGGGTATTGCGACAGGCTTGGGATACCCGAGCGCGCGTACGGTGGCGGGAATCCGGCGACGGGATCTTCGTAAAGCACGCAAAGCACGGTTCGGCCCGAATGTGACTTCATCTCAATTTCCTCGATCGCACTGCAGATCCGTTATCCGGTACAAATTGCCCACCCAATTGTCAATAGGCACACCTGCTTAGATTTTCGACTCAAGCGCCCCAATCAAAATAAATTTGCGCCCGTTCCGTCCCTTTTGGGCAAATCCGGCTGTTTCCCGCCACCGGTCGGCAGCGTGTTGACGGGCCCGATCTTCAAACGCCCGCAGCTCCGGGCAGGATTACTTCGCGCGCGCCGGAACCTTCGGCGCGATCCATGTTGCCGAGGTGGCAATAACATAGCGCTGGGCATTTGATTTTGGGCCGGGTGGCGATGCATCGAATTTGGGAAGTGCTGCTGGTCGCAACCCGCCTTGGCCTGACCTCGTTTGGCGGACCGATAGCCCACATCGGTTATTTCCGCGATGAATACGTCGCCCGGCGAGGCTGGATTAACGACGCCCGTTTTGGTGAATTGGTCGCGCTTTGCCAATTTCTGCCGGGTCCGGCCAGCAGTCAACTCGGGATTGCCATCGGTCTGCAGCGGGCCGGCCACGCCGGCGCTTTGGCGGCCTGGATAGGGTTTACCCTTCCATCGGCCGCGGTTCTGATCCTGTTTGCTTACGGATTGCAGGAATTTGGCGGACAGGGCGGCGAATGGCTCAGCGGGCTAAAGATCGTGGTCGTCGCGGTGGTCGCGCACGCCCTTTGGGGCATGGGCAGATCGCTGGCACCGGACAAGCCGCGTATCACGATCGCGGTCCTGGCGGCAGTGGTGCTGCTTTTCGTTGGCGGCATCGCCGCGCAAGTGGGGGTAATCGCCGGTGGGGCCGTGTTGGGGCTGGTGGCCCTGCGAACGAGCGGGCGGCCACCGCCCGAGGTTGTCGGCCGCTCAAGCGGTCTCGGGCTGGCACTGGCAGGCCTGGCTACATTCTTCGCACTGCTGCTAGCGTTGCCGGTGGCAAGTTGGTTGACCGGCAACGAGCTGCTCATGCTGATTGAACGGTTCTTCCGTTCCGGTTCGCTGGTGTTTGGAGGCGGTCACGTCGTACTGCCGCTACTGGAGGCCGAGGTTGTCCAGCCCGGCTGGGTAACCGGCGACGAGTTTATCGCTGGATATGGCGCGGCTCAGGCCATCCCAGGCCCACTGTTTACGTTTGCGGCGTACCTGGGAACGGTGCTGGAGTTGACCACACCCCGCTGGCTGGGCGGAATCGTGGCCGTGGTGGCAATTTTCCTGCCGTCGTTCCTGCTGGTGCTCGGCGTGCTCCCGCTGTGGGACCGGGTGCGCGGGATCGTCCCGATCCAAAAAGCGCTGCTCGGAGTTAACGCGGCGGTCGTCGGCGTGCTCCTGGCCGCGCTCTATGACCCCATCTGGACCAGCGCAATAAAGGGTCCCAGCGATTTCGCCTTGGCGGCGGCGGCGTTCGCGCTGCTGGCCTTTTGGAAAGCCCCTCCGTGGGCGGTCGTTCTCGCAACCGCCGTGACCGGGTGGCTCATAGGCTGGGTCGTCTAGCAACGCTGGTTCGATTAAACGCCACCAGCCCGGCGGTCAGCGGGCGAATCGGTGGCTTGCGAGCGCTTCAGTCTCCCATATCGGAATTTGAAATTTACCCTATTCCGGGGACGGCGTCCTCAGATCCCAGGGATGCCGTCCACGCCCGAAATTGAAGCCGGGGCGGGGCGGCCTAATCTTGCACCCTCGCCAACCGCAATTCGTGAGCGCCGTCGGAGCGACCCAGTTCGTAGAAGTAAAGCAATTCATCACCGTAGCGCACGCACTCGAGATAGCGCAGGCATCCGGTGCCGAACGGGCTCTCAAGAATCGGTTCGGCCACGGTGTGCTTGATCACGTTCACGAGATCAAGTGACGAGCAGACGCCGGTCTTGTCCTCGTAGACATCGCCATCGGTTACCCGTCCGTCATAAAAGATCACGAACCCCTGTTCGTGCATTACCACCGACGAGATTCTGGCAACGTTGCGGTCCCATCCGTTGCCGGGCAACGTAATGTCGCGCTGAAAGGTAAAGTTCCGCCCACAGGGCGAAGTCCAAAGTCCGGTTGGGTGCAGCACCAACCCGGTCGTAAACACGTTTTGCGAAGAATGCAGGTCTTCGTAGGAAGATCCCGGCACGACCGATTCGCGCGGTGCGTAGGGCACGAACATGTACGTTAATCCGCCGATGAATAGCACGACCGGGTCCTTGACTCCTTCCGAAAGCGTCAAGGCCGAGTCAAGCACCCGGATCCGCCGCGCCGGGTCAAACTCCCTGGGGTCGTCGGCTTCCAATACGTCTATCGCCCAGCGCCGGTCGGAATCCACATAGGAGACGTAATAGCGCCAGGGCCCATCGGGGGCACGTACCAATGCGCTGCGCTCGATTGACGAAGTGTCAAAGTCTCCGGCGAAACAGGCCCAGATTTCCTGAAATTCGTCACCACCGTCCGAGAGGCTTATGGACGATTTCCAGCCCCTTCCGGCTCCGAGCGGGCGGCGGTGGCGGGCGCTGAGAAAAATCTGATCCCCCTCGACCCAGGCGCTGGGAGCACCCACCCAATACCCGTTGGCCGACTCTTCCGGCCGTTTTATTACCACTCCCTGGGCGGGATTAAAAAGCGGCAGCGAGCCAATCGTCTTTACACCGGTGGGCACTTGCGACATCGTCCTTTTGATTGGGTGGTTGCGATCGCTGCCGACAGGGCGAAATCTGCGATTGGCGGCCGGCCTGCACTGAAATTAATCAGATTCGGTAATTGACGCCCGACAAATTTACCGCCTGCAAGGCCAAATTGAAAGTTGCGGGTCGGATCGATCGTCGCTTTTTCTCCCTTGGCCGGCTCCGGACCGGATCGGCACCCGCCGAAACCGGTTAGCGAGCCGCCCTTGGAACGGCAGTCGCCTCAATCGCTAAGCCTAAGCGGGCGGAAGCGCCACTTCGCAATCAGCAGAAAGGCGCCGCTGGATAGGATCAACGCCGGCAAATTCGTTGGCACCAGATCAAATTCGCCGCCGAACTGCATCGGGCGATTGATTGCAATCGTGGCCCAGCCATGCAGAGTAATGAGCGCGAGCGTTTGCATCCCGGTGGGACCAATGAACAAGAGTCAGCGGCAATCCCCGAACGCCGCCGCCAGCAACACAACCAAATTCGGCACCGGGTTGGCCGCACTTACGGTGCGTACCCAGGTCGACAGCATGATCCCGCACGCCGCCAAACGAATAGGTACCGCGACCGCCACCCCGGCGGCCGATGTTGCCCTAAGTTCAGTCCCGAACACCAGTTCTCAAACTCCCCCAACAACACGAACGGATGCAGGATCAGACCGCTGGCGGAGAGGTATTTGCCGACCATGGCCGAGCGTGTGGGGCACCGGCGACGACTATCGGGGACAACAATCCGGATGAGTAGTCAGGAGTGGTCCCGACCGCCACGAACGAGGCTCCCAAAAAAGGAACACGCCAAGTACCCGGCTATCGTAATTTCGGCCGCCGAAGAGCTGCTCGACCGCCTCGACCGATACCAGGATTGACTTTTGGCGTGCGAGCAACCGGTCTGCCCAGCGTTGCGGGTCGGTTGGAGGCCGCAGGCGAACAATCAGCCAGGCAGCGCCGGGCTCGGTTCAGCCCTGGTCAGGTTCGCTAGCAAAAGCGACCCAGGCCGAAATTTCCTCGGCCGGAGCCGTCGCCAATGGCCTACAACCCGATAGCTGGCCGATCGTTTAGTAGCCGGCGCCCAGGTCCACCACGTTGCGCAGTGGTCGCGATTCCTGGTAGCGGGCGATGTTGTCAATAAAAAGATCGGCCAGCCGGCTGTCGCGGGCGGGCGAGGCCCCGCCGATGTGGGGGGTTATGAGCACGTCCTCGCGCCGCCAGAGCGGATCGTTTTGGACCAGCGGTTCCTCATCGACGACGTCCAGTCCGGCTCCCCAGAGCCGGCCAGAATCGAGCGCTGCGATCAGATCTGGAGTCCGGGTCAACCCACCCCGCGAAACGCTGATGAAGATCGAGTCCGGCTTCATCTGGGCAAAGGTCTGAGCGTTGAACATGTGATGCGTCGCCGGCGTGTCAGGTGCGCAAACGATCACCACATCGGACTTGGAAAGGAGCCAACCCAGCTCTGTCGGGGGCCGAACCTCGCTTACGAATTCGCAGTCGATTGCAGTATTGACATCGACGCCAATTACTTCCATCTCAAATCCGCTTAGCCGTCGCGCCACCTCGACCCCAATGCCACCCACGGCAATCAGGCCGGCGGTCTTGCCAACCAATTCGTAGGTGTCACGGTGGACACCCGACCAATGGTGGGCCACTTGGTCGCGGACCGCCCAGTTGACCCGGCGGGCCACTCCCAACAGGAGTGCCAGGGCGGTATCGGCAACCGGGATGGCATGGATTCCGGCTGCGTTGGTCAGGGTTATTCCACGGTCGCGCAACTCGTCCAGCGCCAAGCGTTCCACCCCGGCCCCACCGGTCTGGATCCACTTTGCCGCGCCGCAGGTTGCCAGCCCGCCGGGTCGCCGGAAGGGCTCGAACAACACTTCAGCGTCCGGGGCGGCGGCCGCAAATTCGGCGTCGGTCTCAGCGAAAACGATATCAACGTCAGGGTGGGCCGCCCGCACGCGGTCAATTGATTCGGAAATCTGCGGGCTGGCAATTACAAGTTTCATATTTTGAGGCTTTCAGGACGGTTGCAACTGTAACCGGCGGTGCACTGCCGGTTTAAGACGAATAGTGGAAAGCGGGTTAGAAGTTCACGTCGCCGGGGACGTAAATGGTCACACCGTCACCGATTGAGTCAAGGACCCAAATTTTGCTGCCGCGGTCGCCAATGAACAGGGTGCCCAGATAGGTCTCGGCGGTCGACCCGTCAGCATAGCGAAATTCGACCAGGACCCGGCCCTTGCTCTTGTTGCGCTCGACCGCAACGATTCCGTAGTCGGTCAGGTCGTTACCCGTATAGGCTTCGACCGACAGGTAGGCGATCAGATCCCCGTCCTCGGTGTCGCGGACGTAGGTCAGCATGGCCTTGGTGGAAAGGATGTCCACGGCAGTTGGCGAATCGATACCCTCGGACGTGATGCCATCCATGAAGGCGGAAGCCATCGCCTCCAGGCGGACAAGTTCCTCGGCCTCGCGCACTTCGGTCTGGTTCTGCGTCTCGCAGGCGACAAGCGCAAAGCTCGCCAAGGCTATCGCCACGATCAGGGCGAAGGGTTGCAAAAATCGAAATCTGGGGCGCGGCAAAGAAGGGACTCGCTTGCGGAGGGGTCAAGTTGAAGCGGTGCTAACGGGCAGAATTTACGATGGCCGCTAGGTGTTAGTTAATGATATTGCAACACTTGCGCCTGGGGTTCAGTTCGAATCGATGGACAAGACCGCGCGCGCCAGGGCCGGGCGGTCGGCGGCCAGGAACAGTTGCTGGCCGGCCAGCCCCACCGAGAGCAGTTGGTCGAATTGAACGTCATCGTGGCATACGACAAAGTCCGCCCGCCGGGCGGCGCCGAGCCAGCCCGGCCCGGCCGGCTGGCCGACCGGCAATTCGAGTGCGTACCGGAGACGGCGGCGGGAGGCGAGCTTTCGCAGCCATCTCCATACAGCCAAATTGGACGCGTAGATCAATTGACGACCGGGCAGCCTGGCACAGTACAGGAATGCATTGACGGCGAATCCGTGGCAACGCGAACCGGCCGACCAGCCGGGCGCCGGCAGTCCCACCATTCCAAACGTGGCCGTCACCCCCAGCTGGGCAAACGGGCTCGGGCCGCCGCCAGAGCGGGCCAGGTCCGCGCGCGGATAGAGCACTCGAGTTTGTTCGATTCCCATCGCCAGGTCCCGGGCGGCCAGGCCTGCCGTCCGCATCCAGGCCCGCCGGCGTCCGTCGGGGGCAGTCGCCACCACCGTAACCTGCCACGGGTTGCGGGACAGTTAACGCCTCCGGTAGGCGCGCAGATTAACCAGCCCCAATAGGGCCAATACCGTGCCGGTAACGGTCAATAGCCCGGTTGCGACCGCCAATCCGGCTGCGACCAGGCGCTCGCCGGTCGTAAAGTGCTGCTGCAGCCGCAGCTCCAGCTGCACCAAGCCATTTTCGGCGCCGCGCAGCGCGATCATGCCGCGGCCCGGATCGGCGCCCGAGAAATCTAGATCAAACGTTGCCGGAGACTGCGATTGCGAGGCGCGGCTGAAGGTGAACAGCTGCGGGCCGCCGGCAACCAGGCTGTCGGAGCTTACCTCCACGCTACCCGTACCGGAGAGGGCATATAGCCTAGCCCCGAGGATCTCTGGTCCCAGCGGAACCGTCAGGTTGGCTTCCGGACGGTTTGCATCCAAGGTTATGAACGTCCGATCATCGGTCGGAAATCGATCCACGCCGGGGTCTGAGAGGAAGGCCCGCAGCAGCAGGCAGGCCAAAAAAATCACCAGCACTGGTCGGCCCAGCGCCGAATTGGCGTCGGCGGTCTGCTCGAGCCAGGCCGGCATCAGGCGGGCGGTGTCGCGGGCCACCACCGAGATGTCCGGACGGCCGACAAATTCGGGCTCCGGCCGCCGCGGGCGCCCGCGCAGCCGTCCGGCCGCCAGGCGGGTGTCCCGCACCCGCCGATGGTATCCGGTCATATCCAAATTCCGGGGACTGTCCGCCGGGTCGTCTGGTCGCGATGCTCGGCCAAAGCGCAGCCAGGTCCGCAACCACCAGGGAATCGCCGCCAGCAGCAGTATCAGCACCGCCGCGCTGGCGATCGCCCAGGCTTGATCCTGCCGACCTATTACGGTTGCGAAATCGCTCAGCGGATTCGGATTTGCGGTCGTCCCCCAATCGGAAGCGATTCCAATACGTTCCCCGCTAGCCCACAACAACGCGGCCGAGAGCAGGCCGGCCGCCGGCAGTGCATAGGCGATCAGCACGGCCACCTCCGGAAGTTGCCGCGAAAAGCTGCGAATGGCCGGGATCGCCACCAGGGCACCGGCAAGGGCGGTGATAGCCACCGGTAATCCCTGGCCCAAAAGGGTGCCCAGCGGGGCATCCTGGCCCAGGCCGGTTACCAGCGCCCAGACCAGCAGCACGACTCCCGCATAGCCCGCCGCGACGGTGGCGGTGGCGGCGGCCCCACCGCGAAGCACTGCGAGTCGCAGCGGTTGTCCGCCAAGCTCGGCGAGCGCGTCGGCATCGATCCGCAGCAAAAATGCGATCGCTCCACCCGGCCGTTCCAGGGCTTCTATCGCTCCTTGCGCCACCACGAGCTGTGGCAAAAGGGGTCGACGTGCTCGGGGTCGCTGTCCCGCACAAATCCCGCAAATTCAAGGCGCTGGTCGTTGCGCAATGCCACTGAAATTACTTGACCATGCAGGGCCATCAGGCCCAGGTCGGGGTCGTCGCCCAAAGTTTTGAGGGCAGCTTTGTAGGCTTCGGCGCGTCCACCGTCGGAGATTAGTACCGCGATGAAGCGGCGGGTTGAGAACTGGCAGACCGGCAAGCTGGAAATCAAGTCCACGATCAGCGGCTCCAAAATAACGCGGGCTTCGGAAACATCGGGCTCCATAAACCCTTGCGGGCCCAGGGGGTCGGCATGCATGTTCCTAGGTTGCCTCCGACAATATCAGGCAGCAGGTGGGATCGTTGCGCAACAGTTCAAG
The DNA here is from genome assembly GCA_965261345.1 of Chloroflexota bacterium. Taxonomy (GTDB): domain Bacteria; phylum Chloroflexota; class UBA11872; order UBA11872; family VXNJ01; genus VXNJ01. The sequence continues at coordinate 780,855 of OZ253449.1, forward strand.
GGCAGCTTGCAGATAAATATCGTCGCTGCTATGGTCGCTCGGACCGATCGCATCCGCCAACTCCACGCCGGGTTCGAGTCCGCTGCCGTCGAGCCCAACTCCGGCGGCAGTCAACCATTTTCCAACTGTGACCTTGATCAACGACTGATCGGATAGATCAAAGGCAACTTGCACCGAACCCTTGCCAAAAGTCTTCGTACCCACCAGTGTCGCCCGCGAATTGTCAACCAGTGCGGCTGCCAACACCTCGGCCGCCGAGGCCGTGTTGGCGTCAACTAGGACCGCCAGCGGCGTCGCCAGGGCAATACCGTCACTGCCAGTGCGGTGCCGGATGCTGGGACCCAACCTCTGAGTTTGGATCGCCACGGTTGAACCGTCGGGCAAGAAATGCGACGAGGCGCCCAGCGCCGCATCCAGAAAGCCGCCGCCGTTGCCCCGCAGATCGAGCACCAGTCCGTCAAGATCTTGCTCCTGCAGCCGCACAATTTCATTCCCCAACTCGGTCGCGGTGCGATATCCGAACCGGGTCAGTTCGATGATCCCGTAACGGTCCACCACCTTACCCCAAACGGTCGGCGGAATGATTTCATCGCGCACGATCGCCACCCGCAATTGCTCATTGGTGTCGGCGCGGTAGACGTCCAGTTCCACCGAGCTGCCGGACTCACCTCGAATCAGCTCCAACCCTTTGACCAGTGCGTCCCCGGAGAGTTCGACGCCATTGACCTGCACAATCCGGTCGCCGGGTGCCAGCCCGGCCCGTTCGGCCGGCGAATCGGGTATGACGCGCTTTACGAAGACCGCGCCGCTGGAGTCAACCGCCAGGCTCACCCCGATGCCCGTAAACCGGCCGGCCATCCAATCGCGGTGATCACCGGCCTGGTCCGGGGCCAAATAGTACGTGTTGGCGTCCTCGGCGGCCTCCACCATGCCGGCTATTGCCCCGCGCATGAGCTGTTGTTGGTCCAGCGGGCCGACATAAAAATTCTCTTGCAGCGTTTTCCATGCCTGCCAAAAAACTCCGATTTCGCCCTCGATGGTGGAGACCCGACCGGGGTTCGGAATACCATCGCGAAACGGTGTTGGCAAGCTTGACCGTCCCAGCCAGACCCCTAAAACAAGGCACACCGCACCCAGCAATAGCGCCACAGCCAGCGGCAGCGGTCGGGCCAACGCGGCGGTGACCCGCCGGGGTGCCGGCAAGCGTGAAGGCCTTTCGCCTAAAACCCGAATTCGATCCAATCGCGCGGGTTTACCTGGACACCATGGCGTCGCACCTCAAAGTGGAGGTGGGGACCGGTGGTCCAACCGGTAAGTCCGACGTAGCCGATGGTGTCGCCGATCCCCACCGTTTGCCCAACCCTAACCGGCGGCGGATGGGTTGTATCACCCAGATGGGCATAAAGAGTCTCTTCGGAGGTGCTGTGCGCAATGATGACTGTCATCCCATAGGAGGCCCAGCGGTTGCCGGGGATGGCGTAACCGGACTTGAGCACCAGACCGCTCGAGGATGCCACCACCGGGGTGGCCAACGGGGCGGCGATATCCATTCCCAGATGCGGACATTGGCCGTAGGTGCACCCGCCGTATTCGGTAGTTACTATTCCATAGAGCGGTGCGAAGAAGGCGCCGCCAAACAACCCGGCGGCGCGCCGCCGAGCTTCGGCCAATTCGCGTTCGCGCTCGATCCGGGCCAATTCGTCCTCAATGGCCCCTTTCAGGTAATCGATCTGCAAGTTCAGAGCGGTCTGTTCGGCGCCAAACGCGCTCACGTCGGCCTCGTATCCAACCTGCTGGCGTTTTACTTCTTCGACTCGCTGGCGGTGTTCTTCCCAACGGCGGTCGAGGGCGACCTGCACCTCGGCCTTTTGGTCGCGTAATTGGGCCAAACTATCCTGCTGGTCGGTTAGAAGGTCATAGCGCAACCTGATCTCCTCGCGCTTTCCCAGCAGCCGGGTGATCTCGTCCTGATCCTGGCGCAGCACCGACTCGAGCGCGGCGACCTTGTCCAACCCCTCGGTGAGGGAGTCAGAGGAAAGGATTAGGGTTAGCGGGCTGGTACCGCGCGAGGCCTTGTAGATCGCCCGTATGCGGCCCGCCACCGAACGTCGGATAAGTTCGAATTCGGATTCAAGATCGCCGATCTCACGCCGGGTTCGCTCTGCCTCCAGCGCCCCTACGTCCATTTCTTGATCGATCGCCTGCGAGCGCGCCAGTTCCCGAAAGCGCGCCTGGTCGGTAACTCGCAGCTGCACCTGGAGCGCCGAAGACCGGGCGGCGGTGGCCGCCCGCAAGGCGTCGGAAGCCGAGAGCGATTGTCCGGAAGCTTCCAATTCCTGCTGGGCGTTGTCCAGTTTGCTCTGCAAGCTGCCAAGCTCGTCGGCGTTTGAAGCGGAAGGCAGTAGGCCAGTCACCGCCCCCAGGCCGGTCAGGACCGTGCCCCGCAGGAGCAGGCGGCGCGAAAGCCTACGCATCGAACTTGCCCGCCGGAACGTCGGATGCAATCCGTCCGTCGACCAGCGTAACGACCCTCCGCAGCAAGCGGTCCACGGCGGCCGAGTCATGGGTTGCTACCAGCGCCGTGATCCCGTCGCTGGTAGCCTGCAGCAGCAGGTCCATAACCGCATGCGAGGCTTCAGGGCTGAGTGCTTCGGTCGGTTCGTCGGCAATTAGCACGTCTGGGTCGTTGACTAAGGCTTTGGCGATGGCGATGCGCTGCTGCTGGCCGCCCGACATTTCGCCCACCGCGACATTGGCCTGATCGGCCATCCCGACCCGGTCCAGGGTTGACTGGACGCGATCGCGCAGGCGCTTGCCGCCCTCGCCGGAAACTTGCAGCGGCAGTGCCACGTTAGCAAATGCGCTGCGGTCGAGAAATAGCCGGTTTTCCTGAGGAATGATTCCCAAGCGCCGCCGCAGGCGCGAGCGTTCGGCCGATCGAAGGCGGTTGACGCGCGCCGACCCGATTATTAGGCTGCCGTCGGTCGGCTCCTCTTGCAGGGTGGCAATTTTGAGCAGCGTCGACTTGCCGGCCCCATTGGCGCCAATTACAAAAACGAATTCGTTGCGCGCGACCGCCAGGTTGACGTCCTTTAGAGCCAGGCGGTTGCGCCCATAAGCCTTGGTTACGTGGTTGAAAATGATCACTTTACATCTGCGCGTTGCGGACCGAAAAATACGAACCCAGAGTCCCGATAACCAGACCCATCAATACGATGAAAAATGCCAAATTGACCCAGAACAGTCCGGCCGTCCGCACCGGTAGGAACGAGATTAGGGAGTTGACGACCGGCACTACCTGGATGTAGACAATCAGGGTAAGCAGGGCCGCGATGACCGATCCGACAAATCCGATAACCGCCCCCTCGATCAGGAACGGACCGCGTACGAACCAATCGGTGGCCCCCAGCAGCTTCATGACCTCGATTTCCCGCCGGCGTGAATGCACCGCCAGGCGGATGGTGTTGATGATCACCAGCAGGGTCACCAGCGCTAGAAGGACCAGCATCAACGCCCCGCCGATCGTAACCAGGCGGGAGGCTGTCAAAAGCCTCGATATGACGTCGGCCCGCACCAGCACCTCGTCGACATGTTCGGATTCGGAGCGGAATTCCTCGGCCAGGATCAGTATGTTCTCTGGATCCTCCATGCGCACCTCGATCGAGGCCGGGAGGGGGTTTTCGCCAATCACATCGAGAACTTCGCCCAATTCCGACAGTGACTCGCGCAAATTGTCGGCCGCTTGCTGCCGAGTCACAAAAATCACCTCGGCCACATCGGGGCGGTCCTTTAGCTCAACAACTTTCTCGGAAATCCAAATCGGCGAGGCGTCATCTTGCAGATAGACCACCATGTTGGTCCGACGCCCCAATGCGTCGACCATTCGCTCAAGGGTGTCGTTGGCGGCCAGAAACAGGCCAAACACCAGCAACATCACGGTGGTGGTAATGATCGCCGCGACGGTGGTCAGGCGATTGCGCCACATCGATGAAAAGGCGGCCGCCGCAACGTATTGGAGGGTGTGGACGCTATTCATCCGTCTGGTCGTCCGATGCGCGCTGCGGGTCTCCGTCATAACCGGCTCGGATTTCATCACGCAGTACTCGGCCGCCGGACAGCTCAACTACCCGCTGGCGCAGCGAGTTGACCAACTCCCGGTTGTGAGTGGCAACGATTACGGTGGTTCCCAGATCGGAAATCCGCAGCAACAACGAAATCGTGTCGCGGGCGATATCCGGGTCCAAATTGCCGGTTGGCTCATCGGCGATCACGATCGGCGGCTTGGTGACCAGGCAGCGGGCGATCGCAACCCGCTGCTGCTCTCCGCCCGAGAGCTGGAACGGGTAATCATCGATCCGATTGGCAAGCGACACGGTAGCCAAAGCTTCGCGCACCCGCCGTTGGGCGGAATGATCATAACCGCCGGTTACGCGTAGCGCGAATGCGACGTTTTCGCCAACCGTGTGTTGGCTCAGCAATTTGAAGTCTTGGAAGACAACTCCCACCCGACGACGCAACTGCGGTATCTGCGAACGCGACATCCGGGCGGTGTTGACGCCGTCAATGTAGATCGCCCCGCTTGAGGGGATAAGGTCGCGGTTGAGTAGGTGGATCAACGTCGTCTTGCCGGCCCCCGATGATCCGACCATGAATACGAATTCGCCCTGGCGAACGGTCAGATTCAGCTCACGCAGGGCGCGTTCGCCACCCGGATAGCGGTATTCGACGTTGCGGGCAACGATGATCGGCATGCGACCGACCCCATAAAGGGCGTCGGCCAGCTCCAATGCCTCCTCCGGAGTGGCCGCGATCGGCTGGTCAGGAGGATTCGCGTTCAATTGGGGCGAGAGTTGGTCACGGGGAGGATGGGGTCGGCCCGATTCGCCAACATCATAGGTCGCAGACCGTGCGTTCAACCAGGTGATCGACAACCCGCGCTAGCGCGACATCACGCGACTCACCATCGGCCATCGCAGAGTTGAAAATCCGCAGCTGATTGTGTGCGCTGGTGCCGCGTTCGGTGATTGTGCGGAGGTGCTCAACCTGCGCAAGGCAATCGAAGGCATCGGCATCCGGCCGGATCAATTCGAGCAGTTCTTCGTTTAAAGCCTTGCAGGTTTTGATCTCACCCTGCCCGAAATCAAACAGCCCGCCGTCGAGCCCGTATCGCTGCGCACGCCAGCGGTTTTCGCTAATGAGCAGATTCGGATACTGCCGCCAGCGCAGATTCGAGTGGCGCAGGCGAACCAGCATGGACAACACGCAGCGGAATACGGCGGCCACGCAGATGGCGTCGTCCAGATACGTGCAAATGTCGGTGATTCGCATCTCGATAGTGGGAAAAAGCGCACTCGGGCGCACATCCCACCAGATCTTGGTGGCGTCCTCGATCACACCCACTCTTTGCAGGACCGCCAGACTTTGCTCGTAGTCGGCAAAGCTTTCAAATCGGTCGGGCAATCCGGTCCGCGGCAGCTCGGAGAAGACACTGGTCCGATAGGACATGAGGCCCGTGTTTTCGCCCTCCCAGAACGGCGACGAGGTGCTCGCGCACAGGAGGTGGGGTAGAAAGTAGCAGATCTGGTTGAGCAGGTCGATCCGCAAGTCGTCATCATCGATCCCGACGTGGACATGCATCCCGCCGATCAGGGATCGGGCGCCTACAGCCTGCAGTTCGTCGCCGAGCAGCTGGTAGCGGGGTTTGTCAGAGAATTTCTGGTTCCGCCAGTTGGCAAACGGATGGGTTGATGCGGCGATCGGGGCCATCTCAAATTGGCCGGCAATTTCGGCTACGCTGGTCCGCAGGGCGGACAGCTCTTCACGCAGTTGCGGAATCGTCTGGCAGACCTTGGTGCCCACCTCGACCTGCGCGGCCATCAGTTCGGAGCTCACCTGCCCGCCCAACCTGGCCTGCAGCGCAGTGATAAATTGCGGCGGGGGTTCAGACACCACGTCGCGTGAACCGAGGTCAACGAGCATGTATTCCTCTTCCACGCCGATCGAAAAGCTCGGATTTAGGATTGGCATCAATACTCCTTTCCGGCGGTCGGCCACAGATCAGTTGAGCGCAAGGCCGCTCACCTTAACAAAATTCAGCGGCGCCGCGGACCAAAGCGCCGCAGGCGCGGACGGCGCGGCGGCTGGAACCGGTCGGGACGCAGGCGATTGAGTTGCCTGAATCGATTAAATCCGAACCCCCGGCTGTGGGACCGCGCCAATCGAGCCACGCCGCTACCTTCAATCGCCGGCCGAGGGGTTTGCAGGGGAACGATGAATAGACGCCTGGCAGGAAGATCGGGCGAGCCGTCGGCCGCCCGCTGCCTGACTGCAAACTGCGGCGGGCGGCGGCGGGTCGCCAAGAATCCAATCAGGCCCAGGATGGCGAGCACGGAAACCCCGGTAATTGCCACGAATGACCGGGTGCCCGCGTCGGGTTCGGGCAATTCGTCGTTACCCAGAATGGTTTCCGCCGCCTCTGCCAGCTCGTCTAGCACCAGCGTCGAAACCGGGGTGCGTTGTTCCTCAGGATTGCTTCCATCCGGTTGTGTGACCGGGGCCGCAAGCAAATTGTTTTCGCTGCCGGAATCTATCGCCTCGGCGGCCAAACTGGCGAGCCAATCGGCCTCGAGGGTCCCCGAATCAAATCCGTAGGCTGCCAGCAAAGACTCGTCTTCGGTATTTCCGGCGGCGAACGCAGCCAACAGTTTGCGGATCGAGGCGGCCCCATGGCTATCGATCAAATAGTTGACCATCGAATAGCTCTGAGCGTAAACCAATGAAATGCCGGCGCGGTCAATCGGCAGGTAGCCGTGCAGGCCACGCAGCGGAATGATCTCGCCATCGCGATAGGCGGCGGCAACCTTGGAGTCGTACTTGTCGCCGCCGTCCACCTGGGAGTCGATCCAGGTGGCCAACCCCTCGTGGATCCAGGTTGGCAACGGACCCCACGGGCCGCGCAGGTTTTGGTCAATTGCGGCATGGGTCAATTCATGCGCCAGCACCCCGTGAAGGGTCAGTTGACTGGGGTAATTCTGCTCCAGATCGCTCTGATCAGCCTGCAGCATGATCAATTCGTAGGCGCTAATCCAGATGCCCTTGAGCCCCGAATCGGGGGCCTCGTCCAGGATCGCGTAGAAGTCCTCGTAGGTCGGGTAGATGACGATCTTGGCCTGCCGCGGGAGCGTGAGTCCCAATTGGCGCTCGATCAGATCCATCGAATCGACCACAGCCATCAGCGCGGCCGGCCCGACGTCGGGATCATTGCCGTAGAAAAATACCCGAACCCGCGGATCGGATTGAACCCGCCACGGCCTATCGGGAGTAACCAGTAAAACCGACCGCTGTGCGGTGACGTGATTGACTCCCTCGGCATCCGTGAACCTCCACTGATAGTGGAATTCCAGACCGGTCCACAAGTCGCCCAGCAAGTCGAGCTCAAAAAGGGCGGCCAAACGGTCCTGATTTCGGACCGTTTCGACAAATTCGATGTGGGTCCAGGCGCGTTCGGGCAGTTGCAGCAGGATCGCCGCCCCGACCGGATCGGGTCCGGACCAGGGTACCTCTACATAGAGTTCGACGACGTCGGAGTCAAATCGCGGATATTCGCGCAGCGCCACCGGGTCGATCGTTTGCTCGGGGCCGAGGGCCCGGGCAACTGGCGCGGATACCCAAACGAGGCCAAGGAAGGCAAGCACGATAAAAACCGCCCACCCCTGCTGTAACCGGGGTAGCAGATCAGTGTTCATGCGGAAATTTGGCAATGCTGTTGGTGACCGAGATTCCTCGCGGCAGGCGGGGTCGGTGGGACTGCTCAACGGCGCGGCGGCACATGGTTGGCCATCGTCGATATTTAAGTTTCGTTTACGGTCGAGGTGCCCGAAATCGGGTTGGTGTGAACCAGTGATTGCCCAATCGCCGGATCGGTTTAAGCAACCGCGGCGCGCAGGTAGGAGTTGATGAGGTCGTCCAGGTCGCCATCGAGAACCGCCGGCGCATTGCTAGTTTCGTAATTGGTCCGTAGATCTTTCACCGAGCGGTAAGGATGGAGCACGTAGGAGCGGATCTGGTTGCCAAAGTCGGCATTGAGCTGGCCCCCGGCCAATTTGGCGCGGGCAGCGTTTTGCTCGGTTAGGCGGATTTGATAGATTCGTGCCGCCAGCAGCTTCCAGGCCGTCTCTCGGTTTTTAATCTGCGAGCGCGAATTCTGACAGCTGGCGGTAATCCCGGTGGGTAGGTGCGTGATCCGCACCGCCGAATCCGTCTTATTTACGTGTTGCCCACCAGCACCACCGGATTTGAACGTGTCAATCCGTACCTGGTCGCGCGGGATTTCCAGGTCGATCGTCTGCGATAGCTCGGGCAACACTTCGACCTTGGCAAAGGACGTATGGCGGCGCGCGCCGGAATCAAACGGCGAGATCCTCACCAGGCGGTGAACTCCGTGCTCGGACTTGAGGAACCCGTAGGCCAGCCGGCCGGCCAGCCGGAGGGTCACCGATTTGATCCCGGCTTCCTCGGCCGGGAGCAGATCCAACACCTCGGCCTGGTAGTCCCGGCGCTCACCGTAGCGCAGGTACATCCGCATCAGCATTTCCGCCCAATCCTGCGATTCAGTGCCGCCCGCCCCGGGCGCAATCGTCAACAGCGCGTTGGCTTGATCGTGTTCGCCGGACATTGCCAATTCGAACCGGTCAGCTTCAATCTGTTTGGCCAGTCCCGCCAGTGAATCGGTCACCTCACGGGCCACCTGGGCGTCCTCCTCGGCCATAAGGGCCAGGTCGGCAAGATCCTGCAACTCGCGTTCACGCCGACCCCAGACATCTAGCTCGGCGCGCAGGCCGGAGAGCTCGCGCATGGTTCCGGCGGCGGCCTGGGAATCACGCCAAAAATCAGCGGCAGCCGACAGTGTCGCCAGCGCTTCTACCCGCCGTGCCTTGCCGGCATGGTCAAAGACGCCCCCTTATGTCATCAACCTCAGAAAGAAGAGCCCGCGCCCGTTCGGCCATCCCGGAACCGCTCATTGCCAAACCGCGGCGATCATCGCCAAGCTAGGCCCGCGTCCGCGAGCGGCGACGGCGGGTACGACGCTGGGCGGCCCGCCGTTGCGAGCGGTTGGGGCCGGCTGCCGCTCGCGCCGGTCTGGCCCGCCCCTCCGAGGGGGCCTGGGACCGTCCCGCCTTCCCGCGCTCGGTGGTCAGCACGCTTTCGCGAGCCACCTGGGCGGACGGCTGAAGACGGAAAAAGCGCAGCAGCGCCTCGCGGCGCACCGCCGACTGCAGGCTGGCAAACATCCCGAACGCCTGCCGGCGGAATTCAACCAGCGGATTCTGCTGGCCGATTGCAACCAGCCCGATTCCCTGGCGCAGTTCCTCTACCGCAGTCAGATGCTCAACCCACAACAGATCGAGCGACTGGATTAGGATCCAACGCAGCGCGGGCGCCCGCTGCGCCTCGTCAAGGACCGCCATCTTCGCCTCCAGGGCGGACTTGGCTGCACGGTCAAAGGCTGCGGTTATCTGTTCCCGTTCACGGTCAATTAGGGCCTCGGCATCAATCCGTTCGGGGAGATTTAGCAGTGCCGATATATTGCGCGCGGCTTCGGATATTTCCGCGGGATCCGATTCGGCGCCCAGGTCGTGACTGGAAATTACCGCTTCGATCTCAACATCTAGCATCTCGCGCAGCTGTGCATCGGGGTCCAGTTGACCCAGATATCCAGCCCGTTGCCCGTAGACGACCTGGCGCTGCCGGTTTATCACGTCATCGAACTCGACTACGTGGCGACGGACGTCGAAATTCTGCGATTCCACTCGGCTTTGTGCCGACTCGATTGAACGGGTAATGATGCCGTTCTCTATCGGCACGTCATCGGCGATCCCCAGCCGCTCCATCACGCTGGCGACCCGATCGGATCGAAACCGCAACATGAGCTCATCTTCGAGCGATACGAAAAAGCGCGATTCGCCGGGGTCGCCCTGGCGTCCCGATCGCCCGCGCAGTTGGTTGTCGATTCGCCGCGACTCATGCCGATCGGTGCCAAGCACGAACAATCCGCCCAGTTCGGCCACCCCGGGATCGAGTTTGATATCGGTCCCCCGCCCGGCCATGTTGGTGGCGATCGTTACTGCCGATTTTTTTCCGGCTTCGGCCACGATTTCAGCTTCCTTGGCATGAAAGCGCGCGCTCAGGACCTGATGTTGAATCCGCTCGGCCGCCAGCAGCCGGCTCAGCTCATCGGACGCCTCAACCGAGGCGGTGCCAACCAGAACCGGACGCTCGTGGCGGTGTTGGGCGGCGATTTCGCGAATTACTGCGCGGTTCTTGCCGATCTTGCTCTTAAATACCAGGTCAGTTCGATCCTGACGGATCATCAGGGCGTTGGTGGGAACCTCGCGCACCTGCAAGCCGTAGATCTTGTGCAGCTCCTCTTCTTCAGTCTTGGCGGTGCCGGTCATCCCCGAGAGCTTGGCATAAGACCGGAACAGGTTCTGGAAGGTGATCGTGGCCATCGTGCGGGTTTCAGCTTGGATCTGCACCTGCTCCTTGGCCTCGATCGCCTGATGCAGCCCCTCGCCGAAACGGCGGCCGTGCATCATTCGCCCGGTAAATTCATCAACGATTACTACCTGGGCGCGCGCATCGCGCGAATCGACCACCGAGCCGTCGCGGAACAGCACATAGTCACGGTCCCGGAAGTAGAGTGCCTTGGCCCGCAGGGCCTGCTGCAAATAATGGAGCAGTTGGTAGTTGCCCTCGGCATATATGTTGTCGATACCAAGGCGCCGCTCAAGGCGATCGATCGCCGTGTCAGTGGGAACGACCGCGCGTTGTTTGTGGTCAATTTCAAAATCTGTGCCCTCCCGGAAATCTCCAACCAGGCCGGCGAAGTTTCGATAAAGAGCGGTCGACTCCGAAACCTGGCCCGAGATGATCAACGGCGTGCGGGCCTCGTCGATGAGGATGTTGTCGACCTCGTCGACGATTGCGAAGTTGAGCTGTCGCTGAACCCGGTCGGCCAGCTGCTGGACCATGTTGTCACGCAGGTAGTCGAAACCGATTTCGTTGTTGGTCCCGTAGGTCACGTCGCAGGCATAGGCGGCTCGACGGGAAGCCGGGTCACTCTCGGCGGTAACCACCCCGACGCTTAACCCCAGGCGCTCCAAAATCGGCCCCATCCAGTCACGGTCGCGGCGGGCCAAATAATCGTTGACCGTAACGATGTGCACGCCGTTGCCGGGAAGGGCGTTCAGGTAGGCGGCCAGGGGCGCAGCGTAAGTTTTGCCCTCACCGGTCTTCATTTCGGCAATCGCGCCTTCATGGAGCACCGCGGCACCCACGATCTGCACGTCAAACTGGCGATCGCCGATAGTTCGGGCGGTGGACTCGCGCACCGCCGCAAAGGCGTCGGCCTGCAACTGGTTGAGGTTCCGCCCATTTTTAAATTGCTCGCGCAGACGGGCGCTAACTGCTGCCAGGGTGGCCTCGTCCATGGCCCGGTAGCGGTCGGCTAGCTCGTTTACCTGTTCGCACAGGCGGCGATGGCGGCGCATCGTCTTGTCTGGCCCTTCACGCCAAAGGCCGGTTAGCTTACTTAGCATCATTCGGGTTCTGGGCGATCAATTCACACCGGATCGGCCGGGGTTGGCACAAACCTAGCACGACCCGCGGCGTGTCAAACCGTCCGTGAGGGCCGGTTTCCGATTGGGCCGGGCTAATAGGGAGCACCGGTATCGCGGGGGTGGAATTCCCCGAACTCGCGCACGAAGACCGCATCGACTATCCCGGTTTGGCCATGGCGGTGCTTGGCGACCTCGATCTTTAGATCCAAGTTACCGATGTGCGACCGTTCGTCCTCCTCAGAGTAGAGAAAGATGACGACATCGGAATCCTGTTCGATCGAACCGCTTTCGCGAAGATCTGACAATCGCGGCTTCTGGCCGCCGCGCATTTCGATCGCCCGCGAGAGCTGAGCCCCGGCTATCACCGGCACCTCCAACTCGCGCGCCAGTTGTTTTAGCGATCGGGTTATCTGGGAAATCTGCTGCACCCGGTTCTCGTGGTCACGGTGCGGCCGCATAAGTTGCAGGTAATCAATGATCACCAGTCCGATGTGGTGATCGAGTTTTAGCCGCCGCGCTTTCGACCGGAGCTGCAGTTCAGTTAGCGCCGGGGTGTCGTCGAGATATATCGGAAACTCACTCAGATTGCCAGCTTCCGTTCCTATGATTCCAAATTCGGCGTCGGTGAGATCGGCGTCGCGCAGCTTGGAGGAATCGATTCGGGTCTGCATGCTCAGCAGGCGCTGAGTAAGTTGCCGCGGCGAAACCTCGAGCGTAAAAATTGCCACCGGAACCCGGTGCTGCCCGGCCGCCCGCCAAGCCAAGTTGAGCATGAAGGAAGTTTTACCCACCCCGGTGCGGGCGGCGACCGTAATCAGGTCGGACGGTTGAAACCCGCCGAGCAGCTCGTCCAAGCGAGCAAATCCGGTATGGACCCCGGAGAGTGAATCGCCCTGGTCCTTACGCGCCAGCAAATCGTCAACGTAGGGCCCCAGCAGTTCGCGAACGTGCTGATAGCTGCCCGAGTCGGTGTTGGCGGCCAGCTGAAACAGAAGTTCCTGGGCGTGCGCTACGACCTCGTCGGCGTCGGCGCCGCGCTCGTAAGACAAATCGGACAGCGCCCGTGCGCCATCGATTACCTGCCGCAGGATCGCGTTGCGCTTTACGATTTCGGCGTAGTAGCGCACGTTGAACGAGGTGGGAACCTCATTGGCCAGCACGCTCAAATAGGCAGTGCCACCGGCGCCGTCCAGATTTTCGCCGCGCTCTAGCTCGTCAACTACCAGCATCAGGTCGGCCGGCAGGCTACGAGCTGCCAAATTTTCGATCGCCCGATAGATCAATCGGTGCGGCTGGCGGTAAAAATCCCGTTCGGTCAGGAAGTCGGCGATCCTGGTGATGCCCTGCGGGTCGAGCAGTAGCGAACCCAGAACTGATCGCTCAGCGTCTTCACTATGCGGTGGTGTCCGCAGTTGGGTGCTCATACGAGCACCTTAAATTAGATCCCGGCTACGGTAGCGCGGATTGTTCCGCCCGCCACCGGCGAGCCGGCGGCGATCACTCCGCCTCGGCCGCCTGTTGCAGCTCCAGCTGTTCGCGCGCCATCGCCTCGGCTTCGGCCGCCAATTCGTCCAGGTCCATTACCTCTACCGTGATTGAGGCTTCCAGCCCGGTAGCGATCCGCACCGGCAGCGTGAAAATGCCCAGCGAACGGATCGGGTCCAGGATCGAGATCCGGTGGCGGTCGATTTCGATGTTGACCTGTTCAAGCAGGGCTTCGGCCACCTGCTGATTTGTCACCCGGCCGTGGATTCGGCCCTCGGAGCCTACCCGGGCTGGGATGATCACCGAGGCACCCTGCAACTTGGAGGCGACCGCCTGCGCCTTTGCCATCTCCAACCGCGCACGGTGGGCGGCGATGAGATGGCGGGTTTCCTGATCACGCAGTACCCCGCTGGTGGCCGGGCGCGCCAATCGCTTGGGGATCAGGTGGTTGCGCGCATACCCGGAGGAAACTTCGGCGATTTGGCCCACGGTCCCGAGCTTGGGAACGTCGGCCAGCAGGATTACTTTCACAGCGACTGCTTCTGTATTGTTCTCATGAAATCATTGTTGTCGCGGGTTTTCTTCAGCTGATCGAGCATCAACTCGATCGCGTCCTCGTCGCCGACCGCAAAGAGCATCCGGCGCAGCAGCCAACTCATTCGCGTTTTTTCGTCGTCGAGGAGCAGTTCGATCCGGCGAGTACCAGATTTAAGCACATCCACCGACGGAAACGTCCCGCGTTCGGCCAATCGACGGTTAAGGATCAGTTCCCAGTTGCCGGTTCCCTTAAATTCCTCGTAGATCACTTCGTCCATCCGCGATCCCGTGTCGATCAGGCAGGACGCCAGCACCGTAAGTGAACCGCCGTGTTCGATGTTGCGGCCCGATCCGAAAAAGGTTTTGGGGGGCACCAGAGCGGCCGGGTCGACGCCTCCCGAAAGGGTTTTACCGGACGAGGGGACTTGCAGGTTGTAGGCCCGTGCCAGGCGGGTAATTGAATCTAGGAACAGGACCACATTGGCCCCGTTTTCCACCAGACGTCGGGCGTGCTGCATGGTCAGCTCGGCCACTCGGCAGTGGGTTTCAGGGTGCTCGTCAAAAGTGGAACTGATAACTTCAGCGTCAATCGAGCGCTGCCAGTCGGTTACTTCCTCGGGCCGCTCGCCAATGAGGGCCACAATCAGCTTCAGATCGTCGTAGTTGGTGGAGATCGCCTTCGCGATGCGCTTTAGCACCTCGGTCTTGCCGGCCTTTGGCGGGGAGACGATCAATCCGCGCTGCCCGCGCCCGATGGGGGCTACCAAGTCGATCATGCGCGAGGTCAGGTCGGTGCGAACATGTTCGAGTTGGAGCTGTTCGGTCGGGAAAATCGGGACCAGATTGCGAAACCGCGGACGCTTCTCGGCCAGGCTCGGATCGGCATTGTTGACCGCCACCACCCGCGTTAATCCGCGAAACTTTTCGTTGTCCTTGGGCCGTCGGACCTGTCCGGTTACCGAATCGCCGTTGCGCAGGCCGGCGCGCCGGATCTGCGCCTGGGATACGTAAATGTCTTTGGGGTCCGGCACCCAACGCGGGTTGTTGCGCAGCAGCCCGAATCCCTCATGGGTCATTTCCAGAACGCCATGCTCAAGCGAATTGGCCAGGCCCGCATCGCTCTTGGCGATGATCTGTTCGACCAACGACCGCTTGTCATCCTCGTCATCGTAGGTCACAACCCCGAGGCGTTCGGCCAGGACCTGGAGCTCCTCGTATTCGCGGGCCAGAAAATCACGGCTCGAGAACATTCCAAGATAGTCCAGCGACCCGTTCTCGCCATTGATGTCGATGTTGCGCACAGCGGCGCCCCAATTTCCGCCGCGACCGCGGTCGCGGTCGCGGTACGGTCTACGGCGTCCGCTCAAAGGAAATCTCCAAGTGTTTTGGCAGGATCGCCAGACCTTTTGCAGGCGGCCAACTATGGCAAGTGGGTCCGCTGCGGCAAATGAACTGACAAGATGCCGGAAGAAATTTGCGGGAATCGCGACGCTGGTCTAGTCGTTGGCCGACTGGCTACGGGCGCCGCCCCTACATCAACCGAACGCACGAATTGGCTGTCCGGCTTTGGAGAATGATACACCGTGCACAACCCGGCGGGAGTTTGGCCAGTTGAATATCGCGGAATCGTCGACCCGGACGCCGACCTTCCGGCTGGGCATCATTGGCGGCTCCTTTGATCCGGTGCACAAAGGGCACATTGCCCTGGCCAAGGCCTGCCTGCATTCGGGCCGGATCGACCGGGCGCTGCTTATTCCGGCGGCCCGCGCGCCCCTGCGGGTGGCTCCGCGCGAATCGGCTCGGCATCGAATGGCGATGTGCAAATTGGCAATCGCCGGGGTCAAGAATCTGACGGTGTGCGGCTTGGAAGCCGGCCTTCAACGCGCCTACACCGTCGATACCTTGGCGCAGTTGACCAAGCTCAATCCGGGATGTGAACTGTTCCTGATAATCGGCACCGATCTGGTCGGCGAACTGACCAACTGGCGCAATCTGCCGGGAATTCTTAAATTGGCCCAGATAATGGCCGTCCGGCGCCCCGGTTGGCTGGCGGACACCTGCCCTCCAGATCCCGCGCTCGCCGATCGCCTGCAGATCGTTGACGTTGACACACCCGACATTTCCTCCACGCTCGTCCGCGCGAACCTGGCAGCGGGGGCGAAAATTTGCAACCTGGTGCCAGCGCCGGTTCTTCAATACATTCGGTCCCACAATCTCTATCAGCACGCGTGAATCAATCAGAGCCCGGCCGGCGGGTGGACCCGCCGGCGAGCGCCAGGCGCATTGCGCGTGTCGCAAGACCTGAACGCTAGCCGCCCCGGCCTTGCCGGTCCACGCTCGCTTGCCCACGCCATAGCGCAGGAGCTAAGCGAGAAGTCGGCCGCGCAAGTTCGCGTATTGGAGATTTCGCCAATCTCTTCAATCGCCGATTACTTCATCCTGGCCAATGCGAATTCACGCCTGCATCTGCGCGGGCTAGTTGATGGGTGCAGTCAGTTGGCCCCCAAAGGGCTGGCGGTGCGGGTCGAAGGCCGCCCCGATGACGGTTGGGTACTGGTTGATTTTGGCGACCTGATCGTTCACATTTTCCTAGCCGAACAGCGCGCGTATTTTGCCATCGATGAGCTTTGGTCAGATGCGCGCACGCTACTGCATGTGCAATAGCGGCAGGGAATCGGTGAATTTTTGGGTCCCCGTTAACATTCAATTGAGGCAGTCGAGTCCGAACTGGAGGCGAATTAAATGGCACGCCGGTCGCATGCTATCGCCGCCTTGGAGATCGGGTTCGCGCTGGTAACCGGGATCGGTATCGGGCTGCTGTTTGGATCGCGCGGACCGCTGCGGGCCATGTTGCGCCGGGCCCATCCGCTGACCCGCCGCCACAACGTCGACTACGACGTATTGCAGCAGTAGCTCGGGTACCGCCGGCTCGCTAACGTAGTTCGACCACGGTAACGCCGTCGCCACCCTCGGTTGGCGGCCCCATCGCGAATTTCTTCACCAACGGATGGCCGCGGAGGTGAGATCGGACCGCGTCGCGCAGAACTCCGGACCCCAGGCCGTGCACCAGCACCGCGCTGGCGCGATTGCCAGCCACTGCCCGGTCGAGATGGCGATCCACTTCAACCGCGACGTGGTCGGGGAATACCCCGTGCAGGTCACCCCGGTAGGGAATCGGGCTGGCGGGCGCGGACGGCGCGACGCGACGCTTGGCCTGGCCGCGATTGCCAGGAACAACCCGCCGGACCGCGGAACGATCGATCCGCCGCCGCAGTGATCCCACCGCCACTTCCAGTTCGCGTCCACCGCGGCGGACGGCGATCACCCTGGCCGCCGGACCCGGTGCGGTCAATTCAACCCGGTCGCCGGGATTGATTGATACCGCCGGTCCCGGTTCCGGTCGATTGGCGGAGGGCTCAGCGGGTTCGGGAAATCCCAGTTGATCGTGCTCGCGCTGGCTCGAACGGGCTCGATCGGCAATTTTCTTGGCGGCCGAAGAGTCGGACCCGGCGCTGGCCCGGGCCATTTGTCGGGAGAGCGATTCCATCTCCCTGAGCATTCGGCGCGAATTGGCGCGCTGGCGCGCCAATTCATCCTCGAACCGCGCGCGCTGTTGGGCAATCTCCAGGGTCACGTTGGTATGGATTTGGCTGGTCAAGCGGGCCTGATCACTCGCTTCTTGCTGGACCTTGTCAGCTTCCGCATGTTGGCTGCGCACCTTCTGCAGAATCGACTCAATTTCGCGATGCTTGGGGGCAAGACCGGCCCGCGCCCGCCGGCAGACCGACTGCGGAAGCCCGGAGCGCCCCGCTATATCGATGGCATGCGAGGACCCGGCGACGCCGATTTGCAGGCGATAGCGCGGGGCCAACGTTTCCAGATCAAATTCAACGCTTGCAGTTTCGGCCCTGGGGTTGTCGATAGCATGATACTTAAGGTCGCCAAAGTGGGTTGTGGCCATCACCAGGCTTCCACGTTCAAGCAGCGTGTCAATGATCGCCGCTGCCAGGGCGGATCCTTCGGCCGGATCGGTTCCCGCACCAATCTCATCGCACAGCACCAGCGACCGGGCGGTGGCCCTGTCCACGGCGACCGCCAGCCGCCGCATGTGCGAGCTGAATGTACTCAGGTTTTGGGCAATGCTCTGCTCGTCGCCAATGTCGGCAAATATGGCGTCAAATATTGCGACCGTCGATCCGGCCGCGGCCGGAATTTGCAGACCGCAGGCGGCCATCAAGTGCAATAGCCCGACGGTCTTGAGGGCGACCGTCTTCCCGCCGGCGTTGGAACCGGTAACTACCAATGCGCCAAAGCCGGCCGCTCCGCCCACGCGGACGTTGATTGGGACCGCATCCGACCCGAGCAGCGGGTGGCGGGCCGAACGCAGATCAAAGGACAGGTCTTCGGCCAACCGCGGACGGCTGGCAGCCTGGACCAACGCCAACTTCCCGCGGGCTAGGATGAGGTCCAATTCGGCTGCCAGCGTCAAGTTCCCCATCAGCACATCGGCGCGCTGTGCGATCCGGGCGGTGAGCAGAGAAAGTACCCGGTGGATTTCATTGCGCTCCTGCAGGCGCAGAGTCCGCAGCGCATTGTTGAGCGCGACCGTGGGCAACGGCTCCACGTATACGGTCGCTCCACTGGATGAAATATCGTGCACCACGCCGGCGACCTGGCTCTGGCTCTCACGCCGTAGGGGAAGAACGTAGCGACCGTCGCGAACCGTAAACAGCGGTTCACGCAGCACCCCGCTGGCCGAGAGCGTTTCGATTAGACGGCCAAAAGCCTGCTCAAGCAGGGCTCGTTTCGAACGCAGTTGACGACGGATCTGGGCCAGCTCGGCCGATGCTCGGTCGCGCACCCCGCCGGATTCGTCCAAGGTCTTGCCAATGGCCGTCACCAAGTCCGCCAGCGGGTCGATCCGGCGCGACCGAGCCGCCAAATTTGGGGCAATCGTAACTGCCGCCAAGGATCCAGCGAATCGCGCCAACCCCGATATCGAGTCGCGGAGCTGGGCAAATTCGACCGCTTCGGGCACCGCGCCAACCGTTACTCGCTCCAGAATATGGTCGATTTCGCTGACCCCAACGCACCCCAATCGTTCGTTTTCGCGCAACGCGGCGATCGCCTCGGCGGTTTCATCCTGCCGGGTCGCAAATTCACCGGCATCGTCGGTCGGCAGCAACTCGGCGGCTTTGCGGATCGAGCCGAAGAACCCGCAATGGTCCTGCAACGAGCCCAACACGGCTGGTAATTCCAGGGCCTGGGCACTGGACATCAACACTGCTGCCGGCCCCGCTATCCCACTGCCCCCACGGGTGGTGGTGGCAGAGTTTCCGTCAGATCGGGCGTGGGAGCGGGCTCTGCGGTCATATCGGCATCGGCCGCCCGCCCGGAGACGAAGGCGTCCACGCCGTCATCGGTCCATTGTCTGGTGTCGACCGGCATGCCAAATATCCGCAGTTCCCAGTGCAGGTGTGGCCCGGTTGAACGACCGGTCGACCCGGCCGTTGCGATTGCCGCGCCAATCGATACCCGTTCGCCCGGTGCGGCCAAAAATTCTTCCAGATGCGAGTAAATCGAATAGACGCCGAGTCCGTGATCTAGCACCAGCGTATTGCCATGGATATCCAGCAAAAGATTTGCGGCCACGACCCCCGAGGCCGCCGCCGAAACCGGGTCACCGAAGTCGGCTAGCAGATCGGTTCCAAAATGCAACAGCGGAGTCTCCCGCTCGTTAGAGCGGCGAACATCCCCGTAAAACCCGGTGGCCGATGCGTCACGCGGGCTCTGGAACTGGGCTTCCCAGTACCGTTGCAGGGCGATAGGCGATGTAGCTTCCACCAGGAATTCTTCCTCGGCAAGCTCAAGCGACTCGTCGAAGAGGTAGGCGATGTCATCCGGAAATCCGTAAATCGGGTACTCGACGACTTCCAATTCCAGCACTTCGATCGAAACCGAACCGCGCACTGCCGGTCCCAGTCCGATCGCTTCCAGCGGGACGTTTATGACACCGGGGGCGAGATCGTGGGCCAGCGGCAGCAGAAGCTGCTGATCAGGCCCACCGCAAAACGACTTGGCGTCGGAGCCGACCGGACTTACCTGCGATCCGGTGCCGGCGATCGAAATTACGGCCACCGACCCGGCGCGGGTAGGGGTGGCGCTGGCATCGATATGCTCGCCGGCGCGGGTTGCCGCGGAGGAAAGCCGGGTCGCCGATTCGGGAATCAACCCAAATTCTTTGGCGATATCGCCGGTGTTGGCCAATATCGCCTCGCCCACCGGTCCGCCGATACCGGGGACATCCCATACCTGGATGATTTGCCGCTGGGTGCGCAGGACTTTAACCGGACCGAAATCCTCATAACTGACCGGCAATCCGTACAGATCCAGCCAGCGCGGCGACCCCAAGAAGAAATCCCGGATGGTTTCGTCGACCGCCAGCAGTTGCAAGTGGTTCTGCATGATGTGGGCAAAATCGCCCGGCTGCGCCGGATCTAGGCCGGCATCAGCGGCGAGCTCGAAATAGCGGGGGATCTGGCGGGTTGCACGCAGCTCACCGTCGCGACCCAACTCGGAGAGCAGATCAACCGTGTTCACGTAGCTGATAGTCCCGGATCCCGGGGCGGTTTGCAGGATCGCCTTTTGGAATGCCTGGTACCAAAATCCGGCCTGCAAATAGCGATTCGAAACCGGGTAACCCAGAACCGTATTTCCGCCCGCTTCCCGGAACGCGGTCAGAAAGCTGGCCTCAGAGTCATTTACCAAGTAGTAGCCGAGGCCCGAATCGGAGCCTGTTTGCGAGAAAAAATAGCCATCGTCAAATGCGTAGCTGGGCTCGGGCAGGCAGCTGGTCGAGAGCGCTGCTGCTGGTGATGGGACGACCAGTGGGATTAGCAACAAAGCCAGCGCCAGGGCCACCAATCTCCCGCGGCGAGCGAGCCCTCGAAAACGTGCGGCCGACACTTCCGCCCTACCCCTCGGCCCTATAGCCGACCACTACGGCGATGGTTGTGCCGGAGCGGACCGTATGCCCCGGTTGGGGCGATTGGACGCGTACTTCCACCGCCCGATCCGGTCGCGGCGGCGGATTGATGACGCGCCCGATCACTAAGCCCGAGCGGGCTGCCAGGGCCCGCGCGGTGACCAATTCGAGGCCGAGTAGATCAGGGACGATGACCTGGGGAGGTTGGTTGATAAAAAGGGCGATCGGTTGGTCCGGCGCCAGCACCGTGCCCGCCACTGGCGCCTGAGAGACGACCGTACCAACCGCCATCGATGGGAGATATTCATCGCTTTCCGATCGGCTGGCGGAGAAGCCCGCGGCGGCGGCGCGGCGCTCAGCCACCGCGACCGGCAGACCGGCCAAATCCGGGACTGTCAGCAAGCGAATCCCGGCATTGTAGGTGAGGGTTATTTCGGAGCCCGCCGCAATCGGGGTTCCCGGATCGGGAAACTGGGCCGATACAACCCCGACCGGGAGATTCGACTGGTGCGTGGCAACCGTCTCCACCGCGAAACCTTGCCCTGTCAGCTGCGCCTGCGCCAATTCCACGCTCTGGCCCACGAATGATCCGATTCCGGTCTGCACTCCGCTTTCGGCCACCTGGATCGCGATCCCCTGACCGGGCGAAAGCAATATCCCAGCGACCGGATTCTGGTCTATGACAAGCCCTGGTTCGGAATTCTCATCGACAACCTCCGCAACGACGAGTTGGAGGCCGCGCCCCGCCGCCGTCGCGCGCGCTTCGGGCAGGAGGCGCCCCACCAGCAACGGCGCCGCTATCTGATCGTCGCTCGGTGAATCGGTCAGCGGCCTAAACGCGTAGGACAGCTCATCGGATAGCTTGGCCAGCGGGCGGGAAACGTCTATATCGAAGCTGAGAATGAGTGCGAAAGCCGCTACTGCGGCCGCCAGCGAGAGCGAATACATCCAGCCGTTGATGCGGTAGTTGGGTGCTTCGCGGCGGGGGCGCCCCGGCAGGCCAATGCGCTTTGAGGACATGAGCGAGAGGGCTCGCTGACGCTTTGCGCGGTGCCCGAAAGGACTCAACATTCAATTTCGCCGGCGCCAAGTTTCGACCGTGAACAACCGCCTCGCCCCGGCCGATCAAGCCGCCTTCGGCTCATTGAAAATTCGCGAGCCCCTTGGTGATTGACTGGGTTGACCAGATCGATGTCGTCCATCGGGGATTGCCAATTGTTATGGTCCAAAAATCGGGAATCGGCCAACTTGTGCGATCCTTGGGCAATTTATTTTTGGCGGGGAGCGCGCGCCGATTGCACTTGTTTGGCTATCGCGATGATTTTCGCCCGCGCGACTCGCGTTCTAGCATTCGCAGCGCTCGGCCAGCGGCGGTCTGCTCGGCCCCGCGCATAGTCTTGCCCGTCGAGTGCGCCAGATCGCGGCCGTCCAGGCTCACCGCGACCGCAAAGGTGGGAGCATGGGCAGGACCGCGGGTATCGATCATCTCATAGCGCGGCTGCAGACGATATTTCGATTGGGTCAATTGCTGCAAGCGCGATTTGTTGTCGGGAGGGGATTGCCGATCACGATCGCTGTCGGCGTAATTTTGACCGTTTGAGGAGGGTTCGGGGTTGGATTGGCGCCCGCGGATGTGGTGATTGTCCAGCAACAATTTCTTAAAGAACGGATCGAGAAATCGTTTGACCTGGTCTAGACCGTAATCGGAATCCAGGTAAACTGCGCCGACGATGGCTTCGAAACTGCGCCCCGCCACGCCTTTTTGATTGCGCTTCTTAGACAGGTCCAGACCCGACCCAACAATTACGTAGCGGTACAGGCCGATGCTGTCGGCCATCGCCGCCAGGGCGGTAAGGCTGACTAAGTCCTTGCGGACGTTGGTCATCTCGCCCTCGTCCATTTGCGGAAATCGCAAGTACAACTCTTCGGTGGCAGCCAAATTAAGGGCCGAATCTCCCAGGAATTCCATCCGTTCATAGGAATCCAGACTGCTCAGGTGTCGATCTTCGTTGATGGCCGAACGGTGAGTTAGGGCCTGCTGCAACAGCGCGATGGCTTGGAACCGGTATCCGAGGCTCCGCTCCAGGCTATCGAGGTTCCGCCCAGACTCCGATTGGGCGGCCGGAGGCCGCGTCGGCCGACGCGCCGCCACCCGTTGCGGAGATTCCTTGCGGCGTCCACGCCGAATGGGTGAATCTCCGTTTAGGCGTCGCATAGCAATTCGTTGGGGCCGGCGCCCGCGCCGGTCACGGGTGGTTGAGGAATCGGGCGGGGCGGTTGCTGCCGGCTGGGTTGGCGGCTTCGTCAATCCGAGCGCGCGAATTATGTTTTTCAGGGTTTTACTTCGACCTTTGTCGGGATCACCGGCGAGAGCCAGTGACGGTATCTAGGAGTATGGCCCTTAACAACGTCAAAGTAGATCTGTTGCATGGCCTTGGTAAATTCGCCGACTCCGCCGTTGCCAATTACCCGCCGGTCCAGGTGGGAAACAGCAGAGATTTGGGCACCGGTTCCGCAGAGGAAAAGTTCGTCGCAGGAATACAACTCGGTGCGATCAACCGATCGTTCAATCGTTTCCAGTCCGAACTCAGAATGGGCCAGCTCGATGACCGTCGCCCTGGTAATGCCTTCAAGGATGTTGTCGGTAACCGGTGGCGTAATCAGGGAGCCGTCGCGCAGCATGAACAGATTTTCGCCGGTGCCCTCACTCACATGACCGTCGGCGGTGAGCATGATGGCCTCGTCGTAGTTATCGAGCTCGGCTTCGGTCTTGGCCAGCGACGAATTCACATAGAGCCCGGTCGCTTTGGAGCGGGCCGGGATCATGTTGTCGTCGATGCGGACCCATGGCGAGACGCAACAGCGAATCGGAGCGTTCACATCAAGATAGTCGCCAAACGGGGCAGCATAAAGGCAGAAATCGTCTTCAAGGTTGACCGACTGCCCATCGGCATCCCGGCGGACCATGCTCAGGCCAATCGTGGTTGAGGCTTTGTAGACGAGCGGGCGTACATAGACATCGGTCCGGAATCCGCAGCGTCGGACCAATTCCAGGGTTAATTCGCACAGTTCCTCGACCGAGTAGTCAAGCGTGAGCAAGAGCATTCGAGCCGAACGGTGCAGGCGCTGGAAGTGCTCGGCCAACCGGAACAGGTAAATCTGCTCCTCGTCCTCGCGCCAGTACCCGCGTATGCCCTCAAAACAGCCGGTACCGTAATTGAACGCGTGCGTTGCAATGCTTACCCGCGCGTCTTCAATAGGTACGAACTGGCCCTGGAAAAATGCCCACATATTTGCCAACAATTTAAAGATTGCCCGAACCACTGGCCAAGGCCGCCCGATTCCGGTGGCAATCATTAGCGGCGATATTACGTTCAGACAGAAAATTCTATATCTGAATCGCCTAACAATTTTTCGGCCTCACAGCCGGTATGGGTGGGGCGCGTCAGCAGTATCAGGTCACCACGCAGGTCGCTAAGCTGCCCACAGGTGGCAAAGCCCCATTTCCGATAGAGCTTTAGAGCATAGCGGTTGGGTTTGTCCACCGCGATGATCAACTCATTTCGCCCCCGCCGGCGGGCCAGGGCAGAGGCGGCAACCACCAACGCCAGGCCCACCCCCTGGCGCCGCTCGGCGGGGGCGACAAACAGCGTGTGCAAGTAACACTGCGTCCTATCGTTGGAAATCTTGGGATCGCACCCTCTAAACCGTACCCAGACTTGGCCAATCGCTTGTTCGCGGCCGGTGCAGATCGCCAATTCCTGGACACCGCTCGCAATTTCGGAGAAATAGCGCTTGAGCAGGTAATCGATATCGATCTGAGCGGTAAGCGCCCATAGATCCGTTAGCCGGTCCGAATCGGCCACACTTCCGCGCCGCACCTTGAGTGCAACGTCGCCGTTCCCGCTTACGGTCAGCTGCCCGGCGGCCGCCACGCCGAAAGGCCCTTTGCGCCACTGGCCACGGCGAGTACCCGGGTGAGGGCGACCCTTTCGAGGGGAGTAATCGACTCGTGAGTGAAGCGATAGTCGGCCTTGCGCACAACCTCGTCGAGCTGCGATCGCAGCTCGGCCCAACGCACGGTTTCGGCCGCCGCCACTAACCCAACCGCAGCCCGATCAGGGGCCGCCGCTATCACCAGCCGCGCGTGCGGAAGGCACAGTCCGTCGCCGTCGCGGTAACGCTCCACCAGCATCGCGTCTTCGGCATGATCGGCCAATGCCGCGGCATAGCGTAATTCGCCGTTCCATTGCTCGGCACACGCCGGGCAGGGTTCGGGTTCGGCAAAGACGGATGCCCGGTTCAGGCGTCCACTCCAGCGTCGCAACCAGCGGAATAACCAGCGCGGCATCAAGGAATGCCTCACCTGTGGATCGGCCTTGGCGAGCTGCCGCGCGAGATTGGTGATGATGTCACCATAGGTGATCGCCAAACCCAGCGCATCGCGTTGATCGGGCAGCTGCCAGGCGTGAGTATTGCAGAAACCGTTGGCGGTCCGCATCGTTGCGCGGATGTCAATATCGGTAACGTTATCAGAGCAGTAGACAGCGATGTAGCGATCAGTGAGCCGCAGTGCCAGGCGGCAGATCGGGCACCCTTCCAGGAGCATTGCTTCGTAAAGCTCGGCAAAACTGAGCTCCCGGCTGCTAAACCGCGGATCGGACCAGTCGATTTCGGTTCGTTCGAGATGGCGGCGACCCGAGTAGTCGGAAAAATATCGGCGCGCTGCGATTTTGCTTTCCAATCAGTCAAAGTTGTAGGGGCGCCAGTAAACGCCCCGGGAAAGTTGCGTAAACTGATTCTCAATTCTCCGGAGTTGGCTTGCCAACACCAAACCATCAACGCCACTAGATAGCAGTTGCCGACATGTCCGAAGCGCTGATCGAAAGGATCACCGCTAGCAACCTCACTCCGGAAGCCCGCGCACTTGCCAAAGAATTGGCAAGGGTGTTGGGTCAAGAGGATGCCGCGCCCGCCGAAATCCACCACGCGTCCGAAATACTGGACCGCCTGTTGGCCCTACCCTGGGCCGACCCCGCTCCGCCGCCGCAAGCTGATCCGGAGGTCTTGGCCGAAGCAATCGACACCGGGCAGTATGCCCCGAGTTTTTTTCGTCGGATTCTTGCCGATTGGTTGCTGACCGCGCACCTTGACCGCCACTCGGCAAATTCGCTCCTCATCGCCGGGCCCGCGGGCAGCGGTCGGCGGACCCTAATTGAGGGCGCCGCCGCCGCACTGGAGCTGCCGAGTGTGACCATCGATCTGGTGGGCTCGAGGTCTGAGAGCGATCTCTTTGGTCAGGCCGCCGGGCAGGCCCGCGGTTCGATCGGTTCTTTGGCGCGGGCACTGGCGCAGACGGGAGAGCGGCGCTGCCTTGTAATTCTGGCCAACGTTAATTGGGCAATCGCAAATTGGCCCGATCACGGTACCTCGCTGCTCGCGCTGCTAATCGACCGGCAGGCCCGCTCCGAATGGCGCGACAACTACCTGGACGTGGCCTTCGACTTGAGCGCAACCATGTTTGCGATCACCGCCGATGGCGGCGGGTCGCTGCCGCCCGAGGTTGTCGAGCGGCTTACGGTGATCGACTGCCCCGGGTACACCCGGGGCCGACGTGTCGAAATAACCAGGAACAAGCTCTGGAATCAGATCAGCGACGAATTCGGCTTGGGCACCACGGTGGAATTGGGCGAAGACGCCGCCGGAGCGCTGGTCAATGAATTTGCCCCCGAAGCCGGTTTTTCGGCAACCGCGCTGGCGCTTCGGGAAATCGCCCGCCGGATGGCGGCGGCCCCAGACTCAGACCGTACACCCCACGTCGACGCCCAGATCCTTACCCAGATGTTGGGCAAGCCGCGCGCCTATTACCGAGCCGAGACCGCCTACGCGCGGCCCGGAATGTGCCGCAGTCTGCTGCTGGGGCCGCAGGGCGCCAGCGTCCAGGTAATCGAGGCCGTGCCGGTTCCGGGCGGACGCTATTACCTGTCCCCCGAGGGGACCCCTACACCGGTCAACAAGATTTTCGATACCGCCTATTACTATGTCCGTTCACGCATGACCGAACTGGACATTTCGGCCCGCCAGCTCTACGAATACGGCTACAAAATCAATCACACGCTTGAAAATGCCGATCACGACGTGGAATCGCTCTCACTGGCCGTACTGGTGGCCCTGGTCTCTGTGCTCCGCGATCGCCCAGTTGACGCTGAAACGGCAGTGATTGGCGAAATGAACCAGAACGGGATGCTAATGGGTGGAATCGGTCTGCCGCACCGCTTGCTGGCGGCCCAGCGGTCCGGGCTGCGCCGGGTGATCCTGCCGCGCGCCAACGCCTTCGATATCGAGGACCTTCCGCCCGGACTCGAAAACGATATGACGTTGGTGATGGTCGCCGATGCTGACCAAGCGATTCGCGTGGCGTTGTCATGACCGTCACAATGCCGCGGGGTTAGACGAGGGATGTTCGGCGTTGGCGTAACCGAATTCCTGTTCATCCTGGCAATCGCCATGATCATCCTCGGGCCCGACCGGTTGCCCGAGGCGATGGGGCGAGTGGGCAGAATGGTGCGCAAGTTGCGTGGCTGGGCCAGCGAATTTCGGGCCGAATTCGACGAAGAGATCCAAATGCTGCGCAGTGAAGTTGCGGTTCTCCAGCGCGAGGCTGAGCTGACGCGTCAGGAACTGGTTGAGATCCACGCCGAAGTTGCGGCCACGGTCGGCGAGGCTCAGGACGACCTGGACGCGGCGGCGGCCGACATTGCCGAGCAGGTGGGATCGGCAACCACGACCGCCGGTGGCCAACTTGAGGCTGCCGCGCAAACCCTGACCAACCCCGCCCGGGTGGCGATGCCGACTCGTGCCACACCGCCCCAGGCCCCGTCGCCGAACATTGCAGCGAGCAGCTCCGAAGCTTCGGCCGGGGACGCGATGGCCGGGGCGATCGCCGAGGCGTTCGCCCCGGCCAATGGCGGCGGCGAACCGGCCGATGCCAGCGTCCCCGACGCACCGCGCTGGCAGGCCCAACCATCGCCCGGCGAACAGCTGGCAGGGGCAAGCAGGATGGTATCTCGTTTTTCCCCCGAAAGCGGCCAATATGCAACGATGCTGCGGACAGTTGCCGGGGCCGGGGCCGATTCACTGGCGGCGGGGCGGGCGGCGCTGCGGGCGCTGGGTCAATCCGATGCCGCCGAGTTGACTGCATATATCGACAAGGGGCCGATGGCCGCCGCCCTGCTGTGGGCCGGCAGCATGCAGGCTCATCTGGATGCCGGCGCAATTTCCATCGAGCGCCCGGTTGAAGCTTCGGACGCGGCGGTCCACATTCGCCTGACCGCCGACCCATTCGGCTTAATACGTCCGATCGACGCGCCGGCGGCCCGCCTGGCAACCCACTACGAACAGGCGTTCTTTGCCGGACTGGGGGTGACTATGGAGAGTTGTTCGCTGTTGGCTGAAGGCGCCGAATACACCGAATTTACGTTGACCCGAATCCAGGCCGAAAACGATGCCCCCGAATCCGGCTGACGGAAGGACGGACGGCCCGGCGACGGTGCGAATTTTCAGCGCCGATTTAATCCAACTGGCGGCCGGGTTGCTCGGCGCGGCCGGCGTTGGTGCCGACGCGGCGGAGTCCACTGCCCGGGCATTGGTTGATTCCGACCTGCGTGGGCACTACAGTCACGGCGTCTTTCTGGTGCTCACCTACCTGGAGGATCTGGCCAACGGCGGCATCGAACCGGCCGGAGGGCCAACGCTTGAATACAAGCGCGGTGCGATTGCGCGCATCGACGGCGGCTGCGGGCTCGGGCAGCTGAGCGCCCGGCTGGGAATGGAAACCGCGATCGGGCTGGCCCAGGAGTGCGGCGTCGGGTGCGTCAGCGTCCATTCAACTGGACATTTCGGAGCCGGCGCCTACTGGGTCGAGATGGCCGCCGAGGCCGGTCTAATCGGGTTCGCCACGTCAAGCGAGCCGGCCGGCCTGGTAACGATTCCACAGGGCCTTCGGCCGGCGCTGGCAAACCTGCCGTTGGCCTGGGGATTCCCCGGCGACGACGGGCATCTGATCTTGGACATGGCCACCGGAGCCGCCGCCGACGGCAAGTTGAAACTGGCCCGCCTGGGCATTGGGAAACTGCAGCCGGGATGGGCGCTCGGCGGGGATGGTGTCCCGGAATTGAACCCCGACCGAGCGACCATGATCCAAACGCTGGCGGGACCCAAGGGCGTGGCGCTCACACTGGCCGGCGATGCCCTGGCGGCCATCCTGGCGGGAACGCCGGGCACCACCGTACGCGGCTTGCGCGGAGGCTTCCAACCCGGGAGCACCTGCCAGTTCTTTCAGGCCATCGATGTAGCCGCATTCACGGACCGGGATGAATTTGCGGTCAATTTGGGCCGGCAGTTGTCCGCAATCAGGAAGGTCCCGACCCGACCCGGCGCCGCTCCGGCGCGGGTGCCGGGTGAACGTGGGCAAGCCATGCGCAAACTCCAGGCCAGCGAGGGCATCTTGCTACCCGAACCGATTTGGCGGGCCCTGCGGGCGGCCGCCCGCGAGTGAGCGACCGGGTCGGTCGGTTGTGCCGGGACGCCGAGAAATTGATCCTGCGCCAGGATCGCCGCCGCGCGGCTGAGATCGCCGCTATGTTGCGGCCCGGCTACCTGGAGCGGGTGGCTGGCTGGCTGATTCGGCCCGGAACCCGCCTGCTGCTGGCCACCGGATTCTCAGTTGCCGGGGCGCCCGAGACCGATGGCCCGCCCGGTGCTCGGGCGATCGCCGATGCGGTCCGCATCGGCGGTGGAGAGGTCCTGGTGGTTTGTGACGATCCCACCGTCGCGGTTGTAGGAGCGGCCCTGGGAGCGGAAACCCAGGTCGCGGTAATGCCGATCGGGGATGACGCCGATTCGCAAACCTGGGCCACGGCATTAATCGATAAATTCCGGCCGACGGTGGTCGGATTCATTGAACGCTGCGGCGTGGCCGCGAAGGCCGCTACCGCTCGATGCGGGGCCTGGACCTGAGTCCGGTAACCGCTCAAACCGACTTTCTGATCGCTGAAGGTGTGCCCAGTTTTTCAATCGGTGACGGTGGGAATGAAGTTGGATTTGGCAGGCTTTCGGACGAACTGGTGAAGCATTCGATTACGCCCTGGCCGTCGGTTTCGGTAGTTGATGAGCTGATAGTGGCCGCCGTATCCAATTGGGGCGGCTACGCGCTGGCGGCGGCCATCGCCTGGCAAACCGAGCTGGACATCGATGCAATCTTACCGAGCGCCGGCGTCCACGCCGACCGATTGGAACAGATCTTTCAACTCGGGGCGGTCGACGGATATTCGGGGCTGCATCGGCCCATGGTTGATGGGCGGCCATTCGAGAGCGAAGTCGGGATCGTAAACGACCTCAAGAGAATCGGAAAATCAGCAAATGATTAGACTCCTTGGCGTTCAATTCCGGGGCGATAAGATGGCAAATTGCGCAAGGTAAGACTTGGCCGTACCGGCGCACTGGTCTCACAATTGGGCTGCGGCGCGATGTGGTTCCGCAGCATGAGTCAATCGGCAACCGATGCCGCGGTAAGCCACGCCCTTGACCGCGGGGTAAGCTATTTCGACTGTGCCCGATCGTATGGGGACGCCGAGATCAAATTGGGCCGAGCGATCGGGAGCCGCCGTGAGAGCGCCTTTATCGCCACTAAAAGCGCGGCCCGCGAAAGCGCGGCGCTGACCGCCAGCATCGACGAAAGCCGACAACGTCTAGGAGTCGACCGCCTAGATCTGCTCCAACTCCATTACGTAAATTTCCAGGACGATTTCGACAAGATAGTTGCCCCCGGGGGAGCGTTGGAGGCGGCGCGGGCGGCCCAGGCGGAGGGACTGGTCGGCAATGTAGGGATCACCGGACATCGGCCGGAAAAACTGGCACAGTGGTTGCAGATTGCCCAATTCGACACAGTGCTTTTTCATCTCTCCCTAGTCCAACCTTTCGCCGCCCATGATTTGATGCCCACCGCTCGTCGCTTGGACGTGGGGATGCTGGCCATGCGGCCGACCGGCTCGGGTGTTACCAGCCAGTACCGGAGTTTTTTGCGGTACGTGGCCAGTCAGCGGCCGGACGTAATCGTAAGCGGACTAACCAGCGCCCGGATCGTAGACGAAAACATGGCGATCCTGGACGATCTGCCCGACTCGGCCGAAACCGGTCGCTTGGAATATCTGGCCGACGAATACGGGGCCAACTTTTGCCGGCGCTGCAACTACTGCAACTGTCCGGTCGGGATCGAGATTCCCGATGCGATGTTGGCCGAACATGTCTGGCGCGCCGGCAACCTTTCAGGCGACGGCCGCAAGACCTGGGATGAGGCGGTGGCGGCGGTGGCCGATTGCGCCGGGCATGCGCCCTGCCAGGTGGAACCCATCTGCGAGAGCAAGTGTCCGTACGATCTTCCGATCCGAAAAACGATGATCGGAATCGCCGAAGCCGACGGGCCATAGCCGGCGGCGAGATGACTGTCGCTCAATCCCTGCCGGTCCTCCTGATCAGGGCGGCATTCCTTTCGCCGTCGGCCTGGAATCTTCTCCTGGCTAGTCCGGCGCTCTGGCGGATCGGGCTATTTTTAGCCGGATTGTCCGGTGCGTGCGGGGTACTGGGATTGAGTATCGGGCGCAATCTTGCGGCGGGGACCTTAATAGTCAACCTGGCGATCGGGACGGGGCTGAGCCTGGCCGGCTGCTTTGTGGTCGCTCTGGCCGCCCACCTAGTCATCAATCGCCTCGGTTCGGGCCGCGGCAATTGGGATAGCATGCTGGGCGCGGTCGGATGCGCCCACGCAGTCGGCATCCTCCTACTGGCAATGGCCCTGCCGGCCTGGACATTCGGCGTCTGGGCGGTTGTTGCCGTCTGGACCCTGATGCTGGCGGCCGGCGGCGTCGCCAACGCCGCCCGGGCATCACTTCCGATAAGCCTGCTGGCTGTTATCGCACCCTACGTCCTTTGGGCCGTGCTCCAACTTACGATTTGGGCGCTACTGGCGATACCGGCCACCGCCTAGATCAGCGTCGGGTTATCCGGTCGGTCGAAATAAGGTCCGCCGCCCGGCCCCGGCGGGGGGCAAATCCCCGGTAGGCCATCTCCAAGATCGGCTCTAATCTCAGCCGACGCACCAGCACCGCCATGGGCGCGAGGCAGCGAATCTCGGCGGCAATGGCAATCAACGCTCCCGCCCCGTCCAGCAAGCGATCTTTGGTCAACAGGCGAATCGAACCGCGCTGCCCGCGAGGACTATTGCCGGCCGGCAGATCGTCCCGGGACACCTCATTGGCCGGGACAATCGCCAGGGTTGCATCGCGGTCCAACCGGGCAATCGTGGCGGCCGACCAGCGGCAAAATCCGCATTCTGCGTCGTAGATGACCAGTGGCCGCGCGTTTTGGGTGGAAATTTCCATGGCCGTTTCGTCGTTCGTGGGTTAATTCAATTTGAAGGAAAATCTACCGCGGTCGGCAATTGGTTGCCAGCCGCTGCCAGATTCTGGCAATTTGCAACATTGGCGGGCGCAAAGGTGCGCTCCCCAGCCGGCAAGCATTTTGCGGTCGAAAAGGAGCAGGCCGCCCCAACAGTTTCTGTCAGGGAGAGGTGCCCGAGTGGTCATAAGGGGTCCGTCTCGAAAACGGATAGGCGTGGATTAAGCGCCACGTGGGTTCGAATCCCACCCTCTCCGCCGCCGGCGCAGCCTACTGCCAGGAGGTTTGGAACCCAAAAAATTGGGAGAGGTCGCATAGTGGACTAGTGCGCACGCCTGGAAAGTGTGTAGGGTAATACCCTCGTGGGTTCGAATCCCACCCTCTCCGCCATTTGCATTAGCCGAGGATTAAGACTTTGTCCACATATCGCTCACGCTGTCCCGGCCGCAAGACCAGTCTTGCGAATCTGGCCGGCCGGCCAGATTGCGAATTTTTGATCACCTGCGAAATGCCCGCATCCCCACCAAAGTGAGCTTTAGGCCCGCTGTAGGGCGGCGGCGGTTGCCCCTGTACCTTGTATGTTCCAAATGGGAAGTCCCGGGTGCGGTAGGGCGCCTGTACCTTGGTCCATTGAGACCGTTTTAAAGCACGCTCGCCGCACCCGGATCTCCCGGCGCATAGACCCCGAACAATTGCTCGGTGGGCTCTAGACCCCGTATTCGCAAGGAAGGGCGTAGCGTCGGGAGTAACTATAGGGAGTTTTACATATGTGCGAGGACGTATATGTAGGCGTCGACGTTGCCAAAAACACCGTCGATATCGCCCTCGGGCCCCAGGGCGAGGTCTTTACCCTGCCCAACTCTGCGGCCGGGTTCGGGGCGTTGATCAAGCGCCTCGAGAACTATCTGGTGGCGCTGGTGGTCGCAGAGGCCACTGGCGGCTACGAGGAGCAGCTGGCCGACGCTCTCCGGGACGCCGGCTATAAGGTGGCGGTGGTAAATCCGCGCCAGATGCGCGACTTTGCCCGGGCGCTTGGGATCCTGGCCAAAACCGACCGGATCGATGCCCGGGTGATCGCCCGCTACGCCGAGGCGGTAAGGCCCCCGGCAAGGGAGCGCAAGTCGCCCGCCGAGCGCGAACTGGCGGGACTGGTTGCCCGCCGCGGCCAGCTCATGGACCATCTCACCGCCGAGAAAAACCGGCTGGGGAGGCGGGTAGTTCCGCGTGTACGTGCAGACATCAGGCGCGCCATTGCCGGACTGGGGCGCCGCATCGCCACCCTTGACCGCGATATCGGCAAGCTGATTAAGGCCGACTCCGATCTTGCCACCCGCAGCGCGCTGCTGACCTCGGTGCCCGGCGCCGGCCCGCAGCTGGCGGCAACCGCGATCGCCTACCTGCCCGAGCTTGGAACGGTGGACGAGAAGCAGATCGCAGCCCTGGTAGGGGTTGCGCCCCTGAACCGCGACAGCGGCGCGTATAGTGGCAGGCGAACGACCTGGGGCGGACGCTCAAGGGTCAGGTCGGCGCTTTACATGTCGGCCCTGTCAGCCTCGCGCCACAACCCGGTGATCAAGGCTTTTTACGACCGGTTGGTGGAGAGCGGGAAACCCAAAAAAGTGGCGCTGACGGCCTGCATGAGAAAGCTGCTGGTGATCCTGAACGCGATGCTGAGGAACGGCGAGTATTGGCGCGAGGAGTCCGCCTCGGGCTGAACGCCGGGCAGGTCCGATCGCTCTTGCGGGCAAGGTCCCTGGCGAAGCCATGCCCGGGATCGGGCTATTGCGGCGATTACGCATCCGGTTATCGCCTGTCGATCGGGCTGCGGTCACTATGAACCGCGGTCGGGGCGCTGGATCTATCCTCCCCTTTCTCCTGGACCCCTCTGACCCCACCTCTGCCGGAATTGACAATCAAGACAATTGCTTTAGGTAGCTTCATCTGACTAAGCAATTGGGCATGCGCGATGCTCTGCTCAGCCTGGATGAAGTCAAGGTCAGCGGCCGGGAGTAACCAATCGCCCCTTGTGTCTTTTGAGCACCGTGGGGGGGACCCGTGCCCCGGTGCAGCTGGCCGCGGCAGATGCCCCGTGGAGAGTTTGCGTCTTAGAACGCCGGTACAGGGATTGGCAGGTGTCGTGGCGGACCTTCAATGCGATCAATACCATCGCGCACCACACATGGGGAAGGACCGTGAAAGAACACACTTCCTGGTACGCCGGTATCGACTGGGCCATCGCCGAGCACCAGGTCTGCATCATCGACGCTGACGGCAACGAACATGGTCAGCGTAATTTCCCGCATCGTGGATCCGGATTGGCGGCCATGGCCGCCTGGATCCTGTCCCGCACCGGAACCGACCCCGAAGATATCGCCATCGCCATTGAGGTGCCGCATGGACCGGTGGTCGAGAGCCTGCTCGATCGCGGGTTTAAAGTGCATGCCATCAACCCCAAGCAACTCGATCGCTTCCGTGATCGCTTCTTCCCAGCCGGCGCCAAGGACGACCGCCGCGATGCCAGGGTCCTGGCCGATGCCCTGCGCACCGATCCGCAGGTGCTGCGGCAGCTGGCATCGCCAGATCCCTTGACCGTGGAGCTAAGAGAGTTCTCACGTTTGGCTGAGGAGCTCACCAAGGAGCGCACCCGCCTTAGCAACCGGGTGCGACAACAACTCTGGCGCTACTATCCGCAGGTCCTGGAGATCAGCAACAACGTCACCGAGCCATGGATCCTGGATCTGTGGCAGATGGCTCCCACACCGGAGAGGGGGCGGCGATTGAGTCGAGGCCGGGTAACCCGGTTGCTAAAACGCCATCGCATCCGTCGCATTGATGCGACAGGCGTGCTCTCGATGCTGCGCCAGGAAGCGATAAAGGTGTCTCCGGGCACAACCGAGGCTGCCGTCGCGACGATCACCCTGGTCGCCGAACGTCTAAAGCTCATCCAGCGTCAACTGCTCGAGGTCAACACCCAGATCGACCGCTTAACCGATGCCATCGCCAACGATGCACTGGGTGAGAGCGGGCAGCGCGACGTGGCCATCCTCTCATCTCTTCCCGGAGTCGGAAGGACGGTCCTCGCCACACTGCTCACCGAGGCGCATGATCCTCTTATGCGGAGAGACTATCGCGCCCTGCGCTCATTATGCGGAGTTGCGCCGATAACCAAGCGATCGGGCAAGAGCATGATCGTTGTCCGACGCCATGCCGTCCATCGTCGACTCGCCAATGCCATGTACCACTGGGCCCGGGTGGCGGTTCAGCATGATCCGGTCAGCCGACGCAAATACGACGCATTACGCCTTCGAGGCCATCGGCATGCAAGGGCGTTGCGATCGGTAGCTGACCGTTTGTTGGCGGTGGTCTGCGCTATGCTGCGTAACCAGACCCTTTATCAGCCAGAACTGCTCCGGAGTGATGCCGCAGCGGCTTGACAAATGGTAGAGAGTCCCCCCCGGGGGGAACTGGAATTGGAATTCCACAACGGCCTCGGTGGATTCGCGGCCAACGGGAGCGAGTACGTTACCGTGCTCGGCCAAGGGCAGTGGACCCCGGCACCCTGGGTAAACGTGGTTGCCAATCCGGAGTTTGGATTCCTGGCGCCCGAATCCGGATCGGGCTATACTTGGTCGGCAAACAGCCGTGAAAACAAGCTAACGCCCTGGAACAACGACCCGGTTTCCGATACGCCGGGCGAGTCGTTTTACGTAAGAGACGAGGACGCCGGGACGGTCTGGGGACCGACCACCCTACCGATTCGCCAGGAACGCTGGCCCGATGTCATTCGGCACGGTCAGGGGGTATAGCCGGTTCGAGCACACGTCCCACGGTATCGCCCTGGATCTGACCCAGTTCGTGCCGCTTAGGGATTCGGTAAAAATACCATGCCTCATTCTTTCCAATGAATCGAGCCGCACCCGGCGCCTTACCGTTACCGCCTACGCGGAGTGGGTGCTCGGAGTTACCCGGAACCGTTCCGCGCCTTTCGTGGTTACCGAAATTGACGCCACCACCGGGGCCATGTTTGCTCGCAATGCGTGGAACGGCGAATTTTCGGGCGGGTTGCTTTCGCCGCTATGGCCGGGAGTCAAACCTCCTGGACCGGTGACCGGCTTGAGTTCCTCGGCCGCAACGCGAGCCTCGATCACCCCGGGGCGTTAGCGCGCGGGGAGGCGCTGTCCGGCAGGACCGGAGCCGGCCTTGATCCATGCGCAGCGATTCAGACGAAGCTGGAACTCGAGCCTGGGCAGCGCGTCGAAGTGGTGTTCCTGCTCGGCGAGGATGCCAATTCCGAGGAGGCTCGCTCGCTGGTCGAACGCTACCGCGTCCTAGATTGCGAGTTGGCGCTCGGCGAGGTAGGCGCGCACTGGGACCAGATCCTGGAAACAATTCAGGTAAAAACCCCGATCCGGCGATGAAGCTGCTGTTCAATCGCTGGCTCCTTTACCAAGTCCTTGCATGTCGAATCTGGGCCCGTTCGGCGTTTTACTAGGCCGGTGGCGCCTACGGATTCCGCGATCAACTCCAAGGCTCCCTGGCGTTGGCGGTGTCCAATCCGCAGATCTTGCGCGAGCACGTATTGCGCGCCGCATCGCGCCAATTTAAAGGGGGACATCCAGCATTGGTGGCATCCTCCGACCGGCCGAGGGGTTCGGGCCCAGTTATCCGACGACCGCCTCTGGCTTCCGTATGCCGTAACCCACTATCTGCACGCCACTGCGGATCATCCCGTTCTAGACGAGGAGGTGGGGTGGATTGAGGGACTGGCGCTGACGCCTGAACAACAGGAACCCTACTTTGAACCAACTAGCTCAACGGAAGCGGCGAGTCTTTACGAACACTGCGCGCGGGCCTTGGACCGCAGCTTTGCGGTTGGCAGTCATGGGCTCCCGCTAATCGGCGCTGGCGACTGGAACGACGGGATGAACCGGATTGGCCACCATGGACGCAGGGAAAGCGTATGGCTGGGCTGGTTTCTTGAAACGAACCTGCGGAATTTTGCCCGGATCGCCGAATCCCGCGGCGAGAGCCGGTGCTCCGCCAGCTGGCGGAGCACGGCCGATTCGCTCGTAAATTCGCTGGAAGCGGAGGGGTGGGACGGCAAGTGGTATCGTCGCGCGTTTTTCGACGATGGGTCCCTGCTCGGCTCTGACGAAAACGAGGAGTGCCGGATCGACGCGATCGCCCAGTCTGGGGCGGTCATATCCGGTGCGGGCGACCCTGGGTGGGCGCGCCTGGCAATGCGATCTGTGGAGGAGCGGCTCATCCGGCGCGGCGACGGCCTGATGCTGCTCTTTGATCCGCCATTTGACAAGACGTCACCAGACCCCGGCTTGTATCTTGACTTCGGATAGTCCCGGGCGCGGCAGACCGAACCCCGCTAGGTTGTCGACAAACCGTGCCGTAGCGTGGTCGCCGCACCCGGATATCCCCTACCTGCGAGCCCGAACGATTGATTGGGCCGCCACTTCTGCGGCAGAGCCCGCATTTTGCAAGCGTGGGCGACCAGTAGGGGATGCTAATGGAGTTTTGCACATGCACGACGCTGCGATATATGTGGGCATCGACGTCAGCAAGGACGGCGTGGACGTGGCCGCCGGATCCGGGGGCGCGGTACGGAGGTTCGCCAACACCCCGGCCGGAGTCGGGAATCTGATAAGGCGCCTCAAGTCCTTGTTGGTGGCCCTGGTCGTACTTGAGGCCACCGGCGGCTACGAGGAGCGTTTGGCCGACGAATTGGACGACGCCGGTCATGCGGTGGCGGTGGTGAACCCGGGCCGGATCCGGAGTTTTGCCCGTTCGCTGGGGGTCCTGGCCAAGACCGACGCCATCGACGCCAGGATAATCGCGCGCTATGCCGAGGTGGTCAAACCCCCGGCAAGGGTCCAGCCGTCCAGGGCAGTCCGCACCCTGGCGGCACTGGTCGGCCGCCGCGACCAGCTGCTGGCCATGCAGGTCGCAGACCGCAACCGATTGGAGCTGGTCAGCGACCCGACCGTCCGAGGTGACATCCGCCGCGCGGTCGCCGGCTTCAAGCGGCGCATAACGACCCTGGACCGCAAGATCTCCGCCGCCATCGCCGCCGACCGCGAGCTCAAGGCCCGCGACGAGCTGCTGACATCGGTTCCGGGCGTGGGGCCGGCGTTGGCCTCGACCATGGCCGCCTACCTACCCGAATTGGGCAGCCTCGACAACAAGGCCATTGCCGCGCTGGTGGGGGTGGCGCCCTTTAACCGCGACAGCGGACGCTCCAGCGGCAAGCGGTACGTCTGGGGCGGCCGGAGCCAGATCCGGAAGGTGCTGTACATGGGAGCGCTGGTGGCCACGCGGCACAATCCGGCTATCAGGGCGTTCTACGAACGCCTGGTTGCGGACGTTCGCGGTAGGGACACCGATTGCTCGGTGCCCCCCGCACAAATCCGTACGTGCGCGTTAACGCATACGGCTTTTAGCTCGGGTATTTGACGGCAAAGCGGTATGCGGGCCACGGGTGGAGGATTCGGGCAGGGGGAAGATGTGCGGCGCTCAAGGCGCGCAGTCGCTCCCATGGGAAGCGGTCGTTTTGCGAGCGGCGGCGGATGCTGTGTAGCCACAGGCGCTCAAGCTCATGTTTGAAGCTTGAGAGGTGCCTGGAGCTGGTAGGAACGGCATAGTAGCCGAACCAGCCCTGCAACACCATGCCGAGCCATTGCCCGGTCTCCGCTGGATCGTCGTGCATCGCTGCACGCAATCGCTCCTTGATCGCCTTCAGGGTGCGTCGAACGCGCTTGGCGATGGGCTTGCGCCCCAGTCCGAACCGTCCGTTTCGTTTTATCCGGCAGTAGTGAGTGAAGCCGAGGAAGTCGAACGTTTCCGGTCGCCCCTCGCCGCGCTTGCGGCGGCTCGCTTGTGCGTATCTGCCGAACTCGATCAGGCGGGTCTTGTGGTCTGCAAGCTCTAGTCCGTACTCTTTCAGCCTGTCCTGCAAATCCTTTGCAAATCTGGCCGCATCGCTGCGGTGTTGAAACGCCAGTACGAAGTCATCCGCGTAGCGGACTATATAGACCTCGCCGCTGGCCCGTTCGGGCCG
Organism: Chloroflexota bacterium; assembly: GCA_965261345.1. Taxonomy (GTDB): domain Bacteria; phylum Chloroflexota; class UBA11872; order UBA11872; family VXNJ01; genus VXNJ01. The sequence goes on from OZ253449.1 coordinate 820,003, forward strand.
CCATTCTTTGGCAAACCACGAGTCCAGGACTTTATGCAGGTACACGTTGGCAAGCAGCGGCGAAATCGGCGCCCCTTGCGGTGTTCCCTGCACGCTGTCGGATAGTTCTCCGGCTTCCATTACTCCGGTGCTCAGCCATTTGCGGATTAGGCGCAGGACGCGGTTGTCTCCGATTCGCTCTCCCAGGAACGAGATGAGTCGCTCGCGGTCGAGATGGTCGAAGAAGCCTTTTATGTCGGCGTCAAGAATCCAGTTGACTTTTCGGCGTTCGATGGCGTAGGCCAACGCGTCCAGCGCGTCGTGCGCCGACCTTTTGGCCTGAACCCGTATGAGAACCCGGCAAATTCCGACTCGTAGATCGGGTCGAGGATTTGTTGACACACCGCCCGCTGGAGGATCTTATCCTCTATGGATGCGATTCCGAGCGCTCGCGTCCCCCCGTCCGGCTTGGGTATCTCTACCCTGCGGACGGGGGTCGCCCGGTAGCTCTGTCGGAGTACTCGGTCTTTTAGGTCGAGAAGGTTCTCTTCCAGGTTCTCCTCGTACATCCTCCACGTGATCCCGTCGGCGCCGGGGGCGGCTTGGGGCTTTAGCCCGTAGAACGCATCCCTTAGCGCGTCAAGGTCTACGTGGCGGGGGAGCGCGGTGAGTTTCTCCTCTGGGTTCTCTTTGGCGTGTTGCCGTACGCGTTCGGCTCCGGGTGACACGGGAACCCACCCCTGGGTGTAGTCCGTGCCGGTGCCTGGCGCGTTCCTCTTGCTTGCGGCCCTTCTCTCCAGCGGCTCCGCCGAGGACTGCTCCTCCTTGTTCGCCGCCTTCGCAGGTACTATGGCCGCATCAGACTTCTGCACATCGTGCATCATCGGCTACGGATACCTCCTTCCCGATGCGACCCCGGATCTGCGAGTGAACCGGGGTAATGCGCAGATCTCCCAGTTCCCGGCATTGGACGTACGAACGTGCCTGGGTTCTTCGACACCGCAGAGCCCGGCGCTGACTGGCCCTTCGCGCCAACGCCGGTGTTGCCTTCGACCGCTTACAGGGTCTCGGCGCTCCGGAATTTATTCTTGTTTCGGTGCTCAATAGCCCTGCCCGCCCGCGCCGCTGTCAACGCTTCATGCCCGGCCTCGCGACCGGTCACGCATGACTCGCGGAGTGCTGCGGATTGGCTCCTTTCCTTTCAGCATGCGGGACTTTCACCCGCTGTCCAATGCCAGTTAGACTGGCCGTTCGCAAACCCAAGAAGCTGGCCCTGACAGCCTGCATGCGCAAGCTGCTGGTGATCTTGAACGCGATGGTGCGGCACGGCGAACTCTGGCGTGGGGAGCCCGTCTCGGACTAAACGCCTTGTAGGTCCCGACCGCTCTGCGAGCAAGGTCCCGGGCGAAGCCCTTGTCCGGGATCGGGCTCTCGCGGCGATTCCGCATCCGGTTACCGCTTCTCGATCGAGCCCGATCGGGGCTGCGTTCGCTATGAACCGCGGTCGGGGCGCTGGATATCTCCTCCCCTATCTCCCCCGGACCCCTCTCATCCCACCTCTACGCATTTGACATTCAAGACGATTGCTACATCTAAGGGTTATGGACCAGGGATCAGGGAGAACGGTGGGCAATACACCCACGCCGCGTTCTGGTCGGTGGTGGCGTTCGCCATGCTCGGCGAGGGCGACAAGGCGAACTGTTCAACCTTTTAAACCCCATCCGCCTTTCAAACCGGCGCGCGAGCGCCCACCGGTACAAGTTGGAGCCCTACTGGCAGGTCCCCGGTTTTGGTACCAGGTGGTTTGAGACATTGTCTTGTGGGAGGGTGCCGCCAGCTCTCCTGCAGGAGAGCTGGCGGCGAAGCTGATATTGCGGCCGCCCGTAGCACCCACGAAGACGGACGCCGGGCCGTCGATGAGGCCGGCCAGCAGCAGCCGGATTGCAACCGGAAGTTGATCCATCACGCCGCCGCCTCGATCGCTTCCAGGGGCGCCAGGTAGCCGAGCGCCGAGTGCGGGCGCACGGTGTTGTAGTCGATCCGGAAGCGCTCCAGCATCACCCTGGCTTCTTCGAGGGTGAAGAATATCTCGCGGTCCAGGAGCTCGTCGCGGAGCTTGGATATGAACGATTCCGCATAGGCGTTCTCCCAGGGCGCTCCGGGCTTTATGTAGACGGTCTTGACGCTGTTGCCAGATAGCCATTGCCTTATCGCTTTGGCGGTAAATTCGGGGCCGTTGTCAGAGCGGATGTGCTCGGGGACCCCGTGGATGAGCATGAGGTCGGCGATTGTCTCGATCACGTCCCGGGCAGGGAAGGATCGGGCCGCCCGGGCCGCTAAGGCCACGCGGGTGAACTCATCGACCACGGTAAGGATCCGCAGTGGTCTGCCGTCCTCGGTGCGCTCGTAGGTAAAGTCGTAGGCCCAGACGTGATTCGGGCGCTCGGCCATAAGCCGCGTAGAGCGTCCGTTCTCCAGCCAGAGGCGCGACTTCTTGACCTTTCGGATCGGGACCTTAAGGCCCTGCGCGCGCCAGATGCGCAATACCCGTTTGCGGTTCAGTTTCCAGCCCGAGTGTTTAAGCAGGGCGGTGATGCGCTTGTAGCCATAGCGGGGGTGCTTGAGGGAAAGCATCCTGATCTCGGCGGTGAGGTTGTCCTCTTCCGGATCGGGTTTTGGGATGTAGCGCTGGGTGCGGCGCGATTGGCCCAGCACCCGGCAGGCTCTTCGTTCAGACACCGGGAACTTGGCCCGGACGTGGTCGACGCACTTGCGCCGCCGCTCCGGGCTTAGAAGTTTCCCGAGGCCGTCTCTTTCAGGATCTGGTTGTCGAGCGTTAGATCGGCCACCGCGTGTTTTAAGCGCTTGTTCTCCTCGCGCAGGCGCTTGTTCTCCTTGGCCTCGGCGAGCGTCATCCCGCCGTAGCGGGAGCGCCAGCGGTAATAGGTCTGGACGTTGATCGCCGCCTTGCGGCAGCTCTGCTCGACGGTGTCGCCCTGGGCGACACCAAGCTCTATGGCCCGGAGCTTGTTGATGATCTGTTCGGGCGAGTACTTTCGCTTCGCCATTGCAGTCCCCTTTCGTTGGAACCAGATTATTCACATTCCCTCTGGTACCAATGAGGGGGAGCCGGCCACTACGTCATTGCCGCCGATGTGTTTGCGGCCTCCGCAGGTCGGTCGTGGCGGGTGGAGCTGGATGTATCGTGCGGCCATGGAGCAGATCATCGGATTTCGCAAGCAGGGGTCGGTCCCGCGAATCGATCCATGCATTCCCCGGGAATGGGAGCAATTCGAAATTACCTATCGACACGGCGCCGCCACCTACCAGAATGCCGTTGCGAACCCGAACGGGGTCTGCCGAGGCGTAGTGCAGGTCAGTCTGGATGGGACCGAGCTTGATCCCGACGGGCTGGTACCCCTGTCCGCGGATGGGTCCGAACATTCCGTCCGGGTGATCCTCGGCTAGCCGCGGCTGCGAACCCAAACGTCCTAGTCGGGGCGGGCATGGGCGCGGCCGATTGACCTACCGCGGCCCATTGCGTCGGCCCGCGACAACTTCCACGTCCCGAAAAGTCGAAGCTGCCCCAATAGCTGGCAGCGATCGCGTCACGCCGAGGCAATGGTTTGGCGATGGTCAATCTCCTGCTGCTGACAGCGGCGATCCAACATCCGGAACGCGTTGGTGGTTCCCTTTTCGCCGATCGTCGAACCCCGGGTTCCCACCTTCGAACTGACAACCCCTGCGCAGATGGGTTTATAAGGCCGGACCGGCGGTTTTCCAAGAAATGACGATAGCGATCCTGGCCGGTCGCGTCCGCCGGTGGAATAACTTTCGCTGATCCGACTCGACGCATCACAAAATGAATGTGAAAACCCGCCAGCAATTTCCCTGAGCGACAAACCTGCGATGGAACTAATTGACAGCCACCACCACCTCTGGCTAATTGATGAAATGGAGCTCGAATGGCTCAGCGCCCAAGCCCGCGCCGAGCGGGGTCCACTGATCGCCGACTTCGGGTTGAGTCAAATGGCCGAAACCCTCGGACCGGTGGGGGTTACCGGGTCGGTGCTAATCGAGGCCTGGCATCGCGACCCGGACGTGATTCACTGGCTGCGGGAGGCCGAGAGATGCGCGAGCATTTGCGCGGTAATTGCCTGGGCGCCGTTGGACAGTCCCGACCTGGACCGGTGGCTGGATCGTTATGGCCAGTTCAGCAAATATCGTGGCCTACGTCTCAACAGCCAGGACGAGCAGGACCCGGACTTTCTACAACGAGCCGACATTGCGGCAGGAATTGAGAAATTAGCGGCGCGCAGCGGGTCAACGCTCGACCTCCTCATCAAGCTCGGTGACCTAAAAGATGTTCCCGGCCTCTGTTACCGCTTCGCCGAGCTGCCGATGGTGCTTGATCACCTGGCCAAACCGCAAACCTACCAGCCGGGTTACTTTGAGGTCTGGAGCAAGTTGATGCGCCCGTTGGTCGATATTCCAAATATCGTATTCAAACTCTCCGGAATGCTCACCGAAGCCGGTCCCGACCCCGAGATCGGCCAGCTGGCCCGGCCAATCCGGTTCATGCTGGAAAACTTCGGTCCGGAAAGGCTAATGTGGGGCAGTGACTGGCCGGTCTGCCTCAATGCCAACAGCTATGCCAAGACGTACGAAATGATGGTCGGCGCCATCGGGCCGCTAACCGATTCCGAACGCCGAGCAATCTTCTCGCAGACCGCCCGCAGCCACTACCAGATTGGGTAACCACTCGGTTTACCGGCGGTACCCAATAATTGGCCTTGCTAGGTTTATCGATGGGTTGACCAGGCGCCGGTCGCGAGATTGACCCGGCGCGGTTGAAGGGAGCAGATTTCGATGGCGATTAGCAGTCCGCGTCAGGGTCGCACCAATCGGGCCAAATTGGCCACCCGGATCGTCGATTCCGACGTGCACCACGGCTTCGAAGACACGTCCGAGATGATGGCCTTCGTCCCTCCCGAGTACCGCGAGCGGACCAATTGGTACGGCTTGGGGCCGCAGTTTAACCCGGTCCAGAACAACGGCGGGGTCAACGGCGGGCGCGGCGACCTGGCGTTCGACTACCCCGAAATCCCGGTCAGCACGCGCGAAGGATCGCTTAGGCGTTGCCGGGAAACCCTGCTCGATCGCTACGATATCGACTTGGCAATCCTTACCGGCGGACAAATGTACAGCCAGGCGGGCGGTATGGACTCCCAATACGGATCGATCCTCTGTCGCGCCTACAACGACTGGACGCGCCGGCACTGGCTCGATGAGGACGACCGGCTCCGCTACGCGATGGCAATCGTGCCACTCGATCCGCAGGGCGCTGTGGCCGAGATCGAGCGTCTGGCGGACGATCCCCGAGTGGTGGCGGTGCAGGTCAACTGCGGATCGCTGCGACCATGGGGAAACCCCATGTTCCACCCGGTCTGGGAAGCCTGCGCCAAGGCCGACTTGACGCTGCAGTTGCATTTGGGCGGCGAAGGAACCGGGATCAATGCCGACATGACCTCGGCCGGATTTCCAACCCACTATGTTGAACGCCGAATGGCCGAACCCGGTTTCTATTTGCCCCATCTGGCCAGCTTCATTTTTGAGGGGGTGTTTGCCAAATTCCCCAACCTGAAATTGGTGCTGGCTGAATCGGGTTTTACCTGCCTGCCGCACTACCTCTGGCGGATGGACGCTTCCTGGAAGGGGCTGCGCCACCAGGTTCCCTGGATAAACGAGCTGCCCAGCGAGATCTTCTTCCGGCACGTGTGGGTAACCACCCAACCGATGTACGAATACGACGAGGACCAAGGCAACCTGCGAAAGGTTATGGAGTGGATCCGCGGCGAGCAGACCTTGATCTACGCCAGCGACTATCCGCACTGGGACTGGGACGACCCCGCCGACGCGTACCGCACATTTCCGGCGGCGGCGCGCGAGCGGGTCTTCCACCAAAACGCGATCGAAGCCTATCCGCGATTAAGTTGAAAACTGCGGCAAAACGGGCTCATGTCGTCTGTCGTGCCGATCAGTTGCCCGACGGGGAACGGGTCGTGGCCAAGTGCGGATCGATCGAGATTGGCGTCTTCAATCTGGGCGGAGAATACTTTGCCCTGTTAAATCGCTGTCCCCACAAGTCGGCGCCACTGTGCAAGGGATACCAGCGCGGTCATTTCACCGCGGATGCGCCGCGGCAGATCAGGATGTCGTCGGCAAAGGAAGTGATCATGTGCCCGTGGCACGGCTGGGAATTTGAAATCCGCACCGGGCGTTCCTACTTTAATCCGCACCGGGTGCGGGCGCGTTCCTATGAGGCAGGCAAGGTCCCTGGCCAGGACCTGGCTGATGACCCCACAGTGCCGACATTCGCAGTCCGCCGCAAAGACGAGTACATCGTCGTTTATGTCTAGTTATCACGAACCCGATCGCACGGCGCGGTCCAAGATACGAACTTGTCGCATCGGGCCCGATGCGTAACTTGCGAATCGGCATTGCCCAGCTGAACCCGACCCTGGGCGACCTGGAGAAAAACCTGCAGATGCACCTGCGTGAAATCGCCCGCGCCCGCCGGCAGGGTTGCGATCTGCTGGTGTTTCCGGAGCTCTCGCTGACCGGCTACGTACTTGAAGATCTGGCCTATTCGGTCGGTCTGACCCGACAGGATCCGATGATCGCCGAATTGGTGGCCCAGTCGATCGACATCTCGCTAATCGTCGGCTTCGTAGAACACACGGTCGATCACCAGTACCGGATCGCCAGCGCCTACCTGGAAGACGGGAAGATCCTGCATGTCCACCACAAGGTCTATTTGGTAACGTACGGGCTATTCGACGAGGGTCGCTATCTGGCCGCAGGCGATCGAATCCGGGCCTTTGATACGAAATTCGGCCGCCAGGCAATCCTGATCTGCGAAGACCTTTGGCACCCGTCGGCGCTGGTGGTTGCGGCCGCCGACGGAGCCGACGTGATCCATGCTCCGGCCGCCAGCCCGGGGCGCGGAATCGCCGGCGGCGCCGACGTCCTGGGTTCGGCCCGAACTTGGCATGACCTGACCCGCGTCTACGCGCAGATGCTGGTCTGTTACCTCAGTTTTGCCAACCGTACCGGTTACGAGGACGGCATCAACTTCTTCGGCGGTTCGCAGTTGCTAGGGCCCAGCGGCTCCGTTTTGGCCGCCGCCGACGGATCGGATCCTGATCTGATCTGGGCCGACGTCTCCGACGCCGCCCTGCGCCGGGCGCGAATCGCCTCGCCACTGCGACGCGACGAAAAATCCGGGTTGACCCTGGCCGAGCTTTCCCGGATTCGGCAACGGCAGCTGCAGTGAACCCATTCGCCCGGGCCGGCCCCGGATTCGTGGCCGAACTGGATCGGACGCTCCAACTCGACGTTGACTTGGCCGAACAGATGCTGGTCGGATTCGTCCGCAACCAGGTTGGCAAGGTGGGATTTGAACGGGCGGTTATCGCCCTCTCGGGAGGGATCGATTCGGCGTTGTCGGCGATGCTGGCGGCCAGGGCACTGGGCCCAAAGAACGTGACCGCGGTGATGATGCCGTACCGGAAGAGCAACCCCGACAGCCGGGATCACGCCGAGTTGTTGGTCGCCCAGCTCGGGATCAAGGCCCAGCTGCGCGAGATCACGCCATTGGTGGATCCCTACTTTGCCGGCGAATCCGGGATAGGCAACCTGCGTCGCGGGAATGTGATGGCCAGGGCGCGGATGATGATCATCTACGACATGTCAGCGCGCTGCAACGGGTTGGTGATAGGCACCTCCAACAAGACTGAATTGTTGCTCGGCTACGGGACCTTACACGGCGATATGGCCAGCGCGGTCAACCCGCTAGGCGACCTGTATAAGACCCAAGTCTTCGCGCTCGCAGAAGCCCTGGGGGCCCCGCCGCCGATTCTGGCCAAGCCGCCCAGCGCCGACCTGTGGGAGGGACAGACCGACGAGGAAGAGCTGGGGCTTTCGTACCGCGACGTCGACCGCCTGTTGGTGCTGCTTATTGATCGCCGGTTCAGCGCCCAGGAGGCGGTGTCGGAGGGGGTGGATGGCGACTTTGTTGCCCAGATCATGGACAAGATCCAAATCAATCAGTTCAAGCGCCGGCCACCGGTGATCGCCAAGCTTTCCGATCGCACGATTGAGCGCGAGTTTCGCTATCCGCGCGATTGGGGTGTCTAGCTCGGGAATTGACTTTGCGAATGGAGGCTGCGGGCAATTTCAGCGGATCCGATCGACCCGCAAGAAGCCATCCCGAACCCCGGGCCTGGTCGGGGCGGCCGGATTTGAACCGGCGACCTCCTGAACCCCATTCAGGTGCGCTTCCAGACTACGCCACGCCCCGCTAACGGAAGATTATCCGCACTCGGCCCCGAGGACCGACGGCCTAATCCCCGAAAGCGCTGTTTGTGCCGGACGCGTAATCGGCGCGCGGCGGCGAAAAAATATCCAGGGCGATCGCGCTGCCGCCCACGGGGGCGGCCGAATGGCGGGCATTGGCGGGGATAAAGAAGAAATCGCCGGCTCCGAGCAGGTGCTCCTGCCCGTCGATTACGAAGCGGACTCGACCGGAGATCACCAGGCCCGCTTGTAAGTTGGGATGCGAATGCTCAGGCACATCCGCCCCTTCGGCGAATTCCACGTAGGAGAGCATCAAGTCATTTTCGGTGGCGATCCGTGCCTCAACGCCGTCGATTAATCGCAGCGGCTTCAGGTCGGCTAGTTGATACGAGGGCATTCTTACGGCCTGACTGACTGGTTCTTCCCGATCATTTAAACAATTACGGTTCCGCCGCGCACCACTTCGATGTCGTTACCCCAACGCTGCCCGGTCTCAGGATTGATGGCACGGGTAGGACTGAACTGGACGACGTAGGCGCGCCGGGGAGCGTTACTGGTGTTGGGCCCCGAGCGGTGCAGGCAGAGTGACGAGAAGACGGCAAACGCACCTTTTGGCAACTCGCAGGGAACCCCTTCGGCATCGCCCTGGTAACCAACCTTGTCGCCGCTTTGCTCATCGACTAGGTGTTTTTGCAGACCCCAGCGATGCGATCCCGGAATGACCCAGATGGTCCCGTTGGCAACGCTGGCATCCTCAAGCGGAATCCACAGGGTCAGGTATTCGAGCGGTTCGATCGGGACATATCCACTGTCCTGGTGCCAGGAAAACGATCCCCCGGTCTTCGGGGCCTTGGTTACCGCCTGGTTCCAATACAAACGCACGTCGGGCCCCAGCAGGCTGCCGGCCAGTTCAGCCAATCCACGTGAGAGCGCCAGACGCCGCCCGGCGTCGGATTGGGCGTGTATGTGGGCGATGAAGTTGCGACCCTGGTGGGATATTCCGACCCGCTCGCCGGTCGCCCCCAGATCCGCATCCTGCCTGGCCCGCAGGCGCTCGAAATCCCGGGCCACCTCGTCTAGTAATTCATGATCGAGCACCGGCGGAGTGATGAAATATCCTTCGCTGCAAAATTTCTGCAGTTCTTGCTCGGTTGGAATCAATTCGGTACCGCCAAACCTCGACCCGTCGGTTGTTTTGGTTTCCAATTTTGACACCAGACTTCCGGCGATCCCCTCTCGTTTTTGAAGAAATCGCCACCGGGACCGGTCGATATTGTGGCTAGACTGCGCGGAGCCGAACATGAAAATCCCAAGCGCACTGGAGTCAACCGCGATGCCAAAGGCATTAATGGGCCGGCCAATGGCCGAGTCATGGTTGCAAAAGACCCAACTCGACCGAATGCGGAGCGCCGGCTGGGAAATCGTAGTTTCGACCGCCGGTCCGCCGCTGAGCGAGGCCGATTTAATCGCCGATATCGCCGGGGTAAATTACATATTCGCCAACGGCCGCGACGACCTTAACGCCAGGGTAATTGCCGCCGGCACCGATTTGCGTGGGATTTTCCGCACCGGCGTCGGGGTTGACATGGTCGACTTGGAGGCTGCCGCCAAGCGCGGGATTCCAGTCTGCAACACCCCGGGAGCCAACAGCGAAACGGTGGCTGACATGGCCCTGACAATGATGCTGATTCTGCAACGGCGGATTTTTGAGCTGGATGCGGCCATGCGCGAAGGGCGCTGGCATCAGATCCTTGCCCACAACCTACACGACAAGTCCCTGGGAATCATCGGGCTGGGGCACATCGGGCAAGCGGTGGCCCGTCGGGCGCAGGCATTTCGCATGGACGTGTGCGGGTATGACCCCTACATCCCGGACGTGGTTCTGGCCGATTTGAACATCGCCCGCGTGAGCGACGTTAACGGACTATTTGCCAATGTCGACGTGGTGTCCATTCACGCTCCGGCAACCGGCGGCACCCACCACATCGTCAATGCCCAGACACTCTCGCTCATGCGCAAGGACGCGATCTTAATCAACGCCTCACGCGGCGATCTCGTAAACGAACCGGACCTGCTCGCCGCCCTCCAGGACGGCACGATCGCTGGAGCCGGTCTCGACGTATTCTGGAACGAACCGGCCTTTGACCCCCGCTTTGGGCAGCTCCGCAACGTGGTCTTGACCCCCCACGTGGCCGGCAATACGGTTGAAACAACCGCCGCAACCGCCCACGCCTGCGTCGACAACGCGCTGGCGGTGGAGGCCGGCAATTGGCCGCGCGCGGTGGTTGTCAACGGGATCTACTCCGACTGAACCGCTAACCGTGGGGGCGCTCTTCGTGGTGGCCACCCCGATCGGCAACCTCGGTGACGCCGCGCCGCGAATGGCCGAACTGCTCGGCCAAGTTAGCTGCATCTTTGCCGAGGACACACGACGGACCCGACGGTTGCTCTCACACCTTGGGATCAGGACCCGCATGTTGAGCCTGCACGGCAATTCGCCCGAATCGGCATGGCGAGCCGCGCTCGACCGGCTCTCCGAAGGCGATGTCGCCTACGTGTCCGATGCCGGGACCCCGACGGTCTCCGATCCCGGCGCGCGACTGGTCGCCCTGGCCCACCAACATGGAATCGCGGTCCATTCAATCCCGGGACCCTCGGCGGTCACCGCGGCACTGTCGGTATCCGGAGTGGAGTCCGGCGGCCACGTGTTCTTAGGGTTTTTGCCCGAGCGCAAGACAAGACGCCTGGAACTGCTGGACGCGGCGGTTAGCACCCGGTTGCCGCTGGTGGTTTTCTGCGGGCCGCACGACGCGCCCGCAACCCTGGCCGAATTGGCCGAGGTCCTTGGTCCCGATACCGGAGTGACTATCTGCCACGAGCTGACCAAGTTCAACGAGAAGACGGTCCGCACCCGCCTGGGCAGGGCCCCGCACCTGGAGGTGATCAAGCTTGGCCGCGGCGAAAAAACGCTGGTCATCGACCCGATTTCGATTGGGCCCCAGGCCCCAGCGGAACCCTTGCTCCGCCAAGAGCTTGCTGGTCTGCGGACGGCGGGTTATTCACTCAGTTCGGCGGCCCGCCAACTGGCGGCCCGGTATGGCCTGCCCAAGCAGGAGATATACCGGCTGGGACTTCCTGATCCGAACCCCGAGCGTGCTGACCCCAAATAGCAGCGCCGAGCTGGCGGCGGCGGTCGCCGGCTGCCGGAATCCGCTGGGGGTAGTTGAGGGCTGGGGGACACCCTGGTCGCGAGCTAAACCCTCGGACCTGGAGCTGGAAATCAGTCTCGCGTCGATGGACCGTCTGCTCGTGCTATCTCCCAAAGACCTGACCTGCCGGGTAGAGATCGGCATCGCCCACTCGGCCCTGGCCGATGTTCTCGGCCACGCCGAATTGGAATGGCCGCTTGATCCGCTGCCCGGGCATTTGCTTCTGGCATCCACCTATTTGTCCGGGGCGGCGCGCGCCGGGAGCGGAATATTTTCCAATCCACGCGACTGGATCCTGGGATCAACTCTGGTCAGCGGCCGCGGTGAGCTGGTAACCAGCGGTGGGGCCACCCTGAAAAACTCGGCCGGCTACGACCTTGGCCGCAGTTTTTTCGGGAGCATGGGTTTGGCGGTTATCCCGGCGCAGTTGCAGCTGCGCCTCCGGCGCCGGCACGAACGGCGCGCCAACCTTATCTCGCGCCCGTTGAACGGGTCAGCATACCGAAATCTGCTGGCGCGATTGCGCGGTCACCTGGCCGTCGTCGAACGCGTAGAGGTGTTCGCTGGCGACGGTCCCCCCGAAGCGTTAGTAACCCTCGGTGGGCCGGCCGGTCGAGTCGAACCGGCCGCCGCCGACCTGGCCGACCTGGCCACCCCGGTCGACCGGCTGCCGCCCGACTCGACCGGCGTGCTGGGTGGGGGCTCCCGACTCAGGATCCCGATCCGGGAAGGAACGATGGTCAATCTGCTGGACGGGAGGCCTCGCACGCGGTTCTGCGCTTTTCCGCTGCAGCGGATCGCCTATCTGAGCGCGGCCCGGAAATTGCCGGACCTGCCCGACGCCGACCAACTGCTTTTGCCGCTGGCCGATCCCGCCGAATTGCGTGGCCCCAATCGCCTGCTGTTTGACGGGTTAGATCCCGAACAGCGCTTGCGGTAGCCACGGACGACTCGCTACCATTTCTCCAGCCGGCCTAGAGCGATGCGGCAGCATCTTTGGCCGGTCGGGCGCAATCGCGTCCCGGCTCCAATCCGCGCGGGTGGTAGCGACTAAGAGCTGCCAGGGCGGAGGCGCCCAAAATCCCGATCACGGTCGGATCGATCAGGTCGATACAAGTCGACGGCCACCTAGAACTGGATCGCAGCTGGGACGCCAACGGGCAACTGCTAGGGCCTGTTGAAAAAGTCTCGGTCTGGACAAGCCCAATTTCCATTCCTACGATGTAGTTGACGGCGTCAATCAGCACTCGAGGTAAGGGGGCATGCTCGAAGCCCTTGACCGCCATAAGCGCGACTCGGCGCCGTTTCATTTCACCACCAGGCAGCTACGTGATTTCATCGACCCCAATCGCCGGCTGCTGAAAGATCGATGATTCTTTCGACATTGGCGAACTGCTGGATCACGTCCCCTGGAGTGGTGTAAGAACACCAGCTTGATCAACTAAGCCAACGCGATGACAAAGGGCCATCGTGTAAACCTCTACGGAGTCACTTCACTTACTTCGTCGAGGAACCATCGATGGCCCAACTTGATTATCAGACCTTGCTTGCCCTTATCGCCAAGCAAGGGTTTGACACCAGCGAATTCGTCCGCAGCGCCGTACGGCACGCCTACCAGGAACTTATTGACGCCGGCCTGGCCGAAAACATCGGTGCCCAACCGCAACACCAACAGCTATCAATTTGTGGCCCTGCAAAGGGACTGCCAAGCCTGCCCGATCAAGACTGGTTGCCTGCAAAAGAATCAACTACGACGATCGGTTGGAGTAAGCCCCCATTACGAGGCCATTGCCAGGGCCCGGAAGCGCAACGCCACCCCTACCTACCTGGCCCACAAAAAAGCTCGCTCGCATGTGGTCGAGGGGGTGTTCGCCCACCTGGACCAATTGGGATTTAGAAGGGCCCGGGTGCGCGGATTACACAAAGTGGACGGCGAAGCGTTCATCGCTTCCCTGGCCCCCAACCTTGGCAAGGCGATGCGTAAGCTGGCGCCCAATCCAGTCACAGGGCCAGTGATGGCGACTTGAAGTGGTGGAGGCGGTAAATAATTCCGGCCAATTACGGGCAAATTGCTCCATGACGACCGCAATTGGGCGATTTAGCCGCGTGGTGACGTATCTGACGCGGCAGGAACTGGTTGACCGAACCCAATCGGGGCGCAGTATCAAAAAAATCAGCGGCGGCTGAAATTACCGCCGAATTGCCTGATTTTCAACAGGCCCCTGTTAGCGACCGCCAGGCAGTAGCAACCGCTTAGTGCCCAGCGATGCTGGGGTTGGCTCTTTCGCGCCGCATCCGCCAGAAGGAGAGTCCCCCGGCCGCAATCATGATTACGGCCGCGAGCCGGAATCCGATCGCAAAATTGTCCGCCTGAAGCTGGAGCGGTGCGTCGATCGCCCGCGCCCCCGAAAACTCCAATAACACCAGAAATGCGAATAGGCCGCCCCAGAATGATTGTCCGGCACCGAAACCAAAGGTCCGCGAGGCGGCGATGAAGGCACCGGCGGTCCCCAGCTGGGTGCGCGGCACCGAACCCATGATGATCGAATTGTTGGCCGTCTGGATCAATCCGGTTGCCAACCCCAGTAACAGCAATCCCACGATCGCCGGCAGCAGTGATTGATCCGGTCCAGTCAGGGCAAAAACCAGGTAGGCGGCAGCGGCGATCGGGAAGCCGATGGTTCGCGGCAGATCGTTACCGATGCGATCGGCCCACCAGCCGATCAGGGGCGCCGACAGGCCGCCGACCGCCGGGTAGATGGCCATAAGCATGCCCACCTGGAATGCCGAAATGCCCATGACCCGTTCCAGTACAAACGGTCCGTTGAGCATGATTGCGGCCATGCAGCCAAACCCGGCCAGGCCCACAACCACGCCGGTTGAAAAGTCTGCCCGTTTGAACAACTTCAAATCCAGCAGCGGGTTCGGCGCGATCTCGGTGCGGACTGCAAAACTCGCCCCGAACGCCCCGAACGCCGCCAACGCGATGCCCACCTCGGGGGTCAGGCCCTGGGCAAATCCGCGATTGATCGCAAAGATCAGCGGGGTCACCCAACCCAGGAGGAGGACCGCCGAGAGCACGTCGAAATTGCCCTCGCCGGTACCGGGCAGGTGCGGGACGGCGGCGATCGCCAGGACCAAGGTTGCGGCCGCGAGTGGAACCAGCGCAAAGAACATCCAGCGCCAGTCAGCCAACTCGATCACTGTCCCAGCCAGCAATGGCCCGATGGCCAGCCCGAGCGCGGCCAGGGTAAACCAGAGTCCGATTGCCCGGCTGCGCTGGGCGGGCGGAAAGACCGCAACCAGGATCGCGGTCCCGTTCGATTGCATCAGCGCGGCGCCGATCGCCGCCGCCACCCGGCCGGCGATCAACCAGCCGATATCCGGGGCCAGCCCACAGGCCAGCGAGGCCACCCCGAACACCGCCGCTCCGAGGACGAACGCGCCGCGCCGCCCATAGATGTCGCCATATCGGCCGGTGGTCAGATGCAGACTGGAGACGACGATGAAAAAGATCAACGCCACCCATTGAACGGTGGTTATGTCGGCGGTAAATTCATCGGCCAGCGTCGGCAAGGCGACATTTACCATCGACGTCGTAATCGTGGCCAGCATGGTCGAAACGCCAACCGCCACCAGCACCATATAGCGCCGTTCCCGCGAGAACGTTGGGGATCCCTCGGTCAAATGGCCCCCGTAGCCTGGATGTCGCTGGGCAGATCGTCCAAAGCGTACGCGTGACTGGTCGGGGCGGCCGGATTTGAACCGGCGACCTCATCGTCCCGAACGATGCGCGCTACCAAACTGCGCCACGCCCCGCGTCAAGCGTTGCGACCGGGACTGGCACATGCGCCCGCAAAGGAGCTTTGAGTACCGGCCGGCCGACTGCCCATTATCTGAAACCGACCGCATCCGGCAAGGATCGCCAATATGACCGGAAATGTTTCGGTTCTAGATCAGTTCATTTCGATCGGACGCGGCAGCTGGGCCG
Organism: Chloroflexota bacterium; assembly: GCA_965261345.1. Taxonomy (GTDB): domain Bacteria; phylum Chloroflexota; class UBA11872; order UBA11872; family VXNJ01; genus VXNJ01. The sequence continues at coordinate 835,540 of OZ253449.1, forward strand.
GAACGTGCACCAATGCCGGCCCTCCTTCAGAGATTGCCCGCTGCAGGGTATGGGTAATCTGCTCCGGTCGGCAACGGTAGGCATTGACGCCGAAGGCTCTGGCGTAGGCCACGTAATCTGGGTTTGCCAGGTCGACCTCAAACGCCTCGCCGTATAGGTGTTGCATGCCCTGTTTGATGACCCCGTAGGCCGAATCGTCGAATACAACCGCCACCACCGCCAGGTCGTGGCGCACCGCGGTGGCCAGTTCCTGCCCGGTAAAAAGGAAACCGCCGTCCCCGGCAAGTGCTACTACCGGCACATCGGGCATGGCCGCCTTGGCGCCAAGGGCGACCGGATAGGAGTAACCCAGCGCGCAACCGGTCATCCCGTAGATCCATTTGCGCGGTTGGTCGATCGGCAGAAAGGGCCGGCACCAGTAACCTGCCACATGCGGGTCGGCGGTGATGATCGCCTCGGCCGGAATTCCCGCGCGGATGTTGCGCACCAGCTCCATCTCGGTTGAGGCGTGATCGTTCATGAAGGCAAACACCCGCGCACGGGCGTTCTGCGCTTGTTTGACCCAACCATCATGGTTGTCCTGACCGGGACCGAGCGCCGCCAGCAGCCCCTCGAGTGCCAGTGCGGCGTCGGCACAAATCCCGATTTCGGCCGGATAGTTCTTGCCCGGTTGATTCGGATCGATGTCAACGTGGATCAGTTTTTCGCCAACCGGCATTGACCACATCCGCGTCGGGTTGGCGCCGAAGGCGGTGCCGACCGCCAACATCACATCGGACTGTTCCAACAGACGCTGGACCGGCCCGAATCCGAAGAGTGAACCCACGTGCAGGCGATGGTCGTCGGGAATTACACCCTTGCCGGTATTGGAGGTGACCACCGGCGCATCGAGCCGTTCGGCCAGGGCCCGGAATTGATCCCAGGCGCCCCCGGTCATCACCCCGCCGCCGGCCCAGAGCAGGGGGCGTTTGGCCTGGGCGAGCAGACGCGCCGCCCGCTCGATGTCGGACGGGTCGCCCCTCGGGAGTCGGGCCGGGGCCGGCGGCACGACGTCCACCGGGCCCTCGGCCAGGTGGACGTCGTGGGGAACTTCAATGGCCACCGGGCGGGGGCGGAGCTCACGCATACGCCGAAACCCCTCGCGGATTGCCCCCGGAATGGCCGCCGGCGACTGGACCTGGGTATTCCATTGGGTCAGACCGGCAAAGAGCTGTTGCTGGTTTTTGATTTCGTGCAGGAAGCCCACGTCGCGATAGAGCAGATTGCGCGCTTCCTCGGCCATGACGACCATGATCGGCGAGGAATCGGCATGCGCCTGGGCCAATGGCGTGGCCGCGTTCAAGGCCCCGGGTCCCGGCGTGGTCAGGGCGACCCCGGGTTCGCCGCTGGCGCGGGCGGCCCCGATCGCGGCGAACCCGGCGCCCTGCTCGTGTCGGACCAGGATGTGGCGAATGCTCCCGTCGCGCGGTAGCGACGCATACAGGTGCTGAGTGTGCACACCGGGAATCCCGAATACAAGCTTTACGCCCTGGGCCAAAAGCCCCTTAACGACGGCTTCCGAGCCATTCATTACGGTTGCCGGGGTTGTCTGGGCTACCAACGATCGTGCTCCAAACTGGTTGAGTATTTTGCGGACTGCTTTGATTTAATGCTCGCCGGCAATTCCAAGGCGCCCAAAAATGCGCACTGCGAAAGCCGGATAGAGCCGAATTGGAAGCCCCTGCAACTTCACTTTCCGGCCAGTTTGCTGTTATATTGCTTCAAATCGGAAATCCTCCGCAACGGAACCGCAATGGCTATTGCACCAGAACTTAGGTCCGGCCGACCGCAGGCGAGTAAAGCCGCGGTCTCGTTAGTTGACGTCGACGTACACAACTACGTGCCCACCGCGAGCGCACTCTACCCGTACATGACCGAACGCTGGTCCTACTACTGCCAGCACACCAACTTCGAACGACCACCCGCCGACTTTTACCCGCGGTTCTATCGGAACGCGGCGCGGCGCGATGCCTTTCCGCCAGGGGGAATTCCGGGATCGGACTCGGCCTTTTCCGCCCAGCAGCTGCTCGATCGTTACGGGATCGACTACGGGATCCTTAACTGCCTTTATCCCAGTTACAAGATGTTCAACATCGATTTGGCCAACGCCCTCACCAAAGCGGTCAATGATTGGCAGATCGAACACTGGCTGGAAGCGGACCCCCGCTGGCGCGCCTCGATATTGATCAATCCGCATGACATTAATTTTTCGATCGAGGAAATCAAGCGCTGCGCCCAGCACGGTGGCTATGTCCAGGTAATGATGCTGGCGCGGACCCATGCGCCGCTCGGCCGCCGCGAGTTCTGGCCGATCTATGCCACCGCCCAGGAATTGGGCCTGCCGATCGGAATTCACTTCGGCGGCGGACTGACCAGCCCGATAACACCTTCGGGCTGGCCGTCCTACTACATCGAAGACCACACCGGCATGGCGCAGGCGTTCCAGTCGCAGGTACTCAGCCTGGTCTGTGAAGGGGTGTTCGTTGAATACTCGAAGCTCCGGGTTGTCCTAATCGAGGGCGGTTTCGCCTGGATGCCACCGCTGATGTGGCGCCTCGACAAGAACTGGAAAGGCCTACGCGGCGAGATCCCGTGGCTTACCAAACCGCCGAGCGATTACATTCGCGAACACATCCGCTGCTCGACCCAGCCGATGGAGGAACCAGCCGATCCGAGGCACGTGGCGCAGATCATCGAAATGCTCGGCACCGATGATTTTCTGCTCTTTGCCACCGACTATCCGCACTGGGACTTTGATTCGCCCGAGCGCTCGCTGCCGGCAAATATCGGCAAGCGAATGCGCGAGCGGATCTTTAGCCAGAACGCCCTCGCCATCTACGACTTTGAGCGAGGTTGACGTAGGCGCGGTCGAGGACTTCCCGCTCGGAAAAATAACCGCGGCCAACCTGAGCGGCCGTGGGATTCTGATCGTGCGCAACCGGGACGGCGTCTTCGCCTTGCGCGACATCTGTCCGCACCAGGGCGCGATGCTCTCGCGCGGAACCCTGACCGGCGAACTAAATTACTGCGGGACTGGCCGGATCGAGCTTGCCAATTTCGGCAGCGTCCTAAAGTGCCCCTGGCACGGTTGGGACTATTCGCTGGCGAGCGGGCAAGCCGTGGGCGGCAACCGCAACGCCAGGGTGCGCTCCTATCGGGCCCGCGAAGCCGACGGCCGCATCATGGTCGACCCCGGTTAGGGCTCCCGCCGGGCCACCATTTGATTAATCTTTGATGGGGTCGGGTTGTGCGCAGCCCGGTACGCGCCCTAATCGGTCCGACAACGACAACTGAGAGGAATGAGCGCCCTTGGCCAGCAACCAGCCAGCCAATCCCAAAATCCAGGATCCGCTTTTGGTGCGACTGGGTGAGAAGAACGGCGCGCTCGACATCCTCACCACCACCGCCGACAAACTTTTTTCTTGGTGCATGGCCAATTCGCTGTGGCCGCTAACCTTTGGCCTGGCGTGCTGCGCGATCGAATACATGGCATCGGCCGCCCCAATGTACGACACCGACCGATTCGGAGTCATTCTGCGCTCTTCACCACGGCAGAGCGACGTGATGGTGGTGGCCGGCACGGTGACTAACAAAATGGCCCCGGTGGTACGGCACCTCTATGAGCAGATGCCCGATCCCAAGTACGTTATCGCGATGGGGATCTGCACCATTGCGGGCGGTCCGTTCCGCACCTACAACACCTTGCAGGGTGTGGATCGAATCGTTCCGGTGGACGTGCATGTGCCCGGTTGCCCGCCGCGGCCCGAAGCCCTAATCGATGCCATTCTGCTCCTCCAGCAAAAGATCAAGAAAGAGGGCGTCCTGCGCTGGAAGCCTCCAGAGTTGCCGCCGCGTCCATCGGGAATCGGCCACTCGCTCGAGGCCCCCTTGCCCGGCGAGAGCATCTCGCGGGTGCCCCGGGGAATGCTGCCGGCCCACCGCGGATAGACGGGCGATCCGGCCGCTAGGCCGACCGCCGCCGGGCATGGATCGCGTATTCGTACCCGTCAATTAGGGCCGACCAAGAGGCCTCGACAATATTTGAAGAACTGCCGACCGTATTCCACACGCGCTCGCCATCCGTCATCGAGATCAGGACCCGGGTGTGGGCGTCGGTGCCCGAATCCGGATCGAGAATCCTCACCCTGTAGTCGGACAGATGCACACCGGAGAGCATCGGATAGGCGGGTAGGATCGCCTTACGCAGGGCTCCGTCAAGGGCCGAGACTGGACCGTTGCCGTCACCCGCGGTGTGTGAGCCGACCCCGTCAACCTGTAGCTTGACCACCGCTTCCGAGATCGCCGAATCGGCCCCCCGAGTTTGGGTAAAGGCCAGGAAATCAATCAATCGGAACGGCGCAGAATATCCCGGCTGGCGGCGCATCAGCAGCAACTCGAACGACGCCTCAGCGCCCTCGAACTGGTAGCCTTCGGCTTCGAGCAGTTTTACGGCCGCCAGCGTCTCGGCCGCCCCCTCCTTGGACTGCAGAATGCCCAGGCGCTCCGCGGCGGCGGAGATGTTCTTGGACCCGGAAAGTTCGGAAATGAGAATTCGTTGGCGGTTTCCAACCAGGGCCGGATCAATGTGCTGGTAGGCATGTTCAAACTTGCTTGAGGCCGAGGCGTGGTACCCGGCCTTGTGGGCAAACGCCGAGTGACCGACGAATGGTTGGTGCTGGTTGGGGGTGAGATTGGCCAACTCTGAAACCAGGTGTGAGAGTTCGGTCAGAGTGCCCAGGCTGTCGTCTGACATGCTGCTGCGGTCAAGTTTTAGGCGCACGGTCGGGATGATCGAGCACAGATTCGCGTTTCCGGTCCGTTCCCCGATCCCATTGATCGTTCCGTGGACTCCACGCGCCCCGGCGTTGATCGCCGCTACCGTCACCGCGACCCCCATGTCCAGGTCGTTATGGGCGTGAATTGCCACCGGAACCGAGAATTTCGAGACCACCCGTCGGGTTATATCCCGGACCTGATCAGGCAGAGTCCCGCCGTTGGTATCGCACAGTGCCAGCCAGCTGGCACCGGCATCGGCGGCAGCGCCCAGCGCCGCCAGCGCGAAATCGGGATCTTCCAGGAATCCATCGAAGAAATGCTCGGCGTCCAGGATCACTTCCTTGCCGCCGGCGACCAAATAGGCGACCGTGTCGGCGATCATTGCCAGACCTTCGCGTGCGTCCGTCTCGAGGATGTTTTGCACCTGGAAGAGCGAGCTCTTGGCGACGATCGCACAGGCCGGCGCCGCTGAACCGGCTACCGCCTGCACCGCGGAGTCGTCTTCGCATATTGATCCCTTGTAGCGCGTCGCGCCGAAGGCGGTCAATTTGGCAGATTGCCAGGTCATCTTCTCGGCGCGGCGAAAAAACTCTTCATCCTTGGGATTGGCGCCGGGAAAGCCGCCTTCGATGTAATCGATCCCGAACCGGTCGAGCGCCCGGGCAATGTTGAGCTTGTCGGAAACCGAGAACGAGACGCCCTCGGTTTGCGCACCGTCGCGCAGGGTGGTATCGAGATAGAAGATTTGGGTCATGTGGTTACGGGCAATTTTCGAGAGGAAAGGGATGTTGGCGGGGAAAGTTGGGCGCTTCCGAGCGCCCGATCCGGATCGGTGGACCTAGGCGGTCGCCGCTACGCCCAACCGCGCAATGATGGCTTCGCCCATGTCGGTGGTACCGACATGTGACGAACCCGCCTCCTTGATGTCCCGCGTGCGCAGGCCGTCATCGAGCGCCATTGCCACCGCGTCCTCGACCGCCCGGGCCGCGTCCTCAAGCCCACAGGTGAGGCGCAGCAGCATTGCCGTCGAAAGGATCGCCCCGATCGGGTTGGCGATACCCTGGCCGGCGATGTCAGGGGCTGCGCCGTGGATCGGCTCATACAATCCGCGGGTCCCGTCGCCCAGGCTGGCCGAGGGCATCATCCCCAGCGAGGCCGAGAGCACCGCCATCTCATCGGTGATGATGTCACCGAACATGTTTGTCGTAACCACCACGTCAAAATCGCGCGGCGACAAAATCAGCCGCATCGCGAAGGCGTCAACCAGGATTTGGTCAAAACCTATTCCGGGGTATTGGGCCGCCACCGATGACATGACCTCGTGCCAGAAGGCCGATGATTCGAGCACGTTTTGCTTGTCCACCGAGGTGACCTTGCCGGAGCGGGAAGCGGCCATCTGGAAGGCCCTATGGCCTATTCGTTCAACTTCCGATTTGCGGTACAGCAGGGTGTCGCGGGCGGCCGGTTCACCATCAACTGTCAGGCGGCCGCGGGGCGTTGCGTAGTAAATGCCGCCGGTCAGCTCCCGCAGGACCACCATGTCCACGCCGCGTAAGATCTCGGGCTTTACCGGCGACGAATCGATGATCGGTTCAAAGATCCTCAGTGGACGAATGTTGGTCCACAGGCCGAGCTCGGTGCGCAGCGCCAGCACCGCGCGCTCTGGATGCCGACCGTTGACCGCCGCTCCGCCGGCCACGCCGCAGGCGCCCAGCAAGACCGAATCGGCAGCTTGGCACTGATCGATCACCTCATCGGTGATCTCTACCCCTGAAGCGGCAATTGATGCAGCCCCGATGAGAACCTGGCTAAAACTAAACCGCGCGCCAAAATGCTGACCGACCGCCTCAAGGGTGCGGCGCGCTTGGGCGACGACTTCGGGTCCGATGCCGTCGCCGGCAGCCAGGACGATGTGATGTGAGGCCATGCTGCAGCGATTATCCCGAAAAGCCGGTGGCGTAGGGCAAACGTTCGTAAACGCGTCGGGCCGCCGGCGCTCCGGCGAGCAGTTCCGACAATGCATCCCAACGCCCCGAAAGGAGGGAATCACGGGTAGCGGCGGGCAGCCCAACCGCTACTTGTTCCGATCCAAAGGTCAGGCTCAGGGCCTCGATATCAAGGTGCAGGCCGATTTGCGGCTGCCGCTCGATCAGGTCTTGCAATCGTGCGGCCAACGGGGCTGGGACGGTTACCAACGGCAGGCCCAGGGTGGTCGCATTGCCAAAGAAAATTTCGGCAAAACTCTCGCCCACGATCGCTTCGATCCCCCATCGGGCCAGGGCCTGCGGGGCGTGTTCACGCGAGGATCCGGACCCGAAATTGTCATTGACAACCAGGATCTTGGCTGCGGCGAAGTGTTCATCCTCGAACGGATGCGTGGCGCCGACAGCCTTGCGGACATCCTCAAATACGAATTGACCAAGGCCGTCGAAGGTGATCGCCCGTAGGTGCCGGGCTGGAATGATCTGGTCGGTGTCGACATTGTTGCCGCGGATCGCAATCGCGGAACCGGAGATTTGCCGGATTGGGGTGCCTGGAGTTCGCATCTAGATCGCCGCCCTTACATCGGTTACCGCGCCGGCCAGCGCCGCGGCCGCTACCATGGCTGGGCTCATCAGCAGGGTTCGCCCGGTCGGCGAGCCCTGGCGGCCGATGAAATTTCGGTTCGAGGAGGATGCCGACACCTGCCGGCCAATCAATTTGTCGGGGTTCATTCCCAAGCACATGGAACAGCCGGCCGCGCGCCATTCGAACCCGGCTTCCTGGAAGATCTCGTGCAGGCCTTCGGCCTCGGCCTGGGCCAGCACCTGCTGGGAACCGGGAACCACTATGGCCTTGACCGATCGGGCTACCCGATTGCCGCGGGCGATCTTGGCTGCTTCGCGCAGATCGGTAATTCGGCTGTTGGTGCAGGATCCAATAAATGCCACGTCGATTGGAAATCCGCTGATCGGCTGATTTGGCGAAAGGCCCATGAAATCGAGCGTGGCGGCTACCGCGTTCGAGTCGGCGGGGTGGACCGAATCGGGATCTGGAACCGTTTGACCGACCCCTACGACCTGTCCGGGGTTGGTGCCCCAGGTAACCATCGGTTCGATCTGGTCACCGGAAAATTCGACCACATCGTCGTAATTGGCGTCGTTGTCAGAGGCTTGGCCCAACCACCATTCGGCCGCCGTCGCAAAGTTCTGGCTCGGCGGGGCGAAACGGCGTCCCCGCAGGTAGTCGATGGTCTTTTGATCGGGGTTGACGTAGCCCACCCGGGCGCCGCCCTCGATCGACATGTTGCAGACCGTCATGCGGCCTTCCATCGACATTTGGTCAAAGACCGCTCCGCCGTATTCGTAAGCGTAGCCGGTGCCACCCTGCACCCCCAGGCTGCCGATGACGTTGAGGATCACGTCCTTCGGGTAGACCCCGCGGCCAAGGCCCCCAACCACTTCGATTCGGCGCAGCTTGGGCTTGGAAACGGCCATCGTTTGGGTGGCCAGAACGTCGCGCACCTGCGAGGTTCCGATTCCGAAGGCGATTGCCCCGAGCGCTCCGTGGGTCGAGGTGTGGGAGTCGCCGCAGGCAATCGTCATGCCCGGCTGCGAAAGCCCCAGCTCAGGGCCGATCACATGCACGATTCCCTGATATCCGGAAGCCTCGTCAAAGAAGGCCACGCCGGTCCGGGCCATGTTTTTCTCGATCGCCGCGAACATCGCCTCGGCCATCGAATCAGAAAAGGGCCGGGCCGACCCATCGGTTGGGATGATGTGGTCGACGGTGGCGAAGGTGCGATCCAAGTAGGCCACGTTGAGGCCCAGTTCGGCGAGCATGTCGAACGCCTGCGGGCTGGTTACCTCATGGACCAGATGCAATCCGATGAACAGTTGCGATTGGCCCGAGGGCAGCTTTGCGACCTCGTGGTTCTCCCAGACCTTGTCGAGCAGTGAAGCGGGCATGGTTAACCGATCATTTCAATGAATTGGGTAGTTAGGCCGGCTGGGCGGCGGCGGACTTAGCATCGGCCGCGGAAAACTCCGCGGTCAGACGGTTGAGCCCATTGACGAACGCGTTGGCCGACGCCACCAGGATGTCGGTGTCGACCCCGTGACCGCTGGCCGTTCGATTTTCACTCTCAATCCGCACGATGACCTCACCGAGCGAGTCGGTAGATTCTGAAACCGCCGAAATCGAGAAATCGGTCAGATCGACCTCCATTCCGGTGGCCTCCATGATCGCCTTGTAGACCGCATCGACTGGCCCATCGCCCATCGCCGCAGTCTGAACCGGGTTGTCGTCAACTAGCACCCGCACCGTCGCCGTCGGGACACCAAATGTCCCGCACGAGACCTGGACCATCTCCAGCTTGAATCGCTGTTGACGCTGCAGGCGCAGGCGTGCGCCGACGATCGCGTCCAGCTCCTGGTCGGTAATTTCCTTTTTGCGATCGGCAACCCGCTTGAACTCGTCGAAGACCTCCTGGAAGGAGTCTTCGTCGTCGATGCTGATTCCCATCTGCAGGAGATGGTTGCGGAAGGCATGGCGACCAGAGAATTTGCCCAGCACGATGCGCGAGGAATGGTGTCCCACATCGTCGGGTCGCATGATCTCGTAATTGATCGAATTCTTTAGCACCCCATCCTGATGCAGTCCGGAGGAGTGGGCGAAGGCGTTGGCGCCTACGATCGCCTTGTTTGGCGGAACCGGCATCCCCATCAGGTTGGAAACCAATCGGCTGGTTCGATAGAGTTCGCCGGTGTTGATCTGCGTATCGGCCCGATAGTAATCCGAGCGGGTTCGCAGGGCCATTACGATTTCCTCTAGCGAGGCGTTGCCGGCGCGTTCGCCGACACCGTTTATCGTGCATTCGACCTGCGATACGCCCTTGGCCACGCCGGTGAGCGAATTGGCCACCGCGTGGCCTAGGTCGTCATGACAGTGCACCGAAACGATCACTCCGCCGATGCCAGGGACGTTTTGCATGCAATATTCGACCAGCGATCCAAATTCCCCCGGCATCGAATAGCCCACCGTGTCGGGTATGTTGACGATGGTGGCCCCGGCGGCGATAGCCGCCGCGAACACCTCGACCAGATATTGGGGGTCTGAACGAGTTGCGTCCATCGTCGAAAACTCGACCCGCGGACAGAGTCGGCGGGCCAATTCGACGGTCGATCGGGTCAGTTCGAGCACTTCCTGGCGGGTCATGTTCAGCTGATTTTGCAGGTGCACGTCAGACGTCGAAATTACGGTGTGCAGGAGTGGGCGCTCGGCCTCGCGCAGGGCCTCCCAGGTCCGCTCAATCTGGTAGTCGCGGAATCCCGAGAGGGCCGCGATCTCCACCTCGCGCAACTGGCGGCACATCCGGGTTACCGCCTCGAAATCGCCCGGCGAGGTCGATGGAAATCCAGCCTCGATTACGGTGACGCCCAGCTTTTCGAGCTGGGTGCCGATCTCCAGTTTTTCATCGAGCGCCAACGCCCCGCCGGCGGCCTGTTCGCCGTCGCGCAGCGTTGTGTCAAAGATGCGTATGTCGCGCATCCAACTTCCCCTTAAGTTGCCGAAATATTTAAAAGTTTTGGGTGTCCGCCAGTGTTTTCTGGGAATACCTTAGCGGCGGTATCGGTTCTGGGCTCAGACCCCCCTGCCGTCGATCGCCGGCGAGGGGCCGCTAAGCGCGAGCAGTAGCCGGCATTGCAACCGCGGAGTGGGGAAGGGGGAAGACTTCATGGGCAGATTCTAAGATGCCACCGCGCGCTTTCCGGTCAGGCGCGACGGCTCCGCAGATGTGGCATCATGGACCGCAGGCGCGACCCAACTTCTTCAAGCTGGCTTTCCTTATCCTTCTGGCGCAGCGCCGAGTAGGACGGTCTACCAGCCTGATTTTCCAGGATCCAGCGGGTGGCAAAGTTGCCGTTCTGAATGTCGGCGAGGATTTCCTGCATCGCCCGGCGCGACTCCGGGCCGATCACTCGTGGACCGGAAACCAGGTCACCGAATTCGGCGGTATCGGAAACAGAATAGCGCATGTAATCGATTCCGCCCTGGTACATGAGATCGACGATCAATTTGAGCTCGTGAAGGCATTCGAAATAGGCCAGCTCGGGGGCGTAACCGGCCCCGACCAGGGTCTCGAATCCGGCTTTGACCAGGGCCGTGGCGCCACCGCAGAGAACCGCCTGTTCGCCGAACAGATCGGTTTCAGTTTCATCGCGGAAGGTAGTTTCGATCAATCCGGCCTTGGTCGCGCCGATGGCCTTGGCGTAGGCCATGGTCAACTGGCGGGCGCGCCCCGAGGCATCCTGGTGCACCGCGAACAACGCCGGAACTCCGACTCCCTCTTCAAACATGTCACGGACAATGTGCCCGGGGCCCTTGGGAGCGACCATAGCCACATCCACATCGGCGGGTGGGCGAACCTGGCCGTAGTGGATGTTGAAACCGTGCGCGAACATGAGCATGTCACCCGACCCAAGGTTCGGCGCGATGTCGTTTTCATAGGCATCCGGCGCGTTCTGGTCAGGGACCAGGACCATCGCGATATCCGAAGCCGCGACCGCCTCGGCGGTGGGCAGCACCAGCAGATCGGCACTTTCCGCGCGGGCCCAGGAAGGGGATCCCTCACGCAGGCCGATGACGACGTCTATCCCGGAGTCTTTGAGGTTTAGCGAGTGAGCATGACCCTGGCTGCCGTAGCCGATTACGGCAATTTTTTTGCCGCCCAGCTCGTCCATGTCGGCGTCAGAGTCGTAGTAAACATCAACCATCTAGTTATTTCCTTAGTCCGTTGCTGGAACCGGCCTTGGCCATGATTGGGCGAGCAGCGATTGAACCGCGGGCCATGGCAACTACGCCAGTGCGGGCCAGTTCGAGGATGCCAAAGTCCTTTGCAATCTGCAGAAAGCGGTCGATCGAATAGGGCGAAGCGGTCAGTTCGATCATGAGGTGATCGCGCCCGACATCGTCAACCCGCCCACCGAAAACCTGGGCCAGGCTGATGATTTCGGCACGATTGGCACCGGTCGCGGCAATTCGGATCAGGGCCACTTCCTTCTGCACGGTATCGATACCGGACAGATCGTTGACCTTGAGGACTTCGATGACCTTGTAGAGCTGCTTTTCTACCTGCTTAACCGCGGCCTCATCCCCTTCAACAACGATTGTCATTCGAGAAATCCCCGGTGTTTCGGAGTGCCCGACCGCCAGCGAAGCGAGGTTGAAATTGCGGCGCCGCAGAACCATAGTGACCTTGGCCAAGACCCCGGGGCGGTCCTGCACCAACGCCATGACGGTGTTGAGGCGCGATTGTGAAACGCTCAATTGGCTAGCGCTCCACCGTCTCGCCGAGCGAGGCGCCGGGAATCACCATCGGCATGCAGTCCTCCAGCTCGTCGACTAGGAAGTCGATTACCACCGGCCCATCTATCTCACGGGCGGCCGCGATCGCCTCGTCGGCCTCGGCCTGAGTGGAGGCCCGAAACCCTGGGATCCCGTAGGCTTCGGCCACCTTGTCAAACGGTGGATTGGCCAGTCGTGCTCCCAGCAGGCGGCCACCATAGAAGCGACTCTGCCATTGCCGGATCATGCCGAGGTGGCCATTGTTCATGATGCCGACCTTGACCGGAATTTGAAATTCGGCCAGGGTGGCAAATTCCTGGATGTTGATCTGCAGCCCGCCGTCGCCGGTCACGCACCAGACTTCGTCGTCGGGACAGGCAACCGAAACTCCCAGCGCGGCCGGCAGGGCATAGCCCATCGGCCCGGTGCCGCCAGCCGAGAAAAACTGCAGTGGGCGGTCGTAGAAATAGTTTTGCGAGGCCCACATCTGGTTCTGGCCGACATCGGCGATCACCTTGGCCCGCCCCCCAGAATGCTCGTAGATCTTGCGTACCATGTGCTGCGGCAAAAAGTTCTCGACCTGCGGCGGCTCGTGTGAAGGGTGATCGAGCTTTAGCTGTTCCAGGTAGGCAAGCCACTCCTGGTTCTGGGGCGGCGTTACGATCTGGTTGAGCAGCGCCAGCGTAGGTTTGGCGTCACCCACAATCGGCACCGCAGTCGGCACGATCTTGCCGATTTCGGCCGGATCGACGTCGATGTGGATGATCTTTGCACCGGGCGCGAAATCGGCCACCCGTCCGGTGACTCGATCGTCGAAGCGGCAGCCGATTCCGATCACCAGGTCGCTGTTGTGGACCGCCATGTTGGCGTAATACATGCCGTGCATACCCAGCATGCCCAGCGACAGTGGATGGCGTTCGGGGAAACAGCCGACGCCATGCAGAGTGGTTATTACCGGTAGCTTGTTCGCGGTAGCCAGGGCGAAGAGTTCGTCCCAGGCCCCCGAAATCGCCACGCCGTGACCGGCCATGATCACCGGCCGTTTGGAGGCGCTGATCAGGTCGGCCGCCCGCCGGATCATCAGCTTGTGGCCGGCCCCAACTGGGCGGTAGCCGGGAACGCTCACCTCATCCGGGATCGGGGCGCTGGATTCGGCCAGAAAGACGTCTTTAGGAATGTCGACGTGCACCGGCCCCGGTCGTCCGGATCGTGCCAGGTAGAAGGCTTCCTTCATGATGTGCGGCAGCTCGTCGGGATCGGTGACCAGGTAGTTCTGCTTGGTCACCGGGATCGAACACCCGGTAGCGTCGGTCTCCTGGAATGCGTCGGTGCCAATGAATTCACGGGCCACCTGCCCGGTTATGTATACGACCGGGACCGAATCCATTAGCGCCGAGGCCATCGAGGTCACAAAATTTGTGGCCCCGGGGCCCGAGGTCGAAGTTGCTACCCCGACCTGATTCTTGGCGCGCGCATATCCGTCGGCGGCAAACCCAGCGCCCTGTTCGTGGCGCGTGAGGAAATGGCGAATCTGCGGGTAGTGGTAAAGGGCATCATAAAGCGGTAGGCTGGCTCCGCCGGGCATGCCGAAAATGGCATCAACGCCTTCCTGTAGCATCACCTCGCACACGATTTGTCCACCGGTGCGGGTACGGTCGGTGCTCATTGAAAAAGTCCTTGCCTGGGGTCTAGTGGATTGGGTAATTGAAGATTGGAGCGGGTTATCGGTTTGGTTTTCGAGAGCCGCCCTGCCTAGCTAGGCAAACAGCTCTCGCCGCCTACGGTAACCGGTACCAGCCTCTGGATCCCCAATCGGCGAACTGCGCTAAGGCCCAAAACGGGGCCGGGCCGGAAGGACGGAAACCGCCCGCGGCAGACAAAAAGCTCGAGATTGATAAGGAAGAACTTGCGACTATAAGGTAGCGCGCCCGATTTTATGTTGTCAGCCCAACCCCCGGGGGGAACACGGTCGGGTTCGATAGCCTCCGGCAGGCGGCAGCCCGGTTTAGCGGGTTCGGCCTGGCAATTCGACTGGCACCCCCGGCACAAGCTGCAGGATCTGGGGTTTGGCTGCCCCGCCCAACCCGGCGATAAGGCTCGAGGCGTCCTGGGCCAGCATCGGGAACGTCTGATAGTGGCAGGGGATAACGTACTCGCAGCCCAGCATCCGCGCGGCCCGGGCAGCATGGGTGCCATCCATCGTAAAGTGCCCTCCGATCGGCAGCACCGCCAGGTTCGGGCGGTAGAGTTCGCCGATAAGCGTCAGATCGCCAAAGAGTGCGGTGTCACCGGCAAAGTAGATTGACCGTCCGTCCGCCAACGCCACCACGTAGCCTACCGGCACGCCGGCGTAGACGATGCCGTCGCCCACCTTCAGCGATGACGTGTGCTTGGCCTCGACCATGCTCACCGAGGAGCCTCCGATCTCAACCGTTCCGCCCAGGTTCATCGCCTGGGTGGAGGATTCGGAAAGTCCCTGGGGAAAAAGATGGATCGCCGCCTCAAGTACTGCCACCACGGTCGCCTGCGGATTCAGGTCAAGAGTCGTCAGCAGGCCGCCGACGTGGTCTTCGTGCCCGTGGGTGAGCAAGATGGCGTCGATTCCGCGCTGCTCGTGTTCGGCCGACGGGCAGGAGGGGTTGTCGGCCAGCCAGGGGTCGACCAGGATTGTTTCACCGGAGGGGGTCTCCAGCCTAAAGGTCGCATGTCCAAGCCAGGTAATGGCTCCCGCTTCCATGGGCAAGTTCCAGTCGGGTGGTTTTGCGAACATGAATATAACACCGGCATTGGACGCCAAGGGAATGTGGACCGGGCGGAACAGAACTGTGCAGACCTGGCTTGAATCCTCCAACCGCCTTCACCTAATTGGCGGGGACTCCAATCGACGGACGCAATTACTCGTTGCCCTGGCGGTGCTGCTGCTGGTGATCATGCAGGCCGACGAGCTAAACATCTTTACCGCGACCCTGGTCGGTGGCTTCGGCGCATGGATCGTAGGACTGCTATTGCGCCGCAGCATCGAGGTCGTCATCGACCGCCAATTCCGGGTGGTCATCGTTCGGCGGCGCGACCTGTTTGGCGTCTTTTCGTTTGGCGACGAAGTGTTTGAGCTGTCGCAGCTGGAATCAATTCCGGTGGCCGCGCGCAAGCGCTACGTCGCATTCGGGCCGGAGTCATTCTGGTTGCTGGGGGTCAAGTTCACAGGCCAGGAAACCGTGATCGTTGGAACCGTGCACGGCGAATCGCGCCGCGTAGAGGTGGTGCTAAACGAGATTTCGGAATTTCTTTCCGCCCCCTTGGCCGAAGATTCGTTTCGGGCCGGCGCCCGAATGAACATCGGGCCGCAGGGCCTGCTGGCCGAATTGCTAGATTCCGAAGCGACCGTGCGGATCGGACAGGTGCTCTGCCTGGTAATGGTCCTGCTGTCATTGTTTGCCGCCCCCGGTATGGCGATTTTCTACCTGATCGCGCTGTTCCTGGGCACCTGGTTTGACTGGTTAGCGCGGCGCGGCGACCGCTCTTAGCAGTTGGCGACGGTCAGGCTGGCGTCCGGAGCCGGATTCCGTTGATACCTAGCCGCTGCCCAGGTAGGCATTGGCAACTTCCGGGTCCGAGCGCAGTGTCGCGGCCGGCCCCTGTTTGACTACCTGCCCGTTCTGGAGAACGTACCCTCGGTCGGCCACCGCAAACGCGGCGTTGGCGTTCTGTTCAACCAGCAGGATCGTGGTGCCGGCGGAATTGATTTCGCCAATCTTGGTAAATATTTCCTGTACCAGGATCGGCGCTATCCCCATCGACGGCTCGTCCAGCAATAGCAGATCGGGCGCAGCCATGAGTCCGCGCCCGATGGCCAGCATCTGCTGTTCGCCGCCCGAGAGTGTGCCGCCGGCCTGGCCGGCGCGCTCGCGCAGCCGGGGAAATAGCTCGAAAACCGAGCGCAGTGACTCCTCGCGCTCGCTCCGGCTGGTCCGTGTATATGCGCCGAGCCGCAGGTTTTCAGCCACGCTCAGACGGGAGAAGATTCGGCGGCCCTCGGGCACGTGGACGATTCCCAGTTCGACCACCGCATGGGCAGGCACGGGGTTGATGGATTGCTCATCAAAGGTAATGTCACCAGCGTAGGCGACCAACTTCGAGATCGCCTTCAGGATGGTTGATTTGCCGGCTCCGTTGGCACCAATAAGGCAGACTATCTCGCCGCGGCCGACTGCAAAGCTCACATCGCGCAGGGCCTCGATTCCACCGTAGTGGACGCTTACCCGGTCAACTTTCAGGATCTGCCCCGGTGCCGATGACGCGGTCAAAACCCGGTGCCCAGATAGGCCTCGATTACCGCCGGGTGGGCCCGCACCATGGCCGGCGGGCCAGCGGCGATCCCTGATCCGAAATTGAGCACCGCCACTTGGTCGCTGATCGACATGACGACGTTCATGTTGTGCTCAATTAGCAGCACCGTCAGGTCCAATTGCGACCGCAATCGCTCAATCAGGTTCGCCAGCTGCGCACTCTCGACCCCACTCATGCCGGCCGAGGGTTCGTCCAGCAATAGCAGTTTTGGATCGGCGGCCAGGGCCCGCGCAATCTCGACTCGACGTTGCAGCCCATAGGGAAGCGCGCTCGCGCGCTCGTCGGCCGCGCCCGCCAGGCCGAGCAGGTCCAGCAGCTGCCAGGTTCGCAGCTCCGATGCTCGCTCCTGGGCGCGGGCCCGGGGCGAGGAGAGAAGGGCGCCAATAATCGAAGCATTCCCGATCCGGTGCTGACCGACCTGGACATTTTCATACACCGACATCGCGTCGAAAAGACGTATGTTCTGGAAGGTTCGGGCAATGCCCGAGCCCGCAACCGCCTCAGGTGCAAGTCCGCCGATTTGCCGCCCGCGGAATTCAATCCGCCCGCTGTCGGCCTTCTCAAACCCGGTGATGACGTTGAAAAAAGTCGATTTTCCGGCCCCATTAGGTCCGATCAACCCCACGATCGTCCCACTGGCGATATCGATTGAAAAGCGGTCCAGCGCGACCACCCCGCCGAAGCGCTTGGTCACCGCCCGGGCGGAAAAGAACTCCCTGTTCGCCACCGTCAGGAAAAACCGGCCGCGTCGGCCTTGGTTGCAATCCGGGCTGGGGCCGGCCTGGAACCGTGCGGCAGCATTCCCTGCGGGCGCAGTATCATCGCCACCACCAGCAGGGCACCGAACGCGACCAGGCGAAATTCGGATGCCTCGCGCAGGACCTCTGGCACGCCGACCAGGATCACCGACCCGATGATTACGCCCGGGACCGAGCCCATGCCGCCGATGATGACGAGGCAAAGCACGTTTATCGACACCAGGAGGGTGAAATCGCCGGGAAAGATCGCCGACTGGCGGGCGGCAAATATCGCGCCACCGATTCCGGCAAATAGCGCCCCCACCGCAAACGCCAACAGCTTGTAGCGCACCGCCCTGATCCCCAGCGAACGGGCGACGTCCTCGTCCTCGCGCAGAGCAAACCAGGCCCTGCCGATCCGTGATCGCGCCAGCTGCAGCGAACTGATGGCAACAACCAGGGTGGCGACCGCGATCAGGTAGAGGAAATCTTTCGAATCCACCAGGGTCCGCCCGGCCACCACCGGTTGGGCAACCGCCTGCACGCCCTGTGGGCCATTGGTCAATTGCGTAAGGTTCTGCGAAAAAATGCGAATGATTTCGCCAAAACCGAGGGTAACGATCGCCAGGTAGTCGCCGCGCAGGGAGAGTACCGGGATCCCCAGCAGGACACCGGCCAGGGCCCCAATCGCGGCGGCGATTGGAAACGCCAACCAGAAATCCAATGCAATGCCGTGCAGGGGCGAGGTCAGGATGGCCATCGTATAGGCGCCAATGGCAAAGAATGCCACGTACCCCAAATCCAGCAATCCGGCATAGCCGACCACGATGTTGAGGCCAAGGCCCATCAGCAGATAGATGCCGATCGACCCGAGCACTTGGTTCCAGTAGAGCCCGGCAACCTGCGGGATCACAACCAGGGCCAGGGCGATCGCCCCCAGGTAGGCCAGTTGCGGAGGGGAGAAGCGGCGCACCGCGCCAATCGTTGGTAAGGGAATTCGCCGACGCATTGTTCCCAGAAGAAACCGGGCAACGGCGGCGCCGGCAAGGCCGAATCCGGCCCCCAGTGCAACCGCCAGCGCAGTCCTTGCCAAACCGCCTCCCAGTAGCAGGGTAGTGGCCACCGGTTGAGTGAATTTGATCAATGACTCACCCAGATTGAACGCCAATCCAGCGGCGGCGGCGGCAAGGATGGTCACCGCCACAATGGAACCGGCCAGCGCGCCGGCCCAGGCGCGGCCGGTTCGCCGAGCGACCATGAACCCGGCCGGCGCCGCCAGCCCATGAGCTACCAGCGCACCGGGATTTATCTGCGGCCAGTAGCCATTGGCGACTCCCACCACTCCTAGCAGAGCCAGGAAAACTGCCAATCCACCAAAACCCAGCCCGGTTCGGACGGCGGCCTTAACGGGTGGCACTTTAGGCCCGTTCTCGCTCTAGCACTTCGCCAAAGATCCCGGTGGGCCGAAAGATCAATACGACCACCAGCAGACTGAACGCAATCACGTCTTTGTAGGCAACTGGAATTCCCAGCGCAAACGGCCCGATCGACTCAGCCAACCCGAGCAGGAAGCCTCCGGCCACCGCCCCGCCGACGTTGCCGATTCCGCCAACTACGGCCGCAGTAAACGCCTTGAGCCCGGGTAGGAACCCCGAATAGTGATTTACCTGGCGATTGTGAAATCCCAGCATCACGCCGCCGGACCCGGCCAGGATGGCTGCTAGGACAAAGGTGAGCATGATCACCCGGTCAACATCTATCCCCATCAAACGGGCGGTTGGAATATCTTCAGCCACGGCCCTTACCGCAACTCCGAACCGGGTCCGCCGGAGCACGTGCAGCACGATGAGTAGCATCAGGCCGGTCAGCACCACAATCATGATTCCGGTGTTGGTCACGAATGCCCCGGCGATCCGCTGCCCTCCGGCCAGGGCGGCGATATCGGTGGTGGGATAGACCTTGGCGTTTGCGCCGACGATCAACTGGGTGGCATTTTGCAGAAATATCGAGACGCCGATGGCCGAGATCAGCACTATCAAGCGGGGTACTTCGCGCAGTGGACGATAGGCTACCCGTTCGGTGGCAACTCCCGCAAAGACCGACATCGCGATCCCGGCCGCAAACGTGAGGGTGACTGCCAGCAGCGCAAACGACTCCAGCCAGCCGGCGCTGGCCATTGCCTCGAGGGCAAAGTAGCCGGCCATGGCCCCGAGCATGAGTACTTCGCCGTGGGCGAAATTGATCATCTTCAGGATTCCGTAGACCAGCGTATACCCGATAGCCACCAAAGCATAAACGGAACCCAGCACCAGGCCATTGGCCAGCTGTTGTAGCCAGAGGGCCGGCGGATAGTCGGCACTGGTTACGGTCGCGGCCAACCGCCAGGTAACGAAACCGATGATCAGCAATCCAAGCGGCAATACGATCGCGCGGCTGCGCAACCGGGACACCAGGTCAAACGCCCGACCGAGACGCTGCTCGCTCAACGGTTCACCGCTCTCCAGGGGACCGCGTCGGGACAATCAGCACCCATCGCGGGCCGCGCCGCGCCGTGACCAAATCGCGCCGGTTTTGGGCCTAGCGCCTCAATCGAAGCGTTAGACCGGCGTCCATTCGCCGCCGGCAACAATCTGGAAGGCAACCGAGCCGCTCCCGCAATCGCCATTAGCATCGCATGAAATCGTGCCGGTGAGCCCTGCGTGCCCGACGGTTGCGCGGATGGAATCGTTGATGGCCTTGCGCCGAATCAATAGCGACCCGTCGGTATCCAATTGGGAAGCCGCCTCGATCGCTGTTAGCAACACCACCGCGGCGTCGTAGCCGTGGGCGCCAAAAGGACCCTGCAGCTGATCGACATTGAAGCGTTCGAGATAGCGGGCCTCGAACTCGGCCAGTTTTTGCGGATCAGATTCGGCCAGATCGGCACCGGACGCGTAAACCCCTTCGGCATCGGGACCGGCCAGCTCAATGAATTCGGGGGCAAAGATTCCGTCTGCGCCAAAGAGGATGGTTTCAGACAGGCCGACCTGTTTTCGCTGGATCGCCAACTGGGCCGCTTCAGGATGAAAGCCACCGAAGTAAATCAGGTCGGGTAGATTGGCCGAAAGAAGGGTGAGCAGCGAGCGGAAATCATCTTCGCCGACGGTGAGTCCCTCGGTCTGGGTTATTTCTCCGCCGGCGTTTATAAAAGCTGCCTCAAACACCCGCACCAGCCCCTCGCCATAGGGACTTTGGTCGTGGACCAGGGCAGCCTTGCCCGCACCGAGCGTATTGCGCGCGAATTCGGCGGCCACCTCGCCCTGAATGGCATCGTTCCAACACACCCGGTTGGCGACGTCTAGTCCCTGGGCCGTAAATTCCACCGCAGTGGAGGACGGCGAGATCATCGGGATCCCGGACCGCTGGTAAATGGCCGCTGCAGGGATCGAGGACGAGGAACAGGTATGCCCGACCACACCCAGGATGGTCTCGTCGGCGGCAAACTTATTGGCGACCGCGGTTCCACCCTCACCGCTGCAGAGACTGTCCTGGCTGTCCAGCTCAACCCGGAAGCCGCGGATTTGGCTCAGATCCTCAACCCCCAACTGGGCACCCCACAGCACGTCCTCGCCAATGGCTGCCAGGTCGCCCGAGAGAACTCCGGCAAAGCCGATCCGAACCGGGTCGCCCGGTTCGATTCGCACGACCCCCCAGGGATCGTCAACGACCAATGGTTCGGCCGGTTCGGGTGCAGATACCGGCGCGGCCGCCGCGGGGGTGGGTTGCGGCGCCGGCTGGACGGCCGCCGGAGCGGGTTGCTCGGCGGCATCGTCGCACGCCGCCAGCAGGGTCGCCGCTGCGGTAGCCGCTACCCCGATACGCAGCGCCTGGCGTCGGCTCAGCCGACGGCCTAGGGCCCGCTCAACACGTACCGGATCAATAATTTGCCTAACAGAATCTTCCACTTCTCACCTCGGTGCTTTTAAGGACCAGCGTTCGGCTTGATTTCGGTTGAGTCGTTGTGAATTGGCAACGCGGATTTGTGGGCATTATCTAATATGATCGCCGTTTCCGATCCAGCGCCGCTTGCAGCTTGGGTGGGGAAATCGGAAGGTCGCGCATCCAGACCCCGGTCGCATCTGCGACAGCGTCGGCCAACGCCGCCGGGGCGGCCACGATCGAGGCCTCGCCGACGCCGCGAACTCCAAACGGATGCTCAGGGTTGGGAACCTCGACGATGATCGGGTCGATCCTGGGCAGGTCCAGCGCGGTTGGGGTGCGGTAGTCAAGCAGGGAGGCGTTGACCAGGATTCCCTTCTGGTCGTACCAGTATTCCTCGTTTAATGCCCAACCGGCGCCCTGGGCCACGCCGCCCTGCATCTGGCCCTCAACGTACGGCGGATAGATGGCGCACCCCGCATCCTGGGCTATCGTCCAGCGCAGGATGTCGACCTTGCCGGTTTCGACATCTATCGACACATCGCAAAGGTGCAGGGCAAAAGAAGGCGACTTGTAGGTGGGAGCCGCACTGGCGGTTGCCGAAGGTAACCGGCCGGCAACCTCGATCAGCGCCGCGGCGGCGGCAAAATCCAATTCCCCTTGAGGGCCGCTAAATCGCCCGTCGGCGAACTCAACGCCATCGGCTCCACATTCCCAGATTACCGCCAGCTCGGCGGCCATGGCCGCGAGCAATCGTTTCCCCGCCAGGATGGCGGCCTGGCCAGTCACGTTGGTGGTCCGCGAGCCGCCGGTCGAATGGGTGTAACCGACCGAGTCGGTGTCGACTACCACCGGCTGAATCGTGGCGACATCCACGCCCAGCACCTCGGCAAGCTGCAGGGCGATGGCGGTCCGCGAGCCTCCGATATCAACCGAACCTTCGGTCAGGGTGACCGTCCCGTCGCCATGCAGGCGCAAATCGAGCGAGGAGACAAACGTGTTGTTGCGCCACATTCCGCTGGCAAAGCCACGGCCGCAAACGCGATTCGAATCCTTAGACCGCGGCAATGGCGACCGAAAGTGCGGGCTCGCTTCGATCGCCGCGATGCATTCCAGGTTGCCGGCCACCGGCAGGGTCGTCCCGTCCGCCCGCCAGGCGCCGGCAACTGCCGCATTGCGGCGACGAAATTCCAGCGCGCCAATTCCCAGCCGATCACAGATTTCGTTCATGAGCGACTCGACCGCGAAACTGGTCAGCGGTGCGCCGGGAGCGCGATAAGCGTGCACGTGCGGCTTGTTTACCAGCACCTCCCACCCTTCGATCTCGACATTCTCGAGCCAATAGGGCCCGAAAGCCATCAGCATCGCCTGGGCCAGCGAGGAACCGGGATGCATGCCGGATTCGAGCACAACCTCGGCCCGCGCCGCGGTGATCTTCCCGGAGTTTGTTACCCCGACTTTCACCCGAGTCCGGCTCGCCGAAGTTGGCCCCGAAGCCCTAAGAACATCGGTGCGGCTCATCGTCATCTTGACCGGGCGCGCGCACTTGCGGGCCAGCAATGCCGCCGGCAATTCCAGATACGAGGTCAGTTTCCCGCCAAATCCACCACCGATTTCCATCGGATGCACGCGGATCCTGGAGGGTGAGAGCGCCAGCAGCTGGGCCAGCTCGGCCCGGATCGCAAAAGCCCCCTGGGAAGAGCACCATACCTCCAGCTGGCCGTCTTCGAGCCAACGCGCGGTCGCGTTGTGGGGCTCGATGTACCCCTGGTGGACGGTGCTGGTCGAATATTCCCGCTCAATAACCAAATCAGCGGCGGCGAACCCGGCCGCTAGGTTGCCGTGGCCAACCAGGCTGTGCACCGCCACGTTTGAGGGCTGCGTATCGATCCGCCCGTCATGATCCGTGTACACGTCGGGAAGGATCAGCGGCGCGCCTTTGTCCATCGCTTCGCGAGCGGACATGATCGGCGGCAGCAGCTCGTAGTCAACCTGAATCAGTCGGGTGGCGGCTTCAGCGGTGTGGGGATTTAGGGCAGCAACTGCGGCGATTGCATGACCGTCGTAGAGGACCTTGTCACCGGCCAGCATGTTCATCGACTTGTAGGAGATGCGGGCGTCGATTCCCTCCCCCAACTCGGCGAGGCGATCGGCAATACTGGGCAGGTCAGCCGAAGTAACAATTGCCAAGACTCCGGGTAGGGCGGTCGCCTGTGAGGTGTCGATTGCGCGGATGCGGGCGTGGGCGTGCGGGGAACGCAGCATCGCGCCGTAGGCCAATCGGCCGGGAAAGACGTCGGCGCCGTAGCGGGCCCGACCGGTCACCTTATCAACGCCGTCATGGCGAACCGGCCGGGTCCCGATTTGCTTGTACTGCGGCTTGGCGGGGGCCTGCGCCAACTCGGTTAGGATCGCCATCGCGGCGGTGCCTTTACGTTCGACCAATCATTTTCCATTTATATAGCCAGACGGTTGTCGGAAGGGCTTAGCCGCGCGCTGGTTCCGGATCGCCCAGATCCAGGTAAAACGGACTGGTCCAGGCCATGTTGCAGTCGGCCTGGATGATCCGCAGATGGTAGCCGGCGCTGCGCAGGCCGTCTCCGGGCAACTCCCAATCAAACTCGATCAGGCGGTCGCCGCCCGGACTTACCCGTTCGGCCTGGACCTGGCAGTCAATTCCGGCGCCGGCCTGCGTGTACACCGAATCGCCAAGCCGGTCAAGGTCCAGCTCGAAGCTGGCCGGCCCGGAGACAAATTCGAGCCAGCCGCCCAGCTCCCGCAGTTCGATTTCGATACCGTCGTAATCACCCTCGGTTGCGGATCGCCAGGCAAGCAAATCCGGAGCCTGGTCGATCAGGCCTTCGCCCGGGTGGTCAAACCCGACTCCGTGCGCGGCCAATATCGAATTGCCGTGAACCGTTAGCCGACCACTCCAGTTGAGCGAGCGGCGGCGCCCGTAACTGGCCGCTCCCTTCCAGGTGATGCGCAGATGGCGTGAATTGGCGCTGCTGCGCGGCCGCAGCACCGATACCGGCTCCCAGTCGCAGAGCAGGTCGATCTGCTGGATCGGGGCAGTCCCGTCAACAAAACCGTTCACTCGCAGCGGCTGGCCCGCGGCCAGCGCGAGGTTGGAGCCAATTGGTTCCCCGTTGCCCAACGCGTCAACGAGCATCCTCACGCCGGTGGTCCCGTAGCAGCGCCTCGCCCGCAATGCCGCAAAAATCGACCGCCGATCGAGCCTTGGCGTGAGCACCGCCGCCAGCCCGCCGGTGACCCCCAGACCGTCCTCACCGGCCTTTACCGCCGGTCGCGCCGCCCCCGGCCGACCAACGTGCACGTCGGAGCCGCAAAAGTAGCCGACTTTCAGGCCGCGCGCGCGCGCCTGCCGGCCCAGCCATTCGAACGTCCCGTGGGCCGAGTGAATCTCGATTACCGGTTCAAGTTCGCAGTCGTGGAAGTCGAGGTTGGCATAGCGGCCGCCCACGTGCGGGACCAGGAGCACGTCATCGCGCCCGGCCAATCGATCGTAGAGCTCGGAAACCGGGCAGGCGTCGCTGGCGGCATCCGAAACATCTCGCAGCAGGGCATGCGAGGAGCGGTGCAAGGGGCCATCGTCGCCGAGGAAGTGAACGTTGCGATCCCCGCCGGTCGTGGTGTTGCCGGACCACTCCCAGCCAAAGAAGGGGATGAAGCGGCCCGGCCGGTGCAGCTCCCTGGTCAGACTTCCCAGGGTCGCCAGGAACTCGTTCGTTATCTGAAAGTCGTTGGCTTGGTGACCGACGAATTCGACGAAGGCATCGTCACGGGCAAATCGAAAATAGTCGGCCGCCTCCAGGGTGCCAACCGATTCACGGCTTTGACCGTGCAGGTCGCCCCAGCGGATGCGCCGGTTGTCGGCGCTTCCGGGACCAATATGAACCGGGTTGGAGGCCCCCTCGGCCAGGCCCGGTGCCCGCGCCGTAAATCGCATCCGGCCAGGCTGGCCGGCGGTTAGGCCCGAAATCACCCGGACCCCACGATCGCCGGGCTGCAACTTGATCTGATCTGGCAGACCGGCAATCGGCAGCGAAACCGACAGCTCGACCGCGTTGCCGGCAAATTCGTCGCTGTTGCCCCAGCGGTCGACCACCCGCAGGTGCAGCTCGAACGGTTCGCCGACGGCAAATTGCGATCCGCAGCGAAGTTCGATGGCACTGCCTGCGTCCCCCAGCACGCACAGGGCGGGGTGGTCCTCAACCGGGAAGTATCGCTGCGCCCCGAACGGATCAACGTGAACTTGAAATTCCGAACACGGCTCGCGGAAGGTCTGGGCCCGGCGGCCCGGTCCGCCGCCGGATGTATCGCCGAGGGTTATCTCGACCCGCTCGCCGGGCCGCAGTGATCCATTGGCCACGGTCGCCAGCAGGGTTCGCCGGAATGGGCGCTCGTGCAGGGATTCAAACCAGGCCAATTCGATGTCGGCCTGGCCGTCGGTTGCCGCGGTGGTGTATGCGGCAGCGCCCGGATCGCTAAATTGCGGCCTCTCCCAGTCGGCAACCTGGCGCTCGCAGATCCGGATGTGACCACCATCGTCTACGCCGACCACCCCGCAGACAAATACGATCTTCCAGGTGCCATAGGTACCGGCCAGGACCAGGCCATCCGGTTCAATCCAGGCCCGTCCCAGCAAATCTGCGTCAAACGGTGGCGTGATTCCGGAAAAGGGCCGTGGCGGATCGGCGCCTTCCCGATCGGGGGGCGGTTGGCGAGAACTAGAATTTGCATTCATCAACAGAATTTATTGGGTGGGTGAGCGCCAATGATCCAAGAAGTAGATCTCCAACGCGCCAAGGAACTGATCGGCGACGGGGTTGCAATCATCGACGTGCGCGAACAGCGTGAATATGACGCTGCTCACGTACCCGGTGCCAAGCACCTTCCGCTCAACACTATCTTGATGGACACTTCGACCCTGCCTGAAGGCGACATTTTATTTGTCTGCAACGTTGGCGTCACGTCGCGGGTGGCATCGGAAATGGCTCTGGCGGCGGGGCGCGGTAACGTTTACAACCTCTCTGCCGGAACCAAGGGTTGGGTGGCGGCAGGCAACTCAGTGGAAACCGCCTGACCTGCGGCGGCCTCAACCAACTGGCCGATAACCGCCACTCATCATTAACGCGCATCCAAACGCAGTAACTAAATCGAAGGAATAAAGAAGATGTTTACGCCCGAGCAAGTGCGCCGCTACAGTCGCCATATGCTCCTGCCCGAGGTTGGCCCGATGGGGCAGCAGCGACTGCTCTCGGCCTCGGTCGTGCTCATTGGCGCGGGTGGCCTGGGTTCTCCGGCCGCCTACTATTTGGCCGCCGCCGGGGTAGGCAAGATTGGGCTGGTCGACCACGACGTGGTTGAGGACTCCAACCTGCAGCGCCAAATCCTCCACGACACCGCCCGGGTGGGCGTGCCCAAAGTTGAGTCGGCGCGGCAAACCCTGCAAGGGTTAAACCCTGATGTCGAGATCGTCACCTACGACGAGGTGATCGATTCGCAGAATGCGATGCGCATCATCGCCGACTATGACTACGTCGTAAACGGGTGTGACAATTTCCCGACCCGCTACCTGGTCAACGACGCCTGCGTTCTGCTGGGCAAGACCATGATCGACGGCTCGGTGCTCAAATTCGAGGGCATGGTATCGGTATTTGCGCCCGGCCATGGCTGCTATCGCTGCATGTACCCGGCACCGCCTCCACCGGAGCTGGCGCCCTCCTGCGCCGAAGCCGGGGTGCTTGGCGTTGTCCCCGGGGTAATTGGCTGCCTGCAAGCATCCGAGACCATCAAGCTAATTCTGGGACTTGGCGAATCGCTGAGCGGTCGGTTACTTACCTGGGACGCGTTGGAGATGGAATTTATCACCTTCCGGACCAAGCGGCGGACCGAGTGCCCGGTCTGCGGCGACAACCCCAGCATTACCGAACTGATCGACTACGAGGAATTCTGCGGGTTGCCGGCCCCGCGCCAATCGCGCGAAGAAGAACTGGTAGCCGGGGCCGTATAACGGCGATGGTAAATATCGAGGGCGCGGCGGCCCTGATAACCGGCGGCGGCACCGGCAGCGGGCGGGCCTGCGCCGAGGCCCTGGCGGCCCTTGGCGTTTCCGTTTGCCTCAACTATTCACGATCGGCGGCAGAAGCGCAGGCGGCCGCCACGGCTATCGATGATGCCGGCGGGACGGCCATAACGTACAAGGCCTCGGTCGGCGACGAAGCCCAGGTCAAGGCAATGGTTGACCATGTTGCCGAGCATTTCGGCCGCCTCGACATCATCGTCAACAGCGCCGGAACCACCCATTTCATCCCTCATACTCAGTTGGACGATATGACCGACGAGAAGTGGGACGAAATTCTCCAGGTCAACTTGAAGGGGTCGTTTTACACGGTGCGCTGTGCGATCGAGCACCTCAAAGCCTCGCCCTGCGCCAGCGTTGTATCAATCTCATCGGTGGCCGGATTGAGTGGTGGTGGCAGTTCGATCGCCTATGCGGTTTCCAAGGCCGGCCAGATCAGCATCACAAAATCGTTGGCGCGCGCCTTTGCGCCAATCCGCTTTAACGCAATCGCCCCGGGGGTCATCCTCACCCGTTGGGTCGAGGGCAAGGACGATTTCATCGCCAGCTACATCGATAGGACCCTGCTGGGCCTGGCCTGCACGCCGGCCGACATCGGCCAGGCCTGCGCTTTCCTAACCCAGGCGGGCACGATTACCGGGCAGACCCTGGTGCTCGACGCCGGCATCGGGTTGGGGAAGT
The DNA here is from genome assembly GCA_965261345.1 of Chloroflexota bacterium. Taxonomy (GTDB): domain Bacteria; phylum Chloroflexota; class UBA11872; order UBA11872; family VXNJ01; genus VXNJ01. The sequence continues at coordinate 863,470 of OZ253449.1, forward strand.
AGGATTCGAACTCAAGGTGGGGTCACAATCGGCCCGCAGCAATAAAGGGTTGGACGGACCAGTTGGCAATAGCTAGTCAAAACTCCACCGAATGCGATGATCTGGCCTTTGCCGATTCGCGCCGCAGCGTTGGCAATCGACCTGGGCGGACTGCCTGGCGGCGGCGGCGGCGCACCTGGTCATCTGATATTCAGGTCGTCTTTGACAAGGACCCGGCCGCGCGCAACATCGGCGAGGTGATGCTCTATCAGGGCCTGCACGCCGTCCTGTTGCACCGGCTGGCGCATATTCTCTACACCCGACGGATACCAATCATCCCGCGCTTGATCTCGCAATTTGCCAGGGTCGTTACCGGCGGAATCGAGATTCACCCGGGCGCCAAGATCGGGCGCCGGTTTTTTATCGATCACGGATCCGGGGTGGTCATCGGGGCAACCGCCGAAATCGGTGACGACGTGATGCTCTACCACCAGGTAACCCTCGGGGCGACCGGTTGGTGGCGCGATGTCGGACGCCCTGGTGGGCGCCGCCACCCAATAATTGGAAATTGCGTCACGATCGGCTCGGGCGCCTCGGTCCTGGGACCGGTTACGATCGGCCACAACTCCAAGATCGGGGCGATGGCGCTGGTGGTAGAAGACGTTCCACCGCGTTCTGTCGTGGTCGGTCCGCCGGCAACTTATCTGGTCAAGGAGGGCGTGCGAACGTATGGCCTGCGCATGCGCTCTTCCGGTGTTCCGCCCGAATACCAAATCTAATTTACGGCCGCGGCGGCGGAATTTAGGGGCATCAGCCCGATGTTGATGTCACGGTATTTCGGCCGCACCCTGCGCGAGGACCCAGTCGGCGCGACTACCGCGTCGCACCGACTGCTGGTGCGATCGGGAATGATCCAGCAGCTTGGCGCGGGCATTTACTCCTATCTCCCGGCAGCCTATCGGGCGTTGGCCAGGATTGAGCAGATCGTCGCCGAGGAGATGGACCGGATAGATGGTCAGCGCATCGAGATGCCGGTCGTCCACCCCGCCGATCTTTGGAAGCAGAGTCGGCGCTGGTACGACGTCGGCGATGAGATGGTCCGGTTCCACGATCGCCAAGGTCACGACATGGTGCTGGCCATGACCCACGAGGAAGTCGTTGCCGATCTGGCCGCTGCCCATATTTCCTCCTATCGCGATCTGCCAGTGATGGTGTATCAGATCCAGACCAAATTTCGTGACGAGCCCAGATCGCGGGCCGGCCTAGTGCGAGTGCGCGAATTTGCAATGAAGGATGCCTACAGCCTCCATTGCGACGAGGACCAGATGCGCGCCTACTACGCCCGGGTGGTGGATGCCTACGTGCGGATTTTTCGCCGCTGCGGGCTGGAGGCGGTGGTCGTTGAGTCTTCGACCGGCATGATGGGTGGATCGACCGCACACGAATTCATGCTGCTCGATCCGAGCGGCGAAGATACCGTGCTCGTCTGCCCGGGGTGTGGATATGCCGCCAACCAGGAAGTGGCCCGGGCCCGACCAGCAGCCGCTGGCAAGGCTGAACCGCTGCCGCTGCACGAAGTGGCCACTCCGGGCGCCCGAACAATCGACCAGGTCGCCCGCTTCCTGGAGATTGACCCGGCCGGGACCGCCAAGGCGGTCTTTTATCATGCCGGCGGAGAGCTGGTGTTTGCGCTAATCCGCGGTGACCGCGACGTCAACGAGGCCAAGCTGGCCGCCCATCTGCAGTCTGATCTCAAGCCCGCCGAGAGCGATCTGCTGGAACGGGCCGGGGTCGTGGCCGGATTTGCCTCGCCGGTCGGGCTCTCCGGCCCCAGGGTGGTGGTGGACCGCTCGGTGGCCGAAACCGCCAACCTGGTCGGTGGCGCCAATCGCCCCGACTATCACCTGGCCAATACCAACTACCCGCGCGACTACGAAGGGGAATTGTGCGACATCAGCCAGGTCATCGGCGGCGACGGTTGTCCGCAATGTGACGACAGCCTGCTGGCGGCACGGGCGGTCGAATTGGGTAACACCTTCCAGCTCGGATACGGCTATTCACAGAAACGCGGCGCTTTGTACCTTGATCCCGACGGCCAGCAGCGGCCGTTTTTCATGTGCTCGTACGGGATAGGGATCGGCCGCATTCTGGGGACCGTGATAGAACGTTGGAACGATCGCAACGGAATGATCCTGCCCGCCAGCATCGCGCCCTGGAACGTACACATCGTCCAACTTGGGGAATCCCCCGCAGTGGCCGCTTGCGCAATCGAGCTGGAGCGGTCGCTTGGCGAATTGGGCCTGCAGGTGCTGCGCGACGACCGGGATCTGAGTGCCGGCGTCAAATTCAACGATGCCGACCTGCTGGGACTGCCAATCCGCCTGACCGTATCGACCCGCAACCTCAAGGCCGACCAAGTCGAGCTGAAACTGCGCGATTCGAGTGAACGAGAGATGTTCGCAATCACCGATGTGGCCGGGGCGACGTTGGACCGACATCACGAGCTACTCTCCCGCACCGATCCGGAGCGGCAGCGCTGGGACCCGCTCGCCGAAATTGACACCAACTGAACGCCGACTATTACTGTCCACGCTGTGGACCGGGTCGACCCAACCGATTGGCTCTGTGTGCTGCCTGCGGATTGCTGCTGTCGCCGGCCCCGGCGGCGAAGATCCCGCTAGCGGAAATCGCCCCGGCGGCGGGCCCGGGCATCTGGGCGTGGTCGGACCTGTTGGGATTTGCTGCCGGCCGCGACCGGCTAACCCTGGGCGAGGCCAACGCGCCGCTGAAAGCGATTCCGCGCTGGGGTCGGTCGGTCGGATTGCCCCGGTCGGAAACAATGCTTGAATTCCTCTCGCCCAGCGAGAGTTTCAAGGATCGCGGCGCAGTCCTGGTTGCCGCCCGCCTCGGGGCGGCCGGATTTGACCGCCTGGTTGAGGATTCGTCCGGGAATGCCGGGGCGGCGTTGGCCGCCTACTGTGCTGCCGCCGGACTGAACTGTCAGATATTTGCCCCGGCCGACGCCGATCCGCCCAAGCTAGCCCAAATCGCTGCCTACGGAGCAATCGTTACGCCAACCGGCAGAGCACGCAGCAACGCAGCGGTCGCCGCAAGAGCGGAGGCCGCCCAACCGGGTACGGTGTACGCCTCGCATGTCCGCGATCCGGCCTTTCTGCTGGGGATGAAATCATTCCTACTGAGCCTGTGCTTTCAGCGCGATCAGACCCTTCCCGATCACATCGTCTTTCCGACCGGCAACGGCGGCCTGTTGCTCGGTACCGCACTGGCGCTGGCCGACATCACCCTGCCCGCAGGGCAAGACAGTCCGCATCTCCATGCGGCCCAGGCCCGAGCGGTTTCGCCGCTGGCAGATTCCGGGTTCGAACCCCAAGGATCCACCATTGCCAGCGGAATCGCGGTGGCCAATCCGGAACGATTCGAGCAGATTTGTACAGCGGTCAAATTGAGCGGCGGCAAAGTCGCAACTGTTACTGATAATCAGATCAGGCGGGCGGGCGCCGATCTGGCCGCAAACGAAGGCATATACGTTGAACCGACGGCAGCTGCCGGATTTGCCGCCGCTGCCCAATTGGCGAGTGCTGGCCTGATCGGGTCTGATGAATCGGTGTTGATCCCGGCCACCGGCAGTGGATTAAAGTCCTACACATGAAAACAACGCGCTGGTTATTGCCCCTTCTGCTGGCCCTGACAATCGCCCTCGTTGCCTGCGGCGACCCGGAGCCGGAACCGATCTCAGAGCCGGTCGCGGTCGCACCAGTCACCGCGCCAACCGCCGCGCCGACCCCGACCCCGGAGCCGACTCCGGAGCCCTTTACGGCCGCGGGTTACCTGGCCAAGCTGGCCGACGAGCCGCCTAGTTCGGTCCGCATGCGTACCTTGGTTGAGGACTATGCCGGGGCCCCGGCGGGCATTGCTTTCGCCGTCGAAACCGTCTCGATTCCGGCTCACACCGGGCGCCAAACCGTAGGCCTGGACGTGATCAGCGAGGGCGAGAAGAAGGCCCGGATCGATCTTCTCCTCGATGGGGACTTCATCTACATAAACCCGCCTGGCACCGAACGGTGGCTACGCACCCTGCGCGAAACCGAAGGAACCGATGCAACCGCCTCCGAAATACTGCCGATCGCCGACCAGACATCCGGGTTCTTTGCCGCACTGCCCGACCCGGCAACCGTCAGCTACGAGGGCGAGAACGACTGTGACGGGGTGCCCTGCCACATTCTGGTCGGCGAATCAGTCACCCTGGAGGTGCGGGTCGAGGACCTGGTGCCGATCAGGATCGTTTCCGAGTTCAATGACGGGACACCGGTGGTAATCGAAATCGTCGGTTGGGACGAAGGCTTAGAAATAGAGATCCCAGGGGATTCCCGCGACGTTCCAGCGAGCGCGTTCTGGCAATTGGTAATTACCATCCTTGCCGGTGCGTTTACCTAGGCGGCCCCACTGACTTGGCGGGCGCGCCGCTGCGTCGCCTACGCCATGCTCATTGTGGTGATCCTGGCCGGTTGTGGCGAGGAGGAATCCGCCCTGCCCAGCGGGCCGATGGTGAACGCGCCATTTTCGATTCAAAGCTGGATCGAACACTGGGACCTGAACCAACCCCGCTCGGTGCGAATTACCACCAGCATCGACGGTGGCTTCCTGCCCGGCGATCTGGGGCTGCAAATCGAGATGGTCGGGAATGCGAATCGCGAATCGGACGATTCGCTGGCGGCCAACCTTCAGATCCTAGAAGATAGCCGGGTCAAGCAGGAGCTTGAATTCTTCCTGCAGGGCGGTGACCTATACGCGCTGCCCGACGCCGCGCTCGACAACTGGATCGTGGTCAAGGGATCTGAATCTGAGGATGTGCGCGGTATGTTCGCAGATGCCGAAGACGGACTGGCGCTACTTACCAGATTCGAGCAGCGCAGTGATCTCTCCCATGCCCGCACCGGCCCGTGCGGAACGGAAGAGTGCCACTATCTGGAAGGGGAGGATATAGCTATCGCGGTGCATTCGGGTCACTGGATTCCGCGCTACGCCCTGCTCGGCAATTCCGCGGGCGAATCGGGGGAGCCTGCAGCCGAATCACTGCGTTTGGACATCATCGGTTGGGACGAAGAGTTACTGCTCGCGCCCCCAGCCGGCGCCCGCGAGGTATCCGAAGACGAATTATTCAGTGTTCTGTTCACGCTGTTTGCGATGCAGCTGCTTTAGATGAATCCACCCGAATCGGCCGGGTTTACCGGCAGCCAGATCCGCGAGCTGATCCGCGCCGGGTCGTGGAGAGGTCCGACCGCCGGCGCGGCAACACGCTATGTCCAGGCAAATCTGGTCATCGTGGAAACCACAATGGCCGATGAGTTCGAGGAGTTCTGCAATGCCAATCCCAAACCGTGCCCATTGCTGGAACGGCTCCCGAACGGGGATCCGCATCCTATCCGGATGGCCCGCGATTCAAACATCTGCACCGACCTACCACGCTATCGGATATACCGCCGCGGCCGAATGGTTGCCGAAGTCGAAAACATCTCCGAGTACTGGAACAAGGAGTTGACCGGTTTTCTGACCGGCTGCAGCTTCACTTTCGAGAAGCGTTTGGATGCGGCTGGAATTCCAATACGCCACATTGAATGCGGGACCAATGTGCCCATGTATGTGACCAACATCGACTGCCAGGCGGTCGGGAGATTGGCCGGCCCGATGGTTGTTTCGATGCGGCCGGTGGCAATGGACCAAGTAGCAAGAGCGGTGGCGATTACCGCCCAGGTCCCCCAGGTTCATGGTTCTCCGGTCCACAGCGGTGCTCCCGAAGCGATCGGCATCAAGGATCTGGGTCGTCCTGATTGGGGCGATCCGGTGCCGCTATATGCCGGTGAGATTCCGGTGTTTTGGGCCTGCGGGGTAACCCCTCAGGCGATTGCCCAGTCAGCCAAGCTTCCGCTGATGATTACCCATGCGCCCGGCCACATGTACGTCTCGGACTTGCTTGAAGCATATCTGGACAAGGCAATCCCTAGTTCTCGGCAAAGCGGGTAAAGATGATCAACATGATTTCAGGTCAAGTGTTACGAACCGTAACCGAGAAGGTGATGAGCAAGGTCGGTGAGCAGTTGCCGCGCCTATTGGCCGAGTATGCCGGCCCGGTAACCAGTGGGGACCCAGCCTCAATTCAACTGGCCGCCGCCCAAACCGAGCGGCAGCGCCTCCGCGAACAACTGAAAGTCGTAAACGGGCGAGTCGATGCGCTCACCGCGCAGATCGCCGCATTGGAACGGCGTATTGAAAAACGCGATATCTGGTTGTGGGCCCTGGGCGGTGCCTGGATCGTATCGACCGCCGGAATCGCCCTCTTGGCGATTGCCCCGTATCTGGGGTAGCCTCTAGACGGCGGCCGCGAACTGCCCGCGGCGCACCCGCCCCGGCTCGGGGACCGAAGCCCCGGAGCGTTCCAGCAACCCGTTTGACGGGCAAGTTGAGCAGCTCCCACCCCCGCACGCTCCGCTCTGGGTTTGGCGGCGGGCGCCCAGGTTTCGAAGTTGCAGGCCCACTCCTGGAAACCGCTTGGACAATTCCTTGCGCAGGCTAAAGCCGGAGTAAGCCTGGTCGCAGCGGAACCGAAACCGCAGCCTTGAACCATCGAAGCTGAAATCGGCATGCACGGACGAGACTTCCAGCCCCGCTGAAAACGCCGCCCGGAAAAATTCCATGCGGGCGGCAACCTCACCTAATACGTGGCGGTGCAGGCTGGCCAGGTCCTGCGGGCTGGCAGTTCGCAGGATCCGTCTACCCTGTAGCGGAGTATCTGAAGCGGCTGGGCTGGTAGCCAGCATAACTTTGGCGATTTCGGGACCCGACGAGGTGCGCACAATCGCCATCGTCCCGACTTCAAGCTCGAAACCGTTGGCATCGCAAAAGAGCAGCCGGCGGCTGCGCCGCAGGCGCACGCCAGCAACCTTTTGGGAACTAAGCTCGGCCGGGACCGAAGGGACAACGTTTAACACCGGCGATTTTATTGCGCCGGCCCGACCGTCCGACAGCTGCTTGATAATGGAATCTTGCTTGCGGGCCCATAGCTCAGTGGTTAGAGCGGCCGGCTCATAACCGGTTGGTCGTTGGTTCGAATCCAACTGGGCCCACCATGACCTACCGAATTCATAACTCGCCCGTTCAGAGCGATTTTGCGACTTCGGCTCCCCTCCTAGGGCTTTGTCCATCCGGCGTGGGTACGGAGTAGGCGATGGCGCCCCTGCCGGGCTTGGCCATAACCTCCTTGGCGAAGGACCCGACGACGGCTTTGGTCTCGGTCAGTTCGCTGGTTTTGAGGAACTCGCTCATCTCGGCGGCGAAGGTGGTGGTGGTGTCGGAGCTGGCCAGGACCCGACGCCGCTCCGTCAGCTGGCCTCGCGCTTCTGATTACCACCACCTGCTGGCCTCGCGTACACACTCTGCCACATGGCTCGCGGCGAAATATCCGGCGTGAGCCAACGTCAATCTGCGACTCCGCCCCGGTCGTCTCTTCGGCCTGCCCGACCATCGGCATCAGCAGGGCATTGACATTGGCCTGATCCAACACGTCCACGGCGGTGACCAACATGCCGGGTGCCCCTCTTCCGTCTCCATGGGCGGGACCACATCCTGGGCGGTGTAGCCGGCAACGGTACCCTGTCCGCTCTCCATCAGTCGGAAGTTTGTGTCGCTTCTGACTCCCAAAATCGGCCATCGCTTGCCCCACCGATTCTTCTCAAGGCCTCCTTGTCGGCCAACTCCTCTGGCAAACGGGCAGCAGAAACGTCTTCTCCCGCTTCGTTTTTCTGTGCCTCAAGGTCGGCTATCACCTTATCCAGGCGCTCCAACAGCCCTCTCAGTCCTTCGGCATCATTGCTCCTTTTCGCTGAGGCGTTGGCGGCTACCTTCGTGCCATCCACCGCCTGGACCGCCAGATCAGCCACATCCATGACCACCGGGATGCGCACCGTCCGCTCAAGCAGCTTCCTAATAGCCTGTCGATGGCGTTTGTAGAACCGCCACAGGGTGTTGCGGTCAGGATGCTGCCACCCGTGATCAACGACTTTGAGATTTGCCGGTCCCGTTGCCTTGCCTCACCAAAAAATGTAACCGAAATTTGGGACCGTTTATTTGACTCCGATTGGCGCGATTTCACTTACGATTTCGGCGTTCTCAACCGCACCATCAGCACCGTTTACGACCCCGTATACGAGCTCTTTGGCCATAACCGACCGCCATTGCTTTGAGCCTGCGCTGCAACGTCCGCAGCTGCTTGGGACCGACAGCGTCGGGATGGTTGCGCATGAGTACTTTCAGGATCCCGGTGCCGCTGGCGTCGGGATGATCCTGCAGGTAGCTAAGCACCTCGGGCCATATGTGCTCTAGGGGATCTCTACGCGTTCGCCACCAGATACGGCGTTTACGCTTGGGACTCCGGGTGGGATTGGCATCGCCCTCGCGCCAGAGGTGAGAGAGCCTGGCCAGGAATTGCGACAGATCGTCTCTTTGTACCTTGCTGCGTTCCTTAAGGCGATGCCAATGTGGCCAGGGCCGACTGGGCCGCTCGGATCTCGCTAAGGAGCAAGAGCGGATCCAGTTGCAAGCGCGTAGCACGCAATCGCTCCTTGACCTTTTCGGCAACAGCGGGATGATCAAGCAGTCGCTGGCAGGGAGTTAAGGGACGGTCGTAGCGCTTCAGGGTCCTGGCCCCGTATCGCTGCTTGGAGATCAGTTTGAAGGACGGTTGGAAGAAATTGGTGTAGAGACCAACTAAGGCAAAGAGTCGGGCCAGGGTCTGTCCGGCGATGAATCCGGCAAAGCGTTCGTAGCCGGCAAAGCGCTCAGATTACGGCGCCGTTCTTCTGTTCGATGAAGGCCTGGTCATTGGAGCGATAGGCACGTGAGCGGGTGAACTCGATTTCACGCTGCTGGCAGTAGTCGATAAGAGTCTGGGAGATGAAGGCGCTGTCGTTATCTTTAGTCGTCCGAGCACTGGAATCGGCAACCGCCCGCCTATAACCTCAAGCGCCTCGGTCACCAGCGTCTGCTCGCGGGCTAGCAGCGGGACTGCTTCAACCCAGCCCGAGGCAACGTCGGTAACTGACAGAGTCTGGATGAAGCTCCCGGCCATGTTGCCACCACAATGGGCCACCAGGTCTATTTCCAGGTAACCGGGTTGGGGGCCATGCCAATCGGCAAACGTCCTGATCGGGACCTTGGCGTGATGACGGTTGCGGCGGCAGGGATTTCGCCGTCGGCTGCTGCCGGCGATCTTGCGCACTGGTTTGAGCATCCGATCGATCGATGCCGGGCTGATTGCGAGCAGCTTGCTTCTAAGGTCCAGATCAAGCTGCAGGTGGCCATGCCCTTCCAGTGATTCGATCAGGCTGGGCAATATCGCTTGCAATCGTTTGCCGCAGATGCGATCGGCTGCTTCCCTTAAGGACGATCAAGGAGTCCCTGACGGCCTCGTCGTAGATGCGGTATGAGGACTTGGTGGGCGGTGCCGGATCAGGGCTTGCAGCATTGCCCAGTATTCGGATTGCGTATTTGCGGTTGTAGCCGCTAAGGGCTACGAATTCGTCCAGAATCGCGCCCTTGTCGCTCTTGGTCGAGCGCGCATAGCGGTCCTGCAACGCGGTCAGTATTTCCTTCCGCGCCGCCCGGCTCAGCTTCTTTCCTCGCATCGGTTGCCTCCCTATGGATTTGGGTTACAAATCTTGTATGTTGGCAATGGGTAGTCCGGGTGCAGCGGACCGCACAAATCTCGGTCCGCTTTCGCGGGACCGTTCACTAGCATGGGTCGCCGCACCCGGCTCCCGCGGCCAATTACCCGAACGTTCGCGGTAGGAACACCGGTTACCCGGTGCCCCCCGCACGGATCCCGGCGTGCGCGTTAACGCACCGGGCTCTTAGCTTGAGTGTTTGACGGCAAAACGGTCGGCGGGCCATGGGTGGAGGATGGAGACGGTTGGGAGATGGGCAGTGCTCAATGCGCGCAGGCGCCCCCATGGGAATCGATCATGCTGCGACCGGCGGCGCAGGCTGCGTAACCACTGGCGCTCGAGTTCATATTTGAAACTCCTCAGGTACGTGGAGCTGGTTGGGACGGCGTAATAGCCGAGCCAGCCCCGCAGCACCAACCCGAGCCATTGCCCGGTCTGCGCGGGCGTCGTGCATGCGCATGCGTAGTCGTTCCTTGATCGCCTTCAGGGTGCGTCTGACGCGCTTGGCGATGGGCTTGCGTCCCAGTCCGAACTTTCCGTTGCTCATCGTCCGGCAGTAATGCGTTAGGCCGAGGAAGTCAAAAGTCTCCGGACGGCTGTCGTTACGCTGGCGGCGATTCTCGATCGCGTATCTGCCGAACTCGATCAGGCGGGTCTTGTGGGCTGCAAGCTCTAATCCGTACTCTTCTAGCCTGTCTCGCAAATCCTTTGCAAATCTGACCGCATCGCTGCGGTACTCAAATCCCAGGACGAAGTCATCGGCATACCTGACGATGTAGACCTCGCCGCTGGCCCTTTTGGGTCGCCATTCCTTGGCAAACCATGAGTCCAGGACTTTGTGCAGGTACACGTTGGCAAGCAGCGGCGATATCGGCGCCCCTTGCGGTGTTCCCTGCACGCTGTCGGATAGTTCTCCGGCTTCCATTACTCCGGTGCTCAGCCATTTGCGGATTAGGCGCAGGACGCGGTTGTCTCCGATTCGCTCTCCCAGGAACGAGATGAGTCGCTCGCGGTCGAGATGGTCGAAGAAGCCTTTTATGTCGGCGTCAAGAATCCAGTTGACTTTTCTCCGTTCGATGGCGTAGGCCAGGGCGTCCAGCGCGTCGTGCGCTGATCTTTTTGGCCGGAACCCGTATGCGAACCCGGCGAACTCCGATTCATAGATCGGGTCAAGGATCTGTTGACACACCGCCCGCTGCAGGATCTTGTCCTCTATGGATGCGATTCCAAGCGCTCGCTTCCCGCCGTCCGGTTTGGGTATCGCTACCCGCAGGACGGGGGTCGCTCGGTATGCTCCTTTGTGCACGCGGTCTTTAAGGTCGAGAAGTTTCTCTTCCAGGTTTTCCTCGTACATCCTCCACGTGATCCCGTCGGCGCCGGGAGCGGCATTGGGTTTTAGCCCGTAGAACGCATCCCTTAGCGCGTCAAGGTCTATGTGGTGTAAGAGCGCGGTGAGTTTTCCCTCTGGGTTCTCTTTGGCGTGTTGCCGTACGCGTTCGGCTCCGGGTGACACGGGAACCCACCCCTGGGTGTAGTCCGTGCCGGTGCCTGGCGCGTTCCTCTTGCTTGCGGCCCTTTCCTCCGGCGGCTCCGCCGGGGTTTTACGCCCCATTGTTCGCCGCCTTCGCAGGTACTATGGCCGCATCAGACTTCTGCACATCGTGCATCATCGGCTACGGATACCTCCTTCCCGATGCGGCCCCGGATCTGCGAGTGAACCGGGGTAATGCGCAGATCTCCCAGTTCCCGGCCCGGGACTTACGTACGTACATGAGTTCTTTGACACCGTCGAGCCCGGCTGACGGCTGGCCATCTATTGCCGCCGCCGGTGTTGCCTTCGACAAGATCAAGAGTCTCGGCGCTCGGATCGTCGACAAACCCGATGTTTCGGTGCTCCATAGCTCTGTCCGCACGCTCCGCTACCGACGCTTCACGGGTAACCTCGCGGTTACCCGCGCACGGCTCGCGGGCTGATGTGGGCTGGCTCTCGCCCTTCATCCCGGGAGACTTTCACTCCTTGTCCTGGTACCAGTTGGACTGGCTGTTCTGATCTGTTCGGGCGAGTACTTTCTTTTCGGGCTGTCCCCTTGTATGCAAATGGGAAGTCCCGGGTGCTAGGGCGCCTGTACCTTGGTCCATTGAGACCGTTTTAAAGCACGCTCGCCGCACCCGGATCTCCCGGCGCATAGACCCCGAACAATTGCTCGGTGGGCTCTAGACCCCGTATTCGCAAGGAAGGGCGTAGCGTCGGGAGTAACTATAGGGAGTTTTACATATGTGCGAGGACGTATATGTAGGCGTCGACGTTGCCAAAAACACCGTCGATATCGCCCTCGGGCCCCAGGGCGAGGTCTTTACCCTGCCCAACTCTGCGGCCGGGTTCGGGGCGTTGATCAAGCTCTCGAGAACTATCTGGTGGCGCTGGTGGTCGCAGAGGCCACTGGCGGCTACGAGGAGCAGCTGCTCTCCGGGACGCCGGCTATAAGGTGGCGGTGGTAAATCCGCGCCAGATGCGCGACTTTGCCCGGGCGCTTGGGATCCTGGCCAAAACCGACCGGATCGATGCCCGGGTGATCGCCCGCTACGCCGAGGCGGTAAGCCCCCGGCAAGGGAGCGCAAGTCGCCCGCCGAGCGCGAACTGGCGGGACTGGTTGCCCGCCGCGGCCAGCTCATGGACCATCTCACCGCCACCGGCTGGGGAGGCTCCGCGTGTACGTGCCGACATCAGGCGCGCCATTGCCGGACTGGGGCGCCGATCGCCACCCTTGACCGCGATATCGGCAAGCTGATTAAGGCCGACTCCGATCTTGCCACCCGCAGCGCGCTGCTGACCCGGTGCCCGGCGCCGGCCCGCAGCTGGCGGCAACCGCGATCGCCTACCTGCCCGAGCTTGGAACGGTGGACGAGGCAGATCGCAGCCCTGGTAGGGGTTGCGCCCCTGAACCGCGACAGCGGCGCGTATAGTGGCCGGCGAACGACCTGGGGCGGACGCTCAAGGGTCAGGTCGGCGCTTTCATGTCGGCCCTGTCAGCCTCGCGCCACAACCCGGTGATCAAGGCTTTTTACGACCGGTTGGTGGAGAGTGGGAAACCCAAAAAAGTGGCGCTCACGGCTTGCATGAGAAAGCTGCTTGATCCTGAACGCGATGCTGAGGAACGGCGGTATTGGCGCGAGGAGTCCGCCTCGGGCTGAACGCCGGGCAGGTCCGATCGCTCTTGCGGGCAAGGTCCCTGGCGAAGCCATGCCCGGGATCGGGCTATTGCGGCGATTACGCATCCGGTTATCGCCTGTCGATCGGGCTGCGGTCACTATGAACCGCGGTCGGGGCGCTGGATCCCGGGAGACTTTCACTCTATCCTCCCCTTTCTCCTGGACCCCTCTGACCCCACCTCTGCCGGAATTGACAATCAAGACAATTGCTTTCGTTGGAACCAGATTATTCACATTCCCTCTGGTACCAATGAGGGGGAGCCGGCCAATACCGCCGGAGTTGGGCAACCTCGCCAAGGTGGAATCATTGTCCTTCGCTGGAAATCACCTGACCGGGGAGATACCGCCGGAGTTGGGCAATCTTGCCAATCTGGAATCGCTGAATTTCGCCGGTAACCAGTTGAGCGGGTGCGTACCGGGAAGCTTGCAAGACCAATTGGAATTGGAATCTACCTATCTGGGTGATCTGGAGTTTTGCTGAGGTTCTGCCCTCGAAAACGGTTCCCTCGCATGCGCAGGGATTTACTCACCGCTCGCGGGAAGCGGCCGCTTCTTTTACAACGTTCCCTCGCGCGCGCAGCGGATAGACGCAGCGGCCCGCATTCATCCGATATTTGGCGTGGGTTCCGCCGCAAGCGCGGGGGAAGGCCGCAATCGATTGAGACAACGCGCGATGAGCGGCTGGATGATAGCCTTTAGAGCCCGCGCGCCGGCACTGCAATCGGCGACGGGAAACCCAATCGAGTGACGCGGTCAAAAAGAGGCAACTTTCATGCGGAACTTGAAGCTAGTCCTTTTTGCGGTTTGCATGGCCGTTGCGTTGGCCATCGGCGGCTGCGGCGAAGGCCTGGAGGGTTCGGGTGAACATGGAGGCAGACAAGAGTCGGCCGACGGCGACGAGGAATCCGGCACTCAATACGGACTAAACGACGAGTTCGAGCAGATTCGTTCAGGTGCCAGGTTGATGCTCTCTTACGACCAGTCCACCAATGCCTTCACCGGAATCGTGGAGAACACGACCGGCAGCACCCTGGGGCAGGTGAGAGTTGAGGTTCATCTCTCCAATGGGATCGAACTGGGCCCGACTACGCCGATCAATCTGGGTCCCGCCGAGATGGTACCGGTAGAGTTGCCGGCTGGCAACCAACCCTTTGAAACGTGGAGCGCCCACGCTGAAGTCGGTTAGGTTGTCACCTGGAAGTACTTGCATTTGAGGTCACCTAGATGCAGTCAATAGATCGCCGGTTGGCCCCGCCGGGTCACAGCCCGGCCGGTTTTTACACCGCCAATTCCGGCTGCTTCGATGCCAATCGCCGAACGAAGCCGCCAATGAGTTCGGTAGCGCCCGATCTGGCCCGCCAGCGCGCTGAATCAATAGGGGACCTCGGCCGGATACCCGCGTCGCAAGTGACCTAGGTCCGGACCCCAGAATTCGTTGGCGCGGATTTCGGGACAAATTAACTGACCCACTGCATGAGTTCTAACCAACCAACCGTGGGCTCCGAGCAAAGCCCCAACCGAGGCGAGGAAGGTACCGGTTGGCAGTTTCCAAAGAGCCTCATCCGGTTGCAGGCCCTGGAGCCGTATCTGATCGTCTTCGTGGCCAGCGCGGTCACCCTGATCATCGAGATCGTGGCCGCCCGGATCCTCGCTCCGCACATCGGCGTCTCGGTGTACACCTGGACCAGCGTCATCGGAGTCATACTCGCCGGAATCAGCGCCGGCAATTGGTTGGGCGGAATCCTGGCCGACCGCGCCGCGTCCCGTACCAACCTCGGCCTCATCCTATTGGCGGGCGCCGGAGCCACTCTGCTGATTCTGCCGGTTGCCCAATTGGCGCCGGGTTGGGTTTCGGCGGTACCGCTGCTGCCACGCATCGTTCTGCTCACAACCATGCTCTTTATGGCCCCGGCTTTGATCCTGGGGATGGTTTCACCAATGGTCATAAAACTGACCCTGAGCGACCTGGCGGCGGCTGGAAACGTGGTCGGACGGATTTACGCAATCTCCACTGCCGGCGCCATCCTGGGGGTATTTTTAACTGGGTTCGTGCTAATCCAAGCATTGGGGTCGCGCGAAACCGTGCTCGCGGTTGCGATTGTTACCGCCCTTTTGGCAGTGCTGGCGGGCCGGCTCTGGCGGGCCTTCGCCAAGAGCTCGATCAGCCTACTGATATTGATCGCCTTGGCGATTTTTACCTGGACCCAGGACCCCCTCGCCTCACTGTGCGTTGCCGAGAGCAATTACTTTTGCATTCGCGTGTCGGAAAAGCAGTTGGAGGACGATTCGACGGTGATGGTCCTAGCGCTTGACCGGCTAGTTCACAGTTATTCCCGTCCGGAGGACCCGACCTACCTCCACTACGGTTATCAGCATGTATTCGCAAGCGTCGCCGAAATGATCGCCAATAAAAAGCCGGACTTTAGTTCGCTGTTTATCGGCGGAGGGGGTTACGAACTTCCGCGCTACCTCGACGCAGTTCATCCTCAGAGCTCGATCGACGTCATCGAAATCGACCCGGAGGTAACCGCCACCGCGCACCGCTACCTTGGCCTGGACGCGTCAAACCGGGTAATTACCCACAACCGGGACGCCCGCATGGCCCTGCCGGAAGAATCTGACGGTCATTACGACCTGGTTATCGGCGATGCCTTCAATGACCTATCGGTTCCCTATCACCTCACGACGACCGAGTTCAATCAAGAGGTCAAGCGCACGCTCAGCGCGGGCGGCGTCTACGCCGTAAACATCGTCGATGCACCGAGTCCGGGCCGATTCCTGCGCGCATTCGTCTATACCCTGCAGCAATCTTTCGACCATGTGAGTCTGGTCCCCCTATCCAAAGACCTCGGATACAAAAACCGCACGACCACGATTGTCCTGGCGTCCGATCGGCCAATCGGCCAGGAAGATTTCGATGCCGCCAACAATCGGCTCGGTGCCGAAGAGGATGGCAAGTTGATATCCGCCGACGATCTGGAAACCTGGATGGGGCTTGGGCAGAGCGTGCTGCTAACTGACAATTACGCGCCGATCGACAACTACTTGGCACCCCTATTTCTCAAGAAATCCTAAAAGGGGCGCAACTTCTGGCCCTTTCCTATCTTTGTGCCTGGGGCGATGCCGCAGATGGCTGGAATACGGCAACTAACCGCTAAACCCCCAACAACCGTCCGTTTCGCGGTCGCGCTTTGCCAGAAGATACCGCGCGGGGTCTGGCCGGGTCGGTAGCGACGTAGATCAGGTTCAAATCAATGCAATCGCCGCTCGTTCGGGCGTTAGCGGGTTGACCAACAAAAGCTCAAAAACTCCGGCGCGCCAAAGGCGGCGCCCGGATTCATCGCCCCAACCAGTCCCCCTCGGCTTCTCGCGACTAAGATCAAAATACAAGCGTCCTTCGGCGGGAATGATTGCCAATTGGCCCTTGCCCAAAACCTGATCGAGGTTGAAGGACTATGGAAGGTATTCGGCGATCGCCCGGAGCGCGTCTTTGAAGCCGACCACTCAGGGATGAGCCGGACGGACATCCAGAGCCGACTAAACCTGGTCGTAGCGCTCCGCGATGTTTCATTCAGCGTCGCCCCCGGGGAGACGTTCGTGGTAATGGGGCTCTCAGGCAGCGGCAAGTCAACCCTGGTGCGCTGTCTGGTCAGGCTTATTGAAGCTTCGAGGGGCCAGATCCGTTTTGCCGGCGAGAACATATTGGGGTACTCGCCAAGGGAAATGATGGAGTTTCGGCGCGGCAAGGTCGCCATGGTTTTTCAAAGCTATGGGTTGCTGCCGCACCGGCGGGTAATTGACAACGTTACGTACGGCCTCGAAATTCGAGGCGTGGAAAAGCGGGCCCGCTATCGGGTGGCGGCGGAAGTAATCGAAACCGTGGGGTTGAAGGGCTGGGAGAACTACTTGCCCGGTGAAATGAGCGGCGGAATGCAGCAGCGGGTGGGGATCGCCCGCGCACTGGCGGTAAACCCGGATGTCCTGCTCCTGGACGAACCGTTCAGCGGGCTCGATCCGCTCATTAGGCGGGAAATGCAGGATGAGTTAGTTGCCCTCCAGGCAGAAATGCAAAAGACGGTTGTATTCATTACCCACGACCTGAACGAAGCGCTAAAAATCGGTGACCGGATCGCGATCATGCGCGATGGCGAAATTGTCCAGGAGGGTTCTCCGGAGGAAATCGTCACCCTGCCGGCCGACGAATACGTGTCCGAATTTGTACAGGATGTCCCACGCGCCAAGGTCATCCAAGTTGGTTCGGTGATGCAGGATCCAAAGTCCGTAGTCGGAGACTGGCAGGGGCCGCGGGTTGCCCTGCACTTGATGCAGAACCACGGTATCGAGAAGATCCTGGTGGTTGGGCGTGACCGACGCCTCAAGGGCTTGCTCACCAAAGAATTGGCCAAGACCCTGGCCGCCCGCGAAACCGGCAAATTGGCGGATGGGCGGATCGCGCCGGTGGTCAAAACTCGCCCCGAATCCTATATCGAGGAAATCATACCGATGGCGGCCCTAAATGAAGGTCCCATCGCGGTCGTCGACGACCAAGAACGCCTGCTGGGCGAACTTCATCCCGGGACCCTGTTGGCGGGTATGGCGGAAAACCAGCTGACCGGTCAGGCCTAGCGCTATGGGAATGAAAAATCTGATGGGCCAACGAAGTGGGGGCGATAGCGTCACTGAAATCAAATCACGACGACCCGGACTGTACGCCAAAGCCCGGGATAATGCGTGGGTGATTGGGGCGGTGGCAATAGTTGTGGTACTCATTGCCAGCCTGCAGCTTTGGGGGCCGCAGGCCCAATTCCCGACCACGGTCTCGCGTGAGGTCGCCACCGACGGCTCATTTACGCTCGACCGCAGCGTGCGCGATGTTGCCGGCGATGCGATCGATGACGTCGTCAAATGGATCACCAGGGAAGGTTCCTGGCTCTTTAACGGCATCAGCACCGCAATTACCTACGCGTTGATCAATATCGAGAGGGTTCTTAAGTGGCTCCCCTGGCCAGCGGTCGTATTCGGCCTCGCGCTGCTTTCATATGTGGTTGGGCGGTGGCGGTTTCTCGCGTTTACAACCATCGGCCTCCTCTTCGTCGGGTTCATGGGTCTGTGGCCCAATACCATCGACACCGTGGCGCTGATGGTGGTGGCGGTGGCCATTGCGGTGGCAATCGGCCTGCCGCTAGGGGTAATTGCGACCCGCAGCGATCTGGCCGACAAACTGATGCGGCCGGTCCTGGACGGGATGCAGACGATGCCGAGCTTCGTCTATCTTCTTCCAGGAATCCTGTTTTTCGGACTGGGCAAACCGGCCGGGATTTTCGCCACGATCATCTACGCCGTCCCACCGGTGATCCGGCTGACCAATTTGGGGATTCGCCAGGTCTCACCGGGCACGGTTGAGGCCGCAAGGTCGTTCGGCGCCTCCCCCTGGCAAATTCTGACCAAGGTGCAGATCCCAATGGCCCTGCCGACGATCATGGCTGGAATCAACCAGACGACAATGATGGCCTTGGCGATGGTGACAATCGCCAGTCTGGTGGCCGCCGGCGGGTTGGGCGACAACGTGAATCGGGCGCTGCAAAAGAACGAACCGGGCAACGGCCTGCTGGCAGGTTTAGCGATCGTTTTTCTAGCCATTTTGATTGATCGGCTCACTCAATCGGTAGCCAACCGCGGGCAGGACGCGATTCGCAGCGTCGGCTGAGACGCTCATTAGAAATCTGATTCGGCGGAAGGCGTCGGTCGATCCGGCGCCACGGCGCCTCAACGGCAGCCTGGCAGATATCGGGCGCACGGTCGCCGCCCGCGCACAGTTCAATGGTCAGGCCCTACGGACCGGCCCTTGCCCGGCGTGAAGATACCAACCGGGCCGATTGACCTTCCTGCCAAACCCCTATCGCGATAACTGACTTATTGGGTTTTCGGGCGAGGAATCGATTGGCCCGCCCAATGTGTTAAAACAACTTAGCAGAAGAAATCCCGCTGGCCCGCTAAACGCCAGCTTTTAAACGGGTCATATGGATGGCGGATACAACGCGGTGAACCTGATCGATACCCTGCGGCGGGCCCTCTCGGCCCGGCTGCCACTTCTAAAGCCCCGGTCAATTGGCGCTAAGGTCGGGATGGTTATCTTGGCGACCTTGATCGCGGCGATTTTTCCGCTGGCCGCATGTGGTGAAAGCGAAACCGAAGAGTCGAAGCCAACCATCATATTTAGCGACCTGAATTGGAACAGCGCTCAGATGCAGGACCGGATTGCCCAGTACATCGTGGAAAAAGGGTACGGGTATTCAACCGAACTCGTCTTCGGTGGCACGCTGGCGTTGTTCCAGGGTCTGCGCCGCGGCGACAGCAACGTAACCCTGGAAATTTGGCTGCCCAACCAGGCTGAAGTCTGGGCAGAGGCGGTGGAAGCCGGCGAGGTGGTTCCGGTGGGGGCCAGCCTGGGCAATGACTGGCAGTCGGCATTCGTAATTCCGGCCTATCTTCAGGAGCAATACCCAGATCTGGACAGCGTCGAAGACCTAAAGGATGAGCGGTTCAAGCAGTTATTTGCCACGGTGGAGACGGATGGGCGGGCGCGCCTGGTGTCCTGCGTAATCGGTTGGTCCTGCGAGGAAGCAAACGCCCAGCAGATTGAGGCATACGGTTTGAGCGATCACGTCCACATCGTCAATCCGGGAGACTCGGCCGCCGCCAACGCCGACCTGTATCGTGCATACGAAAACCGCGAACCGTGGGTCGGTTACCAATGGGGTACCAACGACCCTAATCAGATCCTCGACCTGGTCCGGCTAGAAGAACCCGAATACACCGATTTATGCTGGCTGACCACCAAGGCGTGCGGCTACAAGGAAGCCAACATTATCATCGCCGTGCACCCCGATCTGACGGTTGAAGCCCCGGACGTGGTGGCGATGCTGCGGGCCTGGAATCTTGGAATTCCCGAGTACCAAAAAGCCCTCGCTTGGATGCTGGACAACCCCGGCGCCGAAATCAACGATGCCGCCCTATGGTGGTTGAGCAACAATTCCGACGTTTGGACCAGTTGGGTTACCCCGGAGGCCGCCGAGGCGATCGAGGAAGCACTAGCCAACGACGAAATCCCGGCCGGTTGGCCAGTGGAGTAGGTTTTAGCCGCGCACCGGCCGCGGTACGGACCAATCTGAGGCATTGTTCGACGGCTGCGGGGTATGCACCGTCGAACAATGCCGGGTGGTAAATCCTCCAGGACCATTCGCGCAGACGACCGAGGCCGGGAGCATTCCGCTACAGTTGGCCGGGCAAGCATCGACTGGCTCTCCCGCCCGCGCGAAATTCCCTAATATGGATTGCGATATGCGGCGGGGTAGCTCAGCGGTAGAGCAGGAGATTCATAAGCTCTTGGCCGTCGGTTCGATTCCGACCCCCGCTACCAGCGGGTTGCGGCTCTGGCACGGCCTAAACCGTTGGCCATTGATTTGCAAAATTTAGCCGAAGTGGCGGAACTGGCAGACGCGCGGCGTTCAGGGCGCCGTGCCCGTACGGGCGTGTGGGTTCGAATCCCACCTTCGGCACCAATCACTGCAACGGACAGGGAAGGGCATCATTCAAATTCAATTTCTCTGGTACCCCGACTGCCCTTCGCACCCGCAGGCGCGGGCGATGCTCGACGAATCACTCGCTGAGCTCGGGTTGAACGCCAGCGTTGAATCCATCTGCATTGACAGTTGGGAAGCTGCGCGGTCCCACCAATTTCCGGGATCCCCCACCATCCGCCTCGACGGGGCCGACATCGATCCGGAAGGAGCGGCGCTAATGGGGGTAGCGCTTACTTGCCGCACCTACCTGCGGGAGGGTTCGGGGTTTTCACCGCTTCCGCTGAAGGGTGATCTGGTCGCGGCCATCAAACGAGCGGCTAACCTTTAGCCAGGCATCACCAATAATTTTTCTGCGAGTCGCAGATTGCAAAGGTCGTCCACAATGCCACTCCCAATAGGCGCTCCCGCCCCCGATTTCTCCCTGCCGGCCACCGACGGTTCTATGGTTGGTTTAAACGACCTGGGCAACGGCCCGAAGCTGATCGTTTTTACATGCAACCACTGCCCCTACGCCAAGGCGTGGGAAGGTCGGCTGATCGACATCGGTAACACCTATGAGGGTCGCATCGGGATGGCGGCCATTTGCGCCAACGACGCCAAAAATTACCCGGCCGACAGTTTCGAAAAAATGGCTGCGCTGGCCAAGGCCCACAAGTACTCGTTCCCGTACCTGCACGACGGGTCGCAGGCGGTTGCCCGCGCCTATGCCGCCGAGCACACGCCCGAGGTCTACCTGTTCGACCAGTCCGGCAACCTCGTCTACACCGGTGCCGTCGACGATAGCGTCGAGGCGGCCGACGCCAGCGCCAACCACCTGCGAGATGCGATCGAGGCGCTCCTGGCCGGCGCGGCTCCGCCGGTTTCGGCGACCGCTGCGGTCGGTTGCACGATCAAGTGGGCGGCCTAGGGCAATCGGACCCCGGTGGACGCCGCCGGTTTCGGCGCCCACCGGGCCTAGGTAGGCAAGCGCGGAGCGGATATTTCCAGCTGGTCACGGCCGCCGAGTCCCGGAAACGGATCGGTTGGCAATTCCTGATACCAGTAGGCGACTGAGGCGATGTCATCTTGTAGCGGCAGGTAACGCCGCTCGCGACGGTTGCGCCAGCCCAGCGCCTGGATGCTCGCCCGCAAGCGCTCGCCGAAGCGAATCGGGTCCATGACGTGGAATCGGTACATCGCAAATCGCCGGTTCTGGTTGTAGGTGGCGGTCGAATCGTAGACCACCCGCATCCCGAGGAACGGCGTCGAATAATCGACGTAACGGCCGTCGACATCCCAGTTGTAGGCACCGCCGAAATAGTCTTCGGTGCCGGTGCCACAGATGGTTGGAAATTGGTCGTCGGAATCGATGAAGAACTTGATCTCGCCCTCGCCCCACCAACCATCATCATTGGGCTGCCAGCCGATTGAGCAACCAACAAAATGGCCACGCCCGAACACGCCGTCCACAATCGTGTGGTCGCTCATGTATTTGAGGGGGTTGGAGCGACGAAATTGGGCGTGGAAATACGCCGCGTCGGATTCAATTTCAGTCAGCGCATAGTTGATCTGGTAGTAGCACGATAACGAATCCGATGAGCGGTTTTCAATCGTGATCCGGGCGTTCGTCCTAAACGGCATCTCCCAGAAACAATTGACGCCGTTGTTGGGATTTACCGAAACCGGCAACGCGTTTACGGGCGAATACTTCTCCCATGGCTGGGCGAAGAAATCACACACTGGGGCTTCAACCGAGGGCTGTTCCTGACCGTCCCAGAAAAATCGCAGAATGCACTCGCGCCTAACGATCCGTCCGGCAAACCAAATGCTCTGGACCGCTCCAGGTCCGGAAATATTGGCCAACTCGAAGGTTTGGCCGGGTGCCAGCGTGACCGCCGGTGCAACCTTCCAGCCACGGCCCAGATCAGTGGCCGCCTCACCGCCGAAACCATTGGTGGCCATGCCCCCGCGGCCGGGCGCACCATCCGGATTTTCGGCGCTGATTGACCGCGTCTTGGCGTTCGAAAGTCGTGATAGGTTGCCTAGGTGTAACCCCAGGCCGTTGAAGCCGTTCATTGGCGGTTGCGCCTGCCATTAGCTCTGATACTGCCCGCAATAAGACTTTAGGCAAGCTGGCACCCGGCCCTATGGGCCGTTGGGAGTCATGACAGCTTGAGCGCGGTCCCGTAGGCGACGATCTCGGCCGAACCCTGCGAAACACTGGCGGTAATAAAGCGGGTCGCAACAATGGCATTGGCGCCCCTGGACTCGGCTTCGGCCACCATTCGTCCAACCGCCTGCTCGCGCGCTTCAGCTAGCAGTTTGGTGTATTCGATCACCTCACCGCCAACGATATTGCGCAGTCCCGCCACGATATCGCGGCCTACGTTGCGCGCCCGCACGGTGCTTCCGCGCACCAACCCGACGGTTTCAAGGACCTGGCGCCCCGGCACCGAATCAGTCGTAGTAATAATCAATTGTCAACTTCCTTAAAGTCTTCCTCGCCGCGCTTGCGGAGCCGATCCAGCAGCAGCGCCAAGGTGGATAACAGCAACCCGACGATCATCGCCGCGACGCCAACGCGGACCGGCAACGGTACCTTGGGGTCGCCTAGAAATATATCCACCAATTGATAGGCCCAGTAACCGAGCAACAAGACAACGCCGGCGGCCAAACAAATCAGACCGATCCAGAGTGCCGCTTTAACCGCCAAATCTCGCGTCAATTGCGCCTCACCATCAAACCGTATACCAGAAACCGCATAGGGATCTGCAAGCCGATTTTGGCACTCTCCCGGGCCGCACAGAAAAATTCGCAGCCGGTCCACAGTCCTTAAAATGCTGCGGGCCCATAGCTCAGCTGGAAGAGCGCCTCAATGGCATTGAGGAGGCCGTCGGTTCGAGTCCGATTGGGTCCACCGGGGCGTTGCCCCCAAAGTCGGCCCCCTCGGGTGGCCCTCAAGGGTTCATTGGCTCTGTGGGACCGCCGGGCAATGTGGCGGTCGCATCGAGGATTCAAAACCCGCTGGGCTCTACGCCAATTCATTGGTGGCGGGCCGGACGAGCCGCCTGGCTCTGCCAATATCGTTGGTGGTTGAGAGTTCGACAAAGTGGCGGTGTTGGAGGATCTGCCCGGAATCACGCCCCGCCAGCACCATCCACCATACCGGCGCAGTTGGCAATGTGAAATGCCCACTCCAATGTCAGGCCGCGCGTGCAGGACCGCCTCTGCTACGAAATCGAAAAGTCGGTGCGCGCGCGCTCATACGTAGCGTTCAGGCCGCCCAACTGACACGATGCGGCACTCCGGACTGCCGGATTTTGCAGTGGGCGCGCAGCAGATTCGATTTCCCAGAAACCGTGATTTGCACGGGTCCGAGTTCGGCTTGGTAAAACTCAAACAAGAGGTCGGTGGCCGCGTTGATCCCCCTCACGTGCATGTTCATCCTCAAGTAACCGACATCTGGGTCGGGATCGAGCCGATGGGAGAAGCCAGATGTTGCCGGTCCGCCTCCGGGATTGTCATGCCGGGACCCACCAGCGAGAATTTCGGAGGACAGTTTGCTTAAACTCACCGATCGCCCGGCAACCACCTAGGCGGATCATTTGGAAGAAGGACCGATGCGACCCAAACGCCTGGCCCTGATATTTGCAGGTATTGCCCTGGCAGTCGGTCTGGCTGCCTGCGATGGGCAGACCGAAACGCCCGAAATTGATACGGCGCCACCGGCAGCGAGCGTGGCCACCCCGGCCGTGCCCGCAGCAACAGTTCCCGCCCCGCCGGCACCGGTCGCACCCGCCCCTGCCTCGGCAGCGACAACCGAGCCGGTTGCGGCTCCGCCCGCACCCGAAGTTGATCCGGCCGTACCGGCGCCACCGGTCCTGGATGCTCCCGCACCGCCCCCGCCCGAGCAGCCGGCCGAGCCGGGCCCGCTGGATGGCATCATGGTGCCCGACCCCTATGATCCCAATGAGGAGGCGTCGATCCTGGCTCGCTACCAAGCAGATAAAGCACGGTTGCCGGCAGTCCTCGCGTCCGGTTCACCGGTGTTGTGGGTTACCGATGCAATCTGGTGCTACCTTTGCGAGGCGGTCCGGCCCCACGTCCGCGAAATCATGGACGAATATGCGGGACGGGTCCACGTTTTGATCATGGATTACGACGATTCCGACTTGGCCGGCTACCGCAGCGATTTCAACGCCGAAAACCACCCCTCGCTGGCGACTTTAGGGGCAAACGGGGTCTTGGTCCGCTCCCACCAGGGGGTTGCCAACAAAGCCCAGATCGTGGAGATGATCGAGGCGGCGTTGGCCGCCAGCTAATCCGCTCCCGCGACTTTACAAAAGGCCGGGCCGGCTAGCCCAATATCGCGATTCCGGGCAGGGTCTTGCCCTCGAGCATTTCCAGCGCGGCCCCGCCACCAGTAGATACGTGGTCAAACTCGCGTTCGAGGCCGAGGCCGACGACCGCGGCCACGGAATCGCCACCGCCAACGACTGAATAGGCCTTAGATTGAGCTACCGCCAAGGCGACCCCGTTCGTTCCGGTCGCAAACGCCGGGACCTCGCTCATCCCCATCGGGCCATTCCAAACCACGCTGCCGGCCAACGCGATCTGCTCAGCGAACGAAGCAATCGTTTTGGGGCCAATGTCGAGCATCATCTGATCCGGCGGGATTGCGGTCGCCGATACGATCTCGGCCTGGTCGCCAAATTCGGGGCCGGGGGCGATGACCGCGTCCTGGGTAACCTGCAATTTGATTCCCGCAGCAAGGGCGGCTGCTTCAATCGCCGAAGTTTCCGTCAACAGATCGGGTTCAAGCAGCGATCGGCCGATTTCCAGTCCCCTGCCGAATAAAAAATTTCCGGCCATGCCGCCGCCTATAAGCAGCGCATCGACTCGATTGAGCAGGCTGCGCAATACCCCGAGCTTGCTGGAAATCTTGGCGCCGCCAACGATTGCCACCAACGGTCGCGACGGGTCCTGCAGTACCCCGGCGAGTGCCGCGATTTCGCGCTCGACCAAAAATCCCGGGTAGGCCGGCAGATGGTCGGCTATTCCAACAATCGATGCATGGGCGCGGTGCGAGGCCCCAAATGCGTCATTTACGTACAGATCGCCGGGACCTGACAGGGCTTTGGCAAAGTGGGGGTCGTTGACGTTTTCACCCGGGTGAAAACGGACATTTTCCGCAAGCACCATCCCTCCTGAAGGCACCTGGGCCAGGGCGCTGGTTACCGAACGGCCGATGCAATCATCGGCAAATTGCACCGGACAGCGACAGATTCGAGCCAGTGCCGGGGCTATTGGGGCGAGCGACATTCTTGGATCCGGTCGACCTGCCGGACGCTTGAAATGTGAATATACGACCACCGCCTTGGCCCTCTCGCGCAGAAATCTAAGCGTTGCAGCAACCGCCTCGATCCGCGTGTTGTCGAGGATCTTGCCATTCTGTGCGGTGGGGACATTGAGATCGGCCCGGACCAAGACGGTTAGGCCGGCCAGATCGGCCGCCTTGAGGCTACGCATCCACGCTGGCCCCACAGAGTGCGGGGCTAAGGTCCTGAGCCTAGCCCGCTACCGCCGCCGGAGAACCGACCAAATTGACCACATCGGCCAGGCGCGAAGCGTAACCCCACTCGTTGTCGTACCAAGCCGCGACCTTGGCCAAATTACCGCCCACCACCATAGTGCTGGCCGAGTCGACGATTGACGAGTGTTCATCGCCGCGCAGATCGGCCGAGACCAGCGGCTCGTCGGAGACCGTCAGGATGCCGGCTAGTTCACCGGCGGCGGCCTGGCGCAGGGTATCGTTGATCTCTTCCGAACTGGTATCGCGATCGAGCACCACCACAAATTCGACGATCGATACGGTGGCGGTCGGGACCCGGTACGCGGCGCCGTCAAGCCGGCCGTTGAGCTCAGGGATCACCTGTCCGATCGCCCGGGCGGCACCGGTGGCGGCGGGGACGATATTGAACCCGGCGGCACGCGCATCACGCATATCGGAAACCGCCGAATCAACCAGCGACTGCGACGATGTATAGGCGTGAACGGTGGTCATTTGGCCTTTGCGGATTCCGAAGTTGTCGTGAATTACCTTCACCGCCGGCGCCAACCCGTTGGTTGTACACGAAGCGTTGGAGATGATCCGGTGTCGCTCCGGGTCAAATTGCCGATCGTTAACGCCTAGCACCATCATCAGATCAGCGTCGCTCGACGGCGCCGAAATAATCACTCGCCGGGCGCCGGCCGCTAGATGCTTTTCAGCAAAGGAACGTTTGGTTCCAACCCCGGTGGCCTCGATGACGACATCGACCTCGAGGTCGGCCCAGGGGAGATTTGTCCATTCGCGCTCGGCAAATATCCGCACCGGCCGATCATCTACCAGCAGGGTCCCGTCTAGTGCCTCGATCGTACCCGGATAGGGACCGTAATTGGTGTCGTATTTGAGCAAGTGAGCATTGTGGGCGGGGTCGGTCAGGTCATTGATGGCAACGATCTCAGTCGCCGGATAGCGTTGGCGCAGTGATCGGAAGCAGAGGCGGCCAATCCGGCCAAAACCATTAATGGCAACACGCATGCAGACAGGGTCCTAGGTGATGGGGCGAGCGGTGGTTACTGTACCGGTGCGCTGTGTGGCTCAATGATCGACCGGTGCGGCGGGTTCGCGAGATTGGATTGGGCCGCGGCAAAATTTTAGCTATTTGATGGATTAACGCCGGAGCCAACCCGCATCGCGAAAGGGATAGATCAAGCCGGCGGGTCGGACGCCCGATGCAGATCGATCACCCGCGGCCGGGTTGATCCAGCCGAACCGTAGTAGATCGACAGTACGGTACTGGCGAGCCGCTCAGGGTGGTGATGGATCGGCAGTTCGTGGTCAATGATCGCGTCGGTAAATGTCTCGTAGCCGCGGGCTACAAGTTGCGCCTGGTGGCTGGCTGGAGCCAGCACAAACGAGCGACTGCGGGTCGACCCCGGCAGGCGCGCCGTGGTATCGGCGTTGACCAGTATGTAATCGAACAGATTTGGGCCGACATGGTCCTCGATCGCCCGCACGTGGTCGAGGACGTCAAAGCTCTCGGTCTCACCCCGTTCGGTGGTCACGTTGACCACAAAGAGTTTCATCGCCGAGGAATGGCGGATCGCGGCGGCGATTTCCGGAACTAACAGATTGGGCAGGATCGAAGTGTAGACGCTGCCCGGTCCGATGACTACGATTTCAGCGGCCAGGATCGCATTGACGGCATCTTCGTTGGCGATAACCCGCGCGGGGTGCAGGTAGACCCGGCGAATACGGCGGTTGCCAGACCCGATCCGCGATTCACCGATGACGGTGGTGCCATCCTCCATTTCGGCAGCCAAATGAACGTCGGTGGCCGTGGAGGGGGTAACGTTCCCATGGATCCGCAACACCTCGGTGAGACCCTCCACCCCGCGCTCGACTCCCCCGGCAATATCGCGCATGGCGGTAATCAATAGATTTCCCAGGCTGTGACCCTGCAGACCGTCACCGCGGCGGAAACGGTAATCGAGCAATTTGGTCATCAATGCTTCCGAATCGGCCAGCGAGGCCAGGCAATTGCGCAGATCGCCCGGCGGCACCAGTTGGAATTCCTTGCGCAGGCGGCCGGAGCTGCCGCCGTCATCGGCGACCGTCACCACCGCCGTGATGTTGGCGGTTTTTTCCTTGAGCCCGCGCAGCAGCACCCCTTGGCCGGTCCCGCCGCCGATGCTCACAACGCGCGGACCACGGCGTAGCAGGCGGCCGCGATAGACCATTTCAGCAACGTTTTCGCCCGGGGCGACCACAATTGAAATCACCGAACGAAACAACAGGAACACGCTGCTGGCCATTACGGTCAATCCGACCGCGCCGACGAATATTTCACGATAAGGGTGCGCCACCCATTGCAGGGTCCCCAAGCCGACCAGGGAGGAGGTGCTTTCGGGAAAATCAACCGTGCGATAGACGGTGGCCAGGATCATCGCCAGCGCCAGCCCGACCAATACGGTGCCTACCAATATCCCGACCACGTAGCGCTTAACGCCCATACCGATTCGCAGCCAGCGTGTAGACCGCATCGCCGGAGACCTCCTTGGTGAAGAACCCGCACGGGAAGTTGTAATCTAAGCCCGGCAGCCGCCAACCCGCCGCCCCGATTCGGACAACGGCCACAATCTAGAATAGCGACCTTATATTGCCGAATTGTTGCAACCCAATGGGAGCCTGCTGAGGATGTGGGTCGGAACCCTGCAGTTGAACATGCAACTTCCCGGATGCCAATCGCGCAAGGAGAAGCGCAGCATCGTCCGGTCGCTGGTCGAAAGTTCCCGGGCCAGATTCAACGTCGCCTGCGCCGAAGTCGGTCATCTCGATCGCCGCGACTCAACTCAGATCGGGGTGGCGGCAGTCGCCAATCAGCGGGCATTCGTTCAGCAGGTGCTAGAAAAAGTGGAAGCGGCGATGCTGGCCCGCCAGCCCGAGGTCGAAATCGGCAGCCGCGAATGTGAAATATACTCGCTCTAGCAACTAGACGGTCCCGCAACGCCAGCTCGCAGCCGGCCCCTTCCCGGCCTATGCATCACACGCAACGGTGACCACCGCGCCAAAACTGGGCAATTGGACATGAAACGCACCTATCAACCCAAAGTGCGACGCCGCAAGCGCCGCCATGGGTTCATGCATCGCATGCGCACCCGCGGAGGGCGAGCAGTAATATGCCGCCGCCGCCGCCGAGGCCGCCAGCGTTTGGCCGCTTAGCCGCCGGACCGGTATTTTTCAATATGTCTGACAATCGGACCCCCGTTCCGACCTTGCGGCTGCGCCGCGGCGCCGATATCCTGCGGGTACGCGCGCACGGCCTGGTCCACAAGTCGCGGTCCATGCGCGTCTTTGCCACCTCCAATCCGGGTGGTCAGCTGCGGCTCGCCGTTACCGCCAGCCGCCGGGCTGGAAAAGCGGTGGACCGCAATCGCGCCCGGCGCCGCATCCGGGCCGCTTTCAGACAAGCCCAACTAAGCGTTGGCGCCGAACTTGACGTTGTGGCCAACGTGTACCGCCCGGCGCTCTACCAGCCTTGGCCCGGGTTGCTGGCAAACGCCCGCGAAGCACTGTTAAAAGCGTGCTGATTCAAAGGGTTCTGCTGGCCTCAATCAAGGCTTACCAGCTCCTGCTATCGCCGCTGCTGGGTTCCAACTGCCGGTTCCTGCCGACCTGTTCGCAGTACGCCGCCGAGGCAATTTCCCAGCATGGCGCCCGGCGCGGCGTCTGGCTGACAATTACCCGAATCATGCGCTGCCATCCCTTTAGCAGCACCGGCTACGACCCGGTTCCTGGGCCACAGCCTGGGAAGGAACACTAGATGCCCGGTTGGCAGGAATTTGTCATTGACCCGCTCACCGTGGGCCTTACCGGATTGGCCGACGCGGTCGGTGGATTCGGGGTAGCAATAGTCCTAATGACCCTGGCGATCAGGGTATTGATCTTCCCGCTGTCAGTGCGCGGGATTCGCGCTCAACGCAAGATCCAGGTACTCCAACCCAAGGTCAACGAAATCAAGATGCGGGCTCGCGGTGATCGTCAAAAAGAGTCACAGTTGACCATGGCCTTATATAAGGAATATGGCGTGAGCCCGCTATCTGGATGTTTGCCACTGCTGCTGCAGATGCCGGTCCTGCTGGCCATGTACGGGGCGCTGCTTACGGTTGGCACCTGCATTGGCGCCGACGGGGTGCGCATCGAACAGGGGATCATGGGGCTGGGTGCTGATACCTACGCCAATTGCGCCGCTCTCGGGGGAACCGTTCCCCTTGACCAAGACTTCCTCTGGTTCAACTTGGCCCAGATTGATCGCACTATCGAGTTCTTGTTTCTGCCGCAATGGTGGCCCGCCCCGCTCACCTACATCTCGGTGCTGGCGCTGTTGGGCGGCCTGACCTTCTGGCTGCAGACCTTTATGGCCCAGCCGGTCCAGGCCCCGACGGGTCCGCAGGCCACATTCCAAAGGGTGATGCAAATCTACCCGCTGTTCTTCGTATTTATCGGTTGGTTCTTTTTCTCCGGCATCCTGCTGTACTGGGTCTTGGCCGGATTTATTCAAATCGCTCAGCAGTTTTTCATCTCTGGCTTAGGCAAGCTCGAGCCAATGCTCTCGCCCGACCACCAAGAGCTTGCCCAACGCCTGGGCGCCGGTTACTTTGCCGGCTCTCAGCCCCCGCCGCCGCAGGCAACGTCGCTCCCTAAAGAGACCGAGCAACCGGATTCACCGACGCTGGGGGCCAAAACTGCCAACACTCGCAAAAGACGCAGACGAAGGAGACGCCGTCGTGGATGAAATCGAAGTTAAGGCTTCGACCGTTGAGGCCGCAATTAAACAGGCCCTCGAATCGCTGGGCGCCACACTTGACGAGGTGGACGCACGAATCCTTGATTCGGGATCGCCCGGCCGACTGCTCGGCTTTGGCGCCCGCGACGCGAAGGTCCTGGTGACCCGTCGCAAGGTCCCGCTGGTATTCGAGGACGAAACCGAACAAGACGACGAAATTGAGGACCGGCCGCCAGGTAGGCGCCGGCGATCGCGCGGTTCGCGCGGGCGCCGGCGGCAACCCTCAGCCGAGCGGGAATCGCAAGACGATGAGAACGGCGAGCGGCGAGGTCGCCGCCGAACCGCCGAACGGGCCCCACGCAAAGCCCCAAGCGAGCGCCGCGAGCGACCTGAACCTGAACCAATGGATCCCGAAGCGGTCGAACAGGCGCGCGAGTTTGTGGCCGAGTTTTTGCAACAGATGGGGTTTTCGGCCGAGGTCGAGACCGTCGAAAGTAACCCACCAACTCTAAATATCCTCTCGACCGGCGACCAGGACATGGCCGCCTTGATCGGATCGCGCGGAGATACTCTGCGGCAGTTCGGGTTCCTGGTGAGCTCGATGCTGGGACGCCGGATGGAGCAGGGCGTGCGCTTGGTAATCGACGTTGACAACTACCGCGGTCGCCGCGAGGATTCGATCCGCGAACTTGCAACGGAAGCCGCCGACGCGGTGCGCGAAACCGGGCGCACCGTGACTCTGCGCGTCATGCCCGGGCACGAACGGCGGATCGTACATCTGGCGCTAGCCGACGACGAGGAAGTTCACACGTATTCGATCGGCCAAGTTCGCAACCGACGGGTTGTTATCGCCCTGCGCGAGTAGCCGAACCGATCATGAATACGTCCGGACGGCGGCAGACCTACGCGATAGCTGGCCATGTGGTGCTCGACCGGGTAGCTGACGGCACCCGGGTCGGAGGCACCGTGTCATTTGGCGGGGTTACCGCGGTCAAGCTGGGGGCCAAGGTCAGGGTTGTCACCGCGGTGGCCGAACGCGACCGCGATCGAATCGCCGTTCGCTACGGAGACGCCGATTTCATCTGGGTGGAAACACCGGTAACCACCATTTACGAAAACATCTATCTCCCCGATGGGCGGGTCCAGTATTGCCACGAGTTGGCCAGTCCGGTGGCGGTGGAACTTATCCCGCCCAGTTGGCTGGAATCTGACGTCTTCCACCTGGCGCCCCTGACCGACGAGGTGCCGGCCAGTCTGGCGGCGGCGATCGCCGATTCGGCGCTGGTCGGGGTCACCCCGCAAGGATGGCTGCGGCACCGGGCGGCCGATGGCCTGATTTCGCCCAAGCTGTGGGACGAATGCGAACAGATCCTAAATCGGGCCGACATACTGGTGCTCTCCGAACACGACCCGCGCGATCGGTACGAGTTGGAACGTTACCTGCGCCCGGTTCGCTACGGGATTGTTACCCGCTCGATCCACGGCGCCGATATCTTCGAATACGGAAAGCACCTGGCGCATGTGCCGGCGTTTCCAGCCGAGGAATTGGACCAGACCGGGGCCGGCGATTGCTACGCGGCGGCGGTATTCCTCGAATTTCATCGGAGCGGGGACATTGCGCAATCCTGCCGCTTCGCCTCTGCGGCGGCGGCGTTCCAGGTCGAGGGACCAGGGTTGGATGGGATCGTCGGCGAGGCCCGGGTAAGAGCGCGTATGCGGGGACCAACCCGATCCGGTTAATCGGCGGGCAATTCCTGGCAATTGGGGCAATAGTGGGTAGCGCGTCCGCCCAGCACAATCCGTTTGATCGCCTGGCGGCAGCGCGGACACGGCTGCCCGGTCCGGCGAAACGCTTTCAATGAACCTTGAAAGGCGCCTTCTTGGCCGCGCGCATCAGCGTAGATCCCAAAGGTCGTCCCGCCGAGCGCGATCGCCGCTCTTAGAACCTGGCGCAGCGCCCGGTGCAGAGTTCGCGTCTGCGCGTCGCTTAATCCGGCCGCGGTCGTGCCCGGATCTAGTCGCGCCCGCCACAGGGTTTCGTCGGCATAGATATTGCCCACCCCGGCAATTACCTTTTGGTTTAGCAAGGCGGTTTTCAGCGCGACCTGGCGGCGGTCCAGCCGGCCAGCCAGGTCCTGCGCCCGAAATCGCGGGCTGAGCGGCTCGGGTCCCAGTGCGGCATCGAATTGCGCCAATTGCGCCGGCGAGAGGACGCGCATAAGGCCGAAGCGCCGTGGATCGCAAAAGCGAAGTTCTTGGCCGTCGTCCAAACCAATGCGGACCCGCATGAAGCGATCGGCGGGAGAGGCCCGGTCGCGCAGCAGCAACCGCCCGCTCATCATCAAATGGATCTGCAATGTGCGCCCACCAGCCAATGGCAGATTCACATATTTGCCGCGGCGCTGAGCCGACCCGATGCGGCTACCTAGAAGATCAAACGCCTCCAGATGCGATAGTTTGCGATCGAACACGTCGAGCTGCGTGATTCGTCGCCCGACAACTGATGATCGCAGCCCCCGCACGACCGTCTCTACTTCTGGCAACTCCGGCATTTAACGTGCGTCCCGGCAATCGCCACCAGGTCGCAGCCAGCCCCCTAAAAGCCCGGTCAGGTCCCGGGGGAAGCGCGCAATGCGGTCGCAAAATTCAGTGTCCATTGGTAATTTTGATCGGTCAAATGGCCCAGCGTCGGCTGGCAGAAATGTCGGATGGGTTGCCGGCGGAAACCAGTCGGCGGTCGTCAATGTGGGCCGACGGCCAACCCGGCGACCAGCACCGATCCGGTGGACTTTAACTCCAGCTTCGCGGCCCACGGTAAGGGTCATTGCCAATCGATACGTTGGGGGGCCGGGCCTTGACAACCTCAAACACAACATCCCCGACCTGGAGATCAGTTGGAGCGGAACCGCCCGCACCGCTGAATTCTTGAGCTACCACGACGCCACCAGGAGTCTGGACCGCTGCGGATACCCGATTTCCGAGGTTCACGTGCTCAAGCCCGGCGGATTGACGATGTTCTTTCAGCGTGGCGCGGTTGATTTTCACAATGTCGGGCAGGGTTGGATCCTTAAACGACGGCTGACCTGGGAATATGTTGGCGGAGTTCACAGCGCGGGCGGCGACCAGGGTACTGAGCCCTATGTACTCAACCCGCACGCGGGGACCGAATCGGGCCCCTGGGGCGACAAGATTTCTGACTACTCGATCGAAGGCATCAAGGTCGGTTTCGCCGACTTCAACGACCGTCTCGGTGGGCTGATCGCGTTCGGCTACCCGCTCACCGACGCTCATTACAATTTCGCCGTGCCCGGATACCTGCACGCTCCCGGAACTACCTTCGGGTTCATTCGCCAGTACTTCCAGGCAGCGATCTTCGAGTACCATCCGGCCAACCAACTCAATAAGGTCATGCTCACGCTGCTGGGCGACATTCTGCGCCGCATCCTAGTTCCCGATCACGCAATCCATGCGCCCTTCAACGCCAGTGAAGAACTGGTGGTTGGATCGGTTTTTATCCCCTACAGCCTTACCAATACGGTGGGTTGATTTAGGCGACGGGACGCGCCTCAAACACAACGAAAAACAAATTCGGATCAGATGACGGGCGGGTCTCCCAGCCCTGCCGGCAATTCCAATACTTGGTTGCAATTCCCATCGCCGCCCCCGGAACACCCCCACAAGGAGGGTAGCTTCCGCCATCGGTACGGTACGGCCGCTACTTCCAAAAGTTTTTTCAGCAACGCGCATTGACAAGGTCCACGCCCATCAGGTCGGCTCGATGGATATGACTCGTCCCCAGATCCAATCGAGGTCTTTGGGCGGGCCCGGTTAAAAGCATGGAGCGCCCAACCGTCCCGGAGTTGGCTAAAAACTCCCATATCATAGATTTGTGATTACACCTAAAGCGGCCGGCGGGCAACTCCAACACTTGACCAATTTCCCCAAACAATTGCTCTTTGAACAGATCCGCGACCGCAACGCCCAGGGCGAAGCCGTGGCGATGGCCACGATCGTGCGCAGCCGCGGTTCAACCCCACAAAAGGTCGGTGCCCGGATGCTGGTATTTGAATCCGGCGCAGGCGCCGGCACCGTAGGTGGTGGGTGCGTGGAGGCCGGAATCTGGCAGGCCGCGGCCACCGCAATCGCCGATGGGAATCCGCGAATGCTGCGGGTCGATCTGGTTGACGACCTGCGCGGCGAAGGCGACGTCTGCGGCGGCACGGTGGATGTATTCATCGACCTCTGGTCGCCAGCCGAGCGTTAGTTGAAGGGTTGCTAAACCGCCTCATTGCCGCCCGCGATCGGCGTCAGGGAGGCGTCTGGGCGACGGTAATCGCCTCGCGGGTGAGCGAATTTGCGGTCGGGGTCAAATGGCTGCGATTGGCCGGCGAACCCTCTCCTTTGGAGCCAACGTCCGCCCTAAGTAGGGCAATTTCGACCGATCTGGACCAATTGGGCAGTCTTGCCGAGGCCAAATGCATCGCCTATGGTCTGGACGGTCAACACCTAGAGCGCCCGCGAAACGCGGCCCTGGAAGTTTTTTTTGAACCGCTGGGAATGAGCGACCGGGTGGTGATAGTGGGCGCCGGGCACGTTGCCCAGCCTATCTGCCAGATCGCCAGCGCGGTCGGATTTGAGGTCACCGTTATCGACGACCGCTCCGACTTTGCCAACCGTGAACGCTTTCCTCAAGCTGAGCACATTCTGGTCGGCGACATGGCAAAGACGTTGGGTCAACTTCCGATGGACATGGCAACTTATGTCGTCCTGGTCACCCGTGCGCATGCTTTTGACGAGCAGGCGCTGCGGAAATTGGCCGGTTCAAAGGTCCCATATGTCGGCATGATCGGCTCCCGTCGGCGGGTGCTCATCGTGTACCGCAATCTGATCGAAGAGGGCATTTCGGCCGAGCAATTGCGCAACGTTTACGCCCCGATCGGGTTGGACATCGGATCTCGCACGCCCGAGGAAATCGGCCTGGCGGTCGTTGCCGAAATGATCAATGTAAAGCGTTCCGGGCGTTCCCCTTCACTGCGCCTGGAACAATGGCCGGCGCGCTTGATCGAGAGAGGCCGGCAAGCTGAACAAAATCGCTAAATCATCAGCGTGCTAGCCTTCAACGACAACTGGCCGAATCCGCTGACATCAACCCCAGACTGGCGCTAATAAACTGCCCATGGGACGGCGGATTGAGGGGGCCGTGGCCCGCCCCCACCTTCCCAACTCAAACTGAGGAAACACACTGTAATGAGCGGTTCTTTTGCGCCCCTCGGATGGCTGGTCGGCTCACCGCGGCGGGCGCTGGCGGTGCTGGGTTTTTGGATTTTGGCCGCGGCCGTCATCGTCTACGTTTCGCCCAGCCTAGGGGCTGTTGTCACCGACGACAGCGCCGACTTTCTTCCGACCGATTCAATCGCCCGTAAAGCGTTGATTCTCCAGCAGGAAAAATTTCCCAGTTCCGGCTTGCAGGGCCTGGTGTTGGTGCACCGCCCATCGGGAATCACCGCCGCCGATCGCGATTTGGCCGAACGGGTTCGAACCTATCTGGCCGAAGTCCTAACCGAGGGCGACTCTGCCCAGATTCGTGCGGCGATTGACCTGCCGGCAACAGACGGCCAGGTGCGCACCCTCTCGATCGTTTCGGATTGGGATATCGACGGCGACATATTGGCGCTCACGCAAGGTGCGCAGGAACTGCGAGCATTTCTGGCCTCAATCAGGCCCGATGAGGAATTGATCCTCTCCTTTACCGGAGCGGCTGGCATCACCGCCGATTTGGCCAATACCTTCTCGCAATTTGACTTTCGGGTTACCTTGCTTACGGTGCTGCTGGTGCTGCTAATCCTGTTGATCGTTTACCGCTCACCGGTAATGCCCCTGCTGGCCCTTCTGGGGGTGGGGTGGAGCCTGCTGATGGCCCAGTTTCTGGCAGCCTGGGCAGCCGATACATTCGGCCTGCTGATCAACAGCCAAATCACCGCCCTCATGTCGGTACTGGTGTTTGGCGCCGGCACCGATTACACCGTATTTGTGGTCGCACGCTATCGCGAGGAGCTGCGCCGCAATGACTCGCGCTGGCTGGCGATGCAGGCCGCGATCACCCGGCTGGGCCCGGCGATCGCTGCCAGCGGCGGCACCACCGTGATAGTGTTGGCGCTAATGTTGCTGGCATCGTTTGGCACCTTTCGCGGAATGGGGCCGATTCTGGGCTTGGCGGTGGGATTGACGATCATCACCGGCCTAACCCTGATTCCCGCACTGGTTGTACTGGCCGGTCGATGGATCTTCTGGCCGATCGGCGAGGCAAAGGCGACCCGGCCATCCCGTACATGGCAAAAGATTGCCGAACTGGTGACCCGCCACCCCTGGGCCACCCTGCTGGTGAGCGCAGTGCTGCTGATTGTCTTTGCGCTCGGCAACACTCAACTCAAACAGGATTTCGATACCGTCGGTTCGCTCCCAGAAGATCTGGATTCCAAGATCGGGTTTGACATCCTGGCCAGTTCGGGGGCCGGCGGATCGAGCAACCCCGCGCAGCTGTTGCTGGAACTGGAGGAGGGATCGATTTATGCCCATCTGCCGGCGGTTGCCCAAATTACCAGCGAACTGGAAGCCCGTCCGGAAATAGCGTCGGCGCTGGGTCCGACGCGGCCGTTCATCAGCATCCCGCAACGCAGCGGTTCCGAGGTCCAGGCGCTGCTCGACTCGCTGCCAGCACCGATTTTGCTCAACCTGCTCTCCAATGCGAACGCCCCGGCCCCGGCCGACCCCAGCCGCGCCACGAATGAATTGGCCCAATTGGGGCTCGATCCACCGGTCATTGCCGCAATTGGCACGTTGACGGCCGGACAAAGGTTTGTTTCCCAGG
Organism: Chloroflexota bacterium; assembly: GCA_965261345.1. Taxonomy (GTDB): domain Bacteria; phylum Chloroflexota; class UBA11872; order UBA11872; family VXNJ01; genus VXNJ01. Next base: position 901,157 of record OZ253449.1, read on the forward strand.
ATCAAACCACCGCCGTGATCGAAATCCAGTTGGCGGCGAACCCGACATCACTCGCGGCGATCAATCAGATCCCGGACCTGCAGGCGGCAATCGACGACATAGTGAGCAGTACATCACTCAATGGCGTCCAGCCCCTGCTCGGCGGACAGACCGCCACCAGCTTCCACTCGCGCGAAGCCGTCAATCGCGACACCCTGGTAGTGATCCCCTTGGGTTATCTAATGATCTTCATCATCCTGCTGGTGGTGCTGCGCAGCCTGGTGGCGGCGGCATTTTTAGCCGCGAGCGTTTTCACGTCGCTGCTCGCAGCGATCGGTCTGTCGGTATTCATTTTCGAATTCATTCTTGGGCACAACGGTTTGGGGTATCAAAACCTGCTCTGGGCCTTCATATTCCTGACCGCCTTGGGGGCCGACTACAACATCCTGCTGATTTCGCGCGTGCGCGAGGAATGCGTAGCCGCCGACACCGCCGTCGCCACTCGCCGGGCAGTCGCCAGCACCGGCGGGGTAATCACTTCGGCTGGATTGATCTTGACCGGCACCTTTCTGGTCTTGACCACCTTTCCGCTGGTTGCGATCGTGCAGATCGGAACAATGGTGGCGGTGGGGATACTAATTGACACGTTCATCGTCCGCACCATGCTGGTGCCCGCGATCATCTTGGTATTGGGTAAATGGAGTTGGTGGCCTTCTGATCCATCCAACGAATCGGCGCTGCATCCGTCCTCGGCCCCAAGTGCGGCCACGACCGCTGCTTCCTAATATGGGTCCGACCCGCGGCCGAGCGACGCGGGGGCAATTGCGATGAGCGCCCGGCGTCTACCCAAGCTGCTGTTAATCGATGCGATGTCGGTGCTTTTTCGCGCCTATCACTCAATTCCCGCCCGATTTGCCACGGTCGATGACCAGGGCAACCGCGAGCCCACCAACGCGGTCTACGGATTTTTGGCGCAACTCCTTAACGTGATCGCCGCTTATGACCCCACCCATTTGGCGGTGGCCTTCGATTCCCCCGGTCCAACCTTTCGCCAGGAGATCGATGCTGCTTACAAGGCCAACCGACAGGCCCCGCCCGACGATTTGATCCCACAATTTGCGCGCGCGCGACAGTTGATCGCCGCTCTGGGGGCGCCCGGTTACGAAATTGTCGGGTTCGAGGCCGATGACATCTTGGGAACGCTGGCGCAATCTGCAGCCAAGGCCGATTTTCACGTGCGGATTTTTTCCGGCGACCGCGATCTATTCCAACTCATCTCCGGCAAGATCAACGTTTTTTATCCACGCCCGCGCGGCCAGCCGTTTCAGGTCTACGACCGGGCGGCGTTTATGAAACGCTGGGGAGTCGAACCACGCCAGCTGATCGATATAAAGGCCCTGCAGGGCGATTCTTCCGACAATATTCCCGGGGTCCCGGGAATCGGCGAGAAGACCGCAATCTCGCTCATCCAAACGTACCGGACCCTGGACGGAGTGCTGGCAGCGTTCGAGGACGAGAATCTGTCGCCGCGGGCCAGGCGGGCCCTAGCGAGCCCGGAAAACCGACAGTCGGCCCGCATATCGCGCCAACTGGCCACCATTGACACCCAGGTCCCGCTGGAATTTGATCCCGACGCGGCCCGCATCTGGGTCAATCCCGATGCCGAGCAGCTGCGAAACCTGCTCGATCGGCTCGGGTTCCACAGCATTCGCCAAAGATTGCCGTTTGATCTGGACATGCACGCCGACGGCCAAATCCCGCTATTTGGCTCGCAGGCCAGTGCCCCGGACTGGCAGGTGGTCGACCACCTGGACCAGGCCCGAGCCTTGGCCGCCACCCTGACTGAGGGCCCGCCCGTCGCGCTGTTTGGGCTCATCGCCGGCGAGAGCAAATCCCTGCGCTTGCGCTCGCTGGCGATCTGTCAAGGAACGTCGAGCTGGTTTCTGCCAAATCCAAAAGACCTACTCGTCGGTCTGTCCGATTGGCTGCAGGATCCGTCGCAGCCCAAATGGGCCTATGCCGGCAAGGAGTTGCTGCGGGCTCTATCCTCCGAGCGAATCGAGCTTCAGGGCCTTGTCTTCGACGCCGAGATTGCCGCCCATCTGGCCTCAGGCGGCGAGAGCTTTGCCAGTTTGCAACAACTTGTCGCCCGCAATCTTGACCAGGTCCTGGCCCGGTCAATGCCCGAAACCGATGGGGTGTCCAAACCCGGCGCGATTGGCCCGACCCAGCCCGTGGCCGTGGTCCGCGCCGGGCAGGCGGTCGCCCGCCTCGGCCAAAAACTATCGGCGGCCATCGCCGATGTCGAATTAAAGCCGGTGTTTGACCGCATTGAAATGCCGCTGGTACCGGTGCTGGCACGTATGGAACAGCACGGCGTGGCGATGGACCCGGCGGTGCTATCCAGGCTGGGGGACCAGTACGGCGCCGAATGCGATCAGATCGCCCAGGCAATTTACGAGTTCGCCGGCGGGGAATTCAACCTCAATTCGACCCGCGCGCTGGGGCAGGTGCTCTACGATCGGCTGGGTCTGCCGGTCCTGGAAAAAACCCGCGGCGGCGCACCATCGACCGCCCGGCGCGCACTGGAACGCCTCGACGGCCAACACCCGATCATCGCCCTGATGATGGAGTACCGCGAGCTTTCGACGCTATTGCGCAACTACATCGGGCCGCTGCCCGGCCTGGTCGACGGTGGCGGACGCCTTCACCCACGCTTTTCGCAGACATCTTCGGTCACCGGGAGGGTGGGAACCCGCAATCCCAATTTGCAGGCCACTCCGGTGCGCAGCAAGCGAGGTCAACATATTCGGCAGGCGTTCGGCGCGGCCCCGGGCCGAGTATTAATTTCAGCCGATTACTCGCAGATCGATCTGCGGGTGCTGGCCCACATCTCCGGCGATCAAAACCTGATTGCCGCCTTCGCCAACGATCTTGACGTGCACACCGCCACTGCGGCGCAACTTTTCGGGGTCGAACTCGACCAGGTTTCCTACCAGATGCGCGAGCAGGCCAAAACCGTCAATTTCGGTATCGTATACGGCATCACCGCCCACGGCCTGGCCTGGCGCAGCGAGCTTGACCTACAGGGGTCGGCAGCCCTTATCGATTCCTATTTTGCCCGCTACCCCGGGGTGCACGACTACATGGAAGCAACTCGGACGAGTGCCCACGAACATGGCCTCACGCGAACCCTGCACGGGCGAATCCGGCGCCATCACGAACTCCAGTCGGCCGGCAGTCGTCGCCAGGCAGCCGAGCGCGAGGCAATCAACATGCCGATCCAGGGGACGTCGGCCGAGATATTAAAGCTCGCAATGATCGAACTGGACGCCCATATCCGTCGCCACAATATCCCGGCCGCGATTACCCTGCAAATTCATGACGAGCTGCTAATAGAAGTGGCAACGGAAGCCTTGGAGGAATTCGCCGGGCAGTTGGCTCAGATCATGAATGGGGTCTGCAAGCTCAAGGTCCCGCTAAAAACCGACGTCGCCGCCGGGCCAAATTGGGCCGAAACCAAGTCGCTGGAGCTTAGTTAAAGGTCGACTTTGGCCTCGCTGCCAGATTCGGCCGAGCGCCAGGCAGCCTCGGTTACTGCAAGGACCCTTAGTGCCGCCTCGGCGTTGGCACGGTTGTGGTCGTTACCCAGCAGGGTATCGATGAAATTGCGGTCGGGGATGCTGCCGGCCGCAAGTTCCACCGGTCTGACCTCATTCCCAACCGATTCGTAGTCGATTTCAAGCCCATCGGCCAGCGGGGTCTGGGCGGTCGAACGCATCAAAATCCGGGCATCGGACCCGTAGAACCCGATTTCCTCCCACATGTTCGAGGGAGCGTTACCGATTACCGCCAGGCTGGCCAGGGCCCCGCCGGCGAACCGAATCGTTAAGGCCGAATTGACGTTCACCTGCTCCCCGAGGTTGGACAGGACGGCGTTCACCGCCACCGGTTTTAGCTGGGACGCGTGCAGGACGAAGTCAGTCAAGTGACTGCCCGAGTCCATCAGTTGCCCACCGGCCGAAAAGGTCGGGTCGGTGCGCCAGGACCCCCGCACCCGGGAAATCCAACCCTGGCTCTGCCAGGCGGTGATCATTTCTAGATTCCCGAGATTGCCGGCGGCAATTTCGGCGGTCGCAAATTGGTAGTGCGAACGAAGATTGCGCTGATACGGGATCATCAATTGCAGTCCCGTTTCCTCGCGCCGCGCAATGACCCGACGCGCGGCGGCCACGCTATGGACGAACGGCTTTTCGCACATGACGTGGCACCCAGCGGCGAATGCATCGAGAATGTGCTGCTCGTGCATCGTATGGGGGGTGGCGATTACCACCGCTTCGGGTGCAATCTCCGCGAGCATCGCCAGGTAATCGGCAAAGCCGGGAACGCTTTCCAGGTCCGGGGCCAGTTCCCGGGCGGATTTGATCGCCTGATCCTGCGGATCGGCGAATCCGACGATTTCAACGTCGCTGTATTGCGCCATGACCGCTATATGGCCGGCGCGCGCCCAGTCGCCACAGCCGATGAATCCAACTCGAACCATCTTTGCCCACCTGTCCGCTTCCACACAATCGCGGCAATCTAACCCGCAACCGGGCCTAGCCGCTAATACGTTAATGCAAGATGGGCGGTGATGACAGCTTAAATCGCGCCGGCACGGACATCTATGCTCCGGGCCCGCAACCGCAGGTCGGAGAGCACTTCGCCGCTCACATCAACGAGGGCGCCAACCCCAAGCTGCTCACCGGTGACCGTGGCGGCGGGTTGACCATCACCGTCAATGAAGATCACCCGGCCATCAATCGTGACGGTTTCGCCGGTATATTCGTCAACGTATCCGGAATATTCGAACGTTGCCAAGGCGACCGGCGAGGGGGTGGGAGTGGGAGTGGGAGACGCGGTCGGGGTCGGAGAGGTTGCCGGGGTCGGGGTAGGTGTCGAGGTGGCAGTCGGGGTCGGCGGTCCGCCCGATTCACCATTACTCGAACCCTGCGTGGACGTAACCCGCAGCAGCCGCGCCGAAACGGTCAGCTCATCGACGGCCTGGCCGATTACGTAGGCCTGGGCACCAACGATCGGTTCGCCTTCGATGACCAGATCTGGTTGAGTTGCCTGGTCAACGAGTACGGTAACTTCGCCAATTCTTAGAGCGCCGCGCCCGATGGCGGCTATTGTTCCTTCCAGTTCGACCTCCGGTTCAGCAGTCGGTTCCGGCTCCGGGGTGGGGGTATCCTGCGCCGTCGGGGTTGGGTCAGGGGTCGGAGCAACCGGCGCGGCGGTGGCGGTGGGAGTCGGGGAAACGGTAGGCGCGGGCGTCGGCTCGGGGGCGGGCACAACCAGCGGATCGGGGGCCGGTTCGGTCGTCGGTGGGCTTTCCTCTAGGATCGCAGCCAGACTGGGGTTGGCCGGAGCGATGTCGGCGGCGATGGCAGCCAGTTGCTGACCGTGCTGACGCACCCGCACCTGGTAATTTCTAAACGCATCAAAATAGTCGAATCCGACCGAACCCTGCAGCGAATTGATCGAATCGAGTCCTTCGCGGACCAGCATTCGATAGGAATCTGAAACCTTAACGATCAGTTCGGGCTCGGCATCCGGCCCGAGAGAAGTCAATTCCGAAATCCGGCGTTCGGCCAATTCAAAATAGCTGGCCGGGCGATTGGCCTGGGCGGTCAACTGGACGGTGGCGCGTTCGACGGTTAGCTTGTAATCGTAGAGTGGGCTGCCGGGCGGCGCCGCCAGGGCGGCAGCCGAGACGCCCGAGGCCGCCAGGACCACGAAAACCAGCGAAAGTGCAACGGTAGCCACCCGCGTCTGGGCAAAGGCCACACGAAACCAGGTCAGCAGCCGCCGCAGCGCGGACCGCTCGCTCCGGCTGCGCCGCAACCGGGTTACCTGCTCTTCAAAGACCCGGCGGCGGCGCATGACCGCGTCCGGCGGCGGATCTGGCGGACGGGCGGCGATCAGGGCATCGGCAACCAGGAGGTATTCGGAGAGCTCCGCGCCAATTTCCGCGTTCTCGGCCAGCAGCTGCTCGCCGGTTGTGGCTCCGGCGCAATAGGCATCGAGCAGAGCGGCAATCTGCGACTCGGCGCGATTCACTGGTCGAGCTCTTCCACGCGACGGCGCAGGCTGGCGATTGCCCGAAACTGAAGTGCGCGAACCGCGTTTTCCTGCTTACCGATCATTGCGGCAATCTCGCGATGGGACAAATCCTGCGAGAAACGCAGCGCAATTACCTCGGCCTGCTCGGGGGTTAGCACCTCAAGTGCCCGCCGCAGGATGTCAGAGGTCGCCACGCGATCGAAATCGTCGTTCTCATACACCAGGTGCCGGGCCTGCGACTCGATGTCATAGGTCAGGTCCTGGCTGCGCCGAAAGTGGTCGGCGATGGCGTTACGCGCGATCCGAAAAATCCAAGCCCGAAAACCGGCCACCGATTGGTGTCGGTATTTATCGATTGCGCGCAACGCCTGCATGAATACCTGGCTGGCCAAATCTTCGGCAATATGCCGATTGCCGCCAATCCGGTATTCAATAAACCGGTGTATTTGAGGAAAAAATTCGTCATAAACATGACCGAACGCATCACGATCTAGCTCGACCGCACGGCGGATCAACTGATCGAGTTCGTCCGGCGTCCTAGCCGAGCTGATTGGCCCAGCCCTCCGTCGTACTCGGTATGCAAAACGCCGTGAAAACCGGCATTGTTACCATCCGGCCCGGTTTTCCCGAGAATCGCCAATCAAATGCAGGCTCGCGCGCCGTAACGACGCACGCCACCGGGAACCGACCCGCACACCCATGACCGCGTGGGCGTGCGCGGGCAATTCGATCTCTAGCCGCAGCGGCGAGGGATCTCCATCAATTTCCATTTGCAAAGTGTGCAATGAACCGCGTAGCTGGTCACTTATGATTCGCCCCGAAATCAAATTTTCCGGGTTGCGGCTGGGACGGTCACGACGCAATAGGATGACCGCCTGCGGGCGCACGCATACGCAGACCGGATCCCCGATAGCGAACGGGTAATGATCAGTCTGTAATTCCCATCCGCCGAGCCGCACCGTCAATCCGCGGGCCGAGGCCGCCACGACCTTAGCGGCGAGCACATTGGCGGTACCGGTCAACAGTGCGGTGCGGCGGGTGACGGGCCGGGCATAGATGTCATTGGAGGAACCGATCTGCAATATCTCGCCGGCATCGTAGACCGCCATCTGCCCACCCAACATGAACGCCTCGCCCAAATCATGAGTCACGTAGACCATGGTCAGCGCGAGCTCCTCGTGCAGCGAAATAAGTTGCTGCAGGATGCGAGAGCGCACCGGCTGGTCAAGCGCGGCAAACGGTTCGTCAAGCAGCAGCAACTGGGCGCGCCGCGCGAGCGCCCGGGCAAGCGCCGTGCGCTGTCGTTGGCCACCGGAAAGCGCGCTTGGTCGTCGGTCGGCCAAATCTCCCAGGTCGAGTAATTCAAGCATGTTCGAAACCTGCCGCCGGCGCTCCCCGGCAGGTGCGTCCTTTAGGGCGAAACCGATGTTCTGGGCAACCGTCATGTGGGGGAAAAGCGCGCCGTCCTGGACCAGATATCCGATCTCCCTCCGGTGGGCCGGCACCAGCAGACCGCTGGCGGCATCAAACAACGTCTTGCCGTTGAGCACGATGCTCCCGTGGTCGGGCTGGCGCAGTCCGGCGATCGCTTCCAGCGTAGTGCTCTTTCCAGAGCCCGAATAACCAAATAGCACCAATGGTTGGGAAGCCACCGAAAACGCCGCCGCCAGCTGAAAATCCCCGAGCCGCAACCCGATATCCACCGAAAGCACCCTCAGCCACTCCGGCTTGCCAGCAGGCGCAAGGCGGTCAGCAGCAGCACCGCTACGGCCAAAAGCAGGAGCGACAGGGTCAGGGCCGCGTCCAGATCAGTTTCGAGCAGATTGGCGATCGCCAACGGCAGGGTTTGACTGACCCCGGGGATATTTCCGGCAAACATCAGGGTTGCCCCGAATTCACCCAGCGACCGCGCCCAGGCCAGGATTGCCCCGGCCAGCAGCCCCGGCAAGGCAAGCGGGATCGTAATCTGTCGGAAAACTCTCAATGGGCTGGCCCCCAGCGTCTGGGCAACCCGCTCAAGCCGGCTATCTACCCCATCGAACCCGGCTCTGGCAGCACGAACGAACAGGGGCGCCGACACCAGGGTCTGCGCTAATACCACCGCCGCGGTCGAAAATCCCAACCCAAAAGGGGTAAATTGGCCCACCAGTCCCAGGCGTCCAAAGGCAGCTAACAGGGCCACCCCGGCCACCACCGGTGGAAGCAGAAGCGGCGCATCGACGACCGCTTCGATAAGCGCGATGCCGCGCCAACGGCGCCGCGAAAGAATCCAGGCCAAGGGCGTGCCCAGGATCACAATGACCGCCAGTGAAACCGTCGAGGTCGCCAGCGAAAGCAGCAAGGCGCCGCGGACCGGCAGCGACCAGACGTCCAGTTGTCCCAACCCGGCGCTGCCGCGGACAACCAGTCCCAGAAGCGGGAGGAGGAGGAACGCGGTCAACATCAGTGCCGGGGCCAGAACCAGTACCGAACCGATGTTTCTACCAGGTTTGGGCAAGGCCAAATCCGGTCAGCACCGATCGGGCCTCCGGGCCGGTCAGGAATTGCAGGTACGGATTGGCAGCCGGGTTGGGAGATAACGCGGCGGCCCAGTAGCGCACCGATCGCGCGTGCGGCCCGGTCCCTTCCAAGGCGACCAATTGGGGGTTGACGATCAGGTTGCTAGAGTAAACGAATCCGCCATCGGCCTCGCCCAAGAGAAGCCGCGATTGCACCGCCCGGGCGCTCAGATCGAGCGAGATGGCGTTGGCGTTGATCAATGTCTGCAGATTCGGGGGCGATCGGCGGTCGCCCGCCATTGCCGCAAGGGTCGCCCGGGTGGCCTGACCCAGCGGCACCGCCGGTCCGGCCAGGGCCGTGCGCACGCCGTTCCGGGCCAGGTCAAAGGCGTTTTTGAGTCCGGCCGGATTGCCGGCCGCGGCGGCCGCCACGACCTTGTTGGCGGCAATGATCTGATATTGCCGTCCGCTGGCCAATGATTCGTTTCCAGGCGGCTCGAGGTTAGCGCTGATAAAAATGTCGGGCCGCGCGCCGAGCTTGACCTGGGCCGCCAGGATCTGCGATCCGGAATAGCTGGCAACGGCTCGCAACCCCGATCGATCGGCCATCCGGCGATGGATTTCATCTAACCCTGGCTGCAGCGAGGACGCCGCAAAAACCGTCAATTGGCCCTGGTCGATCGCGCACGCACCCAGCAACCCGGCGGCGGCGATTCCAATCAGCAGGCGCCGTCGACCCGCTACCAGCGCGTCCCGGGAGCAGCTGCCGCCGCGGGTTATTTCAGTCTCGCGCTCGCCTGCAGGGCGGCGGTCAGATCGGTCTTTTCCCACGGGAGATCTAGGTCGTTTCGTCCAAAGTGCCCGTACGCGGCAACCGGGCGGTAGATCGGGCGGCGCAGATTCAGGCCGTCAATGATCTTGCGCGGGCGCAGATCGAAGTGCTCGCGCACCAGTTCGCCCAGGCAATTGGGATCGACTCCATTGGCGCTGCCAAAGGTCTCCACGTTGACCGAAACCGGATCGGCAACCCCAATGCAGTAGGCAAGCTGAACCTCGGCGCGTTCGGCCAATCCGGCGGCCACCAGATTTTTGGCAATGTAACGGGACATATAGGCGCCGGAGCGATCGACCTTGCTGGGATCTTTGCCAGAAAAGGCGCCGCCGCCATGGCGGGCCATTCCGCCGTAGGTGTCGACGATGATCTTGCGACCGGTCAACCCGGCATCAGCGCCAGGGCCGCCAATTACGAAACGGCCGGTCCCATTGATCCGGATCTTCGATCGATCGTCGAGCAATCGATCGCCGATTACGGGCCGGATGACTTCTTCGGTGATCTGCTCACACAACCGCGAATCGGATACCGCATCATCGTGCTGGGCCGCAATCACCACGTTGGCCACCCTCACCGGCCGGCCGCGGTTGTATTCAACGGTTACCTGACTCTTGCCGTCGGGGCGCAGAAAATCCAGTTGTTTGGATTTGCGAACCTCGGCCAATTTTCGGGTAAGACGATGCGCCAGGGCGATCGGCAGCGGCATGAGTTCGGGTGTTTCGCTGCAGGCGAACCCGAACATCATCCCCTGGTCGCCGGCCCCCTGGTCATCATCAAGTTCGCGGTTGACTCCGGCGGCAATATCGCTCGATTGCCGGTTGAGCCGGGTAATGAAGCGGGCCGATTGCAAATCGAACCCCAGCTGCGGGTCGGTGTAGCCAACGTCGGCAATGACCGACCGCGCGGTAGCACGGGCCAGTTCGTTTAACGCCTCACCTTCAAGGTCGCAGGTTATTTCTCCAAGCAGGGCTATGACGTCGTTGGAGGCGGCGGTTTCGCAGGCCACCCGGGCATTGCGATCGCGGTCCAGCAACGCATCGACGATGGCGTCGGAGATTTGGTCGCACAGCTTGTCGGGGTGTCCCTCGGTTACCGATTCGGAGGTGAAAAGCATCCGCTCGGCGGCCAGTAGATCAACGCTCATCTGCTTGTTATCGCTCTCATGTCCCCTCTTCCCAAGAACTTGCATAGCGGGTTTGTTCGGACGTCATCGAATCAATTTCTATGCCCATGCTTGCCAATTTGAGCCGGGCGATGGATGAATCGATGTCGGCCGGCACTTCATAGACCCGTGGTTCCAGCTGGCCGGACCGTTCCCACATGAACTGCGCGCTGAGTGCCTGGTTGGCAAAACTCATGTCCATGACCCCTGGCGGGTGGCCCTCGGCGGCGGCCAGGTTTACCAATCGGCCACCGGCCAACAGCCGAATCCGGTTGCCATCGGCCATCCGGTATTCGTCTAGCAGCGGCCGCAGGGTCCTTACCGACGTGGCCATTTCGGTTAGCACCGGGATGTTGATCTCAGCGTCAAAATGGCCGGCATTGGCCAGGATTGCTCCGTCCTTCATGCGCGCAAAGTCCGGCCCGTCGATGACGTTCTTGTTGGAGGTTACGGTCACGAAGAAGTCGCCCTCGGCGGCAGCCCTGGCCATCGACATGACCTGGTAGCCATCCATTACCGCCTCGAGCGCGCGAGTCGGGTTTACCTCGGTAATGATCACGCTGGCGCCCATCCCGGCGGCCCGCGCGGCCAGTCCCCTTCCACACCAACCGTAGCCGCAGATTACGAACCGTGAACCGGCGAGGAGCTTGTTGGTGGCCCTCAGAATCCCGTCGATGGTGGATTGGCCGGTGCCATAGCGGTTGTCAAAAAGATGTTTGGTATCCGCCTCGTTGACCGCCATGATCGGGTAAGCCAACTGGCCGCCGGCCTCCATTGCCCGCAGGCGCACAACGCCGGTGGTTGTTTCCTCGGTTCCGCCGGCGATGGTGGGAATGAGGTCGCGCCGATTCTTGTGAATCTCTGAAACCAGATCGGCCCCATCGTCCATCGTCAGCTGAGGCGAGTAGTCCAAAACGGCGTTGATGTGGCGGTAATAGGTAGCGTTGTCCTCGCCGCGCCGGGCGTAGACCGGAATGTGATAGTGCTTGACTAGGGCAGCGGCGGTGGCGTCCTGGGTTGAGAGCGGGTTGGAAGCGCAAAGCGCCACCTTGGCCCCGCCAGCCTTGAGCGTACGGGCAAGGTTGGCGGTCTCGGTGGTTACGTGCAGGCAGGCAGCCAAGCTAAGACCGGCCAAAGGTTTGGTGGCCGAAAAATCATCTCTAATCTGGGCCAATACCGGCATTGACGCGTCGGCCCATTCAATTAGATCGCGGCCGGCGTCGGCAAGGGAGACATCGGTTACATCGCAATCTACCGGTGCGGTTTGGGCGTGTGCCATGGAATTCCTTTTCAGAAACAGTTAGCCGCTGGTGGTGGTGGCGCGATCAATCAGGAGACCGTATTTGCGACGCAGCGCGTCATCTAACAGGTTTGGATCGGATTGAATCGCCCCGGTAAGGGCACTGACCGCGGGACTTGTTTGATTGCCGGCCGGAAGCATGCTAGCAAGATTGACAACCGCCTGCCGGGCGATTTCCAGATTTGCGGCCATGTTGGCCACGACCATCGCGGCCGAAACCGGCTCGCCTTTCCAAACATCGTAGTCGGTAGAGAGAGCCAGCAGCGCATAGGGCAGCTCGGCCTCGCGCGCAAGTTTTGCTTCGGGAACCGCGGTCATGCCAATGATTGAGCCCCCCCAACTGCGGAAGATTGCCGATTCGGCCATCGTTGAAAACTGCGGCCCCTCGATGCAGACGTAGGCACCGCCGCGGTGAACGGTTGCCCCGGCGGTCGCGGCGGCATCGGCGGCCAACCGCGAAAGGATTGGGCAGAACGGCTCGGCCATGCCGGCATGTACCACCAATCCGGAATCCTCATAAAAGGTCAGCGACCGTGACCGGGTGCGATCGACCAGCTGATCGGGGACGACGATATGGCGCGGTTCGATCGATTCCTTCAGGCTGCCGACGGCCGAAACGGCCAGCAGCCACTTGACTCCCAGCTTCTTGAAGCCCCAGATATTGGCCTTGGAGTTGAGGTTTGTCGGATTTATCCGATGGCCGCGCCCGTGGCGCGGCAGAAACGCAACCGGGACTCCGTCGAGCTCGCCGACCATATAGGAGTCGCTCGGCGACCCGAACGGCGTCTCAATCGCCACCTCGCGAAGGTTCGAAACGTTGTCAAAGTCGTAGAAACCGCTGCCGCCAACTACGCCAAAAAAAGCCTCGCACATGCCAATGGTTCCGGGGTTAGCAACAGAAATTGGGCCGCGGGCAGATTGCGTCGCGCGGGAGCGCGAGGCGGCCATACCGTTACATTATCGCCGGTGATTCGGCCCCGTTTTTAGCCGATTCAACCAAGGCCCGGAATGTTGGGAATGCGACCCTTGGCCATTTGCCGAAACATTTTGCGCATCGTCGAATACTGGTTTAGCAGTTGGTTCACATCGCGCGGTAGGGTCCCCGATCCGGCGGCAATCCGGCGGCGGCGCGAGCCGTCAATGATCGACGGGTTGGTGCGTTCGCTCGCAGTCATGCTCAAGATGATCGCCTTAGCGCGACCAAGCTGGTTGTCTTCCAGAGCGTTTTTCATATCGCCGCGGGCGGCCAACCGCCCCAGGCCGGGGATCATCCCCATTACCTGCGAGAGCGATCCCATCTTTTCGATCTGGTCGATCTGTTCGAGGAAATCTGCCAGGTCGAAGCTCGCGGTCCGGATCTTTTTTTCCAGCCGCGCAGCCGATTCTTCATCAACCTGGGCCTGGGCCTTTTCCACCAGCGTTACGACGTCGCCCATGCCCAATATTCGCGAGGCCAGGCGGTCGGGATGAAATCGTTCAAGCGGTTCGATCTTTTCGCCGGAGCCGATGTATTTGATCGGAACCCCGGTAGCGGCGCGGATCGACAGCAGGGCCCCTCCCCGAGCATCGCCGTCCAGTTTGGTCAGGACCAGCCCGGTGAGTTTTAGGCGCCGGTCGAATTCGGATGCCACGTTGACGGCCTCCTGCCCGGTCATGGCGTCGACCACCAAAAGAACATCGGTGGGCTTGGTCAGCTTTGCGACCCGTTCGACCTCGTCCATTAGTTCGGTGTCGATCTGGATACGTCCGGCAGTATCGATGATTACATCGGAGCAGCCGAGCCGGGATGCTTTTTGCAACCCATTGCGGGCCACGTGCTCGGGCTTTGAGGACACCGTCTCGGCATGGGTGGGAACCCCGATCTGATCGGCTAGCGTCTTGAGCTGATCGATGGCCGCCGGGCGCTTCAGATCGCAGGCCACGAGTAGCGGCTGGCGGCCACCCTCCTTGATCGCAAGCGCCAGCTTTGCAGCGCTGGTGGTCTTGCCCGATCCCTGCAACCCGGCGACTAGGATCCGGCGGGTTCCCGCATCGGCGGGAGCCAGTTCGGCAGCGGCCGAACCCAGCAGCGTAGTTAGCTCGTCGTGGACGATTTTGATGATCTGCTGGCGCGGCGAAACGCTGGCGAGCACCTCACTGCCGACCGCACGCTCGCCGATCGCAGCAACAAAGTCGCGCGCCACCGTCAACTGCACATCAGCTTCCAGCAAGGCTACCCGGACCGCGCGCATCGCCGCCTTGATATCGGACTCGCGGATTCGCCCGCGACCCGAGACTTTTCGGATCACGGCGTCCAGTCGCTCGGAGAGACGCTCCAACACCGACTTATTCCTTCAAGCTAGCTGGCGCCGAGCCCCGGTTCAGCAGCACCAGCCCCAGTCTAGGAAAGCCCGGTCGCCGGCCGGGTCCGGCGGGGCTAAAATCCCAATTCGGCGCATTCGTCTAGTGGCCCAGGACATCGCCCTCTCAAGGCGAAGATCGCGGGTTCGAATCCCGCATGCGCTACCAGCCGCCCCGCCCCCGGAGTCGCGACTCGGCGGGCGGATGGGCGGAACGCCCCGATCGCGCGACATTCTTAATCGACCGATTAGATACGCACAACAAGCCGGCAGGAGAACTACGAGAATGGATGCTGCCAAACTGGCCCATAAGCCGGCGACGACCCAGCGACCTCTGATCGAGGCCATCAGGGTCCGCTGGAGTCCGATCGCTTTCGACCCTGGGCGCGCGATCGAACCGGAGGTCGTGGCCACTATCCTGGAAGCTGCCCGCTGGGCGCCGTCGTCCTATAACGATCAGCCGTGGCGCTATTTGCTGTTTGACCGGAATGACCCGGCCCGGGCCCGGGCCGAGGCTTGTCTTATGGCCGGCAACGCCTGGGCACGCCATGCCGGGCTGCTGATCCTGTCGGTGGCCTGCAAAATTTCCGATCGGACATCGCTCCCCAATCGGTTCGCCCTGCATGACACCGGAATGGCATCCATGAGCCTCGTGTTGCAGGCTGCCGCACACGGCCTGATCTCACATCAGATGGGCGGCTACGACCGTGAGCAGGCCAGGTCCGAGTTCGCGATTCCGGACCGGTTTGAACTGGCCTCGATGATCGCGGTCGGCTACCCCGGCGATCCGGCGATGCTGGACTCTCAAGGCCGTGAACGCCAGGCGTCAATGCGATCTCGCAAGGACCTGGCCCAGATCGCATTCACCGGCAGCTGGGAGACCGCTTACCCTATCTGCGCGTAGGTTCCTAGGTTAAGACCGGCCGGCTAACCGGCCGGAAACCAGGTGCGGTCAAAGTCCCCCTGGTCGACCGCCAGTTCGCCAATCGACTCACCGTCAATCGAGATTTGCAAAGCAGAGGCGTTGTCGGTCCTGAGCCGCGCCGATTCGATTCCCGCCCAGGTGTGGATTTCGCCGGCGGCCACTTCGCTGCTAAATACCGTCTGCCCATCGACGATCGCCTCTACAAATGCCGCTTCCCGGGCGGCGATCGAGAGCACCACGGTTGCGGTTGGAACGGCCCCTTCGGCCGATTCAAAGGCCGGGGCCACCGGCAGTTGAGTTGGCGACGGTGGAACTGTTGGGTCTGAGGGCGTGTCGCTCCCCCGGCCAAGCAAGAGCAGCGCGATCGCGATCAGCCCGAGCGCCAGCACCAAAAGCGCCGGGGTCACGACCCTTGAACTGGGGCGCCAACCATAGGTTTGCGGGCTCAGGTTGATCGCCTCGACCTGCGTACCGCCCTGGCTTACCAAGGCTTCCAGCGCAGCAGTCGGATCGGCCTCCAATCCGCGTGCGAAAACGCGGATGTGTCCGACATCGTAGGCGCGATAGGGGGGTGGATGAAATTCGTCGTTCTCAAGCCCGGCAATTCGCTCCGGGCGCAGGTGAGTAAGCACCGCCAATTGTTCTAGTGAATAGCCTCGCGCCTGCCGCAGATCACGCAGGATCTGGCCAACCGTGGGCGCGGTCTCCGGCGGTTGTGGAAGGTCGGGGGAGACGTCAGCCACGGTCTTCTTCAGCCAGTTCGAACCGGTGGATCGCGAGCAGTTCGACACCCAATCCGGCCAGGGCGGGATCTTGAGCGGACACGGCGACAACGCTCTCGAGGACCGACTCAATCCCGTCCCGCAGGCGCTCGGTGGCGCCGGCCGGATCGGCATCAAATTCGGCCATCAAACGGGCCTCCTGCAGGGTTTTGGTGAGCAAATCAGAGCTTGCCTGGGAGGCTATCAATTCCGGGCCCGGTGATCGCAGGGCAGCTTGGGCGTAGGCCCGCGAATCCTTGATCACGTAGCTAAATTCGGCCGCAACTGTCGCGACGGCATCGTTTTCGGCGGTCCCGATCTCGGCCTGGGCAGAAAGCACATTATCGAATCGATTGACATTGAGGCGACGGGTGAAAGGCTGCGGCAGCGCCCAGAACCAACCCGGTCCGTCAACGCTGATCGCCGCATCCGACCCGGCGAAGTCAACTCCGGTCGTGCGCTGGCGGGTCAAGTCGACGTAGTTTATTGATCCCGGTGGCTGCCAAACACCGTTGGTTCGAACTATTTCGAATTGATCGTCGGCCAGTCGAAATATGCCCGCCATGCCGAAGAGCACGACGGCGATGACGATTCCACCGATCGGTGCCCCCAGCATCCGAGCCCGGCCGGAGCCGCGGCGCGCGGCAAGCGGATCGTAGTCGGCCAGGATCGCGTCGATGCGCGGTTGGGTTCGAGCCGAAAGCGCGTTATGAGCCTCGGCGGCAAGAAAGACCCGCCGGGCGAGATCGCCGTAGCATTCCGCCGCCGGGCCACCCTGGTAGCTGCGCGAGAGCGCCGCCAACCGCTCTAGCACGCTCGACACCCGCCGCGCGTCAGACCGCGGAATACTTCTACGCCCCCCGACCAGGGACCGGCATTCATTGATAAGATCTGCCGCGGCATCTTGGAATTGAGGATCGAGCGGTCCGGAATCGACAATGTCCTTCAGGTTGTCGATGGCAAACCGAGGGGCCGGACGTTTCTGTTTAAAATGCCGGCTCAAAAGTGCCGCGCTAGGGATCAAGCAGATGACCGCAGCCAGCGGTAGGCCGCCCAGGCTGGCCCCGGCCGAGCCGACGAACTCGGCCAGCGGGGCCGCGGCGGTGGACAGGCGGGCCAGTTGCAGCCCGGCCGCCCCCAGCAGGGAAGCAATCAGAAACGGCGATCCGAGGGCGACGATTAACAGGTACCAGGTCTGGCCATTGCGGCGGCGGCGGGCGGCGGCGGCGGCGGCCCTGATCGCTCGTTCATGCTCGATCAGGCGAGCCTTGTCGGAGTCAAATTGGCTGCTTTGCAACCCGCGCGACGGCCGGCCGGAGATGAGCGCCTCAAGCACTGCGTTGCGATTGTGGGCCAACAGCCAACCGGATGCGAGCGGGTTCGGCACCGCCACATAGTCGGCGCCAGGCCGCACGGGCGGCGGCGATTTAGGGGTCGGGTCGTCGGGTGGTGCAGGGTCGATGCCGATCGGCTCGGCGACCTCTTCTGACTCAACCTCGATTACTTCAAAGTCTTCGCCATCGCGCATCTTCAGGGCCGATCCAAGATCCCGCCGGCCGACCCGGCAATCAATGCCGAGACCGCAACCAGCAGAAAGTTGGCGCGTCGCGCCGGATCGTAGGCCGTCGCATAGGCGCTCAATGCGGCGGCGCCAAGTCGGTGCTGGGCAAATGCCGTCGGGCTAAGATCTTCGGCGGCCGGGGTCAGATCCAGATATACACCGGGTTCGGCCGGGACCAAACCGCTGGCAAAGGCCGCACGCAATTGCTCGAGGTCCTCGATGAAGTTGACCGCCAGCTCTCCTTCGCACAGCTTTTTGGGGATCACCGAATAACGCCGGCGCTGGCTTCCAAACCGCAGTTGGGTTGAGAGAAAGCGAGCGATCGACTGCTCACGCCAGCCATCAAGCAGACGGCGCGAGCGGGCGTAACCACGGCGCGCCGGCGAGCGGAACCAGCCGCCCGCAAAGGCGTTGGCCAGCTCGGTTTCCAGCTGCCCTATCTTCTCCGGCCCCAGTTCGCTCTTTATCGTGGCGAACCCTTCCTGCCCTCCCATCCCGACGGCGCCTCCGGCATCGCGCAGCGCCAGCAGGCAGTCGGGCCGCGTTGCGGCCAGGTGCGAGGTCAAGGATCGCCACAGACCGCTTGCCCCGGGCGCCGTCCCGCGGGCGAGCGCCCCGCCCATGTGGGCTCCCGCAACCGGTGTGTTGGACCGCCCCCCGTCCCCCGATTCGACTATCTGGGTAACGTAGACCCGCACCAGACAGGCGTGCAGCAATCGTTGGCGGTCGGTTGATCCCGATGCCAGAGCCCTGAGCAACCCGCGCGCGGCCACTTTTTCCGAAACCGTGGGCGCAACCGGGGCGATCTCGATCGCCAGTGAACGGCCCGCCGCGCCGGCGCCGATCGAGTGGACCTGCAGTTGGACTGACAGCCCGGGAAAGATCGGGACATTGGCCAAGGTTTCAACCTCAAACGCCGACTCGATTTCGTCGGCTTGCGACCGCCAGGCCGGTTCGGACAGCAACTGCTTGAACAGATCCCCGTGGACAACCGGAATCCGGAGGTTTCCTTCGACCATATCGGCTAACCCGAGAGCTGGTCGGTTGGGCCAGCCGGTTCGAAAGCACCTTCAATTACGTCTTCGGAACCGGGTTGATTGTCGGTTGGCGCCGCGCTCAAATCGGCCTCCAGCAGCGGACGGTCCAACCCGGCCGCCGGGGGTAGCCAGACCCCCGGAAGCTGGTCCGGTCGCAGACCGTGCGGCCGGGCCGAAACCTGCCAATAGATGGCCTCAGCTTCAGGAAGGGCCAGGCCTTTGGCCATTGCACCAGCGGCCAGATAGGCAACCCGCTCGTCTGGCTCATCCGCGAACACCTCGGTCAATCTGGCCAACCCAATGTGCGCCGAACGCTCGGCCGGGCGGGGGTCAAGCAGTTGGCGATTCCAGATTCTTGGCGGGCAACGGCGCAGGCGCAGCAGGCACTTACCGAGCAACCACAGTCCAGCCAGGGCCGGAATCGCCAGGCCCTGAGCCGAAACGATTAGACCCAGGCCAAGCGCCAGGTCGTACCAGTTACGGCCGATCGTCCGGCGGCGGCGGCTGGGTCGCGGTCCCGGTCGATTTGCCAACCAGTTCGCCCGAATCTGGGTGCGGGCCGCAAGTTCAACTGCCGGCCAGTCAACCCGATCATCGCCGCCAAAGCAGATCCGAACCGTCAGCGGGGTTGGGGCGTCAGCGAGCAACCGGCGGGAAGCCGATGTCAGGGTGACCCAACTGCCCTGGGCAAGCGGAATCACCAGACAGACGATTTCCAATTAATCGGCTCGAAACCGCAGCGCCGGCTGGCCGGAGGAGTTGCGCATGGCCCGGTAAAAAGCGGCCGCTTCCACCCAACCGGCATTTAGCGCAGCATACTCAAAATCAATGGTGTTGGGGGCCTCCAGGGTTGCCGTCTGCGACCAGATTCGACCGATCCGCTGGACCGCGGCCCCATCCATCCCCGATGTGACGCCCACCACCCGGCCTGGATGCGGTGGGCGCAACAAAATTCGTGCTATCAACCGCAGGCCGGAGGGCAGAAATGCAAATGCGGTGGCCACAAGCAGCACCGGCAATATCGCTTGCCCCGACTCAACGAAATGGTAGGCCAGCAGCGCCAGCAGCGCCAGCTCGGCCAGGGCCACAAGTGCCAGTCCAGCCGCACCGTCGATCCTGGGTGATGGCGCCCTTGCCACCCGATCGCAAAACTCAGCGCGCAGGCAGTCGACTTCGCCGGGTGAAAGCTGGAATGGCGCGTAAACCTCAAGTCGAATGTCACCGCTGGGCAGCACGGCGGGGCGATCGAACATGACCGCCGCGCCGGTTTCGGTCGGCAATACGTAGGCATTGGCAGGATTTGCGGTCAAGCGCTAATTTCCGTCTTCAATCGTTTCGGAAAACCTAAAGTGTCCCGCTGCCGAACTACCCGCTAGGAGGAGGGCAAGATAATCATCGTTAGAGAATCGCTCGCAAAAATTCTCGCATCGGCGTTCCAGGTTCAGGACTCAAGTGAAGCTACCGGGCAATTCCCAACCCGATTTCGATGTCATCGTGGTCGGCGGCGGTCATTCCGGCTGCGAGGCGGCATTGGCGGCCGCCCGCCTGGGTGCGTCCACGGTCCTGGTAACCCAGAATCCCCGCAAGGTTGCAACGATGCCCTGCAACCCTTCGGTTGGCGGACCGGCCAAGGGTCACCTGGTGCGCGAAATTGACGCCCTGGGTGGGCAGATGGGTCGCAATAGCGATCGTACCCAGCTGCAGATGCGAACCCTCAATACCGGCAAGGGGCCGGCGGTGCGGGCCCTGCGGGCCCAGTGCGACAAGGCCCTCTATTCGGAGGCGATGGGCCGCGCCTTGCGGGCCTGTCCCGGCCTGACCCTTGACGCCAGCATGGTCGAGCAGCTCAGCTGGCAGACCGCCGGTCAGGGCGGCTGGCGGGTAAATGGGGTAATCACTGCCACCGGCCGTTTGATATCGGGAAGGTCGGTGGTGATTACGACCGGCACTTTTCTGCGCGGCCGAATCGTAATGGGTCAACAGGTTTTCCACGCCGGGCGGGCGGGCGAACCAGCCGCATTCGGGATATCTGCCGATCTGGCCGAACACGGATTCGAGCTGGGCCGACTAAAAACCGGGACGCCGCCGCGGATTGCGGCCGAGAGCATAGATTTTTCAAAGACCCAAATCCAGCCCGGATCGCCCGAACCGCTGTATTTTTCATTTCTCGGCGCCGATCGGGATTGCCTGGCGGAAGATCCGTCGCCGGTCTATCCCGGAGTGCGCCGGCATTCCTGGGCGCTGCAAATGCCCTGTTACGGGGTGCACACCAATCCGGCCACCCATCAGCTCATCGCCGCAAACCTGCATCGCGCACCAATGTACAACGGGACGATCGCCGGGATCGGGCCGCGCTACTGTCCCTCAATCGAGGACAAGATCGTCCGGTTCGCCCAGAAATCGTCGCACCAACTGTTCCTCGAACCCGAGGGGTTCGCCTCCGAGCAGGTTTATGTGCAGGGCGCCAATACTTCACTTCCGGCCGACGTGCAAGACCAGCTGCTGCGCACGATTCCCGCCCTGGCCGGGGTAAAGGTGCTCCGCCATGGATACGCCATCGAATACGACTTTGTGCGCCCACACCAGATTCACCCGAGCCTGGCCACCCGATCGACGCGGGGACTTTACCTGGCCGGCCAGATCAACGGCACCACCGGCTATGAAGAGGCCGCCGCCCAGGGTCTGCTGGCAGGTGTTAATGCGGCCTTGAGCGCACACGAGAAGGAGCCGTTGACCATCGGGCGTGACCAGGGCTACATCGGGGTGATGATCGACGATCTGGTCACCAAGGACATTGACGAACCCTACCGACTGCATACCTCGCGGGCCGAATACCGACTGCTGCTGCGTCAGGACAACGCCGATCGGCGGCTCACTCCGCTGGCCGCCCGCATCGGTCTGGCGAGCCGTGATCGCTTAGACAAATTGGCGATCAAGGAGTCTGCGATAGCTGCGGCCGAAGGCTGGATGCACGCAGCCCGGATTCGGCCCGAACAAGTAAACGACTATCTGGCCGGGATCGGGTCCGATCCGATCCGCGAGCCGGTGCCGGCTCGCCGATTGCTGGGACGCAGCCGGGTTCGCCTCAACGATCTGGCCCGCCTGGCCGGCAGGATGCCGTTTGCCGACGCGGCGGCCGAGCAGGTGGAACTTGCCGCCACCTACGGCGGATATATCAAGCAGCAGATGGCCCAGGTTGCGCGCGTCCAGGCCCAGGAAAACGCAACCCTGCCACAGTGGCTAGATTACGGTGAAATTTCTGGTCTCCGGACCGAGGCCCGGCAAAAACTCGAACGCTATCGTCCGGCAACCCTCGGGCAGGCCGGGCGCCTGGCGGGAGTTACCGCCGCCGACCTGGCAGTACTGCTGGTCATCCTGCGCAGGAGCGAGGCCGCCTAGGTCGGGCGGTTGTAACCCGGCGTGGCCCGCCGGGTCTGGGCCACAAAGGCCTGGTTGATCGGGCGCGCCGCAACGATTGCCGGAGAACCGGACGAGAGGTCAAGTAGATAGGCCAGGTGCTCGGGCAGGCCGGCTGAAAGCAGTTTGATCTGCACCTCCAGCGCCCCGCGGCACCCGAAATCGGCAATGTCTGCGCCCGCGTCCGAAAAGAGACCCACCAGATCCTGGCCGCCCTCAACCTGTCCGGCCAGAACCAGGCAGACTTGGCCGCCCACTTCCAAATGCACCAGATCGACCAGGCCCTTGTCGTCATCTAGGAAAAGTCCACGCCGTACGTCGCCGACTAAGTCGGCCCCGCTTTCAGCATCACGGAAGCTGAGCATGGCCTTCAGGTTGGGAAAACCCAACCGCGGGCGCGGGCCGATCGGCAGGCCGAACAAACGCCGTCGCGCTTGGGCGGTAAACCGGATGCCGGCCAGATCGGCCTTTGCGCTGCCGCCGCCGGGCACTGGGATCTCAACGGCGCCGCCAACAAACGGGGCGACCGCAACCGTCGCGTAGTTGCCGGCCACCGCCCCGCGCGCCGGCGCGTTGGGGTAGTCGACGGTCAGCTTGCCAAATTCCACGACGGCTCCTTATGGTAACTTTCGTTAGTTTTTCGACGATTATTTGCAGTCGGCGGCCTGCGCCCGGTCCTTTTTCTCCAAAAAACGCTGGCGGCAATCCGGCCCCGTAATATGGATTCTCGCCTCATTACCTGTTGCCCCGGCAAGCGGAGACAGCCCTGCAAATGCCCAAATCGCGCCCCAACATCCTCTTCGTCATCACCGACCAGCAGCGCTACGACACCGTTAATGCGCTCGGTTTTGAATACATGGACACCCCGGTCCAGGATCGACTGGTAAATGAGGGAGTGGCGTTTTCGGGATGCCATGTGAACGCCCCATCCTGCGGCCCGTCGCGCGCCTCGCTGTTTAGCGGCCTCTGGCCGCACAACTCGGGAGCGCTAAATAATCAGCAAACCTGGCCTCGGACCTGGGTAAAGGATCTGTCCGATTCGGGCTACTACTGCGTCAACGTCGGCAAGATGCACGCCTGGCCGTTCTGGGGCATGCATGGGTTTCACGAACGATTCGTCGTGGAAAACAAGCAGCGCCACTATGCCGAACGCCGTTGGACCGGCAATGATCTTACCTATTTCGACGAATGGGACAAGGCGCTCTGGCGGGCAGGGACACGCCGCAAAGAGTACCACGACCTGATCGAATGGCCCGATATCAAGGGCAAGTTGGGCGCTTACGACTGGTGGGAAGCCGATGAGCTGCATTCCGACGTATTCGTCGGCGATATGGCCACACGCTGGCTGGACAATCTCCCCGAGACCGACCAGCCGCTATTCCTTGAAGTCGGATTCCCGGGTCCGCACCCGCCATTTGACCCGATCAAACGCTATGCCGATGCGTACAAAGACCGCGACATTCCGATGCTGGAGGTCACCGAGGAGGAGATGGACAACCAACCGGAAGCATTAAAGAAGTTCCGCAAGATTCACGAGGAACGCTTCGCCGATTCGATCTATTTCGACCCGCGCGCCTCGCACGAGGAGCGGCAGCGGCAGCGCGCCTATTACATGGCCAACGTGACCATGATCGACGAGAAGGTCGGGCAGATCCTGGATGCGATCGAGCAGCGCTGGTCGCTAGCGGACTGGATGATCATATTCACTTCCGACCACGGCGAGCAGCTTGGCGATCACGGATTGTCAGAAAAATGGGTCATGTACGATCAATCGGTGCGGGTCCCGCTGATCATCAGCGCCCCGGGCCGGATTAAAAGCGGCCGTAAGGTCGATGATTTGGTGCAGCTGTTCGACATCGGCCCGACGATCCTGGAATTTGCCGGGGTCGAAATACCCGGTCATTTCGAGGCCCAATCGTTAGTCGGATTGCTTGAGGGCAGCGAGGGCGCCAGCGGTCGGGAATACGTGTTCTCCGAACACGCCCGCGATCCGATGCTCTCCATGGTCGAGCACGAAATGATGGTGCGAAATCGCGACTGGAAGCTGGTTGAGTTCCTGGGCGAAGAAGACGGCCAGCTGTACGATCTGGCGGCCGATCCCGATGAGCTGGTAAACCTCTGGCATAACGCAGGTCACGCCGCCAAAAAAGCCGAGCTGCGCGAGGTCCTCCACCGGTGGTTCATCCGCTCGACGATCAACGCCACCACGTCACGGGTTCCGGAAATTACCAGCTGAGCGGGCACGCCGGCTCCGCACCGCGAGGGCCTAGCTAACTAGTGGTGCGCTATAGCTGAACCCGCTAATTAACGGGCGGGCGGCGGCGAATCCCCGTTGCCGCTCGAAATCGGGAACTAAGAGATTGCGCAGGGTGTCACCCAGCAGGGACAATTTGACCGGCTCTGGATCACCGGGATGAAATTCCATAACCGCCGCTTGGAAATACTGCCGGATAAATCCCGCTTGTGTTGCCGGCGCTCGCAGGCGGCCGATAAAGTCGCGGTCGACCCGGGCCTGGGTCTTGGGGAATCCGAACGCCGCGACCCCTTCGAACCGGTTGAAAAAGTCGGCGAAGCCGATCTCTATTCCTTCCAAGGAATAGTTGGAGACCTTAAGGTTCCACACCCCGATCAATTCACCGGGAGCACTATTAATCAAGTCGATTTCCACCCCCTGGTCAATGCTGTTCGCCAGGCCGCCGCCAACGTAATCCCAGGCAAGTCGCCGTTCCACCACCCAACCAAGCCCGACGTTGTGGAAGTCAACCACACCGCGTTGGTAGAACTGGGTTAGTGCCCCGTTTTCGAGCACCAGGACCTCGGAGGTGGGGTAGCCCCAGCGTTCTCTTCCACCGGTGCGGAGGAAGTAATTCTTAAATCCAGCTTCCACCAGGTTGCCATCGATTAGAACCGCCAGGTCGGGCACGTTGTGCTGGAGGTCCAGATTGCCGGGCGCCTGCTCGAACAGGGGTTGGCCTTGGACCGTGATCGGATAGGGGAAGCGTAGTCGGCTCGAAGGGCTGGTTCCGCCCGGCGTGGTGGGTCGGCGCGGCGGCGAATAGACCGGCGAGGAGGTGGATATCGTGTGTGTTCGAGGGCGCGAGACATCGCGGATCGTCACCGGGGTCACAATGTCATCCTCGCCGGAGATTTTCAAGACCAGATTGAAGTTTTCGTTGTCGCCGTCGCTATCGCCCCCGGCTTCAAACGGCATCTGCACCGCCATCACAAAACTACCGTGGCCACCAAAAATATTCCTATCCAGAGTGATCGTGGCCGGATTTGGCAGGTCTTCGGATTCGGCCGGCTCGTCGGTTACGCCGGAGGTTGAAAACTCGATTTCCTCAAATCCGCCATCGACCTGGACATCAAATACCAGGACGTCACTCTCATAGACGGTGTAGGAGGACCGTCCGAATCCCTCTTCCCCTCTGGGATCGTCGTCTACCCGGACAACTTGCAGATGCTGCAGGTTGCCGCGAACCGCCGAGGTCAGATCGGTCGGCACGAATCCGACACTGGTGTAACGTCGGCCCGGATTAAAGCGCATGTCGATCATGGTGATACCGTCGCTGGCAACTCCGACATCGCGGAAGGCGTTCGAAGGCAGATCGCGCAATTCATTCCCGCCCAGGTCAAGAAACTCCAACCCGGTCAATCCTTCCAGATCGGAGTAGAAGATCTCCTCCAGCGGGTCCTCGATATCGCCGGCGTTGGGGTAGATCAAAAGTTCGGTGATGCGGCCGAGCTGGGCGAGCGAGATATCCGAGCATCTTTCGCCGACTTCCTCCTCCAGCGCCTCAACCACCTGCGGATGGCGGGCGCAGACATCAAACTGCGGATTGTCGTTGTCGCGTACATCGATCGTATCGGCCAAAAGGTCCAGGCGGTCCCGGAGATCATCGTCAAAGTCCTCCAGGATTGCACCGCGATCGAACAGGTAGTCCAGGTTGAACCCGTCGGACTCAAACATTCCGCTGTTGTCAACCATTTCGATATCCAAGCGCCCGCGGCGATTTTCACCCACCTTGATCGCGGTAATTTCGATTTCTTCTTCCTCATCGTCCTCGATCTGGTCGTCCTCCTCGATGATCAGCGGCACCACGTAAATGGTGTCGGAGCTATCGCGCGAGGATGCAAGGACGTGCACGACGTGTTCGGTGTTGTCGCCATCAACTTGATTGGTAACAGTGATCTCAAATACCACGAAGCGCTCGACCGAGTCGCCGGTTCCGCGGCTTCCGTCGTATTCGTTACCGCCCTGCTGGTATTGGGAGCAAGTACCGGTGAAGATGTCAATATCGGCGCAGTCGACGCCCAGCGTGACCGGGGCGGCCAGGCCGCTCGGCCGGTTTCCAAACTGGAACGTAAGGTAGAGGATTTCGCCCTCGCCGATTGCCGACGGTAGGTTGCCGAGCCCGGTTTCGTCAGATTCCCGGCCATCCAGCAACAGCGTTAACGAGTAGCCGGAATCTTGGCTTAGTGTCGACGGGTTCCCAGACAAGACCTCGGCGAGTTTGCTGTCTTTACTGGAAATCGCCCGGCGCAGATCGATTTCCGAGGCGCTCACGCTGGTGCCCCTAAGGTCGAGCCGGGCACCCCGAGTTAGATGATCGAGCGATCCAGGATCGGGGTCGAATACCCCCGATATCCGCCGGTCGGAAAAATCCAGTTCGATCCAAGTCACTCCATCGTCGAAATGGCCTTCGGCGTCTGCGCAGGTTGAAACTGTCAAATCCTTGGCCTCGTAGGCAGCGGTAAGGGCCCGCTGGACGTAGTCCTCAAAATCGCAGAATGCCGCGGTAGTCTGCCGGGCCGCCGTTTCCGGGGCGGCCGATGCCGCTCCCACCGGTCCCTGCCCGATGCCGGTAAGGTACATCGCCAGGCCAAGCAGCAAAACCGCAAGGGCGACCGGGGCAAAATCCCGAAATCGCCTGTTGCCACTCCTTAAATACATGATTGGCCGATCGCCTTTTTTGGAATGGACCAGGGTGGCTGTCGCAGACCCATCAATTCAAACACGCCATTGCAAGCGTAGATCGAAGCGCTCTTAGAATCGATTCGGCGGGCGGATTTCATATGTTCAAGTTTCCCCCGCGAGCTAATGTCTGACCTGCTCGCGCAATTACAAGCGACCCTGCTGGGGTTTCTCGAGGCCAATCAGTACTACGCCCTGGCGCTGCTGATCGGCATTGAAGAGGCCGGGGTGCCGCTGCCGCTGCCCGGAGACCTGGCGATCCTCTTTATGGGATCGCAGATCGCCCTGGGGTCGGCCAACCCAATCGCGGTGGTGCTGGTGGCGGCTTCCTCGGCTACCGCCGGAGCATCGGTTTTGTACTGGCTCGCGCGGAGATTGGGACTGGCGCTGCTGCGCCGCTACGGCCGTTTTGTGCGGATCGACGAAGGTTCGATTGAGCGGTTCGAGGACTGGTTCCAACGCCATGGTGGGCTGGCGATTATTGTCGGCCGGATGATTCCCGGACTGCGCATCGCGGTCGCCGTGTTCGCCGGCCTGGCCCAGCTGCCCTATTTGAAATTTGCAATCTATACGGGCATATCGTCGCTGCTATGGGCATCGTTCTTCACCGGGCTGGGATGGTACTTTGGAACCCGCTGGGACCAGGTCTTAGCGGTTATCGCGCAAGTTACCGGCAACCCGCTGTTGACCGCGTTGGCCGGACTGACGCTCGGCGTGGCCTTGACCCGGCTCTACTACCGGCGGCGGCAGCGGCGGTCGGAGTCCGCCCACGCCAACATCGACCCCAAAATCGCCGAGCTCCCGGCGCCAGCCGAGGAACTGGAAATCAGGGTTTCCGAGCCCACGGTCGCCGAGCGGGTAGGTGAACCAGAGCATGGAAATGGCGGCAATTGGCGGTCCCGACCGGATTCGAACCGGCGATCTCCTCCTTGACAGGGAGGTATGCTAGGCCGCTGCACCACGGGACCATGGGAGGCGATTTGATCCCGTTAAAGTAGCGGGATCACGCCAAGTCGGAGCAATAAGCCAATAAGTTTATAGGGCCCTTTGCCGCGCGGTGGGGAATTTGAGAATCTAAGGACCATGTAATCCCTGGGGCGGCACGGGAGAAAATTACCGATGTCGGCGCGATCGCCCGGTCCTCCCGCTTGCCCGGCGAGAGTTCCGGTCCCATATTCGCTACTCGCCAGCGCACCTGGCAATCGCCTTCCTGCCGCCGCCCGAAGAAGATGTCATCTCCCTCTAAGGCGGCGCGGGCGGCAGCCTGCGGGGCACCATCGACGTCCGTGCGGGGGATGGGCATGCCCGCCGCTTCCCTGTACTTTGACCTCGTAGTCGGCGACCATTTCGGGCTCGTTGCCGCTGTTTGGACCTGGTGCAGGCTTGATGGACGGGCAAAACCGAGCCCGCTGCAGCGGGCTCGCGCGGTTCAATCAAAAGCCTGCCAATAATGGCGCTGCGCACACTACGCTACAACCAGCCGGCGCGCGCGAGATTTTGAGGGGGCGACGATGCTGGAAGACCACCTAACACGACGGACCGCTTGGGCGCTTTTGCCCGCGATCATGGTACTGCTCCTGGCCTGCGCGCTGCTTGCCGCGTGCAACAGCAATGGCAACGACCTGCCAATCCCAACGACCCAATCAGATCCGCAAAGCGCCACCGACCCTGCAGGCAACGGCGATGCTGGCGGCATCACGCCCGAAAACGGCGATGTTGGTGAGGCAGCCGCGCCGGTCGCCGCCAACGCGCCCACGGTCCCGACCGGGCTTGCTATCCAAACGAAGCTCGAATCGGCCACCTATCTTGCAGAGAGCACCCAAGCAGGCACAGCAATGCTCGAAAACGGTGAGTTTCGCGAACCGGTCGCACCGGGTTCTGCTGGTGAACTGGTGATCCAGCTCGGTAAGTGGGCGCTTGGGGATCTCGACCGGCAGGGCGACTTGGACGCAGCGGCAATTACGATCGAGCATCCCGGCGGGACCGGCACTTTCTACCACCTGCATGCGTTGGTGGACGAAGAAGGCGCCCTGCGGGACGCAGATTTTGCATTTCTCGGCGACCGCATCCAGATTGAGGGCGTTTCCATTCACGACGGCGTCATCACCGTCGCGATGCTTGATCGGGCGCCGGGCGCGTACTTCATCGAGCCGCCCTCGATCCTCGTAGTCCGCTCGTTCCGGCTCCAGGGCGGCATACTGGTCGAGGTAATTGGCGAGGGCGCGTTCGCGTGCGATGCGGACCTGCCTAACGCGGCGATGGTGATTGTGCGCTCGCCCAACAGCGGCGACGAAGTAAAGAACGGATTCGGGGTAAGTGGTTGCTCGCGGACCTTCGAGTCGACGGTCAACTGGCGTTTGCTCGACCGCACGGGCAAGACGATCGCCGACGGCCATACGCAAGGCGGCGGCGTGGACGGGCCGGCTCCGTTCAACTTCACGATCGTCTACGAGTTGGCCGAGCGGCAACTCGCAAACCTCGAGGTGTTCGAGGCGAAGGTTTCAGAAGGCGAGGGCTTTCCGCCCCCGCGCGACATCGTGCCGGTTGTTCTCTTATCTAGTAGGTGAGGCGGACGCTTGCAACGTTGGTTCGGAGGACTGCGTTAACGCAGTCCTCCGATACCCGGCTTGAAAATTCCTCCGGATTTTTTAATTCATCGGCTATCGGAATCGTTGTTAACTGCCACCAGCGATTCGCGATCACATTTGCGGCGAACAATTTTTTCAAAATCGCACCCGCATGGTGGTCTTGGAACACACGGGCGTCTCCTGGGCGCCAATCCCGGGTGGTCTTGGCAGCGTTGATTAACGCACCGATTCGGTCCTTTCGCCAATTGCCGATGGGCTATTGATGGCGCTGAAGCGTTAATCCCGGGATGTGCGAGTATTTGTTCCCGGCGTCATATGTCAACCAAGATTTCCGCTAAACGATTCATGGGGACCGACCCGGCGCAAAGGCAGATAGAGTACGCGATTGCAGGAATCCAGATTCGACGACAGTGGGCATCTTCCCAGGTTCTTAAAAGTTGACTCCACACCACAACGACCCCGAAATCACCGAGATCGCCCGGGACCTGCTTGATCGGCACCACTCCGGCGCGACTGAACAGAACGTGCTGAGCGCGGCCCGCGCTTTCCTGGTGGCGACGGAACTGTTCGATTCCAGGGAGCTGGGTGAGCAAATCGCGATCGGCGGCGGATTGGTCGACTTGATCGGACGATCGCACATCTTCGAGTTCAAACGACGTGTCGGCTTGTCCAATCGCATTCGCGCCGAGTATGTAAAGCAACTCGACGGGTACCTGGAGGCAGCCAGCACCGAGGCCCCGCAGGTGCGCTACGGTGTACTAACCGACGGGCGCAGTTGGGTACTGCGCTGGCCAGGCCAGAGCGATGCCGAACCCACGATCAACCGACATTTTTCGTCTGGAGCGCCCTGATGACTGGTTTCTGCTCTACGAATGGCTGGCCGAGCAAGTATCAGTTGATGTCGAACCGCTCAAACCAACGGCGACCAATATTGCGGCTCAATTGGGTTCCGGCAGCCAGACCTACCGAATCGCTATTGATCAGTTGCGGGAATTACGGCGGCTCAATTGGGTTCCGGCAGCCAGACCTACCGAATCGCTATTGATCAGTTGCGGGAATTATGGCGGCGCGCCGCCAACCCTAATTCGATCGAAGTAAAGAAAGAGCTCTGGCAGGACCTGCTGGCGGCCGCCCTCGGAGAAGCCGGACAGGTTGCAGATTCCGAAGACCTGTTCCTGCGGCACACTTACCTGTCGGCGGCGGTCGGCATTGCAATCCATGCCGCGTTTGGCCTGAGGGTATCCGAAATCGCCCAGAACGAGCCGGAAGAAATTCTGAACGGCAATCGGTTCTTTCTCGACACGGGAATCCACGGAGCGATCAACCAAGGGTTCTTTTCGTGGCCGAGTGAGGTTGACGGTTTCGCGAATTGGCTCGGGGCGCTTACCGGCGCAGTCAATCAATTCGATTGGTCGGGGCTCGACCAGGACTTTGCCCGCCTGCTGTATGAATCGATCATCTCGCCCGGCGAACGGCGCGATCTCGGCGAATACTATACGCCGCAATGGCTCGCTGACGCGGTCGTCGAGGAAGTTGTGACCGACCCCCTTAATCAGAGTGTCTGGATCCGGCCTGCGGGTCGGGAACGTTCCTGTGGTCGGCGCTGCGACGTTATATCAACGCCGAGCGGGCAGCTGGTATGGCGCCTGCGCAAATGCCCGATTGGGCCTTAAACAACGTAATCGGCATGGATGTCCTTCCGGTGGCGGTCTTGCTCGCGCGCGCGGCCTGGCTGTTTGCGGTCCGCGATCTATTGGACGAAACGAACTGGCAGCAAGGGACGGCGGTGCCCGTTTACCTGGGCGACTCGCTGCAGTTGCGAACCGGCTATCGGCACGACCAGATATTCGGCGACTCGGCGGTCGTTCCCATCCGCGCCAAGGACGAAACGAAGGCGCGTGAATTACGGTTCCCGGTGGCGCTGGTTGATCAGAGCGATTGGTTCGATGACGTGATGCATTCGTTGGCGCGGGAGATCGAGAGCGGCGGAGATCCCGAAGCCTGGCTCAATAGCGACTCAATGCTCAGAGGAGAGCCTGACTTGGCGCATACGGCGCGCCAGCTGGCTGAATTGCACCGCAAAGGTCGCAATCACATCTGGGCCTACTACACCCGCAACTTGGTGCGCCCGATTGCATTGGGCCGGCGAAAGGTCGACGTGATCGTTGGCAATCCGCCCTGGATCTACTACAACCAAACAGACAATTTAATCCGGGATCGAACGAAGGAGTTGAGCCGCAGTTATGGGATCTGGTCAGGCGGACGACATGCCGCCAACCAGGACATAGCCGGCCTTTTTTCACTCACTCCGCTCACTTATACCTCAAAGATCCAGGACAGATAGAGTTTGTTTTGGAGGATTATATCGCAGGGTTGACACGTCTCCAGATTGAAGGCAAACTAGACTATTAGCTGCCAAAGAATCTACTCATGACCCAGAGAGCCCCGGGCAGATCCCACCGCGAGGGCGTAACCCTGCTTGAGCTTGCCGAACTATTTCCCGACGAAGAATCCGCCCGCCAGTGGTTCGAAGACATCCTATGGCCCAATGATGACCAGCCCTGTCCGCGCTGCGGCTCTGTCAACACACACGAGGCCAGCCACAAGAAGATGCCTTACCGCTGCCGTGATTGCCGCTCGTATTTCAGTATCAAAACGGGCACGGTTATGGAAGGTTCTCCTCTGCCGCTCCGCAAGTGGGTTTATGCTATCTACTTGGATGTAACCAGCCTCAAGGCCGTTTCCAGCATGAGGCTGCACCGCGATCTCGGTATCACGCAAAGAACTGCCTGGCACATGCAGCAGCGCATCCGCGAGGCATTCGCCGAAGGCCCGCCCGTGCCGTTCGCCGGGCCGGTCGAAGCGGACGAAACTTACATAGGTGGTAAGCGCAAGAACATGCCCCGGCGCAGGCGCGAGCAACTAACTGGGCGCGGCGCGGTCGGCAAGATTGCAGTTGCCGGAGTCAGGGACCGAGCCAGCGGGCAAATCTCGGCCGCTGTGGTTTCGATTACTAACAGCGTGGCGCTGGTTCCCTTCGTCGCCGAGCGAACCGCATCGGATGCGCACGTCTATACGGACGATCACGGAGCGTACCGATATCTACCGCGCCGCCATCAGGTCGTGCGTCACAGCGTGGGCGAATACGTGGACGGCATGGCGCACACGAACGGACTGGAATCGTTCTGGGCGGTGCTCAAGCGCGGTTATCACGGGACGTTCCATCACTTCAGCGCAAAGCACGTCCAGCGTTACGTCAACGAGTTTGCCGGTCGACACAACATCCGCGACCGCGACACGCTGGAACAAATGGCCATCATCTCGCGCGGGATGGTCGGCAAGCGCTTGCGCTACCGGGAGTTGGTGGCCTAACGGCCGCCGGAGTCGAGCGAATGGGCCACCCGAACTGGGCCGGCAAGACTATCTTCACCGGCGACAACCTGCCGACAATGCGCGGCATGAATTCGGAGTCGGTGGACCTTATCTACTTGGACCCGCCATTTAATTCGAAAACTGACTATGCAGCGCCCATCGGCAGCAAGGCGGCGGGGGCTGCGTTCAAAGACACTTGGTCGCTTTCTGATATCGATGTCGAGTGGATCAATTTACTTGAGGCCAAGCACTTGAGGCTTTGGCGAGTGTTGATGGCGGCAATGACGCCAAGCGACAAATCGTACTTGGCTTACATGGCGGTGCGATTGCTGGAAATGCACCGAATCCTCAAGCCAACCGGCAGCATCTATTTGCATTGCGATCCAACTATGAACCATTACCTGAAATTGGTCATGGATGCGATATTCGGGATCCGAAATTTCCGCAATGAGATTGTCTGGAGACGCAGTGACTCGAAGGCAAGGGGGAGTCAGCACACGGCTCGCAGTTGGGGCAACAGCATAGACTCCCTGCTGTTTTTTTCGAAAAGCGATCAAGCGGAGTTGAAGCCGCAAATCGTAGGGGAGATGAATGAAGCGGAAATGAAGCGGAAATTTCCCAAGGTAGACGCGAACGGCCAACGGTACAACACCAAAACGACTGCTTGGTGCTCTCCGTCAATGGGTGCGCGTCCGAACCTCTGCTACGAGTTTCGCGGCATCACTCCGCCGTACCCGTCCGGTTGGCGGTTGAGCCGTCCGCGGATGGAGGAAGAGTTTGCCAAAGGCAACATCGTAATTCGCAACGGCAAGCTCGAACGGCGTTCTTACGCCAAGGACTATCATGGTGCGTCTCCCGCCAATCTGTGGGCCGAAACCGAATTGCTGCTCTCGGCGCATTCAAGCGAACGCACTGATTACCCGACCCAAAAGCCGCTTGCCCTGCTAAACCGCATAATCCAAGCCAGTTCCAATCCCGGTGATTTGGTATTCGACCCGTTCTGTGGGTGCGCCACTGCCTGCGTAGCCGCCGAGCTCGCCGGGCGAAATTGGGTGGGAATCGATATATCACCGAAAGCCGCGCAACTAGTGCGGGCGCGACTGCAAGAACAACCGCCGCTTGGAATCGGTTCACTTTTCCACAACCGGCTGGTAGCGCACCGCGAGGACATTCCATTTCGCGATGATTTGGGCTTACTGCCGCCATACAACTGCATTGCCAACCGAAATGCGCTATACGGAGCCCAGGGCGGGCATTGCGCAGGCTGCGGCGAGCACTTCATGACGCAACATCTGGAAGTTGACCACATCATCAGCCGCTCGAAAGGCGGCACGGATCATCTCGAAAACCTGCAATTGCTGTGCGCGCATTGCAATCGCGTCAAAGGCGATCGTGGGATGGAGTATCTGCGGACAAAACTCCAATTGGCGGCCTGAGAGAGAAGCTCAGGAATGCCCAAGAAACGCAAGGCCGGCCGGCCGGCCAAGTACGGCAACTCGACGCCGAAGCAGGTAGCAGAAGTCCTCTTGCGCTACCGCCCGAAGAAACCCCGGAAGAAGCGGCGCGGCTAGGCTTCGTCAACCTTGATATTGAATCCCCTTATTCGACAGATCATGACAAGGCGGCGAATGTACTACAGAACGACGGGTTGCGGGAGCGTTAACCGATTGACAACCAGCTTCGGGAATCGAGACGCCTATGTCAATGCATAGTGACGCTGCACATCGGGTACACCACGCATTCGAGATCATTAACAACCTGTGGAATACGAATGACATCAATCAAGACATCATGCCTGAATACGCAGCAGCGCAAATATGGGCGTGGGCGCCAAATTGTTATTCACTGCTCGAGCAATCACTAAAAGTCTTGTGGGCTACCCGGAAAAAGATCGAACTCAGCGAAATCAAATCAGAAATCATGAATTTGGAAGGCGGGCGGTCCGGATTACACGACTTGGAGTTTCTATTTGGCCTTCAGACAGATTCGGACAAAAAGATCCTAGGTACGGCGTTCCAGTCCTGTCGTCGGCTTCATGATTACCTTCCGATCACTTCATTACCTGAGTTTCTAAAGAGCATTGGGCGCGGATACACCGATTGGCGGTACATGCTGATCGAAGGCATTGAAAAGTTGCCGGGTAGCCACATAGATACGATGATCGAGCTCGCAGAAGCGGCGACCTTGACTTTGATGCACGAGCATCACCGCAACATCAATTACCGAAGCATCGAGGTGAGGATTCAAGAAAGCCTTGATCGTGCTGCGTTTAATGCCGCGACCATGGAGTATGCCAGCAATTACCCAGAATTGGATAACGACGACGAATACATGGAGTACTTCAAGAGCATACTTCGCCAAACTCACCACTTAATTGAACGCAATCCAGTTTTGGTGTTGCGGTACTTGGACCTCGCAAAAGAACCCATGCCATCCGGTTTTGTACCCCAGGACGATACCAGTCGCATTGCGTTAATTTGTCGCGATCTACCACCTAACGAACTTAAGCATTTGCGGCAATATTTCTTCAAACAGACTCCGCTGGGCAAGCTCAATCTGTCGGGGAGGGAATCGGACTGGTTGCGCCTGCGGATGTACGAAGCCCGGACTGTGTTAGACCGCGCTCAAGATTCCGGCACCGTAGAAAACAACAGATTGATGCGATTGTATGAGGCCGAGCGACGTATCAAAGAGCTCGAATCTGATCTGTACTCGTTGGATAAGGATGCCAAGCATGCAGTGGATCGTTTGGCTGAACTAGACGAAACCGAGGTTCAGTGGGTCGAGATTGACGCTGCAATTGACCTCTTATTGGGCCCAACAGGTCAGGAATGATTCTGAACCGGGATCGTGTTCTCACGGTGCAAGATAGAGCACTCTAAGTTGAGCACTGCGCTACGAGTCAGACAGGGTCTTGGTCGGCATCCCGGAGCACACCCTCTGGACTACAGGGTTCTGCTTCCGCATCGCCGAGTCCCCGATCAGGGTACGACGCTCATTACCCTCGCGGAATATGTCCGGCAAACGCCGAAACTCGAATCAGTCAATTCCCTAATCAAGAAAGCGATTGAGTACGCATCGTGGGAACCTGGCTGGGATGGTGCGGGTGCAGAGAAGATCAGCATCCTCGCGGTTCAGAATTTTTTGCGAATCCTCCGGTCAACCTTCCCGGTGATCGAATTACCTCACATCGCCCCAGCAATGACCGGTGAAATATTGGTCCAGTGGGCGTTCGGAGACCACGACTACATTGAGATTTACGTAGGTGAGAACGATGTTTTTCCAACAGAAGCACACGCCGTGCAAAACGGGAATATTTCCGATCATGCACTCACGGATGTCGGCACATTGGTGCGATTGGTGGCGAGGGTCAGGGCTCGTTCGTATTGAGCGCTGACATCATCGATGAAAGCGATTGCGTCTTTCGGCTGTTGATTCCTGACTGGGTCATTAAGGGAAGGGTAAGTAGCGCGGCATTCAATTGCCGGATACCTGTATCCATGTTCGTAAAACAGAAGTTGCCTGGCCATGATGGTCAAGTGCTCCACAAAGGGAAGTTCACGGACTGGGGGCGGGCACGGTTAATGGTCAAGAACCTACGGTCAGTAACCCGGCGTTCAGACGGGAATCTTTACGGCTTAGATGTAAAGCCGCAGCGACCCGCTCTACCGCCGTTGGAAGAATTCAGCGATGCGCATGTAGTCCTTGTCGGGCCATACAACAACAGAAAGGCTGCGCAAGCGTTGGCCATTGAGTGGAACGAGGAAGGGAAGATCGAAAAATTTCCTTTAAAAGGGAATTAGATTCTGATTCCAGTGTGTTGGCTTCGGGTCACCAACCCACCCTCCGTAGGGTGTACATTCCATGGTCAATGCGGTCGGGTGTTGCGCCAGTGGTTCAACGGTAATGCAACCGTTTGTGCCCACGAACGTCCTTTCCTCATTGAATCTGCCGATCGGAAACGAACTCGGGCTTGCCGTCGGCCTCTCTATTGCCACGACACGGCGGACTCCCGGTGGCAATATGACGCCAATTCCATGCCGCCGTGTAAATTGCAGATTGGTGGCGCTGGGATGCCTGGGTGAATTTCGGGCGAAGGAATTACCTCGTCCAGATTTGCAGGCAGTTTCATCGCGAAGTCAGCCATTGCCTTTAGTGCCAAGTGCGGAGGAGGCCAGCGGGGCCAGAGGGGGTTTTAGGGAGATCGAAGAAAGGCTCGCGGGCTGGTCCGCGCCCAATTTCCGTATCGACCCTGCCGAAGCCACGGCCGCGACGATGTTGGGTCAGTGTCCGGCACGCCTGCGCCGACGCGCTTTGCTCCGACAAAAGCCCTCCCAGGGATGGCTCTGCCAGGGACCCTGCCGCGGCGCACGGGTGCCCGGGGCGATCGGGCGAGCGGCGACCGCTACTCGGCGGGGCTCGCCTCCACGTGCCATTCTTCGCCAAGCCGGACCATGACGTTTAGGATCACCAGCAACTTGCGCGTACAAAGCCTGATCAACGACTTTTAGATTTCCGGTCGCATTGACTCATTGTTTTTGTAACCCAAACAGGGCCGTTGCCTCACAAGATTTGTAACCCAAATCTCTACGGAGGCAACCGATGGCAGGAAAGAAGCTGAGCCGGGCGGTGCGGAAGGAGCTGCTAGCGGCCTTAAGGGGCCGCTATGCGCGGGCGTCCAAGATCGAGAAGGGCGCGATTCTGGACGAATTCGTAGCCCTTAGCGGCTACAACCGCAAATACGAAACCCGATTGCTGGGCAATGCTGCAAGCCCTGATCCGGTACCGCCCACCAAGTCCACATACCGCATCTACGACGAGGCCGTCAGGGAGTCCCTGATCGTCCTCTGGGAAGCAGCCGATCGGATCTGTGGCAAACGATTGAATGCGATCCTGCCGAACATGATCGAATCACTGGAAGGGTATGGCCACCTGCAGCTTGATCCGGATGTACGCAGCAAGCTGCTCTCAATCAGCCCGGCATCGATCGATCGGATGCTCAAACCAGTGCGCAAGACCGCCGGCAGCAGTCGCAGGCGTAATCCCCGCCGCCGCAATCGTCATCACGCCAAAGTCCCGATCAGGACGTTCGCCGATTGGCATGGCCCCGATCCCGGTTATCTGGAAATAGACCTGGTGGCCCACTGCGGTGGCAACATGGCCGGGAGCTTCATCCAGACTCTGTCAGTTACCGACGTTGCCTCGGGCTGGGTTGAAGCAGTCCCGCTGCTAGCCCGCGAGCAGACGCTGGTGACTGGGGCGCTTGAGGTTATAGCCGGGCGGGTACCGATTCCAGTGCTCGGCATTGACTCGGATAACGACAGCGCCTTCATCTCCCAGACCTTGATCGATTACTGCCGACAGCGCGGGGACCCAAGTTCACCCGCTCACGCGCGTATCGCTCCAACGATCAGGCCTTCATCGAGCAGAAGAACGGGGCCGTTATACGCCGCTTCGCCGGTTACGAACGCTTTGCCGGCTTCATCGCCGGACAGACCCTGGCCCGACTCTTTGCCTTAGTCGGTCTCTACACCAATTTCTTCCAACCGTCTTTCAAACTGATCTCCAAGCAGCGCTATGGAGCCAGAACTCTAAAGCGCTACGACCGTCCGCTAACTCCCTGCCAGCAACTGCTTGATCATCCCGCTGTTGCCGAAAAGGTTAAGGAGCGGTTGCGCGCTACGCGCTTGCAACTGGATCCGCTATTGCTCCTTAGCGAGATCCGAGCGGCCCAGTCGGCCCTGGCCACATTGGCATCGCCCGAGGAAAGAAGCAAGGTGCAAAGGGAAGACCTGTCACAATTCCTGGCCAAGCTCTCTCATCTCTGGCGCGAGGGCGATGCCAATCCGACGCGCCGTCCCAAACGAAAGCGCCGCAGGTGGTGGCGGACTTGCCCCGACCCCCTAGAGCATGTCTGGCCCGATGTACTTACCTACCTGCAGGATCATCCCGACGCCAGCGGCATGCAGATCTTGAAAGTGCTCATGCGTGATCACCCCGACGCCGTCGGGCCCAAATAGCTGCGGACGTTGCAGCGAAGGCTCAAGCAATGGCGGTCGGTGATGGCCAAAGAGCTCGTCTACGGAGTCGTAAACGGTGCTGATGGTGCGGTTGAAAATGCCGAAATCGTACGTGTAAACGCACCGATTGGGGCCAGATAAATGGTCCGCAATTTCGATTACATTTTTAGATGAGGCAACGGGACGGCAAATCTAAAAGTCGTTGATCACTGGGCCTTCCAGCGGTAATAGGTCGAGTGATGGATCCCCATCACCCGGCAGGCGGCCCTTACACTGCCGATTTCCCTGGCCAATGCCAGAGTGCGCAGGCGGTAGCGGTATATCGTGTCCTCGGGGGTCACAGCGGGAATCCTTAGCTGCGTGTGGTAACACAGCAGGATGCCTTAAGTGACCCCTACGAAATTAGGCGCGCACCTGTCGCAGGTACTCGGAAATAGGACACTCTAATGCCCAGTTCGCGCATCAGGCGCTCTACCCGCTTGCGCGAGCAGGAGATTCCCTCCTCGGCCCGCAGCTCGGCATGCACCCGCGGCGATCCGTAAATGCGCCCCGAGCGCTCCCCGCCCGCGGCGATCTTCTCCTTGAGGGACCTGTCCCGGCGCCGACGCTCGGACGGCGTACGCTCGCGCCAGGCGTAGAAGCCGGAGCGCGAAACGCCGAGCAGGCGGCACAGGATTGCGATCGGGTGCTGCAGGTGAAGGGATTTGATGAACTGGAACCTCATTTCGGGTCCCCTTCCCGCACAAAAAAAGTCACCGCCTTCTTTAAGATAGCGCGCTCCTGGCGCAGGATCCGGTTCTCTCTTCTGAGCCGCTGCAGCTCCTTAGCGCTCGGAGGTTGTCAGGCCTTCGGCCCGGCCTTCGTCGATGTCGGCCTGCTTTAGCTAAGTGGCTCAGGGTCGGATCGGAAACGCCCAGTTCACGGGCGATCTGGGTGCGCGCGCGGTCGCTGGACCTGGCCAGGCGCACCGCTTCTTCCCGGAACTCGTCCGGGTACGGAGGTCTTGTCTTTCCCAATTTGGATTTCGCTTGTGATTTGCAGATGGTATCGGGATGATACGTGTCCACCAAATCGGGAGAATTCCAGTCTGGCGTGGCATACCTAGTCAGTCACCTGTAGCCAACCCGTCTCCTCTCGTCACTATGGGATCGACGGATTGCTGGAAATTGCCGCGAATGTCTGGTCAAAGGTCTTGATCTCCCGGACACCTCGCCGTCGGCAACTGGCCAGATGACAAAGATCCCGGGCTTGCAATTCAAGGTATTCCTCATGGAGCCGCCGGGCCAGAGCCACATCCGCCTCTTCCAGCGGCCAAACCTCAACAGCGGCACTCGCTATCAACTCTAGCGTCGCATCGAGGGTGTGCAGCCTTCCGGTGGGCAAGTATGCATGGGCCAGTTCCTGCATGACCTCTGCTGAAGTGCACAGTGGCGCGCCACTCCGGTTGGCTTCAACGAAGAAGCGTTGGGCGGGCGTCTGGAGTGCGTGAGGGCGACCTACCGCGTACATGAACACGTTGGTGTCAACGAAAATCACGTTACGGCAACGCCTCGTCCACGCGACTCGCTGATGACTCGCAAGTGCTCGCTCCAGTCTGGCTCCGTCTCCGGACCTTCTAGCGTGGCGCATGACCTGAAGAACTCCTCGACGTCTTCCGGGGACCCGAACAGCTTGACGCTCTGGAGCGTTTCGAGGCGCTCTCGGGCGGCTGCCCGCAGCCACGCGCTGAGGGATATTCCCTCCCGTCGTGCCTCGTGAACGAAGCGATCTCGGTCATCGTCCGGCATCACCAACTGCACTCTGGCCATATCGTCCTCCAGTCGAGTTAGAGCATGTGTGTAATATCGTTACACACATGCTTGCCCGAAGTCAAGCGTTTGGACTCGTTCGGCTGCATGGTACTTATGGGTGGGAAAAGGGCATCCAGGCCGGGGGCACAACGCTAAGCACTCGGCACATGGAGCAGACCGGATGAGGCGGGACTCGTTCGCTATGCCTATCGGCCCTTCGATAACCGCCGGCTCTACGGGGAAACTGACTATACCTAGTAGCTGGCACTTCCCGCCTTGCCGGGCCGTCCCACTGAGCCAGTGATGGCGGCGCACATTAAGGCGAGCCCCGACGGGAGGTAGAACAAGCCTATCGACAAGATCCCCACGGCGCAGAACGCCAGGAAGGTCAACGCGGCCGTCCACAGGAGGACTTTGCGCCTTAGCTGGCCAGCATCGGTCAAGGGGATGACTAACAGCACCAGACCTGTTATCAGAACGGGCAGCAGCAGCAGCCAGATAACCCCCAGACCGTTCTGTTCCACCAGCGTGGCGGTGTGTCGCGTGGCGTTGCTTTCAACCCCGCCGGGCACTGTCGGAGTTACCGAGACACCTTGGTAAGCGGGGCCGAATGCGAGCCAAAATCCGGCGCACCAGGTCAAAAGGT
This sequence comes from Chloroflexota bacterium, assembly GCA_965261345.1. GTDB lineage: Bacteria > Chloroflexota > UBA11872 > UBA11872 > VXNJ01 > VXNJ01. The sequence continues at coordinate 942,464 of OZ253449.1, forward strand.
GGGCTGCACACGCCGATCCGGCCGTGATGTCCATGCGCTTAAGCATCTATTGGCCTCCACATTGCCGCCCGCGTCATCGCTGTGAACGGTTGTTGTTACGGGCGAGAGACACGACTTGCTCACTCGCTGCCGCCCTGGAACTTCTCCGGTGCGTTGGTGGTGTCGCTGATCAGGTACGTTGACGCGTCGAGGGTCGTGGGCAACGCCTCCAGGTCCGGGTTGCTCAGTATCGCCTCGACGCACTCCCGGCTGCCGCCAACGTAGGTGTCGCACAGGTCGATGTCCGTTGCCACGCACCAGGCCCGGTCCTCCGGCCACCAGATGTTCGGCGAGTTGCTCCAGACGTTCCCGCGAGGCCAATCTGTTGCGAGAAAAGCCATGATGGCGTCGATAGGACCGCGGAACAGCAGGTGGTCTCGGTGCGGTGCTCTCACACGAGAAACGGCCTTGTAGAGGCGCGAGTCGATGTTGCCCCAGCCTTCCCATAAGCAGAAGTAGCAGCTGTCGGGGGTTGTGGTGAAGACCCTGAGCGTTTCGACCAGGGTACGGCACTCCGCCTCCGGGATCGACCCGACCGTCGGATGCGAACTCCATAGCGGGTCTGGTACATTGACGTGAGGGCCTTCGGGTAGACCTGCGACCCGCTGGAACTGCATCAGGGGATGGACGGTCCGTCCCGTCCACGAAGCCACCGTGGACCATCTGACCGGCTGTTCCTCGTCGTCGTTCAGGTAAGCGGGATGGAACACGCGGGCGTACGCCGCAAACCCGCTCGGCAGCAAGGAACGCACCGTCGAGAAGTCCGAGTCGACATGCACTCCTCCACCCACCTGGCCTCCGACACGTCCTCGGAGAACTCCACGCCATCGGGCGCAAGCTTGGTCTGCCGGATAGGAACGCCCCCTCCGGTGGAGAGCATCGCAATGCTGGCCATGCCGGAGCCCCGCCTACGCAGCACCAAGCGCGACAGCAGCCTGCGAAACCACGACCTCCTGACGTGCTTCATCTCAATTCCACGTCCACCTGCGCGCCATCTCCGGCCATCGCAGGCCGAGGATTACACGTCCAGCCTGAACTTCATGGTGAAGGTTCTTGATTTTGTCAAGTCTGGTGGGCCGGGCAGGATTCGAACCTGCGTAGCCATTCAAGGCGCCAGATTTACAGTCTGGTGGTATTAGCCGCTCACCCACCGACCCGCCGCCGCGTCAAGGCGCAGCAGGGCAGAGTTTAGCAAGAACCTTTTGTCCTGCTATCGCTTAATTGGGGTATGGATCAGGTAACTGAGCTCGCATATTTTCTGGGCGATCAATTTCAGCGCCTGCACTGGGGCGCGCTGGCCGTGACCGTGGCTGCCGCCCTGCTTTGGACGCGATTGGTCTCCTCGCCGCAGCTCTCTGGAATCGGATTCTGGCTGGCGATTGGCGGGGGCGCGGCCACCGGTGCAATCTCGACGCTCTGGGTCCAGCCCAATGTCACCCAAGCGGTGGGCGACATTGCCGCCAGCAGCGAAACCATCGCCCCCCAAGGCGCCCATCTCGTCCAAATCGCAGTGGTTGCCCTGGATCTGGTGCTGGTCCTGGCGGTGTTGGTGTTGGTGATCGTCCTGGCCCAAGTGCGCTTGACCCCCGGTCCGGTGCGGTCGGTTTCGCAGGGCTTTGGGATCGGCTACTCTGGCCATTTTCTCCAGCAGCGGCTACCTGGCGATTTTGCCGCTGGAATCTCATCCGAACTGATCGCGCCAATCGCGGTCGGCGGCATGTTGGTGGCCATCGCCATGGCGACTGCCATGCTGCTTGGTCACGCTCGTCTCACCGGCGGTTATCCGGGCCGCTTGTTACAGGCGATCGCAATCAGCCTGGCCGGCCGCTACATCCTCGACCTGGAAGATCCTAGCTGGCAGGCCGCCGGACTGGGCCTGCTGGGTCTGGTGGCGCTTTTTTATGCTTCGGCGACTACCCAGACACGGCCGCGAACACGCTATTGAACTCCCTGGGCAATCGTTATCAATTGCCCGAAGATTTGCGCCGCTAGCGAGGCGCCCCCCACCAGGGCGCCGTCGATGTCTTCCTGGACCGCGATTTCCGCCCAGTTGTCCGGGTTCACGCTTCCGCCGTAGAGCACGCGCAGGTCGGCGGCAGCGGAACCGAAGCGCTCAGATATCCAACCCCGCACCGTGCCGGCGGCGGCCCCGGCCTGGTCAGGGGAGGCGGTATGGCCGGTCCCGATCGCCCATACCGGTTCATAGGCGATGCTCAGGCGCCCGATTTGCGATTGGTCGACCGACCGCAGGCCAAGCTGCAGCTGCTCCCTAATCACACCGTCGGTGGCATCGGCCTGGCGTTGATCTAAGGTCTCGCCGACGCAGAGCATGACATCCAGGGAGGTTGCCAATGCCGTTGCCACCTTGGCACCGATCAGTTCCGAGGATTCGCCATATACGTGACGGCGTTCGGAATGCCCCAGCAGCACCAAGCTGCAGATTTCGGCCAGCATTGCCGCCGAAACCTCGCCGGTAAAGGCCCCGGCCGCAAGTTCGTGGGCGTTCTGTGCGCCCAGTCGGACCGGCCCGCCGGCCAGTGCTGAAGCGGTGGCCGGCAGCGAGACAAAGGACGCAAACAGGGCCACGTCAACACCTGGGTTGGCGCGGGCAAGAGGATTGACCTGGGCAGCCAGCTTGGCGGCCGCGGCCGGACCGAGATTCATCTTCCAGTTGCCGGCAACTAACAGCTTGCGCGATTTCATATGCACCCCATGTCGGCAGATTGGCGCAAGCGGTCAGGTCCGGGCGACCGCGATCTTGCGGTCGCGGTGACGGTGGCGCGCTTGATCAATGAATTTTGCCAACCAAATACCGGTGTGCGAGGCTTCATTGCCGGCGATTGCCATCGGCGACCCGCAACCGACCAACTGGCCGCCGCCGCGCCCGCCTTCCGGACCCAGATCGATTACAAAATCGGCCTGGGCGACGACCGCCAGGTCGTGCTCGATCGCAATTACCGTGTTGCCGGCATCGACTAAGCGATGGATCACCGCCAGCAGCTCCTGTACGTCGGCCGGATGCAGGCCGACCGTTGGCTCGTCGAAGATGTAGGCCGTGCGACCGGTGGCCGGCCGGGCCAATTCGGCGGCCAATTTCACCCGTTGAGCCTCGCCGCCAGACAACGTGCGTGCCGATTGGCCCAGCCGCATGTAGCCCAAACCGACGTCATTTAATGCGTCGAGCGCGCGCTTTACTTTGGGAACGTGCGCAAAATGCTCGCGCGCCTGGGCGACCGTCATGGCCAGGACCTGGGCGATATTGGCGCCGCGGAAGCGGACACGAAGCGTCTGCTCGTTAAACCGCTGCCCCCCACAGACCTCGCATTGCATCTCAACGTCGGCTAGGAATTGCATCTGGATCCGGATCTGACCCTCACCGCGGCAGGATGGACAGCGCCCTCCGCCCTCATTGAAGGAGAACCGGCGGGTGCCAAAGCCCAGCGCGCGCGATTCCGGCAGACGCGCGTACAGGTCGCGGATGGAATCAAAGGCGCCGACATAGGTAATCGGCGTAGAGCGCCCGCTGCGGCCAATCGGCGACTGGTCGACGACGATCACCTTGTCGAGCTGCTCAACCCCTTCAAGCGAATCATGTGCCCCGGCCGGCTGCCCGGCGCGATGCAGTCGGACCCGCAGGGCTCGGGCCAATATCCCGTTTACCAGGGAGCTCTTGCCAGACCCCGAAACACCGGTCACCGCCACGAAGCAGGAAAGCGGGAATTCCACGTCGATATGGCAAAGATTGTTGTGGGCGGCCCCCTTAACAACCAGTTTTCCGCGCGGCGGGCGAGGGACCATTTTCACGGTCATACGCCCCAGTCGGCCATCCAACGCCTGCCCGGTTAGCGAATCGGCCGCGATCACGTCGGCAACCTGGCCGCTTGCCGCGACGGCGCCACCCAACTCGCCCGCCCGCGGGCCGATATCGATGATGTGGTCGGCCGCCCGGATGGTCTGCTCGTCGTGTTCAATCACGATAACCGTGTTGCCAGTGTCGCGCAGGCGCCGCAGCGACTGCAGCAGTTGGGCGATGTCGCGCGCGTGCAGACCGATCGTGGGTTCATCCAATACGTAGATCGCCCCGATCAGGCGGGTCCCGATCTGGGTGGCCAGGCGGATCCGCTGGGCCTCTCCGCCGGAAAGCGTGGCGGTCCGCCGGTCCAGGTCCAGGTATCCCAGGCCGACCTCTTGTAAAAACGCCAACCGGTTGGCGATCTCGCGCAGCGCCGGGGCGGCGATATCGCGCTCATTGCGAGAGAGCCCAAACGCCTCTGGTTTTTCTTCCACCGCACCAAAAAACTCGGCCGCGTCGGCAACCCCCAGCCGCAGCACCTGGGGAAGGGTGCGGCCGGCGAATTGGACCGCGGCCAGAACCGGCTGCAGGCGGTCGCCATCGCACTGGCGGCAGCGGTCCAGCCGCATGAAACGCTCCAGGCGCTTCTGCCGATCGGGGTTTTGGGTACGCTCATGCCAACGCGCAAAAAGCGGCACGAAACCTTCCCAACAGCGTCGGCTGATCCATTCGCTCTCGCCATCGGCATTGGAGAATTCAGCCCGACTTTCGATCTCCGCATCGCCGGATCCGTGGAGCAGAATCTGCTGGTGCTCGGGCGGCAGATCCTGCCAGGCGGCGTAGAGGTTGATGCCGAAGTGGCCGGCGAGAGCGGTCGCCCAACGCCCCCACCAATGCCCCATCGGGTCGGATTCGATCAATGCCACTGCCCCGGCGGCGTAGGACCGGGTCCGGTCGGGCACCGCCAGATCGGCATCTATCTGGAGCAGCGAGCCAAGGCCATCGCAGGCCGGGCAGGCTCCCGAGTAAGAGTTAAAGGAGAAATGTCGCGGCGTAAGGTCGCTACCCAGTCCGGCCCCGCACTCGGCGCAGGTGGCCGAGGTCGTAAAGGCTTGGGTCACCGCCTCGCCATCGGGCCAGGTCAGCTGGGCGACCAGCCGACCGCCCCCGCGGGCGAGCGCCAGTTCGACCGAATCACCCAGGCGGTCGCGGCGATCGGGGCGAATCACCAGGCGGTCGACAATCACCTCGACCTCGGAGTTGTCATCAATCGCCGGCAGCTCCGGCGGCAGAGCCGCCAGGTCCAGGATCCTGTCGGCCAGCCGGGCGCGGACAAAGCCTTCGCGCAGCAGGCCCGCCAGCTGCTCGGGCAATCCGACCTGTGATTCGACCGCCACCGGGGCCGCCAGCAGCAGGCGGCTGCCGATCGGATGCCCGGCCAAGGCATCGGCTATCTGGGTTGAGGTCATTCCGGAAATGTCGCCGTGCCCATTGGGGCAGTAAGGCCGCCCGGCCCGAGCGTAGAGAACGCGCAGGTAGTCATGGATTTCGGTAGCGGTTGCCACCAGCGAGCGCGGGGTGCGCGAAGCATTCTCCTGGGAGATCGCAATCGCCGGGGCCAGGCCGCTGATCGATTCGACCTGGGCATCGTCGGGCCGGCCGAGAAATTGGCGAGCGTAGGCCGAGAGGCATTCCACGAAACGCCGCTGCCCCTCCGCGAATATGGTGTCCATCGCCAGGGTGGATTTGCCCGATCCCGAGACCCCGGTTACCACGGTCAGCTGGTTCTTGGGGATTTCGACATCGATCGCCTTGAGGTTGTGCTTGCTGGCGCCCTTGATCGTTAGCATCCGGTCGTGATTCGGGCCCCCGGTTTTTCGCTTCACGGCGGCGACCGCAGACGTTCTACCGGCCAGGCACTCGGCGAGCATTTCACCGGTATAGGAGCCGGGAGTGGCGGCGCAACCCTCAGGGGTGCCGCTAAAGACGAGCTCGCCGCCGCCGGCCCCGCCATCGGGGCCCAGATCGATAACCCAGTCGGCGCACTTAATAACGTCCGAATTGTGCTCGACCACCACCACCGTGTTGCCGCTATCGGTTAGCCGGTCGAGCATTGCGATCAGGCGTTTGACGTCGGCAAAGTGCAGCCCGGTGGTGGGTTCATCAAGGATGTAGAAGGTTTGACCGGTCGAGGGCCGGGACAGCTCGCTGGCCAATTTGATCCGCTGGGCCTCGCCGCCGGAAAGCGTCGGGGCCGGCTGTCCCAGCTGGAGATAGCCGAGACCGACGTCCGCCAGGGTTTGCAGGATCCGGGCGACGGTCGGCAAATTGGCGAAAAATTCGAGCGCCTCATCGATCCGCATCGCCAGCACATCGGCAATGCTCTTCCCCTTGAACCGAACCTTTAGCGTCTCGCGGTTAAATCGCAGGGACTCGCAAACCTCGCATTTGACCTCGACGTCGCCCATGAACTGCATTTCGATCTGGCGGTAACCACGGCCCTTGCAGGCCTCGCAGCGCCCGCCGGCGACATTGAAGGAGAACCGCCCCGGAAGATAGCCGCGCGCCCGGGCCTCGGGCAGCTGGGCGAACAAGCGGCGGATCGGTGAAAACACCCCGGTATAGGTAGCGGGATTGGAGCGCGGGTTGCGGCCGATCGGCTGCTGGTCGATCTCGATGACCTTGTCGATGTGCTCGATCCCCTCAATCCGATCGTGGGCTCCGGGATCGCGCTGCGCCCGGTGCAGGGTTCGGGCCAGCGCCCGCCGCACAACATCGTCAACCAGCGACGATTTTCCCGATCCCGATACCCCGGTGACCACGATCAACATGCCCAGCGGGAAATCCACGTCGAGGTTTGCCAGGTTGTTGGCACGCGCGCCGCGCACCCCCAGGAATTGCCCGTTGCCGGTTCGGCGCGCGGCGGGAATCTCGATCCGCTGTTCCCCGCGCAGGTAGGCGGCGGTCAGCGATCGCTGGCTGGCCAGCAGCTGGGCCGGCGAACCGGCCGCGACCACCTGCCCACCATCGTCGCCCGCGCCCGGCCCAAAGTCGACGACCTGGTCGGCTGAGCGAATGGTCTGCTCATCGTGCTCGACCACCACCACCGTGTTGCCGCGCTCACGCAGCGCCCCCAGGGTCTCCAGCAGTCCGGCGTTGTCCTTGTGGTGGAGCCCGATCGAGGGTTCATCTAGTACGTAGAGGACCCCTTCCAGGCGGGATCCGATCTGCGCCGCCAGCCGAATCCGCTGGGCCTCGCCGCCCGACAGGGTTGGGGCGCGCCGGTCGAGTGCCAGATATCCGAGGCCGACCTTTTCCAAAAATTCCAGTCGTGACTGGATTTCACGCAGGATTTGGGCCGCGATCTGAGTGGTGCGCTGGTCGAAGTCGAGCCTGCCCAGATGGGCCCGCGCCACATCGACCGTAAAGGCCAGGGTCTGGGCGATATTGATCCCGCCGACGAACACCGCCAGGGCCTCGGGCCGTAGCCGGGCACCCTTGCACTTTGGACACGGCTGATCGCTCATATAGGGCAGGGCCCAGGCAGCAATTTCAGAGCCCTTGCGGCAGCGTCCACGCAGAATCGGCAGAATTCCACGCCAGGTCTTCTGGCGGGTTGCCACCCTGCGGTAGCGACCGTCGCCGGTGGCGCGGTCGACCCGCTCGGTATATTTCCGCCGGCCGGCCCCGTGCAGGATCAGGTCGCGGGCCGATTGCGGCAATTGATTCCAGGGTGTGAGCGGTGAGAATCCAAAGGCGTCGGCAAGCGAATCCCAGGATTGCTCGTCCATCCGCAGGTAAAGGGTCCAGCCGGAGCGGTTGGTCAGGGCCAGCGCCCCGTCGGCGATAGAGCGCTCGGGTTCGGTGACCAGCTTGGCCGCGTCAAAGTCAAAGGTTGTGCCAATCCCATGACAGGCCGGGCAGGCGCCGCGCCGGCTGTTGAACGAAAAAAGCGCCGGCTCGGGCGGCTCCACCCCGGCCCCGCAGTTAGGGCAACCATGACCGGAGCTATACGTTGCCCGGCCATTGCCCCAATCGGCCAAGAGAAGACCGTCGGCCAGTTCCAGGGCGGTCTCGACCGCACCGGTGATGCGGTCCAGTCCAACCGATCCGATGCGCAGGCGGTCCACCACGACCTCGATATCGTGCCAGCGGGTCCGCGCCAGCTCGGGCAGCGGGTCCAGCCGGCGGACCTCGCCGTCGATGCGGGCGCGGACGTACCCGCGGGCCCTCAACTCGGCAAGCAATTTGCGATGTTCGCCGCGGCGATGTCGCACCACCGGCGCCAGCAGCAACACCTGTGTTCGCTCGGGGATCAGCGCCACTTGGCGGGCAATTTGCTGTGGGCTGAGCGATTCGATCGCCGACCCGCATTCATGGCAATTTAGCTTGCCGGCGCGAGCGTACAGGAGCCGCAAGTAGTCGGAGATCTCGGTGATCGTCCCAACCGTCGAACGCGGGTTGCGGCCGGCACTTTTCTGGTCGATTGCGGCGGCCGGGGCAAGGCCCTCAATGTGTTCGACCAGCGGCCGTTCCAGCTGCCCCAGGAACTGCCGCGCGTACGAGGAGAGCGATTCGACGTAGCGCCGCTGGCCCTCTTTGAAAATCGTATCGAACGCAAGCGAAGACTTGCCCGAACCGCTTATCCCGGTAAATACCGTAAGGGATTCGTGCAGTATTTCTAGATCAACGGCCTTGAGATTGTGCTCGCTGGCACCGCGGATCGAGATTGCCTGGATCGGCAGGCGGTCAAACTCCCGTCATTTGGCCGCCGCGTGGCCGCCAAAAAAGCAAAGGATTCAATTATCGGGCGGATCCGTGGGCCGGTTCAAAATACCCGGGCCCAGGCCCGGGGCGTTGGTCAGGCTGGCTTATCCTGGCGGTTGCCGCAACGCTCGCAGGCCCAATAGCGTTCGCGTTTGAGCCCCAGCATGCTCTTGCGTTCGCGCAACTGAATATTGGTGTTCTGGCGACAGGCGCTGCATTCGGCCACGATCACATCACCTACGCGGTGGTTGGTATCCCCCATGGTCTCCCTCCCGATGATTACCTTGTGCCAATAGACTTTCAATATAAAGCAGCGGTAGCCCCGATTCCGACATGCGGCTGTCTTTATCTGCCCGAAACAACAATCCCACTGTCCAGGCGGCCAGGCGATGAAAGTTAACGTGCGCATCCCACGGGTATTGCGCGGCCACACCGGCGGCCAGGCGATCGTGGAGCTTGAGGCGGCCACCGTGGCCGAATTGCTCGATTCCCTTTACTCGACCTACCCGAGCTTGCGTGAATCACTAGGTGGCGGGGGCGATGAGGTCCTAAATTTCACCAACTTCTTCATCAATGACACCGAAGTTACCGCCGTTGGCGGCCTCACGGCCCGACTCGCCGACGGCGACACGGTGACCATATTGCCGTCGATGGCAGGCGGCTGAACCCGGCTTAGGCGCTTTTACGCTCGCCTAGCAGCGCGTTGACAAACTGCTCTGGGTCGAACTCGGCAAGGTCGTCGATCCCCTCGCCGACTCCCACAAATTTGATCGGCAGCCCCAGCTCACTGGCCACCATGAACGCCGCACCACCCTTGGCCGACCCATCCAGTTTGCTTATCACGACACCGTCCAGACCGATGCTGGCGGCAAATTGCCCGGCCTGGGCGATCCCATTGAGGCCGCTCATTCCATCCAGCACGATCAGCTTTTGGTGCGGTGCACCGGCGATCCTCCGGCCCACCACGCGACAGATTTTCTCCAGTTCCCGCATCAGGCCGGCATTGTTCTGCAACCGACCGGCGGTATCGACGATCAGGTAGTCGGCCCCGCTGGCCTGCGCGGCGCTGGCCGCATCATAGACCACCGATCCGGGATCGGAGCCGGGAGCCTGGGCCACAACCCGCATGTTCAGGCGAGCTCCCCAATGCTGCAACTGGGCGATTGCCCCGGCCCGAAAGGTATCGGCGGCGGCAAGCACCACCTCATGGCCGTCGGACTGCAGGCGCGCCGCCAGCTTGGCGATAGTGGTGGTCTTGCCCGAACCGTTGACCCCGACGACGACTATCACCGCCGGTCGAGCGGGCGGTGGCAGGGTGCAATCGCGTCGGCCCAGGGCGGTGATTAATTTTTCGCGTGCCAGTTCCCGCAATTGGTCACCTGAAGTGACCGGCGCAGTGCGCAGTTGCTCGACAAGTCCGGTGGCAAAGTCCGGGCCAACGTCGGAACTAATCAGCAGGTCTTCAAGTTCCTCCCAATCGGCATCGCCGAGTCGCTGCCGCCCGATGACCCCAAGAACCTGGTTGGCAAATCCGGCACGCAGGCGGGCCATCCCGGAGAAGAGTTTGCCCCGATCAGCTCTGGTCACGGTCGCGCAAGCCTGGGGTGGGGGAGGGCAGCGGCTCGGGGCCAAACAGCCCGATCTCGGCTGCTGACACATACAGTCGGCTTCCGTGGTTGGAATTTATTCGCAGCAGATACCAGCTGGCTTCGCTGCGGTCGGGATCATCGGCGAGCCCGAGCGGATTGGCGCCAATCCGCTCGGGCACGAAGAAGGAACCCAACCAAGTGAGTTCGCTGGCGCCAAATTGCGGGTCGGTACTTGCCGAATAGATTTCAAATTCGGCCACAAATGAATCGGTCGGTTCAAGTTCGTGATTCCAGATCACCACCTTGGCCAGTGGGAACGGTTTTTCACTCCAAAAAACCAGGTCCAGCGGAAGATTTGGAATTTCCGATCGCCAACCGGGCAACTGGGGTTCGAAAAGGCCATCCACCAGCCGCGGGGACGTATGCCACTCCGACTGGGGGACGCCCACCACCTGGCCGGAACTGAAGCGATGATCGAGCGCGACGCCATTGATCTGAGCGATGTCGCCAGCTCCCACCCGCAGGCGGTCGGCCAGGCCTACAACGCTGGTGTCGCCCTCCAGCACAAGGTGGCGGGTAGCCGGTTCAACAACCCTCGCTCCACCGCCATTTATCAACTCGACCAAGTCGATTCCCTGGCCATCAAGTGAAAAATCCTGGGTGAATCCCACCCGCGCGCGGCGGATGGTCTCGTAGGGGACTGGTGCCGAGGCCAGGTTGACAAAAACCGCGCTCGCCCCGCCGACGATCAGCAAAAGGGCGGCCAACATCGTCATCATCACCGCGGTTCGGGGCGAGCGCAGTCGCGTTAGGAAATTGCGGTAGGTGAAACGCCGTTCCTGGGCCAACCGTTCCGCCAGCGCGATTTCTTCAGCGCATTTGGGGCAGACTTGCACACTGGAAACCGACGACAGCGCCCGCTTGGAATAGAAGCGGCGACAGCGTCCGCAGGGATCGGTCGCCGGGTGGGTGGGAAAGTAAGGGCAACGCCTGCGCGAGAGGGATCCGGCAAGATTGCGATCGCGGCCGGGTTGGCTCTTCACCGGCCCACCGGTCGGGCAGACTTTTAGCGGCGGGCGGTGTGCCGCAAGTCGACCACCGGTTCGTTCATGTAGACCTCGCCGTTGCGGATCTTGAGATTGAACTTGCAGATTGGGTTGGTGCAGACCCAGGCCTTGTAATGGACCGATGCGCCATGGCCACCGAAATCTGACAGCGGCACCAGCACGCCCTCGCCGCAGGACATGCAGTCAGGAAATTGCGACTCGGTGTACGATTCGTCCACACAACCTCCTAGGCAGTTGTCCACCAGGCCCGATCCCCGTGCCCAGAATAATTGAGGTCAATCCAACCTTCGGCCAGCGGCGCCATCCTACTAGCCGAACTCATTGTAGTTGGCTCAGACGCCGGCTGTTGGCCTGCCCGCTCGATAGGATTCCAGCAGAATTTGGGCCAGGTGCTCAACCGGCAGGCCGGACTGGCGCTTTGCCAAACCCTGCGCCAAATGCATTTGGCACCCCGGATTGGTGGTAATTAGGCGATCGGCGCCGGTGGCCTCGATGGTGTCCAACTTTTCATCGCGAATTTGACCTGAGACCTCGGGGTTGAGCAGGCTGTAGATGCCGGCATTGCCGCAGCAAAGATACGGTCGCTCGGGCTCCACCAGCTCCAGCCCGGGTATCGCCCCGAGCAACTCCCGCGGTTGGGCGGTGATTTTCTGGGCGTGCCGCAGATGGCAGGCATCCTGATAACAGACCCGCGCCGGCACCGGCCCAAGGTTTCCGACCAATCCGATTCGCCCGAGCCACTCGGAAAGATCGTAAACGTTGGCCGATACCCGGTCGGCCCGAGCCGACCAGCGCGGGTCATCCGAAAGCATGTGGGCCCATTCCTTGGCCGAAGATCCGCAGCCGGCCGAGTTGATCACGATTGCGTCGAGGGTGGGATCGTCGAAGGCGGCCACGTTCTTGCGGGCCATGGCCCGACCGGTGGCCCGGTCGCCGTTGTGCCAATTTAGCCCGCCACAGCACCCTTGGGCCTTTGGCACGACGACTTCACATCCGTTTTGCGCCAGGACGGCGATGGTGGCCCGGTTGACTTCGGCGAAGGCCACCTGCATGATGCAGCCGGCCAGCAGGCCCACCCGGTAGCGACGGGTGCCGATCGCCGGGACCTGGGTCACGTCACTTGGGCCGCAGAAGCGGCGGGCAATGCGCGGGGCCGATCGCGCCGCGTTGGCCAATTTGCTCGGGAGGAGATCTAACAGGCGCAGGCGATCGGCGGCTCGGTCCAGGGCCAGAAGTTGCACCAGGCCTAACCCGCGCGCCAGGATCCGCAGCAACCAGGTTCGACCTAGGACGATGCGCAGCAGCGAATTGGCGGTGGCCATTCCGGGCGGGAGGTTGCCGGCCATCGTCGCCTGCGCCCTAGCTGCCTCGATGATCTGGCCGTATTCAACTCCCGACGGGCAGGCCGATTCACAACCGCGGCAGTCCAGGCACAAAAAGATGTGTTGTGAAAAGGACGGTTCGTCCAATCCGAGGCGCCCTTCGTGTACCGCCCGCACCAGCTCGATGCGGCCCCGCGGGGAATCGGTCTCCACCCGGAGGGCGCGGTAGGTGGGGCACTCCGCCAGGCACATTCCGCAGTGAATGCAAGTAGATATCAACCCCGCATCGGGGGCATCGATCGCCGTGAATATGGATTGCGGGGGCTTGACCGACATGGGGTGGGCTCCGATCAGATGCCGCCCAAGTATCGGCCCGGCGAGAGAACTTTCAGCGGATCCATCGCCTCTTTTAGCCTCAGCATCGCCGCCCAGGCCACCGGGTCGGCCGGGCCCCAGGGATCCAATTGCTCGGCCAGGGAACCCGGCAGATGATCGAATCGGCAGTTTCCGCGGTGGGCGCCGACCTGCTCTCGCAGCCAGCTCAGCTCGTTCCCAGCAGCTTCCGATTCGGCTTCGGCGTTACCTATTGCCAACCAGGCCAACCCGTGCTCGGTGCGCCCCCAGGCGCCAAAATCCAGCCCCCGGTCACGCAGCCGCTTTGCAGCCGCCAGCAGAACCTCAAACCGCTGGCGGGCCGGCAAGGCGATCGCGGCCACAGCCGCTCCGGCGCGCTGACTTCCCGGCTGCAGCCGGGAAGTCCTGCGCCAAAACGCCATCGATTGTTCCGATTCCCACGAAGTCAATTCGATCGCCCGGCAATCCTGAAAGATCTTTAAGGCGTCACGTAGTCCGCGAGCGTTGGTTTCGCGCCTGCCACCAAAGCGCAGAGCGATCACCGCGCCGGAGTCGGTCCTGTCGGGAAAAATATCAGCGGTGGCCGAGCCCAAAAACAGGTCGGCCGCCATGGGCCAAAACTCGGCCTGGCTGAGGGCGGTAAGGGCCGGCCAGGGATCGGCCACGGCGGCGGCCAGAGTGGATTCGGCCTCGGGTAGCGGCCAGACCTTCAAGTTCACGTCGGTAATTACCCCCAGGGTGCCGAACGCCCCAGTGTGCAAACGGGTCAGATCATATCCGGATACGTTCTTGACCACCCGCCCGCCGGCGGAACTTAATTGACCGTCGGGCCCGGCCACCCTAATCCCCAGCAGCTGGTCGCGCAATGCCCCGTAACGCCGCCGCAACGGGCCCTCGGAGGCGGTGGCGAGTAGGCCGCCCAGCGTGGCATCTTGCGGCCACGGAGGGTCGAGCGCCAGGAATTGGCCGCGACCGGCCAATTCGCTCTGCAGCTGCGCAAGCCGTATCCCGGCTTGCGCCGAAACGGTCAGGTCCTCCGATTGGTAGTCGTTAATGCCGTTCAGCGCCGCTGTGGAAAACAGAACGTCTACCCTGCCGGGATTTCTTCCCCGGTCGAGCTTGGTGCCTGAGCCCACCGCGACCGCCGCCGCGCCAAGATCAGCACAGAGTTTGAGTGCGGCCGCCAGGAGCTCGGGGGTACCCGGAATTGCCAGCAGGGCCCGCTCAGCCCCCAGTTTGGCCATCTGCTCCGGGTCGGCCGGCCCCAGCGAATCCGGACCGAGCAAGTCGGCCAACCGGCCGTACAGGCTGCTGCTTCCGCTCAAGGTATTTCTAGCGCGTTCGTATTGGGGAAAATTAACTTGAAGGAATTACCCATGACATTTTGCGGTTACTCATCTACTAAGGAAGCGACTGCTGCGGCCCGTTTGCAACCACCCGGGTTCCATTAGGCAGGATTGCGCGTGATGGGTCAATCTCCGGGGCAATTGGACCTGTTCCCGCTAAACACCGTGCTGCTGCCAGGATGCGTGCTTCCGCTCCACATATTTGAGCCGCGCTACATGCAGATGACCGCCGATTGCCTTGCCCGGCAGGGCCAATTCGGAGTTGTGTTCATTACCGCCGGATCTGAAGCTGGCGACCCCGACGCCGAATTTTGCGATGTGGGGACGGCCTGCCGGATCGTCCATTGCCAGGAAAAAGCCGATCAAACTCGCGATATACGGGTGCTTGGCCTGCGGAGATTCAAGGTGGTTCAATTGCTTGAAAAGCACCCGGTGGCCTCGGCCGAAGTTGAATCGATGCCCTGGGGCGAACCCTCGACCGCCGGCATCGCCAGCGCCCATCGGTTATCGAACAATTTCGGCCACTACTGGGACCTCTTGATGCGGATGGGGGCGTTCTATCGGCGCCAGCCCAAACTGGGCGACGACCCGCTGCGGTGCGCGTTGACTGTGGCCGCCAATTTGATGGTGGCCCCGCAACAGCGCCAGCTCTTCCTGGATGCGCCCGGAGTCGACGACCTGCTCGCGCTATGCCTCGAACTGCTCGAGGCGGCCACCGGAGAACTCCAACGCCAACTCAATGCCCGCCGGGGACCGGATCGGAACTGACGCATGCAACTACCAACGTTCCGGTATTCGGCCGGCACCTGATGCGGCAAACCGAGGATCCCTCCGCCCGATCGGTCGCCGATCCGGCGCCCCGCTACGACGTGCCGCAACTGGCCAACGAACTGCGTGCGGCGCTGGACCCGGCCAACATCCTCGACCAGCCGTATCAGACGATGCTGTACGAAACGGACGGCTCGACCGACCGCCACCGCTGCGACCTGGTGGCCCTGCCGGAAAACACGGCGCAGGTAGCCGCGCTCATCAAGATCTGCCGACGCCACCACGCCCCGATAGTTGCCCGCGGCGCCGGCACCTCGCTTTCCGGGACCGCGGTCCCGGCTGAGGCCGGGGTCGTGGTCTCAACCGCAAGAATGAACCAGATCTTGGAGATCGACCCGATCTCGCGCACGGCGGTGGTCCAGCCCGGAGTTGTCCAGCTGGATATCTCGCTGGCCGCCAGCCGGTTTGGTCTCTACTACGCCCCTGATCCCTCTTCGCAGAAATCCTGCACCATCGGCGGAAACGTTGGTACCAACGCCGGTGGCCCGCACACCCTGGCCTACGGCGTGACCTCCAACCACATACACGGGCTCGAATGGGTCGACCCCGACGGCCGCATCGCCCGCATGGATGCGGTGCGCGAAGGCCCGGGCTACGACTTGACCGGGCTGCTGATAGGGTCCGAAGGCACCCTGGCGATCGTGACCGAAATCACCGTTGGCCTGCTTCGCCAGCCCGAGGACGCGCGTACCCTGCTGGCCAGTTTTGAGTCGGTTACCAGCGCCTGCCAGGCGGTATCGGACATCATCGCCGCGGGAATCATACCGGCCGCCTGCGAGCTGATGGACCGGCCCTGCGCACAGGCGGTCGCCGGCTGGGTGCCATCGGCGCGTATCCCGCAAGATGCCGGAGCGGTGATGGTGGTCGAGGTCGAAGGCGTCACCGAGGGCCTCGACCACGACGCGATCGCGATCGAGGCGATCTGTCGCAAAAACGCCGGCCTGATTGAGATCCGCCGGGCCGGCGACGAGGCCGAGCGCGAGGATCTCTGGAAGGCGCGCAAGGGGGCGTTTGGGGCGATCGGGGTTTTGGCCCCGGATTTCTACGTTCAGGACGGAGTGGTTCCTCGCAGCAAGTTGCCGCAGGCAATAGAGGCGGTTGCCGAAATCGGCGAGCGCTTCGACCTCAAAATCATGAACGTTTTTCACGCTGGCGACGGCAACATCCACCCCACCATCCTGTTCGATCGACTAGGTGAGGCCGGTTCGCTCGAACGCGTAAAACAGGCTGGGGCGGCCATCCTGCAGGTTTGCATGGATTACGGTGGGACCCTTACCGGTGAACACGGGCTGGGGATGGAAAAGAACATGCTGCTCGCCCAGCTCCTGGACCCTCCCTCACTGGAGGCCATGGTCAGGGTTCGCGACGCATTCGCACCGCACCGCCTGTTTAATCCGTCGAAGCTGCTACCGCTGGAGCTATCGCGATCCGACCTGGCGTCCTACCCGGAACCAAAGCGGGCGGTCCGGGCGGCCTCGTAATCGGTCCGGTAATTAAAGTGCGGGGGTATCCACTCTCGACGGGCCGGAACCGCAACCAAATGGTTGGCGTGGTCGCGCAGCACCGCACGCATGCCGGCGTCTTCTTCGCCGACCATGGCCAATTCGCCAAACAGATCGGCGCGAAAGAGTACCGGATGAATCCGCCGGCCGGCGACTTCCGGACAGATGATGCGGGCGCAGGGCTGTTCCCGGGCGGTCTTTAGCAACAGGGCGATCAGGCCTGACTCGACCGGCTGGTCGACGTTGCAAAAGATTGCCAGGCTGCTTCCGGCAACGGCCCGCGCGGCCAGGTTCACCGATGACGCGCGGCCCGCATCGGGATTGCGATTGTGAGCGATCTCGACGTTGGCCAAACCCTCAACCGCAGCACCCACCAAATCCGATTGATGCCCGGTCACCACCGCCACCCGAACGGCCCCGCCTTCAAGCAAGGCCGCAGCCTGCCAGGCCACCAGCGGTCGGCCGCCCCAATCCAGCAGCGCCTTGGGGGCTCCCATCCTGGCTCCCGCCCCGGCGGCCAGAACCACCCCGGCCGGACCGGACCGGTCCACCCGGGTCAATCGCCGATCAGGGCAAGCTGGCCGGTTTCGGTCGATTCGTATATGGCGTCGACGATCTGCGTGACCGCGCGGGCCTGCGCGGGCAACACCAGCACCTCGGAATCGGCAATAACGGCTTCAACAAATGTTTCGATCCCGCGTGCATGCTGCTGGCGGTAGTCAAGCTGCCCAATCGGGTTCGGCTCGACGTCAAGGAGGATCGAGCCGTCGTCGTAGAACAGCTTTGGAGGAAAAACCTGGGCCCCGCCGCGGTCGCCGGCCAGCATCAGCTGCTGGGATTCCTGCACCGGGAAATTTATCGCCCAGGCGCACTCGAAGTTGACGATCGCGCCGTTGTCGAATTTGATGCTGGCGAAGGCGGAGTCGTCGACATCGAATTCGCGATGGTTGTGCGGACCGAGAGAATTGAAAATGTCGCCACGCTTGCCAAAACGGTCAAAGGCCGATCCGAAAGCGGCCACCGGTTTGGGTGACCCCATCAGCCAGAGCGTCAGGTCGAGGATGTGCACCCCGATATCAATGAGGGCTCCGCCGCCGTTGACCGCGCGGTTGTGAAACATCCCCCACGACGGAATTCCGCGACGGCGCAGGTAGTGGGCTCGGGCAAAATAAATTTCCCCTAGATCACCCGATTCGATCTTGGATTTGAGCAGCTTCGCCTGGGGCGACTGGCGGGTTTGGAACTGAACCGATAGCTTCTTGCCGGCAGCCTGGGCAGCGTCGATCATTTCGGTAGCCTCGTGCGCGTTCATGGCCATCGGTTTTTCGCAGAGCACGTGCTTGCCCGCCTGCAATGCATCTATCGCACAGTCGCGATGCTTAAACGGCGGCACGCAGACTGAAACCAGGTCAACCTCGGGGAGCTCCAGCAGCCTGCGATGGTCGTCAAAGGCCCGTGGAATCGAAAATGTGGCGGCCGCGGCCTCGGCGCGCGACCCGACCACATCGGCCACCGCCAGGACTTCCACTTTCTCGCCCAAGGCCTGATATCCGGGAATGTGGCACATTTCGGCGATCCTGCCGGCGCCAATGATGCCGACCCCGATTTTCTCCGGCAATTTCCGATCCTTTAAATTAATGCTTTTTCACAATATATTCAGCCCGGAATGTCCGGCCCGCCGGCAATCATTTTCAATCAACCCATCGCCGGCAGCATCGCCGACGATTGACGCCCTGATCGTCGGGGTCGGTCCGGCCGGCAGCCTGGCGTCCTGTTAATTGGCCACCCCGGGGGCACTTGTTGGCGCTACTGGACCGTGCCAAATTCCCTCCTGCGGGGGAGGGATCTCGATTGGCGTAGCTGGGTAATTGCCCTTCCCGCTTCGGCCGGTAATCGATCGAGCCATCTCCGGCACCTAGCTGTTCGGGGTCGGCGCTGCGAGCGCAACCTATCGGCCAGACACCCCTTTCGCCCACATGGCCGGGCGCTGAATGTTCAACCGTTTCCTGTTGGAAAACGTCGTCGGAGCCCGTTTTATAAAACGATGATCTCCGCCGGCGATCGAGGTTGGCGGCGAGGATGTTACCAAGCCGGCCGGAACGCGAAAATTTTGGAGAGGACGTTGGCCTGCGACGATGGCGCAAATGGTCCGGCTGCGCAACCGTCCAGCATACGCTGGCTGCGCCACAAATGGTCGGATTTGAGGCCAACTGTTTCCGCCGGCGGCGGTTGCCACCCGATTGCGAGCGGACCTGCCGATTCGACCCGGACTTTCCGCGCGGTGGCCACGAATGGGCTTTTGCAAATCGCGGTCACGCCAACTTCGCCGTGGTGTCCTGGAAGCGCGATGCCCACCGGCTCAAGGCTCAGCCGGCACCGTTTTTTGCTCAACCCGAGCTCGGCTCGGCCACCACTTAAGGCCATAGCGCACTCAAAATCCCACGCCGATCCTTGGGCCGGTCAGGAACGCGAAGGGTGAACCCGCCGCCTACGATCTGCACCTTAGGCTTTTAGCAACCTTAAAACTTAAATCCCGCCGCCAACAATTTGCAGCACCGACCGGTGCAGCTGGCGGGAATCGAAAGCCCCAGCGATGGCCGATAAATCCCCTGCCCTAGTGTTGATTCACGTTGACGACCTGGGGATGTCGAAGGCAGCCAATCTGGGCGGTATCGAGGCCATGGAGGGGGCCGCAGGCTCGGGTTCAATCATGGTCCCCTGTCCGGCGGCCGACGAAATGATCGCAATCGCCCGCGAGCGTAACGATCTGGACCTGGGTTGCCACATCACCCTGAACGCCGAGTTTCCCGACTGGCGCTGGAAGCCGCTGCTTGGCGATGTGGAATCACTCTGTGACCGGGAGGGATTCATGTATCAGACTGCGCGCGAGACGATCGCCTTGGCCGATCCGGCAGAGGTCAAGCGCGAGATGCAGGCCCAGGTCCGCTATCTGCTGGACGCCGGCTTGGCAATTACCCATATCGATGCCCACATGGGGACCGCAAACGACCGAAATTTCTTTGCCGACTACGCCGAGTTGGGGATCGAATTTGAATTGCCGGTGCTGCTGCGCCGCCAAACCGCCGAACTTGGCGACTTCTTCAATCTCGAACACGGCTTGCGGTTTAACCGCGAGCAATACGAGGCGATCTTAGAGGGCATGATCCGACGCGGCCATCCAGTTTTTGACCGCGCGATTCCCGGTACGCCGTGGTACAACCCGTACGTGGCGGCCGAACACAACCGGTCGCGGTTGGAGATGTGCGGGCCGGGACTCAACTACATGGCCATCCACTCGGCCTACCCGACCGAACAGCTCAAGGACTTTGCGCCCGACTGGATGATGCGCGACGCCGAACGCTACCTCTACGCCGCCGGCGGGCCAATCGAAGCCGCAATTGTCGAATTGGGGCTGGAGAGCATCGACTACTCAGGCTACCTGGCGGCGGTCAAATCGGCTGCCGGCGCTTGAAGGACCCTACGACATCGTCAACCGGTGCGAAACCGACCCCGAACACCAAACAATCACAGCAAAGGTAGAACCAGTGGAAAACTACACCGTAATTCATGTCGATGATCTGGGGATGTCGCACGCGGCCAACCGGGGAGGAATCGAGGCAATGGAGGGCGCCGCCACCTGCGGCTCGATCATGGTCCCCTGTCCCGGATTCGACGAGATCGTCCAGATCGGCCGGGATCGGACCGAACTGGATCTGGGGTGTCACATCACCCTGAACGCCGAATTTTTCGGCTTCCGCTGGAAACCGCTCCTAGATGATGTCCCCAGCTTGTGCGATGGCGATGGATTCCTTTGGCGCAAGGCCCGCGAAACGATCGCCTTCGCCGATCCGGGCGAGGTCAAGCGCGAGATGCGGGCCCAGCTCGTACGCTTGCTCGATAGCGGCGTGGATGTGACCCACCTCGACGCCCACATGGCTACCGCGATGGACAAGGCCTTCTACCGCGACTACGTGGAATTGGGACTTGAATTCGACCTTCCGACGTTGTCCCTGTCCAGTGATTCTGCCGGTGACATGCTCTCCCAGCACGGACTGCGCGCCGACGCCGACCTGTGCGCCGAATTGGCGAACGCCCTCGGCAGCCGGGGACTTCCAATCTTCGACTTTATCGAGATCGAGACCCCCTGGTACAACCCCTTTGTGGCCGAGCATCACCATCGCCTGCGGATCGGGCGACTAGCCGGGGGGCGCAACTACTTCATCCTCCATTCGGCAATGGGTGGCCCAGAGCTCAAGGCGTTCGCCCCCGATTGGATGCAGCGAGATTCCGAACGCTTCCTGTTCGCCCCGGGCGGGGCGCTGGCCGGCGAATTTAGCGCCCGCGGCATTACCACCGTCGGGATGCGGCAACTGCGCGATGAGGCCCGCGCCGGGCGCGATTGACTTTGGCTTAGTCGCCGTCGACCGGGCTGCGGAGGTACTGCGTCGAAAATAATTGGCGGCATTCGGAATCAGGTTCCAAACTTACGCCCAGTTCCCGGGCAAGGCGCCCCGCGATGTCGGCCGCGGCAAATTGCCCCCACGCCGATTCGAATGAAGCCAGGCAATGGAAATCTATTTCGACGGTGAATTGGGAATCATCACCCAGGCAGCTGTAGGTCCGCGCCGGCGGCCAGCCCAGGCTGGCAAACTGCTCATTTAGCCAGCAATTGATGCGTTTGCCCGGACGTCCCGGGACGTCCGGCGACAACTTGATCGACCACTGGAAGATGATCAAGCTGACGGTCTTGGAATTTGCACGGCGGCCATTTGAAAATTATCTGGCCTCGGCACAGCGATTGGACGGCTGCGACTATATTGGATCTGCTCATTGGCCGGGCCGGATGCGGACTCGGCAACCCACGCGGGGAGAAGTGAACCGTTAACGATAGCCGGTTGATCGTAATCTCCAATCGGTTGCCGGTTAGGCGCGACGCCGCCGGGCAATGGATATCCAGTTCCGGCGGGTTGGTCAGCGCGATAGCTCCGGTCCTGCGGCAGCGTGACGGCGGCTGGGTGGGCTGGTCGGGAATCCCCGACGACGGACCCTTCGACTTTGAGCACGAGGAACTTGCCCTGCGGGCCGTCCGACTTAGCCAGGACGAGGTCAATGACTATTACTACGGGTTCTGCAACGGTACGATTTGGCCGCTTTTCCACGACGCCCTGCGCACGCCTGAGTACCACCGCCACTGGTGGCGCCCCTATCACGACGTCAATCAACGGTTTGCCGAAGCCGCCTCGGGCCTCCTGCGCAGCGGTGATGTCGCCTGGGTGCACGATTACCAACTAAACCTCGTGCCCGGACAGTTGCGGACCTTACGCCCCGACGTTGCGATTGGTTTTTATCTTCATATCCCGTTTCCGCCGGTCGATCTGTTTGGCCAATTACCTTGGCGCCGGCAGATGCTGGAGGGAATGCTGGGAGCCGATGTGCTGGGATTCCAGACCCGCCGGGCCCGCAATAATTTCGCCGCCGCGGCACGCCTGTACACGTCGGCCGAAGGGTCCAATGTCAGCCTGCGTTGGCAGGACCGGACGATTTTGCTGGTTGAGGCCCCGATCGCGATCGACTACAAATCTTTCGCCGAGCTGGCCCAGGTCCCCGACGTGGTCAACCGGTCCAAGCGCCTGCGCGAGATATTTAGCCACAATGCGGCAATCATCCTCGGAGTCGACCGACTCGACTACACCAAGGGAATTGACATCCGGCTGCGGGCGTTCGCCACCCTGCTGGAGCGATATCCACAGATCGCCGAACGCTGCGTGCTAGTTCAGGTGGCAGTGCCCACCCGCGAACAGGTCGGCGACTACGAGCGCATCCGCGGGCGGATCGAACGCCTCGTCGGTCAGATAAACGGTCGCTTCGCCCGATTGGGGCGAGTCCCGGTCCACTACCTCTACCGTTCGTTACCGATTGACGAGTTAATTTCCTATTACCTGGCGGCCGACGTGATGATGGTCACTCCGTTGCGCGACGGAATGAACATGGTCGCGCTTGAATACTGCGCCACCCGCAAGAGCAACACCGGCGTCCTGGTGCTGTCAGAATTTGCCGGCGCGGCCAATTACCTCCCCGATGCCCTGCTGGTTAACCCGCACGATATCGACGGCCTGGCAGACGCGATGTACCGTGCCGTCAGTCTGGGCGAGGATGAACAGATCCGCCGCATGCGGCGGATGCGGCGCCGGGTTCGCACCAAGGACGTATTCGCCTGGGCGCGGCTGAACCTGGAAATAATCACCGAACATACCGCCGGCTGATCGCCGTTCGGCCACCTTATCTAAAATTGGCGCCGACGCCATAGACGGCACCGGCATTGATCGCAGCCGGGTTCGCCGACCTTATCCTGACCGATCTCCCCCAATGCCGACCTACCAGTATTCCTGCGACAGCTGCGGAAACCAGATCGAAGTGCGACAGCGCTTTAGCGACGACCCGCTGCAAGATTGTCCGGACTGTGAACAATCCAGTTTGCGGCGGGTCATTTTTGCTACCGGAGTGATATTTAAGGGCTCCGGCTGGTACAAGACCGACAACCGCCGCGACCCTGACAAGACCGAAGCCAAGGCCGAACAGGCCAAGGAAAAAGCGGCCGCCAAGAGCGAATCAGACGGGTCGGAGAAGAACGCTGCCGGCAAGGCCGTCACCGGCAAGGCCGAATCCTCCGAAAAGAAAAAACCCGCCAAGGCGCCGGCTGGAGCGGCGGCCGGTGGCTGAAAGTCCCCCCGGCCATGAAGGCGGTACTACAGCGGGTAACTAAGGCCGAGGTCCGCGTCGACGACCAGGTCGTTGGCGCAATCGGGGCCGGTCTGTTAGTGCTCGTCGGGGTGGCCCGCGGCGACGCCGACGGCGACGCCGAATGGCTGGCCGAAAAGATCGCGCGGCTGCGAATATTTGAGGTTGACGGAAAATTTTCAACCAGCCTGGTCGACCGCGCCGGCTCGGTCCTGCTGGTTTCGCAATTTACCTTGTTGGCTTCAACCCACAAGGGACGACGCCCGGGGTTCGCCGCCGCCGCCGACCCACCGGTTGCACGCCAATTGATTTGCCGGCTGGGCGAGCGATTGAACCGGTACGGTTTAGTTGTTGAATCTGGGCGATTCGGTGCCAAGATGGAAGTTGATCTGATAAACGATGGACCGGTCACGATCCTGCTAGATAGCGCCGACCGGGCGGTCGCTCGCCGCGAGGCAGCAAGGTGAGAGATCAACCGGGGGCGGTTGGATCGGTGACCGGAGCGGTTGATTTGGCCCCGGCCGCCTGGGCCGCCAAACGCTTTCTGGAGCAGCAACTGCTGTCGGCTTTTGCCGGCTACGGCTACCAGGGTATTGGCGTCCCGCTGCTGGAATACTCCGAACTCTACGAGCGCAAGGCCGGCGCCCGCGTGGTCGCCCAACTGCTGCCGATTCCCGACCACGCCGGAAGGCAAATCTGCCTGCGGCCGGAATTTACGGCTTCGGTGGTACGGGCCTGGGCCGGCGGCGGCGGCGGCCTGCCGGCCCGCTTGATGTATTCGGGGCCGGCCTTTAGGCGGCGCGAGCAGAGGTCGGCTCCGCCGGATCAATTCACCGAGACCGGCGCCGAACTTATCGGCGTGCCGGGGCCAATTGGCGACGCCGAGATCATTTCCATGGCCTGTGCGACCCTTGACCAGGTCGAGGTCTGGGAGCGGCGAATAGTCCTCGGCCACCTAGGGGTCCTAGGCCATTTGTTCTCCGATCTGGGACTGTCGCTGCGCGCGCGCACTCTGCTGCTGGAGGGGCTCGCCGACATCCGCCGCCCCGGCGGCGGCATCGCCTCCGCGCGGCGGCGGGCGCTGGACCGCTACCGCGGACTGGCCCCTTCCTCACCGAGCGGACCGGCCAGTGGCCTCGACCGCCAACAGCTGGGGGATTTGGCCGATTCGATCTCCGGTGGCATCGCCGGCTTCGGCGGGGTTCGCAGCCGCGAACAGATCGTCGCCCGATTGGCGACCAAGCTCGAACGCGGCGACGAGAGCGCCCAACTGGAATCGGCATTCGATCTCCTGGGCAGTCTGAGTCAATGCCGTGGTCCGGTGCGCAAGGCCTTGACCGATACCACCAATCTGCTCGCCCAACGCGGGCTCGCCAGCGGACCGCTGGCCGAACTTGCCCAGCTGCTCAATCTGCTAGAGGACGAAGGGTTAGATCTTGGCCCGTTCGAATTCGATCCGGTCCTGGGGCGCGGCCTACAGTACTACACCGGCCTAGTATTTGAGATTTTTGCCCCGCAGGAGAGTGGTTGGGTGCAAATTTGCGGCGGCGGTCGTTACGACGATCTGTTGGCTGCGATCGCTCCCGCCGGCCCGGCCCCGGCGGTGGGCTTGAGCTTTCGCATCGAACGCTTGTTGGAGGCCGGGGGCCAGCGCCTGGCCGCAGCCGGGGAGCGCTCGCCCGCCGACGTGATAGTGATCGCGCGAGTCGGTTGCGAAGGCGCCGCCCTAGCTTTGGCCAAGAGCCTGCGCAAGTCTTGGCTGCGCACCGTCACGGGAACCGACGACACCGACTTGGCGTCCGTGCTCAAAAGAGCCAAAAATCAGTCGATCGCGGTCGCGGTGCGGCAATCGGTTCCGCCCTCCCAATCGGTGACGGTCTGGGACCTGGCGGGCGGGCGCGAGAACGTCTTGGACCAGCAGGAATTGCCGGCGGCGATTTTTGACATCATCGGCCAGCAAGCGTGAACGGGGCAGAACTGGATTTTTCGCTTCCCGGAAAGGGCCGGATCGGCGAACAGACCCTGGCCATGCTGGCCGAATGCGGCCTGGCGCTATCGGTTCGCAGCCCGCGCAGTTACTCCGGTTCGATACCGGCCCTGCCCGGCCTGGTCGCCCACTTGCAAAGGGCCAGCGACATCGTCGAACAGGTCCGCTCGGGCAACGCCGACATCGGTATAACCGGGCGTGACATCCTGGCCGAGTCGGGAGCTGACGAATCGGAAATCATCACTCTGATGGATGACCTGGGTTATTCGCGGGCAAGACTGGTAATCGCCGTTCCGGACGCCTGGTTCGACGTGGTGGCGATGGCCGATCTGGCCGAAGTCGCGCTCGATCTGCGCATCCAGGGCCGGGCGCTGCGGGTGGCAACATCATTTCCCGCGCTCACCCGGAAGTTCCTAATTGCCAGCGGCGTGTACAACCTGCGGGTGGTGACCACCTCGGGTAGCGTCGAGGCCGCGCCGGGACTTGGTTCGGCCGACATCATCTGCGATATCGTCCAGACCGGGTCGGCGCTCTCCCAGAATCGCCTCCGCGCCCTTCCCGACGGGCAGGTCATGCAATCGGCGGCCTGCCTGATCGGCAACACCGTGGCGCTGCAGGGCAGCGCCCGCAAGCGCCAGATCACCGGTCGCCTGCTTGAATATCTTGAGGCTCACATGGCCGCCGATCAGGCGTATACGATCACTGCCAACATCTGCGGCGACTCCGAGCGGGCGATTGCCCGTTTCATCCTCGACGATCTCGATTTGGCCGGAATCAAGGGTCCGACCGTGGCCCCCGTGTATGACAAAAACGGACAGGGCGGATGGTATGCAATCACCGTAACGATAGCCCGTGACCGATTAGTCGACGCGGTCGCCCATTTGCGGTCGGCCGGCGCGGTCTCGATCCTGGCCCGCCGGGTGGATTACGCGTTCGCCGCCTCATGCCGGGCCCAGGTGGCGATGCTGGACAAGCTGGGGGTCGGCGACTGAAGGATTTGCCGATCGTTTACGGCGCGGCCAAGATCGCCGCTGACCTGCTGCGGCGCCGGCCAATTACCCAGGTCGCGCTAAGCGACGAGCAACAGCGGGTTATGCGGCCGGTTTTTGGCAGCGATTTGAGCGCTCCGGAATTCGTGTCCCGGGTGTTTGCGGAAATATCCGCCACCGGGCCGGTCGGGCTAAAAAGGATAAGTCGCGCCCTGGGGATGGCGTTCCCCACCCCGCTGCAAGTTGATCAGCCGCGGATCGCCGCCGCACGGGACGGGCTCAGCCGACAGACCCGCAATGACCTGGAATTGGCGGCCCGGCGGATCAGGGATTTCTACGAGGCAACCATGCCGACGCTGGAGCCGGTCGGTACTGACAACTGCTACCAGGTAATGAGGCCAGTCGCCGCGGCCGGAATCTACGCACCCGGCGGTCGCGCGGCCTACCCCTCATCGCTGCTAATGACGGTCATTCCGGCTTCGGTCGCTGGTGTTGGCAGCATCTTCGTTGCCTCGCCACCTGGTCCTGACGGAGAAGTTAGCCCGATCGTTTTGGCGGCGGCGGCGCTGGCCGGGATTGAGACCGTGTACGCCTTGGGCGGTGCCCAGGCGATTGCGGCCATGGCCCTCGGGATTGCGCCGGTGCCGCGCGCCGATGTCGTTTCCGGCCCAGGAAATGCCTTCGTCGTATTGGCCCTGCGGCAAGCGGTCGGGTTGACCGGAATAGCAACCCTGCCCGGTCCCACCGAGACGCTGATCATCGCCGACCGGAGCGCCGACCCCGGCCACCTGGCGGCTGACCTGTTGGCCCAAGCCGAACACGATCCGATGGCCAGCCCGCTGCTGCTGCTCGATTGCCGCGATTTGGCGTTGGCAACCGCCGAGCGGATCTCCCGCCAGCTTGCAACCCTCCCGCGCCGCGAGATCGCCGCTAGCGCACTTAGCAACAACGGCGGAATCGGGGTGCTGGACGAGTTGGCGGAGGCGGTTGATCTGGCCAATTCCTTCGCTCCCGAGCACCTCTGCCTGGTCGGCCCGGGGGCCGAGGCACTGGCCGAATCGATCAATTCCGCCGGCGGCGTGTTCGTCGGCGACCAATCGCCCGAAGTACTGGGCGACTACCTGGCGGGACCCTCGCATGTGATGCCGGTTGGGGGCACCGCCCGCTACGCCTCGCCGGTCAGCGTTTACGACTTCCTGAAACGGACCAATTATTTCAAGTTGACGCAACGGCAAGCGCGCGGCCTTGCTCCGGCGGCGGCCCGCCTGGCCGAACTCGAGGGACTTAGCGGCCACGCCCGCGCTGCCCGGCTGCGCCTTCGCTGACTCGCTAAGAATGCTCGGTAACCGGAAAATATTGATGCCGGGCCCGGGCGGATTGGATACTTTGCCAGAGTGGTTCTGCGTCTTTTTGTAAAACCGCAGCGCTGAACCGGTCGGTCATCCACCAAGGACACGGAAGGCAAGCAGGCAACAATGCGCAGCGGCACGGCCGAGCGGGAGACCGCCGAAACCCAGATCTCGGTCCGGCTCGATATTGACGGGACGGGCGAATGCGACATTGCCAGCGGGATCCGGTTCTTCGATCACATGCTGGCCCAACTTGCCAAGCACGGCCTTATCGACCTACAACTGCACGCTCGCGGCGACATTGAAATCGATGGTCACCATACCGTCGAAGACTGTGGCATCGTGCTGGGCCGCGCCCTCGCCCAGGCCCTGGGCGAGCGGACCGGCATCACTCGCATGGGTGACGCCTGCGTTCCGCTCGATGACGCCCTGGCCCAGGTAGTTGTGGATATTTCGGGTCGCGGGTACCTGGCGTTCGATGCCAAATTTGACAATCACCGAGTCGGTGACCTCGACACTCAATTAATCCACGAGTTTCTATATGCGCTGGCCATAAATGCCGGATTGACCCTGCACGTCAAGCTGCTTGCCGGTCACAATGACCATCACCGGGCCGAGGCGATGTTCAAAGCCTTAGCCCGAGCCCTGCGGCAGGCGATGGACCTCGACGCTCGGCGGGCCGGCCAGGTGCCATCGACCAAGGGAACCTTGGCCGACTAATTACGAACCGCAAGGCAACCCCCATGCTCATCGGACTGCTGCACGCCTCGCCGGAACACGCCCGTCTTCCCGGCGCTCGCCAAATCGGTGCCGCGTTGACCGCGGCCGGTTACCGTACCTGGAAGGGGCTGGTTAACGAGCTTGGAGAATGCCAGGACTCGATCTCCGAATCGGACCTACTCATCTGCCTTGGTGGAGATGGGGCCATGCTGCGGGTCGGATTGGCGGCGGCGGCGGCGGCGGTTCCCTGTCTTGGAATCAACTTCGGGCGATTGGGGTTCTTGACCGAGTTCGAAGCCAGCGATTTCCTCGGGAAAATCTCCACGATCGATTTTTCGGAGGGCTGGATCGAAAAGCGGCTGCTGCTGGACTGGTCGCAGATACGCGACGGCCGGTTGGTCGACAGCGGCCGCGCTCTAAATGACGTAGTTGCCGCGCGCGGAGCGGTCGCCCGGTTGATCGACGTACTGGTGCGCATCGACCAGGTTGAGGTCCTGGGCTACCGCGCCGACGGGATACTGGTGGCAACCCCGACCGGTACAACTGCCTATTCCATGGCGCTGCACAGTTCGATCGTTCATCCGGCAGCCGAGGTGATCGCGATATCGCCGATTTGTCCATTCCGGGATGCGGCCAATGGCCTGGTGGTCGACGCCGGCGCGCGCATCGAAATCGAGGTCACCGGGTTTTCCGAAGCCTGGCTCACGATTGATGGGTCCAACCTGCACCGGCTGCACGACGGCGACCAGGTCGCCTGTCAGCGCAGCAGCCAAACGGTTCAGTTCCTGCGGTTCGGACCGGCCGATTATTTTTATCGCGATTTGGCCGACCGCCTGCAGCTATCGCCGCCCAAACAAAGCTGATGCTCTCCCGCCTCAGGCTGGGCCAATTCGCGCTGGTCGAACACCTTGAGATAGATCTCTGCGGCGGTCTGAACGTGTTTACTGGCGATACCGGTGCCGGCAAATCGATCATCGTCAATGCGATTGCCCTGCTCGGCGGTTTTCGCGCCGACAGCGGTTGGGTACGCAGCGGATCCGGTTCAGCTTTCGTCGAAGGCATTTTCGAACTGGAAACCGGTCACCCGGCCTGGGAGCATCTGCGCCCCCTGGGGATAGAGCCCGAATCCGGCGAACTTATCGTTCGGCGCGAGATATCGATCCACGGCCGCTCCAACATACGCCTAAACGGTCGAACCGTGCCGCTCAGGGAGCTGACCGCGATCGGTCCCCGACTGGTCGAAGTCAACGGCCAGAACCAGCAGTTGGAGCTCCTCCAGCCCAGTGCTCAGCGTCGCTATCTGGATCAATTCGGCAATTCCCACCAACTGTTGGCCGCCTACCGCCGGCAGCTTGCCACGCTAACCCAGCAACAGGCCGAACTGGATCGATTGGGATCTGACAGCGACCAGCGTGCGCGGGAGATCGACCTGCTCACCTACCAGACCGAGGAGATCTCCGCGGCGGAGCTGGAAATTGGCCAGGACCAGGCGGTGCTAGATGGGTTGGAGGCGCTCAGCAACCAGGAAACACTCAGCGAACTGGCAAGCGACGCGCTGGAACGGCTCACCGGACCCGGTGGGGCCGGCAATCGGCTGGCGGCAGTAGTCGGGCAACTGCAGCGCCTGGGCCGACTTAGCCCGGGCCAGACGCACCTGGCCGAGCAGCTGCTGGCGGCCCAGGAAATCGCCGACGGAATCGCAGCTGAGCTGGCCGGGTACCTTGACCAACTTGAAGATGACCCTGCGCTTTTGGAGGAGCTGACCGCCCGGATGCGGCTCATCGACGACCTAAAGCACAAGTACGGGCCCAACATCAGCGACATCCTCGCCAGCGGCGAAGCGGCGGCCGAACGGTTGCTCGAACTCTCCCAGGCTGACCGGAAGGTCGGCGAGCTTGACGCCCGGATCGCCGAAAGCACCCAGGAGCTGTCCAAACGGGCCGCCGCACTCTCGGACCGGCGCAGGCTCGCAGCGACCGCGCTGGAGGCCAAAGTCACCCAGAACCTGGAGCAACTGGGCCTGGCGCGCGCGCAATTTAAGGTGCATCTAAAACAGATCGCCGAGTCGCGCGGCGGGGTCGTCGGTTATTCGTCCTCAGGGGCAGATGCCGTCAATTTTCAACTGGCGGCCAATCCGGGCGAACCGCCACGGGCGCTCGGTGATGTGGCATCGGGCGGCGAGATTTCGCGGATCATGCTTGCGCTGCGCTGCGCGCTGCTGGATCGGCGTCTGCCGGCGGCGGTCGTTTTCGACGAGATTGATGCGGGAGTCGGCGCCCGCCGCGGTATGGTCCTCGGATTCAAGCTCTGGCAGCTGGGCCGACAGGGCCAGGTGATTTGCGTTACTCATCTGCCGCAGATTCCCGCTTTTGCAGGGCGTCATTTTCTGGTGGCCAAATCAGAATCTAAGGGACGTAGCCAGGTCGCCGTGCAGGTCCTTAATGAACCCGCCGCGCGGGCGGAGATCGCCGCCATGGTGGGTAGCGCGGGGGCACACGACTCGGTCACCGAAATCCTCCACCGCGCGCGCCAGCTTTGTCGCCAGCACACTCTGCCAGAACCGATCGAGCGGGTCGGCTTGGTCTAGGCCGGAGTTCGGGCCGGACCTGCCATTTGGCACCGAATCGGATTATTCGGCGGCGCCAGCGGTCAAATCGAGATAGCCCTTAAGGTGAGAATTTGTCCACCAGCAGAGCAGAAAGCACACCAATGCCACAAGGCCCCAACGTCGTTGTGCTCATCGCCGACGACCATCGCCACGACTGCCTGGGGAGCGCCGGGCACCGCCAGGTCAAAACCCCGCAGTTGGATCGCCTGGCCAATGCCGGGACGCGGTTTAGCCGGGCCTACATGCAGGGGTCGACCGCCGGCGCGGTTTGTATGCCTTCGCGGGCCATGCTAATGACCGGGGCGGGGTTGTTCAACGTGTTCGCCGAAGGCCAGGACGATCCCGGTTACTACCCGATTCGCGATGATCTCCCGTTGCTGCCCCAGTTGCTGGCCGAGGCCGGATATCAAACCCATGGGATCGGCAAATGGCACAACGGGCGCGAGAGCTTTACCCGTGGATTCCAGGGCGGGGCCCGGATCATGTTCGGCGGGATGTCCGATCACGATGCGGTTCCGGTCCACGACTTTGACCCCAGCGGCCTCTACCCGCCCGAGGACTCCTATGAAGCCGAGGGATTCTCATCGGAAATCTGGGCTGAATCGGCGGTCGAATTCATCAATACCCGGGACCGCCAGCGGCCGTTCTTCCTGTATGTGGCATTTACCGCGCCGCACGACCCCCGCACCCCGCCGCCGTCCTGGCGCGAGATGTATCCGCCTGCGGAGATCGAGCTGCCCGGCAACTTTGCCAAGGCCCATCAATTTGATCTGGGGATCCAGGATATCCGCGACGAGCACCTGGCCGATCAGCCGCGGCGCGAGTTTGAGGTGCAGCGCCACATTGCCGAGTACTACGGGATGATCTCGCACCTGGACCACTGCGTTGGACAGATCCTTGACGCAATCAACAGCCAGGGACTGGCGGAAGAGACGATCACCGTCTATACCGCCGATCACGGCCTCTCGGTCGGGCAGCACGGACTTTTAGGCAAACAGAATCTCTACGACCACAGCATGCGGGTCCCACTGATCATGCGCGGGCCCGGCATCGCCCAAGGGTCCACCTGCCCAAGTCTTTGCTACCAACACGATTTGAACCCCACATTGCTCGAACTTGCCGGCGCACCGGTCCCCGAGCACTGCGATTTCACAAGCTTGGCGGCGGCGCTACGCGACCCCACGGCAATCGTTCACCAAAAGGTCTTTGCCTCCATGCAACTGGAGCGCAGCCCTAACCCGGAAATCCCGCACCTGCGGATGATTCGGCGCGGCGACCACAAATTGATCCGGACGGCTCACTCCGGGATCGAGCACTGGCAACTCTTCAATCTTGTCCGCGATCCGCTGGAAACCCAGAATCTGGCCGATCAACCGACCTGGTCTAAGGAATTTGCTAGCTTGCGGCAAGAACTGGCTGCATCCCTGGTTGATGCCGGCGATCCGCTGGCCCTATCACCCGGCTAATTCGCCGGACCGGCGAGGGCCGAACTAGACTCGAAAACGTTGGCGGCATGGCACGGTGGGGGACTGGCTGGCGCAATCGGCTCCTTACCCAGAACGCGGCTCAGCGCTTTTCGATCTCATCGACCGAACGGCTGGGCGGGCGCGCTTAATCGCGATGGTCGCCGGCCTTCCGACGACCATCGCGGCGATGCTGGCCGCGGGCGGTCTGGCTGCCGCCCTGGCCCGAAGCGGTCCGTCCTGGTTGGCCCCGTTAACGATCGGACTTGGCATCGTGGGGCCAACCGCCTGGCTGTGGTACAAAACCCGGCAGAAACCGGCCGTTATCGATCTGGCCCGACGGTTGGACCGGGCCAACCAGACAAACGAACTGCTCTCGTCGGCGATTGCCGCCCGCAACGCAAGTTCAACGATGCTCCCGGAGGTCCGGCGGCAGGCCGAACTTGCCGCCCGACAGCTGCCGGCGTCCTCAATCGGACACCTGCGTCCCGCCCCCGCCGGCGGCGCCGGCCTGGGCGCCGCTTTGGTCCTTTTCGGGTTGCTAACCAGCCTGCAAGTGGACCCCGGCAGATCCGCTGCCCCCACCCCGGCCCCGTCGAACTCGAGTCCGCTGGCAACCGATGTGTTGCCCAACCAGAAGGACCAGATGCGGTCGGCGGCTCAGCAGCTGCGCACGGCGCTCGATCCATACGCCCTTGAGCGGGCCGAAACACTCGGCCGGATCGCCGAAACCCTGGTCGACGAACCAATTACCCGCAGCGCCGGGCGGGCGCTGGCGGGCGGCGACCTTGACGCCGCCAGCGCAGAGTTGGCAAAGCTCGCCGACGCCATCGGCGAACTCAACCCCAGCGAGCGCGCCGCCCTGCAAGCAGCCCTGGCCAGCGCCAGCGCCAGCGCCGGGTCCGATCCACTGCTTACGCAACCGTTGCTATCCGCCATCGAAGGGCTAGAGCAGCACCGACTGGGATCGGCCGCGGCCGGACTGGACGAGCTGGCTGCGGCCCTAACCGGCGCCGCCCAGCAAATGGCCGCCCAGGAATCATTGCAATCGCGACTGCAGGACCTAGATGACCAGCTCAATCTAAGCGACCCGGTCGCCGCCCCGGGCGGCGACCCGACCACTGGCGGGCGGGCCCCCGGTTCCGGTCCCGGCCTGGCCGCCCCGGGCGTTGGTTCGATCGTCCGGATTTCGGCCGCTGGAGTGTTGGAGATCGTGCCCCTGGCGGCAGAATCCGAACCGGCAAGAATCGAGCGCCGGCAACTGCAGCCCGGGATCGAGAAGCAGCCGGACCGCAATCCGTCGGCCGGAGTGTTCGGGTTCGCCCAGCCAGGACCGGCGCCGCGCAGCCCCAATTCGCCGGAAGAGCGCGCTTTGCTGCAGTCCTACTATGCGGATCCAGATGCAACCTAGCGATCACTCGGCCCAGGCGGCAATCCTGGCGGTCGGCGAGTTGATCGGCGTCCTGCGATCCCAGATCGCGCGCGCGCTAGTGGGCCAACAACGGGTCGTCGACCAGGTGCTGATCGCCCTGCTCTGCGGCGGACACTGCCTGCTGGAAGGGGCCCCGGGGCTGGGCAAGACATTGTTGGTGCGGGCTTTGGCACAGAGCCTTGAACTCGACTTTGCGCGGGTGCAATTTACCCCCGACCTGATGCCGGCCGATATAACCGGTACCAATTTCGTGCGTGAAAACGCCGCCGGCCAGATCTATTTCAACTTTGAACACGGCCCCCTGTTTGCCGAGGTGCTGCTAGCCGACGAGATCAACCGGGCCACTCCACGAACTCAATCGGCCCTGCTTGAAGCAATGGCCGAGGGCTCGGTTACCGTCGGTTCGCAGACTCACCCGCTGCCCGACTGCTTCTTCGTTTTGGCCACCCAGAACCCGATCGAGATGGAGGGGACCTATCCACTGCCCGAGGCGCAATTGGACCGATTTTTCTTCAAGATTCAGGTGGACATGCCGACCGGGGACCAGATCCTGGAGATCCTCGAACGTACAACCAGCAACCACGACCTGGTTCTGCGGCCGGTGGCTAACCGGCAGGACGTTGCCCGCTGCCAGCGGATTGTGCGCTCGGTGGTCTTGGCCCCGCACGTTGCCGGGTACGCCGTCGACCTGGTTACCGCAACCCATCCCGGAACGGATGCCCCATCAATTACCAACCGTTTTGTTCGCTATGGCGCCTCGCCGCGTGGCGCCCAGGCGCTGGTGCTGGCCGCCAAGGTGGCCGCCCTACTGGATGGTCGTCCACAGGTATCGTTCGAGGATGTTCGGACCCATCTCAAACCGGCCCTGCGGCACCGTCTGGTGCTCGGGTTCGAGGCCGAGGCCGAGGGGGTGGACGGCGATCAAATCCTCGATGAGATCGCCATGGCCACCCGCCCCCGCTGATCTAGGGCGGGGCGATGGCAGCCACTGACCGCGCGGGCGGCCTGCCGCTGGGACTGCTTGTCCAGCTCGAAAACATCAATATCGTCAGCCGGCGGCGCCACGACAACACCCGACAGGGCAGTCGGGCATCCCGCCTGATGGGATCCTCGATCGAGTTCTCCGGTTACCGCGGATACGTCCCTGGCGATGACTGGCGCCACCTGGACTGGAACATCTACGCCCGTTCGCGGCAACTCCAAATCAAGCTGCGCGAAGCCGAGGAGGCGCTGCTGGTCTGGATGCTTATTGACGCGAGCGGCTCGATGGCCAAAAAACTGGTCTATTTGCGCCAGATCGCCCTGGCCCTGGCCCACGTTGCCCTAACCGGTGGCGACCAGGTGCGCCTGGTCGGCATCCAGGATGGTCGCGCCACTCCGCTGTTAGAGCTCTTCGGGCGCGAACCGCTCTCTACGCTGGAGCGCAGATTGGCCGAAGTTACCGCCGGCGGCGAAACCGATCTGGCGCGCGCCGCCGCACAACTTCGGACCCGAGGAGGTCCGCACGGAGTCTGCTGCCTGATCTCGGACCTCCAAGATAAAGACAGTCGCAGGGCCGTGGCCGAATTGGCCGAAGCCGGCCACGAGGTCTGGGTCCTCCATTTACTTGATAGGGCCGACCGCGATCCCAACGTGCCCGACGCGGCGGTGCTAATCGACGCCGAAACCGGATCCCGGTTGACTCTTGACGGATCGCGCGACCCGCTGGTGGCCTATCGTGCCAATCTGGCCCTTTGGGCCACCCAGCTGGAACGCTACTGCCGGCAAATCGGCGTCCACTACGTCCAACTCGATTGCGAGCGAGGTCCCTCGGTGGCCATCCTCGGGACGCTGCGGCGGGCGGGGCTGTTGCGGTGACCCTGTTGGCGTCCGGGGCGCTGGCCTGGTTGCTGCTGGCGATCCTGTTTTGGGTCCTGCATCGCCTGCGCCCACCTTTGCCGCAGATCGTGGTGCCCTCATTGCGGCCCTACTTGATGCCCGATCCAGGCGGCCGGAGAGGTTTTTGGGAATGGCTGCGACGTCACCTGTCGCTTATCTTGCAGTTGATCTGTCTGACGGCGTTGGCGCTAGCCCTGGCGCGACCGCAGTTATTAATTGGGCCGGATATGCGGCAATTGGTGGTAAGCGTGGTCCAACCAGGGCTCGATCCCACTCCGCTCGCCGATGCCCTCGCCGCCTGGCCAAACGCCCGCCACGCCCTGGTTCTGGCCCAGCCACATCCACGGATCCAACTCGGCGACGCCAGTCCCGGACAGATCCTCGACACCCTGGCCGAGATTCCTCCCGCAAATGGTGGCGGCGATCTGGCGGCGGCCCTGACCGCCGCGGCGGGTTTAATGTCCGCCCATCAAAACACCCACGGCCTAGTGCTTGCCCGTGCTGCCGACCAACTGGTGCAAACCTCCGATCAGCACTGGCAGGTGCTCTCTCCGGCGGTCCCGCTCCGTCCCCAGATCGACCGGTTAAATTCCCGACTGGCCGGGGACGGACGCGCCTTCGTTTTTTATGAGGTTGCCGGACCGCCGGGGGCAGGTTATGAAATCCTGCTCGAGGCGCAACCCTGGCCAACCGTTCCGCCGCCGGCTCGGGTTGGAGCGACCGTCAGCTCGATAGCGTCGGGACAATTTCCCGAGTCAATGGTGGTGCGCGGCATTGTCGCTGCCGGGTCGCCGGCCGACCAGCAGCGGCTCTGGTTGCGCAGCCCGCTCCTTTCGGAACCGGCTCAGGCTGTGATCGGTCCCTTGACCGAATTGCCGCACGGCCGGGTTTACATCGATGCCGCAACCCCCGAACCCTGGCAGCGGGCGGCCGAGGCGGCTGGTCACACCTTAGCCGATGGCCCCGATGATGATTTTGAAATAGCACTTTACGTTGGCCGACTCCCCGAGCGGCTGCCCGCCGCCGGCATCGTCCTAATCGACCCACCCGAGGACGCCAACCTGCTTGAGCGCGGCGAGCTGGCAAACGATCTGGCATTGGCAAATCCGGCCAACCGCCTTCTTTCCGACCTGCCGTTGGCAGCCATGGGCGGTCCCTTTCGGCCGCTGCAGGCCCCGCCCGGGACAGACAGTGCGGCCCTGGCCAGCACCGGTTCGCTGCTGTGGCAGGGACGCCTGGCCGACCGCGAGGTTGTGGCGATGGCAATTGATCCGGCAACGGCATTGGCTGGGCAGAGCGCCTTTCCAACCCTGGTTCAACGATTGCTAGCGCAAGTCGACCCGCTGGATCCGCTTCAACCCGGCGTGATCGCCCGGGTTGTGGCGCCGGGTACCTTGCGCCCCCACCCGGAAGCCGACCTTCTGGTCGTCGTCGACCCGGGCGGGGCGATCACGCAGACCCACCGATTGAATCCGGCGCATTCCCTCACTCCGGACGCGATCGAATTGCGATCGGCCGGACAACGCCTCACCTGGACGCCTCAACGGATCGGGCTTCACTGGATGATCCAATCCAGTGATGGCCAGCAGATCTCCCGAACGCCAATTTGGGTGCAGAACGGCAGTCCGGGATACCTGAGCGGATCCGGCGGCGGCGCCCTCGCTCTTGCCGGCGGAGGCCAAACGGCGGCGGCCTGGCCTTGGCTGGCGTTCCTCGCGCTTGCCGGGTTGATCGCCGAATGGACCTGGTTTCATCGCCGGCGGGCTGCCTTCTGATGCCATTCGAATCGGGGATCGGACTGTGCGGCGGAGCCGTTTCAATCGGGCTAATGGTTCTGGCGGCGATCGCCGCCGGGGCGGTCGTTGCCGGCACCTTGAAAAGTCGCAGTCATCTGGGAACGGTGCGGCTCTGGGCGGCATCCGGGGTCAGGATCATGGCGGTCCTGGCGGTCCTCCTAGCCCTTGACCGCGGCCTTTGCAACTACCCGGACAATCAGTCCGCGACGATTGCCCTTGACAGGTCCGAAAGCGTGCAATTGGCCACCCAGTTCGCCGCCTCCCAGTGGGCCGGCCAGCTGGCCGGACAAGGACTGGCCGACACATCTTTCGGATTCGGCCGACAGGGCACCAACCTGGGCGCCGCTATCGGCGGCGGCAGCGCCATAGCCGGTAACCGGGAGCTGTACCTCGCAAGCGACGGAGCCCACAACCTCGGCGACTGGGAAGCTGGGCTGGTCGCGGCCGAAGCCAGCGGGACGCGGATCAATATCGCCCCGGCGGAGCGGCTGGGCGAGGCCGATTCGGCGGTGGTCTCGGTGTCACACCGCCAGCAGGTAGCCGCCGGTAGGAAGTTTTTGCTATCGGTCGGACTCTGGGCACCCAACGCCCGGTCAGCCGAAGTGCGAATCTGGATCGGCAACCAATTGGCGGCCGGCGGAACGGTTGAGCTGGAACCCGGCCTCTCCGAGTTCTCGGCCAACCTGGTTGCTCCTCTGCAACCGGTCCCGATTCCGGTGACCGTCGAATTGCATGATCAGCGCTCCACTCAAACCCAGAACGACGTACTCAGCTCGGTGCTGGAGGTATACGAAGCAGCGCCGGTGCTGCTGGTCGGTTCTGCGCCGGCACTATTGAATGCGTTCTCGCAAATCGGCCAGGCGGTCCAAACAACCGCGCCCGAGCAGCTCCCTCGGGCCGCGAGCGGTCTGGCCGGGTACAGTGCGGTGGTGCTCAGCGACATTTCCGCCGACGCCCTTGACCGGGCCCAAATTGCCGCGCTCGATGCGGCGGTAGCCGATGGCGGGTTGGGATTGGCGGTGCTGGGCGGCCCCAATGCGTTTGCGGCCGGCGGATATGCCCGGTCCCCCTTGAATTCCCTGCTCCCGCTTGATTCAGACCCCTGGCGCGAGCAGGAATCGGCCCAGATCGCCCTGCTGCTGCTGGTTGACCGCTCGACGTCGATGGCCCTGGGCGGGGAGAGCAACTCCAAGCTGGCACTCGCCCGCGAGGCGGCAATCGCCGCACTCGACCTTTTGGAAAACGGTGATCAACTTTCAGTGGTCGCCTTCAACGCTGAGCCGGTCTCCATCGTTGCGCCGACCACCCTGGAGGCCGATACCGATCGAGCGGCGCTGACCGACCAGATCGCCGCGCTGGTCGCCGATGGAACCACCGACCTGTTCCGGGCGCTCGACTATGCCCGCCGGCAACTGGCCGACCAACCGGCCCAGATCCGCCATATCATCTTGATCACCGACGGCCAGGCGCACTACGGCCGGTTCGGCGCGCTGGTGCGGGCGGCACGCAACGATGGCATTTCGATTTCGACCATCGCGGTCGGCGCCGACGCGGACCTGGAATTGCTCTCATCGCTGGCCACCAATGCCGGCGGACGCCACTACGTGGCCGCCGATTCCGGCCGGATTCCGGCGATCTTGACTCAGGAGGCACTGCTGGCGAAGAATTTTGTAACGGTCAGCAATCCGATGCAACCACGCCTACTGGCCCCCAGCGCCCTATTTGCGCTAATCGAGCCGGGGGCGGCGCTGCCCTGGCTGCAGGGCTACATCCGCACCCGCGCGCGCCCCCAGGCACAGGTGGTCCTGGCAGCAAACGATGGCGATCCCATCCTGGCCCACTGGCTCTATGGCCAGGGTTCGGTAGTGGCCTGGGCCAGCGACCTGTCCGGAGTGTGGTCGGCGGAATGGACCGCCTGGGACCAGTTTCCAGCGTTTTCCGAGTCGCTGCTGGCGCAGTTGGTGCGCGGCCCTCCGCCCGGGCATAGCTTCCAGATCGCCGCCCATGCCGGCACCGCCCAAATAACCCTGCAGACCGGTGATGGCGACAGTTTCGGACCGTCCACCAAACTTTCCCTCGAACTGGCCGGACCTGACGGATCGCGGCAGGTCGACCTGACCGCCCAGGCGCCCGGCGTCTATCGCGGCACGGCCGCTATCGGCCCAGGCGCCTGGGCCTACCGGTTGTCGGACGGAGACACCGACCGGGGGAGTGGAATGCTGGCCATTCCCTACCGCGCCGAATTGCGTCCCGATCCGGCGGGGGCGGCGCGCCTGGAGCGGGCGGCGCATCTTAGCGGGGGGCGCAACGTCGGCCGCATTAATACACCCGGCAGCCGGATTTTTAACGACGGCGCCGATTGGCTCGCGCTGGCGATCCTGCTCCTGGCGGGCGACACCATCGTGCGCCGTCTGCGGGTGGGGCCGCGGGTGGCCGCCCGGCAACTGCGCGCACAGTTGCGATCTATTCTTGGAGCCTTAAGGCCAAGAACTCTCGGCCCGATCCGCTAAATGGACCACGGATCCGATCACACTTTGACATATGGATTACCTCGGCGACATCGCATTCTGTTTTGAGCGCGCCGGCCACCCGATCTACCTGGTGGGCGGG
The DNA here is from genome assembly GCA_965261345.1 of Chloroflexota bacterium. Lineage (GTDB taxonomy): Bacteria > Chloroflexota > UBA11872 > UBA11872 > VXNJ01 > VXNJ01. Next base: position 982,641 of record OZ253449.1, read on the forward strand.
TCTGTCCGTGATCGATTGTTGGGCCGCCGCAGCTCCGACCTTGACCTGACGACCCCGGCCCGGCCCGGCCAGATCAGCGAGCTGCTCCGGCAGGCGGGAGCCGCCAACATCATCGACATCGGTTCGGCGTTCGGTACGATCATGGGCGTTTTTGGCGATCAGCAAGTCGATGTGACCACCTTTCGGGCCGAATGGTACCCAGATGAGCGATCGCGTCACCCGCATGTCCAATTCGGCGAAGATCTGCGGTCCGACCTGCAGCGCCGTGACTTTACGATCAACGCGATCGCCCAGGACATCTCCACCGGGAAAATAATCGATCCGTTCGATGGAGTTGGCGACCTGGCGCGCCGACGGATCCGCGCGGTCGGCTGTGCCCCGGCGCGGTTTCGCGAGGATCCACTGCGGATGATGCGGGCGGTCCGGCTGTCCGTCCAGCTGGGAATGCGAATTGACGATCCCACGCGCGCCGCGATCGTCGAACAGGCCGGCCGCCTGCAATTTGTTTCGGCCGAGCGCGTTTGCGCCGAGCTGTGTAAGATATTGCTCGCGTCCGACCCCGGCGGCGGCGTTGACGAATTGATCGACCTCGGGTTGTGTCGATTCATAATTCCCGAGCTGCTCGATTTGCGCCGGACCGACAACGCCGAGGCGTCCCGCCAAAAGGACGTCCTGGCGCACACCCTCAGGGTGCTTGCCGGAGTTCGTGCGCACCTGCCGTTGCGCCTGGCGGCGCTGCTGCACGATATCGGCAAACCATCTACCCGCAGCATCCGTGACGGCAAGGTTCATTTTTTCCGCCATGAGCTGGTCGGGGCGCGGCTCGCGCGCAAGATCCTGAACCGATTGCGCTTTGACCGCGCCACCATTGAGCAAGTCTGTGAACTGGTGGGCCTACATATGCGATCGAACCTCTACGCCCCGGATTGGACCGATGGCGCGGTGCGCCGCTACATGCGCGAGGTGGGCGATCATCGTCCCCTGCTGCTAGATCTTTCGCGGGCCGACATTACCAGCTATCGGCACAGCAAGATATCAAACGGCCTAAAGCGGGTCGGGGAGCTGGCGGCCCGCTGCGAGCGGCTGGGAGCCGCCGGGGCGGTGGCTAAGATGGCGAGCCCCCTGGACGGAGATGACCTGATGAAATTGCTGAACCGCCCGCCGGGCCCCTGGATCCGGCCGATCAAGGATTACCTCTTGGAGCTGGTCATTGATGGCCGACTCGACCAGCAAGACCTGGACGCGGCACGTACGATAGCCCGCCGCCTGGCATCCGAAGGCTTGGGCGCCGACCTCTCTGAATCGTTACCACGAGCCCGGCCGGAATCCCCGGGGAGCCGCTAGTGTTGCGCTTCGACCAGGGTCAAAACCCTCCGCCCTCGCACCAGCGGACATCGCTGCTTTCATGCCTGGGAACGATAGCCGCGGTAATCGGCGGGTTCATATTCATGGGGGCGCTGGCCGTCGGGGTGGCCTTTCTGCTCGGCCTTTTCGATGGTGGGCCCGAACCGGCCCAATCACTGGCCGCATATTCCATCCACTGGGTCTGATCGGCGAGCGGCCGGCCCGACCACCGGCGTTAGCTTGGGGACAGCTTGGCGCGGGACCGATGGCGGTCCATTCCAAGCTCGATCAACCGCGCCAGTAGATCCGGGTAGGACAGTCCGGAGTCCGACCACAGCTTGGGGTACATGCTTATCGGGGTGAATCCGGGCATGGTGTTGACCTCGGAAATAAAGAGCCGGTCGCTGGGCTGTTCGAGCAGGAAGTCAACCCGCGCCAAACCGGCAAGGTCCAGTTCGCGATAAGTCCGAAGCGCCGCCCGGACCAACTCGGCGGCGGTTTCGTCGGACAGATCGGCCGGTGCCTTGGTACGCGAGCCCGCATCCGCATATTTGGCCTCGTAATCATAAAAGTCGCGTCCGGGAAATACCTCGCCCACCGCCGAGGCGCGTGGATCGTCGTTGCCCAGGATCGCGACCTCAAGTTCACGCGGGTTCTGCACCGCGCGTTCGCAGATCACCCGGTCGTCGAACTCAAAAGCGGCTTCTATGGCACCGACCAAGCCGGGCGCGTCAATGACCTTGGAAACTCCAACCGATGAGCCCATGTTGGCCGGCTTTACGAACTGCGGCAGCCCCAATGCCCCGATCAATTCAGCGGTGACCGCCGTACCCCGCATGCGCCATTGTCGGGCCCGCAGCAGCGACCAGTCGGGGGTTCGTAATCCGCACCGGGCAAAGACCGATTTCATGACCGCTTTGTCCATCCCGGCGGCCGATCCCAGGACGCCCGACCCGACGAACGGGACCCCGGCCATCTCCAGCAGCCCCTGGATTGTTCCATCCTCGCCATAGGGGCCATGGAGCACCGGAAAAACAATATCGGCCCGATCCAGTAACGCCAGCAACGGCTCGATATCGGGCCGCGCGGAAGATGATTTGGAGGTGCCCGCACCCTGCCGCAGCTGATCAGGGCTACAGGGGAACTTCCAATTGCCCAGGCGGTCGATGCCTACCGGGACAACCTCATATCCGGGGCGCGCCAGGCCGGCGAGCACCGATTCGGCCGAGAGGATCGAGATGTCATGTTCGCCGGATCGCCCGCCGAAAACAACCGCCACCCGAATCGGGTCGTTCAAGTTATCCCGAGCGAGGAGCTGGTGTAGAGCGAGTCGAGGGTCAGCTCAAATTCGCTAAAGCGCGCGCTTGCGCCCTCCTCCCGGTCGAGCACGCACAGACAGCGTTCTAGGTGGACCCCAAAGCGGCGCAGGCGACCGGCGGCGGTGAGCGCCTGCTGTCCGCTGGTTACCACATCTTCGATCAACAGGACCCGTTGGCCAGCGGCAACCGTACCCTCAAAATAACGGGCCGTCCCATAGGCTTTGGCGTTCTTGCGAATGATCACGAAGGGCAAATCGGCCTGCAGCGACATGGCCGCCACAATGGCCACCGCGCCCAGTTCCGGGGCCGCTAGGACCTCGGTTCCGGTGGGGATGCGTTCAACCAGCAATTGGGCCACCGGGCCGAGTAGGCCCGGTTTTGTGGCAAAAAGGTATTTGTCAAAGTAATAGCTGGAGCGACGGCCCGAACTGAGTACGAATTCACCACGCAATAGGGCCGTGGCGGTAAGTTTTTGGCCCAGGGCTTCCAATTCGCCAGCTGCCACCGGTTGTTCCTTAACTGGTCATGTCGCGTAGGGAATTTTGCGCGCTGCGCCGGCCGGCCGGCCGGCATTGCCCGCAGATCGGCAGCGGGTGGGCCGTCCGGTCCCTTCGGTGAGCTTTTGCGAGCGGAGCGCGCCTATAATTTTTCGCTTGTACGAATTTTGGGTTTGTGCGCAACCGGACCAACTCCCGACCAGGACTGGAAGCAGCTCCATCGCCGGCCTGATTCGCACCCCCGCCGTCTTAAAAGTCGCAAAACGGACGGGGTCGCTCGGTATTCCGTTGGGCATCGCTGCGTCGGCCTTCCTGCTCGCCGGCTGCGGCGAATTGCCCCAGACCATCATGGACCCGGCGGGGAGCAACGCCCGCCAGACCCTGGACCTCTTCATCATCGTCCTAATTGGCGCCGCGATCATTCTGGTCGGGGTCGAGGGATGGATCATCTACGCCATGGTGGCCTACCGGCGGCGCAAAGGTAACGATGCAATTCCCCGCCAGGTCCACGGCAACAAGACCCTCGAGGTCATCTGGACGGCGATTCCGGCGGCGATAGTAATCGCCCTGGCGGTCCTGACCATCCGCACGATCTCGATTCAGGCGGCCGAACCGGCGCCCGACGCACTGCGGGTAAGCGTCTATGGCAATCAGTGGTGGTGGGAATTTGAATATCCCGAACAGGGAATAACCACTGCCAACGAGATCTACCTGGTAGTGGACCGCGAGGTGGCCCTTACCCTGCACTCTAACGATGTAATCCACGGGTTCTGGATCCCCAAGCTGTCGGGCAAGATGGACGTGGTTCCGGGACGGGTAAACGGCTTCAAATTCACGCCCGAGATCGAGGGTGTCTACGAAGGCCAATGCACCGAATTTTGCGGCTGGGCGCATACCGACATGCGGGTCAAGACACACGTGGTCTCGCAGGCTGAATTTGATGAATGGACAGCAATTCAGCGGACCGAACCCAGCGCCGAGGCGCAGGAATCAGAAGGGGCGCGGCTGATGGTCTCCAAGACCTGCAACGCCTGCCATGCGGTCCGCGGGACGATCCTGCAAGGCCAGGTTGGTCCGGAGTTGACCGCGTTCGGGGTGCGCACCGTGATTGGGTCTAACCTGATTGAGAACACGCCGCAAAATTTGCGAGCCTGGATAAAGGACCCCGCACAAATCAAACCCGGAGTACTCATGCCCACGCTTGGTTTGACGGATGCTGAGACCGACGCGATAGCCACGTTCCTGGAGGGTTTGCGCTAGATGGCGGTCCTCTCCGGAATTCGCCCCGGCGCAGCCCACAGCGCCCCCGCCGAGCTGCCGAGCGAGCAGTACGGCATCTGGTCGTGGATTACCACCGTCGACCACAAACGCATCGCCAAGCTCTATCTGTTTACGGCGATGGCCTTTTCGCTAGTTGGCGGCGGGTTGGCGCTGGCCATGCGCACCCAGCTGGCCGTCCCTGAAAACGACCTGCTTGACGGCGGGACTTTCAACCAGTTCTTTACGATGCACGGCCTGATCATGATCTTCCTGGTGATCATGCCCATCAACTCGGCCTTTTTCAATTTCCTGATTCCGCTGCAGATTGGAGCCCGCGATGTTGCCTTCCCGCGCCTGAATGCCCTCTCCTACTGGATATTCCTGTTCGGCGGAATCCTTTTCAACCTCTCCTGGTTCACCGGAGGGGCGGCCGATACCGGCTGGTTCGCCTACCCGCCACTGTCCGACGACCAGTATTCGGCCACCAACGGCATGAATTACTACCTGGTCGGGTTGGGTGTGCTGGGAACCTCGTCGATCATGGCCGGAGTCAATTTCATCGTCACGGTGCTAAACATGCGCGCCCCGGGAATGACCTTCACGCGCCTGCCGATCTTTACCTGGATGTCGCTGGTCACCCAGTTCCTGCTGGTATTTGCCCTGCCGCCGCTGACGGTTGCCTTCATCCTGCTGCTGTTTGACCGCACCGTCGGCACGACGTTCTTTCAGGCATCAACGCCGGGCGGCGATCCGATCCTCTGGCAGCATATGTTCTGGTTCTTCGGACATCCCGAGGTCTACATCCTGATCCTGCCGGCGATGGGGATGATTTCCGACGTGATCCCGGTCTTTGCCCGCAAACCGATATTTGGTTACACCGCGATCGTTTTCTCCGGCATTTCGATCGGATTCCTGGGGTTTACGGTCTGGGCCCACCACATGTTCGCGGTCGGCATGGGGCCCATCGCCAACAGTGTCTTTGCCGCGTTGACGATGCTGATCGCAATCCCGACCGGGGTAAAGGTCCTCAATTGGTCGGCGACCCTGTGGCGGGCCTCGATCAACATCACAACTCCGATGCTCTTTGCGGTTGGGTTTGTGGCGATGTTTACCATCGGCGGCCTATCGGGGATGATGCACGCCGCAGTGCCGGTGGACCAGCAGCACACCGACACGTACTTCATCGTCGCCCATTTCCACTACGTCCTGTTCGGAGGCTCGATTATGGGGATCATGGCCGGTATCTATTTCTGGTGGCCGAAGATGTTCGGTCGACCGCTCAGTGAAAAGTTGGGCGTCTGGCACTTTGCCCTGACCATGATCGGCTTCAATTTGACTTTCGGACCGATGCACATTGCGGGCAACGACGGGATGCCGCGGCGGGTTTACACCTTCCCGGCCGACTTCGGATGGGAACTGTGGAACATGCTCTCCACCATCGGCGCGTACCTGACCGCGATTGCAGCGATCCTCTTTGCCTACATGATCATTAAGAATCTGACCCAGAAGGGCGAACCCGAGGCGGACCCGTGGGACGGTCACACCCTGGAATGGTCGCTTCCGACTCCGGTCCCGGTCTACAACTTCGCCTCGATTCCACGGGTATTCTCCAACCGTCCATTCTGGGATGCCAAGCACCCCGAATCCATGGAGATCCATACGGAAAGCGATCAGACCCTCGGCAATGGACATTCAACCGCCGCCGCCCTGCCGCCACTGTATGGCCCGCCCGACGAGCACATCCACATGCCGCCGCCGTCCTATTGGCCGATCATATTGGCGCTCGGGCTGGTGACCTTCGGCTTGGGCGTAATCTACTTCCTGCCGCTCTCCGCCTTTGGCGTACTGGTGGTGGTGGGATCGATCTTCGGCTGGTCCAAAGAACCGGTATAGGCCTTTCCAAAAATCCGCAATGGCAGCTGAAACCCACTCGCCCGCCCACCCGCCAACCAGCCTCGGGCAGGATATGCGCAAGCTCGGCATGTGGACATTCATCGGATCGGAATCGCTCTTCTTTGCGACCCTGATCGCCAACTTTTTCATCTGGCGGGGAAGCGGTGAAGGTGGGTTGGGGGCCCACCACCTGGACATTAACTTGACCGGTGTGGGCGCCTTCGTGCTGCTGATGTCCTCGCTGACGATGGTCTTGGCTTTGCGCGGTCTGCGCGCCGGCAATTCCATCAGTTACCGGAACTACATACTGGCCACCGCCGCGCTCGGCAGCGTATTCCTCGGAATCCAGGTCTACGAATTCACCCACTTCGGACTTGAGGGCCTGGGGATGACCTCGAGCATGTTCGGAGCGGCTTTTTTCATCCTTACCGGATTCCACGGCGCGCACGTATTCTTCGGGGTCGTCTGGCTGATCTCATTGCTCGTATTCAAAGTCGGCGAAAACGCCCGCCAGCCGCTCCAGTACACAGTTGGCGTCGAGGAGGAACTGCCAGCCGCGCCCGACGCCGGAAGCGATGGCGGATCCTACGTCTCAGTTGAGCTGTGCGGACTCTACTGGCACTTCGTTGACCTGGTATGGGTCTTCATTTTCACCCTGATTTACCTGCTTCCGGCACCCTGATGCAAGCCGATATAAGGTCGGAAATCGCCGCCGAGCGAAGGCGGGTGGTCGAGCACGCGCGGGCCGCGGTCGACCATCACAACAAACACCACCCCAACTACGTGGTCGTGGCAATCTGGCTGTTTATCATCACCGCCCTTGAGGTCGGCGTCATCTTTCTGCCGATCGCCCTGTGGCCGATCGTAATCGCACTTTTCGTGCTCATGACCCTAAAGGCGCTCGGCGTGCTGGGCTACTATATGCACCTTTTCTCCGACGCCAAGATCTTCTCGCTGCTGATGGGTGGCGGGCTGACCGTGGCGATCGCCCTGCTCGTTTCATTCGGCGCCCTCTTCGGCGTTCTGCCAGGGATGACTTCGCCGCTTCTCTAAGGTTCCGGACGGCGCTGCCCTTCAGATCTGGTACCCGGTCAGGTCCTCAGCGCTCTGGATTGCCAGGTCGGCCAGGGTCGTATTGCGCAGCGCCGCCATGGCCGCGGCCTCCGCCCGCTCGATACCAATGCAACCGCCGCCCGGCGGCTCCATGCCCAACTCCAGCAAGATCTGGTCGAGGGTCACTCCGGTCGAGGCAACCGCCAGTTGGTAGCCGCCGTTGGCGCCACGCCGACTGCGCACCAGCCCGGCGCGCGTGAGTGAAGCCAGGACCTGCCCTAGGATGCTCAGCGGCACACCCTTGCGCTCGGCGATATCCTGGGCGCGAACGTAGGTGCGGGCATCGCGCTGGGCCAGGTCGACTAGCGCGGCCACTCCGTAACGCACATGGGAGTTAATCGCAAACAATTTACGCCAATCCTTACCGTTCCAGTAAAGAATACGTCCAATCCGGCGGTGACCAGCAATTGGCGACAGCGGCCACGGGCATTTCGCCCCTAGCTTCCGGGAACGACGATGGCCTTCAAAAATCCCGGCGCGTGGTCTCTAAGCGCCTCAAATCCATCGGCGACCTTATCTAGCGGGAGCCTGTGGGTAATGATCTTGCCCATCGGAAAAACGCCGCGCCCCAACGCGGCCAGGGCGCGGGCGTAGTCGGCCGGCTGGTCGGACGAATAACCAGGGTGAACCGAATGGGCGATCAGGCCCTTGAACGCGAAATTGCGCAGGTTGTAGACATCGTCGAGCTGGTGGTAGCCGGCCATTATCAGGCGCCCGCGCCCGCGCCGCAGCAGGTCGGCCGCCAACCGCAGGCCTGCGGGCTTGCCCACGATTTCAATTACCACATCGGCCCCGCGGCCGGTGATGTTGAGAACCTCATTGATGGGATCTGCAACGGTCACGTGGGTGGCGCCAATTTCCAGCGCCAGCTGGCGGCGTTCAGGGATCGGGTCGACGGCGATCAGCGAACCCAACCCGGAATTCTTGAGGGCGGCAATCGTCAGCAGGCCCATCGCCCCGCAACCGACCACCACCACGTGGTCGCCAAATAGCGGCGAGGCGGCGCGGGCAATGTTGGCGACGCAGAAAAGCGGTTCGCCCAGGGCATGGGCAAGTTCGACGGTGGACGGAACCTTGAACACCTTGTCGACGCTAGCGACCGTGTAGGTGGCAAACGCCTGCGAGATTGCCCCGGTAACCCGATCGCCTTCCCTGAGCCCGGTAACGCCAGCACCCAGCGCGGCCACCGTGCCGACCCCTTCGTGCCCCAAAAAAGCCGGTTTGTCGACCGGGCGCTGGCCGGTGTAAACCGGCAGTTCCGAGCTGCAAATCCCGCAGGCGGCAACCTCGACTAAAACCTCGCCCAGCCCCGGCGCCAGTTCGACGTCGATCAGCTCAAACCGTTTGGGCTCCACCAACCCGGCCCGTGTACTCTGCATGACCACATCCCTTTGCAACTTAGCAAATGAATTCATGTGTATCGGCACCCGGGTTGGCAGGGCTCGGAATACCCAATCAGCATCCGGCCCGCCCTTACCTCCCAGGGGTCCCGTTTGTCAGTATGCCGCCGATCGGCGCGGCCGGCCGGGAGGTGGCCGTTGTTTGGCAGATTCGGTCCGGCGGCGCGCCCAATAGCATTGGCGGGAGCCTGCAACCCGGCCAACCGGCACTTGCAGGTTCCGGCGAGAAAGCAACAATCTAGCAATTCCGGCCAACCCCCCAAGACCATGCCCGACCAGTCAGTCAAAATCGAAACCGCGCTCGAGCGAAAAAGTAGATCGATGAAATGTGTCGGCCCCGAACGCGACGGCCGCGATCATCCGTGCTATTTGGATGCCGCCTGCGTCCGGCCGCACCTGCCGGGCGACAACACGATCGCGATTTCCAGCCCTTGGATCGCAATTGGCTGCGAACTGTTCAATGACTGCCCCGAAACCCTTACCGACCGGCGGCCCGCGCGGGATGGACATTTTTGGGCGGTTGTCCGGGGCGGGTCCGTGCAGATCTTTTCAGCCACCTTCGGCAGCTAGGTCGCTCCGGGGCGATGCACCCCCTCATCGATTCCAGCGATACCATCGCCGCCATTGCCACCGCCCCGGGGCCGGGGGCGATCGGCGTCGTGCGAGCCTCGGGCCCGCGGGCCCTGGCCGCCGCCGCCCGGGTTTTTTCCAGCCTCCACGGTGAACCGATCATCCACCGTCGGGTCGCTCTGGGTAATCTGATCGATCCCACCGACGGGGTGGTTTTCGACGAGGCCCTGCTCACGTTTTTTCAGGGACCTAATTCCTACACCCGGCAGGACTTGATTGAGATCTCCTGTCACGGCGGGCCGGCCGCGGTAAACGCCTGCCTGCGCGCCCTGCTCACGGCCGGTTGCCGGATTGCTCAACCGGGCGAATTCACCCTGCGGGCATTCATGAATGGGCGAATCGACCTGGCCCGCGCCGAAGCGGTTGCCGATATGGTTTCGGCCCCCAACGACCTCTCGCTCAAGGCCGCACGGCTACAGCTTTCGGGCGCCCTTTCCGCGAGCGTTTCATCGGTGCGTGGCCGGCTGGTAGACCTCCGGGCCCAGCTCGAGGCCGAGATCGACTTCGCCGAGGACGATGTACCGCCGATGCCCTCCGATCGGGTCGGGTCGGTGCTTGCCGACGCGCAAGCAACGATCGCGGCGGCCCTTACCGGATCGGGTGCCGGGCAACTCCTGCGCAGCGGACTGCGGATCGCTCTGGTCGGGGCGCCCAATGCCGGCAAGTCCTCCACCCTAAACCAGCTGCTGGGGCGCGACCGGGCAATAGTTACCGCGGTACCCGGAACGACCCGTGACCTGCTTGAGGAATCCCTGCTGATTGACGGTTTGGCGGTGGTGCTGACCGATACCGCCGGGGTCCGGTCCACCGATGACGCGATCGAGGTTGAGGGAATCGAACGCACCAAGCGAGCCCTTGCCGAGGCCGATCTGGCGTTGCTGATCGTCGATGCGGCAAAACCCCCCAGTCCCGCCGATCATGCGGCGGCGGATCTGATCGCCCAGACCGGCATTCCGGGCCTGGTGCTGCTTAACAAGTCCGATCTGGGGCTCTGCTGGCAGGATGCCGACCGGGAACGGATCGGGATTACCCCGCAGGTTGCATTTTCAGCGGTGACCGGCCGCGGATCGGGCGCGCTGAAGACCGAGCTCTCCAGGCTCGTCGGCACCGGTCGTTTGCGGTCTAACAACCTTCCGCAGACCACCAACCTGAGGCACATCGAGGCCTTGGAGTTGGCGGCCGCCGAAGTGGCCGGGGCCCAGGGCGCGCTGGATCGGGGTCTGCCGGGCGATTTTGTCTGTATCGGTCTGGCCGGGGCGATATCGGCCCTTGGCCAGATAACCGGGCAGGACGCCGGGGAAGACTTGCTGGATGCGATTTTTTCAAAATTCTGCATCGGAAAGTAGGTCCCGTTGCCGCTTCCCGGACCGGCCGGCGGTGAAGCCAAACTGGGAGGTCGAACCCCAGGTCGGCAATCCACCTGCCCGCAATCGTGACCGAGCCGACAGCGGGTAGGGTCCGCAACGCAAACACTTGCTAATCGAAGGAGAAGTGGCAATGAAGATCTCCGATCTGCGGATCTGGGTGGTCCGACCGGATCCCGGCGGGCGAACCTTCGTGTTCTTCCGGATCGATACCGACGCGGGGGTTTCCGGGGTCGGTGAGGCCACCAGTTCCGGCGGGGGTGGGAGCATCGTGGTGGGACAGATGGCACGATTGCTGGCCAACTCGACACTCTCGGTCGACTTTAGGGATTCAATCCTGGGGCTCGACCCGCTAAACATCGAGCTGATCTGGCACCACCTGTACCGGCGGTTCACCGGCGGCGGCGGGTTCGGCGGGTTCGTAACGACCCTTCTTAGCGGAATCGACATCGCCCTCTGGGACATTAAGGGCAAGGTGGAAGATAAGCCGATATTCAGGCTGCAGGGCGGACCGATCTGGGACGAGATTCCGCTCTATACCCACGTGCGCCCAGGAGATCCCGAACGGGCCGCCCGTCAGGCCGCCGAGTTGGCCAGGCAGGGGTTCTTAGCGCTCAAGACCGATCCGTTCCTCCCGGCGATGGGCAAACATCACCGGCGCTACTTGCGGGGGGAAATCCCGGCGGCGGCCGAGGCCCGGGGCATCGAGACCATCGCCGCGATCCGCCAGGCGGTCGGGCCCGAGGTGGAAATACTTGTCGATGCCCACGGCAACTTCAACGTCCCAACCGCGATCCGTCTGGCCAAGGCACTTGAACCCTACAAGATCGGGTGGTTCGAGGAACCGGTCCAACCCAACAGCAACGACGCCCTGCGGGCGGTCCGCGATGCGGTGGATGTGCCCTTGTGTGTTGGTGAACGGCTCTACCACCGCTGGGATTTCGTGCCAATCCTTAGGGACCGCCTCGCCCAATACCTGATGCCCGACGTACTCTGGTGCGGAGGAATTAGCGAGCTGCGCAAGATCGCCAATCTAGCCGAAGCGTTTTACGTTCCGGTAAGCCCGCATGGCGCGAGCGGGCCGATCAATATCCTCGCCGGCGCCCACGCGATGATGACCGTGCCAAATTTCTACAAACTCGAAATTGGAAATATTGAGCCCGACCACCACAACCGGTTCATCAACCACCCGCTCGACATTCGGGACGGAGTGCTTTACCTGTCGGAACGACCCGGGCTAGGCGTCGAGCTAGACGAGGGGTTCCTGGACGCCCATCCCGATCCTGATTGGCGCTAGCGCGCTGGCGGGCGTCCGCCGCACGTCAAATTTCGATCCTGCCGCAAAGCGGCCGCGATATCAGGGCGCCTCGCCGGCGGCGACCGGATGGTCCGGATCGGCGCCGGCCTTAATGGTCGCCGCATAGGCAATGAACATCCAAACTGCGGCCGCCAGCGCCGGCTCGGAGTAGAAATTGTCAATCGCTCCGTGGACGAGCCCGGCCGCCAGCGCCGCCAGGATCGAAAAATCGACGACCCGCAGTGCACGGGGGCGCCCTTTGGCGTCGGCCAGCAATCGGCCCGCCGCACGGAAAATGAGCAGCGCCAACAGCAGCAGGCCAGCCAATCCAAACGAAAGCCAAGCATCAAGGATCAGGTTGTGGGGGTGGGCAAGATTGGGCTCGCGCCACATTGCCGGATCGACGTATTCGGGTAAGTGGTAGAGGAAATTGTCCGGTCCCACCCCAAGTACCAAGTTGTCCTTGGCCATCAGCATTGCCGCCCTCCAGAGGCTCACCCGCACCGCGATTGACTCGCCGCCCCAACCGAGCATTGCCGCCCCTCCCAATACTCCGGCGAGGCCTCCTGCAGCCAGCAGCGGCCAGAACTTGCTGGGTCGCCAATGCGCCCACAGCGGGAACCTCCAGTCCAGGGTGGCTAATCCCGCCGTCGCGCCGATCAGTCCACCCCGCGAAAGAGTGGCGGCCAGGGTCAGGGCCACTAACGCAGTGGCGACGGCCAGGGCTCGCCGCCGCCAGGTGACAGTTGTGATGATAAAGGCCGCAACCAGGATCGGTAACCCGCGTTCAAGTACGAAAGCCAGGGAATTGGGCGAGCTCCAAATCCCCTGCAGTCGTCGCACTGACGACCCGGCCAACAGGTCCAAACCCCCATCGACCAGGGCATGAAGACCCGCGATCGCCGCGGCCGCGGCGATCGCCCAGGCCAGCATCACCCTGCGGCGACCGCTTATGTAGGTCGACAACAAAATAAACATCCAAACCGGTTCGGCCACCAGCAGCCGAAAACCACGCCAAGCAAGCCGCGAATATTCGGCCGTCGCCGTGGCAACAATCGCCGCCGCTACGAAAAGGGCGACCGCCGCCAGCCAGCCTTTGGGGATGCCCAATTCAATCCGATCCAACCAGGCCGCCCGCAAAGCCCAGGCACCGGTTAGCGCCAGCAGGCCGAGTTCGCCGGGATTGAGTTGCAGGGTTGCAAGCGGCGCCGCCGACGGCGCCAGCAGAAAACCGGCGGCCGCGACCGTTGCCAGGGCCCAGGGCGCCAGAGCCCCGACGGCAGCCAACGCCACCAACCCACCCAGGCGAACCCAAAGTAGCGGATCACCGGTTCCCTGGCTGGGCATCGTCGCAATTAGCGCCAGCAGAATCGCCGTTACCAATAACGCCCGCCAGTCGTCTAAACGCCAGCGATCAATAAACCCGCGCCAACCAAGCGCCCCGACCAAATAACCCAGCGGGGCGAGCACCGTCAACGCGATCCCGGCCGCCAATCCAGCAAGCCCTAGCCCTTGCGGCCAGCGCGGCGGTTCATCTCCGGCCAGGGCGGCGCCCAACCGGACCAACTGACCGATCGACGCGTCGTTTCCCCGTCCGGCCACCTCCAGGGTCAGGGTGTGTGGCCCGTCGGGCAGCGATGATGCGATCGGGATGGTCACAAATCCGGGCGACGGGTCGTACAGATCGATACGGGTTTGGCCGCTTGGCAATTTATCGGCTAAATCTGCGCGCGCGTCGGACCCGTCGATCCACACCCGGAGATATCCTCCGCTGGGGCCGCGATAGGTTGCCAGATCAATGCGGCTGCCCTCAAAACGCAGTTCGGCTCGGGCGCCGGCCTGGCCGCTGTAACGGAACTGACCATCGCCGGCGGCGGCGGTTGCCCAAGGGCCGGAAAAAGACCATCCGGGCCCGGCGACAGGGAGTCCGTAAAGTGCGTTGGCGCGCGGTGCGATCGTCTCCCGCCAGGTAAATAGATAGGCGAATGCGACTATTACCGCCAACACCCCCAGTGCTGCCAGCAAGGCAGACCGCACCGGCGAGGGAGTAGGGGCGGCAAAGGGACGGTTAGCGGACGTTAGAGGCCGATCTGGGCGGAGAGATATTCCAGGCTGGCCCCGACCGCGATTGCCGGGTCCAGCGGCGAGTAGTCCTGCTCGATGACCAGCCACCCGTCATAGTCGTTTTCGCCGAGCATGGCTACGATCTCACCGATCGGACATTCGCCCTGCCCCAACGGAGTGAAAACCCCGTCCCGGGTCGCCTGCCGAAAACTGGCACCGGCGTCAAGCGAATCCTCCAGTATCTGGGCATCTACGTCCTTGAGGTGAACGTATTCGATTCGGTCCAAATTGCCTTTAAAAAACGAAATCGGATCGATCCCACTGTAGAGGAGTTGTCCGGTATCGGGAGCCAATGCGACGGTTTGCGGATCGGTGCGGGCGATCAGCAGATCGCATTCCTCCTCGGTTTCAACGTAGGTGCCGGCGTGGGGGTGGAATGCCAGGCGCAATCCGAATTCGTGGGCCAGCATTTCTCCGGCCAGCGAGAGGCCTTCACCAAGGAAGCCCCATTGCCAATCCGACAGTCCGTCGGCGCGGCCTTCGGGGAAATGCCCGGCGGTCGCGAAGCGGTGGGGAGAACCCGATTGGGCCGCGACGACGAATTCGGCCTCGCAGTCAGCGTAACGCTCGCCAATCTGGCGCAGGCCGTCAAACTCGCGATCGCGCCAGGCCGAATCGAACCAGTTGGCGGCATAATATCCGCCGCTTAACCTCATTCCAGCATCGGCGAGCAGCCGTGCGAACAAGTTGGCCCGGTTTGAGTATTCGCGCATTCCCTCGACCCCGGCAAATCCAAGCTCGGCGAGGATCTCAACGATTTCCGTGTAGGGAGCCTCGCGCGGCCAAAGCATGGGGTTCACGGCAATTTGCAAGGGGGGATCCGCCGCTAAAGACTAGATCTCAAGAGATAAAAGCGGGCAGCAACAGGCCGATTACCATCGTCAACGCCACCAGCAGGCTTATGCCATACCAGACGACCTTGATGTTTAGTACCCGGCGGCGGAGGCGGCGGAGCCGCAACCACTTGGGCGGTTGGTTACCAACTTGTTTTGAGGCCATCGGTTCCCGATCAGCTGGGAGAGGAAGACTGCGCGTAGCCGCCGGATTCGGCAACCGCGAGCGGGCGCTGCCGTTTGGGGGTCATCGATAACAACAAAAATCCAGCTGCCCCGGACACCAACGACCCACCCAATATTCCCAGCTTGGCGATTTCGAGCAGGGCGGGCTCGGTGAACGCCAGCTGGGCGATAAAAAGCGACATCGTAAACCCGATTCCAGCCAAGAGCCCGATTCCGGCGAACTGTCGCCAGGCAACTCCGTAGGGAGCGGTTGCC
This sequence comes from Chloroflexota bacterium, assembly GCA_965261345.1. Classification (GTDB taxonomy): domain Bacteria; phylum Chloroflexota; class UBA11872; order UBA11872; family VXNJ01; genus VXNJ01. Next base: position 998,156 of record OZ253449.1, read on the forward strand.
AATCCCGATTTGATCGCCGCCAGCGAACCGATCAGGATCCCTGCCGGCTTACCCAGAATCAATCCCAGTGCGATCCCTAATGGAATGGAACCCAGTCCTCCACCCGTGGGGAGGACCAATTCAACCCCGGCATTGGCAAACGCAAACGCCGGCACGATCATATAGGTGCTCCAAGGATGGTAGGCGTGTTCGAGCTTTTGCAAGGGTGTGCGCGATTCCTCTACGGCATGCTCGAGTTTTTGCAGGGATTGTTGCTGATCCCGACTGGTCAACACCGAGCGCCCCATCTTTGTTTCGCGCTCAAATACGCGCAGCGCATCGCGCGCCCCGGCCAGGAAGCTGTCGGGGGCGATACGGATGCTCGACGGGATCGTCATCGCCGCCAGCACCCCGGCCACGGTGGCGTGGACCCCGGATAGTTCGAGCGCGTACCACATTGGAATCGCCAAAAGTAGATAGGCCAGACCCAGGCGAATGTTTAAGAACCAGAGCACCCACATCATCGCCCAAAAAAGCGTCGCCCACCCGAGCGCGGCCAGATCAAAATCCGCCGTGTAAAAGACCGCGATGACCAAGACCGCACCGAGGTCGTCGACGATCGCTACGGCGACCAGAAACACCTTAAGCGAGGACGGTACGCGCCGCCCCAAGACGGCCAGAATCCCAACCGCGAAGGCTATGTCGGTCGCCATCGGTATGCCCCAACCGGCAGATCCGGGCCCTTCGGCGTTGAGTCCGGCATAAATCAACGCCGGAACCAGCATCCCGCCGATCGCGGCCGCGATCGGCAACATCGCCCGCCTTGGACTACGCAGTTCGCCTACCGCGAATTCGCGCTTGATTTCAAGGCCCACGACAAAGAAGAAGATTGCCATCAGGCCGTCGTTGATCCAAAAGTGCAGCGGCTCGGAAAATCCGAACTGGCCCACCATGATCCCGATTTCGGTTTCCAGGATCTCAAAGTAGGAGTGCGCCCATCGCGAGTTGGCCCAGATAAGGGCGATCAACGCGGCGATCACCAGCAAAATCCCGCCGGATGCCTCACGCCGGGCGAAGCGATAGAAGGAGCCGGCAACACGGTCTATCGCGACCGGCCGGATGGCGGGCTGGAGGCCCGAAACGAAGCGTCTCACCGCTTGGGTTCGCCCACGATTGCGAGGTCGATCGCGGCGAAACGGATCACGAATGATGGAACAGGCATTTGTGCCCATTTTCCCAAAGCGCAGCGCACCGTCATAATCGGGACGCACTCAGCTTGCAAAATTCAGTCAAAGGGATCGATTTTCCCAAGTGGCCCAATCGGTTGAAACCACGCGATTCGGACCGCGTAAACCGCCCTGGCTCAAGGTGCGACTGCCGCTTCCTTCGCAGAGTGAACCACTGCTTAAGACTGTACGCCGCTACGGACTCGAAACCGTATGCCGCGAAGCCCGCTGTCCCAACGCTATGGATTGTCACGCCCGGGGAACTGCCACATTCATGATCCTGGGTTCGATCTGCACACGTGCCTGCCGATTTTGCGCGGTCACATCGGGCCGACCCGAACCGGTCGACCCTCTCGAACCCGCCCGCCTGGCCCTGGCGGTGGCCGAGCTGGGCTTAAAACACTGCGTTATCACCTCGGTTGACCGAGACGATTTAAACGACTTCGGGGCCGAGCATTTTGCATCCTGCATCCGGGCCGTCCGCCGCGCCTGCCCTGAAACCAAGATCGAGGTGCTAACCCCGGACTTTCAGGGTAGACCCGAATCTATCGCTGTGGTCGTAGATGCCCGGCCGGACGTCTACAACCACAACCTGGAGACCGTGCCGCGGCTCTCGCCGCGAATTCGCCCGCGCGCCAAATACGAGGTTTCACTGGATCTGCTGGAAGAGGTAAAGCGCCTTGACCCGCAGATGACGACGAAGTCCGGGATCATGGTCGGATTGGGCGAGAAGACCGATGAGGTTGCCGCGGTAATGGCTGATATGCGGGCTCACCAAATCGACATCCTCACGATAGGTCAGTACCTTAGGCCCTCTCCGGCACACGCCCCAGTCGAACGTTATGTGCACCCCGATGAATTCGACGCCTGGTCCGTGCTGGGGAAGCGCCTGGGGTTTCGGCACGCATTCTGTGGCCCGTTGGTGCGAAGTTCGTTTCACGCTGGCGAGGTTTACCAGCAGGCCGGCGGCGGGCAATCCGGGCCGGTGCACTAGCCCCGACCCGACAACATCGGCCCAGACCGACGGGATTGTTAAACGACGAACTCGCGCACCGGTCGCGATTGGCGTTTCCCCAACGGCACCGGCGTTTCGATCATGATCGATTCGTTCTCAGGCAGCGGAGTTTGACCCAATTGTTTGCCGATTGTTACCACGCTCTTTAACCCTTTAAGTTTTTCGGCGCCAGCCAGCGCGGTGGCATCGCCGCCGAAATATTCAAACCAGGGCAGGCCGGCATCGGCGTAGTGTCGGGCGGTCGGCGGGTGGGTTGGAGGCCGCTCCCCGGTAATTGCCCGCCATTGGGCGGAATTGGCAACGGTGATAAAGCAGCGACTGGCGCGGCGCTGGTCCCAGGCATCCAGGCCGTACTCGTCGTCGTAGATTTCCTGGCGCATCCGCCCGCCGGGGGCCATTCCCATCTCGCCAATCGGCGCCGCGTACACGGCCATATCCGGCAATGCTTGGTGGACAAGGTGTTCGCCGAACAACTCCTCGTAACGCTCGCGTTTCATAGGGTAGGCAACGATCTGTAAACCGCCGTTTTCGGCCTTGCCGGTCAACTGCTCCTCAGCTGAATAACCGGACCCCAGCGGCATTGCCACGAACTGGCGGATTACGCCTTTTTCAACGCAGTAGCCATCAAGCCAGGGCTGATCGGGCACTACCACGTAGTCCTGCGGATCACGATTTAGGTGATCGGCCCATTGATCTCCGGAGACTGCGCAGATCTTGCCAGTGGCGATCTTGACGGCGAAAGGATAGTCGCCGGGCGATGAGAAATTTATCCACATCGCCTCGGCCTGATGCATCGGCATGACAACCCCACCGCGCCGGACCCAGGACCGCGGCAACCGTTGCCCGTAGTCGTCAAGGTGCCGCAATGGAAAGCTCCCCAGGCCGGGCGGCAGATAGTGATCCTCCCCATCATCGGGGATGCGCAGGGTGCGCTGAAATTCGATTGAACAGGACGCCTGTTCATGCACATCGGGGTAGCTTAATGTCAGCTCGTTATTTCTCAGGGTGATCATCGTCGGTTCTCCTTGTCGATTACCAATCGCCTTCACGCACCTGGCGCACCACCCGCAGGATGGCGTGATCGGGGGCGGCCTTCAGTTCACGGATCAGATCCGCGAACAACCTGGGGCGGCGGCGGATGATTTGCTGCAGCTCCGCCGAGACTTTGCCGGCCAGCGCCAGATATACGTCCGGATCTGCGCCCAGTTCGTCGGCCAACCGCAGGGCCGTAGCCTCCGACGGGGGAGGAACTTCGCCGCGCTCGATCTTGCTAAGGTAAGCGGGTTCGATTCCGACCCGGATTGCCACTTGCCGCAACGAATAGCGCCGGTCCTGGCTGCGCAGGGTCTCGCGCAACTCGCGGGTGGTTTGTCCAAAGTGCGTCATATGTCATATATAGTACACATTTTTAAACGAGTCGCGGAGTCCTCCCGGGCGGCATTCGCTCCGATTTCCCTTTGCCGATCGCTGGCCGGCGACAAATACCGTCAAACAATGCCACGAGCGCTGTTGCGGCAACCTGAGGCCGTCCCGGAAAAAACTCCAGGCAAAAATCGGCCCGCAAACTTAAGCTAGTTGAAGGCGGGGCGAATGGTCCTGTCCTGTAGGGCCTCAAAGCATGAGAGCAAAAGGCGGCCGATGAGCATTAATCGCTCCGACCTGATCGACGCGAATTCGAATCTGCGCGGGCGCGACCGACGCATTCTGCCGGGCCGCGATCAGGTATTGAAGATGTACCGCCTGATGATGACGATTCGACGCTTCGAGGAAACCGCCGAGGAGATGTTTCTGCAGGCCCGAATGCGGGGAGCGTTGCATTTCTACATCGGCGAGGAAGCCTCAGGAGTAGGCGTATGCTCGGCCCTGCTCGACAGCGACTACATCACGTCGACCCACCGCGGTCATGGTCACTGTATTGCCAAGGGCGGCCGCCTGGACAAGATGATGGCCGAACTGTTTGGCCGCGCCACCGGCTACTGCGGAGGCAAGGGTGGGTCGATGCACATTGCTGACTTAGACATAGGGATTTTGGGCGCCAACGGAATCGTCGGCGCCGGCATACCGATTGCGGCCGGGGCCGGACTCGGATCCAAGCTCCGCGGCGAAGACGCGGTGACCGTCAGCTTCTTTGGCGATGGGGCCGGACCGACCGGGGCATTCCATGAGGGCGTAAATTTCGCCTCGGCGCAAAAGCTCCCGGTCGTTTTCGTATGCGAGAACAACCAATACGGGATGGCCACCCGCTCCGACCAGGCCAACGCCGGTCCCAGCATCGCCGGTCGCGGCGACGCCTACGGAATTCCCGGTGTGGTTGTGGACGGACAGGACGTCATCTCTGTCTACGAAGCAGCATCCGAGGCGGTCGCACGGGCCCGAGCCGGGGCCGGGCCAACGCTGATCGAATCATTTACCTATAGGTACAAGGGCCACACCGTCCACGACATGGCCGGCTACCGGTCCAAGGAAGAGCTCGAAGAGTGGATGCAACGCGATCCGATATTTCGCTTCCGCCACGAGCTGATCGAATATGCCGCCTTGGACGAGGCCGAATTTGAAGCCATTGACGCCGAGGTCGAGGCCGAAGTGTCCAATTCAGTCGAATTTGCCGAAAGCAGTCCATTCCCGGATGTTTCGACGATCGAAGAAGACGTTTACGCGAGCTAGTCCCAATGACAATGACCCAAATTGCAAGTGCCGATCCAGCGGTGGCCGCCGACCGCCAGATCTATTTCAATCAGGCGCTAAACGAAGCACTCGACGAAGAATTGGCCCGCGATCCACGAGTCTTTTTATTGGGCGAGGAGATAGGCGTCTGGGGCGGGGCCTACAAGGTAACCGCCGACCTGCTGGAAAGATACGGTCCGCTCAGGATCGTGGACACCCCGATATCTGAAGCGCTAATCGCCGGGGCCGCGGTGGGCGCGGCAATTACCGGATCACGGCCGGTGGCCGAGTTCATGTACCAGGACTTTATGGGCATCGCGATGGACCAGATCGTCAACCAGGCGGCCAAAAACCGCTATATGTTCGGCGGCAAGGCAACCCTCCCGATCGTCTATCGCGCATCGACCGGGGCCGGAGTGGGCAATGCCGCCCAGCACACCCAGAGCCTGGAAGCATGGTTCGCCCACGTCCCGGGCCTAAAGGTCGTCTGCCCGTCCAACCCATCCGACGCCAAAGGCTTACTCAAATCGGCAATTCGCGACGATAACGTGGTGTGCTTCTTTGAGCACAAAGCCCTCTACTCAATGCGCGGCCCGGTCCCTGCCGGTGAACACCTGGTCCCTCTGGGCAAAGCCCATGTCGTCCGCAGGGGCGATGCGGCCACGATCGTTACCTATTCCCGCCAAGTCAATTTCGCGCTGCAGGCCGCCGAACAACTGTCTGATGATGGCATCGAGGTGGAGGTAATCGACCTGCGAACGCTGTACCCGTTCGACGCCGAGACAATCATCGAGTCAGTGCAAAAGACCAATCGCGCAATGGTGCTTCACGAAGCGGTTCGGTTCGGTGGATTTGGCGGTGAGATTACCGCCCAGATCCAGGAAAAGGCCTTTGATTGGCTGGACGCCCCGATCAAGCGGTTGGGCGCCAAGCACTCGCCGGTTCCGTTCGCAGAGACGCTTGAAATGGAATCTTTCCCAAGCGTTGCAATGATCGTGGCCGGGGTCCGCGAATTGATCGCAGGGACTTGATGGCTACTCCGATCTTGATGCCCCTGATGGGCATCACCATGGAAGAGGGCATTATCACCCGCTGGTTGGTCGATGATGGCGCCAGCGTGGCCAAAGGCGACGTCGTGCTTGAATTTGAGACTGACAAAATCAACGCCGAGGTCGAGGCGCCCGCCGACGGAATTGTGCGGGGAATAACCGCCCTTGCGGGCGAGGCGGTCAAGGTGCAGGGAGTTTGCGCCTGGGTGCTGGCCGAAGGAGAGCAGCTCCCGAGCGGGATTGCCCCGGTGGCCGATGCGCCGACGCCTGCGACCGCCCCAGCTGAGGCGGTACCATCCCCGGTCTCAACGGTACCGGCGCCGGTCGCGACCGCTCGCACCGGGCGGTTGTTTGCCTCGCCCTTGGCCCGCCGTATCGCCCGCGACAACCGCATTGACCTTACCGCAATATCCGGCTCGGGACCGAGCGGGCGAATCGTCGCCGACGATGTGAGGGCAAATATCGTCCGGGCTCCGGCGGACGTCATCCACCCACCGCAACCGGCGATGGTTCATTCGACCGCGTTGACCGGGCGCCGCAAGGTTATTGCCGAGCGGATGATGACCAGCCTGCAGCAAACGGCCCAGGTGACCCTCAATAGTGAAGTCGACGCCGGCGAGCTGGTCTCCCTGCGCGCCAAACTGGCCAACCAACACCAGGCCGCACTGGGATTTCGGATTTCATATAACGACCTGTTGGTCCGGATTTGCGCTCGGGCTCTGCTCGAACACCCGCACATGCAATCGCAGCTGGTTGGCGGCGAACTCACTTCTCCGGCGACGGTCAATATCGGTTTGGCAATCGATGCGCCTGACGGCCTGGTAGTTCCCAATGTCAAGGATCTCGGCAGCCAGCAGCTGCTCGAGATCGCCAAGGCCTACCGCGAACTTATCGAGACCGCCCAGGCCGGGACCCTCAATCTTGAACAGGTCACCGGCGGGACTTTTACGATTTCCAATCTGGGGGCAATGGGTGTGGACAATTTCACCCCGGTTTTGAATCCGCCGGAAGCGGCGATCCTGGGGGTCGGCCGAATCCTGCAAAAACCAGTCGTTGCCGATGACGGGGCATTGGCGTCGGGAACCCGCCTAGCACTTTCGCTAACTTTTGACCACCGCCTAAATGACGGTGCGGCGGCGGCCCGCTTTCTCCAGCGCATCGTCGGACTGATCGAGCAACCTTACCTGCTCATTTAACCCGTCCGGCGTGCGATCGCCAACTTGCCGGCGCGGGAACGCGGGCAATCGGAATTACACTGTTGGCAATCTACGAGTAACCGTTTAAGCGGTCACCACATTCTGGGAATCCGGTTGAGGAGCAGTTGAGATGGCATCAGATGTATGGACGATGGATCGGCGAAGCCTGTCCTCCAACACCGGTTTTGTACCGCAGACGCTAACGCTGTTCGAAGCGGCAGGGTTTGAAAAGTTGATCAAGCCTGGCGATGTTGTAGCCATCAAGCTGCACTGTGGCGAATGGAACAATTCCGCCTATCTGCGCCCGGTTTACGCGCGTGCGGTGGCCGATGAGGTCAAACGCCTGGGTGGCCGCCCCTTCGTGTGCGACACAACCACCATGACCTACGGTCCGAGAGCGGCGCGGGTGATTGCCCCGGACCTGATGTACACCGCCGAGCGCAACGGCTATTCGTCGGCGACGCTGGGATGCCCGTTCCTCTCGGCCGACGGCTTCAACGGCACCGACGACATTCGCATACCGCTGCCCGAGGGGTACATCCTCAACGAGGCCTACGTCGCCAAGGCGATCGCTCTGGCAGACGTGCTGATCGCACTCACCCACTTTAAAGGTCACCCGATGGGCGTGATCGGCGGGGCAATTAAGAACCTTGGCATCGGTTGCCAGTCCAAGCGCGGCAAATACAACGTTCACCAGGGCGGACACCCGGACTTTGGATTTGGCGGCCTGGCCGAATGGCATCCCGAAAACGTGACCGAGGGGTTCAAAGACATGGTCCCGGGGATCTGTATCCACGAGGCATATTCGCGCAACAACGGCAGCGTCGAATGGCACCCGGAAAAATGCCTTTCTTGTCTTGGGTGTTACGGCACGATGGTGTCGATGGGAGCCTGGACCGCCACCGAAGACAATTCACGGGCCTTCAATGCCGCCTGCGCCGACGCCTGCCTGGCGGTCATGAAGGCACTGGATGGAAACGTTGCCTTCCTAAACCTTGGGCTCGACGTTTCGCCCAAATGTGACTGCCTCGACCATGCCGACCTGCCGGTTACGCCGCACATTGGCGTATTTGCCGGCTACGATCCGGTGGCGCTCGACACCGCGTGCCTGGATAAGGTGGTCGAGCTGCCGGGGATGCCCGGATCGGCCGCCGAGGATTTCGGGGTTGACGGTGCGGGCGACCGCAAGCTGACAATGGCCGGTTCGATGATTCCCGGAATCTCCGAGGAAATCCAACTAAACACCGGGGTCAAGAACGGGCTCGGCACCAAAGAATACAACCTGATCCAGGTTGAAGAATCCGACGACGCCGCGCGTTACGGTTTTTACGACCAACGTCTCGTTGGCGAACGCTACCGCTCCATCTACGCGAAAGAAAATCCATTCCCGGCCGAACGGCACGGCGGGCACGGATTCGATCGCAAACGTCGCGACGAAGTGGACCTTGACGCCGTGGCTGGCCCGATGGTAACTGAACCATCCGTTCACGCGCACCATCACCACCGGCACGGATAATCTGCGACTGAGCCCAATAGATAAGGACGAAGATCATCGATGATCCCAAGAGGAGTTCAACAGCTTAGCGAAGCGGCCAAAATCGCCGGCGATTTGGCAAGTTCCAACGTCGATCAGGCGCTGATTGAGCGGCTTTCGCGCCTAAAAGCTGCGCTTGAGAAAATTGCGGGCGCTCCCCTGGCCCGAAGCGGCTTGGCAGTACCGCTGACGGCCCCGATTAACCGCAACGCCAAGAAGCTCCAGCAATGTAGCGGTGACAGCTTCAGCGCCGCCCTGGACTCCCTCGAAAAGGTTGTGGCCAATTTCGAAAAACGGGCCGGTGGCGCTGGCAACATCGCCATTACCTAAACGGCGGTCGGCAGTCGTAACCAAGCGGACCCGAAACCGCCCGTGCCTTTCGGCACGGGCGGTTTTTCCTTTCGTCCGACATCCAATTTCGCCATTGGCACGCCTCCCCCACCCCTCCCCTTTTTTTCGACACCCCGGACCACACCCCACCCCAATCACCGTCAAGAGCTCCCTTGGGGACCCCTCGTTAAACGTATATAATTGCGGGCTCTTGCGAACAAGTCTGGCCTTTCATTTGGTTCCGCTTTTTTCAGAGCAGAACCTTCGACAACTGAAGAGCAGCCGAATTGATAAATTTTCTCAATGTCAATTCATAGCGAATTAGGTCTGCAGAGTTTCAGGATGTAAAAGCGCTTCATTTAAATTGTTTAAACATCCTCGGAGACGAGGATTTTTTCTGTGATGGAGAGTTTGATCCTGGCTCAGGATTAACGCTGGCGGCGTGCCTTATCAATGCGAGTCGGACGGTACGAACACTTAGGTGTTACGACCGTGGCGTCCGGGTGAGTAACACGTGGGTGATCTAACTCTTAGTGGGGGATAACCCCGGGAAACCGGGGACAATACCGCATACGATCGCCGGAATGAGTTCCGGTGATGAAAGATTTATTGCTGAGAGAGGAGCCCGCGGTCGATTAGCTTGTTGGCGGGGTAATGGCCCACCAAGGCAAAGATCGATAGCTGGTCTGAGAGGATGAACAGCCACACTGGGACTGAAACATGGTCCTGAGCCCTACGGGGTTTAGCATGAAGGAATCTTGCGCAATGGGGGAAACCCTGACGCAGCAACGCCGCGTGGACGATGAAGGCTCTTGGGTCGTAAAGTCCTTTTCCGGGTGATGATAATGACAGTAGCCCGGGAATAAGTCACGGCCAACTACGTGCCAGCAGCCGCGGCAATACGTAGGTGGCGAGCGTTATCCGGAATTACTGGGCGTAAAGCGCACGTAGGCGGGTCGAAAGGTTGCCTGTGAAATCTCAGGGCCTAACCCTGAGGCGCCGGGCAAAACCATCGATCTTGAGGCTGGGAGAGGGAAGCGGAACTTCCGGTGTAGTGGTGGAATGCGTAGATATCGGAAGGAACACCTGTGGCGAAGGCGGCTTCCTGGCCCAGAACTGACGCTAAGGTGCGAAGGCGTGGGGAGCGAACGGGATTAGGTACCCCGGTAGTCCACGCTGTAAACGATGGATGCTAGATGTTCGAGGTCTTGACCGTTGGGTGTCGTAGCTAACGCGTTAAGCATCCCGCCTGGGGACTACGGTCGCAAGACTAAAACTCAAAGGAATTGACGGGGGCCCGCACAAGCAGCGGAGCGTGTTGTTTAATTCGAGGCAACGCGAAGAACCTTACCAGGGTTTGACATGTTCCGGACAGCTTCAGAAACGAAGTCTTCCTTTAGGACCGGATCACAGGTGTTGCATGGCTGTCGTCAGCTCGTGCCGTGAGGTGTTGGGTTAAGTCCCGCAACGAGCGCAACCCTCGTCGTTAGTTGTATTTTTCTAGCGAGACTGCCGAGAGAAACTCGGAGGAAGGTGGGGATGAGGTCAAGTCAGCATGACCCTTATATCCTGGGCTACAAACACGCTACAATGGCCGATACAATGGGCAGCAAACCGGCGACGGTGAGCGAATCCCACAAAGTCGGCCCCAGTTCGGATTGCAGGCTGCAATTCGCCTGCATGAAGTTGGAGTTGCTAGTAACCGCAGGTCAGCATACTGCGGTGAATACGTTCCCGGGCCTTGTACACACCGCCCGTCATGCCATGGGAGTCTGCAACACCTAAAGACGGTGAGCTAACCTTCGGGATGCAGCTGTCTAAGGTGGGGTAGGCGACTGGGGCAAAGTCGTAACAAGGTAGCCGTACCGGAAGGTGCGGCTGGATCACCTCCTTTCTAAGGAGTGCTTGGCAGAAATGCCGGGCGATCCCAGTCAAGCTTCCTAAACTCTGTTTCAACGCTTAATTTGCTAACGAAGCGTAAATGAAATTGACGCACATTGGGATTTGATATCTCGGCTGCTACTTCAGATGTCGAAGGTTTGACCCTTTACAAGTGAATATGGATGTGCCGAGCCGGTCGGGTTGTCGCGCTTAGCGCGAGGAAAGTCCGCACTCCGCAGGGCAGGATAGCGGGTAACGCCCGTCCGCCGTGAGGCGAGGACCAGTGGAACAGAGACCAATGCCGGATAATGCCGGAGTGAAAAGGCCAAACTCTATTCGGAGCAAGCCCAAGCAGGGATGATGACGCGGCCCGCCGAGTCCCAGGTAGGGTGCAAGGAATCATCGGGTAACCGGTGATCAAGATAGATGGCAACCGATTACAGAATGCGGCTTATAGACCGGCTCGAATAATCCATATTCAGCATGCGGGGTGGAGCAGTGGCAGCTCGTCGGGCTCATAACCCGGAGGTCGTCGGTTCGAATCCGACCCCCGCAACCAATAGTGAACGTTTCTCGCTTAGCATCCTCTAAGCGATGAATCGTAACTGAAATACGCGCGTTCGCAAATCGATCGCTAACAACGAGCATTCGCCTTTTTAAGTGCCTCCATCGGGTGCCCGCTTCGATCAAAATTACGGGCCAAACAGGCAGTGGATACGGCGAGCATTCGGATTTCCAATCGCTAACATAAACAGGATGCGCAGCGTGCAGTTCCAAATATTGGGTTTGTGCGATTTAGCCGCAATTGTTTCTCATCGAAGCGCTGATCGATTCGAGCGCACCTGGGTTGATACGCCAGGCGTACGTTGGACGATCCGCAATACAGAAATGTTGGTATGTAATGGGCTCTGATTTCAGCAGCGAAATCGAGCTCCAATCCGGCTTGACCTCCAACGCCGAAAAGAGCGTTTCGCCCAAAGAATTGCCCGACGGGCAGTGTGATCTTGGCAAACGAATCGACCCAGCTAACAAGCGGCTGCTCAACTGCCTGCGGGTTGATGTCAACCAGCTGATCCCGCTCAAATACCGGTGGGCCTGGGAGCATTACCTTAACGGGTGCGCCAACCACTGGATGCCCAATGAGGTTTCGATGCAACGGGACATTGAACTGTGGCGGTCCGATCGCCTAAGCGATGCTGAACGCTTGGTAATCAAGCGAAATTTGGGATTTTTCAGCACCGGCGAGTCGCTGGTCGGCAACAACATCGTGCTCTCGATCTTTAAGCACATCACCAATTCCGAAGCTCGTCAATACCTGTTAAGGCAGGCATTCGAAGAAGCGCTGCATACCCACTCATTCGTTCACATAGTGGATTCACTCGGGCTCGATTCGCGCGAGGTATTCAACATGTACCGCGAGGTCGACTCAATCCAGGGTAAAGACGACTTTGTGATGAGCCTTACTCAGGATGTGATGGATCCGACATTTAGCACCGATTCGCCCTCCGGCATTCAGCGCTTCATAAAGAACCTGGTCGGCTTCTATGTGGTGATGGAGGGGATCTTCTTCTATTCAGGTTTCGTAATGATCCTCTCGTTTCATCGCCGAAACCAGATGACCGGTGTCGGCGAGCAGTTCCAGTACATCATGCGTGATGAAACGATCCACCTAAATTTCGGGATAGATCTTATAAACACCATCCATGAGGAAAACCCCGAAGCGTGGACGGGTGAACTCGAGAAGGAAATCATCGAGTTGATCAAGGAAGCGGTGGAGTACGAAGTGGCCTACGCCCACGATTGCCTTCCCTCTGGCGTGCTGGGCCTCAATGCCGACCTGTTCCGCGATTATGTCGAGCACATTGCCGACCGCCGACTAGAGCGAATCGGCCTCCCGGCCCAATTTGGATCGAAGAATCCATTCCCCTGGATGAGCGAAGTTGTCGACATCCCCAAAGAGAAGAATTTCTTCGAGACGCGGGTGACCGAATATTCGAGCGCCGGAACGTTGTCCTGGGACGAATGACCTGCTAGATAAGTTGATGTTTGCCCCCGGGTGTATATTTGGGTTGAAGTGGATGCGATAGAAGTTGGGGGTAGCGATGCAGAAATTACATGCCAGGTTGCATCGATGGCAAGTTGACTGGTTAGCGCCTTCTGGTCGATTTATCAGCTAGAAGGCGTACACCATCGAACTTTCGGGGGTCTCCCCTAGCCGGGAAACCCCCGTTTGACGTATCGGAATGGTTCTCGACTCTAGACTTTTGCACGTTGACCTGATCGATTCCAAAGCAACGAGCCGCATATGCGTTTAGGCATTTTTTCAATGCCGTTACATCCTCCTGAAAAACCGCTCGCCCAGGCTTTCGCGGAGGATCTTGCTTGGTTTTCCGAACTGGAGGATAAAGGGTTCGGCGAGACCTGGGCCGGTGAACACATCACCAGCCAGTGGGAGAACTACCCCGCCGTAGATCTTTTTCTTGCCTCCCTGGCGCGTGAAACCACGACCATGCGGCTTGGTACCGGGGTAGCGCTGTTGCCATTACACAATCCGGCCGAGGTCGCGTTGCGGATCGCTTTTTTGGACCACCTGTCCAACGGGAGGGTCAATTTCGGAGTCGGGCCCGGGGGGCTGACAACCGACAAGCCATTCCTAAATGTGGAGGTAGAAAGAGACGTTTACCTTGACCGCTTCCGTGAATCGCTTGACACGATCATCAAGATCTGGACCCGGCAAGCCCCGTACACGATCGAGGGCAAATACTGGCGGGTGGACCTTCCGGAAATCTCGCGCGATATCGGGTTGGGTTGGGCGATGCCGCCCCTGCAAAAACCACATCCCCCGATCATGATCCCGGGAGTTTCATATCGATCATCGAGTTTGCGCGTGGCCGGTAGGCGCGGGTTGCGCTGCCTTAGCACCAATTTCCTGCCCAACAGTGCGCTGGACGCGCACTGGGCGGAGTATTCGCAAGGTGCCAGGGATGCCGGAGTGGAGCCGGACCCGGATAAGTGGGGAATCACGCGCGACATCTTTGTGGCCGACAGCGATGCCGAGGCCGAGGACTTCATGCTCAATCACGGTCCGGCGGCGGCCTACGATCGCTACATGTTTGATTTGACCAAGCGGTCTGGCAACTTCCACCCCTTCAAGGGTGCCGATCTAGATCGTCCGGATTCGGACATCACCGCCAAATTCCTCTACGACAACACGTGGATTGCCGGCAGCCCGCAGACGGTGGCCGAAAAAATCAACACAATCCGTGATCAGGCTGCCCCGTTTGGCGACCTTGTCATGATTGCCCACGACATTACCGACTTTGCTCCCTGGCGCCACTCGGTTGACCTACTGGTCAATGAGGTGCTGCCGATGATTGAGCGATAGTTTCCGCGGGCAGCAATGGTTGGATCCTGCAGCCGCGGATCCCAATTATTCGAGTGCATACAGATTTGGGTTCGTGCGCCGCGCGGCGCCCAGTCCCGGTTCGGAAGCGGCTGAAGGCACGGGATCTACTAACTTCCAAACTAATGAGCGGTGGCAACGACTGTTGCAGTCCAAACGCACCCGCGAGCGGTTTGACCTTGCCGGCCAAAGACCGGGCGATGCGAAAATCTTCAGGTGTCCCCGCTCATGAGGGCAAACCTAGTCGGGCGACCCCGCTAACCGCTCCGGTCGGCGGTGCCAAAAATCGAAGCTGGCTGTAAGAGGGCAACGATTACAACCGTCAACCACGGCTGCTGTGCCTGAATATGGAGAACCCACGAATGCCATCTGTCAACATTCGTCCGGGCAGCGCGGGCGGTGCGCTTGGGTTGAGCGCTTTTGCGCTCGTGGTCGCGCTGATCGCGCTGGTGGTCTCCATCCTCGCTCTCACGCAACCGCCTCAGCCTGTGGATGCCAGTTCTGGGTCGGCCGAATACGCAAAGGTTTTCATCGACCGGGCGATTGGGTACTACGATGCCAACGGGCGCGATGCCACTATCGACTACTACAACTCCCTAGATAGCGTCAATGGCCAGTGGTACGTTTTCATCATTGACGAAAACGACATTATGATCGCCCACCCCTTGCGCAAGGACCGCATTGGCACCACTAAAGCCGACCGAATAGATTCAACCGGGTACGACTATGGCACCGAAATGGCTGCCACCACCGATGAAGGTCAGTGGGTCAGCTACAACTTCAAAAATCCGGCCACCGGTATCGACGGCCTAAAACACACATGGCTCAAACGCCATGGCGGTTTGCTTTTCGGGTCAGGCTGGTGGGAGAGCGGCTAAACACCCTCGGCCCCTAAATACCGGAGCTCCGCGCAGTTTTGGTGGCCCAATCTGCAAATGCAGTCATCTGCCCGAACGCCGTGGGTTCTCTGGGTGCTGCGGCCTGCATTTGAAGGTTCCAAGGACTTTTGTCATATCGATTCGAGTTCGGGCCGGTACCGCGTTCCCAATCCGGGCGCATGCTCGCCGGCTGGCTTGCAACACGCCAGGCCGACGGCACCCGTCCATGGACCGCGAGTCTTATTTGCTCGCGAACTGCCACCAGTGGCAACCGGTTACGCCCACCACGATCGGCAACAGGGTATCTACGAATACCCAGACGAGGCCGTCGGGCTCGGTGTTCGGTGATAGGTTTGAGAACCAGTTGTAAAAGAACGTCAAAAACAGGATTGCCGAAGCGTAGAAGAGCAAATTTGCACTCCAGTACTTCGTGGCCGCAGTCGAGTCGGCGTCAAATTGCCGGATCGCCAAGTAATTGGACGCGATGGTAATCACCAAGGCCACCGCCATGAACCAGTTGAGGACTTCCCAAACCGCAAATGGTTCGTCGCCGCCTGGGTGGTACAAAGGGGTGGCAATGAAATTGATGGCGACCACGGCCGCCACAACTACCAGATATATCGCTATCAGCCTGCTAACAATTGCCACTTCTAACCCCTTATCCCCAAGGCGAACTACCAAACGGTGACGAAGAATGCAGCGATGTACGGATGCCGCATCGACCATGTATTCGGCAATGATAATCCGCATCCAGTGCAAGGCCTGCAGGCCGGCTGGATTCGCTCGAGACGACTTGTATCTTGAACCTAAACTCGCTGCGGCAGATTACGCCCTCAAACAATGCCTGTTAAAAATCCGCCCATCGATTTCTGATCCAAAATTCGACCCGGTCGCCGGTTCGGCCCAGTTTTCGACCAGGATCCGCCGATCAAATTTGTCAACTCAACATCCCGACTCGGCAAGTTTCCTACCTGAACTCGAAATTCCCGTCGCGAAGTCGGTCATCGATCGGGCAGCCCGATCAATTCGATCGTGAACCGGAGGCAGGCGTTCTCGCGGCGCCCTGGGGCAACCCCAAAATGGGCACGCCCGCGATCGGTGGTGGTGAATATTTCGATTCTGCTGGCCTTGGCCTTCGGTTCCTGTGCGCCCACTCTCTCCGAGGTTGACGTGGCGGTGAAGGTGGACTCGGAGAAAACTGCAGCGCCGGTCGCGGTGGCAGAGCCATCCGGTCCACCAGCGTCGGCCGGGCCTGCGACCGCCGATTCAATTGACCCTGAAGTTGCATCATCCATCAACATCAACCAGGATGTTGCCGATCGCTCGCTAATTCAACTAATCGATCCACTGGACGAACCAGAGTTCTACTGCGTTGACGTGCCCGGATTCGGCTCGAACCTGCATCTGGGTGCGGCCCTAATGGCGCACACCTGCAAACCCGGGGCTGACGATGAAATATTTGCGGTCAACCAGCCACACGCCGGCAACCTGTATATGCCCGCCTATGACCGCTGCCTCCAGGCCGATTCGACGCATGATCCCGTCAACATCTACCTTAGGGCCTGCTCCGGCGATTCACTTCAACGCTTTACCCTCACCCCTGCCGGGGCGATTCGATTGACTGTCCACGATCTTTGCCTAGCGCTTTCGCCCGGTGACGGAGAGCCTACCGGCGGCCCCAGCCACCTGCGTCGCGGGCTGGCTCTGCAGCATTGTGGAGAAGCTGACCCCTCCCTAGCGCGTTGGAAATTTCCCGGTCCGGAGCCCAATTGACTTTTCGTCGGCCGGCTCGAACTGCTCGGTCAATTTCACCGTCGATGAGAAATAGGCGAGCGGGGCTGAAAAGCTCTGCTGTATCGTGGTCGGGATTCTCAGATTAGATCTCGCTTCAAATCAACAATCGATTCCGCACGGTTAAATCGCGTCGGTCAGAAGAGTGCTCTTGGTCCATTACCTTGCGATCAGCTATCGGGATGCAATCTTTGGCAATGATTGGGCCAAAGTTGGCGATCCAATGCCGTCCACCGAGTGCCCAGTACCGCTTTTTGGCGGAAAGGGGCCCCGGTCCGGTATCCCGCAATGGGGTCGCCGCGCCGCGGCCGTCCACCACGGTGCCAGCCCTGGTTCGTTCAATCAGCATCAGCTTGGAGGGCCAGCCGGAATAGAAAATCCCGAGCGTTGGCGCAGTGTTTTCAGCGGCGTCGCATCACCGGTTGACACTATTTTCGATCGAGGCGAATCCTCACAAACGGCCCGCTCGATGGCCATCCACCGCACGGACCGCGTGATCGTTTCATGCTCCGGAGCCGTGCCGGCCCTGCGCCGGCGGATTGGCCTCTCCGCTGTGCTGACTGGGGCCAAATTCTGGGCCAGGGGACGCCAAGAAGTCAACCAACCCGCACCGCCATGTTTAAAGCGGCATGGAGACGGGACCATTGGCACTCGCGGTCGCAGGCGTTTGTTGAATCTGCAGTTAACGGAAGGTTGGCCAAGTGCGAAAGGTCAAGAATCGTTTGCAATGCTCCATAGCACGTCGGTTAGGACACGCGCGCCGGCGATCAGATGGTCAGGTTCGACCCATTCGGATTCGTTGTGGCTTATTCCGCCACGGCACGGCACAAAAATCATGCCGCTGTCGCACTGATAGTGGAGTTGTCGCGCGTCGTGACCCGCAGCGGAATAGACGTCACACCATCCGAGGCCCAGGCGCTCTGCAGCATCGCCGATACGCTGGCGCACCCGGGAGGGAAAGTCGAGCGAAGGGGCGCCGGCAATTTCGCGCACATCAAGTGCGCACGGCCCCTTCTCACGCGCGCAGCAGCTGGTGATGGCGTTACCAAGATCGGCGAGAACCTTATTGTCCGGATGGCGCAAATCGATGGAGAAGTAGGCTTGCTCCGGTACCACGGACGGAGCGTTGGGACTTACACGAAGCAAGCCGACGGTAAACATCACATCATCAGGTTCGGCCGTCAGGCCGGCCAGCGCGTTGATCATGCGCGCCGCCGCAAGAACCGCATCTTTGCGCACTGCGCGCGGCGTCGTACCGGCGTGAGAAGCTTCACCGGTTACGGTGACCCGGAATCGTCGACTTCCCTGTATTCCAGATACGACCCCGATTGGCAGTCCGTCCCGTTCGAGGATCGGCCCCTGTTCGATGTGGGCCTCGATGAAGACGTGAACCGGAAATCCGAGCGGTCCGGATGCGACTCCGGCATCGGCCGCCAGTGCGCGCGCAACCGCGTCCCGTACGACGACGCCGTTTGCGTCGGCCACGGCGAGGATATCGTCCAATGGGCGTTGGCCGGTAAAGGCCTCCGACCCCATCATGCCCGGGGAGAACCGGGAACCTTCCTCGTTCATCCAGACCACAACCTCGATCGATCGCCGCGGCCGCTCTCCGCATGCCGCCACTGCCGTGACCGCCTCGAGCGCCGCCAGCACACCGAAGGAACCGTCGAACTTGCCGCCGGTCGGTTGCGAATCGATGTGCGACCCGGAAAGCACCGGCGGGGCGCCGGCATCCCGGCCTTCCAGACGAAAGAACAGATTGGCAAGCGAGTCGTGGCGGGCTGTCAGACCCGCAGCTTTGGCCCAGGCCACGAGCGTTGCGCGTGCTGCGATTTCCTCGTCCGAGAATGCCTGGCGGTTTACACCGCCCGCCGGTGTCGCACCATACTCGGCCAGCTTCAGGTGGCGATCCCATAGGCGCTGTGGGTCGACGTGACGCGAAGGCAGATCCGCCGAACGGAAACCCGCCTGGATCATGTCGTTCTCATGATTTGACCGGGATCGGCGCGCGGATCTCGGTCGCCCCAGCGACCCAACTCGATCGACGCCCAGAAATCTGCAAGCAGCTTGTTGAAGAACTCTGGCTCCTCGAGATTGATGGTGTGACCGCATCTGGGCAAGACTGCGAGTCCGGACGCAGAAATCGTGCGTTTTAGAAAAATACCCGGCTGCAGACAGTGATCATCCTCGTCGCCACTAATGATGAGGGTTGGAGCCGAGATCGCTTTGAGCTCGTTTTCGAGGTCGTACAGCGAAGGCCGCCGGGCCTGAACTCCGCGCATGGTGTTGGCCGCCCCTTGCTCCGAATGCCTGGCCAACCGCTCAGCGAAAATGCGCCAGCCCCGAGGATCTTTTCGCTGGAATTGCACCCGTGACGCCCCCTCAGCATAGATGGGGGCAAATTCGACCGCGCCATTTTCAAATCCGTTTGCAACCTGCTCCGAGACGTCTCGGAAGTAGTTCTCGAATGCTTTCTCGGCACCGTAGCCAGTTCCGGCCACGGCCAGCGAGCGCACCTTTTCGGGCTGGCGCATAGCCGCATGCAAAACGGCAAAGCCACCCATGGAATGGCCAACTAGATGCGCTGAGTCGATTCCGGCTGCTTGCATGACCGCAAAGATATCGTCGGCCGCACGGGCCTGGGAGTAAGCCTTCACATCCTCGGGGACATCGGAGGGTGGATATCCGCGAGCCGCGAAGGTGATGCATCGATAGCGGCGACTAAAAGCGGCGATTTGCGGCTCCCAGCTCCAAAAGCTGCCGGCAAATTCGTGCACGAAAAGCACCGCTGCACCTTCGCCCGCAGCTTCGTAGTAAAGCTGGATTCCGTCATCAGTTTTCGCAAACGGCATGGTGAAGTTCCTAAATGATCGAATTGCGCGAGCTGATTCCGCCATCCACCGTCACGACCGTCCCAGACGTGTAGCCGGAGCGATCCGACGCGAGGAAGACGATCAAATCAACGACCTCGCGTACGGTGGCCGGTCGTCCGAGCGGATAGTTTTGAAGAAGCTCAGGATATCTTTCCTCGTCACCGAAAAGGTCTAAGGCACGGCGCCTGAGCAGCTTGAAGATACGGTCCGTATCGACAGGTCCCGGATTTACACCCACAACCCGAATCCCGTCATCGATGCTCCGCCCACCGATCGCGCGGGTGAACGCCATAAGGCTTGCATTGCCGGTAGTTCCGGCGACGTAAGCAGCATCGTAGATCTGGCCCGCGTTGCCAATGTTGTTGACAATCACGCCGGCGCCACGTTCACGCATGATCGGATAGATCCTGCGGGTGAGGTTGATATAACCGAAAACCTTCAGATCCCAGCCATCGCGCCATGCCGCATCGTCGACGGAATCCAAGCTACCGCCCGGAATACTGCCGGCGTTGTTGACCAATATGTGAACGTAGCCAACGTCAGCAACAAGTTGGTCAATTGCGCCGGTTCCAGTCAGATCGACTGGGTAAATCTCCGCGGCGATGCCAAACCTTTTGGCGAGCCTCTTTTGCACATCCTTGAGGCGCTTCTCGTTGCGCGCCACAAGATGGAGGTTGACACCTTCCTCTGCAAAGGCTTCTGCAAGCCCTTCGCCGATGCCTTGCGACGCCCCAGTGATGAGCGCCCATTTCCCTGACAGATGAAGATCCAATATCATCCCCTTTTCTGTTTTGCCGGTCCGGTTGTCCCTCGTTAGAACAACACGCCCGCAGCATCCTGGCTGCGGCATTGTTGAACTGCCTCATCCAGCTGGTCGCAAAAATCTGCCATCCAGCTGCTGGGAACCGTTGTGCTTACCTTTATGAACCGCCCGCCGACGCGCGCAGCTCCGCGACGAGCTCCTGGACCGCGAGATATTCTTCACCCTCGAAGAAGCCAGGGTGATGCTGGAGCGCTTCCGGATCGACTACAACACCGTGCGCCCGCACTCGGCGCTCGGCTACCTGGCGCCCCTGGAA
Source organism: Chloroflexota bacterium (assembly GCA_965261345.1). Lineage (GTDB taxonomy): Bacteria > Chloroflexota > UBA11872 > UBA11872 > VXNJ01 > VXNJ01. Next base: position 1,019,054 of record OZ253449.1, read on the forward strand.
GCGATCGAGGCGGCGGCGTGATGGATCAACTTCCGGTTGCAATCCGGCTGCTGCTGGCCGGCCTCATCGACGGCCCGGCGTCCGTCTTCGTGGGTGCTACGGGCGGCCGCAATATCAGCTTCGCCGCCAGCTCTCCTGCAGGAGAGCTGGCGGCACCCTCCCACAAGACAATGTCTCAAACCACCTGGTACCAAAACCGGGGACCTGCCACAAGCCCTTCGCCGATGCCTTGCGACGCCCCAGTGATGAGCGCCCATTTCCCTGACAGATGAAGATCCAATATCATCCCCTTTTCTGTTTTGCCGGTCCGGTTGTCCCTCGTTAGAACAACACGCCCGCAGCATCCTGGCTGCGGCATTGTTGAACTGCCTCATCCAGCTGGTCGCAAAAATCTGCCATCCAGCTGCTGGGAACCGTTGTGCTTACCTTTATGAACCGCCCGCCGACGCGCGCAGTGTGATAACTCCCTTGACGAATTAGTATGTTGCGTTCAAGGTAGTACTCACAGAGACGTTCGGGCACGACCGATGCTCCGCTAACGTCGATGGCAACGAAGTTCCCGTTCGACGGATAAACGACGACTTCAAGGCCCGGAATGGCATCGGTCGCGGCCTTGATGGATGCCTGGTTGACAAGCTGGGCCTGCTGAACAGCGGGGAACCACTCCGACTTGTGATCCAACCCCGCAAGGGCGGCGCGTTGCGCCAACACCGATGTTCCCAAATTGTTGGGCGGAGCCGCCGCCAGCTGTCCGATCAGCTTTGGCGCTGCCACCAGAGCGCCAAGCCTCAGACCCGCTATCCCAAGCCATTTTGAAAAACTGTAAGTGGTTATCGTGCCCTCGGGGTAATACGGCGCGGCGAGCGTATGTTCCCGAGCAAAATGGCAATATGTGCAGTCGTGGATCAGCGTTATGCCGGCCGCGCGAGCCAATCTGGCAATCTCGACAATTTCCGCGTGAGTCTGTACCGAACCGAGCGGATTGCTCGGATCAACTAGATATAGCAGTCTGGTCCGAGATGTGATCGCCTCGCGGAGTTGATCGGGACGAAGCCGAAAGCCGGCAGCTTTGTCATAGATGGGGAGCTCTATGACCCGGGCGCCACCACTGGTCGCAAACCGCCGCGGCCACAACCAGCCCGGATCGGACACAAGGATCTCCTCGCCCGGCCCGATGAGGGTTCGGCAGGCATGGTAGAGGCCTTCAATTGCACCGTCGGTGACCAAAACCGAAAAAGTCGCATCCAGGCCAAGATCGCGCAAGATTGCCCGGCGCAACGCCTCAAAGCCGAGTGGCGGGGCGTATACATGGATTTCGCCGGAATCGATACTCTCGATCATGGCCGCGCGAACAGCCGGATGAGGCCTGGCATGGTTGGTGTTTTGCCCAAGCCACTTCAATCCATTCCGTGCGAACAATCCATCGAAATGAAGATTGCGCTGCTCGATCAGGGTGTCTTCCGACGAATTTGGTTTGGACACGCCAACCGATCGATTCATCTAGTTCGCATACAAAATACGAGATCTTGTATGCAATATTGTATTAATTGCATGCTTAGATCAAGATTGTTGTGCCCCGTGCAGACGATATGCAGGGTAAATGATTTGTGATTTGTCAATGAGTAATCTGATTCGCGTCGATGACGAGTTTCCGGCCGAGAGTTCGCCAATTGATGGGCGAGGGGGCATTCAGCGGGCCGCAACTCTTGCACATCAATTACGCAACGAGCTCGAATCGGACATTCTGGAAGGACGGCTCAAACCCGGTACCCGCCTGGACGAAGCCGGTTTGTCCCGACGCTTTCAGGTTTCGCGCACCCCGGTCCGCGAAGCCCTCAAGGAGTTGGCCTCATCCGGGCTGATCAAAAATCGGCCAAGGCAGGGAGCCATCGTTTCCACCCTAACGGTGAGCGAGATCATAGAACTCTATGAGGTAATGGCGGAAATCGAGGCCTTCGCCGCCCGACTCGCCGCGCGGCGAATGACCGACAAAGACAGAGAGTCGATCACGGAAGCGCACCTAGTCTGTCGCGCCGCCGCTGTGGAAGGGGACGCGGAGACGTTTTTCAGGCTCAATCAAGCTTTTCACCGGACAGTCCACCTTGCAAGCCACAATTCAATCCTTGCCAAAGAGGCCATTGCGCTCAATCTTCGGCTGCTGCCCTATCGTCGTTTCATCACGTTTCGCCCGGGTCGCATCGCCGAATCGATCGGCGAACACGACGGCATCTTGGACGCATTGTTGCGCCGCGACGAAGAAGAAGTTTGCCGACGCATGCGCGATCACCTTCAGATCTTGGCCGACGACACCCTCATGCTCGCGAGCGTGCAACCGCAAGCGTAATGCCAACCACCGGTGAATTCGAACCAAGAGGATTGATGCGAGTCGCTTAGGTATCTCGCGTAACGAGAGCGCCGATGTGGCAGAGGAATTGCACCACCGGTGCTTTCTGGCCCATTCAAGCGGCCGTAGGATGCGGCGATGAGGCAGGATACGACGACGGTCTGCCCCGGTAGGAGCGCGACCGCGCTTAAGGCCATTGACCAACCTCGCCGGATCAGCGAAAACAGCTCGTCGGCATTCGTTTACGCGATCGCGCAAACCGACTCGAAGCCAAAGGGGCAGGTCACCGCGGGTTCGCCAGTTCACCCCCGGACCGCTGCGCAAGATCGAGCTGTGGCACCAGAACTGCAAGCAGTAAAACGTCTCAAAACGGTCAACTTTTGGCGATTTAAGAATCGGCGCGGCGCTCCCGCAAAGGTTTGACCCGCCATCGCCGTATCCAGGGCCTCGGCTATCCCGCCTTCGCCATCATCTACTACGATTTCGACCACGCAAGTATTGGGTGCAGGAGAAAGGCCGGGCGACCGGCCATTCGCAAACCTCACTTAGCGCGCAAGGAGCCCGCGCATCAATGTCAATCTGATTGATTAAGGGCTTCCGATTGAAAAACTAGCGCGCAGGTCCAATTAATCGGTACGACGTTCACAATTGGGGAACGATTGGCCGCACATATTAGGGAATAGAGCCAAGTGGAGCCCGCTTTAACCAAGTCCGGGGACGTGGTTGTAGACACCAGCAATAGTCCGAACGCAAAACTGCGTCCGGTTCCGATTTCGCAAATAACCGTCGGCGACGGCTTCTGGCGACACTGGCGTGAGGTCGTACGCAACGTCTCGCTGGAACGACAGATTGAACACTGCCAGGCCACCGGTCGGATCGACAACTTGCGTCGCGCCTCGGGCCGCTCCCAGATCCCGAACTATCAAGGGATTTTCTTCAACGACTCCGACGTGTATAAGTTGCTTGAAGCGGCGTGCTTCGGCCTGATTGAAGGCGTGTCCGAATCGGTTTCAGAATGGATCGATTCAGTCATCGACGAGATCGCCGCCGCCCAGTGCGACGACGGGTACATAAATTCGTACTTTTCGCTTGAACGCGCCGATATGCGGTATACCGACCTGTGCAACCTGCACGAACTCTATTGCATGGGGCACTTGATCCAAGCCGGAATTGCCCACCGCCGGGCCACCGGGTCAGACCGACTCTTTAATGTCGCGGTTCGCGCAGCCGATCACATCTGCCAGGTCTTTGGCCCCGGACGGTTGGAGCTAACCGATGGTCACGAGGAGATTGAACTGGCGCTGGCCGAACTTGCCCGCGAAACCAGCGACCAAAAATACCTGGAGCAAGCGCTTTTCTTTTTGGAAATGCGCGGCCAAACCCCTTCACGCATGAATGGTGAACCCCGATTCCGCGACCGTGCCTACTATCAGGATCACCTGCCGGTGCGCGATCAACATGAGGCCTGGGGCCATGCGGTACGGCTTACCTATCTGGCATCGGCGATGACTGACATCGCCCTGGAGCGCGAAGATGCAGGGATGCAGGAAGCGTCGATCAAGTTATGGGAGAACGCCTACGGGCGAAAAGCCTACTTGACCGGAGCTCTGGGGGCACGCTACGACGGCGAGGCGTTCGGGGCTGAATTTGAGTTGCCCAACGAGCGCGCTTACGCCGAGACCTGCGCGGCCATCGGCGGCGTATTTTGGAGTTTTCGTCTGCTGTGCCTCACCGGAGGGGCGCGCTATGCCGATGCGATCGAGACCCAACTGTTTAACAGCATCGTTTCCGGTCTCGCGCACGACGGAACCAGCTATTTCTACATGAATCCACTCAGTTCGCGAGGCGAATATAAACGCGATGAGTGGTTCGCCTGCTCCTGTTGTCCCCCGAACGTGGCCCGCTTGTTGCTGAGCCTGCCGGGATATTGCTATTCCACTTCCGATGACGGGCTATGGGTCCATCAATTCCTTGCCGGGAAGGTGACGGCTGGTGGATTTTCACTGGAAGTCGAGACCGACTACCCGTGGTCGGGCAAGGTCGCAATCACCATCCAGGATGCCCCGGCAGCGTCGGCAAGCCTCCGGGTGCGAATACCAAATTGGGCCGCGGGCGCCAGCGCCCGCCTGGGCGGGAAGGAGTTGGCGGCCGAACCCGGAGAGTACCTCAAGTTAGATCGCAGCTTCAAGGTCGGCGAACGGATCGAACTGGAATTGCCGATGCCAGTGCGAATGGTTCACGCCAATCCCCGAATAAACGACAACATCGGCCGGGTGGCGCTAGCCCGCGGCCCCCTGGTCTACTGCTTGGAGATGAACAACTCGGAAGCGGCCCACGCCTATGACCTGGCGATCGCCAAGGATCCGCAGCCAGCCGCCGAATACTCCAAATCGCCGGTTGGCAGTTCGGTCATCGTCCGCGCCCGCGGAGCCCAGCTGGCCCCCTTAAGCGGGTTGGATTCATCGCTTTATGGCGATTCCCCGGCCGAGCGCGAGGCGATCGCGGCACGCGAGCTGGTCGCGATCCCGTACTTTGCCTGGGGCAACCGCGGCCCCAGCTCGATGCAGGTGTGGATCCCGCAACTTCAAAACGGTTTGTAGATCATCAGGTAGGTAATCACCAACAGGGTGATCATCTGCCCCAATCCGATATAGCGGATCAACGGTCGGCGGATCCTGGAAAGCAATTCAGCGTCGGGCACCGGTTGCCGGGCGAGTGCCTCACCGATGGATCGAAAGTGCGGGTATACGACGAATGCGTTCAGCGCGATCAGGACGATGGCGGCGATCAGTGAAAGGTAGAGCCACGCTTCGCTAAAGACCTGCCAGCGCCCAGATTCGGCGGCAGCGTAACCAAAAACGACGGTGAGTATCCCCGACGGGATCGCGACGATTTTCAGGTTGCGTTCAATCGCACCAATAACCGGAGCCAAGTGACCGCTGTTAACCAGATTTCTAACTAACGGAGCCAGGGCCATCGAGGCCCCCAACCCGGCGAACAGGCTCAGGGCGAAAAGCAGGTGTAGGAAGCGCATCGATTCGAGCACGGCAGTGAGCCTCTCATTGAGCACCGAGGCGAAATTGCGTCAAACACCCGGATAGACTATTTTCCGTCGCTGCTCCGTGGATATGTGAGGGATAGTTGGGAATGTTGACGGCAGGTGAAATAGAACGGTACCGCGAACGTGGATTCATTTCGGTCTCCAACGTACTCGCCCCGGCGACCATAAGCGAATTGCTCGCCGAGGTCGACCGGTTTATTGAAAAATCGCGTGAGATAACTGAAAACGATTCGGTCTTTGACCTCGAACCGACCCACAGCCGCGAGGTTCCAAGGCTGCGTCGGCTCAAGACCCCGATCCAGGTATCGCCGGTATTTGACCGGGTGATGCGCTCTAACGAACTGCTCGACCTGGTCGAACCGCTCTTGGGCAACCGGGGAATCCGTTACCGCAATGACAAACTCAATCTCAAGATCGCCGAGGTTGGAAGCCCGGTCGAATGGCATCAAGACTATGCGTTCTACCCTCATTCCAATGACGATGTGCTCGCGATCGGGGTGTGTCTTGACGACTGCACCCTGGAGAACGGGTGCCTGCAGTGCATCCCCGGCACCCATCGCCTGCCGGTGCTCGACCACCACAGCGATGGCGCCTTTGCCGGAGCGGTGAGCCCCACGGACGCCAATCTCGATCTCTCGCAGGCCGAACCGCTGGTCCTGAGCGCAGGCAGCATTTCGATTCACCACGCCCGCACCCTGCACGGGTCCGAGCCCAACACGTCGAATATGCCGCGCCGCTTGTGGCTGATCGAACTGACCGCGGCTGACGCCTGGCCGCTGATGGGCATGCCCGATATCGAAAAATACAAGACTTGGCTACTGCGTGGGCAAGAGCCCGAACAGATGCGCTGCTCAGATCATCCGGTACGCATTCCGCTGCCGCAGCCGGCCACTGTGGGCTCGATCTATGAAGTACAGCGGCAGGCCCGCGAAACGATTTATCGCTGAACCGCTTGCCGCCCAGCTTGCAACCGGCCGGTGATGCCTAATCCCGGACGCGAGGGGTTCATCCGCAAAACGGAGGCCGAACTGGCATCCTTGCGGAGTTCCGGAAAAATCCTATCCAGCGCCCTTGAGGCCGTCCAAGCGGCGATCGCGCCGGGGGTAACCGGCTGTGACCTGAACGCATTGGTCACTGGAGTGATCACCGCCGCTGGGGCTACGCCGAGCTTTCTGGGCTACGCGCCCTATGAGCAGGACAACCCCTTCCCGGGGGCGATCTGCTACTCAGTCAACGAAGTGGTCGTACACGGAATTCCCGACGGTCGCGCACTCAAGATCGGCGACATAGTAACGATCGATGTCGGAGTCGATTACCAGGGAATGAAATCGGACGCGGCCTGGACCTGGGGAGTGGGAGAAATATCGAGTCAGGCCCGGGCGCTGCTGGCCACCACCCGGGCGGCCCTGGGCGATGCAATCGGCATCTGCCGGGCCGGAACGCGGGTCGAGCAAATTTCCCGCCGTATAGAAAAGCGCGTAAACCGCGCCGGATTCTCTCCGGTGGCGGCGCTCGGCGGACACGGCGTCGGCCACATGATCTGGGAACCACCACATATCCCCAACCGCGCCGTCGGGGCTCCGCGCACGCCAATCGTTGCCAACTCCACCTTTTGCATCGAGCCGATCGTCTCGGCCGGTTCCGACCAGGTCCTTACCGCCGCCGACGGGTGGAGCGTCTACACCAGCGACGGGAGCTTGGCCGCCCATTTCGAACACACGCTCGCCTGGACCAATGGGCAACTGGAAGTGCTTACCCGGTTCAATGCCGCCCCGACCTCGGAGGATTGACTGATGGCGGTAACCGTCGCATTCATTGGGGCGGGCAGCCTGGGCTTTACGCGACGGCTGATTGCCGACTTGTTGAGCGTGCCCGAACTGGCCGACACACGATTCGTCCTCCACGACATCGATCCGGTCGGGCTATCGATGGTTGCCGAGCTCTGCCGGCGCGAGATCGAACTCTCGGGCCTCAAAGCCCAGGTGGTTAGCGAGGGCGACCGCCGGGCAGCTCTAAAAGACGCAGATTACGTAGTCAACTGCGCCCGCATAGGCGGACTCGAGGCTTTTGCCCTCGATATCGAAATTCCGCTCCGCTACGGGGTCGACCAGTGTGTCGGAGATACGATTTGCGCCGGCGGAATTATGTACGGGCAGCGCTCGATCCCCAAAATCCTGGATTTTTGCGCCGATATCGCAACCTGCGCCAAGCCGGGAGCGCTCCTGCTCAACTACGCCAATCCGATGGTCATGAACACTTGGGCAGCGCTCGACTATGGCAATGTCGAAGTCGTCGGGCTCTGCCACGGTGTACAGGGTGGACAACGACTGATTGCGCGCGCCCTGGGGGCCGAACGCAAGGATGATGTCGAAATCATCTGCGCCGGAATCAATCATCAGACCTGGTATCTGAGCATCATCTGGCAGGGACGGCAAATCGCCGGCGAAGAGCTGTTGGCGGCCATGCGGGTCGATCCCGAGATAGCTCTTCGCGAACCGGTGCGACTCGATGTGCTGGAGCGTTTCGGCTATTTCTCCACGGAATCCAACGGGCATCTCTCGGAGTATTTACCCTGGTACCGCAAACGGCCGGGCGACATGCCCAAATGGATCGGCAGCGATCACTGGATTGACGGCCGGACCGGAGGCTATCTCGATCACTGCCGCAAACGCAACCAGACATTTGCCGCCGATTACCAGAAACTACTTTCGGATGCGCGACCGATCGATACCCGGGAACGTTCCGACGAACACGGCTCCTTCATCATCGAGGCGCTGGAGACCGGACGACCCTACCGCGGCCATTTCAACGTGCGCAACGCCGGGACAATCTCCAACCTACCCCACGATTGCGTCGTCGAGGTCCCAGGCTACGTTGACCGCCACGGGATAGCAATCGGCCAATTGGGCGACCTGCCGTTGGCTTGCGCGGCCACCTGTCAGGCCTCCATCGACGTGCAGCGGATGGCCAAAGAAGCAGCCGTTACCGGCGACCGCGAGCTGCTGCGGTTGGCGATGCTGCATGACCCGCTGGTAGGCAGCGTCTGCACGCCAGACCAGGTTTGGGCAATGACCGACGAGTTGCTCACGGCCCAGGCCGCCTGGCTGCCGCAATACGGCTAGCCGCCGCATCGGCGGCGGCACCCGGGCACGGGGTTAGCGGCGGGTCAACCCGCCCAACTGGGGTTCGCCGGAGTGCGGCGGTGATATTGCCCGGTCATGACCGCCTCAGCACCCCAGGCGCTCGACCAGGAATTGCCGCGACGAAGCCAAGCAGTCAAAGGGGTCACGCCGACACTGATCCTGCTCGATGATGTAGAACTCGGTCCCGGCGGTTTTGGCCGCCGCCAAGATCGTCTCCCAATTGAGCAGGCCCTCGCCCACCGGAGCCCAGATCGGACCCGGCCGGCCACCCGGATCCTCGGGCGGAAAGACCTGGGCGTCCTTGCAGTGCAGGTAGCGGGCGCGCTTGCCCAAACGCTCGATGATCGCCGCCGGATCGGCACCGGTAACCGCGGCCCAATAGACGTCCAGTTCGATGAACAAATCGCTGTTGGCGATGAGATAGTCCATGCCGTTGGTTCCGGCAAAGTAGACAAACTCGTGCGAATGATTGTGATAGCACAGATCCAGGCCGGCGGCGGACAGTTTTTCACGCACGGCCTGCGAATCCTGCAAGTAGCGCCGATAACCATCGAAGTCACGATATTCGTATTCGTCAAAGATGATTGGCGTCGAAACCATCTGGCAACCCAGGGTCAGGAGGAAATCAATCTCAGCCTGGGTGTCGTCGCGCAGGCCCCCAAACCGTCGGTGCGCACCAATCGCAGAGAGGCCGTGGTCATCGAGCATCGCTCGCGCAACCGCCGGGGTGGTGTCGGCATCGGGTCCCTCAACTGCTGCTACGGCCGAAAACTGGACGTGCTCAAATCCGATTCCGGCCACTTTGTGCACGGTCGCGTGCAGGTCGGACTGGTTGGTTGTGTGGTCGGAGACCGTATATAGCTGGGCGGCGATTTTGTTCATCATTTAGTCTCAAAAGCTCAATATGCGGTAGAAGCCGACGGGTTGCGAGGTGATTGAATGAATTCGTACGGTCGGCAATCGCATCAAACCCACAAGACAACGATCAGCGTAACGGCGGTCAGGGCAACTAACCAGCGCCCGCAATTGAGGATATATAGACCTACCGGCCGGCGTTCCCAAAGTGCTTCGTCCGACAGGGACGTAACGAATAGTCCGACCCAGATTACGAGTAACAATACCAGGCCGTCGACGAAGGATCCGGCCGCGGCGTAACCGGCAATGAGCGCAACCGCAGTGGCCAGCACCAGCGAACCGACCAGAGCGCCCAGGTAGCTAACCCACATATTCGGAGCGCTTTCAATCGCTTCACGGGTTAGCCCGGTGTAGCGCATCCACCTATCGCCAAACAAGGCCGGCATGTACCAGAGCGCCCCGATGACCATGTTGGCCACAGCGGCGGCTACCACCGCCAGCCAATTTATCGAATTTGCAAGTTCCATCTAGATGCTCCAGCCGCTTTCGAACTGTGTCTTTGCCGACAAGATTTTCGACCGGCCCCGGTCGGATCAAACCGCAGCCACCGCGATCGGATTGTCAATGGTGGTGGTGCGATTCGTGGTCGCGGTAGTGGGCGGCCAGCAGATCTCCACCCCAGTCGTTGCGGAAATCACGCCAAACCGAGTGGATGTGATTGGAATTGTTCTGGGTGTTGTCGTACTCGATGACAAATCCGGGAGATGCGATCGAATAGTAATGCCCAAACCCTTTGCGCTCTGGTCCGGCCCAAGCAAAAGCGGTCCCGGCGAGTTCGTTTCGCTCGATCCGCCGCCATTGCGTTTGGGCAACCGGATCGCTGGATCGATCCACGTAGTGCTTAGTGAGCCTAGCCAGACGGGCGCGTTGTTCGCCATCGAGTTGATCGTAGCCGATGCCGTGCGGGGTCATTCCGGGTTTGACCGTACGGTAATTGAGGGTGAGGATGTCGGTCGGCGCCACCGGGTCGACGATCGCTATTTTTTTCTGGTCGTTGCTAAGCGATCCGAGCAGCGCTCGGGCCAAGTCTTCTTCCAAGTCAAGGATGCGATGGCCGATTTTTGGGCCATGCTTGACCTCGGCTGGATTCGCGCCCAGAAAAAGCGGAACCGGGGCGATGAAGTCACCATCGATCACATTGACGTTCACGCCGATGTGGTGGCCGCCAATTTTTATTCCCCAGGGCTGGCGACCGCCGGGTTGACCGAAAACCGAGAAATAATAGTACTCGGCGTTGCGGGCCAAAAACACGCTCGTGTCGAGATGGAGGCCGGCGATTTTTTCCCACTCTCGCAGGATCGTTTCGTGCTCGATTATTTCGCGAGCTTGCCGCGCCGCCCGAATCGAAAGACTCGCGTCCAGCAGCGCCTTGGCCAGCGCCTGCTGTTTATTGTCCATTGCGTCCAAGCGCAATCCGGAACGATGGGTGGGAGTGTAGTACCACTCGTAACGCAACCCGTCATCGAAATCATGTTGTGCTAACTCGAGCTGCTCCTCGGTAAGCGAATCAAGAAATTTCTGGGCTGCCGCGGCGATCCATGTCGCAGCCTCCGGAGTCCGATCGATCGTGCTCGTCTCTATTGCCATACCCCGCCTCCTTGCCTATGGCTCATGATATTGCGCAATGGCTCGTACGGCGGCGGCGAGGCGCTGACTGGTTTTCGATCGATTGCCGCAGCCGCCGGTGAGTGGAATTGACCGATCTCGCAACAGGACCACCCAATCGAGAACTTGGCGCTGCAAATCCGGTTGCGGCGATTTTTTCCGTCCGCCAATGCGCTCGGCCGTCAATCTAGCACCGATTCCATTTCCGGTCCCAAAAACATCCGCGCCAGCACCGCCCTCCCCGGGGTGATGGAAGCGGCGCTCGCCCGTCGATTGCGGCTATTCCGCCGCTGATGAATTCGTGCCAAGGAACAGGACATTTAGCCAAATCGATCAGGGTCGGAAAGCCGACGTTGGGAGGCGGCAGTCATGCCGGTTGCAGTCGGCGGCCGCTGCCACCCGAGGGCTTCTGCGAAGAACCGTGCACGTTCGGGGAGCAGCTACTCCGTACAACGCAACGTAACCGGAAATCATGCCGATCCTAAAAGGTCGTCGGCGCTTGGGCGCACCCACGCCGACACCGGTCCGTGCCCAGACGCATTGCGTGGGCGCAATTTCGATCGATTAGGCAGCGCCGAGTTTTCCCAGGAATACCTTGGCGAGGATCCCTGTTGCGCGAACCGATTGCGGCGTGCCGTCGTGAACGACTCGGCCCCGGTCCAAAACGTAGGCGCGATCCACTATGTCCAACACCCCTTTTATGTTGTGCTCGACAATCATGATGCTCGTCTGCAGGCGTTCGCGAATCTCGGCCACCTTTTGAAAAACTTCCCTAACGACGATGGGGGCCAAACCGAGGGTGGGTTCGTCCAGTAGCAGCATGTCCGGCGCCGCCATCAATCCGCGGCCCAGGGCCAGCATCTGTTGCTGTCCACCCGACATTTGACTGGCTAAATCGCCGCGTCTCTGCCCAAGAATCGGGAATAGCCCCATTACCGATTCAAGGCGGCGCTTTTTTTCAGCGCGATCGCCTAAATATATGCAGCCCATTTCCAAGTTCTCGGCAATCGACAAGTGAGTAAAAATCCGCCGCCCCTGCGGTACGAAGGCTATACCATCTTTAACGATCAGATGGGTCGCTTTCGCCAGCGGTTGGCCGCGCCATCGCACCGTTCCGCCAACTACCGGCGCCATCCCGATAACGGATTTGAGAACGGTCGATTTGCCGGCTCCGTTGGGCCCCAACACGGCGACAATTTCGCCTTTTCCGGCCCCGATCGATACCTTATCCAAGGCGTTGGTCGCGTGGTAACGGACCGAAACCTGATCTAACTCTAATAGCATGCCGGCGGTGCCTTCAATACCCAAGGTAGGCCTCGATTACGGCCCGACTGTCCAGGACCGGGCCAACTTCGCCGGACGCGAGCAGAGCCCCGCTCTCGAGAACGATCAATTGGTCGGATAACTCGCGGACGATTTCCATGTTGTGGGATATCAGCACGATCGTGCGGCCCTCGGCGCGCATTTGCTTCAATATCGACTTGACCTGCTCCATCATGTGTGGGAAAAGGCCAGCGAACGGTTCATCGAGCAGCACAATTTCGGCGCCCAGCGCCATGACGCGGCCGATTTCTAGGAGTTTTCGCTGCCCGTAGGAAAGCTCGAGCGCCAACTCGTCACGTTTATCCCATATACCGAGCGTTTCCAGGATGCCCTGACATCTCTCCCGGTGGCGTTTGCCGGTTCGCTCGAAAAGGGAGTGCGGGAGGCGGCGTTCCGTTAATACAACCAGGATGTTGTCCAAGACGCTGATTTGATCAAACAGGCGAACTTCTTGGAAGGTACGCGTGAGTCCGCGCTCGACGATCTCGTGAGCATTTACGACCCTGAGCCCGGACCCATCGATGATCACGATCCCGCCATCAAGCGGAAGCACCCCGCTCAACAGGTTCACCAGGGTGGATTTGCCCGATCCGTTGGGCCCAATAATGCTCGTTGTTCTGGCGCGCTGAATAGACAGGCTCAATTGGTCGATCGCCGTCAGTGCGCCAAATTTCTTGGTTATGGAATCCGTTTCGAGGGAATTTCCGCCAGATTGAGCCATTCTCAAAGCCGATACCTACCCACCAGCCCCTGCGGCCGATAAAGCATCAGCAACACCAGCAGAATTCCCAGCACGACTTGCCGGCCCTGGCCGACGTATTCAGTTGGCAGGAAGGGCAGGAATCGCATCCCTTCTTCCAGCAGCACAAAGACCATGGCACCGAGCAGGCAGCCCCTAATCGACGCCAGCCCGCCCAGGATCACGATCGAGACCAGAAGTATTGATTCGATCAGCAGGAATGAATTCGGATCGATAAAGCTGGTCCAACTGGCGAATAGGCCGCCCGCCAGTCCCGCCATCATGGCCGAAATTACCCAGATGGCCAGTTTGTAATGCGTCGCGCGGTACCCAAAAACCGCTATCGCCCGTTCGTCCTCGCGGATTGCCGTAAGTACCCGGCCGAACGACGAAGTCACGATCAGTTGGGCGGCCAGGACAACCAATCCGAGGAAAACAAGAATCAGAATCAGGATTTGCAGTTCGCCCTCGATTACCCAATTGCCAATTGCCGGCTTGGCGATTTCGTGGATGCCGAAGGCCCCACGGGTGAGGCCGCGGGCATTTAGAAACACGTTGAACGCGATGATGGCAAAACCGAACGAAACCAGCACGTAGATGTCATCGCGGAAACGATTAAATGCCGCCCCGACCACCACAGCAACGATTCCTGCCGCAATCACGCTGATTGGAAGGGCGGCAAAGAACGGCCAGCCGTAGGTGGCGATGGATTCGGTTCGCAGTTGTTCGTAAGCTGGCTGCGCGGTAAGGATTGCCACCGCATAGGCGCCAATTCCAAAAAAGCCGATGTGGCCCACCGACAAGAGTCCAGTAAACCCGACCACCAGGTTCAAACTGACGGCCAGGATCGCCCAGATGCCAAAGACGGTTCCCACCGAAATCGCAAATCCGGCGCCCTGCCAGACCATGAAGGTCAGCGCCCAAACTACCACCAGCAATGTGGCCCAAAGATCTATATTTCCCGATTGCGATCGAATGAAGGCGCGCGGATCGGTGGTCAATTTGGTCCAACTCCGGATTGTCCACGACCGCTTCGGCACCATCGGTTACCTCCTGGGCAGCAGGCCGTTGGGCCAGAAAGAGAGGAACATGATCAGCAATCCGAACGAGATCGCGTCGCGCCACTCACCGCTCAGATCCCAAATGCCGAATTGTTCGACTAAGCCCAATGCGAACCCTCCAACAATTGCGCCGTAGATATTGCCGATGCCCCCGACCACCGATGCGATCCAACCTTTGAGGAGGAGGAGGAGGCCCATTTTTGGTTGTATCGCAGTGTCGTGGCCGCTAATCAGGCCGGCCAAAGCGGCGTAGGCGGCGGCGATAAAAAACACCAGCGCGATGACCACGGTGGTGTTGATTCCCACCACCGTGGCGACCTGTTCATCGTCCCCGATCGCGCGCACGGCCCGACCGAAGGCGGTTTTTTTAAGCAGCAGCCACATTCCGGCAAACCCGAGCAGGGCAACCACGATTGCAAAGACGTTGAACCCCTTGATGAATGCCCCGCCGAGGGTCCAGGAGTCGCCGCCAAAGGTTGCCGGCAGGGGGCGCGGGGCGCTCTCGAAGGCGATCGAGATGAGGGCGGTTACAGCCAGCAGAACGCCCAGTGATGCGACCAGCATGATCAGCGGTGATTTGGCCCGTTCGCGTATGTAGACGTATAAGCCGCGATAGAGCGCTAGACCCACCGTCGCCGCCAGCAGGCAGGATACGACCCAACTCAGGTACAGATTGGCCGCCGGGGTGTTGGCGAAATACACGCCGCAGCCGGCGCCCACGGCCGCCCCCAGCAAAACGCTAACCGGAACCGCCCTGGCGACGGTCTGCGGCGCGACCTTTCCGATACCCCACCAGACGGCCCGGCCAGCCGCAACTGCCGCAACCGCTCCCAAGATAGGACTGAGCCAGATATTGAGATCGGTGGGAAAGGACAACACCAGCGCCGTATAGGCCCCGCAAGCGATCGCCAACAGGCCGATAACCAGTCGCACCGTGACCGGTTTGAGGTGCGCTTCCAATCGGGGGGCCAGCACCAGATGCAGGGCCCAGGCCGCAACTCCGGCGACGGCGGCGGCCAAGGCGATATTGATGACCACGTTGTTGACGTCGTAGCGGGAGTACAAGGCATCTGAGGACCGGAGGTAGAAGACGCCGTAAGCACCGATCGTGGCGGCCGCACCGTAATAGAGATCAAAGAACCAGACGGTGCTATACGCAAACGTGAACCCCATCGCCAGCAGCGCGTAGATCGCCCCCACCGCGAGGCCGTTGAACGTGAACTGCAACGCCTGCACCGGCGATTGGCCGATCTTCCAGGCAATGTAGGCGAGCACCAGCAGGCCAAAGCCGATCGCCAGGAACCTGCCGTGGCTAGGCAGGGTCCTGGTCAGAAACGTCAACGCGCCGCTTGGTCCTAGAAGCCCGGCCGAAAAGCCCCTGTACAAAGGGCTAATCCGTCATCAAACATATAAAATATCAACAGGCATCTTGCGGAGCCTTTCCATTGATAAAAACATAGCATTGCCGGGTGGTGGAGACATGCTGGGGACCCATGCCCAAAAGGGCTTCTTCCAGACCGACGGCCTGCACCTTGACTACGTAGGACGCGATACCTTCTACGGCCGCCTGGCGGGCATGCGGGGAGAGCTGTTCAAAGACGAAGATTTCGCCGATCTCTACTGCGCCGACAACGGCCGCCCCAGCGTGGCGCCCTCGCTGCTGGCCACCGTTCTCCTGCTGCAGGCCCACGATAAGGTCTCTGACAACGAGGCCAAGCAGCGGGCCGACTACGACCTGCGCTGGAAGGTGGCGCTGGGGACCGAGCTGGAAGAACGCGCGTTCGCCAAGTCCACATTGCAGCTGTTTCGCTCGCAGCTGATCGTTCACGGCAGGGCGCGGGGGATATTTCGCCGCTCCCTGCAGCACGCCTGAACAGCGACAGTTATTCTGGCCGGGTGTGTGTCACTTATTTTGGCCGGTTTCAATCCGACTTTAACTCCTCCTTTTCAAGCCCGGTCCGGTAACTGGGCACGTCAAATTCAAGTACTACGGCGTGATGGACGATTCGGTCGGCCGCCGCCGCGGTCGCCATCGGATTGGGAAAGATCTTGCCCCATTCGGAGAAGACCAGGTTTGATGAGATCCCGATCGAGCGCCGCTCGTAGCGCTCGGCGATCAGGGTAAAGAGCACCTCGGCCTCATCTGTCCCCTGCGGCAGGTAACCCAAATCGCGCATTGACTCACTGTTTTTGTAACCCAAACAGGGCCGTTGCCTCACTAGATTTGTAACCCAAATCCACAGGGAGGCAACCGATGCGAGGAAAGAAGCTGAGCCGGGCGGTGCGGAAGGAGCTGCTAGCGGCCTTAAGGGGCCGCTATGCGAGGGCGTCCAAGATCGACAAGGGCGGAATCCTTAACGAGTTCGTGGCTCTATCTGGCCACAACCGCAAATACGCAACCCGATTGCTGGGCAATGCTGCAAGCCCTGCTCCGGCACCGCCCACCAAGTCCTCATACCGCATCTACGACGAGGCCGTCAGGGAGTCTTTGATCATCCTTAAGGGAAGCGGCCGATCGGATCTGCGGCAAACGGTTGCAAGCGATATTGCCCAGCCTGATCGAATCGCTGGAAGGGCATGGCCACCTGCAGCTTGATCTGGACCTTAAAAGCAAGCTCTTCGCGATCAGCCCGGCATCGATCGATCGCCTCCTCAAACCAGTCCGCAAGACCGCCGGCAGCAGTCGACGGCGTCACCCCCGCCGCCGCAACCGTCATCACGCCAAGGTCCCGATCCGGACGTTTGCCGATTGGCATGGCCCCGACCCCGGCTACCTGGAAATAGATCTGGTGGCCCACTGTGGTGGCAACATGGCCGGGAGCTTCATCCAGTCCCTGTCGGTTACCGATGTGTGCTCGGGCTGGGTGGAGGCAGTCCCGCTGCTGGCAAGGGAGCAGACGCTTGTGACCGAGGCGCTTGAGGTTATAGGCGGGCGGGTACCGGTGCCAATACTTGGAATCGATACTGACAACGACAGCGCCTTTATCTCCCAGACCCTTATCGATTACTGCCAAGAGCGTGAAATCGAGTTCACCCGCTCACGCGCCTACCGCTCCAACGATCAGGCCTACATCGAACAGAAGAACGGCGCCGTAATCAGACGCTTTGCCGGTTACGAGCGCTTTGCCGGCCTCATCGCCGGACAGACCCTGGCCCGACTCTTTGCCTTAGTTGGTCTCTACACCAATTTCTTCCAACCGTCTTTCAAACTGATCTCCAAGCAGCGCTATGGAGCCAGAACCCAAAAGCGCTACGACCGTCCGCTAACTCCCTGCCAGCGCCTGCTCGATCACCCCGCCGTTGCCGAAAAGGTCAAGGAGGGGTTGCGCGCTACGCGCTTGCAACTGGATCCGCTCTTGCTCCTTAGCGAGATCCGCCAGGCCCAGTCGGCCCTGGCCACATTGGCATCGCCCGAGGAAAGAAGCAAGGTGCAAAAGGATGATCTGTCGCAGTTCCTGGCCAAGCTCTCTCATCTGTGGCGCGAGGGCGATGCAAATCCGACCCGCCGTCCAAAACGAAAGCGCCGCAGGTGGTGGCGGACTTGCCCCGACCCCCTAGAGCACGTCTGGCCCGCGGCGCTTACCTACCTGCAGGATCATCCCGACGCCAGCGGCATGCAGATCCTGAAAGTGCTCATGCGTGATCACCCCGACGCCGTCGGGCCCAAGCAGCTGCGGACGTTGCAGCGAAGGCTCAAGCAATGGCGGTCGGTGATGGCCAAAGAGCTTGTATACGGAGTCGTAAACGGTGCTGATGGTGCGGTTGAGAACGCCGAAATCGTAAGTGAAATCGCGCCAATCGGAGTCAAATAAACGGTCCCAAATTTCGGTTACATTTTTTGGTGAGGCAACGGGAACCGGACAAAGTAACTGTCGCGGATCACACGCCCGCAAAAAGGGCTTCTTCAAGGGCCAGAGCATGAAGCTGGCGATCGATACCACCGCCATCCTGGGCAGGGGCGCGGTGCGGGACGCCTACAACCTGATCGGGGACGGCTGCCGCCTGCTGGTCGGCGCCCTGGCCGAACAGGATGGCCAAGACCCCAAAGAGTGGGCCCGCCAACACGGCTACAACCTGCATGCCGGCAAGAGCCTGAAGGGCGCTGTCGCCATCGACTGGTCGGACCGTAAACAGCGCCGCCGGTTCCTGGGGCGGATCGTCAGAGACGCCGACTCGCTGCTGGCAAGGGCCCGCAGCGCGCTTGAATCCCCTGCTCCCGACAATAAGCGCGCCGATAAGATCCTGGCCTGCTCGCAGCTGCTGTCGCAGATCCTGCTCCAGGACGTAAAACGCGTCCCCGCGGAACCGGCAAAACCGGTTCCCGACGACCGCGATCGGCTGCTGCTGCCGGCGGGAACCGACGCCGGCGAGGTCGATCCCGCCCCGGTGGCGGTCAGAGACAGGGGTGTCGCGGCCAGGGATTCGGCCGACGGCGCAGATGGCGAGGAAGTGGAGATCGTCCGGGGCGGACGCGACCGGATCATATCGGCGCACGATCCGCAGATGCGCCATGGACGCAAGAGCTCGACCAACCGCTTTGCCGGCCACAAGGCCGCCATCGCCGTAGATTTGTCAACCGGCCTGGTAACCGCGGTGGACGTGATCCCGGGCAACGCCCCCGACAACTGCGGCGCCCTGGCGCTGGTGCGGGAGGCCGAAGAGAACGCCGCCGCCAAAGTCGAGATCGTCATCGGCGACTGCGCCTACGGGGCTGGCGACACCCGCAAGGACTTCGCCGACGCCGGGTACGACCTCTTCGCCAGGGCGCCGGGTAAACCAGCCAGCCGCTACTTTGTAAAGCAGGACTTTGCCATCGATCTGGAAAAGGGAACCTGCATCTGCCCGGCCGGGCAGATAACTTCCGATTACCGCCGCTCGCGCTCCCGGCGCAGCGCCAAGACACGCGCCGGCCTCTTCCACTTCGCTAAAGAGCAGTGCTCGGCCTGTCCGCTCAAGAGATCCTGCATACGCTCTGCGACCAAACCCAACCGCCGCATCAGCGTCCATCCCCAGGAACGCCTGCTGCAGCAGGCCCGCATCCGCCAGCGCAGTAAGGAAGGCTTAAAGATCGCGCGCCTTAGAACCCGCGTCGAGCACCGCCTGGCCAGGCTCTGCCAGCTGGGCGTGCGCCAGTCGCGGTTCTTTGGCAGGCAACTTGCCGGGTTCCAGCTGCTGATGGCGGCCACGGTGGCCAACCTAACGCTTGCCGAAGGGGAGTCGTGGAAAAGGAAACCCTCGGGAACCGACCCGGGCCGGGAAGCCGGGCTGACCGCGGCCGCCGCAAACGGCCGGGAGGCGGCGCAGATGGCGATGGAGGGCAATCGGAACGGGGTCGCCGAAGGCCGGGAAGTAGCTTCTGCGCCGGTAATGGAAGGACCTGCGAATCGGGATTTGGCGCGGGGTCTTAAAAATGCGGTTGCCGCCGGCGCGATCGTTGCATGGGCCCAGAATTCCCACGAAATATCGATCCAGAGTGTCCTAAATCGGTTTGGCGGCCTCAGGGAGGTCTTCGAGGTCATTGCTAATCTGTTTGAGCCCCGACGCGCGTTTTGGGCTTTTCGGCCTGGTTTCTAGGGAGCGATCGGGGCTGGGCCGAGCACCCTGTAGCCGTTGTTTTCCTCGGTCCGCTCAGCCAGCGGCAGGATCTCAACGACGACATTGGACAACCCGACAACTTCGCCATCGGCGTCAAAGCTGTAATCGATCCCAATGCTTCCGCTCCAGGTGATCCCGTAGAGGCAATCCCTGAACCCGTCAGCGTCCTGGTCATCGCCGGTTTGACCCAGACATTCGGCGGTTATGTACACATCGTCGTAAGCCGATCCAATGTACCAGGGCAAGGTCACGTAGTCGTAGCGGTCGCGGAAGCTGGATAGGACGCTCTGCCCCTTAACGTTGCCCGGGTCTATATCGGTGGAGATTACCTTTAGTCCGGTCGCCGCGTCGCCGGCAATCTCCAGGGCGGTGGCGCCGGCCGCTACGATTTCCCCGTAAAGCGGGCCATCATAGCCCAGCTCGCGCAATTGCTTGACTATCGTTCCGCCGGCGAATTCGCTCTGCGCGGCGATGTGAATGGCCCCAGGATCTGCGCCCAGTAATTTCGTCAGTTGACTGCGGAAATCGGTCACATCAGAGGCGTAGCGTTCCTCGGCGAGAAGCTCCCCACCAAGTTCGAGGAACTGATCTACGGTCGTCCGTCGCACGCCCTCGGCATAGTCGGTCGACTCGGAAATGGTGGCCAGGCTGCGGACGCCGTCGGCCCAGAGAACATTGCCGGTGTCGATTCCCAATTGCAGATCGCTTAGGGCGGTCCGGAAAATGTAATCGCCGGCTTGGGCTATGTCCGGATTGGTGGCCAGCCCCGAAAACATTACCACCTGGTCTTCTTCAGCCAGCGGCGCGGCTCCCAACATCGCTCCGCTGCAGGATGTGCCCAGGATGATCCTGACCCCGTCGACGTCGGTTAGTTTGCGATATGCGGTAATTGAGTCCTGCGCGTTGCATTTGGAGTCCTCAACCACCAGTTCCAGCATCCGCCCACCAACCCCGCCGGCGGCATTGATCTCATCAACCGCCATCTGTTTGGCCTGCAGCGACACGGTACCATAGGTTTCCCCGGGGCCGGTGAGCGACTCCATCACGCCGATGCGAAATGGGGCGAGCGGCTCCGGGGTGGGCTCGGCGGCGGCCGGGACGATGGTGGCGACCGTGGCCGGTTCCGGTTGCGGCGGCGGGGAATCGCCGTTGCAGGCTGCAATCGCGACCGCCAGACCGGCCAAAGTCAGGCTGAGCGCTAAGGCTTTTAAACGTTTTTTGAATTTCCGCACTTGGACTCTCTCACACACTGCGCACCGCGCCCGCGGGCCATGTCAACCGGTATGTTGAATCTAAACAGTAGGGGGCCGATTCGTCAATTGCCGATAAGGGCGGAATCGACCTGCAATCACTGCCCGAGCGCACGCCGGAGCGTGCCTACACGCCGGCTGGAAACCGGGCGGGCCACCGCGGCGAGTGGACCGCTGGAGGCTACTCGCTCAACAGGGCGAGGTGATCTTTGCGGAATTTGACAACCTTGGGTTCAATAAGAAACTGGCAGTATGCCTGACCCCGGTTGCGCCGAAAGTACTCGCGGTGGTAGTTCTCGGCCGGGTAGAAATCGGACAGCGGTTCAATCTCGGTCACGATCGGCGCCGACCAGATCCGCTTAGCGGAAATTTCGGCCACAACCTGCCCGGCCTCCCGACGCTGATCTTCGGAGTGGAAATAAATTGCAGATCGGTATTGTGTACCTACGTCGGGCCCCTGGCGATTCAGCGTCGTGGGATCGTGAATCCCGAAAAAAACCTCGACCAGCTCTGTAAACGAGACAACGTCGGAATCAAAGGTCAGCTGGACCGCCTCGGCGTGGCCGGTCATGCCACCGCAGACCTGTTCGTAAGTGGGATTTATGACCGATCCGCCAATGTATCCTGATTCAGCCTTCTCGACGCCGCGGACCAGCTCATAAACCGCCTCCAGACACCAAAAACAGCCTCCCGCCAGCGTCGCCTTCTCCCGTGCCATAAGACCTAATCCTTGAAATAGTCGTGAAGCGGAGTTCCGGTTGCCTCTCCGCCCCGCGATCTTAAGAATCACATAACGCCTCGCCAAATGCCGCCCCGGTCAATTCCGGCGGCTCGTTTAGCACCTAACCCTGCCTGCCTTAAGGGCATTTCCGCGACGGTCGGCCGCAACCCGCCAGAGAAGTCTGGTGGTCAAATTCATCCTGAGGTTTGGATACAGTAACTCATACGTTAGAAAAAGTCAGCGACGGGATTGCGGAGCGGCGATGCGAGTTAAGCGGGTGTTGGTACCTGATAAAAACCAAGTTTTTTTGCAAGAAATTGAAATACCCGACCAACCGGAGGCCAACCAGGTCACGATCGAAACCGAGGCGACTTTCATATCCGCCGGAACCGAGCTGGCAAACTACACGGCGCTATCCGCCGCGGTATACGAGAAAGGGTCCTGGTGCGAATACCCTTGGCCTTCGGGTTACTCCAACGTGGGCCACATCATCGACCGCGGCGCCGCGGTCGAACAATTCGCGGTCGGAGACCGGGTATTTACCTTTGGCAATCACCAACAGATCCACCATGCCACGGTCTTTGATCCTGACGCCAAAGAGAACGACTCGGGATCGCTGATGGTCAAGGTCCCGGACGCGCTTGATTCGGTGACCGCCGCGGCCTGCCGAATGCCGCTGGTGGCGATGAGCTCGCTCTCAAACACCCGCAAGCGCTTAAACGATACGGTCGGAGTGTGGGGCCTTGGCATGGTCGGCAACATGGCGGCGCAACTGTTTCAGCTGGCTGGCTGCAAGGTGATCGGGATCGACCCGGCCGGTTTTCGCCGGCATCTAGCTCAATCGATCGGCCTCGATAACGTGGTCGGTCCCGAACCCGGCGAAATTCACTCCCAAATGGCGGCCATCGGCGCCGATTCGAACGGTCTGGATATTGCCGTCGACGCGGTCGGTGAATCGGCAATCCTGGCCCAAATCCACCGGTACGTCCGCAAGTTCGGCCAGGTGACTCTGCTCGGTTCGCCGCGCCGCGAGCATGTGGGCGACATGAACCCGTTGCTCTCAGATGTGCACATGCGCGGGCTCAAACTGCGGGGTTCGCTTGAGTGGCTCATCCCGATGACCCCGCAAACCGCCATCGACGTGTCCACCCTGCACAACCTAAAAACCGTCCACGATCTGGCCGCCCGCGGCCGCCTCATTCTGGATCCGCTAATCTCGCACCGCCTGCCTCCCCAGGAGATTGAACGCGCCTACAAGGGGCTTCTCAATGACAAAGAGAACTACCTGGGGGTCGCGCTGATATGGAGCAACTGAGCGAGGTGGACCTGAGTACGTCCTCCACGGGCTTGCAAACGCGCTGCTGCTGGTAACATTTCGATGTTGTCGCGCAAGCTGCCGCGGCCTTGATAAAGCAGGCAGCATGCCGGCGTTTGGGGTTGGCGTTTCCGGGTCCCTCGTTGGGTTTGCGGAGAAGCCGACTTTTTATTTGCGAGCCGCCTAGGAATGCCACGCGCTTGGAGATAGCCCAATTAACCCAACAGGATTGGGTCCACATGTCGGCAATCGCCGCCCATGCCTGGGTATTTGCGCTCTGCATGCTGTTGGCGGCCGCATCATACCTGTTGGCGCACTCGATGGCGCCCTCGCTGGTTTACACCGGCGACTTGGATCCGCGCGTCGGCGCCGTGTTGCGCCTGCTCGTATATCCGGCGGTAGTTACCTTCGGATTGCTGGCGATTGTGGTGCTGGTAAAGGGCGCAATGCTGGGCCTTGAAGTCCTGCCGGATCTCTACCCGCGCGTATTCGTATGAAGATCAACCTGATCTCGGTCATTACCGCTTTTCTACCGAAGCTGAGCCTGCGCCAGATGCTGATGCTGGCCGTGCCCGGAACCGTGCTCGGTGGCGGCGCGGTGACCGGGGTGTTCCTGCTCGTCTTCCTGGGTGCCTCGGGTGGGACTTTGCGCCCCGCGCCGGACCAGCCGATTCCCTTCGACCACTCAATCCATGCTGGTGAATTGGCAATCGCCTGTGAGTTCTGTCACCGCGGCGTAGTCGAACAGGCTGCCGCCACCATCCCCTCGCTGGAGCAGTGCATGTTCTGCCATTCGGTTGTCGCCACGGACCGTCCGGCGATCCAGCAGCTGCGCGTAGCATTCGAAAGTGGCGAAGGGATCGCCTGGGCGCGGGTCCACCGGTTGCCCGACCACGTCCGATTCGTGCACTCCCCACACATTGATGCCGGAATCGAATGTTCGACCTGCCACGGAGACGTTGCCAATATGAGCACGGTCAAACAGGTTGTCAACCTGAACATGGGCACTTGCATGGGTTGTCACCGCAACACCAACGACAAGTCGATCGGCGCAAACAACCCGCATCCGATAAATCCCGATTTCGCCTCGCTCGACTGCGCGATCTGTCACAAGTGATTTCATGAACCGCAAGATCCGAAGGCGTAACTTCCTGCTCGGCACCGCTGGTGCGGTCCTCGGCAGCGGCCTAGTCGTCGGCTGCGCGGCACCGGAGCGCGAATCCCAAGTTCAGAGCTTTGCCCTTTCGCCGGAGCAGACTCTGCCGGGGCAGAATCTCTGGTTCGCCACGGTTGACGCCCACGACCAGGTGGCCGGCAACGGCGTGGTGGTGCGCACGGTTGACGGGCGCGCCAAGAAGGTTGAGGGCAACCCCGACTTCCCGGTAAACCTGGGCAAAAGTTCAGCTCGCTCGCAAGCCGGCGTGCAGTCGCTGTACCACCCTGACCGCATCGCCACGCCGCTGCTGCGTACCGGTGAGCGCGGGTCGGGACAATTCCGCCCGGTCAGTTGGGATCGCGCGCTTGAATTTATTGCCGAGCGCATCGGCCCCAAATCCTCGGCAATGTTCATAACGCCGCGCCTGAATCCGGTCAAGCAGCGCCTGCTTAACACCTTCGCGCTCTGGTCGCGGGCCGATCAGATGGCCCTGGCGCCCGACGACCAGGCCAATCTCCGCTACGGCTTGCGGTCCGTTTATGGAACCGACCGGATCCCATTCTTTGATATAGCCAACACGCGGGCTATCTTCTCCTTCGGATCCGACTTCCTCGGAACCGAGATCTCGCCGATCTCCTATTCCGGCGCCTATGCCAGCTTCCGCAACTCGGGGTCGGGGTCGGGCCGGGGCAGGCTCACTCAATTCGAACCGCATATGTCCCTGACCGGCGCCAACGCCGACCGCTGGCTACCGGTGCGACCGGGGTTTGAGGGGCATCTGGCCCTGGCCCTGGCCAACGAGCTGGTCAACGGCGGATTGGTCAATTCGGAGATTGCCGGCAACCTGCTGGCCGCTTCCGGTGGGATCGGCGCGCTGGACGAGTTCACGCCCGAACGGGTCGCCCAGATCGCTGGCGTGGACGCCGCTCAGATCAAGCAATTGGCGCACGAATTTATCGAGCAGCAACCGGCCCTGGCGCTCGTCGGCGGGTCGGCGTTAGGCCACCAGTACGGCGACCAGACCGCGGCGGCGGTCCTGCTGCTAAATCGCCTCGCGGGCAATGACGGCGTTGCGGGTGGCGTAATCGCCAACCCCACCCCGCCGCTGCAACATCTTCAGGGCCCGGCGGTTGCTGCCAGCGCGCGGCAGCTGCTCGATTTGGCCGCCGGGTGGCGCGCCGGCCGGGCCCCCGATCTAGTATTTGTATACGAGGCCGACCCCATCCACGAACTGCCGTCCGCCCGATTTGGCGAGGCGCTGGATGGCGTTGCCGCGGTGGTGGGCATGGGGGTCTTTATGAACGAAACCCTCGCCCAAGCCGATCTGGTCCTGCCCGGAGCACATCCCTTCGAGGAATGGGGAGCCTTTGTCCCGGACCCTCTGCCCGGGCGGGCGGTGCTTGGCCTGCAACAACCAGTGGTCACGCCGCTGACCCAGGCACGTTCGTTCGGCGACCTGTTAATCGCGCTATCTTCGCTGCTTTATGGCGAAGAGAGCATCGAGTTTGATTCCCAGCAAAGCGCGGTCAGGGGAATGGTGCTCTCAGCCCTGGGCCTTAACGCCGGCGATCCCACCGCCGAGGAGGGTTGGATCGACATGCTCCGGCGTGGTGGCGTTTGGGACCTCGACCCGGTTCCAGGCGAGCAGTTTGTAGCCGCCCCGCAGTGGAAAATCGGCCGACTTGGCATACCTGCCTCGGCCGGCGAGCCAGACGCATTTGAATTCGGACTCATTCCGTTCCAGACAATTGGTATTGGGCCCGACGCCCATACCGCCGCCCAACCCTGGCTGCAGGCAACTCCAGACCCGCTGACCACGATGACCTGGCAGAGTTGGGTGGAGATGAATCCGGCCCAGGCCCGCGAGTTGAAGATCCAGCGCGGCGATGTCGTGCGGGTTGAAACCGTTTCCGGGTCGGCTGAGGTTCCGGTCTATCCCGCTCCCACCATCGGCCCCGGGCTAATCGCCATCCCGGAAGGTCAGGGCCGCAGCTTTAGCGGTCGCTGGAATGAAGACCGCGGCGTAAACGTGCGCGCACTGCTCTCGCGCCAGACCAGCGCCGCCGGCGGCCACGCGCATTCGGCAACTCGCGCCCGCGTGGAGCGTCTCAACCGCACCGCCCGAATGCCGACGTTCGAGCTGACCGAAGATCCCCGCAACGACGCTGAAGCCCCTCCAGTAAAGATTGTCAATGGCTAGCATCCCAACCGTCGCCAACAACGAAGCGGCCGCCCGCGCGGCCGCCAATACTGGCGCCCAAACGATCACCGCCCAGGAACGGGCCGCCCAAGCCACCGGGCACCGCTGGGGGATGGTCGTTGACGCCGATCTGTGCACCGGTTGCCAGGCCTGTGTCGTTGCCTGCCAGGCTGAAAACAACGTTGCGATCAACGAGGAGCAGCGCGTAAACGAGAAGCGGGCCAAGGCCTGGATCCGCATCGAGCGCTACTGGGAAGGCGAATATCCAAACGCCCGCGCCCGGTTCCTGCCGGTCATGTGCCAGCACTGCGCGACCGCCCCCTGCGAACCGGTTTGTCCGGCCTGGGCTACCTATCACAACGAAGAGGGTCTAAACGTCCAGGTCTACAACCGGTGCATCGGTACCCGCTTTTGCGCCAATGGCTGCCCATATTCGGTGCGGCACTTCAATTTCTGGAATCCGGAATGGCCGTCGCAGCTGGAAAACCAGCTCAATCCCGATGTAACCGTTCGGACCAAGGGGATCATCGAAAAATGCACCTTCTGCGTCCAGCGCATCAACCGCGCCCGGATTGACGCCAAGGGGCAAGGCCGCGAAATCGCCGACGGGGCGGTTTCGCCCGCGTGCGTACAAGCCTGCCCAACCCACGCCCTGGTGTTTGGCGATCTCAATGACCCGTTTTCGCAAGTCTCGGAACGGGCCGATGACGAGCGCGCCTACATCCTGCTGGAAGAGCGTGGAACCGAACCGGGAGTGGTCTACCTGGCAAAGGTTGACCCGTTTGCGCAGAATGCCAATGGAGAGCACTAGCTACTGATGTCGGGCCCAGAACCTGCCGCACTCAGCATCGGTCCGGCCAGCGGATTTCGTCCGCGCGGTCTGGCCCTAAATTGGGGCAACACGGCCTACCTGGTCCTGGGTGGATTGGCGATTTTGGGGGTGGTCATGTACGTCCTGCGCCTCTCCGACTGGGGCGACCGCCCCGAATGGGCATATCCAACGGCGCTCATGATGTGGATGCTCGCCACCTTCGCCACCGCTCCCCTCTTGGCTTTCGCCACGCGCATGACCCGCGGCTATTGGAGCTATCCGGTTCGCCGCATCGCCACCCTGTTCATAGTCCCTTCAACTCTTGGTTATGCCCTGCTTATCCCGGTGCTGGCCAGTCTGCCGCCACTAGACGACCGGGCCAGCTTATGGTTTCATTTCCGATTTGGGGCACCTGTAATTACCGATGCCCTGGCGGTTGCGGCAATGGGCCTGGCGGGCCTGGGAATGCTTTGGGCGACCAGCATTCCCGATCTGGCCGCCAATCGCGTATGTTCGGGGTTGACCCTGGGCTGGCGCGGCACCCCCAAACAATGGAGGGCGCTTAAGATGTTTGCCAAGCTGCTCGGCGTCTTCTACCTGATGACGCTCGTATACGCGAGCATATTGCTCACAACCGATCTGGGGCAAAGCCTCATACCCGGCTGGCGCTCGGGGATTTTTCCCGCGTACCACGTAGTTACCGGGTTTCAGACCGCCACCGCGCTGGTTATCGTGGCCAGCTATCTTGCCTGGCGTTTTTCACCGCGCATACGACCGTATATCGGCAGCGAACAGGCAATTAATTTGGGGCGGATCTTTCTGGCGTTCACGCTGCTGGTCTTCTACTTCTTCTGGGCCGATTTCGTGCTTGTCTGGTACGCTCGTCTCCCCGGCGAAATCGCGGCGATGCAGGTCAACGTCGCTCAGGTTTACGGGGCAGCCTTTGCGATCGCGGCCACCTGCCACTTCGGCATTCCATTTCTCTGCCTGATATTTAATCCCCTGCGGCGGCGCTTCCATCTGCTGGCGCTGGTGGCCGTGGTCGCCCTGATCGGGTCGATGGCGGATCGGATCCGCCTCTTCGTTCCGGCCATCTCAAATCTTGAAGTGACCGGGCACGGCCCCTTGGACCCATTGCCGGCAGCGGTCTGGCCGAATGTTGAAGACATCCTGTTTTACATCGGATGGCTTGGTTTGCTCGTCTTTGCCTATCTGTTTGCCGCACGCTGGATTCCCTTGCTATCGTCCTGGGAGATGCGTGAAGGGTCACTGTACCGCGGTGAAGTCGAGTACGGCCGGTCCAAGTACCTGCTGATGGCCAAGCCCGATTAGCTGGAGATAGGAAGAACACACCTTGCAAGAACCGGTAGCAGTCAGTCAGAGGGCCGCCGATGCGCGCCTGCTTGACTTTGTCATGCGGACCCCGCGCTGGTTCTTTACCTGGTCCGGCGGGCTGGGGCTGGTCTTCATGCTTGGCGCGGTGGTGTTCCTCACCATGCTCTATTGGGGACTGGAATTTCTGGGCTACGCGCACCCGGTTTACTGGGGATTTCTCATCGTCAACTTCGTGTTCTGGATCGGGATCTCGCACGCCGGAGTATTCGTTTCGGCAATCTTGCGGCTCACTCAAGCCGAATTTCGCCGACCGGTCACCCGGGCGGCCGAAGTTTTAACTATCTTCTCGCTGCAGGCGGCGGTACTTTTTCCACTGATTCACTCGGGTCGTCCTTGGCGCACGGCCTATTGGGCCTTCCCCTACGACTTCATCCGCGGGATGTGGCCAAATCCACGTTCGCCGCTGGTCTGGGACCCCTCGGCGATATTTACCTACCTGATCTCAACCATCCTCTTTGTCTACGTGGCATTGCTGCCCGACTTAGCCTTGGCCCGCGACCGCTCACAGGATCCGATCCGGCGATTCCTGTTTTCGGTTTTGGCCCTGGGCTTTAAGGGCTCCACCAGACAGTGGCGTATCCAAGCGATCGCCGGAATCCTGCTCTCGGCCATCATCCTGCCGATTTTTGTATCGGTCCACTCCATCGTCTCCTGGGACTTTGCCGTCACCACCGTTCCCGGCTGGCACAACACCGTATTTGCCCCCTATTTCGTCATTGGGGCAGTCCACTCCGGGGTATCGGCGGTGGTGACCACCATGATCGTGATGAAGTGGGCATTCAAACTCGGGGACTTTATCACCCGGGACCACCTGGACGCCCTTGCCCGACTGTTGATTGCGGTGGCCACCGGGTGGGTCTTTTTTCTCTTCCTTGACTTTGGCTTCGGCCTCTACGGGCTTGAGCCCACTGAGGTCGACACCTGGCAGCGACGCGTATTTGAGTGGCCCTTCCCGATCGTGATCATCACGTTGCTGCTTACCGCATACGTGATTCCGGTGCCGCTCTGGCTGTTTCGCGCGGTCCGCCGTTCCTACGGTTGGATGTTCTTTACGACCATCCTGGTCAATGTCGGCATGTGGCTGGAGCGCTACATCCTGATCGTCCCGGCGCTGGAGCGGAAATCATCGCTCACCTTTTCATATTCGACCTATATTCCGTCGATTTCAGAGGTGATCCTGGTGATCGCTTCGTTTGCCTTCGTGATGGTTGGCGTGCTGGTATTTGCCAAGGTCGTACCGATCATGCCAGCGGTCGACATCAAGGAGGGAATGATCTTGACCCGAAAAATGCAAATCGGCCGGGTGCAGGTACCCGCCACAGTCCGCGAATAAGGCAGGCGCACATGGCCAAGAGCGAATTACTGGGAATCTACGACAGTGTCGAGCGAGCCGCCGACGCGGTGGAGGGGCTGCGCGATGCCGGCTTCCCCGATACCGCGGTGGAGGTCCTCTCAGGGGTCCCCTACCCCGAGGGCGCGTTCGGCGAACCGCACACCAAACATCGGCTCTATACCTTCCCCTTCGCCGGGGCCGCCTGCGGGTTCGCCCTGGGTGTAGCCTGGCTGGTCGGAGCGCAGGTTACCCTTCCGCTGATTACCGGCGGCAAACCGATCGTCGCCATCCCGGCCGTATTCCAAATCCTCTATGAGGGAACGATGATCGGCGCGGTCCTCTTTACGGTCTTCGGCGTGTTGTTTGAGTCGCGCCTACCGGACGGAATCTCGCTCTACGACGATCGTCTCGCCGACGGATATGTGGGTGTCTCGCTAAATACCGACGGCGACGAAATTACCCGCGGGAGCGACATTCTGGCCGCCACCGGCGCGGTCGACATCATTGACGCACAGGGCAGCATCCTTACCGCTGCGGCCAACCCGGCCTAGCGTGAGGGGGCGCTGGGCGATGCGTTTTAAGGTCCGCCTGACGTTAATCGTCGCGGCCCTGGCCGCGGCCGCGCTCACCGGCTGCGAAGCCGGCGCATATCCGCTGGACATATTCCCCGAGATGCACTACCAAGAGTCATATCGCGTCCAGGAACCGCCGTTCGTCCAGATCCCGGCCGGAAGCGTTTCGACCGAAGGGGCCGAATACGTGATTGCCCAGGCGGAGATGACCAATCTCGACAATCCGATACCGATCAGCGCAGCGTCCCTGGCCGCGGGTTCGGAAATTTTCCGAGTCAACTGCTCAATGTGTCACGGCATCGGCGCCAACGGCCAGAGTTCCGTGATCGGGCAGTTTTCAGCTGCAGGCGTGCGTCCACCGCCCTCGCTGCTGATCGGGACCGCAGCCGTGGTAAGCGATGGATACCTTTATGGAATCCTCACTCACGGGCAAGTCAACATGCCCTCATTCCAAAGACTGCTCACACCCCAGGAACGCTGGGTGGTGATCAATTTCCTGCGATCGCTGCAGGAGCCCGCGTAACCTGATCCGGGCCGCTGGCGGCTCGTATCCTAGATCCAATACCTAAATCGCCCCCGGATTGAGCGCCATTGCCGACCTGTGACATCGCGATCATCGGTTCGGGTACCGCCGGCCTCTCGGCGGCCATCTACGCGGCCCGGGCCAACATGAAGACCATCGTGTTCACCGGCGAGGAATTCGGCGGCCAGATAGCCACCACCCACGATGTGGAAAACTACCCGGGTTTTGAGCAGGGGATCACCGGCCCCGAACTGACCGAGCGAATGCGCGCCCAAGCCGAGCGTTTCGGCGCCGAGGTTGTTTTCGATTTCATCGAAGAGTTAGATCTCGACGGACCGCCGTTCACCCTAACCGGCAGAGCCGACTCCTATCGGGCCGGTGCCATCGTGGCCGCCAGCGGGGCGCGCGCCAAGCGCCTCGGGATTCCCGGCGAGGAAAAGTTCTGGGGGCGCGGAGTTTCCACCTGCGCCACCTGCGACGCGGCGTTCTTCCGTGATGCGCCGACCGCTTTGGTGGGTGGTGGTGACAGCGCGATGCAGGAGGGGCTTTTTCTGGCCCGCTTTTCTTCCAAGGTCTACGTGATCCACCGGCGCGATCAGCTTCGCGCCGGGCCGACCCTGGCCGAGCGCGCCGCCGCCGAACCCAGGCTGGAATTCATCTGGAATTCAGTCGCCGAGGAGGTGGAAGGCGCTTCGGTGGTAGAGCGGGTCCGAGTGCGCAACCTGCTTACCGGCGAGATATCGCATCTGCCGATCGAGGGATTCTTCGTCTTTATCGGGCACGACCCAAACACCGAGCTCTACAGCGGAAAACTGGCGCTGAAGCCGGGCGGCTACCTGCAGGCCGACGCCTACACGCATACTTCGGTCCCCGGTGTCTTTGCCGCCGGTGAGGTCCAAGACGATCACTTTCGGCAGGCTGCCACTTCATCGGGCGAGGGCGTTAAAGCCGCAATGGAAGCGATCCACTTTGTCGAAAACCTGCATCCAGCCGCCGCCCAGCTCCAGCAACAATCGGTTTAAGGATTGCATCGGTCAACTGGCCTAGCCGCCTCGGCCCCCGGTGAATAGGCCGCAGCCGCTCGGGCTGGAACCCTCATTTGGCTACGGCGACCGGTTGGGACTGGCCACGCCCGGCCACATCGACGCCCACAATCTCAGCGGCGGCGGCATCAAGGCGATATTTGCCCAGCAGTCGGTGCGCGAAATCGTACGGACAAAGCGATCGGCCGGCGAGGTGAGGGCCGCCGCTCAGCGCGCGGTGGATGAAGCCGGGTTCTCCCGAGGCTGGGGCGCGGATGCCGACCATATCAAGAATCGCGAAGACATCGCCGCGTTCGTTGAATGCGGGTACAGCTTCTACACGATCGATCCGTCCGACTATGTTTCAGCTGAGGCCGACGGGCTCGCCGCCGACGAATTGCTCAGCGCCTACAGCGCGATCCGTGAGCAGGTTGATTGGATCGATCAATACGCGGGCCTGAAATCGGATTTGGATGGGGCGACATCGCTGGCGATCGACCCTGCCCAACTGCAGCGTTGCGCGGTCAAGTACGGTTTGGCGATCAACTACACCGTCGAATTGGCCGGGATGATCGCCGCCGCTTGCGAGCTGGCCGGAATTGACTTTGAAATCGAGATGAGCGTTGATGAAACCGAGCGTCCAACCACCCTGGCCGAGCACTACATCATCGCCAGCCGCCTCCTAGATTGCGGGGTAAACCTGGTTTCGCTGGCCCCGCGCTATATCGGCGGATTCGAAAAAGGGATCGATTACCTAGGCGATCCGGTGGTGTTCGAGGCCAATGTGGCCGCCCACGCGGCGATTGCCAAAAACCTTGGACCATACAAGTTGAGCCTGCATTCCGGTTCGGACAAGCTGTCGATTTACCCGGGATTCGCCCGCGCCACCGAAGGGCGATTTCACGTCAAGACGGCGGGGACGAGCTACCTGGAAGCCCTGCGAGTGGTAGCCGACACAGACCGAGGCCTGTTCGCCCGGGTCGTTGATATTTCGCGCGCCAATTTTGCCTCCGCCCGCGCCACCTACCACATGTCGATCGAGCTTTCCGATGCCCCGGTCGCCGGACAGGTTTCGGCCGCCGAGCTGGCCGATGCCTACCTAGACCACGACGCCGGTCGCCAGATCGCCCACGTCGCCTTCGGTTCGGTGCTCACCGACCCTGAACTGGGCCGAGACGTCGCCCAGTTGCTGGAAGGCGAGGCCGACCTGTACGCGCGGTACCTGTGCAGGCATTTTGCCCGACACCTCGATGCGCTAAACCAGCGATGAGCGTTCGGCCGGTCCAATCCGGCAACTACAAAACAGCAAGCAGGCGCGGGAGGATTGATGCGCACCGTCATTTTGAGTGAACCGGGGCATTTTACGATCGGTTCCGAAGGGCATCCGATTCCGGGGCCGGGGCAGGCACTGGTGCGGGTGCACAGCATCGGGGTCTGCGGTACCGACATTAAGGCCTACGCCGGTGCTCAGCCATTTTTTACCTACCCGCGAATCCTGGGGCATGAACTGGGGGTTGAGGTGCTGGAGGCCCCTTCAGGTCAGACCCGGATCCGCAACGGAGAGCACTGCGCGGTTGAGCCCTACCAGGCATGTGGACACTGCCACCCGTGCCGGAATGGGCGGGCCAATTGCTGTGAAGACCTGCGGGTGCTCGGAGTCCACCGCGACGGCGGGATGCGCCCACTGATGTGTGTGCCGGCGGAGATGCTATTCCCTTCTTCCAAGCTCTCGCCGGACCAGCTGGCGCTGGTGGAAACCTTGGGGATTGGGGCCCACGCGGTCGAACGCTCCGGAGTTGGCGCCAACCAATCGGTCCTAATAGTCGGTGGCGGACCGATCGGACTGACCGTGTTGCAATTTGCGGTCTCCGCTGGCGCCGATGTCACTCTGCTCGAACTTTCCAAACGGCGGCGGCAATTCGCCCGGCAGTTTCCGGTCCGGGTATTGGGGCAACCCGACGGGGCCAGATACGAAGTGGTTTTTGACGCCACCGGCTCGCGAATGGCCATGGAGTCTTCCTTTGACCACGTCGCCTCCGCCGGCACGCTGGTACTGGTCGGGCTGGTACAGGATCGCGTCAGCTTCGACGATCCAGAATTTCACCGCCGCGAACTCACAATCCTCTCCAGCCGCAACAGTTACGGCTTGTTCCCCAAGATCATCGCGGCGATCGAGGACGGCCGGATCAATACCGCGCCCTGGATCACCGCGCGGATGGAACTGTCCAAGGTGCCCGAGCAATTTGTGAGGGTCACCGAGGACCCCGATCTGGTCAAGTCAATCGTTACAACCGACGATGCCGATCTCTAGGCGATTCATCTCCGCCGACCGGGTAACAACCAGTTTCGGCCCGGACAATTCCGTCGTCGCGGTCGTATCGCCGGGCGAGCGATTGCGGGTCCAGGTGCGCGATGCTTACGACGGTTTTTTTGATGGCGAATCGGATATCTCGAGCTTCCTGCAGGCCCGCAGCCCGGCGAAGATGAATCCGGCCACCGGCCCGCTACGAGTTGAGGGCGCCAATCCCGGCGACGCCCTGGCGGTGACCATCGAGGCCATCAAACTGGGGCCGGTCGGATGGGTCGCAGCCACCCCGGATACCGGGATCGCCGGCGCGGTCGCGGTAGAGCCGGCGGTGTCGCGGTTTTTGGTACGGGGCGACGGCCTCTACCTGGACGGGAAACTGCGCTTGCCATTGCGACCGATGTTGGGAACGATTGGGGTGGCGCCGGCCGATCGCACCGAGATTGCCCTGCAGCTTGGCGAGTACGGCGGCAATCTGGACATTAACGAGGTCGCTCCAGGGGCCACGATCCATCTGCCGGTCCAGGTGGCGGGGGCCCTGCTGGCCCTAGGCGACGTTCATGCGGCGATGGGTTACGGAGAGGCCCACTCGGGGGTCAATACCCCCGCAACGGTCGACCTTACAGTCGAATTGATCAGCCCCAACCCGCACCGCGGCATCTGGATCGAATCCCCGACCGACCTGGTAACGGTAGGGGTAGCGGCCAGTCTGGACCGCGCGCTCGCCCAGGCCGCCGAGGAGATGGAAGAGCAATTGCAGGCGCGGTTGGGGATCTCGCCGGTGGCCGCCCGGATGCTTTCGGGGTCGACCGTTGATATGCGGCTGGGGCAGGCCGGCGGCTACGGCGTCAACGTTTCCGCCCAGGCGGTATTCCCGCGGCGAATCCTAGAAACTGGAAACGCGGGCAGCTAGCCCACACTTTGCACGGACCCGTTCAACCGGCCGCTATCGGCCGCCAATTTCGGTTATCGGTTGCAGCCTGACCGACTGACGCTCGCCTGACCGGCTCCCCCGCCCCCGCTGTAAGCCGTTTGTAGGGTGATGGCCGGGCATTGGGCCCGGCTTCGCCGGGGATCTGAGCGCTTTACGCTGATCGCTGCGGGGCCGGCGCCGGCCCCGCGCTCAGGCTCCCGGGGCGCGCGCCTTTATCGGGGTCCGGCGCATGAGCCGGGCCAGTATTTGCGCGAACTCGTCCTGGTACGGATAGGCGGAAGAGAACTCCAGCAGGATCCGGCGGGTGCTCTGCCTTACCCGCACCGCCACCTTCAGGTAGCGCCGGCGGATGGTTCCCGCCAGCGGCCGCGGCGACGGGGTCGGTCGATCGGGCTCGCGATCCTGCCCGGCCGCGGCGGGATCGTCTATTCCCAGTCGCCGCAGGGCGGAGCAGAGCACGTAGGCAAGACCGGAGAAGTAAAGCCTGATCTGGTTGGCCATGAACCTCGAGGCGCTGGCGCGGTCGGCATGGAGCTGCAACTGCTCGTAGATCCGGTTTTCGCAATCGCCGCGGGTCCACCCCGTCAACTGCGGGTGATATACGTCCCGCCACAGTCAGCATCCGCGTAATCCACCCCTACCACCCCTTGTACGGCAGGCGCTACCGGGTCATTAACGTCGCCGCCGGCTGGGGCCGGGAGAGGATCTTCTGCCACGACGGGGACCGCCGCGTCGTCACCTTCCCGGTCGGATTTACCGACTACCTGCCCCGGGACCCGTTCGTTGTCGCCGCCGGGGGCCGATCGCCGTTCCGGGCCCGGGATCTGCTGGAGCTTGCCGAGTTTGTCGAGAGCCTTGCCAAAGATGCTGGAGACGTAAAGTGATTGGAGCCGCCGCTGTAAACGTAATTACGACCGTAGCCTACATCCTGACTGCGATTAACAGGATGTTGCTACAGATGGTAGTACGCATTGCGGAGGCCGAACGGTGCCGACCAAAGGGCCGTCAGGGCGTTGACAGATCCGATGGATGGGGCAACAATGGATTTGCATATTGCCCGCATGGAGGACTGCGATGGCGACCGATGGCGAGAGCAAGCAGGAGGTCCTGCGGCGCAGCGGGGCGCTCAACCCCCACCCGGAACGGGTGCGCGACGATCTCTTCTGCGAGCATCCCTTCTTCGACCCCTGTGACCTGGTGCAGGTGCGCTACGAGATGCTTAGCCGGGTCTGCCGCGACGGGATGTCGATCGCCCAGAGCGCCAGGACCTTCGGGTTCACCCGCCCCACCTGGTACAAGGCCAGGCGGGCGTTCGCCGAGCGCGGCCTGGCCGGCCTTGTATCCGAGCGCCCCGGTCCGCGCCATGCCCGCAAGCTGGGGCCCGAGATCATGGAGTACCTGTTGGCGGTGCGGGCCGAGCGGCCCGGGATCGGGTCGCGGCGCCTGGTCGGGATGGTCGAGGAGCGCTTCGGCCTGTCGGTGCATAGGCGCAGCATCGAGCGGGCGCTGCGGCGGGCAAAAAATTAACCCGCCCGGATCTGGATCCGGGCGCTGCCCCAACCACCGCGACCGCGACCTACGAGCGCCTGCGGCGCCAGGCGCTATGGCCCGACGGGGCCGCCGACTGGCGCCGGATGGAGCAGGTGGGCCGGGGCGGACTGGCGGCCCTGCTTGCCAACGACGGCTGCGAACCGACCCTCCGCCGGGACCCGGTGGCAGCGCCGCCGGGCGCTGCGGCGGAGATCGTGGACGTCCTGCTGGAACTGGTGACCGCGCCCCGGTCGGGGCGGTCCGATGACCGATCAGACCCGCGGCAAGGTGACCGCCGACCACCTCGACCGCATGGCGTACCTGTACGTGCGCCAGTCCAGCCTGCGGCAGGTGGTAGAGCATGGCGAGAGCACCCGCCGCCAGTACGACCTGCGGGGTCGGGCCATCTCCCTGGGCTGGGATGCCGACCGGATATGCGTGATTGACTCCGACCTTGGGCGTTCGGGGGCCGACTCGGACCGCGAAGGCTTCCGACGCCTGGTTACCGAGGTGTCCCTGGGCAACGTCGGGATGGTGCTGGGGCTGGAAGTCTCGCGCCTGGCGCGCAATAACGCCGACTGGCAGCGCCTGCTGGAGCTGTGCGCGCAGTCGGACACCCTGATCCTGGACGAGGATGGGATATATGATCCGTCCAGCTTCAACGACCGCCTGCTGCTGGGCCTGAAGGGCACGATGTCGGAAGCCGAGCTGCACGTTATGAAGTCCCGTCTGCGGGGTGGACTTCTGGCCAAGGCGCGGCGCGGCGAGCTCAAGATCGCGCTGCCGGTGGGATACTGCTACGACCCTCTCGACCGCTGGGTGCCGGACCCCGACGCCCAGGTGCAGGAGACCCTGCGCACGTTCTTTGACGTCTTCCAGCGCAGCGGCTCGGCGCGGGCTGTGGTGGCGTACTTTAATGCGAACGGTCTGCTGATCCCGCTGCGGTCCCGCAAGGGCCCGGGCAAGGGCGAACTCTTCTGGAACAATCTCGATCACGGCCGTGCGCTGTCGATCCTGCACAACCCCGGTTACGCCGGGGTTTACGCCTACGGACGCACCCAGCGGCGGCGGCGCGGCGGCAGCCGCCGGTCAGCCAAGGCGCCGCGCAGCGAGTGGATCGCCCTGATCAAGGACCACCATCCCGGCTACATTTCCTGGGAGCGATTCGAGGCCAACCAGGCCCAGCTGGCGCGCTCGGCCAGGGCCCATGGCGCCGACCGCCGCCAGGGACCGGCGCGCGAGGGGACGGCCCTTCTGCAGGGGGTGGCCATCTGCGGGAAATGCGGGAACCACCTGCAGACGCGCTACGACGGCTCCCGCACCAGGCCCCGCTACGTATGTCACCGCGACGGGATCGCCAACGCCAGACCGATCTGCCTCTCGATTGCCGGCGCGGGGATCGACCGGGCCGTAGCCGATCTGGCTCTCGAACTGATGACTCCGCAGGTACTGCAACTGGCGCTTGGCGTACAGGACGAACTGGAGCGCCGCCTCAGGGAGGCCGACGGCCTGCGGTCCCGGGCCGTGCAGCGCGTCCGCGAGGCGGCCGATCTGGCCGGCCGCCGCTACCGATTGGCCGATCCGCACAACCGCATGGTCGCCGACGTGCTGGAGGCCGAGTGGAACGCCTGCCTGCAGCGCCTCGAGCAGGCGGGCGCTGAGTACGAGCGCCGGCGCGAGCAGGATCGGCAACGGTTCGACAGTCAGCAGCAGCGGCGGATCGCCGAACTTGCGACCAACTTCCCCAGGGTGTGGAACGATCCCGGGACCCCGGCCCGGGAGCGCAAGCGCATGCTGCGGCTGCTGGTCGAGGACGTTACGGTGTCAAGGGGCCAGGAGGAGATCAGGCTGGGAGTGCGTCTGCGCGGCGGGGTCGCCCGCGAGCTGACCGCGCCCCTGCCGATGTCGGGCGCCCAGCTGTACCGCACCCCGGTCGAGACCGTCGCCCTGGTCGACGAAGCGCTTGAAGGCCACACGATCGGCGCGATCGTGGAGATCCTGCGGCAGCGCGATCACCGCCCGCCGCGGGGCGCGCGCTACACCCGCACCGCCGTGCAGGCCATGATCTACGCCCACGGGCTGCGCACGCGCTACCAGCGTTTGCGCGATCGGGGCCTGCTTAGCGTGTACGAGGTCGCCGGGCGGCTTGGGATATCTGAGAGCGGAGTCCGCGACCGGCGGCGGCGCGGGCTGCTGGTGGGCCATCTGGCCGACGACAAGGGCGTGCGTCTTTACGAATGGCCGCCGGGCGGGGCCGGTTCATCTCATGCCGCCGGGGGGACCGCCGACGAACTGTCGCAAGTTAGCAATGAGGCGCAGTATGCAACCTGATCCCGCGGACAGTATTCCAGTTCGTACAGGTCGCGTCCCGCTACCTGCTCGGTCGGCAGGCTGGTTACGACGAAGCGGGCGTTGGGCCGCGGCGGCCGGGGCGCGCCGTCCCGGCCGGTATGCCCGGGCAGGTACTCGGCCTTGCCCACCACCCGTCGGGTCCTGGACCAGGTCCCGGCAAGGGTCTGGTGGGTAAAGCCGCGGAAGCGCCGCGAGGGCTCCCCGCTTGCAAGGCAGCGCCGCCGCGAGCGCTCGAGCGGGCGGGCGATCTTTTTCTCCAGGCGCGGGTTGCGCGCCAGGCCGAAGAGGTAGTCGATCCCCTCCCGTTCGCACCAGGTCATGATCGGATCGCGGCCAAAGCCCGAGTCGCCGCGCAATACGATCTGCGTTTCGGGCCAGGCGGAGCGGATCTTCTCTACCAGCGGCGCGATCTCGGACACCGCATCCGACCCCGGGGCGCTATCGGAGGGGCGCAGGCGGCAAAGCAGCAGATGCTCGCCGCAAAACACGTACAGCGGTAGATAGCAATAGGAGTCGTAATACCCGTGGAAGAACCGTCCTTCTTGCTTGCCGTGCAGCTTCACGTCGGTGGCGTCCACGTCCAGGACGATGCGCGCCGGGGGAGCGGGATGAGATTCCAGGAAGACTTCGACCAGTAGGTCGTCCAGCTGAGCGAAGTTGGCCGCGATCCGGCGGTAGCGGTCCTTGGACGCTTCATCGGGACGCGAGTTCTCCAGGCGGCACAGCGTCGCCGCCGATCCGAGTGCCGAACCGTCGCTGCGCTCCAGCAGCATTCCCAGCAGCGGATCGCTGCGCAGGCGGTTGTGATCTACAAGGTCCTCGTAACCGCCGCAGATCCCGTACACACGCTGGCGCACCAGGTCCAGGACGGAGTGGACTACGTAGGCCGGGTTGCGGTGGTCGACAAAGCAGGCCGCCGCGCGCGCGAGCAGGTCGATGAGGTTATCTGCCTCGCGCAGCAGGGCAAGCCCGCCGTCGGCGGAGATATCGCCGCCATTGAAGTTGCCCACCATTCGGCGGCGGCCGAGCCGTGAGAACTCGAGCTGGACCGGGTTAGACTCTGCCATCAGAAACGCCCTGCGATGGTTTGTGTGTTGTAACCCAATTATCGTCGGGCGTCTCTGTTTTTAAGGAGTGGGGTGGTACCGAAGACCCGTCCGGCAGCGCCCTCAAGCGGTGGTGTCGGAGCCTGAATCGGCGCTCCCCGAGCCCGGGACCGCAATAGCACTCTGCGAACCGGCAAACGCCGCCGGATTGGGCTCGAACCAGCCCTGTCAGTCCCTGGGAGCGGTTGACTCCGGGGCAGCGTGGCGGCAAGGCTCGTGCAATATCCGGGCTAGCGCCAGGCCGCCCCCCAGGAACTGGCCTCGTAGTTGGAGCGGATGAGCCATTCGGTCATCACCTGGATCAGCTCCGATCGTTTTGCGCCGTGTTCAGGGTCGTGCCAGAGGTTTTCGAGCTCATCGGGGTCTTTGGTCAGGTCAAATAGCTGGCCGTGCGGTTGGTCGATAAAGTGCACCAGCTTCCATTGGCGCGATCGCACCATCGTCATGTAGTCGGTGGTTAGGCCGACCCTGTCCCAGCGACCCATTTCCGAGAAAACGTATTCGCGACCGGCAAATTCACGGCCCTCCAGGGCCGGTACCAACGTCTGGGCCTCGAATGGATCGGGGAATTCGGCCCCGGCCAGGTCCAGGATCGTTCCCGCAAGATCGAACCATTCAATCTGCTCAGCCACCCGGCGCCCGCCCGCGAAGCGATCGGGCGCCCATACCAGCGCCGGAACGCGCGTGACCGAATCGTACATCGTCCATTTCTGCGAACTGAAATGGTCGGTTAGGGTATCGCCATGGTCGGAGGTGAAGATGATCACCGAGTTGTCCAGCAGCCCCCGATCGGCCAAAGCCTGCCGAATTCGTCCGATCTGGGCGTCGATGAGCGAGACATTGGCCATGTAGTAACGCCGCTGGTGCTGGCGTTGGGCCTCGGTGGGATTGGGCAACAGTTTGGTCGAATCGCCCGGCGTCCGGTTTTGGTGAGAAGCCATATCCCTAAACACCGGCGGTTGTGAACCTCGCTCACTTTCGTTTAGCGGAACCAGCGGGAATTTCGTATCGGCATAGCGGTCAATCCAGTCCGGTGTCGGGTCATAGGGCGGATGGGGTCCCGGAAATCCGATTTCGAGGAACAGCGGTTGATCGGAATCATAGCGGCCGATCCAATCGACGGCCATCCGGCCGAGGAAATTGTCGGGGTGCCAATCGGGGTCCTTCTCCCAGGGAAAAGCGCCCAGCGAAGTTTCAAAGTCTTCGCGTGCGTGCAGGTCGGTCTCGTGATATTTGTCTATTCCATGGGCTGCCATGGCCTTTTCCCACTCGTCGCGGTAACCGCCGGCAACTCGTCCCCGCTGCTTGTTTTCAACGTTGTAACGGTAGTCGAACTGCCCCTGCACGTCGAACGGGGTAAAGTGCATCTTCCCGATGCTGGCGGTGAAATAGCCGGCCCGGGCCAGATTCGGCACCCAGGTCTGCGACCATGGTTGCTCGTTGCGCAGCATCCCGGTGGTGTGCGGATAGCAACCGGTGAAGAAGGCACAGCGCGCCGGTCCGCAGGAGGGCGCATTGACGTGGCAATCATCAAACGAGATTCCCTCGCGGACGAGGCGATCAAGGTGGGGGGTTTTGAGGTGATCAAAGCCCAGCGCGGCGATCGTGTCGTAGCGCTGCTGGTCGGTGATGATCAGGATGATATTGGGGCGGTCAACCGTAGGCACGGCGGAAATATCCAGTTTTGCTGGGCGTTCGCGTCGCCGCTATTGTCCGGTTAGCAACCACGCCGCCAGCCCGGGATCGCGCGGGGCTCGGATCGCAAAATCCACATTTGGTCGAGAGCGGCAATTGCCCTGGCGAATTAAACGCGCGCGCAGCCAATTTTTGGCGCAACTTTTGGCGCAATGATCCGAAATGGTCAACCGGGGGACTGGAATATTTAAATTGCTAGTTTCCGGATCGGATCGATCCGCTAATTGGCTGCGGTGGTTTGACCGATCTGAGTTAGCGGCGACCTCGGCAGGCGAACCCCGTCTACCGCCTGCCATCGGCGCAATGGCTGGTCCAATATATTGACTCGACAAGGAAAGTGCCTAGCGCCTCCATCAATTCGGCGCGGATCGAGCGGTGGTCCGGATCGGCCCACAGATTTATCAATTCCTCCGGGTCGTTTCGCAGATCAAACAACTGTCCATCAGGCGGGCCCAAAAGGTGGACCAGCTTCCAGTCCCGCGACCGCACCATAGAAACGAAGTCGCACCCGAGTCCCACCACTTCCTCGCGGCCATGCTCGGAAAACACATAGTCGCGGCCCGCAAAATCCTCTCCTTGCAGCGCCGCGATCAAGGAGTCGGCCTCAAAGGCCTCCGGAAAATCGGCGCCGGCGATTTCGAGGATCGTTGCCCCTAGATCGAACCATTGGGTCAGGGCCTCGACCTTGCGCCCGCCGGAAAATCGCCCGGGCGCCCAGACAATCGCCGGGACCCGCGTGACCGAGTCGTACATCGTCCACTTCTGCGAACAGAAGTGATCGGTGAGGGTGTCGCCGTGGTCGGAGGTAAAGATGATCACCGTGTCTTCAAGCAAGCCGCGATCGGCAAGCGAGCGGCGGATCGCGCCAATTTGGGCGTCGATTAGCGAGATATTGGCCATGTAGAAACGGCGCTGGCGCTGGCGGTGGGCTTCGGCCGGGAAGGGCACGAACTTGATTGAGTCGTGGGCGACCTCGGCGTTGTGCTGGGCCATATCGCGCAGCAACTGCGGATGTTGGTCGCGTTCGGAGAATCGCAACGGGGTCAGCGCGAACTCGGTGTCCTCGTAGAGCTCCAACCAGTCCGGGGTTGGGTCATACGGCGGGTGCGGCCCAGGGAAACCGACGGTGAGAAAAAACGGTTTTTCCTGCTCGTAGTTTGCGACCCACTCGCACGCCGCCCGACCCAGGAAGTTGTCGGGGTGCATGTCGGGGTCCTTTTCCCAGGCGAAAGCTCCCAGCGCAATCCAGAAATCCGGGCGCTTTTCAAGGTCTTCGCGCTGGTACTTGGTCATCCCGCGATCGGCCAGCGCCTTGTCCCATTCATCCCGGTAGGCGCGCCATTGACGAAAACGCTGTTTGTTCTCGACGTTGAAACGGTAATCAAACTGACCGGAAGCGTCAAACGGCGTAAAGTGCATCTTGCCTACGTTGGCGGTGTGATAGCCGGCCCGGGCGATATTGGGAACCCAGGTCTCCTGCCAAGGGTCGCCGTTACGCAGCATTCCGGATGTATGCGGCCACCTTCCGCTAAAGAGGCTGCAGCGGGCCGGCCCGCATGCTGGGGCATTGACGAAACAGTTGGAAAGCGTAACGCCCTCGGCGACCAGCTGGTCCAGGTGCGGTGTTTGGGCGTAGTCGTAGCCGAGCGCGGCAATCGTATCGAAGCGCTGCTGATCGGTAATGATTAGGACGATGTTGGGGCGATCTTGCATAGAACCGAGTTGCGGAATGCGGGGGAACCGTGTTTGAACGATTTTGTCCTTGCGGGTCGGCGGAGTCGGCGCGCAGGCGGCCGGGCTAAATTCCCTCCCGCCGGTCGACCAACTTGTCCGATCGGCGCGCCCAACCCGTCTGTATTGGCCTGTCCGCGAGATTCCGGTCGGCGCCGGATTTCGACCGCTCCAGCCCACCACCATCCCGACGGCCAACTGCTGCCAAAATCAACAAGGGGCAATCGCCCGGCGGGCCGTTCGTTAGCCGCGGTCGACACCCGCACCGGCTGCCCGTCTAACTTGAATTTGCCGCGAACAAACAGAAAGCGTTAACTGCCGTGCCTTGGTGGGGATGGATCGCCCTCGGGGGCGGGTTGATATTGACCGAATTGCTAGTCGGCGGGCAGCTGTATCTCTTGTTTGCGGCGATTGCCGCCCTGGCCGTCGGAGTCGTGGTGGCAATATTCGGGGGCACTCCGCTCTGGCTGCAGTGGACGATCTTTGGTATTACCGCCCCGGTCCTGGTTTTGGGGTTGCGCAGGCAGGCCTACGCCAAATTCAACCGCTTCGGCGGTTACCAAAACATAGCCGGCGAATACGCGATCGTGGATGCGGAAATCGCCCCTGGCGAGCATGGCCTGGCCGAATTGCACGGGGCCCAATGGGCAGCCCGGAACATTGGCGCAACCCCACTTGCGGCCGGCCAACGGGTTAGGGTTGCCGGCGTGGATCAATTAACCCTTAACCTTGTTGAGGAAGCAGGCGACGATTGACGCCAGGAGTGGGTAACGTGGATATTTCGGTTCTAGTCCTTTTGGTATTTCTGGCGATCGTGGGAATCGTGGTGCTGGCCAAAACCGCGATCATCGTGCCGCAGCAGTCGGCCTACGTAATGGAAATGCTCGGACGCTACCAAGCCACCTACCAAGCCGGGTTCCATATCGTCGTTCCGTTCATTCAACGGGTGGCCTACAAACTATCGCTAAAAGAAGAAGCAATTGACATCCCCGAGCAGGTCTGCATTACCCGCGACAACGTCCAGGTTGGGGTTGACGGGGTCATCTACATGCAGGTCCTCGATGCGCGGGCTGCTTCCTACGGGATCGCCAACTTCCGCTTTGCCATCACCCAGTTGGCCCAGACCACACTCCGTAGCGAGGTCGGCAAGCTCGACCTGGACCGAACGTTTGAGGAACGCTCATCGATCAAC
Source organism: Chloroflexota bacterium (assembly GCA_965261345.1). Taxonomy (GTDB): domain Bacteria; phylum Chloroflexota; class UBA11872; order UBA11872; family VXNJ01; genus VXNJ01. The sequence continues at coordinate 1,063,983 of OZ253449.1, forward strand.
CTGTCGGTCGTAGCCGAACTTGACAAAGCCTCCGCGGCCTGGGGGGTCAAGGTGCTCCGCTACGAAATTCGCAATATCACCCCACCCTCTGACGTGCTTTCGGCAATGGAAAAACAAATGCGCGCCGAACGCGAAAAACGGGCGGTGGTCCTTACCTCGGAGGGCGAACGCGACGCCGTAATCAACGCCGCCGAAGGCGCCAAGCAGCGGGTTGTACTGGAGTCGGAAGCTGCCCGGCAACAGCAGATCAACGAAGCCGAGGGGGAGGCCGAGGCGATATTGGCCATCGCCAACGCGACCGCCGACGGACTGCGGGCCATTGCCACGGCGGTGTCCAACGACGGTGGCCAGGACGCCCTGCGGCTTAGGATCGCCGAACAGTACGTATCCGAATTTGGGAAGCTGGCGCAAGCGGGCAACACCTTTGTTGTGCCCGCCAATATGACCGATCTGGCCTCTATGATCGCCCTGGCCACGTCAATGGTCCGCGGCAGCGGCGATACCGATTCCGCAGCGTAAAGGCCGATGCTGATCGCAAGTCCGGCTCCGGGAAAAGGTCGGGCCGGCCGGTAGTTGACACAACCCGTTGAGCAGGCAACCGGCAATCTGCAAGGCCGCGGGAATCTCGGCCGCTACCGGTTGCGTGTACGCCGGCGACCTTCGCCCCGAGCTCAAATGGACTCCGCGCATCTAGTGCCAAGCCGCCGCCGATCCGCCTTCGCGCCTTGCTGCAACCTTCAGCCGCTAGCGCGCGTACCATACGACGACGCGATCGGGCGATTCAGCCTCAGAGTAAAGTTAACCGGCAGGCTGTAGAACTTATAAAGAAGGTCCGCTCAAATGAGCCTATTTAAACGAATCATTACCGGGCTCCTGATGGTCCTAGTGCTTGCCGCGATCGCCGCCTGCGACGAGCAGGAAGATGCGCGCGAAAGCACTCTTGATGACATCCTCGAGAGGGGCAATCTGGTCTGCGGAATCAAGGCCGACACGCCCGGATTCGGCGTGCTCAATCCGGACGGAACGGCCGAAGGCAACGACGTCGACTACTGTCGAGCTCTGGCCGCAGCCATTTTTGGCGACCAATCCAAAGTCGAGTTCCAGGAAGCTACCTCGGGTAACCGTTTCGAATTGCTGGCCGCCAAGGAAATTGACGTCTTAATCCGCACCACCACCTGGACCGCCAGCCGGGACGCGGACCTCAAAGTCGCTTTTGCCCCGACCACGTTCTACGACGGCGCCGGAATCATGGTTAAAGCCGATGCGGGCCTATCCAGCGTTAACCAGCTTGGCGGCGCGACAATCTGCATCCTGGACGGAACCAGCACTCAGGGTGCGGTTTCCGACTACTTCGCCGAGCAGGAGCTCACCTACGAAGAGCTCACGTTCCAGGCGAATCCGGAGTTGCGGGCCTCATTCATCAGCGATCAATGCGATGCCTGGTCGTCTGACAAATCCCAGCTCGGTGGACACCAGTTCACCCTCACCGCAGACGGTGTCAACGCGGTAGTTCTACCGGAAACCCTCTCCAAGGAACCTCTCGGACCGAGCGTCCGTGACTACGACTCGGAATGGGAAGACGTGGTTCGCTGGGTGGTCAACGGGATGATCATCGCCGAGGAGCAGGGCGTAACATCGGCCAACGTCGGCCAGATGGCTGCCAACCCGCCGAATAACACCGTCGCCCGCCTGCTGGGAGTCGGTTTCTCAGGTGGCGCCCCCAGCAACCTTGGCATAGGCCACGGCAAGATCCCCGGCACGTTCATGCAGAGCGTAATCGCCCAGGTTGGAAATTACGGGGAAACCTATGATCGGACCCTAGAGCGGGTCGGCCTCACCCGCGCCGGATCCCCGAACGCCTCGTACCAGGACGGCGGGCTACTCTACGCACCGCCAATGCGGTAGAACTGGCAATTCAATAACCGAACCAACGAGCGGGGTTAACCCCGCTCGTTGGTCTTTTCGGCACCGATGACCGCGATGAAGCTCAAGGAAAGCCTGAGCAACATCTGGTTCCGAGAACGTTCGCGCTCGCGGTTGATAAACGTGGTGGTGGGAACTACCGCCGGAATAGTCGCCATTTACGTTGCGGTTTCGATCGCGACTAATTTCTTTGATTTTGATTTTCTGTTCGGTCCCTACGGCAGCCCTGATCGCAGTTCGATCATCGCGCAACTGGACGTGGAGGCCAGCGATCCCAGATGGCTGGGAATGCTCAAGGGCGCGGGCAACACCCTTTCGGTGGTGATCTTTGCAATTGCTCTCGCCTCGCTGCTGGGGTTGGCAGTGGGAGTGGCCAGGCTCTCAAGTAACCCGATCGTTAGCCGGCTGGGCAAGGTTTACGTCGAGCTTTTTCGAAACCTTCCGCTGCTCCTGATCATGTTTTTCTTTGCCTTTGCAGTATTCCGCCAGCTCCCGCTAATTGAGGGCGGATCAGGACTGGGAAGAGCGTTCTATATCAGCAATCGCGGACTGGCCATCCTCTGGCCCGAGGCGGCCAATTCGTTCTGGTGGATTTGGCTGGGCGCCGTCGTGGCGGCCGGCGCGGCCGGCTGGCTGCTGCGGAAACAGCGCCTCCGAATCGAGGACGAAACCGGACGGGTGACCCGTCCCAACACCTGGGGATTGGTGCTATTTGTGATCATCGCGGCGCTCGCCTATCTGGCTTTGGGATTGCCGATTCGCCCGAGTTTCCCCGAGGTTGTCCAATCCGAATCGGGGTTCTTTACCTACACCGGTGGCAACTTGCTCGGCCTTGGCTACATAAGTGCGCTGGTGTCGCTGTCACTGTACTTTAGCGGCTTCATCGCCGAAATTGTCCGTGGTTCGATACAGGCGGTTCCGCACGGGCAGACCGAGGCCTCGGCCTCATTGGGTCTAACCGCCTACCAGCGTTTCACCCTGGTCGTCCTTCCGCAGGCGCTGCGAATCATGCTCCCTTCGCTTAACAACGAGTTCCAGAATGCCAACAAGGATTCGACCCTGGCCCACGCGATCGCCTATGGCGAGATCGTCCTGATATCCAATCGGATCATTAACAACTCCGGCAATCTGCTGCAGACCTACGCGTTCATTTTCCTGGTGTTTGTCATCACCAACCTGATTATTTCCTTCGTGATGAACACGATTAATCGCAACGTGCAGATCAAATGACGGCCCTGGCCAATCACCGGCATTCGCTCGGTCGCAGCTTGGTCTGGGCGCGCGAAAACCTTTTTGATTCGCGTGGCAATGCCGCCCTGAGCATTGTTTCGGTGCTGGTCGGGGCGCTGCTGGCTTTCCTCGTGCTCAAATTCGTGCTCTTTGAGGCCAATTGGGGCCTGGTCGCAATCAACCGCAAGCTGTTCTTCATCGGCAGCTACCCCGCCGACGAGGAATACCGAATCTGGATTGCGGTTTTCTTGGCCGCCGCACTGGCGGCGGTTACCTACGGCATTTGGGTCGGGCGGATGAAACCGCTGGTGGTAACCGTTGCCGTCCTGGCCGCGGTCATCCTAACCCTCGGCCTGGGTACCCAGTTTCAAATTGTGGAAAGCCAGTACAGCGAGGAGTTTGTCTCCGCCGGGCAGACAACCGTGGTCACCGGAGTGGAACGGCAACTGGTGCAGGAGGACGGTTGGGCTCCACGCTGGCTGTACTCGATATCACTCGGCCTGGCGGTGCCATTCGGCCCGACCTGGATCCTCGTGGCGATCCTATTTGCGGCACTAATTGCCGCCGCCCAGGCGGGGCACTATCTGGCGCGCTGGAAGCAGAATCCCATTCTGCGCCAATCCATCGGGGCCGGATGGGTCCTGCTGGTGCCGATCACGCTGGTGCTCCAGATCGGGGTGTCGATCGGGCATTGGGAAAGCGTATTTCTCGACATCCTGGTGTTTGCGGTCGGCGGGGTCTTCTCGTTTCTGATCGGCCTAATCCTAGCGTTGGCGCGATCCTCCCGTTACACGGCGATCCGACTTTCGGCGGTCGGCTACATCGAGACGGTGCGGGCCGCTCCGTTGCTGGTCTGGTTGCTTTTTGCAACCTTCCTACAGGATGAACTCGGTCCGATCGGCCAGGCGTTCAGCGGCATCGATCTGGTCTTTCGGGTAATGGTGGTATTCGCCTTTTTCGGCGGTGCCTACATCGCCGAGGTCATCCGTGGCGGTCTGCAATCCATAACGAAAGGCCAATTCGAGGCCTCCGAAGCAATCGGCCTCAGCCCGCTGCAGATGTACGTGTTCATCATCCTGCCGCAGGCGATAAAGGCGGTAATTCCCGCAATCATTGGCCGGTTCATCGCGCTGTGGAAAGACACCGCCCTGCTGGCGGCGATATCGTTGGTGAACACCCTTGAAAAGGCCAAAAAAGTCCTCGGTGGGCAAGCCGACATCGCCGAAGGGGCATTTTTCGAGGTTTACATCATCGTCGGCCTAATTTACTGGACCGTGTCCTACGTACTCTCCCGGCTCGGCGCCGCCGCCGAAGACCGATTGGGTCAAAGCCCGAGGTAATTGCCACCAGAAATGGACCACATATGACAGTTCAAAGCGACTATGAGATCGTCCAACTCCGGGGGGTGGTCAAGCGTTTCGGCGATTTTGTCGCTCTTAAGAACATCGATATCTCGATCAAAGAGGGCGAGGTCGTAATCATCATCGGGCCATCCGGCTCAGGCAAGTCCACGCTTTTGCGGACAATCAACCAGCTAGAGAAGCACGATGCCGGGACCGTCACCGTAGACGGAATTGAATTGACCGACGATGCCCGGAGCCTTGCCAAGATCCGGACTGAGACCGGCATGGTCTTTCAGCAATTTAATCTGTTCCCGCATCTGACGGTTCTGCGCAACATCACCCTGGCGCCCCAGAAAGTGCGGCACATGCCGCAAAAGGAAGCCGATCAGCTGGGTCTTCGACTGCTCAACCGGGTAGGGATTCCCGAGCAGGCGGACAAGTTTCCGGGGCAGCTTTCGGGCGGACAGCAACAGCGGGTGGCAATTGCGCGCGCGCTGGCCATGAACCCCAAGGTAATGATGTTTGACGAACCGACTTCAGCCCTCGACCCGGAAATGATCAATGAGGTCCTCAAGGTGATGGGCGAGCTGGCCGAAACCGGGATGACCATGATCTGCGTGACCCATGAGATGGGTTTTGCACGAAATGCCGCCGATCGGGTGATCTTTATGGACGAGGGTGAAATCGTCGAAAAGGCAACTGCCGAGGATTTCTTCAACAGCCCGCGCGAAGAGCGCACCAAGCGATTCCTAGATCAGATCCTCACGCACTGACCATGCGAAATTAAGTTGCGCCGCACAAGCTAGCCGTTGGGGCCGGCTGGCTTCAGCTTTTATGGTAGGTCGGGAGGTGTATTGAGTTCTCAACGCAGCCGGGCACTTCGGCTGCGACGATGCAATGTGGGCCACTGCGGGCATTCTCAAGCACGGCCTCCAATTGCCGATCGCGTCGATCCTAATGCAATCACCGCCGATGACCGGACTTTCCGCATTGCCCGCGGTGCAACACGCTCGGGTCCACCGGACCGGACAATTTCAAGAACCTCGTACTAAGGCTTCCGCTGACAATCTTATGGGAGACTGCCCGAACGGCTCGGTTGCCCACCTGTGAGCGAGGTGCCGAGAGGGAATCACCGTACTCGTGACACTTTACGCGCATTCGACGAATAGCAGAGGGAAGCGCCAACCGCTGGCCGACCACCTGCGCAACGTTGCCGAACTCGCACGTGAGCGGGCTCAGCCCTTCGGCGGAGGCGACCTTGCCTTTCTCGCTGGCATTTGGCACGACGCGGGCAAGGCGGACCCCGAATGGCAGCGTTACCTTCGCGAGAGCGAGGCTGGCACGCGCGGACGCGGCACCGGTCCGGATCACAAGTGCGCGGGCGTGCTGCAGGCAGAGGAGAGCGACCATCCCTGGTATGTAGGGCACCTGATCCATGCGCACCACGGCGGTCTCGCCGACCCTCAGACTGACTTTCGTGCCTGGTTGAGTGAGAAGCGGAACCTCCCCGGCCCAAGACGCGCTCTTGAAGCCCTCCTCGCTGAACTGCCCAACTTCTTTGATCAGCTAACCCTGGCGATCCCGCTACACATTAAGAAAAATAATCTTGCCGCGGAGTTCTTCTTGCGCATGACCTACTCTGCGCTCGTCGACGCGGACAGCCTCGACACTGAGGCGCACAATTTGAGCGGCGTGCTTTCCGGCCGTGGAGGCACCACCACGCTCCCGGAACTCTGGCGTCGCTACGAGGCCTTTCTGGCGAGCGAGCCTTCCGCGCCGGGCGGTGACGTCAACCGCGTCCGGCGCGAGGTGCACGAGGCGTGTCTGTCGGCGGCGTCCAACCCATCCGGCATCTTCCGGTTGACGGTCCCTACCGGCGGCGGCAAGACGCGCTCCGCGATGGCATTCGCCCTCCGCCACGGGATCGAGCACGATATGCGGCGCGTTGTCGTGGCCGTTCCCTTCACGACCATCACCCAGCAGACCGCCGAGGTGTACCGGCGCATCTTCGAACAAGATCACGAGGAAGCCAGCCGAGTGGTGCTCGAGCACCACTCGGCTGGAGTGGAGGGCGCCAGGGCAAGTGCGAGTGATGATGAAGGCCCCGCCCCTGATGTCGTCTGGCAGCGCCTCGCCGCCGAGAACTGGGATGCGCCCCTCGTCGTTACCACGACCGTGCAGTTGTTCGAGAGCCTCTTCTCCAATCGGCGCGGCAAAACCCAGAAGATCCACAACCTCGCCGGTAGCGTGATCATCCTCGACGAGGCGCAGGCGCTGCCGGCTGGCTTGCTCGCCCCCATTCTCGATGGCTTGCGCCAGCTCACCGAGCACTACGGCGCCAGCGTAGTGCTTTCGACGGCGACGCAGCCTGCATTCGACCTCGTTGACGGGTTCAGAGACATCACGGCCAGCGAGATCGTGCCCGACCACGCCCGGCACTTTGAGATGCTCAAGCGCGTCGAGTATGACTTTTCGAGAATCGACGAGCCGAACGAGTGGTCGGACGTCGCTGAGCAGATGCGCAAGGGGCGAAGCGTGCTTGCGATCGTGAACACAAAGCGCCACGCGATGGAACTGCTTGACGCGCTCGGCGATCCAGATGCCTTGCACCTCTCGACCCTCCTCTGTAGGGCGCACCGCGACGAGGTGCTCGATGAGATCCGGCAGCGGCTCTCCGTGGGCGAGCCGTGTCGTGTCGTAAGCACACAGGTGGTGGAGGCGGGTGTCGATCTCGACTTCGCGATTGTGTTTCGCGCCGAGGCTCCGCTCGACTCCATCATCCAGGCGGCCGGACGCTGCAACCGCGAGGGGCTGCTCAAGATCCCGGGACGTGTGGTAGTGTTCAGGCCGCCGAATGAGACGTCGCCGCCAGGCGTCTACCGGTCCGGACGAGACATCGCGCGAGTCGTCCGTGAACTTCCGGGTTTCGATCCACACGACCCCGAGGCCATGCGGCGGTACTTCGAGTTGCTGTTCGGAACGGCTGTGGACACCGACGCGAAAAAGGTGCAACAGGCCCGCAAGAACCTCGACTTCCCAGCCGTGGCTGACAGATTCCGCATGATCGACGATGACGCCTGCGACGTCATCGTCGACTACCCTGAGAGCGATGCGACGAACATCGATCGCCTTGTCGAGCAATTGCGTGCCCGCGAACGTCCCGCCCGCGCGATTCTGCGCGACCTTCAACCCCACATGGTCTCAATCTACCAGAGCGAATACGAACGGCGGCTTAGGGATGGGTTCATTGAAGAACTGTTGCCCGGCGTTGGGCGCTGGCCGCGGGGGTATTATCACTCCGTGCGGGGCATCACCGACGCGGACCCCGACACGATCTTCTGAGGCCACCGCGTCTGACGTTGATTTGGACGCGCCCCCTCTCGCCTATTTAGAGGCTTGTCAGGCGGTGGATACCGCGGGCGGATGCCCAGTCGAGGAGTGAGTCATGGTTTGGTCACGTAGTCTGCCACCGTTGGAGACTAAGCTGTGGGGTGACTTCGCGTGCTTCACTCGCCCCGAGATGAAGGTTGAGCGCGTGACCTATCCGGTCATGACGCCATCCGCCGCGCGGGGCGCGCTTGAGGCGATCTTCTGGAAGCCGCAGGTCGCCTGGCACGTTGAGGAGATTCACGTTCTCAAGCCGATCGCCTACACGTCGATCCTGCGGAACGAGATCAACGACCGGCAGAGCGACCGCTCCGCGCGGCGCTGGGCGCAAGCTGGCGGCGGCTACGATGCATCCGCTAATCGCGCCCAGCGGCACACGCTCGCGCTGCGCGATGTGACGTACGTCGTGCGTGCGCAACTCGTGCTCCAGGATGGCGTAGACGACCACATCGCCAAGTACCGCGACCAGTTCCGCCGCCGAGTTGCCTCGGGCCGCTGCTTCGCTACGCCCTATCTCGGCTGCCGAGAGTTCAGCGCATCGTTTGGCGAGCCGGAGCCCGGCGATGCGCCGATCGAACGCAGCGAGGATATCGGTCTCATGCTGCTCGACATCGACTACGACCCCGATGGCGGCGGTCGGGGTACGCCGCGGTTCTTCCGCGCATCGCTCGATCACGGTGTGCTGCGCGTCCCGGATCGCTTCGCGGAGGTTTCGTGATGCTTCTGAGCAAGTTGAGGGAGTACGCGGACGAGCGACTTGAGGATCAACTCCCCCCGCTCTACGCGAACACGCCCGTCGCCTGGATCGTTATGCTCGACTCCGATGGCCACGCGATCTCGCCGCAGCCTATCTCGCGTACCGACCCGAGCACCACGCGCGGGAGGCGCGGCCTCGATATGACTGCGCCCGAAGTGCAGCGTGCGGCTGGCATCAAGCCGCTGCTGCTTGCCGACAACGGCGAGTACACGTTCGGGCGGGCACGCGATCCCGCGAAGCAGGCACGCGTCGATCAGGCACACGCCGAATACCGCGAACTCCTCGATCGCTGCGCGATCGAGACGGAGGAGCCGGCGGTGCTTGCCGTGAAGCGATTCTACGAACGCGGCGGCGCCGACCAGCTGACCCTCGGCGAGGACTGGGACTACGGACTCAAGGTCACCTTCGAGGTGACACTGGAGGACGGCGCGCTTCAGCGTCCGATCGACTTGCCCGCAGTGCAGGGGTTTTGGCTCGCGTCGAACACACCCGACGCCGGCGCCGACAATCAATGTCTCGTGTGCGGCGAGTCGAAGCCAGTGCTCGATCGCCTCCAGGCGAAGATCAAGGGGATCCGCGGCGGCCAGTCCTCGGGCACGTCGATCATCTCCGCCAACTCCTCGGCGTTCGAGTCGTACGGGCTGAAGGCATCAAGGGTCGCGCCCACGTGCCGGGAGTGCGGGGAGTCGTTCACGCGCGCACTGAACAGCCTGCTCGCCGATGAGCGCACCAGCTTCGGCGCCGCGGACGCGACGTTCGCCTTCTGGACGCGCGAGCATGTTGGATTCGACTTTGCAGCCCACATGCGGCAACCCGACTCCGCGCAAGTACAGGCGCTCATCGAGTCTCCGCGAAGGGGGCGTCAGACGACGCTCGGAGACGAGACGGCGTTCTACGCCGCCTCGCTCTCGGCGAGCGGCGGGCGGGCTGTGGTCCGGGACTGGATCGATACGACCGTGGAGAGCATGGAGGACAGCGTTGCGCGGTGGTTCAGACTACAGCGGATCGCCGACCCACGGGACGAGGACCCGGAGGACATGCACCCACGTCCGCTGAGTCTCTTTCAGCTTGCGGCATCGACGGTGCGGGACGCGCGCCGCGACCTTCCCGTCACGGCGCCGCGCTCGCTGTTCCGGGCCGCTCTGTCGGCTACACCGATACCGCTGGAAGTCGCCTTCCAGGCCGTTCGGCGCTGTCGCGCGGAGCAGGGCGTCACCCGCCCCCGCGCCGCGCTCATCAAGCTTGTCCTGCTGAGCCGGGAGACAACCCCGCCAAAGGAGAACTACATGGTTGCCCTTGAGACCGAACACCCGTCGCCCGCCTACCACTGCGGCCGCCTGCTCGCGGTCATCGAGGATGTGCAGCGGGCGGCGCTTCCGCGTGTGAACGCTACCATCGTCAACCGCTACTACGGCGCGGCGTCGTCCACGCCCGCGGTTGTGTTCGGCGCGCTGCTGCGGGGCGCGCAGCCCCATCTCGCGAGGCTGAAGCGCGACCGTCCGGGCACCTACGTCAATCTTCAGCGCCGCCTCGAAGAGGTCATGGCGCAGATCGGCGACTGGCCAACGACACTTCCGCTTAGGGAACAAGCCCTGTTCTCGCTCGGTTACTACCACCAGCGGGCGCATGGCAGAGCAGAGATGGCGAGCCGCCGGGCGGCGCGTAATGCCGATCCAGGCGCCGAAGGCCCGAAGACCGATACCGAACAGGAGCACCAATCATGACCACCGCCACGACTTCGACCAGCGAAGTCAGCCGCCGCCACGACTTCGTCCTGTTGTTCGATGTGCGCGACGGCAATCCCAACGGCGACCCCGACGCCGGCAACCTGCCACGTGTCGATCCCGAGACGATGCAGGGCCTCGTGACGGACGTTGCGATCAAGCGCAAGGTGCGCGACTATGTTGACATGGCCCACGGCGACGAGAGTGACGGGCGCTTTAAGGTGTACGTGCAGCACGGCCAGTTCCTCGGGAAGCGGCGGGAGAGGGTCTTCAACCGTCGCGCGAGTGGCGAGGGGACGCCGGATCCGAGTGACGCCCAGACGTGGATGTGCGCTGAGTTTTATGACGTACGCATGTTCGGTGCCGTGATGTCCATGAGGGAGCACAACGCCGGGCAGGTGCGAGGCCCGATGCAGCTGACATTCGCGCGGTCGATCGACCCCATTGTGCCCCTCGACTTCAGCATCGTCGGCCCGGCCCAGAACCGGCAGGACGTGAATCGCGAGGATGCCGACGGGCAGGCTACCAACTACGGGACGATGGGCCGCAAGTCCACGGTCCCCTATGGGCTGTACCGCGCGCACGGCTTCTTCAATCCTCACTTCGCCAAGAAGACGGGCGTGGACGGCGAGGACCTCGCGCTCTTCTGGAATGCCCTCGAGATGATGTGGGACGTCGACCGCTCCGCTGCGCGGGGGGAGATGGCCTGCCGGGGGCTCTACGTCTTCAGTCACGATAGCAAGCTCGGTAACGCCGCCGCGCATCGCCTGTTCGACCTCATCCGTACGCTGCCGAGCACATCGGACGCGCCGCGATCGTTCTCCGACTACACCGTCGAGCACCCGCCCGACGGACCCATCGAGGGGGCCTCCGGTGTGACGCTCACAACGCTGGTGAGCTGAGCCGCGGGGCCGCCGCCGTGCAAGGAGCCGTCACGCCATGGGACGAGAATGAGTTGTTCGACGTACCGATCTCGGCCATCGAGCACTTCTCCTACTGCCCGCGGCAGTGCGCCCTCATCCACGTCGAGCAGACCTTCGAGGAGAACGCCTACACCATTCGCGGACGCATCTCCCATGAGCGCGTCGATAGCGGCGAGACCGAGAACCGGCCCGGCATTCGCGTGCTGCGCGGCCTTCCGCTCTGGTCGGAGCGTCTCGGCCTCCGTGGCAAGGCGGACGTTGTCGAACTGCGGGCGGGCGAGCCTCCCTTCCCGGTCGAGTACAAGGTAGGCCGCAGGCGCCCTCCGCACGCCGACCTGCAACTCTGCGCACAAGCCCTGTGTCTCGAGGAGATGCTCGGGACTGACGTGCCCGAAGGCGCAATCTACTCCCACGCCGAACGGCGGCGCTATCGGATCCCGCTCCACGGTGCATTGCGGCAGCAAACGGTCAGGCTGGTAGGGGAAATCCGGGAGCAACTGCGCCGGCAAGTATTGCCACCGGCGGTCGACGATGCCCGCTGTCCGCCATGTTCTCTCGTCAACGCGTGTCTACCCCAAGTAGCTGCGCAGCCGCATCGCTTACGCGGCATGCAGGGCGCGCTCTTCCGACCGCTGGAGCCAGTAAGCGAAGATGCATGAATTGCTCAATACGCTCTACGTCACGACGCAGGGAGCGATGCTTCGCCTCGATCACGACACCGTGCGCGTCATCATCGAAGATGAGACCCGCGCCCGACTGCCCCTCGTGCGATTGCAGGCGATCGTAGTCTTCGGCCGCGTCACGATTACAACGCCGCTGATTCACCGCTGCGCCGAAGATGGGCGCGGCGTTGTGTGGCTCACTAGGCATGGTCGATTCCGCGCCCGCCTCACCGGCCGTACGCTCGGCAACGTCATGCTCCGCAGAGCGCAGCATGAGGCACTCGGCGACCCTGATCGGACGCTGGCCCTCGCGAGACAGTACGTCGCGGGCAAGGTGCAGAACGCGCGTACCCTCGCCCTCCGCTCAGCTCGCGACAGCGCGGGAGCGGACGACGAAGCCGAGCTTCGCGCAGTCGCGGACAACCTCGCCTCGCTCCTCGGTGACATTCGCGATGCGCCCGATCTCGATGTGTTGCGAGGGATCGAGGGCTTCGCGGCGCGAGCCTATTTTGGGGTATTTGGGAGGATGGTCCGCGCGGACCGGGCTGCGTTCACGCCGGACGGCCGTACTCGGCGCCCCCCGCGTGACCGCGCGAACGCGCTGTTGTCGTTCTGCTACGCACTGCTCCGCGGCGAGTGCGAAGCGGCGCTCGAAGGCGTCGGCCTCGATCCGCAAGTTGGCTACCTCCACGCGCTCCGCCCAGGGCGGCCCGCCCTGGCGCTCGACCTGATGGAGGAGCTCCGGCCCGCTATCGCGGACCGGCTCGTGTTGCGCATGATCAACCGCCGTCAGATCCGCGTCGACCACTTCGAGGAGATGCCCGGGGGTGCCGTCAGCCTTAACGAACAGGGGCTTCGCACGATCCTGGCCGAGTACTCGCGTCGCAAGGAGAGCGCCGTGCAGCACCGTCTCCTCAAGGAGCGCATCCCCGTGGGTCTCATACCCCACGTGCAGGCGCGACTCTTGGCCCGCCACCTACGGGGGGATTTGCGGCACTATCTCCCATACCGGGCACGTTGAGGCGAGGCCAGAGGAGTGGACGATGATGGAAATCCTCGTTGCGTACGACGTGGCCACCAATGACACTGCGGGCCGGAGACGGCTGCGCCGTGTGGCGCAGGCTTGCGAGGCGTACGGCCAGCGCGTTCAGAATTCGGTGTTCGAGTGCGTGTTGAGCGACGCCGACATGGAGATGCTCGTCGCCAGGCTGCGCGCGGAGATGGATGAGACTGATGACAGCATCCGCATCTACCGCCTCCGGGAGCCGCTGTCCCGGCACCTTCTGACGTTCGGTGCGCGGCCTCCGTTCGACCAGCGAGGCACGCTGGTCTTTTGAGTCACGCAACCGCGCGAACCTCCGGCAATCACTATCAGGCCGGGTGCCCGCACACTTTTTTGCCCTTAAAGAAGGCAATTCGGCGGGAAGCAAGGGTGTTGAACGCCTCGCGAGGAATTAAAACCGACCGTGAGTTGACAATAATCGAGCATACGAGCCCCGCAACAGGGGTTTCGAAGCGTAGCGCCCGGCTTTCGGGCCGGGCGGGGATTGAAACGCGTTGCCAGCGGCGGTCAGGGAGTAGATGCCCCTGTAGCGCCCGGCTTTCGGGCCGGGCGGGGATTGAAACGTGTACATATATGTTGGTAGACGCAAGCGTTACGATCGTAGCGCCCGGCTTTCGGGCCGGGCGGGGATTGAAACATGCCCGGCCTGCTCGTCCACGCCCCGGACGGCGAGGGTAGCGCCCGGCTTTCGGGCCGGGCGGGGATTGAAACAAGTTGGACGACGGCGGCGCGTCCACTGGCTCCAACAGGCGCGACCTACCGGGTAGCGCCCGGCTTTCGGGCCGGGCGGGGATTGAAACTACAACTCGGCGACGCGGAAATTTCGACACCGTAGCGCCCGGCTTTCGGGCCGGGCGGGGATTGAAACTCCTCCACTGGCTTTCCCGTCAGCCAATGATCAAACCGGGTAGCGCCCGGCTTTCGGGCCGGGCGGGGATTGAAACGATAAGTAGCCCGTGGGCGTCCTGATCGAGGCGATCAGCGTAGCGCCCGGCTTTCGGGCCGGGCGGGGATTGAAACAAGTGCGCAAGCTCGAGGGTCGCCGGGGCGGACTGCGCCAGGTAGCGCCCGGCTTTCGGGCCGGGCGGGGATTGAAACACCGTCAACGACGCTGATCGGTCATCGGACAGTCCCTAGCCCGTAGCGCCCGGCTTTCGGGCCGGGCGGGGATTGAAACGGGAGTGGCTAGTAGCGCCCCTTTCGCGACCGACGCCGGATCATCCCCGGCCGAGTGGCTAGTAGCGCCCGGCTTTCGGGCCGGGCGGGGATTGAAACGGTATTGGCCTGACCGAGCCCGCCGATATCATCGTTGACACCAGTAGCGCCCGGCTTTCGGGCCGGGCGGGGATTGAAACTCCTTACAGGATGTAGCGCCTTTCCGCCGGCAAGCTCGCGACTCACCGTAGCGCCCGGCTTTCGGGCCGGGCGGGGATTGAAACAACGTGCCGGCCTTATACCGCGAACGCGATGCTCGTGAAGTAGCGCCCGGCTTTCGGGCCGGGCGGGGATTGAAACCTTACTGGCCGCGCCGGCGCGACAGTTACGTCCCGTGTAGCGCCCGGCTTTCGGGCCGGGCGGGGATTGAAACGCTCGTTCTGGCTATGCTCGGGATCTGCCGGATCAAAAATTGGTAGCGCCCGGCTTTCGGGCCGGGCGGGGATTGAAACGATTTCAACAGGTGTTCGGCCTCTCGAGCGCTACAACGGCGTAGCGCCCGGCTTTCGGGCCGGGCGGGGATTGAAACCGTTGATTGGATGCGGCGAATCGCCGGCATCGACTCAACGGGTAGCGCCCGGCTTTCGGGCCGGGCGGGGATTGAAACTCTTACCGCCTCTTGCCGCGCCAGCTGACGCGTTGCCTGACCGTAGCGCCCGGCTTTCGGGCCGGGCGGGGATTGAAACTTCGTATGCAGGACAACAGCGGGGATTGAAATTCCAGCGATTGCCCATGTAGCGCCCGGCTTTCGGGCCGGGCGGGGATTGAAACAAGTGGCTACTTTCGGGACCCTGGCGCTGGCCGGGGTCAGGTAGCGCCCGGCTTTCGGGCCGGGCGGGGATTGAAACATATACATCCGTAGCAACGCTTTGCCCATTGAAACAAGATTTGGCATCGTAGCGCCCGGCTTTCGGGCCGGGCGGGGATTGAAACTGAACATCCTTTCGGCCGGCGATCTGATAGCGCTGAGCACGTAGCGCCCGGCTTTCGGGCCGGGCGGGGATTGAAACATTGCTCCAGCGACTCCGCGACCGGGCGGGGATTGAATCGCGAGCGTGAATGACGTAGCGCCCGGCTTTCGGGCCGGGCGGGGATTGAAACCATCCTGATCGGCCACGCGCGGGTTCGGGCGTGGACGCAACGATTTCCAAGTAGCGCCCGGCTTTCGGGCCGGGCGGGGATTGAAACGGTGTGCCCATGACCGTCGATCAAGTTGCGACAACCACTGTAGCGCCCGGCTTTCGGGCCGGGCGGGGATTGAAACGTGAGCATGATCGCTGACCGAGCGGTCCTGCGCCTGCTGGTAGCGCCCGGCTTTCGGGCCGGGCGGGGATTGAAACGGTAAGTGCCCGGCGTCGATCAAGTTGCGCAACCACTGTAGCGCCCGGCTTTCGGGCCGGGCGGGGATTGAAACGTGAGCATGATGCTGACTGAGCGATTCCTGCGCCTGCTGGTAGCGCCCGGCTTTCGGGCCGGGCGGGGATTGAAACCTAAGGTACCCGTTCATCCCGGCTCCCTCTGGTAGCGCCCGGCTTTCGGGCCGGGCGGGGATTGAAACTTGCGATAAAGCTAATAGCGAGCGCGCGCAAGCCGAGTAGCGCCCGGCTTTCGGGCCGGGCGGGGATTGAAACATATCGGTAAGCTTTAGCTTGTAAATAAGCAGTGCGTAGTAGCGCCCGGCTTTCGGGCCGGGCGGGGATTGAAACTCTACGAACCAAAAGCGAGCGTGGTAGCGCCCGGCTTTCGGGCCGGGCAAAGCGACTCGCCCACCAAAAGACGCGTAGCGCCCGGCTTTCGGGCCGGGCGGGGATTGAAACTGGATCAACGGCACCGCTCTCTCTATCCACAACGGCGTAGCGCCCGGCTTTCGGGCCGGGCGGGGGTTGAAACATCCAAAATCAAACCTGTATCGCAGCTTCGTTCGTGTAGCGCCCGGCTTTCGGGCCGGGCGGGGATTGAAACGTTGAAGGGGTCGCAGACTAAGCCATTGGTCAAGCGGTAGCGCCCGGCTTTCGGGCCGGGCGGGGATTGAAACCAGCTTCTCGCTGAGCAGGCGCTCCAGCACGTCTGGTAGCGCCCGGCTTTCGGGCCGGGCGGGGATTGAAACTTGTCCGACTCCACGTTCTCGCGCACCAGATCAGCCAGTAGCGCCCGCCTTTCGGGCCGGGCGGGGATTGAAACGGGGAGTTCCGGCCCGCCATGCTGGTCCCGTTCAAGTAGCGCCCGCCTTTCGGGCCGGGCGGGGATTGAAACCAGATCACTGCGGCGTGGCGGCCGAATACTTTCAAGTAGCGCCCGGCTTTCGGGCCGGGCGGGGATTGAAACACGATCGCTGCCTTGGCGACTTCGCCTGATCTACAGGATCCCGGTGCCGCTGGCACCGGGATCCTGAAAGTGCTAATGCGCGATCATCCCGACAGCATCGGTCCAAAGCAGCTGCGCACGCTACAACAAAGGCTCAGGCAATGGCGCTCGGTGATGGCTAAAGAGCTCGTTTACGGGGTCGTAAACAGGACGTGTCCCACGGTGTGGTGTAACTAAGCCGTCCTCTACGTTTAGGGGTTCGGCAGCTGCAACTCTGTAGAGTTGCAGCTGCCGGCAGGGCCGGCAGATGGTTGCTGGGGCTTGCTGGGGGAGTTTCGAGTCCTTGGCTGTGACGGCGACTGCCGGTAAGGCGTCCATCATTTTGCCAGTTGCGACCATGGCGCGGTCGTGGTCATATGGGCTTCCATGGGTCCGAAGGCCGGCCCCGGCCCGTAACGGCTCGCATTCGGGCTCACCGGGCCGGGTTTGTTGGGAAAGTCGGCCCAATTCGACGCTAGTGATCCTTATTTAGGCCCAGCTAGCGCCAAGCCGGGCGCACGACCTTCCATTTCCCTGGAGGGCGCTACGGCCCCCGGCGGCGGTTGCTACCCCGCCGGCAATGCCAGCGGGGACTGCCTCTCTCCCGGAGATGGGGGTTGGCCGATTAAGGCCATCGAGTGCCTGGACATATAGCGGCGCTCGGATGCGAGCCATTCGTCGTTCTGCTCAATTAGGACCGCTCCGATAAGGCGCAGGACCGAGTCATCGTCGGGGAAGAGCTGCACTACCCGGGTGCGGCGCTTTAGCTCGCCCATAACGCGCTCCAGGGGATTGGTGGACCAGATCTTGCGCCAGTGCGAAGGCGGGAAGGCGGTGTAGGCAGTCAGGGCGATCTCGGAGTCCTCGAGGATCGTGGACAGTTCCGGATACTTGCGCTCTAAGCGATCGGCGAAATCTCCGAAGGCGTCCATGGTGCTCTGCTTGTCAGCCTGCCCAAACACCGACGCCAGTCCGGCTGCCACCAGCCCGCGGTCGCCGCTTCTGACCCTTGGCAGAAGATTGCGCCCAAAGTGTGTCCTGCACGTCTGCCAGGCGGCCTCGGGAATAAGCTTTGTCACCGCGTTGCCGATGGCTTGGTTCCCATCGGAGATCACCAGCCGCACGCCGGATAGACCGCGCGTTACCAGGGAGGCGATCAAGTCCTCCCCGAAGCCCTGCGCTTCGCTGTGGCCGATTGCAAGCCCCAGCAGCTCGCGATGGCCGTTCTCGTTTATGGCCATTGCTATGCCCACCGCCCGCGACCTTACCGCATGCGCGTTTCGGGCTTTTACGTAGGTGGCGTCGAGATAGAGGTACGGGAAGGTCGTATGCGCGAGATCGCGTTCGCGGAAGGCATTGACCATCTCGTCGATGCCTTTGCAGATCCTTGACACCTCGGACCTGGAGATCCCGGCGTTTACTCCCATCGCCTCCACCAGCTTGTCGACCTTGCGGGTGGAGACGCCCTTGCTGTAGGCGGTCATGATGACGCCGTAGAGGGCCTGGTCGATGCGGCGCCGCCGCTCCAAGAACTCGGGGTAGTAGCTGCCTTGGCGCAGCTTGGGCAGGGCAATCTCGATGTCGCCCGCCCGGGTGGAGAGGGTGCGCTTGCGCGAGCCATCAAAGCCGATTGCGACGCTCGCCGTTGCGCTCGTGCGGTTGGGCGCCGATGTTTTCGGCCAGGCCGGCGTCAATAAGTTCCTGGTAGGCGTGCCGTACGGCGCTGCGGACGAATTCGCTGCTGTCAAACCCTTGCTTGGCGATAAGGGCAAGCAAGGTCTGATAATCAAGTTGGGCCATCGATGGTTCCTCGACGAAGTAAGTGAATTGACTCCGTAGAGGTTTACACGATGGCCCTTTGTCATCGCGTTGGCTTAGTTGATCAAGCGGGTGCTCTTACACCACTCCAGGGGACGTGATCCGTAAACAGCCGCGATGGTGCGGTCGACGATGCCGAAATCGTACGTGTAAACGCACCAATTGGGGCCGAATAAATGCGCAGAAACTTCGGTCACATATTTAGATGAGGCAACGGAAACCGGACAAAGTAACTGTCGCGGATCAGGGGGTTGTGCCGGGCGGCTCGGATCGGCATCTTCACGCCGAAGTACGTTAGCTACGGTCGCAAACCGGGATAGTGAGTATGAGAGCGGATGGCCGACGCCCACCCGGAAATTTTCTCGGAAAACATCCTCCGCCGGACAAAGTCCGCCTGGCCTAAACGGCGGCTACTCAGTGATTGAGGCGACTTGGACTGCCAATGCGGCCGTCGGTGGAGGGCGGGCTGCCCATGGGTCTTTCAGGGAACCTGAACGTGTCCACGCGAACTTACTTCCCAGCGGAAGATTCGCGATTAAGTCCCTCAGGGTCCCCCCAGCAGGACTCGAACCTGCGCGCATGGTTTAGGAAACCACTGCTCTTTCCTCTGAGCTATGGGGGGCATGCTCGCAAAGGCATTTGGCAACTACCAAACAGGCTAGGACATCATGTTGCGGGGGATGGTTAGGGTGTCAAATTTAGCCAGGGCCGCATCGATGTGGGCTTGGCCGTAGCGGAGCGAGATTCCGTGGTGCCCAGGAAAAAGCCCGGTCAGGCCAAAATCGCGAAACTGGCCAATGCTTTGGCCCAATTGCCACGGCGAGGTTTCGGGGGCCCAATTGAGCACCACGTCGCCGTTGCTAAAAACCAGATCGCCGGAAAACAAAAAAGTGGTCGGGCCGTCGCGGAGCAGGTAGGCATTGTGGGGATTGGCGTGGCCCGAAGTAGCAAAAACCTCCAACCGCAGTGACCCGACCGCAATTTCGTCGCCGGCGTCTACCTCACGCTCGACCGGGAAGGTCTGGAATCGGTAGTCCGGTGGATAGCGTCCGGCCGCGCGGGCGCGCGTCAGATTTATCGCGTCCTCGTCACCTTCTTCAAGCCAGCGGCGGGTTCCGGTAGGGACGATCGCCTTCAGGCCGAGATTGTCAACGAGCCAGGCTGCACCGCCCGAATGATCGCCGTGGCAGTGGGTAAGGATCAATTGGTCGATTGAGCCCGGATCGATCCCGTCGCCGGCGATGTTTTTCACGATCAGGTCGGGGTCAACTCCCCCGCCGGCATCAATTAGCGCTCCCCGGACCCCGTCATGGACTAGGTAGATGTGGCAATCTCCACGATTGGAGATTCCCATTCCCATTTGCCCACCGCCGACCAGGTATACGTTTTCACGCAGCTTCAATGCAAATTCCTTTTGATGCTGGAGCGCAGATTCAGCCGCGCTCGCGCTCAGAACCAGCGCGAGACGACCACCTTGTCCTCGGTAAAGAATCGGACCGAATCTTCGGCCTGGGCGTGCAAATCGCCAAAGAACGAATCCTTCATCCCACCGAAGTGAAAGAACGCCATCGGCGCCGCCACGCCGATATTGATCCCGATATTGCCGGCACGGACCTCCGATGAAAACTGGCGGGCCGATTTGCCCGAGCTGGTAAAGATACAGGCCATGTTGCCGTAAGGCACGCGGTCGATGATTGCGATCGCCTCGTCCAGGTCACTGGCCTTCATAAGGCAGAGCACCGGCCCGAATATTTCATCGTTGGCAACGCTCATTTCCGGGTCAACGCCGGCAAAGAGAGTTGGGCCCAGGAAATGCCCGCCGTCGCGCCCGGCCACCGCCTGTCCGCGGCCGTCGACTAGCAATTTGGCACCCTCGGTCACGCCGGTTTCAATGTAATCGATTATTCGCGCCCGGCTCTTGGCCGAAATGACCGGACCCATTGCCGTCTGCGGATCAAATCCGTCACCGACTACGAGTTGGGAGGCCTTGGACGCCAGTTCCTCGCGAGCGGCCTCGTAGGCGTCGCCGACCGCCAGCACCACCGAGCCGGCCAGGCAGCGCTGCCCGGCGCACCCGTAGGCCGATTCCAGGATGTTGTCGATTGAGGGATCCAAATTGGCGTCGGGCATTAGGACTATGTAGTTCTTGGCCCCGCCCTGGGCCTGGACCCGTTTGCCATTGGCGGTCCCCTGCTGGTAGACCGAACGGGCCACCGGCGTGGATCCGACGAAGGAGATGCCCTGCACGTCGGGGTGGTCGAGCAACGCCTGGGCGGTCTGGCGGCCGCCGTGCAGGAGGCTGAGTATCCCGGCCGGCAGACCGGCCCGTTCGGCCAATTCCACCATGATCACCTGCGAGAGCGGAGTCTGCTCGGACGGCTTGATGATGAACGTGTTTCCGGTGGCAATCGCGTAGGGAATAAACCAGAAGGGCACCATCGCCGGGAAGTTGAACGGTGCGATCGCGGCGAATACGCCCAGCGGTTGGCGTACCGCATATTCGTCAATCCCCTTGGCGACATCCTCCAGGTTGCGGCCCTGCATCAGGGTCGGAACACCGACCGCCACGTCGACATTCTCGATCGCCCGCCGCACTTCGCCGCGCGCTTCGGCCAAGGTCTTGCCGTGCTCGAGGGTCACGATGCGGGCGATTTCCTCAAAGTCCTCTTCAAGCAGGTGCTTGTAGCGGAAAAGATGCTGTGCCCGATCGACCGGCGGAACCTTGCGCCAACCGGCAAAGGCTTGCAGCGCCGCCGCCACGCAGGCGTCAACATCGGCTTGGCTCGAGTCAGGAATTGCCGCGATTGCGGCCCCGGTGGCCGGGTTTTCCACCCGGATCAGATCCTGGCTCGAAGCCGGCAGCCACTGCCCCCCAATGAAATTGGGAAGCGGGGCGTCGGGTTCGGCCTCCGCGAGGATTCGGGAGCTGGTTTTCATCATTGCCTTACCACTCCTTGTGTTCAAAAGCAGGTTGGAATTATCTATCGCCGCGCGAAATCGATTTTATGGATTCGGCAGGCCCTGCCCGCGGCGGGCGTGGATTTGTTCGCAGATGACCCCGCCGATCAGAAATACAAGCGCTGCCAGGTAGATCCAGATCAACACCGCTAGAAAAGAGGCAATCGAGCCGTAGATCCAGTCGAATTGATCGAAAAGTGAAAAATAGGCCCAGAATCCGATCTTTAGGATCGGAATCGCGATTGCGCTAAATGCCGCGCCAGGGATGGAGTTGCGGATGGTAGATCTTCTTCCCGCCAATATCTGATACAGCGCCCAGGACGCGGCAAAGCCCATCGCCACCGAGAGCAATTCGAAGAGTCCCCGGTAGACCCAGTTGTCAAAAAAGGCAATCAGTTCGTCCCAGCCCAGCAACCCGGCCAAGACGATTCGCGGGAACTCAATTACCGAGATCATCAATCCGGCCAACGCGGCCACTCCCAACAGCGCCAGTACGCCTCCTAGGGCGGTGCCGATGCCGACCACCCAAGGGGTGTCCTCCAGCTGCCAGGCCGCTGCCAGGCCGCGGCGGGCGGCGCTTACGATTTGCAAAGCCGACCACAACAAGGCCATCGCCGCCAGTAGCAGGGCAGGCCCGCCGCCCGGTGGCGGCTGCAAGACTCCATCGGGCAGGATCGACCGGTCCAGCGCCAGATTGGCTTCGGCCAGGATCAACCAGCGCTGGTAGAGCACATTGCCCCATTCGGTCGATGAGAGCAGGACCGCCGAGGCCAGCAGCAGCGGAAAAAGCGCGAAACTGGCGTGAAAAGCCATCGCCGCGGCATGAGTATGGCAGCCGCGGCCGAAAAACTCCCGGCCAACCGCCAGCAACAGCCGCAAATTTTGGCGCGGCTCCGCCCGGATTCCAATCAAATCTTTAATTTGTCGGTCAATCGACAAGTCGACAAGTGGTTGGCAGCGCCCGCCTGGCCCCGTTCGCGGCGACCTCGCGTTCGTAGGTTGCCTAACGTGGTGGCCCTCGGAGATCGGTGTGGCCAATGGCTTGGTTTAGGCAAAACTCTGTTTCCCCAGGCGATCGAGCAGGCCTTCGCCCTCCCCGCGATTTGTGGTCCAATCATGGAGCCGCAGCCCCACGCTCTCCTGTAGTTGGGCGGTCAACCCGCCATCGGCAACGACCACTGACCCGGTCATATACGACGCATCCGCGCTCGCCAGAAACGAGATCACCGCGGCCATTTCGGCGGGTTGGCCAGCTCGCCGCAGCGGATATATTTGCGACCACGTTTCCATAATGTCGGGGTTGGCATCCAGCCCCTTCTGCATTCGATCAGTAATGATCAACCCTGGGCATAAGGCATTGACCCGGATCCCGAGCCGGCCCAGGTCAACCGCGGCCACCCGGGTGAGCCCGATCACCGCGTGCTTGCACGCATCGTAGACGGTGCGGTCCGCCTCCGAGAGCAGACCGTGCACCGAGGCGATGTTGATGATGGCCCCGTCGCTCTGTCTGGCAAGGGCCGGAGTTGCATGGCGGATCAGCAGCTGGGTGGCCACCACCATCACCCTGAACTGGTCCTGCCAATCGTCGGCTTCGACCTGGTCGATTCGCAGCTTCGGCCGCGGCGGAGCGGCGTTGTTGACCAGAATGTCCAACCGCCCGAAGCGATCCAGGGCGTGCTCGATGACCGCTTGCGGTGCCTCGGGATCGCCAAGATCGGCGGTCAAATAGCCTGCTTCAAATCCAGCATCGCGCAGCTCGCGGGCCGCGTGTTCACCCTTTTCGGCCTGAACGTCGACCAGTAATACCGCCGCCCCCTCGCCGGCCAGCCTTGCAGCGGCGGCCAACCCGATGTTCTGGGCGGCGCCGGTTACGATCGCCGCCCGCCCCTGGTGTCGCATGTTCGCGGTAACTCCGGAATTGGACCGTTTATTTGGCGGTCAGATTTATAAATGAACAACGTCGGCTGCACGATTCATTTTGCCGGCGTCCTTTATCGCTCACGGCTATCGCGAAGCAGGTTCCAATGTCAATCCTTGCAGGCCACTGCGCCATCGTCACCGGTGCGGGTACCGGCATCGGGGTGGGAATCGCCCGTCACCTGGCCGCCGCCGGCGCCTCATTAGTGCTATCGGCCTACAACAGCTTCGAGGGCTGCCAGGCACTGGCCGATGAGCTAAATGCTGGCGGCAGCGAGGCACTGGCGATAAAGGTGGACCTGCGCGGCTCCTCTGATGCCGGCCAGCTAGTTGATGCCGCGATCGCGCGTTGGGGACACCTGGACGTTTTGGTTAACAATGCCGGTTACACCCTGGCGCGGCCATTTATCGAATGCAGCGAGGGCGATTGGGATGATCTCTTTTCGATCAATTTGCGTTCGATGTTTATCACCTGTCGGGCGGCCGCCCCGCACATGATCGAGCGCGGCTATGGGCGAATAATCAACATTTCCTCAGTCCACGGCCTCCAGCATCTTTCAAACCTGGTCATTTACGGGGCCACCAAAGGCGGGATAAATGAATTCACGCGCGGCCTGGCAGTCGAACTGGGCCCCTCGGGCATCACCGCCAACGTGATCGCTCCCGGGGCCATCTACGTGCCGCGCTACGACCGGGTCGGGGCCGACAAGGCAACAATGGCGGCGGCGGTGCCCAATGGCAAGCTGGGCGACGTCGATGATATCGGTCGCACGGCCGCGTTTTTGGCCGATCCAGCCGCCAGCTACATCAGCGGCGAAATCATCTATGTCGATGCCGGTTTAACTTCCAAGATGGCGCTCTCCGGCGGTGCTACCCGGGCTTGAGCAGGAGCCTGCCGCCCCGTCAATCGCCGGTTTCTAGGAAGGCCAACTGCCCGGCGGCCAGCTCGATGTCGGCCGCTTGCAGGGCCTCATCGAGCTCGGCTTGATTGGCCGTCCAGAACACCCCCAGCGAACCAAATTCCTGGTTTAGGGTGTAGGCCAGGGCAACCTGGACCGGTGAGATCCCCAGTTGCGCGGCCAACTGGCGGGCGCGGGCCAGTCGATCCCAGTTTTCCGGCACGTAGTAGGAATCGACCATCGATTGGTTGGAGCGGTCGGCAGGATCGTAAATACCGGCAAAGAAGCCGCCACACTGGGCCGACCAGGCCAGATTGGGTTTGCCGGTGGCCCGCAGCCGCGCACGCTCGCCAGGTTTTACGTTCAGGCAGCCCGCGAATCGCGGAACCCGTTGCGTGGCCAGTCCGAAATGGTTGGACAGCAGCGCAAAGCCGGTCAGCCCGGCGTTGGCGGCATAGGCGTTGGCGCGCTCGAAGCGATCGAGCGACCAGTTCGAGGCCCCGACGGCACGGATCCTGCCGGCGTCAAGATGCGGGTTGACCCAATCCATGATCGCGCCCACATCGACTTCAGGATTGTCGCGGTGGAAGAGCCACACGTCGATGTAGTCGCTTGCCAGCGCGTCCAGGCTGGCGGCGATGTCGGCGTCAATTTCAGGCTTTGTAATGCGACCCAGCGACTGTCCGGAAGGCGGGTGTATGCCCTTGGTAATCACGATGATCCGTTCGCGATTTCCCCGCTCGGCCATCCATTTTCCGATCACCGATTCCGAATAGGCGATCCCGTCGCGTATGGCATATATGCGGCCCGAATCGAGCGCATTGCCGCCGCCGGCAACATAAGCATCGAGCATTGCCGCATGGTGATCGAAGCTTTCCGGAAAGTAATCTTCAGTCCCCAAGACTGCTTGCGAAAGCGGAATTTTCGCTCCGGCAACCTCTACGTATCGCATCGCTCTTAAACCCGATTCGACTATGCCCCGCACCCCTGCGCCCGGCAGGCCCCGGAGCATTTATTCTGACCCGCATTCTTGCCTGAACCGGTCGCCGATCAGTCGGCCAATTCCCGACCAGCCCGGCGCCCGTTAGCCGGATTCGAGGAAATCCAACTGCGCCGGCGTGAGCGTCACGCTGGCAGCTTCCAAGGATTGCTCCAGCTCGAATCGGTCGGCCGCCCAGAACACCCCCAGCGACCCAAAATCCTGGTTAAGGGTGTAGGCCAGAGCAACCTGGGTGGGGGCGAGCCCCATTGCCCTTGCCAGTTGCCGTGCGCGGTCGCGGCGGGGCGAAGTTGCCCGGGTGCGCGTAGGCGGCAGCGAACTCCCGATCAACGCCGGCCGATTGGTTATCAGTGGATGCGAAGAAGCCGCCACACTGGGCTGACCAGGCCAGGTTGGGGACCCCCAAACCGGTCAACCGGGCGCGGTCAGCCGGGTCGACATTGCGTGCGCCCGGCCAGCGCGGGGCCAGCTGGGTGGCCAGGCCGAAATGATTGGACAGCAGCGAAATTCCCGGCAGGTTGTTGGCGGGCGCGTATTGGTTGGCGGCCTCAATTCGATCCAGCGACCAGTTGGAAGCCCCCCGCACACCGATCGGCTGTGCGCTGATATGGGCGCGGGTCCAACTTCCGATCGCTGCCACCTCAACATTCGGGTTGTCGCGATGGAACATCCAGATGTCGATGTGGTCAGTCCCCAGCCGGTCGAAGCTGGACCTGATGTCGTAGTCGATGTAGGCCTTAGTCGTTCGCGCCAGGCCGAGACCGCGCGGACGTCGGTGCGCCCCCTTGGTGATGAGTACGACCCGGTCACGGTTGCCGCGTTCGGCCATTCAGCGGCCCAGCAGCAGCTCGGCCTCGCCACAACCGTTGGGCCAGCCCCGACCGCGCATTGCATAGAGGCGGGCGGTATCGATCGCGTTCCCTCCACCACGCAGATAGGCATCAAGCATTCGGCCGCGGAAAGCGTAGTCGGAAAGAAAATATCGCTCGGTTCACAGGACCGCTCGGGCGACCGGTCGCCCGATCCCAAGAATCTCAAGGCAGCGCATCAGCAACCGTTCCAGGCGGCTGGATTTTCGCCCCCGCGTGGGAGAATCGCAGGTTGATTGGGGCCAGCGCATATTCTGGCCGCCACGGACGGAAGGTCAAGTTGGACGCAGCCGATATCGCTCCCGATTTTCAGATTCCCTCCACCGGCGGGGGTGATGTCTCGCTTGCTGCAGCAGTAGCGTCAGGCAAGGTCATACTCGCTTTTTACCCCAAGTCGTTTACAAGTGGCTGCACCCACGAGATGGAGGTTCTGCGATTCCTGCACCCACGCTTTGCCGCCGCCGGGGTCGAGATCTTTGGCGTCTCGGTTGACGACATTGAAACCCAGCACCGCTTCAAGAAAACGCTCGGCCTGCCATTTGAGCTTTTGGCCGACGATGACAGCGCGGCGCGGGCGCTCGGTTGCCTGCGCGAATCGGGCAAGGCCGAACGCGACGTATATGTCATCGGACCCGGCCGCGAGATTGAATACGCGGTCCACAAGCTAGACCCGCGCTCAGAGGACCAATACCGGTCACTTTTGGTAGCAGTCGGCGCTGATGCCGAAAACCTCTAGTCGAGGATTTCGGCATCAGCCGGATTGCGGGAAGTCGCGCCACGCCGTCAACAGGAACCCAAACCCCAGCAGCACCAGCGCATAGACCGAGAGCAAACCAATCGCCTGCGGTCGGGTAGGTCCGGAATAACCAGCGGAGAAATCACCGTCATCGGCAATCCCGGCAAAGACCTCCATTAGAGTGCCTTGTCCGTAGGCGGTCGGCTCGAGTCGGTGCGGTAGGTAGTCGGGCAGGGCGTCCCAGAACCCGTCCCCGACGGCGGCGGCGATCTCGGTGATAAATGGCACGAAAAGGAAGAACACGAACGGTATCGCCATCCCGGCGGCAGCCGAGCGGGTGAGCACCGCGGTGGAGAAAGCGACAAATCCGTAAAAGAGCAGGATCCCGATCGAGGCCGCGAAGCGGTCGGCCAGATCGACTAGGAAGCCGCGCGGCGGCGAGATCGATATCGTGTCGAAGATGTAGTCGCCGGCCAGCATGAAAATCCCGGAGAGGACCATCGTCGCGGTCACCGCCATCACGACCGAGCCAACCAGCGCCAGGAGCTTGGCCAGCAACACCTCGTGCCGGGCCGGCCCGCGCGCAAACAGCTGGCGGATCGTACCCCAACTAAATTCAGATCCGACCGCAAAAGCGGCGAAGATGACCGCCAAGTAGGAGCCGAACTGGACATTTAGCGCCAGCACAACCAGAAACCCCTGCGGGAAGCCGATCAGCGACCCTAGGGTCTGGGTCAGCCCGACGTCGTCATCCAGCTGGATTTGCGATACCAGCTTGAAAAGCACGATCGTGGCCGGACCGATCAGGAGCAACAGGGCAAGCAGCACCCAGGACATCCGGCGGCCCAGGATCTTTTGGAATTCGGCCGCCACGAGGCCGCTCACGCTTCTCCCCGATCCTTAGTCTGGTCGAGGAAGAACGTCTCCAGATCGACTCCGGCCGAGGCGATTCCACTCACTCGCACGCCGGCTTCGACCAGGGCCGCGTTGACTTTACCCGCGTCTAGCTGATCTACATGAACGACCAGTTCGTTATTTAGCTCACGCGAACTCGACCACCCGTTTTCGCCCAGCACGGCGATCGCGGCGGCGGGGTCGTCCACGCTAAAGCGCACCCCGCGCCCGCTGGTTAGCAGGTCTGACACGCGTCCCTGCACGACGGTTTTGCCAGATACCAGAATGCCGACTCGATCACAGGTTTGCTCTACTTCGGCCAACAGGTGCGAGGAGAGGATCACGGTGGCCCGGGAGTTCTGGGCGACGCTGCGGATGAGGTTGCGAAACTCGTGGGCGCCGGCCGGGTCCAAACCGGCGGTCGGCTCGTCGAGGACCAGCAATTCCGGATCGACCATCAGCGCGTTGGCCAAACCAAGGCGTTGGCGCATGCCGGTCGAGTAGGTCTTGAATTTGGAATCGGCGCGGTCGAGTAAGCGGACCGCATCGAGCACCTCATCGATCCGGCGACGCTCGATCGAGCCCCAGTAACGGCCCATTACTTCAAGATTCTTGCGCCCCGAAAGATAGGGGTAGAAAAGCGGCGCCTCGATCACCGCGCCAACGCGGCGCAGCAACTCCGGGCGACCTTGCTTGATGTCCTGGCCAAACAGTTCGATCCCACCAGATTGCGGCTTGATCAGGCCCAGGAGCACGCCCAGAAACGTCGTCTTGCCGGCCCCGTTGGGTCCCAGCAACCCGTACACGCAGCCGCGCGGCACGTCCAACTCCATTCCCGCGAGAGCCTGCACCCTGCCGTAGCGCTTGCTCAGCCCACGCGCCCGAATGGCCAGTTGATTCCCACCATCGTTTCGATTGACGACGGTCGGCGCTGAATCTTGGAGGTTCTGCATATGGCATCGCCATTCTCGCACGCAATACCCGCGCCGATGGGGTGGGGGTTGCTCCCGGTGGGTTATCCGAACCGCAATTTTGGGGTCCGATTGGGCCGCCCGCGGGGCGCCTTTGGCAAAATTGGAATGAACGCCTCCGCAGCGGGCGCGGCCAGCGCCAGGACCAAGGTTCGTGCGCACCCAGCTAACGATCGACCGACACAACCAAATCGCCCGGGTCCAGCCCAAGCTCTATAGCCATTTCATCGAACACCTGGGCAATTGCACCTATCCCGGGATCTGGGTAGGGCGGCAGTCGCCAATCGCCGGCCTCGATGGTCTGCGCCGGTATACGGTCGAAAAGCTGCGCGGGGTCAGCCGGGGGACCGTCTACCGCTGGCCCGGCGGCTGTTTTGCCGACCATTACCACTGGCGCGACGGCATCGGTGACCCGGCCGAGCGCCCGGTTACCCGCAATATCTGGTGGGGTGGACCGGAAACCAATCAATTCGGAACCCACGAATTCATGCGTTTTGCCCAGGAGCTGGAGGCCGACACCTATGTGTGCGGAAATATCGGCTCGGGAACACCTTCCGAAATGATGGATTGGCTCGAATACTGCAACGCCGCCGAAGGCGAACACAGCCTGGCCCGGCAGCGGGCGGCCAACGGGCATCCCGCTCCATTCGGGGCCAAGTGGTGGGGAGTGGGCAACGAGAACTGGGGTTGCGGAGGGACCCTGCGGGCCGAAGAATACGCCGCCGCCTTCCGCCGCTACGCCAACTACCTGGGGAAAATCCGCCAGGGGGCCGAGCTGGTGGCGGTCGGGCACACGCCGGAGTGGAACCGACGGTTTCTAAGCGGGCTGCGCGGCGAGCGGTCTTTTGCCAATCTGGACCACCTCTCGCTGCATCGTTACCTCTTCAACGGCGGACCCGATGTGGGCTTTAGCGACGAGGACTATTACGCCTTGATGTCCGAGCTGCAGGTGGTTGAAGACGACCTTATCCGAGCCGATGGAATTCTGGCCCACCACGAGGATCCCGGCAAGCCGATCGGGATCGTATTTGATGAGTGGGGCGTATGGTGCCGCTCGGTGGCGCGCCCCGAAAATAGAGTTGAGCAGATAAACACCGTGCGCGAGGCGATTTGCGGGGCGGTAATGCTCGACTACTTTACGAACTATTCGCACCGGGTCGTAATGAGCAACGTTGCCCAGACTGTAAACGTGCTCCAATGCCTGGTGAAGGTCGACGGCCACGCCAACTGGACAACTCCCAACCTGGACATCTTCGAGTTCTACCGCTCGCACGTGGGCAACGATGCGGTCGCGGTTGCCGACGACGGCCCGTCGCTCTTCGCCTCCGGCGACGCCGGCCGGCCGGTCCGGCAGATCAGCGCCTCGGCCTCGATCGCCCCCGACGGATCATCGGGCAGTCTCTGCCTAACCAACCTGCACCTGACCGAATCGATTCGGATCCGCGCCCGGGTGGTCGAATCCGGAGTTGTATCGTCCAGCGCTCTGGTTCTGAGCTCGGGCGACCCAGGTCACCACAACAGTGCTAACGATCCCGACCGGGTGCGATCGCAGATTCATCCCTCCCGGGCAATCGACGGCCAGCTGGAAATCGACGTCCCCCCGCACGCCACGGTGCAGGTGTGGCTTGAACTTGCCGCCTAGAAGAGCCCCGATCCCAGGGACGACGCAGTGAAAATCCTGGTAACCGGCGGCGGCGGTGACATCGGGTCGACGGTGGTGCGGCGGCTGATGGCCGACCACAACATCACGATTCTGGATCGGTCCCGATCGCCCGATCATCCCGATCTGCCGCATTTGCTGGTGGACCTTGAAAACGCCAAAATGACCGCCTCGGTGGTGCGCGGGTTCGACCGGGTGGTGCATCTGGCCGCCATCCCCGACCCCTCATCGGGCCCGGCCGACGTCGTGTTTCGGGTAAATACGCTAACTACCTTCAATCTGCTCGAGGCTGTCCGCGCCAACCGGATTGCCCGGATCGTCTACGGCTGTTCGGAATCGGCTTCTGGATTTGGCATACACAACCGGCGCTTCAAGCCGCTGTATCTGCCAATCGACGAAAGCCATCCGTCGATCCCGCACGAAGCCTACGGATCGAGCAAATTGATCGGCGAGATCCTGTGTCGCCAATATGCCCACGCCTACGACATCGAAGCGATTTCCCTGCGCTACGCCTGGGCCTGGGGCGGGCGCCGCAACCGCGAAAGCTGGCTGAAGATCCTCTCCCGTGGGTCTGGCGGCGGGAGCAAGGACTGGTTGGGGGCCTGGATTGCCCATGACGATATCGCCCAGGCGGTTCAGCTGGCCTGCGAGTACCAGTTTCCGCTTCCGCTGCCGAGATTCGAGCGCTTTTACCTAACCGCCCGCGACAATTTCACCGACCTCGATTCGCTGGCGCTGGCCAATCGCCATTGGCCGGTCGATCCACCCGAAATCGTTAAGCCCGAACTGTTTGCGCAGAATCCGCAGGCCTCGCTATTTGACCTGGACAAGGCCAGGCGGCTGCTCGGTTACAGCCCGCAGGTCGCGATGGCCGATATGCGCTCCCGCTTCGGGGTAGAGCGGGCATGAGCGTGCGGATCGCTTTCCTGGCTGGACTGGGCTTTGCCTGCTGGCCGGTCGATCGGGTAGTTAAGACGCTCGGCGATTTGGGCTACGAGGGTATTGAATGGACGACCGCCCATTTTTCGCCGCGGGATCCGGCCAAGGCCCGCCGGGCGGTCGAGCTGACTCGCGGAGCGGGCCTTGAGGTTTCGCGAATCATGGCCCACGAGGATTTCGTCTGCCTAGACGATGCCGAACGCGAGCGTCGGATCGATGCGGTGATCGGTTCAGTTCAGCTCGCCGGCGAATTGGACGTTGCCACGGTCGGCTCGATGACCGGCCCGGCCCCCTGGGATCGCGGGGCTCCAAGGGTGGGCGTTGACATTGCCGAGGGCGAGGCCTGGGAAATGGCGCTGGACGCCCACCGGCGGATCGCCCGGGTCGCCGAACGAAGCGGGGTCACCATTTCGTCGGAGGGTGTGTTCGGAATGCTGGCCCACGATTTCTACTCGCACCGCTACCTGCTCGAACAGGTTGATTCGCCCGCGCTGGCGGTTAACTTCGACCCGTCGCACGGAATCTTAAGCGGCAATCTTGACATTGCCTGGATGATCGAACGGTGGGCGGGCAATATCGTTCACTGCCATCTAAAAGATGCGGTCGGGATTTCGCAGCGGGTTGGCGAATTCGTTTTTCCGCTTCTGGGCGAGGGTCGAGTTGACTGGACGGGCTTCTTCCAGGCCCTGGAGAAGATCGGATACCAGGGATTCGCCTCGGTCGAATTTGAAAGCTGGGACTATCTGCGTCAGGTACTTGGCAACGACCCGGCGCGCGCGGCGGCCATCAGCATCCGCCAGGTAAGGGCGCTGCGCGAACAGGCCCGCGCCTAAACGGACCTTTCCCGGACCGGACAAGCCCAGTGGGCAACCCCGGCACGACCCCTAGGTCGGCACGATTGCCAGGCGCGGTTCGGCAAACCGCGGGTGGTGGCCGGCAACTACCGCCTGCTGTTCGCGCCCATTAAGGCGCCGGAACCGCTCGGCGGCAGAAATGAGGTCTGGCAGCAGCGAGACCTCGCCGGTACCCGGCGCGGTGTGCACCCGCTGGGAAAAAAGCCAGTTGGCGGCATCATCGATTTCGCCGCTCTCGCGCAGCGGGTCATACCAGGTCGTACAGTCCTTTTCAGCCGATCCCCAGCCGCCGCGGACAAGAATCTTTATGCACTGGATGCCCACATCGTGCTCGTTGCAGTAGTCGATCAGCGCCTGGGCGTCTTGGCGGTATTGGCGGTTGCCCCACAGACCCTTGGCCACCGGAAACATGACCGTGTCGAAGTCAAAGCGCTTCAATCCAGCCAATATCACCGACGGTACATACGGACCATGCCCGGTTATCCCCAGCCAGCGGGTGTGGCCCTGCTCACGCATTTCCCGGAGCGCGGCGATGGCCCCGTCCGGATCAAGCGCGGCGTCCAACTCGGCCATCGTGGTGACCGCGTGCAGCTGGAACAGATCGAATCGATCGGTCTGCAGACGCTCAAAGGTCGTGCGGATGTCGGCCCAGGCCTCGGTCTTGGTGCGCCCCTGGGTCTTGCAACCCAAAAACACCTTCTCGCGGATCCGCGGTAGCCAGCTTCGCATTCGCTCCATTGCCTGGCCGTAGGCCGGGGCGATGTCGACGTGGTTGACACCCGCGTCAAGGTAGTGTCGCATTGCCGTATCGACCGCAGCCTGGTCGACGCGGCCGAATGCGGCGGCACCGACGGTGATGATTGTGCTCTGGTGGCCGGTCCGGCCAAGCCTTCGCTGTTCCATGGTGGTTACCTACCAAACTGAGAGCCGCTCGGGCAGGGGATCGACGGTAAAGGCCATCCGGTCGGCCAGGCGCTCATAGAGTTCAAGTTTTAGCGACCGATGTTCGGCGCTGTCCCAAAGATTGGTGTTTTCGCCCGGGTCGGTCCGCAGGTCGTATAGCTCCCCGCTCCCGGTCCCGTGCGCCACCACCAGTTTTGCATTGCGGGTGCGCACCATGGTTACCTGGGCCGATGGCTCCATGTGCCAGGGCATGGCGTTGTAGTACTCCGAATAGATATCCTCGCGGTGCCGATGCCGATCCGCCTGGCCGGTCAATATCGGCCACAGGCTCTGGGCCTGCATTCCGGGCGGGCGCGCTTGTTCGCAGGCATCCAGGATGGTGGGGGCGATGTCGGAGAGTTCCACCAGCGCGCCGGACCGCACCCCGGCGCCGACCCGGCCCGGCCAGGAAACGATCAGCGGGACCCGCAGCGCGCACTCGTACATGTACGGACCCTTCCAGTAGATGCCGTGGTCGCCGAGCATCTCGCCGTGATCGGACATAAAAATCACGATCGTATTTTCGGCCTGACCACTCTCTTCCAGGTGGGCAAGCAGGCGTCCGACCTGGTCATCGACCAGGTCGCACATCGCAAAGTAGGCAGCCTTTATCAGGCGGTGATCGTAATCGGACATTTCCGGGTAGACGTGGGCCTTCGCGGTGGCGTAGGCGCCCTCGTGATCGATTCGCTGGAAGTGCGGCTTGTTGGCCAATTCGCCATCCACGAAATTGGGCAGCGGTAGGTCGTTTAGTCGGTCCAAGTAACGCTCCAGGTATTCGCGTGGAGGATCGAACGCGTGATGCGGGTCGAAGATGTTTACCGAATAGAGCCAGGGGGCTTCAAACCCCGCCCGGGCATTGATAAAGTCCATGGCCTTATTAACGCACCAAGTGGTCTGGTGCCACGGGGCGTCCATCGCCACGTTCACGTGCGGGTTCCCCTGGTAGGGTTCGCTCTGGTAGGAGAGGCCGTTCTGTTCGAGCCAGTTGATGTATTGATTGTTGGGCCAATTGCGCCCGGGATGGTGTGACCAATCAAAGACCGCGTACCCGTCGTCAATGCGGCGCTCGCCAACCGGAGCCGCTTCCTCGTTGCAGGCCGAGATGTGCAATTTGCCGGAGAGCCCGCAAAAATATCCGGCATCGGCAAGCTGCTTGGTGATCAACAGCTCATCGGCCGGAATGTTGGCTCCGTTTTGTCGTCCGCGGCAGGTCCGCGGATAACGCCCGGTCAAAAAACTGGACCGCGAAGGGGTGCAGACTGAACTCTGCGAATAGCACCAGTCAAAGGTGGTGCCCGATTCGGCCAAGCGGTCGATATTCGGGGTTTTGACCCAATCGTTGCCGTAGACGCCAAGGGTGTCCCAGCGCTGTTGGTCAGTACAGATCCAGAGGATGTTGGGGGGTTGGGACATTGGAACCTAATTAACTCCAGCAGCAACCAAAGTGCCCCTGCATTTTTGCCCGAACGCTCATTCGAAGCAGCCGTCAAACCGACCGGATACCGATTCGTCGATAGCGTTGCCGCGTGTGACGCGACGAATAAACGCCTCTCCCGAGGGCAGCATCTATTACATTTTTTACTGAAGGCATTTAAAAACTAGGGGCTGGACGATGGACGATACGAAACCGACTGTTGCGTTCGTGGGGGTGGGGCGAATGGGCTCCAATATGGCACTTCGCCTAAACGACTGCGGTTACCAGATCGCCAGTGTGTTCGATGCCAACCTGCACATGGCCATGGTGTTGGCAAACAACATCGGCTGCCAAGTCGCCGAGAGTCTGGCGGCGGTGAGCGCGAGCGCCGCGGTGATTTTCACCGTGGTCAACGACGACGCCTCGATGCGGGATATCTTCCTGTCCGGAAATGACAATCTGCTGGTCGGAGCGGCCGGAAAGCTTTTTATCAACTGTGCCACCCTTTCGCCCGCGATCCACCGCGAAGTCGATGCCGCGGCCGCCGCGGCCGGCGCCGAATCGCTCGAGGCCTGCATGGCATCGAGCATCCCGCAGGCCCGCGCCGGGACGCTTTACCTGATGACCGCCGGCTCCGATTCGGCCCAGCAGCGGGCTGCCGGCCCGCTCGCCGACCTGGGCATGGTACGAACGATCGGTTCGGTCGGGCAGGCCGCCCAGGTCAAGGCCCTAGTCAACATGGTCATGAACATCAACACCGCCGGCCTAGCCGAGGGCCTGGGCCTGGCTGACGCGCTGGGGCTCGATCTGGACACGGTCATGGAGGTTTTCTCACAGACCGGGGCCAATTCGCGGGTTCTGGAGACCGACGGCGCCGATATGCGCGATCGCGACCATGAGGTCTATTTCTCGGCAGCCCACGCGGCCAAGGACTCATCGATCGCCATCGACCTGGCCGAGGAGGCCGGGCTGCGGCTGCCGCTAGCCAACGCCACCCGGGACCAGTTCCTAAGGTTGATCGCGGACGGCAAGGCCGACCTCGACAAGAGCGCGGTCGCCGAGCTGACCTTCAAGGGCCGCAGCTAGTACCTCCCCCCGCCTGTGCGGGGACGAAGTAGACCGTTGAACCCTCCGGGACGCGGGTTCGCACGCCGCTGGCAAGATCATGGCCGTCTAGCCAGACCGCCAGCCCTGGCCGCAGGCCATGGGTGGTCTCGTTAGAAACCAGGCGTTCACGCACCCCGGGATAAGCCGCCTCAAGGGCGTCAATCAACTCCCCGACCGTTCGGCCGGGGAGCTCGACTTCAACCTGCCCACCGGTTTGTTCGCGCATCGCCCGGGGGACATGGACGATTGGCATGGGCGGTTACTTTGGCAGTGGCCCTTTAGGACCCGTTGGCAAGGGCGGCTTGCAATGCCGGCGGCGACATCGGAAGCGCCCGCAGGCGTTTGCCGGTGGCCGCAAATATCGCGTTGGCAATCGTCGCCGGAGGCGGAACGATGCTTGATTCGCCCACTCCGCGCACGCCGTAGGGGTGTCCCGGGTTGGGCACTTCGACGATGATGGTTTCGATCATCGGTAGATCCAGCGCGGTGGGCAGCCGGTAATCTAGCAGGCTGTGGTTGCGTAGGCGACCCTGGTCGTCGTACCAGTAACCCTCATTGAGGGCCCAGCCGATCCCCTGGACCACGCCACCCTGCATCTGTCCCTCAACGTAGGGCGGGTATACCGCTTTACCGGCGTCCTGGGCGATCGTGTAGCGGAGAATCTCGACCTTGCCGGTTTCCAGGTCAACTTCCACGTCCGCCGCGTGGGTCGTAAACGACGCCCCGCGTTGGGTCGGAGTGACCGTGGCGTTACCCACAATTTCGAGTTCGTGTTCGCCCAGCAGGGCGGCCGCTTGGGCGAACGAGAGTTCGTTGCCGCCGCCGACAAAATATCCGTCGGAGGCTTCGACGTCGGCCGGATCCACGTCCCAGAGACCGGCCAGCGCGACCCGCATCTTGGCAAGGATCTCGCGGGCGGTCTCATAGGCCGCGTAGCCGGTGGCAAAAGTCACGCGTGAACCGCCGGTCACCGCGGTGAAGGCGACCTCGTCGGTGTGGCCCACGATTGGGATGATGTCCTGCTCGGAGATCCCCAGCGCTTCGGCCAT
This sequence comes from Chloroflexota bacterium, assembly GCA_965261345.1. Classification (GTDB taxonomy): domain Bacteria; phylum Chloroflexota; class UBA11872; order UBA11872; family VXNJ01; genus VXNJ01. Next base: position 1,100,583 of record OZ253449.1, read on the forward strand.
CTGCATGGCAATCGAGGTTCGCGTGCCACCGATATCGGTCGATCCCTCGATCAGGGTCACCGTACCGTCGGCGTTAACCCGCCCCGAGGCCGAGGAGGTCATTCCGGCGTTGAACCAGAAGCCCGAGGCCATCCCGCGGCCGCGCGCTTTGTTCGGTTCGGAGGATTCACCCAGTTCACTCTGCCAGTGGGCTGAATCGCGAATCGCCTCGACGCATTCGATGTTGCCCACCCGCGGGAAGGGCGGCCCATCGGCTCGCCAGTCACCTTCCTTAGAAGCGTTCTGCAGCCGGAAGGCGATTGGGTCAAAACCCAGTTTTTCACAGATCTCGTCGACCGTGGTTTCCACCGCAAACTCGCTCATCGTCGCCCCGGGGGCGCGGTAAGCGTGCGAATGCGGTTTGTTTACCAGAGCGTCGTATCCGTCAACCCGAACATTGGTGGTCGAGTAGGGGGCAAAAGCGCAGACGCAGCCGGGGTGAATCGGCGATCCCGGGTAGGGCCCGGCCTCGAACCAGAACTCGCCTTGGACGGCGGTAATCTGGCCTTCATTGGTTACACCAATCTTGACCCCCATCCAGGTGCCCGGAGTAGGGCCGGTGGCCCGGATTACCTCATTGCGGTCCATCGCCATCTTGACCGGGCGCCCGGTCCGGCGCGACATTACCGCAGCCAGCAATTCCAGGTAAGAGGTCGTCTTGCCGCCGAAGCCGCCGCCGATTTCCATCGGTACGACCTTGATCTTGGAGACCGGGATCTGCAGCAGATCCTCCAACTCGTTGCGGATTGCAAAAGCGCCCTGCGATGAGCACCAGACTTCCAGATGCCCATCCTCGTGCCACAGCGCGGTGGCATTGTGGGTTTCGATGTATCCCTGGTGGACGGTGGCCGTCTCGTAGACGTTCTCGAAGACGTGGTCGGCGGCCGCAAAGCCAGCCTCGACGTCACCTTCCTCATAGATTCGGTGCTCGGCCACGTTCGACGGTTCCTCACCGGCCTGGCCTTCGGTCATGGTCCGGATCTCGCTCAGAATTACCGGCCCACGGCCTTCCCGTACCGCCCGCGCCGACATGACCGGCTCGAGAATCTCATAGTCGACCTTAATCAGGCGCGCAGCCGCTTCGGCGGCGTGCGGATCGCTGGCCGCCACCGCTGCAATGGCGTGACCGTCGTAGAGGACCTTGTCGACCGCCAGCAGGTTCATGGCTTTGAACTTGGTAGATTGCAGTCCGCCTTCGCCGATATCGGTCAGTCCGGCCTTGGGTTGGGGCAGATCGGCGCTGGTTATTACCGCTCGCACGCCGGGATATTTTTCCGCCTCCGAAGTGTCGATCGAGCGGATATTGGCATGGGCGTGCGGGGAGCGCAGGACCTTGCCGTAGAGCTGACCGGTCAACCAGATGTCGGAGCCATAGGCTGCTCGTCCGGTGACCTTGTCAACCCCGTCGTGTCGGACCGGCGATTTTCCAAGGACCTTGAAGTCACCAGTCTTAACCAGTAGGGATTCGGTTGCCATATTCTTTATTCCTCTTTTCGCATTCGTTCGCCCGCGTCGATTACCGCGCGGACGATCTTGTCATAGCCGGTGCACCGGCACAGATTGCCAGCAAGCCAGAACCGGATCTCGTGTTCGCTGGGGTTGGGGTTTTCCTCAAGCAAGGCCTTTGTCGAAACAATAAAACCCGGCGTGCAGATCCCGCACTGGAGGGCCGCGTTTTCCAAATATGCTTGTTGGATTGGGTGCAGCTGATCCGGTGCCCCGACGCCTTCGATCGTGGTAATTTCGCTGCCGGCCGATTCGATCGCGAGCACGCAGCAGCTGTTGACCAGGCGACCGTCCATGATCACGTTGCAGGCCCCACAGTTGCCGTTGTTGCAACCTTCCTTGGCCCCATACAGGTGGAGCGTCTCGCGCAGTACGTCAAGCAGGCTCTCGCGCGGCTCGCACAGGTAGTCGTGCTGCTCTCCGTTGATCGTGGTGGTTACGTGGGTCTTGCCGGAAACTAGGTTAGTGGGCACTGTAGGACTCTCCTCTGGCGCGGGCGACTGCGCCGCGCAAGGCGCGTTTGGTCAATATGCCGCTTAAGTGTTTACGGTATTCGATGGTTCCGCGCATGTCGGTAATTGGTACGGCCGCCGCGATCGAGTGCCCGGCAGCCAGCTCGCAGGCGGCCTCGTCGGCAACCTGGCCGATCAGCGCCGCGCCAGCTTCGGCAACGTAGAGCGGGGTCGGGGCGACCGCGCCCAGGCCGATTCGCGCGGCAGTGATTACGTCTCCGTCCAGCTGCACCCAGGCCCCGGCCGAGACTACCGCGATGTCCATCTCGTTGCGCGGGATAAAGCGAAGGTAGAAAGCCCCCGAGTTGGCCGCTTGCGCGGGGATCGTGAGCGAGACCAGCAATTCGTTGTCAGCTAGCACATTGCGGCCCGGGCCGGTGCAGAAATCCTCGACGGGCACCGTCCGCATCCCTCCTGGACCGGCGATGTTGCAAGTTGCCGAGTAGATGATCAACGGAGGCGTCGAATCGGCGGCCGGCCCCGAATTACACAGGTTGCCGCCCATTGAAGCGCGGCCTTGAATCCCGGTGCCACCGATTATCGAAGCGGCGTCCACCAGGCCCGGAAAAGAGCTTTTGACCGTCTGGTCGGCGTAAATGTGATAGCAAGGAACCGCCGCACCCAGGGTCAGCGAGCCGTCCGCGGCAACCGAAATTTCAACCAGTTCCGGAATGTGCTTGGCGTCAACGAATACGCTGACATCGCGTGCCCATTCGCGCACTTGCACAATCAGGTCGGTACCGCCAGCCAGCATCCTGGCTTGGGCACCGTGTTGATCGAGTATTTCGACCGCATCGGCGATGCTGGTGGGCGCCGCGTATTTGATTGCTTGCAAGGCAAACTCCAAATTCGTACATGGCGCTGTTGACGCGTTGTTGATCCTTTTCCAAAAAAGGTCACTTCACAACACGCCAGTAAAAGAATAAGGAAAACGCGATGGCCAAGCGGAGTAGGCCGGCCCGCCTATGCTTTAAAAATGTCGCAGCGGCCACTTTACGCCAGGAATTGCCAGCTTGCAAGATCTACCCCCGAACATCATTCTGATGATCACCGACCAGCAGCGGTTCGACACGATCGGGACGTTGGGGAGTCCCTATGTGGACACTCCCAACCTTGACCGCCTGGTCGCCGAAGGCATAGTTTTCGGGAACGTTCACATCAACGCCCCGGTCTGCGCCCCTGCGAGGGCCAGCCTTTTTAGCGGACTTTCGCCGCACAACACCGGCGTGCAGCGCAACGATTCGACCTGGCCCGACGGTTGGGTTGCCACCCTGGCCGAGAGCGGTTACTACTGCGTCAACATCGGCAAGATGCACACCGGTCCGTACACCGCACCGTTCGGCTTCGACGAGCGCTACGTGGTTGAAAACAAGGATCGCCAAGGCCTTCCGATCAAGTTCTTCGACGAACTGGACCGGGCGATCGCGGCCCACGGCCTGGAGAAGCCCGGCCGGCCGATGTACGAGCGTGAGAACGCCGATTGGCAGGAACGGATGGGGGCCTTCGAATGGCCGATAGCCTCGCACCTGCATCCCGACGAGTTCGTCGGCGATACCGCCCTCTGGTGGCTCGATCAACGTGGGCGCAGTTACCCGCTAAAGCAGCCGCTCTTTTTGGAAATTGGATTCCCGGGGCCGCACCCGCCATTCGATCCGCTCCCCGAATTGGCCCAGAAATGCATGCAGCGCGAGTTCCCGCTGCTGGAGGTTACCGAGGATGAATTGGACGCCCAACCCAAAGGGTCGAAGCGTTTGCGGCAGCATTTTGAAAGCTTCGTCCACGACCCGATCGTCCATGACGCCAGGGCCCCCCACGCCCAGCGTCAGCGTCAGCGGGCCTACTATATGGCCAACTGCGAGATGATTGACCGCAAGGTGGGCCAGATCATCGACCGCCTAGACGACCAAGGGCTTCTGCAAAACTCGGTAATGATATTTACCTCCAACCATGGCGAGAGCCTCGGCGATCACGGCCTGATTGAAAAATGGAACATGTACGACTGTGTCACCCGGGTGCCCACGATTGTTTGGGGACCGGAACGTTTTGACGGCGCGAGGGGGGTCGACGACCTCTACAGTTGGTTCGATTTGGGGCCGACCATCCTGCAGGTCGCCGAGATCGAGCCACCACCTTATTTTGAGGCGATCAGCATGCTTCCACATCTTCTCGGCGACCAGGAAGCCAGCGGGCGTGAGGCGGTTTTTTGCGAGGCCGCGCGCGACCGGACCATGCGCGACATTGAGTACCAGATCATGATGCGTACCCGGGACTACAAGTGGGTTGAATTCTTGGGCGAGGAACGCGGCCAACTTTACGACCTGGCCGAGGATCCAGACGAGTTGCACAATCTTTGGGACGAGGCGGACCGGCGGACCGATATGCTGGCCCAGATCGACAGCTGGTACGTTCGCTCCTCGGCCAAGGCGAACCTGCGTTTCGCCCGCACCGGGATCGATCCGCTGATTGCGGACCGCCGCAACTAGGTTTGCCGGGGTCAATCCGCGATGAGCAACACTTTCGGGACCGCCCTAAGGATCACGACCTGGGGCGAATCACACGGGGAGGCGATCGGAGCAGTCATCGACGGTTGCCCGCCGCGGCTGGCGCTCTCGCCGGCCGACATCCAACCCGATCTCGACCGGCGCCGACCGGGTCAGAGCAGCATCACCACCCAGCGTCGCGAAGCCGATCAAGCCGAAATTCTCTCGGGAGTATTTGACGGGCTGACCCTGGGCACCCCGATTTCGATCCTCGTTCGCAACGCCGACGCCCGTGGCAAGGACTACGAGTACATGCGCCGACTGTACCGCCCCTCGCACGCCGACTACACCTACCAGGCCAAGTACGGCATACGCAATTGGCGCGGCGGCGGTCGCGCCTCGGCCCGCGAGACCATTGGACGCGTTGCCGCCGGCGCGGTCGCCCGCAAATTGCTCGACCAGGCCTTCGGAACCGAGATCGTTGCGTTCGTAAAGCGCGTTGCCGAAATCGAGGCGCCGGATTGCACCGCCACTGTCAACCGGGCCCTGGTTGACGCCAGCCCCACCCGGGTGCCCGACCCGGTATCGGCGGCGGCCATCTTTGATCGCATCGACCGGGCCCGCCGCGCCGGGGACTCGCTGGGCGGAGTCGTCGAATTCGTATGCCGCAACGTCCCGCCCGGCCTGGGTGAACCGGTATTTGGCAAGCTGGATGGCGAGCTGGCCCTGGCCATGCTGTCGCTGCCGGCTGCCAAGGGGTTTGAGATCGGTTCCGGATTTGCCGGTACCTACCTGTCCGGATCAACCCATAACGACGAGTTCTACATGGATGGCCAGCGAGTGCGCACGCGTACCAATCGCTCGGGCGGAATCCAGGGCGGGATCTCCAACGGCGAGGCAATCGTCGGCCGGGTCGCCTTCAAACCCACCGCCACAATCCTCAAACCCCAACTGACGGTCGATGAAGACGGCGGCGCGGTCGAATTCGGCGGGCGCGGTCGCCACGACCCATGCGTGCTGCCGCGGGCGGTTCCAATCGTCGAGGCAATGTGCGCCTTGGTCCTGTGCGATCAGGCTCTGCGCCACCAAGCCCAGAACGACTTTCTGTAAGTGACTGACGAGTCCGGGGCGAGGGCGGCCTACCGCCAGCGTGGCCCGGTCGCCTCGCTGATGCTCTTCCGCCTCAATCTCTATTGGTTGGGGCTTTCGGTGCTCTGGGGAGGTCTCTCGATCGTCTACCTGCCCGACCGGGTCGAGGCCCTGGTCGGCCCCGACATCAAGGGCACGATGTTGGGGCTCATCACCGCGGTGGGAGTGACCGCGGCCATCGCCGTGCAACCGCTGGCCGGTGGGCTTTCCGACCGGGCCTGGTCGCGGTGGGGACGGCGGCGGCCGATGATGCTGGCCGGGGCATTGGCGACCTCGGTCTTCATCTTGCTGCTCTCGCTAACCGCCAGCTACGCCGCCCTGTTGGCGCTGATCCTGTGCGCGCAGATCTCGGAGAACACATCACGGGGGGCATACAAGGGGGTTTTGCCAGATCTGGTCGGGATCACCCAGATGTCCCGGGCCTCGTCGGTGAACGGAATTTTCAACATCTCAGGGGTGGCAATCGGCGCCGCCATTGCTGGCGTCATGCTCGACGCCGGTGTGGTCTGGGGGTTCCTGATCGTCGGGGCGCTCACCCTGGCGCTTTCGGCGATCGCGTCCTTTGCGCTGATTCCGGCCGGCCCGCTCTTTCCGGCCGGCCATCAGCCGCGGCTGCTAACCGAATTGGGCCAGGTCGTATCCCAGACCCGCGCCCACCCCGGTTTCGTGCGGGTGATCATCTCGCGCCTGGTATTTTTCGGGGCGGTCCTGGCATCCGACAACACCCTGCTGTACAACCTGCGCGATCGGCTGGGAATTGACAACCCCGGACAGGCGACCTCGGTACTCTTGGGGATCCTGCTCATCAGCGCGGTCCTGGTGGCCTGGCCGGCCGGAATGTTCGGTGATAGGTTCGGCCGCAAAAAAGTCGTTTACGCGGCCTGCGGGCTGGGGGTGATCGCTTCGCTGAGCGCTGCTTTCATAGTCAGCTTTGGCGGGATGGTGGTCGCGGTCTCACTGCTGGGAATGGCTCTGGGGATGTTCACTGCCGGTGATTGGGCCTTGTTAGTCGATAAGTTGCCCAAGCCCGATAGCGCCGGCCTCTACCTGGGACTGGCCAACTTCGCCGGCGCCGGCGGGGATGCGCTGGGTACCCTCTGGGCCGGGATCGCGCTTGACCTTGGCAATCGCGTCGGACACCTGTGGGGGTTTAGCGCGGTCTACCTGATCATGGGCGCCCTTATGGCCCTGGCCGCGTTCATCCTGCGGCCGCTGCAGGACGAAGTGGCGGTCCTGGCGGTTGACCCGGCCGGCTGAATTTAGACGGCGCCTTTTTGATCTAACGGCGGCCGGTCTCCAGATAGTCGAGCGCCTTGGCGTAACTGTGTTTGGCCAAAAAATGCGCGAGCTGGCGGTCCGGCTGACGCTGGGCCAGCGTCGCCACCTGCTCCATTGCCATCCGCAAAGGCCCGGCGGAATCGGTTTTGCCATCTCCCAGTTGCTCGGTCAGCTTGGCGATCGACCTAAGCGCGAGGGTGATTTCTTCGGTCAGATCAGTCAATGAGGCATCCCTTGCGCGTACCGCCGTACGACATCTTCATAGAGGTTGACACAAGCTGCGACCTGCCCGAGCTCGACGTATTCACGGGCCGAGTGCGCCTGGGCGATGTCGCCCGGCCCCAGGACCACGAAATCCAGTCCCCGAGGCGCATAGGCGGCAGCGTCGGTGCTGTAGGGGACCCCGATCGGTTCGACCTGGCCGGCCGGTTGGCAGGCCCGCATCGCCGCCCGCACGATGGGCGCGGCCGGATCCGATTCCACCCCCGGCTCGGCGGCGTAGGGATCCTCGACCAGGATCGCCGGGTTGGCGGCCAGCAGGTCGCGGATCGTCCGATGGACCGCCATCGGGTCCTCGCCGGGCAGCATTCGCCGGTCGACCATTGCCCGACAGCTGGCTGGCACCACGTTGACCTGGACTCCGCCGCTGATAGTTGAAACCGTCAATTTGGCCTCGCCGCACAGTCCGTGCGGATGCGCCGGCATTATCTGATCGGGCAACGTCCGAAGGTCGGCAATGGCATCTAACATCGCATAGATGGCGTTGCTGCCCAGTTCGGGGTTGGCGGTGTGGGCGGACTTCCCGGACGCGGTCAACCCAAAGCGCAGTATTCCCTTTTGCGCGATAACCGGCGCCAGGCCGGTGGGTTCACCGACGATGACCGCATCCGCGGAGACATCGGCGGCCAGGTGGTGCGCCCCGCGTTTTCTATATTCCTCGTCAACCACTCCGGCCAGGATCACGTTGACCGGCGGTGGGTCGGCGACCAGGCGCTCCAGCATCAGCAGGGCCGCGGCCATGGCTCCCTTAACGTCGCAGGCGCCGCGGCCGTAGAGACGTTGGCCCTCGCGTACCGGACGGGCACTACCCAGCTCTCCCTCCTGCGGTACGGTATCGAGATGGATGTCAAAAAGCAGGGTGTTGCGATGCCCGCCGTCAAGCGCGAGCAGAACGTTCTTCCGGCCGTCAACTACCAACTGGCGGGTTACCGCGAGCCCAATGCGGGCACCAAATCCGGCGACAAAGTCGCCGTAATCGTTCTCGCCCGCCCGCCCGGCGGGCATATCGGGATTAACCGATTCGATTGCAATCAGTTGGCTGAGCAACTCGGCGGCGCGCTCACCGTCATTCATATTTGGAAATCCGCGGACTCGGCTGCAACATGCGGGCTTGGGCACCCAAGCCCTAGTTTGACCGGGCCGCCAAACCTATTATTGGCAGGCTTCGCATTCCTCGTCGAAGGGGTCGCAGACCAGGCCGTTTTCAGTGGTGCGCTCGGCAACAACCGTACCCGCCGAGCGCGCCACCATGACCCGCGAAGAGGCGCTTTCAGACTTCATCCAGCGTGGCTGGATCGCCCGGGCATTGAGGTCGATTGAGGTCTTTTCGATTTGGGTGGGGGCAAACGAGCGCAGGTAGTACGTGGTCTTTAGGCCTCGGCGCCAGGCCAGGAAGTACATATCCTCGAGCTGCTTGCCGGATGGAGTGGCAATGTAGAGATTGAGCGACTGGCCCATGTCGATCCACTTCTGGCGGCGCGCGGCGCATTCGATGAGCCAGCTTGGGTGAATCTGGGTGGCGGCCAGATAGAGCTCGCGCAGCTCGGCCGGGATACGGGTCATCTCGTCGATGATTCCATCATAGTACTTGAGATCTTCGATCATCCGGCGGTCCCATAGATCGAGCCGCTGGAGATCGCGAACCAGGTAGTAATTGAGGATCGTGAAATCGCCGGACAGGTTGGATTTGGCGTACAGGTTGCGGTAGGCCGGCTCGATTGATTGGGCAACGCCGGCGATATTGGAAATCGTGGCCGTGGGGGCAATCGCCATCACGTTGGAATTGCGCATGCCATTCCGTCGAATTAGCGACCTTAGAAGGTCCCAATCCAGGGTCTGATCGCGATTCATTTCCACCGGTTCGCCGCGCTCGCGCTCAAGCAGGTCAATGGTGTCAATCGGCAATAGGCCGCGATCCCATTTGGAACCCTTGTAGCTTTCATAGGTCCCGCGTTCGGCGGCCAATTCGCACGAGGCCCGGATCGCCTGGTAGGAGACGAGCTCCATCGACAGGTCGGCGAATTCGACCGCCGCCTGTGAGGCGTAGGGTATGCGCTGAATGTAGAGGGAATCTTGGAAGCCCATTATTCCAAGTCCCACCGGGCGGTGGGCCAAATTGGATCGCCCGGCTTCGTCGGTCGGGTAGAAGTTGATGTCGATGACGTTGTCGAGCATCCGCATGGCGGTGCCGACCGTCTTGGCCAGCATCTCGGTGTCGATGCCGTCGGGGGTCGTGTGGGCGGGCAAATTCAACGAACCCAGATTGCAGACCGCGGTTTCGGTCTTCGACGTATTGAGCAGGATCTCGGTGCACAGGTTGGAACTGTGCACGACGCCGACGTGGTCCTGCGGGGAACGAATGTTGGAAGGGTCTTTGAAGGTGATCCAGGGGTGCCCGGTCTCAAACAGCATTGAGAGCATCTGCCGCCAGAGATCCTGCGCCTGCACCTCTTTGTATTGGCGCAACTGCCCGGAGCGCGCCATGGCCTCATATTCCTCGTAGCGGTCCCTGAACGCCTTGCCGTATAGATCGTGGAGATCGGGAACCTCATCCGGCGAGAAAAGCGTCCAGTGGCCCTTTTCGACAACCCGCTGCATGAAAAGATCAGGGATCCAGTTGGCGGTGTTCATGTCGTGGGTGCGCCGCCGCTCGTCCCCGGTGTTCTTGCGCAACTCCAAAAAGCTCTCGATGTCGAGATGCCAGGTTTCCAGGTAGGCACAGACCGCGCCCTTGCGCTTGCCGCCCTGGTTGACCGCCACCGCGGTGTCGTTGACGATTTTTAGAAAGGGAATCACACCCTGGCTCTCGCCGTTGGTCCCTTTAATGTGCGACCCGGTGGCCCGAATCGGGGTCCAATCGTTGCCCAGACCGCCAGCCCACTTGGAAAGTGCGGCGTTGTCGGAGACCTGCTTGAAGATTCCTTCGAGGTCGTCGCTAACGGTCGAGACGTAGCAGGATGACAACTGCGGACGCAGGGTGCCTGAATTGAAAAGTGTCGGTGTGGCTGAGACGAATAAGAAGCGGGAGAGCAACTCGTAGAAAGCAATCGCGCTACCTTCGCGGTCCTTTTCTTTCCAAGCGAGACCCATCGCCACGCGCATCCAGAAATATTGCGGGGTTTCAATCCGACGCTGCTCGTCGTGAAGCAGATATCGATCGTAGAGGGTCTGCAGGCCAAGGATCCGAAAGTTGTCGTCGCGGTCGATCCGCAGCGCCAGTTTCAGCCGTTCGAGATCGTAATTGAGCAGCTCGGGATCAATCCGTTCGGCCTCGACGCCAACCTTGAGGAAGTCGACAAAGCCCTCGCGGTAGGGGTGGTCGAGCTCGGTGACGGTTGGAGCCACCCCCAACGCTTCGCGGTATATAAGGCGCAGTAGCAACCGGGTAGCAACCCGGTCATAGGCCGGTTCGCGTTCCATGCATTGCCGCGCCACCAGTATCAGGGCGCGCTGGATGTCGGCCGTACTTATCCCGTCATGCAACGAGAGAAATACCGAATCTTCCATGTCGTCAATCGAGCATCGCCCATCAAGGCCCTGGAAGACCTCGAACAATTCGGCCCGAATCTTGGCCACCGCCAGCGGCTGGCGGGTACCGTCACCCTTCGCAACTTGGAGCAGCTCGCGTAACTGCTCCGCGGGTTGGACGATCCGCCTTATTTCGCGGAGGCGCGTGCGCTCCGCGCGGTAGAGGATGTAGCCGCGGGCAATCGAAAAATGCCCGCGCCGCATCAGTTCATCTTCGACGCGGTTCTGAATTGATTCGACGTCGACTCCCCGCTCGGTCACCGATTTGTCGGCAATTCCTTCAATAACCGAGGTGGAGATCGCCCTAACTTCGTCGACGAGGCCATCAGGTAACGGTTGCTCGGCCGTTAGGTCAAGATCTGCCTTGAATGCAGCAGCCATCGCTTTTCGGATCCGCGTCGGGTCAAAGGAAACAATTCGCCCATCCCGTTTGCGGACGCGCATAGCGCCAACGTCGATAGAAGCCTGCAATGGCGCCAATCAATTCTTAGCTAAAAATTCCAAATACAAGCACAGCCAAACCTATTCAGTGAGATCAGAAACCACTCTGGAATTGCATGAAATTTCATGCAATTCGGAGGATCATTTTGGCGACACCGTGTAATACGGAGTCTAACGATATATCATAAATTCGCATCGACCAAGCGCAATTGGATGGAGTTTTGTAATAAATGTCCACGCCGCCACACCATATGTTGTGGTGATCGATAAATTTATAGGACCGCTGATTGGGCTGAGATTACGCTTTATTCACTCAAAAAAGGCACTGGATCGCCGCTCATTGAGCCGCGTCCACCAATTCACTGGAAATCGCAAGCTTGCCGTCCCACTTACGGATTCCGATGACACGATTTACATTCGCCTTACAAACCCCTATATGAAGCTGCGAAATACGCCAGTGCGACCTTTGTTCAGCTGACCGATTTTCGACCGGCAAACCCCTCTTGCGGATAGTGCCAATAGGTAATGTCGGGCTCGCCCAGGCGATAACACCAACAAACGTCGCGATCGGCTCTGCGGCCAGGGAAGTCGATGATTCCCTCATCTAGATCGCGAACCAACACTCCCTCAGCAGCGAGTTCAACCAGCAGATCGCCGACCGCTTGCAACAACTCGGGCAGACCCTTGGCCGGGCTGTCATCGCCAGAGAGACCTTCAATGGCCCGACCCCAAGCACGTAAATCGGCGCGGTGTCGGGCGATCTGGTCCAGGCGCTCGATCGTTGCCGGGAGCGCCGCGCGGGCCTCGGCCAGGCTGTAAACCCGGTCGCGGTCACCTGGCTTTCTCGGCAACTTGCTAGTCAGCTATTCGTCGTCGTCGGGCGAGGACTTGCCGCCGCCGGCGAACTTTGGAGGCTGGCGGTTCCAAGGGTTCCAGCCGCCCTTGTCGGCGATCATCATCTCGTCGGCGACAAGGCGTTGGAAGGCCGCATCGGATATCGCCGCGACCTCGGCGAGGAGTTCATCCGACAGCTTCCACTCGGCTGCCCGGGCGGCGTCGTTAACCTCCGCGGGGGTTCGGAATCCAACCAGCGCGGTGGTAACGACCCGGTGTGAGAGCACCCATGCCAGCCCCAGATCGGGCAGGGTGTGGCCCTCGCGTTCGGCAATCGCTCGCAACTCGTCCTGGGTCTGCACGTTCAGCGGGAAATGTTTTTTGCGATCAAAGAACGGCATCCCGAAGGCGTGCCCCGAATCTCGCCAATCCCAGGAATCAAACTCATGGTCGGCGGTCATGTTGCCGGCCAGCAGGCCATGGGCAAGCGAACCGTAGCTCATGATGCCAACCGCGTTTTGCTCGCACCATGGCATCACGTCGCGCTCGATCCGGCGCTCCAGCATCGAATAACCCATCTGGTTGGCGACCAGTTTTACGTGCTTGGAGCATTCGTCCAGCATCTCCGGCATGAAATTGGAGACCCCGATGTAGCGGATCTTGCCGGCTTTCTGTAGTTCTTCCAGGGCCCGCATCGTCTGCTCAAACGGCGTATCGACGTCCGGCCAGTGGATCAGCAGCAGGTCGATGCGGTCGGTCTGCAGGTTTTTCAGGCTCTGTTCGCAGGATTCGAGCACGTGAGCGCGGGTGCCATTTCGCTCCATCCGTTTTTCGGCATCGTTCCAGGCGATCCCGCATTTGGTAACTATGATCACCTGGTCACGGATCGGTTTCAGCGCTTCCCCCATGACCCGCTCGGAGTGTCCCAGTCCGTAACCGGCCGCGTTGTCAAAGCAGGTAACTCCCAGGTCGAATGCCCGCATCACCGCAGCCTGGCCCTCGCCATCGTCGACCGCCCCGTATTGGGTGCCCCCCATTGGCCAGCCGCCAAAGCCGACGACCGACACCTCTAGGTCGGAATCGCCAAACTTGCGATATTCCATTGGTACCACCATTCCTTGCGGGCAGTTGCCCAATAACCAAAGCCCACGGGCGTTGAAACTCCTTGCCGATTATTGACAATCCGGCCGCCGGGCCGGCCCGGCGCGGCCCCATTGCGCGGCCAGAATCGCGCGGGCCATGATCGCGTTCTGGTTCAAGCTCGCCGCCGCCACTGTGGCCGTTGCGCTGCTTTTGGCAGTCGTCTATCTGGTTTATCTTGCCTCGGTAGCCGGCCTGGTCCAGGTCCCGGCCCTTGCCGGAGTATCCGGCGAGAGCGCCGCCGCCCTGGGTGATTCCGGGGCTACCGCCACGCCGGCTTCGTTCACCCGGGTGCTGGAGGCCTCGGCGGTGGTCGAGAGCCCCCAGGGTTGGACCGATATCGGCATCTCAGCGGTGGCGTTCAATCATTACGTGGCCGCTAGCGGCCGGGCGAGCCCGCAACTTGAATGGGCGCGGGCGCGGGTGGCCGGTGCCAGCGTGGCGGTCGAGGGCGAGCTTCGTGGGCACCTAAACGTCCCTTTCGCCGGCCATTTACAAACCAGCGTCGAAGGCCAGGAATTGATCCTGCATCTGGCAGTTGAACGATTCGGCGTCCTGCCGCTCCCGCAGCTCCTGTTCGGCGACGGCGTACAGGTGCGCGTTCCCGCCAGCCGGTTCCTGCTCTCACTGCTCGGCCTCGGCCGGGCGGCGGTGGGGTAGCTTAAACCGGGTGCTGGTCGGACCGCTTGAGCCAGTTGACGCTGGTGGCCTTGGTCCCGCGGACCAGGCGGCGCACCTCGGCCCGGCGGGCAGTCGGCAGATGCTGTTTTTCCAGCCAGGCCCGCGAAGCTACGTACTTGGTCATTGCCACCTCGATCGGCAGGCGCGAATCCGGAAATTGCGCATAGAAATCAAGTAGTTTCTCACGCTGGATTGTCAGGGTCGACAGCGCCGTTATCGCCTGCACGGTGGCCGGGCGGGCGGTTTGCCCCAGCAGGGCCAGCTCGCCAAAATGGTCGCTTTCGTCCAGCTCGTGATATCGCGTCCGTGGTCGGCCCTGGCGCCGGTCATAGCTGACCACATCGAGGAGCGCCCGACCACGCCGGATATAGTGCAGGTCGACGCCATAGTCGCCCTGCCGGAATACGAACCGGCCGGCTGGAAAGTGGCCCCAGGCAAATCTTTGTGCCAGCGACTCAAGCTCGTTGGCCGACAGATGCGAGAAATAGTCCAGTTTGCGCAGATAGGCAGTCAACACGGTTCGTAGGTACGACTCGTTTAGCGCCCGGACAAGCTCGGATTCCTGTCCGAGCGGGCCCACCAAGCGCGACAGATCCAGCACCAGGATTTCACTGCCCGTTTCGGTGACCGCCAGGATCGGATCCGGATGTCCGATCGCACTTTCGAAATTTCCAAATACCGCAAGCTCTCCGACCACCCGGCCGCGCCGCTCGCGCTCATCGGGGTGCGAGGGCGTCGAAATCCGCACCTTGCCGGTCGCCACCACGTAGAGACTGTGATCGCCGATCCCCGGTTCGGTGATGACGGTGTTGGCCGGCGAGACCAGCAAGGTGCCGCGGCGCGCCAGTTGACGCCGCAAGTTCGGCGGCAGCGAATCGAATATCTCGATCTCCGCCAGCGCCTCTTCAAACCTTCCGGTGCGAATCTTCCAACCCAGTGCCCGGACGGCGTAGGAGAGCGAGTCAATCAGCCCCAAAAACTCACACTCCTCTTCTAAGGCTCTTCTATGGCGCGGTCGGTCGGTTCAACGTCCTCGTCTGGTCCTCCCGCCGGCGGCAGCGCCCGCAGGAAATCGCCGATCTCGTCAGCGAATTCGCTTGACTGGTCATCGTAGCACTGGAACGGGTCGGCAATGCTTAGAACCTTCCCGTTTACGGCGATCGATTCCCAGTCCAGCACATACGGCACCAGATCCCAGACCCCGGCTGCGGCCACCTCCCGCCAACCGTCAATGTAGGAATAGACGCGGTAGAGGCGACCTTCCCAAAGTGCGTAATCTGATAGTCCGTGGCGCAATTCGGACCAATCGACGTGTTCGGCCGCGTCAGCCTTAGCCAGCGCCCGCAGGACCTTGGCGCGGGCATGGGCGCGGGTGTCCAATGGCGGCTCGGAAACCGCCCGCTGGGCCACCGGGGTCGGCAACAGGAAGCGCATCCGGGAATGCTCGCGCAGCGCCGTAAATACGCTCTGGCGGGGGTCGATGATGTGGTATGCCTGATCCACCTTGAGCAGATCACGGTCGCTCCACCCGAGGGAGCTGCCGTCGGCAAATTCGCTAAGCACCTTCTTTTTGGAAACCCAGTCCAAATGGCCATCTAGCGTCATTGGATCAGATTCGAGCTGATCTAGGACCTGTTCCCAGTTCTCAAGGGTCCATGCGGTATCGGCATCTCTGCCCGCAAACCGCCGGGTGGCCTCGTTGAGGTATTGGCGCTGCACGTCAACCGCCGCAATCGATCCGTAGCGCTCCTCCGAGACAGTCCAGTCGCCCACCGTGTTGGCGGCAATTTGGCGCAGATCGCGCACCGGCGCTTCAAGCTGGAGCGATTGCGACCAACCGGCGTCGAGCAACTGGGCCACTAGGGCGGTGGTGCCGATCTTGAGGGCAGTGGCAAATTCAGACCGATTGCAGTCGCCGATGATCACGTGTAGGCGCGGCCGGGAACCCAACGGCTCATCGCGCAAGTTGATGATCGGGCGGCCGCCGTAGCGCACCCGCCGTGAAACGCCCACATCGGCGAATCCGGCGCGCTGGCTCAGTTGGTATTGCCCGGGCCGGCCGCGCCCGGAAAAACTGATCAGGCCGGCACCGGCAAAGATCTGGCGGGTCACCAGAAAGGGCATTAGCCCGGAAACTACCGTCTCGTCGTCGGGACGGCGGCGCATCGAATAGCTCTCATGGTACCCGAAGGTGTTGCCGCAGTAGTCGGTGTTGCTCTTGACAAAGTAGATCGGGTCCTGCCGCTGCAGGCGTGCAAGTGTTTCCAGCAGAATCGGTTCGATCGCCAGCTCATGGGCCACCAGAGCGGCCAGGCTGCGGCATTCGGCAGTGGCGTATTCAAGGTGCCCTGAGTCGATCAGCAGGCGCCCGCCGTTGAACAGGAACCCGCCGTTGGCCGGGGTTTCGCCCCACTCGCGCGGCGCCGGGTCGACGACCCCGTAGCGGTATCCGTCAAAGATGTCGGTCTTGACCAATGCCGCCGCCAGCTCCGGTTCCACCGCACCGGTTACTCCGAATTCGATCTCGGTGCCGAACAGGGCATCTTGCATGCGGGACTACTGCCCTCCCGGTTGCGGCGTGGGGTTGGGAATCTCACGAATGATTCGCCGCACCCTCTCGCCTAGCTCCTCTTCCTCGCTCTTGTCCGGCGAATGGGCGGGGTCCTCGGTCTCGGTTTCCGGTTTACTCGGAGCTTCAGTTTCCAACCCGATGCGGACGCTCAACATGGCGCGTTGCTCTGCTTTCAATTTGCCCCATCCTCCAACGCCGGACGGATACCATGGCACCCGTCATTAGATAACATTTTCAACCAACGACAGCTTCGGACCCCATAAGCGCCCCGACTAGTTCGTCCACGTCGGCGGCCGCCTCAACCTTTTCGGCCAGGGCTGCAATAGTTCCCGAATGGACCTGCGAGAGGTCCAGGTGAAACCGCCGGCCGGAAATTTCAAGCGTCGCCGAATCCCATTCCATCTCCTTGACGTGGCCGCCAAAGTGCGAGATAAGCCTTCCGCGCAGGCGCGCCCGCGTGTCGCCGGGCGGTTGTTTGAGGTGGGCCCGGGCTTCTGTGGGGTCAAGCAGGGTGCCGATTCGACCCTCGGCCACCAGCTGGTCATAGATCGAATACCTTGGGTCAAGGTAGTGGTAGGCGACGTCTAAGCGCCGCAGTGTTTCGGCCGGCAGGCCTGCCTGGCCGGGTGCGACTTGCTCAATCAGCTGCAATTTGGCGCACCAGTCGAGGAAATCACCGGCACCCTCCGGATCGCGACGTAGCAGATCGAGCAGGCGTCGCCACTCGGCGGCAATCCAGTCGCGCTCCGGTCCGCGCAGATCGGCTTCCTCAATCGCCTGCAGGTAGATTTCCAGCACGTCGAGCATCCCCAACTGGCCGCGCGAGGTCGGCACCATGGCGCAAAGCGCGGGGTCGCGTGAAAACGTCCGGATCGCCTGCAGCGGGTCGTTGAGGGCGATTCGGAAGTCGTGCCCCTGTTCGACTAGGTCCAGCACCAGCGAGGTCATTCCCACCTTGAGCGCCGTCTGTAGCTGGCTGCGGTTGGCATCGCCGCAGATCACGTGCATCCGGCGATAGGCCCGGCGGTCGGAATGCGGCTCGTCGCGGGTATTGAAAATCGGACGCTTTGCAGTCGTATTTATCCCGGTTATCTGTTCAAAAAAATCGGCCCGCTGGGAAATCTGAAAAGTTACCGCCGGGTCGGCGAAGCGGCCCTCGCTGCCGGCCTTACCGGCACCGGTCAGGGCGATTCGCGAGACCAGGAAGGGCACAGTCTGGGCGATTAAGAAATCCATCCCGACCGACCGGTTCAAAAGGTAGTTTTCATGGGTTCCGTATGAACGGCCGTGATAGTCGGTGTTGTTCTTGACCAATAGCACCTCGTCGGTCGAGCGGGCGTTGCGCTGGCGCTGACAGGCAAGTAGGAGTTGTTCGCCGGCGGCGTCCTGGCGGGCGACCTCGAATGCCGAACGGGTGGCATCGGTGCAGTACTCGGGATGGTTGTGGTCGTTGTAAAAGCGCGCGCCGTTGGGCAGGATCGTATCGGCGATCAGCTCGGCCCGGGAGAGCCTGGCACTCTCGCCCGCCACCGCGGCCAGATCGTGCGGGTCGCGGGCCAGGCGGTGACGCCGGCCGAAGAAATCCAGGCGGCCGTCCTCGCCCGAATAATCCCAGCCGCGATGAATCGGACGCAGGCAGAGCGAGCGGACCAAGGTCGAGGCCAGGAACCCAAAATCCACTGGCTCGGCAAAACCCTGGCAGATCATCCCGTATTCGGTCTCGATTCCCATTGGGCGCAGCCCGCCGAGTTGACCGTTTGGCAGCTGGAAGGCGGTCACCCGGCGACCTCGGCCAGCTCAAGCAGATGCGCCCGCGGGCGACAGCGCAGTCGCAGCGGAATTCCGGACCAGCCGAGGCCAATGCTTACGTGGCAGAGCCGGCCACCCAGGACCATCACCCCATCGGCGGCCGGCAATCGATTGCGGGTGTTGGTCGGGGTCGGCAACATCGGGATGTTGAGTTGGCCCCCGTGGGTATGGCCCGAAAGGGCCAGGTCGCAGCGGTAATCGCCCACATCAAATACACCGTCCGGTGAATGGGTCAACAGAAGGGTGCCGAGGCCCTGGTCTGAACCGGCGTAGGCACTTGCGATATCGTGGCGTGCGCGATGCGGGTCATCGGTGCCGATCAGGTTCAGCCTCCGGTCGCCAATCCGTACTTGGACCGACTCGTTTACCAGCAACCGTACCCCGCTGGCGGCCAAGACGTTGACAACTTGCCCCGGGTCCAGCAGCAGATCGTGGTTGCCGAGGCAGGCGAATGCCCCCAGGCGCGGCCTGATTCGACCAAGCGCCCGGGCGGTTTCGGCCAGGGCCGGGCCATTTTCAGCGATGTCGCCGGTAACGCACAGGAGATCGCAGGCGACCGGGGCCAAGGACCGCAGAGCGCGCGACGGGAAATCGTCGGCGCTACGGGCATGAATGTCTGAGACATGCAAGATCGAAATCCCGGCCAACCCCGAACCATTGGGGAGCGGCAGGAGGATTTTCTCCAGGATATTCCCGGCCCCCGGACTTGTTTGGTTCATATTTGTCTATTGAATTGATCGACCCGATTACCTAGAAAGTTTGACCGCATATGGACTCCGGCCACATCTCCAAGATCGGTATCCTCACCGGCGGGGGCGATTGCTGTGGGCTCAACGCTGCAATCCGTGCGGTCGTCCTGCTGGCACATCGTCGCTCGTGGAGCGTGCGCGGCTACCTAGACGGCTGGGCCGGGGCGGTGGCCAACCATTGGCGTGAGCTAACTCCGGACGCGGTGGCTGAGATCATCTACCAGGGTGGGACTATGCTGGGCACCTCGCGCACCGATCCGCGTTCCGACGCGAGCGCATATGCCCGGGTCGAGGCGCTCTTCGCCGATGGCGGGATCGACGCCCTGGTTGCCATCGGCGGCGACGATACGCTATCGGTGGCGGCTCAACTGGCCGCCGATGGCAACCCGGTCGTCGGCGTTCCCAAGACGATGGACAACGACGTTACCGGCACCAACTACTGCATCGGTTTTCACACCGCCATTACCCGCGTTACCGAAGCCATTGACAGCCTGCGCACCACCGCCGCATCGCACAGCCGCGCGATCGTTGTGGAGACGATGGGCCGCGACGCCGGCTGGGTCGCTGCTTATGCCGGGATCGCCGCCGCGGCCGACTTCGTCCTCCTGCCGGAAAAAGCGACCGCGATTGCGGATGTAACCAACGCCCTGGCGCGACGCCATAGCCGAGGGCAGCGCTACGCCCTGGTGGTGGTGTCAGAAGGCGCCCAGGTCTTGGGCCTTGCGGCGCCGGCGGCGGCGGCGGACGCCAACGACCAGTTCGGGCACACGCTCCTGGCCACCCGTCAGCTGGGGGCCAGGGTGGCGGCCGCCATCGATGCCGCCACGCCGTATTCAACCCGCGAGGTGGTCCTAGGTCACACCCAGCGCGGCGGGATCGTAAGCGCCTATGACCGGGTGCTCGGAACCCGCCTCGGACGCGGCGCGATCGTCCTGGTGGAGCGCCGCCATTGGGGGTACATGCCGGCATTGATCAATCAGGCGATCGCCGATTTCCCGCTCGCCGCCGCGGTTGGGACCAACCGCAAATTGATTCCCCAGATGCTCGACGTCATCGAGGACTTCCAGTAGGGGTCGCTAGCGCTCCCCGCTAACCGGCAGATGCCTGAGGTGCTCGACCCCCATCTTCCGGTACTTGTCATGACGCCTGGCCACGAGCTCGTCGATCGGAACCTGCGAGAGCGCGGCCAGCTCGCCAACGAGGGCTTCGCGCAGCTGGGCTGCGGCGGCCGGTCCGTCGGTATGGGCACCGCCTTCCGGCTCGGGCACGATGGCGTCGATTACCTTTAGCCCGAGCAGGTGGGTAGGGGTCAGCTTAAGCGCGGCGGCGGCGGTTTCGGCGAACTTGTAGTCACGCCAAACGATGCTGGCGGCCCCCTCCGGAGAAGCTACTGAGTAGACGGTGTTCTCCTGCATGAGCACTCGGTCGCCCACCCCCAAAGCCAGCGCCCCGCCCGATCCGCCCTCACCAATCACGGTAGACACGATCGGGGTCCTTAGCCCAGCCATGGTCAGCAAGTTTTCGGCGATCGCCCAGGCCTGGCCGCGCTCTTCGGCTTCCAGCACCGGGTTGGCACCGGGAATATCTAGCAGGGTCACGACCGGCATCGCAAATTTTTCGGCCATCATCATCAGGCGGCGGGCCTTGCGGAAGCCTTCGGGGCTGGCCATCCCGAAATTACGGGCCAGATTCTCGCGCGAATTGGAACCCTTCTGGTGGCCGATGAGCATCACCGGGCGACCAGCCAGGAAAGCCGGCCCGCCGACGATCGCCGGGTCATCGCGGAAATTTCGGTCTCCATGCAGTTCGATGAATCCGGAAAAGGCCCAGTTGGCGTAATCGAGGGTGTGCGGGCGATCCGAGTGGCGCGCCAGTTGCACACGATCCCAGTCGGAGAGTTTCGAAAACACCGCATTGGTTTCCTTGCGCAGCCGCCGCCGCAGGGTCTCGATGGGGCCCGGTCCCTCGCCCTTCCGCTGGAGGGAGGAAAGCTCGGCCCGTAGCTGCGCTAACCCGACCTCGAATTCGAGAATCTTCACTGCGCGACCGAAGCTTCCGACCGGTCGGGGGCCAACAGCTGGATCAGTTGAATAATGGTTGGGCGCAAGGCACTGCGGATGGTGACCAGGTCGATCATCCCACGCTTTTGCATGAATTCGGCAGTCTGAGCGTCATCGGGTAATTTCTGCTTGGCAATCTGTTCGATCAGTCGCCGCCCGGTAAAGCCCACGGTCGCCCCCGGCTCGGCGATGATTACATCGGCCAGCGAGGCAAAGCTGGCCGTAACCCCGGCCAAGGTCGGATCAGTCATTACCGAAATGTAAAGACCGCGGTGACGGCCCAGGCGCTCGAGTGCGGCGGCCGTCTTGGCCATCTGCATCAGCGAAAGCATGCCCTCCTGCATCCGCGCTCCGCCCGAACAAGATACGATCACCAGCGGAATTAGTTCGGCCCCGGCCTGCTCGATGGCCAAAGTGACTTTCTCTCCTACCACCGTACCCATCGAGGCACCCAGAAAACGAAAGTCGATCGTGGCCAGGGCGATCTTGCGGCCACCGATAAAACCGGTCCCGGCCACCGCAGCCTCGCGCAATCCGGTCCGCTGCTGGTAGCTGGCCAGATGATCGGGATAGGCTAAGTCGCCGCGCCGGAAAGATAGCGGATCGCCCGAGGCCAGCTCGGCTCCCAGCTCGCTAAAAGTCGCCACATCATCGAGTAGCAGCTCCAGTCGCTGTTCGATTGAGATACGGCCGTGCCAATTGCACCTGGGGCAGACATGCAGGTTCTGCTCAAATTCACGCCGCCGATGCAGCATCCGCTTGCACTTGCCGCATTCGACCCAAAGATCGGGGCTGTCGCCGGGCCGCTTGCCCAATAGTTTCAAGCCGTTGCGCTCACACGAAAGAGGAAAATTAGATCGAGGGTCAAAACTAAAAGCTAACCGATCTGGACGGGCGGCGCATCGCTGTCGGCAACTTCCAATTTCACTGGGCCGTGACCGCGTGCGCTTCCACCGTAAATCGCCCGTCGTGGAAGTCCACTGCATAGCAACGGTCATCGTCGGGACCGGCGGCAATTAGCGCGGAAGCTAGTGCTTGCTCGATATCGTGCTCGATGATCGCCCGCAGCGGACGAGCCCCTTCCCCGGCCGCCAATGCGCGCCGAACCAACTCTCCGAGCACCACGCCGGCAATCTCAACCTCTTGGCCAAGGGCGGCGAGTCGTTTGGCCATCGCCGCGAGCAGGCGGCGGGCAATTTCGCGGAAATCTTCCTCACCAAGGTCGGCCAACGGAACGATCCGGTCCAGCCGATTGACAAATTCGGGCGATAGCCGCCGACGCATATCGTTCGCCAAACGGACCGGGTCGGATGCCGGCGAGCGACCGCCGGCGGGATTGGCGAACCCGATCGTCCCGCCCGAGCGGCTGCCCACGGTTGAAGTTAGCAGGATGATCGCCTGGGCAAAGCTGGCGCTGCGCCCGCCGGCATCGGTCAATTTGCCCGAGTCCATGATCTGCAGCAGCAACGAAAGCACCTGCGGATGGGCCTTTTCAATGTCGTCGAAGAGAACCACCGAATGCGGATCGCGTCGGATGGCCTCGGTCAACCGACCCGCTTCCTGATAACCCACGTATCCCGGCGGGGCGCCGATCAGGCGCGAGGTCGAGAACGGCTCCGATAGCTCGGACATGTCGATGCGGATCAGTTTGTCACGGCTGCCGGAAACAAATTCGGCCAGCAGCCTGGCCATTTCGCTCTTGCCCACCCCCGACGGCCCGAGCAGCAGCAACGACCCGATCGGCCGCTCGGGCGCCTTGAGCCCGGCCGCAGCCCGCTTGAGCGAATTGGCCACCTGTCGGATGGCGTTGCCCTGGCCGATTAAGCTTTGGCCCAACTTGGCTTCAAGTTGCAGATAGCGGCCCGACTCGGCCTCCGTCAGGTCAGCCATGTTAATACCGGTTGCACTGGCGACGACCTCGGCTATGGCCTTGTCATCGATCGGGGTCGCGCTTTGCTGCAATTGTTTGTACCAACCGCGGCGGGCCACGATCAGTTTTTCGCGCAACCGCGACTCGGCCGCATATTCCTCCAGGAGAAGTTCCTGGTTGTCGCCCTCCACGGCTAGCTCGGAACGCCGCTTGCGGAAAGTTGCCACCTGGCGGCGCATTGCCTTGATTTCCTCCGGGGGCACCAGGCGGTCGGATTTACGCCGGGCCAGCGCCTCGTCGATCAAGTCGATGGCCTTGTCGGGAAGTCGGCGGTCGGTAATGTACCGGTCCGAGAGCCGGATGGCGGCGGTGATCGCCGAATCGGCAATCGGCAGGCCATGAAATTCTTCATAGGTCTCGCGCAGTCCCTCCAGCACCGCCCGCGTCTGGTCCAGGTCGGGCTCTTCCACCGCTACCGTTTGGAAGCGGCGGTGGAGGGTCGCGTCGCGCGAAAAGTAACGCCGGTACTCGTTCCAGGTGGTGGCCCCGATAACTCGGATCTTGCCGCGGGCCAGGGCCGGTTTAAGCAACCCGGCTGCGTCCAACGTGCCACTGGCCCCTCCGGCCCCCAGAATCGTGTGGATCTCATCGATAAATAGGACCACATCACGCGCTTCGACCACCTCTTCTAGGAGTTCCTTGACCCGTTGTTCAAATTCACCGCGATACCTGGCGCCAGCCACCATCGCCGCCAGATCCAGGGTTATGAGCCGGGTTTCGAGCAACTGCACCGGCACCGAACCACTTACGATCTTTTGCGCCAGTCCCTCAACGATCGCGGTCTTGCCGACCCCGGCGTCGCCCACCAACAGCGGGTTGTTCTTGTTGCGCCGCAGCAGGATTTCGGCCACCCGCATCGTCTCGGCCGCGCGCCCAACCACTCGATCAAGCCCGCCGGCGCGAGCCCGTCGGGTCAGATCGGTCCCATACTGGGCCAGCCGGGAGATGCGTTCGCGACCTTTTCCGCGGCGTTGTTGCCCGGTTCCCGAGCCGCCCGGAGAGCGCGAGCGCATCTGCCAGGGCCCGCGTCGAGTTTGGAGGGAGCCCAACTGGCCTATATCCCGGGCAGCGGAACGGGCAAGGCGTCAATGAGTCCCTGCAGGGCGGCCGGGATCGCATCGCGCAGAGCGCCGTAAACGACGACCAAGACTAAACAGAACGTGGCCAGGGTAGCGGCAAATGCGGCCACTCCGGGCCCCCGACTGGCAGAACCGGACATTTGGGTAAAGACCGCCAATATACAAGGAGTTGCCAAAGGTTACTTTGTAGTTAGTTTGCCCGGTCAATACCACACGTATACCTAACGTGGTCCGGTTTAATTCGTATAATTAGGCGAATCGCAAACGAGAGCAAATCAGGCTTTGATAACCGCTCCCAAGTCGCCGCTTTCACACCTCGACCGCTCCGGCCATCCGCGCATGGTCGATGTATCTAGCAAGCCTGAAACCCTCCGCACCGCGCTCGCCAGCGGCACGGTGAAATTAAGCGATCAGGCATTCGCCGCAGTCCAGCAATCGGCGGAGGGCCAATCGGCCGGATCGGGCAAGGGAAACGTGCTGGTCACCGCCCAGCTGGCCGGCATCATGGCCGCCAAAAAAACCTCCGAAATCATTCCGCTCTGCCATCAGCTGCCGCTCACCAACGTGGAGGTAGGGGTGGAGCTTGACCCGGCGGCTTGCCAGGTCCGAATCCTGGCCCGCGCCCGCGCCCATTCCGCCACCGGTGTCGAAATGGAGGCGTTGACCGCCGTCAGCGCCGCAGCCCTGACCATATACGACATGTGCAAGGCGATCGACCGCACGATCACGATTTCACAGATCCGCCTGTTGGAGAAAACCGGCGGCGCCGGCGGCGATTTCCATGCCGCCCTCTAGCCGGCCATAGCAAGGTCCTAAATACGCATTGAACCAGATCCCACAGTCGCAAAATCTCGGCCACACCAAGGATGTCGTGTTTGAGCGCGAGATTGGGGAGGCCTACCTCGACTACGCGATGAGCACGATCGTCGCCCGGGCCTTGCCCGACGTCCGCGACGGTCTAAAGCCGGTCCAGCGCCGGATACTCTTCTCGATGCTCGAGCTGGGGGCCCGCGCCGGCAGCCAGTACCGCAAGAGCGCCCGAATTGTCGGCGACACGATGGGCAAGTACCACCCGCACGGCGACGGGGCCATTTACGACGCCCTGGTACACCTGGCCCAGGACTTCTCGATGCGCCTGCCGCTGATCGACGGCCAGGGCAACTTCGGGTCAATCGACAACGACCCGGCCGCAGCGATGCGTTATACCGAAGCCCGCCTCAACGGGATCTCGGAGGCCATGCTCGAGGACATTGGCCGCGACACCGTCGATTTTGTCGAAAACTTCGACACCACCGCTGAGATGCCCGAGGTCCTACCCGCCAGATTTCCCAACCTGGTGGCCAACGGCGCCGCCGGGATCGCGGTCGGGCTGGCCACCAAGATCCCGCCGCACAACCTGGCGGAGGTGGCCAACGCTATCTGCGCCATGATCGACAACCCCGAATTGACGATCGACGAGTTGCTGGAGCACGTGCCCGGCCCCGACTTCCCCACCGGCGCCATCATCAACCGCGAGAACATCAGGACCGCTTATCTTTCCGGCCGCGGCTCGATTCTCATGCGCGCCCGGACCGAGACCGAGACCGCCAACGACGGCCGCGAAACGATCGTGGTCACCGAACTGCCCTACATGGTCAAGAAGGCCCGCCTGATCACCAAGATCGCCGAGTTGGCGCAGGCCAAGGTGATCGAGGATATCTCCGACATCCGCGACGAATCGGACCGCAACGGCATGCGGATCGCGATCATCCTCAAGCGCAACGCTCACGCGACCAAGACCCTCAACCAGCTGTTTAAGCACACCGCCCTGCAGGCGACCTTCGGCGTAAACGCGGTCTGCCTAGTCAACGGCCAACCGCGGACCTTGGGCATACGCGAAATGCTCTCTGAATTCATCGCCCACCGCGAAACCGTCGTCGAGCGGCGGGCCCGCTTTGAGCTGGCGCGGGCGCGGACCCGCGAACACGTTTTGGTGGGGTTCATCCTGGCCCTCGACAACATCGACGCGGTGGTTGAACTGATCCGTCGCGCGCCAACCACCGACGACGCCCGCGAGCAGCTGGTGGAACGGCTCGAGCTGACTGAGATTCAGGCCAACGCGGTGCTGGACATGCAACTGCGCCGCCTGGTCGCCCTGGAAACGCAAAAGCTGCGTGATGAGCTGGCTGAAATCCAGGCCCGCATCGCCGAACTGGTCGATCTGCTTGCCGATCAGGGAAAGATCCGTGAGGTTGTCCGCGAGGAGACCCTGGACCTGCAGGCCCGATTCGGCGAACTACGCCGCACCGTGATATCCGACCAGCTAAGCGGAACCCTAACCGAAGAGGACCTTACCCCCGACGAAGAGTCGGTGATAACGATCTCCAAGCGCGGCTACGCCAAACGGCAGCCGCTGACCACGTTCAAGTCGCAGGGGCGCGGCGGCAAAGGAGTCCGCGGGGTGGCAGTCGCCAAGGACGAGGACTCAATCGACCACCTGGTGATCACCAACACCCACGCCCATCTGCTGCTGTTTACCAATCGCGGCCGGGTCTTTAAGCTGCGGGCCTTTGAGATCCCGCAGATGTCGCGCCAGGCCCGTGGTTATGCCCTGATCAACACCCTCAACCTAGAAAAGGGCGAACGCATTACCGCCCCGATCGCGATCAGGCACTTCGAGGAGCATTTCAACCTGCTGTTTGGAACCGTGCGCGGTTATGTAAAACGCACCGCCCTGAGCCGCTACGCCGCGGTCCGCTCCAACGGACTTCTGGCGATGCGTCTGGAGGAAGACGACGAGCTGCGCTGGGTACGCACTTCCGACGGCGACAATCGAGTCATGTTCCTGACCTTTCAGGGCATGGCGATTCACTTCCACGAGGACAACGTGCGGATCTCCGGCCGCACCAGCGGCGGGGTGTTCGGTATCCGCTTGTCCGACGACGACTCGGTCGTGGGGATGGACCTGACCACCGACGACGATTACGTAGTAGTGATCACCTCGCGCGGCTACGGCAAAAAAATGCAGGTGAGCGGATTTCGCCCGCAGGGCCGCGGCGGCAAGGGCCTCAAGGCCATCAACCTGCGACGCAAGACCGGGCAGGTGGTCGCCGCCCAGGTCTTTGCCGACGCCGACGCGCAGATGTTCCTGCTATCTACTACCGGCCAGATGATCCGCCAATCGCTGGGCCAGTTGCGCCCGCAGAGCCGCTATGCGCAGGGCCTGATCGTCCAAAGGCTCGATCCAGGCGAGGAAGTTGCGGGCCTGGCGGTATCGGAAGAGCTAATCGACGAGGAAACGCTGGGCCGGGCCGAATAGCCTTCCCGGCCAGGGCCGGGATTGGCAGACAATATCGGCGAGGTTGCCTGCGGCCAGGCGCTGGCGCCATGTGCCTCCGGGCCGGTAGCTCAGTTGGTAGAGCAGCGGACTTTTAATCCGTTGGTCGTGGGTTCGAATCCCACCCGGCTCACCATATTCGGTCCGCGCGGCAAATCCAATCATCGCGGCGTTGCCAGATGCAGCAATAATCCTTAAGGGCCGGTGGTGGCCCGGAAAAATTAAAAGTAATCGTCGATGGGAGCAAGAACCGATGCGGATTTTTAGGATCGCGTTGCTCCCGTTGTCGCTAATCCACCTAGCGGCCGCGGTCTTTACCGCCCTGGTGGGAAGTTTCGCCGATGGCGGGGACTTCTTCGCGCGTTTGGTGCTGGTCGTATTTCACCCGCTCGGCGCCGTCGGTCTGGTCCTGTTGCTGGTCCTACCCCGACCAGCGCGCAGGTTAACGATTGCCGTTGGCGGGCTTCTGTTCGCAAGCCTGGCCGTTGACCTGGTCGCAACGATTCAGATCGCTACCGGGTACGCGCGCGGCGACTGGTGGCTCCCCTTGATCTTTTGGCCAATCGCGCTGCTCGGGCTAATCTACGCCTGCCTGCGGATCAGGCAGGCCGCCGGAGCCGAGCAGGCCGAATAACTCCCGGCCAAACCGGCTCATAGCGGGTTTCCCAAGCCGGGGCGTCGCAGCGCCATGGGGCCGGCAATAGAATGCTCTTCTGCGGGATTGGACGCCACCAGCTGCATCCCGCAACCGGCGCGTCGCGCCGGGCAAAAACTCGTTTTCGGCAGAGGTTTACATGGCCATTCAAATAGTTACTGATTCAACCTGCTCGGTTCCAGCCGCAGAGGTGGAGGGCCGCGGCATATTGGTTGTTGCCCAGCACGTTCTCTTCGGGACGACCGATTACCGGGACCAGGTAGATCTCGAACCAGACGCCTTCTATGATCTGCTCGAGAGTTCGTCGCACCATCCCACGACCTCGCAGGCCACGCCGACCGAGGTGGCCGAAGTCTTCCGGGGCCCGGTCGAGGCTGGCGATTCGATCATTGGAATTACGATTTCGGCCAAGCTGAGCGGTACCTTCTCATCGTTCACGCAGGCCGCCGAGCAGTTTCCCGATAGCCACATCCACGTCATCGATTCGCAGACCGCCTCGACCGCCGCCGGGTTGCTGGTGCTCACCGCCGCCAAGATGGCCGCGGCCGGCGACGACATCCATTCAATCTGCGACCACATCGAGCAATTGCGTGATCGGGCCCGCATGGCTCTGGCGGTACCCACCCTGGAGTACCTGCGCAAGGGCGGTCGGATCGGCAATGCCCGCGCGCTGATCGGGACGATGCTCGGATTCAAACCGATCCTGCAGCTGCGCGAGGGCCAGTTGGAGCCGGTGGCGCGGGCGCGCAGCATGCGTCGCGCAATCTCGATACTAGTTGACCTTGCCGTTGAAAACTCGCCCAACGGGATCGTCGACATCGGGTTCGTCAGCTCGGGCAGCAGATCACAGCTCGAATCGCTGCGCACGGCAATCCTGGCGCGGGTCGAAGTTTCCGGACAGTGCTATGAGGCCGAACCGTTGAGCCCGGCGTTGGGCGCCCACGTTGGCCGGGAGGCGCTGGCGGTCGCCTTCATCAGCGCCTAGTCCATGGACGGGCGCTGGGGACGGCGGCGGTTATTCGTAACCGGAGCTGCGATGGCTCTCTTTGCCTGCCTGGCGGCCACTTGTTCCAGCGACCCTCACGGGGCCATTACGATAACCGAGTTGCACGAACTGGGCCAGGCGCGCTACGGCCGGCGCACGACCATTACCGGCCAAGTCCTGCCGGGGTCGTTCAAGCGCCCGCCCGCCGGATCTCGGGTCGACCTCATCCCGCTTAGCCCCGACGGACTGGTATTCCAGCTAATTGACGCTCAACGGCGGGTCCAGCCGGTGCTCCTGGCAAGGGTTGATGATTTGCAATTTACGCAACTTTCGACCCAACAGCAAATTACGGTGACCGGAAAAGTCCATCCCACCGGGATGTATTTCGCCGACGGCGTCTATATCGAATCCGACCTCGTTCCGGTCCCGACCCCCACCCCGGGAATCTTGCTCTAGCCACGCGCCGGCGGCCTATTGCGACCTGGATCCGCTGATGATCTCGGTGCGCCCGCCCCGGCTTCGATCGGCGACCAATTGGATGCCGTCATCGATCCTCTCCTTGACTGCCGGCACATGCGAGACAACCACCACCAGCCGGTCTTCGGTCTCGGATGCCAGCTGCTCGATTCCGGCCATCGCAGTATCGAGGTGCTCCTCATCCAGGCTGCCAAATCCCTCGTCGAGGAAAAAGCTGCCCAGCCGCCCGCCCTGGCCGGCCACCAGGTCAGATAGCGCCAACGCCAAGCCCAGCGAGGCCAGAAAGGTCTCGCCGCCCGAGAGCGTCTCGCAGTTGCGGGTGCGAAGCTCGGGGTCGCCGGCAAAGTGATCGACGACCGCAAATTGCCCGTCGCCCGAGAATTCATAGCGGTCGCCGGTCAGCTGCCGGATTCGTGCGCTGCCCAATCTGGCCAGCTGCCCGCGCTTGCCGTCAAGCAGGTACTTTAAAAATCTTCTATCACGCAGGTGCTCGACCAGGTTCTGGCAATCGAGGCGCCGCCGCGCCAGCTTGGCCGCAACCGGTTCCAGCCCGGGAATCTGCCCGTGCAGCTCGCGCTGCGAGCGCAACTGTTCAGCCAGCCGCGCGGCCTCGGCATGGGCCGCGACCGCCGCGCCCGCCGGATCGGCGTCGGCGCTAAGCCCGGCCTCAGCGCACCGTCGCGCGCGCTCGCGGACAAGCGAGATCCGTCTTTGGGAAAGTTCCTGCAAACGTTCCTCGGCCCGCTTGAGTTTTTCACTAACCGCCCGCCAGAGTCCCTTGGTCAGGGGGAGCAGATCGCGATCCGATTGCGATCGGCGCAATAGATCAAGCTCGTCGAGGCGGCCGCCGCAGCTGGCCAGATCGCGCTCCGCCGCAGCCGTCGCCGCCCGCTGCGTATCGGCCGCGCGGGCAACCAGGGCCGCCTTTTCCTGGGCCGCCGCCAAGGCGCGCCGCGCCAAATCCAGTTTGACCGAGAGATCAGTTATCCATTTTTGGCGCTCGGCCAGGCGCGCTTTGGGGTCGCCCGCTCCGAGCCGCTCGTTGGCCCGGGATCCGGCTCGGCGCATCGCCTGCGCGCTCTTGCGCATCTGCGCGATCAATTCGGCGTCGGTTTCCCGCGCCGCTGCCAACTCGAAACCAGCCTGCTCGATTCGAGCGCTCAACACCGCAAGTTCCTGACGGCCCGCCGACAGCCCCGCGGCGGCGGCCTCGGCATCCCGTTGGAAGGCCCCCAGCGCGGCACGGGCCGATTCCAGATCCCCGCTGACGTGTTCACGCGCAAGCTCGCCTACGCGGTTGCCGCAGATCGGACACTGGTCGCCGGCGACCAGTCCGCTGGCCAGCGTGCCGGCCAGGTCCTTCCGCTCCAGTTGGGCCAGTTCGGCGGCAGCGTCGGTCGCCCGTCGCGCCGCGGTCGCTGCCGCGGCGGTCAGCAAGGTAACCGCCTCGCTTGCTTCCGCCTCCCGGGCCCGCAGGCCCCCAACCCGCAACTCGAGCGCTGGCAATTGGCGCATGTGTCGGGCTTGGGCTTGGATGTCGCCTTCAGATTTCGTGGTGGCCCGGATAAATTGTTCCACCAGCGCCCCGGCTTGATCGAGACCTTCCCGCCCGCCCAGCCGGGCAAGTTCCTGCGCAAGCATTTGTTCCACTCTGGCAACCTGAGCATGAGCATGGCCGACCCGCGCCTCGGCCGACGATGAGCGCTCGCGCTGGCTCTGAACGGCCCGAGTCAGATCGGCGATTCGGCCGGGCTCGGGCAGATCGCCGGCTACCGACTGCAGTGTCGACACGCTCCGGTCAAGTTCGCTGATCGCTCGCTCGTGGGCAAAATCGTCCTTGTCGATTCGCGCGATTTCGGCCTGCAACCGGTCCAAATCACGCGCTCGTGATTGGGCCAGCTTCAACCTCGGCAGCAGTGCGGCGGCGTTCTCGCCGGCCGCCCTGGCAACCGCCAACCGG
Organism: Chloroflexota bacterium; assembly: GCA_965261345.1. GTDB lineage: Bacteria > Chloroflexota > UBA11872 > UBA11872 > VXNJ01 > VXNJ01. The sequence continues at coordinate 1,132,042 of OZ253449.1, forward strand.
GTCTCGACTCCTTGTGCGTCGGCATCAAGCACGGTCAAACGCTCTTGCGCCAATTGGCGCATTCGTCCAACCCGTTCCAGTCCGAACACGCCCTTGAGGACACCGTCGCGGTCGCCGGGCGAGGCCTTCAGGAAATTGGCGAACTGGCCCTGGGGTAGCAGGATCGACCGGGAAAACGCCGCAAAGTCCATCCCCAGGATCTCTTCGACCTTGCGGGTTACCGGCTGGGATTTGGATATGACCCCCAGCATGTCCTTCTCCCCGTTGGGACTTGACGGGAACAGCGAATGCAGGCCCTGGCCCCGGCGCCTGATTACCCGCTCAACCTGCCAATGGGCCTGCCCGACGGCAAAGTGCAACTGGACCGCCGCCTCCGACTCGCCCTGGTTAATCAGCGAATGCAGGTTGCGCCCGATCTGCGGGGTCTTGCCGTAGAGCGCATAGGCGATCGCGTCTAGGATCGAGGACTTGCCGCTGCCGATTGGGCCGCTGATCGCCACCAGTTTGCGACCGCGCCAGTCGATCGTATGCTCGCCGACGTAGGAGCGGAAATTTTTCAGCGTCAGGCTAATCGGGCGCATTGATCGCCGCAGCGTATATGGAGTGGAATTCGGCCAGCAGGTGCTCAGGGGCAGCCTTGCCGGTCGCTTGAGCGAAATAGCTGCTGAAAAGGTCGTTCCAATCATCCTCGAGCCGCAACTCGGATCCCTCGGATTCGGGCGCGGTCGATTCCTCTCGGGCACGCACCAAGAACGGGAAGATCTCGGCCGCGCGCTGGAATACGGCCGGACCCGATTCGTCGCTTGAAACCGTCAGCGCCACGTAGTCGTCGCCTACTTCCGCCTGGCGGGAACGGATCCGTTCCCAGGTCCCGCTTATCTGGCGTAGGCGCTTGAACCCCGGCGTTGCCAGATCGATCGGCTCAATCCGGGCCGATCGGTCCGGTTCGGCTTCAACGATTACCACCTGCTTCCGGTCTTCGCTTTCGCCGAAATCGAGCGCCAGCGGCGAGCCCGAATAACGGGTTGGGGCGGCGGCGAGCACCGGCTGTCCGGCGTGGATGTGGCCGAGCGCGTTGTACTGCGAGGTGGTTGGCATCTGCTGGGCGTCCAACACGTAGGCGTTGCCGATGGTCAGTGCCCGTTCGCCGCGCTGGGCACCCGAAGGGTTGCGGATCGAGAGCACCGCCCCGTCGGTGGCCAGGTGGGCAACCAGCAACCGCACGCAGTCCGGATGGTTGGCCAGCTCGGTATCGAATGCGGCCAGGATCCTTCCCACTTTCTGCTGGTAACTGCGGTATCGTTGCGAGCTGTCGCTGGCAAAATCCACCACCACGTTCTCGCGCACGAAGGGGCAACAGGCGACCGCCGCGGGACCGGACCGGGTCGAAATTACTCGGACGCCGCCCTCCTCCGGCCGCTGCAATCGCCCGGCTAAGTGGACGCCGTGCAGTTCCGAGAAGCGGTGCAGGTTTTCAAAATAGTCGGGCGAATCATGATTCCCGGCGACCGCCACGACCTTGGCGCCGGTACCGGTAATTTCCTTTAGGGTGGCGGTCGCGGCCCGCAGCGCCCGATTGGAGGGCGAGGGCGAATCGAAGACGTCGCCGGCAATTAGCACCAGGTCGACCTGTCGTTCCCGGCAGATGCCGACCAATTCGTCGCTAAATCGGGAAAATTCGTCGAAGCGTTCAAAGCGGCCCAGTTTTTTGCCCAGGTGCCAGTCGGCGGTGTGCAGGATTACCACGGTTTGCCTAGACCAACCCGCCGAAAGCATCGTCCCCCGGGTCGGCGGCCACCTCGTCGGAGCGTGTCGCCCACGGCGTTCGGGGGAAACGCAGGGTCAGCGGCACCGGCACCGCCGGTTGGTAGAGCACCATCTGTCCGGGGCGCAGCAGCCGCACCCGTTCGCGCATCGTCGGCAGCATCCAACCGTATTGGTCGTGCATCACCTCGGCCGCGTCCATTCGCCCGACCACCTTGATCGCGGCGTTGTCGAGGACGCTGGGGTCGACCCGCGACGCGCTCTGCTGGGCGCCGACCAGCAGGACGCCCAGCGACCGACCGCGCTGGGCGATATCGACCAGCATCTCCTTGATCGGCGAATTGCCCGAGCGCGGGGCGTACTTGTTAAGTTCGTCGAGCATCACGATTGCCAGCGGCAACCGCTGCCCGGTTTCCTCCTTTTCCTCGAAAGTCGCCTTCAGGATCGCCCCGACCACGAACCGTTGGGCATGCTCGTGCAGGTTGGCGATTGAAACAACCGTGAGGTTGGCCGCTGACCGGTCAATCGGGCGGGCGGGCCCGCAGCGGACCAGTTGGCCGAGCCGGTTTCGAGCCGAGGCCGCCAGGAGGCGACGAATGAAGGCCGAGATTGTTCCCGACGCCACCCGCCCGGTCCAACCCTGGTCGGGTTCCCCGCCTTCTTCGGGTTCTAGCCGCGATTGGATCGCCGCCGCCAGGCTGGGCAGGTCAAAGATCCGCCGTCCGTCCAGGCTGAGTCCCCCTTGCTCTCCCTGCGGTTGGCATTCACGTTGCAGGCGCGCGCGCACCCGCTCTTCGATGAAGCTGATCTGCGAACGCTCATCGGCAGGGTCGGTGAAGACAAATCGGAGCAGGCCCTCTTTGACGAATTCGGCCGGAGTCCAGTAGAACGGGACAACCCCGTCCTGGCGCGAAGCCACGTCCGGGATAACGGTGTCGGACGAAGAACGCCGGGGAGGGGCCCAGTAGGAAACGGTCGGGCCGGAAGCGGCCGGGGGACGCGAAGGACTGCCAGCCAGCGCGAACGGGGCGGGTTCTAAACCCAACTTCCGCCAGAGCGAGCGGTCGGCATCGGAAAACTCATTCGAGTGCTTATCGAGCCAGAGAAGATCCTCGCCCTTTACGTTGAAGATGAGGATCCGGGTATTGGCGGCATGGACACCCAGCGGGGTGCCGCCACCGACCAGCATGCGCAGGAAAAACAGGGCGTAGGTGGTCTTGGTTGCCACACCGGAGATTCCCGAGATCGACATGTGGCCGCCGCTGTCGCCATCAAAAAACCGCACGTCAAGGTAGACCGGCTCACCGCTGGCATCGACCCCCACCGGTAACGCCCGGTCGCCCATCGCGTCGCGGTAGATTGCCTGTTCGCGGCTCGCCCCGGAAACGCGGTGGACGCCGGATCCGGGACCGGGCGCCACCCAGACCTCGGGGACCATCCGGGTCACGGCGACCTGGGCGGTCCGCACCAGCTGGGCCGGCGTCAGTCCCCCGTCGCTTATGCGGTGGGTGTCGGAATCGTACTGCGCCCCCTCCATGGTCGCGTGGTTTTCAATCACGATTCCGTAGGTCCTTAGCGGTTGCGCCAACCCGGGGATCTGGCTGGTTACGCAGACCAGGTCATCGACCGCCAGGTGGGCATTCTCATCGAGAACCACTGCGAACTTGCCGCTGGCGGCCGGATCGGTGCCGCTTACCAGACCTACCCGCTCGCCCAGATCACTCATTGCGGCGGGAATTTAGCTCGGCCCGAGTTTGCAGGGTTGACGCGATCATTCCGGTCGCCATTGCGCCGCGGCCGCATCGATCGCTCGCCGCATCAATCCGGGATCGCCAAGCTCCCGGCGCAGCCGCCGCTCCAGGGCGGCGATCGGGGCCAGGTTCTGCGGGGCGCGGCTTTCGCGCCAGGACGGAAGCACCGCCATCGGCAGAAGGCGGGCGGTCAGATCGGCCAACCCGGCCGCCTCCTGCCGGCCCGCGCCAACCAACACTTCGCAACGGGCAATCGTAGTCCAAGGCGGCGGGTCGGCGCGCCCACCGAGGCCAAGATACCAGCCATAACGCTTGAAATTTTCGCCCCAAGAAAATAGCGGGGTGCGCTGGCCGCGCCCAAGAAACCCGGCCAGGCGCAGCTGGTCGGGATCGTCTAGGTAGGCGCGGTGTTGCGATTTGATGTAGCCGATGACCTGCCCCCTGGAGGCCGACCGGCCTAGGGTTCCATCGGCGATAACCAGGTTGCCGGCGGCCGCTTCCTCCCCGGTTACGTACGCCTCGAGTTTGCGCATCTCGTCCATGAGCTCTTTGGCCAACTGCGGGAAGTCGGCCGCCTCGGTCCGAACACTTTCGAATTCAACTCCGCCAACGACTGGCAGATCAACTTTGATGCCGCCGCCAAATAGGCAAAGGTGAACGGCTTCCAGGCGGCCGAATTCGGCTCGCCTGGGTTGCTCGCCGGCATGCCAGCGGCAGCTCCCGGCGGCAACCGAGGCGCAGACCCCGCGCCGCGGACCACCGTCCGGCCGCCAGTAAATTAACCGCCGGGCAAATCGCCGCACCCCGTCCACAAAACAGATCGTCCTGGCATCTCCGACCGGCGGGGGCTCAATTGCCCGCCAAGGCTGATCGGTCTCCACCCGCGTGTCAACCGCCTCCGGCGCGGGATATTCGTCCGGCGGGGAGGATTCGAGGTCGAACTGCGCGGTCGAATGCTCCCAGGTGTCCACGGACAACCTGGCTGCGGGGCGGGCGGCGGGCGGGCGGGCTGGGGTTGGAATCACTGACCGGGCGGGGAGAGACTAAGGCGGTTTATTGTCGGCCCGGCGGTTAGCACATGTGGATTCCGCCGCAGATGTTGACCGACTGGCCGGTCATGTAATCAGCGTCCGGCGACGCCAGAAAGCTTACGAATTTGGCAACGTCCTGTGTTGTTTCAATCCGCCCCAGTGGTATACCGTCGATCGCCGCGGCCAACCCGGATCCGGGTTCGGAATCCATCAATTTCGAGCGCACTTCGTCGATGTACACCCACATATCGGTGTCGACGATTCCTGGACAGTAGGCGTTGACCGTGATGTTGTCGGCGGCCAGCTCGAGGGCCAGGCACTGGGTAATGCCCACGACCGCAAATTTTGATGCACAGTAGATCGAATTGTTGGCGCTTCCGCGGTGCCCGCCGATGGAGCCGGCATTGATGATCTTGCCACCGCCCTGCTCCCGCATGGTGGCCACGACCGCCATGTTGCAGCGCCAGACTCCGACCGTGTTTACCGCCAGTATCTGTTCGAATTGTGCCGGGTTGAGATCCTCGGCCCGACCAGCGATGCAGATGCCGGCGTTGGCCACCTGCACGTCGATCCGCCCGAAGCGCTCGAGGATCGCCGCCACGTTGCCATCCACCGAGGCCTGATCGGTAACATCGCCCCAAAGCGCCAGCGCCTCGGCCCCGTCGTTACCGATATCGGCGGCGACCTGCTGGGCGGCGTCCAGGTTCAAGTCGCTGAGCACGACCGAAAATCCATCGCTGGCCAGGCGCCGCGTGATCGCCTCTCCGATGCCGCGGCCGGCGCCGGTGATCCAAGCTACTTTTTGCGTCATCAGTGCTTCCCTCTTGAGAATTGCGCCGTGCCCGCGGCCGGCGGACGGTCGTCAATTTTGCCTATGCCGCCATGGGCGGGCAATTGGCGCCAAGTACCAGGATGGTGAGCTTGGACAGGAGGTCCTGGCGCAAATTACAACCAGCGATGGCCCAAAGATCCCACGCCGCGAACTTGACCGCGAAGCAATCACACACTAGCAGCGGAAAATGTCGGCCCGCAAAAGGGCAGCCGGCGCCGGCGCGTCCTGGCCAACGCGTATGTATGGCCGCGGGCTAGGCGCCGCAACCGGTGTCATCGGACAACTTCCCATCGGGTCTTATTAACGAATACGGCCCGATCGTGCTTGACGCGTCAATCAAGCCGGCCCAGACTCAAGGCCGGCGGCGGCAGAAAGCGCGGATTGAACCGCGCCACCGCTGGAACAGAGTTGATGACGAACCGTCAGACAACTTGTACAAAAGGCGGAATGGGCCGGGCGCAGGTTGGTGCTGGTAGATCCCAAGGGCACCGCTGGAATGGAGCAACTGCAGCGTTAGGGTGCCCGAGAACCCGGATGCCAGGCGACAGCATTGCGCCTGCGGCCGGGAACTGGACCGCGATCACTATGCGGCCTTTGGCATTCCGGGCAAGGCCTCCTACGGGTGAGGCCATCCTCGCGACCGTCCCGGAGGCGGCATTAACGTATGCCTCTGCGCCAAAGTGCGTTAGGTTTATAGTTCCCGAATAATTGTTCCGGCGCGTAGCTTGCAACTTGGGCAAGTTATCCAAAATCGGCCGGCCCCGACCATCAATTGAGGTTTACCACCGGTGCACAAGTTCCTCCACACCCGGGTCCGCGTCGCTGACCTGGACCGTTCGATAAATTTCTACGCCGACCACCTGGGGTTCGTCGTTAAGTCACGCAGCGCCCGCTCCCCGCACGGCAACCAGATCGTGCACATGGAGCTTCCCGGTAACGATCACACCCTGGAACTTACCTATTCACCCGATTACGAGTTGACGGTTCCCGAGGACCTGATGCATTTTGCGGTTGGGGTCGATGACCTTACCGCCTTCTGCCAGGATCTTGAGAACAAGGGGATCGCGATCTGGCCAGACGAATGGAAGACCGAATTCGCCAACCTGAAGATGGCCTTCATCGACGACCCCGATGGGTATGAGATAGAGCTTCTCGAGAACTAGGCCGGGTTCTAAGTCCCTCCCGGCGGCGATTGATGCGGCCCGGCGACGGGAGCGCCAATCCACCCAGCTTCCTGCTGATCATCTATGACCAGCTCTCGGCGGTTTGGCTTGAGGCCGGTCTGCGCGGGGCGGCCGATCTGCCCAACTTTGCCCGCCTCGGACAGCAGGGCACCTATTTCCCGCAGTGCTTTTCCAGCAATCCGGTCTGCTGTCCCGCCCGCGCCACGATAGCTACCGGCCTGCGCTCCTGTGGGCACGGTGTAACCCAGCTGGGATACCAGCTCAACCCGGCCGTGCCAACCTTCATGCGGCAATTGAGCGAGGCCGGTTGGCATACCGCCGCCTGCGGCAAGGTGCACCTGCGCGCCCACCTCGAGAGCCTCTACCCCGACTATCTGCAATACGGGTTCAGGGAGCAGCACATCACCGAGGACCCGCGTGGCGGGTCCTGGCTTGATTGGGTGCGATCACGCCACCCCGAACACTTTCGGGCGGCGCTGCGAACGGTCGGGGGGAAAAACCTCCCCGAGTATTCCAGCTACGGACCGCAGCGGGAAGATTTGACCGAGCTGATGGCCGATCTCCCAACGCTGGGCGGTACCTATGAGTTGCCGTTCCCCGAGCAGGCCTCGCAATCCAACTGGATTACCGACCGCGCCGTCGACCAGATCCTGGACCAACCGGCGGGAGCTCCCCTCCTATGCCAGGTCGGCTACGTCCAGCCCCATAACCCCTATGCGCCGCCGCGCGGGTACCGGCGCTTCGTCAACATGGACCTGGTGCCGGCCCCCTTGGCAGCGGAATGGCATCAGGCGCCGCTGGCTACCGGGGCCTTTGCGACCCGCGCCCGCCGGGCCGAAGAATTTGAGTGGAAAAGTTCGCGCGAACACTACTTCGCCGATCTGGTCCACCTGGACCGCCAGCTCGGCAGGATGCTGGATGCGCTGGAGGATTCAGGGCGCGCCGCCGATACGTACGTGTTGGCGCTGGCTGATCATGGCGACCTGCTTCTCGATCACGGGCTGATCTTTAAGGACGCGTTTCACTACGATGCCTGTGTTCGGGTTCCGCTGTTTATTTCCGGTCCCGGACTGGAACGCGATCAGGTGCGCGGTGAAATCGTCCAGCTGGAGGACATCTACCCGACGATCCTGGATGCGGCCGGTCTGGACCCGGCCGGTCCAGATGAGCATTACACCGTCCCCGACCAGCCGGCGGTCCCATTCAGCCCCGGGAGGTCGCTGTTGCCGCTGGCCTCCGGCAAGCCGGTTGACGGCTGGCGCGATGCCGCCTTTATCGAGTCCTACAACAACATGGATTCGCGGCGGCCCAGTTTCTGGGTACGAACGATTCGAACCGCCGACGCCCGTTACAGCGTATATGGAGATGGGGGCGGCGAGCAGCTCTTTGACCTTGCGGCCGATCCCGACGAGCAAATCAATCTGGCAACCTTGGGTTCGGCGGGCGGTCTGCGCCAGCAACTGCGCGACCGATTACTCGACCACTTAATTACCGAGCAGTACCCTCATTCACCGCGCGATCTGTTCAAGCTCGGCGCCCACTAAACGACCGCTGCCGGTTGGCGGTGGCATCAGCTATTTGGGAAATCGACATTGAATCTGAAACTGACCCGCGGCCGCGTCTTCGCCGCCGCCGCCGTGCTGCTGGTCATTGCGGCCGCGGCAACATTCAACTTCTGGTGGAGCCAAGGGTCGCCCGAACCATCCGGCCCGACCCTGGCCCCGACCCTGCAAGTTGCCAGCCCGACGCCAACCGCGCCGCCGATCGTCCAATTGACAAAGACCCCGCCGGCGGGCGGCGGCGCGGACGCGCCCGACCTGGAACCAGCCCCTACCGCGACTCCCGATTCCCGCCCCACGGCGTCCGCCCGTTCGGCCGAAGCCGCACTTTACCGGATCGGAACTGGAAGCGGGACCGCGAGCTTTGCCGTAAATGAAATCCTCAATGACGAACCGTATACCGCGGTTGGCCTAACCGGCGAAGTGGCCGGCGACTTCATCATCGACTTTGGCGACCCCCAGGCCTCGGAATTGGGAACGATCGTGGTCAACGCCCGCACCTTCGTCACCGATTCGAGCTTTCGCGATCGGGCGATTCGCAATGCCATCCTGCAATCGAGCCAGGACCGTTACGAGTTCATTTCCTTCAGTCCGACCAGGCTAAACGGGATTCCCGACCAGATCGCGATCGGCCAGACTATTGAAATTGAAATCGTTGGCGACCTGACAATCCGCGATATCATCCTCCCTGCCACCTGGCTGGCCAGCGTTACCATCGAGTCCGAGCAGCAGATCTCGGCCCGCGCCGATACCCGGGTCCTTAGGTCGGACTTTGGACTGGAAATTCCCAGCGTGCCTGCGGTGGCCGGGGTCGATGACGAAGTTGCCCTCACCATCGAATTTTCCGCCCAGCGGGTCGAGCAGTAACTGTCAAATTACCCTGGAAACCGCGGCTGGTGCGCCTAAGCCGCGACCGTTAGGTTCACCGTACTACCGGCTGTAACGACCAGCGGGGAGGCGAAATCTACCGCGCCGGCGCCGGAAAGCGAAAAGCGCGACAGTTCGACTTTCCCCTCGATGCAGGAGAGCGCGATATGCCAAGCCGCCTCCCTGCGCTCAATTCGGCAGCGGCCAAAAGCCGTCCCGTTTGACCAAAAGGCATGCTGGTCGGTAGCGGCGAACCGCATCCTCCTAGAAACCCCGGAATAGTCAAATCCGAACAGGGCCAAGCTTGCCCCCCAGACCGCCATCGCCCGGGCATAGTGGTGGCCACACTCGGCCTCATCAAAAGGGTTGCGCCGCAATCCGTCATAGCGGCGACGGACCGCCTCGATCACCTCGAGCCCGTCGTCGACCTGGCCCTCCAGCAACATCCCCACCGCTGCCGTGTACTCAAAACCGGTCATTACTTCGTTGCAGTAAGGGAACGGCCGTGTCGGGCGATTACCGTTCGGCCAGGTGGCCATCAATAGCGCCGATTCGTCGTTTAGAACATACGAGCGCATGTGATTGAAGTGGTGGTAAAAGTCACTCCGCCAGTTGTAGCGCTTAATCGACCGGTGGGCGGTGGCCACGTTTTCGCTATCGAGCAGGTAGCCAAGCCCGTTTAGGTGGGCAAAGAACTGGCCGACCAGCTGGTCGACTAGGCAGCCTGGTCCCAGCTGCAACTCAGGGTCGGAAAGGTCCCTGGCACCCATCTCGGGATGGCGCAGCCCCGGGGCGATCGCGCCGGCGTCGGGAATCGGAATCACCTGCTGTTCGTAGTACTGGCCATTAAACAGGTTGGCGTCCGTCCAGGCGCTCCCGCGTACAAACAGCGCCCGGCATCGATCGGCAAATTCGTTATCGCCCAAATGTCGGGCCATCTCCTCGCCCGCCCGCAGGGCGCCCAGGTACCAGCCCTGCATCTGTGGATTGGGGCCGTAGTACTCCACATCCATGGTGTTGTGCTGGCAGCCCTCCATTACTCCATCCTCATCGCCGTCCCAGCCGCCCCGGATCCAGCAGAACTCCAGCGCCCGGCGGCCCGCCGGGTACAGCTCGGAGAGGAAGTCGTCGTCGCCCGATAGGCGCCACTCGCGATAGAGCTTCATCACGCACCCCATCTGGCCGTCGGCGGCGGCGATTCCGAATTCATTGGCCCGCTCGGCCAGCGGCAGCAGCACCCTAAAGGACATCAGGCCGTTGTCGGCGAGCGAATGGGCGAACTCGACCCGGCGCATGCTGTGCGCCAGATCGGAGAACAGGAAAGCCAGCGATTGCTCGTAATTCCAGACATGGGTGCAGGATCCAGGGCAACAGCCAACCTGATCGCTGCAGCCCTCCCACCCGTAAAAATTCCCGTCCGGGGTGCGAAAGCAGGTCTGGGTCTTAAGGGTGGAGAGATTAAACAGGCAGGCCTCCTTGACCGCGGCCGGCAGATCGGTCCCGCAAAATGCCTTCACAAACTCCAGGGTTCGGACCTCCAGGGCCTGGAGCTGTCCAGCCGCCGCCACGGCCGCCGACCAAGCGTCCTCGAACCGGGTGGAATAGTAGTTGCCGATCCAGTCCGGATCGCCTTCCTGACCGCAGCAGGATTCGTCCCCGGCTTGCCCGCAGCAGGTCGGGGCTGCTGCTTGCCCGCAGCAGCCCGATTCGGCGGTCCGGTGCATGTCCCAGGTCAGGCGGTTGGGGAAGTGCCAGGCCAGCAGGAAGGTGACCGACGCCTCGTGCCCCGGGGCCACCTCGACCGGGACGGCCAATGACGCGATCGGCAGTTGCGGACCCAATGCGGGCTCGGTCAGCTGTCCGGCGGCGGAGAATTCGTCCCAGAAATCGAGCAGCGAGTCGCCCCAATTCAGATCCTTCCAAGCGGTCCGGAAGCTGGCCCCGGGGTTGGTGGTGGCCAGCGCCAGGCTGCCCCATTGCTCGGCCGTCGGGTCCAGTTCGGGGGCATCCATGAAAATCCCGGTCAGGCCCGTCGACCGGCGGAAGCGGTTTCGGTTCGCACCTGGCTGGCCAAAGGCCCCATCGGTGCCGATGAAGTTCTCCAGGCTGCCGCAAACCGATGCGCAAAGGATTTGGTCGCCCTCGTTGGCAACCACGAATCGAAGCATCGCAAACGGCATTCCACTGGCCTCGGAATCGCCCGGGATCAGCGGATTGAAAGCCTCGATGCGAACTGAGGCCGGAACCTGCGGATCCGACAGGCACACCTGCCCCAACGGGTAGGCGGCGTGGAAGGAGCATTCCCGCCAGTGGGGCAGCCCGTGATTGGGCACGGTCGCCCCGGAGGCCCCTTCAAAATCGGCCGCCTCGATCGCCCCCTCCAGCGCCAGGGTGATCGGATCCTGGCCTTGCGGGGCCAGACGGATGGCAAAAAAGGTGGCGCTGCCCCTGCCGCCTCGCGGCGAAAAGCCCTTGGCCGGGCGATTGACGATCTCCCAGTCGCGCAGTTGGCCGCGTCCACCCAGACTCACGCTGCCGGTGCCGATGCCGCCGATCGGCATGCCGATCGCCCTCAGTCGGTCCTGGGGGTAGCTGCGCAGCACTGGCCAATTGGAATTTGTTGGGAGCGGCATCAACGGTCCCTGCTCTGGGAGGAATGGAATTGCGTCGTTCTTAGCAGGTTAGGCTCCGCCGCCCACCGATGTGCGACGGGCCAACTAGAATCACCGCGACCGAACCGAGGGAGCCTGCTGGCTGGCGGATTCGGCGTAAATCTCCAGAGTCCAAATTGCATCAATATAAATGGCTAGTTGGCGCACGTCTGAGTGGGTGGAAGCATCCCCGAAGACGGTGTTTGCAGCATTGACCGACTTCGAAAACGGCGACAAATGGTCCAACGACATCGTCTCCGCCGAGAAGATCACTCCCGGGCCGGTTGGCCTGGGCACCAGATTTCGTGAAATCCGCAGAATTAACGGGCGCCAGGCCACCGCGGTGATTGAGGTGAGCGCATTCGAGCAGGGGCGCAGCTACTCCGCCGAATCGCGGGCTATGGGCATGACATGTTCCTATCACTACGCTCTGACTGAGGAATGCGGCGGGACCCGCATCGACCTTGAGATGGAGGTTTCCGGCAACCTGCTGATGCTACCGATGCGCAGATTCATGCTGTCGGTCCTTAAAAAATCCGATGCTGGGCACCTCAAGACATTTAAGTCCGCGATCGAATCAATACCGGCACAATAACTTAGCCAACAGCTAGTCGGTTAGCGCAAAAGTGGGAGCATCATTGCCCCCAGCCCGCACCCGGGGTGCCAGACCAATGTCGCCGTTCGACGCCCTCTCCCAGCGCGGGTTCGTAGCCCTCTGGCTATCGACCGGGATCAATCACTCCGGTCAGTTCCTGCGCGGGACGATCCAGAGCTGGCTGGTTCTGCAGTTGACCAATTCCTCAGCCTGGGTCGGAGTGGTCAACGGGTTTCCGGTGCTCGTGAGCGCCCCACTTTCGTTTTTGGCAGGCGCCCTCGCCGACCGGTCCGATCCGCGCCGGATCCTGCTGTGGACGCGCGCGGCGACCTCATTTTTCTGTTTTGTGACCGCTTATGCGATAACCGCCGGGTTTGTCAACGTCTATCTACTGGTGGTGTTGGCGACCATCCTCAACGCTTCCTACTACCTATCCTTCCCTTCCAACCAGATCTTCATCGTGGCCCTGGTCGGACCCGAACGCCTCCTGGCCGCCAATGCCTTGATCAATGGGGTCGGCTTTGGCCTCAACTTCATCCTCCCTTCGGCGGCCGGTTACATGGCCGCCGAGTTCGGGATCGATTCGATCTACTACGCGCTGGGAATCGGCTATCTGGTGGCGCTGGTGGCGGTCTATTTCACGCCGGCCAATACGGCCGTTGAACGGTCGCCGGGCGGAAATTTGATCCGGCAGGTATTGGCTGGAATCGCCTACGTTAAGACCCGGCCCGGATTGGCCTGGATCTTCTACATTGCCTTGCTCTCGATAACGGGATCCGGCTTCATGGCCATCCTGCCGGCGATGGCACGTGATGAACTGGGGCTCAGTGCCGCCGGCTTTGGACTCATAGCCGGCAGCCAGGGAGTCGGCAGCCTGGTCGGCTCGGGGATCCTGCTGGCCCGCGGTGAGATCAAACGCAAGGGGGTCGCGATGCTGACGGGAGCGCTCATCTGGGCCACCGGGATGATTGCCATCGGACTTTCAACCGAGCTCTGGCAGGCGGTCCTGGCAGGGGTAATGATGGGTTTTTCACCGCCGCTGTGGATGAATTCGGTCCAAACCGTGATCATGACCGCGGTCCCGCCCAATATGCGCGGCCGGATGGCCTCACTCTTTGCCTTGACCTTCCAGATGGTTCCGCTGGGCTACCTGGTCGGCGGAATCGTGGCTGACCGGGTCGGGCCTGCGAACGCCCTCATGATCCTTGGTACGGTCGGCATATTACTGCACCTTCCCCCGCTGTCATCGCGCGAATTTCGCGAGATCGGCTAGCTGGCCGCCCCGACTCAAGCGGGCTCGGCGGGCGGGCGGTGTCGCGGCATCCAGACAGCCATCTGGACCGCGGCGTCACGATTGTCCCAGGCAAAGTAGGGGATCGCCTTCAGCCGCGTCGGATCGGGATCGGGTCTGGGGGCGTCGGCCGGCCGGTACAGAAAGGCCCCATCCGAATTGGCAACCAGGGCTGGCGCCTCAAGGGTAACCACACCACCGAGCAGCTCTTCCCGGTGCTCAATCTCGACCTCGCCACTTGCGAGTCCGGCCGGGAGCCGCAGCTGGCGCAAATTGATTCCGGGATTGTCAGACCCTTCGATCGCATAGACGACCGGGCCCCGCTTTAGGGCCACGCTGTCACGGGCCTCTGCCACCGCCGGATCGGCGACCAGCATTTCGACCGGCATCGCGAGCGACAGCAGGATCTCGTCGCCAGGCCGCCATTCACGCTCAATTTCGAGGTATTGACCAGGGACCGCGCTCAGCGGCCGGCCGGCCAACTCGGCGCTGGCCGCGCGGGCCCAACCCGGGATGCGCAGGTGGAGGCGGATCCGCGCCGCCGGGGCCTCCCGGATGGTCAGCGAGATCCGGCCGTCCCAGGGGTAATCGGTTTGCTGGCTAAGGCGCAGGCGCCCATCGGCCAGCCCAACGTCCAATTCGCTCTGACCGTACATGTGCACCCAGAGGGCATTGGGGCCGGTCGAATAGAAGTAGGCCGGCAACTGGGCGATGCTGCGGGTCAGATTGGGCGGACAGCAGGCGACTCGGTACATATGGCGATATTCCGGCCGATCAACCCAGAACCATTCCTGCCGGGTGGGAGCCGAAAGCCAACTGTGATAGTACTCGTAGTCGTGGCGGGCCGGCGTGAGGGCGGGTCGCCAGGGGTCAAAGTAGCCACGCCCGCTCGACTGCAGCGGGTTGTCGTAGAAAAAACGATTTCCCTCGAGGTTGACCCCGCAGAGGATCGAATTGTGCCAGCAGAGCTCCATCAGGTCGGCGAAGCGAGCCTGGCCGGAAACCTGCAGGGCCCGCAGGCTCCACATCGCCGAGCCGATCGCCGCGCAAGTCTCGGCATATCCGTGTTCATGCGGCAGTTCGTATTCGTGCCCCATCGCCTCGCCCAGGCGCCGCCCGCCGATGGCCCCGGTCACGTACATCTTGCGGGTCACCATATCCTGCCAGAGCCGTTCACTGGTCTTCCAGTAGTGCTCCTGGCCAGTTTCGGCGTAAGCGTCGACGATTGCGCAGGCCAGGAACGCGATCTGGACTGAATGGCCGGCGATCTCGGGAAATTCAAGTGCTCCGACCTGATCGATAAAGTAGCGCGCCAGCTGCAGATAGGCGCGCTTGCCGGTTACCCGATAAAGCTCGATCAGGGCCATCTCGACCTCCGGATGCGAGGGTCGCATGGTGTTGCCGCCGGGCAGAAAAACCTCGCACATGTGATCGGCCGCCCGCCGAGCCAGTCGCAGATAGCGGTCCGATCCGGTGGCGCGGTGGTGGGCGACGCCCGCCTGAATCATGTGGCCGGTTGCGTAGAGCTCGTTTAAGGCCCCGTCGCGCCAGCGTCGGTCGGCCAGTTGACGGGGCGCCAGGTTGGCATGCAAATATCCGTCAAAATCGGCCGCCGGTTCGATTACCTCCAAGCCCTCCTCGATCCAGCGATGGGTTCGCGGGTCGTGATCGTGGGCAAGCGAGCTGGCGGCCGCCTCCAGCGTGCGGTGCAGGTTGGCCTCGCGCCCCCGCCTGGACCCGGCGGGCGGCTGGTCGGGAGCGTAAGTGGGGTCGCCGGCCCGACGAAATTTATCGAATAGGTCCTCGCGCACATGCTCGAAAACGTGCGGGATCGTAGCCTGCCAGTTGGTCGCAAAAACCCTACCCCAAAGGCCGCCGGTAAGCCGTACCGCCGACAGCGGCACCGGGGTCATCAACCCCTTGGGACTGGCCGCGTAGTCGATTAGGAGGGGGCCGTCGGCATTCATCTGCTGTCCGCCTGATATATCCGTGCGTTGCGCCAGGCCCATTATCCGGATGGCTTGGGCGCTAAATATTCCAATTGACGGCAAAATTTGGAGTGGCCGCAATTTGTCGGCCGCTCAATCTCGACCACCGCAAAAGTAACGCTTCATGCCATCGCGCCAACCAAACATCGTGCTCATCTTGGCCGACGACATGGGGTTCTCCGACATCGGCTGCTTCGGTTCGGAAATCTCCACGCCAACCCTGGATCGGCTGGCCAGCGGCGGAGTGCGTTTTTCGCAGTTTTACAACTACGCCCGCTGTTGTCCCACCCGGGCCGCGATCCTGACCGGCCGCCACCCCCATCAGGTCGGGGTGGGGCACATGACTACCGACTTCGGGCTAGCTCCCTACCAGGGACACCTCAACGACAACTGCGTAACCGTCGCCGAATCGCTTAAAACCGCCGGTTACAAGACCTTCATGTCGGGCAAGTGGCACGTTGGCGGCGATCATCCCGAAAGCGGCTGGGAGGCCGGTGACGCAACCCACCCCACCCCGTACACACGGGGATTCGACCAGCACTACGGAATCCTCACCGGCGGTGGGAGCTACTACGACCCGATAACCCTGGTCCGCAATGATGTGTCGGTCGCGGTGGCGCCCGAAGATGACTATTTCTTAACTGACGCCATTGCCGACGAAGCCCTCACGATGATTGATGGCTGCGGCGGAGAGGGCGACCCTTTCTTCCTCTACATGGCCTTTACCGCCCCGCATTGGCCGCTGCATGCCAGTCCCGAAGACATCGCCAAATACCAGGGGCGCTATGAATACGGCTGGGATGAGCTGCGCAAAAGGCGCCACGAAGAGCTCAAGGGCTTGGGGGTGCTGGACTCGCGATGGCCGATCGCCCCTCGCAACGAGCTTTCCACCGCCTGGGAAAACAGCCCGCGGCAGGCTTGGGAGGCTGAACGGATGGCAGTTTACGCGGCCCAGATCGAGTGCCTGGACCGCAATATCGGACGGGTGGTGACCCACCTTGACCGGGCCGGTATCCGTGACGATACGTTGATAGTGTTCCTGTCCGACAACGGCGGTTGCGCCGAGTTCCTGCACGAGGACGGACACATCGAGATTTGCCCGACGCAGACCCTCGATGGACGACCGGTGACCTACGGAAACCGCTTTGCGGCCACCCCGGGGCCCGAAGAGTCCTTCATGAGTTACGACCTGCCCTGGGCCAACGCATCCAACACCCCCTTCCGGCTGTTTAAGCACTACGTCCACGAGGGTGGAATCTCGACCCCATTCGTCGCCAATTGGCCGGCGGCGATTCCTCCAGGCGGAATCGTCCATTCGCCCGCCCACATCCTCGATTTGCTGCCCACCTTCAACGCCGCCGCCGGGGCCGATTACGCGGCGGCGGCCGGTGGGCGCGACATACCGCTTGAAGGCGAGAGTCTTATCGCCCCGCTGACCGGGCAGCAGTGGAACCGCGAGCGGCCGATCTTTATCGAGCACGAAGGGCACTGCTGCGTCCGCGACGGCGACTGGAAGCTGGTCCGCCGCCACCCCGGCCCCTGGGAGCTCTACAACCTTGAGCTCGACCGGACCGAGCTCTACGACCTGGCCGAGAGTGAAAAAGGGCGGGTGGCGGCCATGAGCCTGCAATTTGACGAGTTCGCGAACCGCGTCGGGGCGATCTCGGGCGCAGAATTCGACCGGCTGGTTGCCAAATCGGGCTGGGCCGCAAATGACAACGCGGTCCAGGCGTCGCGCCCGGGCGGTTTCGCCCAATGATCCGGCCGTCATGCGGCTGCGCCCAAGGCGGACCAGAGGCTATCATGCTTGACGCATGTTGTTGTGGTTGCAAAGGATTGGGCGCATGGGAAAAATGATTCCGCTTATCGGATCGAGTGAAGCCGGGCCGCTGGGGGCGATTCACCTGCCCAGACTCTGGCTAAAAGTCACGCTCGCGACCGCCGGCGCGCTCAACGAGGATTACGACGAGTGCGGCGGGGGCTTTGACCAGATGGTGCTCGACGGCCTTTCGGTAGATCGCGAGGCGGCGCTGGACTATCTCCGATCAACCAAGCCCACCTATCCGCAGTTTGAGCAGTGGGTCATCGACCAAAACGGTGGCAGCATCGACCAGTCGGTAATCGATGCGTCGAACGCGGCCATTAGTGGATACAACCACGCCGCCGAGACGGTTGCCGGCATCTCCGAGGCGGCAGGAACCAACGCCGACGGGGCGATTACCGGCGCAGTCACCCTGAACGCGCTTGACGACTGGAGCGAAGTTCACGCTTCGGTGACCGGAAGCTAGGCGCCCACCTCCCACAGCTGCCGGGAGCCCTTACCGGGAATGCGGGTCGGCCGGAAGCCGACCCTTAGCAGGTGGCCCGCTCCGCCAAGTTCGATCCTTACGGCGGCGGGCCCAAGGCGAACTCCGCAACCCTGACAATCGGCAGTTAAAGTCATTCCCGCTCGGGTCAGCGGCTAAAACCAGGCCCGGGGCGGAGGAGCCCTGCGGCCGGAGTTATCGCAGCGGAGCTAGAACCCGGCGATGGCCTCGTCGGGCGATTCGACCACCGTAATTACCTGGTCAAATCCCGAAATGGCAAGGATCTCGCGAATGCGCCGCGGGACCGCGGCGATGGCAAAGCGCCCCTCGTCGTCGTTGATTCGTTGAGCTACCACCAGTAGAACCCGCAATCCGGCGCTGGCGATGTAGGTCAATTTCGCGCAATCGAGAACCAGTCGATCCGCACCCTTGTCGATTTCAGCCACAACCGCGCGCTCGAATTCGCCGGCGTTCTTCGCTTCCACCCGTCCGGCCACTGCAAGTACGAGTGCACCCTCGCGCTCGGCAGCCGACAGTTCAATCATCAAACATTCCCTCTTCGCAAGCTGGAACCGGGCCTTCCGCCTGCGACCATTGCGAACCAAATACTAGATCCCTCTGATTCTGGGCTAGCCGCCAAGCGTTTGGTCACATCGATTTGACAACTCCCGCATAGCGCCAGGTGAGGCGATTGCCGCCGCGCCAGGGATGCGCCGCAATTTCCGCTTCATCCAGGTCGGTGCCCCAGCCGGGAGCATCGCCCACCTCCAGGTAGCCGTCTTTAATGACCGGTTTCTCGGTCACGTAGCGGTCGCGCAGCGGGCAGGAATCGACATCGGTTTCCATGATTTTGAGGTGCGGCAGGGTCGCGCACAGATGACCGGACATGAACGTGGCCAGGTGTGAGTAGTAATTGTGTGGGGCCACATCGATTTCCTGGACCCCGGCCTGCGCGGCGATGGCCAGCGAGTCGGACATGCCGGTCCACGGCAGATCGAACATGGCCACATCCATCGCCCGAATGTCTAGGAAGCGCTTGTAATCACGGTAGGTGTTAACGCTCTCGGCCGAGCAGATAGTAAGGGTCGTTGAATCGGTTATCTGCTTGATCGAGTCGGGCTCGAACGAATCGACCTCAAGCCAGAGCATGTGCAGGTGCTCTAATCCCGCGGCAATCCTGACCGCCTCGTTGGTTGTAAACCAAAAATTAATGTCGAGAGCGGTATCGAAGTCGTCGCCGGCGCCGCGCTTGAACGCTTCAAGCTGGGCCAAAGCCCGCTCGATCGTCGGCCCGATTGACCGACGTTCCTCGGTCGTCTGAGTCCACGCCGGGTCGCCGGGCACAAGGATGTTGGTCTTGAGCGCGGTGTAGCCCCGGTCGACCACCTCACGCCCGAGAGCCTCGATGTCGTCGTAGGTCCGCAGCGGCGGCGTACCCATCATTTCAGACCAGCGCGCGCGATAGGTGCCGCAGTGCGACCAGTAGAGCCGCACCCGATCGCGGACCTTGCCGCCAATGAGGTCGTAGGCCGGCACCTTGTAGGCCTTCCCCTTAACGTCGAGGAGGGCCAACTCGATACCGGCAATCGCGCGCTGGGCGATTCCGCCGGGCGATTGCTCCGACAGCCGCAGCATGTCGGCCAGCCGCGCTCCCGTATCCAGCGCGTCGGCTCCGACCAGGATCAGGGCCAGATCGCTAATCGCGCCCACCATCGCATAAGGCATTCGCCAGTCGGTGCATTCGCCATAGCCGGTTATCCCGGCGTTTGTTTCCACCTTCACATAGCAATAGGGCGCCCAGCCGCCATCGGCCAGCAGCGCGCTAACGTGGGTAATTTGCATGCTTTTACCTTGAGCCCTTAACTTGCGGTGCCGATCGCCCGGTGCGATTTTTGCCCGGCGGCGGGTGCGGCCTTCGGTAATTTTGAATTGCCGCTGCAATCGAGCCGGCGGCCGGTCCATTTTTTATTACAAGTCGGTCGGTCGATCCGGCCCGTTGGATCGAGAAACTTCCGCTAGCGGAGGACTTTTCCCCCGGCATTGGGCATCGGTCGGCGGCCAAGAATTGATAATGAATGCGCTAACGCCTTCGCGTTGGCGCCGTGCCTTCCACCGTCGGAGCCAATTGCAAGTGAGTACACCCGGGACCCGCGCCCGGCCCAACATCGTGCTGATGATGGCCGACGATATGGGCTATTCCGACTTGGGTTGTTTCGGCTCGGAGATTGCCACCCCCAACATCGACTCGCTCGCTCGCCGGGGGGCCCGCTTTAGCCAGTTCTACAACTGCGCACGCTGCTGCCCGACCCGAGCCAGCCTGCTGACCGGACTTTACCCGCACGAGGCCGGGGTCGGTCACATGACCACCGACCTGCGGCTTGCCGGTTACCGCGGCTACCTCTCGCGCAACGCGGTAACTATTGCCGAGGCCCTCAAACCGGCCGGTTACACCACCCTGATGTCAGGCAAGTGGCATGTTGGCGGTGATTATCTACTCTCTGACCCCTCGATCCCTTCGGTTGGATCTGAATCCTGGCCGCAGCCGGTTGACCGCGGATTTGACCGCCACTTTGGCACCCTGACCGGGGCTGGCAGCTACTTTAACCCGCACACCCTCACCGAGGACGGGGAGCTGATCGGCGCCCAGGGCGATTTCTATTACACCGACGCGATTGCCAACAAGGCGGTCGAATATATCGACGAATATGGCGACGACGAGGACCCGTTTTTCCTCTACGTGGCCTTTACCGCCCCGCACTGGCCGTTGCATGCGCTCGAGGAAGACATCGCCCGCTATCGCGGCCGGTATCGCGATGGCTGGGAAAACCTGCGCCAGGGTCGGCACGAAGAACTCAAGGGTCTGGGGATCCTAGACGAGCAATGGCCGATCTCCAGGCGCGACCCCGGGCAGCGCGATTGGAGCGAAGTTGCCAACAAGGACTGGGAGGACTCGCGCATGGCGGTCTACGCGGCCCAGGTCGATCGGATGGACCAGGGCGTGGGACGGATCGTGGACAAGCTCGAGCAGATGTCCCTTACCGAAAACACCCTGTTGATGTTCCTCTCCGACAACGGCGGCTGCGCCGAGTTCTTGCGTGAGGATGGATTTTTCGAGTTTTCGCCGACCAGAACCCGCGCCGGCGCCCCGATCAAGATCGGCAACGCTGAATCGGTAAATCCGGGCCCGGCCAACACGTACATGAGTTACGACCTGTCCTGGGCCAACGCCTCCAATTCGCCGTTTCGGCGTTTCAAGCACTGGACCCACGAAGGCGGGATTTCAACTCCGTTCATCGCCTGCTGGCCGGACATGATCAGGCCGGGCCTGCAGATCGATTCGCCCTGCCATCTCGTCGACGTAATGCCCACCTGCCTCCAGGTCGCGGGCGCCGCCTACCCCAGCGAGCACAACGGATACGAAATCCGCAACCTGCGCGGCCAGAGCCTGCTCGAACCATTTCAGGACCCGGCCTGGGAACGCGACGGGGCAATCTATTGGGAACACGAGGGCAACCAGGCGGTTCGCCTCGGCCAGTGGAAGCTGGTCCGCCGCTTTCCCGATGACTGGGAGCTCTACGACATGGCCGCCGACCGCACCGAGCAGATCGATCTGCTCGGGGTCAACCAGGCCCGCTCCCAGGAGCTGATTGCGCTCTATGACCAGTGGGCCCCGGGCGCCCTGGTGCTTCCCTGGCAGCAGATCATCTCGCGCGACGATATGACCTATCAGCGCCAGCGCCTGTACAACATCAGCGCCACCCAAAAAGCCTAGGGGCAACCCTTACAAGTGAGCGAACCGCCAATGTCAACTGCGCCACCCGTCGCCGGAGCCGGGACCAAACCCAACATCATCCTGATGATGGCCGACGATATGGGCTATTCCGACATCGGCTGTTTTGGCAGCGAGATCAACACCCCCAACCTGGACCGGTTGGCAGCCGGCGGGGTCCGGCTCTCGGGGTTTTACAACTACGCCCGCTGCTGCCCCACCCGCGCGGCCCTGCTAACCGGCCTTGCGCCCCACGAAGCCGGGATCGGGCACATGACTCTTGATCTGGGTTCGCCCGCCTACCAGGGTTACCTAAATGACAACTGCGTCACCATCGCCGAGGCCCTAAAACCGGCCGGGTATTCGACCTACATGGCCGGCAAGTGGCATGCCGGCGGCGACTACGCATACAGCTCCTGGCGAGAAGCCGGAGGGATCGGCGAGAAGGGCAAGCCCACGCCCCGGCAGCGGGGATTCGACCGCTTCTACGGGATCCTTGGGGGCAGCGCCAATTACTACGACCCCCATTCGCTCATGCTCGACGACGAGCTAGTCGACATCGATTACCCCGACTTCTTTTTCACCGACGCGATCGCCGACGCCGCGGCCGGATTCATCGGCGATCACCAGGACGATAACCCCTACCTGCTCTACCTGAGCTTTACCGCCCCGCACTGGCCGCTGCACGCCCACTCCGAGGATATTGCCCGCTATCGCGGAGCCTACCGCGGCGGCTGGGACGAATTGCGCGCGCGCCGCCACGAGCGGCTAAATTCGCTGGGTGTGCTGGAGAACAGCTGGGACATTTCCCCGCGTGATCCGGAGGCCCCGGCCTGGGAGGGCGTCCCCGACCAGGACTGGGAGGACGCCCGAATGGCCGTCTACGCCGCCCAGGTCGACCGGATGGACCAGGGAATCGGCAGGGTCCTGGACGCGGTCCGGCGACGCGGTGACTGGGACAACACCCTGATCATGTTCATCTCCGACAACGGCGGGTGCGCCGAGTACCTCCGGGAAGACGCGATATCCCATACCGCACCGCCGCACACGCGGACCGGAGTCCCGATCCAGAGCGGCAACGTTCCCGGCCTGATGCCCGGCCCCGAAACCACCTATATGAGCTACGACCTGCCCTGGGCCAACGCCTCCTGTTCGCCGTTTCGCTACTACAAGCACTTCACCCACGAGGGCGGAATAAGCACCCCCTTCGTGGCCCACTGGCCCAAAGTGATCAGGCCCAGCTCAATCGACCACCAACCGGCCTGGGTGGGCGACTTCATGGCGACCTTTCTGCATGTGGCCGGGGCCGCCTACCCCACCGAACACCGTGGCCACGCCGTCACCCCGCTGCGCGGTGAGAGCTTCCTCCCGGCGCTTGGAGGGACAAATATCGGCCGTCAACAGCCGATCATCTTCGAGCACGAGGGCAATTGCGCGGTCCGCGATGGACATTGGAAACTGGTCAATCGCCATCCCGGATCATGGGAACTCTACGACATGGCCACCGATCGAACCGAGCTAAACGATCTGGCCGCCGCCAATCCGAAAATGCGCGACTTGCTCGTGGATGCCTATGCCGCCTGGGCACGCGAGGTCGGCGTGGGCGATTGGGCCAAAATGATCTCCTCCCCCAGGGCCGCACGCTTCCGCGGTTGGATTCGCGAAGTGCCAAGCGAGGCTGGTCAATGAGCCAAACAAGCGCCGTTTTTGACCCGACGGCAGTAAAGGCCCTCACCTTCGATGTATTCGGCACGGTCGTTAATTGGCGTCTCTCAGTTTCGCGGGCGGCGGCCCAACTGGCCCGCCGCCACGGAATCGAACTGGACGCACCGGCCTTGGCCGACGCCTGGCGCTCGGGCTACCCCGGCAAGCTGGCCGAGATCAATTCCGGCGCCCGGCCGCGGCGGCGGTTAAATGACCTGCATCGCGAAATCCTGGCCGAAATCGCACCGGCTTTCGGCCTGCAGGATGTCCCAGGCCACGAACTCGACCGGCTCAACCTGACCTGGCATCGCCTGCTCGGCTGGCCCGATTCGGCGCCCGGGCTCTGGCGCCTCCGGCAACGCTACCTGGTGTGTGCGCTCTCCAATGGGGACAGTGACATGCTGGCGACGATGGGCAAGTTTGCCGGCCTTAACTGGGACCTGGTCATCTCGGTCGAATTGGCCGGGGCCTACAAACCGAAGCCGGCCGCCTACCAAAAGGCGATCGAGCTGGTCGACGCCGATCCTCACCAGGTCCTGATGGTGGCCGCCCACACGAACGATCTGGCCGCCGCCCAGGCCTGTGGAATGCGCACCGCCTACATCCATCGGCCGGCCGAATGGGGGCGGGACGACCCACCTGGAGACAGTTCGAGATTTGACATAACCGCCCCCGACCTGATTGACCTTGCGGTACGCCTAGGGGTTTGAGCGGACCGGGCCGGGGCGCGCAAACAATCCGGCCCAGGGTGTGCTCGATCCCCCTAGAATCGCCAGAGGTCCCGGCAATAAAGAGCCGGCCAGGCTGCGGGATCGGATAAGCCAAGTTCGAGGGTTGCTGAGGATGGCGGAGGACTACGAAAAAACATTAGATATCCGCCAGCGGGCGGGTTTGGCCAATGCCGGCGGGGTGATCGATTTCATCATCGCCAACAAGTACAAGGCCACATTGTGGTTTGCGGTCACCGTGGCCATGATCACCCTCTGGGTAACCGCGACCGAGACGATGGCCGGGATTTTCCTAACGATCGCCCAATTCCTGCTCGGCGCGGCCTTCATGATCGTGCAGTTTGCGGCCCTGTTCCTCTTCCTGGGCCGGGGACGCATCTACTGGGTCCAGCCGGGCGAGACCGGAGTCTCGTTTAGCGATTACCGCGGCAACGACCACATCCTGGAAGTCGCCCGCCGGGTGGTCACAATCCTCCGGGGCCAAAGCGACGTGCGCCAGATGGGCGGAACCTATACCGCCGGGATGCTGCTGGAGGGACCGCCGGGATCGGGCAAGAGTTACCTTGCCCAGGCCATTGCCACCGAAGCCGGACTGCCCTTCGCCTACGCCTCGGCGCCTGGTTTTTCCAACATGTTCTTTGGAGTTGGCAACCTACGGGTGATGATGCTCTACTCCAAGGCCCGCAAATTGGCCCGCAAGCACGGCGGTGCGATCGTCTTTATCGATGAGATCGACGCCATCGGGATGGCCCGCTCGGCCCAGACCTCGGGCGGTGGGATGGGGATGATGGGCGGAATGATGGGCGGCGGGTCGATGATCCTCAACGAACTCCTGCTGCAGATGGACCCGCCGAACTTCGACAACGATTGGCGCTCGCGCCTGCTGCGGCGGCTGGGTCTGAAAAAAGAACGCGCCATTCCGCCGCCGGTACTTACGGTGGGCGCTACCAACCTAGCCCATGTGCTCGACCAGGCGCTGCTTCGACCCGGTCGTTTCGACCGAAAAATCCACATTGATTTCCCTGATTTCGACGGGCGCAAAGACATCATCGCCTATTACCTGGCCAAGGTCCGCCACGAGCAGATGCCGCTCGACCGGATGTCCAACGACACCATCTCTTACTCGCCGGTGGGAATCAAACACCTGGTCAACGAAGCAGTCATTCACGCCCACTTTGACGGGCGCGACGCGATAAATTACGCCGACTATACGCGGGCCCGGGAGGACCACGAATATGGCCTCCGCGAGCCGATTCGCAACATGTCGCAAGACGAGCGTCGCCGGATCGCCTACCACGAGGCCGGGCACGCAATCGCGCAGGTCAAGCTGCTCCCGCACCACCGGATCGCCAAGGTCACTATTGTTCGCCACGGCGACGCGCTGGGCTTTGCCTCGGCCAAGCCGCTGGAGGAACGCTATACCCTGGTGCGCGAGGAAGCTCTGGCCCACATCCAGATCTCGCTGGCCAGCCGGGCGGCCGAGGAGTTGTTCCTAGGCACCCGCATGAGCGGGGTTTCGGGCGACCTGGCCAACGCTACCCAGACCGCCTACTTAATGCTTACTCAATGGGGCATGGACGGCGGCCTGTTCTCGTACGCACCCTGGGGTGGTGGCCAACTAGATCCGGAGACCAAGACCCGGATCGAACAGGTTCTCGAGCAGGAATTTAAGAAAGCCAAGGCCCTGCTGACCACTTATGCCGGGGCGGTGCACGAGATCGCCGAAGGGCTGCTGGAGAGCGACGAGCTGGACGGTCAGGACGTAATCGACATCATCGCCAAACACGACGATCTGCTCGCCTCCGGGCGCGGTCCCAGGGTCCTGCCCGAGTACGCACTGATGGGCGCGGGCGGCATCGGCGGGCCTCCGCCACAGCTGATTGCCCCGAACGGTTCGCATGGCCCCAATGGTCGTGCCGCAGGTAACGGTGAGTCGTCGGGCGAGTCTTCGGCGTCGGCCGCGGAGGACTAACTAACCCACCGGCCGCCTGACCTTTACGGGTAGGTGCCCCGCAGGCGCGCCGCTTCGGCCACCCGCTCAATGGCGACCGCCATTGCGGCCTGGCGCAGGCTAACCGAGAGATCCTCGGAGCGCGTCCTAACGGCCTTGTAGGCGGTGTGCATCGACCGCTCCAGCTCCCTAACGATTCGCGGTTTGTCCCAGTAGAACTGCTGTAGGCCCTGGACCCATTCAAAGTAAGAAACGGTAACCCCGCCGGCGTTGGCCAGGATATCCGGCAGGACGGTAATTCCGCGGTCGGCCAGGATCTCATCGGCGACAAAATCGACCGGCCCGTTGGCGCCCTCGGCGATAAGCCCGGCGCGTATCTGCTCGGCGTTACCGGCGTGGATCTGGCCTTCGATGGCCGCCGGGATCAGGATGTCAACCGGCAGCGCCAACAGATCGGAGTTGTCGATCGCAACGACTCCCGGCAGGTTGTCCAGCCCCTGTCCAGCGGCAAGCGTTTGCCCGAGCTGTTCGATGTCCAACCCGGCCGGTTGATAGGCGCCGGCACGCGAGGAACTGATCGCCACAACCCTGAATCCGGCCTCGGCAAACAGGCGCGCCGCTCCCAGTCCGACGTTGCCGGCGCCCTGGATCGCAACGCTCAGGCCGGCATGGCTACGACCCTGGCTGGCCAGGTGCGCCTGGGTGCAGATTAGCAGCCCCAATGAGGTCGCGTTGGACCGCCCGGCCGAACCACCGACCGCGATCGGCTTTCCGGTGACCGCCGCCGGAACCGAATAGCCGCGGTGCATGGATAGGGTGTCCATAATCCAGGCCATGATCTGCGAATCGGTGCCCACGTCGGGCGCAGGGATATCCATCTCCGGCCCGATCAGCGGAGCGATCTCGGTGGCATAGCGGCGCGTGAGGTTCTCCAACTCAACGCGCGAGAGCGCCCGTGGGTCAACCCGCACCCCACCCTTGGCCCCGCCGAACGGCAGGTTGGCCAGCGCGCACTTCCAGCTCATCCACATCGCCAACGCCCGAATCTCGTCTAGATTGGCGCTCGGGTGGTAGCGTAGGCCGCCCTTGGCCGGGCCACGGGCGATATTGTGATGCACCCGATAGCCGCTATACATGCGGAGCGATCCATCGTCTAGCTCGACTGGAAAGTTGACCGTCAATTCCCGTTTGACCGACGAGAGCACCAGTCGCAACCCGTCGGGGAGGTTGATCAGCTCGGCGGCTGCGCCAAACTGGGCCAATGCCGACTGTAACGGTCCCATCATTTGCCCCGCAATCTACACGAACAAGAATGTTGGTGGATAGAGTTTAGAAGCCCCTTGGGCTACTCAAATTTCCTGTCGGACGCTTTGTAAGGAGTCGCCCGTCTTGTGTGGGATAGTCGGCTACTGCGGGGCGCAACCGGCGGCCCCGGCAATCATCGAGGGATTGCGCCGCCTCGAATATCGCGGGTACGATTCGGCCGGCGTGGCGTTCCTGGGCGAGAGCGGCCTGGAAATCACCCGCCGGGTCGGCAAATTGGCCAAACTGACCTCCGCCCTGGACGGGCGCCAGATCGCCGCCCCCACCGGGATCGGCCATACCCGCTGGGCCACCCATGGGCGCCCCAGCGTTGCCAACGCGCACCCGCACACCGATCAATCCGGGCAGGTTGCCGTAGTCCACAACGGGATCATCGACAACTTTCGTCTGTTGCAGGAACAGCTGGCCGCAGAAGGCGCCAAGTTTTACTCGGAAACCGATTCCGAGGTGATCGTGCAGCTGATTGCCCGGCAGCTGCCCGAGTCCGGCGACCTTGCCACCGCGGTGCGGGCGGTCGTATCCCGGCTCTCGGGCAGTTTCGCCTTCGTCGCGCTTTGGACCGGCGCTCCCGGCGAGATGGTTGCCGCCCGCCAAGCCAGCCCGCTGGTGATCGGGGTTGGTGACGGCGAGAACCTGGTTGCCTCCGACATTCCGGCGGTAATTCCCCACACCCGCCGGATCATGCACCTACACAATGGCGACGTAGCCCGGATTAGCTCCGACGAGATCGCTATCTGGGATCCCGCGGGGCCGGTCGAGCGCGGGATTTCGGTGGCGCCGTGGAGCCCGGCGCTGGCCGAACGGGGAACCTATCGCCACTTCATGCAAAAGGAAATATTTGAGCAGCCGCGAGCGCTGGCTGACACCCTGCAGGGGCGGATCCGTCCGGGCAGTCCGCAGGTTGACCTGGCCGACCTCACCGGCCTTGAACTGGATCCCCGCGACATCAACCGGGTGCTGCTGTTAGGGTGCGGTACCTCGTTGCACGCGGCCATGATCGGCCAGTACTACTTTGAACAGATCGCCGGGATCCGGGCCGAAATCGAAAATGCCGCCGAGTACCACCATCGCCTGAGAGAACCTGAAACCGGGACCCTGGTGGTGGCGGTTTCACAATCGGGGGAAACCTTCGACACAGTGCAAGCGGCAATCGCCGCGGGGCCCGCAGCTGCACTGCTGGCTCTTACCAACGTGCCCGGATCGTCGCTGGCCCGCAGCGCCAAAGCGGCAATGATCGCCCGGGCCGGGCCCGAAATCGGAGTGGCCTCAACCAAGACTTTTACGACCTCGCTGGCCCTGCTCTACCTGTTGGCGGTCGGACTGGGATATCGGCGTGGCAGCCTGTCTAAAACCCGTGCCATTGAGTTGCTAGAGGAGATTGCCCGACTGCCGCAACTCTTAGACCAGGTGCTGGCGATTGACCGACAGGCCGAATCGCTCTCCCACGAATTGAGCGGTCTCGCCAACGCCTTCTTTATCGGTCGCGGGGCCCTTCGGGCGATCGCGTACGAGGGTGCACTAAAGCTAAAGGAGCTCACCTATATCCACGCCGAAGGCTATCCCGCTGGCGAGTTAAAGCACGGCCCGATCGCCCTTATTACCGAAGCCGTGCCGACGGTGGTCATTGCTCCGGCCAACGCCATGCGTTCCAAGATGATCTCAAGCATGGAAGAAATCAAGAGCCGCGACGGCAAAGTCCTAGTGCTGGGTACCGAGGGCGATGCGGAATTGGCCAAACGCGCCGATTGGATGCTTGCCCTGCCGCCGGTTCCGTCGCTCTTAAATCCAATCGCCTACGTGGTCCCTTTGCACTTGCTGGCCTACCACATCGCCCTGCGTCGCGGTTGCGACGTTGACCAACCGCGCAATCTGGCCAAAACGGTAACCGTCGAATAGCCGGGGCAATTTCCGGCCGCTAGCGGCGGCGGCGATGAAGAGAGCAAGCTCGGGCGTCGATCCAAAATAGATTGTGAGACGGAACCGGGCGCGCGCGGCTGGGCCGCGCCGCGCAAAGGAGACACGCGATGGCACTTCAGATCCTCAAATCAGACGACGGCGAGACGATTGAGCGCACGGACGCGGCCATCTTCGAGGGAGGCCAAGTATGGGGGCGAATGCTCGCGGGTGATTCCTCCGCGCACGTGAGCGTGCAGGTGGTGCAGTTCGGCCCGGGCGCGCGAGCGGGGTGGCACCGCCACACAAGCGACCAGGTGTTGTTCGTAGTGGCGGGCATCGGCAAGGTGGGGAACCGCGAAGGCGAGCACGTGATCAGCTCGGGCGACTCCGTTAGGGTGCCCGCCGGTGACGACCACTGGCACGGCGCCCATGACACCGGCTCGCCCATGACTCACCTCTCGATCATGGCGGCGGGCTCGCAGACGACCGTCCTGGATTAGCAGGGGTTGCAGTCCGTCCTAAATCAGCATCTGCTACCACATCCCCCAATGGATCGGTGCCCCACGCTGGCGGCGGTTCTCCAGGTGCACGTGTGGATGGAAAGTCGGGCCCTGCCATCGCGTTCCTGCGTGGCTATCGTGCGTGATCATTCCAATTCCAACACCGCATTAGTGGAATTGGTTCGTAGCTTCGTCACATTGACCCCCGGTTCATGCCTGCCACGGCGCTGATATTGGTGCTGCTCTCCGCGGTGGCCCATGCCGGATGGAACTTCCTTTTAAAGCGGGCATTGGACCACGAGGCCTTCGTCTGGTGGATACAGGTCGCGATCACGGTCTTGTTTCTGCCACTGGGGGTGATCATGTTCGTGCTCGAACCGATCGAGGGCCGGGGCTGGTTGTTTGTTGTCGGCACCGGGATTTTGCATTCCTTCTACTTCGTCTTCCTGGGGCGCGGGTACGCGCGTGGCGACCTCTCCCAGATCTACCCGATTGCCCGCGGAACCGGGCCAGTGTTGGTGCCGGTCCTCGGTGTCCTGCTACTCGGCGAGCAGGTCTCGGTTCCGGCGGTCGGCGGCATCGTCGCCGTTCTGGCGGGCATTTTCATCGTCTATTGGTCCGGACGCGTGGCGCTGATATTGCGCCGCCCACTGATGATCCTGCGAGAACCCGGCAATTTGTACGCGGTGGCGACCGGTCTGTTCATAGCCGCCTACTCGATTTGGGACAAGGTAGGCGTGGGTTACGTGGCGCCATTCCTTTACATGTACCTAATGGCGCTCAGTACGGGGATCATCCTGACACCATACATGCTCGGCCGCAGGGGGTTGGCCGCGCTGCGCGGCGAGTGGCGGGCAAACGCATGGACGATCGTCGCGGTGGGGGCGTTGACCTTCTTTGCCTACGGACTGGTCCTCACCGCGCTGACGCTGTCAAGGGTGAGCTACGTGTGGCCTTCCCGGGAGATCGGGATAGTGGTGGCGGTGTTGCTGGGCAGCCTGGTATTGAAAGAGCCGTTTGGACGCGGGCGGATCCTCGGGTCGTGCTGCATCGTGGCGGGGGTCGCCGCCATCGCGCTGGCGCCGTGAGCCGCCCCGCCGCAGGGCCCTCGGCCGAATATATTTTTGGCAAACCGGGATAACCCGGTCGGTGCTATCGGGCAGCGCCGAATGCCGACTGCGGCCAGGCCCGGCGCAGTTGAGCTGGCGAAATCGCCCCGGCGCGAATTAGGCGAGCGGGAGCCACCGTCAGATCCACCACCGTGGACGCTTCCCCAAGCCGGCAGCATCCTTCAATTACCAGGTCGATCTCTCGGCCAAATTCGGTCGCCACCGCTTCGGCGCCGGTCAATGGCGGGTGGCCCGTACGGTTGGCGCTGGTCCCGGTGATTCCAGCCGGGATCTGCTTTAGTAGCGAGCGCAGCAGCGGGTGATCAGGGACCCGCAGCCCAACAATGCCGTCCGGGGCCAACGTGGCGTCGAGGTTTGGCTTGGCCGGCAACAGAACGGTCAATGGGCCAGGCCAAAAGGACTCGGTGAGCGCTAGAAATCCATCCGGCAGCTCGGCCAGATCTCCGGCCGCGCGAGCATCCCCAATTAGGATTGGCATCCCCCGACCTGCTGGGCGGCCTTTAATCGCCAGAACCCTCGCCAGGCCCGCTGGGCGGTCGGTTCGGGCACCCAAGCCAAACACCGTATCGGTGGGGAAGGCGATCACCCCGCCAGCGGCCAGAACCGCCCCGGCGCGGGCCAATTGGCAGTCCGGCCGGCCGGACTTAGTCGAGCACAAAGCGTTCGATCGCCACCGCCACTCCGTCATCTGCGTAACTGGAGGACACGAAGTCGGCAATGGCCTTGGTTTCGGCGGCTCCGTTACCCATCGCCACCCCGAATCCAGCGGCCTCAACCAGCGGCAGGTCATTGAGGTTATCGCCAATTCCCATGGTCTGGGATATCGGGATCTTTAGGATTTTGGCCAGCCGCCGAAGGGCGTCGCCCTTATTGACTTGGCCGTCGATGGCCTCGACTAGACGCGGGTGCGAGCGGGTCACGTTGACTTCGATCGGCACCGCGGCGGCCAATTCGGCAACCAGCGCGCGTGAACGTCCGCTCTCGGTAATTAGCACCAGTTTGACCAGATCGCGATCCAGCCAATCGCCTAAATCTCCCACCAGGCAGGGTTCGATGCCAGAGAGCTGGCGATAGAAATTGCCCTCCTTCGTAAGGCTGCCCATATAGAGTTCGTCGCCGGCAAAGGCATTAACGTGAACCCCGCGGGCGACCGCAAACTCGATTACCGCGCGCGCATTGGCCTGCGGTAGCAGGCGCTCGTACAGGGTCGCGCCGGTGGCCGGATCGCGAATCTGCGCCCCTTGGTAGCAAATTACCGGTCCGGACAGTTCAAGCTGGGTGGCAAAGCGCACCGCGGATCGAAACATCCGCCCGGTGGCAATTACCACCTCCACATCCCGCCGGCGGGCGGCGGCGATCGCCGCGCTCACCCGCGGCGAAACCCGGTTACGATCATCCACCAGGGTTCCGTCGAGGTCTATCGCGACCAGCTTGATTGGCGGTTGGATTGTCAACTTAGGTGGCCTTTAGCAGCCCGGTGTCGCGGGGCGCGCGGTTGCGTCATCGGCCGGCCTCGGCGGGCAAACCATTGACCAGCGTCCTGGCCATTTTCGCCTCCTCCGGCCTTTGGCGCACCTCCGCCAATTGCCAATTAGCGGTTGGCGGAGATGCTAACGAGGCTTTCAGCTTCCTGGCCAAAGCGCCGCCCGCCCATCGTCAGGTCGTAGGTGACCACCAGTCGCCTGGCCGGGCGGGCGTCACCAGCGACCTTGAGTTGAAGCGGTAGCAAAACAGTTTCACCGGCCGCGAGGGTGCCGGACAATTGCGGCTGCCGAAACGACCATCCGCTTGGGCATTTGGGTTTGATCAGATAGTCGGCGGCCCTGGCAAAGTGGTTGGTCAAGTGAATCTCCAAGTCCAGCAGTTCGCCCGCGCCAACTATTGCCCAATAGGGCCTGGCCGAAAGAAACTGCGGATCAAGGGCGAAATTTACCTCGTCGGGATCTTCAACCAGCGCCTGGAAAGCGCCGCCAAGTTCCACGGTTTTGCGGACCAATTCAGTTAGCTGGGCGTGATTTACGCTCAACGCCCCGGAGTGCCCGGTAAGGAGCAGCTGCGGCGACTGGTCGATTAACGCCTTCAGGGTTGGTTGGAAGCTGCCGAGGGTGTATCGATTGCGAAATATCGGACCGCCCAGCCGCGGTCCGGTCGGTGAGACGTGGATGTTGTCGCCGGTGAGCGCAAAGCGTATTCCGTCCGCCGAAAAGAAAACCTGGCTGGCGTAATGGGTATGCCCGGGTGCGTGCTGAACCTTGAGCCGATAACCCTCCCATTCGACCTCTTCGCCGTCCCGGAGTATGCGATCGACCTTGATCGGTTCGCGCATTAGGCAGGGCAGGTTGTAGCGCAGCGGGTCCGCGACTATCTCGGCAAACACCTCGTGCGCCCAGACTTGGGTCCCAAAGCGCGACTGCAGATAAGGGATTCCGGCGACGTGGTCATCATGGTAGTGGCTGGGGATGACCACATCGATCTGGTCGACGCCGGCGGCATTGTACAGCTGTTGGAGTGAATGGTCGCCAAAACGGCTCAAGGGCCATCCGTGGTCGGCGCTCGGGAAGCCGTAATCGAGCAGCATCGCTCGCCCGCTATCGGACACGAGGGCATAGAAGTTGCTCTCGGTGTCGATGTTGGCCCAGACGTGGTCCGACAGCGGATGGATCTGCTGGTCGGTTGATATTCGCGGGGCAGAGGCCAGCCCAGGGATGTGGCGGGCAACGTTGAAAAGATGGGTTAGATTGGCGCCCAGCTCGCCCAGGGCAGCTTGCGGGTCCTCCATCAGCTGGCCATGCGAGGGCAGCACCCAATCCGGCTCCGATCGCGCCAGGGTGCGCAGTGAACCCATTGCCGCGTTGACCCCGTTGAGGGCGTCGTACCCCCACTGCAAATCGTGGATCCGATGGACCTTGCCGGGGGCGGCAATCAGGTCCCCGCTAAACGCCACCCTCCGCCCGTCGATCTCTCCCACCAGGCTGATCGATCCCTTGGTGTGTCCGGGACTGGGGAGGATTTCAAAGCTGAATTCCTCCCAATCGAAGCGCCCGAAATCAACCAATCGGGCATGGGCTTGGATCGACTCGGCCAGCGATTGGAATTCGGATTGCATTTCGTAATTGGAAATGGTTCGTTTGTGGCGCCAAAAACTGCTGGCGTAATCCATAAACGAAATCTCGCCGCGGGGGACCGCGATCTGGGTGGAGGTGCCGGCAAGGAGGTGGTCACCCTGGCATTGGTCACGGTGGTGGTGAGTGTGCAATACCCATTCGAGCTCGTCGACGCCGATCGCGGCAAGGTGTTCGAGGACCTCCCCCGCGCCAAAGTCGATCGCGATCGCCTTCCGGCCGCTGGCTATGACGTAGACATTACAGGTGTCCACGTAGCGGTAAAGATGGGGTGATAGCTGCTCGAGCACGCCGGGGCTCCGACTGCCTTGCGCCGGCCGGATTGGCACCCGCGCAGGTCCTAGACTGCTTCCATTGTTTCATTTTCTATCCGCGTGATCGCAATATCCAGCTTTCAAAGCGGTCCAAAAGTTGACCGACCGGCTCGGAACCCAGGGCGATCGCCCGGTTGAGGGTGCCGGCCTGGCCGGACACGGACTTGTCCGGCCAAAGTCGCCAGTCGTAGAGTGCAAGTTCGGGATCGAGCAAAAAATCCAGCTGCCGGTCAGTATCGCGCGCTGCTCGCAAGGCAGCCAGGTTGGCCGGGGCCATTGCGCCCGCACGGGCGACCACCGCGCTGGCCAACTGCCCGTCCAGTCGCGTTAGCGCATCCGGGCCAACCGGGCCGGCGCCCGCCGGAGCCGCCAACCCGTAGCGCCCGCCCCCTTCGAGCGCCGAGATTCCCGCCGGGGTGGGGACGACCGTCAGCTGCCAGCGCAAGCGGCTCCCCGTCAGCTGCCGACGCAGGGTCGGCCAAAGGGCGAAAGCCATCGCTGCCTTGCCGCCGGCGATCGCCGAGAGGCGCTGACTCC
Organism: Chloroflexota bacterium; assembly: GCA_965261345.1. Taxonomy (GTDB): domain Bacteria; phylum Chloroflexota; class UBA11872; order UBA11872; family VXNJ01; genus VXNJ01. The sequence continues at coordinate 1,166,835 of OZ253449.1, forward strand.
CGCCAGCATGATCGCGTCGAAACGCGAGCCCAGGATCGTGAAAAAATGACCGGAACATTTCACTTCCACCACGCGAAAAGCCGGTTGCCGGTTGCCGGTTGCCTCCGGCAAAGAGCAGCCACTGCGGGTCGTGGGTGGCCGGCGACAAGTCGATTCCGGCGAAGGTAACGAACCTGAGGTCGCGCCGGGTGAGGGCGCCGGCTGATTCATGCAACTCGGTTAAATCAATCGGGGCCGAGAGCAGGTCGGTCCGGATAACCAGGGGCCTGGCGGTCAGCGCCAGCGGCAGGACATGGAACGCACCCGGGCGGTTGATGGTGGCCAGCCCAGGGCGGTGCCAGGCGGCGATAGCAGCCTCCCCCAGCACCGGATCCAGGGATTGGAGATGCCCGCCCCGGGCCATGCTTTGAGGGTTGGGTGGAGAAATTAAGTCGGCGCCGGCTGCCGCGCCCTCGAGCCGCCCAATCGCCCAACGATCCCGAGTCACGATGTCGGCCGGCGCCAACCCGCTGCGGGCGAACGCCAGCAGCAGTTCGGATATGACCGCATCGGGCCAGGCCAGAGCCAGCTTCAATCGGCGCACCACCACCGCGGGGCGGGCGGTCGGGGTGGTGGTGGACACCACGGTTGGCGCCGCCTTGCGGGGACGGGCAGCAGTCGGGGCGGGCGTTGCCACAGGCAGCCGAGCGGCCGCCGATGGCCCCTCGATGCAACCGGCCAGAACCCCGGCCAGCCCAGTGGTCAACCCGGCCAGGATCCGTCGGCGCGAGATCTGGGGGCCCACTGCCTAACCGTCGATCGCGCAACCAGCGTTAATCATCGCCGTTACCTGAGACGGGCTAAGGCCCGCCAGTTGGCATAGCACCGAGCGTGTGTGCTCGCCCAGACCGGGTGCCAACCGGGCCACCGCGCGGTCAAAGCCGGAGGCTCGAAACGGCGTCCCGGGCACCACCAGATCACCTTCGGGCAATTCGAGCCGGGCGAGCATGCCGCGGGCTTCAAGGTGCTGGTCGGTGAGCAGATCAGAGATTCGATTGACCCGCCCCGCCGGGATTCCCGCCGCCAGCAGATCCCGCTCCCACTCGGCCGAATCGGCCCTGGCCAGCTCATATTCGATCGCGGCTATCAACTCGATTACGTTTTCGGAGCGCTGGGCGTTGCTGGCAAAGCGTGGGTCGTTGGCCAGGGAAGGGTTGCCCAGGCATTCGCACAGCCGCAAAAACAACCCATCATTGCCGCAGGCGATTGCGATCGAGCCATCGGCTGTGGCAAAGGTGCTAAACGGAGAAATTGATGGGTGGCGGTTGCCGATCGGGGTCGGATCCACACCGGTCGCCTGATACCGCGCCAAGGCATTTTCCAGCACCGCGAACACCGAATCGAACATCGCCAGGTCGATCCAGGAGCCTTGGCCGGACTGTCGTCTCTGGAAAAGCGCCGCCAGCACCGCGCTGACGCCGTAGAGGGCCGGGACCAGATCCCCGAGCGAGGCGCCGACCCGGGTGGGAGGGCCGCCATCGGGCCCGGTGATGCTCATCAACCCGCTCAACGCCTGCACGATGACGTCGTAGGCGCCGCGGCCGCTGTACGGGCCCATTTGTCCAAAGCCCGAGAGCGACAGATACACAAGACCCGGGTTGCTTTCGACCAGATCGTCATAGCTGAGTCCGAGCCGGGCCATCGCCCCTGGGCGGTAGTTCTCAACCAAAACGTCAGCGCGCGCGGCCAAGGTCCTAACCGCCGCTAGTGAACGCGGGTCCTTCAGGTCGAGGGCGACGCTTTCCTTGCCGCGGTTGACGCTGGCAAAGTACAAGCTCGTCTCCCCCTTAAACGGGCCCATCCCGCGCGCCTCGTCGCCACTTGGCGGTTCGATTTTTATGACCCGGGCACCCAGGTCGCCGAGTGTCATCGTGCAAAACGGACCGGCCAGGATCCGCGAGAAATCCAGGACCAGGACGCCGTCTAAGAACTTGGCGCCGGTCACCGAATCGGGCTTTAGATTCGCTTCACCGGCAGAATTGATCCCAGGGTGAACAGATTAGCCAGTCTTGAAGTAGTCGGCGTTGACCTGCAACCATTCGGCCTTGTCTTCGGGGAGGTCAAAGTCCGGGTAGATCGCCTCCACCGGGCAGGCCGGTTCACAGGCCCCGCAGTCGATGCACTCGATCGGATCAATATAGAGCATCTTCTCGGATTCGAATTCGGTTTCGTCGGTACGCGGGTGAATGCAGTCGACCGGACACACATCGACGCACGAAGCGTCCTTGGTGCCGATGCAGGAATCGGTGATTATGTAGGTCATTTAGGACGCTCGATTTCGACCCAGTCGCCAGATAATCTGGCAGACGAGATTTTACAAGTCTGAGGCGGCGACAAATGCCCGAACTCCTCGGTGAGGCCGAGTTGGTTGACCGATTGCGATCGGCCAGTGGTTGGGAATTGGACGGTGCCCAGATCCGGCGAACCGTCACCCTTTCTACGTTTATGGGAGCCATTGCCTTTGTCGGCAAGGTGGCCGCCGTCGCCGAACAGTTAAACCATCACCCGGATATCGACATCCGCTATCGGCGGGTGGAAATTGCGGTAAGCACCCACAGCGCCGGCGGGCTAACTGAGCTAGATTTCCAACTGGCATCCATGGTCAACGAGCTGATCGAGGTCTGATCGCTGATCCGGTTTCCCGCACCAAGCGCGACCGGCGCGCTAATTACCAGGTGGCCCGCCGCCGCCGGGCCACCTGCCCTAAGTAAAGGTGCTCCCGGGAACGCCTAGCGCTTTTTGCGGAGGATGGGCAGGCCGGTGCGGGCGTTTTCGGTAACTTCATAGCCATCCGGCATGCCGTCAATGGCGTTGTCGCGGGCGTCGCCGGCAAAGTAGTAGATGGTCTGCATCCGCCCACCATTTAGCTCGACATCTCGCGAGTGCAAGTAATAGATCTTGCCGGACTTGTTGCTGACAACCGAATACGCCACGTTCAACCTCAATGTTGATTTTTGTTAATTGGAACCGTGCTATTGCTGCAAAAGTTTAGTTGCAAGCAGCATTGGGCCTTCGCCTGCAATTTCAGACCGGTTTCGGCGAAACCACGCCCGTGCGTTTTGCAGGCTAGTACTTCCGCCCCCGAACCGATGATACCGGCCGGCGGAGGCGGCAATTTTGAGCAAACCCAACAAATCGTATCAGATTGGGAGATCCGGTGCGGGCCCCTTTTTGATCGCTGCCGACCGCAACCATCGGACCTGCCAGCGCGCGTCTTGGCGGGCGCACTACTTCGGTGGGCGCAACAGGACTTGAACCTGTGGCCTCCACGATGTCAACGTGGCGCTCTGGCCAACTGAGCTATGCGCCCTCAGTCCAGCTTGGTCTTGATCTGGAAAGCGAATGCAAGTCTACAAATCGACAATGGCCGCGTTTATCCGCTCGCACAGGGCCTTGGCCGCCGCGCCCGCGGCTTCGGCGAATCCAGTACCCGAATCGGCGTAGATCACGCTGCGGCCAGCGTTGATCGCCGCTCCCACTCGCACCCCGCTCGCTGACAGCGCCGCCAGAGTTGCCTCCAGGTCCCCACCCTGGGCGCCAATTCCAGGGATCAGGGTTGATGTGCTCGGGGCCAGGCGGCGGGCCCTGGCCAGAGCCCGCGGATCGTTCGCCCCGAGCACCAACCCGCAGTTGTCGGCACGATTGCCGGCCTCGGTTTGCCGGGCAATCTGCAGGTAGACCGGATCGCCCACCGGTCCGACCAGCTGGACTTGATCGCCGCTGCGATTTGAAGACCGGCAGAGAACGAAAACACCCTTTTGAGGGTTTGCGCACAATCCCTCGATCGCCTCCCAGCCCATGTAGGGGGTGGCGGTCACGCCATCTAGGGCGAACGCATCCCGAGCTTTGGCGTAGGAATCTACGGTGTTGCCGATGTCGCCCCATTTGCCGTCGCCGATCAGCAGTCGATCGGCGGGCACGCGCTCGCGCAGGCTGCCGAGCAGCTCGCATCCCGGAATTCCCAAGGCCAAGAAAAATGCCCAGTTGAGTTTGTAGGCGCAGGCCCATTGGCAGGTCGTTGCAATGATCGAGTCGAGGAAATACCTGAGCCCGTTAAAGTCGCGCGGAAGCGTTTCCGGCAGGCGGGCAAGATCGGGATCAAGTCCCACACAGACCAGTGAATCAGCTGACTGGTTCCCGGCCCTCAGCCTCGCGTTAAAGCTACCCATGGCGTTGGCCGATGAAATCTGCCGGTTGTTGGTTCATGGGCGCCCTCCCGCGCATAGAATGCATTCCGTATTTCCACTGGCGTACGCAGCTAATAAGCGTACGTCCGTACGAAGGGGGCGTGGTTTTGGGGTTTTTCGGAAGTAAGAAATCGGTGGCCGACCTGCCGGTTCGCAAAACGGTGAAAGTGATGCCGCGCGAGACGCTGCGCTCGATTGCCGGCCGTGAATACGGCGACGAGACGCAATGGGAAGTGATTTTCTCCAAGAACAAATGGCGCTTTGACGGGGCCGACCCGCTCACGATCTATCCGGGGATGGACCTGGATATCCCGGAGATCGAAGGCCAGTAACGGTCCCAGATCCAGACGGCGCTGGGTGCCGAAGGTCGGGTTCGAACCGACACGAGGTTGCCCTCACTGGTTTTTGAGACCAGCGCGTCTGCCAATTCCGCCACTTCGGCATGGCAGGAGTGGAGGGACTCGAACCCCCGACCGGCGGTTTTGGAGACCGCTGCTCTTCCAACTGAGCTACACTCCTTCTCTCGCGCCAATGGTAAACGTTGCGGCCGGGCCTCGCGGTCAATGTGACCGAAAATATTTAGTGCGACATCGCGCCGATGTGCCCGCAACCCCCTCCACGGAGTTCCCTGATTGGCTGTAAGCCCCGTTTCCAATCCGGAAGCCTTGCCCGCCTGGCCCAATGACTTTACCCATTTCTACGAAGCCCTGACCGGAGACTTTCGTGGCGATGTCCCAATGTACGTCAAGCTTGCCGAAGAGCGTGGCAATCCCGTGATATTGGACGTTGCCTGCGGCACCGGGCGCGTCGCCATCCCCCTGGCCGAGGCCGGCTTTAGGGTCACCGGGATCGATTTTGACGCCGAAATGGTCAACCTGGCCAAGGCCAAAGCCGAACATTTGGAATTGCAGAAGCGGGCGGTCTTCTTTCGGCGCCGGATGCAGTCGTTCAAGCTGCGGCGTAAGAATTTCGACCTGGTTCTGATCGGGGCCGATTCGTTGGCCCACCTGCTGGATCCGGCCGACATCCTTAGCACCCTGCGCAGCTGCGGTGAGCACCTGGACCCTTCCGGCTCGCTGTTTGTCACCTACAAGCAGTCTCCCTACTTGGAATGTGCCGGGAAATACCACGTCCAGAAAGAGCGTCCGCGCCACGTTTTCAACAAAAATCTCAACGAGACCCTGCAGTACAAGGGGACCACGATCGTGGACCCCAACTTTCAGCGGATCATGTTCCACCACGAATTTGCTCCACCCCGGACGGAGCGGACCCGCGAGAACACGATCGTGTTTGAGTACAAAACCCGGCCGGTGTTCCCGGGTGAGCTGATCCTGCAGCTCTCGCAGGCCGGATTCGAAGTGGTCGCTCAATCCGGCGACTTCGCGCTGTCGCCACTGATGCCGCAGAGCGAAAAGCTGATCATCGAAGCTCGCCACCGGAACCGCCCGCAGGGCAGTTGAGCCCGCTTGCTAAGCGCCGGGCCGATGGCTGTTTACGGTCGCCAGGTAGTTGGCGGCGGTCTGTTCGGCAAACCTTCGATCGCGACCCAACAGGCTAGCTAGCAAACCTGCGGCGGGTGCGGCGGCGGCCGCACCGTTGTCGTCGCCGACCAGGAGAATCCGGCGGCGGCGGGCGAACATGTCCTCGAGGGTCTGGACCTGTTCATGGGCGACCGCGTACTCCAGCTCGGCCGTCCGCACGTCGGTGCCGGGCAACAATTCTTCCCGGCCGCGACCCGCCAACCGGGCGATTTCGGCGGCACCCTCACCGTAAACGGTCCGTAGCAATTGCGCCGGATCGGGGTCGGACACCGATGTCGCGCCGCGGTCCGGTGGGTCGCCGATGCGGCGGTTGACCGGTATCTGGCCGGTGTCCGCACCGCTGCCGGGAAGCTGGTCAAAATCGCCCAGTTCGGCAACCACCAGGGCGGTAAGGCGCTTGGCGATTTGGCGATAGGTGGTCAATTTGCCGCCACCGACCGCCACCATTCCGCTGCGGCTGCGCAACAGTTTCTCGCGGCGCGAAGTGGCCTCCAGATCGATGCCGGCTTGGCGGATGAGCGGGCGTATTCCGGCCTGCGCGCCAATGACCGGAGCTTGGCCCAGACCCAACCCGGGCAGGCGCGAATCGATTGATTCGAGCAAGTAGGCAATGCCCGGCGCATCCGGCAGCGGGTTGTCCAGCGGCCCTCGGTAGGCGGTGTCGGTGGTCCCAATCATCAGGCGCCCGTACCACGGAATGGCAAAAATCAAGCGGCCGTCCGAGGGCGCCGAAAGGGTGAAGGCGGTATCCCTTGGCAACTCGCCCCGCGGCACGAAGATGTGGATTCCCTTGGCCGGGGCGATAACCGGGTGCCAGTCGGGATCGTCTAGGGCCATTAGCTGGTCGAGCCAGACTCCGCAAGCCAGAACGACCCGCCGGGCGTAGATCACGAACTCGTGCCCGCCCACCTGATCGGCCACGACCACGCGGTGACATCCATCCTGCTTTTCAATTGCCAGCACCGGGCAATAGTTAGCCATCCGGGCGCCCAGCGAGGCGGCGGTTTTTGCCACCTGGATTGTCAATCGCGAATCGTCAGTGAGCGCGTCCCAGTAGGTGAACGCGCCGTGCGCACCACCCGCCAAAAGAGGCTGATAGCGCTCCTGCAAGCTGGCTCGAGAAACCCCGACATTGCGCGAATGCCCACCGAACCCGCCCATGAGGTCGTAGGTAGTTAACCCAACCCGCAATTGCGCGGCCTGCCAGGGACCTCCGTAGAACGGGAGCACGAACGGAATTTCACTAACCAGCCCCGGGGCCAGCTGCCCCAGTCGGCGGCGCTCGTGAGCTGATTCCTGGACCAAGTCGAATTCGAGATGCCGGAGATAGCGCAGCCCGCCATGAATCAGTTTTGTCGAACGCGACGACGTCCCGGAGCTGAAATCGCGGGCCTCGATCAGGCCGGTTGCCAGCCCGCGCGCCGAGCATTCCAGCGCAACTCCGCAACCGGTGATCCCGCCGCCCACAATTAGCACGTCAAGCAGGCCCTGGGAAAGCCCGTCCACGGCGTCGGCACGCCGTCCCAGCGAGAGACGTCCCTGCCGGTTGGGCGGCGGCTCACTGAAGCGTTGTTGCGGTGTTAACAAGACATCACGCCTAACATTTGCCAGGATCAAGGCAGTTGGCGAAGGGCCCGAAATTGTCCAAATCGAATGCCCTACCCCTCATCATGGCCGGGTTGGGTGGAATTTCCCGGCAATGGTTGGCGGCCCTGGCAGACAATCCGGACTGGGAATTGGTAGCCGCCTGCGACCCCGATCCGGCGGCCCGGCAGCGCCTGGTCGAATCGGGTTGCCTGCCCGCCGAACGGGTGCATCGCCGAATCGAACCGGCGCTTGAAGTTGCGCCAGGGGCGGCGGTATTGATGCTCATACCTCCGGACCGGCGATTGGAAACCGGCCGACTGTGCCTGCTGCGCGGCCACCCGCTGCTTAGCGAAAAGCCGATGAGCGTGTTCCCGCAGCACGCCCTGGCTCTGACCGAGACTGCACGGCGCACCGGCGTTCCCTATGCGGTAAATCAAAACTACCGATTTTGTGTCTTTGCCCGAACTGTCCGCCAATTGATTGCCGGGCAAGCGGTCGGCCCAATCGCTTTCGCCGAGGGCTCGACCCACAAATTCTTCCCCGCCCGCGGATACCGGGCCGAAATCGCCGACGTGATGGTTTTTGAAATGGGCGTCCACTATGTGGATCTGCTCCGCTACTGGTTTGACTGCGAGTTGGCCGCGGTGCAGGCGGTCGCGCCCGCAATCCCATTCAACAGCCACAATTCCGAACCGGTGTTTCAGGCTCTCTTTGAGATGGCCGCCGGCCCGACGGTGGCGGTTACCGCGAGTCGCGAGAGTCGCGGGCAGGTTGACGGATTCGAAGGGCGCTGGCGCTTTTGCGGTCCCGACGGGTCGATCCACATCAACGATTTTGGCCAAGGCTTAGGGGTTTACCTCGACCGGCAGGCCGGCCAACGGCCGGAACTGATTGCCAAGAGCCGCGGAATCGAAGAAGGGTTTCGCGCCCAGCTGGATGATTTTTGCTCCAGCCTCCGGCAGGGCCGGCCAGCTGAGACCAATTGTTTTGACAACCTGCGCACGATCGCCGGGTGCTACGCCATTGGACAGGCATATCGCTCCGGTCTCCGGACGACCCCGGCGCAGATGCTTCCGGCGGCTTTCATCTAGGGCCGGCAGGGGGGCCGGTCCAAGAATGCGAATCGCTACCTTCAATACGTTTGAGGGCGGGCACGCCCGCCTCGGGGCAGTGGGCGGCCGGGAGAACTTGATTTTGAAGGTCGTCCGGGATATAGCCCCTGACCTGATCGCCCTGCAGGAACTGGTCGGTTGGGAGCGCGCCGGCCGTGCCCGGTTCGAATCCTTCGCCCGCGCCACCGGTCTGGTTGGAGAGATCTTCGTCGGCGGCGGTTTTCCGATGGGGTTGCTGGTGCGCGAGCCCTGGAAGTTGATGGCGGCGCGATTCCTCCGCCAGGGTTTTTGGCATGGCCTAATCGTCGCCGAGCTCGGTGACCCCGACGGCCGGCGGTGGCAGGTGCTGGCCGCCCATCTCTCTCCGCGTGGACCCAGACAACGGCTGGACGAGCTCTCGATCGCGCTGGCCGCGGTCGACCCGGCGGTGCCAACGATCCTGCTCGGTGACCTGAATCTGCTAAGCCATCTTGACCGCCTCCAGTCGTGCGACCTCTCGCTGCCTACGTTTATCCGGCATTCGAGCGCCGGGCGGCTTGACCAGCGGGTATCGCGGCGGCTGGCAGGGCTCGGACTGGTCGATGCTTTCGCGCACCTCCACACCGGTTGCCGCGGCCAAACCATCCCGACTCCAGCGGCGCCCGAGTCGCCGTTCTCGGCAGCGCGCCTCGACTACGTGCACCTGTCGGCCGCCCTGCTAGCCCGTCTGCGCAGCGCCGCCGTGTATCGCAGCGCCCCAGCCGAATCGGCTTCCGACCACTACCCGCTGGTAGTCGAATTGGAAGATTGACCGGCTGCTGGAGCTTGCCGGTCTCGGGCGCCCGTCTGGCTCCCCTGGAAGGACTCGAACCTTCAACCTAGCGGTTAACAGCCGCCCGCTCTACCAATTGAGCTACAGAGGAATGCGGTTCAGTGTGAAGGCGATCAACGATTATTTTGCAACTTTTTACGGCCTGCGGCGGCGGCCCGGCGCGCCCTAGCCGACTTTGGCGTTCGCGTCGGTGACCAGGTGCTCGGCTATGGCGGCGATCGGGACCATCGGGGCGTCGAATTTTCGGGCGAATTCGAGCAATTCTTCGGCGCGCATCATTTCCCCGTGGCGCCCCTGGATCTCGGAGATGACCGCCGCCGGATATAGGCCGGCCAGCTTCATCAGTTCGATCGCGCCCTCGGTGTGCCCGCGCCTGGCCGCTAGCCCGGCCGGATGGGCACGCAGCGGGAAGACGTGACCGGGTGAGACAAAATCGGACGGTTTGGAGGAATCGTCAACCAACGCCCGGATCGTGATCTCGCGATCGAGCGCCGAACTGCCGGAGGTGGTCCCGTGGCGGTAGTCGACGGTCACCGTAAAGGGGGTGTGGAATTCGTCGTCGGTGTTGGACCGCGCCATCAATTCAATGCCCAACTTGGCCAGCCGCGCCGCAGTCATCGCCACCGTGATAAAGGTTCGGCACTGCTCTGCCATGAAGGTGATCGCATCAGCGGTGATAAATTCCGCGGCCACAACCACGTCACCCTCGTTCTCACGGTCAATATCATCGACCAGAACGGCCATCCCGCCATGGCGCAGGGACTCTATGGCTTTAGCGAGTTGTTCGGTCATACAACCGCCCGGGCAATTGGTTGAGGGGATTTAAAGGTCGATACCAGACTGCAAAGTTTCGCCTACGGCCCGAGCTTAGATTAGTTTGCCCGATCTCCGCCCAACCGGCACCGGGGTCATCTGGGGCCAGGCACAAATGCACGATTTACTTTCCGTCGAATTCGCACTGGAGCGCGTCCTAAACCGTGCTCGCCCATTGGACCCAGTCTTAGTCGAGCTGGAGGAGGCCGGCGGAATGGTGCTTGCCGCCGATTTGATCGCGCCCAGTGCGGTGCCCCCGCACGACAATTCGGCCCTGGACGGTTACGCGGTCCGGGCGGCCGATATTGCCGCCGCCGGCCAGCGGTCTCCCGCCCGCCTGGCGGTGATTTACGAACAGCCGGCCGGGGCCGCGAACACGACGCCGATCGGCCCCGGCGAGGCGGTGCGAATAATGACCGGCGCACCGCTTCCGCCGGGAGCCGATGCGGTCGTGGGGTTTGAGGACACCGACCGCCAGGACTGGGGCCAGAATTCGGGCGCACGCAACACTCCAAGTGAGGACGCCGCCGTGGCGGTGTTGGCGCCGGCAGCCCCGGGCGAGGCGATTCGCCGCGCCGGCGAGGACCTGCAATCAGGCCAGTTGGCCCTCCCGTCCGGGACCGTAATCAACCCCGGTGCGGTCGGGGTGGCAGCTTCGATCGGGGCCACCAAGGTTCTAGTCCACCGGCGACCACGAGTGGCGATCATACCCACCGGCGACGAGGTGGTGGAGATAGACGCCTCGCCGGGCCCAGGCCAGATCCGCAACAACCACGCCTGGGCGTTGGCCGAATCGGTGCGCATCCACGGGGGTTTGCCCGATCGCCGGCCGATCGTCCGCGACCAGATAGAGGCGGTCCGGCAGGCTCTGCTGGCGGCGGCGGAGAGTTCGGACCTGGTGCTTACCATCGGTGGGGTTTCGGTAGGCGATCACGACCTCGTCAAGAACGTGATCGGCGAACACCGAATTGATTTCTGGCGGATCCGCATGAAACCTGGAAAGCCGCTGGCGGTCGGCACGATTGCTGGCACCCCGGTGCTCGGCTTGCCCGGTAATCCGGTTTCCGGGTTGGTGGTATTTGAGCTGTTCGGGCGGCCGCTGCTGCTAACGATGCTGGGGCGCCGCAACACCCGGAGGCCGCGCCTGCGGGCCCGTGCCGCGGGCCCGGTGCCCGGTGATCTGGTGCGGCGCACCTACGCCCGGGTGACCGTATGGCAGGACGAGACCGGGTACCGGTGCCTGCCGACCGGCGCCCAAGGATCTGGCATCATGTCGTCGTTGGCCAAGGCCGACGGATTGGCGATTGTCCCCGAGGGGCGCCTTCAGATCGAACCCGGCGAGCTGGTCGAGGTCGAGATGTTCGGATGGTCGGCTATGGCGGAGGACCCTGCCGGCTAACCGGAATTGCCCGGGCTCGGTGCCCCGGCGGCGGACGGGCTGGGTCTGGATGGTCTTGCGCTTGGCCAGGTGATCGTGCCAACCGCGGGCATCCCGGTCGGCCAAGAGGGTGATCTAAGGCCACCCAAGGTTGACAAGCACGATTGCCACCAAGATCAAATACAAGAATTGACGGGCGATGATTGCGCCGGCGCCGTCCTCCGCGCCATCGATTCGCGCCACCCATCGGCCGCGCAATTTCTCGCCGATCATGGCCCGCCCGGGGGCCAGAGCACGAATACGGATTTGTAGGCAATACCCGTAATCGGCGGCAGGACGGCAATTACGACGAACGCTAAAAACCGGCGCGGGGCCATCGTCAAATCTGGCCGAGCCGGCGATGCCGATCCCGCCTGCAACGCCAAATACCAGCGCCACCGGGATGATCGGTGCGGCATCGACTGCGGCAGCGCCCAGACGCTTGGTTTTGGAGGCGGTATCCAACTCGGCCTTCCCTCCGAATCCCAGGTAGTCACGCACGCGGCGGCCCGGCCGGTTCACAGGATCGCGCATCGGGCGATGCGACGCCAATTTGTTCGATCGCGCCACCGGCCCAGCGCGATTGAGCGGGGCGGGCAAAAACCAATAGACTGGCAGCGCCGTGACGGCAAGTTGCGGGCGCATAGCTCAGTTGGCCAGAGCGCGCGGTTCACATCCGCGAGGTCACAGGTTCAAGTCCTGTTGCGCCCACCAGCCCGGCAACGGAAACCGGGTGAATTGGCCAATGCCGGCCAGCTTGACCCGGCGTGCCTGCTACCCCGGTTTGCAAACTCCAGGGAACCGGACGCCAGATCGGTATCCGACAAATCAACCGCGCGCTTCCTAACCTTGGCGGCGATGACTTTGACAATTGACAACCTCCCGGCCGGATAGGCGATCGCCGATGCGCCCGCCGATTCCGGCTTTGCGGCCAAGGCGTGGCCGATTGACCTCGCCGGTGATCGCCGCCGCCTCTCTGGCCCTGGTGGCGCTGGCCGCCATGGCGGCGGCGGCGGCGGTGCTACTGGGCGCTGCGTTGGCGCTGCTGCTCTACTCGGCCCCGTTGATCAACTCAGTCCTTACCGATCTTCCCGATGTCAGCGAGGTAGCCGATTACTCCGACCAGTTGTTTGAGAGCACGGTCATTTATTCAGCTGACGGTGTTGAGCTGGGCGAACTGCTCGATGAGGGTCGCCGAACCCTGATCGATCCGGACCAAATACCGCAGCTGGTCAAGGACGCCACGGTCGCATCGGAGGATGGCAGCTTTTACGACAATCCCGGCTTCGATCTGATGGCGGTGTTACGCGCGGCGTGGCTGAACCTGCAGGCGCAGGACATCGTCTCGGGTTTTTCAACCATTACCCAGCAGGTCGTGAAAAACTCCCTGCTTTCGCCTGAGCAAACCCTGGAGCGAAAGCTGCGCGAGGTGGTCCTGGCCTACCAGTTGTCGCAGGGTCTGGCCAAGGACGAAATCCTGGCACTCTATCTAAATCAGAACAACTACGGCAACCTCGCTTACGGTATCGCCGCCGCCGCCGACACCTACTTTGGCAAGGCAGTGGACGAGTTGACACTAGCCGAGACGGCCATGCTAGTGGGTATCCCGCGCTCGCCTACGACCTTGAATCCCTTCGCCGACCTGGCCGGAGCGACCCGCGCCCAGCACAACGTCCTCGACCTGATGGCCCGCAACCGCTTCATAACCGATGAGGACGCCCGTCGTGCCAAGGACGAACCACTCATCTTTGCCGAAAGGGCCGCCGAGTTCGGTCCGGCCCCACACTTTTTCCGCTATGTTTCCGATTACCTCCAGGAGCGTTATGGCTCCGAGGTCGCAACCCAGGGTTGGCGGGTCCGCACCACGTTGAAGCTGGGGGTCCAGCAGGAGGTCGAAGCGGCCGCCCGCCAACACATCGCCGCCCTGTTGGACGCCGGCCATGAGGCCCACAATTCAGCGGTGGTGGTGCTCGATCCGCGCAACGGCGACATCCTGCTGATGATCGGCAGCGTGGACTTTGGTGACCGTGAAATAAGTGGCCAGATCAACATGGCGCTGGCACCGCGCCAGCCCGGATCGGCCTTTAAGCCGTTCACCTACGCGACCCTGCTCGAACAGGGCTACAGCCCGGCGACGCTCTTCTACGACACTCCACTTACAATCCCCCAATTTCCCCCTGCGGCGCCCTACGAACCGGAAAACTACGACCGCCGCTTTCGCGGTCCGGTTTTGCTCCGCTTCGCGTTGGCTAATTCTTTGAATATCCCCGCGGTCAAGGCCCAGCAGTTGGCCGGGATCGCCGAAACCCTGGAAACCGCCCGCAGGGCCGGACTGGGCATTGCCGGAGGCCCGGCCGAATTCGGCCCGGCCTTGGCGCTCGGTTCGGCCGAGATTTCGCTGCTCGACCTGGCGGCTGCATATGCCGCGTTCGGCCAGGGCGGCTTACACTACCTGCCGAATCCGATCCTGGAAATTACCGACAGCCGCGGGCGGACGGTATCAGGTCCGCAACGGCAGCCTCCACAGAAAGTTTTTGACAAACAGGTGGCCTACCTAATTAGCGATATCCTGGCCGACCCGGTCACGCGCCAGGCGGTATTCGGGGCCAATCCCAACATGTCAATTGACGGCCACGTCACCGCGGTAAAAACCGGAACGACCAACGATTTTCGTGATGCCCTAACGGCCGGGTATTCGACCCAGATTGCAGCCGCGGTCTGGGTTGGTAACGCCGACAACACACCGATGATCGACGTCCCCGGCTCGCGCGGGGCGTTGCCCATCTGGCATGCCGCAATGCAGGTCGCCCACGATCAGTTGGCCGGCCCGCTGGCTCCGTTTACCCGCCCGCCCGGAATCGTTGAGGTCGCCGTCGATCCGGTTTCCGGGCTATTGCCTGGGCCCTATTCGCCGGCGCCGCGCAACGAGCTTTTTGTAACCGGGTCCGAACCAATCGGCCAAGACGACATCCATGTGCCGGTAGCCATCCACGCTCCATCGGGCAAATTGGCCGGGCCCGACACCCCGGCCGAGGAAGTTGTGACCAGGATATTTGCCTTCCTCCCACCTCAAGCTTGGAGCTGGCAGTCAGATCTTGCGGCCAATTCACCACTCGCGGCGGCCCCCAGCGAATACGCCGACGAGTTCGATTACCTAAGCTCGGCCGACGGGCCGCATCTGGCCTACCCGGCCGCGGGCGCCTATCTGGGGGGCATTACCCTGGTCGGCGGCCGACCGAACGGCGCGGCGGCGGCGTTTGGAGTGGGGAACAATCCCGCCGTCTGGTTGCCCCTCACGCCATCCGACGACGAGTCGTCCGATCCGGCCCAGTTGGGGATGCTGCCAGTTCCAGAACTGCCCGATGGGCCGGTGATATTGAGGCTCACCACCGAGCGCCCCGACGGCAGCCAAGTCAACACCTATCGGACGGTGACAATCGACCGAGTCAAGCCTGAGGTCACGCTTTTGCTGGGGCAGACCGGTCCCGAAGCCGAAGCCGGAGTCATCGACCTGGCGGCGCTGGCCAGTGACGACCAGTTCCTCGGGCGGGTCGACTTCTATGTCGACGGGCATCGCGTGGCCAGTGATTCGCTGGCCCCATTTCACGCCCGCTGGACCGCGCACCCTGGGCCCCACCGCTTCTCCGCCCGGGCCGTCGACGCCGCCGGCAACGAGGCCTCCTCGGCGGTCGCCGATCTAGTGTTCCGCTAGTGCGAGTCGACGGGTTTGCCCAGGTCGCCTCGATCAATGTCGCCCGCTACCCGCAAAGCGCGGGTACGCTGGACCCGGCCCCGGTCGAACAGCTTCTGATCACGATGGGGGTGGCCGGGGTTGACGGCGCGGTCTTGGTCCAGCCCGACCAATACGGTCCCGATCACTCGTACCTGCTCGATGCGCTTGATGCGTACGGATCAAGGCTCCGTGCGGTGTGCGCCGCCGGTTCGGTCGAAATCGAAGCTGAGCTCGTCATCGGCGCCCGCTTCAGTCCGGCCCAATTCCGGGCCGATCCCGCCGCGGTGGCTCGGGTTGTAGACCTTTGTAAGTTGCTTTACCTGCCGCACCCAGTTGACCTGACCCGCTTTGCCAAGGCCAGAGCGGTGCTAGAGGTTGAGCAGGGCCAGCTAACGGAGGACCGCGCCGACAGTTTGGCCGCCTTTTGCAGCGCCCCCGACCGATGGGTGCTCATTAAGGCATCCAGCCTGCCGTCCGCCGATTTTTCAGCCGCCCTCAATCGGCTCAGCGCGGCCGCCGGCCGCGCGCGCCTGCTCTGGGGTTCGGGGTTTCCCGCCTGCGGAGGATCAAACGGCTACTCCTCCGCGATTGCCCCCCTAGTGGAGCTGGGCCTACCCGGGGATCTCTTTTCCGTCGGCCCAGCCCAGGCGCAACAGGAATGAGACCAGGTGGTCGGTGGTCTGACGCAGGTGGACGTTGTCGGGCGAGAACCCGGCGTTAAAAAACCCGTGGTCGGCTCCAGCAAAGCCGATCAGTTGGCAATCGGCCCCCAGTTCCAGCGCCATCTGGCAAAACGCTTCCGATCCAGCAAAGGGCACCAGGTTGTCGTCTCGTCCGTGCATGATCAGGGTCGGCGGCAGCCAGGTTCCCAGGTGATGGGCGGGGGATATGTCCCGCCCGTTTGTCCCGGCAAGCTTTTCAAACATTTCGGCGCGATCCGGAGTGAGCGAAAAGCGTCCGGGCAAATCGGCGGTCAGCAGCAGCGGGTTGTATAGCACGAGCGCGGCGGGAATGATCAGCTCCGGCTTGGCCTTGCCGGCCGCGATGGTGGCGCAGGCGGCCGCCAGCAGCCCGCCGGCCGAACCGCCAGCGGCGGCGATCCGCTTTCGGTCGATCCCAAGACGTTCGGAATTGGCGGCCACGTAGGCCATCGCGGCGAAGGCGTCGGTAATGCAATCGCGGGCATTGACCGCGTCGCGCTGGCCGACCCGATAGTCGGCCAGTACTCCGACAATTCCGTTTTCAGCCAGGACCCTGGCCTGGTGGTCAAACTGCTGCGGAGTCCCCACCTGAAAACCGCCGCCAAAGAAGAAAACCGCCGCTCCCAACCCGTCGCCACTGGCAGCACCAGCCGGATAGCGCATCCAGATCCGCAGGTTGCGGCCGCCGGCCCGGCGGAATACGTGCGAGGGCGCGCCGTCTATCTTGGGGGGATATTGTTCGGAATCGTACGCTTGCATCGCCACCGGCCCGGACTGCACATTCACTGGGGGTGAATAATCTTGTAAGTAGGCCCTGTTAGCAATTATGCGGAGCAAAGTTCGTTGAATCTCTTCGGTTCAAAATCGCGCGCCGAGCGCCGTGCCGCCCAGAAAGCGGAATTTGGCGATCGCTTGCCTTCGGGTCAACACATCGTCGAGAACTGGCCAGTTCTCACTTACGGACCGACTCCCAACATCGTGCCCAGTGCCTGGCAATTGACCGTTTCCGGATTGGTCGCGGAGCCAAAAACCTTTGACTTTGAACAGTTCAAGGATTTGGGAACAACGACCCTGCATGCCGACTTCCATTGCGTGACCCGGTTTTCGATGATGGACAACGACTGGACCGGGGTGCCGGTTACCCGCCTGCTCGAACGAGTCAGCGTGCTTCCGCAAGCCGGCGCGGTCATGCTCCACTGCTACGGCGGCTACACCACCAACCTGTTGCTGGATGACTTCGACCGGCCCGAAAACATCTTTGCGCTGGAACGTAACGGCGAGTTGATCGGGCGCGAACACGGGGCCCCGGTCCGCCTGATCGTTCCTCACCTTTACGCTTGGAAGTGCGCCAAGTGGATTGCCGCAATCGAATTTATCGAACGCGATCGCCCCGGTTTTTGGGAGTTGAATGGCTACCACATGCGCGGCGACCCCTTCGCTGAAGAGAGATTTGCTTAATTGACGACATCTCCAAGGGCTAAGCGCACATGACGCGCGAACTGCGCCGCTACCGGCTTTTCCTGACCTTTCTGTTGGTGCCGCTATTTATCGTGGCGCTGATCATCATATTTGTGGCCAACGTGTTTTTCGCCTCTGATTCACCACCCGACGGGGCAGCGGTAACCCTGTCCGGCGTGACAACGCCAACCCTATCGCCCACGTTGCCCACGTCCGCCGACACGCCGGCCGCGGTGACTACGCCGGTCGTGGCGGTTGCTACGCCAACCCCGATCGCCCCGCTGGTGCCGACCGCAGCGCCGCCGCCTCCACCGACGGCGACGCCGACGGTCGCCCCGATCGGAAGCTATGTGGTCGCAGACGGCGATACCCTCTACGGCATTGCCCTCCAGTACGGGCTAACCATCGACGAATTGGCTGCCTTTAACGGCATCACTGATCCGTCGCTGCTGCCGATCGGACAGGAGCTGGCAATTCCGGCGCCGGGTACGGTCGTGGTGCAGACCGCCGCCGCTCCGGTCGTTACCGCGGCCCCGGCGCCAACCGCGGCGTCGACCACGCTGCTGGGGACAGTCTCCACCGGCGGACCGCTCCTGAACGTGCGCAGTGCGCCATCTCTGAGTGCGAGCGAAGTCGTCGGGCAACTCGACGATGGGGTGGTCGTTCAGTTAACCGGTCGAACCCAGCTGGCCGACGGGGTCACCTGGTATGAGACTGCCAATGGCAATTGGCTGCACGGCAACTTCCTGCAAATCCCCTAGATTGTCAAATTGCACGGACCCCGCCGGGCGGCGGCGGGGGTTAGCGAGCGATCTCACCTTCAGCATGCGCACATGAAAACGGCCGCCGACACTAGCGCAGATGGGGTGCTGCCAACTGAATACGCGGCCCACAACAGCGCCCGCCAATTTTTCGCGCTGGCCGCCGGCAGCGACTCCCCAACCGTGCGCGACCTGGCAAGCCTGGGCGGCCACGCCGCCCGGCTCATCGCCGCCTACATTGAGTTCGCCCGTCCCGCCGACCCGGTCTTGGCCGCCGGCCAGTTGGAGCAACTGCTCGCGACGCTGCTCCCGCTCACCGACGGTCGCCGGGTCATGCACGCGCATTCCGAACTCATCGGCCCGGCCCGTTCGGCAGTTGCCAGAGTGTTGCCCGAAGCCTTGGTCGTCCTGCACGGAGAGGCTGGCGCCGCCGATGCCGCGCCGCGCCGGGTCGGAGACCTGCTAAGAGGGATCATCGCCCGCCTGGCGGCCGACGCGCCGCAACTCGCCGGCCAGTTGGAGCTGCTCGTTCCGGCCCAGTACCTAAATCACCGTGAAATCGTGGTGCTCACCTATCCGGCCGGACGCGGCGGCGATCCTGGCGTTTTAGCCCTGCTGCTGGGGCAGGCGATCCCGTTGCTGGAGATTGACGCCCGCCAGTCTCCGCTCATGCCAGCGACGAACTTGCCCGATCCCGCTTGGCACCGCATATTGCTCGCCGATTGCCTGGGGGCGCGCCGTCTGGGATTTAGTTACCTAGACCAGTTGCTGGCCCTCGGATCGACCGCGCCGTCCGGGCCGCCGCCGGGCCTGCGAGGCCAGCTGGTCCTGGCGACGCTCGCCGATCTGGGTTATCGCCCGGATTTGCCGGGCCCGCTCGGCCCGGCCCTGGCCCGGGCCCAACGCCAATTGCCGGTGTGGCCCGACGCCGATCCGCGGTTGGCCTCCCACCTCCTAGATCAGGCCCGAACGATAGACCAATCCACGTATCACGCCGCCCAGTGCGCCGAGGATATAGCCCCCCTTTTGGCCCTGCTGGGCTGCGGCATCCCGCCGGCCCAAGTAATTGACCCCGCGGGTGGCTGCCGCTGGCCCAGTGCGCGGGCGGTGCTGGCTACTTCGGCGGTGTTCAATCACGTCGGGCTCGGATCGCTGCGGCGCTATCTGCGACTGGAAGGGCCTCCGCAGCAGGATCGCCTGGCCCTGCGCCAGCGAAAAGACGAGTTGGTGACCAAGGCGCTTGAGCTGCTGGCGTTCGGCGCCGCCTTCGAGAACGCGCCGCTATGACCGATACCGATCGCGCTCTGGCGGCGGTCTCCGACGCCGAACTCAACCGCCGCCTGCTAGCTCCCGACAAGCACAATGAGTTGGCGGTGATACCGCTCGGAACCGAGCGGGTCAACGGCTCGGCGATCGATGTTCGCCTGGGAACGCGATTTGTGAGCATGCGTCGCACCGCCACCGCCGCCATCGACCTGATCGATGCCGACCCCGCCGGGGTTGCCCGACTCTTGGAAGAACGGCAACTGGCGTTCGGTGAGAGTTACAACCTGCATCCCGGCGAGCTCATCCTTGCTGCCACCCTGGAGTACATCGCCCTGCCGTCCGATTTGGCCGCCACGGTCGCCTCACGCTCGTCCTACGGCCGGGTTGGGTTGGTAATCGCCACCGCCCCCTACGTCCACCCCAATTACCGTGGTTGTTTGACGTTGGAGCTGGCCAATCTGGGAAGCACGCCGCTGATTCTCTATGCCGGACTTCCGGTCGCTCAGCTCTCATTCATGCGGGCCCAAGCCAGCACCTTTAGGCCCTCGCGATACAACCTGGCCACCGGACCGCTTTTCCCAACCGCCGGGTCGGGCGATCGCGCCAATCTGCGCCAGATTAAGAAATCCTTCCAAAAAATCTCGCGTCTGGTCGACTGATTAGCGTTTGACCCAAAACGCCGCGAGCAAATCGGCACTCATTTTGGCGAGCGCGCTGTCACTGGGATTTGTCACTACGATTACCTTGGTTCTCGCTACTTTGTCGTGCACCGTCTGGCCGTCGTTGTCTAAATACTTCCACCAATAGATCGCTCCCAGAAAGACCGGCGCGAAAAAAACCTGGATGAGCCCGCGGATCGCTACCGTTTCGTTGGCCGCTGGACACGAGCTTTCGCGATCAACGATTCGCAAACCCATGACGGCCTTGCCTGGACTGGCCCCATAGACGACGTAGAAGAACGGCAGGTAGCCCAATCCCACGACCGCGTTGACCACCATCGCGATGATAAATACTGCAAAACCGAAGATCGGAATCTCGTTCAGGGTGGCAGCGACCAGGTAAAACAGCGAAATGACTGCACTGGCCAGGACCAAATCGATTCCCAGCGCGAGCAACCGCGCAATATCCTCAGCCGGATATCCGTCGACTGGTTGCCGCGCCATTCCCATTCGATCCCATTCGCCGGTACCGACGCAACCTAGCTGGCAGCGGTATGGCAGATCCGGCAAGATTTGATTTTGTTACTACAAATCTAGTCACCGCAACTACGCCTAACAAAAACAGTACGTCAACTGAAATTTATCCATCGCCGGCCGCCATTGCGCGTGATCGCGCAGCGGCCATCGCGATGTCGACAACATTGTCAATTGACTGTCGATCGTCTGGCCAATCATCTCCAATTCAAGCTCGCTTAAGCTTTGGTTCGGCCAGATCCGGCGCGGTCCATTCCAGCCCGACAAATCGGTACATTTCGATTGATTGGGATGCGTTACCCGGATTGGTGCGACCGACGTCAGTATTGGTTTACTCGTTGGGCGGCCTTTATTCCTACACACCTTAAAAAGCCGCCCCGGACCACTAATTAGGAACTGAATGCTTCAGCCGTCAACTTGGCCTCAGATCGCCTCGCGTCTGGCCGCCGAAATCGGCCAGAACGAATACGCAACTTGGTTTTCGGGATCAACCCTGTTGGCCAGTGATGATTCGTCCGTAACGATCGGACTACCCAACGCTTTCGTCCTGACCGCCGCGCAACGCAAGCATGGCGACCAAGTCGCCCATACCGTCGCTGAGATATTGGGGCGCCCCGTCAAGATCAATTTCAAAACCGCTGCGGCCGACTCGCCGCCGGTCGGTCGGGACCCTGCGGCACTGACCCAGCCAGTCTCGGATAAACCGCAGTTGCGCCCGCAGTTCAGCTTCGACGATTTTCTGGTCGGCCCTGAAAACCAACTTGCCAACGCCACCGCCCGGGCAATTGCCGACGGCCAGTCAACGTTTAACCCGCTGTTCCTCCACGGCCCTTGCGGAGTTGGAAAGACCCACCTCCTGCGAGCGATCGCCGCCTCGGACCGGCAGGGTGGGCCGGCGATCTACTCCACGATGGAGCAATTTACCAACCAGTTGGTACTTTCGCTGCGGAAGAATTCGCCTGAATCGCTCCGTAATCGGTACCGTTCAGCCCAGCTGGTGCTCTTTGATGATGTTTATTTCGTGGCCGGTAAAAAGGCGACCCAAGAGGAGCTCTTTCACACCATTGACTGTGTCGCCGGCAACGGCGGCACAGTCGTCCTGGCCAGCGATCGCTGCCCATCCGAAATGGCCGAATTGCCCGACCGCCTGCGATCGCGCTTTGCATCTGGCATCGTAGTTGACATCCAGCCGCCCGGGTTTGAGCTGCGTCTCGCCTTCATCGAGCGCCGGTCCCAGTTGGGCCAGATCAGATTCCCGGCCGAGGCCCAAGCCGCCCTGGCGGCCGCCAACATTCCTGACTTCCGCAAGCTCGCCGGTCTAATCAATCGCCTGCTGGCCCAGGCTCGGCTCGACTCGCGGCAGATCGACCTGAACCAGGTGGTTAGCTTGTTGGCCCGCTACGACCAAGACGGGCAGTCAACTCGAATCTGCCCGGAGACCATCATCAATCAGGTAGCGTCCAGAATGGGGGTCGACTCCCAACTCATCACCGGCACGTCCCGCAAGCAACAGGTGGTCGCTGCCCGAAACCTGTGCGCTTACCTGATCCGCCACCTAACCAACGCGCCACTCACGGCGGTGGGTGAAAGCCTAGGCGGCCGTTCACATTCGACCGTGCTCAACGCCCTGTCCCGCGCCCAAATTGCGCTGCAGAACGATCCACGCTTGCGGGTTATAGCCGAACAGATTGGGATTAATCCGCAAGCGCGCTAGCTAAGCTGCACCCAGAGTGGCCCGCTGTCAACTCGGCGTTCAAACACACCCGAAAGTACCCGATCAATCGACATTTGCTTGGGTCATATAAGCACCGGCTGTCGATTCATGGGTTCTTTTGGGTACACCATTCAACAACCCGTTATCGCCTCTCCAAACCCTGGGCGGTCGCATCGTTTAAGCATTGAACAGGCACTATGAATACGACTAATAACTTAAATAAATTAGTACTAGTAATTAACTTGGGCTGTCGATTCATCAGGCTGTCGACCGGATAATTTCTCATAATCGAGCGAGCGCAACAAGGGTCGGCATTGGAGGGATCACGGTAATGGCCAGACGAGTTCGGCACAAGGTGGCCGCCAAACACGATCTACCGCCGTTGGATCACATCCGCAGCGACATCGTCCGCATTGTCGTTATCGGGGTGATCGTCATGGCCCTGCTGATACCGGCCTACCTGGTAATCACCTAGCGTCTTGGGGGCGTCGGCGAGCGCCCAGCTGGCCCGGGTTAAGGCCAGTGAGGCTCGCCTGCTGGGCCTGATCCGGGGAGGGTACGGCAACACCGGCAGCACTCCGGTGGCCTATACCCGATCCGACGTTGCGGCACGTGGCCGGCAGCGCCTTGCCCGGCTGCGCCAGTTCCTACAACGGTCCGGCGATCCACAGTGCGCCCGACCGGTGGTGCAGGTGGCCGGAACCTCGGGCAAAGGGTCGACGGCGCAATTTATCAGCTCCCTTCTCTTGGCCGGTGGATTGCGGGTAGGTGTGCACCAGACCCCCTACCTGCAGAGTCCCACTGAAAAACTGGTTATCGGGCATCGCCTGGCAACTGCCGACCAATTTGCTGCGGCAACCAACCGACTGTTTGTTGGTATCGATCGCTTCAATGCCGTCGGTGCCGGATTCGATATGCGTTACGGGGCGGCGTGGGTGGCCTTGACGTTTGATTACTTTGCCCGCGCGCGGATCGATTTACTGGTGCTCGAATGCGGGGCTGGAGCGCGTTTTGATCTAACCAACGTGACCGATCCGGAGGTGAGCGTGATCACCCGGATCGGTCTGGATCACCAGGGTTCGCTTGGCCCGGATATTGCCGAAATCGCCTGGCACAAGGTCGGAATTGCGCGAACGAAACGCCCGTTGATAACGGTTGTTCAGGAGCCGCCCGCCCAGGCCGTGATCGAGGCCCAGTCCGACCGGATTGGCGCGCGCCTTACCACCTTGCGCGCTGGTACCGACTGGACCCAACGCTCGTTGGATGGCGGGTTGGTCGAATTCCATTACCATCGCGACGGGTTGGAAATCGGGCCGCTGCGCCTGCGCGCCCTGGGGGGCTGGCAGGGCGAAAACGCCGCTTTAGCCTGCGCCGCGGTCGCTGAGCTGCTAAACAACGGTTGGCCGATCGATGTGGCCAACCTGGCCGGCGGGTTGTGCGGGGCGCGCATCCAGGGCCGGATGGAGGTGGTGCAGAACGCCCCGGAGGTGATATTGGACGGGGCTCACAATCCCCAGAAGGCGCGCGCCCTAGCCGATTCACTGGCCGCCAGGTTGGCCGACCGACGGCTGATCGCGGTACTTGGGGTGATGGGTTACAAGCCGCCCCGGGGAGTTGTTGGTGGGATCGCCCAGATGGCCGAAACTGCGATATTTACACAGGCTGACGTTCACCTAAAGACCGCCCACCCAGCGGAAGCGCTGCTGTCACAGATCGGTGCCGGCGACGGGTTGGCGATCGCCGATCCAATGGCGGCAATTGAGACCGCGATCCGCCTGGCCGGACGAGATGGCGTTGTCTGTGTGGCCGGGTCGCTGTTCTTGGCCGGTCGCGTACGCGAGCGCTGGTATCCGACCGAGGAGGTGGTGGCGCAGGCTACTCCTTGGCCGGTCTAGAGTAGCGCCGGGATCACGGTCACCGAAAGCAGGTCTTCGTCCGGGATTCCGTTGGCGGCAACAAAACGCCGCCAACTTTGATCGACCGGATCAAATACTGCCGCCCCTCCACCAGTTGCCACCAGGATCCGGCCGGAGTCGTCTTCGGCCAGGGCCCGTACGGTATCAGACGGCAGCCCGGTGGCGGACTGGCGGTGGGCCGTAAATCCAAACTGCCCGGGACCGATTACCGCCAGTCCGCCAGCAGTTGCCACCCAAACCGACCCATCGCCGGCCAAAAGGATGTCGGTAACGTCCAGATCCGGCAGTCCATCGTCTAGTCCGTAGCTGGTAAATTGACCATCTACGCCGGTGATCGAAACGGCCACCCCGTTGGCCGCGGTCCCGACCCAGATCTCACCGCTGGCGGCCACCGCCACGGCGGTAACGTCCAGATCCGGCAGTCCCTGCATCGTCGTGAGGGTACGCCAATTGGATCCATTGAAAAAGGCCAGTCCGCGGTCGGTCGCCGCATAGATCTGAGGTGGAAATTCCACTGCCATGACAACGTCGCGGACTTCGCTGGAAGGGAGTCCGCCGCCGCCGGTGGGGAGGGTAGTTACCGAACCGCGGGTTGAACCGAAAGCCGGTTGGACATATTGCGCCAGACCGCCCTGGTTTACTGCCAACAGGATGATTCGGCCAGAACGGCCGGCTATCGAACTAACCACGTTGCCGGCAAGGCCAAAGCCGGCGGCATCGACTACCACGTTGCGGTCCGGGGCAAAGTACGGGAAGTAAAAGGCCCCGCCATCGGTACCGAGCCACAGTCCCCGGTCCGCGTCCACAAACAGTGACCGTACGGTATCAGACGCCAGCGATGAGTTGGCCACCTCGAGCGTACGCCAATTAACGCCATCCCAAACCAGCAAACCGGAGGTGCGCGATCCGAAACCATAGAGCTGGTTGGGAGGCAGTACGTTGGCCGGATCGGGCGCCCTGGTTAAGGGAACCACTTCCAGGATTTCGAACCGGTCGCCTTCTTGCAAGGCGGACGCTCCGCGGAACGGGACCAATGAATACCAGTAGCCGGCCGGATAGGTCAGATCGCGCAGGATATCTCCCAGTAGGGTCAACTTGACCGGGTCCTGCGGGTCGCCGGGGTGGTGCTCGAAAACGGCCGCCTGGAAATACTGTCGGACAAAACCCGTAGTTGATCCCGGTGCCAGCAGCGTGCCTGGCGAACCGGTATCGGTGCGGGCCTCGGTTTTGGGGTATCCGAAACTGGCCTCGCCGCCCAGCCGCTGGTAGAAGTCCATAAATCCGACCGCATGCCCGTTGATGTCCAGATTGGCGACGCGGTGCCCCCACGGCCCCAGGGCGATCCCTGGATTGGAATTTAGGGTCTCGAGCTCGGTGCCCTGGTCGGTTGAGCCGGCCCGACCACCACCGACGTAGTCCCAGACCAGGCGGCGTTCGATTACCCAGGCCCCGCCCAGGTCGGACCGCAGGTGGTAATCGACTACCCCGCGTTGGTAGTACTGGGTCAGCGAGTTGGGTTCTTCGCGCAGCACCTCCGAGGTCGCCAATCCCCAGCGCTCTATCTTGCCGGTGGCCAGGAAATGATCTCTGAAGCTGGCGCGGTGCTCTAGCCCGCCGATTACAAGTAGCAGGTTGGGCACGTTGTGCGAGAGCAACGGATTTCCGCCGTGCAGATCCTCCAGGAATAGGGGGGTAACGACCGTCGGATCAGCGAACTCGGTCGCGTGGGCGCCCGGTGCGAGCAGGAGCGCCAAGCCCACGCCGCCCAGCGCCGCCCAGCGCCAGGCCAGTCCACGCAGCCGGGCGATCAATCCTGCAGCCGCCCCCAAAACGATTTGAGATCCTCCTCGGCTTCGCCGCGGCGGTCGGCGGCGGCGCGAAGCCGGGCGATGTCGAAGCTGGTTCCAGTCCAGCCGGCGCCGCTGAGGAGGTGGTCGATCGCCTGTGATTCGGTGCGCCACTGCCGCATCAGGCTCAATAGCTGGTTGCGCTGGGAGCGCGAAAGTTGAGCCATCGGCGTCGGGTACCCCTTGCGTTGTCTACTTCAAGCCCGAACAAATATAGAATTTGCCGCCTTTGCAAATCGTCTGCCAGTAAATGATCGAATCGCCCGCTGCGACTGCGGCACGCCTAAATCAATTGCGTGCGCAGCTTGCGCCCTTAAAAGAAGATCCCGGTTCGGTTATGGAGGCGCTTTACCTCGCCCAGGATATGTTCGGCTACATTCCGGGTCCGTCGATTGAGGTAATAGCCAGCGAACTCGGCTACCCGGAAGCGCACGTCTTCGGCGTGGTGACCTTCTACACGATGTTCTACACCGAGCCGCAGGCCAAGAACATCATCCGTGTCTGTCGCGACCTCTCCTGCCACCTCTCCGGGGCCGGCTCGATCGCCGACGCGATCGAGCAGCGGGCGGGGATTCGCAACGGTGAGAGCACCGCCGACGGCAAGGTCAAGCTGGAGCTGGTCTCCTGTCTGGGGCAGTGCGATCGCCAGCCGGCGCTGCTGGTTGGGCTAGACGTCCACGGACCGATGTCCCCCGAGTCCGCCGCGAACCTGGCCGGCCGGCTACTGGAAGACGACTAGGATCTGAGGATGGAAGAGATTCGCGTCGTCAACCGCAATCTAGGCAAGCCCAACTCGCACACCCTGGAGGTCTTCCGGGCAGGCGGTGGCTATGCCCAGGCCGAGCGGGCGCTCACCTCGATGGGCCCGGAGGACGTAATTGCGCTGGTGGAGGAATCCGAGCTCAAGGGTCGCGGAGGCGCATTCTTCCCGACTGGCATGAAATGGAAATTCGTGCGCGCCGATCCCAACCTGCCGCGCTACGTGGTGGCCAACGGCGACGAGAGCGAACCTGGAACGTACTGCAATCGCGCGATCCTCGAAGAGGACCCCCACAACTTCATCGAGGGCATGATTGTGGCCGCCCACGCGGTCGGGGCCGAGACCGGATACATATACATCCGCGGCGAATTCGGGCTGGGCATCGAGCGAGTCCGGGCGGCGCTGGCCGAATGCTACGAAGCCGGGATCCTGGGCCCACGAGCGCTGGGGTCAGAGCACCGGGTGGACCTGATCCTGCGGCGCGGCGCCGGAGCCTATATCTGCGGCGAGGAAACAGCACTTTTCAATTCACTGGAGGGCAAACGCGGCACCCCGCGCTTCAAGCCGCCGTTTCCGACCAACTCCGGGGTATGGTCCAAGCCCACCGCGATAAACAACATCGAGACCTTCTGCAACGTTGCCCCGATCCTGGAAAATGGCGCCCAATGGTTCAAAGATCTGGGCATCGGCGACAGCAACGCCGGAACCAAGGTTTACTGCCTTTCCGGAACCGTCCAGCGCACCGGGCTATTCGAACTGCCGCTGGGGGTGACTGCGCGCGAACTGATTTACGACTTCGGCGGCGGGCCGCCGCCAGGGCGAACCTTGAAGGGGTTCAAACCCGGCGGTGCATCGGCGGCGGTGCTGACGGCTGATGAATTGGACGCCCGAATGGACGCCAGCATCGGGCAGTACGACACCATCCTGGGCACCGGCGGCTGCATCGTCATGGACGATAGCGTTTCGATGGTCGATGCCGCGTTGCGCGACGCGCTCTTCTTTGAGGAGGAGAGCTGCGGTTTCTGTATCCCCTGCCGCGAGGGCACCCCCAACCTGGTCCAGATCCTGGAGAAGATCCTAGAGGGCGAGGGCGAAATGTCCGACCTGGCGCTGCTGGAAGACATCGGCGAATCGATGGCCTCCTCGTTCTGCGGGCTGGGGCAATTTGCCTATCGGCCGGTGGTCGGCGCGCTGCGCAAATACCGCAGCGAATTCGAGGCGATGGTCCGCGATGGAGCCCCGGCCCACGCCTAGGGACCTGGACGCCCGGTTACGTGAGCAGCAGGGTGGCCACCCCCAGGTAGATCGAGAGCGCCACCACATCGTTTAGGGTGGCAATCAGCGGCCCGGATGCCCCGGCCGGATCGATCCGCAGCTGCAGAGTAGTCTGCGGCACCGCCGCGCCCAGCAGGGCGGCAAAGCTCAGCGCCGGAAAAATACTCCCGAAAATTAGCAATCCAAATCGGAAATCGTCCAACCAAAAACCGGCCGCCAGCCCGGCGATTAACCCGGCCGCGGTCCCTAGCAGGACCCCGATCAGCAATTCACGCAAGACCGGCCGCAACCTCCCGCTGACGGCCCCCACGCGGTCGGCCTCCAGGGTTGCGGCCAGTGACTGAATGCCGACGCTACCGGCCAACGCCGACACCACTGGCACAAAGATGGCCACCAGCACCACCTGTTCCAGGTTGGCCAGAAAAGCGCTCATGATCAGGCCGACAAACATCTCGCCGACCAGGGTCACCAGCAGCCACGGCAGGCGCAAAACCGCCTGATGGAGGGTCCCGAACCGGGCAAGTGGTCCGAGCGCGCCCGAGAGCGCCAGCAGATGCTCGCCGCCCTCATCGACTAGCACGTCGACCGCGTCGTCCACGGTGAGCATTCCCAGCAGGCGCCCACGCGAATCAACGACCGGCACCGCCAAAAGGTCGTACTTTGCCAAAAGCTCGGCCACTTCGGCCTTGTCGTCAAAGTCGTTGGCCGTCACCGGTTCGGGATCGCAGATGTCGACTAGGCGCTCCCATTCGTCGGCCGCGAGCAGGGCCCGCAACGAGAGGACCCCCAACAGGTGTCGCTGCGCGTTAACGATGTAGACGTAGTAGATGTTGGACACGTTGGGCAGCTGCCGCTTGATTTCGGTGATCGCCGCCGCCGCGGTCGTATCGCCGGGCAACGACACCAGGGCGGTATTCATCAGACGACCGGCCGAAGTGGGTTCGTATTCGAGGGCCCGGGTCAACGCGGCCGATGCGGCCGGGCCGGCGCGGGCGAGCAGGTCGGCGACGGCCTCGGGAGCGGCCGCGGAGAGGAGCTCAGCTGCGTCATCGGTTTCCAGTTGACCTATTACTCGGCCCAACCGCTCGCGGCCCAGTCCGGCGAGCAGGTCGTCGGTGGCCGCGATCCCGGTTTCATCGATAACCTCGGCGGCGACCGCGTCGGAAAGCAGCGCGAACGCGGCGAGCCGGGCTTCACGCTCCAGTCCGTCGATGCAGTCGGCTATGTCGGCCGGGTGCAGGGCGGCCAGGATGGCCCTAGCGGCCGGTTCGTTGCCGGACTGGAGGGCGCCGCGCAGGCGCTGTATGATCTGTTCGATCGGGTCGCTCAACGCCGCTACGCTCGGTTCCGGGCGGCCCATGCCTGTCCGGGTTCACATACCCGGAAAAAATCGCAGTCGGGGCAATGCGGACCGGTGCGCGGCGGGAACTCGGCGCCAGTTATACCGGTTCCGAGGCGACCGACCCACCCGGTGGCTTCGGACAGCTCACTCTCGGTTGGCCCGCGTTGGCTGACGATCCCGTCATAGAGGTAGTGGTAAGCGACATCTGCCGCCGGCAGGTCGAGGGCCGCCCGCGCGGCCAACGCATAGATTTCCAACTGGCGAAAGTTGGGGGCACCGCCGGGGGCACCGCCGGATTTGTAGTCGACGATCCGCGGAGCGCCCGGCACCAGGTCCACCCGATCGATGATCCCGGCGACCTCAAATCCGCCGATTTGGGCCCTGAAGCGGACTTCGGTCAGGTACTTTAGATCGTGGCGCGGCCGGTGATCTCGCCAGAACCGCTCCAGAATCAGAAGGCCGCGCTGGCGGAAGTCGGTAACCGACGACCGGGTCAGGAAGGCGAAGCTGGCCGCTAGCCGGTCCTCAAACTGACGCTGGAGCCATTCCCAGGTCGGTTGGGAGACGGGATCGACGCTAAATAGGTCCTGGAGCACCAGATGGATCAGGGACCCGAAAAACGGCCAGTCGCTGTACGCTGGACGCTGCCGGTCGATGTAGGACAACCGGTAGGCGTGCGGACAGTGTTCGTAGAGCGCGAGCTTGGAGTAGCTGAGCCGGGTGCCGCGGCGCTTGCGCGGTCGCGCCGTGGACTTAATTAGCGCTCAATCCGGATCGACTCGACCAGCGCCGTTGCGGTTGGCTTGGACAGCTCGCCCATGGCCGGATTGACGGTGAGCGGAATCGCCGCCAATTCATCGAGAACTTCGAATCCAACCTCGATTTGGCCAAAGATCGTGTAGTTGCGCGGAAAGGAGTCCGGCAGGTCGGCAAGGCAGATGAAAAATTGCGATCCGTTGGTGTCGGGGCCGCTGTTAGCCATGGCGATCGTGCCGCGCTTGTAGGTCAGCTCGGCCGGGATCGGTTCATCGGCGAAGGAGTAACCCGGTCCGCCACCACCGGTGCCGGTGGGGTCGCCGGTTTGGACCACGAAGCCGGGTACGATGCGGTGAAAAATCAAGCCGTCAAAGTATTCGCGTTCGGCCAGCGATACGAAACTGGACACCGCCAACGGGGCCGCCTCGGGGTAGAGCTGGCCGGTCATTACCCCCTTGTTGGTGGTAATTTCCACCATGATTGGGCCGCTTAGATCATCTTCAATCGAGGGTGTGGGCACCGCTTTGGCGGAAAGCTCGGAGCGGGATTGGGGATCACCCGGGTCCTGCTCACAGGCCGCCAGCAACAGCAGGCCGGCCAAAAGCGCAGCCAATTTTCGGAACGACAAGGATTGGAAACCGATCGAAAAACACCATCGTCATTTCAAGGTTAAATCGGGACAGGCCATTTCCGCTAGCCGTGGCCAAGCTGACTGATTCGTATAGGGAATGCAGATGGGGATTAGCAAAGAGGCGGCCAAGGCCGCTGCGACTGCGACGATCCAAGCCGATCGTGATTTGATCGTCGCCTTGGGCGAGGCGATTTTTGACGATCCCGAAATGGGTTTTAAGGAGTTTCACACTTCGGAACGGGTGTACCAGCAGCTGGCCGAACTGGGGCTCGACGTGCAGACCGGATTCGGGATAACCGGCCTGAAGGCGATCCTGGATACCGGGCGGCCAGGTCCCACCCTGGCGGTGATGGGCGAGCTTGATGCGATCGGGGTGCGCGGACACCCGCGCGCCAATCCGGCAACCGGCGCCGCCCACGCCTGTGGGCACAATGCCCAGCTGGCGACCATGACCGCGGTTGCGCGGGCCCTCTCCAGCTCGCGCCTGCTGGCCAATATGAGCGGCCGGATCGCGTTGATGGCGGTCCCGGCCGAGGAATACGTGGAAATTGGCTGGCGGCGAGAGCAGGTTCGCGATGGCCGCCTGCAGTTTCTGGGCGGCAAGCCCGAGCTGATCGCCACCAGGGCCTTTGACGATGTCGACCTGGCGCTTCTGGTGCATTCGCGGACCGGATCCGACAAGGTGATGATCTGCCGCTCGGAAAATGGCACGGTGGTGAAAAACATCACCTTCCGCGGTCGCGCCGCGCATGCCGGGGCCCACCCCGAGCTGGGAATTAACGCCCTCTACGCGGCCAACCTGGCGCTGGCCGCGATAAATGCAATCCGTGAGACCTTTACCGATGACGATGCAACCCGCGTGCATCCGATCATCACCCGCGGCGGCGATATCGTAAACGTCATCCCCGACACCGTGACGATGGAGACTTTCGTGCGCGGAGCCACCCTGGAGGCGATCGACCGCGCCGACCGGAAGGTTGATCGCGCCCTGCGCGCCGGGGCACTGGCGCTGGGCGCCGAAATCGAGATTGCCAACATGCCCGGCTACATGCCGTTGGCCAACAGCTCGGCGATGGCCGATGTTTTTGCCGCAAACTCGCGGGCCCTTTTTGGCCCGGACTGCATCGGCTACGTGGGTCATCGTCCGGGCAGCACCGACATGGGCGATCTGAGCCAGATCATGCCGGCGCTGCAGCCGCAGATGAACGGGATGGTCGGTTCCAACCATGCCGCGGACTGGGCGATTGTCGACGCCGATGCGGTTTACATCGATCCCGGGATTGCGATGGCCCATTTCGCCATCGATCTGCTCTGGGGTGATGCGCAGCTTGGAGCTCGGATCGTTGACGAGTACGAGCCGGAGCTAACCCGCGAGCAATATGTCGCCGCCCAGAACGCAAAATTCGAGACCAAGAGCTGGAACTACCGGGACGCTTAACAGCAAGTGCCGGAGTCTGGCCCTGACCGGTTGGACCAGCCCAAAAATCGCAAAGGAAATAGCGCATGGCCGAATGGATTTTGGAAGACGAATTTGGCGATGTCGTCGGCAAGGCCCGCCGCGGGTTAGGGCTCTCGGTCGATCAGCTGGCAGTCGCCGCCGGTCTGCCGGCCGAAACCGTAGCGGCGTTCGAGGGCTATCGTCGCGATCCCGACCGCGAGCAGTCGCGTGCCCTGGCCGTTTCGCTGGGGTTGCGGCCCGATCAGCTTTGGGAACTGGCCGAAGAGGCCTGGCTCCCCGAGCCACCGTCGCCCGATCTTGGCGGCGGCGTCCGGGTCGACAGCCTGTACCTGCCGACCGACCGCGTATGGACCTATCTGCTAGGTGATTTGGATGCCTGCCTGGCAATTGACTGCGGAGCTGGCCTGGCTGACATCGAAGCGGCAATCGGGGACCGGGAACTGCTGGCGATTGTGCTCACCCATGCCGATGCCGACCACATCTACTCGCTGTCCGGCCTGCTGGCCAATCGCCAAATTCCGGTGTTTGTGCACGAGACCGAGCGTGACCGGGTGGTCGCGGACGATGTGCGGTGCTTTGTAGATGGCGACCTGCTCACGCTGGGACGCTTCCAGCTTTCGGTCCTGCATGCCCCGGGACACTCCCCAGGCTGTTGCGGCCTACATGTCCCGGGCGCGGTGTTTACCGGCGATACCGTGTTTGCGGCCTCGCTCGGCGGGACCCGGATGGGGCCGGAGCACTACGCGGGGCATTTGGCCGCGGTGCGCTCCAAGATACTCGCGCTGCCCGGGTCAACCAAATTGTTCCACGGTCACGGCGCCCACTCGACGGTGGCTGAAGAGTTGGACCACAACTCGTTTTTTGATGCCGCTTCCTAATCGGCCGGCGCTAGCAGGCCGGCGATTCGGGCGGAATAGTGAGCACCTGTCCGATTAGCAGGCTGTCGTTTTCGGCCAGTCCATTGACCTGGCGCAGCGATTGCACTGAGACCGAGTAATCGGTGGCGATTCCCCAGAGCGATTCGCCAGCCTTGACCCGATAGCGGCAGTCGGCCAGTTCGCCCACCGGCAGCGGCGCGACCGAAACGGTGCTGGGGAGGCGCAGCACCTGACCGGCCTGGACTTCGTTGGGGTCGCTGATGCCGTTGTAGGCGGCCACCGTATCGACGGTTAGGCCGTATAGGTCGGCGATTTGCTGCAGGGTTTCTCCCAGGGCAATGATGTGCTGGCGCGGGATCGCGGTAGGTTCGGGGGTAGGCGGAATGGTCGGCGCCGGCGGCAGAGTGGGCGCCGGCGGTTGCGGAAGATTGACCATCGGCCCCAGCACGTTGGCGGCTGAATTTGGCGCCGGGCCGCCGGTGCGGGTGGCGATAAGCCAAACCGCCAGCAGCAGCAGCAGGACCCCCAGGGTTCCTAGAATGCGTTCGCGCCGGCTCGAATCCATTAGCTCCCGCCGGGTCGTTCGCGCCGAAATTGGCAGCGCGCCGAATGTTGCCCCGCGGCGATTTTAGTGAGCCTGCATGGGAACATTGCCAAGGCGACCCCGCCGGGGCGGTACGGTTGGGCGTAATTTTCCGAGAGGCTTTTTGGCAATGCAGGCCTTGATTCTGGCTGGTGGTTACGGGACCAGGTTGGGTGATTTGACCCGCAATCGGTCCAAGGTCCTATTACCGATCGGTGGCCGCCCGATGGCCGATTGGGTGCTCGAGAAGGCGCTGGCCCTGCCGGCGGTCGAGCAAGCCGTGGTTGTGACTAACGATCGGTTTTTTGACGATTTTGGCCGATGGCATGACTCGCACCCGGACCGCGACCGGATAGCCGTCCTAAACGATGGCACCACCAGCAACGCCAACCGGCTGGGGGCAGTCGGCGACGTGCTTTTTGCAATAGAGCATCAATCGATTGACGACGACCTGCTGATCATGGCCGGCGACAACGTCTTTGATTTCGACCTGGCCCCGATGGCCCTGATGCTGGGCGCCAAGGGCTCCTGCGCGGCGCTCTATGATGTCGGCTCGCTGGAGGCGGCCAAGCGTTACTCCAACGCCAGCATGGATGCCAATGGGCGCATCACCGGGTTCGTGGAGAAGCCACCAAACCCATCCTCAACGATGGTTGCGGTGGCCCTTTATATGTACCGGGCCAGCGACCTGGCCCTTTTTGCGAGTTTTTCCGACGAAGGCCACAACCTGGACCTAATAGGCGGATTTCTGCAATGGGCGCACCGGCAAACTCCGGTCTTCGGCTGCCGGTTCGAGGGCAACTGGTGGGATATCGGCGCGCGCGCGGAATTTGAAGCCGTCAACGCCTATCTGCGGGGGCGCGGTGAGGGCTAGCCCGGCCTGGACCGACTCGCTGACACGCCAGCTGGATTGGCGCGATGCCGGATTCTGGGTTCGCGCTCCCGGCCGGGTAAACCTGATCGGTGAGCACACCGATTACATGGGCGGCCTGGTGTTGCCGACCGCTCTGGACCTTGAAATGCGCGGCCTGGTTCGGGTAAGAGACGATCGCCAGGTAAGGCTCCGCTCGTTAAAACTCGGTGCCGCCGACCGCTTTCAGTTGGGCGAGGAGAACGCCCTGTCCGACCCAGGGTTCGGCCGCTACGCTCGCGGGGTTACCGCCGCGCTTTCCCAGCATCACCGCCTGGAGCGGGGCTTCGAACTGGTCTTTGATTCGCAGATTCCGGTCGCCGCCGGACTGGCCTCATCGGCGGCGCTGGAAGCGCTGGTCGGCCTTGCGGCCCTGGCAGTCAACGGTCTCCCGCTCGATCGGGACCGGCTGGTGGACGCCTGTCACTGGGCCGAGAACCAGTTTGTGGGAGTGGCCTGCGGGCTCATGGACCAGACGATCTGCATCCACGGCCAGGCCGGCAACGCGGTGCTAATTGATTGCCAAAGCCGCGCCCGCACGCTGGCCCCGATCGGGAATATGGCGATCGTCGTTTGCAATACGCTCTCGTCGCGCCAGCTTTCGGCTTCCGCATACAACCTCCGCCGGTCCCAGTGCGAGCAGGGCCTGGCCGGGCTTGCCAGGCAGGATCCGACGATCCGCAGTCTGCGCGATGTCGACGTGGCCGCAGCGGCGGAGCTGGGAACCCGTTTGGAGCCAGTCATCGCCCGCCGGGTTGGCCACGTGGTCTCTGAGAACCAGCGCGTTCGGGCGATGGTAAAGGCGCTCGCGGCCGGCGATCGGCCGAGCATCGGGCGGCTTTGTGCGGCCTCGCAGGATTCGTTGCGCGACAACTTTGAGGTTTCCTCCCCCGAACTGGAGGCGATGGTCGCGGCGGCCCGGGGCGCACCCGGACTGATCGGTGCCCGCTTAACCGGCGGCGGGTTCGGGGGTTGCACGGTCAATCTGGTCGAACCGGCCCGGACCGCCGATTTTGCCGCCGCGGTGGAGGCAAGCTATCTGCGGGAAACCGGCCAGGAACCGGAAATCTATGTCTGCCAGAGCGCGGCCGGAGCCAGCTGGGGACCGGTTTGAGCGGGGTCGAGGAGATCGCGCTGGCGCTGGCGCTCGCGGTGAGCGTGGGCATGGCCCCCTTCATCGGACTTGCCATCCTGAGCATGGGCCTGGGCTTTGGCTACGGAACCGCCAATTGGGCCAGTTCCGCGCTGACCGGAATCGGGGCCCTGCTCGTCCTGCTCGGTCTAATCGCGCTCGATATCGTCCTGGACAAGCTGCCGGCGGCCGCAAGGATCTGGGCCCCGTTGTCCTGGGCATTTCGGGTCCTGGCGGGAGGGTTGATCGGCTGGAGCCTCACCGGGACGGTTTTCTGGGCGGCCCTGGCGGCGGCGATCGCCGTTGCGGTCAACCTGCTGCGGACGCGCCTGGCCGCCCGGGCCCAGCGCAAGATTCCCGGCCTGGGGCGATTCGGGGCCCTGGCGGCGGCCGATTTTCTGGCGGCCGTAATCGGCGCTATCGCCGTGGTGGGGCCGTACGTTGGCCTCGCGCTGGCGCTGATCGCCGGCCTGGGCGGGGCACTGCTGCTGGCCGCATCCTCCCGCGCGGACAATGTGGGCGATACTAGCGATTGATTAGGGGTTTGAAAACCAATCCGATTGCGAAATCTGCAAATTGAGTAAAACCGGGCCAATCGACCTGCGTTCGGATACGGTGACCCGGCCGACCGCGGCGATGCGGACGGCAATGGCGGAGGCCGAAGTCGGTGACGACGTATTTGGCGAGGACCCCACCGTCAACGCGCTCGAAGCCGAAGCCGCCCGGGTGTTTGGCAAACCGGCCGCGCTGCTGCTGGCCTCGGGCACCCAGGCCAACGCGGTTGCCACCCTGGTCCACACACACCCCGGACAACTGGCGTATTGCGAACTTGGGGCCCACGTCGGGGTTCACGAGGGTGGCGGCTATGCTGCACTTGCCGGAATCGCGCTGGAGAAGATCCCTACCGCGGATGGCGTGCTCACCGCCGATTTGGTGGCCGAGCGGATCCTGCCGGAAGACCCACACCTGGCCGAGCCGGCCCTTATCTGGGTTGAAAACACTCACAACGGCGCCGGTGGGGTCCCGACCCCCAAGTGCGTAATCGACGAGCTGGGACAGCTGGCCCGGTGCAAAGGCTACGCCCTACATATCGACGGCGCACGAATCTTTAACGCCGCGGTGGCGCTGGGCACACCGGTTGCGGAGTTGACCGCCAGCGCCGATTCGGTCCAGTTCTGCCTCTCCAAAGGCCTGGGGGCGCCGGTCGGTTCGATGCTGGTTGGCAGCCGCGACTTCATCACCCGGGCCCGCCGCAAGCGCAAGCTGCTGGGTGGGGCGATGCGCCAGGCCGGGGTGATCGCCGCCGCCGGACTGATCGCCCTCACCGAGATGCCCGCCAAACTGGCTAACGATCATGCCCGGGCGCGCCGCCTGGCCCAGGCGCTTAGCGATCATGCGGGACTGTCGGTGCTCAATCCCGACCCGGCCAGCAACATGGTTTATCTCAGGATCGATGCCGACTTGATCGATCCGCCGGAGCTGGTGGCGCGTGTCGCCGACGCGGGCGTTTTGATCGGCCCGGTGGCCAGGACGGGCAATGTTTCGCGCTTGGTCCTCCATCACCAGATCAACGACCGTGACGTGGGATCCGCGATCGCGGTCATCGGCCAGTTAGCGCTGGCCGGGGCACGACGGTAGGGCGGCGACCATGGCGACTCTAATAACCGGAGCCACCGGAACGATCGGCCGCCGGCTGGCAGCCGCTCTGGCCAAGCGCGGCGACGAACTGGTTGCACTGATTCGGGAAACCAGCAATGACGATGTCCTCGGCGACCTGGAGCTCGACCTGGTCGAGGGTGACATCACCGACCTGGCCGACGTGCGCGAGGCGATGGCCAGCTGCGACCGGGTTTTTCATCTGGCCGGGCAATTTAGCGAGTGGCTACCCGATGAGCGCGAATTCTTCGACGTAAATACTGGCGGGACGGTTAACGTGCTCGAAGCCGCGGCCGAACTTGGCATCAAGAAGTTGGTGCATGTCTCCTCGGCGGCCGCAATCGGGCAGTCGCGATTTGAAATCGGCAACGAACAGACCACCCATCGCGGCAGCTTCCTGACCACCTATGAGCGGTCCAAATGGGAGGCCGAGCAATTCGTGCTCGAAGCGGCCGCCGAAGGCCTGCCGGCGGTCATTGTATGCCCGGCAATGGTCTACGGCCCGGGCGATCTGCGCCATAACGGCCGGCGCCTGGTCTCGCTGCTCAACGGGCGGCCGGTGGCCACCCTGACAACCGATTCCTCCTATGTTTTTATCGACGACGTGGTGCGTGGCATCATCGCCGCCGACGAGCGCGGCACGTCCGGCGAGCGCTACATCCTCACCGGCGGAAACATGACCCGCGAGGCGTTCCTGTCGGCGGCGCTGGAAGTGGCCGGGGTTAAGGGCAACCTGCAGCGGGTGGCCCCCTGGCAGTTGCGCCTGCTCCAATTTATGGACAACGTGCGCCGGGTGATAAAGCCCAAGGAGGCGCCGGTGGTTACCAAGCAAGGGATCGACTTCGCCCTGTTCGGCCACAGGTTTGACGCCTCCAAGGCCGAGCGCGACCTCGGGGTCACCTTTACCGAGCTGGAAAACGGCTTGGACGAAACCATCGAATGGCTCTATCAGGAGAGCCTGATCGAACTGCCCGAAGACGTGCTGCCCGAGGACGAGGACGACGACGACAGGCAAGAGCCGATTGTCTGAACCCGGCCCGTTGCGGGTGGGCATGCTGGGGCTTGGCAACGTCGGGGCCGGAGTGGCGACGGTTCTGGCGGCCAAACAGACCCAGCTGACAGCCACGCTCGGACGCGGCATCGAGCTGCGGCGGGCGCTGGTCCGGGACCCGTCCAAGCCGCGCGGGTTGGACCTGCCGGAGGGCACGCTGACCTGCGATCCGCAGGCGGTTGTGGCCGCCGCCGACATCGACGTGGTGGTCGAACTTCTCGGCGGGCTGGAGCCGGCCCGCGGCCTGATGGCCCAGGCGATCCAGTCAGGGAAACATGTAATTACCGCCAACAAGGAGGTCATGGCCCACCATGGGGCCGAACTCCTGGCGGCGGCGGCGGACAAGGGTGTCGACCTGTTCTTTGAGGCCTCGGTCGGAGCCGGCATCCCGCTGATCGGGCCGTTCCGGCAGAATCTGGCGGCCAACCGGCTTGACGCGGTCGAGGCCATCATCAACGGCACCACCAACTACATCCTCACCCGCATGGCCACCGAGGGTGCCGATTACCAGGCGGTGCTCGCCGATGCCCAGCGGCTCGGCTATGCCGAGCCGGATCCCACCAACGACGTTGCCGGCCATGATGCGGCCTACAAGCTGGCGGTACTCTCGACCCTGGCCTTTGGCGTGGAGGTTCGTCCCGAGGCGATCTATCGCGAGGGCATCACCGCCCTTGCGGCAGCCGATTTCCGGGCCGCCGGCGAACTGGGCTACGCGATCAAGCTGCTAGCCATTGCCCGCTCGCAGGATGGGGCGATCCAGGCCCGGGTGCACCCGACGATGGTCCCGCAGGGCTGCCTGCTGGCCCAGGTCGGCGGGGTCGAGAACGCGGTGCGAATCCATGGCGACCTAATCGGCCACGCCACCTTCGTGGGGCGTGGGGCCGGTCGCGAGCCGACCGCCAGTGCGGTGGTCGCCGACCTGATCGAGCTGGCCCACAACATCGCCGCCGCGGCGCATGCCCGGGTCCCGCTGAAAATCGGGCCGAAATGTGCATTTCGGCCAATCGCCGACGTCTTCTCGCGCTACTATCTGCGGCTCTGGGTCAGCGACCAGCCTGGGGTCCTTGCCCAGATTGGCCATGTTTTCGCCGAGCACGCGGTCTCGATCGCCGCGGTAACCCAAAAGGAACGTGATGACGAGTCCGACCTGGCCGAACTGGTAATCATCACCCACATGGCCCAGGAGCGCGACATGCAGGCAGCGGTTGCCCAAGCCTCCGCGCTGGAGATTACCGATCGGGTGGCGGCACTCATCCGCATCGAAGACCTGGCCTGAGCGCAGCGATGGCCAAGCTCGGCGTGGTGGCTCGCTGGCGCAAATTTTTCCCGGTCGGCGAGAAGACCCCGATCGTCTCGCTCGGCGAAGGCGATACCCCGCTGATCCGGATGCCCAGCTTCGAGCAGGCGACCGGCGTCCGGGCGGTTTGGGTCAAGTACGATGGCGCCAACCCCACCGGTTCCTTCAAGGATCGGGGGATGGCCCTGGCCATGAGCAAGGCGCTTGAAGCCGGCGCCCACACCGTGATTTGCGCCTCAACCGGCAACACCTCGGCGGCCGCGGCAGCCTACGCCGGGCGCGCCGGGTTGCGCTGCCTGGCCCTGGTCTCCGATGCCATCGCGCGCGGCAAATTGGCGCAAGCCCAGATCCTGGGGGCCGACGTAGTGGTGATGGCGGGCAACTTCGATGCGCGCCTGGCGGTGGCCAAACAAGTCTGTGCCGAACACCCGGGGATCGCGCATGTCAATTCGGTCAATCCGTACCGCCTGCAGGGGCAGCAGTCGGCGGCATTTGAGATTTGCGAAGAACTCGGCCGGGCCCCGGACGAGCTCTATATTCCGGTTGGCAATGCCGGCAACATCCACGCCTATTGGCGCGGTTTCGAAAAATTTGCCGCAGCCGGGCTAATCGATGCGAAACCGCGCCTGCGCGGCTTCCAAGCGGCGGGAGCGGCGCCGATCGTGATCGGGCGTCCGGTATCCGATCCGCGCACCATCGCCAGCGCGCTGGAGATCGGCAATCCAGAAAATTGGGGCAAGGCGACAGCTGCCCGCGACGCTTCCGGCGGTTCGATCGAGGCGGTCGGCGACCCGGCGATCGTAAGTGCCTATCAAGACCTGGCCGGTCAGGGGCTTTTCTGCGAACCGGCCTCGGCGGTTTCGCTGGCCGGTCTGCTGGACCGCGCCGGGCGCGGTCTGCTGGATCCAGATTCAGAGGTTGTCTGCGTACTGACCGGATCAGGCCTCAAAGACCCCGACCTGGCGCTGCGCAGCGCCAGGTCGCCGGTGCTGCGCCTGGCCGAAACCTCGGCCGCCGCCCTGGACGCGGCGCTCGGGCTCTAGGCCGGCCGCTCGCCCCTAGCGGAAACCGGCCGCCAGGTCGGCCTGCTCGATGAGGATCTCCCGGTTTAGCAGGCCGAAGCGAATGTGGGTTACCAATTGCTCTGAGTCGGCAAAAACGGTAACCGGCAGGGCCGCCTGCCCCAGCAGGTCGAGGCTGACCGTGCGGCTGGCCAGGGCCACCGGCATGGTCAGATCGAGTTCGGAGACAAACTGATCGGCCACGAACCGGCCCTCGGCCACGTTGATTGCCAGCAGCCCCAGGTTCGGGTAGGTCCGTTCCCGCCACAAGCGTTCGAATTCCGGCATCTCCAAACGGCATGGACCGCACCAGCTGGCCCAGAAATTGACCACGATTGGGTCGCCGGCCAGGCCTGCCAGATCCGTCGCCGATCCGGTAAGCGCCTCCAGCCCGGCCGCCGGCAGGAGCTGGCCGACGGTCAGCTGGCGGGGTCGCTGGCCCGAATCGGGTTCCTGTGCCCGGCAGGCGGCCAGCACCAGCCCCGCCGCCGCCCCGCCCAGCAGGGCCCTCCGACCGATCGGTCGTACCCTATCTACCCGAGTAATTGCACGAGTCCGAGATCGAGGTTGATCAACACCACGCCCGTTCCAGATATCGCCAGACCGGTAAGGGTCAGCGGCGAGAAGCGTTGCCGCCAGAAGATGAAATCGATGATCGCGATCATCACCAGGAAGCTGGCCGAGGACAGCGGGAATATGAATGAGGCGTCAAATATCGTAAGCGCGGAGATCAGGGCCACGTTCTGAACCCAGTTTGATGCCCCCAAGGCGATCCCGAATCCGATCGCGCGAGGGGTGAACTGGACCTTGTAGGGAACCTGAGAGGGCCGCCCGATCGCCTCGCGCGCCCAATCGCGGCGGGCCATCCGGCTGGCCAGCGGCCAGGTTAGCAGCGAGGTTACGCTCGCGGCGCTAAACAGCCAGAACGCATAGTCGGCCGGATTGGAGTTGGACCGAGCCTCGACAAACCATTTGGCGCCTACCTCGGATCCACCCAGCAGAATGAAAGATATCAGGACCATCAGCGGCAGCAGCCAGCTACCCTGGTTGGTGCCGACCGCCCTTCGCTGGGCATCAATTCCCAGCAGCGGAGTGGCCAGGATGATGGCGACGATCCCCAGATACTGCTCGGGCGAGGGTTGTTCCGCCCAGACTACGATCGCCGCCACGGTGGGCACCAGCACCGCCAGTCGGTTGATCGTAGAGGAGATGGCCATCCCGCCCAGGCCGATCATTACGAAGATGACCAGATACATCAGCTGGTAGGCGACGCCCTGCAGGCCGCCCAAAATTACCGCCGCCGGGTCCAACGCGATGCCGCCATGCACGGCGAACGCCCAGATGGCGGCAATCACCATCGCGGCGCTGTAGTTGGTCGCGCCGATTACGAAGAACCCGCGCGGGTCGTTGCGGGCGTAACGCGCGATGTTTACAAATGCGAGTGTGCCGGCCAGGTGCAGAAATAAAAAGTGCAAACTGCGCCTTGTATTGGCTGGCCGAGATTATCCGACTGATAATCGGAAGCGCAATTTTCGCCGTTTTATCAAATAGCCGCATGCTAAATCGACATGAATGACCTTGAGAGGATGCGCCACTCCTGCGCGCATGTTATGGCCGCCGCGGTCCAGGAGATCTTTCCCGAGGCCAAATTTGGCTTCGGGCCGCCGATCGAGGACGGTTTCTACTACGACTTCGAGCTGCCGCGGCAGCTGAGCCCCGACGATTTCCCGCAAATCGAGCGGGCCATGGCCCGGCTGGCCAAACAGGCCCACCGGTTCGAGGACCAGGTGATCGAACCCGACGAGGCCCGGGCGTTGTTCGCAAATCAGGGCCAGGACTATAAGGTTGAGGCGATTTCCGATCTGGCCGAACGGGGTGAGGAGATCAGCATCTATCGCTGCGGCCAGTTCGTGGACCTGTGCCGCGGTCCGCACGTAGGTGACACCTCGGCGGTCGGACGATACAGCCTGCTCTCGGTAGCCGGCGCCTACTGGAAGGGTTCAGAGCAGAATCCCCAGCTGCAGCGACTCTACGCCACCAGTTTTCCCACCCAGGAGGGGCTCGATCAGCACCTGGCCCGGCTGAAGGCGGCCGAGTTGCGCGATCATCGCCGGCTGGCCCGCGAACTCGACCTCTTTTCAATCAATAGCGAGGTCGGCGCGGGACTGGTGCTCTGGCATCCGCGCGGCGGGGTGCTGCGCGAGATCCTGGAAGACTTCTGGCGCGCCGAGCACCGCGCGGCCGGATACGATATCGTCTTTACCCCGCACATCGGCCGCAAGGAGCTGTGGGAAACCAGCGGACACACCCGCTGGTACTCGGACGGGCTGTTCCCGGAGATGGAGCTGGAGAAC
The DNA here is from genome assembly GCA_965261345.1 of Chloroflexota bacterium. GTDB lineage: Bacteria > Chloroflexota > UBA11872 > UBA11872 > VXNJ01 > VXNJ01. The sequence continues at coordinate 1,210,076 of OZ253449.1, forward strand.
CACGCCTACATCAACAAGCCGATGAACTGCCCGTTCCACGTCAAGATCTTCGCCGCCCGGACCCGCTCCTATCGCGATCTGCCGCTGCGCTTTGCCGAGCTGGGCACGGTCTACCGCTATGAGAAATCGGGCGTGTTGCACGGCGCGCTGCGGGTGCGCGGCTTCACCCAGGACGATGCCCACATCTTCTGTCGGCGCGAGCAGTTCAGCGATGAGATCGCCGGCGCGCTCAAGATCGCGCGCGATCTCCTGGGGGCCTTCGGTTTTGACGATCTGGCGGTCTCGCTCAGCGTCCGCGACCCGGGCGATACATCCAAATACGTGGGCTCCGACGAGGCCTGGCAGCTGGCCGAGGCTGGCCTGGTCGAAGCCCTCACCCGCGCCCAACTGCCCTACCAGCGGATCCCCGGCGAGGCCGCTTTCTACGGCCCCAAGATTGATATTCATATCCGTGATGCGATCGGACGGCGGTGGCAACTCTCGACCATCCAGGTGGACTTTAATCTCCCCGAGCGATTCGACATCGACTACGAGGCGGCTAGCGGCGAACGCGAACGGCCGGTGATGGTCCACCGCGCCCTGCTGGGTTCGATCGAGCGGTTCGCAGCCATCCTAATCGAGCACTATGGCGGGGCGTTCCCGCTGTGGCTGGCGCCGGTGCAGGCCCAGCTGATTCCGATCGCCGACCGCCACAACGACTACTGCCAAAAGATCGCCGAGCGGCTGTCGGCGGCCGGCCTGCGGGCGACGGTTGATGCGCGCTCGGAGCGCATGAACCGCAAGGTCGCCAATGCCCAGAACCTAAAAATCCCCTACATGCTGATCGCCGGCGACCGCGACATCGCGGCCGACCGGGTCTCGCTGCGCCTGCGCGACGGGCGCCAACTCGGCACGGTCGACGTCGACGAGTTGATCGCGGTTATGCAGCGCCTGGTTCGCGAGCGGGCGGAAGGCTACGGCTTTAGCCCCTAGAAACCAGGCCGAAAAGCCCAAAACGCGCGTCGGGGCTCAAACAGATTAGCAATGACCTCGAAGACCTCCCTGAGGCCGCCAAACCGATTTAGGACACTCTGGATCGATATTTCGTGGGAATTCTGGGCCCATGCAACGATCGCGCCGGCGGCAACCGCATTTTTAAGACCCCGCGCCAAATCCCGATTCGCAGGTCCTTCCATTACCGGCGCAGAAGCTACTTCCCGGCCTTCGGCGACCCCGTTCCGATTGCCCTCCATCGCCATCTGCGCCGCCTCCCGGCCGTTTGCGGCGGCCGCGGTCAGCCCGGCTTCCCGGCCCGGGTCGGTTCCCGAGGGTTTCCTTTTCCACGACTCCCCTTCGGCAAGCGTTAGGTTGGCCACCGTGGCCGCCATCAGCAGCTGGAACCCGGCAAGTTGCCTGCCAAAGAACCGCGACTGGCGCACGCCCAGCTGGCAGAGCCTGGCCAGGCGGTGCTCGACGCGGGTTCTAAGGCGCGCGATCTTTAAGCCTTCCTTACTGCGCTGGCGGATGCGGGCCTGCTGCAGCAGGCGTTCCTGGGGATGGACGCTGATGCGGCGGTTGGGTTTGGTCGCAGAGCGTATGCAGGATCTCTTGAGCGGACAGGCCGAGCACTGCTCTTTAGCGAAGTGGAAGAGGCCGGCGCGTGTCTTGGCGCTGCGCCGGGAGCGCGAGCGGCGGTAATCGGAAGTTATCTGCCCGGCCGGGCAGATGCAGGTTCCCTTTTCCAGATCGATGGCAAAGTCCTGCTTTACAAAGTAGCGGCTGGCTGGTTTACCCGGCGCCCTGGCGAAGAGGTCGTACCCGGCGTCGGCGAAGTCCTTGCGGGTGTCGCCAGCCCCGTAGGCGCAGTCGCCGATGACGATCTCGACTTTGGCGGCGGCGTTCTCTTCGGCCTCCCGCACCAGCGCCAGGGCGCCGCAGTTGTCGGGGGCGTTGCCCGGGATCACGTCCACCGCGGTTACCAGGCCGGTTGACAAATCTACGGCGATGGCGGCCTTGTGGCCGGCAAAGCGGTTGGTCGAGCTCTTGCGTCCATGGCGCATCTGCGGATCGTGCGCCGATATGATCCGGTCGCGTCCGCCCCGGACGATCTCCACTTCCTCGCCATCTGCGCCGTCGGCCGAATCCCTGGCCGCGACACCCCTGTCTCTGACCGCCACCGGGGCGGGATCGACCTCGCCGGCGTCGGTTCCCGCCGGCAGCAGCAGCCGATCGCGGTCGTCGGGAACCGGTTTTGCCGGTTCCGCGGGGACGCGTTTTACGTCCTGGAGCAGGATCTGCGACAGCAGCTGCGAGCAGGCCAGGATCTTATCGGCGCGCTTATTGTCGGGAGCAGGGGATTCAAGCGCGCTGCGGGCCCTTGCCAGCAGCGAGTCGGCGTCTCTGACGATCCGCCCCAGGAACCGGCGGCGCTGTTTACGGTCCGACCAGTCGATGGCGACAGCGCCCTTCAGGCTCTTGCCGGCATGCAGGTTGTAGCCGTGTTGGCGGGCCCACTCTTTGGGGTCTTGGCCATCCTGTTCGGCCAGGGCGCCGACCAGCAGGCGGCAGCCGTCCCCGATCAGGTTGTAGGCGTCCCGCACCGCGCCCCTGCCCAGGATGGCGGTGGTATCGATCGCCAGCTTCATGCTCTGGCCCTTGAAGAAGCCCTTTTTGCGGGCGTGCTGCAGGGAGCGGCGAAATATCCCCCGCGCCCTGCCGTGAACGATCAGCTGCGAGCGAAACAGCTGCAATGTGGACTTGGCGAACGCGCGTTCTTCCAGCTCGGTCCCCAGCGCCACCTTCCAGCGCAGGTCGTAGTCGGCCCGCTGCTTGGCCTCGTTGTCAGAGACCTTATCGTGGGCCTGCAGCAGGAGAACGGTGGCCAGCAGCGAGGGCGCCACGCTGGGGCGGCCGTTGTCGGCGCAGTAGAGATCGGCGAAATCTTCGTCTTTGAACAGCTCTCCCCGCATGCCCGCCAGGCGGCCGTAGAAGGTATCGCGTTCTACGTAGTCAAGGTGCAGGCCGTCGGTCGGGAAGAAGCCCTTTTGGGCATGGGTCCCCAGCATGTCTCCACCACCCGGCAATGCTATGTTTTTATCAATGGAAAGGCTCCGCAAGATGCCTGTTGATATTTTATATGTTTGATGACGGATTAGCCCTTTGTACAGGGGCTTTTCGGCCGGGCTTCTAGGATCCCGTCTGCGGCGAGGCTGGTGGCAATCTTTGACCAGCTGCTTTCCTACCACGGGCCGCAGCGGTGGTGGCCCGAGAGCGGTCCCAACCGGGCCGATTACATCTGCCTGGGGGCGATTCTTTGCCAGAACACCGCCTGGCGCAACGCGGCGGCGGCGCTTGACCGGCTCGAACGCGCCGGGCTGACTGCGGTTGCCGACCTGGCGCAGATCGAATCGGAAGAGCTCGCCGAGCTGATTCGACCGGCCGGCTACTTTCGCCAAAAGAGTCGGAAACTAAAGGAATTCGCCAGCCTGGCAGATGCCTACGGCGGGCTTTCTGGATTGCTCGAACTGGACACTGCCAACCTGCGCCGGGAGCTGCTGGGCTGCTGGGGGATCGGCCCCGAAACCGCCGATGCGATCCTGCTATTTGCCGCCCGGCGGGCGACCCTAGTCATTGACACCTATGCGGTACGGACCTGGTCGCGGATCGGGCTGCTTGATGCAGGCGTTGATCGCGAGGCCCTCCGGACCGCCCTCATCGCGGCGCTCAACCCCGACGCCGAGTTCGCCGCCGAGTACCATGCCCTGCTCATCCAGCATGGCAAGAACCACTGTCGCGCCCGTCCGCTGTGCGGCGATTGCCCGCTGCGGGGCGAGTGCGCCTACGGTGCCCGCCACCCGGACCGGCCGGCGCTGGGACCGGCGCGCAACGCCTGGTCGGGCCGGGATTGAAGCGGCGCGAATGCAAAATCTTGAATCAACTGGCAGGGGGTCGCCGGTGGCAGGTGATCCCATAGCAAACTACCAAGGGCCGAATAAATGCAATATCGCCGCCTAGGCAAGACCGACTGGCAAGTTTCCGTGGTGAGCATGGGGGCGTGGGCGCTGGGCAACCAGTGGGGCGAACTGTCCGATGCGGGCGCCACCGCCACCGTGCGCGCCGGATTGGACGCCGGGATCAATCTCTTTGATACCGCCGACAACTACGGTCCGCTGCTGTCCGAGCAGCGATTGGGAAAGGCCCTCGGGGGTGATCGCGCCAACGTCCACATCGCCACCAAGGTCGGGCATCTGCTCTACCGCCAGGGCCACCCGCAGGTCTATACCCACCCGCTGCACGTGGTCGCGGCCTGCCATGGCAGCCTGCACCGCCTGGGGACCGATTACATCGACATATTCCAGTGCCACGACCAGGACCCCCCGCACCCCGAGGTATATCTGGAGGGATTTGAAATCCTGCGCCAGCAGGGCAAGATCCGCCATTTTGGAATTTCCTCGGGTAAGCCGCAGGTCATTGCCGCATTCGATCAGGACGGCGGCTGCGCGACCGCCCAGATCGACTATTCGGCGATCCGGCGGTCGGCCGAACGCGAGGCACTCCCGTTGTGTGCTGAGCGCGACATCGGAACCCTGATCCGCGGCGCGCTGGGCCAGGGAGTTCTAACCGGCAAATACACCGGCGAAAGCAAGTTCGACGACGACGTGCGCGGGCAATGGAATTCGGGTGAACGCCGCCGCCTCTTTCTCGCCGAGCTGGGCATCGCCGAGGAGATCGCCGAACTCGGCCGGCCGGACCGCACGATCATCGACCTGGCGCTGGCTTTCGTACTTGCCCAGGATGGGGTAACCTGCGCAATCGCCGGAGCCAAATCGGCGGACCAGACAATCGCCAATTCCAGTGCTGCATCGGTTGAGTTGACCGTGGGCGAGCTTGAGAAAATCCGTGCCCTCAGCGCAGCTATGGTATAGCGCCGGGCAGCTGCCCCGGGGTTCATTACTGCCGCCAGGGCGGCGGGCAACTGGCCCACCGGCTCAACTATTGCGTCGGCGCAGAGCCCGGCGGGCGGGAGGCGGTCAGGTCGCCGGGCAGCCGCTGGGCATCGCGAAGGGTCGCGATCTGGCCGGCCGCCGCGCGCGCCGATTGCAACGCCAACTCATCGTCGCGGATCAGGGTTTGATCCCTGTCAAACACCAGCGCCGGGATCGATCCGTGCGCTATCGCCGCAGCGGCTGCCATTGCAACCCGGGCGGCAATTCGGAGTTGATCCCAGTCCAGACGAGCAGCCGCTGGACCGTCGCCGCAACGATCTGGTCGAGCGAGTCCGGGCGATCGTAAAAAGCCGGCATCGGCGGGGCGATCACCGCCCCCAATCGGGCCAGGGCGAGCAGGTTCTGCAGGTGAATTGCCGAGAGCGGGCACTCGCGTGGGACCAGCACCAGGGTCCGCCTCTCCTTGATTGCCACGTCGCCCATCCGGTGGATCAGGTTCGAGCCGACTCCACTGGCAATCGCTCCCACCGTGGCCATCGAGGCCGGGGCGATGGCGTAGGCGTTAACCGGATAACTGCCCGAGGCCAATGGCGAGGCCAGATCGGAGCTCTTGTGGACCTGCAACCGCCCCTGATCGGACAGCTTTTCGATATCGGCCTCGATCGGCCGGCCCAGCTCCTGGCTCCACATCAGCCGCCCAAAGCCCGAGCAGACGAACTCCAGCCGCCAGCCAGCCGCCAGCACCGCCTCGGCCAGTGCCAGCGCCAGCACTGCCCCCGAGGCTCCGGTTACCCCCAGGGCCAGGCGCCGATCGACGGCCGAAGACATCGCTAGGCCGCCGCCAGCCCGAGGACTACGACCGCCAGCAGGATGATGGCCACGTACCCGTTCAGATCAAAGAATGCCTTGGGCAGGCGCGAGAGGTCGTTGGGCTTTACGATGGTTCCCTCGTAGGCGAGGATGAGCAGCACCACCACCACTCCGGCCCAGTAGGGCCAGCCCAGCCCGGCGGTTAACCCGACCGCCGCCAGGGCGGCGGTCGCGAGCAGGTGTGAGAGGCGGGTTAGCCAGAGCCCGGTGCCGATCGAAAAGCGGGCGGGGATCGAATGCAGGCGCTGGGCGCGATCGACGGCTATGTCCTGGCAGGCGTAGATGATGTCGAACCCGGCTATCCAGAAGGTCATCGCCAGTGCCAGATAGACGCCGGGGAGATCGAGCCGTCCGGCAATTGCGATCCAGGCCCCGGCCACCGCGATCGAATCGGCCAGCCCCAGGATCCAGTGCCCCAGATAGGTAAATCGCTTGGCGTAGGGGTAAAGCGTCACCACCAGGATCGCGACCGGTGAGAGCAGCAGGGCCAGCGGGTCAAGCAGCCAAGCGCAGACCACCAGCACGGCGTAACCGACCAGCATCAGGGCGCCCATCTCCAGGCGATGCATGGCGCCGCTGGGCAGGGCGCGATCGGCGGTGCGCGGGTTGGCGGCGTCGATCTTGGCGTCAATTAGCCGATTGGCCGCCATCGCCCCGGTGCGAGCGCCGACCATCGCTGCGGTAATTAGCAGGGCGTCGCCCCAGCCGGGCCAGCCAGCCCCGGCCAGCAGCATCGCCGTGTAGGCAAAGGGGAGGGCAAAGATCGAGTGCTCGAACCGGATCGCCTCTCCATAGACGGCGACCTTACGGGCGGCGGTTGCGAGCACCGGGACCGTCGCGGTGGCTAGGCTGGGGTTATCGGGGCCAGCGCGAAGATGACCGCGAAGGGCTTGCAGTAGATGATTACCGAGCCGATCGATTCGATATCCAAGTCGGGTGGCAACGGGTAGTTCTGGTTACCGATGTTGCCCTTGAGCTTGCCCAATTCGGTGTATCCGGCAGCAACCAGGTCATCGTGGCCAAACGGGTTCGGGTTGGGCGAGGTCAGCACCCGCAGGTCGGGGCCGTTGGTTACCTCGAATTCCTCAAACCGCAGGACCCGCGACCCATTGCCCAGATCGTAGATCGTGGCGATGCCGTCACCGCGGTGGAACAGATCACCATCGATGAATCCGCCGCTGGCCAACACAACCGGGTCGGGCGCCGGGGTTACCGGCGGAGTGCTGCCGGCCAGGTTTCGGTCCAGACCGGCGGCCGCCGGTTGGGCGATCGTCATGTCGGGCATCGGCTCCTCAACCGGATTGGTGAGCTGCGCCATCGTTTCCATTACCACCTGGGCGTCGGCCGGGGCGATGTTGCCCGGGATCGTGGCCGTGGCCAGTTCAGGGAAGTCCTCATCGACTGTCTGGGAGATAAATAGCGGCGCGCCGAGCCACCAGGCCAGCCCGCCGGCCGGGGCGAATATGACCACCGCCACGATCAGGGCGATTAAGGGGTGGGCCTGGATTTTGACCCTTAGCATTTTGATCACAGGCCGTATTCCTTCCAGCGGCTGTCAACCAACTCCACAATTTTGGGGTCCATGACGATATCGGGCGGCCAGCGCCGCCGATAGCCTTCAGATTCGAGCTTGATGGTGGCATCAATGCCGATCTTGCCAGCAATGTTGGGCTCGCGGGCGGCGTGGTCCAGCGTGTCGGTCGGGCCGGCCGATATCTCGATGTCATGGGCCGGATCGACGTTGTTGCCGACTCGCCAGAGCACCTCGCGCAGGTTCTGCACGTCGACGTTGGCATCGACGATGATCACGAACTTGGAAAACATGAGCTGGCCCAGGCCCCAGATCGCATGCATGACCTTGCGGGCATGGCCCGGGTAACGCTTGCGGATCGAAAAGATCGCCATATTGTGGAAGACCGAATCGTAGGGCAGGTGCATGTCGACCAGCTCGGGCACCATCAGGCGGACCAGCGGCAGGAACAACCGTTCGGTGGCCCCGCCCAGGAACCGATCCTCCTTCGGCGGGCGCCCGACGATGGTGGATATGTAGATCGGGTCGGCGCGCCGGGTAATGGCGGTAACGTGCAGCACCGGGTAGTCATCCTCAAGCGAATAGACCCCGGTATGGTCGCCAAACGGCCCTTCGCGGCGCAGCTCCGATGGGTCTATCCAGCCCTCGATTACGAATTCGCTGTTGGCGGGAACGTCGATGTCAACGGTCACCGCGGAAATCATCGGGACCGGCTTTTGCCGCAGAAAACCGGCGAATACGGTCTCATCGATTCCCGGTGGAAGCGGAGCGGTGGCCGCATAAATCAGCGCCGGTTCGGCACCGATGGCAACCGCAACCTCCAGGCGTCGGGAACCCTGCGCCCGGTCAAAGTGCTCGGAACCGCCTTTGTGCAGCTGCCAGTGCATCCCCAGGGTTTTCTCGTCAAAGACCTGCAGCCGGTACATGCCGACGTTGCGCTTGCCGGTGACCGGGTCGTGGGTAAAAACCAGCGGCAGGGTGATGTAGCGTCCGCCATCGGCCGGCCAGCATTTCTGGATCGGCAGCTCCAGGAGCGAGGGATTGGTGGTCTCGACCACCTCCTGGGCGGGCCCGGACCGCACCCGGCGGGGTTGGATTCGAGCGACCTTGGCCAGGTCCCCCAGTGCCGCCAGCTTTGCCCGCAGGCCCCGCGGCGGGCCGGCTTGGACCAGGTCGAGGAGATCGCCGAGCCGATGCTCCAGATCACCCCACTCGTTAGCCCCTAGGGCCCAGGCGGTGCGCTGGGCCGATCCGAAGACATTGATCGCCAGGGGAAAGCTCGAACCCTTCACGTTTTCAAACAGGAGGGCTGGTCCGCCGCCGGGCTCGGCCATCACCCGGTCGGCGATCTCGGTTATCTCCAGCTCCGGATCGACCGGCACCTTGATGCGGCGCAGTTGGCCGGCTTTTTCTAGGTGGGCGAGAAAATCGCGCAGGCTGTCAAACCGCATCGGTCGGCCCCCTTTCGCCCGGGAAGTGCCGGGTGCGTCCGGATCGATAAGGCCCATCCGGCTCGCGCCCAATCCTAGGAGGGAAAACGGCCAAGCTAGAACTCCTCCCAGGGCAGCTGCGAGAGGTCGTCGATTACCCAGTCGGGTGTGGCCGATCCCGCCGCCTCTGCGTCGGCGCGGGTGGCAACTCCGGTAAGGACCAGTACCGAACGGGCCCCCAGGGCCTTGGCCGCCCCGATGTCGGTTTCGAGGTTGTCGCCGACCAGTATCAGGTCGGCCGGCGCGGCCGCCTCGCGAGTGAGGATTTGGTCGAACATCCGGGGTGAGGGCTTGCCGACCACGATCGCCTCGGCCCCCGACGAGAAGGTCAGCGCACTGGCCAGTGCGCCGCCTCCGGGCAGCGACCCCGAGGACCAGGGAAACTCGCGATCGTTGGATGGGATTATCAGGCGGGCGCCGCCGTGGCGGAGCGCCCAGTGGGCGTGCGAGAGCGCCCTAAAGCTCAAATCGGCGTCGAGCGAGGCCACCACCGCATCGACCTCTCCCGAATCTAGTGAACGGGTGGTGGCAATCCCGGCCCGCTCGATCTGGTCGGAGAGGTACTCGGTCCCCATTACCAGGGCGCGCCGGCAGGGCGGATCCAACTCGGCCAGGACCCAGGCAGTGGCGTCGGCGGCGCAAACGATCTGCTCGGGCCGCGCCGGGATCCCCATCCCCTCGAGGCGCCGGGCGATGGCCGCCGCCCCGTAGTGGGTGTTGTTGGTACCAAAGTAGACCGCCAGGCCATTCTGCGAGGCGCGCGCCACCGCCTCGCTGGCGTAATCGATCAGCGACGTTCCGCGGTAGATTACCCCGTCCAGGTCAAACGAGATGATCTTGGACATTTAACCGGCCGCAATTCTGTGGGCGCTGACCGCCCGGTCAGCTTGAGTAAACGCCGTTGACGACGACATCGCGCGGCCAACTGCCGGAGAGAACATCAATCACGTTCTGGGCACCGTCGGTGATCATTCGCTCGACCGCCTCAGAGGAAACTCCGGCCACGTGCGGGGCCAGGATGACATTGTCGAGCCGGCACAGCGGGGAATCTTGCGACAGCGGCTCGACGTCGAAGACGTCAAGTCCGGCGCCGGCGATCTGGCCGGTCTGCAGGGCCTCGATTAGGGCCGATTCGTCGATCAGCTGGCCGCGTGCGGTGTTGACTACGATCGCGTTCGACTTCATCGCTGCGAATCGTTCGGCGTTGAGCAGATGGAATGTCGCGGGAGTGTTGGGGGCGTGCAGGGTGATCAGGTCGGCGCGCCGCACCAGGTCATCGATATCAGTGAGCTCGATACCCTGGGCGCTGAGAAATTGGGGATCCGGGAAAGTCTCGGTGGCGATTATGTTCATGCCAAAGGCCTTGGCGCGGAGCGCTACGCGGCGCCCGATTCGGCCCAGGCCAACGATGCCGATGGTCTGGCCGAAGACATCATTGCCGGGCACCCGGGTAAAGGAGCCGTTGCGCACCGCCCGGTGATTTGCCGGCAGGCAACGCGAGAGCGCCATCCCCAGGAGCATCGCGAACTCGGCAACTGTATCGGCGTTGGCGTGCGGCGTGATTGTGACCACCACCCCGTGCTCGGCTGCAGCCACGTGGTCGACGGCGTCATAGCCGACCCCGGTGCGGGAGATGACCTTCAGTTCCGGGCAGGCTTCGATGACCGTGCGGTTGACCGGTCCCCCGCCGACGATCAACCCGGCGGCCCCAGGCAGGATCTCCAGCAGGGTCTGGGTCACCTCTTCCTCGCTGGGAATCCCCACGTAGGGAGGCCCGTTGGCGTATTCATGGCCGCCGCCGGAAATGACCAGCGAGAGACGGTCTACGGTTTCCTTGGTGGCGGAAGAGGAAAAGCCCAATACCTTGGCCATGGGTGCTCCATATGGCGTGCGCGTGGTGCTAGCTTGACCAACGCACAATAATTTCTGTTGACGGTAAGCTGCCCGAGCAGCTTCGTACCGCATTAATTCTCCCGTTCGATCGGCCTGCGTGGAACAGATGAGCGCGATTGCCGCGGCCATCGGGCCCAAAGACACCCAAGCGGCGCTGGCGATGCTGTCTGATCTTGAGGGCCGGGCCGACCTGGTCGAGCTGCGCTTGGACCTGATGGAGAGCTTCAATCTGGAAACGTTGACCGCGGCCGGCCCCCGGTTGCTGGTTACCAACCGCGCCCGCGCCGAGGGCGGGATGGCCGACGGGAGCCGACATGAACGGCTGCGACCGCTGCTGGCGGCGATCGACTTGGGCTGCGCCTACATCGACGTCGAGACCGACCTGGTCGAGCTGGTCCCCGACCGCGGCGCAACCGGGCTGGTCGTATCACAGCATGACTTCTCGTCCACCCCGCCCGATTTGCTGGCCCGCGCCCGGCATATGGAAACGCTGGGCGCCGATGTGGTCAAGCTGGCGGTAATGCCCACCGCGCCGCAGGATGCAATCGTACCGCTGGAACTGCTCAATCAGGCCCGGCAGCCGACGGTGGCGATCGCGATGGGGCCGCTGGGGCTGGTGAGCCGGGTGGCGGCGCTGCGGTTCGAAAACTGCGCCTTTACCTATGCAACCGCCGACGGCGACCGCGGAACCGCCCCCGGCCAGCTTTCGATCTCCCAGTTGCGCCGCGACTTTAGGGCCGATTCGATCTCGCCTGCCACCGCCCTGTTTGGTCTGTTCGGACCGGCCAGCAAGGCGATGTGGCTCGCCTGCCGGGTCAGTGCGCGCCTGGCGACCGCGGGCGTTGATGGGGTCTGCATCCCCTTGGCGACGCAGCTGAACACGCCCGCCGCACTGGTCCGCCTTGGCCGCGTTGGGTTTGCTGGATTCTGGGACGTGGGGCGATCCTGTTTTGCCCTCCGGCCGGACATCGAAAGCGCCCGCGCGGTCGATCCGGAAGAGGCCGCCGCCTGGTTTGCGCGGCTGGTGGGGCGCTAAATATTGCCCCCGCCGCCCGCCCCCGTTTGTCCGGGCGGTCAAAATTGGACAGGTCCCATCAGAAAAATTCCCGACCGCTACCGCCGATGATTTCTTTCGCGTCGAACTGGCGCCGGCTCCCGCTGCTGGCCCTGCTGGCCGCCCTGCTGGTGCTGGCCAGCCCGGCCCCGCCGGCCGCCGCACTGGGGGGCCCCGGCGAGCTGCCGGGAATCTGCGGATACGAAGCAGCGCTGCGCGCGGCGATCGAGGAGGCGCTTGGGATCGGGGTTAACCAGTGCGACGAGGTCACCGAGGGGGACCTGGCCGAAATAACCGAACTGGTCCTCTCCGACCGGCAGATCAACCGGTTCGCGCCCGACCCCGGCCAGTTGGTCGGGTTCGACCCGTTTCTGCGCATCGACCTGCGCGACACCCAGCTGACCCTGGCCGACATCGACCCCGGCGCCATTCCGCTAACCGACGACGGCGATGACCTCTTCTACACCCTGATCCTGGGCGGCGGCGGCTCCGCGAACGGGTTCGCCGCGAACCGCTACCTGGCCACCGAAGGCGAGCCGGTGCTGGTGGGAATTAACTGGGGTGATCGCCCCGATACGGGTACCCTGCGCGCCGCCAAACGGATTGACGGAGATCCTGGCGGCCAGATCTATTTCGCCCACCGCGTCTACTCTGAGCAGGAGGAGGCCGACAACCGCGACGATCTCGAATTCTTCCGCTGGATCGTTACCCGCGATGACGACCCCGCGGACGCCCAGTACGCGACTGTCCTGCCGATTCATGACGACCGCGAGATCGAACGCGACCGGCAATCGGTTGAGGAGATCGAGATCGACCTGCTGGTTGTAACCGACGACCGCGGCGAGTTGGGATTGACCGAACCGACCCGCGCCGACGCGCTCTACCGGGACCGTGACGCCCCCTTGCGCGACTACGTAGATGACTACCTGGAGGGCTCCAGCGACCGCGAAAGCGCCGAGCTGATCATTGCCGACAACGACGTCCCGGCCAGCCCGGTCTGCTCGCGCACGATCGTTGAACAGATCGAGGAGCTGCTTGACCTGAGCCGCTGCCAAGATATTTCGGCGAGGGACCTGGGGCGCGAACTGGATGAATTCGACCTTTCCGATTCGGGGCTCGAATCGCTGGCGGCGGGCGACCTGGGCGGCCTGACCGGGCTGGCCCGGTTGGACCTGTCGGGCAACGAGCTGGCAACCCTGCCGCGCGGGATCTTTAGCGACATTGGCGCCGCGCGGATAGAGGGTTACCCGGAGGCGCGCGACCAGGAGGCTCTCATCGATCTGCGCGACAACCGCGGGGCCACCGGCCAGGGCTTCTATCACACCGACTTGCCCTCGCATGTGCTGGCCGACCTTAAGGAGCACCAGCGAATCCAGCTCAACAGCGGGGCCGGACTGATCCGCGGATTCGACCGGCCCCGCTACCAGGTGGCCGAGGGCGGCACGCTGGCCTTCATCGTCCGCCTGGAGGGCCTGGATCGGCCGGCGATCGAGTTTCAGGTGCTGGCCACCGATACCGCCGAGGCCGATCCGACCGAGGATTCGGAGAGCTTTGATCTGCCCGGCCTGCTGCCCGGTCAGAACGAACCGACCGCCTATCGGCTCTATTCGACCGATGATGACAACGAGCGCCGCTTAACGGGCACCTTCGCGCTGGCGGTCGACATACCCGAGGAGACGATCGACGATGGTCGCAACGATACCTTCACGATGCGCCTGGCAACCAGAGACGGGATCGGTTCGACGCAGGCGATTGCCAGGGTCACGATTCTTGACGGCGACGATCCGGTCGGTCCCGATCCCGGCCCGCCGCCGCCCGACCTGGGAACCTGGTTGGTTAAGGACGCCGATTTCATAGTCGACGACAAAAACAAAACTCTGGCCCACAACGTTCCCGAACTGTCGGCCATAGTCGATGGCCAGGCCCTGGTTGCCGATTTCCTGGGCCACTACCGGCGCACCGGCGCAAAGACTCGCTGGGGGCTTCCGATCTCGGAGGTGCTGGTAGTTGAGAGCGGGACGCTGACCCAGTACTATCAACGCGGCGTCGTCGACTTCCACCGACGGCCCGACCTGGGCGGGGCTTGGGTGATTGAGCGCCGCCTGGCTTGGGACTATTTCGGCGGCGGGGTCGATGGGTCGACCGACCTCGGGGTGGAGCTTGGCACCTTCAATCCCAACCCCGGGCAGCAGCTGGGTCCGTGGGGACACAAGGTGTCAAATCAGGCCGTCGACGGTACCCAGATCGGGTTTGCCGACTTCTTTGACAGGCTCGGCGGGGTCGATGCCTTCGGCTACCCCAAGACCGAGGCGCGGGTCGACTCCGGTCTCCCCGGCACGCTCTTCATACCGGCCGCCACCGCTGGCTTTATCCGTCAGTACTTCCAGGCCGCGGTGATGGAATTCCACCCCGACGGCCCCGGCGATCTGGTCAAGCTGCGGTTGCTTGGCGATGACCTGCGCAACCGGCAATTTCCCAACGCCTCATTTGCCGGCCTGACCCCATTCCAGGCCGCCACCCGGCTACCCAACGGCTCGTTCTTTATTCCTGAGGCGGTCAGCACCACCGCCGCTGCGGCGTCCGACCCGAACGTGGGCTAGGTCCCAGGCCCCCCTGCCCACTGCAGTGGGCGGTTGAGGACCGCCGCCGGATCGGCGCGGTCGCGCAGCCGCTGAAAGACCGCCCGGGTGTCGTGGTCGAACGCCTTTTCCAGGTGGGTTCGCTTTACCCGACCGAGGCCGTGCTCGCCCGATAGCACCCCGCCCAGGGCCACGCTCAGGTCGGCGATCTGAGCCAGCGCGCGCGCGACCCGTTCGCGCTCAGCGGGGCTTTGCGGGTCGTAGAGCACGTTGGGATGCAGGGTGCCGTCGCCGATGTGGCCAAAGAGCGCGATCGGCAGGCCGAGTTCGGCGCTGATCGCTTTTATCTGGGCGACCGCTTCACCGACTCGGCTGCACGGCAGGCAGATATCCTCGCCGATCTTGCCGGGTCGAATGCGGGCCAACGAGGAGGTGATGGCGTGCCGGGCTTCCCAGTAGCGGGCCTCGGCCGCTCCCGCGACCGCAACCGCGGTGACGCCCGAGAGCGGAGCCAAGGCCTCCAAGGCGGTCTCCCGTTGGTACCGGCAGTGGTCTGCCAGGCCGTCGAATTCGACCAGCAGGTAGGCGCCAACGGAAGGGTCCAGGCCCCGATCGCGGGCTGCCTGAACGGCGGCGATGGCCACGTCGTCCATAAATTCGACCCGCGCCGGGGTCAACCCGGCCGCCAGCAGCTTGAGGGTGGCCGCCGCCGCGGCCTGGGCGTTGGCGCAGCTGGCGACCAGGGTTAGCCGCGCTGGCGGCTGCGGCAGCAGGGCCAGTTCGACCTGGGTGATCAGGCCCAGGGTCCCCTCGGCCCCGACGAGGAGCTCGAGCAGGCCCTCGCTGGGCGTCCCGCGCCGGACCCAGGCTAGCTGGCCGTCCAATGTGGCGTACTGGAGGGCCAGGACGTGGTGACGGATTACCCCGTAGGCCAGCGCCAGCGCCCCGCCGGCGTTGGTCGAAACGTTGCCGCCGATCATTGAAATCGCCCGCGCCCCGGGGTCGGGGGCCAGAAAGAGCCCGTATTCGGCCGCCGCCCGGTCGATCGCCGCGGTTTTGGTGCCGGCCGCGCAGGCAACGCTCAGGTTGTCAGGCGATACTTCCGGCGGTCCATCGAGCAGTTCGGTCGAGAGCACCACCGACCCGTCGGCGGGGGTCGCCCCGGCGGCCAGTGAGGTCCCGCCGCCGCGCAGCGTGAGCGGTATCCCCAGCCGGGCGGCCAGCGCCAGGGCGGCGCCGGCGTTGGCCGGCGAGGTTGGGAAGATCGCCAGGCTTGGTTGGCCGCGGTAACCGACCGTGGCGTCGATCCCATAGGCCGCCAGCGAGGCCGGGTCGGAGAGGACATTGGCGGGGCCGAGCAGCTCGGCAAAGTGCCCGGCCGGATCGGGGTGCCCGGCGTCCGGGCTCAACCGACAGCGCCACGGCCGGCCGGATGGCGGCCCGACCGCCGACCGAGACTGGTACCCCCTAGGCGATTCGAACGCCTGCCCCCGGCTCCGGAGGCCGGTGCTCTATCCACTGAGCTAAGGGGGCGTGCGCGGTTTGCCGACATGCAATATCGTAATTGGTCGATCGGTCGACCGGCAAGCTGCCTTCATTTTGCAAGAATTTCCCCGAGCGCGTATTCCACGATCCTTCACCCGACCTAGGGAGTGCCAGCCGATTGGCGAGCGAGCCCGTTTTCACCGCCCGGGAATCGATCCGGACTGCACCGCCCTGGCGGTACAGCTCGACTCGTTGGGCCTTGGCCTGCCCGGACTAAACGGACCGGTCAGCGAAGCCTTGCTTTTCGGGATCGGTGGCGGGATCGGCGCCGGAGTGTTCCAGTTCATTTACGAGCAGGAGGACTTCGCCTCGTTCTTCGTCGCCGGGCGTGCCTCTTGGGAGGACCCGCTCAGCTGGCTCGGCAACGCCTGCAAGCGCCTGGGGCTGACCTACCGGGTCTTCGAATCGGGCGCGCGCCGTAAGGCCGCCGCCGCCCTAACCGCCTACCTTGAAGGCGGGCGCCCGGTGATCGCCTGGGTCGATTCGGGGCTGCTGTCCTACCGCGGAATGGGCGACGACTGCGAGGGCGGCGGCTACCACACTGTGTCGGTCCACCATCTCGGCCCGGGCGGGGCACTGCTGGGCGACCTGGCGCCGGCGCCGCTGGCGGTTCCCGAAGCCGATTTGGCCAACGCGCGGGCGCGGATCCGCAAGCACCGCAACCGCCTGCTGCAGGTGTGTCCGGGCCAGATCGAGGGGAACCTGGAGGGCCTGGTGTGGGCGGGCCTGCGCGCCTGCGTTGATGGACAGGACAAGCCCCGCAATCGCAGTTTCTCAATCGAGGCGTTCCGGGTCTGGGGGCAGCGCCTGCACGGCGGTTCGGGCAAACAGGCCTGGTCCAGCGCCTATCCGGTCGGCCATCGGCTGCTGGCCGCCCTGGTCGCAATTGCCCGCTACGTCGGGTGCTACGAGAACGACGGAGCGCTCCACCGCGATCTGATGGCCCAGTTCCTTAGCGAGGCCGGCGCGGCGATTGGCGATCCGGAGCTGGGCGCGCTTGCTTCTGCCTACCGGGGCCTTGCCCAGAGTTGGCGGCGGCTGGCCGAAAGCGCCCTGCCCGAATCCTGCGAGCCGCTGGCAAACCTGCGCGCGGGCCTTTACTCGGCCCGGGCGGCATTCCTGGCCGGACTGCCCGACGCCAGCGGGCGACTGCGGTCGGCCGAAGCGCGTATCGATGAGTTGGACCGTCAGCTGAAGGCCGGGTCCCAATTCCCGCTGTCGCCGGTCCAGATAACCGGCCTGCTGGAGGACCTACAAGTTCAGGTTCTGGCCATCTACGCGGCGGAAAAGTCGGCCTTGGACGAGCTCGGGCGCTGGCTGGCGGATTCGCGCGACCGATTGGCGATAAATTTTCGGTAGATGTATTCGGGAATCGCCCGTAAGGCTTGCCAATTGAGCGCAAATAATCAAACGATCGCCATTACCGGGGGCGCCGGCCGGATCGGGCGCCTGGTTGCGGCCAATCTGGCCGAGTGGGGCGCGCAGCTGCGCATCCTAGATCTTGAGCAGGCCAACTTCGAGGGGCTGGCCGACCGACCTGGAATCTCGGTCTGCGCCGGCGACATCACCGATCCGGCCTACGTGCGTGAGGCGCTCACCGGTTGCGACCAGGTCGTCCACCTGGCCGCGGTGCTGCCGCCGATCGCCGACCAGAACGAACAGCTGGCCCAGCAGGTCAACGTGGGCGGGACCGCCAACGTTGTGTGGGCGATGGCGACAGCCTGTCCCGGCGCGCGGTTGATTTTTTCGTCTTCGGTGGTGGTCTACGGGGACTCCCAGGACTGCCCGCCGCCGGTGGGCACCGATCAGGCGCCGGCCGGGATTGGCAGCTACGCCCGATCCAAGGTCGATTGCGAGGCCCTGATCGCCCGCTCAGGGGTGAGTGCGACCGTAATAAGGGTTTCCGGAGTTGCGGTGGCCGAGGCCCTAATGCCCCCGCAGCCCTGGCCGTTCACCGCCGACCAGCGCATGGAATTCGTGCTGCTGGAAGATGCCGCCGGGCCGCTGGCCGCCGCCGCGCGCGACCCGTCGACGGCCGACCGGACTTACAACGTCGCCGGAGGGCCCAGCTGGCGAATGACCGGTCGGAAATATTCAAACGACTACTACCATCTGCTGGAGATGGCGCCGGAGGAGGCGACCTTCCTGGATCACTCGCGCGCATTTGACTACTTCGACACCGCCAGCGCTGTTGCCGAACTGGGGTTTGAGCCGACTCCCTACCCGGTTTACCTGGAGCGCACGCGGCGGGCAATTGAGGAAATGTTCGGCCTTTAGGGTGCCCGCCGGGGCGGTTACAGAGTGGGACTTTCAGGCAATAGACTTGGCCGAATTGACGCGCAGAAAAGGCGGCCCGCCGAACGCTGCCACGAGTTAAAGGGAATGGCCTATGGGCAGAATGATCATGTCGCTATTTGCCGTGGTCGGCATGATGGTAGTTGGCCTGTTGGCGGTGGCCGTGGGCCTGTTTGCCTTCGACGAGTACCGGCGCAGCCAGGAATCGGCCGGCGAACCCGATTCCCCGCCGGAACCGGCGGCGGACGACCCCGAGCTGGAAACCGCCTGATCCCCGAATCGGCCCCGCCCGCCGCCTTCCCCGGGGGAGCCGCCCGGGCGCGCTAGCTGGTGGATTGGAAAATGCGCTGGCTGCTCCTGCCGGTGGCTTTGTGCGTAATCCTGATCGGACCGATCGACCGTAATCTGCGTGCCCTGGAGCTGGTCAGTCTTAACGCCACCTCCGCCCGCCTGGCCCCGATCACCCGCCTGGCTCCGCAAACTGCCCGCTACGAAAAGGAAATCCAGGTCGGCGCCGAACCGGTAAGGATTAGCGTGTTCGACCCGGGCGGGCTGGGCAATCCGCCGCGGGTGGTGCTGGCCAATGGGGTGGTTGCCGACGGCCGCAATTACGGTGAACTGGTGCTGCTGGCCCAGTCGCTGGCCCGGGTCGGCTACCTGGTCGAGATCCCCGAACTGTACACCTATACGCACCTACGGCTCGATGGGCGCGACGTGGCGGTGCTGCAGGCGGCGATCTCCAATCCGCGACCGGCCAACGCGGTGATCGGGATATCGGTGGGCGGCTCGCTGGGGTTGATCGCCGCGGCCCGGGTGGAGGCCCCGGTGGGAGTGGTGGCGATCGGTCCCTACGGCCGGCTCGACCAGGTGCTCGCGGCGGCCACAACCGGACAGATCGGCTACGAGGGCAAAACCGTGGGCTATCGCCCGGCCAGTTTCGTCTGGACGGTGCTGCGCGATACCCTGCTCGCCAACTTGCGATCCAACGACCGGCTGCTGCTGTCCAGGCTCTTCCCCGGTCGCGGACCCCAGCCCGATCCCGGACAGGCGCACCTGGTCGGCCAGCTGGGGGCCGAGGGGCGGTCCGTCTACGCCCTTTTCACCCTGCGCGACCACGCTCGGCTCCCGGAAACCCTGGCCAGGTTGCCGGTCCGCCTGCGCCAGCAGCTGACCGAACTTTCGCCGGCCACCTGGGCGGCGGCCGGAACCGGTCGGGTCGTCATATTTCACTTTGCCGGCGATCCCTACTTTCCCGCGCAAGAGTCACGGTTGCTCACAGCCCAGATGGGCGCGCGGGCTCGACTCTTCGATTCGGGGCTGATCGATCACGGGCAGCTTCGCCTCCCTTCACTGGACGCTTCCAACCTGGTCGGCTATTACGTGCCCGAAACGCTGTCCTTTATGCGCTTTGTGTCTGCTGCGCTGGAGGTCAGCGGGCGCTGACGAGGGCGCCTAACCGGCTGTGATCACCGCCGAAGCCGCCGCCGCGGCGGCCCCCGGCCGGACCGCGTAGCCGCGCTCGGACAGCAGGACCTCGAGCGCATTTAGGACGTGGTAGACGTTCTTGGGGTCTGATCCATAGCCCATCAAACCGATCCGCCAAACTCGCCCAGCCCAATCGCCAAGCCCGCCGCCAATCTCGGTGTTGAAGCGTGAAAGCAGTTCGGCACGCACCTCGGCGTCAACTATTCCTGCGGGGATCTGGACCGGGGTGAGCATCCCCAGACGGCGGCCCTCCAGGCTGGCGATTGTCAGACCCATCGCCTCCAGCCCGGCGCGCAACGCCGCCCCGTTGCGCTCGTGGCGCCGTCCGCGTTCCTCCAAACCCTCGGCCATGATCAGTTCTAGGGCGCGCTTGAGCCCGGCCACGACCGGCGACGAACAGGTGTGATGGTAGGCCAATTTACCGGACCAATATGCCGCCAGATCCAGGGCCGACAGGTACCAGGAGGCAACTGGGAGCCGACGGGCGCGGATCGCGGCCACCGCGCGGTCGGAAAAGGTCATCGGGGCGGCTCCCGGCGGCGTGCCGATGCATTTCTGGCTGCCGCCGTAGGCCACGTCGACCCCCCATTCATCGGCCTTGATCACCGCCCCACCGAGCAGGGTGACCATGTCGGCGATCAGCAGTGCGCCGTGCTCATGGCAGACCGCGGCGATATCGGCCAACGGCTGTCGCAGGCCGACCGAGGTCTCGGCGGCCACCAGAAAGACCGCTTTGGCGGAGGGGTTGCTGGTCAGCGCAGCGGCGATCTCGGCGGTTTCGACCGGCCGCCCAAAGCCCGAGCTCACGGTCACCGTCTCGGCTCCGAGGCGCTGGCAGATCTCGTTGGCCTTGGTCCCGAAGAATCCGCTGATGCCGGTAATGATCGTATCGCCCGGTTCGAGGATGTTGACCAGCGCGGCCTCCATCCCCGAGAACCCGGTTCCCGAAACGGCAAAGGTGGCCTCATTGGCGGTCCCGAACAGGCCCCGCAACAGCTCGGCGGTGTCAGAGAGCATCCGCACGAAGTACGGATCCATATGCGAAACCACGGGCTCGCTCATCGCCGCGGTAATCCGCGGATCGACCGGCGACGGTCCGGGTCCAAGGAGCAGGCGGGCGGGATTCTCAGCCAAGGCAGGCCTCATGTAAGCTGGCGGTTTGGTCGATAGTATGAGTATTGCCGCAGCCGGTTGCAACACCCGCCGGTGGCAGGCAGCAAGCGAAAAATCCCGGTCCACCAGGCAAAACCATGCCCAGATCCCTCGTTGCCGGCGGCGCCGGACTGATCGGTTCGCAGCTCTGCCAGGTTCTGCTCGAACGCGGCCACCAGGTAGTGTGCGCCGATAACCTCGAGACCGCCCCCAGGACAAACTTGGAACACCTGCTGGGAGATCCCAATTTTTCGTTTGTCGACTGCGACGTTACCGGAAAGCTCGGGTTTGCCGACCTGGATGGTGTGTTTCACCTGGCCTCGCCGGCCAGCCCGCGCCACTTCGGGCTGATCCCTGAGAAAATCCTGGCCGCCAATTCGCAGGGCACCGCCAATCTGATCGAATTGGCGCTTGCCTGCCGGGCGCGCTTCCTCTACGCTTCGACCTCGGAGGTATACGGCGATCCGCTCGAGCATCCCCAGCGCGAGGACTACTTTGGCAACGTGAACCCGATAGGGCCGCGTTCGTGTTACGACGAGAGCAAAAGGTTCGGCGAAGCGCTGACCATGAATGCGGTCCGGCGCCGGTCGTTGGACGCCCGGATCGTGCGGATTTTTAATACTTACGGTCCACGCATGAACCCGCGCGACGGCAGGGCGCTGATCGAATTCTTGCAGCGTGCGCTGGCCGGGCAACCGCTGATCATCCACGGCGACGGAACCCAGACTCGCAGCTGGTGCTACGTCGGCGACCTGGCCGAGGGCATTGCCCGAGCGATGGAGAAAAAACACACCACCGGCCGGGTCTACAACCTTGGTAACCCGGATGAGCGATCGGTTCTGGATCTGGCCCACGCGGTGCTGGCGGCAACCGGCTCCGAATCGGCGCTTGAATTTGCCCCGACCCCGCCGGACGATCCGCGACGACGCTGCCCCGACATCGCGCGCGCCCGCTCAGAGTTGGGCTTTGAGCCAAGGGTTGGCCTGGCCGAAGGCCTGGCCCGGACCCTGGCCTGGTATCGCACAGCGCGGGACCCAGAGCCCCCGAGCTGATGCCGAAGTTCATTCGGGCGGCCCTCGGCGGCGGCACCGCGGCTCCGCTATTCCTGCTGATGGCCAGCGCCGCCAACGGACTGCAGTTCATCTACCAGGTCTTCATGGCGCGTCTGCTCGAACCCGAGCAGTACACCCTTCTGCTGGCCCTGGTCTCGTTCGTGGGGATCATGCTTTTCCCGGGACATGCCTTCCAGTCGGCGGTGGCGGTCGGGGTCGGTGCGCTGCTGGCCAGCGGCCAAGTTAGGGCGGTCTGGCAGTTCACCGTGCGGGCCGGCTCGGCCGGCGCCGGCGTGGCGCTGCTGGTTAGTGTGATCCTGGCGCTGCTGGCCAACCAGCTGCGGGCGCTTTTTGGTTTCTCCGACAACTGGGTGCTGACCCTGCTGCTGGTGATCCTGCCGCTCTCGATGCTGCTGGCCACCGCGCGCGGCGCGCTGCAGGGCCTTGGCCGATTCGCCTGGCTCGGATCCAACTTGCTCCTTGACGCCAGCCTGAGGGTGCTACTGGCGATCGGCCTGGTGGTGGCCGGTTTCGGCCTGACCGGGGCGCTGGCTGGCTTTTCGCTGGGGATTGCGGCCGCAATCGGCTTGGGAATCTGGGTAATTCGCCCGCGCGCGGCCGGGACCGGCGGGGGCGGCGGCATCCGTGCCCTGCTGATCGCCCAGCTGGCCACGGTTCCGGCCACATTTGCCATATTCGGCGCCCAGTCGGTCGACGTAATAATCGCCAACTGGCGATTTAGCGGGGTCGGCTTGGAGCCCTTTGTGGCGGCTGCCTTCGCCGGCAGGGTCAGCTTTCACGGGTGTTTCATGGTCTCCCAGCTGCTTCTGCCGCGGCTGCGCGACATGTTCGCCGGACCGGTCCTGAACCGCCGACTGTTGCTGCGCGGCTCGTTGGCGGTTGCGGTGATGGCGCTGGGTCCGCTGCTGCTGGCGTTGCTGGTGCCCGGTCTGCTCCACCAGGCCCTGGTGGGATCAAATTACGCCAGCGATCCAAAGCTGCTGCAGGTGTATCTGGGCGGTGCGGCGCTACTCTCGCTCTCGCTCTACCTGGTCTACATCCTCATTGCCGCCCGCATCACCTGGATCGCCTGGGGCCTGGTACCAATCGCCGTCGGCCAGACCCTCGCCTACCTGCTGCTGGCCAATTCGGCTTACGATTTGGCAGTTATCCTGCTGCTGTCGGCGGCGGCCATGTGTGCGATCTGCCTGATCGCCGGCGTCAGGTTGTTAAAGCAGCCGCTGGCGGCCGCCAGATCACTCTAGCTATACCGAAGGATCCGCCTTGCCCCGAGCGTTAATTACCGGAATCACCGGCCAGGACGGCTCCTATCTGGCCGAGTTCCTGCTGCAGGCTGGTTACGAGGTCTGCGGCGTGCTGCGACGCACCAGCACCGAGCGGCTGGAACGGATCGCCCACCTGACCGACCAGATCCGGCTGGTCTACGGCGATCTGGCCGACACCGCGTCGCTGATCCGGGTGCTCTCCGACTGGCGTCCAGAAGAGGTCTACAACCTGGGGGCGGCCTCATTCGTGCAGACCTCCTGGTCGCAACCTGAGCTGACCGGCCAGGTCACTGGGCTTGGAGCCCTGCGGCTGCTGGAGGCGATCCTGGCAGTCGATGACTCGATCCGCTTCTACCAGGCCAGCTCATCGGAAATTTTTGGACAAGCGGCCGAATCGCCGCAGCGTGAAACCACCCCGCTGCACCCGCGCAGCCCCTACGGGGTGGCCAAGGCCTACGCCCACT
The DNA here is from genome assembly GCA_965261345.1 of Chloroflexota bacterium. Lineage (GTDB taxonomy): Bacteria > Chloroflexota > UBA11872 > UBA11872 > VXNJ01 > VXNJ01. Next base: position 1,233,697 of record OZ253449.1, read on the forward strand.
GGATCACCGTCAATTACCGCGAGAGCCATTCCCTGCATGCCTCTTCGGGAATCCTCTTTAACCATGAATCGCCGCGCCGCGGGCGGGAGTTTGTTACCCGCAAGGTCTCGCGCGCCGTGGCCCGTATCAAGCTGGGCCGGCAGCAGCAGGTCGGGCTGGGCGACCTTTCGCCCAAACGCGACTGGGGTTTTGCCGGCGATTACGTCGAGGCGATGTGGCGGATGCTCCAGCAGGACCGGCCCGACGATTACGTGATCGCGACCGGCCGAACCCACACCGTCGGGCGGATGGTCGAACTGGCGTTTACCCGGGCCGGACTCGATTGGCGCGACCACGTGCAGGAGGACCCGGCAATGCGCCGACCGGCCGAGGTAATGCTGCTGCGGGGCGATTCCGGCAAGGCTCATCGGGCCCTTGGCTGGGCTCCCAGGATCTCGTTTGAGGAGCTGATCGCGATGATGGTCGACTCCGATCTGGAGCAGGTCGCCAGCGGGCGCGAGAGCTACTAGGGGGCGGGCAGGAACTCGGCGACCGGGACGCCGGCGCGGCGGTGCCCGGCCGCACAGGCGGCAAACATCATCGCCACGCTTTGCAGGTTGTCGCGGAAGGTGCACTCCGGCTCGGTGCCCGATTCCAGCCAGCTGAGGAACTGCTCGAGCACCCGGGCGTGGGCCTGGCGTCCGTCATCGCCAATATCGATTAGGCGGTCCGCCCGGCCGGCGCGCGCTATCACCAGCCGGTCGGGCCCGGCGGTGGCGATCGAACCGTTTTGGCACTCGGCCCGGTAGTACTCCTCGTACCACGAATTGGGGGTCCCGGCGGAGAGCAGGTTGGCCTCGTAGCCGGCCCTCGTATCGTTGTCCAGCTCTACCAGGTAGAGCCCGGCGGCGAGTCCTTTAAAGGAGGACCAGGGCGGATTGTAGGCACTGGCGAATACCTGCACCGGGTTGCCGCCGGAGAGGTGACGAATCATGTCCAGATGGTGGATTGAGCCGTCCAGAACCATCGGATCGGCCATCTCATGCCGGAACGGGTTGGGGCCGCCCCAGGACCCGTAGTCACGGTAGTCATCGGCAAAACGGGCCACGATGTACTGCAGCGGCCCCAGCTCCCCGGAATCGAGCAGCCGCTTGAACTCAATCATCCGCGTCGAGTAGCGGTAATTTTGAACGACCTGGCAGGTGATGCCGGATTCGTTGGCCAATCTGGCCATCTCCAGGACCTGGTCAAAGTCGGACGAAATCGGTTTTTCCAAAAGCACCGGCAGGCCGGCCCGGCAGGCCGCTGCGAACGGTTCGACGTGGTTCCAAGGGGGTGTTACGATGATGCAGAAATCGACCTCGGCGGCGGCGATGGCCGCATCGGGCGACTGGAAGCGCGCGCTGGGCGGCAGCGCCAGCAGGTCGCCGACCCGGTCAAGCGCCGCCCGATCGATGTCGCAGATCGCGGTGATCTCGGCCCGTTCGCCCACCTGCGGGAAGATCCGCCGGGCGTAGGCGCTGCCCATCCCGCCCAGTCCGATGAGCAACGCCGAGAGCATGGTGGGGCGGCTAAGCGCCCATCCAACCGCCGTCGACTGGCAGGATGTGGCCGGTAATGTACCCGGCCGCCGGTGAGGCTAAGAACACCGCCGCGCCGCCCATGTCGGCGGGATTCCCCCAGCGCCGCATCGGGACCCGTGATAGCACCCAGGAGGAGAACTCCTCCTGGTTGTAGCGTGCCTCGGTCATGGCGGTGCGGATGTAGCCCGGGGCGATCGCATTCACGGTGATCGGGGTCTGGGCCAGTTCGGTGGCGATTGCCTTGGTTACCTGGGCGACACCGCCCTTGGTCGCCCCGTAGGTCGAGTTGCCGGCCATCCCGATAAAGGAGGTCATCGAGGCGGTGTTGATGATCCTTCCGTAGCCGCCGGCGAGCATCGGTGCGATTGCAAATTTCATGCCGAAGTACACTGCCCGCAGATTGACCGAATTGACAAAATCCCAATCCTCGGGAGTTACCTGGTCGATCGGGAGGCGCCGGTTGCTGCCGGCGTTGTTAAAGAGGATGTCAAGCCGTCCAAACTCTTCGGTGGGCAGTTCGATCAGCTTTTGCAGTTGGCCCAAGTCCGACACGTCGACCTGGCTGGTTATCACCCGGCGGCCGATCTGCCTGATCTCGGCGGCCACCGCCTCGAGCTGGTCGAGCGAGCGGGCGGCCAGCACCAGGTCGGCGCCGGCGTTGGCCAGGGCCCGCGCGAAGCCGGCCCCGATTCCGCGGCCCCCGCCGGTGACCAGCGCCACCTTGCCGGAAAGGTCGAAGGGATTACCGTTTTCCCAAGCCATCAGTGGATCCTTATTGGAGCGGTGAGTAGTCGGTCGGACGCAGCAGACGGTTCTCAACCCGAGACACGATCTGATGGTTTCTTTCGGTTTCGGCTTTGACCTGGAGCCATTCCGGGTCAACTACGAAGGCGCCCCATTTGGCCTCGCGGTCGGCCATGTCGGCAAAGGCGATGATGTAGGTCAGTCGCTGGTTGACGCCGACGATTTCATCCCAGAATCCGACCACGTCGATTCCGAGACGCGCCCAGATCCCGAGGGTGTGGTTACGGAAGCGGGCGTTGATCTCGGGCATGCGGCCCGGCTCGATGTAGTACTCGCGCAACTCGTAGAGCATTGGATCCTCCGCCAAAAACCTCCATAATCGTACTTATTTCGCCAGTCCCGCACACTCGTCCAGGCCGTTGCAACCGCCCGTTCCCGACAATCCCAGCAGCCGCCGCAAGGTCGGCCAGGTACTCTCGCTGATCGAATCGCACCTCGCCGGGGCGTCATCGTTCCACGGGGCGGTGGTAACCGATTCGGTCGCCCATGGTGATGCCCGGCCCGATTCGGACGTGGACATGTTCCTGCTGTTTTCACCGCTTGATTTAACGGTCATCCCGGGCGATTTCATATGGTCGCCACTATCTGACCGGTTCTACGGCCGCGGCGAAAACCTGCCCGACGACCCCGACCTGCTCCACATCGACGCCCGACGAGTCGACTTGGAACGGCTCAGAACGGGCGGCGCCAGCGAGCTGGAGCGCCACCTGTTGGCCTCCGGGTTGCTCATCTACGATCGCCAGCGGGCCTGCCGGGAGGTGATCACGGCGGCGGCCCGCTATCCTGACCGGACCCGGCGCGAGCGGCTGGTGGACGGGTTTTTTCAGGTGAGCTACCATCTGCAGCCGGACAAGGCTTTCGCCTGGTATGAGCGCGCCGACGGGCGCTGCGCGCACGCCCATTTCAATGCCGGGGTGGAGTACTTCATCAAATTTTTGTTTGCCTGGCACCGCTCCTGGCTGACCTGGCCCAACAAGCGGGTGCAGTTCCTGCTGGACCAAGTCGAACCGGTGGGCGGACTGGGTGAGTGCTTTGAGCAGATCCTGCTCACGCGGAACTTTTCGCGGGCCGAACTGGCCCGCCGAATGGAGGCGCTGGGGGCCTACATGGACCGCATGCGGGAACTGCTGCAGGCGTCCGGGATCCTGCCAGACTGTGATCCGGTCGAGTGGGCCTATGGCCAGATCCACCCCGAAATCGGGTTGCGCCACAGCATGGATCCCTGGCGGCTGGCCAACGCGGCTCGTTTGGATAACAATCAGGCTGGTGCCGGACCGGCACGGAGGAAAAATTGAGTCGAGTCAAGCGTTCCCAGCCCAAGCCGCGCAAATACGTTATCGTGGTCGGTTGTGGGCGGGTTGGGGCGCAACTGGCGAACCTGCTCGATGACGACGGTGATGCGGTGGTGGTTCTGGATTCCTCGGCCGATTCCTTCAAGCGCCTGCACCCCGGATTCAGCGGATCGACGATGGTCGGGGATGCCAAAAACACCCGTTTGCTCGAACGTGCCGGCATCAGGAACGCCGACGCGCTGGTCACCGCCACCCAGGGTGACAACACCAACATCATGATCGCCCAGATGGCACAGAAGATCTACCAAGTTCGGTTCGTGGTCGCCCGGTGCTACGATCCGGTTCGTTCGGATGCCTACGCGGCGCTGGGACTGCGCACCATCTGCCCCACCACCGTCGGCGCCGAGATGCTCCGCGATGCGCTGCAAGAGGTCGGTTCGGGGGCCTGATCTTAAGTGTTCATCATTGTCTGCGGCGGCGGAACGATCGGCTACAACATCACCCTCGAGCTGCTCGATCGAGGTCACGAGGTGGTGGTGCTGGAGAAAAACGCCGCCCGGGCCCGCTACCTGCAGTCGGAAATCGGCCAGCTGGTAATGCCCAACGACGGCTGCGAGGGGCGCTGGCTCAAGGAGGCCGGGGTCAACCGCGCCGACCTGGTGTGCGCGCTAACCGACCACGACGAGGACAACCTGATCATCGCCCAGCTGGCCAACAGCCTCTCTGACAAAGGCTGCCGGATCATCGCCCGCGTAAACGAACCCGCCAATGCGGCGGTTTTTCGCTCGCTGGGGGTGCCGGAGACGGTCAGCGCCACCGACCTGGTGCTCGCGATGATCGAGAGCGAGGTAAGGGACGGGGGCGGAGTGGTCCACTTAACGCGCCTGGCCCAGGGAGGTTATGAACTGGTTCAGTTTCGATTCACCCAGGAATCGCGGGCGCTCAATCGTCCGCTGGGGCAGTTGGGGCTGCCCCAGCGCGGCTGCAGAATCTGCGCCGTGCTGCGCGCCGGGGCGGTCATCGAGAACGAACCCGAACTCGAGCTGGTCCTCGGCGATGAGCTGATCGCGCTGGTTAAGGCCGAAAGTCTCGACGCGGTACGCGAGTACCTGATCGAACCGGAATTTAAGGTCGAAATCTCTTAAAAACCGCCCAGCGGCCGGGGGATCTAGGTGCCAGTGGCCGACAGCGCGGCCTGCTGCCGGGCCCAACCGGCGGTCCGGGTCAGGCCTTCGGCCAGCGGGACCTTTGGCGTCCAGCCAAGATCGCGGTGGGCGGCCCGACAATCGAGCGCGACGTGCGTGACCTCGCCGGGAGCCAGGTCGACCAGGTCGGGTTGGATGTCTAGGGAGAGGGCCTGACAGAGGAAATCGAAGACCTGACGCACCGAGGTTTGCTGGCCGCTGGCGATGTTATAGGCGCGCGGGCCGCCCGATGCAGCCGCCAGCAGCAGTGCGTCGACGACGTCGCTGACGTAGACGTAATCGCGGGTTGGCCGGCCGTGTCCGCGCAGGCGAGGCGTCTGTCCGCTCAGCAGCTGTTCCAAAAATATCTGGGCCACTCCAACTTCTGAACCGGGCTTTTGGCCGGGCCCATAGATGTTGCCGGGCCGCAGGATGGTGTAGGAGAGGCCGGATTGCTTACCCAGCTGGGCAAGGTAGAGTTCGGCGCAATATTTGGAGAGGCCATAGGGCGAGGTCGGGTCCGCCGCGCGGGTCTCGGCCGCCGGAATCTGATCCGGTGCCAGATCGCCGTACATCGCCCCGCCGGTGGAAACGAAAACGAAGCGGGCGTTGCCCGCCGCCAGTGCGGCCGAGAGGGTTCCGGACACATTCACGTCGAGGTCGTACCAGGGCTCGGAATGGGCCCGCCTGGGATCGGCCTGGGCGGCCAGGTGAAAAACCACCAAGGGCTCAAATCGCTCCGCCGCGTCGGCCAGGTGGACCCGCTCGCGGACGTCGATGCGCGCATATTCGACGTCCGGGCGGGCGCTAAGTGATAGCGGCGCGGCCGCTGAATCGACCACCAGGACCTGGTCGCCGCGCGCAATTAGGGCGTTGACTAGGTGCTGGCCCAGAAAACCGGCCCCGCCGGTGACCAAACTTCGCAATCGCCAATCCGTTCGAAAAAGGCAGCTAGGTTACGCGGTAGCGCCCGACCGCAACCGGCGGCGTGAGCCGGAGCCACGGTCGCTACAGTGCCATTTTCGCCGGACGAAACCGGTCGCCGCCCAACAACCGGTCGGATCTGCCTACTGCGATGCTTGGCCGGATTTGCCGGCCGCGCTATCGGCCGGAGTACTTGCTAAAGAAGAAGATGATCGAACTGAGCAGGGCGCAGGCGCCGAAAAGCAGGCCCATCAACGGGTATCCGCCGATCGTGAGCGCCGCCCCACCCAATGCCGATCCCAGCATTATTCCGGACGAAAAACTCACCTGCAGCAATCCGGTGATCGCGCCACGGTGCTCGGGTGCCAGGTCGAGCACGGTGGCGTTAAGCGAAGTCGAGCGCAGCCCCAATCCAAACGACCAGATCGCCGACATCGCGATCGCGAAAAGCGGTTCCAGCGGTAGGTTGAGCAGCACAATCACCGGAATGAAAAAGATCAGTCCGGCGGCGACCAGCGAATGGAGTCGAAGGTGGACCGGGATGCGCCCTGAGATCCAGGTTGAAATCATGGCCATGGCGGGCCCAACCGTGAGTACCAACCCCACCTGATCCGCCGATAGCCCGTAGGAATAAGCCACGAAGGCGCCGAAGAATACCTCGATGCCGTAGCCGCCGATTACGAAGACCACGTTGGCCGAGAGCAGCGTGGTAACCGTTCGATCGGCAAAAAGGCGGCGGTAGGCCGAGGCCATTGCGGAAAGCAGCGCCAGCAGCGATCCGGCGCGGGTCGGCAAACGCGGCAATATGATCCAGCCCATAAGCAGGGCGGCGGCCGATATCAATGTCCCTGCTCCGTAGGCGGCCGGCCAACCGAAGGACCCCGCCAGGAACCCCGAAATCAATGGACCGGCCAGAAACGCGGATCGCGAAATGACCAGCAGCCACGAAATAAAGCGGTCGCGCGCGCGGCCATCGTAAAGGTCGGCCACGGTGGAAAAAATCTGCGGAAATACGATCCCGTTCCCTACGCCCAGGAAAACCGCGGCCAGGAAGAGGACCCACAGATCGGGGATGATCCAAACCGCCGCCGCGGCCGCCATCCGCATCGCGATTGCGATCAGGATCACCGGGCGCCGCCCCAGGTTGTCAGCCAGCGGCGAAACGACCAGCGCGGCCGCCACCGAGAGGATCGTCTCGACGGTCAAGGTCTGGGCAATTAAGGCAACCGGGACGCCCAGATCCGAGGCGATAAATTGCGGCAGCGGTCCGTAAAGTCGCCTGGCAACCACCATCGCAAACATCACGTACATGAACCCCGGCGCAAAAAATGGGTTCAGCCGGTGTTTGGGTCCCGTGGCAACCGGCTCAGAAGCGGTTTCGATGGCTCGGGTGTTTCCGCATTGGTAGGGCCGCCAAGATTATCCAGACCACTGGGCCAGCTATGTCAGCCAAAGCAATAACATTGGGCTGATTGCCCCTGCCTGGGCGGGAATGGAGCCCCATGATCGAAGCTGCGACCGCCGATTTGACGCTGGCCCAAGCCGACCCCGCCATTGCCGCGGCGCTACTGAGTGAGCAGCATCGCCAGGTCGAAGGGCTGGAGCTGATCGCCTCGGAGAATTACGCTTCGCAGGCGGTGATCGAAGCGGTGGGCTCGGTGTTTACCAACAAGTACGCTGAGGGTTATCCCGGTCGCCGCTACTACGGCGGCTGCGAAAACGTCGATATCGTGGAAACGCTGGCCTGCGAACGCGCGCTGGAGCTATTTGGCGGCGACCACGTCAATGTGCAGCCCAGTTCCGGTTCGGCCCCCAACATGGCCGTCTACATGGCGATGCTAGAGCCGGGCGACACCCTGATGGGCCTCTCGCTGGCCCACGGCGGGCACCTCACCCACGGCCACCCGCTCAATTTTTCGGGCGGCCTCTACAACGTCGTCTCCTACGGGGTTGACCCCGAGACCGAACGGATCGACTATTCCGAGGTTGAGGCGCTGGCCCGCCGGCACCGCCCGAAACTGATCGTCTCGGGCTCATCGGCCTACCCGCGCACGATCGACTTTGCCAGGTTCGCCGAAATCGCCGACCAGGTCGGGGCCCTGCACATGTGTGATATGGCCCACATCGCCGGGTTGGTAGCCGGGCACGTACACCCCAACCCGGTCGAACACTCCGATTTCGTAACCAGCTCGACCCACAAGTCGCTGCGCGGTCCGCGCGGCGGGCTGCTGATCTGCCGCCAGCAGTATGCCAAGCAGATCGACCGCATGGTCTTCCCGGGCATCCAGGGCGGGCCGTTCATGAACGTGATCGCGGCCAAGGCGGTCGCGTTGCGCGAGGCCCTCAGCCCGGAGTTCTCCAGCTACGCGCGGGCGGTGGTGGAGAACGCCAAAGTCTTGGCCAAATCGCTCACCGATGCCGGTCTGCGGGTGGTTTCGGGCGGCACCGACAACCACATCGTCCTGCTCGATCTGGGCGCCGACGGACCGTCGGGCAAGAAGATGCAGCGGGTGCTCGAACTTGCCGCGATCACAACCAACAAGAACACCGTCCCGCGCGAGACCCGCAAACCCTACCTGGCCTCGGGTATCCGGCTGGGCACCCCGGCGCTGACCACCCGCGGGATGGGGCGGCGCAGATGCGCCAGATCGGGACCTGGATCGCCCGGATTGCCCGGGCCGACGACGAATCGGAGATCGCCGCGGTGCGCGAGCAGGTCCTGGAACTGGCGACCGGCTATCCGGTCCCGGCAATCGCCTGGCCGCAAGACTCCCGGTAACCCCGACGCAGGCGCAGCGGGCGGGGATCGGTGCATGAGGCGGCCGCGATCGCGGCCGCGTTCTGCTGGAGTTGTGGTTTCGTAATCGCCCGCCCGTTGCTGGGACAGCTGAGCGTGTTCCGGCTCAATATCCTGCGTCTCTCCGGGCCGGCGATCCTGTTTCCGCTGCTGCTGCTCTCGCTCGGACTCGGCCACTTGCTTGGCGAATTGGAGCTGCACAACATCGCCGCGCTGGCGTTCACCGCGGTGGCCGGCATCGGGCTGGTCGATCTGGGCATGATTCACGCGATGCGCCTGGTCGGGGTTTCGCGGGCCTATACGATGTCCAACCTGTCCACCCTCTTCGCGCTGCTGTGGGCCTACCTGCTGCTGGGCGAATCAATCAACTCGGCGGTCATCTGGGCCGCGCTGCTGATGGCCACCGGGGTCGGCCTAACGACTCTGCGCGGGGGAAGCGGCCAGGGGGAGGCCAGCTATGGTTCGCGCCAGTTCTGGCTGGGAATATCGCTGGCCGCCGGAGTTGCCTGCATCTGGGGCCTAGACATCATTTTTCTGCGCATCGGGGTGGGTGACGCCCATCCGCTGGCGGCCAACGCGGTCCGCCTGCCGATGGCCCTACTGGTGGCCACGACGGCCATGTTGATCCGCGCACCCGCCGGCCAAAAACTCAACCTACCCACCATCCCGCAGGCCGGGCGCGGCCTTTTGGGCGGGCTCGTTGGCATCGGCATCGGGGGGATCCTGTTCCTCTACGCGCTGCAGGGCATCGGGGCGGCACGGGCCGGGGTGCTGGCGGCGCTTTCGCCAATCTTCGGTATGGTGCTGGCGGCCATTTTTCTGCATGAGCGCCCCAACCGCCGACAGATGTTGGGAGTGCTGCTGGCGGTTGGCGGGGTATATCTGATCTCAAACTCTTAGGGAATCTTGGCCAGCTCGATGACCGCGGGGCCGGGCACCCCCAGATCGTCGGCGGCCCGGGCAAAATGACCAACTACCTGGTCGTGGCAGGTAAAGCAGAGCAGTTGATTGCCGGCGCTGAGCCGGGTGAGGGCGCGGGCCGCTCGGGCCGCCCGCACTGAATCGAAGTTGACCAGGATTTCGTCGACCGCCACCGGAAGCGGCTGGGCGCGCCGCGAGAGCTCCTCGATTAGGCCGAAACGCAGTGCCAGGAACAGCTGTTCGCGGGTGCCGCGGCTCAGCTGGGCCGGTTCGCGGCGGGATCCGCGGTCGTTAACTACCGCGATCGTTTCCGATCCCAGCGGCGCCACCACCTGCGGGTAGCGTCCGTCGGTCAGGTCGGCAAATACCGCCTGGGCGGCGCGGATGATGCCCGGTTGGCGCTCCTGCTCGTATCGCGCTCGGGCCTGCGCCAACAGGCGTTCGGCCAGGGTGAGAACGACCCATTCGCGCGCCGCGTCCTGGAACTGCGAGTCCAGCAGCGACCTCTCCTGGACCAGTCGATCGGACTCGTTCTCGCCAGCCAGCTGCTCCAATTCGGCCGCGCGCACCCGCCGGTCGACCGCATTTTCGGCCAGCTCGTCGGCTATGGCTTGCGCTGCGGCCGCAGCGCAAGCCAATTCACGCTCGATTTCGGCCGGACCGGTCGCTTCCAGGCTCGCCAGCAGCCGATCCAGGTCCTGATCCGGGCCGACCCGACGCTGCAGTCGCTGCTTTAACCGGCGGCGGCGCTCGGTTAGGGTCTGGTGCTGGTCACGGTTGCGGGACCGCTTCGTCCGGGACCGGTCGGCCAGGTCGATTAGCTCGTCGGCTACCCGCGCCAGGTCCCGATGATCCTCGCGATCGTGGGGAATGGCGAACCGTTCGGCCAGGCTGCTAACCTGGTCGGAAAATTCGGCGATGTCGCGCTCGATCGCCTGGATGCGCCGGCGCCAGCTGTCCACATTGGCAAGTTCGGTCCGGGCGCGTTCGGCCAATGCTCGCAGCTGCCTGGCCGCCCGCGGCGATACCGACGCATCCAGCCCGTTGGCCTGGCTCCACGCGTGTCCGGCGGCAATCGCTGAGCGGTGGGTGGCCGCGGCCTGGTCGACCCGCTGGCGCAGCCGGCCCAATGCGCGCTGGCGCGCGCTCCGACGGACTATCCAGGTTGCGGCCAGCGCCAGCAGCAACGATCCGGCCAGGCCGGCCGCCGGTCCAGGCGAGATCGCTCCCAAATTGAGCGCGATCGAAATAAAAACCGCCGCCCCCAGAAGGCCGCTGGCCAGGGCAATGCTGGCCGCAACCGGCCAGCGGCGCACCCGCGGTTCGGCGATCGTTTCCTTAGTAGATCCGGCAAGCTGGCGGTAGATTGCCCGCCGGGTGGCCAGCTCGGCGCCGGCGCGCTCGATACGATCTGCCAGGCCGGCGGCCTGGCCCAACTGGTCGGGGTTGATCGCAAAGCGGGCGACCCGATCCGGGTCCCACTCCGGTCCCAGCTCGGCCAGCGCCCGGTCGCAGGCGCCCTTGTGGGCGGCCAGCTCGCTTTGGCGTTGCGGCAGGTCGCGAATCGACCCGTCAAAAGCCGAGCGCTGCCGCTGCAGCGCTCGGATCGCCAAGTCATGGGAATCTGGCGGTTCGCCTAAAAGCGCGTCGTTTGATTCCAGCCGTGTGAGCTCCTCCCCGGTGTGGCGAAGGTTGACAAAGTCCTCCCAGGCCTGGTCCAGGTTTTGCCAGCGCCGCTGCCGGGCCACCAGATCCTTGGCCCGCGCATCCAACCCGGATCGCGCCTGATCAAGCCCCCTTAATTCGCCGGTAAGCTGACCGAAGCGGCGAGCCTGATTGGCCGATTTCTGCAGGTCCTGATCCAGGGTGTCAAGCTGGCTGCGGAGCCGCACCAGGCGATGGCTGCGGCCGCGCCGCGAGTAGATGTCCTTTTTCTGTTTGTCCAGTGTGGTCAGGGCGGTGGGCAGATTGCGCTCGCCCACCCCGGCGCTGTAGATCTGGCGGTTTACGCTCTCATCCTTGAGCAGGTCGTCGCTGTGCAACTCATCGAGGGTGAACGCAAAGAGGTTGCTAAACACCGTTTCGCCCTGGCCGCCCAGGGCTTGGACCAGGCGCTCTTGCCCAACGATCTGGCCCGCGCCGTCGGTTATCCGGACCGGACCGAGACCTGGGCCGGCAAAACGCTCCACCACCAGCTTTTGACCCTGCTCGTCCAAGATTGCAACCCGTCCGCCGTGGCGTCCACCTTGCAGGGCCGGGTAGTGGCGGTCCTTGCGGGTCCGGGGAAAACCGAACAGAACCGCCCGGATAAATTCCAGGACGGTGCTCTTGCCGGCCTCATTGGGACCGAAAAAGACCGTAACCGGGCGCTCCAGCGGCCCGACGGCCGCATCGTGGAAACGGCCGAAACCATCGATGCGGAACGATTCAATGCGCATCCTGTCCTACTCCTCGAGCAGGTCCAGGGCCCGGATCTCGGCCTCGACCAGCAATGCCGCCAACTCGCCGCGTTCGGGCCCGGGGGCAAGCTGGCGGCGATAGGAATCGTTGCCGTAGAGTTCGCCCAATGCCTCCTCCAAACCGGGCAGCTCCTCCGGGCACCGGGCGTACTGCTCTGACAGTTCCAACAGATCGGCGACCAGATCGTTTCCCTGGCGGCGGGCCGGTCGGTCGAACGGCGGGCGGCTCTTGACCACGATGCGATCGCACCATATCGGGGCGGGGCCTTGCAGCTGCGAGTTGAGGTCGTCGCGCAGGTCGCCGATCAAACTGGGGTGGGAGAGCTCGCGATGCAGGTCGCCGCTGCCTTCCAGTTCGATCCGGCAGATCATGGGCCGGCCCTGGAGTGGCTCGATCATGGCCCGCAGGCGGGCGAGCAGCTCGCGGCTTAGATCGGCCGGGCCGACGAGGCCGGCGATGTCGACCGGCAGCGATTCGAAGCGGACGCAGTCGGTGGCCCGAAATTGGGCATTTACCCCGCCCAGTTGGTCGAGCTCTACCAGATAGACGCCCTTGGCCCCGGTCTGACTCCAGCGCAGGCCCTGCGGGCATCCCGGATAGACCACCCAGGGATCGCGCGCAAGCACCTGGCGGAGGTGGACATGCCCAAGCGCCCAATAGGCGACCCCGCGACCGCGGAAGTCACCCAGTAGACACGGGGCGAATCCGGCCTCGCCGGCCTCGCTGCCAACCCAGCAGTGAATAAGCCCGATGGCCAACTGCCCGGGCGGAACCGGCGGAACCAGGCGGACCAGATTGTCCGGACAGGCGGCGTGCTGGTAGGAGGCCCCGTAGACCCAGACCCGATTTGGATCGGCGGGCAGCAGCGGGGCCATCTCCAGCTTGGGGCCGAAGCGGTGGCAACCCGGCGGGAACTCCAAACCGGCGTCCCAGCCGTCGAGCGGATCATGATTTCCGCAGATAACCAGCGACCGGATGCCGGCGCCCTCAAGCTTTTGCAGGCCGGCAACAAACCGCCGCTGGGCGCGCAGGCTGCGACTGGCATCATCGTAGGCGTCGCCGGCGACCAGGACTGCGTCGACCCGCTCGGCTATCGCCAGTTGGACGATGTTGTCCCAGGCGCCAAAAGGGGCCTCGACCAGCGCCGCCGCCAGCTCGGCCGGCAAACGCGATGAGAGGCCGCTAAACGGGGCCTGCAGATGCAGATCGGCGGCGTGGATGAAGCGGATCATCGCGTGCCGGCCGACCCGGTGCGCGGACCGGGGGCGCGCCGGAGCGATCGCTGCCTGCCGACCGTAATTACTCTGGCACCGGCGCGCCCTGGCGCCAGGCCTCCACGTCGTCTAGGAAATTGGGCGGGACCTGCGACTCGAGCGCGGTGATAAACCCCTCCGGCAGCGGCGGCAAAGCCGCAACTGCCGCCGACCTGACCTCTGCTGGAGCGATAGCCCCGGCGCAGGTAACGTCGACCAGGTCCGACGAGGTCGAGAAGGCCACCGCGGCCTGGGCCAGCGGAATGCCGAAGCGTTCGCACACTGCCGCCGCCGCCAGCGCCCGCGCCCGCGAGGCGGCGGGAGCCCGCTGGTAGGCGTGGGTGACTGCGGGCGACGAAGGATCGGCAAGCAGGCCGCTGCCAAACGGGGCGGCATTGACGATCCCCAGGCCCAGCTGGCGGGCACGCTCAAACAAGCCTGCCGCCGCACGATCTAGCAGGGTGTAGCGGTTATGGCTCAGGAAGCAGTCGAACTGCCCGGTTTCCAGGTAGCGGGCGATCAGCTCGACCGGCCCGCCGGAGACCCCGATGCAGTCGACCAGACCCTGGTCGCGAAACTCGGCCAGCGCCCGGAAGGCACCATTCATTACATCGTCGAATTGGGCCAGTTCGACATCGTGGATCAACGCGATCGAAACCCGTTCCACCCCCAGCCGTTCCAGGCTCACCGGCAGGCAGGCCCGGGCCTGCTCGTAGGAATAGTCAAATTCCGGTGGGCGGTGGCCGATCTTGGTCTCCAGCACCAGGTCGTTTGGGACCTGGTCGGCCAGCTGGGCCAGAGCGATTCCGATCCGCTCCTCGGAATCGCCGTACAACGGGGCGGTGTCGATGAAATTTATCCCCTGGGCAAAGACCTCGGCCACAACTTCGACCGCTTGGTCGATGCCGCTGGTTCCGCGCCCGCGGGCGAGCCGCCCGCCGCCCAGGGCCAGCGGGGTGACCATGAGGGCGGTATTGCCAAACGGGCGACGCTGCATCTTGGTTGCTTCTACTTTGTGAGCCTGGCCGGCCGGCGTCGGATCATTCGGGGATGTCTTGCTCGTCGGTGATGATCTTGCCGATTTGCCGCATCTGCTTGACCAGCGAGATCATCTTCCCGTAGTGGAAGTCGCGCAGCGCGGCCGGATCGCCGTGCCAGGAGTGAAATCCCTGCCCGGCGCGAACCCCGTCCTTGCCCTCGCTGGCCATTGTCGCCAGCCGCTCGGCGGCCAAATCGCCCTGGCCATCGAGCTCGGCGTAGAGGTAGGAGGCGACCTTGGAGTGGTTGATGATCCCGCCAAGGTCGCGCCCGCCCAGTGGCCCCACCGAGATGAAGCGCGCTCCGAACCCGTAGCGGACCGCGTTGTCGATGTCCTCGGCCGAGGCGATTCCGGTCTCATGCAGTTCAATCGCCTGGCGGGTCAGGGAGTGCTGGAGGCGGTTGGCCACGAATCCAGGGATATCAACATTGACGGTGATTGGCGTTTTGCCCATTCGCTCCCAGGCGGTTCGGGTGGTGCTGATGGCCTTTTCGTCAACCTCGGGGTGCTTGATCACCTCGACCAATGGCAGGATGTGGGCCGGCAGCACGAAGTGCGAACCGACCACGCGGCCGGGGTGGGCGCAGACCCTGGCCATGTGGCGGATCGGGATTCCCGAGGTGTTGGAGGCGATGATCGTGGTCGGATCGGTGATTTCCCCGAGCTGGCGGTAGAGTTCCTCCTTGGCCTGCCGGTTCTCAAAGATCGCCTCCAGGATAAATTCGGCCCCATCAACCGCCGCGGCGAGCGAATCGGCCGGCCTGATCCGTGAGTGGACCTCGTCGGGATCTCCGACCAGGAGATCTTCGCGGTCCAACTCGTCGATGTAGCTGCGCATGTCGGTTAGCGCGCGCTGCACGTTGGCGGGGTTCTGGTCATAGACCTTGACCTCGCCGCAGTGCTGGGCCATCACCACCCCTATCTGCGGGCCGACCAGGCCGGCGCCGATCAGGGTAGCGTGATCAAATACGGACATCGGTGAAATCCTTGCGGTTTGGCGGGATGTTCGTCCCGCCGCCGTCGTTGGCAGGTTGCGGTGACCGGTCCGGTTGCCGCTTTGGATAGTTGCTTCCGCCTAAATTTTCAACTGCCGCGGCAAAACCGGATCAGGGGAGCCCGGCGGCGCTCCGTGCCACGAATTCCCAGTAGCTTTGCGGCGGCTCGACCGGACCGCCCAGGATGGGGTCGCCGGTCCCGGCCAGATGGGCCTGCAGCTGCCGTGCGAGGCCGGCTTGAACCTCCTGCCAGTCATCTTCGCCGGCCAGGTTTTCGGCCTCGCCGGGGTCGGCTGCCAGGTCGTAAAGCTCATATTCGGGGCGCTGGTGCGAGCGCAGCTGCCAACGCATATACGGGACGATCGGCGACTGCTGGATGTCGCCGGCCAGCTGCAGTCCGGGCCGGACCTCGAAGTTGCGGATCAGCTTGTGGCGCCCCGTCCGAATCGACCGCATCGGCTCGTAGAAATCGTGCCAGGTCAATTCGCAGTAGACGCGCTCACGCGGCCGATGCCGGTCGCCCGCGATGCCGGACCAGAAACTGATCCCGTCCAGCCCGGCGGGTACCGCCGGGCCCCCGGCGGCTTCGAGGAAGGTGGGCAGCAGATCGAGATTGGAGGTAAGTTCCCGGTAACGGGCGCCCGCCGGCAGTTGGCCGGGGTAGCGCAGGATGCCGGCGATGTGGCTGCCGCGGTCGTAGAGTGTCCCTTTGGCCAGCGGCATCGCGATCCCGTGGTCGGCGGTGAACATGACCAGGGTCGATTCTTCCAGGCCGCAGGCCGCCAGGGTATCCAGGATCGCCCCCAGGGACTGATCGGCGCGCGCCACGTCCCCGTAGAAGTTGGACATCTCCAGGCGGGATTCGGGGATATCGGGCAGGTAGTCGGGCACGCTGAGCCGATCGGGATCGGGCCGATCGGGCCAGCAGTCGGTAAAGTCGCGGTGCGGTTCGAAGAACCCGGCCATCGCAAAGAACGGGCGGCCATTGCCGCGGTGGCGCAGATAGGACTCCAGATTGGTCGCCACCGTTTCGCAGCGGCTCTCGGGGTCAAATACGTCAAAACCCGATGCGTAGGGCCGGTCGTTGACGTGCCAAACCCCAAAGCAGGCGGTGTCGTAGCCGGCCTCGCGCAGCAGCCCGGGGATGGTTGGGATCGATTCGTCCATGTTCCAGATCGCACCGTTCTGCAGGCCCATTAAGCCGTGACGGTGGGGCACCAGCCCGGTGACCATCGACGCCCGCGAGGGCGAGCAGGTCGGGGCGGCGGCAAAATGCCGGTCCAGCACCACTCCTTCGGCGGCCAATCGGTCGGCCTGTGGGGTGATCGCGCAATTGCCCGGGTAGGGACCCAGGTAGGTGCCAAGGTCGTGGCAATGGACGAGCAGGATGTTGGGTCGCATTGGTACGGCTCCGGAAGTTTTTCCGCCCGCCCGGTTGCGGAAGCGCGGATTCTCAATAAATAATTGTTGCCCCGGTGCCGGCCTAAGGGAAATCCGAACCTCGGCGGGAGCCGGAGCGGACTGCTAACAGATCTAGGGGACGGGAGCAGCGACCATGACGGCGATTGCGCCTGCGGGCCCGCTAATTGAGTTGGCCGAGTCCCAATCCGCCCGGCAGAAGCCGCTGCCGGTGGGAGCAGTGGTCCTTGAGGGCGGGTTCCTCTCCGACTGGCGGGATCCGATGCTGGCCGAGGGCATCGACCACCAATGGGACAGACTGCTCGCCGAGGGACTAATCGAGCGCTTCGAACTGGCCGCCGGCGGCCGGTCCCCGCCCGATCCGGGCAAGATCTTTGCCGGCGAGGCGCGCCTCTACAAGTGGTTGGAAGCGGCCTCCCAGCTTGAGGCGGTCGCACCGAACCGGCCGAATCGGATGCGGATCGATCGGGCGATCACCTCAATCTGCGCGATAGCGGCCAGCGACGGCTACCACGGCCTTACCTACCCGGACGATTTGGCCGACCGGCGTTGGATGGTGCGCCCCCGGGGGCACGAGCTTTTTGCGGCCGGTCACCTGATCCAGGCCGGGATTGTCCTGGAACGGACCCTGGGCGATCAGCGGCTTTTGCGCTGCGCGATCGCAATGGCCGACCTGATCGGGCGCAAGCTGCGGGTCGGTCAGCTGGCTGGCTATCTGGACCACCCCTGCTGCGAGATGGCCTTAGTCGAGCTCTGGCGGCACACCGGCGATCGTCGGCACCTGGAATCGGCGATCGGTCTGGTCGAGTTGGTCGTCGGTCAGGATTTGGAACAGGTGCGGGGCCACGCGGTCTGCGTTACCTACTTTGCCTGCGCCCTGGTCGATATCTATCTGGAGACCGGACAGCAAAAGTACTGGGATTGGGCCCGGCGCTGGTGGGATGATGTCGTCGGGCGCAATACCTACCTGACCGGGGCGGTGGGCGGAAGGATGGTCAGCGAGGCGGTCGGAAGGCCGTTTGAGCTGCCGCACGAGGGCGCCTATGCTGAATCCTGCGCGGCGATCGGAATGATGATGTGGGCGCAGCGAATGCTGTGCGCCAGTGATGACGGGAAATTCGCCGACCAGCTGGAAACCTGCCTTTACAACGCCGTGCTCGCCGGAGTCGAGCGCTCCGGAGAGGCTTATTTCTACGATTGCCCGCAGGCGTGCCTGGAGGCTGAATCCAACCCGCCGTGGGCCGAACGACAGCATCTCGCCGGTCCCGGCTACCGGCAGCGCGAGGGCTGGTTTTTTGACCGCGTGGCCTGTTGCCCGCCCAACCTGGCGCGGGTGCTAAGCCAGCTGCCGGGTTACCTGTACGGCCAGTCCGACGGGCATCTGTGGATCCATCTGTACGCGCCCTCGCGAGTGGAGCTTGCCCTGCCATTTGGGCCATCGGCCGCCCTGCGGGTGCGAACCAACTATCCCTATGGGGGACAGATCGCAATCACCGTGGAGCGGGCCGGCCCCGCGTTTGCCGGTCTGCGGCTCAGGATTCCGGCCTGGTCCCGGGGGGCGGTGCTTTCAGTCAACGGCCAACCGGCGGCGACCGATATCGAATCGGGCTACGCCGTCTTGGCGGGCAATCTGGCCGCCGGTGACGAGATCATCCTGGAGCTGGCGATGCCGGTCGAACTCGCCCGCGCCAGCACCCGTCTGGTTGAGACTCGAGGGCAGGCCGCAATCGTTAGGGGCCCGCTCGTCTATTGCCTGGAGGGCCGCGACAATCCGGAACATGACCTCAGGGATCTGGCGCTGGCCCCGCACGCGGACCAGCGGGCTCAGCTGCGGGACGGCCCGCTGGGATCGATCGGGATCACCCTGCCCGGCATCGCCTACCAACCGGACCCGGCACTCTATCGCCGGGCGGACCCGGAGGGCCGATTGCCCTCTGGTCGCAACTGCCAGCTGCTGGCGGTTCCCTATGCGCTGTGGGGCAATCGCGGGCCCGGGCAAATGGCAGTCTGGTCGCCCCAGGCCCAGACCGACCGCGCGTAATGCGGCTCGCTTAGCGGAAACTGCAATCGCCACCGATACAAACCTTCATGTTTTAAGGAATGACCATGCCAGTAACCGACGTCATCGCTAAGCGTCGCAGCGTCAATCGCCTCACCGACCAGGTCCCGACCCGGGGCGCGATCGAAAAAATAATTGAGGCCGCACTCTGGGCGCCCAATCACCGTTTCACCCAGCCCTGGCGCTTCCAGATCATTGCCGGAGAAGACCGGCAGCGGTTCGGCCAGGCTCTGGCCCGGGCCCAGGCGCGACGCCGTCCGCCCGACGGGTCAGCCGCCGAAGCGGCGCTGCAGAAAACCGCCGGACTTTTCCTGCGCGCCCCGCTGGTTATCGCCGTCTCGGTGGCGCGCTCGCCCGACCCGGTCCAGGACCTGGAGGACTACGGGGCGACCTGTGCGGCCATCCAGAACCTGCTGCTGGCGGCCTGGGATATCGGGATTGTGTCCAAATGGCGCACCGGCGCCGCCGCCCAGGACCCGGCCGCCCGAAGGTACTTGGGCCTGGGGGCGCGTGACCGAATCGCCGGGTTCATATATCTGGGGTATCCGGGGCTCGGTCCGATCCCGCCGGGGCGCGACCGCGACCGCGCCCGGATCGAATGGCGATCGCTGGAGTCCTAGCCGCGAGTCCGCCTCCTACCAATTGAAAAAGGGAGCCTTCGAAAAGGCTCCCTTTTTTGCGGATTGGCGGGGGTAGCGGTGGCTGCGCGGCCGTTTACCGGTTGGCGCAGCCACCGCAGGTCATAGTGACCTAGAAGGCAATGGAACCAGACTCCCCGTAGCCGAACACGCCGTGCTCGTGGATGTCGAGACCGTCGAGTTCTTCCACCGGCTCGGCACGCAGACCGATCGTGTGCTTGATTGCCAGGAACAGAATCGTGCAGGTTGCCCCGACCCAGACGACCGTGGCGGCCGATCCGAGCGCCTGAACGCCCAGCGCGCCAATGTCGCCGTTTATGAACAGCGAGCCCGCGGGACCGCCGAACTTGGGATCGGCAAAGAGCCCGACCGCCACGGTGCCCCAGATTCCGACCAGCCCGTGGACGGCGATCGCGCCGACTGGGTCGTCGACCCTGAGGACCTTGTCGATGAAGGTGACGCCGTAGACGACCAGTGCGCCGCCGACTAGACCGATGACCACCGCGGCCCAGGTGTCGACGAAACCGCAGGGAGCGGTTATCGCCACCAGGCCGGCAAGTGCGCCGTTACCGATCATGCCCACGTCGGGCTTGCCGCTGACCAGCCAGGAAACGCCCATCGCGGCGATTGCTCCGGCGGCCGCGGCCAGGTTGGTGACCACGATCACACTGGCAAAGTCCTGTCCCACCGCCGAAAGGGTGGAACCGCCGTTGAAGCCGAACCAGCCGAACCAGAGGATGATCACACCGGCGATCGCCAGCGGAATCGAGTGGCCAGGAATCACGTGCGAGGTGCCGTCATCGGAGTACTTGCCAATGCGCGGTCCCAGAATGGCGGCGCCGACCAGGGCGGCCACGCCGCCGGTGGTGTGAACCACCGAAGAACCGGCAAAGTCGTAGAAGCCGAGCTCGGCCAGCCAGCCGCCGCCCCAGACCCAGTGACCGACCACCGGGTAGATGAACCCGGTCAGGACGACCGCGTAGACCAGATAGGCGCGGAAGTGAGTGCGTTCGGCCATCGCTCCGGAGACGATGGTGGCGGCGGTTGCGGCAAAGACCACCTGGAAGAACCAGTCGGTCGAGAACTGCGCGTCGCCTACATCGATTAGGAAAGCCGAGGTGCCGATTATTCCACCGGCGCTCTCACCGTACATGAAAGCCCAGCCGACCGCCCAGTAGGAGATCAGGCCGACCGACATGTTCATCAGGTTCTTAGCGCAGATGTTGGCGGCGTTCTTGGTGCGCGTAAATCCGGTCTCAACCAGGGTGAATCCGGCGTGCATGAAAAACACTAGAGCCCCGGCGACCACGATCCAGAGCTGGTCGACGGTGGCGGTTATCGCCACGATGTCGCCAGCCTCATCGGCCATGACCAGCGAGGGCAGCACCAGTGCGGCCAGAATCGCTCCGGCCAGCACAAACAGGTACCGGACCGAGAACAGGTAGCTGACCGGCGGGCGCAGGGCGACCGCCCGGGCAGTGGAAACCATAGTGCTCATATTGCGTCCCGCCCGCGCTGCTGGGTTCGGATCCGAACCACGTCCTCGATCGGCAGGACAAAAATCTTGCCGTCGCCGACCTCGCCGGTGTAGGCGTGCTCGCAGATCAGCGCTATCAGCTGGTCTACGTTTTCGTCGCCTAGGACGATTTCGAGCTTGATCTTGGGCCGGAAGATGATGGACGCCCGTACCCCGCGGTAGGTTTCGGTGTAACCGCGCTGGGAACCGGCGCCGCGGACTTCGCTTACGCTCAGGCCGTGGAATCCGGCCTTGTCGAGCGCGTCACGAAGCGGCTCAAGCACCTCGTGGCGAATTACGGCCTCTACTTTTTTCATGTGTCTCCTCTCAAAGGTGACGTGTTACAAAGGTCCCCGCGCGCAGCTTGGCAATGGCGGTCGGGGGAGAGATTCCGGCCGACCGGATACAGCTAATCTGCGGTTGCGATTGGGGCGTAGAGCAGTAAAATCCCTCTCGCTCTGATCGCGGGATTGGCGGCACTGACTTGGCCTTTGGACCGTTACCGACGGTCCTTCCCCGGAAAACCGGGCCCGGGTCGTCTTGACCCTATCTACACCTACGCAATGTGCAGGCGGCGGCGATTCCAGATCATTGAAGGATTGGACACGCGACGGCATCGTCGGTCCGCGCCCGGTCGCCACCGAGGTTTTGGATGACCAAATGTTAACAACATTGGGCTGTGTTCGGGGCGGCGGTCCGCTATTCCCGGCGGCGGCCGCTTTGTGGCCGAAAATCTAGGACCGCCTACGTTTTTGTAAAAAAACCAAATCCATACCAAAAAGCCATTGAACTACCGCCATGCACTGCCCTGACTGCGACCACGAGAACACCAGCGGCGCCTGGCTTTGCATCAACTGCGGAGCCAAGCTGCCGCGCGAAGGCGCGACCGAACAGGAACAGGACGCCGGCGAAGAGGGCCAGCCCGACGAGCCGAGCCGCTTTGAGCCGGCAATATCTGAGAATCTGCGTCGCCTGCGCGAACGGGCACAGCGCCCGGCGCGGTCCGGTTCCGGGCCGTCACAAAGGCGATCGGGGCAGATGAAGATGCCGGAGGTCTCGTCCGGGACGGTGCTGGGATTCCCGCTTTCCTTCTGGCTGGTTGCCATTTTCATATTCGTGGTGACCGCGATGGTGCTCTCCAACCTCAACTAGCGGTTGCTTGGCGGCCGGCCGGCGTTGGCCGTTCTTGCATAATTTGGCGGCAATTTGTAAAAATTGGTAACCTGAGCGCTAAAGTGTTGCCCGGCCTCGCTGCTACCGAGCCGCTCGACAACGACTGTCGCGAGACTTGAACGTTCTAACTGACCCTGGTTGTTTAGAAGAAAGATAGTCATTCCATGAGCGACCGTTCCGAGCAAATCCAAAAGGTAATGCGGATGGCCCGCGACGCGGACTGCCAGTTCGTGGATTTGCGATTTACCGACCTGCCCGGGACCTGGCAGCACTTCTCGATCCCGATCGCATATCTGGATGAGGACCTTTTCGTAAATGGATCGGGATTCGACGGCTCCAGCATCCGTGGATTCCAGGCAATCAATGAATCCGACATGCTGGTTATCCCCGACCCTTCGACCGCGTTCGTGGACCCGATCCTGGCCGCCCCGACCCTTGTGATGGTCTGTGACATCGAGGACCCGCTTACCCGTCAGCGCTACTCGCGCGATCCCCGCAACATCGCCAACAAGGCCGTCGCCCACTTGGCTTCAACCGGGATTGCCGATTCCAGCTTCTGGGGGCCGGAAGCTGAATTCTTCATCTTTGACCACGTCAGTTACGACGAATCGGCCAACGGAAGCTTCTTTACGATCGACTCCGACGAGGGTATCTGGAATGCTGGCCGCCCGGAGACCAACCTGGGCCATCGCCCCCGCCACAAAGAGGGCTATTTCCCGACCCCGCCGGCGGACTCGCAGCAGGACATCCGCTCGGAGATGGTCTCGGCGATGATCGAAATCGGAATCGATGTGGAGCTTCATCACCACGAGGTGGCAACCGCCGGCCAGGCCGAGATTGACCTGCGCTACGCTCCGTTGGTGGAGCAGGCCGACAAGTTGATGGCCTACAAGTACATCGTCAAAAACATTGCCAAGATCAACGGCCACACCGCCACGTTCATGCCTAAACCGGTGCTCGGCGACAACGGTTCGGGTATGCACTGCCACCAGAGCCTGTGGAAGGATGGCGAGCCGCTCTTCTACGGCGGGGAGGGCAACTACGGGTTGCTCTCGGAGACCGCCCGCTGGTATGTCGGTGGCCTGCTCAAGCACGCCGACTCGCTGCTGGCGTTCTGCGCCCCGACCACCAATTCCTACAAGCGGCTGGTGCCCGGCTTCGAGGCCCCGGTAAACCTGGTCTACTCCCAGCGCAACCGCTCGGCCTGCGTACGCATTCCGACCTACTCGCCCGCACCGGCGGCCCGGCGAATCGAGTTCCGCTCGCCTGATCCAACCGCCAACCCGTACCTGGCCTTTTCGGCGATGCTGATGGCCGGGCTTGACGGAATCGTCAACCAGATAGAGCCGCCCGACCCGGTCGACGAGGACATCTACGAGCTTCCGGCCGAACGCCTGGCCGCGATCGCCTCGGTGCCGGGATCGCTCGAGGAGGCCCTAAACGCCCTGGAAGCCGATCATGAATATCTGTTCGCCGGCGACGTGTTCACCCCGGACGTGATCGCGACCTGGCTCGAGTACAAACGCGACGGTGAGGTCAGTGAGCAGCGCCTGCGACCGACCCCGTGGGAGTTCTTCAAGTACTACGACGCCTAGGCGGTAGCCGCGCTAAATCGGTGGCCGACCGGCCGCCGACCAGGTGATTTAAGGCCCTCGGATCCTTAGATCCGAGGGCCTTAGCCCTCGCAACTAGCCGGGAAGCGATCGGTACGTAGCCGATCCGGGTTTATTTGAAAAAACGCGCCGCCGGATCGGCGTTCGGGCGATGTGGTGTCGGCCCACCAACACTTCGGCGGTCGGGGCATTGCACCGCAGCGCGGCGATGCCCGGGGCCCGGATCCACTGGCATAGACAGAGAAATCGTCAGGCCAGTTTGACGTGGCCGGTTCGGTGGGCGTTTATCCACTCCCAGTCAATTTCCACCCCAATTCCCGGCCCTTCCGGAGCAAAGACATTGCCCTGGCTGTCGATGCTGTCTAGGTCGTCGCTGTAATCGACATATATGGGGTGCAGCGGAGCCAATGGTCGCGCCACCTTTGGATGCACCAACCCGAGCTCGTAGTAGTTGGTGTTGCGGATCGAAGACATCAGGTGCCGGTGCACCGGCCCCGGGGAATGAATCTCCACGTCGATGCCGAATCCCTCGGCGGCGTGGGCGATCTTCATCACGCCGGTGACCCCGCCGTCCTGGTAGGCGCCCGCCCGCATGTAGTCGGTCGCCTCGGCGAGCAGGAAATTCACGTGCTGTTCTAGCAGTCGGATGTGCTCGGTCTGCAGAATCGGGGTGCGGAGCATCTCGCGCAGCTTGCGATGCGCGTAGGTGGAGACGCCGCCATCCCGGTAGGGGTCCTCAATCCAGAAGAAGTTCGCCTCATCGCAGGCCCTCCCGACCGCCAGCGCCTGGGCGAAATTCTCGAGCTCGCAGGCCGGATCGAGCATCAGCGCCATGTTCTCGCCCACCGCTGCGCGCATGCCAAGCACGTTGTCGATCTCGCGCTGGATGTTCTGTCCCGCCAGGCCCCAGCCGTGGATCTTGAAGGCGGTATAACCCATGTCGCGGCACCGCACTGCAAATTCGGCGAACTGCTCCGGGGTGGTGAGCCCGCCGTTCTCATCACCGTGCAGGGTTGATGCGTAGGCGGGCAGCGGGCGCCGGGTCCCGCCGAGGAGGCGGTACAACGGTTCGCCGTACAGCTTGCCGGCGATGTCCCAGAGGCAGATGTCGATGACGCCGACACCGGTCATATCAAATTGCCGGAGGGCGCGCTTGCAGTCGTTGTAGATCTTCTCCCGCCCGGTGGCGTCCTTACCGATGAGGTACCCGGCGCAAATTGCCACCTGGGCCTGGGTCGGCCCCATAAAGACGGGGAACTCGCCGGTGATGCCGGCATCGGTGTGGATCTGGAGGATGGCTCCGGATTGCTTGAGCGTGCCGCCCGGTTCGTAGACGATGTTGAAGGTGTTGTAGTCCTTGCCGAGGTCGTTGTTGGTGAACTCATAGCTTGTGAGCTCAACCCCGGTAATGACTGGAACGCTGTTCATGGCCTGGTCCTGGTGGCTGATTAGGTGGTTTATGGTACGGCAGGGTTGGTGGCCCATCGGGCGATGGCGCCGGGGCGCAGCGGCCTATTTGAGGCGTGATCGAATTGGGCTGACCCAATATCGCCGACCTTACCCGGGGCGCGCCGGCGCCAGCCGATAATTCCGGCGCCGACTTGACCCTTCAGGTGATCCTGCGGGCGATGTCAACGGGCCCGCCGACGGCGTTTGGGCCAATGCCCTCAGGCCAATTTGACGTGGCCGGTGCGGTGGGCGTTTAGCCATTCCCAGTCGAGCGGCACCCCGATACCTGGACCCTCCGGGGCAAAGACGTTGCCGGCGTTGTCGATGGCGTCCAGATCGTCGCTGTAATCGCCGCAATACGGGTGCTGCGGGACCGACGATTCCGAGTATGGGTGTACCAGGCCAAGCTCATAGAAATTGGTGTTGCGAATCGAGGACATCAGGTGTCGGTGCACCGGTCCCGGGGCGTGAATCTCCACATCGATGCCGAAACCCTCGGCGGCGTGGGCGATCTTCATCACGCCGGTGACCCCGCCGTCCTGGTAGGCGCCCGCCCGCAGGTAATCGGTCCCCTTAGCGAGCAGGAAATTCACATGCTGTTCCAGCATACGGATGTGTTCGGTTTGCAGGAGCGGGGTCTGGATCATCGCACGCAGCTTGCGATGCGCGTAGGTGGAGACTCCGCCGTCGCGGAACGGATCTTCGTACCAGAAGAAGTTCGCCTCATCGCAGGCCCTCCCGACCGCCAACGCCTGGGCGAAATTCTCGAGCTCGCAGGCCGGGTCGAGCATCAGCGCCATCTTCTCGCCCACCGCCGCGCGCACGCCAAGCACGTTGTCGATCTCGCGCCGGATGTTTTGTCCCGCCAGGCCCCAGCCGTGGATCTTGAATCCGGGGTACCCCATGTCGCGGCACCGTACCGCAAAGTCTGCAAACTGCTGCGGGTCGCCCAGCCCGCCGTTCTCATCCCCGTGCAGGGTAGAGGCGTAGGCGGGCAGCGGGCGCCGGGTCCCGCCGAGGAGGCGGTACAACGGCTCGCCGTAGAGCTTGCCGGCGATGTCCCAGAGGCAGATGTCGATTGCGCTAAGCCCGGTCATATCGAATTGCCGGAGGGCGCGCTTGCAGTCGTTGTAGATCTTCTCCCGCCCGGTGGCGTTCTTGCCGATGAGGTACCCGGCGCAAATTGCCACCTGGGCCTGGGTCGGACCCGCCGGGACCGGAAACTCCCCGGTTATGCCGGCATCGGTGTGGATCTGGAGGATGGCCCCGGATTGCTTGAGCTTGCCGCCCGGTTCGTAGACCAAGTTGAAGGTGTTGTAGTCGGTGCCAAGATCGTTCGAGGCAAATTCATAGCTTGTGAGCTCAACCCCGGAAATGACTGGGACGCTGTCCATGGCCTGGTCCTTTTAAAGAACAGTGCGCGGCCTTGGCCGGTCTGCCGTAAAGATTGATTGGGCCGCCCGGACGCGAACCGCCGTAAGCACGCTTTCGCTCCCGGGGCCGTCCTAGAGCTTTCCAATTCCGCCCATTGTCCCCTGCCCGGGATTGGTTGCCCGCCGGCTAGGCCCGGCGCGACCCGGCCGGAGTTTTGACCAAATGCCGGTTTGAGCCAGGACCGGCCAGCGGTACCGCTTAAGCGATCAATTTGGCCGCCCGCCCGCGGTCAATTTATGGCTGAACTGGTTGTCTGAGTGGGATGGGTGTGGGCCGGGCGCGGGCGGCCCGTTTTCTCGTGTGGGCTACGCCGGCCCCGGCGGCGGCCTCAACCTTCTCAGTCGAAATTGCCGATCGGGGATTCGGCGCGGCGGTCAGGCGCCTGGCGCCCGGGCCAGGCTGACCTGGAATGTTTGCCCTGAAATTTCCAACGGCTGGCTCAATTCAGGATTCCTTAACCGGATCGGGTGGAGCGAGATCGCCAGGACCTCGCTGGCAATTTCGGTGCCGTGTTCGGCCAGCAGCCGGTCGGCCTCCGGACCGGTCAGTGAGACCTCGATCCGGTCGGAGATTTCGTATCCGGCGCTGCGCCGCATTCCCTGGATCGCGTGAACGATCTCGCGCGAGAGGCCCTCGCGCCGCAGTTTGGCGTCAATCGCGGTGGTTAGGCCAACCGCAATTCCATCGCCGACCGCCACCGCCAGGCCCTCGATTCCCGAATAGCGGATTGCCAGGTCGTCGGCTAAGAGTATTTCCAAGCGACCGGCCAGCTCAATGGGGATTTCCTCGCCGGCATCGGCCTGGGCGGCAACCCGGGCCGGATCAAGCTCGGCGATCGCCGCCGCCGCCGCCCCGATGGACCGCCCGAAACGCGGTCCCAGCGAGCGGAAATTGGGTTTGATCTCAAACGAGAGCAGGCGCGAGGAGGAATCGGATACGCGCAGCGCCTTTACGTTCACCTCCGAGCAGATCAGATCACGGTGGCGGTCGATCGCCCGGCGGGCATTGCGGTCGGCGGTGCCGACCACGAGCTCGGCCAGCGGCTGGCGGGTTTTGAGGTTGGCCTGCGATCGGGCCGCCCGCCCCAACGAGATCACCGTCCGCAGCACCGCGAACTCGGCTTCCAATCCAGCGTCGATCCGTTCGGGCCGGGGCTGGACAAATGGGCAGAGGAAGACGCTTGCCGGGGCGCCAGGGACGTGCGCCTCCAGGTTCTGGTAGAGCTCCTCGGCCAGGTGCGGGGCCAGCGGAGCCATCAACCGGACGATCCCGGTCAACACCTCGTAGAGCGTCGCGTAGGCCGCCGCCTTATCCTCGTCGGCCTGCGACCTCCAGTAGCGGCGTCGACAGAGTCGCACGTACCAGTTGGAAAGGTCGTCCCAGAAACGCTCCAACTGCCCGACTAAGGGATATACCCAGTAGTTCTCATAGGACGTCTGGGCGCTGGCGACAAGGGAGTTGAAACGCGAAATAATCCAGCGGTCAAGCACCGGGCGGGAGCCCAGCGGCGGGGCCGCCGTCAACGGGTCGAACTGGTCGAGTTCGGCGTAGGTGAGGAAGAACGCGTACACGTTCCAAAGGGTTAGGAACCGGCGCACCACCGCGCGCGCGGGCTGGTAACCGAAACGCACATTGGCGTTGGGGTTGGTGCCAACGTACATCCAGCGCATTACGTCGGCGCCCATCTTGGCGACCGCCTCGTCAAAGTCGATCGAATTTCCAAACGAGCGGTGCATCGCCTGGCCGTTCTGGTCCATTACCTTTTCGTAGACAAAGCAGGTCCGATAGGGCGCCCGGTCGGCGATCGCCACGCTCATAAAGAGCATCGAATAGAACCAGAGCCGGATCTGTTCACGCATCTCGGTAATAAAGTCGGCCGGGAACCACTGGTTCCAGGGCGAATCGGGGTCGGCCTGGTCGCCGCCGAGGTAATTTAGGGTCGAAAACGGCACGATTCCGGCGTCCAGCCAGCAGTCGCCGACCTCCTTTACGCGCTCGAGCTGGGCCCCGCAAACGCAGGCAATCCGGATCTCGTCGATCCAGGGTCGGTGCAGCTCTGGAAGGGAGTCGACCGCGGCCGGGTCGATCGCCCGCGCGCGCAGCTCGGCCAGTGAGCCGATGACCGTGAGCTCGCCGCAGTCGGGGCATTCATAGAACGGCAGCGGCAGGCCCCAGTAGCGCTTGCGCGAGATGGCCCAGTCGCCCATGTTCTCCAGCCAGTCGACCATCCGGGCCCCGGCACTGGCGGGCACCCAGTTGACGGTACGGGCGGCGGCGATCATCCGCGGGCGGATCTGCTCGCACGCGATGAACCACTCGTCGACCAGATTGAAGACGATCTCCTCTTTGCAGCGCCAGCAGACCGGGTAGCGATGGGTGTGGTCGCCAGCGACCAGGAGCAGGCCTTTGGCCTTTAGGCGATCCACAATGTAGGCGGTCGAATCGGCTACCCGGCGGCCGGCCAGTTCGCCGTAATCCTCCCGGTAGGCGCCTTCGCCATCAATGATTGAGAGCGCCGGCAGGCCCTCGCGCTGACCCAGCTCGAAGTCTTCGGCCCCCGATCCCGGGGCGATGTGGACGATCCCGGTGCCCTCGTCGCCGACGACTTCTTCCCAGGCCACGATCCGGCGCGGGACATCGCGCTGCGGGTCGAGCTCGTCCCAGGGGCCCTGATAGGTCAGGCCAAGCAGCTCTCGGCCGGGGAACTCCCGTTCGATTCGGGCCCCAGGCCCCAGGACCCGGTCTACGGCGGCGCGGGCCAACACATAGCGTTTCCCGTCCAGGCTGGCGCTAACGTATGCCAGGTCGGGGGCCACCGCGCAGGCGACGTTGCCAGCCAGGGTCCACGGGGTGGTGGTCCACACCAGCAGATGCTCACCCTCACGTTGCCGGATCGGCAAGGCCAGAGTGACGGCGGTGTGGGTGAGTACCTGATAGGTGTCGGTGCCGAGCAGTTCGTGCTGCGAAAGCGAGGTCCCGCAGCGGGTGCACCAGGGCATGACGCGATTGCCGCGGCGCAGCCAGCCGTTCTCGCTGCAGACCTTGAGGAAATGCCAGATGTGCTCGATGTTGGAATCGGAGTGGGTGTAGTAGGAATCGTCCCAGTCCATCCACATCCCCAGGCGCCGGGACTGGCCGGAAATCCGCTCGCCAAAGCGTTCCACCCGCGCCGCGCAGGCCCGCGCGAAGCGGTCCAGGCCGTAGGCTTCGATCTCGCGCTTGGAATTGAGCCCAAGCTCGCGCTCGACCTCGACCTCAACCCACAGCCCCTGGCAGTCAAACCCGTTCTGGTAGCGCTGGTGGAACCCGCCCATGGCCTTGTAGCGGGTGTAGATGTCCTTGTAGGTTCTGCCCCAGGCGTGGTGGACCCCCATCGGATTGTTGGCAGTTATCGGCCCGTCGATGAAGGAATGACGGGGCCCGTTGCGGTTCTGCTCGCGCAGCTTGGCAAAGACCTGGTTGTCTTCCCAGAAATCCTGGGCTGCGGCCTCGATCGCAGGCAGGTCGGGGACCTGCGGGGGGCGGCTAAAGTGGGTTGCCATCAGTTCGCCAGCGCGATCTCGACCCGGCGGTTGACTCGGCCCTTGTTCGACCCGCCAATGACCCGGATGGCCCCGACCTGGTCGGTTGCCTTGACATGGGTTCCGCCATCGGCCTGCAGGTCAATACCGACAATTTCAACGATCCGCACCTGGGTGATCGATTCGGGAAGGCGGTTAACCTGCGAGCGGATAAGGTCCGGGATTGCGAAGGCCTCGGCCCGCGGCAGCTGGTAGGCCTTAACCGGGGCGGCGGTCGCCAGCAGAGCGTTGCTGCGCGATTCCAGCTCGTTGAGGATGTCGCCGATCCGAACCCCCTCCAGGGCAAAGTCCATCCGCGCCTTGGACCCGTCGTCGGCGATGTTGGCGCCGGTTACCAGGGCCCCGAATCCGGAGAAAACGACCTGCGAGAGAACGTGTAGGGCGGTGTGCAAGCGCATCAATTTAAACCGCCGCGGCCAGTCGATCCGGCCGTGCACCGGGGTGCCGACGGCTGGCGGATCGCCCTCGATCGGGTGGGCGATGTCCCCGCCGCGGCGGGCCGCCACCGCCACCGCATGGGTGTGGCCGGAGATTTCAAGCTGCCCGCTGTCGCCCGGTTGGCCGCCGCCGCGCGGGTAGAACGCACTCTCACTGAGAAAAAGGTCGCCACCGTCGACGGCGGTGACGGTCGCGGCGAATTCTTTTCGATACGCGTCTAGATAGTAGAGCGGTTTGGCGGGCATGGATCGTAAGGATACGAAGGGATTGGGGACGGCGGGGTAAGGCCGGCGCCGGCCAAGCAATTGGCCGCCAAAAAGTCTATGGCCTGGGAGGCCTTAGGCAGCCAGAACCAGGTATGTCTCCAGCACCCAGCCGCCGCCCGGCTCATCGAGCTCCCGCCACGTTCCGTCGCCGTCGAGATGCAGCTGTCCGGAAAGGCGCACGATTTGCCGGTCGGGCAGGACCTGCAGGATCTCTCCGGCGTAGGAGGGCAGCGATCTGACGTTTAAGCCGATCGTGGCGTTAACCGCGGCGTGGCCGGCCGGAATCTGGGTCGGATCCACGGGCTCGGCCGTAGGCTGTGGCGCTGCGGTTGCGGTCGCGGTTGGGACAACGGTCGCGGTCGGGGTGGCGATTTGGGTCGGGATAGCCGTCGGGGTCGCTGTAGCCACCAGGGTCGGTACCGGGGCCGCCGCCGCGGTTGGCTGGGCCGGCCTGGCTGGGACCTGCTCGATCGCCCCGGGCGCGGCGGCTTGGTCGGGCGCACGCCCAAACAGGGTAAATATTAGTAACAGGCCGAAAAGGCCGGTTAGGGCAAACCCCAGAGGCTGGAGGACGTCGCGACGGCGCCGCGCGCGACGGTTGGCCGGCGGAAGCGAGCGGTCCGGTTGTGCGAGCACCGCGACACCCCCGAGGGCTTGCTAACTAGCGCGATCGCGGGCCGCGGCGGCGCGACTCGGCCCGGCGCCGCGACCTGGCCGGGCGGCTGCGGCGCGGCCGGCCGGCCGATCGGGTCGAAGTCTCCGGTTCGTCCGTATAGAACTGGGCCGGTTGGTCGTCGATCGGAGCGGGTTCGCCGCCGCTGAGAAATTCGGGCAGGCCGGCGTCAGGATTGGCCGGCTTTTGCGGAACCGCGCCCTCCACGTACATCTCGTGTTCGTAGCGCAGGCAGCAGAGCAGGCGCCCACACACCCCGGAGATCTTGGCCGGATTGAGCGGGAGATTCTGGTTCTTGGCCATCCGAACCGAAACCCGGCCCGGTTCGACCAGCCAGGATGAGCAGCACAGGCTCAAACCGCAGCGGCCCAGCCCGTCGACCAATGCCGCTCGCTCGCGCGAACCGACCTGGCGCAGTTCGATCCGGGCATGGAAGACCCCGGCCAATTCGCCGGCGAGGTCGGAAAAGTCGACCTGGCCGCTGGCGGCGATATTAAAGGTCAGAGTCGCCCCATCAAAGCTCCAATTGGCCTTGATCGGTTTGATCGGCAATCCGCGTTCGCCGATGAGTTGCTTGAAGCGGGCCATCGCCTCGGTGGCCCGTACTGACTGCTCCTCGAATTTGATCCGGTCCTGCTCGCTGGCGTGTCGGATGACCTTGCGCAGCGGCGCGCGCAGCTCGGTGTCGTCGACCTCGGTCGGGGCCAGGATCACCCGTGCCAGCTCGGTGCGCGAGCCGGCCTCAACCAGGACCAGGTCCTCGACCTGGAAGGGGACCGAGTCGGGGTCGTAGTAGAAGAGGCGGCCGGCGCGCCGAAAACGTACGCCGATAACAGTTGGCATGGCAGCCGCGGTTGCGCTTTGCTTGGGTGGGAATTTATCAGATGGCTTGGCCCTGCCGGGACCGGGCCACCGGACACCGGTCGACCGCCCGACAGCAGGGTCGAGTAAAACGAGTCTATTTCGTCAGCTGACCAACGCAATGCCGACCCCCACGGGGGGGCTGGCGCCGGCACCTTGACCTAGGTGGCCTGCAGGCGACCGATGTTTAGGAAAACGTCCTCGATTGCCGGTCGCAGCATCGCGTTCCCGCGCAGGCGCCGCAGACCCTCACGCAGCAGGGCCGCGTCGTTTGCCCAGGCAATCAGGCTGGCGGTCTCACCGCTGCGCCGGGCGGCCAGTGCCAACTCCAGCCACTCCAGCGACTCGATCGCCGCCGATCGCCGTTCGGCAGCGCTCCGCCCGTCGGTGGCCACGGTGGCGGCGACTTCCATCCTCCGGGCATCGTCGTTGCCGGCTTCGAGGGCCGAGAGCATCAGCTTGGCGCGGCGGTCAAAGCGTTGCAATAGCCGTCGGTCGGACGCCATCGCCAGTGCCCAGCCGGGCCGTCCGAAGGCATGCGCGAGGGCGGTTTCGAGGTCCTCTCCGTCAACCCCGGTGCGGCTTCTAACCAGCTCGCCCAGCAGTTTGTCGGGCAGGGCGTAGAGCCGCAGTCGCGAACAGCGGGAGGCCACCGTCGGCAGCAGCGAACTCACGTCCGGGGCCGCCAGCATGATGAGGGTGTGGCCCGGCGGCTGCTCGAGCGTTTTGAGCAGCGCGTTGGCCGCGCTTTCGGAAAAAAGGTGGGCGTTGGGAAAGATGGCGATCTTGAACCGGCCGCCGACCGAGGTGAGCGCCACTCGGTTCTCGAATTCGCGGATCTGGTCGATCTGGACCCGGCCGTGACCCTCCGCAACATCAACGGTCCGGACATCGAAATCGGCCCCCTTGGCGATCCGCTGACAGCTGGGGCAGGCCCGGCAGGGACCCCGACCATCGGCGTCGGGGCAGTTTAGGTAGGCGGCCAACCCGCACATCAGGGTGGTCTTGCCCGAATGGGGTGGGCCGGTAAACAACAGCGCGTGCGGGAGGCGGCCGCTTGAGAGCATCACCTCGATTAAGCGGACCGCGGCGGTCTGGCCGACCACCCCGAGATCTAGCGCCATGGTGTGGGTGGCCACTCGGACCGGGCCGGGAACTGATCAATCCCGGTTGGCGTCGACGCGGTTGCCCCGACTGCCCCGGTTAGACGATGGTGGCAGGCCCGCAAACGGAGTTAACCGGCCTCGACCGCGGCGCCGGCATAGGCGTCTATGAATTCGCCTAAGATTTCCCCGTCAACCTGGTTTAAGGCCAGCAGGGTGCCGTATGCGCTAACCGAAATGTGCGATCCGCTGGCAGCCCGGTAGGGCGCCAGGATCACTGGGCGATCGGGGAACAAATCGACGACCTCGGCAAGTTCGTCAACCATCCCGGCGCAGAGGCCGGCCGCCGGTGGACAGCTGTAACCGATGACCACGTAGCCTTCGGCCAGGGCTGCCACCTGATCGAGGTTGCTGATCTCGCGGTCGTAGATTCCCGGCTCCGGGGCGGTCGCCGAACGCGCCCCCGAGGTGGGTGGGATCGTCAGGTAGGGATCATGCATCACGTCGGGCCCCACCACTACCGTCGGGGCGACGTCGACGCTGTTGCCGGGTGGGCCCTCGAGTAATCCGTTTATGGCCATAAATTCAAATGGCAGCAGGACCACCATCAGCACCATCAGGATGACGAAGCGCTTCTGTCGAAAGGGGTTAAAACCCGCCCGCGGCGGCGGAGCGGCGCTGGCCGGAGCGCCCGCTGGCTCTACCGGCAGGCGAGATTGAGTTTTTCCGCGGCGGCGGCGGCGGGTGGCCATGGTGTCCTTACTAGGTCTTGGGCTATCTGCTTGCTTGCTGCAATTTTCTTTATCCGGGACCGGACCGGCGGGATCGGGGCGGTGTCCCGGCAACTTTCTATAATTGCCCGAAGTGGTCGGATGACCCGACCGCCCGCGCCTGAGACTATGGCGGGGTGAAAGCTTGACGGGCAGCGTCCGCGTTGACCCACAATCTATTTTGTTTTTGAGGTTCTGGTTTGCCGTATCTAGGCACCAAGCAGGAAGCCATCCAAACCCTGCAAAACCATGAGCTGGACACCGGATCAACCGAGGTTCAGATCGGCGTATTGACGACGCGCATTGTGCACCTTACCGATCATCTTCGGACGCACAAGCACGACCATCACTCGCGTCGTGGTTTGCTCAAGCTGGTTGGCAAGCGCGGCTCGCTGCTCAGGTATCTGCGGACCAAGAATTCTCAGCGTTACACGGAGGTGATAAGAACTTTGGAATTGCGCGGCTAAGGCCGCGTTGCAGGGCTGCGGTCTATCTATTTGTATGGAACATGTAAGACCGCCGTACCCTGTCCCCCATTCGGCCCGGCCCGTCAATGTGCCTAAAAAAGGACACGACGGAATCCGGCCAACGCTTTTTCTTTAAAAAGCGGCAGAGGGTTGACCAGTTAAAAAATGTCAACCAATCCTTGGGCTTGGCCAGATAGTCATTCAATCGGAAAAGAAAGCAAACCGGCCAAAGCAGCCCGATTCGTGCTCTTCAAGGCAAAGAAAGCA
The DNA here is from genome assembly GCA_965261345.1 of Chloroflexota bacterium. GTDB lineage: Bacteria > Chloroflexota > UBA11872 > UBA11872 > VXNJ01 > VXNJ01. The sequence goes on from OZ253449.1 coordinate 1,268,655, forward strand.
ACAAAAAAAGTTCTGCCCCCGAGCATCGACCGATTTCGGCCGCTTATTGAATTTTTTAAACTCCATTCATCTTTGAGAAGAGATCTTTGAACACCAATATTGGGTTGCCGCTGGGCGAAAACCAGCTGCAACTGGAAACCGGTGATTTGGCGCTGCAGGCTGATGGCGCCATCCTGGTTTCGTACGGAGACGTACGCCTTCTTTGCACGGCTTGTATGAAAGACAGCCCGCGCGAAGGACTCGACTTTTTCCCGCTCACCTGCGACTTTGAGGAAAAATCCTATTCGGTCGGTCACATCCCGGGTTCGGTATTGCGCCGCGAGGGACGTCCTCCCGACAGCGCCACACTGACCGCGCGACTTACCGACCGCCCGCTGCGCCCGCTTTTTCCCAAAGGCATGCGCAACGACGTCCAGGTTATTAGCACCCTGCTGGCCTCGGACAAGGACATCGAAGCCGACGTGCTCGGCATCGTCGGCTGCAGTGCCGCCCTGCATATCTCGCGGATCCCCTTCAACGGGCCGATCGGCGCAGTGCGGATCGGCATGGACGGCGATGATTTTGTGATCAACCCCACCCGTTCCTTCCTGGCCGCCAATCCGGCTCTGGACATGGTGGTGGCCTCCACCGCCAAGGGTGTGGTCATGATCGAAGCCGGCGCCTCGCAGATTTCTGAAGCGGTCGTCGAACAGGCGATTGAGTTCGGTCACGAGCAAAACCTGAAGCTAATCGAGCTGCAGGAAGAACTTCGCGATCGTTGCGGCGTGGAAAAATCCGAGCCGATCATCGTTGGCGTTTCCGACGACTTGATCGACGCGGTCGAGTCGCAGGTCGGTTCCGAACTGGCCGCGGCGGTCCAGATCACCGAGGGGCCCGACCGCTCCGAGGCGATCGCGACGGCCATGGCCAATGCCCAGGCGGCGCAGGCCGATTCCGGGCACGAGGCCGGCGACGTCAAGCAGGCGTTTGACCAGGCGCTAAAGGCCGCCACCCGGGCGGCGATCCTGGACCAGCAGTTGCGTCCCGATGGACGTTCGCCCCAGCAGTTGCGCGAGCTTTCGGCCAAGGTCGGAATTCTCCCGCGCGTACACGGATCAGGGCTGTTCCAGCGCGGTATGACTCAGTGCCTAAATGTCGTCACGCTGGGTAATGCCCGCTCGGTGCAGCGCATCGGATTGGACAACCTCGACTGGGAGGAATCCAAGCGCTACATGCACCACTACTACATGCCTCCGTACGCCTCGGGCGAGGCCTACCCGCTGCGTGGGCAGCGGCGGCGCGAAATTGGGCACGGCATCCTGGCCGAACGCGCAATTGCGCCGGTGTTGCCGAGCGAAGCGGAATTTCCCTACGTGATCCGCACCGTTTCCGAGATTCTCTCCTCCAACGGTTCGACCTCGATGGCTGCCACCAGCAGCTCTTCGCTGGCGCTGATGGACGCCGGGGTGCCGCTCAAGGCTCCGGTGACCGGAATCTCGATCGGGTTGATCTCGGATGGCGAAGGCCGCTATGAGATCCTCTCTGACATCCAAGGTGCCGAGGACCACTTTGGCGACATGGACTTCAAGGTTGCTGGCTCCGCCAACGGGGTAACCGCAATCCAGCTGGACATCAAACTGGATCACATCCCGCTGTCGATCGTCGGACCGGTCCTCGAGCAGGCGCGCGAGTGTCGCCAGGAAATCCTGGCAGTAATGAACGAGGCGCTGTCGACGCCGCGTGGTGACGTTAACGCCTGGGCTCCCAAGATCGTCATCCACAAGATCGACCCGTCCAAGATCGGTGAGGTCATCGGGCCCGGTGGCAAGGTGATTCGCAAGCTTGAAGAACTGACCGGGGCCTCAATCGACATCGCCGAGGACGGCACCCTGACGGTGGCCGCGCCGCAGAAGGAGAAGGCCGCCCAGACGGTGGCCATGATCCGCGACATCATCGGCGACATCGAGATCGGCCGGACCGTGAAGGGCTCAGTCGAGCGCATCCTGCCGTTTGGTGCTTTCATTGAATTTGCGCCTGGCAAGCAGGGCATGATCCATGTTTCCGAGCTGGCCGACTACCGGGTCGAACAGGTCGAGGACGAGGTTTCAGTGGGCGATATCGTCGAGGCCAAGGTAATCGAGGTCGATGACCTTGGTCGCATTAACCTCTCGCGCCGCGCGGTAATCCAGGGCGATGCCTACGAGGGTTACAAGCCGCGCCGCTCCGGCGGCGGACGACGTGATCGTGAAGGCGGCGACCGTGGTGGATTCCGCGGTGGCGGACGACGCGATCGTGAAGGCGGCGACCGTGGTGGATTCCGCGGTGGCGGCGACCGTGGTGGATTCCGCGGTGGCGGCGACCGTGGTGGATTCCGCGGTGGCGGACGACGCGACCGTGATGGCGACAGTGGTGGATTCCGCGGTGGCGGACGACGCGACCGTGATGGCGACAGTGGTGGATTCCGCGGTGGCGGACGACGCGACCGTGATGGCGACAGTGGTGGATTCCGCGGTGGCGGACGACGCGACCGTGATGGCGACAGCGGCGGCGACCGTGGTGGATTCCGCGGTGGCGGACGACGCGACCGTGATGGCGACAGTGGCGGCGACCGTGGTGGATTCCGTGGTGGCGGCGACCGTGGTGGATTCCGCGGTGGCGGACGACGCGACCGTGATGGCGACAGTGGTGGATTCCGCGGTGGCGGACGACGCGACCGTGATGGCGGCGACCGTGGCAAGGATCGCAATGATCACTCCGGATCGCCCGAGCGCAAGCCTGATCGCGACCGGCAGCCCGACTGGGAGTTTATGGATTGATCAAAGTTGCGGTATCCGGGGCCGCCGGGCGCATGGGCCAGCAAGTGGCCGCAGCGACTCTGGAAGCTCCAGATACCGCACTGGTCGGTCTCTATGACTTGGCTCCGATCCCGGCCCAACTGGCGCCAGGGATCGGGGCCCCGGCGCGCGGCTCCGACCTTGACGGGGTTTTAAAAAACTCCGGAGCACAGGTGTTGGTGGACTTTACCAACGCCGCCGCCGGATCAGATCACCTGCACCGGGCAATTGAACTGGGGGTCAGTCCGGTGGTGGGCACTACCGGGTTCGACCCAGAAACCATCGACCGGTTGGCCAACGCGGCCGACCAGACCGGAATCGGGGCCTTTCTGGCTCCGAACTTCGCCCTCGGGGCAGTCCTGCAAATGCAGATGTGCGAATTGGCGGCGCGCCATTTCAACACCGTCGAAATCATCGAACTCCATCACGATCAAAAGATCGACGCCCCTTCAGGGACCGCAATGGCCACGGCGGCCAAGATAGCTGCAGCGGCCGGTGGAGCCCGCGATGTTAGGACGGAAAAATTTGCCCTGGAAGGTGCCCGCGGCGGCAATTTCGAGGGCGTGAAGGTGCACTCGGTGCGCCTGCCCGGACTGGTCGCCCACCAGGAAGTTATCTTCGGCGGGCTGGGGCAGACCCTTACCCTGCGTCACGATTCAATCAGTCGTGAATCGTTCATGCCCGGCGTACTGTTGGCGGTCCGGCGGGTCAGAGGGCTTTCTGGCCTGGTTGTGGGGCTGGAGCACCTGCTTAACTAGCGGGCGCTTAAATGTTTTTCAACCACTGGTCTTACGTGCTATTGTTTGTCGGCGATCCGCGCCGTGGAGCGACGGAATTGCAGAACTCCAATCCATAGGTAGAAGTACAAGGCGATGCAGCCAATTTCGGTAGCCGTGGTCGGGGCCACCGGCGCTGTCGGAACGGAACTGCTCTCCATCCTGGCCCAGCGCCAGTTCCCGATCGGCGAACTTTCGCTGCTGGCCAGCCCGCGCTCGGCCGGCAAGCAGATTGATTTTGCCGGGCGCCCGCTGACCGTGCGGCCGCTGACTGACGATTCATTCGCGGGAATCGATTTAGTCTTTTCGGCCGCCGGATCCTCAGTCGCGCGGCAATTTGCACCGCATGCGGTCGCCGCCGGCGCCACCGTGATCGACAAGAGTTCGGCCTGGCGCTACGAGGACGATATTCCGCTGGTGGTCCCGGAGGTAAACGGTGACGACCTGGCTTCCCACCCAGGAATCATCGCCTGTCCCAACTGTTCGACGATCCAGATGGTGGTGGCGCTGGCCCCGATCGATCGGATTTTTCCGATTGAGCGGGTGGTGGTATCAACCTACCAATCGGTAACCGGGGCGGGCGCGGCCGCGGCCGACGAGCTGTCGCGGCAGGTCCGCTCGATCGCCGCTGGGCAGTTGCCCGAAACGCGAATTCTGCCGGCGCAGATCGCCCTCAACGTGATCCCCGAAGTCGAGACCTTCCGCGCCCAGGACGGCTACACCGGCGAGGAGTGGAAGATGGCCGCCGAAACCCGCAAGATCATGAACCGCAGCGACCTTCGGATCTCGGCCACCTGCGTCCGGGTCGGGGTCGAGCGGGCCCATTCGGAGTCGGTCAACGTGGAATTTGAGGGGCCGATCGACGTCGACGAAATCCGCGAGCTGTTGGCCAACTCGGCCGGCATTCAAGTGGTCGATGCCCCGCTGGGCGACCAGCCGCGCTATCCCACCGCGCTCGATGCGGCCGGCAATGACTGGGTTTGGGTCGGGCGCATCCGCCGCGACGTCTCGATCGAACACGGGATCTGCCTCTGGGTGGTATCTGACAACCTGCGCAAAGGGGCGGCCACCAACTCGGTGCAGATCGCCGAACTGCTGCTGGAGCGCGGCTGGCTCAAGGGACGGGCTGCAGCCCGTCCCGGGATCTTGAACTTAGAATCGGCCTAAAAATCGACGATTTACGTTGGGTCTGGGGGAGTTGGAAGTGAAGTTGGAATTCGGGCGCCTGATTACTGCCATGATTACGCCGTTTGATGATTCGGGGCGAGTCGACATCGATACTTTCGCGGCGCTGGCCGACGGTTTGATCGAGGCCGGGAACGACGCCCTGCTGGTCACCGGCACCACCGGTGAATCGCCGGTGCTTACCGAGGCCGAGCGGGCCGATCTCTACCGCGAGGCGGTCGGAGCGGCCAAGGGCCGGGCCAAGGTGATTGCCGGAACCGGCGGTTACAACACTCAAGAGAGCATCGCGCTGTCGCAGATGGCGGCCGAATGCGGCGTGGACGGGCTGCTGCAGGTTGCCCCCTACTACAACAAGCCGCCGCAGGAAGGCCTCTACCAGCACTTTCGGGCAATCGCCGGGTGCACACCCCTGCCCAACATGATCTACAACGTGCCCTCGCGCACCGTGACCAACATCTCCCCCACCACGGTCGCGCGCTGTTCGCGGATCGAGAACATCTTTTCGGTCAAGGAAGCCAGCGGCGACCTGGACCAGATCTCTGAGATAATCCGCACCGCCGAGCCCGGATTCCTTGTCTATTCGGGCAACGACGGAGATACCCTGCCGATGATGGCGCTCGGCGCGGTCGGGGTGGTCTCGGTTGCCTCGCACCTGGTATCCGGGCAGATAAAGGCGATGATGGAAGCGGTGGTGGCCGGCGACCTGCCCGCGGCCGCGGCCCTGCACCTGGAGATGCTGCCGCTCGTTCGGGCGCTCTTCCCTCCCGGCTGGAGCAGTCCGATCGCGCTAAAATCGGCGCTCAATTCGGTCGGCTTCGGGGTTGGCGTCCCGCGCCTGCCGCTGGTCGAGCACGATGTCTCCCTGGCCGCCGAGCTGGCCTTAACCACCCGCAGCCAGCGACTGGACCAGTACCTGTTCGCACGGGTCGGCTGATCTGCCGGGACCCGAAGTCGGCCGGTCGATTGATGAGCTCGCCGACGCAATAAGGGCCTGCACCGATTGCGGCCTCTGCGCCGGTCGCCGGCAGGCGGTGCCGGGCGAGGGCAATCCAGATGCGCAGATCATGTTCATCGGCGAAGGCCCGGGGGCCCGCGAGGACGAGTCGGGTCGACCATTCGTCGGACCGTCCGGCCGGTTTCTGGGTGAGATGCTCACCAGCATCGGGCTTGACCGCTCTGACGTATTTATCACCAACGTGGTCAAGTGCCGCCCGCCGGGCAACCGCGATCCGCTGCCGGAGGAAATTAGCGCCTGCTCGCACTGGCTCAAGGAGCAGATTAAGGTCATCGCCCCAAAGGTTGTAATCTTGCTGGGCCGGCATGCCTTGCAACGTTTTTTGCCCGGGCGACGGATTTCTGCCGAACACGGCAGCATCCACCCATTCGGATCGATCAGCGCGATGCCGATGTATCACCCGGCGGCGGCCTTGCACAACCCGCGGTTGCGCCAGGACTGCCTTGCCGATTTTCAGAGGTTGGCCAGTTTTCTGGCCGCGCCGCCGCCCGCCCCGACACCAGGCCCAGTCGAGCCTGACCCCAGCCCGCCCGTACAGAGATCGCTTTTCTAAAACACCGCGAGCTAAAGCGGCCGCCGCCCCGACTCGGCAGCCGACCCAACCCACTTTTGATTCATCTAGTTACAAGGTCTGTAATTTGAAATCCAATCCGAAATCACTCCGCGCCACTTTTCTAGGGGGCCTGGGCGATGTCGGTCGCAACTGTCTGCTGCTCGAATGCGGCAACGACGCCATCCTGGTCGATTGCGGCGTACTATTTCCCGATGATCGGGTCAGCGGGGTCGATGTCATCCTGCCCGACTTTTCGCTGCTGGAGCCATACGCTGATAAGCTGCGCGGGGTCATCTTCACCCACGGCCACGAGGACCACATCGGGGCCGCCCCGTACCTGTTGGCTAAATACGACCTGCCGCTTTATGGCTCGCCGTTGACGCTCTCCTTCCTGCGCGAGCGACTCGAGCAGAAAGGCCTGGCAAGCAAGGCCGACCTGCGGCGGCTGCGCGAGCGCCGGACCACCCAGCTGGGCTGCTTTGACATCACCCCGTTCCATGTCTGCCATTCAATTCCCGACGCGATGGGTTTTGCGATCGGCACCCCGGTCGGCACCCTTATCCACACCGGCGATTACATGATCGACAACCAGCCGATCGACGGCCAACCGACCGACCTGCAGATGCTCGGGGCGCTGGGGGCAGAGGGCGTGCTGGCCCTGTTTGCCGATTCAACCAACGCCGACACGCCGGGGCACACTCCCTCGCAGCAGACGGTATACGACGGTCTCGCCCAAGTGTTTGCGCAGGCCGACTATGGGCGGGTCATCGTGGCCAGCTTTTCCTCGAACCTGACCCGGGTCCAGCAGATCGCTGACCTGGCCGGGAACCACGGGCGCCGGGTCTGCGTGCTGGGACGATCGTTGGAGCGCAATCTGCCACTGGCCTCGGAGCTGGCCCTGCTCGACATCGAGCCGGGCGACCTGATCCCGACAAAGCTGATCGACCAGATCCCGCACGAAGAGCTGGCGATCGTTTGCACCGGCAGCCAGGGGGAGCCCGGTTCGGCGCTCTCGCGCCTGGCCGATGGTCGCCACCCGCTGTTGGAAATAGATGAGGGCGACACGGTGGTGATTTCGGCCTCGGCAATCCCCGGCAACGAGCGTACGGTGCAGCGGATGATCGGGAAGCTCTTCCGCCGCGGCGCCAACGTGGTATTTGGAAAACTCGGTCACGTGCACGTGAGCGGACACCCGGCCCGTGAGGACACCCGCGCCCTGCTGTCGGTTGTGCGCCCGCAATTTTTCGTGCCGGTCCATGGCAGTCACCACCATCTGGCCTTGCAGGCCCAGGTGGCGATTGAATCGGGAATGTCGCGGGAGGCGGTGCTGGTCGCCGCCGATGGCGATGTGGTCGATATCTCAGCTGATTCGATCGAATTGGTAGAGCATCGATCCTGCCCCCACATCTATGTGAATCGTGGCGCCGCTCCGGGCGTGGAGCTAAGCGAACCCTGCCTGCGGCAGCGGCAGCAGCTGGCCAACGCCGGGGTCGTGGCGGTACACGCCCAGATCGACCTGAGCTGCGGCCAGCTGGTCGGTCGCCCGCAGCTGGTCTCGCACGGGCTAATGGGCGGGGCCGAGCGGAAGATGTCCAAGCTTGCCGGCCGGCTCGGCCAGCTGCTGTCGGGCGATCGCCGGGAATTGCCCAACCTTGATGCGGCGAATGCAAAAGTTAAGATGGTTGTAGGGAGGCAAATAAAAGCCGAAACAGGCTTGCGGCCAACGATCCTGGCGATCGTTACCGCGGCTTGATGCGGCCCACCGGAACGCGTTAACCGGAGCTTTCCCTTGCCCACCGCCAAATCGACGGCCCGCACTTCCAAGCGGGCCCCCCAGGCCGATCCGCAAACCCCGGCCGGGGCTTGGTTCCTGCTGGCGGCCCTGTCGTCGGCCCTTCTGGCCGGCGCCGGCGTGATCGTGCCGCTGCTGCCCGATCATCCGCTGGCCCAATTCCCGGCCCAGATCTTCTATCTGGCGCTGGGCCGGGCCGGGCTCCCGGCGATGCTTATCCTGCTGGTGCTTAGCCTGGTGGCGGCGTTTGCGCTGGCCCTGCAACGCCCGATTGTCAGCCCGCTGCAGACGTCGCTGGCGCTGGCCCTGATCGTGACCCTGGCGGCATTTGAATCGCTGCTCTCGCTGGCCGGCGGCGGCGATTTGCAGGCCGGCGGGCTGGTTGGATCGATGCTGGGTTCGGCCTTGGCGGCGGTTTTCCCGGCTGGCCTCGGAGTGGCCCTCTGCGCCCTGGCGGCGATCGGACTGGCGACCTGGGCGCTTGTTGCCTCGGATTGGGCGCAAAGCCACCTGGGTTGGGTCGGCGCCAAGGGGATTGCCGGCGGTCGAGCCACCGGCCGCCGGATTGATGCGATGGCCACCTGGCTCAACCAGCGGTTCGATCCCGACGCCGAGGACGCGGCGGCCGCGCAGCCGGAGGCGGCGAGCGCGGTTGTCGACCCAGCGGCCGATGCGGACCCGGAGCCGCCGGCGATGGCTGGGGAATTGCCCGGGCCGGGCCTGGTGATCAAACAACCGGCGCTTGCGCAGGGTTCGGCGATGGCATCGCGTGGCATCCCGATTCCGTTGACCGGTCAATCCGGATGGGTTCTGCCGCCGCCCGACATTTTCGAAGTACCTGGCCGGCGCGAGAGGGTATCGCACTCTGAGATCACTGAGAACGCGACGATCATCGAGGAGACCCTGGCGAACTTCAAAGTCGACGTCCGGGTAGTCGAGGCGATCCCCGGACCGGTGGTGACCCAGTATTGCATCGCCCCGGCGGCCGGGGTGCGCGTGACTCACATCACCCGCCATTCCGACGATCTGGCGCTGGCCCTTGCGGCCCGCAGCATAAGAATTGAATCGCCAATTCCGGGCCGCCCGTTCGTTGGACTGGAGATCCCCAACCGCGATCCGTCGGTGGTAACGATCCGCGAGCTGCTTGAATCGCGCGAATTCGTCGAGGACCGCACCGCGCTCAAGATCGCGCTCGGAAAAGACGTGGCCGATCACTCCCAGGTCCGCTCGCTGGCCCGGATGCCGCACCTGTTAATTGCCGGATCGACCGGATCGGGCAAGTCGGTATTCCTCAACACCGTCTTGATTTCGCTGCTCTGCCAGTACACCCCGGATGAGCTGAAGTTGGTGCTGATCGACCCCAAGATGGTTGAATTGGTCCCCTACAATGCCGTGCCGCACCTGCTCATGCCGGTAGTTTCGACGCCGGCCGATGCGGTCCCGGTGCTGTCCTGGGTACAGCAGGAGATGTCGCGTCGCTATCGCGTGCTGCGCGATTCGGGCCGTCGCAACGTGGCCTCCTACAACGCCGATCCCAATCTCGGGCAGGATTCGAAACTGCCCTACCTGGTGGTGGTGGTTGACGAGATGGCCGACCTGATGATGACCGCGCCGGCCGAGATCGAGCTGTCGATCTGCCGCCTGGCCCAGATGGCCCGGGCGGTCGGAATCCACTTGGTAATCGCCACCCAGCGTCCCTCGGTCGACGTGATCACCGGCCTGATTAAGGCCAACTTCCCCTCGCGCGTGGCCTTCTCGGTCTCCTCGCAGGTCGACTCGCGCACCATCCTCGACCACGCCGGGGCCGAAAAACTGATGGGCCGCGGTGACATGCTCTTCAATTCCGCCGAACACGGCAGGAGCGTGCGGGTGCAGGGTGCGTTCGCATCCGACGATGACATCACCGAACTGGTGACCTTTTGGGTAAAGCAGGGCGAGGGCGAATATGTAAGTGCCGACGAGATCGCCAGCGCCATACCCTCGTCCAGCCCGATTGATGATTCTGAGCTGTACCAGGAGGCCGTCAGCGTGGTGATGCAGTTCAATTACGCGTCGCCGGCGCTGCTGCAGCGCGAATTGAAACTGGGCGCCGGCAAGGCGACCGACTTGATCGGAAAGCTGGAAGCTGCCGGTATAGTGGGGCCACAGGAGGGTGAAAGCTCCTCGCGGGCGGTAATTGCCAAATCCAATCCGGCCGACCCGGTTGTCGTCGGATCCTCAGAGGTAGCCCCTGATGCTTGATGTGCAAGCCCTGCGCGAGGATTTCCCCGCGCTCTCGTCAATGACCTTCCTAAACAACGGGGCGGTGGGGATCACCCCGGCCCCGGCGGTCGATGCGATGTGCCAGGCGTTGCGGTTCTCAGAGGAAGCCGGGCAGCACGCCTACTCGCATTTTGCCGAGGAGCGCGCCTCCGCACGGGCGGCGATGGCCAAATTCGTCGGCGCCGATCCGGACGAGATCGCCTTTGCCACCAATGCCACCGAGGCGGTCAACTGGATCGTGGCCGCGTTGGCCTTCCGTCCGGGCGAGGAGGTCTTAATCTCCGACTACGAGCACCCGGCGCTGGTGTATCCAGTCAGCTGGCAGCGCGATTTGGGGCGGATCCGAGCCACCTACTTTGAGGTCTCGACCGATTCCGATCAGACCCTGGCGGCGGTGGAGGCGGCGATCACCCCGCTGACCCGGATGATTGCGGTCTCGCATGTGGAGCGTCACAACGGGGTGCGTTTGCCGGTCGAGGCGATCTGCCGGTTGGCCGCCGAACGCGGGATCCTCACCCTTATAGACGGAGCCCAGACGCTGGGGATGATCCCGGTGGACGTGCGCGCCGTCGGAGCTGATTTCTACATCGGCAACCTGCACAAGTGGTTGTGTGGTCCCAACGGAACCGGGCTGTTCTACGGTCGCGCCGATCGTCTGCGCTTGCTCACCCAGGCCCATGTCGGGCCGACCCCGGGCAGCGACTGGGATCTGGTTGGCGGCCTCAACCTGCCGCTTACCGCCTCGCGCTTTGAATACGGCACTGCGACCGCCGCCCGCTACACCGGGGCGCTGGCCTCGCTTTCCTACCTGGGCGAGATCGGGTTCGACCGGATCGAACGGCAGCTGATTTGGCTCAAGACCCAAACCGAGAGCCTGATCGGCGACCATGGCTGGGAGGTCGTTTCGCCAACGCAATGGGAGCGCTCGTCGGCCTTGGTGGCGTTTGCCGTTCCCGGCGGCAATGGCGGGCAAATCTGCAAAGAATTGGCCGAGCAAAAGATCTATCTCTCGGGCACCCAGGATGGCGGTATCAGGATCTCGCCGCACATTTACAACACCGAAGACGAAATCGCGCGATCGCTCGACGCCGTCGCGGTGGCGCTGGGCTAACCGCACCGGACCCGTGCAACCGGGCAAATCGGCATCGGCCACGATCACCGAACTGGCGCTTGCCCTAATCGTCATCACGGTGCTGCTGCTGGCGCTCTGGTATCTGCTGCTCCGAGACCGCGCGTCCGAGCTACCCAACCAGACACTCCAGGACAGCGTCGGGATGGTCAATGCCGAACAGGATACAGCCCAAAACGCGCTGCGCCAGCTGAACCTCACCGGCACCCCCACCGCGGTGCCCACGCCCAGCCCGCTGCCAACGGTCGAGCCAACCGCCACGCTCCCGCGCTTCCATTCGGTGATCGCCGGGGAGACCTTAAGCGCGATCGCTGACCTCTATGGTGTGCCGTGGGAGGAACTGGCCGCATTCAACGGGATCACCGACCCGCGCTCGCTCCAAATCGGCCAAGAGCTCAAGATTCCCAGCTAGGCCGGGCTCCATTCGCTTGACCGCCAGGTCCTAGGGGTCTAGGATCCACGCCCGCCCGCCGCCGCTTCGCTACGGCGCGTTCCTGGTTTCGGTCGTTGCGATGTGGGCCAGCCTCTATCTGTATGTGCCGGCTTTTGCAGTGTTTGCCGAACAGCAGGGCGCCTCGCTGGCGATGGTCGGGGTGATCTGGTCGTCCTACGGCGTCGTGCAGGGGATCCTGCGGATCCCCACCGGCTATTTCTCCGACCGGTTGGGGCGCCGCCTGCCGTTTATCGTCATCGGGGTCGGGGTCACCGCGCTCGGTTCGCTGCTCATGGCCCTGTTTCCGAACCCGCTGGTGCTGACCATCGGCCGGGGCCTGCACGGCTTCGGGGCGACCGCCTTTGTTGTGCAGGCGGTCTACTTTGCCAGCTTCTTCCCGCCCGAACGGGTCACCGGGGCGCTGTTGAAGATGAACGCAATGACCGCGCTAACCCAGCTTTCGGTCTCACTGATCGGTGGGCAGATGGCGATGCACTTCGGCCAACTGTCCACGTTCTGGGGGTCGGCAGTGCTGGGGGCGATCTCGGTTGCCGCGATGTTCGTTGCCGGCGAACAGCACATCGCCCGGCGCGCCAATTTCGACTTTTCAAGCTTCAAATCGATTTTTGCCAACCGCACCCTGCTGCTGGCCTCTGGCACCGCGGCGCTGCTGGTCTTTGGCGAATTCGGCATCACCCAGACTTACATGTTGCTGCTGGCCGACCGCCTGGGGGCCGATTCAGGGTTCCTGGGGCTGCTCACGGCGCTCAATTACCTCGCAGTCGGCGTGGTGGCGCTGGTTTTGGCCCAATTTGCAAATTATTCGGAACGAACGGTGGTCATATATGGCCTCATCGTCTCGGGCATCGCGCTGACATTGATGCCGTTGGTGGGTGGACTGGTCGGGCTGACCGTGCTTGCACTGATTAAGGGCACGGCCCGCGGGGCGATGATGCCGTCGCTGATGGGGCTCTCGCTCAAGTCGGTCGAGCCGGACTCTCGGGCATCGGCGATGGGCATCTTCCAAGCAACCTACGCGATCGGGATGTTCGGCGGTCCGCTGACCACTGGAATAATCGGCCAGATCGCCGGATTGACGGCTCCTTTCTATGTTGTGGGGATCGCGACAGGGCTCTCGACGATTGCAGCGGTCGTGCTTTTTCCGCGCCCAAAAACCCGCATGATTTGAGCTGGCGACCGGCCGGCAAATTAGACTGGTCTTCGCTTTTCAGATGGTCGCCCCAGCGGCCGATTCATGTTGTCCGGAACTGAGATTGGTGCGTCGCAAGCAAAAAAAACGAGGCTACTCCGAGATCGATCGCGGCCCTTTGGGGGCAGCGATTTTTCAGACCCGCAAACAGCGCCGGCTGACACAGATGGAGCTGGCCAACCGCCTGGGCCGCAATCGGCCCTGGGTCTCCAACGTGGAAACCGGCAAGGTCAAGATCCTCAACGAAGAGGATCTGGTCGGCCTATCGGCGGTCTTGAGAATTAGCATCTCATCGCTGCGGGCCGCCCACGATTTGACCGCCGCCACCCAGGTTGTGAGCGCCCCGGGCTATACGATCCTGCAATCGAACCGAAATTGCACGAACTGTCACCACGTGGTGGAACCGGATGCAGGCTTTTGCACTCATTGCGGTTCCGGCCAGCCGATGCAGATCAACTGCCCAGCCTGCGCCAGGCCGAACAACCCGGGCGCCCGTTTCTGCGCGCGCTGCGGGTCGCAGCTACAGGGCTAACCACCGGGTCCCAACCCGGGCAGCCGGCGGTCGCGCGACCGGTCCGAACTTTAAGGCTCAATGCCGCCGTAGCGGGGTGATTTTGGCGGAACGCGAAGCCGGCCGTCTTTCGGCCCGATCTATCCGATCGCCAATCCGGTTTCGGCCTGGTGGTCAAGACCGGGGCCGGCCAGCGCGTAACTGGATCGGCCGCCGATCCAATCTAGAGGGGCGTTGGCTCCAGATTCTTAAGGGTTAGGCGACCCGGTCCAGGCTGGATTTGATCTTGGCTTCGGGCACGTAGCCGACGATTCGGTCGACCTCGACACCACCCTTGATAAACAACAGAGTCGGTATCCCGCGCACGCCGAAGTGGGTTGCGTATTGAGTGTTTTGGTCGGTATCGACCTTGACGAACTTGACCCGATCGGAGTACTCGCCGGCCAGCTTTTCAAAGACTGGCGCCATCATCTTGCAGGGCCCACACCACTCGGCCCAAAAATCGATGATCACCGGGTTTTCCGATTCGATCACTTGGGATTGAAATTCTGCGTCGGCGACGTGGAAATAAGCAGCCATCGGCCTATCGTCCTTTGGGTTTTGGGTTGGCTCAGATTACCTGCGCGATGTTAGCCGACGACGATATTGAGCAAGCGTCCGGGAACATGGATCACCTTGCGCACGGTTTTGGCATCGATGTGGGCTTGCACATTGGGCAGCGCCAGGGCGGCCTCCAGGACGTCCGCCTCCTCCAAGTCGACCGCAACTTGCAGGCGCTCTCGGACCCGGCCATTGACCTGAACCGCCACGGTGATTGATTCCCGAACGAGCAGCTTGGGATCGGCCTGCGGCCACTCGACCCGGACGATGCTGTCGCAGTTGCCCAACCGGTGCCAGAGCTCCTCGGCCAGGTGCGGCGCCACCGGCGCGATCAGGCGCACCAGGATGTCCTTGATCTCCGCCCCAACCGCCGATTGGTCCAGCTCGGTAGACCAGATCTGGGTCAGCTCGTTTACCGGCTCCATCAGCCCGTTGGCCAGCATGGTGTTAAAGCGCAGCCGCTCGATATCGTCCGAACACTTGGCAATCGCCCGGTGGGCGATCTGCCTGGCCTTTTCCTGCGCCTGCGCCAACGGCAATCGAGGGGTCTTGGGCGTCTCCAGAGTATTGGTGACCAATCGCCAGAACCGGCGATAGAAGCGGGTTATGCCGTTGAGCCCGCTCTCACTCCAGGGCAGTGTGCCTTCCAGCGGAGCCATAAATAGCTCATAGCCGCGCAGCGCGTCGGCGCCGTAGCGTTCCACCACGCTATCGGGCGATACCACGTTGCCCATCGACTTGGACATCTTGCCCGATCGAATCGGCGCCCAGTCATCGACCGGGTCGCCGAGCAGCTCGAACTCGGCCTTGCTGGGGGCGTGGTAGAGAAAGTCGCGCGAATCGCCAGACGGGCTCGAGTACACATCGAATCCGTCGGGGTTGCGGGCCGAAACCCGCCCACCGGCCAATCGCGCCTGTTCCAGATTGACCCAACCGTCCTCGGCCAACATCATTCCCTGGTGGCGCAGCGCCTTGAACGGCTCCGAGCTCGGAACATATCCGGCATCGTAGAGGACCTTGTTCCAAAAGCGGGCGTAGAGCAGGTGCATCACCGAGTGCTCGGCCCCACCGACATATAGATCGACCGGCATCCAGCGCTTGCCGGCTTCGGCCTCGACCGGCCCGCCGTCGTAGTCGGGGGTGATAAATCGCAGGAAGTACCAGGAGGAACAGGCAAATCCACCCAGCGTGTCGGTCTCGCGGCGCGCCGGACCCGAGCATTGCGGACACTCCGTCTCCACCCAGTCGCGGGCTCGCTCCAGCGGTGACCCCAACTCCGGATCGGGCTTAAAGTCGGCCAGTGGCGGCAGGGTGACCGGGAGCTCGCCCTCGGGTATTGGAACCTGGCCGCAATCCCGGCAGTGGACGATCGGGATCGGGCAGCCCCAGTACCGCTGCCTGGAAATGAGCCAGTCGCGCAGGCGGTAATTTACCTCGGCCTGGCCGCGCCCCTGTTCGGATAGGAAATTGGTAACGATCGCGATCGCCTCAAGCGAATCCAATCCGTTATGGATCCCCGAATTGATCAGCCGGCCCTCGCCGATGTAGGCCTCATCCAGCGGTTCCCCGTCCCAGTCGGGCGGCTCGATGACCACCACGATCTGCAGGCCGAATTTCGTGGCGAAGTCAAAATCCCGCTGATCGTGGGCCGGCACCGCCATGATCGCTCCCGATCCATAACCGGCCAAAACGTAGTCGGCCACCCAGATCGGGATGCGCTGTTGGTTGACCGGATTGATCGCGTAGCTGCCGGTAAAGACGCCGGTCTTTTCGCGATCGGTGGCTGAGCGTTCGATCTCCGAACTTCGCAGCGCCTGATCCACATAGGCTGCGACCTCGGCTTGCTGAGCAGGCGTTGTCAACGTTGCAAGTTCTGGGTGTTCGGGTGCCAGGACCATGAAGGTGGCCCCGTAAAGCGTGTCCGGCCGCGTCGTGTAGACGCTAAGTTCCGGCCCTGATTCGGTTCGAAAATCCACGTTGGCGCCGGTCGAGCGGCCGATCCAGTTGACCTGCATCCGCTTGGTTGATTCGGGCCAGTCGACCTGGTCCAGGTCGGAAAGTAAGCGATCGGCATAGGCGCGTATCCGGAAGAACCACTGCCGCAGCGGTTTGCGGTAGACGTTGGAGTGTCCGCGCCAGTCGCGCCCGTCGGCCAGAACTTCCTCGTCGGCTAGGGCTCCACAGGTGTCACACCACCATTGCCGCTTTTCGGCTCGGTACGCTAGGCCGCGCTCAAACAGTTTTAGGAAGATCCACTGGGTCCAGCGATAGTAGTCAGGATGCGATGAATTGATCTCCCGGTCCCAGTCGTAGCCGCACCCCACCAATTTGAGTTGCCGCTTGTAATTTGCGGCGTACTCGACTATCGATTCAGCCGGATGGCGACCCTTGTCGATCGCGTCCTGTTCAGCCGGCAGCCCGAACGCGTCCCAGCCCATCGGGTGGAGGACCTCAAACCCGCGCATCCGTTTGTAGCGCGCGAACGCGTCAACTGGAATGTAGTTGCGAAAGTGCCCGACCGAGAGGCCATCACCTGATGGGTATGGAAAAAATTCAAGCGCGTAATACGGCGGTTTGTCCGAATAGGTGTCGGTACGGTAAACGCCGCCGGCTTCCCAGTCGCGTTGCCACTTCGACTCGATCTTGGCAAATTGATATTCGTCGAAATCGGATTGGCCGGAGGCCTGGATTTGAGTGGGCATTAAGGAAATACGGTAGATATCTAGTGGCGGCGACGCTTCGGCCGGGCGCTTGCAAATATCAACGATGATTTTTCGATGAAATCGGCAATTTGCGTTGATATTGGGGATTTCGATTCGGCACTGCAATTGTCCAATCTCCGCCGACGCGCTCGAACAAGGCCAGTAACGCCCACCCCGGCGCCGGCGGGGCCATCGGGCTCGGACGGCCGGTGGCGCAATCTCGCCGCGGTCGGTGGGTCTGCCGGGCGGGCAGCCGGGTATCCGGTTCGCAGCAGAAGACCGCCAACCGCGATCCCGGCCCCGCAACAATGTCGAATTTGGTCGCGAGACGGGTTTCGTCGCCGACCACGACCAGCCTGTGCAACCGAGGGTTCATCTCCCGCAATCTGTCCCTTGCGCCCTCGGGTCAACGGTTGGGCGCCGATGTTCGTCCTGCTGGCGACCAACTCGGTGCCCGCTGGTCGAGCAGCCAAACCTGCAGCGAATGTGAAACTTGATACCGTTTGGCACCGCCGGTGATCGAGATCAGATGCGACCAATTGTTGAGGCGATGAGTGTGGGTGGGATTAGCCGCTTGCCCGGGTTGTACCAAACACATCCATCAATTCGGAGTCAACCGGGACGACGTAGGCCCGCAATTTCCCTTTCACCCTGGCAATTTGTGACTTTGAGCACTCCCCCGTGTCGTGATAACCGGGTAGAAACTCATTGTTTGCGTGGTCCAATACTGCAGATTTGTGCCGAGGAGGACAGCGATGGCAAAGACCGTATATCTCGCAAACCCGTACGGATTTTCAGCCCAGCAGAAGAGGGCGCTGCTTCCGCCGATAGTTTCGGCGCTGGAGGAGCTGGGACTGGAGGTATGGGAGCCATTCGCTCGAAATAACCAGGGAGATTTCCTCGAGAGCGGATGGGCACACCAAGTCGGGCAGCGAGATTTTGAGGACGTGAAGAATTCGGACGCCATCTTTGCCGTGGTCAACGGCGTTCCTCCCGACGAGGGCGTAATGGTGGAGCTGGGCATGGCAATTGCATCGGGTAAGCCGACGTTCCTGTTCCGGGACGATATCCGCCGTGTTGCCGACAGCGACTCGTACCCGCTAAACCTCATGCTGTTCACCGGCTTGCCGCTCGAAGGTTGGGAGGAGTACTACTACACCTCAATAGAGGAAATCTCCTCGCCCGAAAAAGCGCTGGCTCGCTGGGCCACCCAACCGTAACCGCTCCTGGTTGGGGCCGAATCGGGAGCGACCTCCGTATTTAGCAGTTAAGGGATGGCGCTGTCGGTCACGCCCTTCTGCCTTCCTTGCGGTGCGACTCAACAAGCCCTCTCGGGCCAGGATCTTGAATTTTTCCGGCCGAGTTGCAGCGCGAAATCCTGGTGCTGTGAGGTCAATCCCCACTTAGACGGTCAATATCCAGCCCGGTCGGTCGTACTCACCTTCAGCGGCCTGAATTCGGGCCGGTCCGGTCTGACAGAATTTTCAAAGTTGCTGGGCAGCGGCAATTGCTCCGCGTCGGTCGCAATAAGCCTCAGCAATTCGACTAACCACCCCATCTCGGTCGACATCGCCGGCGCGACCGCCAGCCACGGGAGCAAGGCGCAATCGCAACCCAACGGGGTTCGGGCCGTTTGCGCGACCGCCCATTCGTCACCTTCAACGCCTGCCTCATGCTCTCAATGGGCGGGTGGATACCAGTATTGACGCTGCTGGCGATATACATGCGCGAGCATCTGGGCGCCAGCGTGATCGCGGCGATGACCACCATATTGATAATCCAGGTTATTTCCACCGGGATGAGCCTGTTTGCCGGTTCATTCGCGGACCGCTGGGGCGGACGCCGGACCTACCTGGTTGGCGTCGCCGGGATGACGCTCTTTGCGGGGTTGTTGGGCGCAGTCAAGGAGAGCTGGCAGGTTATCGCACTGGCGCCGCTGGCGGGTCTGGTCGTTCCGTTCTACTGGACCGGAGTTAGCACCTATCTGTTGCAGGCGGTCTCCCCCGGGCGACGCGGCGCCGGGGCGGGCACCCTTGCCTTCATCACGTTCCTGGCGCCGGGCATTACCGGTCCCATCTTGACCTTCTTTGGCCAGTCCATCGGGATATGGTTTACGGTGCTGGGCGGGGCCTTTTTGCTGGCTCTGGCCGGGCTGACGGCGGCGCGACTCTTGCCAGATCTAACCAAAGCCAACGCACGCCCGACGGGCGGGACCCAATTTGCATATTCCGACTATCCACGTTTTCTAACCGACCGCCACAACCTGGTAGCGGCCCTGGCCCGTTTGATGTCGGGGGCATCCTTTGGGCTGTTCCAACTGCTCTCGGCCCTGGTGCTGTTGGACCTGACCGGAGAGCTCTCGTCGGTGGGCCTGTTTCTGACCGCCGGCGCTCTCGGCGGCGGCGCCTCGCAGATCCTCATCGGCGCGCTGTCGGATCGGATCGGGCGCCGCAACCTGTTAATTGCCACCAAATTGGTCGGGGCTACAGCGGCCTTGCTCTTCTGGCGCGGAGATGTCCTGCCGGCGCTGCTGCTCGGGTCGGCGATGCAGTTTTTCGCGCAAGCCGCTTTCCAGACGCTGATTACGGCTGTCGCTGGCGATTTGGTCAAACCCCGCGACATCCCTGCCATATCAGGGTTGCATACAAGCATGTTTGCGTTCGGCATGGTCATCGGGGCCCTGACCGGAGGACTGGTCTGGCAGGTGGACGGGCGGCTCCCGTTTCTATTTATCGGCCTGGGTTTTCTACCTGTGGCGGCCAGCCTTTTCGTGCTACCGCGCAAGACTCTAAACGTTTAATGCCGGTAGCTAACTGCTTCATTCGGCGCGAAAGACTTCCTTACCGCGACTGACCGCCCGGACGGATGTTGACGATCATGGCGGTCGCCAAACCAGGCCCGGTAGGGCCGGATGGGGATGACACTTTGGAACTGGGGGCTGGAGTCCAGGCGGTTGGATTCCTCCAACTCAAGGATTACAGCAGGTGACCGAACCCCGCGACCCCTCGCCCGCAACGGAGTCGACTCCAATTCCGCCGCGGGTATCGGATCTGGCAAGCGGACTGCGTGGCCGCCCGTTCATCGTTCTAAATCTTTGCTTTTCGCTCTCGGTTGGCGGCTGGACGCCGATGTATGCCCTGCTGGCGATCATCATGCGCGATCATCTGGGCGCCGGGGTCTTGGCGGCCATGACCGCATTCGTGGTCAGCCACACCATTGCGACTGGTGTGAGCCTGTATGCCGGCTCCTTTGCCTCCACTTGGGGTAGCCGCCGCGCTTATCTGGTGGGGGTTGGCGGCTTGGTACTGTTTGCCGCTCTCCTGAGCGTGGCAAACGAGGGCTGGCAGGTAATCGCGCTGGCGCCCTTGATCGGATTGATGATGCCGTTCCACTGGACCGGCGTCAACACCTACCTTTTGCAGGCAGTAAATGCCCGACGGCGTGGCACTGCGACCGGTATTTCGGCTTTTGTGATGGTGCTCGCCCCTGGCGTGTTTGGCCCGATACTGACGAACCTGGGCGAAGCGGTTGGAATCTGGGCGACGATATTGGCCGCGGCCGCGATAATGGCCCTGGCTGGCCTGGGCGCGTGGCGCTTCCTGCCCGATCTGGGTCCGGCCGAACCGATCTCGGGGAAGGCACTGCGTCCGTCGTTCGCGGCCTATCCGCGCCTCCTGGCCGGGTATGCGAATCGAATCATCGCCGGCGCGCGCTTGGTCGCCGGGATTTCGTTTGGTCTCTTCCAGTTGCTGTCGGCATTGGTGCTATTGGACTTAACCGGCGAGCTATCGTCGGTCGGCTTCTACCTGGCCGCCGGCGCAATCGGAGGCGGAGCGTCACAGGTGATCATCGGAGCTGCCTCGGACCGCTTCGGGCGTCGCAACCTGTTGGTACTTGCAATGTTGGTCGGCGCCGGCGCGGCGTTCCTCTTCTGGGGTGGCGGCACCCTTGGCTTGCTGCTGGTCGCCGCCACCATGCAATGGTTTGCCCAGAGCGCATTCCAGACCCTGATAACGGCAATCAACGGTGATCTGGTTGCCGCTCGCGACGTGCCCGCGGTCTCCGGCTTGCACGTGGGCATTTTTTCGTTCGGATTGATGCTTGGCTCGCTGCTCGGCGGGACGCTTTGGCAATTTGGATCGGGACTGCCGTTCATGATCGCCGGGTTGTGTTTCATTCCCGTGATCGTCAGCCTATTTTTCCTGCCGCAGCGAACCCTGGCTCGTTAGCTCCGGACCGCGGCTGGAGATCGCCGGCGAATTTTGTGGGGAACGCCGAGCAGGCCACCGACTCAATCTGACGACCGTGATTGAATCTTGGCAGCGGATGGCGCCAAACGCTGACTTGGCTCCGCATCAGATGCTCCTCGGTCGAATTGAGAAGCATCAGGGGTTACAGGTTTCGGCAAGGGTCCGGCGGGCAACGCAGTTGCCCGCCGGGAAAACCTCGAGCTACTTCGCGTTTACCGTGATCCGAACTCGCGCGAAGATCAGGTCGTCCACGTGAACCACCCCTCTAGCCAGTGGCGGCCCACCACAACTCGAATATGCTTGTCCTCAAGGAGCAACCCAGTGGACTGGAGCCGGTGGTTACGGTCGAAATCAGCGAAGAAGACCGAATTGTTTTGTTCTGGCCACGCGGAATGTTTTACCCGACCTTGCTCCAATCAACCCGCCGGGTGGTTCGCATCAGCATGCTTTAGCACCATCTGGATCGACGCCAATCAATAACATGAACGCCGAGCGCAGCGGCGTTTGCGCTGCCCGATTTCCATCCGCGCGACGCGGCGATTTCCAGGGGTTGGAAAAAGATCCAAGTTGGCGCTGTCGCCCGGTGCAGATTCGCTCTCAGGAGGGCAGCGGTGGCAAAAACCGTCTATCTTGCAAACCCATACGGCATGTCCGCCCAGCAAAAGTAATTACTCTTGCGGCCGATCGTTGCGCAATTGGAGGCGCTCGGATTGGGGGTGTAGGAGCCGTTTAAACGAAACAATCAATTTGAATTCATTGATTTCCATGACGAGGGATGGGCGTACCAGGTTGGCCAGCGTGACTTTGCGGACGTGCAAAACGCGAACGCAACGTTCGCTGTGGTGAACGGGTGCCCGCCTGCCGAAGGCGTCATGATCGAGGTGGGGATGGCGATCGCGCTAAGGAAGCCGATATTCCTATTTCGGGATGATATTCGGCGTGTTTCCGACACCGCCAAGTACCCGATCAACCTCATGATTTTCATCGGGTTGCCCGAGCACGGTTGCGAGGAACATTACTACACTGCAGTCGAAGAAATTTCCTCACCGCATAAAACGTTGGCTCTCTGGGCCGCTGATATGTCGTCGGATTGACTGCAGATTTAGTCGCTCGAATCCGGTTTACCTAGCTTTAATAGCAAAAGCAATTCCCCGGCCGAACCCGATGTGAGATGATTCACGTGCGCCTGCGACAACCAGGCGATGGTATTGGGCTATTTTTTCGAATTGGCCCTTATTCGATTGGGCGCCAATGCCCGAACGGTGCATGCCCGCAGTTCAAAATTGGGCCTGAGCCCACGGTGGCGCATACGAACGGTTGAGAATAAACATCGACGACATGCGGCCTCACCGCGTTGGCCAAGAACCCAGGCTGCTGTGGTGGGCAAATGCCTAAGTTGAGTTCCACCCAGCCCTGCCAACGCATCCGACAGGGATCGATCTCGTGAAAATCACAAATGTCAAGGTCGAAATGTTCACTTGGCGATCGGAACCGTGGAAAACCGGCGTCGGAACGAACTTTGGGAATGCGCGGCAACTCGGGGTCGTGTGCATTGAAACCGACGCAGGAATCACCGGCAATTCATTTCTAGGCTCCTCGAACGTGGGTGCTGACCACTACGTCCCCGGACTGATCAGTTACCTCAAACCGCTCCTGATTGGCCGTAATCCACAGGACATTGGGGCCATCTGGTGGGACATGTGGAAGCAGGTTCGCTCGGTGTCCAGCCACGCGATCGGCGCCATCGACATCTGTTTGTGGGACATCAACGGCAAGATTGCCGGCCTGCCGATCCATCGGCTGCTCGGCACCTGCAAGGATTCCGTGCCTGTGTACTCCTCGACCGCCTACTGGGAGGCCATTCCGGAATACGTTGAGGAAGCGCTACGTTTCAAGGCGATGGGCTGGACTGCCCACAAGATCCACCCTCATGGAAACGCCAAGGCCGACATCGCGATTTGTCGGGCGGTCCGCGCTGCGGTCGGTAGCGAGATGAAGCTGATGCTCGACTCGATGTGGGCGTACCAGTATGAGGACGCCTTGCGCGTTGGCCGAGTTCTTGAGGAACTCGACTTTTACTGGTACGAGGATCCCCTAGTTGAAGAGGACGTTTACAACTACGTCAAACTGCACCAGAAGTTAGACATTCCGATCATGTCAACCGAATTTGCGCCCGGAAAGTTTTACGGGATGGCCAACTGGATTACCCAGTACGCGACCGATTTCTTGCGCGGCGATGTCGCAGTCATTGGCGGGATAACGCCGATGGTTCGGCTTTGCCATCTGGCCGAGGGTTTCAACATGAAGTGCGAAATACATCACGGTGGCAACTCCCTCAACAATGTCGCAAACCTACACATTACGATGGCCGTGCCCAACTGCGAGTTCTTCGAATTCTTTCCCTGCAGCGGCGCGAATATGTACGGATTAGTCGAAGACATCGACATGGCCGGTGGGAGGGTTTCCGCTCCAACTGAACCCGGTCTCGGCTACCAGATCGATTGGGATTTTGTCCAACGGGAGTACATCGCAACCATCGAGTGAATTCGTAGATTGATGCGGTCGGGTCGGCGCCCTCGTGAGAGCATGGGGAATTCGCGACCGGAAAAAGATTGCGTATTCTGTGGTTTCAACAGCCTGGACAGACAGGTCTGCGGTCGGCTCAAGGCGATGTCGAAAAGGCGAGCCAACCAACGTCCAAAACACTGGCGTTTATATACGTAACTAGACCTACGCCGACTGCATCTCAAAATGCCCGGCGGATCTCATACACATGATTTTCGGCGCCGAGTCGCAGCCGATCGGCCAGACTCGCTCCCAGCGGAAATTGACGCCGAGATCGTAACGGGTCCTCCATATAAGGAAGGGGGCTGCCGATTTCTGTTCAATCGCGCAGCCGACAGCGTTGCTGTGCGCACGTATCGCCTGGCGACAACTGCTCTCCTAAAAGTAGTCTGAAAGGCGGTTGTCCGGCGGAGTCAAGTCAAGCAGTGCGAACCGAGAAGGAAGGAAGGCCATTGTGAGTGTGGTGACAGCAGTGGCGGCCCTTGCCGCCATCAGCTTGCTTTTCGCGATGGACCCAGGCGGGGCAATCGCCGAAAGCGGCTTTCCCGACTTCCGGGAGATGGACTGGAAGCAGCTGGCGGTCTGGGGCTTCCGCACGATAGGCGTAGTCGTAGCGCAGCTGCTCTTCATCGTGCTGTGGTTGTGGCCCAAGTTCCGGCCCCCGCAGGCGTCCGAGGAGCATCGACGCCCGTGGGACTCGGGGCCCCCACAGCCCGGTTCAATGCCCGCGGCGGCGGTATCTGCGCTGGAAGGCCACATGATATGGAGTCCGACGCTGCTGGCCTCCATCATCGAGATGTGCCAGCGCGGCACGCTGCGAATCGAAGCCGTCGGAACAAGGGTCGGCTTCCTGTACCGGCTGTCTAGGCAGGCTCCCGTACAGCATGACTGGGAGCGGACGATATGCGAAAGCATGCCGTCGCGCGCCACAACTGTTGATGCGCTCCATGAAGCGGTAAAGAAGCGCGAGGATGCCATCGGCGACCAGATAGGGGACTACCTGCAGCATCGCGGCCTTTTCCATGACAATCCGTTGCGAGTCAGGAGGGAAAACGACGACGATGCAATCGGATGGGGGATGCTGGCCGGCGCCTTGATGGGCGTTGGCAGCGGGCTTTGGGCGGCTCTGTGGCTGGACCAGTGGTGGGCGAACGCCCTGATCGGCGCGTTCACAGGTTTCGCATATTTGATGATGGCGCCGTCGATACGAACCGGCATGGTGCCGACAACGCAGAGGGGAGCGCATGAGATAAGTCAGTGGCTGGGCTGGAAAAAGACTCTGGCCGGATCTGCCCCGCCCTATGCCCAGCACCAAGCTGCTTCCATGTTGCCCTATGCCGTGGCGCTGAATGTGGCCCAGCCATGGCTTGACGTGGCAGGCTCGGCTCCGCCGTGGTTCGGATCAGGCAGCGCATCCTCCCTGCAGGGCGCCGACCTGGACGCGGCCTATCACGGTTTCATGCACGCGCCGGAGTGGTACCTGAGCGGAAGGTCGGGCGATGCGGCGAAAGCGGCCGCCGGGATTGGTCATGAGCTCGAGCTACTCGAATTGGAGTCGCCGGATACCGGGAAGACCGTGCACAGGGAGACCGCCGACGAAATCCAGGACATAGCCCGTGATCCGGATTCACAGCACAGTTCTTGGGAAGGTGCGCGACCGCCACCATCGGGCGGGTTTCAACAGTACAAGGGAGAAAGACTGATTGAGGAACCGAAGAGCGGCGGGGGCCTGCGCGGGTGCTTCATATGGGTGGTAAGCCTGGTAGGCGTAGGGGTGGTGGTCTTGGTCGTCCTGTTCAGCCTCGATGTGGTCTCGCCTCGCGACAAACCGTGTCCCTTGGACTCTCCCGCGATCCCGACGCCCGTGCAGATTGCGGTGGTCGGCGACCTGTTCCGCGATAAGTGCGTGAGGGTCGGTGGCACGGTCGTGTTCCAGGACACCTACGAGCTGGTGGTGGAGATGAATCGGGGCGAGTACGTGCAGCGGGTGAACGTACGCGACCCGTCGCAGGTTCTCGAAGCGATCCCTTTTGGCCGCGTGGTGACTCTGGCTGGGCGGCTCATGGTGGAGGAGGACGGAGCATACGCAGTCCACTTCGTACCGGACCATAGATCGGACCGGGAGTGGTGGCGGAACCTCCGGGACAACCTTGAAGAGTTGTTCCAGGTTGCTGTGGGTGCGACAGGCTTTGGTGATGCAACGGGCCCGGCAAAACTGGGTGTCGCTGTTCAACCGGTCAATTCACGCACCACCCGCGCGGTTCTGATTGGATATAACGACGACCGGCAAATTCTCGTCGGGCGACGCTAGCGGAAAAGGGGCCCGCCAAGTTGCTAACTGTCTGAGCTGCGTTTCGGCTTCCTTCGCCGCTTCCGGTCCGCATCGCGAAAGATCGCCCGCGCCAATTCCTTGGCGCTGCTAAGAAACTTAGCCGAAGGTTTGCCGCTGCTGCGTGCGCGGCGCGACTGCTTCTTGGCGTCGCCTGACGAATCCTGCATTTGCCCGCCCCCTGTATACCACATATGGTAAAGGGGGTTAAGCCCTAGTAACAACTATCGCAGGGCCGAGCAAAGTGTCTAGGAAAGTAGATAATCCCCAAAACACTGGACATAATGCAGTTTATGTCTTGTCGGACGCCAATTCATTGCTTCGCCCAATCAGTTTTTTCGAATTCCCGCGTCAGCTACCTGCATCTGCTAGCCTGCATCTGCTAAAACTCCACTTCGCCGGGTCAGCATCAAAATGGCCATTGTTGTGGCGTTTTAACGTCCCGTAGCAGACTAGCTACGAAGGGTTGACCACCGAGGTAATCTCATCAGCGATTTCTTCAATCGTGTGCGTTGCGGTGCTCCGAGCCAGTTTGGCGGCGAGCGATGGACTGCGTTTGAGTAATTCTGCTTTGGTTAGGTTGTGCCAAATGGGCAGCAAAGCTTGGTCATCGTCTGAACTCAAGTCTCGGGAAACCAGCCCATCCAATTCGTACTGCGGCCACTCTTTATCGAAGAATTCCGGCGAAAGGACAACTACGCCGAAACGACTATTGGCCAATCCCGCGTCAATCTTCCTTCGGAGGTTTCCGCCAATTCGCAATTCGAATTCGTCGAACCAAACTCGCAAGTCTCGATCCTCGAGAGCCTGTGCCAGTGGCCGCACAATATCGTCCTTGTTTTCGCTGGCGTAAGAAATGAATACATCGAAAACTTGACTGGGTCCACCATTTTTTCCATTTGACTGGATTGACTGGTCGCGGACCAAAGAAGGGACTGATGAAAGCGGGCGCTCTCGAATTTCGGGTAGCGGACGAGGCAATATCCGAATGGAAGCGTTTGTACGCCCTTTTAGGCCCTGCATATCGACCGCCACATGCCAATTCCCAGAGTGCGGTATTGCCAGGTGCACGGGTGATCGCCTAGCCATCCCACCTACATATTGGTGCTTGCGCCCGCTTTTGTATGCAGTGAAATTCGAGCTGTCCAATAGTTGGACGTTTGCCGCGTTCCCAGTGAGGGTGACTTCGACGACTTCGCCGCGTTCGCGGTATCCAATGTTGCTGTGAATGAAATTCAATTCGCCGGTGCCCCGCGATACAAATGTGGGAACAAACTTAGCAATTGGACTTTGTGATTCGCCTGTCTTCCGGAGCCTTTGCGAACCGCCGAATTAATCACTGCGCTCGCGGCACTGCACAGTCGTTCGGCTTGATTGGCGTTGCCTGTTTCGCTCGAGCGGTCGAGGCCTTGAATCGGGATTGTTCAAGAGAAAGTCAATCGTCATTCGGCATTAATCACGTTATGGCTAATCTGGTTTTTCTGGCAGCAGAGGTCGATGATAGGTAATTCTCCATTGAGTTCAAGCTTAGTCGGGGTGGAGACCATCCCGGACCCGAGCAAATCTGCCGATTTGAATAATACCGGCCTCAATGAACTGCCGGCCACGCTTGTGTGCGAATTGCACGCGGAGCGATTTGAGCAAATGTGACTGATCGCACCGAATTGAAATTTCTATAGCGAATATATATCCGTGCGGTAATTGATCGTCTGCGCGGCAATTGGCGCTCGGGCGATCAGGAGTCTGCGAGAAAGCCTCACACGTTGGATTTCTGGTCCAAAATTGATCCCGAATTGACGGGGTTTCGACCAAGAGTTTGACCCTTTGTTGCCAATGATGGATCCACTCTGGCAATCCAGCGTCTTGACACCCATTAATCGAAACTCACCCAGGATTAGGTTCGGATTATTTGAGGCCCTATGAGCAAACTTGATGGCCCTTGCGATCTATTGGAACTTTCGGCCAATTCGGCTCGCGAGGAATTGTTGCGATCGGAAAACTATTGCACTTTTGATTTGCCCGATTACTTCACGTTTTCCGCATTGATTGCAGACGCACACTCTGCTGTGACTGGAAAGACTCGACGGGAGGTAGGCAGCAGCAAAGCGCGTGATTATGAAGACGTCAATTTTTTGGTCGCACACAACAAAGATGGGCGACTGGCGTGGCGCCCTTGGGCACTCGTCCATCCAGTCCTGTACGCGGCCTTGGTGGACGTGATAACCATAGATGCGAATTGGGAGTTGATTCAACGGCGATTTTTCAAATTGAATTGCGAGCCCGATATTCGATGCTCCAGTCGTCCAGTTGTCGGAATGACTTCCAAAATGCGGAAGGATTTGGAAATCCACCGGTGGTGGGAGGGGGCAGAGCAGGCTTCAATCGAATTGGCGCTGCAATATTCTTACGTCGTGCATACCGACGTCACCAACTGTTATCAATCTATTTACACGCATTCGATCGCCTGGGCAATTCACACAAAGGAAGTTGCTAGAGCGAATAAAGACGATCAACAATTGATTGGAAATGTCATTGACAAATATTTGCAGGACATGTCCCTTGGGCAAACGAATGGAATTTGCCAAGGCTCGATATTGATGGATTTGATTGCCGAATGCGTTCTGGCTTACGCGGACGAGCAATTGGCATCGAATCTAAAGGGTAGCTACGATGGGAAATACAAGATCTTGCGACACCGCGATGATTACAGGATTTTTGTCAATGATCCTAAATTGGGCGAAGAGATATTGAAAGCGCTTTCCGATGTGTTGAGAGCATTGGGAATGTCCCTAAACTCCGGCAAGACGGAAACCAGTGACGACGTGATCGGGGCAGCGATTAAGCGTGACAAACTTGCGTGGCTTTGGCGCAATAAACCAGAGGGCGATCTGCAGAAAAAACTGTTGGCGTTACGGGCGCATGGACTCGAGTATCCAAATGGCGGATCCGTAGAGACCGGGCTGCATGAATGCTACGAGAATTTCAATGGCGGGGTAATGGAGGGGGCAATTCTCCCGACGATTGCCATCGTGGCGGATATCGCGGTTAGGAATCCGCGCGCCTATCCGATTGCGGCATCGCTAATCAGCTTGTTGATTGGGCAATTGGAGGAAGGGAGTGCTAAACAGGACGCAATGAGAGCCGTTGAGGATCGTTTTCGTCGCGTTCCGAAAGCGGAATTGATGCACGTTTGGGTAAATAGGGTCGGAATAAAGCTTGGATATGACGCGTTCGCCGAATCTTCATTGTGCAAATCTGTCAGCAATGGGTCGGCGGAGATTTGGGCACACGATTGGATTTGCGATGCCCAACTGAAATCAAAAATGTTGAGTGGAACCATCGTTGACAAAATGCGGATTGCCGAGTTGCCAGAGATGGTGTCAAAAGAAGAGGTAGAGGAACTCACCTTTGTTTATGACGGATAAATTATTCGAAAAATCCGGGTTGTGACGTTTAAGTGATTGTCAGATGCAGATAGCGGTAGTGAATGCAACGAACCGTCGATTGGAAGTAAACATAATCACGTTTATCTCTAATGCCTATCGACTCCGAATGAAGGACTGTCGATAGAGGGCCAGGCGGCCTTGCCGCTAAACGTTTAAGCCGTTACTGATCACGTCCCCTGGAGTGGTGTAAGAGCACCAGCTTGATCAACTAAGCCAACGCGATGACAAAGGGCCATCGTGTAAACCTCTACGGAGTCACTTCACTTACTTCGTCGAGGAACCATCGATGGCCCAACTTGATTATCAGACTTTGCTTGCCATTATTGGCCGGCTCCCCCTCATTGGTACCAGAGGGAAGGGAAGAGAGCGCCGGTATGGCTGGGGTGCGCGGGGCGACCAGATCAGCAACGTCCTGACAATCAAAGCGCTTCCCCTGGTCTAAGAGATTGGACAGGGCCTCATCGACATCGGCCTCCATGGTAGTGGCCGCCAATTGCAGGATGCGCAGGTAATTGACGTCGGCGCTGTGCTGACCGCGCCACTGGCAAAGCGCATCGTAGGCGCGGCGGAAGGTAAGGGTGGGGAAGAGCTGCTCGCGCCAGCGGTAGCGGGCAAAGGCGCCGGGCTCCAAGCACCAGCGATCCGATCACGTGGCGGTAATTGACGCGGGCCCGCAATGCTCCCGTGGCGCGCTCTAGGCGCTCGACCAATCGGCCCTTGTAGTACACGTCCAGGTGATCGGCATAGAGACGGACTTCCACCTTCTGTCCGATCAGGCGTGGTGGTACCGTGTAGGTGCGGCCCGAGATTTGGATGGTGCTCCATTTGCGCACCACCGCGCATTGACTCACTGTTTTTGTAACCCAAACAGGGCCGTTGCCTCACTAGCAACCGTGTCAAAAGTCAAACCCGCCGGGGTGGGATCAGAGAGGGTCCGGGAGATAAGGGAGGAGTGAAATCAGCTCCCTTTGTCAGGCGCATACCCTGCAAAGACCCATGCGCTGGGTACGGCTTCGCCAGGGACCTTGCCGGGCGCCTTGCCCGGCGTTGACAAAAAGCAGATTGGCTTCAGACCACCGGGTGCTCCCCGCGCCGGGGTCGCTCCGGATATCGCGGCCGGCTACGCGGGCGCCTGCTCCCGCCAGGGCTCACCGCGGCCGGCCACCGAGTTAAGGGCGATCAACAGCTTGCGCATGCAGGCGGTCAACGCCACCTTTTTTGGCTTACGAACGGCCAGTCTAACTGGCATTGGACAGCGGGTGAAAGTCCCGCATGCTGAAAGGAAAGGAGCCAATCCGCAGCACTCCGCGAGTCATGCGTGACCGGTCGCGAGGCCGGGCATGAAGCGTGGACGTGTCCCACGGTGTGGTGTAACTAAGCCGTCCTCTACGTTTAGGGGTTCGGCAGCTGCAACTCTACAGAGTTGCAGCTGCCGGCAGGGCCGGCAGATGGTTGCTGGGGCTTGCTGGGGGAGTTTCGAGTCCTTGGCTGTGACGGCGACTGCCGGTAAGGCGTCCATCATTTTGCCAGTTGCGACCATGGCGCGGTCGTGGTCATATGGGCTTCCATGGGTCCGAAGGCCGGCCCCGGCCCGTAACGGCTCGCATTCGGGCTCACCGGGCCGGGTTTGTTGGGAAAGTCGGCCCAATTCGACGCTAGTGATCCTTATTTAGGCCCAGCTAGCGCCAAGCCGGGCGCACGACCTTCCATTTCCCTGGAGGGCGCTACGGCCCCCGGCGGCGGTTGCTACCCCGCCGGCAATGCCAGCGGGGACTGCCTCTCTCCCGGAGATGGGGGTTGGCCGATTAAGGCCATCGAGTGCCTGGACATATAGCGGCGCTCGGATGCGAGCCATTCGTCGTTCTGCTCAATTAGGACCGCTCCGATAAGGCGCAGGACCGAGTCATCGTCGGGGAAGAGCTGTACTACCCGGGTGCGGCGCTTTAGCTCGCCCATAACGCGCTCTAGGGGATTGGTGGACCAGATCTTGCGCCAGTGCGAAGGCGGGAAGGCGGTGTAGGCAGTCAGGGCGATCTCGGAGTCCTCGAGGATCGTGGACAGTTCCGGATACTTGCGCTCTAAGCGATCGGCGAAATCTCCGAAGGCGTCCATGGCGCTCTGCTTGTCAGCCTGCCCAAACAGCGACGCCAGTCCGGCTGCCACCAGCCCGCGGTCGCCGCTTCTGACCCTTGGTAGAAGATTGCGCCCAAAGTGTGTCCTGCACGTCTGCCAGGCGGCCTCGGGAATAAGCTTTGTCACCGCGTTGCCGATGGCTTGGTTCCCATCGGAGATCACCAGCCGCACGCCGGATAGACCGCGCGTTACCAGGGAGGCGAGCAAGTCCTCCCCGAAGCCCTGCGCTTCGCTGTGGCCGATTGCAAGCCCCAGCAGCTCGCGATGGCCGTTCTCGTTTACGGCC
Organism: Chloroflexota bacterium; assembly: GCA_965261345.1. GTDB lineage: Bacteria > Chloroflexota > UBA11872 > UBA11872 > VXNJ01 > VXNJ01. The sequence goes on from OZ253449.1 coordinate 1,300,645, forward strand.
ATTGCTATGCCCACCGCCCGCGACCTTACCGCATGCGCGTTTCGGGCTTTTACGTAGGTGGCGTCGAGATAGAGGTACGGGAAGGTCGTATGCGAGAGATCGCGTTCGCGGAAGGCATTGACCAGCTCGTCGATGCCTTTGCAGATCCTTGACACCTCGGACCTGGAGATCCCGGCGTTTACTCCCATCGCCTCCACCAGCTTGTCGACCTTGCGGGTGGAGACGCCCTTGCTGTAGGCGGTCATGATGACGCCGTAGAGGGCCTGGTCGATGCGGCGCCGCCGCTCCAAGAACTCGGGGTAGTAGCTGCCTTGGCGCAGCTTGGGCAGGGCAATCTCGATGTCGCCCGCCCGGGTGGAGAGGGTGCGCTTGCGCGAGCCGCCAAAGCCGATTGCGACGCTCGCCGTTGCGCTCGTGCGGTTGGGCGCCGATGTTTTCGGCCAGGCCGGCGTCAATAAGTTCCTGGTAGGCGTGCCGTACGGCGCTGCGGACGAATTCGCTGCTGTCAAACCCTTGCTTGGCGATAAGGGCAAGCAAGGTCTGATAATCAAGTTGGGCCATCGATGGTTCCTCGACGAAGTAAGTGAAGTGACTCCGTAGAGGTTTACACGATGGCCCTTTGTCATCGCGTTGGCTTAGTTGATCAAGCTGGTGCTCTTACACCACTCTAGGGGACGTGATCCCGCCGCACCCAGCGCTACGTCCCAAAACCCGATCCGAAAGAGGACAACCTCGTAGCTAACATCAGGACGCTCGCCCTCTGTTACCCCCGCTTGTATCTTGACTTCGGATAGTCCCGGGCGCGGCAGACCGAACCCCGCTAGGTTGTCGACAAACCGTGCCGTAGCGTGGTCGCCGCACCCGGATATCCCCTACCTGCGAGCCCGAACGATTGATTGGGCCGCCACTTCTGCGGCAGAGCCCGCATTTTGCAAGCGTGGGCGACCAGTAGGGGATGCTAATGGAGTTTTGCACATGCACGACGCTGCGATATATGTGGGCATCGACGTCAGCAAGGACGGCGTGGACGTGGCCGCCGGATCCGGGGGCGCGGTACGGAGGTTCGCCAACACCCCGGCCGGAGTCGGGAATCTGATAAGGCGCCTCAAGTCCTTGTTGGTGGCCCTGGTCGTACTTGAGGCCACCGGCGGCTACGAGGAGCGTTTGGCCGACGAATTGGACGACGCCGGTCATGCGGTGGCGGTGGTGAACCCGGGCCGGATCCGGAGTTTTGCCCGTTCGCTGGGGGTCCTGGCCAAGACCGACGCCATCGACGCCAGGATAATCGCGCGCTATGCCGAGGTGGTCAAACCCCCGGCAAGAGTCCAGCCGTCCAGGGCAGTCCGCACCCTGGCGGCACTGGTCGGCCGCCGCGACCAGCTGCTGGCCATGCAGGTCGCAGACCGCAACCGATTGGAGCTGGTCAGCGACCCGACCGTCCGAGGTGACATCCGCCGCGCGGTCGCCGGCTTCAAGCGGCGCATAACGACCCTGGACCGCAAGATCTCCGCCGCCATCGCCGCCGACCGCGAGCTCAAGGCCCGCGACGAGCTGCTGACATCGGTTCCGGGCGTGGGGCCGGCGTTGGCCTCGACCATGGCCGCCTACCTACCCGAATTGGGCAGCCTCGACAACAAGGCCATTGCCGCGCTGGTGGGGGTGGCGCCCTTTAACCGCGACAGCGGACGCTCCAGCGGCAAGCGGTACGTCTGGGGCGGCCGGAGCCAGATCCGGAAGGTGCTGTACATGGGAGCGCTGGTGGCCACGCGGCACAATCCGGCTATCAGGGCGTTCTACGAACGCCTGGTTGCGGACGGGAAGCCCAAGAAGCTGGCCCTGACAGCCTGCATGCGCAAGCTGCTGGTGATCTTGAACGCGATGGTGCGGCACGGCGAACTCTGGCGTGGGGAGCCCGTCTCGGACTAAACGCCTTGTAGGTCCCGACCGCTCTGCGAGCAAGGTCCCGGGCGAAGCCCTTGTCCGGGATCGGGCTCTCGCGGCGATTCCGCATCCGGTTACCGCTTCTCGATCGAGCCCGATCGGGGCTGCGTTCGCTATGAACCGCGGTCGGGGCGCTGGATATCTCCTCCCCTATCTCCCCCGGACCCCTCTCATCCCACCTCTACGCATTTGACATTCAAGACGATTGCTATGGCTACAAGCGCATCACCGCCCTGCTTAAACGCTCGGGCTGGAAACTGAACCGCAAGCGGGTCCTGCGCATCTGGCGCCGGGAGGGACTATAAAGTCCCGATCCGGAGCGCCAAGCAGTCGCGCCGCTGGCTCGAGGGCGGGAGATCAACCCGCCTTATCTCCGAGCGTCCCAACCACGTCTGGGCCTACGACTTCGCCTACGCGCGCACCGAGGACGGCCGGCCCCTGCGGATCCTGACCGTAGTCGACGAGTTCACCCGCCAATCCTTAGCGGTAAGGGTCGAGCATACGTTCCCTGCCCGCGGCGTGATCGAGACAATCGCCGACCTCATGCTCGCCCACGGGGTCCCCGGGCACATCCGCTCTGGCAACGGTCCCGAATTTACTGCCCACAGCGATACGGAAATGTCTATCGGCAAATCAGGTCAAGACCGTCTACATCAAGCCCGGCGCCCCCTGGGAGAACGCCTATGCGGAATCGTTCATCTCCAGGCTCCGGGACGAGCTCCCGACCGCGAGATCTTCTACACGCTCGTAGAAGCCAGGGTGATGCTGGAACGCTTCCGGATCGACTACAGCACCGTGCGTCCACACTCAGCGCTCGGTTACCTATCGCCCCTGGAAGCCATCGAGGCGGCGGCGTGAGGGATCAACTGCCGGTCGCAATCCGGCTGCTGCTGGCCGGCCCAAAAATCAGCCTCGCCGCCAACAAGACAATGTCTCAAACCAACTGGTACCAAAACCGGGGACCTGCCAATCGACGAATTTGGCATGTGGAATTACGACCGCGATGCCCTTCTTCTCGCTGATCTCAGAACGTTACCTAAGGAGCGGCACCATCCTTACATCCAACAAAGGCATCGCCGATTGGGGTGATGTCCTGGGAGATCACGCCGTAGCCTCCGCGATCGTCGATCGCATGCTCCACCACTGCCATACCATCACCATAAAGGGAAGCAGCTACCGACTAAAAGAAAAGCGCCGGGCCGGTTTGATTGCACCGGTTTCTGCTCCAGTCGTGGACAAAGACCAGATCCTGGCCGACGATTCCTAACTCAAACCAAAACTAGACTGGCGAAAGCGAGGTGACAACTACAAGTGAGACCGCGTGGGTCAAGTTGAAACAGCCCCTGACAATTTTGCCGAGTCCAATGGCGACAACAGAGGCATTTGTGAGTAGATCCGCAGCTTCACCCAAGGGCAAACTGAGGGCTAAAAACGCCTAACAATTCCACTCGAAAGTTCCGGAATTTCCACAGCTATGCGGGTGCAATTTCGATCGCCTTCAATTGTTTTGCGGCCAGTTGCCGACGTGGATGGAAGTCCGCATTCCAGTTAAGCCAAATGTCGATTGTGGATAAGGCGGTCATGGACCGACTCCAATCGGCCTTAATGGTTCAATGACCGGCATTGCAATTGGAACGTGGGTGCGAACTGACAATTCGGTAACTACAATATCGTAATGGCTTTTTGTGATCTATTGCGGTGGGAATGGGACCTTGCAAAAGAACAGGTCAACATTCGCAGACATGGAATCGGGTTCGGGACCGCAATCAAAGTCTTTCAAGACCCCTTAGCTGCAACTCGCTCGGATCCGCATAAAGAGGAACGGCGATTGCGAACAATTGGGGTCATTGGGAATGTGACCGTCTTAGTCGTCCACACAGTTCCCGAATACGACGAAATCACTGCAACAGCGGTGGGTTGGATCATCAGTGCCAGGAAAGCAACAGCCGGAGAGAGGAATGCATGTGAAACAGAAGCGAACTAAGCCCGTGGAGCAATGCGAAAGCGAAATTGCGCGATTGGCGAACTTGCCGGACGACCAGATCGATACGACGGATATTCCAGAAATACTCGATTGGTCGGACGCTCGTAGAGGCGTGTTTTATCGGCCTTTAAAGCAACAGATAACACTGCGATTGGATGCGGACGTCATCGCGTGGTTCAAAGCGCATGCGCCGAACGGCCGCGGATATCAAACGCACATTAATCGCGCGTTACGAGAGCATGTTATGCGATCGCGCTAGCTTAATGTCCAAGCCGCGATCGTGAAACCAAAACAATCGTTTCAATTTATCGATTTGTCCGGCACCACGATCACGATAGTTCAGCCATTGAATTCGCGGAAGGGAAGACCGTCACCGATCCCTCCGCACAGATCCGGAAGTGCCCGTTAGCGAATCCGAACTTACCTAATGTGGTTGACGGCAAAGCGCGCGGCGCGCCATGTGTGGAAGATGGGGGATTGGGGCAAGAACTGATCAAACGGCGCTTGGAACGGGACGGGTGGTACTTGGATCGTCACGGGTCAAATCACGACATATATTGCCATCCAACGATTGCGGGGATCATCACTTTGCCTCGCCACCAGGCCTTGTCAATTGGTTTCGCCGGGACAATCGCGTCTAAAGCACGTTAGGAGAACTAGGCTGCAAACATGAATCGGTATCCTGCCCTAATTGATGGCAGTGCTGGAGCTTACGGAGTCGTATTCCCCGACGTACCGGGCAATTGCGCCATGGGAAACACGATTGACGAAGCGCTATTGGATGGCGAAGACGCGCTTCACGATTACGCAGTTGAAACCAGGCGCGACGGTGTTTCGCTTACTGAACCGACTCCATTGGAATCAATTGAAACTTCAACGGGTACCAAATTGGTGTCCATTCCTCCAATTGAGCCTTCCGCGAAGAGTGTTCGGGCCAGCCTAACGTTAGACGCAAGCGTAGCTGAATTCATCGACAACGAAGCTCGGCGCCGAGGGATGACTAGGAAGTCGTACATAACCTGGATGGCCCGGCGTTTCGCAGCAAAAAAGGGGGATGAATTATTGGGTCAGTCTTGATCCCAAAAGTGCCCAATTTCGACTGAGACTCTGAACCCGTCGATCAGTTAGACAAAGATCTCCCGGATGTGGCGCTGATAGAAGATTTACCAGCGCAGGCTAATCGTTATGCAGTTTGTCTCTCGTAGATCGGCCGGCGCGTTGCTTCCGTAACCCTGCTGAGAGGGCCCGGTCGTTTGCCAGGTTTGCCGCAAAGGCTATCCTGACCCATGGCCCGAACGCGACCTCTCTCCGATTTCGGCATGCGTGGCATGTTTGACGACGCATCCGATGTGGACCGCACCGCGCCGTTGGCCGCACGGATGCGGCCTCGCACCCTGGACGAGATCGTCGGGCAGGTCCATCTGGTCGGACCGGACGCCCCGCTCCGACGGGCGATTGAGGCCGATTCGCTCCCCTCTTGCATCCTCTGGGGACCGCCGGGCAGCGGGAAGACCTCAATGGCCCAGGTCATTGCCCGCCTCACCGAAGCCCGATTCGCAACCGTTTCAGCCGTATCCAGCGGCGTTGCCCAATTGCGCAAGGTCATCGCCGCCGCCGAGATCCACCGCCGCGATCGGCGCGTCCCTACAACCCTCTTTATAGACGAGATACATCGTTTCAATAAGGCCCAGCAGGACGCCGTTCTGCCCGCCGTCGAGGACGGCACTATCACCCTGATTGGCGCGACCACCGAAAACCCGTCCTTTGAAGTTGTGGCTCCGCTGCTCAGCCGGGCGCGCGTTTTCAAACTCGAACTGCTCGAGCGTGACGACATCAAAGTTCTGCTGCGCCGCGCCATCGTGGATGACCAGCGTGGACTGGGCGCGGACAGGCCGCAGATCGAAGACGATGCAATCGATGCTCTGGCGACGCTCGGCGCCGGCGACGCGCGGGTCGCGCTTAACACGCTTGAGGCTGCAGCCCGCGATGCCGCGGCCCAGGGACAAGCGGTCACTGTCGAGACCATCATCGCGGTTGCCCAGAGAGCCCTGCCCTACGACAAGGGCGGGGATGCCCACTTCGACACCATCTCCGCCTTCATCAAGTCAGTTCGCGGCTCTGATCCGCACGCCGCGGTCTACTGGCTCGCGAGGATGCTTGAGGCGGGCGAGGACCCCATGTTCGTTGCTCGACGCATCGTCATCCTCGCTTCCGAGGACGTCGGTCTTGCCGATCCCCGGGCACTATCCGTGGCCGTCGCCGCGCAACAAGCTACGCATTTGATCGGCATGCCTGAGTGTTCGCTTGTCCTCTCCGAAGCCGCCATTTACCTGGCCCGCGCGCCCAAGAGCAACTCTGCGACGAAGGCCTACGCCGCCGCCGCCGCCGCGGTTCGTGAGCTTGGTGCATTGCCGGTCCCGCTCCACCTGCGCAACGCTGCCACCAGCCTAATGGCCAACCATGGTTATGGCCGCGGTTACCAGTACGCACATGACTACGAGGGCGCGGTTGCCCCCAACCAGCAGCATTTGCCGGACGCTCTGCGCGACTCAAAGTTTTACGAGCCAACTGAACGCGACACGAGTTCCGGCACCCGGGATTTAGACCGCTAAGGCACGGGCGATCCTTCGGGGGCCACTCCGCCGATGTCACCCACGCGATTGCGGTAACGCTTCAATGATTGGCACCGGTGCCACGGGTTCAGGTGCCTGCTGGCGCACGCGACCGGTCTACTTGGCCGAAGAATTCGGTGAGATAGGCGTACGCTTGGCCACTGCCATTGCCCACCGGTCATACGGTCGGCAATCCCCCCGCCCCGCAGCTTGTGGCAGGTCCCCGGTTTTGGTACCAGGTGGTTTGAGACATTGTCTTGTGGGAGGGTGCCGCCAGCTCTCCTGCAGGAGAGCTGGCGGCGAAGCTGATATTGCGGCCGCCCGTAGCACCCACGAAGACGGACGCCAGGCCGTCGATGAGGCCGGCCAGCAGCAGCCGGATTGCAACCGGAAGTTGATCCATCACGCCGCCGCCTCGATCGCTTCCAGGGGCGCCAGGTAGCCGAGCGCCGAGTGCGGGCGCACGGTGTTGTAGTCGATCCGGAAGCGCTCCAGCATCACCCTGGCTTCTTCGAGGGTGAAGAATATCTCGCGGTCCAGGAGCTCGTCGCGGAGCTTGGATATGAACGATTCCGCATAGGCGTTCTCCCAGGGCGCTCCGGGCTTTATGTAGACGGTCTTGACGCTGTTGCCAGATAGCCATTGCCTTATCGCTTTGGCGGTAAATTCGGGGCCGTTGTCAGAGCGGATGTGCTCGGGGACCCCGTGGATGAGCATGAGGTCGGCGATTGTCTCGATCACGTCCCGGGCAGGGAAGGATCGGGCCGCCCGGGCCGCTAAGGCCACGCGGGTGAACTCATCGACCACGGTAAGGATCCGCAGTGGTCTGCCGTCCTCGGTGCGCTGGTTAAGCAAAGTCGTAGGCCCAGACGTGATTCGGGCGCTCGGCCATAAGCCGCGTAGAGCGTCCGTTCTCCAGCCAGAGGCGCGACTTCTTGACCTTTCGGATCGGGACCTTAAGGCCCTGCGCGCGCCAGATGCGCAATACCCGTTTGCGGTTCAGTTTCCAGCCCGAGTGTTTAAGCAGGGCGGTGATGCGCTTGTAGCCATAGCGGGGGTGCTTGAGGGAAAGCATCCTGATCTCGGCTACGAGGTTGTCCTGCTCCGGATCGGGTTTTGGGATGTAGCGCTGGGTGCGGCGCGATTGGCCCAGCACCCGGCAGGCTCTTCGTTCAGACACCGGGAACTTGGCCCGGACGTGGTCGACGCACTTGCGCCGCCGCTCCGGGCTTAGAAGTTTCCTTAAGGCCTCTCATTGAAGGATCTGGTTGTCGAGCGTTAGATCGGCCACCGCGTGTTTTAAGCGCTTGTTCTCCTCGCGCAGGCGCTTGTTCTCCTTGGCCTCGGCGAGCGTCATCCCGCCGTAGCGGGAGCGCCAGCGGTAATAGGTCTGGACGTTGATCGCCGCCTTGCGGCAGCTCTGCTCGACGGTGTCGCCCTGGGCGACACCAAGCTCTATGGCCCGGAGCTTGTTGATGATCTGTTCGGGCGAGTACTTTCGCTTCGCCATTGCAGTCCCCTTTCGTTGGAACCAGATTATTCACATTCCCTCTGGTACCAATGAGGGGGAGCCGGCCACTTGGACGCGGCAATATTGATTGGTCCGCAATGTATTCAACCAGGGCTTGGCCACTACACAAAGGCTGGCTTCCGGGCGCGCTGGAGTGTGCGACCGCCCCTCCTGATGCCGCGGCCGGGACGCTGGTAACATAGGCGCGCGCTCTTCAATAATGTATTTCGGTTAAGAAAAGCGATGTGTCAGGCCGAAGCATCCAGATCGGCCGATCTGGGATTGTGTCGTCAACAAGCCTGCCAAGCAAGGAATCTGAACTATGGGAATCGACCCGGCGTTGTTTCGTCCCGAGGCGATCAGTGCGGAAATGCGGGCCTTTAATGCCCGCCTGGGGGAATTGATGGCCCAGGACCCGGGTGAGGAAATCACACCCGAGTACATGCGGCGGCGGCGGCGCGAGGGCAGCCCCTAGCAGATACCACAGCGCAGGCTCGATGTTGGAATCGATGACAGTTGCCCCGGACCCGACGGGCCGGTTCCGCTGCGAATTTTTGTGCCCGAGCGCTGCGAGGGCGTTTACCTTCACATCCACGGTGGAGGATGGGTGTTCGGTGGCGCCGATCTTGAGGACGAAAGTCACTGGCGTAGGGCCCAGGAGTGCAACGTAGCGGTGGTAAGCGTGGAGTACCGACTTGCGCCCGAGCACCCGTACCCGGCCGCACCTGACGACTGCGAGGCGGCCGCGATCTGGCTGGTCGAAAACGCGTCCAAACGTTTTGGGTCAGATCGGCTTCTCATCGGGGGTGAATCAGCTGGAGGGAATCTTTCGGCGGTCACCCTGCTGCGGATGCGCGATAAGCACGGGTTCACCGGCTGGTCGGGCGCCGACCTGATGTACGGCGCCTACGAATTCGCCGGCGGCACTCCGGCGCGAGAGATAGTCGGACGCAACAGCCTGGTGCTGCGAGCAGAAACGATGGAACGCACGTTGCGGAGCTACTTTGGTTCCGTCGATCTCACTGATCCGGACGTTTCGCCGCTACGGGCCTGCCTGCACGACATGCCGCCGGCGCTGTTTAGCTGCGGTACCGCCGATCCGCTAATCGACGACACCCTTTTCATGCACGCGCGCTGGATCGCAGCGGGCATCCGGGCCAAGATCGCGATCTACGCGGGGGCCACCCACGCCTTCGATGATTTCAAGGCACCGCCGACGGAGTCGTCCCACCAGCGTCGATTCGAGTTCATCCGCAGCGTCCTGGCGTGATCTGACGGGAACTGATCCGAACCCTTTAAGAGACCCCATCCTCGTGGCGGTTGCAAAATCAGCCGCCCAGATGCGCGAGTTCCGCCGGGACCTGATCGTGCCGCGGCATCGGCGCAAACGCTGGACAATTGCCCCGACCGAGGGCGGATGCAGCCCGGTGCCGCGCTTGAATCTGCAGGCGTTACTAGTGTCGACGGCGTCCTAGGCCAGATTCACCTGCCAGCTCACTCCGAAACGGTCGTTGATCCAACCAAATTTTCGGCTGAATCCGTAGGTATCAGCCGGCATTAGCAGCTTGCCCGCTTCCGCCAACCCGCCAAAGATGCGTTCGAATTCGGGCTCGCTTTCAACCTCAATAAATAGCGAAAGCGACGGCGTAAACGAGAACTGGTGCGCGACGGCGCTGTCGATTGCCATTACTTCGAGCCCGTCAATTGAGAACCGAACCAGCCGAACCGTCCCCGCATCGCCATTTTCATCTCCGGGGCCGTAACGGTCGATTTCAATCACGCGCGAACGCGGAATAAGCTCCACGTAAAAATTGATCGCTTCTTCGGCTCGACTGTGCTGTTCACCAGCAAACATTAGGAATGGCGCAATTTTTTGCATTGTTCCTGCAGCTTCATTTGCCCGCGGGGTCCGGCGGGATTATTGCTGGCCGGACGGGTCGATCGGGATCCGAGCCAGAAAACGCCCAATTCTTGAATTGTTCCCGAGGACAGCAGATCCGATACCGTGTGGATGCGGGAGCGGCCTTCGATACCGAAATCAGGCCTGGTTGCCGCGGCAGGACTTGCCCGCTGTCGCCCGGCTCGGTGCTTGGGGCGGTCTGATCCGGAGTTAGCTCGATCGCCTTTTTTTGATAGATCTGGATCCTGAACGCGCCAAGGTCGGCGACGAACAGTCTTATCTGCTCGTCCACCAATACCGAATCGGACCCGCATCGCGGCCGGTCCATGCTATTCGGGCGCGGTCCGGCCAGGTTTGGACCCGCGCACTCAAGACGCTGTACCCGGGTCTGTCCCGCCCGTTTGTCTTTCGATCGCGCAACACCTCGAAGGTTTTCCACCAACGCTTGCCGCGAAACCAAAGTTACCTACTTGCAAACCGGCGCAAAACGGGAATTGGCCAAATCGATATTGCCTACCATCGATTCGGGAATATCTTCATTTGACTTGAGAACTGGACTGTTTGCCGATGCGGATGCAACTTGGCGCTTTTTCGATCAGCCTCGCGGTTGCCGACATCGATGCTTCCTGCGCCTTCTACCAAAGATTCGGGTTCGAAGTCGTTGGCGGAGATCGCGAGCAGAACTGGTTCATCCTGCGCAACGGCGATCACACCATCGGTCTTTTTCAGGGAATGTTTGAGAAGAACATCCTCACGTTCAATCCGGGTTGGGATAAATTCGCAAACCCGCTCGATTCGTTCACCGAAGTGCGGGACCTGCAGCGACGGCTCAAATCCGAGGGCCTAACACTTGCGAGTGAAGCCGACGAGAACGGTTCTGGCCCGGCCAGTTTTGTGGCCGTAGACCCCGACGGCAATCCAATCCTGGTCGATCAGCATGTATAGGGAATCGCGGTCTGCATAGATTGAGTAACCGCCTCAATCGCTATCGGTATTGACCAATTGCGGCTACCAAGGCGGGAACAATGGGATTTCCTTGTGTGGTAATCTGGCCGCCGTCGAAGGCGATTAATCCTGCCTCCGGCCGCAGTCATTCCATGCTGAACCACCGAGGCAGGCTTTAGCGCCGGTCTTGCGCCTCCACCCAAGCGGTTACCCGCTCGTTGGCGGCTTTGATCAGGGGGACGTTGTCGGGATCCTCGCGTTCCATCTCGTCGAGGAGTCCGCGCCTGCGGGCCTTGTTGCGCTGGTAGGCCCCGCAAAGGTGGAAGCCCACGCAACCAGGGTTCTGCTGCAGCTCGCCCAAAACCGAGGCATACCAAGCGCCGTCGTTGGGCACGAATCCATCGGGGCCGACACTCCCTACGCGGGCGGCATCTGCCAGCAGAACTGGTTTGGCGGTGTTGCGGTGCCAATGGTCCAGGTGGGCGCCCGGTTGGAAAAAGTCCTGGAATGAGAGCACGTCCACGTACGGCATCGCCACTGTAACTATTTCATTAGCGAGCGGCGCATTGGCCTCATAGCGGTCGCCGAGGATGAGGTGATGCGGATCGTAGCGCCGGATGGCATCGTGCGTGGTCTTGTAATAGCGTCGCGCCAATTCGGCCAGTTCGCGGCGGCCGCTCTCACTGCCAAGAAGTTCTGGGTCAAAGATCGGTCCGCGCCACTTGTTTGGTTCTTGAACGTGCGTCCACGTTGGGCAGTCGCTGTAGAAGTAGCCAATCAGGTTGCTGTCTTCGCGCAATTCGGCGCAATGCGACCTGGCAACGTAGTCGGCCCATTCGCCCCACTGCGAGCTGCGGAAGTCAAAGTGGCGCGTGTGCTGTTCCCACTGGTGGGATTCGCTAAAAGGAAGCAGATGGCAGTACGGCATCGCCAGGGCGCGGTACTCGTCATTGGTAAATGGCCGCGAGTGCTGCCAATGCCGCACCGTCACTTCCTGCACCCATCCCACCGTATTGAAACCCCAACGGGTGAGGTTGGGAACCACCGATTCGCGGATCCAACGGGTGGTGCTGCCCCCGTAGCGGGTCTGCCAGATATGGACGTTTTCCGGATAGCGAAGACTGGCCGGATCAATGTGGTTGAGACCGAGCGAAAAGAATGGCTCGCCGTCGGGGGCAATGAACCACCAGCGGCCGTGCCGGCGGCCGAGGCTGAAGTATCCGGTGGGATCGGTCTGCGTGGTTCCAGCTGCGTGCTCGCCGACTGGATCGGGTGCCGCAAGGTTTCGGAATGAAGTCATCGCCCTCGCTCAGTGTGCGAAAAAGCCAAAGTGGCGGCGCGCTCCAGTGCCACCTGCGCGATCGGCGGGCATGGGGCGGAGCGTTCCGTTGCCGCACTAGCCAGCGTAAACCGCTCGCACGATGATTTGGGCGCAGCGATTCGACTCAGCGTAAATGGTATACGTAGATCAGGGCGGCGGCGCCAAGGCCTTGGCGCCGGGCAATCCGGGCGCGCTCCTGCGCCACTCCGGGAATGCTCAGTCGCAGGCGTCGATCCAGCGGGTGGGCGGTGAGACCGTGGGCCTTCGACGATTGGGGCTCGACGAACGATTCGGCGGACCAGGCTGCCCGAAGAAAGCCAAATTTACGAAGCTATTCGTCCGATTTCGGGCCACCCGCGCCATGTTCCCTCGAACCCTGCCACGCGATAGTCGGCGTCGGCATACCAAAGCTCGCCCGCGCGAATGGAGAGGCCGTGCGGAAACGGGTCGTCGGGACCGAAGGTGATGCGGTCGATTTCCCGCCCGGATTCGGCGTCGTACTTCACTACCAATTTCTCGCCGGTATGCGCGCACCAGAGGCCGTCGCCTACGCGGGCCAGCCCATGCAATCGTGGCAGTTCGATCGGAAAACTCGCCAGCACGGCGTAACTGTCCCCGTCCACCAGGGTGATTGCTTGGGGATTAAACGCCGTCAACCAGATATTCCCGTCATCCCATTCGAGGCCGTGGACGCCGCCGCCGTCAGGGGTCCTGAATCGGTCTACCATTTCGCCGGTCTGGGGGTCGAGCTTGAGCACCCAACCCAGCCCGGTGTCGGTGGGACGCGGGTCCCGCACCGCAGTCTTGCCGTTAGACGCCGTCCAGATAGAACCGCCGCCCGCGGTGATTCCGGAGCCGTTCTCAGTGGGCGATCCGATGGTGCGAACGGTTTCCCCGCGCTCGTTCAATACAAAGATGTCATCGGATTTCTGGTCCAACACGTACAGTTCGTCACCCGCCCACTGCAGTCCGTTTGGGTGCACACAAGGCGAGTCGAATTTCTTGACCGGTTTCATGGTCGGCAGCTCGCTTTTCTGCGGTGGTGGCTATGGTCGCCGGGCGATCGCGGCAATTGGATTGCGGGGGTGTTTGACTGCCCCGGTTCGGCCAATTCTTGCCTACTCGCGATACGGCGCTGCTATTGCCGGGCGTGGCCGTGAGTTTCCCTCACCGGCGCACCGTGGCGAAATCTTTGGGCACGATTCGGTCTCCATACTTAGTTGGAACCCGGTCACGCCCGGGAATGGGCGAATTCCGGATTGCGCCTCCGCTGTAATGCGATCCTCCGCCCAATTTCTCCAAAGGTTGCAACGCTGAGGTAAAGGTCGGAGGTCCGCTGTGAAGCAACCGAAAAAATTTAGGCACGGTTTATACCCAGCCGGCACAGCCTCGAAAGCACATCGGAGTCAAACAAGAACGCGTAGACGCCAGGAGGCCTAGGCGACCATTGGAGGCGATCAAATCCCCGATCATCCCGCGGGTTCTGAATTGACAGTTCATCCAAAGTTGGGGGAGTCAGCTTTCTTAAGACTTCGCAGTTCGATCGTTGTCGCACATGATTGAAGGTGGCCCGAAAAATTCGGTGAAGAGGCTTTGTGCCCGCAAAATTGCGGGTTTTCCATCGGTCCGCATGGGGCGGTCCTTACGCTGGGCGCGTCAATATCCAGTGATCCAAAAATCGTTCGAAAGTCGCATCCATGCCGGACAGATCCATTTCAAGCCTTGAAACCGTAGATCTGCGGACCGTCTGGGCGGACGAATCCCAGCATTTCACTCCTTGGCTGGCGAAACCCGAGAACCTGGCGCGCTTAGGGGAGGCTCTGGGGCTCACGCTTGAACCGCACCGCACCGAGCAGCAGGTCGGTAGCTTTAGCGCGGACATTTTGTGCCGGCGGCCCTCCGGTGGCGACGACGACGAGTCGTGGGTCGTGATCGAGAACCAGTACGGTCGAACGAATCATGATCATCTGGGAAAGCTGCTTACCTATACGGCTGGATTAGATGCACGGACCGTGGTTTGGGTCGCTGAGAAATTCCGCGACGAGCATAGAGCTGCTCTAGACCTTCTAAACGACAGCACCACGCAGGACTACGCGTACTTTGGCATTGAAATTGAGTTGTTAAAGATTGACAACTCGCGGCCGGCGCCTCGGTTCAACGTTGTCGTCCAGCCGAACGACTGGGCGCAAACGGTCAAGCGCACTGGCTTCGACAGTGAGCTTAGCGAGACCAAGCGCCATCAACTCGATTTTTGGACGGGGTTCCAAGGGGTTCTCGAAACGGAAGGAGGTATTCCCGCCACACGACCAACGCCAACTGCGTACATGACGCACCAAGTTCCAGTAGCAGGAGTCAGGGTCGTTTCGTTCTTTACGGCGTGGAACTCCGCCAGGGAAACCTTCTCGATCGGCGAACTGCGGGTGGCGCTAGAGTTCTATGGCTCGGATCGTAAGACGAACTTCGACAAGTTTTCACAGTCAAAGGAATTGATTGAGCACGACGCCGGCCAGTCTTACCTTTGGCAACCATTGGAATCCGAGTCGACGCACCGGATCCTAGTCCGGAAAGATGCGGAAATTAAGGCACGCCAATATTGGCCTGGCTACCAGGCGTGGCTAAAAGCCGAGGTCAAACGCATGTTCGACGTAGTCGTTCCGAAGGCGCTCGAAGCTGCCACGTAGCCGGCCGCTGAGACAACCTGCCCTGCCGGCTTATAGCTGCTTTGCGCACCGCCACTGAAGGCCTGCCCACGCTTGACCCAAATGCAATGGCCAAGGATCTGCCAATGGACCGAGCCTGGTTAATTCCATCGCTTCGGACGGAATTTAGTTTGCCGGCGCTTTTTTGCGATTACCATGTGGGCCAACGGTATTCCAACTTTGAAATGCCCGGACCAGAAGTGCTACGGCGCACTCGGCGGCTGGTACATGTCTCGCTGACCTGGGCGCAATTTGCAAGGCTGCTTGACGACGCGGAGCAGATTGCCAACGCTACCGAGTCGGACATGCCTGACGGTGCAAAGTTGATCGCGTCGGTGCGGGACGCTTTACGCCGCGCCAATCGAGTTATGCGGTGAGATTGGCGTGACGCTTCCGCCTCCTGCAATCCATCAATGGCCAAGGACGCTATTTAGAGGTTCTCCGCCCCAGCCGAATCAATCAAGATCCTTCGGTGCGCAAAAGATCGCATTCGGTGACGCCCCAGAGCCATTAGGATAGGTTATTTCCAGCGCTTAAAGGGTCAATTCCTCACGCTTGCTCCGCCTGCGGGCGGAGCAGTGAATCGGCCTTAATTTGGACTTTTGACGCTAAGCCGTTCGCCGCGCTGCGATCTTTTGCGCAATCCGGGCGGCAGGATCCACATTTCGGATCCAAAGCCGGTCATCGCACCGTCAAACACCAAAGAATTAGGTTCCCCTTCCCGAAGTTCGTTTTGGGCGAGGGTGAATTCAATTCCGTGCATCGAAAGATTGACAAGGCGACGTTAAGGTCGCGATTGGTGGCCTTGCTAGCAGCAAGGGCCGAGTGAGTGGGGAGCCAATTAGCAAATTTGAATCCACTCTACTCGCCAAAATGGGGTGGAGTTTCCGCCGTCCGATCGCAGCGCCAAGCCCGTGAACGGGTCCCCGGCAGCACCCCTCCATCCGCGCCCCTGGAGGGCACCATGGCTTCTCAAAGAGCACCAACCGGAGTCGTCCGCGAGCGAAACGTCATGATCCCCATGCGAGACGGGGTGCGTTTGGCGTGTGACGTGGTCCGCCCTGATGCTCCGGGCAAGTTTCCGGTTCTTGTCACCCGGAACCCCTACGGGCAAGGTACATACGTCGATGACCCGAACCATTCCGTCTGGTTCTTCTCCAGCCGGGGCTACGTGGTTGTGAGCCAAGACTGTCGTGCTCGCTTCGAGTCCGAAGGCGAGGAGTACAACCCGCTATTCCAGGAAGTCCAAGACGGTTTCGACACCGTGGAATGGGCCGCCCGACAACCCTGGTCCAATGGCCGGATCGGGACCACCGGGCAGTCCTATATGGGCGCAACCCAGTACACCCTGGCCACCAACAACCCCCTGCCCCCGCACCTCCAGACGATGGCCCCGGTCTCAGCCTCTTCCGATTTCCACCAGAGCTGGGTGTACCACACCGGCGGAGCAATGGAATGGGGCTGGATGGTGCCCTACGCCATCCACAAAGGTCGCAACACATTGGAGCGATTGGGCCGCACCGACCTGTTGGAAAAGGTCGAAGAGTATCTTCTGCCGGCAGACAATTTCGCCCAGCCGCTGACCGACGAATGGTACCGCCACTTGCCCCTGAGCGACTGGGTGGATCTGCTGAAAGAAACAGCGCCCTACTTTAAGGAGTACCTGGCCAACGAACAGGACGGCCCGTACTGGTGGCGCGTCAATCTGAACCGCCACCTGGCGGGCATTACCATCCCCATGCTCCATGTCAGTTCCTGGTACGACATCTTCTTGGAAGGTGCGCTCAACGCTTATAGCGGCATCCGGGAGAACGGCGGCAGCCAGCTGGCGCGGGAGAACCAGAAGCTGCTGGTCGGTCCCTGGGCGCACATCCGCCCCTACACCGCGCCGACCTCCGGCGGAACCGGCGATATTGATTTCGGCGAGGATGCCCGGATCGAGCTGCACGAATACCTGCTGCGTTGGTTTGACCAGTGGCTTAAGGACCGAGACACGGGCATCATGGACGACCCGCCGGTCAACCTGTTTGTGATGGGCGAGAACCGCTGGCGCTCCGAGAACGAGTGGCCTCTGGCCCGCACCGAATATACCCAGTACTATTTCCACTCCGACGGCTCGGCCAACACTCGCTTCGGCACCGGGGTCCTTTCCACCGCTCTTCCTGGCGATGAGCCGCCGGACTCCTACGTCTACGACCCCCACGACCCGGTGCCAACGCGCGGCGGCAACACGCTGATCATTCCCTTCGGTGTCGCCGACCAGAAGGAGTTGGGCGAGCGGCAGGACCTGCTGGTCTATACATCTGAACCACTGGACCGGGACTTAGAGATCACCGGACCCATCAGCGTCCGCCTTTTCGCCTCCTCCAGTGCGGTGGACACTGACTTTACCGCCAAGCTGGTGGACGTGCGGCCGGACGGCTATGCTCACAATCTCCAAGACGGGATCATCCGCGCCCGTTACCGGAATTCGGCTTCGCAGCCCTCACCCATCACTCCGGGCAAAGTCCACTCCTACATCATTGACCTGTGGGCCACGAGCCACGTCATCCGGGCGGGTCACCGGCTGCGCGTTGGGATCTCAAGCAGCAATTTCCCGCGATTTGACCGCAACCCCAATACCGGCGCGCCCATCGGCCAGGACGCGCGCCTTATGACCGCCCGACAGATAGTCCACCACTCGCCAGCCCACCCTTCGCACATCGTTCTGCCGGTAATACCCAGGTAGGCCGCCGCGGGAACGTCCTCCACGGACCGGGAAATTGGTTACGTCATCGAACCAGCGCGGCCGCGAATTGATCGGGACGCATTCGCGGCGCGAGATTCTTAAGAACGCAAGTAGATTTTTCCGGTAACTGGCAAAAATTGCGTTTCTTGATGCCTGCGAACAAACGCTCCAGCGAGGCTGCCGGGCCGCGCTGGATCGCAAAGTCGTCTCAAGTCGTCTCAAGAATTGCGCTGACAGCCAATTCGTGGTCTGCATGTTGCATCCCACGAGTTCGAACACCACCCCAATCGGGCAAGCCCGCGCTTTAATCGGCGCGATTCAAACTCCCGGACGGTGGCGGATCCCCTGCTTCGGGTCGACTTTGCGACGCGATGCCGATTTGCCCCGGCGCCAACATGGAACCGATTACTGCGCGGTGTAGCCGCCGTCCACCATCATCGGTGCGCCAGTGACGAACGATGACTCATCGGAGGCCAGATAAAGGGCGGCATAGGCAATGTCTTCGGGGCGGCCGAGTCTCCCCAACGGATGCTTGCCGAGCAAGATATCGCGGGTCTCTGAGTTTTCGGTGAGTCCGGTTATCAAGTTGGTATCGACATAACCCGGGCAGATACAGTTGACCCGGATGTTGTCGCCGGCGCAAGCGAGGGCCAAATTGCGGGTTAATTGAAGCACCCCGCCCTTCGACGGAGGGTAGGGGTTGAAACCACCCATGATGCTTGGAATGTCCGACGAGTAGCCCACGACGGCGATGATTGACGCCAGATTGATGATCGAGCCACCACCGTTGCGCTGCATCTCCGGAACCGCGTGCCAGCTAACCAGGTAGGTGCCTTTTAGGTTGATATCGAGAACGCGGTCCCAAATCTCTTCCGGGCTGGCATCAGGCCCGGTGGCGTTGCGCGGGGATACACCGGCGCTGTTGACCAACACGTCGAGCTTTCCGAATGCATCCAGCGCTGCGTTGACCATCGCCTTGGCGTCATCAGTTCGGGAAACGTCCCCGATTACAGTGGCGACGTTGCCACCGGCGGCCGCAACTGCGTCTGCAGTCTGCTGGGCGGTGGTCTCGGAAATGTCGGAGACGACTATCCTTGCGCCCTCACGGGCGAACAGCACGGATGTGGCGCGGCCTATCCCTGAACCCGCGCCGGTCACCAGGGCAACCTTGTCCTTGAGCCTCATGTCATCCTCCGGGGAAAAGTTGCATGGTGTCAACATCGATGCAAATCGTAGCGTGCCGATAAACGCGGCCGGTAAACCACCTTATCGCCACGGGACCACGACCGCCAGGATCAGACTTTTAAACACCATCGTTGCGATTTTCAACACATCATCTTTAATCGGCGCGGTCCTGTTGCCTCGATCACCTGTCTAGTTCACAAATAATGTGAGGCAACGTCCTGGTTTGGATGGCAAGGACAGTAAGTTAATTCGCCGGCAACAGAGTTCGTCGTTGCCAACTTACGTTTTCCGGTTGGGGCAGATGACCCGGGATCTCCATTGATCTGGGAACCTCGACCGCCGAGAGTTCGTTTTGCCTTGCGGTCCGAATTGCGCAGGCGTGCGGAAGCCGTCGGTGGGCAAACACGTAGGCCCACAATGTTGTGCGTGGCCGGGCAAAATCGATCCAGGCCCCATCTGGTTGGAATTGAACATGGAATTTGCAAACCCCCAGCATCTGGTTTCGACTGATTGGCTGGCAGAACATTTAACTGATAAGAATGTCCGCGTCTTCGAGACCACCGTCTTGCTTGGATTCCGCGACGATGGCGGTGGATACATTGTCGATTCAGGGCGGCCGGGGTACGAATCGGGACACATTCCCGGCGCGGGATTCCTGGACTTGCAGGCGGATTTCTCCGACAACGATCAGAAATTGCGCTTCATGATGCCCTCGGCCGACTCCTTCGCCGAGGCTGCCGGGCGGCATGGAATTTCAGAGTCGTCGCAGCTGATCCTCTACGACCGCGCGGGTTCGATGTGGGCTGCGCGGTTTTGGTGGATGTTTCAGTCGATGGGTTGCAAGGGCGCTGTGGTCCTTAACGGCGGCTGGGATCGCTGGATATCCGAGGGTCGTAACGTAACGACCGACGCTGCCAAGTACGAGTCGACCGCCTTCGCCCCGAATCCCGATCTCGACAGGTTTGCCGCCCTGGATGAAATCACGGCGTTCATCGAGTCCGACCGGGCTGGCGGAAGCTGCCTTATCAACGCTTTGGGACGAGAACAACACTCCGGCGCCGATGGCGGAATCAGGTACGGCCGCGCGGGGCACATTCCCGGGTCGACCAATGTTCCTTCTATGGAGCTAAACGATCCCGATACCGGACTCTACCGGCCACCGCAGGATCTGGCGGAACTTTTCGTGCAAGCGGGTGCGGACAAGTCAAAGCGCGTGATCACATATTGTGGTGGCGGCATTGCGGCATCCAATGACGCCCTCGTACTCACGCTGCTTGGGTACGGAAACATCGCAGTCTATGACGCCTCGATGTCCGAATACGCCGCCGATTTATCTTTGCCGTTAGTGGTCGACTGAGCATCGACGCACGACAGGGTCCTGACTTTGCCGGAAGTTCCAACCGAAATCATTTAAGGGGCGGCTGAACGCAGCGGCCAGCCGGGCCTTTTTAGTGGTGGCGGCTCCATCCTGCGCCCGGCGTAGCGAATCGCGTCCCGTTACCGACGTGACGAAGCGGCCGCAACAAAAATCGGGCCGCGTTTCGATGGGCCCGGCCAGTGGCGCTAAACGAGCGTGCGGCAGCGCAATGGCGTGGAACTGAACCCGCCGCAGAACTGGCGCTGGATCCGCGGGCTGCCAAGTACGTGGCAACCAACACTGTTCCTTCATCGACGCCACCTATATCGGTCCCTCGACTCCCGAACGCATCAAAAGAAGGCCCATCTGGCAATTGAGGATTGCGAAGCCAAAATGGCGGACAGCAATAAAACGCAAGATGGGATCTTGGCATGCTGGGCACGACTCAATCCTTGGCATCACGCAATGAGTGGTCGCAAAAGACCAAATCCGCGGGAGAACGGGCCTTGCTGGAACGGGATATGGCGTTTTCGATTGCGGGAAATAACAATTCCCCCTGCGTCATGTCCGTTCGAAGCGCCAATGGCATCTGGCTGGAAGATGCATCTGGCAGAAGGTGCGCGGACTTCTACGGCAACAACGCCCACCATATCGGTTACCGCCACCCAGTTCTGATCGAAGCACTGCACAAGCAGTTGGATCAGCTCACGTTTACCCCCAGGGGGCTAACGTCAGAAACATCGATCGAGCTCGGCGAGACATTGCCTACGCTGTGGGGCGATCCTAAAGCCAAGGTTTCGCTCGCGCCCAGCGGCGGCGATGCGAACGACGCGGCGATTTGCGTTGCGAAAGCCAGCACCGGACGCTACAAAACGGTCTCCTTCTACGATGCGTTTCACGGACGCAATAGCGGTGCGCTCAGCGTCGGTGGTGGCTATTTTGATCGCCGTACGCTTGGCCCGGTAATGCCGGGAACCCTGAAGGTACCACCGCCCTACCGCCATGGAGGCGAGCACCTTGGCTTTAACGAGGAAGCTTATGCGCAGCACTCGCTGGACGCGATGCGGCACGTCTTCGAATATGAGCGTGATATAGCCGCGGTAGTTGCAGAGACGATACGCAATAACGCGCATCCTCCGCCCGACTGGTATTGGGGAGAAGTGCGCGAGCTATGTGATGCTTACGGCGCACTAATGGTGATGGACGAGGTCGCGACCGGCCTGGGCAAGTCCGGATGGTTGTTCAATCACGAACGATATGGCTTTCGCCCCGACATAACGACTGTGGGGAAGGCGCTTGGAGGCACCGTGATGCCGGTTGCGGGCATGATCATAAGTCCGGGCCTTGATTTGCCAGAAGATGCCGACCTGGGGTATGTGACGCACGAGAAAAACACCATGTCAGCGCGGGCGGCCCTAACGACCCTGGAAATCTTGCGTGACGGTGAGCTCCCGGACCGGGCCAAATCCTTGGGCGAAAGGGCATACGCACGGCTCGAAGAGGTACGGGAAAAGCATTCCAGCATCCGCGAGGTTCGCTCTGCCGGACTGATGCTGGCGCTTGACCTTAAGAATGCCTCGCCCGACCCGATTCAGGCGAAAGCGTTCACCGAGGTGGTCTTTAGGGCCTGCGTGGATGGGGGAGTCCTTCCGATGTTTCCGGAGGGGTCGTCGGTGACGTTTTCGATTCCCTTGGTGATCGACGAAAGTGACCTAGAAGATTCGATCGAGGTAATTGAAGCGGCCGTTCAAACTGCGGAAAATCTCTGATCGCGCACCGGGCTTCCGCCTAGCAAGAGCCGACTTTTGCCTCAACTACCGGCCCAATCCATTCGCAACCGTCCTGCAACTGGAATCGATTGGTATTCGGCGACCGTTGATCCGACTCGGCGGTCGGTGCTTGCCTGGCTGCCACTAGCAACTCTAGGACCGACCATTAGAACTAATTTCATTTATCTCTAGTACCCAATCCCGCAGGGGAGGTCGGTACTCGGGCCGTGATTGACGGCACGAGAACGAATCAGCCGAGGATTCGACAGCGTTATTGTTTTGACCGCCAATGATTCGCCGTCGCATGCACTTGTTACAAGCGGCACTGCAACAGGTCTGGCTCGGCCGGCAGCTCAAATTAATCCGGGGATGCGCATTGATCCAGACCCGCGTATCAAATCCCGGCAGGCGAGTTTGATCTGGGCGCAACATTACCGGTAGTTACGCAGCGGCGCAGGGCGGAAAACGATCACCCAATCAAACCTCTGGACAAACTTCGCCGTATTTAGCCGGAAGTCGCGAATTTGAGATCAACGTCAAACAGAGTTGAGAGTCAGGTATTCTGCTCCATCCTGCTTCGCCCATCCGCATAATCCAAGCTTGGAATGAACACGAGTGAGCGAGGAGTCCCTGAGTGGAGAATTTGCGCGAATACAACACCGTTCGATACCTTAGACATAAGGATGGCTTCTTCAAAAACCCCGGTACAAAGATGCAGGATTGCGTTGACGAATTGAATTACCGCGGCTACCGTGTTGTCTCGGTTGTTCCCTGCGGTAACGGGTACCTGGTAATTGCTGAACGGATCTCGGTGAATTCCTTAGTGAGATAAACGAAGAATTGATGGCACAACCCCATAATTTTGAGGGTGGCCGAATGGGCCGCGATTGGGCAGTAACGGCATCATTGTCTGCTGCCCCACGCTGATTTCTGGTTTCGTTACGTGGAATATCGTCCTGGCTCGCTTGTCTCGGCCCGCGGCCGCAACTGGGTCGTCCTGCCACCAGAAGTTCGCGATGTAGTTCGGCTACGGTCGCTTGACGGGCTGGCGGGCGATGAAATCGGCATCCTGCCGGACCTGGAACCCGGTGCTGTAGCCAGCGCGAGGTTTCCCTACCCGGATCCTGATCGAACTGTCGATTCGGCAGGCCTCCGTCTCCTATTTGGCGCCGCCCGCCTGCAACTGCGCAGCGGTGCCGGCCCTTTTCGCTGCATGGGCCGGATCTCGGTTACGCCGCGCCCATACCAGCTTGTTCCCTTGCTGATGGCGCTGCGCCTCGATCCAGTGCAGTTGCTAATTGCCGACGACGTCGGAGTCGGCAAAACGATCGAGGCCGGTCTGATCGCGCGCGAGTTATTGGAGCGTGGCCAAATAAGTCGAATCAGGGTCCTCTGCACTCTTCATTTGCTTGACCATTGGGAGAGCGAACTATCCGAGAAGTTTGGAATTGACCTTGCGGTAGTTTCCTCCGCGCAGATGGCCCGCTTGGAACGCGAACTCCCCCGCCCCGACGTGAGCGTGTTTGCCTACCATCGGCACCTCGTCGCCAGCATTGGATTTGGTCAAATCCGACCGCTACCGTGGCTTCTTCCTCCAGTACGTGCCCGACCTTGTCATCGTGGATGAAGCTCACACCGCCCAGGCGCAGCTTAAGTGACCAGGCGGTCCTGGAAGGTGCCGGCGGCCCTTTCCACTCTTTCCTTGGCCTGGGCCGAGCCGGCAAACACCTGGCGTATCCCCAGTTCGCGCATTGCCCGCGCGAACTGGGTAGCGCCCTCGGCCAGCTTTGGCTGGCGCGGATCGGAGGGAGGGAACGAACACGCTGTGGCGGTCGCTGTAGAGGGCCAATGGGATACTGTGGTTCCTGGTCAGATCGCCGAGCAGTTCGAAGTAGCCATAGGCGTCTTCATCGGGTCTAAAGCATGCCGCCAGGACCTTGCCGGTGGCATCGTCCACCGCCAGGTGCAGGTCCAGCTGGGGATGCTCGTCGCCCAGCCAGCGATGGTGGCTGCCATCGATCTGGATCAGCATCCCCTCCCTGGGCATGCGCTCTCTTCTTACCCGGTGACGGGGTGGGCGGCGGCGGCGGGGGGCTCTTTATCCCCGCGGAGGCCAGGATCCGTCTTAAGGTCTGGCGGCTGATCTGTATCGCTTCGCGTTCCTCCAGTAGCTGGACAAGATGGGTGTGATTGGCGTCCGGGTAGCGATCCCGGGCCAGTTCGATTACTCGGGCGGCCACTGAGTCTGAAGTTGCATTGCCCGGTCGGCGGCCACGGTTGCCGTGGGCCAGGGATTTTTCTCCGGTCTCGCGATAGTCAGCCAGCAATCGCCAGAACTGGCGCCGGCTCAGGCCGAGCAGGGTTACCGCCTGCCGGGAATCGATCTGGCGGTGCAGGTAGCAATCAAGAATCTGGCGCCGCGCGTGGGGTAGTTGCTCAACCAATGCCATGTGTCCCAACCTGGAGAGGGGAGTGACATTTTTCCTGAGCAGTTAACTACTGACGGAATCGCTGAGCAATAACAAGTCAATCTCGACCACGTAAAGACCACATCGCCAACACCTTTCGTCCACCCATGTGCGCCGATTGCGATACTCTCCGTCAGCAATCGTGGATCACGTCCCCTGGAGTGGTGTAAGAGCACCAGCTTGATCAACTAAGCCAACGCGATGACAAAGGGCCATCGTGTAAACCTCTACGGAGTCACTTCACTTACTTCGTCGAGGAACCATCGATGGCCCAACTTGATTATCAGACCTTGCTTGCCCTTATCGCCAAGCAAGGGTTTGACAGCAGCGAATTCGTCCGCAGCGCCGTACGGCACGCCTACCAGGAACTTATTGACGCCGGCCTGGCCGAAAACATCGGCGCCAAACCGCACGAGCGCAACGGCGAGCGTCGCAATCGGCTTTGATGGCTCGCGCAAGCGCACCCTCTCCACCCGGGCGGGCGACATCGAGATTGCCCTGCCCAAGCTGCGCCAAGGCAGCTACTACCCCGAGTTCTTGGAGCGGCGGCGCCGCATCGACCAGGCCCTCTACGGCGTCATCATGACCGCCTACAGCAAGGGCGTCTCCACCCGCAAGGTCGACAAGCTGGTGGAGGCGATGGGAGTAAACGCCGGGATCTCCAGGTCCGAGGTGTCAAGGATCTGCAAAGGCATCGACGAGCTGGTCAATGCCTTCCGCGAACGCGATCTCGCGCATACGACCTTCCCGTACCTCTATCTCGACGCCACCTACGTAAAAGCCCGAAACGCGCATGCGGTAAGGTCGCGGGCGGTGGGCATAGCAATGGCCATAAACGAGGACGGCCATCGCGAGCTGCTGGGGCTTGCAATCGGCCACAGCGAAGCGCAGGGCTTCTGGGAGGACTTGATCGCCTCCCTGGTAACGCGCGGTCTATCCGGCGTGCGGCTGGTGATCTCCGATGGGAACCAAGCCATCGGCAACGCGGTGACAAAGCTTATTCCCGAGGCCGCCTGGCAGACGTGCAGGACACACTTTGGGCGCAATCTTCTGCCAAGGGTCAGAAGCGGCGACCGCGGGCTGGTGGCAGCCGGACTGGCGTCGCTGTTTGGGCAGGCTGACAAGCAGAGCGCCATGGACGCCTTCGGAGATTTCGCCGATCGCTTAGAGCGCAAGTATCCGGAACTGTCCACGATCCTCGAGGACTCCGAGATCGCCCTGACTGCCTACACCGCCTTCCCGCCTTCGCACTGGCGCAAGATCTGGTCCACCAATCCCCTGGAGCGCGTTATGGGCGAGCTAAAGCGCCGCACCCGGGTAGTGCAGCTCTTCCCCGACGATGACTCGGTCCTGCGCCTTATCGGAGCGGTCCTAATTGAGCAGAACGACGAATGGCTCGCATCCGAGCGCCGCTATATGTCCAGGCACTCGATGGCCTTAATCGGCCAACCCCCATCTCCGGGAGAGAGGCAGTCCCCGCTGGCATTGCCGGCGGGGTAGCAACCGCCGCCGGGGGCCGTAGCGCCCTCCAGGGAAATGGAAGGTCGTGCGCCCGGCTGGGCGCTAGCTGGGCCTAAATAAGGATCACTAGCGTCGAATTGGGCCGACTTTCCCAACAAACCCGGCCCGGTGAGCCCGAATGCGAGCCGTTACGGGCCGGGGCCGGCCTTCGGACCCATGGAAGCCCATATGACCACGACCGCGCCATGGTCGCAACTGGCAAAATGATGGACGCCTTACCGGCAGTCGCCGTCACAGCCAAGGACTCGAAACTCCCCCAGCAAGCCCCAGCAACCATCTGCCGGCCCTGCCGGCAGCTGCAACTCTGTAGAGTTGCAGCTGCCGAACCCCTAAACGTAGAGGACGGCTTAGTTACACCACACCGTGGGACACGTCCCAATCGTGCGGTTTCGAGCCGATGTTTTCCGCCCAGGCCGGCGTCATAAGTTCCAGGTAGGCGTGCTGTACGGCGCTCCAGACGAATTCGCTGGTGTTAAAACCTTGCTTGGCGACAAGGGCGACCGAGGTTTGATAATCGCGTTGGATCATCGATGGTTCCTCGACGAAGTAAGTGAGGGAACTCCATAGAGGTTTCACGATGGCCCTTTGTGATCGCGTTGGTTTAGCTGATCAAGCTGGCGCTCTTTCGTCACTCCAGGGAACGTGATCCATCGCCATGGCCCTACCGCCGAAATGTGCTTGAGACGGCAGGTTGCGGAAGATTAGAGGCATGATTTCTTAGCTGGCCGGCTTGCAATGGTCGCCAATGAACCGGAGAAGGCAGCATTCATCATCTGCGATTCGACGTCAAGCGAGATACTCGCTTCCAGTCGTCGGCTCGCAATGTGAATTTCCTTGTTGCCGGAAGCACTTGAGCATCGACGGGGCGCGATTAGTTCAATCCCGGAGAGATTAGTCAACACTCGAATTGTTCGCGGGCCAAGCTTGAATCGAATTAATCTATGTGAGATGAGTGAAACACGGGGCATTCGATTTGTATTTGGATGAGCTACACAGCCTTATCGGCACTCTCAAAGACCGAATGTCGCAACACCGCGTCTTGTTGGGCAAGAACGAATCCGCAACGCGCTACTCGTTGATTGATCCACTACTCGGAGCGTTGGGCTGGGACTTATCCGATCCGACGCAGGTGGAACCTGAGTATCAAGCAGGACCTGGGCGCGCTGACTACGCTTTGATGGTCGATGGCGGAACTCCCAGCATCATCGTCGAGGCAAAAAATTTGGGTCGGCGCGTCGATGACGGTATCAGCCAATCAATCAGCTATTGCATTGAACGCGGGATCAAATACTTCGTTGTCACTAACGGTGACAGATGGGAGGTTTACGAGACGCACAATCCGGTTCCAATTGCAGAAAAACTGGTTGTTGAATTCAGTGTTAGGAACGCGTCCCAGGGCACGATCATGAAAATGCTCTGGCTTTGGCGCGGAAATTTCAAATCCGACACACCGGCAGTCACAAACGTGCCGCAAAATAAACTCGCTGAACGTGGGCAGGCAGTTGCGACCAAACGAATTCGTCAGAAATCAGTTCCTTTGGATCAATTCACTCCCTCAATTGGTCAAAAAGAGCCGAATTCAATACTTTTTCCAGATGGATCGAGTACGGCGCCCGGCACATGGATCGAGTTTCAAACGGCCATCGTAAGTTGGTTGATTGAAACAGGACACCTGTCCGCATCAGATTGTCCGATTACAGCCGGGGGCAAGGCCTACTTAGTTCATTCACAACCAGTAACGCGATCGGGCGCTCGTTTTCGGAGGCCAAGATCTGTTAATGACTTGTGGATTGAGGCTAATCGAAGCGCGTCAGATCATGTTAAAACCGCCAAGCGAGTTTTGGAAGATAGAGGCGTAACACTCCAGAGCGTTCGTGTGGTGGCGACCGATTGACGCCGATGTTCTTCGCGAATGTTGGCGGATCAACAACCGCCAATCTGGCCACGGAAAATTTATCGCATTAGTCCGCACCGGGTAAGTGCGAACATATCGCCTTCAGCAATTTGATCCATACCGACATCGAGCGTTAGCAGCTCAGGATCAACGACCACAACACTAAATCGCACTAATTGCCAGGAAAACTGAGGGATCCCATCTCCATGACAGCGCTCAATTCCGAACCGCGTCGGCATGATTTTGCAGAGGTATTAGCCGAATTGAGGAGCGTTGCGCGGTCCAAAATGGCCAGGGGCAGGCTGTTTGAGCGCTTAATGTGCGAGTACTTGCGGAAAGACCCAATTTGGGGTCCACGATTTGCGTCGGTGCAGTTGATTGACGGCAAAGACTTTGGAGTTGACCTAGAGGCGATATCCGCCGACGGCAAATCGGTTTGGGCAATTCAGTGCAAATTTCACGGGCCAAGCACACGAATTAATAAGAAGGCGGTTTCCAGCTTTTTAGCGGAGCTGGGTAAAACCAAGTACACGCACGGCCTAATCATTGACACCGGTGCCGAATGGGGTGCGACCGCCTCCAGGGCAATACGCGGACTCGATAAACCAGTTCACTTGCTCAAATTCCTCGATTTAGAGGGTAGTGATGTCGATTGGCCCGATTTGGCTGGCGACCTTAAGGACTTGCAGGTAAGGCGAGGCAGTTACGAATTGCGGCCCCACCAAAAAAGCGCAATCGAGGACGTATTACTGGGGCTTAGTAAATCCGGCCGTGGCAAGTTGATCATGGCATGTGGGACAGGGAAAACCCTGACCGCGTTACGGCTGGCCGAAGAGTACGTTGGTCAGGGCAACACGTGCCTCTACTTGGTCCCTTCGATCGCGTTAATGCAACAAACTTTGCGCGAGTGGGCCAGCCAACAGAGGATTCCACAAAGCTATGTTGGCATTTGTTCTGATGTGCGCGCTGGGCGCATTGCCGAAGATATCGATCTCTTTGAACTTGAGCTCCCCGTCACGACTGATCCGCGCCAGATTAGGTCGGTTCTCAAGTCCGACCCAGGGGGCCAATTGCGCGTAGTTTTTTGCACGTACCAAAGCATCGAATTAGTTATCGAAGCGCAGCGTGATGAGTGCGTAAAAGAATTCGACTTGATCATTTGTGACGAGGCTCACAGAACTACTGGGGTGGAAAAACCGGGCGACAAACAATCACCATTCGTTCGTGTACACGACGATTCAATGGTCAGGGGGAGGAAGCGGCTCTACATGACCGCGACGCCGCGCCTCTATGCTTCCTCGTCAAAAAAGAGGGCAAACGACCAAAACTTCGACATTTATTCCATGGACGATGAAGCTACATACGGGCCGGAATTTCACCGATTGGACTTTGGTGAAGCGGTAAACAAAGGCTTATTGACTGACTACAAGGTGCTTGTACTTCACATGCACCAGCGTTACGCTGCGCGGTTGTTGGCAAAAACGTTGGACAAGCATGCTGATGGCCCCGGTGTCGGGAGCAAAACGTTGAGCGAATTGATGACGGTAGATGATGCCGCAAGGATTGCCGGTTGCTGGACGGGATTGCTAGATCCAGAATTGGCCGCTCCGGCCGCCGAATATAAGCATTTGCCAAGTCCGAAATTAAAAAGGGCTATCGCATTCAGCAGCAGGATTAATGCATCGAAACTGATCGAGTCAAGTTTTGAAGTCGTCGCCAACACGATTACTCCAGATCGTGTTGGCCAGATGCAGGTGAAACATGTAGATGGCACCAACAACGCGCTGAATCGCAGCAGAGATATAGCTTGGCTGCGCCACGGTGATGAATCTTCTTGCCGAATGTTGACCAACGCGCGCTGTTTGTCCGAGGGAATTGATGTTCCGGCGCTGGACGCCGTCCTGTTTATGAATCCGCGGCGTTCACATATTGATATTGTCCAAGCCGTCGGGCGTGTCATGCGAAAAAGCCCCGGCAAGCAATACGGATACATCATTTTGCCGGTAATCGTCGGTGCCAGATCAAATGTTGGCGAAATGATGTTGCATTCAGACTATGACGTGGTATGGGATGTACTACGCGCGTTGCGATCCCACGACGGTCGTCTCGACATTGAAATAAATCAAATTGACTTGAACAATAAGCTCCCAGACCGGATCTCATTTGTCGGATTGGACGTAGGGGAGGATGATGAATTCGTCGTTGAGCCACTTGTAACCAAAAACGCGACTCAACTCGAATTGGGATTGTTGCCAGAGGCTATGTACGCGGCAATCGTAGACAAGGTTGGGGATCGCCAATATTGGGACCGCTGGGCACGCGACATCGGAGAAATTGCGAGTCGCTGCACGGCCAGAATTCGAGCTTTGCGAGAAGGGAATTCGGAAATCGCTACCGAGTTTTCTGACTTTCACAATGGCATCAAATCGATTACCAATGACTCGGTCCAGGCAAGTGAAGTCGAATCCATGCTCGCGCAGCATCTCATCACTAGGCCCGTATTCGAAGCGCTGTTTGCTGAGAGCAAATTTGTCGAAGAGAACCCGGTATCAAAGGCGATGCAGCGGATGGTTGAAATTCTGCAGCGCCGCGGATTGGATGCGGAGATTGAGAAGTTCCAAAGTTTCTACGACAGCGTTAGGAATCGCGTTTTTGGAGTAAGCGACGCTGCAGGAAAACAGGTAGTCCTGAAAGAGCTGTACGAAAAATTCTTCAAGACTGCGTTTGCGCAAACGACCGATCGACTCGGAATCGTATATACACCTAACGAAATTGTCGATTTCATACTCCGATCAGCAGACGACATTGTGCGTGAGCAATTTGGCGCTTCCGGGTTGTCCGCGGATGGTGTCCACGTGCTAGAGCCATTTGCCGGCACCGGAACTTTCCTTGTCAATCTGATCCAAGATAAGTCGTTGCTCGGCGAATCTGACGTGGCCAGAAAATTTGATCGCGAGTTACACGCAAACGAGATATTGCCCCTTGCGTACTACATTGGCGCGTTGAATATCGAGCGAGCCTTCCAAGGCCGGTGCCCTGGAATCGACTACAGATCATTCACCGGCATGGTGTTAGCGGATACGTTCAATCTCAGTGAAGGCGCAAGATCTCAGCGCCAGTTTCCACGCAAGTACTTTGGCGAAAACAACGAAAGAGCTGAATCTCAAGAGAATGAAGATATTCGGGTTTTTCTGTCGAATCCGCCGTGGTCGGCTTGGCAATCCGATGCCCGTGACGAAAACCGGAACGTTAGCTACCCAGCTCTAGACGCCCGGATCAGAGAGACTTATGTCGCCAACAGCAACGCAACTCAACGCGCTAGCCTGTACGACTCTTACATTCGGGCCATTCGCTGGGCCTCCGACCGAATGGGCGATCGTGGACTGATCGCATTCGTCACGAACAACGGTTGGCTCGACGGGAGGGCAGCAGCCGGATTGCGGCATTGCCTGGCCAGTGAATTTAATGAGATTTATGTCTTAGACCTGCGGGGCAACGCAAGAACTAGGGGATTGTTTCGTCAAAAGGAGGGAGGAGGCGTATTCGACCAAGGATCGCGCGCCGGAGTATGCATCGTAATTCTTATTAGGTCTAATCCGGTCAACGGTCATGCCAAGGCTCGCATCAATTACCAAGCGGTTGACGACTACCTGACGACTGCCCAAAAGCTTGCGGCGGTCGAGGTTGCAGCGTCAATCAATGGAATTGACAAATGGCAGGAGATTCACCCCGACGACCACGGCGATTGGCTAAACCAGCGTGACCCGCGATTCTTAGCATACGTGCCGATTGGTAGCAAAGCGGCCAAGCGTAGGTTGGCGAGTCGATCAGTCTTTCGACTTTTTGGCCGCGGTTTGGCGACCAGCCGCGACGAATACGCATACAGCTTCGATGAAGAAGCGCTGGCAGCACGTTCTATAAGAATGATTATGTTCTACAACCAGTTTTTGGGCGCGGAGGCGCCCCCGGCAAACGACGAATTGATCAAGTGGCACCACGACGTTCTCTCAAATGCCTCCCGGAAGATTCCTGCCCGATGGGAGAGTGACTCAATCCGAACTGTTGCCTACCGACCGTTCGTCAATCAATTTGCTCATTTCGACATTATTTTTAACGCGCGTCACTACCAACTCGGAGCGATGTATCCAACGGCATCAACCATAAACAGAGTTATATCTGTAACCGGCAAAGCTAGCGGTGCAGGATTCAGCGCACTCGTGTCCAATTTATTACCGGATTTGCACGTTTTGGGTGCGACGCAAGTTTTCCCACGTTGGAGGTTTGAAAGGAGACAGCTCGGTGTTGGCACCTTGCCGCTGGACGCAGGGACAACTGATACTGCCGATGGCAACGGCGAATTCGTCCGAATCGACAACATCACTGATTGGGCGTTGAGCGAGTTTCGACTCAAATATGGCGATTCGTCGATATCCAAAGACGACATTTTTTCGTATGTCTACGGGATCCTCCATCACCCTGTCTTCCGCGAGAGGTTCGCCAACGACTTGTTCAAGGATCTTCCGCGCATTCCGTTTGCGCCCGACTTCCGCGCGTTTTCAGAAGCCGGGATGAAACTTGAAGCGCTGCACTGTGACTATGAGTCCCTTAGCGGGTACCCATTAAAGATTGAGACTGCAAGTGGGTTTGATCCAGGGTCTGACTCCCACTTCTCGATTGAGAAGATGACTTGGGAGAAGGGGGCAGGCAAAAGGAAATTGCGGATTAACGATTACTTGACAGTTTCCGGAATACCTGACTCAGCCCACGAGTACGTAGTGAACGGCCGCTCTCCGCTGGAGTGGCTGGTCGAGCGCTGGTGTTTGAAATTGCACGAACGATCCGGGATCGTCAACGATCCGAATCGGTGGTTCGACGATCCCCGTAGCGTCGTCAAGCTGGTCAAGCAAGCAACCCAAGTCGCCGTCGAATCAGTCAAATTGATCAACGAGCTCCCGGATCAATTCGACTTAGGGAGCTAGGAATTGCAAGCGCGAATTGGAGCCGACCCAATCTGACAGATGAAATCCACCTTCATTGAGCCCAGCATCAAGACTCGAGTTAAATTTTTTTGACAATTTACGCGTCCAAGCGCGCATGTTACGAGTAAAGGCAACGTTTTTGCGGCAACCGGGGCGCATTCAAGCCGCCGCAACGCTAATGATGGAAGATTTCGCCACCCGGCTCTGGCCGGCTCCCCCTCATTGGTACCAGAGGGAATGTGAATAATCTGGTTCCAACGAAAGGGGACTGCAATGGCGAAGCGAAAGTACTCGCCCGAACAGATCATCAACAAGCTCCGGGCCATAGAGCTTGGTGTCGCCCAGGGCGACACCGTCGAGCAGAGCTGCCGCAAGGCGGCGATCAACGTCCAGACCTATTACCGCTGGCGCTCCCGCTACGGCGGGATGACGCTCGCCGAGGCCAAGGAGAACAAGCGCCTGCGCGAGGAGAACAAGCGCTTAAAACACGCGGTGGCCGATCTAACGCTCGACAACCAGATCCTGAAAGAGACGGCCTCGGGAAACTTCTAAGCCCGGAGCGGCGGCGCAAGTGCGTCGACCACGTCCGGGCCAAGTTCCCGGTGTCTGAACGAAGAGCCTGCCGGGTGCTGGGCCAATCGCGCCGCACCCAGCGCTACATCCCAAAACCCGATCCGGAAGAGGACAACCTCACCGCCGAGATCAGGATGCTTTCCCTCAAGCACCCCCGCTATGGCTACAAGCGCATCACCGCCCTGCTTAAACACTCGGGCTGGAAACTGAACCGCAAACGGGTATTGCGCATCTGGCGCGCGCAGGGCCTTAAGGTCCCGATCCGAAAGGTCAAGAAGTCGCGCCTCTGGCTGGAGAACGGACGCTCTACGCGGCTTATGGCCGAGCGCCCGAATCACGTCTGGGCCTACGACTTTACCTACGAGCGCACCGAGGACGGCAGACCACTGCGGATCCTTACCGTGGTCGATGAGTTCACCCGCGTGGCCTTAGCGGCCCGGGCGGCCCGATCCTTCCCTGCCCGGGACGTGATCGAGACAATCGCCGACCTCATGCTCATCCACGGGGTCCCCGAGCACATCCGCTCTGACAACGGCCCCGAATTTACCGCCAAAGCGATAAGGCAATGGCTATCTGGCAACAGCGTCAAGACCGTCTACATAAAGCCCGGAGCGCCCTGGGAGAACGCCTATGCGGAATCGTTCATATCCAAGCTCCGCGACGAGCTCCTGGACCGCGAGATATTCTTCACCCTCGAAGAAGCCAGGGTGATGCTGGAGCGCTTCCGGATCGACTACAACACCGTGCGCCCGCACTCGGCGCTCGGCTACCTGGCGCCCCTGGAAGCGATCGAGGCGGCGGCGTGATGGATCAACTTCCGGTTGCAATCCGGCTGCTGCTGGCCGGCCTCATCGACGGCCCGGCGTCCGTCTTCGTGGGTGCTACGGGCGGCCGCAATATCAGCTTCGCCGCCAGCTCTCCTGCAGGAGAGCTGGCGGCACCCTCCCACAAGACAATGTCTCACCTGGTACCAAAACCGGGGACCTGCCAGCTCGACGAGCGTGATGCAGGGTAGAGAGTGTTAGATGCCCTGAGTAGCCAACGAACCGCCGCAAATCCTACTTGGCACTGGTCGTTGGCGACGGTCTCCCAGAACATGGTCGATAGAGCGTCGTATAGCTGATCGCCTACAAGCCTTTAGAACTTTGTTCCGGTGATGACTATCAGGGTCATCAATCTCCTCCAGGCGACCGGACGGTGCTGCCAAAGCCCTACCCTACGCACCGCTTTTGCTGGCTATTAATTCGATTTACTCTTGATATTCAGCACGGTTCCAAACTCACTGCAATCGCGGAGTCGGTGGGCAAACTGGGGAGATTGAACCAAAATGGTGGGCGATTTACGCTTCGATAGTGCAGGAACCCAATGGATTGGCACACTGTACGAGGACCATTTACGTTGGCAATGATTCCGGGTCTATTTCCGAGGTTTGACTAATAAGACTGGGAGTGCCTCGCCATCCTAGCTCCCTAAGTCGAATTGATCCGGGAGCTCGTTGATCAATTTGACTGATTCGACGGCGACTTGGGTTGCTTGCTTGACCAGCTTGACGACGCTACGGGGATCGTCGAACCACCGATTCGGATCGTTGACGATCCCGGATCGTTCGTGCAATTTCAAACACCAGCGCTCGACCAGCCACTCCAGCGGAGAGCGGCCGTTCACTACGTACTCGTGGGCTGAGTCAGGTATTCCGGAAACTGTCAAGTAATCGTTAATCCGCAATTTCCTTTTGCCTGCCCCCTTCTCCCAAGTCATCTTCTCAATCGAGAAGTGGGAGTCAGACCCTGGATCAAACCCACTTGCAGTCTCAATCTTTAATGGGTACCCGCTAAGGGACTCATAGTCACAGTGCAGCGCTTCAAGTTTCATCCCGGCTTCTGAAAACGCGCGGAAGTCGGGCGCAAACGGAATGCGCGGAAGATCCTTGAACAAGTCGTTGGCGAACCTCTCGCGGAAGACAGGGTGATGGAGGATCCCGTAGACATACGAAAAAATGTCGTCTTTGGATATCGACGAATCGCCATATTTGAGTCGAAACTCGCTCAACGCCCAATCAGTGATGTTGTCGATTCGGACGAATTCGCCGTTGCCATCGGCAGTATCAGTTGTCCCTGCGTCCAGCGGCAAGGTGCCAACACCGAGCTGTCTCCTTTCAAACCTCCAACGTGGGAAAACTTGGCAATGGTGAACGACCTCCAAATCTGGAACCATTTTTGACGCGAACGCGGAGAAGGCACGAGTTCCGCCGCCTCTACCCTGAATAGATATAACTCTGTTTATGGTTGATGCCGTTGGATACATCGCTCCGAGTTGGTAGTGTTCGCCGTTAAATAGTGGATCAAAGTGGACGTCTTGCCTGACAAAGGGTCGGTGGAGCGCATGTCGAAGTGAGGCGCCAGGTTCAAAAGAAGCTTCCATGCCCCTCCTGACATTTGACAACGATTTCCGGTGCCACTTGATCAGTTCGTCGTTCGCCGGGGGCGCCTCCGCGCCCAAAAACTGGTTGTAGAACATAATCATTCTTATAGAACGTGCTGCCAGCGCTTCTTCATCGAAGCTGTATGCGTATTCGTCGCGGCTGGTTTTCAGTCCGCCGCCGTACAACCCAAAGATTGCTTGTTCAGCAAAGGCGCCCTTGTTCCTTGGATCACCAATAGCCGAATAGGTTTGAAATCGCAGGTCACGCTGGTTTAGCCAATCGCCATGGTCGTCGGGGTGAATCTCCTGCCATTTGTCAATTCCATTGATTGACGCTGCAACCTCGACCGCCGCAAGCTTTTGGGCAGTCGTCAGGTAGTCGTCAACCGCTCGGTAATTGATGCGAGCCTTGGCATGACCGTTGACCGGATTAGACCTAATAAGAATTACGATGCATACTCCGGCACGAGAAGATTGCCCGAACACCTTCCCGCCTTCGCGTTTCCACGTTTCGCCGGAAGTCCTCGCGTTTCCTCTCAAGTCATAGATATAAATCTCATTATGTTGAATCTGCGAGAAGATCGGGATCGATACTTATCAGTCAAAGTGGAAATGTGACGCGATCAAGCGCCTTGAAGAATTTCACATTCCGTATGGATAATCCGCCTGAAGGCGTTTCGGTTAAGGTTCCACAGCGGCAACGTTGGGGACTCGACAACATCAATCGTTGTGCGATTGAGCGCGCACGAATTGCT
This sequence comes from Chloroflexota bacterium, assembly GCA_965261345.1. Classification (GTDB taxonomy): domain Bacteria; phylum Chloroflexota; class UBA11872; order UBA11872; family VXNJ01; genus VXNJ01. The sequence goes on from OZ253449.1 coordinate 1,337,207, forward strand.
CAGCCAACTTACATTGCCCGATGTCCAGGATGACCATGCCCAATTGCATTTGGCTATGCCCTCCTTCGATCTGGGCCAAGATGGGCGTTCCTTCGAAAGAATCAAAATCTCCGACATATTCCTTGAAGACCTCGACGCTCGCTGCCAAGTCAGGAACATCTTCTTCCAACAACGCGGTTGCGATTCGAGTTAAGCATTCCATTCCAACGTGGATTTGCTCCGCTAGGTCTATATCGGTTTGCAGACCTTCAATCTCCTCGCGAAGCTTCGCCCATTCTTTGTACTCTTTGAGGAGCCGCTCCGGCGATTCACCCAGGAAGACACTGCCAACTACCTCGTCTTCATCACCGAGCCCGGAATTCACTACTACGCGCGATAGCGGCGGGCCGACGTGCTGTATGTAATTCCTGAATTTGTATAGAAATCGGTAAGCAAAGTAGTCGTCGAATTCTGCGCTGCATGCGGCTTCCCAGGTAGTCAACCGGTCTCCGCCGTCGCGGTCGTCGCGTCGTTTGAGATCGGTGGCTGCGTGATCCAGAAACATTCGCATGCTGGTCAGGAAATTGACAATCGCTGTTGTCAATTGAGAGGTCAATAGCGGGAATTCAGATTGCTGAACGGATTGTTGACTAGAAGCCCTAGTTACAAGACTCGTTTCCAAATTGACAAACGTCCGGTAGTTTTCAGCCAGCACTGCAAACGCGACTCGTCTGAATACTCTCCAAATGCAACTGTTTGCTTCCGCCAATCGCTCACGTTCGCCGGTCGAAAGACTTCGAACCTGTTTGATTCCGATTTGGTCGCCCTCTTGAGAGACCATGTCCGCGACTATGTATTGGACCAATGCGCGACCTCCTATTCGACCAATGATTCATATGCCGATAACCTGTTGATCGACAGACGCGTTTCAAATCCTTTTTCCGAGTCGAACTCCAAATGACTGCCATGGGAAATTCCAATCCCCGAGAATTCACTCCCATCCAATACCCGGAAAGTGGAGAGCATTTTCGTGTACCACAATTCGAAATGTTCAAGAATCGTGATCTGGAATCCATCGGGCAAATCACCCTCAAATGGCCGGGTTTCGCACCCAGCGACTATTCTTGCATCGATTTCGTGACCCCAAATCGCAATGGAAATCATCGAGCACACGCACGCTGTTACCAATTGATTGAGCCCCAGCAATGGCTTAGGAGCTGTTGACCTCGCGGCGTTGAGGTTGTTCGAAACGCGTTGGTACCAACCTTCCAGGGTTTCCCCGTCAAGAGGTTGCCTTTGCCGGAAGAATTCGTTCTTCACGCTCAAAAGCTCGCTGACAGAATTGTCGTCCTGTGCCGAAGCGCATTCGGACGCAGATTTCCAAGATTGAGTTTGCTCAATAGCGGATTTAATCGGGGCGATCGCGTTTGCAAGCTGGCGCGGCATCCTACGGGCCCGATTTGATATCGCATCGCGTGAATCCGGATATGCGGGACAAAGAGGAATAGGGATGTTGTCTCGGTCAACAAAAGCTCGCGCGATTTCGGGTCGTTGACCTTCCCAGAACGTGGCGATGATCTCGGAAGTGGAATTCAACGACGTTGGTAGCACACTAAACAAATTCCGATCATTCGTGGTAATCGTGGCATTGCTCCACTTCTCGTCGTCCAGCTGCGCTAAGTACAACGCATTTGCGTGCCGCACGATGTCCGGGCCGGCCGCGATCCTTGAATCGTATTCGCGCAACGCTGTCTGTTCACCGGCCGCGGCATTACGTTTAAGTGCACCCCGAATCCTCTGTCCGAAGGCGCTAACGCGGATGTCGCTTGCGGCCTGCGCGACCGAGCTTTCCAATTCGGAAGGAGGCGACGCATAAGAAGGATCTGAAGTCATCGACTACCTTTGGCTTTTCCAAAAACCAGCGCAAATAATGAAGTCCGTCTAGTATCGCTTATTGCACGGTATCGATGGGGCGGCTCGCTCCATCCGAACATTCCTGCCTGAGTCGGAAATGGGCCGAGTGGGATTTACAAACTTTTACAAGAACTGTTCATTTGACGACTAGATATAACCGTGCTTATATCTAGTTGCCCCAAGTAATGGGTGTTCGCAGTTAGTGTGATCGGCGGGTAATCCACGGCCAGCAATCGCCAGATTGCGGTCGAGCCACCAAAGTCATTCAATTGGTCGCGTTGCTGCCGTCCGATGATGGCTCGATCCATTGGTGCGCGGTAGATAGTTCCGACTGTATTCGATCCTGCTGCGCCACCAGCAGGTGATGTTCGGTTGAGGGGAAATTCAGGATATTGCTGCGGTTGAGCAGGCGGTCCGGGATGCCAGTTGCAACCCTCTTGTCCCTGAAAATCGCCCCGATCGGCAAGCAGCAGTAAAGGTGACGCTGCCGATTTCCTTGGCCAGAGCCAGGTTTTTAAGGCGATAGCGGTATATGGATTCTTCGGGCGCCACAATGGCATCCTTTGCTGGGTTTGGACACACTGCAGGAAGTCTTGTGTGGTCCCTACTTCAAAAGGCGCTCACCTGTCGCACCTACTCGGAAATAGGACTCACTAGCTGGTGAGCGGCTGAGTCGAAAGAATCTGGGCGCACACGTAGTGTCTGAATGATTCGACATCAGTGTAGAACCGGAATCCGGCCTGACTGGCGATGCTCTCGATCTCAGGGTCCTCGTCGATCAGTAGCGCGACCGGCTGGCTATAGCCCTCCTGCAGGCCATTGGGCCAAGCAAGATCGAGCACCGCCAGCAGTTCCCCGGTCTCTCCGTCAACCAATTGATATAGCAATTCGCCTTCGGGTAAACCTTGGTCAATTACCCAGATATTGGTATCCAACAGCGCTTTTTCTTCATCCTCTTCTTGGATTGCCCCCAAGGAGATTTCTACCCGGTCCAATACGGATCCGATTGACTTGGATTCAGGGACTTTGCCCTGCCACAGTTCGTCGAGGAACAGATTTGCGGCCGAGGCGAGCAATTCGCGCCGCGCCGCGAGAAATTGACGGTAATTTTCAATCTTCCAAAGTTCCGGGTCCATCGGAATCCAATGTGATTCCATGACACCGGGGTGCTTTGCGGCAAATTCGGGGATGTACTCTGCCGGGTTCCGATTCGAGACCTTGAGATTGGTGTCCTGGGTGAGGAATGTGAAATTGGCCAGCGCGTTGACTTCCGGGCGCTCGTACCCGAACTTGTACAGGAGTGATTTGGGGAATATGTGGTGTAGTTGCAGGCTACTTAAACTGCCCAGAATGTGGCTGGACAATTCGAAATCCGTATCCCAATCCCGGGACCGGTTGACCCTGGTAAGCATGTAGAGCAGCGGATAGAAACGCGACCCGCGACTCCAAGTGGCAAAGTCATTTGGAGTGAGCTTGAGATCGCCACGATTCCGGCGCAAACCCGCGATCAATTGTTCTAATCCCTCGCCCGCTCCTTCGATCGCTGCCAAGTCTTGGTTGAGAACCGATTCAGTCGACCCTGAATAGCGTCCCCACAGCAGTGTGTGGACGTACCAGTACAAAAGCTGGTCGCGTTCGGCCGGGTCAGAAATCGTCCCGCCTCGGTCTTCAAGGTACCTAACCATGAGCGCAAACGAATAGACGCTCCCCAAAACCCGGTCATGATCGAGCCCAAGTCGCGACGAAATCGCGTTAAGCAGATAATCTATACGTTTTTCTGCTAGGTTCAATCCATTTTGGAAATCGCCAGGCCGCACGTTGGCGAGCGCCAGAAATAGCGCTTCGCCGGTCACCAAGCTATTGACGCACCGGAGTAGCCATTCGAGCTTGAAATTGAATCCGGCCGCCCGCCAGCGATCCAGCCGGGCAATCATTTCACGTCGAGCATCCGGCCAGGCAGCGCAGATCTTGGCCAGCGCGAGATCACCCTTCGACAGCTTTGTCCCGCCGCTGTTTACGCGGTTGAAAATTTCCACAACGACGTCGACGGTTTTGTCCTCGCCAGTAATCTCCTCGACCAATAAATTAACTTCTCTTGTCGTGGCAATCCGAGAAAGTCGGTCGTTGTAAATCTCGAAATTGTCCCGCAGCTCCGCGTCATTAAATATCCGGATCATGAACGGCCCGATCCCCTTCTTCATGACTTCGGTAACGCTGACCCAACATGGATCCTGGTCCATCCTCATCGGCGCATAAAACTCAAACGCTTCAGTGCGCATGTTGAAGTACAAGCCGGTAAACGTTTCGACCTTGCCCTCGAAGAATGGTGGCGCCTGACCACGGAGGATTCCATAGAGTGACGTGATTCGCTGCTGGCCATCCAGGAGCAATGTAACGAAGCCCGGCTGAAGCGTCTTGTCGCCTCGTGTGTCGACCGCTTCAGTTTTGGCAAGCCATGTCAGCAAGCTACCAACGGGGTGCCGTCGATAAAGCGAATCCATCAGCCCCCTCACTTGGTCCCGGTTCCATACGTATCCGCGCTGGAATACAGGGAGTGCCATGGCCCCGGTGTCGATATGGTTGAGAACTGTTTCGATCTTCAATTCGACTCACTTAAATAGGGTGCAGCTCGGTCGCTGATTGTGTGAACGTTTGTCGCTCTATTCGCGCGCCGCGGATTATTGCCCGCGGCCGCCCCTCAATTGTCATTCGCCGCCAGCATTGAACCACTTCGCCAAGATCTTTTAGCCACCAGGGGTGCTCGCCACCGCAGCGTTTCGGCATCTTGTATTGGACCAGACAGCAATGGCCTATTAGGAGCTTTTTCGAAATGGACACCTCCGGCTACATCGGTAACTGGCGAGAGGGCCTTGATTATTCTCGAATGCGTGAGCGTCCAAGCCAATTGGTTGGCAGGTTCAAATCTGCAAACTTGAGTTAAGGCATCGTAAGCGATCGAGATCACCGTCCGGCGATTGCCCGCTTGGTGGTGTTTGCGACGAATTCGTAGTAGTCGGTATTTGCTCGCTCATCAATAGCGGTGCTGTCGCCTAATTTTCTCGAAGCCGAAATCCAAGCCATTGGATCTGGCAATGGTCTTGCGGCCGCGGCCAGCTCCCAGAAACCGAGGTTGCGGACAGGCCCGAAATCGGCTTCGTAACGGTGCAGAAAATGATCCGCGGCCTGCTTGATGCCGCGGAGGTACATGTTTATCCGGAAGTAGCCAATATCTATGGGCGGTTCCCCATAGGATGCGGCATCCCAGTCAAGTACTGCCGAAATGTGGCCTGCTTGCCACAAGGCGTTTCCTGGCCAATAGTCCATGTGAAGGTTGTTGGCGGGGCGCTGCTGATAACGGCCCTCAGTTCCCGCACAGTGGCATATATGGAGTCTGAAAGCGGGTGCCCCGACATCGACTCGGGCCAATGGCCAGAAAGACAGTAAAGGCCAAGTTCCTTGCCGTCGTACAGATTCTGGGTTTCGGCGGCCATAGGGCTGATGTCGTGAATTCGGAGGAGGACCTCGGCCTGGGCGTTAGCCCATTCGATGACGTTCTGTGGACTTGCGATCTGGATTCCGGGTACAAACGTCTCAATCCAAGGAATTCACGCGCGTACTGCCGGGCATAGGTTCGCTCATTCGGGCTTGGAGTCCGCAGCGCCACTGTGTTTGTCGCACAACAGTGACTATCACCTAGAAACCAGGCCGAAAAGCCCAAAACGCGCGTCGGGGCTCAAACAGATTAGCAATGACCTCGAAGACCTCCCTGAGGCCGCCAAACCGATTTAGGACACTCTGGATCGATATTTCGTGGGAATTCTGGGCCCATGCAACGATCGCGCCGGCGGCAACCGCATTTTTAAGACCCCGCGCCAAATCCCGATTCGCAGGTCCTTCCATTACCGGCGCAGAAGCTACTTCCCGGCCTTCGGCGACCCCGTTCCGATTGCCCTCCATCGCCATCTGCGCCGCCTCCCGGCCGTTTGCGGCGGCCGCGGTCAGCCCGGCTTCCCGGCCCGGGTCGGTTCCCGAGGGTTTCCTTTTCCACGACTCCCCTTCGGCAAGCGTTAGGTTGGCCACCGTGGCCGCCATCAGCAGCTGGAACCCGGCAAGTTGCCTGCCAAAGAACCGCGACTGGCGCACGCCCAGCTGGCAGAGCCTGGCCAGGCGGTGCTCGACGCGGGTTCTAAGGCGCGCGATCTTTAAGCCTTCCTTACTGCGCTGGCGGATGCGGGCCTGCTGCAGCAGGCGTTCCTGGGGATGGACGCTGATGCGGCGGTTGGGTTTGGTCGCAGAGCGTATGCAGGATCTCTTGAGCGGACAGGCCGAGCACTGCTCTTTAGCGAAGTGGAAGAGGCCGGCGCGTGTCTTGGCGCTGCGCCGGGAGCGCGAGCGGCGGTAATCGGAAGTTATCTGCCCGGCCGGGCAGGTGCAGGTTCCCTTTTCCAGATCGATGGCAAAGTCCTGCTTTACAAAGTAGCGGCTGGCTGGTTTACCCGGCGCCCTGGCGAAGAGGTCGTACCCGGCGTCGGCGAAGTCCTTGCGGGTGTCGCCAGCCTCGTAGGCGCAGTCGCCGATGACGATCTCGACTTTGGCGGCGGCGTTCTCTTCGGCCTCCCGCACCAGCGCCAGGGCGCCGCAGTTGTCGGGGGCGTTGCCCGGGATCACGTCCACCGCGGTTACCAGGCCGGTTGACAAATCTACGGCGATGGCGGCCTTGTGGCCGGCAAAGCGGTTGGTCGAGCTCTTGCGTCCATGGCGCATCTGCGGATCGTGCGCCGATATGATCCGGTCGCGTCCGCCCCGGACGATCTCCACTTCCTCGCCATCTGCGCCGTCGGCCGAATCCCTGGCCGCGACACCCCTGTCTCTGACCGCCACCGGGGCGGGATCGACCTCGCCGGCGTCGGTTCCCGCCGGCAGCAGCAGCCGATCGCGGTCGTCGGGAACCGGTTTTGCCGGTTCCGCGGGGACGCGTTTTACGTCCTGGAGCAGGATCTGCGACAGCAGCTGCGAGCAGGCCAGGATCTTATCGGCGCGCTTATTGTCGGGAGCAGGGGATTCAAGCGCGCTGCGGGCCCTTGCCAGCAGCGAGTCGGCGTCTCTGACGATCCGCCCCAGGAACCGGCGGCGCTGTTTACGGTCCGACCAGTCGATGGCGACAGCGCCCTTCAGGCTCTTGCCGGCATGCAGGTTGTAGCCGTGTTGGCGGGCCCACTCTTTGGGGTCTTGGCCATCCTGTTCGGCCAGGGCGCCGACCAGCAGGCGGCAGCCGTCCCCGATCAGGTTGTAGGCGTCCCGCACCGCGCCCCTGCCCAGGATGGCGGTGGTATCGATCGCCAGCTTCATGCTCTGGCCCTTGAAGAAGCCCTTTTTGCGGGCGTGCTGCAGGGAGCGGCGAAATATCCCCCGCGCCCTGCCGTGAACGATCAGCTGCGAGCGAAACAGCTGCAATGTGGACTTGGCGAACGCGCGTTCTTCCAGCTCGGTCCCCAGCGCCACCTTCCAGCGCAGGTCGTAGTCGGCCCGCTGCTTGGCCTCGTTGTCAGAGACCTTATCGTGGGCCTGCAGCAGGAGAACGGTGGCCAGCAGCGAGGGCGCCACGCTGGGGCGGCCGTTGTCGGCGCAGTAGAGATCGGCGAAATCTTCGTCTTTGAACAGCTCTCCCCGCATGCCCGCCAGGCGGCCGTAGAAGGTATCGCGTTCTACGTAGTCAAGGTGCAGGCCGTCGGTCGGGAAGAAGCCCTTTTGGGCATGGGTCCCCAGCATGTCTCCACCACCCGGCAATGCTATGTTTTTATCAATGGAAAGGCTCCGCAAGATGCCTGTTGATATTTTATATGTTTGATGACGGATTAGCCCTTTGTACAGGGGCTTTTCGGCCGGGCTTCTAGGGTCCTGTGCGCCAAACGGTCATTGGTCCACGGCAGCTTCGGCGAGCCGCTCGATTGCGGAGAGATTATTTTCCACAGTGTCGGCATTACCACGGTCGAGCCCGAGCACAATGTTTTTCACATTGCTCGCGGGATCGAAGAAGCAGGGTTTTTGAAGCAACAATCCGAAGTCGGGATCAGGGTTGTACACAAAGAATCGGTGCAGGAACGGGTCTCCGCATTCAATACGCAAGACGTACATCTCGTAGTCCGGATCGCCGACAATCATGTCGCTAAAGTCGATGATGCCAACGATTGCCCGCGCCACCTGGTCAAAAATGAAGTGTTCGGCACTCAAGTCGGCGCGTAGCAACCCGGGCGTGTAGTCAGAGTTGCGGTACTCGCCCAGGTATGGGCAAACAACTTCTAAAGGCAGCCGCGGGTGCGCTGATTCAGCCTGGAATACGTGAGCTGCCGAATTGAATCCAGGTAGTGAGCAAAACGCACCGAGAAATCACCGTCGGCCAATCCCAATCCCTTGCATTTATTGATCGGTACGGACTGCAGGTCCCTGAAAAACTCCGCTAGCTGTTTTGCCGCTAGGTCCCGAAAGCCGAGGCTCCCCCTTCGCTGTCCGAGTTCACGTTCAATTTCCCGGGAGTTATGTGCCGAAAGTTCTGCAATTAGCTTTGGCGTCACCTTATCGAATTTAGCTTGATTGTTCGCTGAAATTTAGGCGGTAACGATCAACTCCAGTTCTCTGCGTTGCTCTTTCAGGAATGCCATGTTCAGGTAGCGGCTGGCCTCAATCCAGTTCTCGTGCTGTTCGACCGCAAGCGCCCTGACCAAGCGCAGGCAACTCGCACGACCCAAGAAAGATCCGCACCACGTGCGTCCGGCGCTTTATCTCCTCGTTTAACCGCTCCAGCATGTTGGTGGATTTAAGGTGCTTGTAGTGCTGCCGCGGCAGACGGTAAAAGCTGAAAGTCTCCTCAATGCCGCTCTCTACCCAGTCGCAGAGCCTGGGATAGCGGCCCTGCCATTTGCCCAGCCAGGCTAAGAGGTCCCGACGGGCCTTAAGCGAGATCGCGCCGATCGTAGAGCCAGCGAAGTTCTTGGAGACAGTCGTCATCGGCCCTTCGCGGCAGGTAGTCGCTGAGCATTGCGCAGGAAGTGGACATAGCAGCGTTGCCAGATGGCTTCGGGTAAGTACTCGGCGATCGCCTGCTTTAGTCCGGCGTGGTTATCGGTAACGACAAACTGCACGGCGCTGAGGCCGCGATCGCGCATCCGGGACAGAAAGTCGCGCCAGCTGCTCTTACTCTCACGGTTTACCAGCTCGACTGCCAGTACCGAGCGTCTGCCCTCCCAGTTGATGCCGATGGCGATCTGGACCGCCTGGGACCGGATGACTCCCTCCTCGCGTACCTTTTCGTAGCGGGCATCAAGGATCAGGTAGGGATAGTTGGCCTCCAGTGGGCGCTCGGGCAATTTCCAGAGCGGCATCTAGCTGCTTGTTAATCCGGGAGATGTTGGAGGCTTCAGAATGCGTGACCACACAGCTCTTCGGTAATGGCCTTTCACTTTCCTGGTCGATACCCCCTGGACGTACATCTTTAGCCAGGGCGCTCACCAAGGCTTTTTCACTGCGCTGGTAGCGCTTTAAAGATCTCGGTGCTAAAGCGTCCCTGGCGGTCCTGTCAGCACCCTGAGTCTGATCTTGCCCACCCGGGTGATAAGTCCGCGGCCGTAGTAGCCGCTCCGGTAGCCGCGACGGCCAGCGGTACGCTCACTCTTACCGGCTCCCAACGCCTCGTCCATCTCGGCTTCCTCCGATCTCCTGGACGGTCTGGTGGATGATGCCGCGGAAGAGCTCGGGATCACTTTTGAGCTCTTGGCGCCAGTCAATAGCGTTGTGGTTATTCTTCAATCGGGTCACTGGTTGCCTCCCTTAAGGCTCCGAGTTGTGCTAACTCAAGAATTTAAGGAGACGCCGTGGCCCGCTTCTTTTTACGGGCCTGCTTTTTGCATAACTATTGGGACACAACCTTCCCGGGCGATCTAGCCTGCATTGTGACTGAGCGCGGTCAAGGGTCGGTGGTAGCTTGGATGGGCTCGATCGCGCTACAACCTGACAATTGGAATCAGTGCGGTCAAAGGAGGCCTGAATGGACTTGCAACTAAACGGAAAGGTGGCAATCGTCACCGGCGGCAGCAAGGGGATCGGCAAAGCGATTGCGTTCGAACTGGCCCGCGAAGGCGTGGACCTTGCTCTCGCGGCCCGTTCTGAAGGCCCGTTGCGCGCATCCGCGGAAGAGATCGCTTCCGAGACCGGTCGGAAGGTGATCGCAATCCCGACCAATACGACCAAAACTAGCGACGTCCAGAACTTGGTCGACAAGACGGCCGCTGAATTCGGACGTGTAGACATCTTGGTCAATTCGGCAGCGATGGCCGGTGGTCAGGTCCGCGGCAACCTGGACGAAGCCGAGGAGCAGGACCTGATCGAAGACCTGGATACCAAGGTGGTCGGGTACTTCCGGTGCATCAAGGCGGTGGCGCCGCACATGCGGGCCCGGAATTGGGGGCGAATCATCAGCATCGGCGGGCTCTCCGCCCGCAGCTCGTCAATCTATGGTTTGCGAAACTCCGCAGTTGTTCACATGACAAAAACGCTTTCGGATGAGCTGGGTGAATATGGCATCACGCTCAATGTGATTCACCCCGGACTTACCGTGACCGAGGCGGTTGAGGCTCGGCTAAACGACGAGGCGAACCAGCGCAGCATTTCGTTCGAAGAGGTGGAGCGGGAAACGGCAGCGCACGTGGCGATCAGGCGCCTGCCTCGCCCCCAGGAACTGGCTTGGCTGACGACGTACCTGGCCTCACCGAAATCAGAGTGCGTAACCGGGGAGGTCATCGCAGCCGGAGGCGGCTCGCAAAGATCGGTGCACCAGTAGGCCAAATTGGGTCGCCAATCGCTCTGCGAGCGGGGCGAACGACCTATTCGTGTTCGGCTAGTTCGCCTCTCATAAGTGGCCCCCGGACACACCCCGCGCGGAGAAGGTGAAGACTCCGACCACAGCTCCTTGCGGACCTGCGCAGACGCCTCGGAATCTTCGGACAGCCGGACTTTAAATTCCACGATGATGCCCAGGTCGGCCGTCTGAGCTTTGCAGATCCGGATTGACAACGACCGGATGCTCGCGCAGATATCGCGTATCGCTGAGGGAATTCTTTCAGGATCATCAGGCTTGTGGCGCGCAGGGTTTGCCACCCGGCCGCTATCACCTATCAGGACAGTGACCAGTCCAAGGTCAACTACCCGGCCACCCTCGCCTCCGACCATCGGCGTTGCAACCACACTTCTGTCGGCGCAATGATCTACCTACCTATTGGGTAAACTGCCGCCACAGCCACGCCCGCACAAACCCTACATCTGAGCTCGGGCCGAAGTTTTGGCAACATCTTTCGGATCTCCCTGTGGCGGACTATCGAGGTAGAGACGGCCATGCCAAACCGAGCCGTGATTGGCATGGCAACCCTGTTTCTGGTAATGCTGTCGGCAGCAACAGCGTGCGGCCCAATGGTTCCGGATTTGCCTCTGCTTGATGCCATCGACCAGAACAACGCGGACGCAGTGCGGGGTCACATGGAATTTGGAACGGACCCAAACCAAACGTTCATTCCGCCGGGATTTCCGTTCGCCGGCGCATCAGCTCTGCATTTGGCAGTCTTAAAGGACGACCAAGAGATCGCGCGGACCCTCATGGAAAACGGCGCCAACATCGACTTAAGGGCCCGGGACGCATTCTAAGGATCGCCGCTCGAATGGGCGGTATTCTTCGGAATCAAAGAGATGGGCGTGTTCCTGGTGGAGTCGGGGGCGGATCTCAACGCGAAGAATGGCTTTGGGACGACGCCGCTTGACGCCGCCACCGCCGACAACCCTTTTATCCCCGCTGCGGATCTGGACATGTTCATCCAAGACCGGGCTTTCCTCAACCAATACCTGAGCGAGAAGGGCGCAAAATCCGGCTTATAGCGACCGGACCGGTGTCTGACGGGGCTAGTGCAGATTTGAGTTCGCCAGCCGGGAATCAGGAGCGGAGATACAACGGGCTCGATGGTCTTCGGGGGATTGCGATGCTACTGGGCATCGTTCTTCACGGATCGCTGCCCTACTTCTCACGCATCGGCGGGATTGAGTCGATCTGGCCCGCGGACGATGACCAGTCGGTGGTGCTGTATCTGGTGTTCGACTGGATCCATTCCTGGCGGATGCCGGCGTTTTTCCTGTTAGCGGGGTTCTTTGCCCACCTGGTGTTGAACCGCCGCTCAACATCGGAATTCGTTTTCGATCGACTAAAGAGGATTGCTTTGCCGCTGGCGCTGTTCGGGGCTGTGATGGCGTTCTTAATCCCGCCGATATGGATCTATGGATGGTTCGGCGTAATGTCACTGGAAGTACTCGGAGATGTCCTGCAGGAAAGGCGCGACCTTGGCTCTAGTGGTGATTTCATTGCCCATTTGTGGTTCCTGTACTACCTGCTGCTGATGTACGCTGGCCTGGTTGTTTTCCGGCTGCTGGGGAGGCTCCATTGGGTGCGGACAATCCTGCGAGCGGAAGGCCGGCTTTCGGTTGGAAAGTACCTGGGCAACGCCACCTACACGCGCATACCGCTGTTGCTGATACTGGGGGCGATTTTCCTGCTCGTTCTCCGGGCCGGTAATGATTCAAAGCCCATATGGCCGCCGAATGTGACGGATGTGCTCTTCGGTGCAATGTTCTTCTTCTATGGGTACGGGCTCTTTGCCCGGCGGGAGCTCATCGATCGGTTGAAGGGTTCGAGAACCTTGGCCGCGCTGTTGGCCATCGGGACGGCGGCTTTCATCATTCACGCTGCATTGATCGGGCAAATATTCGATATGACGAACCAGGGCATGGCCGAGGAGACCAAGGAATTCCTTGGGCTAGGAGTCTGCGCCGCAGGATTTGCGACCGAGCCCCGATCGCGCCTGTTTCGGCGTTTTTGCGGCACGCAACGGTTGCGGCATGCTCCGGCGACGCAGACTGCCGCCGGTCACGGGCATCTGCAATGCGTCGATCGACCCGGATGAACCGGTTCGGGCGCCAAGGGGTCTCAATTCGGGGCGTTCGCGCTGCATTTACCCTCCGGCCACGACATTTATCCGCCTGGCGTTGAGCGCCAGGCACACCAGGGCCCACTCGCCCTGCACTTTCCTTAAATCCCCTTACGCTGAAGCGCCGGAAGCCCATGACGTGCTTTATCCAGCCGAACGGAGGTTCGGCGATGTGCTTGCGGTCCGCGTAGGTCTTCCTGCCTTCGGCACCGGCGATCTTGTCCGCCATGCGCGCCCGGGCCGGGGTGCGGGCGGCGAATCGGCCGCCGCCTTCGCGGCCCAGCGCCAGGTAGGCATCGACGCCCCGGCGCTCCAGTTCGGCAAGGGTCCGCTCCGAGGCGTAGCCGCTGTCGGCCAGCACCTTGCCAGGCGAGGCGCCCAGGTTTTCCTGAACCTGGTCCAGCATCTCCTCCAGCCGGCCGTAGTCGGCCGGATTGGCGCCGACGTCGACGGCCACGATCAGGCGCGATGACCCGTCGACCGCCGCCTGGGCGTTGTAGGCCTGCTGGAAGCCCTCCGACGAGGTCTGCATGATGCAGCTCTCGGGATCGGTGAAGTTGCTCTGCGCCTTGGGGTCGGGTTCCCCGTAGGGGCGCTTGTAGCGTGGGCCGCGGCGCGGCGGGCCGTCGTCTTTGGGGGAGCGGCCGCGCTCGTCGTCGCGCTCCCGGGCTTTTTGCTCCAGGCGCTGCTTGGCCCGTTCTATCGCCTGCAGGCGCGATCGGCGGCGTTTGAGCTCTTCGGGAACGTCCTCGCCCGAGCCGTCGGGGCCGTACTGTTCGTCCTCGGCCAGGTCGGCGGCCTCGGCCCGCTCCAGCAGGGCGGTGATCTCGGCGCGCAGCTTTTGCTCCTGCTCCAGCATGCGCCCATAGCTCATCGCCTTGCGCCGGGAGGCCGAAGCCCGCACCTTGCTGGCGTCCACCGCCAGGGTCCCCAGTCTGGTAAGTCCCATCTCGCGGGCGATTGCAACGACCTGCACGAAGAGGTCCTTGAAGTCCTCAAGGTGGCGCTTTCGGAACTCGCAGATGGTGCGGTGGCGGGGTAGGCTGCCGGCGGCCAGCAGCCGGAAGGCCAGGTCGCGCTGTAAGGCGCTGGCGATCCGGCGCGAGGAGAAGGTGCCGGTGGCGTAGCCGTAGAGCAGGATCTTGACCATCATCGCCGGTTCGTAGGGGGAGTTGCGGCGGCCGTCGCCCTCGTAGGGGGCATAGAAGGCGGCCAGGTCCAGGGCGTCGACCAGGTCGGCGATCTGGTAGGCCAGGTCTCCATCGGGAAGCCACTCGCGCGGGTTCGGCGGCAGCAGGTGCGGCTGGTCGGGGTGGTAGGGCCGGAAGGTGGTCGGCATGGAGGCCGCCTGGCGAATACTTACGGGGAGTGCGCGGTTCCCGATTCTCCCTTTAGGATTTTTCTGCGGCGCAGACTCCTAGTCGGGACCTTTTTCTTTGGAGTTGCGGCGGTCTTGTTTAGCGTCGGGTTGATCGGGTTGATCGGGTTGTTCGAGCGCTTGCTGCCCTCACCCCGTCGGTGGGTTCGTTGGCTTGCGGACTCCTCGTATTGGTTATACATAATCCACCTGCCGCTGGTGGCCTTCCTCACTTTCTCTCTCGCCCACCTTGACCGGCAGGGTTGGCTCAAATACCTGACGGGCGTGAGCTGGGGCGCGGAAACGAAATTTCTGGCAGCGTGCGTCGTGACCGGGATCGTGGGCTTGGCCTCGTACCGGTACCTGGTCAGATACACATTTATAGGGGCGCTGCTGAACGGCAAGAGAACCAAAGCCTTGCCCTAGTGCCGAAATTCGGAATCACAATTACCCTTCCGTGCGCAGGTCGCCGCCATGGCGTGAAGACTTCGCGTAGGCACTGGCGCAACGCATCGAGGATTCATCGGGCGGCATCGGGCGGTTGCTTTCGCTCACCGCGATGAATATTTGACCGATCGCGGTCGCCAAGAATCATCGGAGTCGGCCGATAGCGGATCGTTAACTAGCCTGGATCCGTCAGATCTCGTGCGGCACCAAATATGGTGTAAATTCATCGTCGTTTACCAATCGATCGGCACGCGCAAACGGGGGATGTTCAGCAAAGTCGGGAACCAGAATACCGCGCAAGATGTCGCCCAAAAGAGTCAACTTTACCGTTTCGCCTGGACCCTGGGGATGGAATTCAACAACGGCGGCCTGAAAGTATTGACGCACAAACCCAGCGGTGGTCCCGGGCGCCCGTAACCGGCCGATAAGGTCTTGGTCACGGCGTGCTTCGCTCTTGGGGAATCCGAAAGCTTCCACGCCGCCCAACTTCGCAAAGAAGTCGGCAAAGCCAACCTCGTCTCCTTCCACCGAGAGATTAGAGACCTTGTGCCCCCAAGGACCCAGCGGTGTGCCAGGGTGGGGATTTAAGACACTTGGTTCCACGCCTTGGTCGATGGCTCCACCTTCTCCACCGCCAACATAATCCCAGGCGAGCCTGCGCTCGACGATCCAACCATTGCCAAGGTTGTGGAAGTCCACAACACCGCGCTGGTAGAACTGGGTCAGGGTGCCATCCTCTAAGACCAGCACCTCGGAAGTCGGATAGCCCCAACGAGTACGACCTCCAGCTCGCAGGTAGTGGCCCAGAAAATCTGCGGTTCGCACCTGGCCGTTGGCGAACGTTATCTCCAATTCGGGAATATTGTGGGCCAGATCGGGATTGCCGCGGGCAATTTCGAACCGATGATCTAAGACTTTCAAGCGGTAGTCGATTGTGGGCACTACCAGCTCGGGTTCGGGTGGGGGCCGCCCACCTCCGCCACCACCGCCTCCGCCACCGCGGCGGATGGGCGGAGCGGGGTCGGACGTGGCGGTAAGAGTGACTGGAACCCTTGCGCTCGCCCCGGATGGGTCCGTCGCGGTTATCTCAACCATGTATTCGGTTTCGGCCAATTCGATCGGCGGAATCGAGTCGGCCACCGTGATTTGACCCGTGTATTGATCGATGTCAAAGAATTGCGCGTCAGGGCCGAACATCCTGTAGGTCAGGGTATCCCCGTCACGATCTAGCGCCTCGACCGGTGGGCCCGCCTTGGTTCCGGCCGCCGGACGCGCAGCTACCGTGCGATCAATCGATCCGGCGGCAAACTCCGGCGCATCGTTAACCGACTGGATCGTGACGGCGACCGAGGCATCGGTGGAGAAATTGACGCCGTCGGAAACGCGGTAAGCGAAGGTGACTCCGCCGTGGTAGTCTGCTTCGGGATCAAAGGTTATGGAGTTGTCTTGCTGCACTTGGGCGGATCCGAATTGCGGTGCGCGGCGCAGCGTAACGGTCAGGGTGGCACTTTCGGGGTCACGGTCATTGGCAAGCACGTTTATGGACACCTCCTCGTCCTCAAGTGTTGAGGCGATGTCGTTGGCTGCTTCGGGTGGTTCGTTTATGTCGGTTACCGCAATTGCCGCGGTAGTACTACTACTGGCGTTTGAGGGATCGTTGGTGGTAACTGTGATCGAGTAAGCCGATCGTGTCTCGTAGTCCAGATGCGTGTTCGGTCCGACTCGGATCTGACCGGTCATGTGGTCGATCGTGAAGAAGTCAGTGTCTCCGGCGGTGAGCGTGTAGGTCAGCGTGTCATTGTCAGGATCGTCGGCTGTAATGGTCGGTCCTACCGCGGCTCCCGAGAGCGCGTTCTCGGGTACCTCGAGACCGGGAAGGCCGCCGGAAAAAACAGGGTCTTCGTTGGTTGCCGGCGCCACCTCCGTCCGGTAACGAGAGGTCGCCTCCGCGCTCTTGCCGCCGCCGCGGGAATCGCTGTACGCGGTCCTCACCCGCAGAAATTGATTCAGATCGCTGTCCGCCGGCGTGTAGGTGTTACCCATCGCACCGCCAATTCCACTCCAAGTTCGCCCGTCGGATGACTGGTCCCACGACCACGTACTGCCACTGACCCCACCGTCGGGATCATCCAGGATGGCCGTTAGCTGAATGCCGATTCGAGGCTGCAGCGAGGAGAGGTTGAGCGTGCCCGCCTCCTCATCATTGACCACTGTGATTGTGACGGTGCGGGTGCCGGTATTGGGGCCGTCAGACGCTCCCACGACCACCAGATACTCGTTGTCCCCTCCGGCGTCCAAGGCGTTCTCGAAGTTGGGGGTTACGGCAAAGCGCAGCGCACCGTCGCCGTTGATCACGAAAGCGTTGCGGTCCGCTCCCTGCAACGACCAGGCGACGATGATCTTCTCGGGATCATCGGCGTCGAAATTGGCAACTTCCCTCGTATCTCCCTCCCTAATGGACACTGCGGCGGGTGGGCCGACCACAGGCGTCTCGTTCAAATTGATCACCCGCACCGCCACCGCCCGGGAGCCGGAAATCTCCCCGTCGGAGGCGATGACCGTCACCCCGTAGGCGTTGTCGCGATTGGCGTCAGCCGGGTCCTCGAAATCGGGGGACGCCTTGAAAGTCAATTGGCCGCGGTCGCTAATCTCGAACTTTTCTCCGTCAGCTCCCTCTACCGACCAGGTGATCGAATCGTTCTCAGGGTCGTTAGCGGTATACGTGGCGACTGCCTGGGTGGAATTCTCCTGGTAATTGACGATTGGCGGCCCGGCAATGACGGGCGCCTCATTTACGTTGGTGACGCTGATTGTCAACGTGACGCTGTCGGTCAATCCGTACGGGTCGGCGACGGTCACGACCACTTCATACGAATGCGTGGCCTCGAAATCGAGCGCCGCGTTGGCGCGGACCTGCCCGACACGAACGTCGGCGATATTGAAATAAGCGGCATCGCGCCCGCTGAGCGAATAGGTTAGCGGCCCACCGTCCGGATCGGTGGCAGTAACGGTTGCGATGACCGTCGCGGCGCTGCTGTTCTCGGGCACCGACTCCGCACTGCTTGGGGACGGGAACTCGGGGGGACGGTTGGGTACGACTTTGAGGATCCGATCCGAACCCCCGCCATTTGAGGTGGTGATATAAAGGGCACCGTCAGGCCCCAGTAACGGTGTTCGCAGCCTGCCGTAAGTGCCATCCAACTCGGGGACAACCACTTGACTGACGAACGATCCATTGGAGGCGAATTGAAAGATGCGCAACGATTGCCCCCGGAGTGTGGCCACCGCAAATCGCCCATTCCACTCCTCCCAGTCGCTGCCGGCAAGGAAGGTGCCGCCGCTGGTTGCCAGGGTCGGATCTCCCGATGACCAATTGGCCTCGATCGCGTCAGGGAACTGCGCGAGGTCGGTCATGGGGACGCTTTGGTTGTAGCCGGGGATCGGGTGCCAGCCATAGTTCCCGCCCGCCACCAGCAGGTTGATCTCGTCGTCGACAGAAGGCCCGTGCTCGACCGACCAAACCTGGTTTGTCCCTGGTCGGACCGCCAGACCCTGCGGGTTGCGGTGGCCATAGGTGTAGATCCGTGTGCCAAACGGGTTACCCGGCGCGGCATCACCGGTGGCGGCGTTCACCCTGAGCACCTTGCCGCCGAGCGAGCCAAGGTCCTGCGGAACAGTCCCTGTAACGGCGTCGCCGGTTGCGATCCACAAGTAACCCTGCGGGCCAAAAAGCAGGCGGCAGCCGCTGTGGTTGGTAGCGGCCGGGATGCCGCCGACAAGCGGGTCATTTACACGCGTGGCCGACAGGTATTCCGAATCGATCGTCCAGGCGATGACCTGCACCTCGAACCCCGTTTGAACCTGGCAGGTGTAGATCCGCCGGTTTACGGTGAAATCGGGATCGATGACGATCGCCATCAGCCCGGCCTCACCGACCGAGTTCACATCGGAGAAATCGGCGCTTACCGTCTGGATGGTGCCATCCGTGAGGCGGCTGCTCAATTTGCCGTTCCGCTCGGTGAACAGCATAGTACCGTCAGGGACGAATGCTATGTCCCAGGGAATGGTCAACCCGGAGATGAGTTCTACGACCGTGATCTCGGGCGCGAGTTCACCGTCGCCGACCATACGTCCCGATACGGCCTCGGCGGTCTTGCCTGAGCCCTCCGCATCCGTGTAATCGGCGCGGGCCCGGATGTACGTCCCGACGTCGTCGCTTCCTGGCGTGTAGCTGGAACCACTCCCCGGCAAACCGGTCCAGATGGTTTGGTCGGTGGACTTGGTCCACCGCCAGCTAACGGCGCGTTCGCCACCGTCCGGGTCGTCGAGCTTGGCGCTGAGCACCATTCCGACCCGGGGTTGAGCCGGCCACAGCGAAATCACTCCCGGTTCGTCAGAGTTGCTGACGGTAATTGTGACCGCGATCTCGCCGGCTAGGCCGAAGGTATCCATTGCAATAACGGTCACTGAGAATTCGGATCTGGTCTCGCGGTCAAGCACGGTTTCCGAGCGCAATTGGCCGCTGCCGGCATCAATCCCGAAGAGACCCGCATCGGGGCCGGCGAGGGAGTAGTTCAAGGTTTCGCCGTCCGGGTCCGTGGCCTCGACCGGGGCCCCGAACTCCGTCCCGCGACCGACGTTTTCATCAACGGTGCGGGCGCCGTCCTCAGTGTCCGGGAAGGTTGGGGCAATTGACCGCCGGGTGAACGTTAGCGCAGCGATCGGATCCGATGAGAACCTGCCGGTGCCGGAGATGTTTGTGATGGTGCCCTGCGGCGTGGTGGCGACGCTGGGATTGAGCGCAAAGTCTGTCCCGTCCTCGGTGCCGGCATCCCAGGGAAAGAGGTCCACCGCGCGCGAAGCAATCCAGCTATCTTGGTTGTCGAGCAAGCTCAGCCCGGAGACGCCGACGAACCAGTCGTGGCTCGGCGCGATCATCGTCGTCAGCGTTACCCGCGGGTGTACTTCGGTGACGGTGACCAGGCTCAGCGTACGCGTGCCCGTTGGGCCGGTGTTGGTGGACCCATCTTGGAGGACGCTCAAGGCGGAGGGCGGAACGTTTGCTATCGCCGCCTGAACCTCGCTGCGAAGGGCCGACGTCCCTCCGACTTCGGCCATGGATTCGATCCCGGGGCTGGCCGTCCCACCGGCCTCGAAAAAAGTGACCCCATCGTTGTGAACCCCTCCGATCAAGGGCGAGAAATGCGCTCCGCCGGGCAACCCGCCCGGCGTGACGGCGCTCGTCCACTGCCCCTCAAATTTGATGTCGTAGATGGCCGACGAAACAGATGTGACCGCCAATTGGCTCCCGGGCGAGGGCGGCGATTCGACGAGCACGGCCCGCCCAGCGGACATGCCTGCGGATCCGGTCGAAGGGTTCGTTGAAGCTGCAATTGGCGCCTGTGCCAGCACGAGACAGAGCAGCAACAAACAGGCGGCCAGGACCCATTTTGCCGCCCGGTGCCCCAACGGCCCCGAGGACGCCCTGGCCGACCGACCGTGCGTGCCCGAACCTACCCGGAGCATCGCATCTGGCCCCGTTGGCGATTTAGGCGGGCCAACGGCCTCAATTCACGCAACCGTCGGCCGGACGGAATGATTGCACCCGGCCGCGCCGCCCTGCCCGGGCGGCCGGACAAGAACTTGGCGGGCCACCATCGGCTCACGGGGAGTCACAGTCAATTTCGTCGGCCCTTCGCCGTGGCCGAACCGCCCAAACAGGCAATTGCTTGGTAGCAGAACAAAAAGCCCCGGTCGGCCAGCGATTGGGCTTAGGGTGAATCAACGGCGGCGAAAGGCACGCAGCCCAGCGAGGTGGCGCCCATGCTCAAAAAACCCAACATTCTGGTGGTAATGAGCGACCAGCATTCGCGCAGATACGCTTCCTCCTACGGACACTCATTCGTCCGGACCCCCAACATGCAACGGCTAGCCGACGAGGGGGCCACCTTCGATAATGCCTACTGCAACTCACCGATCTGCGGGCCCTCGCGGGCCTCGTTTATGACCGGTCGGTACGTGCCGGACGTGGAAGCCTGGGACAACGCGACCGTTTTGCACAGCGACGAGCCAACCTGGGCGCATCTGCTCAACGCGGCCGGATATGACACCGTCCTGTCCGGCAAGATGCACTTCCAGGGGGCCGACCAGATGCACGGCTTCAAACACCGAGTTCTCTCTGATGTGCACGGAAACTCCAGCCCGGAACTTGCGGCCAATTGGGCCGAGTGGCTTCCCGAAACTGCCGCGGCCGACATGACCATGTTCACCGAGGTCGGTCCGGGCGAACACCCCTACTCGGCCTATGACGAAGTTGCCAGCGCGCACGCTAGTACCTACATACGCGCGCAGAGGAACGCCGACCGCCCTTGGGCGCTGCTGGTGGGCCTGATCACCCCGCACTACCCGTTCGTGGTCAGGCCCAAGTACTGGGACATTTACTATCCAGAGCACGCCGACTTGCCCGACGTGCCGGCCCATATGGACGATGTCCATCCGCACAAGCGGCGGCTGGCCGAATGGTTCTCCTTTACCGATGTTCCCGACGATCTTGCGGCCCGGGCGCGGGCCGGCTATTACGGCCTGATTACCTACACCGATGACTGCCTTGGGTCAATACTGGAAGCCATCGACGAATCCGGTCAGGCTGATGAGACGGTTGTGGTTTACACATCCGACCACGGCGAGGGTGCCGGCGAGCACGGCATGTGGAACAAACACACTTTTTACGAGAACTCCGTTGGCGTGCCGCTGCAGATCCGCTGGCCCGGCCGAATACCACCCGGCGCCCGCGTGGCCCAACCGGTATCACTGGTCGACCTGACCAAGACGATCATCGACGCCGCAGGGGCCAAAGCTCCTCAAAGTTGGGCGGGCGAGAGCCTGCTGCCGCTGGCCACCGGCCAGGCCGAAGGGAGCGACGGACTGGTCATTTCCGACTTTCTGGCCGACGGCAGCTGGTCGGCGTGCCGCATGGTACGCGCAGGCAATCTCAAGTACAACTACTACCACGGAGAGCCGGAAGAGCTATTTGATTTGGCAACCGATCCGACCGAATTAACCGATCAAAGTTCGAACCCGTCCTATACCCAGTTGCTGCATGATCTGCGGGCCAAGGCCATGGTCGGCTACGACCCCGAAGAAGTAACCGCTCGGGTTTTGCTCTCGCAAAAGAAGCGCAAATTGGTTCGCGCTGGTTACGCGTTTGGCGGCAGCGGACCATGGGTTCCAGGGAGGCCTTAACTTCGACCTTGCAATTGCGGAGATTTCTCCGGCGGCATAGCAGAGTTGTGGCAACTTCGAGTCCGACCGGTACGGGGCAAGGCAGAGGCGAGTAGACCGCAGTGAGACTGTCATAGTCGCGGTATCTACGGTTGTCATCGCAAAAGAAGCGATGGTGCCGCAACCACGCGATTGACAATCTCTAACGCGGTACGTGCATTAACCACAATGACCAGAGGTAATTTCGTTGAAGGCTGAGGAGATCACAACGCGCGGGATGTTGAATGTCGAGGAGTTGCGGACGGCGGTCGAAGCAGGCTCGATCGACACCGTGATCCTGGCGTTTCCGGATTTATACGGAAAGATGCTGGGGAAGCGATTGGACGCTTCTTTCTTCCTGTCGGACGTGGCGGGTGGCACCCACGTTTGTGACTATCTCTTCACGGTGGACATGGAGATGGAGCCAGTTCCGGGATACGAGTTCTCGAGCTGGGACAGCGGTTACGGGGATATTCATCTGGCGCCGAATCTGGGTACGATGCGCAAGCTGGCTTGGCTCGACCGGACCGCCCTTGTGATCTGCGACGCACAAGCCGAACCGGGGCACGACCCGGTGGCGGTGGCGCCGCGCTCCATGCTGCGCAGGCAAATAGAGCGTTTGCATGCGCTGGGCTTCGGCGCGATGGCGGGTTCAGAGCTGGAGTATTACCAGTTTCGGACGACTTACTTGGAGGGGGCGCGGAACGGGTATCGCGATCTGCGCGAGAGCGGGTGGTACATCGAGGACTACCATCTGCTCCCGGGAACGCGGACGGAGGACCTTAACGGGGCGTTTCGTCGCCACCTTGCAGCGTCGGGAATCCCTGTCGAATCGACCAAGGGCGAGTGCGGCCGAGGCCAGCACGAATTGAACATCCGCTATGCTCCGGTGCTGGAGATGGCCGACCGGCATATGTTGCTAAAACAAGCGGTAAAAGAGATTTCGGACCAACTTGGCGCCAGCGCCACCTTCATGGCGAAGCCAGACGCGAACCAGGCCGGATCGAGTTCCCATCTGCACGTGAGTCTGTGGGCGGATAAGGATGGAGAACTAACGAATGCATTTTCGGGGCAGGAGGATCTGGCTGGGGTCGCGTGCTCGGACGAATTTCGCTGGTTCCTGGGCGGGCTGATGCGATATGTGCCAGAGTTCATGGTTTTCTATGCTCCGACGGTGAATTCGTACAAGCGATTTCAGCCGGGGAGCTGGGCCCCGACGGCGTTGGCGTGGTCGCCGGACAACCGCACCGCCGGTATCCGGGTCGTAGGCAGTGGGTCGACGCTGCGGATCGAGTGCCGGATTCCAGGAGCCGACGTCAATCCTTATCTCGCCTACTCAGCGGTTCTCGCATCGGGCATGGCCGGCATCGAAGGGCGAATCGAGCCGCCGCCAGCGTACCTCGGAGATGTCTATTCGGCTCCAGACGAGATGCTGCTGCCGAGGAATCTGGAGGAGGCAATCGAGGCCTTTTTGAGCAGCGAGCTGGGGCGTTCGGCGTTCGGCGCGGACGTTATGGCTCATTACGTGCATTTCTTCTCCACGGAGGCGGGCGCTTTCAGGCGCGCGGTGACGGATTGGGAGCGTATTCGCTACTTCGAACGGATCTAGTGAACGCAGATTTAGAGTTGCCAACCCTGTTGCCTGCATCTCTGGACGCGGTCTTCACACTCGGTTCCAGCCTCTCGCACACACGGATGCGTCATCTCCTTGACAACTATCCGCCTGATCGGGCCGGCCACCGGGACCGGCAAGCGGCCATCGCCGAATCGGCTTCAATTGCCGCAGGTGTTTAAGCTAGCAAACCTCTCCGCTAACTTCGCCCCTGACCGGTCTCTCTCTTTCGGAGAAACGATGTTTGCCACATCCCGATCAGCGCGGAGGGACAGGACGCACCTTGCGGGTTTGAAACAATGAAATTACGTGTCCGGCCTATTAATCACGTAATCCTTTGCCATCGAAGATTTTGCGCCGGTTCTTCTCGATGCGTCCCGCCCGTGTCTTTGATTGTTTGGCATCGGCGAAATGCTAGATGTAGCCGCGTTGCCGTCCGGGTGTCAACCTCTCAAACGCGGCTTTGAAATCTGGGTCATTGCCAAACGTATCGATAAGTTCTTCCGGGTATTCGATCTCTGCTGCTTCACGTTGCTCTAGCTCTAGGCCTGCTTTTTCGGCTTCGATTGCCTCGTGGACATAGGCTTTGTGCTTTTTTTAATCCTTCTAACGTCCTGAGCACTGGTGAAGCGCATCCGGTATCCGACACGCGAATTGGGCCCCGGCCGCTCGAGCATGCCGGCCGGATCTTTTAGCAACCCGCCCTTGAAGAACAAGAGTGCGAGGAAGTCTTTGAAACGCTGAATGATGCAAATGTTTTTGCCGTTATCGGTGTAGCAGGGCTTTCCCCACTTCTGCTCTTCGACCAAGCCGCATTCCAAAAGGATCCCTCGCAGTTCATCCGCTTCTTGCCGCCAAAGCTCGGCGAATCTATCGACCTCGGGACTTTTGGCCATCAATTCAATTCGCGTTTACGGGCGATCTGTTCAAAGCGAGAAATTGCGCATTGCATGGGCTGTGCAAGAGTGTGGCGGGAGCATACCGGCGGATTGTTCCCCGGCGGCAAGATCGGTCCGGAGTCATGTCGCCCCGGTCGGCCGCCGAATCGTCTCAACGCGTCAAACAATTTCGCGCGGTGCCTGAGATGCGTGCGTTGCGACGCAGATTGGTAGGTGGGATTTGGCGACGGCAAACGATCGGGTCAAGCCCCGGGGCATTGAACAGAACCATTCCTCGAATTAACAGTCAAGCGTAATCAGCGCCGGTGAGGCTTCTTAGGACAGATTCCTGCCAGCGCCGAAGATCTGCAGCCAATCGGTCGACCGTATCTGGTTCATCGCCAGCGATATTGTTCTGCTCGGCCTGATCGGTGCGCATATTAAATAGCTCATGGCCGGCATTGGCTGCGCCGTCGACAACGAGCTTGTATCCCGGTTCAAGGACTGCCCGTGGCCCGGCAAAGTCACGCGCTGCGATGTGCGGGTGATGGAAGTTTTCAAAATTGCGCGTGAAACGACCCTCCATTGATTTGACCAGTGGAGTGGTGCCGATCTGCAGGCCGGGATCGATATAGGGCACCGCATCCTTAGCCACCTCGCCAGCAAAGTGCCAGAAATGGATGGGCTCGGGCCGCTCGTCCCATTCCCCATCAAATGCCGGTACCAGGCTGATGCCGTCAAGCGGCCGGCCGGCCGGTTCCAAGCCGGTCAGATCGCACAGCGTCGGTAACATGTCGCTGGTTACGCCCTGCACCGAAATATGGCGGGAGCGCTCGAACCGACCGGGCCATTCGAGGACGGCAGGTACGCGCACGCCGCCTTCGTATACGAGGCCCTTCTGGCCCCGCAACGGGGAGGCCAACCGGCTCTCCACGGGTGCCCCGTTGTCCCCGCAGTACCAGAGCAGGGTCTGATCGCTCACACCTTCTTTGGTAAGGAATTGCCGCAAATTCCCGATGGCCCTGTCCATGGCCGTGATCTCGGCAAACCGCGCCCGCAGCACCCGGTCTAGGCGCATCTCTTCAGGTCGACCGGTCTCGTGCGAGGTGATCCGGGCGGATTGGCCTTGCAGCAACTGCGGCAGATCGTTGTAGAGAGCCAAGTCGGAATCGAGCCCGCTGTAGGGTTCGTGCGGCGAACCAAACCAGATGACTACGAAGAATGGGCGCCCAAGCGCCCGTGCACTCGAAATAAAGCGATTCGCCGCATCGACGATAACCTCGGAGCTTTCGCCTTGATGGATCTGCGGCGGCCCGCCGTTGTGCGAAAGCGGTGGATCCAGCTCGAAGAAGTTGTCATGCGAGAGCCACTCGTCGAATCCCATCGCCCCCGGATTGGTAGGCGATTCGGCCTTGACGGGACCCAGATGCCACTTGCCGAAGTGCCCGCAGGCGTAGCCGGCCCGACGCAGGATCTGAGCCAAGGTGACTTCTTCGGGTCGGATCGACCAGTTTGGTGCAAACGTGCCGCAGCGATTTGGATGGCGGCCGGTCATCACGCTCGCCCGGGTCGGCGAGCAAAGCGGGGCAGCCGAGTAGAAGCGGTCCAAACGCAACCCGGAACCAGCCATCTCGTCCAGGACCGGGGTGAGAACGTGGGGATGACCGCTGTATCCGGTTTCGTGCCAGCCATGATCGTCGCCCATGAGCAGCACGATGTTCGGCGCTTGCGACGAGAGTTGGAGATTTGCCACCAAAGGCTCGGGGTCCGTTTTCGAGGCAGCGGCAGCCGGGGTCGGTGAGTTGATCGCCAGCGGGACGTGAGGAGGGGTGGCCATTGATTCGGGCATCGGTTCTAAGGGATGGGTAGTTGCGTTAAGCGAGTTCGGGCGCGGGACGGCACGAAAGTTGTCTCCGCCAGAACATTTGAACCGACCAGCTGGATTCGCCTTGAATGCCTCCGGATCAAGGAAGGCTCCCGGTGGGCATCGGGAAGAAACCACATGCGGGTAAGTCGACTGTGCGTTTCTTCGACACATTACCTGGCTCCCATCAACGATAGAACCGGCCACAGCGCGATTTCGGTTGGGCCCAGACTCCTTCGCCTGCGACGGTTCGCAACGCCTAGATCCATTCCCGCCAGTTTGCCACCAGGCGGATGTGACGCGGCAATCTGACCACCGAGGTGTTGGCGTCCTGCCCGTGCAGGTGAACTGTAAAACCCATTCCGGCGGCGGTCCGTCAAGCGCGAACGATGTCTGCCACGTACAAATTTCGGTTGCCACATTTTTGGCGGCCTTGGAAAGATTGAAGTTTTCGGATAGTGTGGCGGTGATCGGCAAGAAGATCAAGAACGACTCAGGCGGTGGCCAGAATAAGGACTAGCTTCAAGGGGCAGGTGCCCAGGGAATCCGGGTTCGAGGATCCTAAAGGTGGTGACTTGGCTCCCCGGGCAATAGCCAACCCTTCCCCGAACAACCGATCTCGCCCGCTCCCAAAGGCGCCGACAGGAGGAATCCGACATTAGGTACGACACCGTAATCGTTGGCGCCGGATCCGCCGGCGCGGTGCTCGCCACCAGACTCTCAGAAGACCGGGACAGAACGGTTCTACTGCTGGAGGCGGGTCCCGACTATCCGGACCTTGAGCAGATGCCGGACGAGATCAAGTACGGCTACGGTGACCAGAACATTTGGGCTAAAGCGTTTGGCCACGACAGCCCGTTTAACTGGGAATTCGAAGCTCGGGCGACCGATGACCTGCCGTCGATCATGATTCCGCGCGGCAGATTGGTTGGGGGTTCGTCGGCCGTAAACGCCCAGGTTTTTCTACGTGGCCTTCCCGAGGACTTCGATAGCTGGGCCGAAGCAAATAATCCGGGTTGGGCATTTGAGGATGTCTTGCCCTACTTCAAGGCGGTCGAATCAGACTTGGACTTTAGCGGTGATATCCACGGTAATGATGGCCCCATCGTTGCCAGGCGCTGGCGCGAAGAGGAGTGGGTAGCGGACCAGCGGGCGTTTTACACGGCGGCTCGGGAATCCGGATTCCGGCACAGCTCAGACCTCAATGACCCCAATTCCACCGGGGTCGGCCCGATCCCAATGAACAACCCGGATCGGATCCGTTGGAGTACCGCAATTGGCTATCTGCCGCAGGCCCGGCACCGTCTCAATCTCACGATCAGGCCTGATTGCCACGTTCATCGCGTACTTATCGCCGACGGGCGTGCCAACGGAGTGGTAGTCGAGAGCGGTGGCGAGCTATTTGAGGTGCACGCTGAAGAGGTGATTCTCTCTGCGGGGTCAATCGGCTCACCGCAGATCCTGCTGCTGTCCGGCGTGGGACCGTCAGATTCCCTGGAGAAAACTGGATTGAAAGTCCTTCACGATCTGCCGGGAGTGGGCCGCAATTTGCGCGATCACCCTCAGGTGCAGCTGGATTGGCTTTCACGGCCAGGCTACAAGTTCGACCCGGCGGCGCCGAGCATGCAGGTGGGTTTGCAGTACACCGCGGCGGGCTCGCAATTGCGAAACGACATGTTCATTCATGCGTATTCGTATGTGACCGATCAAAGCTTTTACCTGGCCACCAGTGGCGACCCGAAAGGCGTGGGGATGATCGTCGCCCTTTACCTTGCCGAAGGCAGAGGTCAACTCCAGCTCGGCTCGGCGAACCCGCACGACAAACCTCTGCTGGACTACAACTATCTAGCTGAAGAATCTGACCGGCGTCGCCTGCGCGAAGGTGTACGGATCTGCGCCCGATTGGGGGAATGGGATTCGTACGCTGACGTCATCGAAAGTCCTTTGAACCCAACCAGCGCCCACTTGGCTTCCGACGGCGCGTTGGATGCCTGGATCTCAAGCAGCATCCGAACCAGCCACCACGTATCCAGCACATGCAAGATGGGTCCGTCGTCCGATCCCGACGCGGTCGTTGACCATACCGGTTCGGTGCACGGAATCGCGGGACTGCGAGTGGTTGATGCGTCGATCATGCCAGATTGCGTGAGGGCCAACACCAATCTGACAACGATGATGATCGCGGAACGCGTCGCCGCCTTCATTCGAAGCGAAGGCTAGCGGAACTGCCAGCGCTTGCGCGCTGTGGCTTCCGACGATCGCCCAGAAGTGCAATTTACTGACAATCTCGGCATGGGTAATCTGACCGCCGCCGAACTCTTGGCTCGCCGCGAACGGATTATCGGCACCGGAATCACTACCTTTTGCCAAGATCCCGTACACATCCTCCCTGGCGAGGGCGACTGGCTATATGACGCAGATGGCCGGAGTTATCTGGACATTTACAACAATGTGCCCTGCGTGGGACGCGCCAACCCCCACCTCGTCGAAGCGATGCAGCACCGGACCGAAACGCTCAACGTCCACTCACGTTACCCGCACGAGGGCATCCTCGATAACGCAGAGCGACACTCGTCGCTTCATGCCGCTCCGATCACGACCGCGGTGTTCACCTGTGGTGGGACTGAGGCCAACGAGGTCGCGATACAGATGGCGCGCGCCGCCACCGGCGGGCGGGACCTGATAGGCACTGAGGCGGCTTATCACGGGAACTCGACTGAGGGGCGCAAACTCACCCGGTTGCGCGGGCGCAAATTTACCGAGATTCGGTCGATCCCGGTGCCACAGCGTTTCCGGCCGATAGGCGAAAACTGCGAACCCATCGCCGATGCGCGCGGCCGTGGACTGTTCGTGGGAATTGAATGGGTCAAGGACCGCCGCAGTATGGATCCGGACCCGGACGGGGCCGAGGTCATCATGAATCGCCTGCGCAAGGCCGGCTTCCTTATGGGACGTGCGGGGCAATACGGCAACGTTCTCAAGGTTCGCCCGCCGCTGGTCTTCAACCGCGAGCACGCGGATCTGTTCCTTGAGGGCGTTGTGGGCTTGCCCGCGTAATCTTTTGCCCGAACCAACCAATCTCAGCGAAGCGGAATTTCGCGCCATCGCCCGGCGCGCGCTGCCTCACTGGGGACTAAAACCAGATCGCATCGAGCTGGTTTCGAATGCTGAGAACTGCACCTTTCGACTCGTGATGCCGGACGGCCGGTCCCGCGTGCTGCGAATCCACCGGCCAGGCTATCACACTCTGCTCGAGCTTGAATCGGAACTCATCTGGGCAGGGGTGCTAAGAGATGCCGGAATCAAAGTTCCAGTGGGGCGCAGGACGCTCGATGGGCACGGTTACGCCACGATCCCCACACCGGACGGAAGTTCTTCGCGCGCGGTTGGATTGGCCGATTGGGTTGACGGCTACATCCTTCAGCGGGAGATCGAGCGCGAATCCGATTCCTCCCGGATCGCGGCTCGTTTTGAGCAGATTGGACGCATCGCCGCCCGGATTCACAATCAGTCCAGCAATTGGAGGCCGCCGCCGGAATTTGAGCGTCACGCTTTCGACGTGCCCGGTTTCGTCGGCCAATCTCCGTTCTGGGGCCGGTTCTGGGAACTGCCCGCGTTAAACGCCGGGCAGCGCGCGATCCTTACCCGCGCTCGCGACGGGATTGAAGCAATTCTTGGCGATTACGGTCGGGACCCGGCTGTCTTCTCGATGATTCACGCTGACCTGCACCCCAAAAACTTCGTTGTCAGCGAATCGGGCGCTCTGCACGTAATCGATTTCGATGACGCTGGTTTTGGATGGCACCAGTACGAGCTGGCTGTCGCGCTTAGTGAATTGGAAACCGAACCGTACTTCGATGAGATCGTCGCGACATTAATTTCCGGATACCGGTCGGTGCGACCAATCAGCGAAGAGGCGTTGGGGCTACTCCCGCTTTTCCTACTAATCCGGTGTCTAGTTTCGATCGGCTGGGCCTGGGATCGCCCTGAACTCGGGCGCCGCGGGCGCATCCCGGGGATGGTCGAGGAAGCTTGCAAAAAGATCGCCGGCTTCGGTTTCTAGCCGGGATTTGTCCCGCGCCGGCCGCAACCGACGAATCGGGACTCCTTATCGAGGCCGTTGATGTTAGTCGCATCCCAGCGCTCAAGCCGCCCTGGCCACACGATTGAAATCGGCTCACCAACGCTAGGCACGGTTATATCTACCGTCGCATCAGTTCCCAAATCTATGCGGATGAATTAACAGGTAATAACGAATCTTGGTCGTCAGGGCGAGCAAATGACCTCGACCTCCCACCCTTCGGCTATGCCGATATCGGCAACAACCCCAAGAAGGGAAAGGGCGTTTTGGACACTCGCCGACGGCGATTCGTTTTGGGCAGAGTGACTAAACAATTCATGCTTGCTCAAGCCAGGTTGAACGATCACTATTTTTGCCTCAGGCTTGGGTTGCAGTACTCGCCAAGACCGACGCCAACCGCTCGGCCAGCTAACGTTGTCGAATCCTAGCCGCGCGCGAAGAAACGATTCTGAGTCGCTACCGTCCACCAGCCTGAGAAAAGGTGTCTCTCTTTGATCAAGTCTTCTATGGATCTTTTCCCAGATCTGCCTACTGGGGATGAATTGACGGCTTCGGAGAGCCTGCGCTATTACTACCTGCAGATCCGTAATGCGCACACCCGGTTTACCGCCAGCCGCCTTTGCGTGCCAAAACTCAAGTCCTACTCCGCTGCGCCCAAGATCCTCCAAGACGACGTAATCTGCTAATTCCCCTTTTCCGTCGTTGCACATCACCCACCGTCTACCAAGCCCTCGCTTCGGACTAGCCAATATGAAGTCCTCGATCGTCTCATGAATCGATTGCTTCTCGATGCCTCGCCGCTGCTCGAATCTGCGAGTTTCCACGCTTATGTCGGTCGCCACCCAATCATGGTCTAGGAATTTGGCCGATGACATGGTGCTCAAACGCGATCGCGAATCGAAGATGATATGCCCTTCTACCCGGCGACCATCAAGGAAATAAATGCTCGGCGGATGAATCGTCAAGAACTCATGCACTGGTTTCTGTTCAGCGAATCCACGTCGGACTTTCGCATCGCATTCGGAAATAGTTCGCACTTCGCCGGAAACGCTTAGGGTTCCTCGCCAGAAGGGATGTTCTTCATCCCCACTAAAGGAAGCTTGGAATTCGACAATGCCATGGGGATCCGGGATTGCCCGGTCACAGTTGGCCAACGACAAAGTTACATCTTCGAGGCTTGCGGCCATCTCTTCCAATTGGATGTCGAAAGTCCAGCCACGCGCATGCAGTTCGGGAGCAAAATCGATTGAAACGATCGGGTTGCTGGGCCATTGGGCCAGGCGAGCTCCCCGGCTAACGTCCGGGAGTATCGGGCCGGACAGTCCGACGCGTGGGAACCAAATTCGGTTCGTTAGGTCGTCTACCCACTTGTCATACTGGCGGAGAGATGTGTATTGAGTGCTCCAGACTTTTCCCTTCGCCGTCGCTCCGCCTCTAGTGATTGTTCGACCCTCGTCATCTAAGACCTGCACCATCACATGGCCAAGGCCTGTCCGGGCGGTGTCTGATGTCCTCATCGCACCCGAGACATTCCGGCCTAGAAAGCTGCGGTAGCTTGTCGGTGCGCGTAGCCCAATCGACGAGATCGACCTGCGGTCAAAGCTGTCAAGGTATCCGGATACGAGTTTGGGGTCGACCTTTACGGCTATTTCTGAAATACCCAATTCGTTGCGGAGCTTCCCCAAGACTTTTGGGGAATCGGAGTTTTCTACAAGGAGTGAGCAGGTCCCAACCTGGGTCGCCGACCGGTGGCTTATGACTGTTAGTCCGTATCGCACATCCTGAAGCGTTGGATCAGTCGACCACCGCGGATGAGCTGTTTGCCTTGTGCATACAACGAGGGTGTTTCCGGCCGGATTAACACCAACGAAATCAACGATCGCTCCGGAGTATTCCTGCCCTAATCTCAACTGTTCCGGCAGATCGGTTCTGAAGTTGGGAGCCCAATCTGGAGGCATCTCATTTATCGAGCCCCGATTCAATGGTGTTAGGAATGTTGGATCGACACTGGCATGAGATTCAGCAAATTCTTCGGCGTATGTCCGATCGGCTTCACCCCGGGTCACCTCTTCGTCGATAAGCCCCGGCAGAACCCGCGCCCAATCCGCATCTTCCTCATATAGTCGCCGTACCGCGTCGCACAGTTCGGGATAGACGTCCGCGTCTAGTGCACATAACAGGACTGATTGCTGAGGAAACTGCGGGTGCACGCGAGCTAGGCGCCCGATAAGTTGCACTGTCGAAGGAGAAGAACGGTGTTTATCGTGGTAGGCCGCTACGCGGAGCCTCGGGAGGTCAAATCCCTCACCGAGCATCCCAATGACTGCAACTGCTTTCGCTTCGCCAGACCGGAGTCTTTCGATGATCCCAATTCTGCGTTTTTCGCCAATGCGGCTATGCAGGATCTCGGGGTGGATCCCAAGTCCCTCATAAAGGTTCGCGAGTTCTTTTGCTCGTCGAATTGAACTGCCACGGATAAGCAGCGTGCTCGTGTGATGCTCGTTCGCCGACATGAGTTCAACTGCCCGTGCGGCGATGCGCCAGTCGACTGAGGCTTTCGACTCGCCTAATTCAACTGGCAAAAGTTCAGGAGTGATGGGGTTAAAAATTCCTTCGCCAATTGCGATTCGAACCGGATAGTGAAAAGCAATTTGGCCTGGAATTCTTTTTCGATCGCGCCGAAACGGGGTCGCTGTGAGTAGGACCGCATTAGCGCGCACGAAATGGTCAAGAATTGCTCGCCACGTCGGGGCCGGTAAATGGTGCGCCTCGTCAACGATCACTAAGTCGAATAGATCGCTCGAGGGAGGAGATCCCTGGTAAAAAATCGGGCTGATCGATCTTGGGTGGGCAACTACGATATCAGCGCGAGCAATTTCGTTCCAATCAGTTACTCGCCCCGCTAGCTCAATTACCGAGGGGGTTGGCGCATCCTCAGGTAAGCACCCGAGCAGCTTAAGTACATTCAGCGATCGCATTTCCTCAGCAACCTGGTTACGCAACGCCACGGAAGGCTCAACCACTAGCACTCGGCGAGGGGTTGGCGATATGAGGAACGGCGCCACCATCGCGACCGCGGTTTTCCCTGTACCAGTTGGAATTGAGATAACTGGGGGTTCCGCATAGTCCAGCGAGAACGACTGGAGAAGCGCGCCAATTGCACCAAGTTGTGGATTGCGCCATTTGTAAATTCCGTCCCCGAGTAGGTTCAATTGGGACGAATGTTGCTGAAAGTACGACACAAAATTTACGCGTACATAACAAATTGCTCAAGCATCAAAAATTGGTCACGAGCTTTATTACCGCGACCGGGTGTGCGAGGTTGATAATCCGCGGCAACGAGGATGGCCCAACCTCACAATAGACGACGAAATTGTCCCCTTCAATCTGAGCCCGAACTGCCTCGGCAGCTCTGCGGCATTGGGCCGTATAGGTCAAGTACATGGGAAAGCTAGCGCCCTCATTGCAACAATGAACAAATCATGAGGGTCAAGAATGCCACTCCAAACAATGCAGCGGCGCCGTTCTCAACAGTGGTCAATCGCCAGTACCGGATACTCTTCTTTCCTTCGCGGAGAGGATCCCACTCCGACTCATAAAACTGAAAGCCCAACGATTTCTCAAGCTCCAATAGAACCCTGAATTTCGCCGAGTTCAATTGCCGGTACGCAACTAGCGTAAAGACCCAGGAAATGGAGAGCAGCGTGCCGAATCCGCCGATCATGAACAAAAATTTCCAATCGGGCACGGTCCCGATGTCGAGCCCAAAGAATGCCAGCGCAACAGCTGAGGTCGCAGTGAACAAACTCACGTACAACCTGTTAGCCCCTTCTCGGCGCTGGCTAACTCGGTCCGCAAATTCCGCGTGAAGTTTGTAAATCTCCAAGACTTCGCGATCGCCGGGATCTGTCATCACGCGTGCTTTCTGATGGCGCGAACGACACTTTCGGTGCTCCATCCGACAACCTCGTCAGCAGCTTGTTGCACCACCGATGAGATCCGCTCACTGCCGCGCGGCCTGATCGCAATTATTGGTTTGGGGTTCCTAAATCCCTTTTGAGCTAATTTGATTTCTTCGTTGATCCACTTGCTGTAAGTTGCGTAAACCCCGGCCAAAATAAGGACGGCGTGGCACGGCGACATTTGATTACGGATCGCCTCCCGCAATTGCGCGGCAGTCCCGGCTCCGTGAACCGGGTCATCCGGCGGGACCGAATAGTTCCGAAAAGCGAAATATCCGCGTTGCCTCAAGAGGTTCATTAGTCGGTCGTATTGGTCCGAATAGTTCCACGAGTGGCTAATGAATAAGTTATATGTCTTCATGATGAATCTCAAAAATTGATGACGATTGTTGACGTTGACCGCTCGACAAATTGGGGTATTTGGATGCGTATGTACCGGACTCCAATACCTGTGCCTGTGTCGGCCGGCCGTTTGATTTCGAGTGACCACAAACAAGTTGCCTGGTCCAAGAAAATGGCGCGATTGGGCCGCAACGCCGCAAATAGAAAGCGACCGCCTTTCAGCAATACGCAGCCCGGCTGCCCCCCGCCGTCAAACACGCCCTTTTGATATCGGATCTTTCTACCTCTGAAGGGCGACCTTCGCTTAACAGGGCAATCTGACATCAGCTCACTCGCCAAATGACGCGTATCTCATCCGGACAGGCGAAGAAGCTCAGTTTTTTCTTTTTCAATCAAGTCCATTCCAGCTTGTGATATGCGCAGTAATTATGCGCATCTTTGCCACGCACGATAATAGATCGGAACATCCGCTCACGTAGGCTGCGCCGGACCTCTGAGTTCATTACAATAGGCAAAAGACCTTGAGCAGGGGTGACGAATGAATCGATCGAGGGTGGAAGTGGTTCGCGGCCCAACCCTAAAACGCGAAATCCAGACGGTTGTAGGCGTCATACCGGCAGAGACTTTGGTCAAGCATCATTTCGTCCCACGCCGAGACATCTTAAACGACATAGGATACCAGCGAATACCGTCAGCAAGGCGCGTAACTCAATTGGCAGGTGAACTGCGGCGCGAGAGCGTGGATTTGCCGACCTCGGTCTTGCTAAACGTTCGCGTTGACGATCCGGGCGAATTGCTAACACGAATCGGGCCAGATATTTACACGCTGGCGTTGGACCCCGAGGAATCAGAAGGTCGTCACCGTTTGTTCGTAGTCGACGGGCAGCATCGGATCAGCGCACTGAGCAAGGCGATCAATGAATACGGCGCGGATTTGCGAAACGTCAAGATTCCATTCGTGTGCATGATTGGAGCCGACGAAAACCAGGAAATGGAACAATTCCACGTTGTCAACTCGAACGCAAAATCGGTGCCCACTGACCTTGCTTTTGATCTATTAAAGGCGCGAGCGGAACGCGACCCAGAATTTGCAACCTGGGTAGAAGACCGGGGTAGGAAGTGGGAAATAGACGCCCAGTCTTTGACCCAGCGACTAGCGAGTGCTTCTGGTACTTGGAAAGGTCAGATCCGCTTACCAAATTCGCCAAAAGCAGAGACAACGGTACCTTCCGGTTCGTTCGTTCGGTCATTGAAAGTTCTGCTCACCCAAATCACAATCTTTAGGCGAATCAAAGACACTGAGCGCCAAAGTCAAGTAATTGACGCATACTGGCAAGCAATTCGACGCGTCATCCCTGCCGCATTTGAGGAACCCGCAAAGTACAACATCCAAAAAGGTGTCGGTGTCGACGTGATGCATTCGATATTCCCCAACATGCTTGATCAGGCTCGATTTCACGGGGGTTCACTTTTCGCGCCCGAATCATATGAGCAGTTGGTAGGCACGGCACTGGTCAGCTTGGAAGGGCTTAACGGCGAAGGGGAAATTGTTAGTGGCGCCGAGTTCTGGAAGACCGGCCGCGCCGGCGCGGCCGGCGCCTATACCTCTGCAGCCGGAAAACGCCGGCTCGCCGATTTACTGGAATCTAAGCTACCAGATCTGGATTTGTGAGCCGTACGTTTGGCGCACCAGAGGCGATCCACTGATCGGCGCTTAATCGACGCCGTCTTCGCGCTGCAGTTCCTCTCCCGCTAAGAACACGTCCTCCTCGTCGGACCGGTCGGGGTGGGCAAGAGCTTTTTGGCCCAGGCCTTGGGATATGCGGCGGTCAAGGCCGGCCACTCGGTGCGCTTTGCCAGGGCCGATCACTTCTTCCGCGATATGGCCAGGGCCAGATTGGACGCTACCTCAGAACGCACCTTCCGCTCGTATCTGGCGCCGGATCTTCTGATCCTTAGGCGATCTGGGACTGCAGCGCCTCAGCCAGCAGCAGTCGGTGGACCTGTACGAACTGGTGATCGCCCGGCACCGGGCTTCAAGCTTCGTGATCACCTCCAATAGGGCGGTCGAGGAATGGCTGGCATTGTTTGCCGATCCGGTGCTGGGC
Organism: Chloroflexota bacterium; assembly: GCA_965261345.1. GTDB lineage: Bacteria > Chloroflexota > UBA11872 > UBA11872 > VXNJ01 > VXNJ01. The sequence goes on from OZ253449.1 coordinate 1,374,029, forward strand.
AACAGCGCATTGGACCGATTGGCCAACGCCAGTTACCAGATCGTGATCGAGGGCAAGAGCTACCGGCAGAAGCTCTCGCCGCATCGGCAACTGTTGGAGCGATTGGAGGCCGCCACGGACAGCTGAGTCAACGAATTTGACCACCGCGGTGGCATTACCCGCAGTGGTCAATACCCAATGAAATTAAATTAGGAAGTGCGTTACCGGGTGGCCTTAAGCCTGTGGATATGACGGACGAATGGTCGTGGCGATCGACACGCGCTGAAATCGCCGGCAATCGTGCATGACGCATACCACAATTTGAGCCGGTGCCGGCTTCGGCGAATTGCTGATTCGAAATTTCATGAAGATCTCAAGACTCACCGTTCAAAACTTTAGGTCGCTCAAATACGTCTCTCTCGATTTCGAGCAATACACGTGCCTTGTGGGCCCCAACGGAAGTGGAAAGTCCGCGATCATCAAAGCCCTTAATTTATTTTTTCATCAACACCCGGATGGACCGGATTCAAAGCGGCAAATCAATGAGGAAGATTTCTATCAGAAAAGAACGCATAAACCAATCGTCGTGACCATCGTTTTCAATGACTTGAGCGATCAAGCTGCAAATGACTTGGCCGATTACGTCCGGCAAAAGGAACTCCACGTTTCGACAAAAGTTGAATTCGATGAAGACGCCGGGGTTGCCACCGTTTCGCAGCATGGCATTCGGCTCGGCATCAAGCAATTCGCTGGGTTTTTTGAAGCCAAGAAATCCAAGATGCCTAAAGCCGAACTCACGAAGTTGTTCAACTCTTATAAGGCGGTTCATCCCGGTATTGGACGTGGGGGCACGATATCCCAGATGGAGGAATCCGTTCGGGAATTCGAAGAATCTCGGTCGGATCTCTGTGAGCCGATTCCCAGTAGCGATCACTTCTACGGGGCCACGCGCGGCAAAAACCTGCTACGGCGCCACGTGCAATGGATATATGTAGCCGCCGTCAAAGATGCGGCCGCTGAAGAGATAGAAGGTCGTAACACGGCACTCGGCCAGTTGCTTGAGCGCGCAGTGCGTCCCGCAATGGATTTCGGTGATCAGATTCAGCAACTCCGCGTGGCGGCACGTCAAGGATTTAAGAAATTAATCACCAACCGCCAATCAGATCTAGATGAAATGTCCAATCGCCTGCAAAGCCGAATGGATACGTGGGGCCACCCTAATTCGTCGGTTCGAGTGACCTGGCAAGACGATGCAAATTCCGTTCACATTGACCCGCCACAAGCCGCAATTAAGTTGGGCGAAGGCGCATTCGAAGGCAGCGTGAGCAAGTTCGGTCATGGCCTTCAACGTTCATTTCTGTTGGCGATTCTCGACGAGCTAGCGAGTTCTCATGAAGACGGGCCAACGCTAATTCTGGCGTGTGAAGAACCCGAGTTATATCAACACCCGCCGCAAGCTAGGCATCTCGCATCAGTACTCCAGCACTTGGCGGCCAAGAGCGGTCAGGTGATTGTGGCGACCCACAATCCTGTGTTTGTAGTTCCTGAGGATCCCGCTTCCGTACGGCTGTGTCACATTGATCGATCAACGTCGGCTACCCAAGTTGCCAGTACATCCGCCGCTCAGATCGTGAAATTGCTCGGTGAAGTCTTGGGAAAGGATCCTGATCCCGAGCGAGGCGGCATGGCCAAGATTCACGCAGCGCTTCGCGCTTCAATCAGTGAGATCTTTTTCGCCCCTCGAGTAGTGCTGGTAGAGGGATATGAAGACCTTGCGTATTTGGAAACGTATTTGCACTTGTTGCGATTGAAAGACGAATTCAGGAGTCAAGGTTGCCATATCGTGCCTTGCCAGGGGAAACGTGGAATAATCCGACCGCTCGCAATTTGCAAGTTGCTCGGCATCCCCGTGAAAGTAATGATTGATTCAGATTCGCAGGAGTCAAGGTCCAATCGCCGCCAGATGCACATTGACGAGAACTTGGCCTTGTTGAAATTGTGCGACGCTTCAGATTCAAATCCGATTCCTGCCGACACATTCTGGTCAAACTCGTTAGTACTTTGGGGGGCCGATTTACAGGAAGTGGTTAGCAATGAGATTGGGATCGAACATTGGCGTCGAATCAAACAATCCTGCGAACAGGAATTCGGATTCGTGGGGCAGATGTCTAAAAACCCGCTGTTCATCGCCAGTATTGTTAATCGAGCGTGGGGCGAAAACAAAAAGTCGCCGAGCTTGGAGAGGTTTTGTCGAATGCTTGTCGCTGACTGAATCTGGTATCTGGCTGGCGTGCGTGCCGGATCACCGCTGCAGATCTCAGAAAAAACACGCGAAGCGCCTTTCCGTTGCAATCCCGTCGAAAATCGATTTGATTGGGTGAGCACAGAATCTATGGCCAAACATAATGAGATTTATCAAACCTTGATCAATGACACGGAGTTTGGCCGGACGCAGTTTTCACCGTTTTTGTGATTCAAGCAAAGTCGTTTCGCATCTGATCCGGAACCGCATGGGATAGTCCCACCGACGAATCAATGTGATCCGGTTACGAGTGGCGACATGCTTGCCCGCGCGGATTGAGCGCGACCTTTAAATTAGCTTCTATTGCATTGACCGGGACAAATCGCCTGCTAGGTATGAAGAAGTTCGCCGATCACTCTGGCAACAACTTTCCAGTTGAACCACTTGTCGCTATATTCCCTCAAGCAATCGGAGTCGATCGACCAGCAATCTGGCATCGTCCAGAATCGCTTGCTGGTGTGGTTGTAGGTCCTGGCCTCCCGCCGCCGAAACGTGTTCCGCGTATGGGTCGCCCGCGATCGATCTCTTGCCCTTAAGTTCCTCCATCACGGCGAGACCGCAGAAAGGAACGTAGATCGGGCTGTAACCACCCTCGTGGCTGAGCACCAGTCGACCCGAACAAAGCTCGTCGGCAGCTCCTAAAAGCAGCCGCGTCATCTCCCGGAAGGTCCCGGAGTAGGCCATCATCCGAGCCAGCGGGTCGAAATTGCTGGCATCGAACCCGGACGGAACGATGATCAGATCCGGTTTGTATGCCCGCAATGCCGGGACCACCACCTGGCGGATGGCCTCGACATAGGCCCCGTGTCCGCTGCCGGGCGGGAGCGGAATGTTGATGTTGTAACCCTCACCGTCACCGTTGCCTTGCTCATTCATCGCGCCGCTGCCGCGCGGATAGCTCTGGTCCTGGTGAATCGACATCGTGGAGCACGTCGTTGCGGTCGTAGAACGCTTGCTGGGTGCCGTTGCCGTGGTGCACATCCCAATCCACGGTTGCCACCTTGCTAAGGCCGCGTTCAGTTAGCGCATGCATCGCCGCGATTGCGACGTTGCCAAAGATGCAGAATCCGCGACCGCGATCGCGCTCAGCATGATGCCCTGGGGGACGGACCAGCGCATAGGCGTTGTCAACCTGTCCATCGAGCACGGCGTCGACCGCCGTGATCGCGCCTCCGGCGGCAAGCAGCGCGATCTCGAAGCTGCCCTGCGAGACCGGCGCTCCCTCGCCGGCCTCACCACCGTCTGCGGCCGAAAGCTGTCGTATCCGGTCGACGTACTCGGACGTGTGGAACCGCAGCACCTGCTCAATGCCGGCTGGCCGGGGTTTTAGTGGGACCAGCTCTTTTGAGAATCCCGAAATCTCCAACAGGTTGTTAAAGCGGCGCTTGGTTTCGGGATTCTCGTAGTGTTCCCAGGCCTGGATCCAGCGTCGCAATTCGGGGTCACCCTGCCGCCATCGGCCCGTGTCATGCCAGAGATAGGACTCGTGAAAAACCCATCCAGTGCGGCGCTCAATCATTGTGATTCCTTGCGGTCTTTTGCAGGCACATTCAAATTCCGAGGCAGTCTAGTTGGCGCTGAAATTGCGCGCGTACCCGGAACGGCCGTCCCCGGAAACGGCGATTCCCAATTCTTGTCCCGGTCACAGAACAATCGATCCAGGGCCACTTCGAACGATTTCAGATCGACTGTGGCTGGCCTGCAATAGCATCATTTCAGAGTTGTTGATTTATAGGTTTGCGAAGCCAATACTCGAGCCCGTCATCGATCTCTTCTTTCTTCCAGCACACCAATGATGTGCGCATTGGAGTCGCCGATCTGGGCAAAGCTGCCGATGCCGGGGTACGTGACCGGCTGCCCAATGGATTCAGTGCCAAGTCATTTGGCATTGTCACTGGTTGCCCGGACATCGCCTGCCGCTGCGCCAGCGGTAACCGATCAACCTGGGTGGACGCGGATCGCCGGCGAGGGCGGTCGCAATGGACGCGGAAGCGGGGTTCGTGGCGGCAATTCAGCCTGATCCGGACCGATTAAACGGGTCGGTGAAATATGCGGGCTGGGAGGATCAGGCTAGCAACCGTCGAGTCAGGTCCGGGTAGTCGGTCGCGTTTACGGTAAATGACGGATCGGGCGACATTTCGATGTCATTGCCCTCTCCGTACTCACCGGTGATGGGCACGTATGCGGTTGGCATACCGGCACGTGCGGCAGCCATCAGGTCGTGTTTGTGCGCGGCACACATCATCACTTCGGAGATGTCGAGACCGAGGTACTTCGCGCTGGCCTGATACGCTTCGGGTTCGGGTTTGTAGTGTCCCAGGAACTCGCAACTGAGGATGCCGTCCCAGCTAATCCCGTTGTGCTTGCTGCAGTCGACCGCGATCGCCCACGACATAACGGTCAGCACCGTGACCTTGTAGCGCGAGCGCAACGCCTCAATCGCCTCCACCGAACCGGGCCAGGCATTCATCCGGTGCCAGACCTGGTTGAGCTCGTCGCGCTCGTTTAAGTCGAGCTGGAGTTGCGGGTGCGCCTCCATCACCTCGTCGAGGACGCGGCGGTGCACCTGGTCGGCGTTGAGCCACGGCAGGTCGCCGCGACGCACCAATTGGAGACGCTCAAACATGCGCGAGCGCCACATGTTGGCGAACTTCGGCCCGTCGAGTTCAACGCCCTGCGCATCGGCAATGGCCGTTACTTCGCCACGAATCGCGTGATGCCAGTCAAAGACAGTGCCGCCGATATCCCAGGCGAGCGCCTTCACGTTGCTCAAGTCGGTCATGTCGATCTCCTTGCGATTGAGGGTTGCGAACTTCAAGGTAGCGCTCCGAGCTGCTCCCGCACTGCGGGCAGGACCTTAAGCGCGACGCGGCCGGCACAACCATCCTGGGCATTCTCGGGCGAGGATGGAACGGGAATCAGATGTGGGCAACGTGGTCAAAAAATATTGCTTGGGCTGCCAGCCTCGCTCGGGACTGCGACGAGTTGCTCAACCACTCGCCTCGATGCGGCCTTCATGCTTCACGCGTCGGCGTGAGCCTTGCCCAAGAAAGTTGACCGCGCGATCTGCCTTGATCAGGTTGGGATCGTGGTGGAAGTCCCGCCGGAGACAGGACTGGTGAAAAACCCATCCGGTGCGGCGATCAGGTTGTCGTTCCCTCGCGTTCTTGGCGGCTGCTGCCTGATTCCGCGGCAATCTTGTTGGCGCACACATTAGTGTGAGTGCCCAGATCGACCGTCCTCGGAAAAGGCGTTTCTCGATTTTTGCCCCGATCGCAGAACTATCGATCCAGGGCCCTTCGAACGATTGCAGATCGACTGTGGCTGGCCTGCAATTGCACCGCTCCAAAATTTGTTGATCTTGAACATTTGCCGAGCCACCTAACCACGCCCATCTTCGATCTCGGTTTCCTGCATTACGCCGATGGTGTGCCCATCGGGGTCACTGATATGGGCAAAGCTGCCGATGCCGGGAACGGTGATCGGCAGCCCGGCGGATTTGGCGCCCAGTCTCCTGGCCTTATCAATAGTTGCCCGGACATCGTCCACCGCAACGTAAACCGTCAGGATTCTGGGGTCATCGATTCCAGCCTGGACAATGCCGCCGTCAATTCCCTCTTTGCCGCCGGTTTGAACCATCGGGTAGTTGTTGGGGGTGTCGGTATCAATTCGCCAATCGAATAGCGACGTGTAGAAATCGTGCAGCCGCTCTGCGTTCGCGGCCGAAATTTCCCAGTGGATGACCGGATTTCCCTGCTCGCCTTCTCGCGCCTGGCTGGCGGCCTGCTCGTCCCAATCAGGCGGGGGTTCGATAACTCCGATCAGAAAGCCTTCCGGGTCGGCGATTTGGGCAAAGGTGCCCACAGCCGGGATAGGCGTGGGCGGCGAAGCGATCGTGGCGCCCAAGTTTTCAGCTGTAGCCAGGGTTGCCCGCAGGTCCTTAACCACCACATAAAAGGTAAGAAACGGTGAAGTAGATTCATCGATTTGGACAATTCCGCCGTTAATGCCGAGTTTGCTGTTGGTGTAGACGACGCTGTATTCCATCGACGATTGCTTTTCGATTCGCCAGCCGAAAAGTCCGGTGTAAAACTTGCCCAACCGCCCGGCGTCGTGAGTTCCAAGCTCCCAGTGGACTACGAGATTGGCCATACTAACGCCCCCATTGGCGCGATCAAAGTTTTCGTGGTTCCAGTTTCTCAATGCGTGATTGCAGTCCCATCCCACTGTGCGCAAGATCGGCCGACGCTGTGTGGGTGCCGTATCCCTCGACATTGCCTCGATTGCGCCGCGGCGCATCCCCAACGCCCTCAACGCCAAACGTGCAATTGCCGGGCAGAAGTTGAATTCGGGCGCCGCCGGACAAAATTTATGGGCCGGATAACGCAGCCATAAGGGCAACATCCCGCATGGCGCATTGGACGAAATTGACCCGTAGTTTATTGCCGGTCTGGATTGGAGTCGGCTAAGCCGGATATGGCCGCTGATCCGCAGATTTCTTTCGACGCCAGGCGTGCCCGGGAAGTCCTCGACCGAGTCGCTCCCGGACACCGCTTCCTGTCCACGGCGCCGGCACCGGCGGCGTTTACAAATCAAGTTCATCTTTTGGATGGCCTATCTCCCGGTGGCGCTCGCATTCGCCTTGTGGTCAAACAATTGACCGAATCTCGCGATCCTGTGCGTGCAATCGCTGAATTTCACGGACTTCAAATTGCCCTTCGGCGCGGCGTGCCCGCGCCCACCCCGCTGCTCTTGGACGCTAGCGGCGAGATCCTGGGTGTTCCGGGAATCGTTACCACCTTTGTCGAGGGTGTCCAGATTGCAAGCCCCAAAAATGTGGCTTCCTGGGCCGAACGTCAGGCGGATATCCTGCTCCGGATCCATGCAATCAACCCGTCGCCCGATGAAAGACGCAACCTATACGATGGCAACGAAATCGGCCTGTACCTTCTGGATGGTCACTGGCCCGAGAAAAATGCCGGACACCCGCTGTCCGAAACGATCTATTCGGCGGTTCGGGAACTAAGACCCGGTATCAGAAAGTCCTCGTCCGCGCTCTTGCATGTTGATTACTGGCCTGGCAACGTTCTCTGGCGCAATGGGCAAATCGCGGCGGTCCTAGATTGGGATGGCGCGGCAGTGGGGGAACCCGCCCTGGACGTGGCCTATTTCAGGATGGACATGCATCTGCGCGGCATCAGAGAAGCCGCGGACATCTTTCTCAACCGCTACGAGGCTGGTGCCGGCAGGGTGCAGGACCTGGGTTTTTGGGAGCTCGCCGCCGCCGCCCGCCCACTTCCGAATCCGGTGGCCTGGATCCCCGCCGCGCGGCACATGGGCAACCGTGGCGCGACCGATCAAAAAGCGGTCCGCGACTACTTCGATTTTGTTGCCGCAGCGATCGAAAGATCCCACAGCGATCGGACGTGAATTTTGCGGTGACCCAATCTTGGGGATACGCTTGACCCCCGATTGCTATTCGCTCGGATAACTGGTGCTTGAACAAGCACTAGGTCCGCTGCCGTGACTGAAGGTTGATGCAGGCTGGGAATGGTTCGCTCAGCTTAAAAATTCACGCAATAGCGGCAGGATCCGCTCGGGTGCTTCCTCGGCCACGAAATGGCCCACTTCTTCGAATTCGTGGACCTGGGCGTTGCTCAATTTGCCCGTCGAGCGGTTAAATTCCTTCCTGCGAAATGCAATGTCGCGCGTCCCCCACAAGATAAGCGCGGGTTTGGCGCTGAACGCTGCCCGTTTGCCCCATATCGGCCGAAGCCAGTCGGTCGCGTCAAGGATGTAACCCGGGAACGCCGCGCAGGCGGCAATTTTTAATGCGTTTAATCGCGGTGGGCTTTTTTTGACGGGCTCGCAGCAACGTCTCCGCGGTCCGTTAGAGCCCTCCGGCGTCGGCACTTACGGCCTCTGGAAGCTCCCTGTACTGGATTTAATTGCGCGGGTTTGAGCTTGTGAATTGCGTACTCGGGACCGACGATAAAGATGTCGCGTTCGGCTTTGCCGGATTCGCGCAGGCAGTCAAGGGCGCGCGCCGCCGCCTCATCATCGGCCAGCGGCTCGAAGGACAGTCCCAGGGTCTTCTTGAACTGCTCCTGGGTTTCTAGAGCGTCCACCGAAACCCCCAGGATATTAATCGCGGCGCCGTCAAAACGCGAGTGCAGAGAGCGCAGGACTTCCATCTCGTGGGTGCAGCCGCTGGTGAATGACTTGGGGTAGAAGGCCAGCAACACGCGGTCTCCGGAGACCGCGTGATCGAGCGAATAATCGCCGCCGCCGGTGGAAGGAACCTGAAAATCGGGTGCGATGTCACCGATGTCCAATGACGTTTCCGATCGTTGAATGGTGGTGAATCGGTTCGGGCCTATTTTCAGGACAAGGCCCAATCGGCGAGCGCGCCGGGCGACGGCGACCGAATTAGCGAGCATGGGTATGCGGTACGTTTCAATTCCAGGAATCGCCCGGCCGCTGGCGCGGGCCGTGCTCGGGACCGAGGGCTTTTACCTGGACGATTACGATTTCCGGTCCAGGGTTCTGGACGCCTACCTGGCCGGTGGCGGCAACGTCCTCGACACCGGCCGAACCTACGGCATCGGCGTGCCGGTCGGCCCCCACGCGCACGGCGAGTCCGAGCAGGTGCTGGGGCGCTGGATGGAGAGCAGGGGCGTCCGCGATCAGGTGATCGTGAACACCAAGGGAGCGCACCGCCTGCCAATAGGGCGGGGGCTGGCGCGGATGACCAAGGCCTACATCGATTACGACATCCTCACCAGCCTGGAGCGTCTGCGGACCGATCACATCGATGTGTGGATGTTTCACCGCGACAACCCCAATGTCGAGGTGGCCAAGATCATCGACTGGGTAAATCCGCAAATCGCCGCCGGGCGGATCAAAGCGGTGGGAGCGTCCAACTGGAGCCTGGATCGATTGGCGGCCGCCAATGCCTACGCCAATGCAAATGGCCTCGAGGGGTTTTCGCTGCTCTCAAACCAATTCGGGCTCGCCACTCCGGCGGAGCCGCGCTGGCCGGGGACCAGAAATCTTCCCCCCGAGCAGCGGACCCGGCTCGCGGCCCTGGGGGTGGCCAATCTGGCCTGGTCGGCGCAGTGCTCCGGATTCTTCGCGATCAGCGAGGGGGCGCCGGAGCATCCGGATCCGAACTTTAGGCGCGCCTTCCATCGCCCGGAGAACTTCGCCCGCCGCGAGCGCGCCCGCTCCCTGGCGAACGCGCTGGGGTTGGCGCCCACCCAGGTGGCCCTGGCTTACACCCTCAGCCAGGACTTTGATTCCCTGGGAGTGTTCTGGGCCGCCAATTCGTCTGAATTGGCGCAGTGTTTGGAGGCCGCCGACGTGGTCCTTTCGCCCGAGCAGCGCCGGTTCCTTGAGACCGGTCACCCGTTGGAAGGGGGTTCCTAGACTTGGCACGTCCGAGGGATCGCCAAATCACCGAGACGGAGCCCCGCATGCCGCGCACGCCTACCTTCCCGCCCGGCCAGACGGCACTCTTACTGGTCGACGCTCTGAACGAATTCCTCAAACCCGGCGGGAAACTTTACGAACGGACCAGGGAAACAGCGGAAGCGGCCAATACTGTCGCCAACCTCAAGCGCGTAACCGCGGCCGCCCGCAAGGCCGGTATATTGATCGTTTACGCGAACCATCACAGCAATCGCGGTGGCGAATACGACGGCTGGAAGCATCCCGCGCCGGGGCATTTGGGGATCCAGCGGTCGGGCTCGTTTGCACACGGCAGCTTCGGCGTTCAGGTGATCGATGAGGTCGCGCCGCAGCCGGGGGACGTGATCGCCCAGGAGCACTGGACTTCGAGTGGTTTTGCCAACACGGATCTTGAATTCCTGCTCGGCCAGCACGGGATCGAACGGGTAGTGGTTGCGGGCAACCGGGCCAATACCTGCATCGACTCGACCGGCCGTTATGCGGTTGAACTCGGATTCCACGCGACGCTGATCGCTGACGCCATCGCCGCTTTCTCGCAGGCCGAGATGGAAGCCACTATAGAAATCAACTGGCCCGCATTCGCGCATGCCGTTATCAGCAGTGAAGAGTTCATTGCGGCGATCGGCGCGAACCGCCAGGACAATTAGCCGGGGCAAGGTAGAGACTACCGGCCCCAGCCTCGCCGGTTGCGCGGCGCGGCAGCAAGATCTTTCGCCGGCAATCCTCCAATCCAGGTTGGCCTGCCGGCTAAGTGGCGGCAAAATTTAAGTCCAGATGTGGGATTGCGCTCAAGTCGCAGGGGAAGACGCCGATGCGGTTCACCAGTATTGCCGGGATCAACCGGCCGGTTTCAAGGGTGGCGCTCGGCACCGAGGACTATTACCTCGACCAGTTCGACCACCATGCCCGAATCCTCGACGCCTGGATATCCGGAGGCGGCAACGCCATTGATACGGCGCGAATGTACGCAACCCGCGACGGGGTGCCCAATTCGGAACTGGTCGTCGGGAAGTGGATGGCCGAACGGGGAAATCGCAGCCAGATCACGGTAATCACGAAGGGCGCCCACTCGCGCGCGGGTGACAACTCGGGATTGGGTTGGGTGAGCAGCGAAGTCATCGACAGCGATGTCGCCAACAGCCTTGAAGCGCTCGGCAGCGACTACATCGACATCTGGCTCTTCCACCGCGATAACCCCAAGGTCGAGGTGGCTCCGATCATGGACTGCATCAATTCCCACATCGCCGCTGGCAAGATCCGCGCGATTGGGGCCTCCAACTGGACCCTGGACCGTTTCGAGGAAGCCAACCGCTACGCTTCCGACAATGGGATGCAGGGCTTTTCGCTGCTTTCGAACCACTTCGGCCTGGCGACGCAGCAGTCCCCGCGCTGGCCGGGTTGCGTGAGCCTGCTGCCCGAACAGCGGCGACGCCTGATCGCCACCGGAAGGCCTAACCTGGCCTGGTCCTCGCAGTGCGGTGGCTTCTTTGCCGGGATTTATGACCCCGCCGATCGCTCCAACGAGCCGATGGCCAACACCTACTTTTCGGAAGAGAACTGGGCCCGGTTGGCAAGGGCCCAACGGTTGGCGGGCGAGGTCGGAGTTTCACCGATGCAGGTGGCGCTGGCATACACGCTTTGCCAGGATTTTGATTCGCTGGGCGTGTTCTGGTCGGCCAACGAGCGCGAACTCGCAGAGACTCTGTCCGCGGTCGACCTGGTGCTTTCGCCGGCCCAGATCGCCTTTCTGGAAGGCGGGGACTGAGGGCGCGGCGCTGTCAGGTTCGCCAGGCTGCTCGGGTCAGGGCCATCTTCGAGGTCGGGCCGGCGTCGACGTAGCGGATCTCGCCGCTGATGTAACCGGCGTCGGGATCGGCCAGGAACGCGGCCGTGCGCCCGGTGACGTTAGCGTCGCCGAGCTTGCCATTGGGGACGGTTGAGGCCATCGTCGCCTTGTCGGCGCCGACGCGGTCGGAGCGGGGAACGTATTTCGTGCCTGGGGCGATTACGTTTGCGTTGATGTCGTGCGGGCCGAGCTCGACCGCCAGTCCGAGCGTGAATTCGTTGATCCCGCCCTTGGTGGTCCCGTAAAGAACCATGCTGGGAATGTGCTGGACCCCGTGCACCGAGGCGATGTTGATGATGCGGCCAACCCCGCGTTCGATCATCACCGGGGCCGCCGCTAGGTCGGTGATGAACATCGAGCGCAGGTTTATCGATAGGAGGTCGCCCCAGTCGTGTTCGGTGTATTCGGCGAACGGCCGCGCCATGTTGCCGCCGTGAGCGACCAGGTCTATCCGCAGGAAGCCGGGCTCGGGGCCATGCCAATGGAATGCCGACAAGACGGTGATCTCCCCCTAGCTCAGGGGAAGGAGCAGTGGTTTCCTCAACCAAGCGCGCGGGTTCGAATCCCGCTGGGGGACCGAGTGGGACAAAATCCGATTCGGCGAATCCTTCGTTGGTTGCGCGATCTGCCGACCGGGCAGCCGAGTTCATTGGAGTCGGCCTGACGGACGCCCCGTCAAAGCCCTGCCGGATGTCTCGGTGCAGCGCACCCCGGTTTTATCTCAGGCGACTCCATAGGCGGCGATCTTGAATGGGGCCCGCCCACCCCGGTCCACCATTTCTTGGTGGTGACGTCTGGACTCCCGCTGAGCGCCCGTCGGCTAGCGGACTGGCGAAGCGACGCCGTAATCATCCGGGAATTCGTGACGCCCAGACGCGACGGTAGCGGGTGCGGTAACGCCGCCTTCCGACCGGATCGCATTGGCCCATCGGCAGGCGTTGAGCCTACCTTTGCCACACCCCGCGACGGTGTCATTTTGGGCGCCCTCGCCTTCGCGTTCGTGCGAAGGCGTGCTGCTGACGGCGCCGTCTTCGTTGATAGCGGCCGCTGCCAAACGTATGATCGGGCCAGTGCGATTCTGGCGAATATCGTGTCTTAACGGAGCCAGCCCGGGCGGAGGTGCACTATGACCAGCGACGCGCGTCCAGACGGACCTCAGATCTGGCTCCAGGGAGATCCCGAGGAACTGCGGGACATGTTGCCGCTCGGGATTGCAGGCCTGGTCACTAACAACCTGATCCTGCGCGACATGACACAGAAATATGCCGACCTGCGCTCTCTCCTTGGTCGCTACCTTGGAACTCGATCCGAACGCGCTGGTCGTGGAGGTGGACGGCAGCACCTACGAGGAATTCCTTTATGCGGCCGAGGTGGCCAGTGAACTGTCGGAGAAAGTGATCGTAAAAGTGGTCACCAAGCCGATTGGGATCCGCGCCCTCGCGACACTCAATTCACGCGGCGTGCGCACCATGGCTACGACCGTTTTTTCGCTGAACCAGGCAGTGATGATGGCCGCCGCGGGAGCAAACTGGGTCGCGCCGTTTGTTGGGCCGACTCATGCCGGTGGTAACGATGCCTTCGCACTGGTCAAGCAAATCTCTGAGGCATTTCGTGGCCGTCCGAGGCCCCCCGGCATCATGGGTGGCATCATCCGCGACCCGGCCCACGCCCAGCTTGCATATTCGGCCGGTGCCGATGCGATCGTAACGTTCCCCAACGTGTACTGGGACATGCTCAAGCACCCCGGAACCGACGAGTGGAATTCGACCTTCCGGAAGGCGTGGGCGGAAATGGAGGACCGCGGTCAACTGACCGGATTCCTGCGCGGCGAGGTTCCCGTGCCCATCGCCTAGGCGGCGCTTCGAGCTGCAGATCAAATCGCCGCGGCGTAAGCGCAATGAGGGCGCCGAGGCACCGGCAATCCAAGTAAATCCCCTCGCCGCAATCGATACATGTGGTTTGTCCAACGAGTGGCTCACGAACGCGATGGCTGCATCTGGGCTGCACCGGCAGCGGTCCCAGGAGTGGGCAGGACCTAACTGATCGAAGTGCAAGGGGTCGGTGATCGTGCCGGTGGTTCTTCCGGGTAGTTGACGCCGCCTACGAACGGCGCTCGGTGGCCGTCTCCTCGAACTTGCATCCATCGGGCTTTGACGAGATCCTGCCCAAATCACTGGCCAATGCGACCGTGGACAGACTACTCCACCACGCCCATGCAGAGGTAAATCCGCGATCGCAGTTGATCAGTTCGTTTACTCTGCCGGGCCAATCGTTGCAACCGCATCAAGAACGCGTGCATTTGCCGCCAGCGCAGCGTCCACCGGTAACCCATACTTCCGGCTGTGGTACCTAGGGTTTCTTGGCCAGGGCCTCGCCGAATGCGTAGCCAGCGAATGCATCGGGCTGAGTGCGCCATCGCTGCAGGGCCGCCCGCCAGGCGTCGGTCTGGAACTTTTCGAGTAACCCGTGGCTGGCCGCCGCCGCGACGTCTTTTGAGAGGAACCATTCGGAAAGGAAGCTGAACACTGAATCGATCTCGGCCGGAGTGCTGGAGGTGTCAAATGACGCGGAGGGGCAGATATCGCAAAACCCGGCGCGATTGAGCACGGCCTTCAAATCCCGTCCCATTTCCGGGTGGCCTCCGTTTGCCGCAAGGAGTGCAGCGAAGGCGGACCACACCGCATCGGAGGTGCCTTGGTCGGGTGCCAGAAACGACGAACCGGCGCTCAGCTCGCGGCCGGCAATTGTTCCGCCGGGCTTTAAAACTCGTTTGATCTCGGCTAGAACCGCGCCGGGGTCGGGTACGTGCATGAGCAGGGCATGGCAGTGCGCGACATCGAAGTAATCGGACTCAAACCGCAGATCGGTTGCGTCGCCCACTTCGAAGGTGGCATTGTCTAATCGGGCCGCCCTAGCGGCGGCGCGGGCCAGATCGATCTGTGACGCTTCGAAATCGACGCCGAAAAATTTCCCGGGACTTACCGCCTGCGCCAACCCGATAGAGATTGATCCGGGCCCACAGCCAAAGTCCAGCAGCCGCATGCCGGGTTCAAGGTACGGCAAGAGATAGGCGGCGTTGCTGGCGGCGCTCAAGGACCTGGCGCCATTGATCGCCGTACCCCATCGTGTAGCCGGTCGGCTCGTTGCGGACCCTGCTCATTTGCGGTTGCCGCTGCGGGAGAAGAGGCCGAATCCGATGTGATCAAACGCAATACAACGAAAATCCGATCGCCGGCGCTTGATGAGTTCCCAGAACTCGAACGACCAGGCCGGATTCCCGTGAACGTAAATTATGGCCGGTCCGTCGCCTTCGTCCCCGTAGCGCGCCAGGTGGCCATCCGGTGTGGCGAAGAACCGACTGGCAAACGGAAACAAGGTTATCCGACAACCAATTTGACCGATTCGCGGGTTGCGCAATTGCCATACGCCGGAAATGCGTCTTTCAGGGGAGGCGGCCACGAATATTAAGTCATTCAAAACGCTTGCAATCAACCGGGTTTTGCAGCGTTCACCAGGCTGTAGATTTCTCGCGCTGATTCGCTCCCGTCATCGCAGGCTTTCGCCCAGCCGGCTACATCGGCCCCGAAGACTTCGTCCCTGATCGCGACCGAGGTCCCACGGCCGAGTAGGAATCGGACCATTTCAAGACGCCTGAACTGGATCGCAAAGTGCAGCGCGGTTGTGTTCTTGTAGGGGCGGGAATCCACATCCACGCCGATGTCCAGCAGAAAGCTAGCAACGCTGTGACGGTCATTTAGAGCGGCGAAGACGAATGCTTCGCCTATGACCTCCGCATCGTCGGGAGATGAGGGTTCTGCGGGAGGCCGGCCGACTGCGGCCCAATTGGGACGGTAAGGTCCGGCATCCCGGCGCAGTAAACAACTATTTGAGACCCAATCCTTGACCACGTCCAGCTGCCCGGTTGCCGCCGCCAACCACAGCGACGGCCGGTGCAGCCCACGCTCGTTGAGCACGTCGGCGGCTTCGATCGAACTGTGCATGGCCGCCGATTCGAGCGCGGTGATGCCGGCATCGGCGCGCGCCCTGGGATCGGCGCCGGCGGCCAGAAGCTGGCGGCAAAGGTCGGGGAGGTTCCAGCAACCGGCCAGATTCAGGGCTCGATCCAATTCCGCGCCCGCCGCAATCAACACCGCGACGATCTCCCGTCGCGGCGGCGCGAAATCGGGCTGGGTCAGCCATTCGAGGATCGTATTTTCCCGGGCTTTGGCCCGCACCACCTCCGGATTCGCATTCAGGATGTTGAGGAGCTGTACGAGATCTCCGCTACGGGCTGCCCGAAGTGCCCGGGCCACCAATCGGTATTCGGATCCGGCGCCGATGCTCCGGAGCAGTTCGAATAGATTCACGCCGGCCCGGGTCCCCTTCGACAACCAATTTGGCCCAAACGAGAATCCGTGCCCAGCATTGGTCGCGCCGAGATACGAGGTTCTTGCCACAACTCCCGGAAATCGAGTCCTGCCCGCGTCGACAGATTCGACATCGGGCTGCGACTGACGGTCACGTCTCCGGCGCAGCCATCTCTATGAAACGGGCGAGTGCGTTGGCCAGCCGCATTTGCCTCGGGGTGCGGCAACGGACCTGCAGCAAATTGCGATTTCCCGCCACGACCGCCAGGCACTGCGCCCGGCTGGTGGCAACGTTCAAGCGATTCAGGTTGTAGAGGAATTCCATCCCGCGCGGGGCTTCGGCGGCACTGCTGCTGGCCATCGAGTAGATCGAGATCGGGGCCTCCTGGCCCTGGAATTTGTCCACTGTCCCGACTCGCAGTCCCGGCAATGCGGCGCTGATTTCGGCCACCTGCGCGTTGTAGGGCGTGATCACGAGAATGTCGGACCTGGTTATCGGATGTCGATCCCCATTCGCATCGGTGTACGTGGCCCCCGAACCAAGCAATGCTTCGATCAACCCGGCAATCGCCAGTGCTTCTTCGGGCGATGAGTTCGAATGCCCTTCGTGCGACACGGAGACAAAGCGGATGCCCGTTCCAGATAACGGCGCACATCCCTCAAGCGAAAGGCGTTCGCGCCCGGGATGCGAACGCAACCGCCCCTCGTAGAAGACCTCTGATGTATACGCGCTAATGTCCGGATGCAATCGCCAACTGCCATCTAAGAAGATGCCGCGGTCGACCGGCATTACCCGTTCACCGTCAAGCACATGGCCCAGCGCCGACCGCTCCGCGCCCGGAGGGTGCACACCCTTGAGCGGCTGATTGAGCTGTTGCGGGTCACCGAGCAGGACCAGGTTCTGCGCACAGGTTGATGCGGCCAGGGCATCGGCCAGGGACATCTGCCCGGCCTCATCGATTACGAGAACGTCCACACTGGATTCGACGTCTTCACGGGCCCAGAGCCAGGTAGTGGCGCCGATCACGTCGAACGATCGGGTTTGGAGCGAGGCCACGGCGCGATCCGTGTTCAGCGGCGTCGCCGCCGGTATAGTCGCATCTTCGCCTGACCGCTGGCCAATCCTTAGTTGGACGCCGCGTGTTTCGGCCTCCCTGGCCACTTTGGCCAAGAGCTCACCAAAAACCTTGTGGCTGCCCGCGGTCACTCCGACGCTTTTTCCCGCCTGAACCAGGTCGACGATCAACTCGGCGCCGATCGTGCTCTTGCCGGACCCGGGCGGCCCCTGGATTGCCAGGTAGCTGCGGTCCATCTCCGATGCCAGGCGCCGGGCCGCAGCCGGAGCATCTTCGCCGGGCTTTGCCAACGATTGGCCGGGTGCCTGCCCGAACTTGGGCGGACGGTGCCGCAGGAGGTCGCGCCCCGCCTGGTTGGGGCCGGGCGCCTCGATGCTATTTGCGAGCACCCAACTTGCAAGGCGTCGCAGGCTATCTGGTTTTGGTGTTGCCCTAACCAAATCGTGGGCGATTAAGGAACTGGGCCTGGGCGCGGGGCGGTTGCTCGCACGCTTGATATCGATCAGGCCAGCTTCATCGTTAACGTCAACGACCGTGCCGACAGAAGATCCGGTCTCGGGATCATGCGGACTGCTACCAGGTTTGATGTCGTGGTCCTGCGGTGGGAACCGAAAACGGTAGATGGTTGAGCGGGACCTTGGGGCGGGGTCGGCCCGGGACCCTGAAAAGACAAGTTCGCCGAGGGCGTCGATTTCCTCGCGGCGATCTGTGTCGGAGAGTTCGTTGAGCAGGTAGAAGTACCGCCACCAGAAGCCCTTGTCCTCCCGTCGGTGCCAGTTGAGCAGGTGCGCCAACAGCCACTTGGCATGCTGGTCGCCATCCATCTCGTCTAAGACTTCGGGCAAGCCGTCGACTAAGGCTTCGGCCAGGCGGTTTACCTCTTGCTGAGCCTCCGAATCGATCGTTTCTTCGACTGCCGGTACGACCGGTCGCGGCAGATCGACGTCGAGGCCTTGTTCCAACCCGGATCGCTGTTGCTCGAGCCAATCCCGCAGCAGAAAAGTCGAATGGCAATCGTCGCGGTTGTACTGCTCGATGGCCGAGCGAAGTTCCTCGCGCCCGCCTTCGTTTTCGAGCTCGAGCCACGTTTCAAAATTGACGATGCTCTGGCCGGCTTCGCGCAGATCGATTTGCCGTAAGTACCCATAGAGCGGCTCAAGGCGCTTGATCGAGTAACTTTCGACCGATGCCCGGATCCCCTGGCGCACGGTCCGGTAAAGGTCTACGAATACCCTCCCGCGCAGTAGGCGATCGACCTCTTCTTCGCGCGTACCGTATCGTCCAGACAGGCTCTTTACTGTGTTTGGTTCATACGGAGCGTAGTGGTACACGTGCATGTGTGGATCGGCCTCGAGGCGATCTGTAACCAGATCGACAAATGCCTCAAAGGCCCTCCGTTCGCCGGCCGATGTGACCGTCCCCTGATCAATCGCCCAGTGAGCATGGAAGCTTGGCGCGCCTTCGGCGTCGGGTCGCCCTGGCTCAAGCACGCCGAATAAATAATCGATCCCATCGCCGTCGGCGGACTCAAAAAACGGATCGCCTTCAAAGTCGACGAACAGGTCGCCTAGGGACGGCTCGGGGAGCATTAAGAGTCCGTGGTCGGAGTCCAGCTCTCCGTCGCGGTCGCGCGCTGGAGTTAAACGTTCGGAGATTACCGCCCCGCGCTTTTCGCCGCGCACCTGGATTTCGGCTTGGTCGCGAGCCCTAATCAGCGAGGTGCGACCAACGCCCTCGATCTCGTTTGCCGCGGCATTGGACAGGTGGGCCAGGCCGGTCCTGGTCGTGATGTTGGACTCGCGCAGCGTTCGCCGGTGTCGTGTGTGCAGGTTCGCCACCAGTGCGAGATCATCTACGGTGCGCCAGTGGGCGCGACATCCCTGACTCCATCGGCAGACCTCGCAGTGTCCCACCGGCTCGGGCTCAGATTCCAGCGGAAAAATGGGTTCCCCGCCGAGGAAGTCCTCAAACGATCTGGTAACGAGGCGGTAGTAGGCCGCGTAATCGGTCACCCGGAATGAGACCGTTTCGCGTGCGATGCCGCCGAGTGCAAGGTGCATGTGTTCCGGTTGGCGCCCCTGGATTGCTTCGACCATTTCCGAATACATGCACAGTTGCAGCACCGCCGATGCCTTGGCATGCCGGGCGAGTTTGGTGTCCCAGACCTCATAACTCCACTCGCCGAGGTCGCTGGGCGTTGCAACGCGACGCAGGAAGTCGGCGATCCCGACGCGCCGACCGTCAAATAGCACCGCCTGGTACACCACCTTGGCGCCGGCCCGCATCGCCGCCAGGGTGGCATCGCTTCCCAATCTGATCTGCTGTCCGTACGGTAGGGATTCGACTCGGTCGATCGCGGTGACTTCGACACCGGATTTTTCTAACGAATCGCGAAATCTCTGCTCATGTAGTTCGCCCCGCTTGGCGATTCGATCCAGCACCGGGTCGTCGATATTCGGCCTTGAAAAGTGGCCGGCGGCCGCAGCCCGCTCGAGGTGAGAAAGGTGGCCGCATTCGAGGTAGCCGACAAGATCGGTCGCCGAATAGACGAACCCATTGCCGCTAAGGCGCATCGCCTAGTCCCTGCTCAATCCAACTGCGGAAGGCAATTCCATATGATCCTTGGATTGGAATTCCTGCCCAGGACCAATCCATTGGAATTCCGGCCGTCTTCGATGCAATACCAACTGTGCCTCAATCAAAAGCCTGGGCGCCAGCAAAGGGGGTGCGGCATGTCCGCCGTGCACCAATCGGCAAAATGGGTGCAATTGAGGAAGTTGGAATCCGGCAGGATTCATTTACACGTGCTTTTACTCGGTAAAGTTTTGATTGCTGGCTGATGCTGGCCTAGCTCCCGACGCTGGGCGATGTTTAAGCGTTACAGTTTCGATTCTTCTAGCGGCGCAACCGTGAGATCAGCGATGGTGGTCATTTGTGCCCCGAACCCTGCGCCTTCGACCAGCACCCGCACCAGGGTCGCATCCTCCGGAATCTGAAATGAGACCCAACCGCGAACACGTTGTCCGGTAGCCAGGCTGCCGTAGCCGAACTCGGGATTAATGTCAGCACCCCCGTCCTGGCTGTAAACGTATCCATCGGCGTCTTGGACGCTGAAGTCGAAGTAGCTGAAGCCCACGCCGTCCTCTACGCCGGTCTGAGTGACGTCAACGGCGACGAATCGGTTGCCCTCATCAACTCCGGCGTAACCGGGCGGCACCGGGTCGCGCACCTCATGCACGATATAGGAGCTTCCCTCAAACCGGACAGTTGAGCCAATCGGGATTTGGTCGGTCGGCGTTGCCACGGGCGCGGCCTCGGTTGCGCCGACCGATTCTTCTAGCGGCGCAACCGTGAGATCAGCGATGGTGGTCATTTGTGCCCCGAACCCTGCGCCTTCGACCAGCACCCGCACCAGGGTCGCATCCTCCGGAATCTGAAATGAGACCCAACCGCGAACACGTTGTCCGGTAGCCAGGCTGCCGTAGCCGAACTCGGGATTAATGTCAGCACCCCCGTCCTGGCTGTAAACGTATCCATCGGCGTCTTGGACGCTGAAGTCGAAGTAGCTGAAGCCCACGCCGTCCTCTACGCCGGTCTGAGTGACGTCAACGGCGACGAATCGGTTGCCCTCATCAACTCCGGCGTAACCGGGCGGCACCGGGTCGCGCACCTCATGCACGATATAGGAGCTTCCCTCAAACCGGACAGTTGAGCCAATCGGGATTTGGTCGGTCGGCGTTGCCACGGGCGCGGCCTCGGTTGCGCCGACCGGCACCAGGGTCGCATCCTCGGCGAAATGAGACCCAACCGCGAACACGTTGTCCGGTAGCCAGGCTGCCGTAGCCGAACTCGGGATTAATGTCAGCACCCCCGTCCTGGCTGTAAACGTATCCATCGGCGTCTTGGACGCTGAAGTCGAAGTAGCTGAAGCCCACGCCGTCCTCTACGCCGGTCTGAGTGACGTCAACGGCGACGAATCGGTTGCCCTCATCAACTCCGGCGTAACCGGGCGGCACCGGGTCGCGCACCTCATGCACGATATAGGAGCTTCCCTCAAACCGGACAGTTGAGCCAATCGGGATTTGGTCGGTCGGCGTTGCCACGGGCGCGGCCTCGGTTGCGCCGACCGGGGTTTCGGCGGGAGGAATTGTCGAGGCCTCGGATTCGATGGATTGATCGACTTGGAGCCAGGCCAGAACGACGCCCACTGGTACGGCTGCTTCGAGGCGTTCCGCTTCTGTATTGCTCCCTGAGTTGATGCCGATGATGTATCCGGAGCTGTTCATCAACGGCCCGCCGGAACTGCCCGGAGCTACATCTGCGCCGTGTTCAATGTAGTAACCGTCTCGATAGCGTGCCAAATTTCTACTGGCGACGATTCCTTCCGTCACGACCGGATCGGAAACTACCCGGCTGCCCAGCCCGATTGCTCGGTTCCCGCCAGGATAACCGGCAGCAAGAACTACGTCCCCAACTTGCCATGAACCACCGAATCCAAGATCGATTGCCCCTGGTTGGACTGCCAGCCACGCCATCCCACCGAACATCTCGCCGTCCGAAAATCCATGCTCGATGATGGCCACGTCCGCGCTGTCAAATTCCGCCGAAACATTGCCGGTCACGCACCGTTGGATGACCGGCCAGCAGATCCGAACCATTTCATGGTCGACGACGACATGCTTGTTGGTCACGATGACGAAATCAGGTATCGGCGCCTGAGGGTCGAATTCGCGGTTGAGAAAGAACCCGGATCCGGCGCCCGTGGGAGTTTCGATGTATACGGTCAAGGCGGCTACCAGCTTTTGCAAACCATCGTATTGGCTTAACGCACCTGAGTCAGGAAGCCCTGAGAATGGCGGCAGTTGCGGCGCCTCCGAATTTGCGCCGGTTTGGATTGCCGAAGCCGCATCGGGAAGTTGAGTGGCCAGCGGAGGCGAATTTGACCGGGAGTCTGAATCAGACTGACCCAACGATTCTGCGGATGATTGTTCCGCTTCTGTCCTAGTGCTCGCAGTCGACCCTGATGGAGCCTGATTTGGGGACGCAACGTTGGGCGAACTGTCTGCTGCACCAATTAGGCGCACCGCCAGCACAATCATCAAAATGCCTGCGTACGGCAACCAAGAATTTCTGTGAGTTCGTCCGAAGATGAACGGAATGGTCGCAAGCCACCCGGCGCTGGCGACAACTAGCGAAATGCGAAGCGCTTTGGGCCACCGCTTTGGATCCAACATGCTCACGCTTCCACCCTGGTGGAGGCTGATTCAAATCGGGGCTCGCCGAATTGTGATGGTGAAATTTGGGCCGGTACGAACGATCTCGCCACAATGCCGGACCACAATGATTTGGCGCGATGATTACCCAATTCCAAAGGCCGTTTGCGGAATGAGAGGAATAGTTTGCGATTCGACTCGCAACGCGCCCCCCTTCAGGCTCCGGGGCAACCGGAACGGTTATTTGTAGAGGGAACTAATCGCATACATATACACCATGGTGGTTGAGCGCGATTCCGTTCCGAAAAGAGACTTCGCGGGTTAGATCGGGCAAAAATGCGCAGATGCAAAGTCTCGACTAAAGATCAAGGCGCTTACATCTAACCGCCCCAACATCCTCTGGATCTGCACCGACCAACAGCGCTGGGACGCCATGGAGGTCTACGGCAACGAGTGGGTCAATACACCCAACAGCTACCGCCTGACCTACCGCAGGATGACCTTCGATTGGCGCTACTCGCATGGTTCGGTCTGCACGCCGAGCCGTTCAAGCTTTCTAATCGGACGCTTTCCCTTGACTTGCCGGGGACGCCAGAACGGGGCCAACATACCCGCCGATGAGGTCCTGATTACCAAGATATTGTCCGCTGGAGACTATTGTTGCGGCCTTTCCGGAAAACTCCACATTTCGGCCTGCAATGAGACCGCTGCACCCTTCGGCGAGCGCCGTAGTGATGACGGCTATGCGGTCTTTGACTGGTCGCACCACCCGGAGCGCAACTGGCCCAACGATCAGTGCGTTAACTGGCTCGGGGAAAACGGCCGCAGCTTCGCGACCGAGCCATTCGGGGCAGCCCATACGTCCAGGCCGGCATGGACGCCGAATGGCACCAGACCAACCGGAGCGTTAACAAAGCCATGGGCTTTATCAACTCGGGGACCGAATTCGATGATCCGTGGCTTTATTCGGTCAACATCTTCGACCCCACCAAAGCTTCGATACACCGCGCTACTATCTGGCGCTTCCCGTTGACCGGCTCGATGATCTGCCGCTGCCCAATTACGTCCATGGGAAGCTGGATAACAAATACGAATTCCAGCGAATCGACCACTGCGGAGCCTACGCCAGCCGCAAGGCGCACTTGTATCCGGAGATGTCGGATTACGTCACCGGTTGATCATGGTTGCCTACTAAGCCACGTGCGACCTCATTGACTTCCAGGTCGGTCGGCTCCTGGATCCTCTTGCGGCGTCCTGGCACGCCGAGAGCACAATCGTGATCTTCATGTCCGATCACGGCGAGATGCTCGGCGACCACGGCATCTTCTGGAAGGGCCCCAATCGTGTATGAATGTGCTCCGCGGGTGCCATTCATTACGTCGTGGCTTGCGCACGTTCCTGTAAGGTGCAGGTTTCGATGCCCATATCGAACTGTCGGATCGCAGATGACCCCACTAAACTTTTCGGCAAAACCCTGAACTGGAACGGGCGGGCATGAGCGCAACGAGCGATGGGGCCGCAGTCAGCGTTCAGGGCCTCACATTTGGTTACGGTGCCTTAAACGTCCTCAAGCGGATTTCGCTGGAGGTGCCAGCCGGAGAGATCTTTGGGATTCTGGGCGCCAATGGGTCCGGCAAGACCACCCTAATAAGGTTGCTGGTCGGACTTTTAAAACCTGAGTCGGGCGGTGTATCGGTGCTGGGCAGGGACCCGTTTTCGAACCGCTCAACCAGCGTGGGTTACATGCCGCAGCTCAACGCGCTCTACGAGGAGCTCTCGGTTGATGAGAATCTCAACTTCTTTGCGCGTATGTATGGCATGTCCAACAAGTCGGCTCGCCGGGACGCCGTCGAATCCGCCCTCCGATTGGTGGGTCTCCACGGCCGGCGCAGCGATACGATTCTTCACCTTAGCGGTGGCATGCGCCAGCGAGTAAGCCTGGCGATTGCCCTGGTTCATTCGCCCCGGCTGCTGTTGCTGGACGAACCGACGGTGGGGTTGGATCCCGAATTGAGATCGGGGTTCTGGGAGCACTTCAGAACAATGGCGCGCGACGGGACATCGCTAATCCTTTCCAGCCATACGATGGACGACGCAGCTCACTGTGACCGGCTGGCCTTCCTTCGCGGCGGACGATTCGTGGGCGAGGGCTCGCCCGGTGAGCTGCGCGCGGCCACCGGAAGGTCGGACGCCACCCTGGAGGATGCGTTCCTTCATTTCGTAACCGGCGGCGACCGATGATGTCGGCGGACAGAACCCTGGCCATCGCAGTTCGGATACTGCGCCAGGTCAGAAGAGACCGCCGCTCCCTGGCGCTGATCATCGTGGCGCCCATAGTGGTAATGGCGCTGGTGGGATTTAGTTTCGGCGACCAGCAGCAGGTATTGGATAGGATCGCCCCCGGTCTTATTGCCGTATTCGTGCTGTTCTTTACTTTCGTACTCACCGGTGTGAGCTTTCTTCGAGAGCGGGCGCAAGGGACGCTGGAACGGCTGCTGATCACGCCGGTAGGGCGCGCCGACATCCTGATCGGTTACACGGCTGGCTTCTTCGTCCTGGCGATGATCCAATCGGTGATCGTGGTGATGTTCACGTTGCTGGTCCTAAAGATCAACCACCAGGGAAACATCTGGGAGATCTGGGCGATACTGGTGCCGCTGATCGTGGTTGGAGTGAGTCTTGGAGTATTCATATCGACCCTTGCAAGGAATGAATTCCAGGTCGTCCAGTTCATTCCGCTCCTCTTGGCGCCGCAGATTTTCCTGTCGGGCGTGATCGCCGAGGTCGACAAGATGCCGGCCGTACTGGAGTACATTGCCTACGCTCTGCCACTAACCTACGCCGTCGATGGGCTAAAGGATGTCATGCTGGGGGGCGATTCGCTGGGCAGCTTGGGCCTCGAGCTGGGCGTCCTCGGGATCTATGCGGTCGCGTTACTGGTTGCGGCGGCGCTGACCTTACGCTGAACATAAGGGACCGGCGGGATTCGCGTCGGTCAGCGGCGGGAAAAAGATTCGGCAAAGATTTAAAGTACCAACCGCCCCTAAGTCCTGCGGCGGCCGCCGATTGCGGGCCAGGCATGGCGGCGTGTTAGCGCCTGGGTCCGTCGCGCCTTAGAACAAGTGGAGACAGCCTGATCATTGGCTGGCAGCGGACGGCGGTTTGGTTTGGGGTGGGTGATTTTGCCCTGCCGATCGGTCTACCTGAGCCTTTAAAACCGGGGTGGCGTATCGCCGAATCGGTCGCGAATTTTGCCCGCCTGATGACACGATTACGATCGTGCCGCCGATTCTTCGCGGGAGATTTTGTCACCCTCCACGCGCGATTCGCGGAGGCGCTCCGGAGCGTCCGCTTCCCGGCAATTTTCACCAGAGCGGTCGTTGTTTTGAGCTGCTTGGGAACGAGATCGGCTGCCAGCGCCCGCCCGCCGCAGATTTTAAAAAATTTTGATCCTACCGAGGCTAGAATCTCGTGCGTTGACCTGATCGGGCGTTGAACTGGTCGGGGGTGGACGCGAATTTGATGATGATGGCAGAGGATCCCGGAAACGGCAGCAACTACGAGCGGGCTTACGCGGGCATCAATCCGGCGACGACTGGGCCTTTCCTTCCGCGGTGGGGCCTCGTCCTATTTGTTCGTGCTGCCTTCGATCATCTTTATCTGCACATTCATCATCATCCCCATCATCGCTGCCTTCTACTACAGCCTTACCGATTACGACATGCTCACCGAGCCGCAATGGACCGGTGTGCAGAATTACACGACGGCCGGCAACGACCCCCGGTTCCTACCCTCGATCCGCAACACCTTAATATTCGCGATGGGAACGGTGCCGGCGGGGGTGGTTACCTCGCTGCTGCTGGCGCTCCTGGTCAACCGCGCGATCCGCGGGATCTATTTCTTCCGGGCAATGTTCTACATGCCGGTAGTTTCCTCGTTCGTATCCGTTTCCCTGATCTTTCTTTGGATATACGAACCGCAGGTCGGACTGGCTAACGAACTGTTGCTCACCTTAGGCCTGCCGGTGTCGAAATGGCTGCGCGGCGCCGACACTGCCATGTTCGCGATTATTTTGATGAGCATCTGGAAGAACATGGGCCTGAACATGGTCATCTATCTGGCCGGTTTGCAGGGAATTCCCCCGCACCTCTACGAAGCCGCCGATATCGACGGGGCGGGGCGGTTGCCGAAGATGGCCAAGATCACCCTCCCGATGCTGGCCCCCACAACCTACTTTGTAGTCATCGTTTATTTCATTGGAGCATTGCAGATGTTCGTGCAAGTCTTCATCATGGCCTGTGTAACGAGGTTCTAGATGGTATGCGGCGGACCCTTAGATTCGACGGTAACCATCGTCATGCTTATTTACTTGGAAGCGTTCGCGAATTTGCGCATGGGCTCGGCCGCTGCGTTCTCGTTCCTCTTGTTCGCTGTAATCGGGCTGGTGACGATCGTCAATGCCCGCCTTTTGCGCTACGAGGTCGGGTACTGACCCGCTAACGCGGACCCCGCCAGGGGGCCGGCCACCTATACAAGCGAACCGGGACCGAAAGCTGTTTGGCCGGGCCAGTCAGCCTGGAGCCCAGATTGCCGTTGGTACCGGCGCC
This sequence comes from Chloroflexota bacterium, assembly GCA_965261345.1. Classification (GTDB taxonomy): domain Bacteria; phylum Chloroflexota; class UBA11872; order UBA11872; family VXNJ01; genus VXNJ01. The sequence goes on from OZ253449.1 coordinate 1,400,889, forward strand.
CACCCGAGCGTGAATCGGTCGGTTTGGCTTAAGCGACCCACTTTTGGGCGGCTTCACGCATCCAGATTGCCACCACCTGGCACGTCCGCGGCATCGCCTTGCTCGGCGCGGCCACTTAAGCGTTAAACCGCGAGCGGGGCGACAAATGCCTTTGGTTGCCCGAGCTTGGACCCTGAATGGGTCGATCCTCAATGTGATTGCCCGGTCTGCGGCAACTTGGGTGTCAGCCCAGCTACCCACCTGGTTTTCTTATCTGCTACCAACAGCTGCCGATGTATCGCGGACGCCCTAGTTCAAATCAGACCAAGCACATCCTCAGCGACCGCGATAGTCAATTCAATGTCCTCTTCGGTGTGACTAGAGGCCACATGCCAGCGTCCATTGGAGGACAGGCGGATGCCGCGATCGAGCATGGCCGTGCGGAATCGCTGGTACTTGACATCGTTACAGTAGCGAACGTGTTCACGATAGCTGCAAATTTCGGCGCGGGTCGTAAATGACGTTGCAAAGACCGAGCCGAGACCGTGCACCCTAAGATCGGCGCCGGACTTCCTGGCGGCGTTGGTTAGGCCTTCGATCAATCGCTCACCGCGATCGTTTAGATCTTGATAGAACCGCGTGCTGTCGGCCATGATGTGGCTCAGGCAAGCGTGGGCAGCTTCGATCGACACCACGTTCGAATTGAAGCTGCCGCCGTGGTTTACGGTCCCATTCCCCAGCGCCGCCATTACGTTGGGGCGTCCGAGCAGCATCGCGATCGGGAATCCGCCGGCGAGGGATTTCGCGTAGGTTGCCAGGTCCGGAACCACCCCGGTTAGCTCCTGGGCGCCACCGAGGGCTACGCGGAAACCGGTGATCACCTCATCGAATATCAGGAGTGCTCCGCTTTCGGCGCAGAGGTTCTTTACCGCCTCGAGATAGCCTTCCCGGGGCCAGATGAAGTTCGTGTTTATCAGGATTGGCTCCATGATGATGCCCGCGATTTGGCCGCGATGCCGCCTGAAAGCGAGCGCGAGCGCGTCGATGTCGTTCCATTGGCAGATGACGATGTTCTCGCTGCCGGCCGGGTCCATGCCGGCGGACTCACCGAACGGCACCGGCGCCGATTCCGGCCCTGCCCGATCCAACGGCGGGTGAAAGCTGTAACTTACCGAATCGGTCCAGCCGTGGTAGTGCCCTTCGAACTTGACGAACTTTGGACGTCCCGTGTAGCCGCGCGCCAGGCGGATTACTAGCTGGTCGATTTCAGTCCCTGAACTGGCGAAGCGCACACTTCCCTTAAGCGGGACCGCTTGCCGCACCATTTGCGCGACTTCGAGCTCGCGCTCGAACTGACCGGTGTAGACGAGGCCATTGCGCATCGCCCGCGCCACCGCTTCGTTTAGGAATTCGGGGGCGTGGCCGAATAGGTTCGGTCCCATTCCCTGTACGTAATCGACGTATTCATTACCATCTACGTCCCACATGCGGCCGTCCTTTGCCCTGGTAAAGAACAGCGGCACCGGCAGCTCGCTTCGCCGCAGCTGGCTGGAGATGCCGCCCGCGACGAACTCCTGGGCACTTTCGAACAACTGCCGGGAGCGGGTGTATCGATCTTTCGTCATGGTGGTTGCTGCTCCCTTGGCCCCACCGAGGATTCCCCCGGATAGTATCCGGGCGGGTCCGGCGAAACGGCAGTTGAGCGCCAGCGGCCCGAATCGGGAAGATCATGCGGTAATTTACGGTTTGGCGGGGCGCCCTTCCGCACGGCCTTGCAACCGCCGATGGAAATTAACCGGCCCCAATCCGCAACGCGGCTTTGGCAGTTGCCGTTGGTGCTGGTTGTTTTGACATTTGCGGGCATGGGCGCCCCGCCGGTTTGGCGAATTTGCGTGCCGCCGCTGCCAATCCGAGTGCATGCCCTACTTTGGCCCCCATCCCGTAGTGCCGGCAGAGAGGGCCGCCGGGCCGGCCTCGAAATTCGAACCCGCGCCGCAGATTGAATTGACCCAGATCACGGTGCCCGCAGCGCCCCCGGCCAGGTGTTCGCCCGGGTGCGGCTGATCTAACAGCTGGTAGTTGAAACAGGTCAGGGGCATGTGTGGGCCCATCTCTTCCAGGGCTGCATTGATGCCCCGGGTGCGCTCGTGCCAGACCTCGCGCTGTCCGAGCACCCCGGGGCGATCGGGATCGGCGGGGGCGGCATTAATCGTCGTTGGGATTATGAACCTCCCCCGCCGCCGGCGGTTGAGCGGAGGTAACCGACCCCGAACTCGCGGAATGATTGAGCATCGGCGGCCAGGTGAGCTGGACGAACCGGGACAAACTCCTCGGCGCCGAGGAAAGCGCCGACCTTGATCTGCATCGCCAGCGCCAACTGCGCGGCTTCGCCGCCGGCGGCGGCCTGCACCGCCCGTTCGATCGGAATGGAGCCGTATCGAGGTCACGGTTCGGTTGTCTTGTTAAGTCCTGTCCGGGCGTCAATCGTTCGGGCCAATAGATAGTGCCAGCCCCGCCGCGGCCGGAAGTGCCCCGAAGCGTCGGTGAAATTACGAGGTTGCCGAGCGCTGCCAACAGCCCTCCGACGTTCGCAGACCGCCGCTGGGTACCGGCTTGCCGGAGGGTCTTATCCGGTGCCGCTGGCCGGTCCACCCACCATGGGAACGAGGTGCAGTGGTAATTGACCCGACGGCGGGGTGGCGGCGCGACTGGTTCGGGCGCCGCAATCTGCTGGCCGCCGCAGAATTGATCGGAGCGGCGCTGCTGTTCTGGCGGGCTCAATTTTTGTCCGTTCTGCTGATCGCCTCCACCCCGCAGTCTTTCCCACGAGCGTCCCACATGACATTGATCACGGCAATATCTCGGGCGAGCTCGACCCGCCCAAAGAGACTCCCGTGGTCTCAATGTCGGACACAGGTATGTTCTCCTTCGGCATGCTCATCGGGGCTTTGATGGGAGGGTTGCCGTGGCGGCGGGCCACTGCATCGCGTTCCAGTTTTCCGAATTACTTTTCGCAACTGGCGTCAGCAGCGCCTTTGTGTTTCCCCGACGAACGCTGCCGGTTTGACCTGCCGATGCCCAGTGCCGGCTCATGCGAATGGGCCCGAAATCGCGGTTCGCGGCCACCGCGGGGACGCTCCGATTCGGTTGACGCTCCCGCTCCGGCCTGATTGGTCGGCGCCAAGTTTCCCGGGATGTCTAGTAATTCCTTTTCAGTCGCTCGGGTAGCGGCGTGGTAACGCGCGAGGGCGGGATGCCGGCGTCGGGAAGCCGCTTGGCCGGCCGGCCGTTCATCACCCTGCACGTGTGTTTTGCGCTCTCGGCGGGCGGTTGGTTGCCGGTGTTCACCCTGCTGGCACTGTTGATGCGCGACAACCTTGGAGCGGGCGTGATTGGGGCAGTGACCACCGTGCTGATCATTCAGGTCATCGCCACCGGAATGAGCCTTTATGCAGGGACGTTTGCGGGCCGCTGGGGAAGCCGCCGGACTTATCTGGTGGGAACCGTCGGAATGGCCATCTTCGCGGGCCTGCTCGGTATTGCCAACGAGGGCTGGCAGGTAATCGCCCTGGCGCCGCTGGCGGGATTGGTGGTGCCGTTTCACTGGACCGGCACAACCGCCTACCTTCTTCAGGCGGTCAGCGCCCCGCGGCGCGGGTTCGCCATGGGAATCAATGCGCTGGTGATGGTCGCAGCGCCCGGCCTGGTCGGTCCGCTGCTAACGACCTTGGGTTCTGAATTCGGGCTCGGCGCGACGATCTTGGGCGGCAGCGCCTTTCTGGTGGCGTCCGGTCTGGCGATCTGGCTGCTGCTGCCGGAATTGCCAGCGCCTCCGGTAACTGGCCGACGTCCGTCGTTTGCCGATTACCCGCGCCTGCTTTCGAATCGAGCCAACCTTATTGCCGCGGCGGCGAGACTGACGATGGGCCTTTCATTTGGTGTTTTTCAGCTGCTCTCGGCGCTGGTGATCGTGGACTTGACCGACAGTCTGGCGGCGGTTGGTTTCTACCTGTCGGCGGGGGCCATCGGCGGCGGCCTGTCACAGATGCTGGTTGGAGCTGCTTCTGATCGCTTCGGGCGGCGCAACTTGCTCATCCTGGCCAAGCTGGTGGGGATCGGCGCCGCATTGTTGTTTTGGCAAACACCGAGTCTGCTGCTCTTACTGGTGGGAGCCACGATGCACTGGTTCGCGCAGAGCGCCTACCAGACGCTGATCACGGCCATCTGCGGCGACTTGGTCGCGACTCGTGACCTGCCGACGTTGTCCGGCCTCCACACAAGCTCCTTTTCGGTCGGGATGGTGTGCGGAGCACTCGGCGGCGGACTGCTCTGGCAGTTTGGTCCCGGTTTGCCGTTCCTGATGGCGGCATTCTGCCTGGCACCGGCGGCAGGCGCCCTGCTGCTGCTGCCACAGCGAACTCTGCGGATCTGAGCGGCAGTGGCCGGTATATATTTGCGGCGCTTGGCGCTTCCATTTCCCCCGTGCCGGCGGGTCCCGTCGCCGGTCGGTTCACCTAACGGTTATCTACCGGCTCTTCGCCGCCGCTACGCGCCCGCCCGTTATAGATCGGATTTGGCAACTTGAAGCTGGTTGCGGTCCGGAGCCAGACTGATCGCGGCGCGCTGCGCACGCTGCTGCTGCTGCTGCCGATTTCATTCCTGGCCGCCGGCGGCTGGGCGACGACGATGTCCTTTTTGTCAAGCTTTGCGGCCACCGAATTCGATGTGGGGATCCTCTCGGCCGCCCTGATCATGATCGCCGTGCATGCCGGATCTTTCATTGCCGGTGGAGCGCTGGCGCTGCAGGTCATCAACCGCTGGGGATCCAAGGCCGCCTACACATCGGGGATGGGGATCATGGCTGTGTACTTGGCGATCCTGGGATTGACCCAGAACCTGATCCTGGGAATCCCCTTCGGCCTACTGGGTGGGTTGGGGCTGGCCATGCATTGGACCGGATTTCAGAACTACGTATTGGAGATCGCCCCACCCAATCACCGCGGCCTGGTTTCCGGGGTGGCCTCCTTCATCCTCATCGGCTCGGTCGGAGTGACCGGACTGGTGCTCGGGTTCGTCACCGGCGACGGCGGGTTTGCACGCTTCGTGGCGATTTCCGGAACGATGGTCGGCGTCGCTTTCGTGCTCGCAATTGCGTTTTTGCCCAACCTGGGCGTCAGCGCGGGCAAGCGTCCGCCCGGGAATGTGTTCGCGGGTCTTCGCGATCGCAATCTGCGACAAATGACGTATGTGCGTTCGGCCCAGGCCGCCGCCTACGCGTTGTTTAACCTGATGGCCGGTCCGCGGTTGTACGAGGTCGGCGGCGGTCTCGAGTTCGTGGGACTGCTCGCCTTTGCCGGATCGATGGCCGGCGGGGTCGCGCAGCTGGTGGTCGGCCGCCTCTCGGACGTTCTGGGGCGCACCGGTCTGCTTTTTCTCCTGCTGGCGCTGACCATACTTTCTTGCGTGAGCTTCATCATGCTGGACAACGTCTACCTGTTGTTGCTGGTAACTTCGCTACATTGGTTCGCCCAGATGGGCTTCCAGACCGTACTGGTGCCGTTGGGTGGCGACCTTTCGCCGCCGGGCCGCAGCGCCAATGCTATGGCCCTGCAGACGGTGGCGTTTTCGTTCGGCCTGGTAGGCGGGGCCCTCTACGTGGGCCTGTTTTCAGCATCGCCCTGGCCCGACGCCGGCTTCCTGGTTACCGCCGCGCTCCTCGCCCTGGCGGTACCGGCAGTGTTCAAGCTCAGAGCCGCGGTGGCCCTGATGGCGCCGGCGCCGTGATCGCTACCATCCGTAGGCGCCTGCTTAACGCCTGCGCCCACCCACCGATCGTAGGAATTCCGTTGGCGCGCGGTCTTTGTGAGAATGACTTTCCGGGTTTGGTCGGGACGGGTGCCGCCGGCTAGGGCCTGACGCTGGGTGCCGCGATCGCCGTAACGGCGATCGGCACCGGATGCGTCTTCTTCTACCCGGCGCAGCGATACCGCTGGACCGCCGCCGGACTGGCCGTCGATGGAGTCTTCTTCCTGGTTTCCAATCCGACTGCAGAGGAACTTGCGGTCGGCCACGTCCATCGGCAGCTGCACCAGGACCGGGCCCGTTGGGCACATCCTGATGTGCCCGCACTAATCGATGCAGGCCCTACTTTCCCGGCGAATACCTGGCGTCCCGCTCAAACGGATACAGGGGACGGCGCCGGGATTGGTAATCAAAAGATGAGAGGTCCGCGGTGGTGACCCCGGGCGTGTTGACCAGGATGATGCTCGACGCGATGGGCTGGTAGGCGGGCCGGGGAGAGACGACTCCCTTGGCGACCACCACCCGAAATCTTTCCGGCCACACGCCCACCGAATACATCTGCTCGCGCGAGGTGTTGCCGTGCCGGTTGCTGGTGAGCACCAGCGTGTGGTGATCAGATGTCTCCAGAACCGCGGTTTTACCGGCATCAAAGAATCGATAGCCGCCGTGGGTGGGACGGGCGTCCTCGTACCTGCCGTCGGAAAGCCTGCTGACCCGGCCTTCGACTCGAACCGGCGACCCGTGAAGGTCGTCAGTTTTGGCGCCGACCAAGATGTTGAGCGTGCCGCCAACGCCGGCCGTCACACACTTTTGCACCGCTTCTGGATCGTAGAGGGATTGCAACAGACCGGATATGCCCATCCGTTGGGCCTGGCTCAGGATTACGGTCGAATCTGCCGAGGACCCGCCGCCGATGTTGTCGCCGACATCCATTAGCACCACCGGCCCGGCTGGCGGGTTGGCGTCATATCGCGCCAAGGCCATCTCCAGTGCCTTCCTTGCGCCCGGCACTTCCACGTTCATCTCGGACCGGCGGGCAAAGGCGCGCGTTGCCATCCAGCGGGAACGCGAACGGGCCAAGTCGAGGTCCCCGTCGGCAATGGCGAGGAACGACATGCCCATCTCTTCCACATCGGCATAGGGGTACCCTTCTGCTATCGATGTGGAGAGCATCCCCGGCTCTGATTGGACCCGAAGCGAGTCCTCCACCAGAGATTTCATCGGTTCTTCGCCGGTGAACTGTTTAACGATGTTGACCACCATTGGCGGGATTTCGAGCCACTGCTGCGGACGGATCTGGCCCCCGGCGGTTCGAAAGATCATCTCGGCGCATTCGAACGCGCGCCCGCGAGCATCAAGGTGCGGATTTGTGCGGTAAATGGTAACTGCGGTCGTGTGTCGGATCATCTGCGGCGAGATATTGCCGTGCATATCCAGGCCCATGCCAATCGGCATGGATGGACCGACCAATTCCCGTACGCGCCTGGCAACTTCGCCGTCGGCATCCCGATATTCCTCGGAGACGGCGGCGCCATGGTTGGCCAAGAGCACGCCGTCCCATGGGCCGTTATCCCGCAGCAGGCTGATCATCTCAGCGGTTATCTGGTCGAAAGCGCTCTTGGTGATCACGCCGATGGGGCCGGCCCGGGCGTGGAGCAAAGGCACCCCGTCAAACCCCAGGTCTTGGGCGGCCTGCAGAAAGCCCGCGATGGTGGCCTCAGAATTGCCAAATTCCTCCACGATCTCGGCGCCGCGCAGGACCCCCTCCTCTTCGAACCGGGCGTAGTCGGCCGGCACCGATGAGAAGGTGTTGGTCTCGTGCGAAATCCCGAGGATGGCAAACCTCATCCGCTGTCCCTTCTTCGGCGACCATATGGTGTGATTTTCTCCGAACGACATCGCTGAATTGATTGGTCTCTACCGCCTGGGGCAATTCTCAATATCCAAAGCCCATCCGCGATTGACCACAAGATATGGATTTCTTGCAACCGATATTGCCCGTTTGCAACAATGTATAGTTAGCGCTTGCTAGGAGCGATGAGCCAAGCAAATGCCATTGTTCTCGGCGGCACGTTTGAAAAATGTGCATTAAAACGCGCCGTTAATTTAATCGGCCGGTTGTAACAGATCGTGCTCGCACGTCCCACCAGCCCGCGATCGTGGATCAATTCCGCGTTGCCGGCCGTTTGTCTGGCGCTGCTGGCGATCGCATTTTTCTTCGCCGGAGAAACCACCCGGGCGCAGTCGGTTGAGCCTGGATCAGGTTCCCAATCGACGAATCCGGCGCTGCGATCGCAGGCGATCCAAGCCGTGGGGCTGACGGCAGCTCCCACCAGCTTTCTCAATGTTGGCGACCTCGACCGCACCCGTCAGGGTAACGATCGGGCGGCAGAAAACGGTTTGCCCGATGTGGTGGACCCCATTTCGGGACACTGGTTCCCCAGCTGGGAAGAAGTCCATATCTATTGGCCGGTAAATTCCGGCGACGGCGGATCTGCGATTACCCACTACGAACTGCAGATAGATGAAGGCGAGTGGATGTCCACCGCCGGCGCCGACTGGAAGGGCTGCACGCTGCATTCTGATTGGGCATCGACGTCAGCAAGGACGGCGTCGGTCTAATCCCTGGCAATTCGTATCAGATACGGGTCAGGGCTGTAAACGCCAACGGCGCCGGCGAGGCTGGCAGCACATCGATCACCTTGACGGTGCCGCCAAACGCGCCCGAACCAAGCGCTGAGTCGGGCGACAACAACATCACTTTGAGCTGGGATGAACCAGCAGATGGCGGGTCGCCGATAACCGGCTACGGCGTTACCTATTTCAAGTACCAGGATGCCGCTCCGCCGGTTTTTGTCCAGACAACGCAATTGGCGGTGACCCATGTGGGAGCATCCTCCTCACACACACTTGATGCCCTTGAAGGCGGAACCAGTTACCTGTTCCATGTGTGGGCGATAACTGACGCCGGCTGGGGCCCGGGAGGGTCAATTTCAGCCATTCCCGGTCCGGCCGCCGCCCCGGCGCCGACGACGATCGCCCACCTCCACGCGGGCAACGAGTCGTTGGTCGTTAACTGGAGCGCCCCATCCCAACCCGGTGCCGCAATAACTGAGTACGACCTCCGATACAAAGCGGGTGGGGATGACGATGCCGAATGGCTTGAAGTTGATGCCGTCTGGGATTCTGGCGATGAGGGTGAACTGAGCTACGTATTGGATGGGTTAACTAACGCGCAGATCTACTCAGTCCAAATCCTGGCCGAAAACTCCGAAGGCGAAAGTTCATGGTCGGCGGCAGCGTCCGGGACCCCGCAGGCCGATGCCGGGGGCGCGCCCGATTGGGGTCAACCGTCAATTACCGGCACCGCCGCCGTGGGGCGAAAGCTCACCGTCGACATTACCAGCCTCAACAACCCCGACGACGCGCTTCACCATTTCGGTTTCCGGTACCGGTGGCTGCGTTCGGGGACCCCCATATCCGGGGCCACCGGGGCAAGTTACATCCTCAGCGAAGCGGACCGCGACCAGGCAATCGCGGTTCGGGTCACGTTTCTAACCAAACGCGGGTACGCGCTCAGCTCAACCAGTGATCCAACCGACCCTGTGACCGGTCCCGGCGGCGGACAAATATCGTGCAGCGTGGCGGCGGTCACAGACACCGATGCCCGGGTGGCCAGCCGGCAATTGGCCGATCCCGGATCGAATCGTATTCAACCCGGCGCGGCCAAATCAGATACCCCAAACGTGGTCAGCAAGGCCGCTGAATAAGCAAGCACCGTCGGCACGCGAGCCGATGGCGAAGCGGAAGAAGTTGTGTTCGATGTGGACGAAAACACCGCCGCGTTTGAGCACATCGGCGCCCCGGTGGCGGGCCCGGTCGTCAACCGGATCTATGCCTATTCGCTGGCAAATGGGCACATTTCCTTCTTTGGCATCAACGGCAAAACCGGGCAGCTGCTCATCGGCGCACCGCTCGACTTTGAGGACCGTTCTGAATATGAAGTGGTAGTCATTGCCCGGGATGGCTCCGGTGGAACCGCCCGCATCCCGGTGACGATTAACGTAAACAACCTCGACGAACCAGGGATCGTATCACTCTCATGGCGGAAACCGCAAATTGCGGTTGCGGTGGAAGCATCGCTCAGCGATCGCGACGGGGATGTTTCCGCGGTCACCTGGAAGTGGTTGCGCGGTGATGGTCCAAGAGGCGCGTTCTCCGAAATCAACAATGCGACGTCGGCGACCTACACCCCAGGGAGCGCCGATGTCGGCAAATACCTGCGCGCGTCTGCCAACTACACCGATATATTGGGACCATCCAAAAACGCCAGTGCGACTTCGTTAGTGCCGGTGCGGACGGCGCAATCGCCAAACACCGCCCCTGCGTTCTACCTAGAGCCAAACGTCTACACGACTGGCTACGACTGCGATCCGCACGTGGAGGCCAAGTTTTGCGTGCGCCTTCCCCGGTACACGACCCCGGGCGCGTCCGTCTACTATCCGACCAAAGCTGGAGATTTGGATCACGATGAAGTCAAGTATTCAATCGGTGGCACCGAATCGGATAAATTCGCCATCAACGAGTTCAACGGGGAGTTGCTTACCGCGGCCCGATTCGACGACGTTGCCAATCCTCCCGGCCCAGGGGACAAAACCTACCAATTAACGATTACGGCCAGCGATCCGTCGGGCGCCTCAAATTCAATTGCCGTCGAAATCGAACTGACGGGAAGTCGCGGAGCAGTGGTGGTGGAAGGTCCACGCGAGATCAAATTCCCTGAAAACGGAACCTGGCGGGTGGCCGCGTACAGGGCCACCATCACAAAGGATTCAGCCCCCTTCGAGGTCAAGGGATGGCTGGTTAGTGTCGAGCCGGGCGGCGGCGACGGTGATTACTTTGACATTGATGGTGACGGCATTCTCAGGTTTACAAGCCCGCCTGACTTTGACAACCCAAAGGACAGTGGCAACAACAACGAATACAACTTCAGTCTGACGGCCTACAACCCCAATCCTCCCAACGGCGGGAAGCCACAGCAAACCTTCATCCGAATTACGGTAATCGTTACCGATTCGCGCGATGAATTTGAGATACGCGGGCTGGCATCAGTCGCCTACCCCGAAAACGGCACCCATCCGGTTGCCAGTTACACTGCGCCCAACGGGGTGGGGACCCTGACCTGGTTGCCACCGGACGGCGCCGACGGCGCCAAATTTACGATCGATGGCTCCGGGGTGCTCAGGTTTAGATCACCGCCGGACTTTGAAGCCAACGCCAGCGCCGACGGCGACAGCGCCTATGTCGTAAGCGTGGTCGTGCGCGACCAAAACGAGACCCTGCGCAAGGATTTCGTTCAGATCGACGTTACCGACGTAAACGAACCGCCGGCATTTGACGAGGGGGCCAGCGCGATCCGAAACGTCGACGACAACGCTGCCGCTGGAGACCCGGTAGGTAACCCCGTAACCGCCACCGACCCGGACGCGGGGGCAATGCTCACCTACTCCCTGGGCGGCACCGACGCGGCGTTATTTGAGATCGAGAACGACACCGGTCAATTGAAAACATCCACCGAACCGCTCGACCCCCAGTTGACCTACACGGTCTCCGACGGAATGCCCGACCCTTCCGCCGACGATTCCATAACGATCACGCTATCGGTGATCGACATCAACGAGTGGCCGGAATTTGATGACGGTTTGGACACGTCGATCAACGTTCCCGAAAACACTCCGGTAGGTGCCGACATCGGTGATCCATACACCGCGACCGACCCTGAAAACGACCCCAAAACCTACACCCTGGGTGGGGACGATCAGGCTTTCTTCGACATCAATTCCGCCACCGGCCAGCTTTTGCTGGACGATGTGCTGGACTACGAGTCCCTCAAAAAGAGCTACTCAATAACCATCTACGTGAGCGATAACAAGGATCAACTCGGCAATCGCGACACCGCTCCCGACGACGAAATTGGCGTTACCGTCAACGTGACCGACGTAAACGAACCGCCGCAGCTTCCCGCCGGCCCAATCACCCTGGTAGTGCCCGAGAACTCAGGGCCAGACCGGGACATTGGAAACCCGCTCACCGCCACCGATCCCGAAGGCGATTTCCTAACGTATTCCCTCGACGATGTCAGCGCGCTTACGTTCGACATCCTTGCCCTCGTTGGCCAGCTAACGACCAAGGCCGCACTCGACCATGAGGCCAACCCCAGCTACACCGTCTCCGTCTCGGTGAGTGATGGCAAGAACGAAGCCGGCGACGCTGACCCGAGCGCCGACGACACCATCAGCGTGACCATCAACGTGACTGACGTTAACGAATCGCCGACTTTGATGAGCGGCCCTATCACGTTGGAGGTGGATGAGAACCAGCGTGCCGGGACAAATATTGGCAACCCGCTGGTGGCGGAAACCGACCCCGAAAACGATCGTCTAACTTACACCTTGAGCGGGAACGGGGACGAGGTTTTCTTCGAGGTTGACTCAACCGGCCAGCTAAAGACCAAGGCCGTGCTGGACTTCGAGCACAGCCACGGTCCCAGCTACTTCGTAACCGTCTCGGTGACCGACGGCAAGGATCAGAACTTTAACCCCGACATGGCCTCCGACGACGAAATTGACGTGACCATCAATGTGGCCGATGTCAATGAACCACCGCGTTTTGCCGATCGCGCGCCCACCCGATCGGCGCTAGAGACCAGTTCCATCGGTGATTTCATCGGTGGCCCGATATCCGCAATCGACCCCGAGAACCGAGCTTTAACCTACACCCTGGGCGGCCGGCACGCAGCTTCGTTTGGCATCATCAACTCCACCGGCCAACTCCAGGTAGATAGCACGCTGGACTTTGATATCCGGTCGCGCTATACCGTCACCGTCTCAGTCAGCGACGGCGAGGACTCGGGCTTTAACTCCGATCCGGCCATCGACGACACCGTCACCGTCACCATTAACGTGACCGATGCCAACCGCGCCCCCCAATTTCCGGGCACTACCGCGACCCGCTCAATTCCGGAAAACACTCCAGCAGGGGATTTCGGCGAACCAGTATCGGCGACCGACGACGAGGGCGACCGGCTGACCTACTCCCTGGGCGGTACCGATTCGGCTTTCTTTGACCTGGACCCTGAAAGCGGCCAACTAAAGACCTTGGCCGCGCTCGATTACGAGCACAGCCACGGTCCCAGCTACTCGGTGACCGTATCGGTTACCGATAGCAAGGCCGAAGACGGAACCCTGGACGAGACCGTCGACGATATGGTGGCGGTCACGGTCGAAGTGGATGACATCGCGGTCCCGCTTGTTCCGGCAGCCCCATCGGTGGCCCCGGGAGGGGATAGGGCCCTGAGCATTACCTGGATTGCAGGGAATGCCGGGGTCAACCAACCGATTGAAAGTTATGAGGTTCGCTACCGGGTCAAAGACGGCTTGAACCCCAATTGGACCGAAAACGTCAGCAATGTTTCAGTCTCGGGCAACAGCGCCACCATTGATGAACTCGATTACGACGTGATCTATGAGGTGCAGCTACAGGCCAGGAACAGCGAAGGTCCAAGCGGATGGTCCGGAACGGGCGAAGGCCAGACTGACCTGCTCAAACTTTCGGTGGCCTATGGCCAGGCAAGTTACAGCGTCAATGAGGGGGACGATCTCTCGGTCATGGTTACGGTTTCACCGGCCACCGATCGCGAATTGGAGATTCCAATCTCGGTTGCACCTGGAAGCGCTGAAACCGAGGACTACGAGGTCTCCGGCCTGTCCAATGACGCATTGGTGTTCGCGATAGATAGTGCACAAATGCTCTTTACGATCACCACCGTAGATGATGCCGACGGCCGCAACGAAGTGCTAACCCTTACATTCGGGCCGCTGCTTCCGGGCGATGTCTCCACCGGCGTCCCGGCATCGGCCCGGGTAACGATAGTTGACGGCGATCGCTCCACCACCGGCGGCGGCGGCGGCGGCGGCGGCGGAGGCGGGTTGAGGAACCGGCGCGCCACGGGTAAACCGGTCATTTCAGGGCTGCCCGAGGTTGACCAGGAATTGACTGTATCCACCGACGGAATCGCCGACCTTGACGGCCTTACAAACGTTTCCTACAGCTACAACTGGATTCGTGAGCTGGATGGATCTATAACGGTCATCCCTCTTCAATCGGGTGACAGCTACACGCTTACCGAAGCTGATATCGATCACACGATCCGGGTCAGGGTCAGCTTCCGCGACGATCGCCGCAATTCAGAATCGCTAACCAGCGACCCGACCGCGCTGGTCGCGGCCGCTTTTGGGCGCCGATCATCCCAGCAGCCGCCCACCCAGGCCGAGCCCAACGCCTTTTCACCGTCCGAGGCGCCCATCATTACCGTCTTGGACAACCGCTACGTCGAGGGGCCGGGCAATGAAAACCTCAAACACAACATCCCCAACCTTGAGATTGCCTGGAAAGATATCACCCGGACGGCGGACTTCCTTACCCATTACGACATCACCGGGGGCCTTGAGCGCTGGGGCTATCCGGTGTCCGAAGTGCTGGTGCTCGAATCCGGCGCGTTAACGCAGTTCTATCAGCGCGGTGCGGTCGATTTCCACAATGTCGGCCAGGGCTGGGCGATCGAGCGCCGGCTCACCTGGGAGTACGTCGGCGGCATCAACAGTCGGGCAGGCGATCAGGGCACCGAGCCATTCCTGACCAACCCGCATCCGGGCAATTTGACCGGTCCCTGGGGCCACAAGGTCTCCAACTATTCAGTCGATGGGGTGGAGGTCCATTTCGCCGAAGTCCACAACCGGCTGGGGCAAACGCTCGCATTCGGATTCCCGTTATCAGACGCCCGAATCAACTTCCTGGTGCCGGGGCTCCTGCATGCACCGAGCACAACGCCTGGATTCGTGCGCCAGTTCTTCCAGGCCGCGATATTTGAATACCACCCGATCTATCCCGCCAACCCGGTCATGCTCACATTGCTGGGCGACATCCTGCGCGACATCCTTGTACCCAACCACGCCATCCACGCGCCGTTCAACGCCCAGCCGGAACTTGAAATAGGGCAGCTTTACAAGCCCTATTACGTAAATGACGCGGTTGGCTAAAGCGGCCCAGATCGTAAAAAGATTGGGCGTTGGCGGGAAATTTTGCAAGTTGCCGCCCGCTCGCCCCAAATACTGCCCCGTCAGGCTGCCGGAGGCGTCTCTTAGTTTCCAGAGCCCTCGTCAACTAGTGCTTTGAAAATAAGCTGCGGTCATCGGCCAACGCCGGATCGAATTTGCGCCGCATAGGCGTGATATGCTGACTGCGTTAGGTGGCTAGTTCCTAAGATTGAGGGGCAGGGGTGGCGGACGACAAAGTTGCGTTGTTTGCGCATTTGATGCGCCGAGCCGGCTTCGGGGCGACCAGGCCCGAGCTGGAGGAATTGGCCTTGCGCGAATACGAGGCCGTGGTCGAGGACCTGGTCAATCCGGAGCGGTTTCCACCGATCGAGGACGACATCCTAGAACGGTACTACACCAACCTGAACTCATGGGAACCGATCAATGTTTACGCCGGTGCCTGGATGTACCGGATGATCAACAGCAAGCGCCCCTTAGAAGAGAAGATGGCGCTCTTTTGGCACCACGTTTTCGCGACCGGCTTTCACAAGAACGAGCATGTCCCGGCCGCGGTCGACCAGATCGCCATGTTTCGCCGCAACGGCCTTTCAAAATTCCGCGACATCCTCCTTGACCTGTCCCGCGACCCGGCAATGATCGACTGGCTAGACAACGCCGAGAACCACAATGGCGCCATAAACGAGAACTACGGGCGAGAGCTGCTGGAGCTGTTCTCGATGGGCGTGGGCAATTACACCGAAACCGATATCAAGGAGGCCTCGCGAGCTTTTACCGGCTGGACGTTCGAGCAACCGATACCGCTATACCCTTGCGGGCTCTTTCAGGCCCGGTTCGCCTACCGCGCCGACGACCACGATGACGGCGAGAAGACCTTCCTCGGCCACACTGGGCGCTTCAACGGGCAGGACATCATCGACATCATCGTTCGGCAACCGGCAACCGCCAGGTTCATCTGCAGGCACCTGTACAACTTCTTCGTCGCCGACGAACCGCAGGTGCCGGCCTGGGAGACGGTGCCCCCACAGGACCCGGACGCCATCGAAACGATGGTAGAGGCCTTCACCGATTCTGACGGGGAGATTCGAACGGTGATGCAAGTCCTGCTTAACTCGGACTTCTTCAAGGACGCCCGCTACCAGAAAGTCAAGAGCCCGGCCGAGTTCGTGGTCGGCGCGGCGCGGCTGTCGGGGGTCCACCGGTTTCCGCAGCCGGGGCTCGGCAACCTGGTGAACGCCGCCGTGGTCATGGGTCAGTTTCTCTTTAACCCACCCACGGTCGAGGGCTGGCACACCGGCAAGGAATGGATTGATGGTGGCACGCTCAACGAGCGAGTCAACTTTGCCGTCGACCTGGTCGCGGACACTTCCAAGCCGGGTATCTCGCAACTGATTAACAGCCTGCGTACCGACTCTGTGCAAACGGGTCGCCTCAATCCGCAGGAATTTGTGGACAAATGCCTTGATCGGGTCGGCGCCCTTGAAGTGGAAGATAACACCCGGGCGGTTCTCATCCGGCACGCCGAGTCCATCGGCGGCCTCGATCTCAATGATGATGACGATCGGGTCGCCAGTAACGTGGCGAGCGTGCTGCGGCTAATAGTATCGTCGATGGAGTACCAGTTCGCTTAAGGGCGGGGGACTTGAATCCTCCTTAGCTGAAGCTGGAAGGGGAGACGGTGGAGTGCGCGCACGAGAAGGCCGAAACGGCCACATGATCCACTGGGGGACGGGACACCGTGGCAGGTAGCAAAAAACCTCCGGTCCTGGTTGTTTTGCAGCTTTCCGGCGGCAACGACTTTATGAACTCGGTTATCCCCTACACAAATCCGGTCTACCACGACGCCCGGCAGGCCCTGGCGATACCGGAGGACGAGGTCCTACCGATTAACAGCTCGCTGGGTTTCCACCCCAACCTGGGCCCGCTCAAGGAACTCTTCGACCAGGGTTCGGTCGCTATTGTTCAGGGTGTTGGCTACCCCAATTCCAGTCGGTCCCACTTCCGCGCAATGGACATCATGCACACCTGCGAGCCCGATAAGGTGGGCATTGAAGGTTGGGTGGGCCAGGCAACGCGCCAGCTGGACCCGGGCCACGCTTCGGTCCTAACAACGGTAAACATCGGCCGTGGGATGCCGCGGGCGCTGGCCTGTCCCGGCGTACCGATCACTTCGGTCGGCGACCTGGACCGGTATGGCCTAATGTCTGGGATCGCCGCGGCCCAGCAGCGGTCCGAAGCCCTGGAGCGGTTCCAGGAGATGTACGCTCCGGCCATAGGTAGCGGCCCGGTCGCCGATTACATCGCCCGGACCGGCTTGGATGTGATCAAAAGCGCGGAGTTGCTAAAAAAGGCCCCCGAGGCCTATGAGTCGAGCGTGGAGTATGCCGACAACTCGGTGGCCCAGGGCCTGCGGGACGTGGCAAGGGTGCATTTGGCCGGCCTGGGTACGCGCATCTTCTATGCTCAGCACGGTGGATACGACACCCATGCCATTCAAAACCCGACCCACCCCAGGCTGCTTACCGAGCTGTCTGGCGCGATAAAGGCATTCTTCCAGGACCTTCGCGATCACGAAGCCGACGACGAGGTCGCCATGCTGGTGTTTACCGAGTTCGGCCGCCGGATGATAGGCAACGGCAGCGGTACCGATCACGGTTCCGGCGGCGGCGCGTTCATCATCGGCAAACAGGTCAACGGAGGGCTCTACTGTGAGTACCCGTCGCTTGATCCGGGCCAATGGCTCAACGGGGAGGATCTCCAGCACACGGTCGATTACCGGAGCGTGTACGCCACGATGCTCGATCAGTGGTTGAGCGTAAACCCCACCGAGATCGTCGGCGGAAACTACGAGCAGATCCAACCGTTCAAACAGGGCGGCTCGCCGGTTTTGGCCCCCGGGCTGGCCTAGCGATCGGATCACCCGTCTCCTAAGAGGTGCGACATGGAACGACCGTACGCCTTGCTGCGAGCAGGATTCCCGTATGTAAAGACCATCGGCATGCGGCGCATCACCAGCTATCCAATGGATGCGATGGTAACTAACGACGACGAGATCTTCGTGCTGTGCCGCGGGGAAATAATCGCCGAGATTAGGCGGACCAACTGGGATGACGTGGACCATGGCGCCATCGGCGGTTTGGGTACAGGCGACGGTCAGTTGCTGTGGCCGGTGTCGCTGGCAATGGACCGGTCGGGAAAAATTTACGTCTCCGACGAGGCCCTCAATCGGATATCGATCTTTGACACCGGGGGCCAGTTCCTGGGCAAATGGGGTGAGCCGGGCAGTGGTGACGGACAGCTAGATCGGCCGTCGGGAATTGCTTTTGATGCCGATGAGAACCTCTACGTAGTCGACACGCTAAATCATCGTGTCCAAAAATTCACCCGCGACGGCTCCTTCCTGATGAAATGGGGCGCCTTTGGCCAGGGCGAGGGCCAATTCAACATGCCCTGGGGGATCTGCGTGGACGAGTTGGGCGACGTGTATGTGGCCGATTGGCGCAACGACCGCATCCAGAAATTTGGCGCCGAGGGCCAGTTCGTAATGTCAGTCGGCTGCTCGGGCAGCGGCGACGGGATGTTTAGCCGGCCTACCGGCGTTGCGGTGGACCGCGACGGCGACATCTACGTTGCCGATTGGGGCAACGATCGGGTTCAGCAGTTCGCCGCCAACGGGAGGTACCTGGAGTCCTTCATCGGCGACGCTACGCTTTCACAGAGCGCGACCAAATACGTGTTGGCAAACGCCAAGCCCATGCGGTTGCGGGAGATGACATCGCTTGAGCCGCAGAAGCGGTTCCGCCGACCCACGTCGGTTTTGGTCGACGGCCAGGGAAGGATGTTCGTGACCGATTTTGGCTCCTGCCGGGTCCAGGTCTACCAAAAGCAGGCCATCGCCCTGACGCCGGATCAGATCTCGCCCGAGCTCCGTGCCCCGACCTTATTTACCGGATAGGCCGCAACGTTAAGTTCGCAGCCGGGGCCCGATGACCCAATTGACCCCAGACGGCAGCCTCACATTGCGTTCGCCCGCAGCGCAGGCGACATCTGCCCGATTGCCGACAGTTCGAGGTGGTGGCACAAAGTGTTAGATCCTCACCCTAGAAATCAACTACCACCGGGGAGGAACTAGGCACCGTGCGCGAATTGGTGTTTAGGTCGGCATCATCGCTGGCCGGCATGATCTCCGAGCGCCAGGTTTCTTCCGAAGAGGTGGTACGGGCCCACCTGGACCGCATCGAAGCGGTGAATCCGAAGCTCAACGCGATCGTGGTGGTGCTGGCGGACTCGGCCCTGGCGCGGGCCCGGGCGTTGGATCGCGAGCTGTCGCGGGGAGTCGTGGTCGGTCCGCTGCACGGCGTGCCGGTAACGATTAAGGACGCCATCGCAACCGCGGGCGTGGTAACGACCGGCGGTACCCTGGGCCGCGCCGATTACGTTCCGACCAGGGATGCCACGGTTGTGGCCAGGCTCAAGCAGGCGGGCGCGATCGTGATCGGCAAAACGAACCTGCCAGAGCTATCCCAGGCCGGCGAATCTGACAACCTGGTTTACGGGCGAACCAATAATCCCTACGACACCGCCCGACACCCCGGCGGGAGCAGCGGCGGCGAGGGCGCCGCAATCGCGTCCGGGATGTCGCCGCTTGGCGTGGGCAGCGATGTGGGTGGCAGCATTCGCGGGCCGGCCCATTTCTGCGGGATCGCCGGCATCAAACCCACCTCTGGCCGCGTGCCCAATACGGGACACTATCCGGCTCTGGGCGGAGCCCTTTCCCGGATGTGGCAGTTGGGCCCGCTGGCAAGGTATGTGGAAGATCTAATCCTGGCGCTCCCGATCCTGGCCGGACCCGACGGGGTCGATCCGGGAGTTATGCCAGTTGGTCTGCAAGACCCTGGCGATGTTGACCTGGCTGGGTTGCGGGTGGCGTTCCATGTCTCGGTTCCCGAGGTGCCGGTCACGCCGGAAACGGAGGAGACAATCCGTCGCGCGGCTCAGGCGCTTTCTGGCGCCGGCGCCGCGGTAGTAGAGGCGCGGCCCGCTTGCCTAGATTCCATCCTGGACCAGATATACCCGTTTTACTCCGGGTTGAGCGGAGATCAGACAAGCCGCATTCTTGCCAGGGCCGGGACCACCAACGTCCACACTCTTTTGCGGGAGGCGATTGAATTCCAGCGCGAGCACATGCCTTCCCTGGTGGAATTGATCGAAATCCTGGCGTGGGTCGACGAATTCCGGCGGCAGATGCTGTCCTTTTTGAGAGACTACGACGCAATCCTGTGCCCAACCCATGCTCATCCCGCAATTGCCCACGGTCTCTCCAACACTCCCTGCTTCAAAGATGGCTCCATGTACTGCCAGATCTACAACTTGACCGGCTGGCCGGGAGCGGCGGTCCGCGCCGGAACCTCCGAAGACGGATCACCAATTAGCGTGCAGATCGTTGCCAAGCCATGGCGTGAAGACGTCGCGCTGGCGCTGGCGCAACGGCTAGAGCGGTCGCTGGGTGGTTGGCAGCGCCCTCCGCTTTAGTGGGCGCCGCTGAGATTTAGGTATCTCACTAAGCGATTAAAGCGCTGGCAAGCAACCGTGCGACCACGATCGCTCAGTACATCCGGGCGGCCCCGCCCGAGGGGAGGCCGCACTTGCACCGGCTGTACGCGATCCTAAAAAGCGTGGCGCCGGAGGCCGGCGAGGCGATCAATTGGGGCACCCCGTTCTTCGTGGAGCCCCGGTTCCGGTTCGCTTTCTACGCGTTCAAGGCACACTGCAGCTCCTCTCCGTCAGGAGATGCGATGGAGGTCTTTCGCTAAGGAACTGGAATCACACCAGACCACCAAGGGTGCCCTCAAGATTTCCCACAGCCAACCGCTGCCCGAGGATCTGACTTCAAGGATTGCCGAATACTGCCCAAGTAGCCTGCGTGAACGGGAAGACAGCGCATTCTGGTAGGTTCTTCCCGGAAGATGGCGACCGCCTAATTGGGTTTGGGGGTGTTGCGCCGGGAGCGATTCTGCGACTATTTGCCAGGGTCGCGGTGCGATTCTGCGACTATTTGCCAGGGTCGCGGTGCGGCCGCCTTTTGATGACGAAATCGTCCTCGTACATTTCGAACACGGTTGGCGCTAGACCCAATTTCGCATATGCAGACTGCGCCGCCCGGTTGTCTTTCTCAACGTACAAGCGCACCCCGCAAGATCCGCTTTCGGCGGCCAGTTCGAGCACACGGGCATACAGCGCGCGAAGAACCCCCTGACGCCTGTATTCGGGCATCACATATACGCTTTGCAACCACCAGAACATCCCGTTCCGCCAGTCGCTCCACTCAAATGTCAGACCCAATTGACCCACCGGTGCCCCTTCCAACTCGGCCAGTAGATAAAATCCGCGACTTTCGTCGCCAAGCATGTTTTCTACGCCCGACCGCAATCGGACGCGATCTAGGTCCACGCCCTCGGTTTCGGAAGCCAGGAGAGCGTTAAATTCCGTGATCGTCCCAATATCGATCTTTTGGGCCCTACGGATTCGCATTCGCCCATCTTAGGGCGCGTTCGGCCAATCGGCCAATCCCGGCACGCTGCGGCGGGTTGGGTGGTCAGCTCAAGCAATGGATCCTTGCCGATTTTGATTTTCTGCGATCCCTAAATGAGCATCCAGGATAGCCGTTTACCCAGCGGCATCCCCGCCAAAATCGCTTGATTGGCTAGTTGAATTCTTTGCGCGAAGGTGGAAAACATTAGGGCCTTGTTACGTCGGCTATGTTCGTAGTTGGCTTGGGAGCGGCAAGCAACCCCAGGGCAAACCGAACCGGTAGCCCCCCCACCCCAACTAGCAGATGCTGGCCATTAGGGAGCCTTTGCTTGTCGATGCCGACCTTCCTTTCCTGCCTGGGCCGGCAAACCGGCCGCGCCCGCCGGTTGGTCGCTTGGCATTTGGCGATCCGAATTCAACTAACCTGCTTGGATGGGCGTGCTTGGCTAGCCCAGGTAGCGCCAACCGCCCAAACTGGCTGCTGTAAGGAATTTAGATATGTCCCGCGCCCCCAACGTTGTGCTGATCGTTGCCGACGACATGGGCTACGGTGATTTCGGCGTCTTTAACAACGGCTATGTGCGTACCCCCAACCTGGACAACCTGGTTGGCGAGGGCCTCTGCCTAAGTCAGCACTACGCGGGTTCACCGGTGTGTTCACCATCCCGGGCCGCCCTGCTCACCGGCCGTTACCCGCATCGTACGGGAGCCATTACCCACCAGGAGGTGCGTGGCTTGGACCGGTTCTCGCTGCGCGAGATCACCTTGGGCGATGCTTTCAAGCACGGAGGCTACGCCACCGGTTTAGTGGGCAAATGGCACAACGGCGCACTTGATCCGCGCTACCATCCCAACGCCCGTGGTTTCGATGAGTTCGTTGGATTCCGAGGCGGTTGGGCCAACTACTACAACTGGCGCCTCGACGTAAACGGCTCGTTTAAATGGTCTGATGGGCGCTATCTAACCGACGTATTTACCAACGAGGCGATCGGGTTCATCGGGCGCCACGCCGGCGATCCGTTTTTCTTAAGCGTGATGTACAACGCCCCGCACTCGCCGCTCCAGGCCCCCCAGGAAGACATCGACCGGTATCTTTCGATGGGCCTTAACCGCGGGGTCGCGATGACCTACGCGATGATCGAGGCGATGGACCGGGGGGTTGGGCGCATCCTGGAGGAACTGGAACGCCGCGGACTCTCGGGCAACACGATTTTTATGTTCAGCAGCGACAACGGACCCGCATTCCGACTGCGCGATGATCAGGTGCCTGCAGGCATGAGCGCTGACACGACGCGATTTAACTGCGGGTTCAACGGCGCCAAGCGCATGGTGCTCGAAGGCGGAATACGCGTGCCGATGGTAATGCGCTGGCCGGACGGGCTGCCTGGCGGTGGATTAGAGATTACCGATCTGGTCCACTTTACCGACTGGTTGCCGACCCTGCTCGCAGCGGCGGGAATCGAGCGGCCGGATGGCCCGCCCTTAGACGGCAAAAACATCTTGCCGCAGCTGCGTGGT
Organism: Chloroflexota bacterium; assembly: GCA_965261345.1. Classification (GTDB taxonomy): domain Bacteria; phylum Chloroflexota; class UBA11872; order UBA11872; family VXNJ01; genus VXNJ01. The sequence goes on from OZ253449.1 coordinate 1,423,832, forward strand.
CAGGAGGCCTTCGAGCAGCCGCGACGGTTCTGGCAGTTCAATGACTATTTGCCGATCGGCACGATCAATGCAGCGATGCGCGAAGGCGATTGGAAACTGGTTCGGCCAAACCTGGATATTGGCTACGCCAGTCCTAAAGATGAGGCTGCGGCCCGGCGTTACATCGAGCTGGATATCGAGTACAAATATCACCCCGAAAACGTACGAAAGATCATGGATGACCCAGATCCAGCGCGCATCGTCCCGGCACCACCGCGGCCAGAGCTGTATAACATCGCCGCCGACCCGGTGGAATCAATCAACCTGGCCGATTCGCACCCGGAACGCGTGACCCGAATGACCGGTCAATTGGAAGAATGGTTTGCCGCGGTTGAGATCGAGCGGGCCCGCGCGCACCTGGAAACGGTTGGCCGTTAGAAACACCGACCACCGCTAATCGCTGGGTGTGAATTTGCCAGCTCCCAACGTTTCGTCCAGCTCGCCTCCGCAATCGCGCGGGCGGGACTGGCAGATGATGGCGCCAGCGAGCCCGGGATCGTAGTTGAGCACTTTTGCGCTGGTTGATACCGTTGTGGTAATGCTTCAATCGGGTAACTGGTTGCCGCCATCCAAGGCTCCCAGTTGTGCGAATCTAAGGATTTAAGGAGACCCCGTGGCCCGCTTCGCAATGCGGGCCCGTTTTTGAGAAATTCTTCTGACCCAACCTCTATGACCGGGATCCCGCCGGTGCGAGTCTGTTCGTTAGCCGACTTGCAGCGCGACGGGCGGAAGGTGATTTCAGTTGGCGGTCGCGCGGTGCTGGTCCTTCTCTCCGAGGGTGGTGTTTACGCGCTCGACAACCGGTGCCCGCACATGGGCTTTCCGCTTTCCCGCGGCACCGTCCGTGACGGTATCCTCACCTGCCATTGGCACCATGCCAAATTCGACCTGGCGGGCGGCTGCACTTTCGATCCGTTTGCCGACGACGTTCCATCATTTCGTTCCCAGGTTCGTGACGGCGACGTGTGGTTGGATCCCACACCAATAGAAGAGGATCCGACCGTTCGCTGGACCCGCAAACTCGGCGAGGGCCTCGAACAGAACGTCCAATTGGTTCTGGCCAAAGCGGTCATTGGGCTTTGCGGTGCGGGCGCGGCCAGTAAGGCGATCAGGCAAACCGCGCTGTTTGGGCTACGCAACCGGTCCGACGGCTGGTCTACCGGGCTAACGATCCTGACCGCCATGGCCAACGTGTACCCCTTCCTCGATCCAAAGGATCAGCCACTTGCCCTCTTTCACGGAATCATCAATGTAGCTTCTGGCACCGAAAACCAGCCTCCCAATTTCGACCTTTACCCACTAACGACCGGCGAGAAGTCGCCGGACCGCTATCTGGACTGGTTCCGCCGATTCGTTGACCTGCGGTCCACCAACGCGGCCGAGCGCACGCTGCGCACCGCGGTGCATGTTGGATTTGACGCCAATACAGTTGCCGATATCGTCAACGCCGGCTGTACCGACCACCTCTACATCGGTGGCGGACACACCTTTGACTTCGCCAACAAGTCTTTCGAGCTGCTAGACCACATCGGGTGGCAGCACGCCGAGGAAGTCCTTCCGTCGTTGGTGTCGGGCGTGAACTTAACCAACGCCGCACGAATGGAAGAAAGTGCCAGTTGGCGGCACCCGGTTGATCTGGCCGCCATGCTCTTTGACCTGTACGGTGAACTGGACGAGCTCATCGCCCGCGGCGCCGCCAACCCAAATGGACAAGCCGATGCATCCGGCCGGGAGGAGTTGGGCGAGATCATCCTGGACGCCGAGCCGCATGAAGCGCTAGAGGAGATGAAACGCCGGCTCGCCAATGGCGCTTTGCTGACCGATCTTTCGGCTGCGGTTACCTATGCGGCGGCGCGGCGCATGGTCCATTACCGGATAACCAATGAATTTGCCGACTGGAACACGGTGCTCCACACCTTCACCTATGCCAACGCCGTTGATCAGGCCTTGCGGCGGTCGCCGTCAAACCTGCTGGCGCGCGGGATCTTTGATGGAGCGATGTCGGTGTACCTTGAGCGATTCCTAAACATCCCCAAGCAGCCGTTACCCGATGCCAACCGGGCCAATGCCTCCGGCGGCGACCTGCTGGCGGCATTCGACGCCCAGGGCCAGGTTGACGAGGCGGGCCAGGTTGTGGCCGACATGGTTGCGGCCGGCAAACAGGGCGAGGTGATCCGGGTAATGGGGCACGGCCTGCTTAGAGAAGATGCTGGATTCCACATGTTCCAGGCGTACGAGGCCGCCGTTAAGCAGTACCACCATTTCGCCGGCACACCGGCCGGTGGGCACATCCTCATCGGGGCGGCCCGCTTCCTTTCGGCGCATTCCCCCACGGTTCGGGCAACCGGGCAGACCTTCGACATTGCGGCGCGCCTGCTGCGTGGCGAAAGCCTCCACGGGGAAGACGAATAATTAAAGCGCGATCCCGGCGCAGATGCCGCGCCAAGCGATCAATCCAACCGACGACTTCCACCGGCGCCGCTTCAGTCCGGGCCGGCCGGGAAAATGAGTTGGCCAGCGGTTGAGGATTTTGGATCAGCCGGCCGCCGGTGGTGGAGGCAATCTGCAATGGATTTCCCGGGCCCGGCCGCCGCGGCGTTAGAAAGTCGACATGCCCAGGCGTTCCATCTCGTATTGGAGCGTTTCGCGCAGCCCGGCCTCTAGTGATCGCGGCCTAAATCCCAGCTCGCGCTTGGCTTTGCGGCTGCTCCCGATGTAGGTTGTGCCGGCCCCGGTTCGCAGGGTCTCGGCCGCGTAGGTCGGCGGCACCGGTACCAGTGCGCTAACGACTCGCATGCACGCGGCCAGGGCCTTCATAGTCAACGGCCCGGGATGGATCTGCGGCGCTCGGACGCCGGTTATGCGTTCGGCGATTTCAAAGGCTTCCTGGATGCTGTGGACCGGTCCGGTGATCAAATAGCTCTCGCCCAATCGACCCTTTTCCATTGCCAACAGGTGGCCCCTGGCGGTATCGTCAACGTGGCCCCAGCAGGATTTGGTTCCGGACGGGACCATCGGCAGGCGACCTTGCAGGTATTGCCGCAGCGCCCGATTAAATGAACTCTGGTCGCCGCGCCCGTAGACGATTCCGGGTTGAACGATGACAAGCGGCAATCCGGCATTGGCCATCGGTTGGGCCACCCGATAGTGCGCCAACGACTTGGTGCGTTCGTATTCGTTCAGGTACGGTCCGCGGTGGCGATGAGTCTCGTCAACCAGTTTTCCGCGGGTGTCGGAGAAGACGGCCACGGTGCTGGTGTAGACGATTTTTGAGACACCCAGGTCGCGGGCGGTAACCAAGACGTTGCGGGTGCCGATGACGTTGGTAGCAAAAGCCGCGTTGGGAAGCCTGGTCCCGAACCGAACCCAGGCGGCCAGGTGGAAGACCCCATCGGCGCCGTCCATGGGGCCGACCAGGGAAGCTCGGTCGCAGATATTTCCGCGCTTGAGAATTGCTCCTTGCTCGGCTAGATGCCTGGCCGCGTTCGGGTCGCGTACCAGCGCTACCACCTCGTTGCCGGCGCCAAGAAGCAACTTGACCAGGCTCCGGCCGATGAATCCGGTGGCGCCGGTAACGAGGTATCTCATCTGCCGCCACAGCCGGCAGGGTCCAATCGGATTCCGGGTGGAATCCGATTCCCGCGGGAAAACCTGTCTTGTTCCGACCCATCCGTGTAAACCGGAGTGTGCGTCCGCCGCCGCCCGCCCACTTTCAGTACGGTGACATCTGGACGAATGGAGTTAGGCGATTGGAGGAACGATGAACCGGCGGGCCGGACCGCTCGCCTTCAGGCCGATCGCGGCCGATGGGCAATCGCGCATCTCGGCCAACGCCGCGCGGCACGCGTCGTCGGTCGGCGGGTTTGTGCGCGGGTTCCAAGTGCGATTGGCAAACGGGGGGCTCAAGATACGTTCTATGTCGAACCGAATCAACTCGCTGCGCGCTATCGATGGAACAGTCTCCGAAACGCTTTCGGCTCGCTCCAATCGCCGCAGGAAGCCGCTGGATTTACCAATTGCAATTTTCGGCCCGGCCGTGTCGAAAGTCCAAATCCCGGATCGCGCCCATTTTCCGGGCCGGCCCAGAAATGTATATATAGTGGTCATTAATAATGACCATAGTGTGTTGTTGCTCAGCGATTCCGTCAGTAGTTAACTGCTCAGGAAAAATGTCAGTCTTCTACCCACGTAGGGACACATGGCATTGCTCGAGCAACTTCCCCGCGCACGGCGCCAGATTCTCAGATTGCTACCTCCACGAAGAGATCGATTCCAGGCAAGCGACAACCCTGCTCGGCGTCAGCTGCCGCCAGTTCTGGCGTTTGCTGGCCGCGTACCGGAAACGCGGTGGTGACGCCCTAACCCACGGCAACCGCGGCCGCCGGCCGGGCAATGCCACTTCCCCAGAAATCGCCGCCAGAGTAATCGAACTGACCCGGGACCGTTATCCGGATGCCAACCACACCCACCTGGCGCAGCTGCTGGAAGAACGCGAAGGGATACGGATCAGTCGCCAGACCTTAAGACGGATCCTTACTGCCACGGGATTAAAGAGCCCCCGCCGCCGCCGTCCGCCCCGCCACCGGGTAAGAAGAGAGCGCATGCCCAGGGAGGGGATGCTGATCCAGATCGACGGCAGCCACCATCGCTGGCTGGGCGACGATCATCCCCAGTTCGCCCTGCACCTGGCGGTCGACGATGCCACCGGCAAGGTCCTGGTGGCGCGCTTTAGACCCGATGAAGACGCCTGTGGCTACTTCGAACTGCTCGGCGATCTGACCAGGAACTACGGTATCCCATTGGCCCTCTACAGCGACCGCCACAGCGTATTTGTTCCCTCCCTCCGATCCGCGCAGCCAAAGCTGGCCGAGGGCGCTACCCAAGTTCGCGCGGGCAATGTCAGAACTGGGGATACGCTAAGGTGTTTGCCAGCTCGGCCCAGGCCAAGGGCAGAGTCGAAAGGGTTGCCGGGACCTTCCAGGATCGGCTGGTAACCGAACTGCGTCTGGACGGGGCAAGGGCCCTTGTAGGCGCCAATTTCCTGCTGGCCCGGTTCTTAGAGCGCTTCAACCACCAGTTCGCGGTTGCGCCGGCGCAACCGCAGACCGCCTACCGCCCGCTCGATCCCGAAATCGATCTTGAAATGGTGCTGTGTTTTAGACACTTCCGCCGGGTCGGGCGTGACAACACCGTCAGGTATCGGTGGCAGGTGATCCAACTCCTGCCTTCGGAGGAGCGACCCAGCTACGCCGGCTCCAGGGTGGAGGTGGTCGAACATACCGACGGGCGGCTACAGGTGGCGTATGCGGACGGGATCGTTCCTTCGCAGCTGGTCCCGCCCAGACCGGGACTGATGCGGATTAACCGCGCCGACAGCGATCCCGATCGGCTGCAGCGACAGCTGGCGAAGGTGCAACAGCTCCCGGAAACAACGCCGCCAAAAAAACGGTCGCGGCGGCGTGCAGCTGGCCGCAAGCCCACCGCCCGGCAGGTGGCACGCTGGCAAGCGGTGCAAACGGCCAAGACCAAGGGAATGACCATCAGCGGTACCGCCCGAGAGCTTGGACTGTCGCGAAAAACGGTTCGCAAGTACATGCAGGCGGCCGAGCCGCCGCGGAACCGGACAAGCCGCATGGGCGCCATCAGCCGGCAACAATAATGCGAACCCGTTGACTGACATTTTCGCTGGACCGTTGGACTGACATAGTCGCTGAGCTACGACACATAGTGCTAAGGGGGAGTTACGGCACACCGTGAAGACGATTGGAGCGGCAAAATTCAAATCACAGTGCCTCGCACTGCTCGATCATCTCGGCGCCGATGGGCTCGTTGTTACCAAACATGGAAAGCCGGTGGCGCGCGTGCTTCCCGACCGGCTACAGGACGCAGACCTGATCGGAGTCCTTCGCGGGCAGATCAAGATAACTGGCAACATCAATTCGACCGGCATCCATTGGGATGCAAATGATCAATCTTGATACCCAAGTACTCATCTACGCGCTCAGCGGCCAACTGCGGCCGAAAGAAGAAGAGTCATTAAAGGAGCGCCGCTGGAAAATTTCGGCAATCGTCCTGTGGGAATTGGCAAAACTTGCCCAACTCAACCGCCTAGATATTGATCTGGATGATCCTGGCTGCATTCGCATTGTTTCCCGGTTGCAGGTTTGGCCGATTGATTTCTCAATTGCGCGCGCCTAAACCAGGCTCGACTTTGGATGCGATCCGGCCGATGAAATCATCGCCGCCACGAGCGTTGTCCACAAGGTGCCGTTGCTAACCCGCGACGAGACAATCCGCAGTTCACAGATCGTCCCGCTGGCGCTCTAGGCCGTCCGGCTCGAACCGAGGGGCAGTTCGGGCCCGAGTACCTTGTTTACGGATAAGGAAAACTAGCGGCGCGGGCAGGCGTGTTCGCGTCGGCGTGGCGTTGGTTGATCGCCATTTCGTTCATTGCGTTTTTTAGCTTAAACAGGCTGTACAGCCTGTTTAAGCTAGCGATCAGAGACCGGCCCCGGCCCCGCCGGCCCAGGCTCCCAGCGCCATTATTCCGCCGTCCACGCAGACGTACTCCCCGGTCATAAACGAGGCCCGATCGCTGGCCAAGAACAGGACTACGCTGGCAACCTCGGCCGGTTGACCGATGCGGCCCAGCGGATGGGCTCGCCCGTACTCGATCAACTCGGACTCGATCGAGCGGCCGGTGCTGCGGGCAGCGGTCCGTACCAGCGGAGTATCGATCGTTCCCGGGCAGACCGCCAGGACCCGGATGTTGTCCTTGGCAAAGTCGAGCGCGAGCTGGCGAACCAGCGAGAGATTGCCGCCCTTGCTGGCCGCATAGGCGGCCACCCCGGGCATGGACTGGAGTCCCTGCACGCTGGCGTTGTCGATGATTACCCCGCCGCCGCGCTGGCGCATGTGCGGGATCGCGTACTTGGCCATCAGGAACCGGCTCTTCAGGTTCACCGCGATGATCCGGTCCCAGACCGACTCGGCCAGGGTGACGGCGTCGGCGTAGGATTCGGCCGGTTGAATGCCGACGTTGTTAAAGACGATATCGATGCCGCCGAATTCGGCCACGGTCGCATCAACCAGCCGCAGGCAGTCGTTCGGATTCCCCAGGTCGGCTTCGAAGAACAACCCCTGTCCGCCGCGGTCGTTGATTGCAGCTACCGCTTGCCGCCCGGCTTCAGCATTGATGTCACCGACCGCGACCGCTGCCCCAGCCTGGGCGAAGGCGAGCGCAGCGGCCCGGCCGATCCCCAGCGCCCCGCCGGTGACTATTGCGATCTTTCCTGAAAAATCTTCCATGCAAAGTGCTCACTTTGGCCGGTCAGCATACATTGCCCAATTCTGAAGCCGGCCGCAACCGATACCAGAACTGATCCGGACCGAGATCGCCGTGCGGTCCCACCGGGCCTCCAAACATTGCCGGTATGGAGAAATCGCCGGCACCGGGTCGATGGTGATTGCCGCGGTGGTCGTCCAGATCAATCGACCGCCTGGATGGCGTACAGCACGTAGTCCACCGGCACTCCCTGTTTGAGTGCGGCCCGGCGGAGCAACCCCTCGCGCCGATAACCCAATTTCTCCAGCACTCGCCTGGAGGCGTTGTTGTGCGTCTTTACCCGCGCGTATATGCGAATTAGGCCAAGCGTTTCGAAGCCATAGGCGGTGACCGCCTTAGCGGCCGCGGTCATGATCCCGCGCCCCCAGAATGGTGCACCCAGCCAGTAGCCGAGCGCGGCCGAGTGCCGGGTGTTGCCAGCGCGCGTTTTGAGGCCGATCGAGCCGATGGGCCCGGAGGCGTCGCAGATGGCCAGCTGTTCGATCGGATCGCGGCCAGATTGGAGGGCCACCCAGGCTTCGGCTTCGGCCCGGGTGTAGGGATGAGGAAACTCGTCACTTAGGTTTGCCCAGATTCGGTTATCGGCGGCAAGGGCGATGTATTGGTCCTGGTCTCCTCCGTTCCAAGCCAAATCCCAGTCCTGCAGGGGATAGACCTTGCCAAATTCAACTTTCATATCGATACCATCGCCACCTGGTGCATCGCGACAGGACCGGCTCCACCTTCGCCTCGTGCAGGTTGGCGGAGGGTCTTCGAGGACGATTTTGCCAAGTGCATCCAGAAGCGCTGTCGGCCTGCGGCCGCTAAGCTAGCCGCCCAGGCCAAATTTGGTCAATCTACGGACCCGGCCGATTCTCAGGGCCCCGCCCCAACGATTGCGATTGTTCCGGAAAAATCTTCCCTCCGAGGCGCTCTCTACGACCGACCCCCTAGCAACGCCCGATTTTGCTGTCGACTGCGGCCAAGGGGCGTTGGATGACACCCTAATTTCGAGGCATCTGGGCGGGGCGCCGTCGGGCCCGCGGTCGCCACCGGTCGGCTGCCCGTTCGGGTACCTGATGGTTGTTGATGTATGCGACCGCTTCGCGCATCCCCGCTTGGCCTCCTGGGCCAGATTCTCCGCGTCGAACTCGCCCCCGCTGTCGATGATGGCCTCCATCGGTGCGTAGCCTGCTCGGTGACGGAGACGACCCTGACGCCCTGGCGTTGCAGCATGGACTTGAAGGCGACGGTGGGGCTCGCGCTGGCAGGGCAAGCGGGAGAATTTCAATATGCGGAGATCAGGAGAGGGATACGATGCCGCACCCCGACCTCGCTGTCGTGACCGGCGCCTTTAGCTATACCGGCAGGTATGTCACCCGGCGTCTACTTGACCAAGGCGTCCGCGTCAGGACACTGACTCGCAGCCCGGATGCTGCGGACCCCTTTGATGGCCGAGTAGAGGTTGCTCCGCTGGACTTTTCCGACCTTGATGGGCTGTGCCGGTCGATGCGCGGAGCAGGCGTCTTCTACAACACCTACTGGGTGCGGTACGCACATGGCAGGACCACCTTCGACCTGGCAGTCGACAACACCAGGGCGCTGTTTGAGGCCGCTCAGAGGGCGGGCGTCGGCAGGATCGTCCACTTCTCGGTGACGAACGCTGCTTCTGGGTCCGGCCTGCCCTACTTCAGAGGCAAAGCCCGGGTGGAGGACATGCTCAAGGACCTTAAGGTCTCCCATGCAATCATCAGACCGACGCTGGTCTTCGGGGTTGGCGACCTGCTGCTCAACAACATGGCCTGGGCGTTGCGGCGCTTTCCCGTTTTCCCCGTCTACGGGAACGGCGACTATCCGGTCCAACCCGTCTACGTTAAAGACCTAGCGACCCAGGCGGTGGAGGCTGGCGCTCAGAGCGGGAACTCCGTGGCCGATGCCGCCGGGCCGGATACGTTTTCCTTTGAAGCCCTGCTTGGCCTGCTGGCCTCCTCAATTGACGTCCGTCCCAGGTTGGTACACACTCCCCCAGCGGTGGGCCTTGCCTTGACCGGACTGGTGGGCCTGCTGATGCGTGACGTGGTGCTCACCCGCGGTGAGGTTGACGGCCTGATGGCTGGCCTGCTGACTTCCAGCGAATCGCCGACCGGCACGACCAGGTTGGCCGACTGGCTCGACGACCACGCCGACGGGCTGGGTCGCCGGTACGTGTCTGAGCTTCGGCGAAACTTTCGTGGCCAGTCGCCATCATGACGAAGCGGGTCAGGGTCGGCGGTGCGCCCCGCTGTGAATGCGAAGTAGCAGACTCTGGTGAGCTTGCCCGGCCCAGCCACATCTCGATGGCGGTCTCGCCGGATATGGATATGAGGCTATCGCCTGGCTTGGGGATGATGGCGTAGCCCATCAGGGCGTTGCCGGGTATCGCGATGATCTCCTTGGCGAAGGCCTCGATTGAGAATTGAAGTCTCCGACCGCGACCGCAAGCGCCAGCTTGGTCAGCTTTCCGTCCAACTTGCTCACCCCTTAAAAACCGGGCGCTATCCAACATCTTCCGATCCGTTCCGATCGGCACCGCTAGCCCCGAACCGATCGCCAGATTTGCAACTATCCGGTGTTGCGCCGGCGCGGATCGGCGGAATGATGGGCTGTGTCGCCTCCACCGAAAAAAGGGGGAGCGGTTACCCCCGAGGGGGATTCTTTAGGCGAGCAGCGTGCGGGGATAGCCCTGGCAGTTACCGCGACTAGGCTTTTTTGGATTGAGCCTATGGTGAGGCGTTAACCATCCCGAGCAGCCTGAGAACGGTCCGCCAGTTCCGCATCGTGCTAATGGTTTGCAATCGTGCGTCCAAATACGCGTTGGTCAGCTTGCTCCGGGCAACGCCGTTGGGGTAGTGCAGGTATACGTTGGGTCCGCGCACGGCGAAAACGTCCGGTGGCGAGTGATCTGGATCAAGCTGGGCGATCGCTGCAGCACTGGGTACGTCTTTTAGAAATGCCACGTGCAGGAAGCGCGGGTCGCCTGACGTATCGAAGGGTTTCGACGCTGCGATTTGGCCGAGCTCTTCGGCTGATCGTACGGTGACGGTGGTGCTGATGCCAAGCTGATCACAGATGGCCCGCATCACGAGCTGGGGAACCCGTCCGGCCAGGTCCGGAGCTGCGTTAAACACCACGTTCCCGCTCTGAATATAGGTGCGCACACCCGTGCAGCCGAGGGCGCTAAAGATATCCCTGAGCGCTGCCATCGGCAACTTGTTCTTGCCGCCGACATTGATGCCGCGAAGGAGCCCAACATGGCGCCGTTTACCCGGTGTCATCGATCACCGATCCGACAATGCCCGCAACTGCCACTCGAAAATTGAGGCCAGCGCCGGAATTTGCCTATTCTGCGACGCTGGGAAGAAACGCCCTCGCGCCGACCGCGCCGCTTGGGTCTACCGGTTGTCGGTGGGCCAACGTGTCCTGTCCGGCGAACTTTCGAGTTGGTGGTGGCGCTGTGGGCCTGCACGGAACCCTTGGCGCGGCGCAATCCGCTTGAGGGTGACGGGCGGGAATGAACGCCGGTGATTCGGCCTCAGCCGACATCGGCGAAATGTGGCATCACCGAGGTCGCGAAGTTCTCCAGGTTCTTCAGTGACTTGCGCAGCGGCATGCCCATGTGGGAGAACTCGACGAGGAGATAGTCCAGGTTGCAAACCTCCTGCAACTCTCGGACTTTCGCGACCACATGCTCTGGCGAGCCCACCACCAGCGTGCGCGGCTCCAGGAAATCCCAGCCGAGATTCACGCTGGGGTCCAAGGTCTCGTCTGGGTTCGTAAAGACCTGCCGGCCACGAAACGGGTCGTTGAACACGAAGGAAGACATGATCCCCTCTTCCGCGTCCCGGCGCGCCTCCTCCATTGAAGAGGCGACATAGGTGGAGCGCATGACTGCCTGATCTTCCCCCACGGCGAACGGTCTGCCCTCCCGTTCGGACCTGACGTTGGCGTACAGCTCCATTCGCTGCCTGATTCTGAGCGCCGGCGGCTGCCAGTAGCACGCTTTCAGTCCGAGTTTTGCCGCGGTTGCGACGGAGCGGTCGGTGGAGACGGTCATCCACAGCGGAGGATGCGGCCGCTGGTAGGGCCTCGGAGTGACCCGCAGCTTCGTGACTCTCTCGCCGTCCTGCCAGGCCGGATTTGGCGGATAGAGCGGGTGCGAGAAAACTGTGTTTTCGGCCGGGAAGCGGTAGTTGGTCCCGTGGTGTGAGAAATACTCGCTGGTCCAGATCTCGCGCACGATCTCTACGGTCTCTGCGAACAGCTCCCGGTTCTCGCTGTCCTTGCGCGGGTCGGCGTTGGGATGGAACTGGGGGCCCTCGTACGGCCAAATTCCTCGGCCGAATCCGACGTCTATGCGTCCCTGGGTCATGTTGTCCAGAATTGCCAGATCCTCAGCCAGGCGAATCGGATGCCACCACGGAGCGATGTTCGCCATCTGTCCGATGCGAATCGTGGACGTCCGCGCCGCCAGATCCGCGCCGAGCAGGATCGGATTCGGGACATCGCCCACCCCGTAGGGCCCAAAGTGGTGCTCACCGAGCCACATCGCCTCGAAGCCGAGTGCCTCGGCCAGGATGGTCTGCTGCCTGAGGTTGTCCAGCAGGCCGACGGTACTCGTGGCTTCACCGGCAGAGCCTGCGACCGTCGTGAACGCGGCAAATCTCATGCGTGCATTTTCCGCCACAGATGGGGAACGTCTAGCTCACAGTCGTATCGACGAGCCCGCACTGATTTACCCTTACCCGGACGAAGTGAATCCATCGTCGTCCCCTGATAGCAAATCTAATATCGCACAGGCGAACCGGTCGTATTGGATCCGAGGTCTGCTCTGATGTCAGGAACTACCTCATGCCACGAAGAGAGAACCGCGGCATGATCCAGACCGTGCTGGGTCCCGTGTCACGATCGGATCTGGGCCCTACAACGATGCACGAGCACGTTTACGCCGACTTCTCCGGCATGCTTCGCCCGGCCCAGGACTCGCCATCACCGGAACTGGCGGAGGCTCCGATCAGGCTGGGGCATCTGGGCTGGATTCGGCGCAATTACTACAGCAACCGCTCGAATCTTGAGTTGGTCGATCTCGATACCACGGTCAGAGAAGTGGCGATGTACCGGAACCTCGGAGGCGGCGCGATCGTGGATGCGACGACGACGGGCATCGGACGCAACCCCGCGGCGTTGGCCCGAATCTCTCGCGAATCGGGCGTGCACATCATCATGGGCGCCGGATTCTATGTGGGTGCGCTCCACCCCGAGGGTATGGACGAGCGAAGCGTGGATGATCTGGCACTTGAAATTGTTTCCGACCTCACCGACGGGGTCGACCGCACCGGGATCAAGGCGGGGATTATCGGGGAAATTGGCTGCACCTGGCCCCTGACGACAAACGAGCGCAAATCTCTTCAGGCAGCGGCGATTGCGCTGTTGGCGGACACTAGAAACTGTCCGGACGCGGACACGAAAACTGTCCGCTCATGGCCACCAAAACTGTCCGCTAGCGGACAGTTTTTACAGTGCCCAATTCCGCTGATCCCTCCTCATTGTTTTTCACTATCAGGTCAGCGGCAACACCCCTTTCCCGGCCGTGGCCTTAAGTCAACCGGATACTATCGCCCTGGGTTAGCACCACATGCGCATGATGGAGCAACCGGTCCACCGCGGCATTGGCAATGGCCTTGGGCATGAGCTCGTCAAACCCGGCCGGATGCAGGTTGGACGAGAGCGCGATCGACCTGGTCTCGTAGGCCGCATCGATAACCCGGAAGAACGCTTCGGCGGTCTCAGTAGCCACCGGCAAAAGCCCGATGTCGTCGATGACGATCAGGTCGGCCTTGAAGGATCCTTAAGATCGCCCTGCCGATGGAGTAATCGACGCTGTGGCGCCTGGCCAGCGATCCCAATTGCTCAAGCGAGAACCAGGAGACTTTGCGCCCATCCTCGACCGCCAGCTGCCCCAAACCCTCTAGGAAGTGGGTCTTACCGGTACCGGACGGCCCGCAGACGACCAGGTTCTCCCTGCGCTCGATCCACTCCAGCGTCCTTAGCGCCCGTTGCGTAGGAGCAGGGATCGAAGATAGATCCTCGTCCCAGGCGTCAAAGGTCTTGCCGGTGGGGAAGCTCGCAGCCTGGCGCCGCAGCCGCACCGATGATGCCGCCCGCCCGGCGATCTCCTCGGTAAGTAATGCCTTGACCGCCTCGGCCGGATCCCAGCGCTGCGCCTTAGCGGTTGCCAAAAGATCGGGGGTGATCCGGCGCATGTAGGGAAGACGCAGGATCCTGAGCTGGGATATGACCTCGTCTACCAGGGCGGTCATCGGGAATCACCCGCCATCCCGAAGTCCTGCCAACCGGACGTGCCGCTTTGGAGCAGGGAGCTATCGCCGGCGCGGCGGCGACTGCCCGACGCCGGCGACTCGATGATCGAGCCGATATCGCCGAAGCCGAAGCGCCCATGGTCGGCGGCGATCCCCAGGGCCCTGTCGACTGTTTCGCTGCGGTGCAGACGTGACAGGGTCACGATCTCGTCCAGCTTGGCTCCAATTCTTCCCGACCCGCTCTGGGAAGCTTTGAGCAACCAGCGCTCGGCGTTGGTACCAATCCCCAGGAACGCTCGCTCGCGCTCGGTCCTAGCTTGCGGCCGGCGCCGGAGTGATCCCGGTGGGGCGGCCGGGAAGTGGGAGGGATCGATGACCCTTCTTCCCGGCAAGGCGCAGCGGTGTCTGGCGACCTCGGTTAATCCGCCGGCTGCGGGCGCGACAACTACCAGCTCGTCACCCTCTGACCGCACCCATACGGTCTCGTCAGCGAAGGCATGAGGAACCGAATATTGGGCCCCGCCGAAGCTGATCAGGGAGGTGCGGTTGGCCCGGCGGGTTACACCGAAGGCGACGGTAAACGGCGATCGCGGCAGGGGATGCAGGGAACTTTGCTCTTGGCTGAGCATCTGATCCGGGGCCTGGGCGGTGATACGGTGCTGGCGGGCGTTTACGGTGTCGGTGAACGCCTGGCAGGCGCCGACCAGCTCTGCCCAGGAAGAGTAAGCCGGCCGCAGGTTGGCGGTGGTCGGCACCAGGTCGGCCTTGGCGATCCTCACTGTTGCTTCGGATCCACCCTTGGATTGGGGATCAGCCGGTTGGCAGGTGGTGATCGTGGTGCCGTAGTGGGCTCCGCAGGCGACCATGAGCGGGTGTCTTACCGATATGCCGGCGATGTGCTCGGTCGTAACCGTCTTCTCGTTGTCGGTTAGCCAATAGGTGGGAACACCGCCGAAGGAGTGCATGGCCCGGTCCAGACAGGCAATTACGGTCTCCAATCTGCGATCGCGCACCGGGATGACCACCCGGAAGCGCGACCACGCCAGCCAGGCACAGAAGAGGGAGGTCCTAAGCCCGTTTATCCGGGGACCCTCGCCCCAGTCCCACCCAAGCCCACATCCCTGGCTCGGTCACCTGAGGGCCGGAAGATGCGGCGGTTGTCTTTGCGGTGAGAGCGCTTGGCTTCGGCGACCGCTCTTCTGACCGTGCGCTCGGATCCGGCAAAGCCCATCGCCTTGAGCTTCTGATGGCAAATGTCGGCCCTGACGTTGCCCTTAGAGCGGGAGATCCACTCCTCGATCTTGGGTCGGTAGGGGTCGATCTTGGAGGGACGCCGTTTGGGCGACCTGGTTTGCAGTTGACCGCGGGCACGCCGGGCAACGTAATCGGCCACGGTCACATGCGAACAGCCGCAAAGTCGGGCAGCCGCCTTATATGAACCGGTCAGGTCGAATGCTTCAAGAATTTTCATTGCTTCCTCATGAGACTTCATATGCGACCCCTGCTTGGTGATGCGCGTCTTGCATGACTCGCAAGTCAAGCAGGGGGAGCACCCGGCGCAGGTCATTTCCTCGCCGGGATTAAATCGTTGTGAGAGGAGAGATCAGGCGGTCAGGGGCACGCTCTCAAATGGCCGCCAGCGGACAGTTTTCGTGACCGCCAGCGGACACTTATCATGGCCGCCACCGGACAGAAACCAATGTCCGTCCACATGCGCAGCGGGAAACGGGGGCGGCGATCACGATTCATCCTGGACGAAACCCGCAGGCGCCCACGGAGATACTCGAACTGCTCGCCAACAGTGGGGCAGACATCTCCCGGGTGATCATGGGACATCTGGACCGCACGGTGTTCGCGTTCGATGCGCTGCTCAGCGTCGCCGAGTCGGGCTGTTGCCTCGAATGGGATCTGTTCGGCAATGAGGGGTCTTACTACCCGCAGGCCCAACTCGACATGCCCAGCGACGCTCGGCGGCTGGATTTCATCAGGCACGTAATCGATGCGGGTTATGGCGACCGAGTGGTCACCGGGCAGGACATCTTCACCAAGCACCGGCTGGTCACTTATGGCGGGCACGGCTACGGCCACATCCTCGAAAACATCGTGCCCACGATGCGGCGCAAGGGCTTTTTGGAGGACGAAATTCGAGCGATGACAGAGGACAACCCAGCCAACATCCTCGCTCTTGCATGACCGTCCCTGAAGGGCGGTACCGAGCTCTAGGACCGAAATCAGTCTCAAGCTGGTTTGCCGCGCACTCATCGGGGCGTGCGTTGGACGCTGCAATGCCCCGTGGACTCGGAAGTTGTTGCCAGAGCGAAGAATCCAATCCTGAAATCACCGGGGACATCTCCGTTCGGCATATACCTTGGCCCAGGATTGTCGGGGTCGGTGCTAAATTGCCACCTCGGAAAGCAAGTCGGCATTGCCCGGCGAACTAACTAACCGGTTGTCTGCTCATCGGGGCGTGCGTTGGACGCTGCAATGCCCCGTGGACTCGGAAGTTGTTGCCAGAGCGGCCGAAGTCCAAGCCTGAAATCACCGGGGACATCTCCGTTCGGCATATACCTTGGCCCAGGATTGTCGGGGTCGGTGCTAAATTGCCACCTCGGAAAGCAAGTCGGCATTGCCCGGCGAACTAACTAACCGGTTGTCTGCCACACTGTGGCTGCAGTCGATAGCCGAATGCCACCGGCGGCCGAGTAGCCTTCGGCCCCGGTACGTTGCCAGAATGCCCTCAATTGGCCCAAGCAACAGGTCAATCTCCCACCCGTCGCAAATGCCCGCAGTGTACAGGGCCACCGGATGAAGCGGTTTTGAGGTAGTTCGCGCAACTGCCTGCCCCGCGGTGGAATGGGCTTAGATCGTGCGGATCGATCTGCCAGTCGGCCCGCAACGTTGATTAGAACGTCTCGGCGTCAGGACCAAACCACTGCTCGATAAGTGCGTTCAACGAGCCGTCTTCCTTCATCGCGTCGATGGCCCGATTGAGATTTTCTTTCAACGCAGCATCGGTCTCCCGCACCCCGATTCCGACACCGGTGGCCAGCATTTCTTGGGGGCCAACCATTGCCAGCCCGACATCGCTATTTGCTATTTGCTCGCGGGCGAACTCGATATCGACAAGCGTCGCATCCGCCTCGCCACTTCGGACAGCCGAGAAGACTTCCTCGGCCAATTGGTACTCAAGCAGCATCGCCTCCGATTGGGAGAGGAAGTCCGCCTGGATAGTGGCCACCTGGGCTGCCACCCTACCGGTAACAACTTCGTCACCAGTTCCTGCCAGGGCAACGTAGACCGACGGACTGGGCGGGATGTACGACTGCGTGAAGTCGATTACCTCGTCTCGTTCGTCGGTGATGCTCATCCCGGCGAGGATAGTGTCGTAGTTGCCGGCCACGAGGTTGGGTATGATGTCGTCCCATTTGTTAGTCACCCAGGTGCATTCGAGGTTGGCCCGGCGGCAAAGCTCGTCACCCAGCTCCCGCTCGAACCCGGCGACCTCGCCGTCATCGTCGATGTAGTTGTAGGGAGGGTAAGCCCCCTCCGTTCCCATCTTGACGGCATCGGGGTCAGAAACACATGACGCGCAGATTGAGGCTAGGACCGCGGCCGCAAGAGCCAGCTTGATCAGCTTATTCAAGGCGCTTGCCCATGCTTATGACGTCATCGACCGAGTATCCAATAGAGCGGTAGAACTCAACCGCGCCGGCGTTTGAGTTTCTGATCTGCAGATTTACCTTGGGACAACCCATCTCTCTGAGGCGTGCTTCCGCCTCGTCCATAAGACGGCGCCCGAATCCCATACTCTGAAAGTTCGTAGCCACCGCCAGATAGTTGATCCAACCTCGATGACCTTCGTACCCGGCCATCACAGTCCCTACCAACTTGGAACCGATTATTCCCACCAGAAACAACTCCCGCTGGGCGTTCAGCTTACGGTAGATATCCTTGCCAGGATCGTTTTGGGGCGTGACCAGTCCGCACTCTCGCCACAGTTCTACAACGGCGCCCCGGTCAGATTCCCGGCAGGCCCGGATCTGCAGCTCTCCCACGTCTTCCTTCTCTATGCCCGGTATGAACAGCGACGCTTATTCTGGCCGGGTGTGTGTCAATTATTCTTGCCGGTTTTATTCCGGCTTTAGCTCCTCCTTTTCAAGCCCGGTCCGGTAACTGGGCACGTCAAATTCAAGTACGACAGCGTGATGGACGATTCGGTCGCCCGCGGCCGCCGCCGCCATCGGCTTGGGGAAGATCTTGCCTCATTCGGAGAAGACCAGATTCGATGAGATCCCGATCGAGCGCCGCGCATAGCGCTCGGCAATCAGGGTAAAGAGCACCTCGGCCTCATCTATCCCCTACGGCAGGTAACCCAAATCGTCGATGATGATCAGGTCGATGTAGTCGAGCTTGCGCAATAGCCGCGGCAGATCCAGGTTGCGCTTGGCCGCCAATAGCTCCTTGCACCAACCGATAGGCCGGGGCAAACAGCACCGATCTACCGTTCTCGACCAGCTTGTGTCCAATGGCGCACAGGGCATGGGTCTTGCCGGTGCCGGGCAGACCGAAGGCCAGGACATTGACGGCACGATCTAAAAACTGTCCCTCCAGCAGGTCCCCCAGTTGGGCCCTGAGCACCGGCGGCAGTTTCTGCTGCTCAAAGTTGTCCCAGGTCTTACCCGGCGGGAGCCGCGAGGACTTGCGCAGCCTATCCACCCGCCGCTGGTAACGATCGTCCATTTCCTGACCGAAGACTTCCAGCCCGGTTGGTCCGGCTGCCCGCTACCATCCTCAACTTGCTCGAGTAAGTGGATGACCTGACCGTCATCGTCTCAGTCATCATCCCGCGAATCATCGTCCCGGTCATCATCGCCCCGTTCGTCGATGGAACCATTCAGTCCTTCGGTTCGTTCGACCGTGACCTCTCGCGTTGGGACATGATTTCAACTCGGTGTCGTGTTGCTACAGCTTGCCCCAACTATCACGAGCATGACTGCAAGCAGGATACCAACGACCACTCGTTTGGTAGCAACTGGTTAACGGACAGGCTCGTTAACTACTTCATCCTCCCCACCACCACCTTCGGTTGCGCTCACTTACACCGCCCACGCGAACCGTACTCCTCGGCGTCGACTGCGGAATAGGGCGTTTAATGGGACTCTGCGGTGCTCTAGTCGTCGCCAAAATGGCGGCCAAGAAGGACCGAAGCAGTGCAATGGCAGTCCATCTTAGGATTTGTCGATCCTCAGAACCTAACGTGAGCCTCAACGTGAAGGATCTCCATGTTGTCCCGTTTGGTGGAGCGAAAGGGACTCGAACCCTCGACCTCTACAATGCGAGTGTAGCGCTCTTCCAGCTGAGCTATCGCCCCGCTCAGCGCCCTAAATCGGGGACGCTAGCTGGCAGTAATTATGTTGACGTAGCGACGCTTATCGTGGCGCTTTTCGAACTTGACCAGGCCCGGCTGCAGCGCAAATAGGGTGTGATCGCGACCCATCCCGACGTTACGTCCCGGATGGATGCGGGTCCCGCGCTGGCGACAGATGATATTGCCGGTCTTGACCAGTTGCCCGTCATAGAGCTTGACCCCGAGCATCTTGGGGTTCGAATCACGCCCGTTGCGGGATGTTCCGCCGGATTTCTTCTTGGCCATTTGATCAGTCCTGGGTTTCGGGGTAGGAGGTTCGTCGGGTGCGGCCCAACCGGATACTGGTGACCTTTAAGACCGTCTGATTCTGGCGGTGGCCGGCACGCCGTTCGTAGTGTTTCTTGGCCTTGTAGCGTTGCACCCTGATCTTGGGGCCACGGGTGTGCGCCACGACCTTGCAGGTGACCGTGGCCCCGCTCAAATCCGGCACCCCGATCTTGACACCCTTCTCGTCGGCGATTAGCAGGACGTCATCGACCACGAACTCGCTGTTGGGTTCGGCCGCGATGCGATTGACGATAAAGGAATCACCGACCCGGACGATGTTTTGGCGCGAGGATGCGTTTATTACGGCAAACAATTCAATGCAACAGACTGCAACAGTAGATAGGACGGCGCCAAGAAACGGCGCTGCCAAATCTAGCAAAAACCACCGGCTCGGTCAATAAGACGGTCCAGTTACCGGCCAAGGTCGCCTTTTTATCTCCGTTTACGGCCTGCACCGCGCCGGGATCGGGGCGACTTTGGCCCCCTTGCGGCATTGGCGGCCGGAAACCTGCGCTTCCAGACCAGGTACGCGGCCGGGCCCACGACCCAGACCATTAGGATCGCCAGTCCCCAGATGGCCCGGGTTAAAAGCGTCATCTGCCAGGCGGGGCGGCGGGTCACATCGAGCAGTGCCAGAACAACCAGCACGAAATTTAACGGAATGACTAGGAAGTACATGATGGCGCCGATCGTTTCATCGGGCATGGGTTTATCTGTCCTTCCCAGCTAGCGGATCTGACGGCGAAATGCCTGCCGCCAAAATCTAACCGGTCAGGAGATTGCCCCCGCGATAAATGCAACCGGCGTCAAAACGGCGGGTCGATAATTTAGCCAGGGCCAACAGGGGCAATTGAGTGGGAGGCCGGCGATGGCAGTCGAAGCAAGTTCAGTGCTCTCGACCCGCGCGCTGATGGAAGAGAAGCTCGCCGGGATCGTGCCCGATTTCGAGATCGAGTACAAAGCCGAGATCGCCTACGCGGTAAATGAGCTCAAGCGCGAACGCGGTGCGGTGATTCTGGGCCACAACTACATGGAACCGGCGCTCTACCATACCGTCTGCGACTACCATGGCGATTCGCTCGAGTTGTCGAGGATCGCCGCCCGCACCGACTGCGACCCGATCGTGTTCTGCGGGGTCCGGTTCATGGCCGAGACCGCCAAGATCCTAAATCCGCAGCGTACGGTTCTGCTTCCGGCCAAGGTCGCCGGCTGTTCGCTGGCGGCCTCGATTACCGCCGCCGACGTTAGGGCGCTGCGGGAGCAGTACCCCGGGGTGCCAATCGTGGCCTACGTAAATACCTACGCTGACGTGAAGGCCGAGGTCGACATCTGCTGTACTTCGGCCAATGCCCAGGCCGTCGTCGAGTCGCTGGGATCCGACACCGTAATCTTTCTGCCCGATGAATACCTGGCCCGCAACGTGGCCCGCGACATGGGGCGAAGGGTGATCCTGCCCGGGTCCAAGCCGGTAAGCGCGGCCCAACAGGACGATGATGCCCGAATCGGACTCGAGCACACCCTAATCGGCTGGCGTGGGCGCTGCGAGGTGCATGAGAAATTCACCCCCGAGGATGTTGCCGCGGTCCGCAAGCAGTTTCCCGACGTGATCGTCCTGGCCCACCCCGAATGTAGCCCCGAGGTCGTCGACGTCGCCGATTTTTCCGGGTCTACCGGGGCGATGATCGCATTCGTCAACCGTGCCCGGGCGGGACGCTACCTGCTCCTGACCGAATGCGCGATGGGCGACAACATCGCCGCCGAGGCGCGCGATAAGGAGATGCTTCGGCTGTGCTCGGTGCGCTGTCCGCACATGAACGAAATCACCCTGGAGAACGTGCTCGAATCACTGCGCGACAACGTCCAGCAGATCGAGGTGCCCGAGGACATCAGACTGCGCGCGCTCGGATCGATCCAGAAGATGATTGCGATCGGCTAGATCGATAAGCCCGGGGGACTTGACCGCCCCGGGGCCGGTCCTTAGCTGGCGATTACCTCGTGGAAATCGGCCACCGAACTGTTGCGGATCTTCTCTTCGGCCGAGCGCTGGATCTGGCGGACTCGTTCGCGGGTAACGCCCCACTTGCGCCCGATTTCATCGAGCGAGCTGGTCTTGGTTCCGTTTAACCCGTAGCGGAGCTGGAGCACGTCGCGCTCGCGCTCGTCGAGATCGTCAAGGGCACCGCGCAGGATCACGTAACCCTGGGCGCGCAGGAACTCGTCGTCGGGTGATGGGGCGTGATCGTCGGCGACCTGGTCGAGGATGGTGTCCTCACCGTCATCGCCGAGCGCGGCATCAAGCGAGACGATCGTACGTCCAGCTTCGACGATCTGGGTAACTCGTTCGGCGGTCAGGCTCAACTCCACGCCGATCTCGCCCGGGGTCGGTTCGCGGCCCAGTTCGGCCGCCAAGCGTGGGCGAATCTTGCGAATGTTGCGCAGCGCCTCAATCACGTGTACCGGCAGGCGGATGGTGCGCGAGTCGTTGGAGAGGGCGCGGGTAATGGCCTGGCGGATCCACCAGGTGGCGTAGGTTGAGAACTTGTACCCGCGGCGATAGTCGAACTTCTGCACTGCCTGCATCAGGCCGATGTTGCCCTCCTGGATCAGGTCGGTCAGCGAGAGTCCGCCCTCGGCGTAGCGCTTGGCAATCGAGACCACCAGCCGCAGGTTGGCCTCAATCATGTGCGCCCGGGCGTCCGCGTCCCCGTCCTCGATCCGCTTGGCCAGCTCAACTTCCTGCTGGGCGGTGAGCAGATCGACGGTGTTGATGGCGTTCAGGTACAGTCGCAGCGAGTCGCGGATCGCCGCCGAACTGTTGCCGCTGGCGGCGCGTGCCATCGGACTGGCTGGCTTGCCGGCCTTGTTGACTCCGAGCAGGCCGCGCAGTTGGCGATAGAGCTTCTTACGCGATTCATAGCTGCCGGCGCGCGAGTATTCCTGCTCGTCGAGTTCGGCGTTGATTTGCAGGGTGGTTAGGTCGGCCACGGCTACCTACTTTCTGGGCAGTGCCATTGGGTTGTTTCTTGTATTTCCGGCTCTACCAATTGATACGTACGCCGACCGCAATCGGATTTTTCGGCAACGTCTTTTAAGGTCGCGGTTTGGTTGCGCGCGGTGCCGGGTTCGGATTGTTCTTCAAGCTGACCGTTTCGGGCGCCCTCGGTTCAGTCGCCTGTCGGCGAGATCTGGCCTGTGGGCGGCTCAGCGCGGGTGATGCCGCATGAGCTCAAGTTCAAAATTCTTAGCGGTCAGCGGTCGGCGGTAGGTTCAACTGGCAGTGTTGGATTTATTTCAAGCAGAACGTCCAATATAGCAGATGTCGGCAAGAAAGCAAAATCGGGCGGCCACATTTGGGCGCTTTAGTCGTTGCTAATCTGGCTCCGGGCGGGGAAAGCCAAAATTTAATATGGTGATAGATGTAAACGCAAGCAGGCGTCGGAGCGGGGGTGATATGAGCAAGGGATCATCGCCGCGGCAGGACATCGTGCGCATTCTGCGCCAGCACGGCCCGCTCGACCTGGCCGAGATCGCTCGCCACTACGGAGCCCGCACCCAGTCGCTGCGACCCCAACTCAACTGGTTGCTGGCCGATTCCTACGTGACCGTGGATACGGTCCGCGGCGGGGTTGGCCGCCCCCGCAATCGCTACCGCTTGACCGCGCGCGCCGATGAGATGTTTCCCAAGGACTACCGCGATCTGGTGGTGGAGCTGGTCGCGTCGGCGGCCACCCAGGGCGAAGTGGAACTGGTGCGCAGCGTTTTTATTCGCCGCGAATTCGCGCTGGAATCGGAAATTGGCCCAATGCTGCTGGGCCGCAGCCTGGAGGAGAAGCTGGACATAATCTGCCGGGCGATGAGCTCGCGCGGTTTTATGGCCCGCTACTTTGCCAGCGACGACGGATTCGTACTCGAGGCCAGCAACTGCCCGGTATCGGCGGTGGTCGAAATCACCGACCTGCCCTGCAGTTGCGAGCGCGACATGATCGGTCGTCTGCTGGCCGGCGAGGCGGTAGTCGAATCGACCAAGCGCCTGCCCCTAAATGACGATGTCTGTACGTATGCGGTGCGCCCGGTTCCGGCCCCGGCGCCCGGTTCCGGGCAATAGCCCCGGCAGACCAAGGTGAGCGCCCCGCCGCCGCGGATCTATCTCGACCACGCCTCGACCACGCCGGTCAGCGAACCGGTGTTGGCCAAGATGCTGCCCTACTTCGGGGCCAACGGGTACAACCCTTCCGGACTGTATTTCGAATCGCGCAGCGCCCGGGCCGGCCTTGATGCCGCCCGGGCCGAGGTGGCCGGGGTGCTCGATTGCGATCCGCCCGACGTGGTCTTTACCGGGTCGGGCTCCGAAGGCGCCAACCTGGCGATCAAAGGGGCGGCGCTGGCCGCCCGCGCCCGCGGCCGTCCGGTGGTCGTAACCTCGGCGATCGAGCACCACTGCGTGCTGGGGGCGGGCCAATACCTGGAACGCTACGCCGATTGCCAGGTCCGGATTGTCGAGGTTGACGCCGACGGGCTAATCGACCCTGATCGCCTCGCCGCCGCGCTTGACCAACGGGTCGGGGTGGTTTCGTTAATGTATGCCAACAACGAGATAGGGGTAATCCAGGACATCCCGACGCTGGCCGAGGTCGCCCACGCGGCCGGAGCGGTGTTTCACACCGACGCCGTCCAGGCCATCGCCAGCTGTCCGGCGCAGGTCGATGAGCTGGGGGTCGATCTGCTCTCGATTGCCGCCCACAAGTTCTATGGCCCCAAGGGGGTCGGGGTGCTTTTCGTACGTCCGGGCACAAGGGTTGTCCCGCAGATCCAGGGCGGCGACCAGGAGAACCGGCGCCGCGCCGGGACCGAAAACGTGGCCCTGGCGGTCGGGCTGGCCGAGGGGCTCAGGTTGGCGCGCGCCGGCCAGCTAGAGAGCTGGCAGTGCAACCTGGCCCTGCGCCGCCGGATCGAGGACGGGCTGGCCGGCATCGGCGGGATCCGGTTCAATGGCCACCGCCAGCAAAGGCTGGCCAACAACACCAATGTCTGTATCGAAGGTGTAAGGGCCGAACAGGTCCTGCTCGAACTGGACCGGGCCGGGATCGCCGCCTCGGCGGGATCGGCCTGCACCGCCGCCTCGGTCGAACCCTCGCACGTGCTTTTGGCCCTGGGCCTAAAGCCGGAAATTGCCCGGGCCAGCCTGCGGATAACCACCGGTCAGGGCAACGATGCCGGCCAGGTCGACCGCTTCCTGGAAGCGCTATCTGAGATAGTGGCCCGGCTGCGCGCCAAAGCCGGCTAGGCTTGCCGGATAATCGGGGACAGGCGAACAGCAACCTTTAAGTAGCAGCGGACAGGCAAGTGGGCAGTATCTCAGTTAGCAAGCTGGCCGAAAGTCATATTGCCGCGACCCTGGATGACTCGGAGAACTTAGACAAATTCATCCGGATCAGGGTCAACAAGGGCGGATGCGCCGGATTTGAATACGACCTGGTGCTCGACAACAGCGTGGCCGATGATGATCAGGTCCATCGTGAGGGCAACTACCGCATCGTCTACGACGAATTCACCGCGGCCTTAATCGACGGTTCCCAGCTCGATTTCAATGAAAACCTGATCGGCCGCGGGTTCATGCTGCGCAATCCCAACGCCGAGATAACCTGCGGCTGCGGCACCTCGTTTAGCGTCAAGCCGCGGCGTTCCCGGATGAAGCACATGCGCGATCGCAAAGAAGATCGCCCGCGAACGGAGTGAACCCAGCAGGCGGGATACTCCCGACCGACCGCCTGGGTCGGCCGGTCCGCGATCTGCGGATATCGCTTACCGATCGCTGTAACTTCCGCTGCAGCTACTGCATGCCGGCCGAGGTCTTCGGCGAGCACTACGAATACCTACCGCGCGCCCAGATCCTTACCTTCGAGGAAATAATCCGCCTGGCCGCGATATTCTGCCGGCTCGGGGTGAACAAGCTGCGCTTAACCGGCGGCGAACCGCTGCTGCGGCGCGACCTGCCCGAGCTGATCGCCGGCCTGCGCCGGGTTGCCGGCGACGCCGACATTACCCTTACCACCAACGGATACCTTCTGGCCGGGCACGCCGAAGCGCTAAAGCAGGCCGGTCTCTCGCGGATTACGGTAAGCCTGGACGCGCTCGATTCGGAAACCTTCTCGCAACTCAACGGGCGGAGCTTTTCGGTCGAACCGGTGCTGGACGGAATCACGGCGGCGGTGGAAGCCGGCCTGGCGCCGGTCAAGATCAACTGCGTCATCGTAAAGGGCGTAAACGAACACGCCCTTTACGATCTGTGTGACCATTTCCGCCACAGCGGGGCGATCGTGCGCTTTATCGAGTACATGGACGTTGGCACCCTCAACGGCTGGGAACTGCGGCAGGTGGTCACGGCCGCCGCGATGGTCGAGCGGATCGGCCGCCGCCACCGGCTGGAACCGGTCGATCCCAACTACCGGGGCGAAGTTGCCAACCGCTACCGATTCGTCGATGGCGGTGGCGAAGTCGGATTCATCGCCTCGGTCAGTGAGCCCTTCTGTGGTGACTGCACGCGGGCCCGGCTAACCCCCGATGGGCGCCTGGTTACCTGCCTGTTTGCCGCCGACGGGGTCGACCTGCGCGGGCTGTTGCGCTCCGGCATTGGCGATGACTGCCTCGGTGAGACCATCGCCGCGATCTGGACGGGACGCCATGATCAGTATTCGCAACTGCGCTCCCAGGTGACCGCCGGGCTCGCGAGCAAGCCGGAGCCGCGGATCGAGATGTACCAGATAGGTGGTTAGGCGGGACCGGACCGGAACGCCCCGGGCGGGCCTATTCGGCGGCCGGAATCTCCCCGGTCAGCGCGTCTAATTCGTCTTCTCCGTCTATTTCATCGTCGGTGGCAAGACGCGAACGCTCGACGTGGGCCAGCGTGATATCGGGGCTCGAGACCAGGGTCACGCCCTCAGGCATATCCAAATCGCCGGCGTTGATCGCATCGCCGGCGTCGCCTAGCCCGCCCAGGTCAATCGACAGACCGGCCGGGATATGGCGCGGTAAAGCATTGACCGAGACTGAGTTGACGATCCGGACGACGTAGAGATCCGAACGCGTATCGGCCGGCGATTCGCCGACGAATTCCACCGGGACGTCGAGGTGCACCGGGACATTGGCGTCGACGTGGCGAAATACCACGTGCAGTACGCGCCGGGTAACCGGGTGGACGTCGACGTTATCTACCAGGGCCAGCTCGCTGCCGCCGTTGAGGTTGAGTTCAATTAGCCCGGAGCGCCCGAAATTGCGCACGTAGGCGGCCATCGCGTGCTCGTCCACCTGCAACGGCCGTGAATCTTGGCCGGAGGTAATGAGATTGCCGGGTATGCGGCCTTCGCGGCGCAGGGATTTGACGCGGTTGCCAAATCGCGATCGCGATTCGGCGGTAATTGCGTTCGTTTCGGGCATTGACTATCTGCCGGGATGTTAAAGGCGATGGAGGTTAGATTGCCGGTTGCGGCTGCCTGGCGGGGAAGCGTTGACGGCCATCGCCCGCCCGGATCCCTGCAACCTTGGAATTATCAAAAATTCCAGCCAGGGTGACGGCAGCGGCGCGCGGCCGATTGACGCTGATGGTGCCAAGCGCAAATATTGCTGGCACGTTAAGTATGACCAAGAGTGCCCGCCCTGGAACTGATCGGCCCGATCGGCCCGATCGCTTGGCCCCCGAATGAAACTAAAATCTCGGCGTTGCGCTAAGGCCGCTAACTAGACCAACCCGCGGTCAAAGCGCAACCAATACATTGAGTGGCCGGCAGCCGATCTTGCAAGCTGGCGCCGCACCACAATATGAGTACTAACCGCACCTAGGGATACCCAAACCATTGGCCAGTCGAAGAGCAGCCTCACTTAGCTCACTTTTCTCCGATGCCTGCAAACGCCAGGAAATCGCAATCGAGGAAGCCCTGGGATGCGAGCGGGTCGAAAACACTCTGGTGCTGCACCTTAGCTTCGATTCGCGGGTTGTCTTCCAGATCGAGATCGACGATGACGGTCTGCCGCGGTCCCTGGGCCAGGAGATCGTTGGCGCCGGATCGGCCCGGTCGGAGTCGCCCGGGTACTAATCGGCCAGGTAGCGCCGCGGCCAGATGCCGCGGTTGCGGGCGGTGACCACTACCAGCACCGATGCCGCCAACAGCAGGACCAATAGCGCCGCGGCGGCGACCAGGCCGTCGCTGACCCGGATCCAGACCGCCAGGTTGAAGATCCCCCAGGCGGATACCGGCGCGGCCAGCAGTATCTGCGGAAAGACGACCAGCGAGGCCAGAAGCGCGTAACCACGCGGGCGTTCGTCGGCAATTTCGCCCGAGTATTCAAAATGCCGCCGGGCCAGGCAGTCGCTAACGAATGCCGACCAGAAAAGATAGACCCCGATCAGCAGCGGCGCGGCCGCCAGCGCGGCATTGCCCAGGATGGGTTCGGCCAGGGCGCCAGATTGCGGATCGGCCACCGGGGCGAACGGGGCGTCCAGGGCCAGCAGCGAGGCCAGCCAGGATGAGCGTAGAAAAACGACCAGTACCAATCCCAGGGCGGCGGCAATGCCCAGTCCGGGCCAGGGGATCTGGACCCGGTGGTTGGCCGCCGCCCGGCGGCCGGTTGGGGGTGTGGCCATCGGCAACTGGGTCCTAACTGCTAGCGCTTAACGCTGGTTCCGCGCCCGTCGCCGGGCTTCCGGGGCGCCCGCCGCCGCCGCCCGAACTGTCCTTTAAGGCTTGAGCGTTATACTCAATTCTGCTTGGTCGGAGATGCCGGCGGGACGCCGGCCGCGCCAGCCGTTACATGGTCGGCCAGCCGATCGGGCTGCGACGGGTTAAATTTCCCATCCCCATTTTTTGCGGAGATATCGGCTTGCTAAAGATCCGCCTGCAACGGCGCGGGGCCAAAAAGCGGCCCAACTACCGAGTGGTGGTCATTCCGTCCGAATCCGCGCGCGACTCGCGCTGCGTTGACGACCTGGGCTTCTACGACCCGGTACCCAACCCCTCGCGGGTTCAAATCGATGTCGACCGGGCCGCCAATTGGATGCGAAACGGGGCGCAACCCAGTGACCGAGTGGCCAGACTGCTAGAGGAAATCCAACCCAATTTTGCCGAGTTCGTCCGCTCCGGAGTCACCCTCGAGGTGGCCCAGCAGGCCCAGGCCGCCGCCAACACCATCGCCAAACGGCGCCGTGCCGAAGCCCAGGGCGGTGATCCGGCTGAGACCGGAGAACCGGTTGCCGCCGAGCCCGAAGCCGAAACCGAACCCGAGCCGGAAATCGCCGGCTAGGCCGGGAAACTGGCGTCCTGCCAAAGACCGCCGCCGGGTCGGGGCCACCAATTCCAGATACAACTACCACCAGAGAACTGAAAGTTAATCGATGGAAGAGCTGATCCGCTTCATCGCCGTCAACCTTACCGGCGACGAGGATTCGATTGAAATAGAAACCTACGAACGCTCCGGCACAACGGTCTATGAGCTGCGGGTCCAATCCGCCGATATGGGTCGGGTGATAGGCCGCCACGGGCGGATGGCGGCGGCGATTAGGCGGGTCATCAACGCCGCCCCGGTGGCGCGCGGTCAGCGCTGCATCCTCGATATCGAAGAGGCGACCTAAGGTCCCAGCCAGCCGGCGCGACCTTGGCTGAGGCCCAGTCCGGCGCCCGGGCGCTGGCAATCGCGTTCGTTACCGCCTTTCCGGAGATGTTCCCCGGACCTTTGGGCGGTGGAATCGTCGGCCGCGCCTGCGACCGCGGGCTGGCGGTCTTTGAGACCTTTGACCTTAGGGACTTTGCTGCGCCGGCACAGCGGCAGATCGATGATTACCCCTTTGGCGGCGGCGGCGGGATGGTGCTCCTGCCCGGCCCGGCCAGCGCCGCGGTGACCGCGGCGCGCGCGGGCACCGGGCACGTTATCTACATGACCCCGCAGGGCCGGCCGCTCCGACACGCCGACTGCGTCCGACTCTCAAGCAAGGACCGCTTGGTCATCCTGTGCGGGCGCTATGAGGGGGTTGACGAACGGGTGCGTGAGGCCCTGGTGGACGAGGAGTTTTCGGTCGGCGATTTCGTCGTGTGCGGCGGTGAACTGCCGGGAATGCTGCTGGCCGAAGCGGTGGTGCGGCTGCGCGCCGGAGTGGTCGGCAACGCCGCAACGGTCAGGGCCGATTCCTTTGCCGCCGGGCTGCTTGAGCACCCCCACTACACCCGGCCGAGGGAATTTGACGGTCGCCCGGTGCCGCCGGTGCTGCTCTCCGGTGACCACGCCGCGATTGCGGGTTGGAAACGACGCCATTCGCTGCTGCGCACCCTGCTGCGGCGACCGGAGCTGCTCGCCGGTGTGTCAATCGAACCAGAGGACGCCCGCTGGCTGGCCGATCGCTGCCCGAAAGAATGGGCCGGCGCCTTGCCCGGCCAGCCGCCCGACCGGCGCAATTGCATCTGAACCAAAATTGCGGGAAAATTCGTCGCTACTAGTAATTAGAGATTTGGCCCCGCGCGCTGAAAAACGGTGCGCTGCCGGCCAGATGGCATCTCCCTTGAATTTCACCCAAAAGGCAATCGCATGATCTCCCACAAGCAAGTTCTCTCCGGCGCCGCGGCCCGCGAGCGCATACGTGAAGGCGTCAATCTGATCGGCGACGCGGTGCGGGTAACGATGGGGCCGCGCGGGCGCAATGTCGTACTTGAACGCAAGTACGCCAAGCCGGTCATCTCCAACGACGGCTACACCGTCGCCAACGCGATCGACAACCTGGCCGACCCGTTCGTCAACACCGGTGCCAACCTGGCCTACCAGGCCGCCAAGAAGACCAATCAGGACGCCGGCGACGGCACCTCGACGTCGGCGGTTCTGACCCAGGCGATATTTACCGCGGCGCTCAAGCTGATGTCGGCCGGTTTTAACCCGATGGGGCTGCGGGCCGGCATGCTGAAGGCCGGTGAGGCGGTTACCGCCCACCTGGTCGCTTCGGCGCGCGCCTTAAAGAGCGATGAGGAGTTGGTCTGGGTCGCTGAGCTGTCGGCCAACGACCCCCAGATCGGCGAATTGGTCGCCGGGGTCTACCAGAAGCTGGGGAAAGACGCCGGTATCAATCTCGAGGATGGCTCAACCAGCGAGATAACGGTCGATTACCTGGCCGGGGTCACCTTTGACCGTGGGCTCAAATCGCCGTACTTTGCCGCCAGCGAGGACGGCCGAGTCGAGTTCGATAACCCCTCGATCTTTATCACCGATCAGAAACTTGAGGCGGCCGCCGAGATCATGCCGCTGCTGGAGAAGTTCGTCTCGCAGGGCGGCCGCAGCCTGCTGGTGCTGGCCGAGGACATCGAGAAAGAGGCGCTGGCGGCGTTGGTGATTAACCGCCTGCGCGGCAAAATCAACGTGGCCGCGGTCAAGGCCCCGGCCTTTAGCGATCGCCGCCGTGGGATGCTCGAGGACTACGCAATCTTTACCGGCGCACGGCTGTTTGCCAAGGAACTGGGAATCGCCTGGACCGACGTAACGCTGGATTACCTGGGCCGGGCCGACAAGGTGATCGTTAGCAAGAACGAGACGACCATCATCGGCGGCCACGGCGAGGAAAAGGCGCTAAAACAGCGCATCGCCGAGCTCTGGGCCGGCAATGCGGCGGCCAAGAACGACTATGACCGCGAGAAATTCGCCGAGCGGGCCAACAACCTCGCCGGCACGGTGGCGGTGGTCAACATCGGCGCGCCGACCGAGATCGAACAGAAGGAAATCCGGGCGCGGGTAGAAGACGCGGTGGCGGCCTCGCGCGCGGCGCTGGAGGAGGGCGTTATCCCTGGTGGCGGGGTTTCCCTGATCAGGGCGGCCGCAGCAATCGACGAACTCGAACTTAGCGGCGATGCGGCGCTGGGCGCCAAGATCGTTCGCGAAGCGCTGTGGGCTCCGCTGGCCCAGATCGCCGAGAACGCCGGATTTGAGGGCGATGTCGTGGTGCGTCGGGTCGGAGATCTGGAAGGCGCCTTCGGTTTCAACGCGGCTACCGGGCAATACGAGGACCTCTATGAAGCCGGGGTGGTCGACCCGGTGCAGGTAACCCGGATGGCGGTCACCAACGCGGTATCGGCGGCGATGATGCTAGTTACCACCGGCACCCTGGTGGTTGACGCGAAACCCAAAACCAGCACCTAGGCCGGTTCGGCGGCCGGCCGCCGAATAGTTAAGTCTCTAGAAGACTGAGTCCGAGCGCGACCAGTCGACGTTGGAGATGTCGACCTGGATAGGATCCTGCTGCGGGTCGAACGGTTCGACATCGGAGTCGTCGAAGATGCTCTTGAGGTGGTTGTCGGGCAGGAAATTCTGCTCAACTAGGGCGTCGCAGAAGGTCTCGATGACCTGATAGCGGGTAAACCACTCGTAGGGCCGCTCGTAGTTGCCCGAGCGGCGGGCGAAATAGCAGACTACGTCGCGCACCGTAATTTCGCCGATTGAACGCGATTGCGGAAACGATCGACAGAAATCGTCGACCCAGCCGACCCGTCGCTCGATCTCCTGGTGCGAATAGCGCTGTTTCGACGTAAGGTACGAGCGATACCATTTGGCAGCGCCCGCGGCATAGATTGACATCTGATCCTCCCGGCTCAAAGCCCGCTGGCGCCTTGCCAATTAGCGCCGGCCAGACCCTTAAACCACAAACGTCTAGTCATTATTTAGTTGTCGATGCGCGGCGGGAAATTCGGTTAGCCGAAATTCCCAAGACCACGGCACCAATTTCATTCTAGGGACGTATTTGCAATTTACCAGTGCCCGCCCACGACGCGGCCCGCAGGGCCCTGAGGGCTAGCGGGAGAACTGTTTTGGGAATTGCCGATTTCGCCGGCCGCAAGGTCCTGGTCATGGGCCTGGGGCTGCATGGCGGCGGGGTGGCGATGGCCAGGTTCCTCTGCTCGCGCGGGGCCAGGGTCAAGGTCACCGACCTGCGCGACGCCCAGACCCTGGCCCCCAGCATTGCCCAGCTGGCTGGCCTGGATGTCGAATTCGTGCTCGGGGAGCACCGCCAATCCGATTTTTCCGGCGCCGACCTTATCATCCGCAACCCGGCCGTGCCCCGCCAGTCGCCCTTCCTGGCAGAAGCCCGCGCCGGTGGAGTGCCGATCGAGATGGAGATGGGGATATTCTTCGGCGAAGCCGGGCCGGCGCGCATCGTCGGGGTAACCGGCACCCGCGGCAAGACGACGACCGCGACCTTTATCGCTCACGCTCTCGCGCTGGCCGGACGCCGGGTCCGCCTGGCCGGCAATATGCGCATTTCGGCGGTGGCCCTGCTCGAGTGCCTGGACCCGGACGACACGGTAGTGTTGGAACTCTCCAGCTGGCAGTTGGAGGGTCTGCTGCCGCACCGCCTGGCCCCCGGCCGGGCGGTGGTGACCAACCTGCTTCCCGACCACCTCGACCGCTACCGGGACCTTGCCGAATACGCCGCCGCCAAGGAGACGATCGTGAGCCTGCAGGCCGCCGACGATCTGGCGGTGCTCAACGCCGAGAACCCCTATACCCGGGCCTTCGGCCGCCGGGCGCCGGGCCGGGTGGCCTGGTTTTCGGGCGAAGATAACGTCCCGGGTTGGCCGCGAGCCCGGATCGCCGGGCGCCACAACCGGGCCAACCTGGCGGCCGCCGCCAGGGTGCTCTTGGATCTGGGGCTGACCGACCGGGAGATCGCCGCCGCGGTTGCCGACTTTCCCGGGGTCCCCTACCGGCAGGAGCAGATCGCCCGGGCCGATGGGATCGCCTGGGTCAACGACACTACCGCTACCACTCCGGACGGGACGATCGCGGCGCTGTCGGCGTTGCGCCCGCCCTTTGTCTGGATCGCCGGCGGATCGGAGAAGCATCTCGACTTTGCCGCCCTCACCGACCTGGCTAAATCACTGGGCGAAAAGATCGTGGCGGTGCTGCTGCTGCCCGGGGCGGCCAGTGAGCGGCTGGCGCCGCTGCTCTTCCCGCTCAACCTTTTGCGGGTCGATTCGATGGCCGCCGCGGTGGCCATAGCGGCCGAGTTGGCCAGGCCCGGCGATACCGTCCTGCTCTCGCCCGCGTGCGCCTCGTTTGGCCTGTTCCTTAATGAATTCGATCGCGGCGACCAGTTCAACCGCGCCGTGAGAGCCCGCTTGGAAGGCGGCGCGAACGCGGCCTCGGCCTAAACTCGAATTGAGCATCAATTGCGCGGCCATTTTTAGCAGAAGACGACGGTTAGGCCACATGCAGTCCAGCCTTATCGGCAAGATCCAAAAAGCCAAACGCTATTCCGAGGAACCCGAGCGGATAACCATTACCGGCCTCAGTTCGCTCTTCCATGGTGGAAACGGCGAATACGAGGTGACCTACTCGGCCGAGAGCGGTTGGTCGTGTACCTGCGAGTTCTCCCAGAACTGGAGCTACTGCTCGCATACGATAGCGCTGGAAAAACTACTAACTCCGATGGTCCAGATCGCCGCGGCGCCCAGTATCGACGAGCCCGCCTAGAACATCTGCTAACATTTCTCTCCACTGGGGATGCTGGGATTTGACAGACTGGTCGAATTCCGGTTCGGCAGGTCGAGGATGCTGTCAAGCTCGTAAAAACGACAGCAATCAAAAACTGCCAGACCACAATTGGCTCTCGCCGCCTAAACCGCGGTGACGTCGCTCCAGGCCCCTCTGACGGCCTGGAATCCGGCGTTCGTTAGTCAGAGTGCGGCTGCGACCCCGCCTGATGGGTCGCCGATCAAGTCTTAATCGGGTAATCTGATCCCGGGCGTTGTCCGTAAACCATCCGGGCAGTAATGTCAGAAACGGTCTAAACCTGTAGAAGAGCCGGAAAGAAACAGTCTGGACGGGGCGTTCGACTCACCCCCATCTCCACCAATAGCCGGGTCGGGCCGAGCGCCCGGCCCGCTGGCCGATCTACGCTCGATCGGCTCAACCGGCCCCCGGCTGGTGCTGCCGGCGGCGATCAATCTGGGCGCGGCCGCGCTGGTGGCTCCGGTCCTAAATGCGCTGTTGGCCAGATCGGCGGATCCGGAAGCGGCGATCGCCGGCTACGCGGTGGCCGCCGGGCTGGTGGCCTTAATCGCGATCCCGCAATTGCGCATCCAGCAGCTGACCCTGGTCTATTCGGGTTCGCGCTGCGCCCAGCTAAAGGTCCGCCGGTTCGTCCTCAAGCTCGCCCTGACCTGCTTTGCGCTTGCCCTGCTGGCGGCTGTGAGCCCGATTGGGACCTGGTTGCTGGTCGGCATCTACGACCTCTCCGCGGGCCCGCTGCTGCAGGCCCAGGCGGCGCTTCCGGCGTTGGCGCTCTGGGCCCCGCTGGCCTGTTTCCGCACCCACTTTTACGGGATCATGCTGACCGCCGGCCGGGCCGGTGTGATGTGGGGCGGAATCGTTGGTTCGCTGTTGCTGACCGGGTTGCTGGCGGGGCTGCTGCTCCGGTCCGGAAACGTGGAGCCGGCCGCCGCGGCCGCGGCCGGGCATGCCCTGGCGATCGGAGTCGAATGCATTTACCTGGCCCTGGTCGACCGCCGGCGTACCCATTGGCCTGACGGGGAAACGGTCGGGCCGCGGCAGCTCGAACTGGCCAAGTTCTTCGCGCCGCTGCTCGTGGCCGCACTGCTCCCTTCGGCGACCACCCCCATCCTGCACGCGGCGATGGCGCGCTTTAGCGACGGGGCCACCGGAATCGCCGCCTTCACCCTGGCGCGCTCGGTCGGTCTGCTGGTCTCAGTTCCGCTCTGGGGCCTGCAACCCACGGTGCTGTCGCTGTACAAGGCCGGCAAGAATCGGCGCGGGGTGGCCATGTTCGCCTACACGGTCGGCCTGCTGGTGCTCTTTGCCAATTTGCTGGTGGCCAACGTGGCGCCACTGACCGATCTGGTGCTGGGCCGGCTGCTGGGGGCCGGCGGAGAGCTGTTTGAACAGGCCCGGATCGCGTTTCTGCTATTTGCCTTCCTGCCGCCGCTGCTGGCGGTCGAGCAGATCTATTCGGCCGCGCTGCTGGCCCGCCGACGGGCCAATCCATTCATCTTGATCAATATGCTCCGTCTAGGCGGGTTGGCGATGTCGGTTCTGCTGGCGCTGCTGTATGCGCCGGCGGCAATCTGGGTCGGAGTGGCCGGCGAGTGTGGCGGCCTGGCCACCGAATCGGGGGCAACCTATGTGATCGGGCGGGGATCTTACCGACAGCTTGCCGGGCGGCGGGCCTAGACCCCGATCTCGGCGATCGGGAGCTCGTCCTCGGTCCCGGTGGTCACGTAGAGCGGCTTGAGATCGCGGTTGACCACTTCGTCGGTTACCACCACCCGGCGTACGTCGCGGCGCGAGGGGATCTCGAACATCGCCGGCTGGAGGATCCTCTCCAATACCGTGCGCAAGCCGCGGGCTCCGGTGTGGCGGGTGATCGCCTGCTCGGCGATCGCCGTCAGCGCTCCGTCGGTTACCACCAACTCGACCCCGTCCATCTCGAACAGGCGCTGGTACTGGCGCAGGATCGAGTTGGCCGGCTCGGTTAGCACCCGCCGCAGTTCGTCAATGTCCAGGGTGTCCAGCGCGGCCACCACCGGCAGTCGCCCGACGAATTCGGGGATCAACCCGTAGCGCATCAGGTCATCGGGGGAGACGTGATGGAGCGGGTTCTCGCGAACCTGGCGACGCTCGGCCGAGTCGCTGGCAAAACCCAACGCGTTACCGGCCCCGGTGCGGCGCCTAACGATCGTTGACAGCCCTTCGAATGCCCCGCCGCAGATGAAGAGGATGTCGCGCGTCTGGATCTCCAAAAATTCCTGGTGAGGATGTTTGCGCCCGCCCTGCGGCGGGACGTTGACCTGGGCCCCCTCTAAGATCTTGAGCAGCGCTTGCTGGACGCCCTCGCCGGACACGTCGCGGGTAATCGAGGGGTTTTCGGCCTTGCGCGCGATCTTGTCGATTTCGTCGATGTAAATGATTCCGGCCTGGGCGGCAGCGATATTGTGATCGGCCGATTGGATCAGCCGCAGCAGAATCGACTCGACGTCCTCGCCAACGTATCCGGCCTCCGTCAGGGCGGTGGCGTCGACGATGCAGAACGGCATATCCAGCAGGCGAGCCAGGGTCCGGGCGATCTCGGTCTTACCGCACCCAGTGGGCCCGACCAGCAGGATGTTGGTTTTATCCAGCTCGAGCCCGTCGTCCTCGTACTGATCGGCTACCAGCTTCTTGTAGTGGTTAAAGACCGCCACCGCCACCGCCCGCTTGGCGGCTTCCTGGCCGACTACGTGGCGGTTGAGGAAGGCGTAGATCTCCTGCGGGGTCGGCGGGGCCGATATCGTGCCGGCCATCTCGCCGGCGCCCCCGGCATCATCGGCGATCGCGTCGTTGCAGACGCCGACGCACTCGTTGCAGATGTAGACATCACCGGCCCCGGCGATGAGGCGGCGCACCTGGTCCTGGGTCTTGCCGCAGAACGAGCAGCGAAATATCGGCGGACGATCACCTATCGGCATGTTGGCTCAGTATCTGGTCTTGGTGGTTTTGGGGTGAGCTGTACTAGCCGGAGTTGTTGCGTTCGACGATCTGGTCGACGATGCCATAGTCGCGGGCCTCGTGGGCGCTCATCCAGTAATCATGCTCGGTATCCTTGCGGACCTTTTCCTTGGTCTGGCCGGTGTGTTTGACCAGGACGTCCTCAAGGCGATGGCGAACCCGCACAATCTCGCGGGCGGCAATTTCCAGATCGACCGCGGTCATGTGGCCGGGAATCGACTGCGAAGGCTGGTGGATCAGGACGCTTGAATGCGGCAGCGCAAATCGCTTGCCGTGCTCGCCGCCGGCCAAAAGGACACAGGCGATCGAGGCGGCGATCCCGGTGCAGAAGGTCTGGATCTGCGGCTTAATGTACTGCATGGTGTCATAGATCGCCATGCCGGCGGTGACCGATCCGCCCGGGGAATTGATGTACATCGAGATGTCGCGGTCGGGGTCCTCGCTCTGCAGCAGCAGCAGCTGGGCCACGATGGTGTTGGCCAAGCTGTCGTCGATTGGACTGCCGACGAAGATGATCCGGTCGCGCAGCAGGCGCGAATAGATGTCCATCCCGCGCTCGCCGCGTTCGGTCGTTTCGATCACGTAGGGTATCAGGGTCATAAGGCGGTATCGGTCCCGGAATTGAAGATCGGCGGCGGGTGGTTAAGAAGTGCCGGTTGGGCAGGTGCCCGGGTACGGGCCGCTCAATTATCCGCCTCAGCGACCGGTGAACCCGCGGCCGCCGGGGCAACTTCCGGCTCGGGCGAACCCTTAGCGTCCGGGGCAGCTTCCCCGTCCCGCAAGGCGACCTCCTGGATGTTTATCGCGCCGAGAAGATGTTCAAGGACCCGCTCTTGGAGAAGTTGGCCGTGCAGGCTCTCGCGCCCGACCTGGTTTAGATAGTGCTGGCGCAGAGTGTCCCGTTCGCCGGCCGGATAGGGGGCGAACATCATCTCAAGGTGCTCGTTGACCTGCTCGTTTGTGATTGTGATCTCGTGATCGCGGGAGTATTGGCTAATGACCAGCGAATTGCGCATCATGTCCGCGGCATCTTCGTGGGCCTGCTGGTGAAAACCATCCTGGTCCAGTCCGCGTTGGGCCAGGAAGGTTTCCAGCGCCAGTCCGCGGCGGGTCAGGTCGGCCACCCGGGCATCGAGCAGGCGGTGCGCCTGGTTGGCGATCAGGCGATCGGCGATGATAAATTCCGATTTGTCGATCAGCGCCGCCAGGGCCTCGCCCTGCAGGCGCGCATCGACCTCGCGCCGACGCTGGGCAAGCATTTCCTCGCCCATCCGCTCCCGCAGTTGCTCCAGTGTTTCCACGTCGGCGATCGAACTTGCAAATTCGTCGGTCAATTCGGGCAGCGTGCTTTCGGTGATTCCGACCAGTTTCAGGTCGTAGGCGGCGGCCTTGCCGGCCAGCGTGGTGGCCGGGGAGTTAGCCGGATAGGCAAGCTCGAATTTTCCCGAATCACCGACCTTCATTCCCAGTACCTGTTCGGTAAAGCCCTCGGCAAAACCGGGGTTTTCCAGGCTGACCGCCAGTCCCTCGCGCTCCACCCGGGCCTGACCCTCAATTTCCTCGCGCAGGTCGAAGCGGCCAATGTCGCTGGCCAAAAGCCCGCGCTCGGGCTCCTCGATATCGACAATCTCGGCGCGTGAGCTGCGGATCGCCTCCAGCTGCGCAATGATCTCCAGCTCGCCGACCTCGACCGACTGGCGCTTCAGGCCGATCGTACGGGTGTCGCCCAGGTTGACGGTCGGGACCAGCGGCACCGTGCCCGAGTACACGAAGGGCCTTTTAAAGTCCAGCATTCCGTCCTCGGACTCGGGATATTCAAATTCGGGCTGATCGGCCATCTCCAGGTTCTGGTCGGCCAGGGCGCGGTCAAAGGTGCGCGGGACCAGTCGCTCAATGGCATCTAGCTTGATCGCGGCCTCTCCGAAAATTCGCTCGACCACCCGCGGCGGGGCCTTGCCCGGCCGAAAGCCGGGGATCTTGCGGCGCTGGGCGATCCGCCGGGCCGCGTTCAGGTATTCGCGCTGCAGGTCGGTTGGCGGAATTTCAATCGTGATCTTGGCGGTGCCGTCGCCGATCAGCTCGCTGGATGAGGGCAAGGTGTCACCTTGGGGTAATCAGGGTTGGGAGGGGATTCACAGAATCAGTTTGGGAGCGGAAGACGGGATTCGGACCCGCGACCTTCTCCTTGGCAAGGAGACGCTCTACCAACTGAGCTACTTCCGCGATCTTGTGAAGATGAATCAAAGTCTACAAAAGGGTATTGGGGGCGGTTATGCGCCCTCACGCATCTTCTATCGGACGCCGGCCCGGCGAGTGCCCTGGCCGCAGCATCGGGACCCGGGTACGATTGCCACCATGCAATGACCGGGGCCCGCTGCCCAGGACACTTTGTGATCGCGCCTGAGCCCGGTTTCGAGCTAACCACCCTCGATCGGCGGGCAAATTGACGGGGGGCGTATGGGTCGCGGCCCGTTACTGGCCTACTTCGGACTGCTGCTGGGCATCGCCCTGGTCCGATCGCGCCGGATGAACAACATGTCTGACTATGTTTTGGGCGGACGGCGGCTGGGGAGCTTTACGATCGCGCTGAGCGCCGGTTCGTCAACGACTAGCGCCTGGACGATGCTGGCGCTTCCGGAGTTGGCCTTCTCCGGCGGCTTGGTCGAGATTTGGATCCCGATCGGCGCGGTGGTCGGGATCGGGCTTAGCTGGACCCGGCTGGCCGGCCGGCTCCGGCGCTTTACGATCGCAGCTAACGACGCCCTCACGAATCCCCGAGTTCTACGCCGCGCGGTTTGGCGACCGGAGCGGCATCCGGCGGACGCTCACGTGATTGCTCACCATCGTTTTCGTGGTCTTCTACGTCAGCTCCGGTCTAATCGGCGGGTCCAAGCTGCTGGAGACGATTTTTGGCATCGAGGCCGGGATCGGAATCGTGCTTACCCTCCTGGCGGTAGCCTCCTATACCCCTCATCGGCGGGTTCCTGGCGGTATCGCGGACCGACGTTTTCCAGGCGCTGCTGATGCTCTTTGGCCTGTGGCTGATTACGGTCGCGCCGGCCGCCTCGGGATCGGCCAGCGCGGCCGGGCTGGCCGGTTCAAACCCGGCATTCTTTGACCCTCTAACCGGCGGCGACGGCGCACCGATCTCGATCGTATTCACTGTCTCGGTGGCCGGTTGGGGGGTCGGCGCGTTCGGCGCTCAGCGCATCCTGCAGCGTTACATGGCATTGGAGCAGAAAGCTCGGGTCGGGGTCAGCCGCAACATATCGGTCGCCTGCCTGGTCGCCGTATAAGGGCTCGCCCTGGCGGTCGGCCTGTTGGCCCGTCCGGCCCTGGCCGAAGCCGGCCTGCTGGCCGAGGTTGCCGACCCGGAACGGATCTACTTGGTCGTTTCCGCGGCCTTTTTCCATCCGACGATCGCCGGATTGCTGCTTATGGCGGTAATTGCCGCGGTCATGAGCACCGCCGACTGGCAGCTGTTGTTGGCCTCGGCGATCGCCACCGGCGACCGGCCGCCGGTGAGCGAAATCGCCTCGTCGATGGCCGCCCGGGCGCGGGTCTGGCGGGGAAGGGCACTGCTGCTGGTTGTCGGATTGATCGGGCTGGCGCTGGCCTTCCTTCTCCCCGATTGAATATTTGCGTTGGTCAGCTACGCCTGGGGCGGAATGGGCGCCGCGTTGGGGCCGCTCACGCTGCTGGCGCTCTACTGGCGGCGGTTCAATTTCTGGGGGGGCGCTGGCTTCTACCGTCGCTGGCACCCTGGTTGCCACGATCTGGGCGTTCGCCAGCGGCGGACCCGGCGGAATGCTAGACATCCAGCCGGCCACTCCGGGCTTTGCAATCGGCCGGCTGGTCGGCATCCTGGTCACGCTGCGCACGCCCGTGCCCGCAGGCGCGGGAGTTGCACTCTTCGACCGGGCAACCGCCAGAGAAGCGGGAGTCGGGTTGCTAACGGCGGCCTGATCGCTCCGATTCTTTCAAATAAAACCCTGCTTGCCCGGGCGAGACGGGCCCGACCCGATCGAGCGCCAATGTCCACCGAAATTCCGATGGCGGCAGCGCGGCTAGAGCGGCAGCGTCCGCCCGGTTTTGCGAAGTTGTCGCCGCCGGATTCGGGCGTCGGGCATGACCGTGGTTACCAGGTCCCAGAACCGCTTGGAGTGGTCCCTGACCGTAAGGTGGGCCAGCTCGTGGACTACGACGTAGTCAACCAGGTTTGGTTCGAGCATCATCACCCGCCAACTAAAGCGCAGCGTACCGTTGGCGGAACAGCTCCCCCAGATCGACCGTTGGGCGCCGATGACGACGCGCCGATTTTCGCCCTGCCCCAACTCGGGCCCCCACCGCTTGACCCTGGCGCCGATCTCCCGACCGGCCTGCTGCAAGTACCATTCGGCGACCGCGCGCCGGGTTTGCCGGTCGCGCTCGGCATCCTCGAGGTGGTCGGGGATAACCACCCGGATTTCCAAGTCGCTAGGGCCTGGCGGCGGATCCGGGACGCCAGCGGCTTGAACCGATAGGGGAATGCTCCGGCCCAGGTAGGGGAGGGCCTGCCGGTCGCTAAGGTGCCGGGGCGGGGGTTGCGCGGCCGCCTGCTGCAGGTGGGAAATAATCCAGGCGGCCCGCCGCCGCACGATCGCCTCAAGTTCGCCGGCGCCGGTCCCGGCCGGGGCGGCGACCAATACCCGCCCGTTATTTATGCTGAGCTGGATCGTCTTGCGCCGACGGGCGCTGCGACGCACGCGGTAGCTGATAGTCTCCTCGCCGACCCGAATCTGGCCCCGCTCTACCTCAGCCAAGTGGCCCCCGATCGATTTGGATCAGTATCGATCCTTAAAGCGCGAATGTGGTTTACCGAAGCGCCGGCTCTCGCCGAAAACATAAATTGCGCCCACGAATTTTTGGCGTAATTATTCAACAACGGCCGGCCGACAAATCGCGCGTGGCACCGATCTAGATTCTTTCAAAAATCCCCCATCGGCCGGGGACGAATGGCCAGGGCGCTGCCACTCAATTCCACTCGGTCCTTATCCGGCGCGACCTCAACTTGCCGCCACGCGCCCTGCCCGGCCGGCCGAAATCGGGTCCGGGCCAGACCAGATCCTTAAAAAAATTTGCCGGGAACGGCTCGATCGACGCCGACGGCCCCATCGATCCGGATCCTTTAAGGGCCTTTGCCGGTCATGAAGTTCTCAACCCAGGGGCCAAGTGAGAAATACCGCTGCTTGATCTGGCGCGATCAAGCCAACAAATTCGCCGCCGCCCGGTCCTAGAAGCCCGGCCGAAAAGCCCCTGTACAAAGGGCTAATCCGTCATCAAACATATAAAATATCAACAGGCATCTTGCGGAGCCTTTCCATTGATAAAAACATAGCATTGCCGGGTGGTGGAGACATGCTGGGGACCCATGCCCAAAAGGGCTTCTTCCAGACCGACGGCCTGCACCTTGACTACGTAGGACGCGATACCTTCTACGGCCGCCTGGCGGGCATGCGGGGAGAGCTGTTCAAAGACGAAGATTTCGCCGATCTCTACTGCGCCGACAACGGCCGCCCCAGCGTGGCGCCCTCGCTGCTGGCCACCGTTCTCCTGCTGCAGGCCCACGATAAGGTCTCTGACAACGAGGCCAAGCAGCGGGCCGACTACGACCTGCGCTGGAAGGTGGCGCTGGGGACCGAGCTGGAAGAACGCGCGTTCGCCAAGTCCACATTGCAGCTGTTTCGCTCGCAGCTGATCGTTCACGGCAGGGCGCGGGGGATATTTCGCCGCTCCCTGCAGCACGCCCGCAAAAAGGGCTTCTTCAAGGGCCAGAGCATGAAGCTGGCGATCGATACCACCGCCATCCTGGGCAGGGGCGCGGTGCGGGACGCCTACAACCTGATCGGGGACGGCTGCCGCCTGCTGGTCGGCGCCCTGGCCGAACAGGATGGCCAAGACCCCAAAGAGTGGGCCCGCCAACACGGCTACAACCTGCATGCCGGCAAGAGCCTGAAGGGCGCTGTCGCCATCGACTGGTCGGACCGTAAACAGCGCCGCCGGTTCCTGGGGCGGATCGTCAGAGACGCCGACTCGCTGCTGGCAAGGGCCCGCAGCGCGCTTGAATCCCCTGCTCCCGACAATAAGCGCGCCGA
Source organism: Chloroflexota bacterium (assembly GCA_965261345.1). Taxonomy (GTDB): domain Bacteria; phylum Chloroflexota; class UBA11872; order UBA11872; family VXNJ01; genus VXNJ01. The sequence continues at coordinate 1,466,903 of OZ253449.1, forward strand.
TAAGATCCTGGCCTGCTCGCAGCTGCTGTCGCAGATCCTGCTCCAGGACGTAAAACGCGTCCCCGCGGAACCGGCAAAACCGGTTCCCGACGACCGCGATCGGCTGCTGCTGCGACCGCGATCGGCTGCTGCTGCCGGCGGGAACCGACGCCGGCGAGGTCGATCCCGCCCCGGTGGCGGTCAGAGACAGGGGTGTCGCGGCCAGGGATTCGGCCGACGGCGCAGATGGCGAGGAAGTGGAGATCGTCCGGGGCGGACGCGACCGGATCATATCGGCGCACGATCCGCAGATGCGCCATGGACGCAAGAGCTCGACCAACCGCTTTGCCGGCCACAAGGCCGCCATCGCCGTAGATTTGTCAACCGGCCTGGTAACCGCGGTGGACGTGATCCCGGGCAACGCCCCCGACAACTGCGGCGCCCTGGCGCTGGTGCGGGAGGCCGAAGAGAACGCCGCCGCCAAAGTCGAGATCGTCATCGGCGACTGCGCCTACGGGGCTGGCGACACCCGCAAGGACTTCGCCGACGCCGGGTACGACCTCTTCGCCAGGGCGCCGGGTAAACCAGCCAGCCGCTACTTTGTAAAGCAGGACTTTGCCATCGATCTGGAAAAGGGAACCTGCACCTGCCCGGCCGGGCAGATAACTTCCGATTACCGCCGCTCGCGCTCCCGGCGCAGCGCCAAGACACGCGCCGGCCTCTTCCACTTCGCTAAAGAGCAGTGCTCGGCCTGTCCGCTCAAGAGATCCTGCATACGCTCTGCGACCAAACCCAACCGCCGCATCAGCGTCCATCCCCAGGAACGCCTGCTGCAGCAGGCCCGCATCCGCCAGCGCAGTAAGGAAGGCTTAAAGATCGCGCGCCTTAGAACCCGCGTCGAGCACCGCCTGGCCAGGCTCTGCCAGCTGGGCGTGCGCCAGTCGCGGTTCTTTGGCAGGCAACTTGCCGGGTTCCAGCTGCTGATGGCGGCCACGGTGGCCAACCTAACGCTTGCCGAAGGGGAGTCGTGGAAAAGGAAACCCTCGGGAACCGACCCGGGCCGGGAAGCCGGGCTGACCGCGGCCGCCGCAAACGGCCGGGAGGCGGCGCAGATGGCGATGGAGGGCAATCGGAACGGGGTCGCCGAAGGCCGGGAAGTAGCTTCTGCGCCGGTAATGGAAGGACCTGCGAATCGGGATTTGGCGCGGGGTCTTAAAAATGCGGTTGCCGCCGGCGCGATCGTTGCATGGGCCCAGAATTCCCACGAAATATCGATCCAGAGTGTCCTAAATCGGTTTGGCGGCCTCAGGGAGGTCTTCGAGGTCATTGCTAATCTGTTTGAGCCCCGACGCGCGTTTTGGGCTTTTCGGCCTGGTTTCTAGCCCCCGGACCGGATCATCTGCTCCTGCCGGTTCATCCGAGAGCGCGGCCAACGGCGGCGTAAACTGCCGCAACAACTCCAAAAACGCGGGAGAAGTGCCTGGTGAATGCACCTACGATCGAGATCGCCGGCCGGCTCGACGCCGAGAATCGCCGGATCTTTGACGCGATCCCGCTCGAACCCAAAGACTGGTCTGACATTCCGGCGGTGCGCGAGCGCTGGGCTAAGGAGCGGGCGGCGCTGCCCGAACCGGTCCTGCCCGAGAGCGTGTCCATCCTGGATCGGTTCGTTCCCGGCCCGGCAGGGGGCCCGAACCTGAGGTTGCGCATCTACCGACCCAAAAACCAGGACCAACCGGCGCCGGCGCTTTACTGGATCCACGGCGGCGGGATGGTGTTGGGCGAACTGGAAATGAATGATCTCTACTGCGCCGAAATCGCCGCCCGACTCGGCGCGCTGGTAGCGTCGGTCGAGTACCGGCTGGCGCCCGAACACCCCTTCCCGGCACCGCTCGAAGACTGTTTCGCGGGATTTTCCTGGTTGGCCGCGTCGGCGTCCAAACTGGGAGTCGACCCGGTCCGCATCGCGGTTGGTGGGGCCAGCGCGGGCGGGGGCCTGGCGGCGGGATTGTCGCTGGCGGCCCGCGATCGCGGCGGGCCTTCGCCCTGTTTCCAGCTGCTCGTCTACCCCATGCTTGACGACCGCAACACCACCCGCAGCAGCTATGCGATAACCGACCCGCGCACCTGGAACCGCGAATCAAATCTGACCGGCTGGAACGCCTATCTTCAGGGAATGGCGGGCGGTGACGACGTATCGCCCTACGCGGCGCCGGCGCGGGCCGACGATCTTTCCGGGCTGCCGCCGGCTTACCTAAACGTCGGTGACCTGGATCTATTCCTAGATGAGGACGTAGCTTACGCGCGGGCGATGGCCGATGCCGGAGTGCCGGTGGAGTTGCACATCTACCCCGGCGCGTACCACGGTTCCAACTCAATCGCACCGGACTCACAGCTCGCGATTCGCTGGGCCGCCGACGAAATGGCAGCGCTTGCGCGGGCGCTAAAAGCCTAGGCGCCGCGCCCTAACCGACTTGGGCAGAGCCGCCGCGCAATGCCCGGTCGCGGGGTGGTGCCGGACGCTGATCTGGCCTGTTTCCAAGCCGGTGGGACCGGTAGGGATTCTGCCGGGGCACGGACCGGCGAACAAACGATGATTGCAAGAGCCTTCGGACCCGACCGCGTCAGTAGCCAAGCTTGAGCCCTGAGGCGTTGGGGAAAGCGTGAATGCTGGCTGGGATAGAGTTTTTCAAAGCCAGCCCGAGGCTTGGTGAGCTTTTCGAACTACCGAGAAGGGACGGGGCCAAATGCCCAATCGCAAGATTCCGGGGGTAGACCCTTACCCGCGAAAGCGCGTTCCGGTACTAGATAGCGAGATATCCTTCGTCGATGCTGGGGCTGGCGACCCGGTCGTATTCCTACATGGGAACGGGACTTTTTCCTACGTATGGAGAAACATAATCCCATATGCGGAGCCGATAGGACGCTGCCTTGCTCCGGACCTGATGGGATGTGGAGATTCGGGCAAGCTCGCCGGATCGATGTACCGCATAGCTGACCAATCTAGGTACTTGGATGCCTGGTTCGAGACGATGGACCTTGGCGATCAAATAACTCTGGTCCTGCACGATTGGGGCGGGCCAATTGGGTTCGATTGGGCCCATCGGAACCAAGACAGGATCAAGGGCATCGCCTACATGGAAACATTGGTTCTGCCGTTGGAGTGGGAAGATTGGCCCGAAATTAGACGGGACCTATTCAAGCAGTTCCGTTCACCCATGGGCGAGGACTTAGTTCTTAACGACAACTTCTTCATCGAAACCATTCAGACGCGCATGATTCGGAATTTGCCAGAGACCGTAATGGATAGATATCGCGAACCATATCTGGAACCAGGCGAATCTCGGCGACCCACCTTGACGTTTACCAGAGAGTGCCCTATTGGGGGAGAGCCCAGGGATGTTATTGCGATGATCAATCGCGCCGGCCAGTGGTTGTCTACTAGTGACTTACCGAAGCTATTCCTGAACGCGTACCCAGGTTCGATCCTGACCGGACGGCAGCGAGACTTTTGCCGGACCTGGCCCAATCAACAAGAGAAAACGATTCTGGGGATACATTACATCCAAGAGGATTCACCGTTCCAGATTGGCGAAGCAATCGCCAACTTTCTCAAATCCATGGATTGAAGCTGTTCTAGGGTAGCCGGACCTGCGACAACGATCCGCGCTGGTGCGCCGGCATAGTCGTTCAACCGGGATCTAGAGATTGGTTTAAGAAGGCGAAGCACTGCACTGCGACCGGTCAGAGTTTTAAGGCCATCAATTCCCGCAGGCTGATGCCCGATCGTTGGGGGCATCGCCGGTGACATGCCGGCGCTGGCAATGCGGTGCCTGACGAGAGCTGTAGGAATCCCGGGCCCGAGCCAGTTCCTGCTGTAGCCAAAGCGAGTATGCGAGAAGCAGACCTCGCCCCAGCAAGCCGTGCCCGACGGAGCGCCAAGGCCCCACGCGAGAGCGCTTTTGGCACGAGTCGGTTCATCGCTGGGCGAATCAATTCTGCGATTCGGCCGAGCCGATCGCCTACTCTGGGCGAGCGAGATGACGAACTCGGAAATCGACGACGACGACATTTGCCAGTTAAGGAAGTCGACTCGATATCCCTAGCTTGGGTACCTTGAGTACCCACGCACGGATCGTCGCGCTCAGCGGCTTGGTCAATTGGTGCCGCGTGCGGGGCGCTGCTGCACGCCCAACTCAATGCCAGGTCGCGCTCAAATTGAGATCGCCTCGGTGCTGGATGCCTCCGCTATTGGCGAGGCCCTAACGCCTCAGCTTCAAGCGAGCGGGAAGACCGCCGCCGGCAGCCCGGCCGCTAATTGGATCTGGCCGCAGCGTGCTTGCGGTCAAGACCCTGCGGCCAGGTCACCCAAAAACCGTATCCTGCCGGCCCGGGATCGCCAGGTTCTGGATCCGCCGGTCTTGGGCGGCCCCGGTTTCGGCGGATCCAAAGCCGGTTACGGCGAAAAAGCGGCCCAAGTATTCTGCCAACGCGTCCTGCTCGGTTCCGGGATTTGCGAATCTGGCAAACCCAGGGCTCACCAGGACTGCTCGGTCGATGACCATATTGCCGTTGGTATCGGGAAATTGCGGCACCGGCGCATTCGGCTGGATTGCCTCGCCCGACAGATCAACGCGGCCGGGCGCGGGGCGCGGGAACGGATAGCCGTCGCCGCCGTTGGCCAAAAAATTGAGCGTGACCAGCTTGATCGCTCGCGCCGGATCACCGACCAGGTTGCCCGACTCCACCAGGCGGTCGACCACTTTTCCGGAGATGTCTACGACCGCGAGCGATCGGATCCGGCCCCCGGGCGCCAGGTTGGGGTCGAAACTGAACCGGATCCCGCCAACCTGCGGGAACTGCCCGGCGGCAACCAGCCCTACTCCATCGAACCCGATTGCGTGCTCGAGGATTTCAACCAGCTGCCGGGCGGTTACGGGCACGATGACCAGCCCGTTGTTGAACCGCAGGGTGCTTTCGATGTGAAACTGCGAAACATCCCCTGGCCTGGTCCCGGCTTGGCGATTGGCCGGTGGCGCGAAAAACTCAACCAGGTCCGGGTCGATCGTTCCGGGCGGCTGGACGACCATTCCGATTTCGCCGCGGATTCCACCGGCGTTTTTCAGTGAGACTGAAACTTCGGGATCAACCTGCCGGGCCTGCCAGAGGTTGGCGTCCGCGGTCAGGTCGCCAAGGTTGGTCTCCTCGGTGCGCACCGCCGCGCGCCGGCCAGCAAGATACACGCCGGTCCTCCCCAGGACGTTGCCGCCACGATCGGCCAGCACCGCCTTGAGCGCGGAGGCGATCCGGCTAACTTCCGGGTTCGGCAAAAATTGCAGCGATTGGCCGGTCGGCCGGTCGGTTGCGTAAGCTCCGCTTTCGTTGGGATCAACGCTGCCTAAGATCACCAGTCCGCGGTGATCAAAGTCGACCACCAGTCGCCCCAGATAGCGGTAGTCGCCATCGGTATTAACTAGCAGCAACGGATCCCCCGAGGCGGATCGCAGCCGCAGCGGGTAATCGCCGTAGGCGCGGTCGCCAGGCCACAACCGGTCGCCCTCATCGGCCAGGACGGCGTTTGAACCACCGGCCACGATGATGTCGACGTCCTCCAGCCGGGCGGCCAGATCCCGTTCGATTTCAATCTGCTGTAGGTGGGCGAGCAGGACGACCTTGTCAATGCCCGCGTCCACGAGCTGGTCAACCGACCGCTGCACGATTTCCGCCAGCGCGTCTACATCGGTGGCATTGGCCGGCGCAACTGCGATCCCGCCGCCGCTGGCGATGCTGTGAAGGTGCGGGGTGGTCGCCCCGACCACGCCGACCCGCTGGCCTCCAGTGGTGATAACTACGCTTCCGGCCAGGCTGCCGTTTGCCAGCGGAGCCACCAGGGCATCCGCTGCCACCAGGGGGGCGAGATTGTCATCGCCAGTAAATATCAGGTTGCTGGCAAGGTAGGGGAAGTCGGCTCCGGGATAGGTTGCATCGTCGCTTACAGCGGGGGCGATGATGGATGCAAACGTGCCGGTTCCAAGATCCAATTCGTTATTACCCAGCGCCGATGCCTGGAAGCCCATCGCGTTGAGCAGTGCGATGTCGCCGCGACCGATTCCGGCCACTCCGAGTGCCTGGTCATTGGACGAGTCGGCGGCGGCATAGAACCTTGGTCCGGGGATGAAGTTGTCACCCGAACTTACGACCAGAGTGTTCTCGGGGTACTGATCACGAAATCCTTCCAGCAGACCGGAAAAATCCTCCACGTTCTCTAGCGCCCCGCCCGAACCTTCCAGGTCGGAAGCGTGGAGCAATTGGAGTGTAAAAGTCGATTTGGCGGCCGGCCCAAAATCACCGAGCAGCGGTTCCCCGGCCGACCATCGGCCCAGCGCGACCAGCGTGACAACCGCAATAGCGAACGCAAGCGCCTGGTAGATTGCCGCCTTTCGGCGCCCATTTCGGACCATGTTGGCTTCCCTATCTGGGCCCTCTGGCCGGCATCACCAGCAGCCCATGGATGCCCTCCTGCGGCTCCGCCGTTGAGAGCAGATCAGCGGCGGCAGGTCTGGGATCGATCGGAGCCATGCTGCCAGTTGGCCGGTGCCATGCGGTCACCTGCGCGCCGCCGGGGGAAGGCCTGGAGCGATCTGTGATGCGGCTTTTTGGTCGGGGGTCTGGATTTAGCAACGCCGGAGTCGGCTGGGCCATACTGACCAATCTCCGATAGAGCCTACGAGTGATACCTCTGGCCCGTCCTCTATTTAAAGTACCCAATCCCGTCGTAATTTCCAGTATTTATACGAAGGCTGGGGCGGTTGACCGGCACGGCAGCAACGGCGGGGCCACATCAACATGATCTACCCCGTCCGCCCCCGTAGCGTGAAAGTCCGCACCTGAGATGAAGGCCCCGGTTCTACGATGGACCGGAATCCACGTGGGGCTCCTGACCTTTGCCACCGTTGCAACAGCTTGTGGCGGAGTACTTTGCCCCCGAAGGTGTGGCAGATTCGGCCCCGACCCCGGATGACTGTCCTATCCCGGGGTGCCGAGAGTGCAGATGTCGCTCTCAACCGGCGGGTTCGCAGTACCGTACGTTCGGGTGGGGAAGGAGGGACTCGAACCCTCACGGGTATAAACCCACGTGATCCTAAGTCACGCTCGTCTGCCAATTCCGACACTTCCCCCGCGGGGCGCTCACGCGTCGTAACGCCAACCGATGGGACTGGCGCGACGCGCGAGCGCGGAAATGGCTACATCGAAAACCGCCGCGAAACCTCGGCCCAGTTGATCACCTGGTTGAAGGCCGCGATGTAGGCAGGGCGCCGGTTCTGGTAGTTGAGGTAGTAGGCGTGTTCCCAGACGTCGATCCCCAGCAGCGGGGAGCCCGACCCGTCCATTAACGGGTTGTCCTGATTGGCGGTATTGGTAACCGCGACTCCGTCGTCGGTCTTTACCAGCCAGGCCCAGCCCGAGCCAAAGCGTCCTGCCGCCGCGGTCGCCAGGGCCGATTCGAACCCCGCCAGATCGCCGAAGGCAGCGTCGATGGCGGCCTTAAGGCCTTCGGAGGCGTTGGCCTGGTAACCGGCGCCGCCGGGGGCGATTACCTGCCAGAACAGGCTGTGGTTGAAGTGGCCGCCGCCGTTATTGCGGACCGCGGTGCCAATTCCTTCGGGAACCGAGCCGAGGTTGCCCACCAGCTGGCCAATGTCCATTCCGGCCAGGTCGTCCTGCCCGGCCAACGCGGCGTTTAGGTTGGCCACGTAGGTGGCGTGATGACGGTCGTGGTGGATCTCCATCGTTCGCGCGTCGATGTGGGGCTCGAGGGCGTCAAAGTCGTATCCCAGATCGGGGAGCATGTGGGCCATGCGTTTACCGCTTTCGGAAGGGTTGACCGGCAAAGCTTTCGATTGGCGCCGTCAATCGACCGGGCGGTGGCGCGAAGGGCCGTTGGGCCTAACGCCAGCGCGCCGACGGGCGCTGGCAAGAAATGTCTAGCCAGGTTCATCAGTTACAAGCAAATGATAAATCTCAATTGCCTACCCAGCGCCCAAGATACTTCTAGTTGGACCGTTAGCACCGGGCGCCCGCCCGCGTGATTTTTTCGATTAATGAGAGATTTACGGCGATGAGTGAAATTGACGATTGCATTTCGCATGTTGATGCGATTGCCCCGTTCCCCTACCAACAACCAACCGAATACGGCGGTCGTGGCAGCTATATCGGGATTTCGCGGGCAACCGGGGGAAAGCTACTCGAGGTTGACATCGCAGTCATATCGCCGGGCGACCGCCTCAGCTTTTCGCACTGGCACACCGCTCGCGAAGAGACCTTCTACGTTCTCAAGGGCAGCCCCACCGTGGTAATCGACGGGGCGGCGCACCAGTTGCGGGTCGGCTCGGTGGTCACCCGGCCAGCCGGGTCCGGCGTGAGCCATCATTTCGTCAACTGTGGCAGCGAGGACATGTGGATCCTGGGAGTAAATAACGTTCCGGGCAAAGACGTCCTCGACGAGGTGTACCGAACGGAAGCGGGCTTGGCCTACAACATGAAGACCCAGTCCGAACGTCCGATATAAATTTGGCGGCCGGATGATCGAAAATTTCCCATTCGTGAGCGGAAGCAGCCGGCCGCCAGACCTTGAAATTGCACCATACGAACGACTGGGTCCGGTGGGTCCGCGCGGCCAAATGAAATTACAGCAGAAAGTGCCCAGATGGGAAAAATAAACGTGCCGGCCTTACTTCGAGTGGCAATCGCCATGGTGGCGATCATGGTGGTGGCGGTATTGATCTTCGTTTTCGTCCAGCAGCGGACGACCGAACCGACCGTCGATCCGGTCGAAATCGGGGCCACCCCGACCGACCTGGCCCAGCTCGACCGTTTCGGGATAACCGTTCAGGGCGACGCCGAGCGTTCGGTCGAACCCGATCACGCGGTAGTTAGCCTGGGCGTGGAAGCGGTCGGCGATTCCTCCAATGAGGCCACAACCCAGCTGGGCATCATCTCCAACCAGATCGTCGACGCGGTCAGCGCCGCCGGGGTCGCCGATGCCGACATCCAGACCAGCGGGCTCTCACTGTGGCCGGTCTACGGCGATACCAGCCAGGTCCAGCAGGCCACGATTCTGGGATATCGAGCCAGTGCCAACTACAAGATCACGGTTCGCGAAATCGACAATGTGGCCGCGGTGGTTGACGCTGGGCTGGAGGCCGGCGCCAACTCGATTGAGGGAATTGCCTTCGATTCGACCGAGATCGAGTCGGTGCGCGAGGAACTCCTCGGTGAGGCCTCCCGCGAATCGGCGCGCAAGGCCGAATCGATCGCCCTGGCCCTGGGCGGCGACCTGGGCGGATTGATCTGGCTGGAGGAGCAGTACTACTCCCAGCCGATTGCGGCCCGCGGCGGCCAGTTCGAAATTGCCGCCGCTTCCGCGGCCGGCCCGGCGGTGGCCGCCGGAACCCTAACCGTTACGGTCCAGGTGCGGGCAAACTTCTCCTTCGAGCGGGGCTGACCGGGCGAATCAATGCGGGCGGCTAAGCGATGAACGGTGGCGATAATTTCGCGGTTCTGGGACTGGGCCGCTTCGGCTCTAACCTGGCGCTAGACCTGGCCCGGATGGGGCATGAGGTGCTGGCGGTCGACAACGACGAGGCCAAGCTGCACGCGGTGGTCGATTTGGTCGACCACGCCGCCCAAGCCGACATCACCGACGAGGCGTCGCTGCGCGAGCTCGGGGTCGCCGATTACTCCTGTGCCTGCGTGGCGGTCACCGACCTGCAGACCTCGATCCTCTGCGTGATGCAGCTCAAGCGGCTCGGGGTGCGCCGGATCCACTGCAAGGTCCGCAACGACCTGCACCGCGAGATCCTCGAGCACCTTGGAGCTGACCAGGTGGTCTTCCCCGAGCAACAGATGGCCTCGCAGGTGGCCCGCGATCTGGGCACTCCGTCGGTCTCGGAATACCTAGAGGTGATCGGCCCGTTCGGGATCGGCCAGATCCAGGCGCCGTCCGGGTATATCGGCCGCAGCCTGGCCGAGATCGACCTGCGTACCAAGCTGGACCTGGTGGTCCTGCTCATCCGGCGCGGTTCGCGGGTGATCTTACAACCCGAGATGGACGAGGTAATCCACGAGGACGATGTCCTGGTGGTGGCCGGGCGCCAGGTCCAGATGGGAAGCATCGGGCGCGACCTCTAGCCGACCGGCAGCCCCGGTTCGACCCGCCGCCGGGGTGATCGGTTCGAATCGACCGCTTTTGATTGGTGGCCGATCCGACCCGCCACCGGAAACTGGACTTGCGCAATTTGCAAGCTGTGGCATCTGAGAGGAAATCAGCGATGAACATTGGATTCGTGGGACTGGGGCTGATGGGCCTGGCAATGGCCCGCAACGTAATTAAGGGTGGGCACCGGGTGACCGGTTACGACCCGCTGGACGCGGCCCTGACCCGACTTGCGGAAGCCGGCGGGCGGGCCGCCGCCAGTCCGGCCGCGGTCGGAGCGGAATCAGAAATCGTGGTGGTGATGGTCCCCAACGACAATGATGTCCGCGGATCGGTGCTCGGTCCCAACGGAATCGCCGCCGGTCTACCCGCCGGCGGGCAGGTCCTGGTGATGAGCACCATATCGCCGACGTGTACCCAGGAAGTCGGCGCGGCGGTGATCGAGCGCGGCCTCGCCTATCTGGAGGCCCCGGTAACTCGTTCCTCGCAGCACGCGATCGACGGTGAGCTGGGACTACTGGCGGGCGGCAGCGCCGACGACCTCAAGCGCGCCCGCCCGATCCTGGACCTGATGGGCTCAGACATTACCCACTGCGGGCCAATCGGGACCGGGGCGGCGATGAAGCTCGTCAACAACATGCTCGCCGGCACGATCGGGGCGGCGGTGGCCGAGTCCTTCGTGCTGGGCGCCAAGGCCGGGCTCACCATGGATACGATGCTCTCGGTTCTAACCGGTACCGCCGCCAACTGCGCCGCGCTGGCTGGGATCAAGCGGACCATCGATCTGGGGCGCACCTTCAAGCCCGGATTCAAGGTAGCCCTACAGCACAAGGACCTGCGCCTGGCCACGACCTGGGCATCGGAAATCGGCGCCATCACTCCGCTGGGTTCGGGCTGCCACCACGTGCTTTCGCTCTCGATGGCCAGCGGCAACCGCGACCTGGATTCGAGTGCCAACCTAAAGGTGTTTGAGAACGCCGCCGGAGTCCAGGTGGGCTAACCTCCGGCCCGGCCGCACCGGGTTTGGATTCCAACACCATCGGTTGTAACTGTCACGCTTACAATCGGGGCGCAACCACAACATATTGCGGGCGGATCTACGTAACCTGCCCGTGACGCCAGTTGTAAGCGGGCAGGGCCTTGATCGGCGAATCGGTACGGCTGCTGGGAATTACCCACCAAACCTTGGACCATCGGCAGTTCGAGATCGAATCGTGCGCAATGCACGATTCGGGCGGCAACTACGATCTGATGGTTTTCGAGATCTCTCGCATGCTGCCGGCCGAACAGCGCCGCTTCTTTCTGGGGGTCGGATTTCCCAAGACCTATCTGCCGGTTAACGACCAGCTGATCGAGGTGCTGGTCCAGTCCGGGCTCAACCAGATCCGCCGCCAGCTCGACCGCGGCTGTGAGGAGTCCGATCACGTTTTCGAGCCGTTCAATTACGGAATGGCCCTGCCGCGCGCCCACCGCGGGTCTTAAATAAGCGGACCGCAACCGGCCGATCGCGCGGCCGCATTGCCGCTCGGCGCTTAAGTTGGCTAATTGCCACGCGCGGCGCGATTATCTTGGCAGAGGGTTGGCGATGCTAGCCGGCTGGAGGATTAGCAGATGGTAAGCAAGCAATTCCAGTTTTTCTGGGAGTTGGTCGGCGCCAAGCGCGCCGAAGTATCCGATTTGGAGGCGGCGCTTAGCGTCTGCCAGAAGGATCAGCTGGAGGCGTGGTTCGAATTTATGGCGATGGGTCATCCGGAGGCGACCGACCAGGATCGGCAGCGGGCGGAAGAGCTCCTGCAAGCGGCCGAAGACCGGCTCGCCCGGGCCGGCGACGATCTAGGCGAGGCGGGCCGCCGCCTGGTGATATTTGAGGACTACCTGCGGCAGTGCTCGCCGGCGTGATTCGCCCAGCTTAAATTGTTAAAACAGGTGTAAACCTGTTAAATTATCTCGGCAGCGGTTTTGCGGGCAGATGTTGCTCGCCCGCCGCGGTAGGCAGGAAAGCCAACTGAGAGCGGACAAAATGCCGGGACGCGTCACTGGGATCATGAGCCGCCGCCGGGCGTTGCGAGCCGGACTGGCCGGGGCGGTCGGAATCCTGCTCTCAGCTTGCGGTGACGACGGCAAGGCGCCGCCGGCACCCGCCGCCGAGGCGACGGTAGCAGCCGGCGCAACCACCCCGCTGCTGGCCAGCGAACCGCCGCCACGCCTGCTTCTCTACGCCGGGCGTTCCGAGGAGCTGGTTGGCCCCTTGCTGGAACGGGCCGAAGCGGCCATCGGGGTCGGTATCGATGTCCGCTACGGATCATCGGCGGGCCAGGCCGCGGCCATCCTGGAAGAAGGCGAGGCATCGCCGGCCGACCTGTTTATTTCCCAGGACGCCGGATCAATCGGCGCGCTGCAGAAGGCCGGGCGGCTCGCCGACCTTGATCCGTCCATCCTCGAGCAGGTCGAGTCGCGCTTTAGATCACCGGCCGGCCAGTGGGTGGGGCTCGCGGGGCGCGCCCGGGTATTTGTCTACAACAATGAAGCAATCGACGCCGCTGATCTGCCGCGCTCGGTCTTTGACCTGTCCGATCCGATCTGGCGGGGGCGCGTCGGCTGGGCGCCGGGCAACGGCTCGTTCCAGGCGTTTGTCTCGGCGATGCGGCATGTCGCCGGGGAAACGGCGACGGTCGACTGGCTCTCTGCCATGGATGCCAACGACGCGCGCGTCTTTCCCAAAAACTCATCGATAGTGGAGGCCATCTGCCTGGGTGAAATCGACGGCGGACTGGTAAATCACTACTATCTGTTGCGCCGCCTGGCAACCGAACCGGACCTGCCCTGCGCCAACCACTTCTTTGAGCCCGGTGACCTTGGCAACCTGATCAACGTAGCCTGCGCCGCGGTGGTCGGTGGGTCAGCGAACGCCGCCAATGCGCAAAAATTAATCGAGTTTCTGCTCTCTACCGATGCGCAAACCTATTTCCGCAACGAGACTTTCGAGTACCCGCTCGCTGCCGGGGTGCAACCGTTCCCCGGTCTGCCGCCGCTGGCCGAAGTCGAGGGCCCGACCCTCGATCTGGGCCAGATGGATGACCTGGAGGGGACCTTAACCCTGCTCGAATCGGCCGGGGTGTTGTAACTGGCCGGCCGCTCCGCCCCGGTTAGCCCGGGTAATTGCTGAGCGTGACGCGCCGCTTTCGACTGGCGCGACTGCCGCTGCTGGCGGTAATCGCGGTCCTGTTAACGCCCCTCGGCTACCTCCTCCTTAGGGCCTTGGCTTCTGGCGCCGGTGGAGCGGCTCTGCTCCGCCCGCGCACTCTGGATCTACTAGTCGACACCGCCCTGCTGACCCTGCTGGTTGCCGCCCTCTCCGGGGCGATAGGCCTCCTGCTGGCCTGGCTGATCGGCCGCGCCGACCTGCGCTGGCGGCAGCTGTGGTTGGTATTGCTCACCGTCCCGGTGGTAATCCCGAGCTACGTGAGCGCGTTCTCGCTGATCGCGCTCACCTCACCACGCGGGGTGGCCCAGACCCTGCTCGGGCCGCTGTTTTCAGTCGACCAGCTACCGTCGATCTACGGACTGCCGGGCGCGGTGATCGCGCTCACCTCGATCTGCTATCCGTTCGTGCTGCTCCCGGCGCTGGCCGCCTTTCATCGCTGCGACGTTCAGCTCGAGGACGCCGCCCGGGTCCTTGGCAGCGGGCCGGTCAACATCTTTCGACGGGTGGTCTTTCCGGCGGTGGTTCCCAGCGCCGCGGCCGGCGCGTTGATCGTGGCGCTGTATGCGATCGGAGATTTTGGGGCGGTCTCGCTGCTGGACTACGATTCGATCGCCTCGGCCATCTACGCCCGCTACGAATATTCACTGGATCGGTCGGCGGCGGCCTGGTATTCGCTGCTGCTGGTCCTGGGGGCACTGGCGCTGGTCCTGCTGGAACGCGCCCGCCGCCCGCCGCCCGCCGGTTGGGACGCCCGCGCCGACCTGGCGCCGCCGCGCTACGTCGATCTTGGGCGCTGGCAGGCTCCGGCCTATGGATTTATGGGGGCGACCGTGCTGGTGGCCTTCGGGCTGCCGCTGAGCATGCTGGTCTACTGGGCAATTTCGGGAGCCAGCGCCGGGGTCGACATCCTGGCCCTGGCCCGCCTGGCGGCGGGTTCGCTGGCGGTCGCCCTGGCCGCCGCGGTCGCCTGCGCGATATTTGCCGGTCCGCTGGCCTGGCTCTGCCAGCGCCGGCCCGGTCCCTTGACCAGGGCGATCGAAACCGCCGCCGCGATCAACTACGCGATTCCGGGAATCGCCCTGGGGCTCGCCCTGGTGCTGCTGGCCAGCCGCGCCCTGCCCTTGGTCTACCAGTCTTTCTACCTGCTTGTATTCGCCTACGTGCTGCACAGCCTGCCGCTGGCGCTGGGTTCGCTGCGCACCAGCCTAAACCAGGTCGGCGAACAGCTCGAAGACGCCGCCCGGGTCCTGGGGCGCTCGCTGCCCATGGCGATCTGGCGGGTCACCCTGCCGCTGGTGCGACCGGGGCTGTTCGCCGGAGCGGGGCTGGTTTTTTTAGCCACCAGCAAGGAGCTGCCGATCACCCTGCTGCTGCGCCCGACCGGCTTTAAGACCCTGGCGATCGAGGTCTGGTCGGCCGCCGACGCCGGGGTCCTGGGTGCAGCCGGGTTGGCCGGACTACTACTACTACTACTTGCCCTCCCGCAGGTCGCGCTGCTGCTGTCGGGACTTCGGCGATGATGGATGCGGCGGTGCTGTCGGCCCGTGGACTGTTCAAGTCCTTCGGTCGCGAACCGGTCATCCGGGGGATCGACCTGACCCTGGCCCCGGGCGACTCGGTCTCGGTGATGGGCCCATCGGGTTGCGGTAAGACCACCCTGCTGCGTATCCTGGCCGGGCTGCTGCGCCCGGATGCGGGCACCGTCGCGGTGGGCGGACGCCCGGTCGAAGGCCCTTCGCTGCACGTTCCGCCGGAACGCCGCCGGGTGGTGTTGGTGTTTCAGGACCTGGCCCTTTTTCCGCACTTGACCGTCGCCCAGAATGCGGCCTTCGGGGTGCGCAAGGGTTCCAAGGTCTCGGTCCCCGACCTGCTCGAGCGGGTCTATCTGACCGGCCTTCAGGACCGCTTTCCGCACGAGCTCTCGGGCGGGCAGCGACAGCGCGCGGCCATCGTTCGAGCCCTGGCCTGCGAACCCGAACTGGTGCTGCTCGATGAACCGTTCGCAAATCTCGACGTGGCCCTGCGCCCGCGGGTTCGCTCCGAGGTAAGTCGGCTGCTCGCCGACGCCGGGGTGCCCAGCCTGCTTATGACCCACGACCTGGCCGACGCCTTAGATTTTTCGCGCAAGCTGGCGGTCATCGTGCGCGGCCGGCTGGTCCAGTCGGGCACCCCCAGCGAGCTCTACCACAACCCGGTGACCCCGGAGGTGGCCGGCTTGCTCGGGTCCATAAACCTGGTTCCGGCCGAGGCCCGCGGACCCGTCGCCGATTGCGAGTTCGGCCAGGTCTTTCTGGTGTCCGACCAGCGCGGCAAGGTCCTTTTGGCGCTGCGGCCGGAGTCGCTTACGGTGCAGCGCGCGCCGCTGGCCCGGGCCCGGGCCAGCGAAGTCGCGTTCGCCGGTGATCACACCGAGGTGCGGGTGCAGCTGCCCTCGGGTCGCACGATCGCAGCCTGGGCGGCTCCGGATTCAGGGATCGAGCCGGGCAACGGGGTCAAGATCGCCTGCCCCCGCAAGGTGCCGGCGTTCCGGCTGGTGTAGACCGCCGGCCGCTAGGCGCCGGTCACCTGCCGGCCGCGGCGCAGGATTTCGGTAAGTTCACCCTCCGACGGGCATTCTCCGTAGATCCGCAGCAGCGGTTCGGTGCCCGAGAACCGGATCAGCAGCCAGGATCCGTCGGCGAGGACATATTTGTAACCGTCGAAACTGAGCCGCTCAACGACATCCTGCCCGATCAGGCTGGCCGGTTCCCAGGAGTCGACCGAGCGCAGTATCTCGGCCCGGCGGCGCGAGTCGAATTCGATGTCGATCCGGGAGTAGTGGTAGCGGCGACCGAGTAAGTCAAAGAGCTGTTCCACCAGCTCGGTGGGTTTGGCGTTAAGCCGTTGCATCAGTTGTAGGAAAGCCAACCCGGAATAGATCCCGTCGCGCTCGGGCATGTGGCGAGCGATCACGTAACCGCCGCTCTCCTCGCCACCCAACGCCGCACCGACCTCAACCATCTTGGGCGCCACGAATTTCATCCCCACCCCGGTTTCGTATACCGCCTGGGAGTGGATCTGGCCCAGCCGGTCAAGCATCGCCGAGGTGGTCACGGTTTTTACCAGCGGTCCGGCGGTGGCCGGATCCCGCAGGATCCCCCAGGCCAGCAGCGACATCACCCGCAGCTGGTCGACGAACCGACCCTGTTCGTCAACGATTCCCAAGCGGTCGGCGTCGCCGTCGTTGAGGATCCCCACCGCCGCCGCGCAGTCTCGCACCGCATCCTGGCCGGCCTGGCAGTGGGGCGGAATTGGCTCGGGGCGGGCAAGCCCGGGAAAATTCGGATTGTGTTCACTGCGGACCTCGATCAAGTCCGGTTTGACGCCGGCTTGGGCGAAGGCGCGGGCGAGGTATCCGGCCCCGGACCCGAACATCGAATCGACCACAATCTTGCCGGTACCAGCCAGCGCTGCGAGGTCGAAATGCTCAGTTAGCTGGGCCAGGTAACCCGGAGCCGCGTCGAAGTAGGTCAGTCGGCCCGAAGACTGGGCCTCAGATAGGGAGGTGAGCTGAAAATCGCCGGCCCGCCGGGCAATATTCTGCTCGATCGCCGAAGTCTGTTCGGGCCCCAGCGCCGCCCCGGTGCCGTCACGCAGCTTGATTCCGTTGTCGGCCGGCGGGTTGTGCGAGGCGGTGACAATGACCGCCCCGGCGGCCGGCAAGCGGCCGGCGGCAAAGGCGATCGCCGGAGTGGGGCTGGGATCCGAGGTGATGGCGCAATCGATCCCGTTGGCGGAGAGCACCTGGCCGAACCGCTCGGCGAACTGGGCCGAACCGAAGCGCCGATCGTAGCCAATTACGATCGGATGCGCCAGATTCCAGGCGTCCTTGGCGTAATCGGCCAATCCCTGGGCCACGCGAGCCACGTTGTAGAACGTGTAATCTCCCGCTATCTGGGCCCGCCACCCGTCGGTGCCAAATGAAATCGGGTCGATTGCCGGTGCGCTCAAAGTTTGTAGTCCTTTACTGCTGCGATTGGGCCTCCGCCGGCCCGGGCAGGTTGTTTAGTTCATAGTCGATTGAATCGGCAATGCTCTGCTCGAGTTCGATTACGGGCGCCCAGCCGCATTCGGTGGCAATCTTGGCGTTGCTGCCCTCCAGGTAGGGGAGCGAGCCGCCGCCGGCGCGGGAGGTAATTTCCAACCGGCAGCCGGCATGGGCGGCAAAGCGGTCGACTAAGTCGGTAATGGCGATCGCCCGGCCCGAGCAGACGTTGTAGGCCTGCCCCGGGCGCCCGCGGGAAACGATCGCTCGGTAAGCTCCCACCACGTCCCTAACGTCGCAGTAGTCGCGCCAGTCCGACAGGTCGCCCAGGGAAAGCGCAGGCCGCTCCCGGCCGGTGGCGATTCGGGCAATCTGGCGGGCCAGCTTGCCGGGCAGGAAATCAGGGCTTTGGCCCGGACCGAGATGGTTGAAGGGCCGCGCCACAAGCACCTCCAGGCCTGATCCGGGCCGACCCCTAACGGCCAGTTCGCCGGCCAACTTGGTAGCCGCGTAGCAGTCGCGCGGGGCCGGCGGAAAGCATTCGTCAAGCGGGCAGGCCGAGCGCTCGACCTGGCCATAGACGGCGGCGCTCGAGACGAACAGCAGCCGCGATCCGGCCGCGTGGGTCGAGAGCGAATCGAGCAGGTTGAGGGTCCCGATCAGGTTTACCTCCCAGGCCAGCCGCTGGTCCTGCGCCGCCCGCTGCGGGGCCGCGACGGCGGCCAGATGGTAGGTCACCGTCGGGCGCACCCGCCGGATCGCCGCCTCCAGGGCCGGGCGATCGGTAATGTCGCAGGGCAGATTACCGCTAGCGCCGCGGTCGGCGGGGGCCAGGCCAAGCCCGACCACGCTCTGGCCAGCGCGGCGCAGATCGGCCACCAAGCATCGCCCGGCAAAACCGCTGGCGCCGGTTACCAGTACCGGCCCGGCCAAGGGCACCGGCCCCGCCTTAGGAAGCTATTCCAGAGTTATGAATTCGCTAGCTACCCAGCCGCCATTGGTCAGTTCGAGCCAGGTGAAGGTCGCGCCCACGGTTTCGTTACCGGTAAGTGAGACGGTCGAACCGTCGGTGAGGGTTTCTAGGATCTCACTGTCGAGCGAGGCTTCGGTGCGCACGTTGAGGGTGCCGCCATCGGTCGCCACCGTCCCGGACTGCAGCGGGCCGGGGACGCCGCTATCCGGCGATGCTCGCGGGGTCGGGGTCGGTATGACGATGGTCTGGGTCGGCAGCGGAGTGGGTTCGGGAGTTACCGTAACGATCACCGGCGGCGCGGTGGCCGGCAGGTCATCGATCTGCGACTGCAGGTCCATGACCGTCAGTTCGATGGCCGCCACCCGCTCATCGAGCAAGGAATCGGTCGCCGGCGCCTCGACCTCCTGGTCGCAGGCTGCCAGCAGCCCGACCGCGAGCGCGCAGCCGAGTAGGACCGCAACCATCCGGCCGCGGGTTGAGTTGAAATTCATCGCGTGGCTCCTTCGAGCAGAGATTTGAGGCGCAGAACGCCTTGATGCGGGCTCGAAAGCACGCGGTTGGAAACGTCATCGGAAAGATTGGCGATCGCCCCAGTCATTGAATACTGGGCCAGCATTACCACGTCGCAATCCCGGGCCAGTTCGCTTGCCGCCTCCGCCACCAGCCGATCGGCGCGGTCCTTGTCGCCGGCCTTGAGCGCGGCAAAGGCCGGCTCACAGAGCCTGCCTTGGACGGTGATCGCCCGGCCGTGGGCGGCATTCTGCAGCGCCTGCTCGGCGGTGACCAATGCCGAGGGCACGGTGGCCACGACCCCGATCCGACGGCCGCGGGCCAAGGCCTCGTCGACCAGCGCATCGTCAGCGCGCAGGAAGGGAACCTCCACCAGGTCCTGGAACCCGGCCGCGGCCGGACCAAAACTCGAACAGGTCAATAGCACCGCGTCGGCTCCGGCGCTCTGCCCATAGCGGACCAGGTTGGCCAGGCGCGCCAGCAGCGGCTCGGTCACCTCGCCGTTGGCGGCGGCCAGATCACCAAGTAGCGAATCGTCCAAAATGTTGGACAGTTCAGCTTCCGGATAAATCTCGGCAAAGGCGCTATTGATGGGTTCGACGGCCAGGTCGGTGGCATGAACCAGGGCTACTCGGGCGGCCAAGGCAATCCTTCGGTTTGGGCGGCCCACCACGAGGGCGGGTCAAAGGGTCCTGCAAATTCTATTTGCCGGCCCAACCGGGCCGGTTGGAGGGCGTCCGATCGCCGGTCCTAGACCGCTCGGCGCACACGTCTCGGCCACCATCCGGAACAATTTCGGGCTGGACCGGATGGCCGAGCTCGATATTGGCTGCGCCCAGATTTTCGGCTCCAACAAGATGCAGTGGCGGCCGCGCAAATTTAACCCCCAGCAGGTGGCCGACTATCGTCGGGTGGCGGCCGCGGCCGGCCGCGGGCCGGTCTTTTCACACGGAATCTACCTGGCCAATTTCGGTGCCCGCGACGCCAACCCTCCGGTCTGGCAGAAATCGATTGCGGCCACGATCGCCGGGCTGGAGATCTGCGACCGGCTGGGATTGGCCGGGCTTATCGTCCATCTGGGCAGCAACTACGGTCGGGGACTTGCCGGCGTATTCGACTCGGTTGTATGTGCCCTCGACCAGGTCCTGGCGGCCCACCGCGGAACGGCCAAATTGATCCTGGAAAACTCGGCCGGATCGGAACGGATCATCGGCGGCCGGCTGGCCGAGCTGGGCCAGATAATGGCCGGACTCAAGTCGTCGTCCAAGGTCGCGATCTGCATCGATACCGCCCATGCGTTCGCCTTCGGCTACGACCTGCGGAAGGATGCCGGGGTCGCCTCCCTGGCCAACGACTTAGAGCAGCACATCGGCGCTGAAAACCTTGCGGTAATGCACGTTAACGACTCCAAGGCCGAGTGCCTCTCGCTGCGCGATCGCCACGCCAACCTGGGCGAGGGCCACATCGGCTTGGAGGGAATATCCAAGACGGTCCGGCACCCACTCTTTGCCAATGCCCCGCTGGTCCTGGAAACGCCCGGGTTTGCCGACGAGGGCCCGGATGCGGCCAATCTGGCCCTTTTGGCGATAGCTGCCGGGCAGGGCGACGGCGATCCCGCGGAGATCATCGCCCAGGCTCGGGCCGCCGATTAGGCCCCCCGCCAGTCCGGGCCAATCTCGGGATAATGCTAAAATCGCCTCTGTTTTGCCCCCCTTGGCCAAGCTGTAGTCACTGGTATTTATAGATGCCGAAAATGAAGACTCGCAAAGCTGCCGCCAAGCGCATCCGGGTCACCCGCAACGGCAAGATGCTCCACGCCAAAGGCACTGCCGGGCACCTGCGCGGCAAGAAGAGTTATCGCGCCCGCAAGGCCAAACACGTCCCGCGCCATCTCTCGCCGGCCTTTGTCAAGCGCGTGCGGGCAATGCTCAACCCAAAATCCCTCTAGTTAACTAGCGCCCTCCCCCAATGGCCAGAGCCACCAACGCGGTCGCCCGCCACCGCCGTCACCGCAAATTAATAAAGCTCGGCAAGGGTCGCTACGGCGCCCGCCACCGCCTTTTCCGGGTTGCCAAGGAAGCCGAGCGCCACGCCCAGGATTACGCCTACATCGGGCGGCGGCTGCGCAAGCGCGACATGCGCCGTCTCTGGATCATGCGCATCAACGCCGCCGCACGCGCCAACGGCCTCCCCTACGGGCGCTTTATCGCCGGTCTGCGCAAGGCCGAAATCGTAGTTGACCGAAAGGTCTTAGCCGAGTTGGCGGTCTCCCACCCGGAGGTGTTTGCGGTACTTTGCAGTTCGGCGGCCAAGGCGCTAGCGGCCTAATCGGCCGCGGCCGAACCTGGCCACCCGCCGACCCGCAATGCAAGCCCAGATCCAGGAGCTGGTGGAACGCGCCAACGCCGAACTGGCCGCCGCCGGGCTCGACCAGCTTGAGGAGTGGCGCCAGCAGTTCTTGGGGCGCTCGGGCGAACTGACCCTGGCGCTGCGCCAGATCGGCCGGTTGCCGCCCGACCAGCGTCCGGCCGCCGGGGCGGCCGGCAACGCCGCCCGGGCCAGGCTCACGACCCTGCTCGAAGACCGCCGCGGCGAGCTCGCCAGCGCTGATCTGGGGCCGCTCGACGTGACCATGCCCGGGATCTCACCGAGGACCGGCGCCCTGCACCCGATCACCGCCACGATCAATGAAATCTGCCAGGTACTGGCGCGGATCGGATTCCGCCGGGTTTCCAGTCGCGAGGTCGAATCGGAGAGTTACAACTTCTCCAAGCTCAACATCCCGGCCGATCACCCCGCCCGCGACATGTGGGACACGTTTTTTATCGACGCTCCCGCCTTCGCCGACGGGATGCTGCTGCGAACCCACACCTCGCCGGCGCAAGCGCGGGTCATGGAGCAGGTCGATCCCCCGGTGCGGATCATCGTCCCCGGCAAGGCCTTTCGCTACGAGGACGTCGACGCTAGCCACGAGGCGATGTTTCACCAGATCGAGGGCCTGGCGATCGATTCGGCGATCACCATGGCGGATCTGCGCGGGACGCTGGAGTTTCTGGTGCGCTCGCTCTTTGGCCAACAACGGAAGCTGCGAATCCGCGGGAGCTACTTTCCCTTCACCGAGCCCTCCTGCGAGGCCGACATGTCCTGCCCCTTCTGCCGCCAAAAGGGCTGCCGGGTGTGCGGACGGACTGGTTGGGTGGAACTGCTCGGCGCCGGCATGGTTCACCCCGACGTGTTGGCCAACGTTGGTTACGATCCCGAGCGCTACTGCGGTTTCGCCTTCGGAATGGGGGTCGAACGGATCGCCATGATCCGCCATGGGATCGACGATATCCGCAATTTCTATCGCAACGATCTGCGCTTCCTGGGCCAGTTCGTGTGAAGTCGTTGGGCACTTTAAGGAACCCCTGATGCGGGTGCCGCTGCTCTGGCTAGCCGACTATCTCGACCTGACCGCCGACGCCGGCGCGATCGCCGAGAAGCTGACCATGGCCGGGATCGAGGTGGCCGCGGTCGAGACCCGCGGGGCCCATTGGGGCGAGCAGATCTTCATCGGTCGGGTGGTGGCGATTGCGCCGCATCCCAATGCCGACCGCCTGGTCCTGGCCACCGTCGACTACGGCGCCGGCGAAATCCGGGTCGTAACCGGGGCGAGCAATTTCGCGGTGGGCGATCGGGTTCCGATCGCGCTCGCCGGGGCCCAGCTCTACAACGCCTACAAACCGGATCGTCCGCTCGAGGAGTTAAAACCGACCAAATTGCGCGGGGTCGAGAGCTCCGGAATGATCTGCTCAGAAGCCGAACTCGGGCTTTCGGACGAGCATTCCGGGATCATGCTGCTGCCCGCCGATGCCCCGGTCGGCGATCGATTGGTCAACTACCTGGGCGGGCAGGCAATCGAGCTCGACCTAAAGCCCGACCGGGCCGATTGCCTGGCGATGCTCGGGGTTGCCCGCTATGTGGCCGGCCTGCTAGACCAACCCTTCAAACCGCCCGCGGTCCCCACCACCGATTCGCAGCTGGCGCCACCGCCGCTGGAGGTAGTCATCCAGGATCCGGCCGACTGCCCGCGCTACTCGGTCGGCTACCTACAGGACGTGGTGATCGGTCCCTCGCCGGCCTGGTTGGCCCAGCGCCTGGAGGCCGCCGGCCAACGCCCGATCAACAACATCGTTGACATAACCAACTTCGTAATGCTCGAGTATGGCCAGCCGCTGCACGCTTTTGATAACGATCGCCTGCGCGGCCATCAAATCATGGTGCGCCGCGCCGCGCCGGGTGAAAAACTACTCACCCTCGATCGGGTCGAACGGGAGCTCGCGCCCACCGACCTGGTGATCGCCGATTCGCAGGGGCCGGTCGGCCTGGCCGGGGTCATGGGCGGTCTAAATTCGGAAATTACTGGAGAAACCCGGACCATCCTGCTCGAATCGGCCAATTTCGCCGCGCCCCGGATCCGCGCCACCGCCCGCCGCCTGGGGCTGCCCAGCGAGGCCGCCAAGCGCTTTGAGAATCGGATATCGCCCGAGACCACCGTACCGGCGCTGCAGCGGGCGATCGCCCTGGCCGAGGCGATCGGTGCCGGTCGCGGGCTTTTCCTGTGGACCGATTCCTACCCGATACCCCAGCAACGCCGCACGATCGATTTTGATCTGGACCAGATCCGGCGTCTGCTGGGGGTCAACTACCCGCGTGCCCAGGTGGCTTCGGCATTGACCCGGGCGGGTTTTGCGGTTACCGACAATGGCGCCGATCTGGCCGTGACGGTGCCCCACTTTCGCGGAGACGTTATGGGCTCGGCCGACCTGGTGGAGGAGGTCGCCGCGATGATTGGGTTCGATACGATCCCGGCGACCCTGCCGGACGGCGGGATGGCCGACCAGGTCCCGCTCGAGTACGATTCCCGCCGCGAACTGGCCCGGGCGGCGATGGTCAGTGCCGGCTACCGGGAGGCGATCACCTACGTGCTCACCAGTCCCGCTGAGCTGGCCAAGCTCAACCCGGAGTCGGGCGGGCCCGCCTGCGAGCTGGGATCGCGGCTGGCGGACCTGCTCATGCCCTGGCCGATGGAGCCGCTGGCCGTCCACAATCCGCTGCGCTCGGCTGAAAGCGTGCTAAAGACCGCCACCCTGCCGCACCTGCTGCAGGCGCTTGCCGCCAACCTGCGCTACGCCGCCGCCGATGTGGCCCTCTTCGAATTGGGCACGATCTACGTGCCGCGGGCGGGGCAGTTGCCCGACGAGCGCTCGCTGGTCTCGGCGGTGCTTTCCGGTTCGGCGGCGATTCCGGCTTGGCAGGGGAACCGCCCCAACAGCTTTTTCGACATCAAGGGAACGGCCGAGGTTCTGCTCTCGCGGATGGGGGTTAAGGCCGGTTTTGAGGCCGCCGCCCATCCGGCCTTCGCCCCCGGTCGACTGGCGGTGATCTCGGCCGGCGACGAGGTTATTGGCGCGGTCGGCCAGCTCGATCCCGGGGTCCTAGACGGCTTTGACATCGCCGAACCGGCCTTTGCCCTGTTAGCGAGCCTGGACAAACTGCTCCAGCACTCCGACGGGCCGGCCCAGTACGTGAACCTACCGCGTTATCCGGCGGTCCTGCGCGACATCTCGATCGTGATCGATCCGATCCACCCTTCGGCCGCGGTCGAGGCCTTAATCCGCTCTGCCGCCGGCCCGCTGATGGACGGCGTGCGACTGGTTGACGAATACAGCGGTGAGCAGGTCCCCGCGGGAATGCGCGGCCTGACCTATGCGATCTCCTACCGCGACGACTCGCGCACCTTAACTGAGAAAGCGATCGAACGGCCGCACCGCGGGGTGGTCAAGGCGCTGCGCGGAAAGTTCGGCGCGCGGTTGCGCTCGGACACCGGCTAGGCCCCGGGCGTGCCCTGGGAGATCCTGATTTTGCTGCTGCTGGCCGGATCGGGGGCGGCGCTGACCTATGGAATGGTGCGACGCTCCTGGGGGTGGCTGCTGCTGGCCGGTTTTCTGGCGGTGGGCAGTGCGATGCTGCTGCCGCTGGAATCGCTGGCGGCGCTGGTCGCCCTGCTGGGACTGTTTGTCTGGACGGGAGCGGTAATTTTGCGCTATCGCCGTGGCACCGGCCAGCTGTTTGATTCAGCCCTGCTTGCCATGCCCGCCCTGTTTGCCTATTTCTATTTCGCCCAGATCTATGCCGGCTGGATCCGCGGACAGTTCTAGTCCCCCGCCGAGCGGCGCGCTGCGGCCGGTCCACTGCGAACTGATCCGGGCGCGCTTTACCGATGCCGACCCCCAGGGGGCCAATCACCATTCCGCCTACGTGAAGTGGCTGGAAGAAGCACGCCTGGGATGGCTGCGCCGCTGTGGCGTCCCTTACCGGCGCAATTTCGCCGATCGCGGCTTGGCCATAGTCGTGGCGGAGCTTTCGATCAAATACCTTCGGCCTACCACGTTCGAGGACCAGGTCTTGGTAACGATCCTGCTCCAGCGAGCAAGCCGCGCGCGGCTCGATCTTGCCTACGAATTGCATCGGTCCGCGGGCGAACTGGTGGCCACGGCGCAGACCAAGCTCGCGTTCGTGAACCTGCAGGGACAGCCGGTTCGGTTGCCGCGCGAGCACCCGCTGCTCAAGGTTTAAATTGCCGCGCGATATGGGCGTCGGCTGGGTATTGAAAATAGTACGGAGACGCCATTTGCAACTGCGCTCGGGACGACGGGGGACTGCCCACATGTCGGAGAAGAAGACCGCGTTGGTCATCAGTGCCCATGCAGCCGATTTCGTGTGGCGCTGCGGCGGCGCCATCGCCCTGCACCAGAAGCGGGGTTACGACGTGACCGTCGCCTGCCTGAGCTACGGCGAGCGCGGTGAGAGCGCCAACCTGTGGAAAAGCGGGCCCATGAGCCTTTCGCAGGTCAAGGCGGCGCGCCGCTTGGAGGCCGAGAACGCGGCCCGGGTACTGGATGTGCACGAGATCAAGTTTTTAGATCTTGGCGACTATCCGCTCACGCTCGACCGTAAGGCCAAGTTCCAGCTGGTTGACATAGTCCGGTCGGTGCAGCCGAAATTCATGCTCTCGCATTCGCGCTATGACCCCTACAACACCGACCACATGCATGCCACTGAAGTTGCCATCGAGGTGCGGATGATCGCTCAGGCCTGGGGTCACAACCCGGGTGAGAAGGTGCTGGGGGCACCGCAGCTGTACCTGTTCGAGCCCCACCAGACCGAACAGATGGGATGGGTGCCGAACGTGCTGCTGGACATCTCCGAGGTCTGGGACCAAAAGCGCGCCGCCATCGAATGCATGGAGGGCCAGCACCATCTCTGGGACTATTACCAAAACGTGGCCGTAAACCGCGCCAACCACTTTCGCCGCAACTCCGGCGGACCGGCCGACGGGCGTCCGGCCCGCTATGCAGAGGCCTTCGAGGCGGTCTTCCCGCGCTGCGTTGACGAGCTTTGACCGATACGGTTGTGGGTTGCGACACCGCCCGGGCGGGGCGGTCGGCCATCGAAGGACTCGGGCAACTTGGATTGGGCAGATTTGGCCGGCGTGAACCGCCGGCCCCACCCGGTTTCAGATATGCCTGATTGGGCCAACTGCATGTGGATGCGCGGCGGCACCTCCAAGGGTGCGTTTTTTCTGGCGCGGGACCTCCCGCAGCAGCCGGAGGCGAGGGACCGCTTTCTGCTATCGATCATGGGATCGCCGGATGACCGTCAAATCGATGGGATGGGCGGCGCCGATCCACTTACGTCTAAGGTCGCGGTGGTGCGGCCTTCACAGCGTTCCGGAGTGGATGTGGACTACCTTTTTCTGCAGGTCGCGGTCGATGAACCGCTCGTTTCCGATTCGCAGAACTGCGGCAACATGCTAGCTGGGGTCGGGCCGTTTGCAATCGAGCGTGGCCTGGTGGCGGCCGGTGAAGGGAAAACGCGCGTGGCCATCTACATGGAAAACACCGGGCAAGTGGCGGTGGCCACGGTGGCGACTCCTGCGGGCCGGGTCAACTACGCCGGCGCGGCCTGCCTCGACGGCGTCCCCGGCGCGGCGGCCCCGGTGCCATTGGAATTTAAGGACATAGCTGGATCGAGCTGCGGCCGCCTGCTGCCCACCGGCAATGCGCGTGACTGGGTCGAGGGCATCGCGCTGACCATGATCGACAACGGGATGCCCTGCGTGATCCTTTCGGCCGCCGACCTGGGCGTGCGCGGCAGCGAGGCCCGCACCGAACTGGAGGGCAACCAGGCCCTAAAGACCCAGCTTGAGCGCGTTCGACTCAAATGCGGGCCGCTGATGAACCTGGGTGATGTGCGCGCCAAGACAGTGCCTAAGATGACGCTGGTGAGCCCGCCGCGATCGGGCGGGGCGATTTCGACCCGGACATTTATCCCGCACCGTTGCCATGCCAGCATCGGCGTCTTCGGCGCGGTCAGTGTTGCCACCGCCTGCCTGCTTGAGGGTTCGCTCGCCGCCGCCGCCGCGGTCGTGCCCGCCGGGGCGGTCAAAGATCTCCAGATCGAGCACCCGAGCGGTCGCCTGGCGATCCGCCTGCAGCTTGACCGCGCCGGCGCGGTCGAGAGCGCCGCGATCCTGCGGACCGCGCGCAAACTCTTTGACGGAGTCGTCTTTAGCGCCCTTGAGCCCAAACCATTGAATCGAATCCAAAAGCACGAGTGAGCACGATGCCCGAACCCTGTTTTGACGTTGCCCACCTCGGGCACGTGGAGCTCTACAGCGACAGGTTCGAACAGAGCCTGGATTTTTTTACCCGCGTCTACGGCTTAACCGAGACCGCACGCTGGGGCGAGAGTTCCTACCTGCGCGCGTTCGACGACTATGAGCATCACACCCTCAAACTGACCCGGTACGAAACCACCGGGGTGGGCCACATCGCCTACCGTTGTTCCTCGGCGCCGGCGCTGGCGCGCCGGGTGGCGGCGATTGAGGCCGCCGGCTACCCGGGGCATTGGACCGATGGGGACTTGGGTCACGGACCGGCCTTCCGGTTCGAGGATCCCTTTGGGCACGCGTTTGAACTGTACTGGGAGACTGAATGCTACGTGCCGGCCCCGGACCAGCGACCGGCGCTGAAAAACCTGGCGCAGAAATATCACGGGCGGGGCTGCTGCCCGCGGCGCCTAGACCACGTAAACCTCTTGGCCGAAGACGTAACCGTGTTCTGCGACTTTATGGTGACCTGCTTGGGTTCGCGCGTTACCGAACAGATCCAGCTCGACAATGGCCGACTGGCCGGCTGCTGGTTCACGATCAACAACAAGACCTACGATCTGGCCTGCACCGAGGAGCACGGCGGAGGGAGTGGGCGGTTTCACCACCTAACGTACGCGATCGACCAACGCGAGGACATCCTCAGGGCGGCCGACATCTTCCTCGAAAACGGCGTCCATATCGAGACCGGACCCCACAAGCACGCCATCCAGGGTACTTTTTTCCTCTACGTTTGGGAACCGGCCGGCAACCGCCTGGAATTGGCAAATTCGGGCGCGCGGCTGATTCTGCGGCCGGACTGGGAAACGGTTACCTGGACCGAATCCGAGCGCAGCAAGGGTCAGGCCTGGGGCCTTAAAACCATCGAGACCTTCCATACCCACGGAACGCCGCCGTTCAAAGCGCCAAATTAAAAAAATTGGCCGGTTCGCTCTGGCGCGGCTTCTCAGTTGCCGGTAGCTGGCAAAGGACTGGGGTTTTGGGCGCGGGCCCGAGTCTGGGCCGCTTACCGGATCGGATTTAGCGCTTGAGCAGGGATTCGAGCAGGTTGGCGGCTTGGGCGACGCTGGCCACTTCCCAGGTTGGAACGGGACCGTCCCGGTCCAATTTGAGCTGGCTGTGATTTATCCAGAGCGAGCACAGGCCGGCCGCGTTGGCGCCGGCGATGTCGGTGTAAGGGTTGTCGCCGATCATTACCGTCTGGGCCGGGGCGGTCCGGCTGGCCGCCAGTGCCAATTTGAAGATCTTCGGGTCGGGCTTCCAGATCCCGTGTTCTTCGCTGATGAATATCTCGTTAAAGACCCCGGTGGCGTAGCCCAACTGTTCCAGTTTGGGGCGCTGGATGCGCCCAAAGCCGTTGGTGATCAGGCAGCGCGGCAACCCCCGGCAAGCCGCCAGCAGGCGCGCGGCGGCCGGGTGCTCCCGATTGGACTGGTCGTAGCGCGAATTTAGCTCGTCACAGAGCAACCCAGGCAGGTCGGGATCGTGCACTCCAAGTGCGGCCAGCGGCCGGGCGAACCAGTCGATCTGTTGGGCTTCCGCCCAAGCGTGGCGGCCCATAAGGTCACCTACCAGGGCGATGCTGGCATCGATCGCCCGCGAGCGCAGGTCCCCGGGCAGCTGTCCGGCGGCCGCCTCATAGGTGGCCCGCAGGCGGGTGCGCATCCGGTAGCCATAGTCGAGCAGGACGTCGTCAAGGTCGAAGAAGACCGCGCCCAGCGGTCCCACGTCAGCGGCCTGATTCAGGAAGCTGACTCGTCTGAGTAAGTTGAGCCGGGGCTGGCCTCGGCGCTAACTTGAAGGGCGTTCCAGGCAAGGGTTGCGCACTTGATGCGAATTGGATAGCGGGTCACCCCCTGGAGCGCCTCGAGATCGCCGAGCTGCTCGGGATCGACCTGCCCGCCGGTGAACAATGCCCGCACGTCGCCGGCCAGGGCGAGCGCGTAGTCGAGGCGGCGTCCGGTGATTGCCTCGGTGAGCATCGAGGCCGAGGCCTGCGAGATCGAGCAGCCGTGGCCGTCAAAGGCGACCTGTTCGATGACCCCGTCGGAAACCTTAAGGGTCAGTTCAATGTCGTCGCCGCAGAGCGGGTTGTAACCGCGGGCGGTCAGGTCAGGGTTTTCTACCCGACCCTTGTGTCGCGGGCTGCGGTAGTGATCGAGGATGATCTCGCGATAGAGGTCGTCGAGCATTTAGCCGAAGAACTCCCGCGCCCGATGGATCGCGCGCACCAGCGCATCGACCTCCTGGTGGGTGTTGTAGAGGTAGAAACTGGCCCGGGCGGTCGATCCCACCCCCAGGGCGGCCATCAGCGGCTGGGCGCAGTGGTGCCCGGCGCGGACCGCGATCCCCTCACTGTCGAGGACCTGGCCCAGATCGTGCGGATGCAGCTCGTCCAGGTTGAAAGCGATCACCGCCCCGCGCGAACCCGGATCCTTCGGCCCGTAGATGGTGAGTCCGTCGATCTCGCCCAGTGCCGCCAGGGCGTGCTTGGTCAGGGCGCGCTCATGGGCGTTTATCGCCGTCAGCGAGACCGCCTGTAGGTATTCGACCGCCGCCCCCAGGCCGATCGCCCCGGCGATGTTGGGGGTTCCGGCCTCGAATTTGTAGGGGAGCTGGTTCCAGGTTGACTTCTTAAGGGTTACGGTGGCGATCATGTCGCCGCCGCCCTGATAGGGGTTGGCGCGCTCGAGCAGTTCGCGCTTGCCGTAGAGGGCGCCAATGCCGGTCGGGCCCAGCATCTTGTGACCCGAAAAGGTCAAAAAATCAAGGTCTAGGGCCTGGACATCGACTTTCTGGTTGGGGACCATTTGGGCGCCGTCGACCACGATGACCGCGCCGACTGAGTGCGCCAGCCGGGCGACCGCGGCAACGTCCACGGTTACCCCCAGCACGTTGGACATGCCGGTGACCGCCACCACCTTGGTGCGTTCATTAATGACCTTAGCGAACCGCTCCGGTGCCGGCGGGATACGGTGATCACCGAGCCGCAGGGCGACCAGCTCGGCCCCGCTGGCCTCACATACCATTTGCCAGGGCACGATGTTGGAGTGATGCTCGAACTCGGTAATTAGTACCTGGTCGCCGGGCCCCAGGCGCGGTCGGGCCCAGGACCAGGCCACCAGGTTTAGGCCCTCGGTGGCCCCGCGGGTCCAGATCAGCTCTTCCGGTTCGGCGGCATTGATCAGCGAGGCGACGGTGGCCCGGGCGCGCTCGTATTGATCGGTGGCGACCTGGCTCAGGTAATGGATGCCGCGATGGACATTGGAATGGGTTTGGCGATAGTAATCAGACAGCGCGCCAATAACCTGCTCGGGCTTTTGCGATGAGGCGGCGTTGTCCAGGTAGACCAGCGGCTTGCCGCCGATCTTGCGCCCCAGGATCGGAAAGTCGGCCCGCAGGGCGAGCGGGTCCAGGGCGGGAGCGGGAGTTTTGGGAGTCGAGATGGCCATTGCTTAGATTTTGCGCCGCTGCTAGGTGATCGTTACCACGATCTGACCGTCCTCAATATCGGTCACAAACGTCTCCACCGCGGTGGTGGCCGGCGCCGATAGCGGCTCGCCCGTATCTAGGTCGAACATGGCCCCGTGCAGGGGACACATCACCGTGCAAAAGTCCGGATTCACCTCGCCTTCCGACAGCGAGGCCTGGGCGTGCGAACAGGTGTCGGAGAGCGCGCGCACCTCGCCCCGGGCCTTAAAGATCGCCACCAACACCCCGCCGGCGCGGAACTTGCGGGCGCCGCCTTCCTCGAGTTCGGAGTAGGCGCAGACCGCGTAGCGACCGGCCCGAATCATGCCTTCTCGCTGATCCCGGCGCGGCGCAGAACTTCCTGCTCCAAAGCACCGCGTACGTTGGCGTCTTTGACCCGGGCTAAGACCGGCTCGACGTAGCCGCGGATCGCCAGACCCTCGGCGGCGGCCTTGGTGAACCCGCGGCTCATCAGGTAGAACAGCTCTTCCTCATCGACCCGGCCGATCGTGGCCCCGTGGGTGCAGCGCACGTCGTAGGTGCGGATTTCCATCCCCGGTATCGAGTCGGCGCGAGCCTGCTTGGAGAGCAGCAGGTTGTCGTTTTGCTGATAGGTATTGCTCTGACCGGCGCTCTCGGAGATGGCGATCGTGCCATAGAAGACCGAGCGCGAGCGCTCGCGCAGGACGCCCTTGTAGATCAGGTTGGAGAAGGTGTGGTCGCCGTCGTGGATCTGGCGGGTTTCATGGTCGATGTGACGGCGCCCGTCCATCAGCGAGAGCCCCCAGATCTGGCCCTGGGCGCCGGTGGCCGGAAAGGAGGCCTCGGTGTAGGTTTTGGCCAGGGCCGCTCCCAGCGAGAACTGGATCAGGTTGACGCTGGCATTGCGCCCGGCCACCGAGCGGATGTGCGCAAAGGCGGCCGTATGCATGCCCCAGTTTTGGATCTGGGCGTAATTTAGGCAGGCCTCGTCGCCCACGTAGGCATGGACCAGCGGACAGGCCAGGGTCTCGCGATCCAGGGTGGCCGAGCAGTGCTCCTCGACTAAGTCGACGCTGGCTCCGTCGTCGACCCAGATTAGGACCCGCGGGAACACCGCGATGCCCGCGCGGGTGGTTCCCAGCAGGCTGTGCAGGGGGCCCTTGATCGAAACGCCCTTGGGAACGTAGACGAACAGGCCGCCGTTCCAGAAGGCTGCATTCAGGCTGGCAAATTTGTCAACCGAACTGGCCGGCCGATCGGCCAGGAAGGGGAGCTTGGCCAGCAACTCGCGGTGCTTTTCGGCGGCCTCGGCGAGCGAGCAGAAGATCAGTCCGGACGCCGCCGCTTCACTGTCAAGGAAGATCTCGGGCGCCTGCCAGTTGACCTGGGTGCTGCGGCCGACAAACCAGGCCGGGTCCAGCAATCCGGCCGGCGCGAGATCCTGCGGTCGGGATTGGCTTCCCCAGGCGGCAAAATCGTCGGGATCAATGCCCCGAAGGTCGGTTCGCCGCCAGGTCTCGTCGGTTAGGGTCGGCAGCGCGGTGGCCTGGTATTGCCGCCAGGCCAAGCGGCGCTGCTTGGCCAGCCAGTCGGGCTCGCCCAACTGGGCCGAGCGTTGTTCTAGCAACTCCCGGCTGGGGCGGGCGGTAAGTTCCGGGGCGAGGGCCATTAGCGGGGGACCTAAATTTGTGTCGTTAAAAGCGGTTTGAGGTGCGTGAGCCTACGCCGCCGGACGGGTGTGCCCGGGTCGCGGCGGGCTGGCTTTAAGAGAAGGGCAGGATCGCGGTTTAGCCGACCGATCCCTCCATCTCCAGCTCGATTAGGCGGTTCATTTCGACCGCGTATTCCATCGGCAGTCCCTTGATGAACTCCTCAAAGAACCCGGTCACTATCACCGAAGTGGCCTTTTCCTCCGACAGTCCGCGGCTCATCAGGTAGAAGATCTCGGCGTCGCCGATCTTGGAGACGGTGGCCTCGTGACCGATCTGCGATTCCTCTTCCGAGATCTCGATGTAGGGATAGGTATCGGTCTTAGATTCCGGGGTCAGCAGCATGGCGTCGCAGCGCACGAAAGACTTGGACCCGACCGCGCCGGGTTCGACCTTTAGCAGTCCGCGGTAGCTGGCCCGACCGGTGCCGTTGGAGATCGACTTGGAGCTGATCGTAGATGAGGTGTTGGGGGCGGCGTGAACGATCTTGGCGCCGGCGTCCTGGTGCTGGCCGCTATTGGCATAGGCCACCGAGAGCACTTCGCCGCGGGCGTGTTCGCCGAGCAGGTGAATGGCCGGGTATTTCATCGTGACTTTGGAGCCGATGTTGCCATCGATCCACTCGACCGCTGCCCCGGCGGCGGCGGTGGCCCGCTTTGTGACCAGGTTGTAGACGTTGTTGGACCAGTTCTGGATCGTCGTGTAACGGACGTGCGAGTTCTCCAGGGCGATGATTTCGACCACCGCCGAATGGAGCGAGTTGCGGGCATAAACCGGCGCCGTGCAGCCCTCGATGTAGTGGACCGAGCCGCCGGGCTCACAGATGATCAGGGTGCGTTCGAACTGGCCGGCCGATTCGGCATTGATCCGAAAGTAAGCCTGCAGTGGGAGTTCGACGTGGACGCCCTCGGGCACGTAGACGAAGCTTCCGCCGCTCCAGACCGCGGTGTTTAGCGCC
Source organism: Chloroflexota bacterium (assembly GCA_965261345.1). Lineage (GTDB taxonomy): Bacteria > Chloroflexota > UBA11872 > UBA11872 > VXNJ01 > VXNJ01. The sequence goes on from OZ253449.1 coordinate 1,500,643, forward strand.
GCGAATTTGTTGTCGTTGTAGGGAATGATGGTCGCAAAGTAGCGTTTCACCAGGTCGGGATACTCGCGCAGGCCGCCATCCATGTCCAGGAAGATTACGCCCTGTTCTTCGAGCTGGCCCTGGAGGTTGTGGTAGACGACCTCGGAGTCGTACTGGGCCCCCACCCCGGCCAGGAACTTCTTCTCGGCGTCGGGGATCCCGAGCCGATCGAAGGTGTTCTTGATGTAGTCGGGGACGTCGTCCCAGTTGTCGTCGGCGCCCTTGTCGGTGGCCCGCACGTAATAGCGGATCTTGTCAAAGTCGATCTCGGAGAGATCGGCGCCCCAGCCCGGCATCGGCCGGGCGATGAAGTCGGCGTAGGCCTTCAGCCGCAGCTCAAGCATCCACTCCGGTTCGTTCTTGAGCGCCGAAATCTGGCGGACTACGTTTTCGTCGATCCCCGGTTCGGTGGCAAAGTCGGCCGCCTCCGAATCGTGAAAACCGTATTTGTAGTCAAAATCAATATCGGCGTCGGCCGGCTTGATGATGTTTTCAGTGGCCACGCTTATACCGCCTCTTGGGCAAATTGTTTATAGCCGTCGCGTTCGAGGGCGGTAGCCAGTTCGGGCCCGCCTTCGGCAACGATCCGGCCGTCGATGAGGACATGCACGAAATCGGGTTGGATGTAGTGCAGGATTCGTTGATAGTGAGTGATCAGCAGTACCCCGATGCCGGTTGGGCGCAGTGAATTTACGCCTTCCGCCACGATCTGCAGGGCATCGATGTCAAGCCCTGAATCGGTTTCGTCGAGAATTCCCAGCATTGGTTCGAGCATTGCCATCTGCAGGATCTCGCAACGCTTCTTCTCGCCGCCCGAAAACCCCTCGTTGAGGTAGCGCGAGGCAAAGCTGGGATCCATTTTGAGCAGCTCCATTTTTTCCAGCATCAGCAGCCGAAACTGCCGCACCCCGATTGGATTATCGGAGCCACGGATCGCGTTTAGGGCCTCGCGCAGGAAGGCCACCATGGGCACTCCGGGGACCTCGACCGGGTACTGGAAGGCGAGGAAAATTCCGGCCCGAGCCCGCTCGTCGACTGCCCAATCGGTAATGTCCTGGCCCTTGTAGAGGACCTGCCCGCCGCTGATCGCGCAGCTGGGATTGCCCATCAGGGTGTTGGCCAGGGTGCTCTTGCCCGATCCGTTGGGGCCCATTACCGCGTGAACCTGACCGGCCCCGACCTCAAGATCGAGTCCGTGCAGGATTTCCTGGTCGTCGCGGGACACCCGCAAATCTTTTATTTGCAGCAGCGCTGGGTTGGTCATCAAATGTCGTTTATCACAGATTTAGGCGTGTTAGGTAAGCGTGGGCCTCCAGATTGCCAGGCCCACCCGGCTCGCACAAGTCTATTTCGGTCGGGTGGTAGGGTCGCTTAGGCGGTACTAACCGGGTCCAGCCGGGTGGTTGGTCCAGTCCCAGCCCGGTTCGGGATCGGGCGCTTTGGCCACCGCGATCAGCTCGCTGGCGTTGGCGGCGGCCAGCTCGGGATCGGTGCGCACGATCAGATCGAGGCCGTCGGCGTCGCTCGCCAGCTCGCCAAGGTCTTGCCAGAGCTGTCCCAGCTCGGCCTCCGAGTACCGGTGGTGGGGCCTAAAGAGTGGGTCCTGGGCCTGGCGCCGCCAGCTCCCGCGGCTGCGCCCGTGGAGGCGGGCGACCGCCAGATCCGGTCCGGTGGTGGTGGCGACCAGGTCCGGGGCCGACTTGACCGGCTCGAAATCGGCGGCCGCCAGTGCGATTTCGGCATCGATGAGCAGCTCGAGCGTCGACTCGGTGCGCTCGGGGCGGGCGAACCAGCTGGGGTTGCGCAGCTCGACCGCCAGCGGCAGTCCGGGCAGGTTTTTTCGGCAGCTGGCCAGATAGGCTTCCGAATCCTCCCCGGCGCCAAACCAGGCCGGGAACTGCAGGTTGACGCTGGCCAGCTTGGTCCCCAGCGGGGCCAGCGCGGCGGCGAAGTCGGCAAAGAGGAAATCCGGCGGGGCAACCGCAAAGTGACGCCAGGCGACCCCGGGATCGGGGGTGGTGCCGGGCCGCAGTTGATGCAGGGTGAGCCCGCCGAAGCCGAGCACGTGGAACCGGAAAGCTTCGGGAACCGCCGCCGCCCAGGCGGCGAACCGTTCCGGTCCGGGGATCCCCTGGAAGGTCGAATCGATCTCGACCAGGGAGAAATGCTCGGCGTAGATGGCCAGCGTATCGGCTTCGCGGGTGCGCGGCGGATAAAAGTGGGCCAGGTGGCGCCAGCCGGAGGTGCCCACCGCCCAGGTTGCCGCTCGCTCGGTCATGCGCCGAATTTAACCAGTCGACCGGCGGTGGCCAGCAGGGTCGGCAGGACGGCGCGCGCCGGCAGGAAGCCCAGCCCGCCGCCGATGCAGGCGCGTTCCCCGAAACTGGCGACCCGGTCGGGCAGGGCCTGGCGGCCGGCAATTAGCAGCGGGACCGGATGGTGGGAGTGGGCGCGCAGGGCCGCCGGAGTGGAGTGGTCGCCGGTGACCGCGATAGCGCCCGGCGACAGCGCGAGCAGGCGCGGGATGGCCGCGTCGGCCTCCCCGATCGCCCGCGCCTTGGCGTCCCAATCGCCGTCCTCGCCGGCCGCGTCGGAGGGTTTGTAGTGGAGGAAGAAGAAATCAAAGTCGTTCCATGCCCGCTCGATCGCCTGCAGTTGACCGGGGAAGCTGTCGCCGGTATCGAGGATTTCCATCCCGGCGATCCGGGCCAGGCCCTTGTACATCGGGTAGGAGGCCGAACAGGCCGGACTTAGCTGCCAGCGGTCAGAGAGCGGTTCGAGCCGCGGACGGGTCGCGTAGCCGCGCATCAATACGGAATTTGCGGGGGCGAGCGATCCGATCCTCTTAGCGACCAGATCCAGGAATTTCTGCAGGATCTTGGCGGTCGGCCGGGCTGCCGGGCTCAGCGGGCTGGGCGGGTTGGGCGGCACCCCGGTTGCCTGAGGATCGGTCTCGCGCACCCGGGCGCAGTGGTCCTGCCCGCGCAGCACCAGGACCGCGCGATGGCCGCTCTCGCTGGCCAATTCGTAGGGGCAGCCGATGTCGCCGCCGGAGAGTATCTTGACCAGCTCGGCATTGAGGGCGGTGTCAATCCGTCCGGCGCGGCGGTCGGCGACGTTGCCGTGGGAATTGAGGGTGCAGAAATTGAGACGGACCCCCAGATCACCCTCACCCAGGCCCATCCCGATTCCAATCGCCGAGAGCGCCCCGCGGCCAATATTGGAGGCGATCGGGTCGTAGCCAAACAGCGCCAGGTGGCCTGGCCCGCTGCCCGGGGTAATTCCCGGCGCGATCGGGACCGACAGGCCGGTGGTGCCGCTGGCCGCCAGCCGATCAAGATTCGGGGTACTGGCGGCTTCGAGCTCGGTTAGGCCGGTCTGCGGATGGGCCAGGCCGCCCAGCCCGTCGATTACGAAGAGGATCACCCGCTCGCTGCCGGGGCGGGCGAGAGAGCGGTAGACGTCGGGATGAATCATCGCCGACCGTCGCCCGGGTTGGGGGGGGCTCAGATTGAGCGCAAATTGCATCGGCATGGGCCAAATGATGGAGTCGGCGGCGGAACCCTTATAAGGTAACCGGATCGGCCGGCGGCCGGGGTTGCGGGCGGCGCTTTTACTTTCCATACTATTGTGGTGGGAATAGTTGATAATTCCTGCGATAGTTGCCCGAGCCGACGTGACGGCGTCGAGGCCCGGCACCCCCCCTCCCCTTGGCGATGGTGGCAATGGCAAATTTATTTTTGGTTGAGGTACCCGCTCCCGAGGCTGCCGAGGCGGCCGAGGTTCAGGCGACGTTCGATAAGATTGCCGCTGCCGCCGAAGCCGCCGCCGGTCAGCTCATCGAGGTCCAGTACGGACGCGATTCGGGGGTGGTCTACGGCATCATCGAACACCGCAGCCAGATTGCCCTGGAGGCCCTTTTGCGCCAGGGCGGACTCGAATTTGCCGAGCTGGTGCCGGTACGGCTGGTTGGCCCGACCTTAGATGAGGTCAAGGCCCATGCCGGTTCGGCCAACTACCTGGTGGAATGGGACATCCCCGAAGCGATAACGATGGACATGTACTTGGCGGCCAAGCAGAAGAAATCGCCGCTCTACGCCAAGGTGCCCGAGACCACATTCCTGCGAACCTACGTGCGTGAAGACACCATCAAGTGCCTCTGCTTCTACGAGGCTCCCGATGAGGCCGCCGTCCGCCGGGCGCGCGCGGCGGTAAATACGCCGATCGACCGTCTGACCCGTATCTGATCCGTTAAGCACCCAACGTGTCTGATCCGCTAAGGTGCGGAGCGCCGCTGGCCAACGAGCCGGAACTGCTAGCCGCGCTCGAGGCCTACTTTGGCAGCCGCGCCAGCGCGGTTGACGCCGACGCGGCCTCGCTTCGGCCGGGACTGGCCCGGCTGGGCCGGCTCGGACTGGTGGAAATTGGGGTTTACGGCGACCCGGCGGGCGGTTCGCTGCTACGGATGTGCGCCATCAACGCCGCCATCGCAAGCTTCGACATGAGCTCGGCTTTTTCGCTGTGGTGTCACCGGATGGGGATTGAGTATCTCCATCAGGCCGATCCGGGCTGCGGCCTGCCGCAGGAGCTGCTGCCCCGGTTGCGCTCGGCCGAGGTGCTCGGTTCGACCGCGTTCGCCTCGGCCACCGCCAACTACTTAGCCGATGCCCCGCTGCCGGTCACGTTTGAGCGCCGGGGCGAACGGTTGCTGGCCAATGGACGCATTCCCTGGGCCTCCAACATCGAGGAGCCGTTCATTTCGGTGGCCGCCGCGGTCAATTCGCAGGACCCCTCCGACCGGGTGGTGTTTGCCTTCGATGCCCGGACTCCGGGGTTTGGCACCGGTCCCTACCCCCAGTTGCTGGCCCTACAGGCCACCAACAGCACCTCACCGCACTTTGCCGACGCCGAGATTTCCCCGGAGGCGATCCTGACCGAGCGTTTTGCCGATTTCTTCGAGCGGGTTTTTCCCACCTTCATCCTGATCCAATGCGCGTTTTGCTGGGGTCTGGCATATCGCTCGCTGGCGGCCGCCAAGCCGCTGCTGGCGGGCCCGCGGGCGGTACTTAGCGGTGAATTTGGCGCGCTTGCCGACAGATTCGGCAATGCCTTGGAACTCCTGCGGAAATTTGCCACGGTGGCCGATCGCCGCTGTCTGGACCACCACCAGCTGCTCAAGCTGCGCCTTGCCTGGGGCCAACTGGCCCCCCAGGCGGTGGCGCTGGAGGCCAAGCTGATCGGCGGTCGCGGCTACACCCGCGCCAGCGCCACCGCCCGGCGGCTGCGCGAGGCCGCCTTCCTGCCGGTCCAGGCGCCAACTGAGATTCAGCTCCGATGGCTCTTGACGCGCTCGCGATAACCGGCGCGGCCAAGTCATTCGCCGCCGCCGGATTTACAACCCCGGTCTTTTCCGGGGTCGACCTGCGGGTGCGACCCGGCCAGATCGCCGCGCTGCTGGGGCCGAGCGGCTGCGGCAAGAGCACCCTGCTGCGAATCCTGGCCGGATTGGACGAGCTCTCAGCCGGGTCGGTTGAATGGCCGCAGTCGGCCGGGCGCGCCCACCGGGTGGGGATGGTCTTCCAGGAACCGCTTCTACTGCCCTGGCTAAGTGTTGTCGAAAACGTGACGTTGGGGCTTTCCTATTCGGCCAATAAAGGTGTCGCCGATGAGGCGGCGATCCATAGCCTGATCGCCAGGTTCGGTCTGGACGGCTTAGTTGACGCCTATCCCGACGAACTCTCCGGCGGGCAGGCCCAGCGGGTGGCGCTGGCGCGCACGGTGATCACCAACCCCGACCTGGTCCTGCTGGATGAACCGTTTTCGGCGCTCGATCCGATCACCCGGCAGGCGCTGCAACGGTGGCTGGTTTCGATCCAGCAGAGCCTGGGCCTTACCGCGGTGATCGTTACCCACGACGTGGACGAGGCCATATTCCTGGGCGATCAGATCGCAATGATGTCGCCGGCGCCGGGCACGATCGTCAAACGCTGGACCCTTGACCAGGCCGCCCGTCACCACCCCGATGCGGAAGCCGCGGTGGCGATCAAGCGCGAGATCCTGGCCAACTATCAATCGACCCAGCACGATCTGGACGCCCGCCTGGCGGCCCGACCGTTGCCGATGCCGCCGGCCGCCTACCGCGGACCGGCCGAAGCCGTCCCGCCAGGACGCCAACTACCCGAATCTTCCAACCCCGCTGGCGCTGGCTAGGCGGTCGCAACCAATTTAGGAAAAGCACAATGCGAACCAATTTCTCCAACCGCCCGGCGATCACCCGCCGGCGCCTGCTGGGTCTGTCCGGACTGGGCGCTGCCGCCCTGTTTGCCGGCGCCCTGGCCGGATGCGGGGAGGAGGATGCCGCGGCGGCTCCCGATCCCGCTCCGGTAGCAGGAGCTGCCTCCTCGATCGCCGGCGCCTTGGCGTCGCAATCGCCGTCCGCGCCGGCCGCGATCGGGCGGCTGCGCGTGGGCTATCTACCGATTACCGACGCCTCGCCGCTGCTGGTGGCCCACGGCCGCGGGATCTACGCCCGGCATGGCCTGGAGGCTGAGCGACCGACTCTCTTCCGCGGCTGGTCACCGCTGGCCGAGGCCTTCCAGGCACGCCAGGTCGACGCCGTCCACATCCTGATGCCGATGGCCATCTGGTTGCGTTTCGGCCAGGGGTTTCCGTTGAAGTTGGTGGCCTGGAATCACAATGGCGGCTCGGCTTTGACGACCCGCTTTGAGATCAATGCGGTCGAGGATCTATCGGGCCGCATCGTGGCGGTCCCATTCTGGTATTCGATCCACAACACCGTCCTGCAGATGATCCTGCGTGACGCCGGCCTGCAGGCGATCACCGAGGGCGATCCCGACCCGGCCGCCGGGGAGGTGAAGCTGATCGTGATGGCCCCGCCCGACATGCCGCCGGCCCTGGCCAACGATTCGATCCAGGGATACATCGTGGCCGACCCCTTCAACGCGGTGGCCGAGGTCAACAACGTCGGCAAGGTGCTCCGGTTCGTTCCCGACGTATGGCTGGACCACGCCTGCTGCGTGGTCATCCTGCACGAGGACGATACCCGTGATCGTCCCGAATGGTCGCAGGCGGTGGTCGATTCGGTCGCCGATGCCCAGGACTACATCCGCAACAACCGGTCAGAAGCGGCCCAGCTGCTCTCGGCCGACGGTGAGGGTTACCTGCCACAGCCGCTGCCGGCGATCGCGCGCGCGCTCACCCACTACGACCTGGACGAGTACGGGCCCAGCGGGGCGATCCAGCATCCCGACTGGGACACCGACCGGATCGACTTCCAGCCGTTTCCGTTCCAGTCCTACACCGAGGAGTTGGTGCGGCAGATGAAGCTGACGGTAGTGGAGGGCGACACCACCTTCCTCCAGGCGCTGGACCCGGCGACGGTGCACCGCGAGCTGATTGCCGATCGCTTCGCCCGCGACGCCATCGAACGCCTCGGCGGGCCGGCCCGGTTTGACCTGCCCGAATCACTCACCCGCAGCGAGCGGATCGAAATCTGACAAGCCCGGGGCGCCTGCGTAGGCGATTGACCGCCTTGGCCTTCGGCCTGGGCGTGCCGCTACTGGGGATGATCGCCTTCATCCTCATCTGGCTGGGCTGGGTCGAGTTGCTAGTTGACCCCGAGAGCTTCCTTGCCGACTGGTCGCCGCGGCTGGCGGTTCCCGAGGTTTATTCGCTGCTTTTTGGCGGTGAGCTGCCGCGTCACATCTGGGCATCGGTCCTGCGGATCGCGGTTGGTCTGCTGATCGCCACCGCGATCGGGATCCCGCTGGGGATGGCGCTGGGGGCCTCGCGCTGGTTCTCGGCCGCGGTCTCGCCGGTGGCCGCGTTCCTGCGGATGGTTTCCCCGCTGTCCTGGACCCCGCTGGCGATCATCCTGTTCGGGGTCGGCGATTCGCCCGTGTTTTTCCTCACCGCGGTCGGAGCGGTCTGGCCGATCACCCTTTCCACCGCCCAGGGGGTGGCCTCGCTGGAACGCAACTGGCTGATGCTGGCGCGCTCGCTGGGAGCCTCGCGCATCGAGACCCTGCGGACGGTGGTCTGGCCGGGGATCCACGCCCAGGTGCTAACCGGGCTGCGGCTGGGGATGACGACCGCCTGGATCATCCTGGTGCCGGCCGAAATGCTGGGGGTCGATTCGGGGCTGGGGTTCTTCATCCTCGATGCCCGCGATCGCTTCAACTACCCTGAGGTGGTGGCCGCCATCATCGTGATCGGGGCAATCGGGATCGTCCTCGACCGGTTCGCCCACAACCTGCTCACGCCGCGCCGAAGGGCCCGCCGGCGGGCCCGGCTGGGATCGACCGGCGCGGCGCCCGCCCAACCGGAGCGACCGGTGGGCCAGTACCGGATCTGACCGCCGCCGGACAAATTGCCGGACGGTTCGGCCGGCAATTTGCAAAATGAGTACCGTTGGCAGTTGCGCCCTAAGGCTTGCCCATCAGAACCACCCCACCCAAGGCCGCAGCGGCCGGTTCGCCCGCTGGCCCGTCGGTCCGGCGGCTCTACGACAAGGGCGCGATGCTGGCCTTTTTTCTGCCGGTGGCGCTCTCCTCGCTGGTTACCGGCCTGCGCGGTCCGGTCCTCGACGCCGGCCTGGCGCGAACCGAGGAGCCGCTGCTGGCGCTCGCCGGGTTCGCCGCGGTCTCGTCGCTGGTTTTTGTCCTAACGACTGCCAGCCAGGTGCAGCAGAGCGTATTCCTGGTCTATGCCAATGGCCGCGAATCGCTGCGCCGGGTGTTCCGTTTCACCGCCTACGGGGCGTTGGCGGCATTTCTAATCGCCCTGCTGGCGGCGATTCCGGCATTTTCCGATTTCCTGCTCGGGGGGTTGATGGGTGCCTCCGACGAGGTCACCGATTACGCCCGCCCGGCGTTCCTGCTGCTGGCCCTGATCCCGCCGCTGGTGGTGGCCCGGGCGCTTTTCCAAAGCGTGCTGATGCAGCGCCGCCAGACCCGGCGGATTACGTTTGCCACCTTCGGCGGGCTGGCGGTGCTGGTTCCCGGAGGGCTGCTTTTCGTACCGTCAACGCCCCTCAACGGGGCCCTGGCGGCCGCCCTGGCGCTGATTGCAGTGACCATCGTCGAGGGCGGAATCCTGGCGTTTTTCGCCATCTCCGAGCTGCGCGCCCGCCCCTATCCAAAGACCGAGACCGCCCCGCTGCCGACGATGGGCGACTTGTTGCGCTTCGGTTGGCCGCTGCTGCTGTCAATGCTGGCCATGTCCGGATCGACCCCGCTGATTACCGCCGGAATCTTCCGCTTAGAAGACGGGGTGATCGCGGTCGCCGGATTCCGGATCGCCTGGAGCATCGCCATCCTGGGCCTGAGCCTGACCCTGGCGGTCCGCCAGACCGCGTTGGTCATGTCCAAGTACCCAGAGAGCCATCGCCACGGGCGAAAGTTTTCGGCCCTGGTCGGGCTGGCGGTTTCGGCCGGGTTGTTGGTGCTAACTACCGGTCCGATCGGTGACTTCGTCATGCTCACCGTCATCGGCGTTCCCGAGTCGGTCGCGGCCCAGGCCTTTCCGGCGGTCTGGGCGCTGGCGGCGGTACCGTTCCTGCTGGGATTTAGGCAATTCTTCATCGCCCTGCTAATGCACCAGGGCCTTTCCAAGCGGGTGGGAATCGGGACCCTTTCGCGAGTCGCGGTAATGCTCGTGGTGGTGTTTGTGATTGCCCCGTTCGTACCCATGGCCGGGGCCTTGATGGGTGGACTGGCCCGGCTGAGCGGGCAATTGAGCGAGACCTTGGTGGCCTGGCGGCTGGGACGCGTCTGGTTCGACCAGGACCCGCAGTCGGCCGGCCAGAAAACCGGGACCCGCTGATGCCGCGGCGGGCGGGGAAACCGCGACGCGCGGTCGTGGTCCTTAACGGGCCGCTGGCCGCTGAGCCCCAGGTTTTAGCCGCGATCGCTAACGCCGATCTGGTGGTGGCCGCCGATGGTGGCGCCGGCCGGTTGGCGGGGCTTGGCCGGCAGCCCGACCTGGTAGTTGGCGATCTGGACTCGTTGGACTCCTTAACCGCCGAGCGGCTGCGGGCCGGCGGGGTCAGATTCGAGCAGCACCCGCGCGCCAAGGATCTAACCGATGGCGAACTGGCGCTGCTGGCGGCGATCGAGCGCGGAGCTGAATCGGTAACCGTGCTCGGGGCCCTGGGGGGCGAGCGACCGGACATGGTGTTTGCCAACCTCATGCTGCTCTGCCATCGGCGGGCCGATGGCCTCTTAATCCACGCCTTAGCCGACGGTTGGGCGATCTGGCCGGTCGGTCCGGCCGAGCTGGTCGTTGATTGCCGGCCCGGGCAGACCATTTCACTGGTACCGCTCGATGCCATTGTTACGGGAATAGATCTTGGCGGAACCCGCTGGGAGCTGGCCGGGGCGCAATTGGCCGGTAGGGAGGGCCGCGGCCTCTCCAATGTCTGCCTTAGCTTCCGGGTGAGGGCCCGCGCCAGCAGCGGTCGGCTGCTGCTGTTTCACCAGTACGGTTCCGGCCCACGCGACGGCCGGCCGGGCCAATAGAATCGACTTGAACCCAGTTACAACTAAATATCCGCAGGGGTGCTGAAAGCATCGGCTGAGAAGGAAGGCCCACCGGCCTTTCCTCCCCTAATGACCTGATCCGGGTAATACCGGCGTAGGCAGACGGAATCTCCCGAGAACTTTCACACCGCATCCATCTTTGATGAAGGGTGCGGTGTTGGCCGTTTTAACAGGCCCCGGCGGGCCTGTCCCGAGTACCTTTCGGGGCAGATTCAAGGGAGCAACCATGGCAACAATCATCGCGGCGTTTCAGGTCTTGCCAAGCGGGGTCGAGGACACCTATGGGTGCGTTGAAGCGGCCATCGCGGTGGTCGCCGAATCGGGTCTGCCCTATGACGTCTCATCGTTCGAGACCACCCTCGAGGGCGAATACGACCAGCTGATGGACCTGATCAAGCGGGCCCAGACCGCCTGCCTGGACTTTGGCGCCAGCTCGGTGCTCTGCTACATCAAGATCGCCAACACCCCGGCCGGGACCACGATCGCCGATCACATCGCAAAATTCCGCGATTGAGCCGACAACGCGTAGGCGCGCGCCTGGCCGCCGCCGCCCCGGCGACGCTGCTGCTGCTGGCAATCCTTGCCTTCTGGCAGTTCTTCGTAACCTGGCGCCAGGTCCCGCGCTGGCTGCTGCCGTCGCCGTCCGACATTGCGATCGCCTTGGTCGATTCGGCCGAATTGATCGCCTACCACATCCCGCTCACCCTGCTGGTTATGGCGGTTGGGTTTTTCTGCTCGCTGCTAATTGGCACCACCGTGGCGACCGCCTGCCACCTGTTTGCGCCGGTCCGCCGGGCGATCTATCCGCTGCTGGTTACCTCGCAATCGGTTCCGTTCATCATCGTCGCTCCGCTGCTGGTGATCTGGTTCGGTTTCGGCCTGCTGCCCAAGCTGGTGCTGGTCACCCTGGTCTGTGCATTTCCAATCACCGTTACCTTCCTCGGCGGACTGCGTTCGGCCGACCACGAGGCCGGCGACCTGCTGCGGGCGATGGGGGCGTCGACCTGGGATCAATTCCGGCTGGTGCAGCTCCCGCCGGCCCTGGCGGCACTGGCCGCCGGCGCCAAGATCGCCGCCACCTACGCGGTCATTGGAGCCCTGATCGCCGAATGGCTGGGGGCCAGCCGCGGACTCGGGGTATTCCTGATCCGTTCGATGAACTCGTTTCGTGCCGATCGGGCCCTGGCGGCCATCGTGATCGTGGTCGTGATCGCCCTGTTGGCCTGGGCGGCAATCGAACTTCTAACCCGCCGGGCCATGCCCTGGCGCAACCATGTCTAATTCTTCCGGCCGGCAACTTCTGGCCGGTCAACATCGCCCAACCTGGAGGCAAACGATGAACCGACGAAAGTTCCTGGGTTTCGGCCTGGGTGCGGCGGCCACGCTGGCGCTGGCCGCCTGCGAGGGTTCGGGCCGCGAGACCGCAGCCGCCGAGAACGTCGCCGACCTCCAGTCAACGATTGCCCCGGCCGCCCCCCAGCGCGCCGATCGGGCCGAGGCGACCATGGTACTTGATTGGGTACCCAACACCAACCACACCGGACTCTACGTGGCCCGGGCACTGGGATTCTTCGAGGAGGAGAACCTCGATTTCAAGATCGAGGAACCAGTCGAGGTTGACGCGACCGCGGTGGTGGCGGCCGGCAATGCCGAATTTGGGATCGGCTTCCAGGAATTTTTGACCCCCGCCTTAGTCGAGGGCGCCCCGGTGGTGTCGGTGGCGGCGATCCTTGCCCAGAACACATCCGGATTCGCCTCGCTGGCCAGTCGCGGAATCGCCCGCCCGCGCGATTTTGAAGGGGCCGTCTATGGCGGGTTCGGCTCGCCGCTGGAACTGGCGATCCTGAGGGTGATGATGGAATCAGACGGTGGCGACTTCGACACGCTGGAATCGGTCGGCGCCGGGGCGGCCGATTTCCTAACGATCATCCAGCGCGATGTCGACCTCTACTGGATCTTCTACGGGTGGCAGGGAATTAAGGCCGAACTGGAGGGAATTGATCTGAACGTCCAGTTCCTCTCCGACTGGGGAGTGCCCAACTACTACACCCCGCTGATCATGGCCAATGCCTCACTGCTGGATGCCCGCCGCGACATCGGCGAGCGGGCGATGCGGGCGATCTCGCGCGGCTATGAATTCACCATCGCCGATCCGGGCGCGGCTGCCGATCTGTTAATTGCCGCATCCCCGGAAATTGACGCTCCGTTGGCGCAGGCCTCGCAGGCCTGGCTTTCGCCACGCTACCGCGGCGATGAGGACCGCTGGGGCCAACAGCGCGGATCGGTCTGGGGTGGCATGACCGAATGGATGCTCGCCCAGGAGCTGATCGAGGAAACCTTCGACTGGGAGAACGCCTTCTCCAACGACCTGCTGCCGACTTAAAGCGCGGATAGGCGATGGCCGACCGTCTGACCCTTGCCGGCATCTCCAAGAGCTTTGGCCAGGGCGGCGCCCGCCTGAGCGTGCTCGACCGGGTTAGCCTGGGAGTGGGCGAGGGTGAATTCGTCTGCCTGGTTGGCCCCAGCGGCTGCGGCAAGAGCACCCTTTTTAACGTCGCCGTTGGGCTGGCCGAGCCCGATGCGGGCCGGGTGCGGCTGGACGGACAGGACATCACCGGGCGCCGCGGGCAGCTGGGGTTTATGCCCCAGCGCGACCTGCTATTGCCCTGGCGTCGGGTCATTGACAACCTGACCATCGGGGTGCAGGTAAAGCGCGGCGACCTGGCCGCGGCGCGCCGGCGGGCCCGCCGGTTGGCGCCGCGGTTCGGCCTTGAAGGATTCCTTAACCACCATCCCTACCAACTCTCGGGCGGGATGCGCCAGCGGGCAGCGCTGCTGCGGACCATTGTGTCGGGTAATTCGATCCTTTTGCTGGACGAACCGTTCGGCGCACTGGATGCCTTGACCCGGCTGGAAATGCACCGGTTCCTGCTCGGTTTGCGGGGCGAGCTGGACCTGACCGTCCTGTTCGTTACGCATGATCCCGATGAGGCGGTGGCGCTGGCCGACCGAATCCTGGTCATGTCGGCCCGGCCGGGACAAATATTGGATGAATTCGGCGTCGATCTGCCCCATCCGCGCACCGAACTGGCGCGCGGCGCCAACACCTATCGCCAACGCCTGCTGGGCGGGCTGGGCGCGCTCTCTTAAAAACAGGATCGGATCGGCGACGTCCTCGATCTTGCGGCCGATCTGTTGTCAAAATTAACTTGCGGCTGGTTGAATTGAAAGGCTTGGGCGCGGCGATCTCGAGTGTGGATGGTCAGGCGACGACGGCCCCAAAGACCAAGTCGCCCTGGCTGTTTGTCATCGTCGGCACGGCGATGGCGTTCGTTATGGTCGGATCGACCCAATCCTTCGGGATCTACTTGCGGTCGATGACCGAGGAACTCGAAATCGGCCGCGCGACATTTGCCCTGGCGATCGCGATCCTGCAGCTGGCCACCGGTCTGCCGGTGGCCGCCTACCTGGCCGACCGCTACGGTCACTGGAAGGTGATGCTGCCGTCCGGAGTCGTCTATTCCCTGGTGCTGCTGGCGGTCTCGCAGATCTCGAGCGGGATCGAACTGGTTATCTACTTGGGCATCATCGGCGGCCTGGCGGTGAGCGGGGCGTCGATGACGGTGGTGGTGGGGGCGATCGGCCAGATGGTCCCGGTCGAGCGTCGCAGCACCATGCTGGGGATAGTGATCGCCGGGGCCTCGGCCGGAATATTCGTCCTGGTACCGCTCTGGCAGCAGATGTTGACTCTGTTTGGCTGGCGGATAAATTTCATGATCTTTGCCGCGGTGCCGCTGCTGGTTGGCGTGATGGCGTTCCTGTTCCTGCGGGCGGGGGCGGGCGAGCTACCGCGGAGCCGCGACGTGGTCGATGAGCCGTTCGCGAAGATGCTCGCCCGCGCCCGCCGCAACCGCGGCTATCTGCTGCTGACCGCCGGATTCTTCGTCTGCGGCTTCCATGTGGGATTCATCTCCACCCATCTGCCGGCCTACCTGGCCGACGGCGGGGTCGGGGTCGGGGCGGCGTCACTCTCGCTGGCGATGATCGGTCTGTTCAACATCTTTGGATCGACCCTCTTTGGCCGCCTCGGCGACCGCTTCCGCCGCAGCAAGCTGTTGTCCCTGGTCTACTCGATCCGCGGGGTGGTCCTGATCGGCCTGCTTGTGCTCCCCTTAAATTCGGTAACCGCGATCGCGTTTGGGGCGTCGATGGGGTTCGTCTGGCTGGCCACCGTCCCGCTCACCTCTTCGACGGTTGCCCAGCTGCTTGGGGCCCGCTACCTGGCGGTCATGTTCGGCACCACCTTTTTCTCCCATCAGATCGGATCGTTCATCGGAATCTGGATGGGCGGCCGGGTGTACGATTCCACCAGTTCGTACGATCCGATTTGGTTGGCGGCCATCTTCCTGGCGTTTGCCGCCGCGGCGCTGCACTACCCGATCAAGGACGCATTGCCCCGGGTCGCGGCCGCCGCCACCGCCTAAGACTCCGGCAGCCGGCGGCCCTGCGCTCGCTCGCCCAACCAGAACGCCGCCCGCCCTAGTTTTTGATTTCCAGGCTTCCGAGCAGGACCGATCCAGAAACAATCAGTTGGGGTAGCGCCCCGGCCACCGAATTGCCGCCCGAGATTCCTCCGAAGACTGCGCTCACCTGTTGTTCGGTCGCCCAACCTTCGGGGATCTTGAGCTCGACTGAGCCGAACATGACCAAAACCTCGACTGCCGCCGGACCGTCGGCGTCGGCCTTGGAAAGGTCGATCTGGCAGCTGCCGAACAGGGCGGTCGCCGACAGCTGTCCGGGGAGCGGTCCGGCAAACGCCCGTTCACTGGACCCAAAGACGGCGGTTAACGAATTGGCCCCTCCGGCGCTGCGGGCCGAGAGTGAACGCACCACCAGGTAGGCCCCCACCGCAACGATCGCCAGCGGCCAAAAAAACCGGCCCAGATTGATATCTAGCGATAGGCCGGTAAGGATTGCCAGTTGCCAGATTGCCAATAGCGCCAGCGCCAGCCAGGTTTTCCATGAAAATCGCCAGCCGCCGCTGCCGATTTTGCTTACCGCCAGGAAAACTATCACGTAAAGCGGGAACAGCTGCCAGAAGTGGGGAAACCCGTCTATTGCCCCGTCAAATAGGGCGGCGAGCCCGAATACGATCAGCACCGACCCGAAGGCCGCCCGCCGCCCCAATGCTTTTGACCCGCTAATCGCCCGTCGCCTAAGCCTCGACCCGGCAGTCGCTTATCGCCACGTCGTAAACCAGGTCGAAGATCAGTCCGACCACGGTGATCGATTCGCCCGGCTGACGGTCTTTCTGGGACTCGTAGTCTTCCTGGCCGAGGGTGCAGATCACCCCGTTGGCGTCGCCCTCACCGACGATCATGAGGAATCCGCCGCGGCCGATCGAGAAGTTCTCGCGGATCACTCCACTTATGCGGGCGACCTTGCCAAAGTACTTGGCCTCGGAGGCCTCCTCATCGGCGATAAATTCGCCAAACAGGTCACCGGCGGCAATTTCCAGGTCGACCTCTGGTTCAGCGACCGGCTCCGGCGTCGGCTCGGGAGTTGGTTCAGCGGTCGGCTCCGGCGTTGGTTCAGCGACCGGCGCGGGCGTCGGTTCGGGCGTCGGCTGGCTGGTCGGGGCCGGGGTTGCGACCGGCGCCGGGTTTGCGGCTGGCGACGCTTCGGCCGACCCACAGGCAGCCAGAACCAGGGTCAGGCCGCAGGCTACGACCAGCATAAAGGCCGCGGCCAACCGCGACTGATCTTTCGGGTACACGTGCTCTCCCATCGTTTAGCGCTCGCGCTCGGCCAGCCGGTCGATTAGCTGCTGCAGCATCGACCTGTAACTAGTTTGAACTGGCAGCAGTCCGGTCAGGCGCCGGCAATTGGCAATCTTCTGTGCCAGCGCCGCTTGGACCTGGCCGCGGATACCGGCCGATTCAAGCTGGCCCAGGATGTGGAGCACCTGGGCGTTCGAATCGGCCGGGCCGGGGAGTTGACCGCCCGAGGTTTGGAACATGACCATCGGCAGACTCTTCTTGCCGCGGCGCAGGTCGCCCCCCACCGGTTTTCCGGTCACCGCTGGATCGCCCCAGATCCCCAACTCGTCGTCACGGATCTGGAAGGCCATGCCCAGTTCGTTGCCCAGGCGGCGCCAGGGCCCGCGCTCGGCCCCGGCGGCCAGCGCCCCCAGCTCCAGCGCGAGGCCAAAAAGCGCCGCCGTCTTGGCGCCAATCATCTGCTCGTACTCGGCCAGCCCGACTCGCGCGCGCGCCTCGAACTGCAGGTCCAACTGTTGGCCGAATACCACCGTTGCGGCTCCGGCCGCCAGCAACCGGGTGCCCTCGGCGGCACGCTCTGAACCGGCGATGGCGGTAAAGGCGCGTGCGAAGAGCAGGTCGCCGGCGTTGATCGCGGTTGCGTCGCCCCAGATCGTCCAGGCCGCCGGTTGACCGCGCCGCCGCCGGTCGCGGTCCATTACATCGTCATGGAGCAGCGTCATGGCGTGGAATAGCTCGACGCTGGCCGCCGCCGGCAGCGCGGCATCTCCCCCGCCCAGGCTTTCGCCGACGAGATGGGCAAGCCCGCCGCGCAGCCCCTTGCCGCCGCCGGCTTGCGACCGCGGCGATCCGTCGCGCTCGGTCCAGCCCAGATGGTAGCTGGCCACCTGCGTGGCCAGCGAAGGATCCAGACCCATGGTATCGCGCATCGCCTGCAAAATGAGCGGCCGGCAGGCGGCAAGATAATCTGAAATGCTTAGCACTGGGCGCTCGATTCAATTAATGACAAGCGGTTTCAAAACCCATCAACGCCGATCACTTAGGGGCCCCGGTCACCCGCCCCGATCGGGCAAAGCTTGAGTCCATTGCGGCAATACTTGCCAGTCTCCAATTGTTAGATAGAGGCTAAATTGCAAAGTTCGGCTCTGGCCAGGATGAGTCTGCGGACCGGGTTTGCGCCGCAGGTGATCGGGTTCATCTGCGTATACCTGGGGACCTACGACGGCACCGCCTGGGCGGTGGTCCTGCCCGAGATCGCAGGGGAGCTCGAACTCGACCTGATCGTTGCCCAGTGGGTCGTACTGGCGCCGATCATAATGACCGCGGCGCTGCTCCTGGTGATGGGCAATCTGGCCGACAAGATCGGTCACCGCCAGGTCCTCTACTACGGATTGGCGGCCTATGTTGCCGGGGCATTGCTGGTAATCCTCTCTAGCGGGTTCGCGTTGCTTATCGTCGCGCGCTTTCTAATGGGGGCCTCGATGGCGGTGCTCTTTACCGTGGGGCCGGCCTTTACGGTTCGGGCGTTTGTCCCATCGCAGCGCGCGCGCGCGCTGGCGCTCGTTGGCGTTACCACCTCGATCGGCCTGGTTTCGGGTCCCCTGCTGGGTGGCCTAATGACCACCGTTTTCGGTTGGCGCAACCTGCTGTGGCCCACGCTGGTGATCCTGGCGGTATGTTTGCTGGTCATCTTCATTGCCAGCCGCATCGGTTTGTGCGAGCGGCTTTGGGAGACCCCGCGGCGCCCGGAGCGGCGATTCGACCTGCGCGGGGCGGTGCTTATGGTGCTCTGGCAGGGACCGCTGCTTTTTGCCATCACCCTGGGCAACGAGCGTGGCTGGCTCAGCCCCGAGATTCTGGGTGCCGGGGCGATCGCCCTTATGATGCTTGCACTTTTTGTCTACCTGCAATTGAACACCGCCAATCCGACGGTGGAATTTAGGCTGTTTAAGCTGCGCGACTTCCGCCTGCCGGTGTTGGCCGCCTTTCTGGGTTTTATGGCGGTAACCGTCGGATTCCTGCTGCTGCCGATCTACATGGCCCGAGTGCTGGGACTCTCACCATTCATCATCGGCCTGGTGTACGCGTCGAGCCCGGCGATGATGTTCTTTGCGGCCCCGCTGGCCGGAATCTGGGCCGAACGCTCCGCGCCGCGCCGCCCGGCGACCCTCGGACTGGCGCTGATAGGGTTGGGCTCGCTGCTCCTGCTCCTGCTGCAGACTGATTCACCGGCCTGGCTGCTGCTGCTGCTGGTTCCGGTTGTCGGATTGGGGCTGGGAACGTTCGAGTGGACGATAAACACCTCAATCGTTGGTTCGCTGCCGCGCTCGATGCTGGGGGTTTCGGCCGGATTCCTGGCCACCGCCCGGACGTTCGGGTTCACCGCCGGCCAGGCGGTCTGGGGGCTAACGTTCACCCTGGTGGTCACCTTGCAGGCCGGTACCGCCGAGGCGCTCGACGCCGGTCCCGAAGACCTGCTTTTGGGCTACCGGGTGTGCCTGGCCGGCGCCGCGCTGGTTGCCCTGCTGGGCGCGTATCTTGCCTTTAGGCAGCGCGACAACCCGGCGCCGGCCAGCGAGGCCGAGATCGCCGCGTTGCGGCCAAGTTAGGCGCCGATGCGGTTTTTAAGCCGGCACCGGATCCCGGCCTACCTGGCCGGCACCGGTCCTAGGCCGAGGAGGGGTCGCGCTTTAGACGCGGTGCCGGATTAAGGCCGACCGACGGTTTTTGGGCGGCGCCGTCCTCGGTTGCCGGCGGCTCCTCGGGAGCGGGATTGACTAGAACCGGAAGCGGTACGTCCTCGCCGGCCAGCAACGCCTCGAACGTGGACAGCTCGATGCTCTCGGCAGTCAATAGGAAACGCGAGATTTTCTCCAACTGGCCCATGTGGACCTTGATCACCGCGGTGGCCCGGTCGTGCGCCTGGGTAACGATCTGAGTCACCTCGTCGTCGATCTGCTGGGCGACCGCTTCGGAATAGTTGCGTGTTTCCTGGATGTCGCGGCCCAGGAAAATCAGCTCATCCTTGCGCCCAAAGGTGCGCGGTCCGAGCTGGCGGCTCATCCCGTAGCGGGTGACCATCTGGCGGGCAACGTCGGTGGCCCGTTCCAGGTCGTTGGACGCGCCGGTGGTAAATTCCTGGTAGATCGCCAGTTCGGCGGCGCGGCCGCCCATCATGGTGGCGATCTGGTCGTCGAATTGGCTCTTGGACATCATCGAGCGATCGGTGGGGGGCAGGAAGCGGGTGTAGCCGCCCATCCGTCCGCGGGCGATGATCGAAATCTTGTGGACCGGGTCCATCTCCCCCATGTAGTGGCCGACGATGGCATGGCCGACCTCGTGGTAGGCGGTAATTTCCTTCTCGCGTTGGGTAATTACCCGGCTCTTGCGTTCGGGGCCGGCCACCACCCGGTCGATGGCTTCTTCCATTTCGACCATCGAGATTTCGGTCTTGTTCTCGCGGGCGGCCAGGATCGCCGCCTCGTTGAGCAGGTTCGCCAGGTCGGCCCCGGTAAAGCCCGAGGTCTCCTTGGCCACGACCAGCAGGTCGACCCCGGCGGCGATCGGCTTGCCCTTGGAATGCACCCGCAAAATCGCCTCGCGGCCGCGGATGTCGGGCCGGTCGAGGATCACCTGGCGGTCAAAGCGCCCCGGGCGAAGCAGTGCCGGATCGAGGATGTCGGGGCGGTTGGTGGCGGCGACCACGATCACCTTGGTGTCGGATTCGAAGCCGTCCATCTCCACCAGGATCTGGTTGAGGGTCTGCTCGCGTTCGTCGTGGGAGCCGCCCAGTCCGGCGCCGCGCTGGCGCCCGACCGCGTCAATCTCGTCGACGAAGATCATGCAGGGTGCGCTCTGGCGGGCCTTCGCAAACAGGTCGCGCACTCGCGAGGCGCCGACCCCGACGAACATCTCGACGAATTCGGATCCCGAGAGCGAGAAGAACGGCACCCCGGCTTCGCCGGCGACCGCCTTGGCCAGGTAGGTCTTGCCGGTTCCGGGCGGACCCACCAAGAGGATGCCGGCCGGAATGCGGGCACCGATCTTGGTGAATTTTTCCGGATATTTGAGAAATTCAACAACTTCGGTCAGTTCCTGCTTGGCCTCGTCGACCCCCTGAACATCCTTGAAAGTGACGGTTGGCCGCTGCCCGGAAATGACCCGCGCCTTGGTGCGGCCGAACGATAGTGCCTGGTTGTTTGATCCCTGCGCCTGGCGCATCATGAAGAACAGCAGGCCGACGATGAAGATGATCGGCAGGAACGAGAGCAATCCACCCAGGATTCCGCCCAGGCGCGAGGGTTCGGCGTATTCGACCTCGACCTGGGAGAAACCGATGTTGGCCGCCCGCAGATCAGCGATGATGTCGGTCTCTGCACCAATGGCCGCCGAACGGGTGACGTTGCCCGAATTGGTGTACTGCAGGGTGTTGTCGCCGGACACGTAGAGCTTGGGCCGGGCGCCGGCTAGGACATCGCCCTGGACGTCGGAGAGCAGCTGCGAATAGGAATACTGGGGCGAGCTGCTGGGGGCCGAGAAGACGATGAACAGCACCGCCAACACCGCGACCGCGATGACCAGGTAAACGAACCCGTTGCGGGTCCAGCGGTTGTTTAGCATGCCGAGATCGGCCTAACCCGTGCGACTGTGGCCATCCCCGCTGCGGCGGGTCCTGGGCCCAGAACCGATTGCATATAAATCTGCCAGTTTCTAAGGGTTTGCGAGTCTAGCACCCAAGCTTGGCGCCGACCGTTTGTACCCCTATATACGAACCCCTGGCCCGGGCGGATTGTCGACCGGCCGAGCGTCGCCAAATTGCCAGCTGATTGCCACCGCCCGGCCGCCCGGCCCGTCACCTGGCGGCGGGCGCGGCAGCCGGAGCCCGCTCACGTAGACCGGCCGCCCCTTAAAGCGAAGGCCGAACGCGCCCGCCCGCCGCCAGGTGGGCAGGCCGGCCAGCGAAACTCCCATCGCCGCCGCCGGCTCAAGCGTGAGCGCCTCGAGTGGTGGTTCCAGTAGCAGAACGGCCCGGTTGTCGGCGCCGGACTGCGGGCCCTCCGCCGCCGCCGTGGCGGTCAGGGTCAGGCCAGGATCGGGCAGGTAAAGCGAACCGGGTACCGCCAGGCTTCCGCCGGCCAGTAGCCGGGGCGGCCGCCAATTGCTAGCGCAAACCAGCAGCTGCCCGCGCGATCGCTCGATCCGGGTGAGCGGGGTGAGCGGGAAACTGGCCGGAGCGCGGTCCGATTCGAGTGCAAAGCGCAGCCCCGCCCCCAGTGGATCGCGGCGCGGGTACTGGCCCGCGACCCGTCCGGCCAGATCGCGCAGCAGCAATCGGCCCAGGCCGGGCTCGATCCCGGCCAGGCCCTCGCGGCTGATTTCGTAGGCGCCAAAGTAGGGCGCGGCGCCGGCCTGGGCAAAAGCCAGTCGAGCGCAGATATCGATCGCTTCGGCCTCCTCGCGCAGATTCTGGGCGGCCCGCGCGATGGTCCGCTCAACCCCCGGGCGGATCGCCCGCAATGTCGGCATCACCGCCTTGCGGATGCGATTGCGATCGCCAATTGACTCATCGTTGCTGGGGTCGAGCCGGTAGGGGAGGTCGAATTCAGCCAGGTACGAAAGGATCTGGCGGCGCTCGATTGCCAGCAGCGGCCGCAACCGTGGCGGGCTGGCCGCGCCATTGATCTCCGCCATCGCTGCCAGACCACGGGCTCCGGCCCCGCGCAGCAACCGCAGCAGCAGGGTCTCGGCCTGGTCGCCCAGGTGGTGCCCGGATAGGATCGCCTCGGCCCCGCAGCTGCGGGCGGCTTCTTCCAGGAATTCCCAGCGCTGGTTGCGGGCCCGCAGCTCGGCCGACTGGCCCGAGGCCGGGGCGACCAAATCATCGGCCGCCGCGCTGGCGAATCCGCACTCCCAGCGCCTTGCCAGGTCGGCCACCAGCTGCCGGTCAAGGCCCGAATCGGGGCGCCAGCGGTGGTCGTAGTGGGCCAGTACCACGCCGACCCGCCTTTGCCGGGCCCAGGTCGTGGTCGCGTGACCTAGGCACACCGAATCGGGGCCACCCGAGACGGCCACCAGCAGATTGGTCGGGGCGGTGATGCCGGCGCGCTGGAGCACGCCGGCCAGGGCGCCGGCAATCGGGGACCGCAAGCTAGCTGCCGGTGGAACCAAATCCCCCGCGGCTGGGCGCGGTGACCCGATCCTGCTCGACCAATTCGCAGACCGGGGTGGCCACCACGAACGCCTGCGCGATGCGTTCGCCGCGGGCGATCGGCACCGGATTGGGGGTGGGGTTGTAGACGAGGACTTTGAGTTCGTCTTCGGGTCCGCGGTAGTCCGAATCGACCACCCCCACCCCGTGCGGAGCGATCAGGCCCTTGCGCAGCGGGGTGGAGGAGCGCAGCGCGACCAGCAGCGCATGCCCCTTTGGAACTGCAACGATCAGGTTGGCCGGAATCAGACCGGTCCGGCCGGGCGGGATAAGGGCTGCGGTGCGCGCATAGAGATCGAAACCGGCCGCGCCGCCGGTCTGGTAGGCCGGCGCCGGCAGGGAATCGTCGAGCCGCTTATAACTCAAACGCAATCTGCCACCGCCCGGAGCTAGCTCCCGCTGAGGATCTTCCACCACCCTCGCAGATTCGACCCCGGCGACGGTTCGGGCGGCGATGGTTCGGATGGCAGATCTCCAAGCGAGGCGGCCGCCGGGGCCGGCGGGAGCGGGAACCCGGTGAGGACGATCTGGATGTCGCCCGGTTCGACCAAGCCCAGTTCGCGCTTGGCCGCCGCCACAACGTAGTTGTCGGATTGGCGGTAGGCGATCAAATCGCGCAGCGACTGGCTCTCGCGTTCCACCGCGGCGATCTCGGCGCGCAACTGTCCGATCCGCAGTTCGGTCCCGACGATTACCGGCGAGCTAACGATTTGATTGGAAATAAGCCAGATTGCCGTCGCGAACATGACGACGGCCAGCACGCGCACGCTGATGTGGGCCAGATGGGTCATTGCGAATGGACGGGGGTTTGCTCGGGGTCCGCGGGTAATTTAAATTATGCTCGGGGCCTTCAAGGCCAGCTAGCTGGAAAATATCATTGCAGGTTTAAAAAAATTCGGGACCGCCCGCCCTAAACCCTTCGAAAGCTTTAAGAACCCAGCGCGATGCTCTCCGGCGATCCATTCCTCCCCCCGCCCGATCTTGACGGCGGCAAGATCGCCGTGGCGATGAGCGGCGGGGTCGACAGTTCGGTAGCGGCCGCCCTGCTCGCCCGCGCCGGGTACCAGGTGATTGGTTACACGGTCGACATATGGCCCGAGCAGGGCCTGGACCCGACCGAACGCAACTGCTGCTCGCCCGAGGCGGCCGCCACCGCCAAGGAGGTTTGCGACCTGATCGGGGCCGAACACGTGGGCGTCGACCAACGCGCGCTGTTTGCGGAGCAGGTGGTTGAAAAGTTTGCCGACAGCTATTGGCAGGGCCTAACCCCAAACCCGTGCATCGACTGCAACCAGCACATCAAGTTCTCAACCGCATTCGAGCAGCTGCAAGCTCTGGGGGCGACCCGCCTGGCCACCGGCCACTATGCTCGAATCGCCCAGGACCGAAACACCCGACGCTTCCAGCTGCTTGAAGCCGCCGACCCGGCCAAGGACCAGTCTTACGTTCTCTACGTCCTCGACCAGGTAAAGCTGGGCCGCCTGCTGTTCCCGCTGGGGTCGATGGCCAAGGGCCAGACGCGGGCCTTAGCGCACCAGTTGGGCCTACCCAATGCCGACCGCCGCGACAGCGTCGACATCTGTTTTGTGGCCGGCAATTACCGTGATTTCATCAACGAGCAGCACGGCGGGCTGGGGTCGCCGGGACCGATATTGCTCGCGGACGGGTCGCGTATCGGAGAGCACCGGGGCCTTGCCGGTTACACCATCGGCCAGCGCCGCGGACTGGGCGTTTCGCACCGCGATCCGCTATTTGTGGCCCAGATCCTGCCGGACCAAAACGCGATCGTCCTGGGGCGGCGCGAGGACCTTTTCCGCCATTCCTTCCGGGTCGAACAGTTCAACCCGGTCTCGGTTGCCCGGCTGCGGGCCGCCCAACCGGCGACGGTGCGGGTGCGCTCTAGCGCCCGCCGGCTGCCGTGCCGGATTCAACCGGTCGGCGGATCGGCGGTCGAAGTCGCAATGGACGAGCCGGTCTGGGGGCTGGCGCCCGGCCAGGCGGCGGTGTTCTATGAAGGGGACCTGGTCCTGGGCGGCGGGCGGATCAGCGTCCGCACCGCCGCGCCGGTCGCAGGGGAGCTGGCCTGCGCGGTATAGCTGCTTGGCGCAGCGGCCGCGTCGGCGGCCCAGCTAGCGCTCGGGATCGACCGCTGGCGGGGATTGGCGGCCAATACGGCGGGACCTAAGGTGCCGCAATAGCAGCGCCAGCAGAACCAGCAGCGGGATCAGCCACCAAGAGAAAGCAAGGGTTGCCAGGATCGCCTCAAGCAGGGTTTCGAGGAAGACCCAGGAGGCCTCCCAACCGGCCCGGGCGGCATCGGGTGGACCGAACAGTTCGGCCTCGCTGGGACCCGCCACGGCCTCCAATTCCACCGAGAGGGTGGCCAGCGCCACCAGTTTGGAGAAGGTGGCCAGCTGGCTTTCGATCCGCTCGATCTCACGGCGGGTGTCGTTGAGGCGGTCGGTGACGGCGACGATGTCGCTGATCGCCTCGCCCTTTTCCAATAGCGAGAGGTACTGGTTCTCGACCGCCCGGCGGTTGCGCAGGTCCGATTCGAAATCGGTGACCTGGGCGGTTACGTCTTCTGAATCGGTGCTAACTGAAAGAACTTCGACCGCCAGGGCCTGGATCCGTTCCTTGACCGGTTCGAATAGTTCGGCCGGAATCCGCAGGCTCATATAGGCCCCCTGCCAGGCCTTGGGCCCGTCCTCGGAGGAATCGGAATCGCCGTATAGATTGGAGTTCTCCACGTACCCGCCGGCGCTGCGGGTCATGGCTGCGATCTGGTCGAAATCCTCCAGGACGTCATTTACCCGCAGCCGGATGTGGCCGTTAAGGATGATTTGCCGGCCCAGCAGCTCGGCCGACTGGTTGCCGGCCGAGTCGGCAACGACCTCCATGGCGGACTCGGTCTCCAGCTTGAATTCGACCCCTTCGCTGGCCGGAAACGGGGCAGATGAGACGGTCGATTCGTCGTCGCCGAACGGCGCGCCGATCTCAAAACAACCGGCGAGCAGTCCGCTAAGGGCGACTCCCAGCAGGACGATGGCGATTCGGGCGCGGATGCGCATGCTAGTTACCGGGCCTTCCAGAATCTCGATCGCGGCTCGGCCGGTTTGGGCCGACCCGACCGGCAATGACCGCTCAATTCTCGCCCCCGTTTTTGCCGCGGGCGCCGGACCGGTTTTTTCCACTCTTCCAGCGCTGCGCGATCAGGGCGGCCAGCGCCGCCGGCCCGTCGCGCCAGAAGGCCAATTTTTTGCCCTCGTAACGGGGCTCATAGGCGATCGGCAGCTGCAGGATCGCCTCGCCCGCCAAAAGCAGCTTGGCGGTTATTTCCGGTTCGATGTCAAAGCGCCGCGCGCTCAGGTTGAGTTCGAGCGCCAGCTGCCGATCGATCAGCTTGTAACAGGATTCCATATCGCGCAGGTTGGCCCGATAGATCAGGTTGGTGGCAAGGGTCACAAAGCGGTTGCCCAGCCGCAGCAGCGGGCGCTGCCGCGATAGGTCGCGGTAGCCGTAGGCGACCCGCGCCGAGGAGGCCTCGACCGCGGCCAGCAGGCGCATCAGGTCGCTGGGGTCGTACTCAAGATCGGCGTCCTGGATGGCCACGTAGCGGCCGACGGCCACCGCCAGGGCCCGGGTTACCGCTGCCCCCTTGCCTTGGTTTTGTCGGCTGGTGAGCAGCCGGATACGCGGATCGGAGAGCGAGTGCAGGAAATCGAGCGAGCCGTCGGTCGAGGCGTCGTCGGCAAAGACAAACTCGCAATCGTCGGGCAGCTTGAGCAGTCGCTCCACGACCCCGGGCAGACCGGCCCGCTCGTTGTAGACCGGGATCAGGATCGAGAGTTTTACGGAGTCCATGTGCGCAACCGCCAGTAAAACCGGGCCAGTTCGGCAAATGCCCTAATCACCACCAGCGGCCGCAGACCGGTCGATTTTCCGGCCCGGCGGCGATGGTGTTCGAGGCAGGCCTGTTCGACCCGGGCCCCCAGCTTGGCGGCCTTGGCCAGGATTTCGGCCGAGATGAATCCGCCTTCGCTCTCAAGCTTGAGCTTGCGCACGAACGCGGTCTCAAAGAGCTTGAAGCCGCAATCGAGGTCGCGGGTTGAAAACCCCAGTAACGCTCCGGCCAGGCTCGCCCAGGCGCGCGAGGGCAGGCCCCGCAGCGATCCCTCGGCGCGCCGCCGGCGGTAGCCGAACACCGCCTGCCGTCCCTTGATCAGGCACAGCAGTTTGGGCAGGTCGGCCGGGTCGAATTGGCCGTCGCCGTCGCAGAATCCGACCAGCCGGCCGCGCGCGTTGGCAAACCCGGTCTTGAGCGCGCCGCCGTAGCCGCGATTGCGTTGATGGACGATCAATCTGACCCGGTCTCCCTGGCAGAGCGTTAGGCTCCGGTCGGCGGTCGCATCACGCGAGCCGTCGTCGACCAGGATCAGTTCCCAGCCGTAACCGCTCTCCTCAAGTGCCCGGATCGCCCGCCGGCCGATTGGCAGTACGTTGTCCTGCTCGTTGTAGAGCGGGAGAAAAAAACTCAACTCGACCGACGCCCCCGACATGGACCGGGCGGGCTGGTGCTGATGGTCAATCTGGCGCAGAAATAGCTTTCCCAGCGTCGAAGTTTGCAACGACATTGGCCGCTGTTACTGATAATGGCGGACTTATTGCATCCCGGCCAACTGCCATTTTTGCAAGCGATGACCAATTTGCGGCTACTAATACCCGGACCGATCGATCTAGACCAGCGGGTGCTGGCGGCCCTGGCCGAACCGGTGTTTCCACACTACGGGCAACCCTGGCTTGATCTCTACCGCCGCCTCCAGCAGGGGGTTTTGCGCTACGCCCAGACCGAGGGCGATGCCTACATAATGGCGTCCTCGGGATCCGGTGCGATCGAAGCCGGAGTCCGGTCGCTGACCAGTCCCGGCGACCGCGTGTTGGTACCCGTCAACGGCTATTTTTCGCAACGCTTTTTCGATATCGCCCGGGCCAACGGGCTCGAAGCCCGGAAGATGGACATCGCCCCGGGATCGGCCCCGACGCCCGAGCAGATCGCCGCGCGGATTGAGGCCGATCATATAAAAACCCTGCTGCTCTGTCACAGTGAGACATCGTCCGGGGCGATCTGTCCGTTGGAGGAAATCGCCCGCGTCTGCCGCGACCGCGGGGTAAACATCATCGTGGACGCGGTCTCGTCGTTTGCGGCGGTTGAAATCCGCACCGATGAATGGGGCCTCGATTACCTGGCGACCGCCTCCCAGAAGGCCCTCGAGGGCCCGCCCGGGTTGGCGCCGGTGATCGTCTCGCCGCAGGGCTGGGATACCCTAAACGCCCGCCGCCGCAGTGCCCCCGGCTGGTACTTTGACCTTGCCGTCTGGCGCCAGTTCGCGGAAACCCAGGCCGACTTCCACCCCCAGCCGTCGACCATGCCGGTCAACGTGTGCCGGGCGTTCGACCGCGCCCTTCAAATCCAGCAGTCCGAAACCCCCGAGCAGCGCTTTGCGCGGACGGCCAAGGGGGCTGCTCAATTCCGCCAGCACCTTAAGGACCTGGGTTTTTCGATGCTGGCCCGCGAGGCTGTCGCCTCCCCGACGGTCACCTGCGCCCTGCCGCCGGCGGACCTGCCCGGCGGGGTCGACCCCCTGCTCTCCTGGCTGCGCCGCGAATGCGGATTCGTCCTGGCCGAGGGTTTTGGTCCGCTCAAGGGGCGGATAATCCGGATCGGCCACATGTCGCGCCTGGTGTTTGACCAATACCTGCCCGATCTGCTTATCGAGCTGGAGCGCTACCTGCGGCAGGCCCGCGCCGCTTAACGGCGCGGCGGCGGCTACAAGTCGTCGAGTGGGGTGTTGGACCGCGGTTGGAGATTTAGCCGCATGATGCGGGCGTCGATCGCCGCATCGGTTCCCGGGGCCAGCTCCTCGACCTTGCGCAGATCGGCGATCGCCTCCTGGGTCCGCCCGAGCTGCTGGAAGACGTTGGCCCGGGCCAGGTAGATCAGCGGAAGATCGTCGCGATGCTCGATCGCGGCGCTGTAGCTTGCCAGCGCCGAGACGTAATCCTGGCGATTTTCCTGGAGGAACCCGCGCACATAGTAGGCCTGGGGGTAGGTACTATCGTTGGAATATTCGACCGCCCGATCGGCCGCCAGCGAGGCCGCCGCGACATCGTTAATCTCGTCGGTTAAGTAGAAATTGACCGCCTGCATATGGACCATCGGGTTCTGGCCGTTCTCGTTGATGACCCGGCGGACCAGTTCCAGCGCGTCATCGCGGCGCCCGGCCGCGGCCAGGACGTAGGCTGATTCGAAGCGTGCGGCAATGTCCTGATCGCGGACCTGGATGAGCAGCAAGGAAACGGCCATGGCGAAAACCACCCCGGCCAGCGCCAGGAACCCGCCCAGCAGATTCTTGCCCTCGCCACCGGCGCCAAAAGCCTGCAGCGCGGCGGCGGCCAGCAGCATCGCCTGACCCGCAATCAGCGGCCACGGCGCGCCGAAGAAGGCCGCCTCAAAGGTGAATAGGCCGACCCCCAACAGGCCGCGCGCGCCCAGCTCAAGTTGTCCCGGGAGCCGGTCCGGCCGGCGGTTGAAGGCGATCATCAGATCGATCGCGATCAGCGCGACGATTGACCAGCGGAAGTCCTCGACCAGGGCCAGCGAAAGCAGCATCCAGAGGAGGTCGGCCGCCAGCAGCATGAACTTGCCCAGGGCCAGCGAGATTCCGGCTTCGGTCTCCTCCTCCTCGATTCGCATCTGTTCGATCGAGGGCAGGCGCAGCGAATCCGTATTGGCGCCAACCAGGGCCGGCAGGTTGTCCCGGTGGGGCGTGGTCGATCCCTGGGAATCGGCAAAACGGGCTAGCAATTGAATCGGTCCGGGCGAGATTGGGGGTCGGGCTTAGTCGGCATTACAAAGACTAGGGACTTTGGCGGTCGATTTTCGCGCCGATTGCCCGGGTTGGTGGACCGACCGGGTTCAACCAGCCGCCGTTGGTTTAGAAACCTGGAACTGCGGCCGGCCGGGTGCGCCTCTATAATTTGCCTCAATTGAATACGGTGGTTCCGGCTCTTATCCAGAGTGGTGGAGGGACACGGCCCTTTGAAGCCCGGCAACCGGTGCGGCAGTTTTTGCCGCGCGTTAGGTGCCAACTCCGGCGAGCCTGCAATCGCAAGATAAGAGGACACCACACCCTGATGCGTAGCACTCGCAGTCCCAGCCCGCCCGGCTGGGCCAATAAACCCGCGGCATTCTTCCGCCTCGATGGTCATTCCCACGGCGGACAGTCCTTCATGTAGAGCTACCCTTCCGGCCTTGGTCGGCGCCGCTCGCGGTGCCTGCCCGCAGGCCAGGCAATCTCTGCAACTCTGAATTTGATAAATATTCGTGAAGGACTATCAGTTACAAAATGGCCGATAAGGTACTTGGCCTAAGGTGCAAAAACTGCGCCAACGTCTACTCGGCTGGCGCCCAGCATGTCTGCAATCTCTGTTTCGGCCCGCTTGAGGTCATCTACGACTACGAGCTGATCGCATCGCGGATTTCGCGCCGCAAGATCGCCGAGGGACCGCTCTCGCTCTGGCGCTATGCCGATCTGCTGCCGCTTGATTCTGGCTGGGATCGCAACGTCCGAGTGGGATTTACTCCGCTCCAGCGTGCCGGCAAACTGGCCGACCGGCTGGGCCTCAAAGAGCTCTGGCTCAAGAACGACAGCGTAAACCCGACCTTCTCCTTCAAGGACCGGCCGGTGGCCGTGGCCCTGGCCAAGGCGCGCCAGCTCGGCTATGAGGTCTTTGCCTGCGCCTCGACTGGAAACCTGGCCTCGGCGGTGGCCGGCGCCGGCGCCCGCACCGCGCTGAAGATCTACGTCTTTATGCCTTCGGACGTGGAGGCCGGCAAGGTCTTGAACGCGGCGGTCTATGGGGCCAATCTGGTCGCCGTAAACGGGACCTACGATCAGCTCAACCGGCTCTGTTCGGAGATCGCCGACGAAGAAGACTGGGCCTTCTGCAACATCAACATGCGCCCCTACTACGCCGAGGGATCAAAGACCCTGGCCTTTGAAGTCGTCGAACAACTTGGCTGGCGGGCGCCCGATCACGTGGTGGCGCCGATCGCCTCCGGGGCGCTCTACACCGAGATCGCCAAGGGATTTGCCGAGCTGGTGGAGGTCGGCCTGATCTCCTCACAGAGCGTTGCCATCTCCGGTGCCCAGGCCGATGGTTGTTCACCGGTGGCCGATGCTTTTGCGGCCGGACTAGACGAGTTCGAACCGGTGCGCGACCCGCTAACAGTCGCCAAGAGCCTGGCGATCGGCAACCCGGCCGACGGAAATTATTCGCTGCAGGTCGCCCGCTCCAGCGGTGGCGTGATCACCAAGGTCACCGATGAGGAGATCATCGCGGCGATTTCGATCCTGGCCGCCGACGAGGGGATATTTACCGAACCGGCCGGTGGGGTCACGATCGCCACCCTGATCAAGCTGGCCCAAAAGGGTCAGTTCGGCAGGAACGAATCGGTGGTCGCCTACGTTACCGGCAACGGCTTAAAGACCCAGGAAGCGCTCGCCGGGCGCGGGGTGGCGAACATGACGATCGCCCCGACCCTGGGGGCGTTTGAGGAAGCCATCGCGCGCGAAACCAGCAACGAACGGGCCCCGGTGCTCATATGAGGGCAACTGCTGGGCCCAGCTCAAGCCAATCCGAACAAACACCTTAAAAAACGGAAAACGAAAGCGATCAACCATGGCAACCGTACGAATACCGGCGCCGATGCGTGAATTGGTGGGAAACCAGAAGCGGATCGAATCCGATTGCCCCAGCGTGAGGGCGATGATCGAACAGATCGATGCCGATCACCCGGGCTTTAAGCGCCGCCTAATTGGCGATGATGACGAGCTTTCCAAGTTCGTACAGATCTACGTCGGGGATGAAGACATCCGCTTCTTGTCCGGACTTGAGACCGAGCTGGTCGAGGGAACCCGGGTCTCGATCGTTCCGGCCGCCGCCGGCGGCTAGGTCGTTGGCCGGCTAACTTTCCACCTGGCTGGGATCGGCGTAGATTCCGGCGCCGATTATTACCTCGTCAACCCGGACCGCCCAAGTCTGCTTGGATTCGTCCTGGCCGGTTACTGGATTGGTGAAGACGTATTCGACCAATTCGCCGTCAGCGTCGGCCCGGGCGCGCAATAGCTGGGTTATCTTGACCCCGTTGCGGTCGGTCAGGTCGGACTGGTCCGAACCGACCAATTCGGGATTGGCCGGGTGGGCCAGGACAACCAGGTCGCGGGCGCGCAGCACGAAAACGTAAGACTCGCCGCGATTGAAGCGCGGCTCGGTCTGAATGCTACCGACCGGATCGTCCGCTCGCTGCCAGACCTCGATCGCATCGGCGACGATGTGCTTGATGTACCGGACATCGTCCAAGTAGTAACCGACCCCGAAATTTAAGTCCCCGACCTGCCTGATGTAGGACCGCTTGGGCTCGGAGAACCCGGTCGCCGGATTGATGTAACGGTAGAGCCACCAGCCCCCGGTTTCAAAAGACTGGCTTAGGCCGGCGCTCACGTAGGCGAACCCGTCGGAGTCAACCTGATCGGAAAAATCGAGTCCGACCAGCGACGGGTTGGCCGCGTGGGCGACCATGACGCCGTCATCATCGATTACGTAGACGTAGAGCTCGTGGACGCGCCAGGGGCCGCCCGGCGTGTTGATCGCGGCGATGGCTCCCTCCGGGTCGGTTTCCCAGGCCGCCAGCGCCGATTCGACCAAGCTGGCAACCGCGTCGGCCTGGACCTGTTCGGCTGGATCGATCGCGGCGGCGGTCGGGGCTGCCACGGTCCCGCAGCCGCCCAACAGGTTGATGGAAAGCAGCATCCCCAGGACCAGCAGGCAGGTCTGACGCAGACTCACCGTAGCCCGAGATGGGATGTGCTTACAAAAGCCCGTCATAATCGAATTCCGCCGTTTCACTTTGCCGCCGCCGCTGCGCTTACCGTACCGAAAAAAAGGATAGTCGAGCGGCCCGGCAACCGCCGCCAGGATCGGGGCGTTGGGAAGGCCAGCCGATAAAATATTTTTCCGATCATTGCGGGTGGCGCCGCGGACCGTATTGTCGGATCCGCCGGGCCGTTGACGGGCCGGCATGGGGGACTTGCCCCATCCGAACCCTGCCGCCAATTGACAATAAATCCACCAACCGGGCATCCGATCTGAATCAGAATCCTCGTTACGCGGTGTTTGGCGATGTGCATGCCAACGTTACAGCGCTGGAGGCCATCCTGGCCGACATCGATTCGAAGGGGCCGTTCGATGCGGTTATCTCCAACGGCGACCAGATCGTTGGCGGGCCGCGGCCGGTCGAGGTCTGGGAGCTGCTGCAGCAGCGCTCGGCGTTGATGTTGATCGGCAACACCGAGCGCGACCTGCTGCTCGGCGATGTTCCGCCCCCTCCATGGGGCCTGGCCAAGCGGGGCATGCTCAAGGCGGTCTTTTTTTTCTGCCGCGATCGGCTCGCGCCCGAACTGATCGAATCGGCTGGACGGCTTCCGTTCGCCGTCCGTCTGCGCGCCTATCCCGGTTCGCCGGTGCTCATGATTTCACACGCCAACGCCAGCAACGTTGATGATTTCCTCACCCCCACCACTTCGCACCGCGTATACGACCGCCTGCTGGGTAAGAATTGCCGTCCGCAGATGCTAATAACCGGGCACATCCATTCGCCTCAGGATGCCTTGATCGGGGGCGTGCGGGTGGTCCGGCCGGGCAGCGTTGGGCTCAAATACGAACGCGAGGTCCAGCACCTAGCTAACTGGCTGGAGGTGGAATTCGACCGCACCGCCGACGCCTGGACCTACCGCCGGCACGAGGTCGAGTGGGACAATGAGCTGGAGATTGAAGCCGGCTCGCGACTCGACTATCCGGGGGTAACTATCCTGCCCGGATTCTGGCGATTGGAGTAGGGTCAGTTGGAACCGATCCCGCCCCCCTCGCGGACCCCGCGAAATCTGCCACAGACCCTCTATGAGGTTGGCGGCGGTTTCCTGTTGGGGTTGGCGGTCCTGGGTGGAATCGGCGCCACGGGAACGCTGCTGCTGTCCAGTTTTTTTGTCGACACCTCCGATCCGGCGATCCGCTGGCCGCTGGTGCTGGGAGCGCTGGCCCTCGTTGGCGGGATCATGGGCAACAGCTACGGGTTCGCGGTGCGGTTTTTTCTGGTGCGGCGCGGTTATAAAGTCAGACTCGGAGCCCCGCCACCGTCCCATCTGGTCAAGCAGATTCAGGCAATCGAAGCGGCGGGGTCAGACCGCAACGTTACCGACTGGGAAACCTAAAGGAATCCGCCAATGCTCAAGGGCCTAGATCCGCTGCTCAACGCCGACCTCCTGTACGTGCTCGCTGCGATGGGCCACGGCGACGAACTGATCATCGTTGATGCCAATTTCCCCGATACCGCCCACGCCGAACGGCTGGTCCGCCTCGATGGCAACAGCGCAACCGATGCGCTTTCTGTGATCCTCTCGGTCCTACCGCTGGATACGTTCATACCCGCCCCCTGCGCGACGATGGCACCAGTTGACGGCGGCCCCGAACCGGCGGTTGTTGCCCAGTTCAAGCGGATCGCCGCCGCCGCGGAGGGCCGCACGGTCGAATTTGAGGAGGTCGAACGCTTCGCCTTTTACGAGCGCGCGGCCGACAGTTTCGCGATCGTCTCCACCAGTGAACGACGCCTCTACGGAAATGTCATCGTGACCAAGGGCATCATCGCGCCCGACTGAACCCCCTCCCCGCAGCGATTGAGAACAATGCCGCTATATCTGAAAGAAGCCGACGTTGAGCAGGTGCTCGACATGGATCTGGCGCTGGCGCAGGTCGAAAAAGTCCAGCACTGCCTAAGCACCGGCGGGGCAAAAAACCTTCCGCGCCGCCGGATCATCCAGTCCGGGCGGACCCTCCACCTGATGGCTGCCAGCGACGAGGATTGCGGTTACGCCGGGCATAAGTCCTACTTAGCCGCCCCGGGGGGCATCAACTTTACGGTCGTCCTCTACGAGATCGCCAGCGGCCGATTGGCCGCTGTCATCGAGGCCGGCCGGTTGGGTCAGATCCGCACCGGGGCGGCCAGCGGGGTGGCCAGCAAATACCTGGCCCGACCCGAATCTGCCCGGTTGGGAGTCATCGGCGGTGGCTACCAAGCCGAGACCCAGGTCGAGGCGATCTGCCGCGTCCTGCCGATTTCCCAGGTGCGTGCCTACCGGCGAACCCCCGACCGGCTGGCCAACTTCTGCCGCCGTGTCGGGGAAAAGCTGGGGATTGAGGTGGTGGCGGCCGAGTCGGCGGCGGAGGCGGTCGCCGAGGCCGACGTGATCATTACCGCCACCAACTCGCTCGAACCGGTAATTTCCGGACGATTGCCGGCCGGCGTTCACGTATGCGCGATGGGTTCCAATAGAGCCGCCGCGGCCGAGCTGGCGCCCGATACGGTGGGGCTGTTTGACCGGGTGGTCTGCGACGACATCGATCAGGCCCGGGTCGAGGCCGGCGATCTTATCCGAGCCAACCAGGCCGGGACCTTTGCCTGGGGAACCGCGATTGCCCTTGGCGACGTGATCGCCGGTAAAGCTTCCGGTCGCCGGTCGCCTAGCGATACGACTCTTTTCGAGTCGTTGGGGATCGCCGCCTGGGATGTGGCGGTGGCCGCCCGGGTTCTGGAACGGGCGCGCGCTGAGGGACTCGGCCGCCAGCTTTAAGGATTTCATCCGGCGGCGCCCGGCGGTCAAGCATTTACAATT
The DNA here is from genome assembly GCA_965261345.1 of Chloroflexota bacterium. Taxonomy (GTDB): domain Bacteria; phylum Chloroflexota; class UBA11872; order UBA11872; family VXNJ01; genus VXNJ01. Next base: position 1,536,017 of record OZ253449.1, read on the forward strand.
TCCCGCTTTAGCATTGCCAAAGCACCGCCCCTATCGTCTAGAGGACTAGGATGACACCCTTTCAAGGTGTAGACAGGGATTCGAATTCCCTTGGGGGCACCAGATCAAGTTCGCCGCGATCACCGGCGGTCCGCCAGCGGCAGCAGGCCGGCTAGCCTTCGTAGACGCGCACCTGCTGGCGCAGTGCCGCCCAGGAGAACCAGAAATCATTGCCGTGCACGATCGGGGTGAGGGCGCTGCCGGCGAGCGGCCCGGCGACTGCGATCCCCAGCGAGTTCCATTCGCTACCGGTCTCTGAGTCCTGGATCTGGCCGTCGACGGGTTCAAACGCCAGTTGGCGCCCGGCAAGGACCGGGTCGAACACCCCGGCCGATCCCACGTCGCGCGATTCGGCAATAGTGCCGGCATCGAGCGCCGAGGCGGTTCCTTGCTGGAAGAAGATCACGATCGCCCGCCCGCCGATCCGATCACTGACCACCCCGCGCTGCGAAAGCAGTAAATAAGGGAAGGCAACCTGCTCGCCGGCGATTTCGACCACCACCACCCGCTCGGTGGCCGGCAGGCGCTCATCCGGCTGGCCGAAAAATAGGAACGGAGCGCGATTGCCGGAGTCGTAATTGAGATACGGATTGGATCCGTAACGGCGCGAATATCCGGTCTGCTCGGTTAGTACCAGCCCATCGGGATAACTATCCAGATAGGTTTGAAAGGAGGCAATCGCCATCGGCAGAAAGCCCAGGCGATATCCGGTTAGGGTGCCCACTATTGCCTGGCCGGTCGACTGTTGCCACCACGACTCGGTTTCATCGTCCCACAGGATCAGGTTCGAGGCGCGCAGGTTGGCGCTCACCCCCAGCCGCAGGGTTCGGTTCTCGACCTGCCGGGAAAAGCCGATCGCGGTGTTGCACAGCGGACAGAAGGTGACCGCAACCGGCAAGCCGTCGATCTGGTCGTTGACGATCTCGTGCCAGGTAAGAACCCGCAGCGGGTAGGCCCGCACCAGGTCTCCCAATTGCAGGACTGCAATCGGCTCGTTGGGTGGCAGGCCGGCGGCCATCTCGGCGGCGCGGGCGAATTGCGGCGCATCGATCGGCGGAATGATGTCGCGCCCGGCAGCGGCCTGGGTTATCTCTGAGAGGTGAACCGATTTGATCGAGAAATCGGTCTGCCAGCCGTCCTCACGCCAGATGCTGGCCGATTGCTGCTCGTCTGGCGCCAGCGGGATGAGGGCCACATCCTCCAATACCGCCGCCGGCGGGCGGTAGCGGCCGGCCGGCGGCCTGGTGGAGGCTTGTGTTGGCTCCATTGGAATCGGCGCCGGGCTGGCGGCCGGGGTAGGTACCGGAGCGGGTACCGCACTGCCGCCGCAGGCGGTAAGGATCGCCGCCGCCGCGGCACCCAGAATCGCCCGCCGCGAGGTGGTCGCTAGGCGTTCTCGTGCCATAGCAGAACCGGACAGTGGGCGTTCTTTAGCACGTGCTGGGGGGTTGGCCCAAGGTCGCATCCGAGATCGCCGAGAAACTGGTGCGACCCGATGATGATCTCGCCGGCGCCGCGGGCGCGGGCATATTCGACGATCGCCCGTCCGGCGTCGCGGGATTGCTCACAGTGGACGATCGTTCGCACCGCAGAATCCTCGCCGACGGCTTTTACGGCGCGCGCCAGTAGTTGTTCGCCGCTGCGCCGCTGGGCGGGATCGGCCTGATTGACCGAGCGGTTCCAGCCGACTTCGATTACGTGCAGGATGACGAGGTTTGTCTCGCGCTGGTGGGCCCGTTGGGCGGCCAGCCCGATCAGTTGGCGATCGCCCGGTTTGCCTTGAATGGCGACCAGAGTGTCGCCGCGGGGACTGGGGGTCAGCTTGCCAGGTCCTCGTTGACCGCCTGGCGGATGGCCGACTCGAGCTCGACCGCGATGTCGCCGTTTTCCTTAAGCGTCTGGCGCGAGCGCTCACGGCCCAGCCCCAACCGGATATCACCGTAGGAGAGGTAGGCGCCGGCCTTGGTGATCAATCCGTGCTCAAGACCCATGTCGATCAGGCCGGTCTCACGCGAGATCCCCTCGTTGTAGAGGATGTCGAATTCACAGGTGCGAAACGGGGCTGCGACCTTGTTCTTGACCACTCGCACGCGGGTGCGGTTGCCGACCACGGTGGTGCCGTTCTTGAGTGCTCCGATTCGCCGGATATCGATGCGTACCGAGGAATAGAACTTGAGCGCCCGTCCACCGGGAGTGATTTCAGGGCTGCCGAACATGACCCCGACCTTTTCACGCAGCTGGTTGATAAACACCACCGAGGTGTTGGTTCGGGCCACGGTGCTGGTGAGCTTGCGCAGTGCCTGCGACATTAAGCGCGCCTGCAGGCCGACATGGGTATCACCCATGTTGCCCTCCAGTTCGGCGCGCGGAGTGAGCGCCGCGACCGAGTCGATCACGATGATGTCGAAGGCGTTGGAGCGGAGCAGCTCTTCGGTTATTTCCAGGGCTTCTTCACCGCTGCCGGGCTGGGATATAAACAGCTCCTCGGCGATGACCCCGCAGCGGACCGCATAGCCGGGATCGAATGCGTGTTCGGCGTCAATGATCGCGGCGTAGCCGCCGGTTTTTTGGGCCTGGGCGATAACGTGCTGGGCCAGGGTGGTCTTGCCTGAGGACTCGGGTCCAAATATCTCAATGACCCGGCCGCGTGGAATTCCGCCGACCCCCAGGGCCAGATCCAGTGCCAGCGAACCGGTCGGGATCACGTCGACCTTTTGCCGTTCGCCTTCCGAGAGCCGCATGATGGCGCCCTGCCCGAAACGCTTGTTGATGCTGGCCAGGGCAATATCTAAGGCCTTGCTGGCGGCTTTATCCCTTGCCTTGGCCACCTTGCTGGCGGCTTTATCCGTTGCCGTGGCCACTTAGCACTTCCCAAGGTGATAAACGGTGGTAGAAATAGAATCAAATTGATCTGACAAATTATATGACAGATATATAACGCGGGAACTGCTAAACGCCTACGTTACCAGTTGATCGGAGACATTTATGAGCGTAACAATGCCGGCTGTGCGAATCCATGGGCCGGGTGATGTGCGCCATGAATGGGTGGACGTTCCCGGTGTGGGTCCGGACGAGGTGCGGATCGAGATCGCCCATACTGGAATCTGCGGTACCGACCTTCATATCTACGACGGTTGGCAGATGGGGGCGATGGTCACCCTGCCCAATTACCCGGCGGTCATAGGACACGAATTGGCCGGAACGATCGTTGAGGTCGGCTCGGCCGTAACTACCCGCCGAGTCGGGGAACGAGTGACGGTGCAGCCGCAGGTCTATTGCGGAGTCTGCGTAATGTGTGAGCGCGGCAGCGGCAACATGTGCCGCAACAAAATCCGGTTTTCGCGTGGCGGAGCCTGGGCCCGCTACATGGTGGTGCACGCCAAGCAGGCCTACCTAATTCCCGACAAGGTCTCAACCCAGCTGGCGGCGCTGTCCGAACCTCTGGGCTGCGCACTGCGCGGCCTGCAGCGGGCCCGCCTGCAACCCGGTGATACGGTATTTGTCGCCGGCGGGGGCACCATCGGGTTACTGCTGGCGGCGCTGGCCCGAAAACTCGGCGCGAGCCTGGTAATCGTCTCGGAGCCGTTTGCCAACCGGCGCCGGATCGCCGACGCGCTGGGGGTTGACCTGACGATCGATCCGCTAAATGAGAACGTTGCCGCAACCGTGGCCGAGGCCACCGGCGGGATCGGGGCCGATGTCTGCCTGGAGGCGGCCGGTCCGGTCGCGGCGGCGCTAGATTGCATCTCCACGGTCCGCGACGGCGGGACGATCATCATGATGGCGCTCGCTCATCCTGACCAGGTGTTCGCGATGCAACAAAATGATCTCGTTCTGCGTGAGATCGACGTTCGCGGCACGGTTTTGCTCGACAACGACTTGGAGGGCGCACTGCGCCTGCTTCCACAGCTGGGGCTGGAGCCGCTAATTACCCACGTGTTGCCGCTCCAGGATGCGCCGCAGGCAATCGCGATGTGCAAACGGGGCGAGGCCACCAAGGTTCTTTTCGACACCAGCATGTAGGCGCTTTCCGCGCCGCCGCCCCCCCGGCGGCAGCGCGACCATTTAGATCGGGCGGTGTGATCTAGCGGCCAGGCGGAGGCCAATCGGGCGGGCGCGTAGCTGCTCGACGGCGGTTGCCGCGACCACGACTGGTTAAGATGTTTGATATTTGTGTGCTATATTCTGCTACACAAACACAAAGCAAACAGAGAGTGCTAACCGGTGAATCACGCGCGACCGCTGCCCGCATTCGACCACCCCGATGGCCTACCGATCGATGACGGGCAGTGTCCGCTGCGCGCGGTTTTGGTCGTGGCTCCCGATGCGGCTGCGGCCGACGCGGTATTGCGCATTCTCCAGCGACACCGGACCTGCCGCTTTCTGGCCTGGGCGCAGAGTGCCGAGGGGGCGGTGCGACGCCTGTCGGCCGAACGCTTCGACCTGGTACTGCTGGTTGGCTTCGGTCCGACCGTGGCGCTGGCGGCGATTCGCCGCCTGCGCGCCTGCGTGGGCAGTGCGCGCACCCTGGTGCTGGCCAAATTTCCGGCCACCTCCGCCCTAATCGACCAGCTTGTCGCCGCCGGGGCCGGGGGGCTGCTCGATTGCAACCGCGGCTTCGCGCAACTGCCCGGGGCAGCGGTAATCGTTGCCCGCGGTCACTCCATATTTCCGCCCGGCAGCCGATCCCCCGGGCCCGGGCCCGGATTGCTCCCCGGGGAGGGCCCGGAGAAATTGACCGCGCGCGAACGCGAGGTAATGGGGCTGATCGCCCAGGGCCGAACCGCCCGCCAGACGGCCGAGGCGCTCTCGCTTAGCGTCTATACCGTCGAGAACTACCTGCGGTCCTGTTATCGCAAGCTGCACTCGTCCAATCGGGTGCAGGCCTGCAACGTGGCCCGCTACTACGGGTTCATCTAGGTTGGCGACTCCGATTGATGCGCCGGACCGGCGCGGCGGCAATCCCTATCGCCGCGCCGTTGCCGTGGTCGGGATCGGCCAGCTGCTTTCCATCCTGGCCCTGGCGGTGCTGGCCGAAGTGGCCGCCGCCGCCGAAATCGTGGCCGCGCCAACGGGCGCTGACCCGATCACCTTCGCGGTCAATTCGCTCAAGACTTTCCTGGCCACCATCGCCACCGTGGTGGTGGCGGCCTCGATCGGCTGGAAAGCGGTTGTGGCCTGGTCGGCCGGTAGCGTCGAGGCGCAACGCGAGGCGCAGCGCTTTGCGATGCAGTCACTGCTGGTCTACGGATTGGTGATGGCATTTAACTTCGGCCTGCTCCAGGGCGCGGTCGAGTACCTGGTCAACACGATGGGTGGTCGCGTCTGAGCTACCCGATTCCGATACCGGCCGACATCGAAGATGTATCGCAGCGGTTCCCGATCGCCGGTTTTTACCTAACGCCCAGGGAGCTTATCTGGGTGGTGGTGGCGGCAACGATTGAGGCCGCCCTGGCCGCCCTGACGGTATCTGCTGGTTTTGCCTGGCCCACGCTGGCGGCGCTTGCGGTTCCACCGATCTGCTGCTTTGCGGTCTTGCAGCTACCGGTCGAGGGCGCCGCGCTGGAACGCTGGCTAATAGATGTTGCCCGCTTCCATTTCCGGGGTCGGATGCTCTGCCGGGACCGCCCGCCTCAATCGGAGTCTGAGAGGCTGGAACTGCCGGTGGTTCTCTATACGATCGCCTGCCCCGGCCGCCGGCTGGCCAACGGTGAGCGGACCCGCGGCGGATACCGCTTTGAAATTTCTAACCGCTAGGCTGGCCGGTCCGGCGGATCCGGATGGCACGCTTGACCTGGGAATCGCCGGCGTAACCGACGCCGGGATCGAACTTTCCGACGGAGGCTGGGTGGGAGCGTTGCTGCTTGACCCGGTCGATATCGAATCGCTCAACCCGGCTCAGTTGGAAGGGCTAATAGCCCGCCTGGCCACGTTCTGGGCCACGCTGGGGAACCCGTTGCAGCTATTGATTAGCAATCGCCGCTATGCAATCGATCACTACCTATCCGGGGCGATTGCGCGATGGCCGCAGCGTTGGGGCGCCAAGTTGGCGCTGCGCCGCAAGCTGCTAGGCGATGCGGGGTCTGGTGAATCATGGCGCGCGGTGCTCTCGGCCCACGCGGCCGCCTCCAATCTGCGATATCTCTCGGCCCTGGCGGTGTGCGGTGGACCGCCGGCCGGGGCAGCTGGCGGCGCCCAGGTACTGGCCGAATCGCTCGGGCAGGTCTCCCGGGCGCTGGAACAGGCCGGAATCGGCCACCGGCGCCTCGATGGCTTAGAACTTGCCCTGCAGCTGGAGCTGGCGTTCTTTGGCAGCGGGCGGGAACTGCGTTCGGCGCTCCAGTCGGTGGGGTCGATTGCGCTTGAAGGAAAGGTCAGCAATCTGGCTTTTGAGCAGGTCGACCCACTGCCCGAGTGGGTCAGGTTCGGCCTGCGCTCGATCTCCCTGCCAGCTGCTGTTGGTGAGCGCCAAATTGCCGCTGGTTACCTGCGGGCCCTGCCGCGCGCGGTAGACCCGGGGTGGCTGGCGCTGGCTGGAAAACTCGCCTGCGACTTCGACCTGGCCCTGCACGTCGTCCCGGTCGGTCAGGGCGAGGTGATGAACCGGGTCAAGCGGGCTGAACGCCAGATCGCCGGGACCCTGATCGACGCCGAACTGGCAAATCCGGACAAGATTCGGGAGCAGCGCTGGCGGGCCGAGGACGTCGACCGGTTGGCCGAAGCAATGCGCGGGCGCGACGGCTATTTCAAGCTGGCCGCCTTCTACGCCGTTAGCGCCGACGGCCCCGATGAGCTGGCCCGCGCCCGCGAGGGCCTCGCCGGGCAGTTGGCGGCCAGCTCGATGGTGGGCGCCGGGGCGGTCGGTTACCAGCGCGAAGCCTGGCTCTCGACCCTTCCACTGGGCCGTGAAAAGCTCCCACGCCGGCGTGGGATCACCTCGCGCCCGCTGGCCGCCGGAATTCCCTTCGCCGGTCGCGGCCGCTTCGATGAAGATGGCTGGCTGCTTGGATCCTGCGGGAGTGGATCCGGTCCGGCCGGTCCCTTCCTTTTCAACCCCTTTGGTCCCGGTTACGAGAACCCGCACCTGGCGATCTTGGGCCAAAGCGGGGCCGGCAAGACCCACCTGGCGCGGGCTATCGCCCACTGCGCCTGGCTCTGGGGGGCCGAGGTCGCCCTGCTCGATCCCAAGGACGAATACCGGGCGCTGGCGCGGCGCTGTCAGGGGTCAGAGATCGCGATCGAGCTCGGCGGCGGCTCAGCGCTCAACGTGTTCGACGGCGCCGCTGCCGCCGGACCGCGCGAATTTGCCGGGGCCCTGGCCGACGTGGCGCGCTTCTGGCGGGCCGCGCTGGGCAGGTTATCGGGCCAGCAGGAGACCCTGCTCGAATCGGCGATTGAGGCGGTCTGCGGCGCCCCGGCCAACCGAGCCGGCAGCCGCACCCCGCTGGCTTCCGACCTGGCGGCCGAAATCGCTAGCCGCCGGTCGGCTGATCCCGCCGATCCGGCCTCCGATCTGGCCGATCGGGTGCGCCGTTTTACCGGACCGGCCCTGGGCGGACTTTTCGGATCCCCGACCAATGTGAGCCTGGACAACGACTTCCTGCTGTTTCAGCTGGCCGGCCTGCGGGCCCAGGATGTAGATCTCTACGTGTTGGCGGTGCGCTTGTGCCTGCTCGCGCTAACCCGCTGGCTGGACCGACCGGCCGAGCGGCGGCTCATCCTGGTCGACGAGGCCTGGAGCCTTTTGCACGAACCGGCCGGAGCCAAATTCCTGCTCGATCTGGCCAAGACCGCGCGCTCGCGTGGGGCGATGCTGGTGCTGGTCACCCAGGACGCCACCGATTTTTCCGCCAACCCGCTGGCCCGCTCGATCCTGGCCAACTGTTCGGCCACGTTCATCTTCCGTCAGCACCACGCCCACGCCGCCAACCTGGGCGAGCTCTTCAACCTGGATCGCCCGGCCAGCGCCCGCATCGCCACCCTGCCGCGCGGCCAGGCGGTGGCCGCGTTGGCCAGCGGCGAGCGGATCCCGCTAAAGGTCCTTGACCACCCTTGGTGAGACCGGCGCTGGCGCTGGCCCTGCTCGCGCTGCTGCTAATTGCCCCCATCGCCCGGGCCGAGGAACCGGAACCGATCGGCGGGCCGTCACCGGCGCCGGGTCCGATCTGGCCGATCGGCGGACTGGTCCTGGGGGAGGACTGGCAGAATCCGCAGGCCGCCGCCGCGGCGATTGGCAGTGGGATGGTGGCCGAGTTGACTCAGCTGATATCGGGCCCCCTAAATTGGGTCTGGCGGTGGCTGTTCCTGGTTCCCGACGCGATCGATCCGGCGCGGGCCGGCGAGGTCGACGCCGCCCTGGCCAGGATCGCCCCGGTCGGGGCCAGCGGGCCGATCTTTGACGGCCGCGGGGCCGCCGAAGCGGTCGAACAGGCCTGGCAGAATTCGCGCCGTATCGCCCTGTCGGCCCAGCAACCCTACCTGGGACTGGTGCTCGGCGCGTTCGTGCTCTGGAGCCTGGCGATGCTCTTCCTAGGTCGCCCGGTCGACCTGGCGGCGGCGATGGGCCGGCTGGCGGTTGCATTAATCGGCGGTCTGGCTTCGTTCCAGTTCGTGGATATGCTTTTGCGCGCCGACGACCTGCTGGTAATCCTGTTCTCGCAGATCGGGGTTGGCCAGGTCCTGCTAAGCACCCCCAGCGAGCTGATTGCCAGTTGGCAGGGCGATGCCCAGCCAACCGATCTGGCCGATCTGGGCGGGGCGCTGCTGGAGGGGGTCTGGTACGGACTCTTCCGATCCTTCCTGCAACTGCTGCTGTTATTTGGCTTGGCCGCGATCGCGGTGCGGCTGCTGCTCCGCCTGGTCTGGATATGGGCCCTGACGGTGGCCGCGCCGCTGGTGCTGACCCTGGCGGTCTTCCCACCGGCAAGGCAGTTGCCGGCAATCTGGCTCAGACGGTTGCTGCGGGTGGTGTTTGAAAAGGCGGCGATGGTGCTGGGGCTCTCGGTCACCTTTTCGGTCATCGCGCTGCAGCCGCCGGGCCTGCTGAGCCTGGTGCTTGCGATCGCGGCGCTGTTCGTGGCCCAGGCCTTTCCCGGGCTGCTGCTGGACTCGCTTGCATCGGCCGCCGGACCGAGCGGGCAATCGGTAATTTCCCAGGTCAACGCCCGGATAACCCAGCTGCGCCTGGCCCGGCGGGCCCTCTCCCGGGTCGGCCAATGACGAAGGCGGCTCTAATCGGCAACGTTCAATGCCGCTAATCTGGCGCGCCGTCCTGCGTCGCCTAACGCTGCGGGTGGGCCTTGCAGCCATCCGGTTGCTAGAGCCCGGCGGGACCTCCGAGAGCGATCCGAGCGCGCGCTGGTTGCTCCTTTCAATCCTCGCGCTGCTGGTCCTCCTCCTGCTACCCGGCCTCTTTACGGTCGTGCTGGCCGCCGGCCTGATCGCCGTCATCGGCAGCTGACCCTGGACCGGCCAATTGCGCCGGATAATGACCGGCTGCCAATTAGTTATTTCCGGGCGTTGCCCGAACGGGCATGGGTCCTGCCGCTGCGTAGCGATAACGACCACGACCCCCAGGCTGGTTTGCACGCTGGTCTCAACTTCCTTACCGGGTCCGAATCAGTCGAGATCCGCTACCTGCTAAGTCCGGCCCCGAAAGGCGCAGCCGAATCGATTCGGCGTGCCGCCCAGCGCTATCGGCTGGGGATCCGGCCGGGCCGGTTCGGGTTGGCCGGACAGCTGGTTGCCGGAGCCGGCTGGCTGGTTCGGGGGCTGGCCGCACTTACCGCCACCGTTCCGCCGGCCCGCCCCCAGCCGCCTGACGAGCTCTTCTTGCAGATGACTGCGCGCGCCGACCAACCGCTGTTGACCTGTGCCATCCTGGTTCAAATCCGTGCCGGAGAGCGGCGAACCATCCTGATTGCGCGGGCCCTGTCCCAGGCCTTGGCCCAGCACGCCTCGCCCTGGAACCGACTCCGCTTAAAGCAGGTCAGATCGAAGCGGGCCGCCTATGAATTTGCCGGCTGGCAGATCCCGCGCCGCGACTGCTTTGCCCTAAGCGCGAGCGAGGCGGCCGCGCTCTGTGAACTTCCCGGGTCCGAGGCACGGGATCCCAACCTGAAGCGCGCCGCGGCCGCCCAGGTGCGAGCGGCAGCGATGGTGCCACGCGGCCAGGGCCTTTTCTTGGGCTGGGCCGAGGCCGGAGAGGACCGGCTGGATCAGCGTTACGGATTGGATATCGACGATGCCCTAAAGCACGTCCTGACGGTCGGCCCGACCGGGACCGGCAAGAGTACCTTTCAGTACTGGTATGCCATATCGGCGATTGAATCCGGGCTGGGAATGCTGCTGCTCGATCCGAAGGGCGATCTGGCCCGGGCGGTCCTGGACGGCGTCCCCGAGGCGCGGGCCAAGGATGTGGCCTTTTTGGACTTTGCCGATACCGACCGACCGATCGGACTCAATCCGCTGGCGGTGAGCGATCCGGCCGAGGCCGACCAGACCGCGGCTGCGGTTTCGACGATGATGCGTGAGCTGATCACCGGCGAGGGCATGCAGTGGGGGACCACGATGTCGCAGGCATTCTCCTACGGGTTTCGGACCCTGGCGGCGAATCCGCAGATCGAACCGACGATGCTGGACTTGGAACGCCTCTTTAGCGACCGGCAATGGCGCGCCGAGCTCGTCGCCAACGTCGACGATCCGTTCGTTGCCGCCTACTGGGCCAACCAGATCGACCGCCTCGGCGAGCGGCAGTTCGAGCTCAATTTCGGATCGGCGCTGCGGCGGATGGCGATCCTGGTAAACGACCCGCGGATTCGCAATATCCTGGCCCAGCCGCGGCCGGCGGTGCGCTGGGACCGCGCGCTGGCGCGGTCAGGGATCGTGCTGGTGAATCTGGACCAGGCCGATAACGCCCTCGGGATCGCCGGCTCGCGGCTGCTGGGCAGCATCATCGTTACCCAGTTTTGGCAAGCGGTGCTGCGCCGCCCGCGCCCGAACCGGGCTGCCTTTATCTGTCTCATCGACGAATTCCAGGAGTTCCTCGACACCGGCCGCAACATGGGCGCGTTCTTCGAGCGGGCCCGCAGCTATCGGGTGGGGATGTGCATCGCCACCCAGACCCTGGCGCAGCCGCGGCTGCGCCCGATCCGGCGCACGGTGAGCGTGAACGCCCGCACGCAGGTCATTTTTGGTGGGCTGCGCGACGAGGCCCGGCACTTTGCACTGGCCACCGAACCGTACTTTTCGGCCCGCGACCTCGATCGCCGCGATGCCTTCCAGATGACGGTCAGCACCCTGGTCAAGAATCAACCGGCGCCGCCGTTTTCGGCCCATGTGGCCGCCTTACCCGAGCCCGACTGGGACCGCCTGGAAGAGCGCCGCCAGCGCGCCCGCGCCCTATTTGGGGCCGACCGGGCAGCGCTCGCTGAAAGGGTTCGGGAGCGCTACGGGCCACGCGCCCAGTAGTGGCCGGTCAGGGACTGCAAATTTCCGTCTAGCCGGATGCCCCGGCCCGGCAACAGGATTTGGCAGCGGGGAACTTCTCGCCCGCAAATGATCCTCCAACGTCAAAGCTGCAAGGTCTGATTTGATATCCAACTTTCCGCCTGAAACTCCAACCCCGCTGGTAGTCCTCGGCCTGGCCGGGGCGGCCCTGCTGGCGCTGGGCCTGCGGCGCCAGCATCCTCTGGTCGAACCCCGATCGGAACCGCGCGAATTTGTAATCCTGCCGCCGCCCGACAACCGCCGGCCGGCCGGCCAGATGCTGGCCGAAATCGCCAACACTCCGGAACTGGGGCGCCGTTCGCTGCCGGGCTTGGCGGCCAAGCCGCAGGTAGCCGCGCTGGGCCGGTCGCTTCAGATCAACCGCCGGGAAATTTCCTACCGCGATTTTTGTTGTGGTGGATTGGCGATCGGCCACGCGGCCCGCCTGGAGCGTTTTTATCCCGGCATCCGGGTGCTGCCGCAGGAGGCAATTTCATGATCGGCCCAATGTTGCAGCGCCTGCGTTCCGCGCTCGGCCGGTTCATCTCGGCCGGCGACGGTTCGGCCACCGAGTACATCATCATCGCCGGCCTGGCGGTGATCATCCTAGGGGCCGCAGTCAGCGCCTGGAACGAGGGCCTGCAGACCTACCTTGAAGAACTGCTTACCGACTTACAAGCGCTGGGCGCCTAATTGCCGATCGGTCAATCGGGCGCCGCCCTGCGGCTGGCCGGCCGGAATGGATCGGCCGCCACCGAGGCGATCCTGGCGCTTATGGTGCTGGTACCGCTGTTTGCGGCAATGATTTCGCTGGGCGACCTCTGGGCCGACCAGCTGGCGCTAGATCACGCCGCCGCCGCTGCGGTCCGGCGTGCGGCCGTCCAGGGCGGCGATTCGCCCGAACTGCGATCGCAGATTGCCGCCGATCTGCTGGCTGCCGGCCTCCCGGCCGCGGCGGTATCGGCCACCGTCATGCCGGCCAGACCCTCCTGGCAGGAGCCGATTACGGTTTCGCTGGAATTGCCACGGCGACTTCAGCTTCCGCTGCTGGGCGGCTGGGACCTGGTGCTCCAGAGCCGTTTCAGCGGCCTAAATGAAGTGGGACCCGGCCCGATTTGACCGTCCCGAAACTCTCCGGCGAGCGGGGGTCGGTGGGAGTTCAGGCGCTGCTGCTGCTCGGCCTCTTCCTGCTGATTTTTGCGCTGGTGGTCGAAATTGGCGCCCTGCGTACCAGACAGCTCCGCCTGCAGGCGGTCTTCGACCGGGCGGCCCTGGCCGGTGTCGGGGCGATCGATGGTGCCGAGCTGGCGGCCGCCGGCCGACTGGTCCTTGACCGGAGCGCAGCCGAGGCGCGAACGCGCCGCTATCTGGAGCTGAACCTGGCCCCGCTGGAGGGCCAGCTGGTGGGTCAGAACGCTGCCCAGGCCGCCCGGTCGGCCCTGGTCGGAGTCGTTATCAGCGGGCCCGACCAGGGCACGGTGACCCTCTCCGGGCGGCTCAACCTGGCGGTTGGCTACCTGGGGTTGGCGGGGATCGAATCCCCGAAAAGTTTCCAATTTCGGGCAACCGCCCGGCTGAAAGGACATTGATTGGCAATGCAGAGGATTTCGTGGCCGCTTATGGCTCTGGCAGTGGTGTTGTTGGCCGGTGGCCTGCTCATCGGATTGCGCCTCAGCGGGAGCGGCTGGCCGGTCGAACCGACCCCGGCGTCGCAACCGGACGGGCCGCCCCAGGCGCTGGCGGCGGTCGCGATCGAAATCGGCTCGGAGGCGGGTTCCGGTCGGTTGCAACTTGCAGTCGGCGAGGAATCGCGGTTGTGGGTTGAGACCGAATTGGAAGACGGCAGCCAGCGCCGCGACGCACCGGTTGTTTGGTCCAGTTCCAACCCGCAGGTTGCCGCCGTCGGTCCGGATGGAACGTTGCTGGCGCACTCGCGTGGGCAGGTCACGGTGCGGGCCGACCTGAGCCCGCTTTCGGCCGAGATCGAGGTCACGGTTGATGGTTAGGCGGCCGCCGTGGTCGGCGGCTGCGGCAATCCTCGGCCGGCTGCTGCTGCTCGCGCTGCTGCTCGCCCTGCCCTTGGGCGCTCCGGCAAGGGCCGATCACGGGCAGTGGGAGGAGCGCCCGGTATGGATCGAACCGGTCACCGAAACCCGGACGCGGACGGTTCCGGGTCACTGGGATGAGCAGCAGCGATGGATCCCCGGCTACACAATCCGCCGGGTAGTTACCGAAACCCGGCCGGTTGAAATTGAATATCAGGCGTTCGTGCCGCAGGGCCATTGGGAGACGGTTCGGGTCTGGCTGGTGGCCTATGAGCAGCGCTGCACGCAGGTGTGGCAGTGGTACCAGCAGTGCTCGAATTTCTGGACCAACTGCCAGCTTGTCTACGGCCCGCAGGAACAATGCGAACGGGTTGACGTCTCGCATTGGGAGGAGTCCCAGGAATGGGTGAACACCTCCTACTGGGAGACCCGCACGCGGATCGAGATGCGGGAGTTTGAGACCACGATCGAGGAAGAGTTCCCCGGATACTGGGAGTCCTACCAGGTCTGGGTCCCTTCGCGGACCGAAACCTACCAGCACACCCTGGCCGCGGGCCACTGGGAAACCGAGCTGGTCTGGGTGCTGCTCGAACATGATGCCGACCCGGAGCCGGTCGGCGAACCCGGGCCGGAGGGATCGGGCTGCGTACCGCCTGGCATCTACAAGGTCGTAGACAACTACGTCGGAACCCACCAGTGGACCGATTCAAACGGAGTGGTCCATTACGAGACGACCACCTCGGGCGGGGACAACCCGTGGTGGGCGGTCCGGCTGGGGTCGATCTCTAAGGGAGTTGGCTCGCGCTACGATTCCCAGGCATTCAATGGCCGCGGCATCGGCGCCGACGGCAAACTGCTTGCCGGGCGTTTCTATCGCAATTACCTCCCCGACGGGCAGTGCTACCGGGCGGTGAGCGTGGTGTTCTTCCAGGACGACACGGTAAGGACTGGCGATCTCGACCACCAGACCCAGACCGGGAACCCGGGCGAGCCGACCGAAACGCCGACCGAAACCCCGGGCGAGCAACCGGTGCCACCGACTGAGAACCAGCCAACTGAGAACCCCATCGACCAGGTTCCCGGGGGTGATCAGGGACCGGCTGTGACCCCAACTCCAACCGGTCCAGGGTCAGACCCCGACCAGGCCGGCGAACCCTCCACCCCGACCATGGAAGGTCCAGGATCGGTCGATCCCCCGCTGGCTCCGGTTGGTGGATTTGACTTTGCGGTGGTGCTCGAGGGCACCACCCATCGGCCGGGACCGGGCCGGCCGGCGATCGAGCTCCTGCGCGGGGCCCCGGTTGCGGTCTACCTGGTACCGCGCCTGCAGACCCCGGCCGACGCTCCCGGCGCCGGGGTGAGCTTTACCGGCTGGCAATTCGTCGCCGGGCCCAATGACCATCCCCAGGGTCCGCGCGCCGGCGAGCGCTTTTCGCCGCTGCAACCGCTGCGACTTCGGATCGACGACCTCCCGCCGGACTCCCAGCAGGCCATCCAAATCAGCTTGCAGGTCACAGTGCGGGTGAGCGGGTCCGGCGGGGAGATGGAAGATTTCGACCTCCCGGTGGTCCTGACCGCCACCATCTTCTACCAGGCGATAACTTGAGTAGGCTGCTGTCGCTGCAGGCCGGGATGCTACTGCTTGCGCTGCTTTTGGGCCTGGCGGCGGCGTTGATTTGGATTAGCGACGGGCGAACCGGCCCGGCGATCGTTGCCGATGTTGATGTTGCCGCCGGCGCCCGGATCCTCCCTGACGATCTGCGCTTGGTTACCGTACCGCGGGCGGCCCTGCCCCCGGGTGCGATCGCCGATAAGGCCCAGGCGGTCGGAATGTATGCGCGCGGTCCACTGCCGGAGGGTCAATACCTGCTGCCCGGTAACCTAGCGAGCGATCCGGCCGGCGCTCTGGCCGAGTCAGCGGTTCAGATTCCCGCTGACTGGGCGCTGGTGGGTGTGGCAATGTCCTACCAAAATGCCTTGGGCGGGGCGCTAACGCCGGGGCAAAGCGTAGACCTCTATGCGATCGGCAAGCGCGCCGGATCGACTCCGGTTCTGATCGTTCCCGGCGCGAGGCTTATCGACCTGCGCAATGGTTATGGAGCAAGCGCCGGCCCCGGTGGTGACGGCGACCGCGCCGACATTATGGAATCGGTGCTGCTGGCCCTTCCGCGGCAGCTGGTGGAAGCGGTCGTGGCCAGGGTTTCTGATTCGATCTTCGTGCTGGCGCTAAGGCTCGAGTGATGTTGGCCGAGGTCGCCCCCGACCGCCCCGCCGATTCCGGCGAGCTGGATCTGCAGCTGGATTTCCTGCGCGAGCAGCTGCTGGGCCAGGTTGGTCCGGCCCAGCTGGATCCGTTCCGCCAGGCTGAGGGGCAGCGCGAGCAGTTGCGCGACCTGGTTGGCACGCTGCTGGCCCAGCTGGATCCGGCCGCCCCGGCCGGCCCCGACCGGGTTGAGGAACTGCTCTCGGAGCTTGTCGGCCTGGGCCCGTTGGACCCGCTGCTTAGCGATCCGGCGATAACCGACATCCTGGTCAACTCGCCCGATGAGGTCTGGGTGGAGCGTCGGGGGCGCCTTGAGCGGACCGGAATCTCTTTCCGCAGCCTGGACCAGCTGACCGCGTTGATGGAGAAGATCGCCTCCCTGGTCGGCCGCTCGCTGAGCCTGCAGACCCCCTGCGTCGACGCCCGAATGGCCGATGGCTCGCGCGCCAACCTGGTAATTGCCCCGGTCGGAGGTCCGTGCCTGTCGATCCGGCGACACCGCCAGGAGCTGCGCCCGCTGGCCGGATCGGCCTCGTCCTGGACCGCTGGCGGGGGCATGAGCGAGGTGATGGCCGGGTTATTTGAGCGGGCCGTGACCGCCCGCTGCAATTTCCTGATCGCCGGATCGACCGGAGCTGGCAAATCGACCCTACTGGCGTCACTGCTAGCGCATGTGCCGCCCGGCCAACGGCTGGTGGTAATTGAGGACACCCAGGAACTCCCCCTCCCGGGCGGCGGCCACACGGTGCGCTTGCAGTGCGTGCACGACCAACGGCTGGCCAGCTCCGGCCAGCGCCGGGTGGGACTGGCCGATCTGGTGGTCAACGCTCTGCGGATGCGGCCGGATCGCCTGGTGGTGGGTGAGATCCGCACTCCGCGCGAGGCCTACGTGACGATCGAGGCGCTAAACACCGGTCACCCGGGATCGGGCTCGACCATTCATGCCGACTCGGCGATCGATGCCCTGGGCCGACTGGAGATGCTAATCCGGCGCGAGCACGGTGGATTTTCTGCGGTCGACGTGCGCGAACCGATCGCCCGCGCGTTCGATTACGTCGTCCAGGTCGCCCGCCTGGATTCGGGCCGCCGGGTGGTGCGCGAGGTGGTCGAGGTTGCCGGGCTGGACGGGGACAACTACGACCTGCGTCCGGTAATCAACTTCAACCCGACCGGCGGATTCGTGGCCGATCCCAACTACAAGATGGGGCCGCGGGCGCTGGGCCGCTTCGCCGCCATCCGGACCTAGTCCCGGCCCCGCCCTCAAGTCCTCGATGGCATCCCTGCTACTTTTCCTGGCGATCGTCGTCAATCTCCTGGCGTTAAGCGGGATCGCCTCGCGCCTGGTCGCCAGGCTGGTCCGACTGGCGCCGGCGCGGGCGCTGGACCGGTTAATTCGGGCGAGCCGCCTGCCGGTGGGTCTGCCGGTGATCCTGGGGCCGACCGTGCTGGCGATGGGGGCAACCGCTCGCTGGTTATGGGAGTATTCGATCCTGCTGGCGATCGTTTTGGCGCTGGCGCTGGGGATAGCCCCGTTCGTTGCCCTCTGGCTTCGGGCCGCGGCCCTGGCAGTGCCGCTCGAGCTGGAGGTCATTGCCGTCACGCGGCAGCTGGCCGCGCACCTGCGGGCGGGCGAGAACCTGTACCGATCGATCGTCGCGGTGGCGGGCGCCCAGGCCCGGGAGACCCGCACCAGCCTGTTGCGGGCGTCCAACGAATTCCGACTCGATCGCCCGCTGGCAACCGCCCTGGCCCATCAGGCCGAACTGGCCGAATCGGCGCCGCTGGCGCTCCTGCTCGGGGTGCTGGCCCAGGTTGCCGATCACGGAAGTACCGGGGAATCGGCCGCCGCGGTGCTAGATCTCTTGGCCCAGCAGCTAGAGCAGGAGCAGCGGTCGCGCGCCGATTTGAAGGAACAGACCCGCGGGGTGGCGATCCAACTGTACGTAGTTGCGGGCGCCATCCCGCTTATGGCGTTCTGGCTCTGGCAGACGTCGCCGCACGGCTACTCAGTATTCGAACTCCCGCTCGGAAAGGCCCTGCTGCTCCCGCTCGGGGTGGCGGTCGAACTCCTGGGGCTGCTGCTTTTCTGGTACTGGACGCGGACCGGTCAAACGTGAGTGGGCCGGCGCTGGCGATCGGGATTCTGGCACTGGCGGCGGCGGCCCTGCTTATCGCGGCACTTGGCGATCGCATCAGCGGTCACTGGCCATTCCGGGGAGCGCCTGCGGCCGGCGGGCCGCCCCGCCAACCGGGATCGGGGCCGGCGGCGGTTTCACGCCGGCTGCGCTTGACCCAGTTGGGGATTGCCGCCGGCGGCCTGGCCACGGGCCTGCTGCTTAGGCCCACGGCGCCGCTGCCGGGGATCCTGCTGGCGCTGGCGGCGCCGGCCATCGCACTGCTGCTGCCCAGGATCAAACGTCAGCGGGCGGCCGAAGCCAGGCGGGCCCGCCTGATGTCCCAAATTCCGCTGCTGATTGCCCAACTGCGCGCCCAGGTGGCGATGGGTAACGGCCTGGTGCGATCGCTGCGCACGATCGCTAACTCCCCGCTGTCGAGTCCCGAGCTCGCCCATCAATTGCGGTCGGTGCTGGCCGCCCACGGCCTGGGCCGCCCGATGGATGTGGCCCTGCTCGAATTCGGCAAGGATCTGGGATCGGTGGAGATCGAAATCCTGGCGCGCGCGGTCGCCCAGGCGCGGCGGCTGGGTAGCGGTTTGGATGAGACCCTGGCGCGATCCGAATTCGAGCTATCGGCAGTTCGCCGCCGCCGGGTCGCGGCCGCCGCCGCGCGGGCCCAGGTGCGCGCCCAGCTCCTGATCGTTAGCTGCTATCTGCCCGCGTTCCTAGCGCTGGTGCTGGCGCCGTTGTTCATCAGTGTGTTGGGTGGCCTGGGGAGTCGATGAATTTCCCGGGTTGCTGTCTCTCGAGCGGCCTGGCGACCGGGCCGGGAGGTCTGCTGGCGGGACTGTTGATCTGGGCGGCGGTCACGGATCTGACCCGCCGCCAAATCTCCAACCGCATGGTTGCGATCGGTCTGGCGTTGGGACTGGGCCTGGCCGTTTGGCAGGATGTGTTGGGATGCAGCGTACTCGGGGCGGTTGCCGGTGGGTTATTGCTTTCCCTCCCCAATCTGTTCGCCCGCGGCTCGGTCGGGATGGGCGACATCAAATTGTTTGCCGTAATCGGGCTGTTCGGTGGTCCGGCGACCCTGGCCTGGGTTCTCGGCCTCAGCGCCCTGGGAGCCTGGCTCTACTGGTTGGGCCAAAAATTGCTCGTTTCGCACCGAGAAAAATCCATCGCGATTCCGCTGGCGCCCTTTGCCCTGCTGGGTGATCTGGCAGCATCGCTTTCCGGGTTTTACTGAGCGCTCCGGAGTTGTGCCCACCTGCCGTGATAGCGGGAACTCTAGCGAAGGTGGAAACGCGACATTGACCCGCCGGCCGAGCCCGTAGGAATAACCATTTGAGATGTAACTGCCGCTTTACCGCCACGGTGATTGACCAGAGGATCGGAACCGGTAACAAACTGTCAATGGGGCAGTAATTGCCACCACGACGCATTGCACGGTCCAGTCAAATGTCCAATAACATAGGGAAGGCATGCGCCAACACGGCGGACCGTCGCCGCGGTTGTAATGGCGGCCGCCTGCCAGATTGACATTACAGCCAGAGTAAAAGGAACAAATATGCAGGATCAATCAAACAATCAATCCGGACCTTCGGGCCAACCCGAATCAAGCGGGCCGACGTTCGAACAGATGCTTGAAAAGCAACTGGGGCAATACCTGGCCGAGGCCGGAGAGCTGTCGGCCAGGATATCCGACTTGCAAAAGGATCTCGAAGGCAGGGCGGCTGCCTTGAAGGCCAACCTGGACTCGCAGATTGCCGAACAGCGCAAAAACCTGGATGCCCACGTCGCCGACTTGCGGCTAAATTCCGGCCCGGCGATCGAGGGATTGCGCCAGCAGAAGGCGGCAGTCGATAGCAAGATTCGGGCGTTCGACAGCTTCCGCAAAAGGCTGTCGGGCGAAATCGTCGACGCCCTTCCAGACGACGCCAGCGAATGGCCAAGGACCGCATCCGATAAGGTTGTGAGCTTGCTGGAACGGGTCGGCCATCCGCTCCATTACCGCGAAATCTACCGGCGCCTGGCCGAATTGGGCGTGGTAACAACCCGCAGCGCCCGCCCGGCCGAGACCTTTCTGCGCAACTACTACAAGGACGTTAGGCTGTTCCGCCCAAAGCGGGGGACCTATTTTCTGGCGGCCAAGCAGCGCGGCGCCAAGAGCGTTGGCAGTCGACGCAGGTCGAAGCCGGATCCCGAACCCAAAGAGGGTTCCGATTCCTTAGATACGTAACGGTTTCGATCCCTTAGCGGGCGTTCGGGTTTCCGAAATATGGTCTTGGAGGGCTGCCGCCGCCGGTGATCGGATTGAAATCAGTCAAGTCGTACGGTGTGAGTGGGGAAATGGTGGATCGGTTGCGAAAGCGGCGGTAAAACCAGCGTTAATTCATTGGCGCCGGATTGCATAGGATGCGTGGGGCGCAGGGAAATCGGGTCCTCCCACGGCCCCAACGATGATTGATATTTGCGGCAATTGCTGGACATTTCTCCAATTGACCGGCAGGGTCGTTTTCTTGTCCCGGAGATTGTGCTATCTAGCGGATTGAACCGACGGCGTTTGAGCGGCAAGGGCCCACTGACCGGCACTTGAATACATTCATTTCCCGGGTGCCGGAAAGTGACCCGCCGAACAACATCGGCATCGCCGACCCCGGCGTTGCCGGAGCGCAATGGTTAATTGATAGCGGTCCCGGTTCAAAGTACCGTCCGGTATGGACTCGCAGATGAGATTGCTCAATGCAAGGCGGCCGATAGTCAGCGGTCGCTGGCGGAAACGTCGGTCCGGTGGCCGAGGTCGGCGCGCGGGCGGGGACCGCGACCGCCAGCACTCCACCGCGGCGGCAATCTAAGGGCGGTTGGCTGCCGGTTGCCAAATACAATCGAAACGAGATCGGCGCGTGACCGGTGCCAGTATTGCTACGTGGAAGATCTTTCCGGAGTGGATCCTTGGGCCAACCGCCCCGCCGACATCGACCCGAACAGACGGGATGGCGGCTATTTCGCAGCGGTGCCAATAGCGGCGCCAACTGCCGATCGGAACCGGTTCTGCTAACAGAGCTCTTACCGCATGAGAAATAGGTTGCGGGCGCCGTTTTGCCGTTGGCAAACCTTTTGTCCGCGCTTTTTGACAGTTGCGGTGCTCGTGCTGGCAATGTCTGGGTTGCTTATTGCCGCCTGCGATGACGAATCAGAAGATACGGAGCCGGCGAGCGCTGGCGGTTCGGCGATCGCGGCAACCCCTGCGACGTTGCCGCCGCAGACCACGCCGACACTTCCCCAACCGCTTCCTCCACCACCTGCGCCGGCGCCAACCGCCGCTCCCGCGACCTCAACCCCCGAGCCAACCGCCACCGCGGCACCGGTTGAGTCGACTCCCACCCCGACTGGAGATCAATCACTGGCGGCCTACCTGGAGGCCTGTGAGGCAGGTATTTTGCTGCTAGGGCGGGAGAATGCCGGTGTCCTGCCGGAAGATGACGAGCTGGCGACCTGGGGAGATATCGCCATGTTTTCCGAAATCGTGGCCGATTTCTACAGCCAATTGGACCCGCCGGCCGAGATTTTCGACTTCCACGACGCCCAGCTGCGATCGATCCGGGGCCTTGCCGACCTGGCCCGTTCGCACCCCAGCGAGGACTCCTTCATAGCAGCCCTGGAGGCATTGGTTGAGCAAACCTTCCAGGTTCTGTTTGCACTGCCCGCCGACGTGGCCGCTGACCCGGAAGCGGCGGCGGCGGCGCTGGAAGCGGCCTTACAGGAAACTTACGCTGAATTTTTTGGGCCGGACCTGCTTGCCGCGTTCCAGGACCTGGAGGCGGCACTCGGCGCGCTTTCCCCGGAGGTGCGCTCGGAACTGGACAGTTCGACCTGCTATCAACTGGTCGACAGCCTGTCCCAGCCGGTCGCCCCGTAATCTGGTCCAACCCCGAAACCGGGATCGGATAGAGCCAGCTAAGACGGCTACCGCAACGTTTAGCCGCAGGCGTTTTGCCAGCGAGTTGGCTGCCGGATGAAGCGGTGCTTAGCTTTTCTGCACCAATTTTTGCGCTTCCTCCGGGTCCGCCATCACCGAAGGCCCCTTAAGGAACGAGGCGACCGCGCCGAGCAGCAGCAGCAGCGCCATCCCGGAGTAGAGCAGGTTTATGCCGGCCACGAATGCGAGCGCCGCACCGCGGCCGGGCCCGCCGCTAACGCTTCCCAGGTCAGGTGAAAAGCCCATCGCCACCATCGTGGCGGTCACCACCGTGGTGGCGATGGCAACCGAGGTGACGTTGGCCGAGTTGCGAACCAGACTCAGCAGAGCCGAAACGATTCCATGCCGGCTGGATCGAGCGGCGCCGAAGACCGATGCGGTATTGGGTGAGCCGAACAGGCCGGTCCCGGCGCTCTGGGCGATCAACCCCGCCACGATCACCCACACCGGAGTGTTATCTGAAACGCGCGAGATCGTGAAGATACCGGCCGCGGCCAGCACCAATCCGGCAACGTTGAAGAACCGATAACCGAACCGATCCGATAGCCGTCCGGCGATCGGCCCCATGATGGTCATCGTCACCGCGGTGGGGAGTATTAGCAATCCCACCTGACCCGGCGCGAAACCCAGTACGCCCTGCAAGTAGAAGGGCATGAGAAACCGGACTGAACCCACGCTGAGGAACGAGCTGAAGCCGGCCAGCACCCCGAGCAAGAAGATTCGATTTGCAAAAAGACTCAGGTCGAGCATCGGGTTTTTGGCCCGCCGCTCCCACCAGATGAAGCCGATAAGCATGGAAATAAACAGCAGTCCGGCCGCCACTATCGCCGGCGATCCCCAACCCAGCCGATAGCCGTTGGTCATAAGCAGCAGGAAGGTTACCAGCGATCCGGTCGAAAGGGTCGCCCCGGGCCAGTCGAAACGGACCCCGCGGCGTCCCTTGAAGAACAGCTTTGAATCCATCAGCAGCAATGCGCCGGCCAGCGCGATCAGCGCCAGCGGGAAGTTGATCAGGAACACCCAGCGCCAGCCCAAAGCGCTCACCAGAAGACCGCCCAGCACCGGGCCGGCCATCCCGCCGGCGCCGATCACGCTCATGTGTGAGCCGATTCCCTTGCCCCGCTCCTTAGCTGAGAAAACGGTTGTGATCATTGCCATGCCGGTGCCCTGGGTCATGGCCGCCCCAATTCCCTGGACTATCCGGGAAAGGATCAGCGTCAATACGTTGGTCGACGAACCGGCAAATATCGACGCTCCCATCAGCAGCACCAGCCCGGTTACGTAGACCTGTTTTCGACCGACCATGTCGGAGAGGCGCCCCATCGGTAGGAGCAGCGCGCTGATCGTTAGGGTCTGGGCGATTACCACCCACTGGACGGTGGGCAGATCGGTCTCAAAGTGATCGGCGATCGTTGGCAGCGCGATGTTGACCATGCCAAAGGACATGACCCCGGTAAACGAACCCAGGCCGACGGCGGCAAAGACCCACCATTTGTAACGCGGACTATCGGCGAGGATGTGGCTTAGCAAGATCCCGCCAACAACCAGGGAGGGGCGATCGAGGAATCGGCCGGGGGCCTGAACCGCCGAGCTATCGGTGGGTGCTGGGCAGGCAGCGACGTGATTCCGCTCAACCTGCCACCTCGAACTGCGCGAGCTCCTTGTCGCCTGCCGTTCGATAAATGACAGGTCACATCGATCATTTTTACTTCGTAGGGGTGTTCATACAACCCAGCGATAGGGCCGCCCGTAGGGCCGCCGCTATGGCCGGGATGCAAAACGGCGGTGTGGGCGCAATGCTGAGCGGAAATAATTGGACATGAGTTCAATACGGCAAGACTGCCCCCAGACCGGTATCAAAGACCTTTCGCTGGTACGGCGGCGGGCGATTCGTGCCTGGTGCATGTATGACTGGGCCAATTCGGCATTTGCCACCAGCGGGGTGGTGGCGATCTTCCCGGTCTACTTCGTGTTCCTGTTTAAGGAGGCGCTGGGCGATAGCGCGACGATTCTTGGCATCACCTTTACTGGAAGCTCGGTGTGGAGCCTGGCGATCGCGGTCTCGACCGCCACGGTTGCCCTCTCGAGCCCGGTGCTGGGAGTGATCTCCGACCGCGTACCGATAAAGAAAGCGCTGCTGTGGGTCTACACCGGCGTGGGATCGCTGTTTACGGTGCTGGCGTTCTTTTCCGTGTACACCGGCCAGCCCTGGGCCTGGCTGATCGGAATGTTTACGCTCGCCAACGTCGGATTTGCGGGAAGTCTGGTCTTTTACAACTCCTTCCTGCCGCACCTGGGTCCACGGCATCTATCGGACGAAATCTCCAGCCGCGGATTTGCTTATGGATACGCCGGCGGCGGTCTGCTGCTGCTGCTGCACCTGGGGCTTATCCTGGCGACCCAGAATACCGACTTTGCCGACCTAGCCACCCGCGCAGCCATCGCGTCGGTGGGCATCTGGTGGTTTGGGTGGGCTATTTGGACCCTGCGGGTCCTGCCCGAACCTCCGATTTCCCGACCAATGGCCCGATTGAAGGCCCCGGCGGCGCTGGCGTTTGGCTTTAGAGAGCTCGGGAAGACATTTGGGCAGATCAAGCGGTTCAAGGTGGTCCTTACCTACCTGGGTTCGTTCCTGCTGTTTAACGACGGAATCCAGACCGTACTGGCGATCGCCGGAGCATTCGCCGCCGACACGTTGGGTATCCCGCTGGCGTTCAACATGGGAACGATCGTGATCATCCAGTTCATCGCCATACCCGGAGCGCTGGCGTTTAGCCGGCTGGCCGATAAGTTCTCCACCAAGACGGCGCTGACTGTTTCCTTGGCCGGCTGGGTAGTAATCGTGTTGTTTGGAGTGGCGGTGGCGCCGCTGGCGCCGGCTGCGCATGCTCAATTCGACGTGCAGCTCAGCTATCTGCCAGAAAGCGGAATCTACCGGGTGGCCAAAGCGCCGGATGCATCGGATGCCGAACTGACCCTGCGCCACGGCGGCCAGGATTGGATCCTTGCCGAAAACGCGACCATTGCCGCGGACTTGGCCGCGGGGCTCCCGCAGGCCGTGGACGCAGCCGACGATTTCCGTTACAGCCTCTCGATCTTGGGTGGCCAATTGGACGGTGCGTCGGCGGTTGGAGCGCTGCACCCGTCGTCGCTTGGCCGCGGACCGATTGACTGGTGGCCGACAAAGGTCCGCAGCCTGCTCTGGGGTCCGCTGGGACTGGATGCCGGATACCAGTGGCTGGTGCTCGGCGTCCTGGTCGGGATGGTCATCGGCGGTAGCCAGGCGCTCGCCCGAAGTCTCTTCGCGCAGATTACGCCGGAAGCCCGCAGCGGTGAATTCTTCTCATTTTTCGGATTCATGAGCCGGGTCTCGGCGGTTTTTGGCCCAACCCTCTACATCGTGGCAACCGCCGTTTTCGACACCCGGGTTGCGGTCACCTCGATTCTGCTGATCATCGTCGCCGGCACGATCGCCCTCAAATGGGTGGACGTGGCCGAGGGCGTACGGGTGGCGACCGGCGAAGATGCGGGCGGTGGTTACGGCCGCGGATAGCCCGGAAACGGCACCCGGCAACCGGTCCGATTATCTGTCAATTTTTAGAACCGGCGCAGCGGTGTTTGACTCAAACGCGCACGACCGCGTCTACCCATTCGGCCACCATTGCGGGCCCGTCGACCGAGGTGCATACGGCCATGTTGGATTCACGATCGCCATGTTCGATGGTCCGTAAGATCTGGCCTTCGTATTCAACTGCAATATGGGTTCGTCGCACGGTCGCGTGCCGGCCGCCCAGGGCCACGTGCACCGCGAGCGGATCGTGCAGGTAGGTGCGCTCGTCAAAGTTTGAGCCGTCCAGGCCGTAGCGCTGGCTGAACGCCAGGAACGGTTCGCGCATTTCGGCGATGAGCCGGACCAATTTCTGCGAGACTGGGCCGCCGCTTTCGGCCAGGCGATCACAGTCAGCGCGCCTAAGGTAGGCCTGCAAGGTCACGTCGAGCGGTACCAGGGTCATATCCAGGCGGGATCCGAGCACCACTTCGGCGGCGAGCGGATCGGCATTTAGATTGGTCTCAAACGACGCGGGCCAGGCGATCGCGCTGCGATCGACTAGGCCACCCATGATCGTTACCGGGCCAAGCATCTCCGGCAGATTCGAATCCATCTGCAGCGCCAGCGCCAGATTGGTGAGGGGCCGACCGTAACCAGGCCCACTTGCCCCGGAGCGCTGCTGGCGGCGTTGATGATAAAGCGGGCCGCATCATCGCGCCGCGACTGGTGATCGGAGACCGCTAACTCGCTTTCCGAGAGCACGCCAACACCCTCGTGACCCCACATGGCGTTCCAGTGGAAGTCCTCCACGCTGCTGCGGCGCAGGGGCCCTGACCGTCCTGCCACAACCGGGACGTGCGCTTTGGCCGACGCCCCCAGCAGCGCCCGGGCGATTGCGGCTCGAAGCGGCGCATGGGCGTGATTGGTGGTCACGCCGACCAATTCAGCATCGTTTTGGGCGATGAGCAGCCCCAGCGCCAGCGCATCGTCCACATCGGTGCCGATGTCGGAATCAAATAACAGTTGGGGAATCACACGCAATCCTTTGGAAAAGCTGGCTTGCAAGTTGTGGGCATTTCCGGTTCGAGGATTGGCCACGGGAGATCGGGACTGCCTATTTGGCGCCGTCGCCAAGGGGAATGTACCCGGATCATCCCTTGACCGCCGAACCCACGACCGACTCGGAAAAGGCTCGCTGGAACACGAGCAGAATTGCCGCCGGGACCAGGCAGAGCACCGCCGCGCCGGCAAAGAGCGCCCCCCAATCGACCCCATACTGTCCAAACAGTCGGGCCAGGGCTACCGATCCCACATCCATCGACGGATCGGTGGTTACCAGTAGTGGCCAGAGGTAGGCTTGCCACTGGAAGACAAAGATGATGATGCCGGCTCCGACCATCGCCGACCAGGTAAGTGGCAGGTAGACGTTCCAAAGCACTCGCCAGGCGCCGGCGCCGTCGATCTCGGCGGCTTCGGCGAGCTCGCGCGGGATGTCAAGAAAGAACTGGCGCAGCAGAAAGATTGCCAGTCCATTGCCTACGCCGGGAAGAATCAGTCCGAGATAAGTGTTTTGCAATTCCAGGGTGCGCGCGGCCTTGGCCAAGGGGATGGCTAGCGCCTCGAACGGGACCATGAAGGTGAGAACCACAACCGCCAGCACGAAGCCGCGTCCACGGAACTCGAATGCGGTGAGCGCGTATGCGGCCATGGCCGAAACCAGCAGACCCAGGACCACGGTTGCCGAGGTTACGACCAACGAGTTGACGATGGCCCGTCCAATCGGTCCGGTGGCAATCGCGCTGAGGTTGTCGATCGTGACCGACTCGGGGACGAAAGTGTTCCAGCCAAGGCTCCTGAACGCGCGCGCCACCTCCACGCTGGGGCGCAACCCGGCGGCCACCGTCCAGGCTAGTGGAGTTAGCCAGAGAACCGATACGAGCGGCAACAGCACGATCAGCGGGCGTCGGAACCAGGGCGGCATTTCACGCCGCATTGGAGATTCCCGCCCGGGCCTGGCCCAGCAGTCGAAATTGAATGGTTGCGACCAAGGCCATAAGCAGGATCAGGATGGTGATCTGGGCGGCGGCCGGTCCGGGGTCATTGAAGATGAAAGCCTGGGTGTAGATCTTGTACATGACCAGGTTGGTACTTCCGGCCGGACCACCGCGGGTGAGGATCTGAACTGGCACGAAAAGCAGGAAGTTGGCAACTGTGGCGGCCACCAGGACGAAGCTCAGTTGCCGCCTGACCATCGGGGTAACGATTGCAGTTAGCCTGCGCCACCAGCCGGCGCCGTTGATTGCGGCGGCTTCCAGCATCTCGATCGGGACATTCTTTATGCCCGCCACCAGAAAAATCATCCAGTACCCGACCCCGATCCACGAGGCGATGACCATGATCACGAAGGGGGCCTGGACCGGGGATGTGAGAAACGGTTGGTCCGGCAGGCCCAGGATTGCCAAGGCGCTGTTGACCAATCCGTCGCTGGGTCGGAACCACACCCCCAGACGATGGACGAGACAACCGGCGGCACCGCCATTGGCAGAAAAATCAGGGTGCGCCACAACCCGACGCCGGGCAGGCGTTGGGCCAGCACCACCGCTAGCCCGTAGGCCAACAGAACCTGCAACGGGTTGATGATCAGGTTAAAAACCAGCGTTGTAACTACGGAGGCGCGAAAGCTTGGCGACACCAGCAGCCCGGAGTAATTGGCCAGGCTCCAGGCCCCATCATCATTAAAGCTCCCGATCAGGGTATCGACCGTAGGGACGATCCGGGTCAGGATCAACATCGCGAGCGCCGGCGCGAGGAAGACTAAGGCGCTGGCGGCCCCCGGCCGCAGGCGGCGGCGTCGCGGATTGGACTCCGCCGCCTGCCCCGGTTGGGCCATTGCGATCTATTTCTCCCCGCTGGCGGTAATCATTCCGACGCGGGCGCCGCGCCGCGCGAAAACGCGGCCGATCGCGGTTTGCGGCTAGCGGTCATGCGATGCTGGCCAGGACCTCCGCTAACTCGGCTTGGGCGCCGTCCAGGGTTTCGCGCACATCCAGGCCGTTGCGGATGTCTTCGAAGGCGCGGGTCATTACCTCCTCAAAGAGGATGTAACCCTCACTCCTGGGCCGTCCGACCGCAGTGGTTTCCAATTCATATTCGACAAGTTGGCCAGCCGTCGTTCCACCCTCGCCGCGATCCCACGGCGGAGAGCTGATAAAGGCCGGCAGGGCACCGATTAAGGCGGGCGGGGCCACGTCGACGCTTAAGAAAGCGTCGCCACCGGTGTCCGATGTGGTCACCCAGGTGGCAAAGATACTTGCCGCATCTGTGTTCGGGCTGTTCGGGTTAACGCCGAGCGAGAGCGCCCCGGTCGGAGTGACGATTGGCTGGCCCTCAAAGTAACGGATGCGGGGCGAAACCAAGGTCGAAATCGAGTCCGCCTCCGGCTTCCCAAATGCCGCCCCAGTGAGTCCCACCAAGGTAGAAGGCGATGTCGCCGGCCGCAAATGCACCGCTAGTTTCTCCTGCGGGCATGCCGCGAGGCGCGATTCCATCATCGCCGAACAAACTGGCGTAGAACTCCATTGCCTCAATCCAACCGTCATTGTTAACGTCCGGTTCAAGGTTGCCGTCGCCAGTTAGGCTCGATCCGCCGCCGAGCGATTCCATGAGCGGTTGCAGCTGATAGTAGCGGCTCACCTGGTCAAACTGGAACCCCCAGGTGGCGCCACCGTCCATTGCCTGCCCCGCCAGGTCGATCAATTCGTCCCATGTCATTCGATCTTCGGGCGAGGTCGCCGGATAGGCGATGCCGGCCTGGTCAAGCAACGATTTGTTGTAGTAGAGGATCTGGGTCGACGTGTTCAGCGGCAGGGCCATCAAAGCACCATCGACTTCGGATGCCGACAGGGCCGTTTCGACCCAGTCGGATTTGGCGTCACCAACGGTATCGGAGACATCGAGCAGGAATCCCTGCGCCGCCAACGCTGCCACCCGCGGTTGATCTGCGATGTAGACGTCTGGGCTGTCACCGCCATCGCCAATTCGGCTCTGGATCACCTGGTTTAGCTCGCCGAACGGGACCGATTCGTAGGTGACCGTAATGCCAGGGTTTTCGGCTTCGAAGGCATCAATTAGAGGCTGGACCCCATCGGGACCGTAGAAGCCGAGGAACGAGATCTCAACCGGTGCGGCGGCCTCAGCCGCCGGCTCAGGTTCGTCGGTATCTGGTGCGGGCTCACTAGCTGCCGGCGCGGTCGTTGTTCCCGCATCGGTGGCGGTGGATCCGGAATCTTCATCCCCCGAATCGCACGCTGCCAAGCCCAATGCCGCCAGCATCATCAAGCTGATGATGGTCACCAACGCTCGCCATCGGAACGTGGTTGTACTCATGAATTACCCCTTGCAAAGGGTCGCAATGCGGCAACTCAACTTCGAGATTCTATGGTTGAGGCTTCGAATTAGGCTGGCCGTTTTAGGCAACGGTTCGCCCGGAACGGGGGTTCCAATTGCCGGCGGAGGCCATCGTCGGCCGACCGGTAAGGGCAGGCCTTCCGCGCCCTATCGCGAATCTACGGCCACGGCGGCGGGATTGATCCTGTTGCTTAAGAAACTTTGGGAACCCAGGGCGGTTGCCAATCGGAAGAATCCGAGCTCGCCGAATGGACCGGTTAATGGTTAGTTTTTGAGGCGCTGTCAGCGCGCCCGGCGGCCCCCGGTTTTTTGCGAATTTGCCAGGAGGAAACGGCACCTCACAACCAAAAGTGCCTGTATATCGTCGAAGTTTCCCCCAGGGTCCTAGCCAGGCCCATCAACCGCAACGGTAATGATGTCCACATTGTGGTACTTGCGATGTTGGACCGACGAAGCATAGTGCCGCAGCAGGCGAAACGAAAAATCCCGATCGTCGGGTGCCCCTGGCTCGTCGCTTAAGAATGCCAATCGGTCCTCGATGTTCTCCTCTTCCGAAGCGGCCGCGAACTCAAGTTCAATCCGGCCTGGTCCGCGGCGCGCGCTAACTATCAAGTTATGCCTTGTATTGGCGACCTGATCGCCCAGGATCGGCAGCAGGCTCGCTAGGGTCTCCTCCCCGGCCGAACGCAGCCGATCGATCGCAGTCTTGTTCCAACCGGCACTGGTGGCCAAATCAAGCAGGAAGCGGTCAATCTTCGGCAGAGCGGAAAGGCCAAGCTCGACCTTGAGGCGCTTGCGCCGCGACGTGGTCAATTCCATCAATGTCGTTAGCGCAATGACGCAAATTGCCCCGATAGTCATACCGTCGCTGAGAAAGATCTTTCATGGCCCATTGAGCAGATCGGGAAAGATCAGTTGGTTCTGAAAACCTATTCCCAGCCATAGCGAAATTCCCACGATCGTCGACTTGCGGCTGTCTATTCCGTCTTGGAAGACGGTTCGCATCCCCCGAACAAAGAGCAGCGCCACCATGACCAATATGTACGCCACCAGGACCGGGCGCGGGATGGCGCCGATTACGCTGATCAACTTCGGCGACAGCGCCGTCGCGATCAGAATTGCCCCTCCGAAAACTCCAACCCGACGCGCAGCTACCCCGGTAAGGATTATTCGCGCCGAATTGGAGGAACCAATTCTGGTTGGCAGCGTACCGGCGAATGCGGCGAGCAGGTTGACCAATACAAGGATGTTGTGGGCGCCTTGGACCACCCGAAAGTCGGGCGCCCGCGGGCGACGCCAGGCTACCTGCTGGATGGCGACTGTTTCGCTGATGGAGTTAACGGTAGTTGCCAAATTCACGAAGATGAATCCCGGCAGCAGAGCCCAAAAGGTGGTGTTGAAACTCAAATCGAAACCCGGCCAAACAACCGTGGGAATGCCGATCCAGGGGGCGTTGGCCACTTTCTGGAAGTCATACACATCGAACGGTGCTGCCACAACGCAACCCGCCAGGATTGCGATTACCGGTGCCCACTGTTGCCAGGCCGGCGAGGCAAAGAGCTTTAGGCCAACAAAAACTACCAGCGTCGCCGCGGCGATGGTCGGAGCGGCGGCCGGTGGTGAACCTGCGGAATTGTCAGACACCCTGGAAAGCACGACTGAGATGACTGTTGCTGCCAGCAGCATCAGAACGGTGCCGGACACCGCCGGAGTTATTATTCGGCGCAATTTCGACAGTTGGGCAATCAGGCCGAACTGAATCAACGCCGATGCTGCAATAAGCGTCGATAGCAGGGCGGGACCGCCCGCCAACAGGGTTGAGGTGGATACCGCAATAAATGCCGTGGCGGTGACCACGCTGATCGGATAGCCTGATCCGAATCGTCACACACGGTACGTCTGCGCGATATGGGCCAATCCGCAAATCACCAAACTCGTAAAGAAAATCCAGGCCAAATAGTCCTGGGACTGATCGCTAGCTTGGGCCACGATGGCGGTGGTGGCGGCCATCGCCGCCAATCGACCTACGACATTTTGAAAGCCGTGGCCGAGCGCGGCCAGGGGCGGCGGAGACTCGTCTGGTTGGTAGAGAATCTCGTCGTTTAGCGCGGCTGTGCTCAAAGGCTGTTCCCCGGGATTGATAGGCTGCAGCCGCATGCTTTCGCCCGACGGCATGCGGTCTTGCCAGAGCGCTCAGCTATCCTATCGCCGACCATCGGATTGCAAGATTTTTTCTTCAGCGTCAGGGACCATCCGGCAGCTTTGCACTTGCCATGCGGTAACGGTGCTGCCATCGTCACCCGATAGTGTCGCCGCGCGCCCTTTACGAGCGACTACCGCGTGGCTGCCCGGGCTCGCCGGACGTCGATTAACAACCTTGTCGCAGGGCTCAGAATGAGGTGGCTGGAATCAGCTGCAAATCCAGGTAATACGGCCGCGGGATTTTGTAATCCAGGGTGCGTCGGCGCCGCTAGATAGGTTTCTCTGCCACGTTCGCCAATCGCTTGGCGACGATCGATGAGCACTTAACCCGTTGCATCAATCTAGATGCTCAGATATAAAAACGGAGAAGGGGTTATTGGGCGTTCCGCCGGCAATAGAGTATTTAAGTAATCGACCGATGCGACCAACCCCACCCATCCCAACTTACGGCAACGGCGCATTGCTGAAAGATCGATTTCGACGAGCGAGTGACGTAGGTTTGCGGGCGAAGCGCGCCGGCGGATGCGAGGCAAGGCGAGGAAGATGAACGGTCCGGAAGCATTCATGGCGCGCGCGATCGAGATCTCGCGCCGACAGGGGTTATCAGGGCGCGGCGGCCCGTTCGGGGCGGTTGTGGTCAGCAACGGACGGGTGATTGCCGAGGGGTGCAACCAGGTGACCTCGGGCATCGATCCGACCGCGCACGCCGAGATCGTGGCGATCCGCGCCGCCTGCCGCAATCTCGGTCGCTTCGACCTGGCCGGGTGCGAGATCTATTCGAGCTGCGAACCCTGCCCGATGTGCCTGGCGGCCATCTTCTGGGCGCGCCTGGACCGCGCCTACTTTGCCAACGACCGCGAAGATGCGGCGCGGATCGGATTCGACGATGCCGAGCTCTACCGCCAGATAACCCTGCCGGTAGATAGCCGCGCGATCCCCATGATCCACCTCCCCAGCCGTGAGGCGCTCGACGTCTTTAGCGCTTGGGAAGCCTTTCCCGACAAGGTCCCGTACTGACGCTACGCGCGCCCCGACGGGCGGCGCTAGGCTGGAATTCCGCACCAGCAGTTGCGGAACGTCGCGCGATCAAGAATCTCGCCGATGCGGGCTTGAGCCCGAGGCAGATGCTCGGGATGGCGCAGCTGGAATCGACGGGGTCGGTCATCGGCGCCGTGAGCAGCAGCGACCAATTCCGAGTACAAGCCCACGGCACGGCCGCAGGTGCTGTGGAAGGCGCTAGAGCACGCCAAATCACATGGTCACTAAATGCGGGGCGATTGCCCGCCAGATTGAGGTTTCCCGCAACGCTGCGCGCTAAAAAGCCCGTGCTCGCACTCCACCATTGAACCGATGGCCGCAAATAATTGCGGGAAGCGGCCGAGAACGATCGCGGCCATCCGGCCTGACAAAGTCGCTGAGCATCGACAGGAGTAGCCTAAAGCCTATGGTGATTAACACGCGCTGGCAACCGGGCAATCAGCGACCAACAGTTGAGCTTGACCTCAATCCGACTTCTAAACTAGTCTGATACCTAGTCTTTTGCCTTTGGAGCGAATCATGAGCAAGAAATGGGCGGTCCAAGACGCCAAATCGAGGTTCAGCGAGTTCCTCGATACCACTCTTGCCGAAGGGCCGCAGATCGTGACCAAGCGAGGTGTGGAAACGGCAGTGCTCCTTCCCATTGAGCAGTGGCGGATGCTGGAGCGGATGACCAGGCCGGACCTGAAGGAGTTGCTCCTCGCCTCGGAAGCGCGGACCGAGGACCTTGCACCGCCGCGCCGACGGCATCGCCACCGAACACCCTTGGTCGTCGAGTAGGCCCATCGTGTACCTTCTCGATACCAACGTGGTCTCGGAGCTGCGTCGGCCCCGTCCACATGGCGCTGTCCTGGATTGGATCTCGGATGTGCCTGCGGAACAGCTCTTCATGTCTGCAGTTACGGTTGGTGAGATACAGGCGGGGATCGAGATTACCCGCGAGCAGGATGCGGCTAAAGCGGCGGAGTTGGAAGCATGGTTGGACAAGGTTCTGGCCTGCTTCGGCGTATTGCCAATGGACGCACCCACATTCCGGGAGTGGGCACGGCTCATGCCCAGGAAGTCAGACACAATGACCGAAGACGCCATGATTGCTGCGACCGCCACTGTGCACCGGCTGACAGTGGTCACCGGCAACGTGAGCGACTTCGGGCAGTTTGGGGTTCAGTTGCAAAACCCCTTTGAAGGCGAGGCGCGATGACCACGGCTCAGCGGGACCAGTTAATGGCAGGACAGACGATACCGGCGCAACCAATGTCTACGATGAGCGTACCTGATTTGCTGGATGGGAACTGGCTCGTTTCGCCCTTGCAGCGTCACGCTGGATGAACAATCAAGCCGAATTCCTGAACCAGGCGTTAGCCTTGTGATCGCCCGGTTATTTCTTATCCCACAATCGCTGCGTGTTGACAGAAATGGCTCAAAACTGACGGCGATTGAAGCGCCCTAATTACCTCCGTCAAATCGGACGGGCATTTCGAATTTCAGGCGGTTATTCAAGCGGAGCCAGGACCTTCCACGCGCAGTACTGGCGATTACGTCGGTTTTGTCCTACCTGAGCAATGATTTCCTTTTCCTGTAGTCGGGCAAAAGCCCTTTGCGCGGTCGCAAAAGCGACGTTCAATTTGATCGCTGCTTTTCCCACCGTCCAGAACGGGTTCTCGGCAAACAGCATCAGCGCCTTCTCCACTGTTGGTGCCGAATCACCTTTAACTTGCTTACGCCATTCTTCAAACAGACCGCTGATCGATCGGATGTACCCGACAGCTTGATCTGACTGCAGGCGAATGCCGCGCAGGAAATAAAGCAGCCACTCCTCCCATTCGCCACGTTCAGTAATCGCCTGGAGGCGATGGATGTACTGGTTGCGCGTCGCATCAATATAGACGCTCAGATACAGCAACGGGGAAGGGATTATTTGGCGTTCCAGCAGCAGCAGCGCAATGAGCAATCGACCGATGCGACCATTCCCGTCCTTGAATGGATGAATCGCCTCGAACTGGGCGTGCGCAAGCGCAATGTGAATCAGCGGGGGAAGCCGATCGTCGTGTAAAAAATTTTCCCACGCGTCCAGGCAGTCTGCAAGATCGGACGGCGGCGGCGGAACATAACTTGCCTCTTGCAGCGCGTCCCCGGGAGAGCCAATCCAGTTTTGAGCCTTACGAAACTCGCCGGGTCCAACGGATTCTGTCTTTTGCCCCGCCATTAGGCGTGCGTGCAATTCACGAACTAAGCGCAACGATACCGGGAGGGAATCCAAACGCTGCTGCCCGTATTCAAGGGCGGCTACGTAATTGGAAACTTCCCAATAATCCGCGGTTGGTTGGATGTTAGGGGAACCGGCTTCAATTGAAAACAGCTCTCTAACTGAAGTCCGGGTGCCCTCGATGCGACTGGAAAAAACCGCCTCCGCGCGAATGAGTAACGGGATCAATCGAAGAGGATTGGCCCACCTCGATCCCTCGCCGGCGAGTCTCCCAATAGCTAGGTCAGCGTGCGAGAGAGCAACGACCAAATCTTCACTCCAGGTAAGCGGTGGCGGAAGCGGAGCCGGAATGAAGGCGTAGTAGCCATCCGGACAATACTGCTTGCGGCCATGCGCTGCGCGGGGCCTTGACTGAGTCACTAAATCTGATTGCTCAGTTATCGAGCGTGAAAATAAAGAGGTTGCTTATTCTCGTATAGTGTGCGGAATGAAAATAAGCGACACGCTTGCCAGTGGGCAGCACCCCGGCCCGCCAACTTTTTGTTCGCGTTACCCGAAAGCGAACATCCAAAGCGGCAGATCAATCTAAAAGCGTCCCAGTCCAATTGAGGCTGGTCACGGTTGGGCATTTTCACGGGCTTGAAAGATCTAGGTTTCCGTAGAAAAATGAGCCCATAGTCGGGGTCGCCATCAAGTGGCAAGCAGCGGGTCGTTTACAAACCCGAATTGATCGCCCCATGCCGACGCGAAGCTTGGCAAAGTAGGCTGATCTGGCGATCAATTTGCACTTTGAGGGAATTGGCAATTGTCCAGCGCAATGAATAAGTTTGCGGATTCCTCGCGGCGGCTGACGCAATCGCACGCATTCGAATTCGGCATCATCGCCGTCATCCTGCTCAATGCGGTGCTACTGGGAATCGGGACGTTGCCGGAGATGGATCGCAACTATGGCGAATTGATGGGTCGGGTTTACCAAGTAACGCTCGGGGTATTCATAGTCGAGGCGCTACTGAAGATGTACGCCGCCCGACCTCGTCTGGCCGGTTATTTTCGGGACGGGTGGAACGTCTTTGATTTCCTGGTGATAGTGTTTGCGTTGATTCCGGCGACCGGCCAATTCGCGGTGATCGCGCGGTTGGCGCGACTGCTGCGAGTGCTGCGCTTGGTTTCGTCGATCAAGGAATTGCGCCTCATCGTTGGCGCCTTGGTCCGCTCGATTCCCAGCGTAGGTCATGTCATGGTGCTGATGGGCATCATCGTCTACGTCTACGCCATCATCGGCTACCACCTCTTTGGGCAGCACGACCCCGAGAACTGGGGGAACCTGGGACTCGCATTCCTCTCGCTTTTCAACATCATCACGTTGGAGGGTTGGACGGTTCTCATGTACACCGCGATGGGATTTAGCGGGCTGGCTTGGATCTACTTTGTAAGTTTCATAGTTATCGGAACCTTTGTGGTGGCAAATCTGTTCATCGCCATCATCATCAACAACTTGGATGAAGCCAAGATGGAGCGATTGCGCGAATTAGAGCGGCCGGTCTCGCGCGAAGAACTCCTGCGTGAAATCAGAACCACCCAGGATGCGTTGCGGCGGCTTGAAACCCGTATCGGCGATCACTAGGCTGCCCGCGATCGCATTCGGTTGGAGCAGATCTTTGCAATGTACTTCCGGAGTTTGGGACGAATCACCTCACGAACCGTTCAATTTGCCGGCAACACTGGCAGGCAATGGGCTCTCGGGTAGACATAATCGCTGTCAAAATTTGTAGCTTGACCCATTTGCGTCCGGGCTTGGTGAGAGCGGCTTGGTCAATTCTTCGGTGAGTGTTTTGGGACGATCTGGCTAACGGCGACCGCCCCGGATCGCGCCCGCCAGAATGCCAGCAAACTCATTTGATCGTGATTTTTGATCTCTTAGCGATTAGGGGGCGCTAGTCCCGTAGGGGCACAAGCCGCTGCGGAGCCGTGAACAACGCCGGTTACTTCTGCAGGGAACGTCAGTTACTTTTGCAGAGTTTTCTCCCGGATTATTTCCTCCTTCTCTAGCCCAGTCCGGTAACTGGGTACGTCAAATTCAAGCACCACGGCGTGATGGACGATTCGGTCGGCCGCCGCCGCGGTGGCCATCGGGTTGGGAAAGATCTTGCCCC
This sequence comes from Chloroflexota bacterium, assembly GCA_965261345.1. Classification (GTDB taxonomy): domain Bacteria; phylum Chloroflexota; class UBA11872; order UBA11872; family VXNJ01; genus VXNJ01. The sequence goes on from OZ253449.1 coordinate 1,573,503, forward strand.
ATTCGCTAAAGACCAGGTTCGAGGTGATCCCAATCGAGCGCCGCTCGTAGCGCTCGGCGATCAACGTAAACAGCACCTCGGCCTCATCGGTCCCCTGCGGCAGGTAACCCAGATCGTCGATGATGATCAGGTCGATGTAGTCGAGCTTGCGCAACAGCCGGGGCAGTTCCAGGTCGCGCTTGGCCGCCAGAAGTTCCTGCACCAGCCGGTAGGCGGGTGCAAACAGCACCGATCGGCCGTTCTCGACCAGCTTGTGTCCGATCGCACACAGGGCATGGGTCTTGCCGGTCCCGGGCAGGCCGAAGGCCAGGACGTTGACGGCCCCGTCCAGGAACTGACCCTCGAGCAGGTCCTGGAGCTGGGCGCTGAGCGGCGGCGGCAGGTTCTGGCGATCGAAGTTGTCCCAGGTCTTCCCCGGCGGGAGCTTGGAGGACTTGCGCAGCCGGTCCACCCGGCGCTGGCGCCGATCGTCCATCTCCTGGCAGAAGACTTCGAGCAGGGTATCGAGCGCGTCGACATGACCGGCATCTACGAAGCGCTCAACCGCCTCGGTCCCGATCGTGGGCAGCCGCAGCTCCTTGCACATGAGCTTTATCTGCCGGGCGGCAACGGATGGCGCGGTCATCGTCGGGCCCCGGTAAGCAAACGATCGTAGATTGCCAGGTCGGGTGTTGCCAGGGATGCCAGCTCGGGTATCGACGGCGAGCGCGGCGCGACCAGATCGCGCACGTTCTGACAGTCGAAGCGCTCGCCCTTATCCAGGAGTCCGGCCAGGGCCCTGGCCACGTCGGCCTCCATGGTTGTGGCCGCCAGTTGCAGGATGCGCAGGTAATTGACGTCGGCGCTGTGCTGACCGCGCCACCCCAGGAGCGCATCGTAGGCGCGGCGGAAGGTAAGGGTGGGGAAGAGCTGGTCGCGCCAGCGGTAGCGGGCAAATGCGCCCGGTTTCCTAACCAGCGAGGCGATTACGTGGCGGTAATTGACGCGGGCGCGCCGGGCGCCGCTGACGCGCTCGATGCGCTCGATGAAACTTCCCTTGTAGTAGACGTCCAGGTGCTCGGGGTAGAGACGGGCTTCCACCTTTTGCCCGATCAGGCGCGGTGGTACCGTGTAGGTGCGATTGGAGACCCTGATGGTGCTCCATTTGCGCACCCGAGCCTGGTACGTGACGTAATCGGGCAGGGGAGTCGGCGGTAGGGGCCGAAGGTGTGAGCGCTCAATCTCCGTCCTGGCCGCTGCCGCCCGGTTCTTTTTGTCGACTATCGCCAGCACGAAGTCCCGGTAGTCGCCGACGCAGTAAAAGTCCGAACTCCCGCGCAGCAGCAGCTCCTGCCGCAAAAGATTCTTCATCCGCCGGTGGGCCTGCTCCACGACCCCGTTCTCGTGCGCCTTGCGCGGATTGGTGCGAGTTGACTTTAAGCCGTAGTGCTCCAGAAGCTGGCGATAGGTCCGGTTCAGGGTCCGGCCGCCGGTCTTCCGCAGCTCGTGGGTGACCGCCGAGAGGTTGTCGGAACGGATGATCTGCGGGGTCCCGCCCAGCTCGTAGAGAGCGTGCTGCAATCCCGACTTGAGGGACATGAAGCTCTCGGTCGAGGAAAGCTCGACGTAGCGCCAGCCGGAGTGGGAGAGCACGAACTCGAACAGGAGATGCGGGAAGGGCGTCCCGGCGATCGTCACCTCCAGCTTGCTGGCGCTGGTGAAGTCCAGCTGCGCCTCCCGGCCCGGCGGATGGACCTGGGGGAAGTAGACCTCCCGGTCGGGGCCTGAGAGCGCCCGCCAATCGCGGACCCGGCGCTGCAGGGTGCGCAGTTGTGCTGACGAGAACCGATCCGGGTACTTGCCGCAGAGCCGCTCCAGGATGGTGGTGGCCTGCAGTACCCCGTTGCGGTCGCTTTGCAGGAGCGGCACGACCTCCTCTTCCCATACCCCTCCGAAGGGATCGGGGTGGGTGCGCCAGTGGCGATCTTGCCTTTTGCTATCGGACGGGAGCTTCCCTTCGCGCCAGTTATGGCCCGAGCGCGCGCTCATCCCGGCCACCGCCGCGGCGGTGGCCATCTTCTTGCTTGCATCAGTTGCAGCCTCAGTAGTGTGACTTGTCGATCGGTGACCAAATCGGCGTCTCCAGTCGGGAGATCTCCAATCAGTCATATCAATAGGGCTGCAAAAGTAACTGTCGTCAGTTCTGCAAAAGTAACTGCCGTCGAACAGAGCCGTCTAGGAATTGGGTGCGGGCGAGATTGAGCCTGATTCCCAACTGAACTCCGCGCCGCTCTAACGCTAGCGCTGCATGGATTGATCGGCGGGAAGGTTTGCCAGCGCCCGCGGCTCTATGATCTGCCCCAAGCTAGTGTCAAGATGTCAATATCGCCGGAAACTGCGCACCTAGGCATGACTTTCCCCGTGATCGGTTGGACGCGTCCCCTTAATTGGTGTAAGTAATCCCTTCCTCTACCAGGGATTGGACAACGACTGCCTGCAGGCAGTCGTTGTCGGCAAGGGCCGGAAATATCGGGGTCCTTTGCGGCTGGTGGGGTCCTTTGCGCTGCGCGACGGGCGATCGCCCGTCGCTGACGCCCATTGTTGCAGCAACGCCCCGGCGATCTCCGGTATTGGCGCGCTGGCGGGCAGGGTTTTGGGTAGGCGAACCCGGGGACCCCGAGACGCGCCCTTGCCGCCGGAGCGCCTCCGGGGCCCGCAGTCAGCTCAGAAGTTCGGGGCCGGCACCAGAGCGTAACCCGATCCGTCGTCTTCGGTGATCGCCACCACCCGGCCGATCATGTCCATGGACTCTTTGGACATATAGCGGCGCTCGACGCAGAGCCATTCGTCGTTTTGTTCACACAGGATCGCCCCCACCAGGCGCACGACCGAGTCGTCGTCGGGGAAGAGCTGGACCACCCTGGTGCGGCGCTTTAGCTCGGCTATCAGCCGCTCCAGAGGGTTGGTGGACCAGATCTTGCGCCAGTGCCCGGGCGGGAAGTTAAGCGAACGCGGTAAGCTCTGGCCTCGCGGTCGTCTACGTAATCGCCCAGGCGCGGATCCAGTTGCTCCATGGCGACGGCGAAGGCGTGGTAGGTGGAGACCGCGCGCTCGCGGTCGGGCTTAGGCAAAGATAGAGGCGAACGCGGCCATCGCCAGCCGCCGCTGCGAGGGCCTGACCCGTCGGGCGATGTTTCTGCCGAAGTGGATGCGGCAGGCCTGCCAGGCCGCATCGGGCAGGATTCTCTCCACCGCCGCGGCAATAGCGCTGTGGGCGTCGGATATGACCAGCTTCACGCCCCTGAGGCCGCGCTCTGTCAGGGAGCGCAGGAAATCCTCCCAGAAGACCTGGTCCTCGCCGCGGCCGACCTCAAGGCCCAGGAGCTCGCGCCGGCCGTCGTCGCACACCGCCATGGCGATCGCCACCGCGCGCGAGCGCACCGCATGGCCCGAGCGGGCCTCTACATAGGTGGCGTCCACGTACAGGTAGGGGTAGCCGGCGCCGGAGAGATCGCGCTGGCGGAAGGCGCTCACCGTTTCGTCTAGCCCCTGGCAGATGCGCGAGACTTCCGACTTGGAAACGCCGCTGTGGATGCCCAGCGATTTGACCAGCTCGTCCACCTTGCGGGTGGATACGCCTTCGATGTAGGCGGTCATCACGACCGCGTACAGGGCCCGGTCGATGCGACGCCGCCTCTCCACGAACTCGGGGTAGTAGCTGCCCGATCGGAGCTTGGGCAGGGCGATCGTTATGTCGCCGGCCTGGGTCGCGAGGGTGCGCTTGCGGGATCCGTTGCGCTGGTTCTTGCGCTCCCTGGTGCGCTCGTGCGGTCCGGCGCCGATGTGGGTTGCCGCGCCGGCGTCGATGAGCTCCTGGTAGCCGCGTTGAACGAGCTGGCGGACGAACTCACCGCTGTCGAAACCGTCAGCGGACAACTGGGTGATGAGGGACTGATAATCGAACTGGGCCATCGATGTGGCTCCTCTGCGAAGTAAGTGGAATGACTTCAGTAGAGGATTGCACGATGGCCCTTTGTCATCGTGCTTGGGCTTACTTCAAGCTGTCGCTTTTACACCACTTCCTGGGACGCGATCGATCGGTTGCTGATCCGCGGCAATTGCAGGTCGGCAGGAATCAGTTGGTGTCGGTTCGCAATGTTTAAAAGGCGCCCCCGGCGCACGTGGGCAATCGCCTTATCTAACCAATAAAGAATCGCAACGACCATGCGCGTACTTCTAATTCCCGGCCTGACGATGTCTAAAGTCTCAAACGACCAGCTAGATAAAATCCGCTCCGCCGCCGGCCCCGGCGCCGAAGTCACGGTCGCCGACTCCCAAAAACACGCGTTGGAGTTAATTGACGGTGCCGACGTGTTGCTTGGAAGCCTTTCCAAGGAACTCTTTGCCAAGGCCAAGCGTCTCAAATGGGTCCACGCCATTGCGTCGGGCGTCGATGGTTATCTGTTCGACGATTTCAAGAACAGCGATGTCACGTTGACCGGCGAAAAGGGCCTGGTTGGCCCGCATCTGGCCGATCATGCGTTTGCCCTGCTGCTGGCACTTGCGCGATCGCTCAAACCGGCGATGCAATTGCGGGGACAAGCATGGGATTCACGGGTCGCGATGCGACGCGTAGCCTTCGAACTCTCCGGCCGAACGATGGGAATAGTCGGTTTTGGCGGCACCGGCCGCGCTATCGCCAGGCGAGCCGATGGATTCGAAATGGCAGTCCTGGCCGTCGATCTCTTGCCGGTTCCTGGAATGGAAATCGTCCCGGTGGTTGAGCCGTTGACGCAATTGGGGAAAATGCTTGCGGTATCAGATGTAGTTGCCGTTTGTACGCCGCTCACATCTGAGACCTTTCACCTCTTTGACCGCGAAACTTTCGCCCTAATGAAACCGGGCTCAGTGATCGTCAACGTCACCCGCGGTGAAATCATCGAGCTCGAAGCCGTAATCGAAGCAGTCGAGTCAGGCCATCTGCGCGGCGCGGCGCTCGATGTCGTCGAAGGCGAACCACTGCCTTCCGATCACCGCGTTTTTGGAATCGAGAACATCGTCATGACGCCACACACCGCCGGTGCCTCGCAGCTTCGAATCGGGAGAAACATTGATCGTTTCTGCGAAAATCTGCGCCGCCTTCGCGACGGTTGCGAACTGGTAGGGATCGTCGATAAGCAGGCTGGTTTTTGATCTTGACCAACTAATGAGCGCACCGCCGCCGGCACGCTCGCGCTCAGATCAATTCGCGGTTATCGCGTGTCGAATTCTGCGATTCGGTCTTTTTATCCGTCCACAACCACCATGTTGATATTTGAGGACTTGGTCCGGATTTCACTCCACGCGGTTTATTCGGGTGAATCCAACCACTCCCTGGCCGCTTGGGCGATGGCAAACTCCAACTAAGCAATACGCTTAGGTTTCCAACTTCCCTTGATCACGGTAATTTCACCGCCGCGGGCGATGAATTTCCCGCCGTGGCCCTCAACCGTCGCGGTAACGCGTTCGAGAAATTCGCCGTAAAGCGCTCGGTCGGTGATTTCGACATCGACTATATCGAAGCCGGCCATGGTGCCTACCGGTTCTCTGGCCAATCATGGGCGTTAGCCCGCCCACCTGTTTTCAATTGTGTCCACCGCTCGCGCGAACCCCTTTTCAAATTCTGGTAGCCTGGCTCAGCTAAAGGATTTCGCAGATTCGGCCGGTGCCGTTGTGCAGCTTGAGGGCAGCCGGGAAATGGCTGTCGTGACCGGTGCGTATCCTAATGTCCGATCAGGCCAACCTGCGGGTGCGTCCAGGCCAGTTTTGAAAGCGTTTCCATAAAGTGGGCGCGCGTGAGATGCATGTCCCAAACCGGTACGTCAATTACCATCGGCGCCGCAAGCTCGATCGCACTCGGAATCAATGAAACAAGGTCCATTGGGTCCTTAGCGTGCATACCGATCGCGCCGAATGATTCGGCTAATTTGACCAGGTCTGGATTTACGAGATCGGTTTCGTAGGTCCCGTCGAACAGGTCATCTAGTTCGCTGGCGACATTGCCGTAGGAGTCATTCCTAAACACGATCGTGACCACGTTGATTTTGTAGCGGACGGCGGTGGCGAGCTCGGTGGCATTGAAAAGGAATCCGCCATCGCCGCAAATTGCGAACGCGGGTTGGTGCGGTGCCGCCACCTTTGCTCCCAGGGCGGTTGGAAAGGAATATCCGAGGTTGAACGAATATCCCGAATCTATGTAGGTGTTTGGGTGGTTTACTTTGGAGTGAGTCCGGGCGTAATAACCAAATTGGCTAACGCCCCAAGCGACGTGAGCGTCGGACGGAATCGCCTGATTGACGGCTTCTACGATCGGGTACTGAGGTTCCTTGAACCGAATGTCGTGATAGGCAATCAATTGGCGGGCCGCGGTCACCGCGTCGGCGGGCGAGGGGCAGTCACCGGCTACGGCTTCAACCAGATGCGGAGTCCAAGCTTTCAAAGTTGCCCGGGCGTCGCCGTGCAATGGAATTGCGTTGGCCTGCACCCGGGTGAGTTCGGAGTCATCAATATTGATGTTTATGAGGGTGGAGGACTCTCCGGCCGGGTTCCCCAATGAGAATCGCGTGCCAACCCCGATGACCAGGTCGGAAGATTGCATCACGTCGTGTTGATCGTTGATCTCCTGTCGCTCGGCACTGGGGCTAATGCAAGAGCCGTAGCAGAGTGGGTGATTGTCAGGCAGCGATCCCTTGCCGCCAGGCGACGTAATCACCGGAATATCGGTTTTCTCAACCATTTCGCGCAGGGCCGCCTCCGCGCCGGATCGGATCACGCCACCACCGGCAAAAATGAGTGGAAAGCTCGACTTGGCCACCAATGCGGCAGCGTCGCGGAGTTGGTCGGGGCTGGGGACAATGTGTGCGATCGGGGCCGGATTGGGCAATTGCACGTCGTCCCGTTCCACCCCCACTTCGGGCGGGAAATTTATCAATACCGGCCGTGGTCGACCGGTCCGCATTTGCCTGAATGCTTCCGTTACCACTCCGGGAACATCGCCTGGAGTATTAACCTGCTGATGCCATTTGATCAATGGTTCGGCCACTCGCGATTGGCCCCAGATCTCGTGAACGGCGTCGAGCCGTTTGCTGATCTGCCGCCTCGGAATCTCGCTGGCGATGACCAGCACGGGCACCGAACGCGCAAACGGGGTAGTTAAGGCAGCAGCAGCGTTGTAGAGCCGGCTCCTGGGATTACCAAAACAACACCAGGTTTGCCCGATATTCGGGCGTACCCATCGGCCATGTGGACCGCACCCGCTTCGTGCCGGGTCGTGATCTTGCGAATGCGTGGTTCGTCACGCAGCGCGGCAATGATCCCGGACATGTGAATCCCCGGGATTCCGAATATGACCTCGGTTCCCTCCCGAACCAGGGATGCGACCAAGGCTTCTCCACCGCTCAGTTTTGGCATTGTGGAACCCGGAAACTGTTCATCGTCGTTGGGGAGCACCCAGGAGGTAGTTGCGCGGATGAATCATTACCGCCGCAGTTGGCCTTGCAGTTTACCGGAGCCGATGGATTGACGGCAGATTCGGACATTTCGAGAAATTTATTGCGCCCGTCATCGCCGAACTAGAACTGACGCACCTCAACTAAAGTCAGCATCTTCATTGACCTGGCCCTTGTAAGGGGGTGCGAGAAGTCGCCCGACACCGCTGCGCCCGCCCGGCAGGGCCGCAAATCCCGACCACTTCCCTGGGGCGCCGCAAGGATCGCTTTAGCGCCGGCCAGAGCAAGGCGTTACCGAGTCTTAAATTCCGTGGGGATCGGACCCAGCGCCGAGCGCTGGCTGATCCTTGCGGACCCGAGCGGCGCCGGACGCATTTGCCAGAAGCTCTCTGAACATCAGGACCATCGCCCACCTCGACGGCCGCTGGAAGACCGACTGACCCTCGGGGATCGTCACTTAGCATTGGCGCTTTGGCTTCGGCTATGTCGCCGCAATTCTCCGCACACCGGATCCGGGCCGTTACCGTCTGCCCGACCGGTCCCGCTACCTGCAACACGGTACTTTCCTCTGGCGGGGCTTTGGGATCGCCGCTAAAGGGGCACGGTGACCAAGGGGCTCGACGGGGTGGCGGCCCAACTTCTGGCCCTGCGCGGCTTCACAAAGCAGATTGATAACACCGAAAACCGATTCCGGCCAAGGCAATTAACCGCACCGGGCTAGCGATTTCTAGGCTGGCGAACGGAATCGCAAGGGATTCGAGCTTGCTCATCAATAATTATTCAACCAGTAGCAGAGATGAGCGCCATTTTCGAGAACCAGTTGGACTAAGCGTCCGGCGTTCGGGAGTTAGATATATGAAATTTAAAGATGCCGTTGATGCAATTGCGAAGTACCACGAATTGCATCGCATTGCCGGTGCGCACGTCGTCGATCACCGCCGGCTCAATCCTGATGAATTGCGTGATGCGCTGCACAAAGTGAAACCGCAGTACGTCCACGAAGAAACAATCCGATCTAATTTCGAGCAGGCGCTATTCAAAGAAGAGAGCACCCAACTGCGAGTCCTCTCGCGATTGATCCTTGTTGACGTGCTACTGAACCAGTACGGATTCGAGTTGCCGTTTAACGAAACCGAGGAATCGGTCATTGCATTCGAGCAGATGGTCGTCGACCGGTCCAATGAAATTGAACTGATCGATTTGGGGTGTGCAGGCAACACATCTACGCGATTTAACAACCTCAAGCTCTACGAATTCGTATTGGAAGTCGCTTGGCAAAATGACGATGACAAATCTCCTGACGAAGTCAATCTTCTGCGGAAGCTTCGGGAGCGATTAGCGGTCACCGAATCTGATCATCGACTGATGGAGGCAAAGCTCGGCAAGTACCCGAAATTGGAAAACTCGCTCCACGCACGGGACGAGATCGATGAAGCGCGTAGGTACCTGCACGGTCTTGGGCTGTTATTTGCAATTCGCCGCGATGACGATGTCGACGTGGACCTTGTCCCAGAAGAAGTTGCCGAGACGATTAGAAGCTTGGTTAACCGACACATGCGGGACGAAGCCTACAGCCTGATGATGGCTGAGCGGCCGGTTCGGAAAAAGGCGCACCTACAGAGCGTCTTGGAAAAGAACGGTGTCGAATTCGGCAAATACGACACTCTGGAAACGTTGACTTCCCTAGTCGTTGACTACGTTCCGGCCGCAAAGGCAATCAGCAGCAATTCACCACGCTACGGCTTATCTAATAAACAGCTTTCGTCCTGGTGCCGAGATCTCGGTGCGCCTGTCTACGGTACAACGGATGAAATGGTGGACCGGATAATCCGCCACTTTGACCGCCGACGGCCAGTGGTGGAGCATGAGGATGATGCACGGGCTACGTGGTATGACTACTACGAAGAATTGGCGACCCGCGATTACGGCACCCTCCGCTCTCAAGAAATCATTGCGAAAGACTTGGAAATCGAGTCGAAGTTTGAGGACGCGACCAAGTACCTCTTTTCTGAAAAGCTGAAGCACGCTCCCCTTAAACAACCTGGGTCGAACCATCCGGATGGGTTGCTCAGCCTCGGCTCGTTCTACCTAATGTGGGACAACAAGTCGAAAGAAACACCAGTAAACCTTCGCGACCACACAAAACAATTCGACGCATATATGGAGAGCGCGGAAAAACCGGTACCGATTTTCTTGGTGATCGGCCCCGCATTTACGAAAGATTCTGAATACGAGGCAATCCGGTATCGCGCCGAGCATTTCGACCGGGCAATCACTTTGATAACCGCCGGCGAGTTGCGGGAATTGGCCGAGGAGTGGGCAAATTCCGACAACAAACGCCGCGAAGAACCTTTTCCACTAGGGTTGCTGGGCGCCAACGGGCGGTATTCGCGAAATCAATTGGGAAAACTCGCCTAGGGTTGGCAACCAATGCGAAAAACGAAATTTGTCGTGTCCGCGTTTTGGCGAAACTTCAATGCGCAAAAGGCTGAGCGTCAGACGATTCGTCGGATTGAGCCTGTGATCAACTGTCGCTACTGCACCCGATTGTCACGGGCATACACGCCGGTTCGGCACCGACTCGAATTTGCGAATGGACAGAGCGCCGCGCAGCCGACTGTATCTGAACCAAGCGTGTTACAAGGCTTGACCAGCATGACGCCGCCGCGATTGGAGAGGAACTAGTTGACTACATTCGCGCAGGCGACGAAGCTATGGCTGATCGCAATCCTTTTTGTGGCTCTCTCGCTGATTTTGGCAACCGGGGCGAATGCCAATAGCCCCGACTTTGCAATCGCTGGCGGTTGGTTTTTTACTCAAGGCGGAGGCGACACCGCCCGCTCCGACGATGGATTCGCCGTAATTGATGACGAGGGCGCAAAGTTCTGGACCGCGTTTCAAGCCAGTGGCGGCGTCGGGGCCGTTGGCTATCCTATTTCAGTCCGATTCCAATGGGATGGATTTGTAACCCAGGTCATGCAAAAAGCCGTTTTTCAATGGCGGCCGGAAACTGACAGCGTCGCCTTTGTAAACGTTTTTGACGATCTCTCACGCCATGGCTTCGACGACCAACTGGCCACCCTCCTGGTCCCTGAACCAGAAGTGTTTAACGACGAGACTGGTCTCAGCTTCGGACAAATAATTGCCAAGCGCACGGCGCTTCTGGAACCCGAACCGGCGTTATTGGCCGTCTACCAAGCCGCCGCAGATCCGTTGCGCAATTACGGCTTGCCGCAATCCAGCGTTAGGCAATACGACGGATTGCGGGCAATCCGCCTGCAACGGGTGGTTCTACAAATCTGGACTAGCGACTTCCCCTGGGCCCAAGCGGGAACCGTAACCATTGCCAACGGTGGGGACCTGGCAAAGCAGCTGGGCCTATTTAGGGCGACAGGATCCGCGTTCGTGCCCATGTCGCCGCCGGGCTCGGAACCAGGACTTGTGGAACCGAGCGAGCTAACAACTGCGCGGGAACTTTTGTCCGAAATCGCGATTGAAGCCGAGCGCGCTGACGGGTATAGCCGCGCCGACTGGCGCCACTGGAGCGACTTCGACGGCGATGGCTGCAATACCCGCTGCGAGGTACTAGCAGACGAGCGACGCCCAAATGGCGACTGGTATTCGGCCTTCGACGGACAGGTAACTGACAATCCCTCGACCTTTGATATTGACCACATTGTTCCACTGGCGGAAGCACACGAATCAGGCGGCTGGGCCTGGGACGAAGAAACCCGGGAACTTTTTGCCAACGATCAGGAATACGCACATTCATTAATTGCCGTTTCGGCCAGCTCCAACCGCAGCAAGGGCAAGCGCGACCCAGCCGAATGGCTACCCTCAGCCGAAGGAGCCCATTGCTTCTATGCCGAGGCCTGGGTTGTCGTCAAATGGCGTTGGCAGCTCGGCGTTGACCAAACCGAACACGACGCATTGAAAGGGATCCTGGACGATTGCCCAGCAACTTCGCTAAGCGAAATTGCACCGCCGCAAGCGAGCCCCGCCACTTCGACCCCCACCATGGATCCCGCCACTTCGACCGGCACTATGAACCCCGGGACCACGTCGGCGCAAGTACAGATCGAATATTGCGATGCAAGCGCCGAACTGGTCCAGATCAGCGGTCCGGCAGGCTTTGATCTGGGTGGTTGGCAGATCAGCGACCAAGGTCCGCAGTTTAGCCACACGTTCAGTCCCGGAACGAATCTGCGCGACGACGGCAAGATATTGATCGCGTCCGGCCGCGCTACGGGCGATCTAAGACCCTGGGGCGGCCGCTTCGTCTGGAACAACGACGGCGATGTGGCCACACTCACCGACCCAACGGGTCGGGTGGTTGCCACGCGCGATTGCAGCTAACCGCATCAGTCGGCGCGCTAGCTACAGATCTGACGTTAGTCTGCCACCGCAGGGCTCAACATTCCAGACCCGAGATGTTGCTGATTCGATTGGGGCGTTACCGCTCATCAATTTGCGTCGAAGCCGACCAGATTACCGGAATCTGCACTTGGAGGGATCAATGGAGCCCGGTATGACGCTGCGGCGGCTGTTCCGGTTCGTTCCCTGCGAGATGGGTTTCGGGATCGGGGCTAATTGGCTCAAGAACGCCTTCTGCGCCAATCCAATGCGATCTGTCGTCATCAGCATGTGGACGGCCACTGAGATCTGCCCGGACACGGACATCGGATGTGGCCGCCCTTGGCCGCCGTTGGGAAATTTTCATGGCCACTGGCCGGCTCCCCCTCATTGGTACCAGCGGGAATGTGAATAATCTGGTTCCAACGAAAGGGGACTGCAATGGCGAAGCGAAAGTACTCGCCCGAACAGATCAGAACAGCCAGTCCAACTGGTACCAGGACAAGGAGTGAAAGTCTCCCGTGATGAAGGGCGAGAGCCAGCCCACATCAGCCCGCGAGCCGTGCGCGGGTAACCGCGAGGTTACCCGTGAAGCGTCGGTAGCGGGGCATGCGAGCCGGGCTATCGAGCGCCGAAATACCGGTTCGGAGCGCCGAGACCGTGATTCTGGTCGAAGGCAACACCGACAGCGGCGATATTGGCAAGTCGCTGATCTGGGCTCCGCGGCGTCGAAGAACTCGCGCACGTATGCACGTCCATCCCCGGGACCTGGGAGACCTGTCCAGCGCCCCAACGCACTCGCAGCATTGGGGCCGCATCGGGAAGGAAGGAGTTTCGCAATCCGATGATGCACGATGTGCAGAAGTCTGATGCGGCCATAGTACCTGCGAAGGCGGCGAACAATGGGGCGTAAAACCCCGGCGGAGCCGCCGGAGGAAAGGGCCGCAAGCAAGAGGAACGCGCCAGGCACCGGCACGGACTACACCCAGGGGTGGGTTCCCGTGTCACCCGGAGCCGAACGCGTACGGCAACACGCCAAAGAGAACCCAGAGGGAAAACTCACCGCGCTCTTACACCACATAGACCTTGACGCGCTAAGGGATGCGTTCTACGGGCTAAAACCCAATGCCGCTCCCGGCGCCGACGGGATCACGTGGAGGATGTACGAGGAAAACCTGGAAGAGAAACTTCTCGACCTTAAAGACCGCGTGCACAAAGGAGCATACCGAGCGACCCCCGTCCTGCGGGTAGCGATACCCAAACCGGACGGCGGGAAGCGAGCGCTTGGAATCGCATCCATAGAGGACAAGATCCTGCAGCGGGCGGTGTGTCAACAGATCCTTGACCCGATCTATGAATCGGAGTTCGCCGGGTTCGCATACGGGTTCCGGCCAAAAAGATCAGCGCACGACGCGCTGGACGCCCTGGCCTACGCCATCGAACGGAGAAAAGTCAACTGGATTCTTGACGCCGACATAAAAGGCTTCTTCGACCATCTCGACCGCGAGCGACTCATCTCGTTCCTGGGAGAGCGAATCGGAGACAACCGCGTCCTGCGCCTAATCCGCAAATGGCTGAGCACCGGAGTAATGGAAGCCGGAGAACTATCCGACAGCGTGCAGGGAACACCGCAAGGGGCGCCGATATCGCCGCTGCTTGCCAACGTGTACCTGCACAAAGTCCTGGACTCATGGTTTGCCAAGGAATGGCGACCCAAAAGCGCCAGCGGCGAGGTCTACATCGTCAGGTATGCCGATGACTTCGTCCTGGGATTTGAGTACCGCAGCGATGCGGTCAGATTTGCAAAGGATTTGCGAGACAGGCTAGAAGAGTACGGATTAGAGCTTGCAGCCCACAAGACCCGCCTGATCGAGTTCGGCCGATACGCGATCGAGAATCGCCGCCAGCGTAACGACAGCCGTCCGGAGACTTTTGACTTCCTCGGCCTAACGCATTACTGCCGGACGATGAGCAACGGAAAGTTCGGACTGGGACGCAAGCCCATCGCCAAGCGCGTCAGACGCACCCTGAAGGCGATCAAAGAGAAGCTGCGTATGCGCATGCACGACGATCCCGCGCAGACCGGGCAATGGCTCGGGATGGTGCTGAACGGATGGCTCAACTATTACGCCGTCCCCACCAGTTATCCGTCCCTTTGTCGATTCCGCCAACGGCTGCAATGGCATTGGAAACGCACCCTGCAGCGTCGCTCGGACAAAGATCGCACCACCTGGGAGCGCATCAGCCAGCTTTGCGACCAACTCTGGCCGCCCGTCCAAATCCGCCACCCATGGCCCGCCCAGCGCTTTGCCGTTAGATACTCAAGCTAGGAGCCCGGTGCGTTAACGCGCACGCCGGGATCTGTACGGGGGGCATCGGGCAACCGGTGTTCCTACCGTGAATCAACAAGCTCCGGGCGATAGAGCTGGGCATCGCCCAGGGCGACACCGTCGAGCAGAGCTGCCGCAAGGCGGCGATCAACGTCCAGACCTATTACCGCTGGCGCTCCCGCTACGGCGGAATGACGATCGCCGAGGCCAAGGAAGCCAAGCGCCTGCGCGAGGAGAACACGCGCTTAAAGAAGGTGGTGGCCGACCAGGCCCTGGACATCCAGATCCTTCAATGAGAGGCCTTAAGGAAACTTCTAAGCCCGGAGCGGCGGCGCAAGTGCGTCGATCACATCCGGGCGATCTTCAAGGTCTCCGAACGCAGGGCCTGCCGGGTGCTGGGCCAGCCCCGCCGCACCCAGCGCTACATCCCAAAACCCGATCCGGAAGAGGACAACCTCACCGCCGAGATCAGGATGCTTTCCCTCAAACACCCCCGCTATGGCTACAAGCGCATCACCGCCCTGCTTAAACACTCGGGCTGGAAACTGAACCGCAAACGGGTATTGCGCATCTGGCGCGCGCAGGGCCTTAAGGTCCCGATCCGAAAGGTCAAGAAGTCGCGCCTCTGGCTGGAGAACGGACGCTCTACGCGGCTTATGGCCGAGCGCCCGAATCACGTCTGGGCCTACGACTTTACTTAACCAGCGCACCGAGGACGGCAGACCGCTGCGGATCCTGACCGTGGTCGATGAGTTCACCCGCGTGGCCTTAGCGGCCCGGGCGGCCCGATCCTTCCCTGCCGGGGACGTGATCGAGGTCATCGCGGATCTCATGCTCATCCACGGGGTCCCCGAGCACATCCGCTCTGACAACGGCCCCGAATTTACTGCCAAAGCGATAAGGCAATGGCTATCGGCAAACCAGGTCAAGACCGTCTACATCAAGCCCGGAGCACCATGGGAGAACGCCTATGCCGAATCCTTCATCTCCAGGGTGAGGGACGAACTCCTGGAGCGCGAGATCTTCTACACCCTCGAGGAGGCCAGGGTGATGCTGGAGCGCTTCCGGATCGACTACAACAGCGTGCGTCCGCACAGTGCGCTCGGCTACCTATCGCCCCTGGAAGCGATCGCGGCGGCGGCGTGATGGAGTACCTGCAAGTTGCAATCCGGCTGCTGCCGGCCGGCCTCATCGACGGCCTGGGGTCCGCCTTCGTGGGCGCTGCGGGCGCCTGCAAAATCAACCTCGCCGCCAACTCTCCTGCAGGAGAGTTGGCGGCACCCTCCCACAAGACAATGTCTCAAACCACCTGGTACCAAAACCGGGGACCTGCCAGCCACCAGCAGGCAGTTCCCGATGACCGTCCACAATCAGCATGGAAATTTCGGATGGTGCGGAGCGACGAATCAGATTCGAAGTCCGAATCCGATTACCGCTATTCGAGCGCAATTCGAAGTTCCCCAGTTGAGGGACGTCGCGTCGCGCTGACCAGACCCAAACCCGGCAAGACTCATCCGTTTTTTGATACAAATCTTGGCGAAAGGCCACTACATCGAGCGCCCGAGTCCGTCTGAGGAATCGCCGGTGGATGTGAAAGTTAGATCCGCCAACGGCGCAACAGCGTAAATTTCTCGAAGGTCGCTGCGACTGAATCAACACGCGTTCAAAATACTGTAAATGTATGAACTAGCCACAGTATTTCCAAATGAAGAAGAACATCACTGTCGCAGTTGACGCAGAGTTGTATCGTCTAAACCGAATTAAAGCTGCCGAAACCGGGACAACCGTGACTTCAATGGTGCGCAATTTCCTGCATTGGAATGTGTACGGCCGGACCCCGAGTGGGGAATTATCGGGCCACTATGATGACGTGCGCGCCATATTCGCGCTAGCAGATGCCAGTGAACATGAATTTGGCGTCGCAGACATGCTTCCGCGCGATCAACTGCATGATCGAAATGCAGTTCGTTGATACCAACATCCTCATTCAAGCGGTCGGCAAGCGCTGAAATGAGTTGGAGAAAAGGCAGGCGGCTCGACGAATACTCGAATCCGAAGATTTTGCAGTCTCGGTGCAAGTCTTGCAAGAGTTTTACGTTCAAATTGCGCGAACATCTAGCCCGGTCGGTATATCGCACGAATCAGCAAGCCGGATCATCGACGGGTTAATTGAATCTAGGGGTGTAAAGATCCAAACGAAAACCCTAAAGGTGTTGCGCTCGGCGCTAGCTTTTCGCGCTCGAATCGCATTAAGTGCTTGGGATTGCACGATTTTGGCTGCGGCTCAAGCCTGCGGTTGCGAAGAGATATTATCCGAAGATTTCAGTCATCAGCTCGACTACGGCGGGATGCGCGTGATCAACCCTTTCGTCGACCTATGTAGATCGTCCGCATGATCGACTTCGCGTAACAGCCTTAGGAAATTCGACAACTACTGCGGCAATTGACGCATTGACTCACTGTTTTTGTAATCGAAACAGGCCGTCAGTAGAGGGCGGCAAGATGGCCCTGCGCATCGTGTGCGCTTACATTTACAACCCGGTTGTTTTACGCCACACTCCAGAGAACGTGATTCGGGGTGGTGGACGCACATTCACATTTACGCCGACCGCACCAAGGGCGTGAATCGTGATTTACCCGTCGCGAGTTGACATTAAATCCTCAATCGGCGCGAAAATAATGGGAAACGAAAAGAAAACCAAATCGTTGAAGTTCGCCTTTATCAGGAAGACAACACGAATGGGATAAGAAAAGAACAGGAAACGAATTGAAAATGATTGGACAGACGAGCCATTACAGTACCCCTGACCATTGGGTTATCTATGAATTCAGTGCGATAGCATCAGCGCTTATTAAGGCTAAAACTGCTGCCGCTACCCTGAACCGGTTGCCGTACCTGCCGCAATGGATCGAGCAGGCACACGAAGAGCAACTGCGGTTAGAGGCGGCCGGAACAACTTTGATAGAAGGTGCCGTTTTCTCAGAGCGCGAAAAAGAAGAAGCACTTTCAGCCAATGCCGAGATGAGTAGCGTATTTAATCATTCTCAAAGGCAATTGAGGGCGGCCGATGCAACCTACCGTTGGATTCGAGAGCAACCAGCGGCGCGAAAAATCGACGCGAGATTCGTATTTGAATTTCACCACCAACTTGTAACCGGTTGTGATGACGACCATTGCGAACCTGGCGCGCTGCGACGAACCGGTGCGGAAGCCACTTTTGGAATACCTAGGTGCAGGGGCGCGCGAGGAGGCGGCGAACTTGCTAACGCATTCGATGGACTAATGACGGCATTCGCTGGCGAGTTTCGACGGCATGATCGCATTGTGCAAGCGATGGCGGCTCACTACCATCTCGGTGCCATGCACCCATTTGGCGACGGCAATGGTCGTACCGCGCGGGCATTGGAATCATTCATGCTGCGAGCGGCCGGCGTTAACGAAATGGTGATGGTTAGTTTGTCAAATTACTACTACGAGCATGAAAATTCTTACTTTAAATCATTGGATGAATCTCGAAAACAGGGGCACAATCTGACCCCATTTCTCATGTTCGCGCTTGACGCGGTTGAATCCCGCTGTAACGCCCTTGCGGATGAAATCGTCATCAACAACAAACGTATCCTCTACCGGGAATTTGCCAGGTCACTTTTCGGGCGATTACAGAGCCCCCGCCGACGAGCGATCGTTACCCGACAACTGCACATCATTGATGTTCTACTCGGATCCGACAGCATGGAACCCGACGAATTGCTCTTAAAAGTCTGGATGCACTATGACGGCTTGAAGCACAAAATACGGGCGTTTGTCAGGGATTTGTCGGGGTTATTAAATCAATTTGCAATCGTGTACAGGGATAACCAGTTGTCGGTGGACCTTGACTGGCCACTTAAAACCGCCGGATCGGACCGAATGCAGCAGTACGAACAAATGCCGGCAGCTGCAACCAGCGCGTTTCCTTCGATGGCGGAACTGTCAAAGTTGTTGGGTCGAAACCGTTGACAATTCGTGCCGATTGAATTCCCATTCGCGCGGTTTCCACTTCATTGGGCCCAGCCCGATTTCAGATCGATGATCTGCGCACGAATGGATCGCAGCAATGGTGCTTACAGGAGCGCTTGAGGTGGTATAGGAAACCTGGTTAAGTGGTCTCTAGTCCGCGGTTATGTGGTGTGGTTGCTCAGCGATTCGGTCAGAGGTTAAATGTCCAGGAAAAATGCCAGTCCTTCTTTAACAGAGGGCCCGACATTGAACCTGCAGCAACGCGCCCGGATTCAAGTCCTTCGATGCGTCCTGGCGCACCAGGTTACGGTCGCCTAAGCGTCCAATGTGCTCGACGTTTCCGAGCGCCATATCTGGCTGGCGTTTGCTTTCCGTCTACAAGGAAGCAGCGGGAGGCGCGAATAGTATTCACCGATTCGAATCGTCCACGAAAAGAATCGGCACCTACTCGCCGACGCCATCTGGTTGGTATCCAACCAACCAGGTGCTACCGGCCACGGCAACAAATCGCACGATGGCTTTGTGTCCATCGGCGTCTTGAAGGCCGATTGGCTCCCTCAGTTCGAACGGCGCTGGTTGCGATTGGCATTCGTGGATAGCCACGTTTTGTGTGTACAAGTAGGTTCGACCAAGCGGATCCTTGATCGGATTGAGCCGGCCTGATATTCCGGGCACCCGCCCTGTGCGGTCGTCAAAGATCACTGATCCTCCACCGGGGCACAGAGCAAGCTGCATCGTTAACGCATATTCTGACGGTACCCAGTCGAGCTCTACGGCGGCTGCGATCCCGTCGCCGGCTGCGAATACCATCATTTTTTGACCGAGATCGTGAAGTTGCAGGTTCGCCGTACCATTACTGTCAGTGATTGCGGATCGGTAGGTTCCGTTCGGAAATAGCGCCGAAATGTGGACACCTGGGGCGGGGGAATTGTCAATCAGGGCCGTGACGCTTGACCCATCGCCCAGGCTTAGGCTGCGCAACTGGGTCCAGGGGGAGACTTCGACATCGTTGGCGCGGGAAGAAAAATCTCCCCCGTATACGATTGCCGTTTCAATGTGCTGGGACACGGAACTGAGATGTTGGGATACGCGCCTGACACCGCCAGCGCGGTTAGTAGGTAGGGTGGCGGACGATTTGCACTCGATGACCGCCAGGCGATTTGGGTCGTCGATGACAAGATCAGCTTCCGCCCCATTGCTAGCCCGGTAATGGCCAAGGCCTTGTGCCAGGCCACTATTGGTACGGTGCTTGAGGATCTCGGATACGACCCAAGTCTCAAATAACGGACCCCTGAGCGGGTGCGTTCGCAACTGATCCACGGTCTTGATGCCCAGAAGGTAACAAACCAAGCCAGTGTCGATGAAATGAAGCTTTGGCATCTTTATTAGTCGTTTTCGGATGTTTGCGTGGTACGCTGACAGCCGATAAGCAATGTAGGCAATCTCTAGCATGCCGAACCAGGATTTCGCCGTCGGCTGCGTAATTCCGGCGTCGCTGGCCAGAGAGGACAAATTCAATAGTTGCGCTGTCCGACCAGCGCACAGTTGCACAAACCGTCGAAAGTCCGATAGATCCCCGATGTTTCTAATTGACCTCACGTCCCGCTCCAAATAGGTGCTGACGTAGGAGCGGTACCAATCGGTCGGATCTAGTGATTGGTCAAAGGTTCTCGGGTACCCGCCTGTCAGGATGGATTCGAACATATCCATAGGTGCGAGTCCAAAACGTGTGATTTCGCCGCGCGTTAGTGGCAGCAACTCGTGTACGGTTGTCCTGCCTGCGAGCGATTGCTGCACCGATTGCAGCAACGCAACGTTGTGCGATCCGGTAAGGACCCATTTCCCGGGTCGCGGATCCTGGTCAATCGACGGTTGAAGGTACGACAGCAATGCCGGTATGTTTTGCACTTCGTCGATGATCGCCCCGTCGGGGAATTGGGAAAGAAAACCGCGAGGATCCGACTCGGCTAGAGCACGAACATCTGGGAATTCGAGATTTGCGTAAGGTAGGTGTGGAAATAATGCTCTGCAAAGGATTGTTTTGCCGCTTTGCCTTGGACCGGTCAGTGTCAATGTCGAGAATTGGGCCGCAGACTTTAATAGCAACGGTGAAATGTCACGATCGATCAACAAAGCCGATCTCCTATAGTATGCAAATCCAAAACGGCACTTGGATAAAGCATACTATTCCGACCTAGGCTGTGGGTTGGCGCAGGGCTTCTCACCCGGAGAGCCACCAGGTCCCGGGTCTTGCGCCTCCAACGGATCCGAGTTCAGATCACACCAGTTCAGGGAGATGGTTGCCGCCCTTAGCGCCCGCCAGAAGTTCATTCACGCCGGAAGGCCCCAGACCAACGGTTGCGTCGAACGGGTCCAAGGGACCATCCTTCAGGAGTGCTGGAAGCCGGCCTTTGCCCGTTACCTGGTCCCCAAGCAAACTGGATTAAGACGCGAGTTGAACCGTTATCTGCGCTACTACAACCGCGATCGCGCTCACACCGGCAGGTGGAACCTGGGCAGGACCCCCGAAGCGGTCATCGGCAAGGGCAGAATCTATGCTTGAGAAACAGCGGGATGTGTCGCTAGATCTCCGAAACGGGACAGGCTAGTTGCCGAACTGCGCTTGGCCGGGGCGAGGACCATCACTTCCGCCAACGCCGTGTTAGATGAATTCGTTGAGCGCTTCAATGCTCGGTTCGCAGTACCCGCCAGGCAAGCAGATCAGGCTTATCGGGTCCTTGAACCAGAACTGGATCTGGCCGCGGTCCTCTGCTTTAAACACTCCCGCCGGGTGGGCCGCGACAACACTGTCAAGTACAAGTGGAAGACCGTGCAGCTCCTGCCCGGACTCGATCGACTTACCTACGCTGGCGCAACAGTGGAAGTGCTAGAGCATCCCGACGGCCAGCTGCGGGTGCGACACGAAGGGAAGGTTATCCCGATACAGCTGGCGGCGCCACGACCGGGGGCATTGCGCGCCGCGGGCGGTATGCTCGCCCCAACCCCCGATCTGGGGCGCACCGAAAAGATCCTTGCCGATACGGCCTTAAGCCGGGACCAACTGCTCAGCCTGGCGCGGCTCGAACCGGCAGAGCCAGCCGATGGCAATGGAATCCGCCATGAGCAACTTGACAAGCGCAAGCCAACCCGGCGGCAGTTGGCGCTCTGGAAGCCGGTACAGCACGCAAAGCTACAGGGGCACTCGCTGCTGCGGGCGATTGCCAGGCAATTGGGGGTCTCACGCAACACCATACGCAAGTACACTCATGCGCTAACCCCGCCGATGAACCGATTGCCAGACAGGATCCAGGTCGCAAGTATCCGAGAGTGATCGCGGTCATCACCACTGACATATTCGCTGGTCAATTGGACTGACATAGTCGCTGAGCTACGACACAGAAGTGGGGAATTTCGGTGATCGTCAACACAATGATCCCAGGACAAGTTACGCCGCCAGCAGCTTTTCGGCCCGCAGCAGGTTGGATAGCCCGGCCAGCAGCAGCAGGCGCTGGGTGTTCTTGTAGAGCCCGCGGTACCTGACCTTCCCGTTGCCGAACCAGCACTTGAGATCGTAGAACGGGTGCTCCACCCTGGCGCGCATCGATGACTTCGCCTGCTCGGCTCGCTCCTGGTCAGAATCCTTGTCGAGGAGTTTGCGCTTCCCCTTGCGCATGGCGATCCTGAACTCGACCTCCTCCTCCGGCAGCCTCTCCTCAATCCCCTGGTAACCGGCGTCTCCCCATACGGTCTTCTCTTTACCGGTGAGCAGGAATCCGGCCACATTCAGGTCGTGCACGTTGGCCGGGGTGGTGACAAGGGAGTGGACGATTCCCGATCCAGAGTCCACCCCGACATGGGCCTTCAGGCCGAAGCGCCACTGATTGCCCTTACTTGGCGGAACGCATCTCGGGATCGCGTTTCTTTGCGCGGTTCTTGGTCGAGGACGGCGCGGCGATGATGGTGGCGTCGACGATGGTTCCCTGCTGCAGCCGCACGCCCTTGGCGGCAAGGTGGTCGATGATGCGCTGGAAGATCTTTGCGGCCAGGCCGTTCTCCTCCAGGCGGCGACGGAAGTTGAGGATGGTGGTCTCGTCGGGCAACGGTCCATCCAATGCAAAGCCGCAGAATCGGCGCACCGACTCAATGTCGTAGAGAGCGTCCTCCATCGCTGGATCGGAGAGGTTATGGGTTATCTGCGCCACATGCACGCGCAGCATCTTTTCCAATGTGTAGGGACGGCGGCCGTTGCCGGCCGTGGGATATACGGGTCCAATCAGATCTTCCAGCTCTGACCAGGGGACCAGGCTGTCAAGGCGGTCAAGGAAGAGTTCGCGCCCGGTCTTGCGCTTCTTGCTCTCGAATGCGACGTCGGCGAAGGTGCGTTCGGACACGGTCGGGGTTCCAACTCTGCCAGATGTCATGTTCTGATTTTGGATCAGATATCCGATTCAGCCCAGAGCCGGATAGCCGGCCGGGGTTGGCGGAGACTAATTCAGAGTTGCCTTAGGATTCCCGCTCAGATTCTCCGGTGATTCTCAGCATTTGCTGGGCGCGCTCAATTCGCTGACGGAGACTGTCTTGGAACTCGGGATCGCGTTTGCGATTTTCGATGTGCCCCGCAATAGCCATTCGAACAATCTGCACGACCGGCTTGCCTTCGACAGCCGCGACAGTATCCAATTCTTCCGCTTGCTCGGCCGAGAGGCGGACTGTCATTGCTTTCTGCGGATCCATGATCGAATTTTCATCAATGGTTCGATGGTTGTCAAATGTCGGGCGATCATGATGTCTTGGTATACTGGTGTCACTGGAGTTTGCCGCGGAGTTAGAAGGAAATCATGACCACGACCGAACAACCAGAGGCTACCGGGACGGCCACGCACAACGCGGAAAAACCCGAACCGAAGCTGTTTCATATCCAGATTGACCGTGAGCACTACAAGATCTCTGAGGAGAAGGTATCTGGCGCTGAGCTCCGTCGCGTGCCCTGTAACCCAATTCCCCCCGACCGCGACATCTTCCAGGTGGTGCCCGGTCACGACGACCGGAAGATCAAGGACGACGACACAGTAGAGGTCTACGACGGCCTTCGCTTCTTCACCGTGCCCAACACAATCAATCCGGGCGGCTCTACCGCCTGCATAGGCTGAACGAGGGCCGATCGTGACCCTACCTCAGGCAGACCGTGAATTCCTAGACGGCCTCGACATCGATTACGAAGTTGTCGGTGAATCTGGAATGATCTGTGTCGTCTTGAAGGGGTGGGAGTTGCCTGCAGGATTTGACCAAGAGATAGCGGATACCTTGATCCGGCTTGCGCCAGGGTACCCAGACATCCCCCCCGACATGTGGTGGCTCGATCCACCAGCGCGTCTTGCGGGCGGTGTGGATCCTCGCAACACGGGAGTGTATGAGGGATATCTCGGCCGTAAATGGCAGCGCTGGTCCAGACACCTCAATGCCGGACAGTGGAAGTCCGGTATCGACTGTCTGGAAACCTACGTTGCCCTGATTCGGCAGGAGTTGCAGCGGAGTGTTCCGGCGGGCGTGCGATGACCGTCACACTAGTCATTCCTCAGCCTATTGCTGATGAGCTATATCGGGCGACCACAGCAAAAATGGAAACAGCTGGCGTTCTTTTGGCCCGATATGCGGAAACACCAACAGGGAACATCCGGATGTTGGCGCGCCAAATCCTTTGGGTGAGTGAAGAGGCCTACCAGTTACGAAGCTCGTCGAAGCTGAGCATTAGTTCGGAGGGATACGTTTACTCGCTCGCTGCTGCTGAAGCCGACCAGGCCGTGCCCATCTGGGTGCACACACACCCTGGAAGAAAGTCAACACCCACGCCTAGTAAATGCGACGAGTTTGTTGACAGACAGCTCGCCGACGTGTTCAGGCTCCGGTCAGGGAGTAATTTCTACGGTGCACTAGTACTTGCGATGGCCGGTAGTTGGCTTAGCTTTAGTGGACACATTGAGTCCCAAGATTTGCGCATCGAGATCGACCGTATCTGGGTAACCGGACGTCGGCTTGTGTTGGCGATCAATGCGTCTGCAATATCACGGCCAATATCCAGGGATTTCGATCGCAACATTCGAGCTTTCGGCGGTCAAATTCAGCGAATGCTTGGAGACCTTTGCGTAGCAGTGGTCGGCTGTGGAGGAACGGGTTCCTCAGTAATCGAACAGCTGGCTCGGCTCGGCGTGCGCAATTTCATCTTGTTTGACCACAAGGCGTTGACGGACAGCAATGTAACCCGCGTATATGGCTCCAGTCGGTCAGATGTTGGTCGTCCGAAGGTAGACGTCTTGGCGGACCATGTTGCGCGAATCGCGCCGGATGCCCAAGTAGTAACTCAAAAGGCTGCGATCAATGAAGAGTCGGCCGCGAGGCAATTGCTAGATGCAGACGTGGTTTTTGGCTGCACCGATGACAACTCAGGTCGCCTGGTGTTGTCTCGTGTTGCCTCCTACCTAATGACGCCAATAATTGACTGCGGCGTATTGCTGAGTAGCGGAGACGGTGGTGGGATCGAAGGAATCGATGGCCGCGTCACATTGCTAGGGCCAGGCATGTCCTGCTTGGTTTGCCGGGGGAGGATCGATTTCCTCCGTGCGGCCGCCGAATCCCTCCCGACCGCAGAGCGCCAACTTCGCATTGATGAGGGGTATGCGCCTGCGCTTGTTGGCATCGAACCTGCAGTCGTTACGTTTACCACTAGCGTTGCGTCGGCAGCAGTAAGTGAACTACTCGAACGGCTGATTCACTTCGGGCCCGAACCTGCCCCGTCTGAGATTCTGCTCCGCATGCACGAACGCGAAATATCCACTAACGACCAACAGCCTCTAGCTGGACACTATTGCCATCCAGATGCCGGCAAGCTTGGTTTTGGAAATGCCGAGCCTTTCCTGGAGCAGGCGTGGGACCGGTAAAGATATTCGTTGCTTGGTGGCATTCGCTGCCGCTCCCATGGCGGGTATGGCGCATTGTTGGCCGAGTCGGTGACGGAGATGCAATTCCGCTCTGGTTGCCATATGGAGGTGTAGTTCTAGTTGGACGGATGCGCCGGCCGACATGGGCCGCTCTCGATTGTCCGTGCCGCACAGGCCATAGGCTCCTTCTAAACCTGGACGGGGATCGGCACCCTTCGTGGACAATCGGCTCGCTAACGCCACTGACAATCATGCCAAGCATCGATTCAGTGACCCCTGAGCGTCGCTGCGCATTGACTCACTGTTTTTGTAACCCAAACAGGGCCGTTGCCTCACTAGATTTGTAACCCAAATCCACAGGGAGGCAACCGATGCGAGGAAAGAAGCTGAGCCGGGCGGTGCGGAAGGAGCTGCTAGCGGCCTTAAGGGGCCGCTATGCGAGGGCGTCCAAGATCGACAAGGGCGGAATCCTTAACGAGTTCGTGGCTCTATCTGGCCACAACCGCAAATACGCAACCCGATTGCTGGGCAATGCTGCAAGCCCTGCTCCGGCACCGCCCACCAAGTCCTCATACCGCATCTACGACGAGGCCGTCAGGGACTCCTTGATCATCCTTAAGGGAAGCGGCCGATCGGATCTGCGGCAAACGGTTGCAAGCGATATTGCCCAGCCTGATCGAATCACTGGAAGGGCATGGCCACCTGCAGCTTGATCTGGACCTTAAAAGCAAGCTCTTCGCGATCAGCCCGGCATCGATCGATCGCCTCCTCAAACCAGTCCGCAAGACCGCCGGCAGCAGTCGACGGCGTCACCCCCGCCGCCGCAACCGTCATCACGCCAAGGTCCCGATCCGGACGTTTGCCGATTGGCATGGCCCCGACCCCGGCTACCTGGAAATAGATCTGGTGGCCCACTGTGGTGGCAACATGGCCGGGAGCTTCATCCAGTCCCTGTCGGTTACCGATGTGTGCTCGGGCTGGGTGGAGGCAGTCCCGCTGCTGGCAAGGGAGCAGACGCTTGTGACCGAGGCGCTTGAGGTTATAGGCGGGCGGGTACCGGTGCCAATACTTGGAATCGATACTGACAACGACAGCGCCTTTATCTCCCAGACCCTTATCGATTACTGCCAAGAGCGTGAAATCGAGTTCACCCGCTCACGCGCCTACCGCTCCAACGATCAGGCCTACATCGAACAGAAGAACGGCGCCGTAATCAGACGCTTTGCCGGTTACGAGCGCTTTGCCGGCCTCATCGCCGGACAGACCCTGGCCCGACTCTTTGCCTTAGTTGGTCTCTACACCAATTTCTTCCAACCGTCTTTCAAACTGATCTCCAAGCAGCGCTATGGAGCCAGAACCCAAAAGCGCTACGACCGTCCGCTAACTCCCTGCCAGCGCCTGCTCGATCACCCCGCCGTTGCCGAAAAGGTCAAGGAGGGGTTGCGCGCTACGCGCTTGCAACTGGATCCGCTCTTGCTCCTTAGCGAGATCCGCCAGGCCCAGTCGGCCCTGGCCACATTGGCATCGCCCGAGGAAAGAAGCAAGGTGCAAAAGGATGATCTGTCGCAGTTCCTGGCCAAGCTCTCTCATCTGTGGCGCGAGGGCGATGCAAATCCGACCCGCCGTCCAAAACGAAAGCGCCGCAGGTGGTGGCGGACTTGCCCCGACCCCCTAGAGCACGTCTGGCCCGCGGCGCTTACCTACCTGCAGGATCATCCCGACGCCAGCGGCATGCAGATCCTGAAAGTGCTCATGCGTGATCACCCCGACGCCGTCGGGCCCAAGCAGCTGCGGACGTTGCAGCGAAGGCTCAAGCAATGGCGGTCGGTGATGGCCAAAGAGCTTGTATACGGAGTCGTAAACGGTGCTGATGGTGCGGTTGAGAACGCCGAAATCGTAAGTGAAATCGCGCCAATCGGAGTCAAATAAACGGTCCCAAATTTCGGTTACATTTTTTGGTGAGGCAACGGGCCGGACAAAGTAACTGTCGCGGATCAGCTCCTGATCGCCCTTAACTCGGTGGCCGGCCGCGGCGAGCCCTGGCGGGAGCAGGCGCCCGCGTAGCCGGCCGCGATATCCGGAGCGACCCCGGCGCGGGGAGCACCCGGTTGGCCGGCTCCCCCTCATTGGTACCAGAGGGAATGTGAATAATCTGGTTCCAACGAAAGGGGACTGCAATGGCGAAGCGAAAGTACTCGCCCGAACAGATCATCAACAAGCTCCGGGCCATAGAGCTGGGCGTCGCCCAGGGCGACACCGTCGAGCAGAGCTGCCGCAAGGCGGCGATCAACGTCCAGACGTATTACCGCTGGCGCTCCCGCTACGGCGGGATGACGCTCGCCGAGGCCAAGGAGAACAAGCGCCTGCGCGAGGAGAACAAGCGCTTAAAACACGCGGTGGCCGATCTAACGCTCGACAACCAGATCCTGAAAGAGACGGCCTCGGGAAACTTCTAAGCCCGGAGCGGCGGCGCAAGTGCGTCGACCACGTCCGGGCCAAGTTCCCGGTGTCTGAACGAAGAGCCTGCCGGGTGCTGGGCCAATCGCGCCGCACCCAGCGCTACATCCCAAAACCCGATCCGGAAGAGGACAACCTCACCGCCGAGATCAGGATGCTTTCCCTCAAGCACCCCCGCTATGGCTACAAGCGCATCACCGCCCTGCTTAAACACTCGGGCTGGAAACTGAACCGCAAACGGGTATTGCGCATCTGGCGCGCGCAGGGCCTTAAGGTCCCGATCCGAAAGGTCAAGAAGTCGCGCCTCTGGCTGGAGAACGGACGCTCTACGCGGCTTATGGCCGAGCGCCCGAATCACGTCTGGGCCTACGACTTTACCTACGAGCGCACCGAGGACGGCAGACCACTGCGGATCCTTACCGTGGTCGATGAGTTCACCCGCGTGGCCTTAGCGGCCCGGGCGGCCCGATCCTTCCCTGCCCGGGACGTGATCGAGACAATCGCCGACCTCATGCTCATCCACGGGGTCCCCGAGCACATCCGCTCTGACAACGGCCCCGAATTTACCGCCAAAGCGATAAGGCAATGGCTATCTGGCAACAGCGTCAAGACCGTCTACATAAAGCCCGGAGCGCCCTGGGAGAACGCCTATGCGGAATCGTTCATATCCAAGCTCCGCGACGAGCTCCTGGACCGCGAGATATTCTTCACCCTCGAAGAAGCCAGGGTGATGCTGGAGCGCTTCCGGATCGACTACAACACCGTGCGCCCGCACTCGGCGCTCGGCTACCTGGCGCCCCTGGAAGCGATCGAGGCGGCGGCGTGATGGATCAACTTCCGGTTGCAATCCGGCTGCTGCTGGCCGGCCTCATCGACGGCCCGGCGTCCGTCTTCGTGGGTGCTACGGGCGGCCGCAATATCAGCTTCGCCGCCAGCTCTCCTGCAGGAGAGCTGGCGGCACCCTCCCACAAGACAATGTCTCAAACCACCTGGTACCAAAACCGGGGACCTGCCACGGTGATCTGAAGCCAATCTGCTTTTTGTCAACGCCGGGCAAGGCGCCCGGCAAGGTCCCTGGCGAAGCCGTACCCAGCGCATGGGTCTTTGCAGGGTATGCGCCTGGCAAAGGGAGCTGATTTCACTCCTCCCTTATCTCCCGGACCCTCTCTGATCCCACCCCGGCGGGTTTGACTTTTGACACGGTTGCTAATGAGGCAACGGCCCTGTTTCGATTACAAAAACAGTGAGTCAATGCGCGCGGCAAAAGTAGTTGTCGTCTACCGGCAAAACTGGGTTTCGCCGTTCACCTGTTGACTCATGCAGAACTCGATCGCGGCGACCGGGTCGGAGTAGCCCATGGGGAAGTGCCTGTCTTCGTATACCTCGACAAGGTCGACGAGCACATCGAGCTCCTCCCCCTCGGGCGTACTTTCGCGGGCATCCATGAGCGCCGCGACCCGCGCAAGGGCAGCTAGGTAGTCGGCTTCAGTGCGGATGGGCTTAACGTTGACCATTGCTTCACCTTCTCGTGCATTGATGCGGTTGTATTAGGCATGTGTCCCCGTGAAGCGGGCGTACGCTGTCTGGTACCGATAGTTGATCTCAACGATCAGGCGGTATTCGTTTCCTCTGATGTTGAAGACGACCCGGTTGCCGCCAACGATGTTGGCCTTGGAGAATCTTGCCTCGACCTTCGCCGGCGTGTCCCAGTCCTCGTCCTTGACGGTGCGATTCGATGATCGCAGCGGTTCCTCGGCCTGCGGGGAGCCGGCGACTATCTCCAGTATCCCCAATTCGTGCATGGCGCGCACGGATGGGATGGTGGTCGCAGGATCGGCAAAACAATATCATTTTGGCATTAGACATAATTGGGCTTAGTTCTAGTGTTTGCCCGTTTCAGGCTGAATCTAGTACGGCCACCGAGCCGATTTGTTGGCGTGGATTGGTCTAAATGGCCTCGGGTTCTGCGCTGGCGGTCGCCAATCTGCACAGATCGAACGAACCTAACTGATTTAGCATTCGCGGCGAAATCGCCTGAGCGCGTTGTTAGCTCTCAGTTGGCTTGCGGGCTTCGCTGGATGGTCGGGCCGGATTGCCGTACACCGTAACTCCGCTCGGAACATTGCGGGTCACCACCGAACCGGCGCCAATTACCGCGTCCGCGCCGATTTCGAGCGGCGCTACCAACGAGCAATTGGAACCCACGAAGGCTTTCTCGCCGATCGTGGTGGGATGTTTGTCTATGCCGTCGAAATTGCAGGTGATGGTGCCGGCGCCGATTATGCAGTCGCGCCCGATGTTGGCATCACCGACGTAACAGAGGTGCCCAATGAGGGTGCCTGGACCGATGTAGGAATTCTTGATTTCCACGCAATTGCCAACGTGGGCACTGGAGCCGATATACGTACCTTCGCGCACAAGGGCGTTGGGTCCGATTGACACGTTACTCTCACCGCCGGCCTGGTTGACCCGCGAGGAAATGATCGAACAGTTGTTTCCAAATTCGCTGTTGAAGATGCTGGAATTCGGGCCGATCTGGCAACTTTCGCCAAAGATCGACTTGCCGGTGATTTCCACGTTGGGCTCAATTACGGTTCCGGGACCGATTTCGACATCGGGTCCGATCCGTACCGCACCCAGATCGCGGATTCGAACTCCCTGGGCACAGAGCTTCCGCGCGCGCCGGCGAAAGTAGGCCATTTCGGCTAGCGAAAGTGATTCAAGGTTGTCACAGCCCATGCCCTCGGATAGATCACAGATTTGCCGGTCCACGATGCGTTGGCCGTTGTCGCTAGCGATTCGAACCAGGTCGGTCAGATATATTTCGCCGCTTTCTGGATCTGGGCCTATCCTCTCGATCTGGCCCTGGATCCAGTCGGCGCGCAGGATCATAGCCCCGCAATTTACCTCCCGAATCGCAAGTTGAGCGGGCGTGCAACTTGCGGCTTCGCGAATCTGGCAAATCTCGCCGTTATGACGGATGATGCGCCCGCGCGATCCAGGTGCTGCGTCGAGGGCGGTGGTAAGTCCGATGACTGCGTTTTGGTGCTCAACGTCGCCGATTAGATCAGTGATTGACCGCGCAGTCAGAAGCGGATTGTCAACGAAGAGTATCGCGATGAATTCGACTGACTCAAATATGCTCTCCTCGGCTGCCAACAGCGCGGCCCCGGTTCCGGCCAGGGTTGGATCCTGGATTACGATTTCGTGCGGGAAGTGCTGCTCTCCCAGGCCTGGTTGATCGCCCCGCCGAACGACAACGACCTGCCGAGGATCGATTTCAATGCACGTCCTAAACAGGTGCTCGATCATCGCAATCCCGGCCAGGTTGGTGAGCGCCTTGTCGGCGTCTGGGCCCATCCGGGTTCCCCGGCCGGCAGCTAGGATCACGACCGCCCAATTGGAATTGGCGGGGGTTAGTGGGTAGGGCATTTGGTGCGTTTGGGGATTGAAATTGTCTGCAGAACCATGCGGTTGGGACAAATGTCGCAAGACACGAGCCATCTGCTCGATTTGGCCTTAATTATCTGGGCGTGGGCTTGCGAAGTTCGAGGTCTTCCAATTGCCAGTGGCCACGTGGCCGCCCTAGCCAAGTCCAGTAGCCATTATTGGCCAATTCCTGTTTGACGATCATCGCCGATTGCCGGGATTGGAACAGTCCAAAGCATGTGGGCCCACTACCGGAGAGCTGGCAAAGTCGGGTACTGGCGGCGAGGATTTCCAAGATCGGTTCAATCGAGGAGCATAAGCGGATAGCGGTGGCCTGCAGTCCATTGGTCATCAGGTCCCAATCAGGTCGTCCGCGCGTGATTGAATCGGCCAGGGTACGCGTTCGCTCGCCGTCGGAAAATTCGTTTGCTCTCAACTCAGCGTAGACGCTGGGCGTTGAAAGTTCGAGGTTGGGATTGGCCAACACAATCCACGAATCAGGAGTCGGCAGGGAGCGCGAAATGATCTCGCCGCGGCCACTGATTAAGGCGCAGCCGCCAGTTAGAAAGAATGTTACATCGGAACCCAGTCGGCGGCAGATTGCAGTCAACTCGATGTGACCGAGACGGATGCCACTTTCGCGATTAACGGCCAACAATGTGATTGCCGCATCGCTGCTTCCACCGCCCAAGCCGGCGGCCGATGGAATAAATTTTGCTACCCGGGCGGAAAGTCCAAAGTCGCACTTTGCGCGGCTCTCTAAGTTCCGGATGGCCGCATCGGTTAGCGGGGTGGACGTAAATCTACAGTTCGGCTGACTGTTGGGTTTGTAATCGGGCGAGTGCGAAATCTCAACCTCATCGCATAAATCGATTGCCTGCATAATCGAAACTATTTCGTGGAATCGGTCGGCGCGGCGCCCAACTATTTCTAAGCCGAAATTGATTTTGGCCGGAGCGTGAATTTTCATTTGCCGTCCAGACCCAGTGGTGCAGGGTCGATGTTTAATAAATCAAGGGCCTGACGTTCGAGATTGCGCATCCGATGGGTCGAATCGGATTCGGCGTGGTGGAATCCGAGCGCGTGCAGGGTGCCGTGGACCGCCAGATAGATTAGCTCGCATCGTAGATCCCAGCCTCTTATCGCAGCGTCCTCTGCCGCAATCTTCGGGCAGATGGCAATGTCGCCACCCGATGGCGTGCCAAAAGTGAGGATATTGGTTGGACCGGGCTTACCCTTGAACTCCGCGTGCAGATTGGCGATGTGCGCTGGACCGACAAATCTGATGGTGATTTCCTGACCTTCGACTGCGATGAGTTGCCCGACTGAATTGATCGCCTTGGCGATGGAATCAGAATCAACCCCGGCCGGAGCATTTTCGACACTTATGTGCAATTGGCGCAGAAGGTATTCGGGATTGGAGCAAAGACTTGGCTGGGGCGGTTGGATTCGAACCAACGAATGGCGGCTCCAAAGGCCGCTGCCTTACCGCTTGGCGACGCCCCATCGAAAAGGATTATCCGAGCTTGGCAGAATCCCGGCGTTGGCTTGCGACTGGGGCCGGGTATTTGCCCGCAATTCAGGAATAAAGAATGGGCACCTCCCCTTTAAAGGGGAGGTGCCCAATTTCAACTTGAACGATTTTCCGTTCAGGTCGACACAACGGTTTCCGGACTAATCGTCGTCAGTAACGGCAACGACTGCAATGTCTTTGAGGTCTCCGGCGTTATCCGGGTTCGCAGGCGCTTCGGTACCAGTCGCGGTGTCGAAGAGGAAGAGCCAAGTGTTTCGCTCACCCTTGTCTTCGCTGTCATCAGGGAGAATCTTGACCGCAAACCGTGCCGCTTTGGAATTGTCTTCACCGGATCCCGCTCCGCGGTCGGCAATTGTCGGTCCCTGGATCGGGTTGGCTTGTCCGTCGCCAAACGCGGCGAAGTCAACTTTGTTACCCAAGATGTACGATGTCGTCGCCGCGTTGGTCAGAACAAAGATGTGTTCCCCCTCTACTCCGGCATAGAGACCAGCGTCCAAACCACTTGTAGTCCCTTCGCCCGCATCATTGGTGTCATCAGTCAAGATGATCACTTGCTGCGGCTCTTGATCACTAAAAATGTGAGCGGGAATAGTGCTCGGCGTCAAGTTTCCGACTTGATCGACATCGTCGTCGGGAGAAGTGTTCTTGCCAAACGTAATCTGCACGCTGTTGCCATCGGCGCTCCCAACGCCAGCGAAAATGCCGGACGGGAGACTTCGTGCGCCCACGATGTGCAACGTGGTAAGCCCCTTCAATCCTTCGAAATCGCCGGCGACCAGATCTTCGATCGGCTCGAGATCAAGGTCGTCGTCGTCTATTACTAGTGAAGTGAAGGCGCCTAAGTCGCGCAATGTCAAGTCATCGCACTTGGTGTGGGCACCAAAAGTGGCGTCGACACCATCATCATCGGCTTTGTCGAGGATTTCGGCTTCGACATCTTCGCTGCGGTCGCAGACTGACGTAGACGGCGCGTCAGCGTCAAGCACAGTGATGTCGGCTTTGTCGTTAGCCAATTCGTATCCAGTTGTGGCACCGGTGATGCCAGCGTTGATCTCGATCGTGAAATCCCACTCGTCCGAGTTGTCGTTGTCTTTGTCAACCGTGAAGGGCAAGTAAAAGATTCGGTTATCGCTTACAGAGTTGATCTCTGTCGGTCGTGATGCGGCAGCACCAGTACCGAACTTGATCAATTGGAGGTGGCTTCCACTCATGAACTCATTGGTGTCGAAATCTTCGGTGGCATCGCGTCCAGTTATCGTAAATGAGGGTGCAAGGACCGTGGCGTTGGAATCGAACGTGAGATCAGGTAACGCGAACGCGATATAGCTGGGGGAACCTTCGGTAACCGTGTATTCGGTGTCCTGGAACCCGGCAACAGGGGAATCAGCGCTCAATATCACAGCGGCCGTGGGCGGTATGTTCTTAAAGTCGACATCGTCGATCATGAGCGGGTTGCCCGTCAAGTCAATGTACTTGACAGTCGCCGGGATCGCTGGGTCATTCGCGCCCACGTTGTTGTCGTTAAGGAACACTTTGAGTTTGTCGGCGTCATCGTCGGATATCGCGAATTCAGTTAGGGAGCGATCATCGTTTGCGCTCAAATCCCAAGTGTCCTCTTCAAAGTCGGCGGCCGCCAACTGTTCCTCAGTTGCAGGGATGAGAGTGTCGCACTGTTGCGCACTTGCGTCTTGGCGTTCAAGGAGCATTTCAAGGAGTACCGGCGACAGATCGCACAGCTTTGCGTCCGGCGCAGCGAATGCGGGCCTCGAAGGCGCCAATGCAATGGCGGCAACAAGTACCGCCAACGCGAACGCCACCAATATTGGTAGGGCGCCCGCCAAAGTAATCCGATTGGAAAGAGTCAAAATGACCTCCAGCTTTTGCGGCACGCCAACCCGGGCGGGCCATGTCGGTTTGATTTACACATCCAACAGATCGCAAATTGCGAAACGCTGCAAATGCGCGACTTCTGATGTCGTATATGTTAACCGCGCCGCAATGGCGGGCGTTATGCGCGCGCTGATATCGGACTTGCGGCGCACCGCGCGGGCCATTCCTCTACGGTTGAATACTGCGAAAACGCTAGAACGCGTATTCGGAATTTGCGATCCGGGCCGCTTTGATTGTGGCCCTCCTGGCTTTGCGCGCCCTGGCGGCTTGTTTCTTCTTGCGCCGGACACTGGGTTTCTCAAAATACTTGCGGCGGCGCGATTCGGTCAGGATCCCGTGTTGTTGCACGCGCTTATTGAACCGGCGCAGCCCGGCTTCGAATGATTCTTTGCTTTCTAGGTTTACGTGTGACATTTGGCCTCTCGATTTATCAATTTATTCCTTCGCATGATTAGCTTGTGCAAATTTAAGGATTTGCCGATTCTCCGAAACGCTGGCTCAATTGCGCCAGCCACGTTCTGTTTGGAACCCGATTCTATGAACGGTCGACGGGGCCGGAATTTGGCACTGGTCGTTCCGCTTTGATTCTCAATCTGGATGGACCGATCGCATTCACCATCGCCTGCGTGGTGGCCGTGGCCGCATCGCCATTGATGATCCGAATTGGCACTTCTCTGGGCGTGTTGGACCTGCCTGGTCCGGATCGATTGCATCTGAGGCCTGTAGTCCGGCTGGGAGGATTGGCCATTTTCCCGGCATTTTCGATTGCATTGTTTGCGACTGCTGCAGATCCTGGGCAATTTGTCGGGATTGGAGTTTGCGGGGCGGCAATTACCGCGGTCGGACTGGCCGACGATATATGGCAATTGCGGCCGTTGGCAAAACTGGCAGGCCAGACCGCCGTGGCGTTGGCGGCGGTTGGGGTAGGAGTGCACATTGCCGGAATTAGCAATCCGTTGGGCGGGATCATTGAACTGCCAACGCCGGTGGGTGGGGTGCTGACAGTTTTTTGGTTAGTTGGAATGATGAACGCCGTCAACCTGCTAGATGGCCTGGACGGATTAGCGCCCGGAGTTGTATTGGTCGCCGCATCCATAATGGCGATCCTTTCGGCGCAATTGGGAGGTGGCCAATTAGTCCTGTTTGGCATAGCGCTTGTGGGAGCTATCTCGGGATTCCTCCCCTTTAACGCATACCAAGCGCGGCTGATCCTGGGGGATTCCGGTTCACAACTGCTCGGGTTTTTGATCGGCACGCTGGCCGTTCTCGGGCAGGCCAAGATCGGAACCGCACTGCTTGTGCTGGGAATTCCGATCCTTGATGTTGCCTGGACCATTACGCGGCGCAGACTCAGTGGACGCGGAATAACGGCTCGCGATACCGAGCACCTCCATCACCGCCTGCTTGCCGTAGGCCTCACGCGCACGCAGGTAACTGTGGTTTATGTATGCCTTTGCTCCGGATTTGGCGCGGCGGCGCTTTTTCTTGAACGAATCGAAAAAGTTATCGGTCTTGCGGCGCTGGCAATCGTTACCGCCGCACTGCTTTTCATCGGATCACGCGGGAAGCACCGAAGCCGGTGACCAATCCGGAGTCCGACCGGGTTGATCATTGCCAGCAAAAACGATTCGCGGTCACGGCAATTTCAATTTCTGGCCACGGCGCCTTATATAAATTTCAAGTGCCACTTAGGAGTTGACGTCCGAAGGGAAATTGAAGGCTCATTCCCTTAAATAGACGAAACCGCGATAAAGCCTGGACTCGAATGGCAAATTCCGTTTGCAATTGATCGATTGGCCGGTCGCTACAGAGGTTGCTTAAAATCGCCCGGCCCGCCAGAAGAAGATTCGCGCACATCTACCCATGAAAACCGGTATCCATCCGCAGCTGTACGATACCCACGTAACGTGCTCTTGCGGCAACTCGTTTTTGACGCGTGCAACAGTCGAGCGCCTGCAATTGGACATCTGTTCGAATTGCCATCCGTTTTTTACAGGAGCGCAGAAATTGGTCGACACTCAGGGCCAGGTTGAGCGGTTCCAACAGCGGTTGAATAAGTCGGGTTCCCGTGGTAGCGGCCCCGACAACCGACGATCAGATCTGACCGAGGATGATCCGGATTCAAGCGTGGTGGTCGACGCCGCGGCCAGCTGACTGCCAAGGCCTCTACCCTCCAATCCAAGCCAGCAAAGGCTCGGCCAGCCCAATTCGCCCGTTGGGTAATTTGATTGACTGACCCATCATGAAGGCGACCGCCTACGGCGGCCAGGCAGTCATTGAAGGCGTGATGATGCGCAGCCGATCGCAATCGGCTACCGCGGTACGCGCGCCTGATGGGTCAATCGTGGTTGAGAGTTCGCCGATTGTCCCTGGGAGATTGGCGCGATCGATGCGCCGCATTCCAGTCCTTAGAGGGACATTTGCCCTCTGGGACGTATTCGTCTTGGGGGCCCGATCACTTGCGTTCTCAGCGCAAGTGGCAATTGCGGATCCCGAAGATGCCGATTCTGACCAATCAGAATCAAAGGGTTACATCGCGCTAATGCTCGCCCTGGGTTTGGGCCTTGGGATTGCGCTGTTTTTTCTGGCTCCGTTGTTTTTGGCGTCGCTGGCCGACCGCTGGATCGAATCGGACTTTGCCAGCAACGCGGCGGAAGGGCTAATCCGCATTGCGGTTGTGGTCGGATACCTGGCGGCAATTGGATTGTTGCCGGACATCTATCGCACGCTTCAATATCACGGTGCCGAGCACAAGACCGTGAACGCAATCGAGGCTCGCCTGCCGCTGACGGTTGAAAACGTCCAGGCCCAGAGCCTGTTACACCCGCGCTGTGGCACCAGCTTCCTGCTCTTGGTGGTCGTAATTTCAATCATCGGATTCGCGTTGCTGGGCCGACCGGAGATCTGGATTCGCCTGGGATCGCGAATCGTACTTATCCCGATCGCTGCCGGGATTGCCTTCGAGGTCATCACCCTGCTGGCAAAGCATCGGGACCGTATCTGGGCCAAGACCTTGATCGCACCCGGGTTTTGGCTACAGGGCTTAACCACCCGCCGGCCGGATGCTGCCCAGTGTGCGGTGGCGATTGCCGCGATCGCTCCAGTATTGACCGATGTCGATCGCAATTTACTGGTTCCAGAGATTGAAAAGTCGCCGGCGTCCGGCGATGCTGTGAATCTGCCAACCGCTTAAATGGACCATCCTTTAACCGACACATTTACCAATATCAGGTCTCGCAATTCCCTCATCGAGCGGGAGTTGTCCGACCCGGCGACCGCACGGTCGCGTCAAAAAATGACCGAACTGGGCAGGGAGCATTCCGATCTTGCGGCAAAGCTGGAATTGATTGATCGAATCGAATCGATTTCAATTCAGCTCGAATCCAACGCGCAGTTGGCGGAGACAGATGAGGATCCTGAGATTCGGGAGTTGGCACTGGCTGAAAACGCGGAGTTGGAAGTTGCACGATCGCAGATTAGTGACCAGCTGGCGCTGCTGCTGGCCCCGCGCGATCCGATGGATGAACGTGATGTCATCGTCGAGATCAGGGCCGGCACTGGCGGTGAGGAGGCCTCGCTGTTTGCCGGCCAACTGCTAAGGATGTACCAGCGATTTGCCGAGCGCCGGGGACTGGCGTTCGAGGAAATGGGAATCAATCTGTCGCAATCGGGCGGCGTGAAAGAAGCGATCGTGGCGGTGCGTGGCAAGGGGGCCTTCCGCCAGCTCAAATTTGAGCGTGGTGTTCATCGGGTCCAACGCGTACCAGTGACCGAATCGTCAGGACGGATCCACACCTCGGCCGCCTCGGTCGCGGTTCTGCCCGAGGCTGAGGAGATCGAGGTAGAGATAGATCCCGAGGAGCTGCGAATCGACGTGTTCCGCTCTTCTGGGCACGGTGGTCAATCAGTAAATACCACCGACTCGGCGGTCCGCATAACCCACCTGCCCACCGGGATAACGGTTTCGATGCAGGACGAAAAATCACAACACAAAAATCGAGCCAAAGCCCTGCGAATCCTCCGGTCGCGTTTGCTTGACCGCGAACGCGAAATTCAGCAAGCCGAACGTGGCGCCAATCGCCGTGACCAGATCGGATCGGGCGATCGCAGCGCCAAAATGCGCACCTATAACTTCCCTCAGGACCGCCTCACCGATCACCGCATAGGTTTTTCGCTACACGGCCTGGACGCGATCTTCGACGGGCGACTAGAGGGTCTACTGTCCGAACTTGAAAAAACCGATCACGCCGAGCGATTAGCGGCGTTAGGTAAGAACGATTGACCATCGCCGAGGCATTGCGACATGGGAGAGAGGCCCTGCAATTCCTCGGACCAGAGACAGCCGCCCGCGATTCGCAGATCCTGCTCGAACATGCCAGCGGACTTAGTCCTTGGGAACTGATCGTTGACGGGGACTGTCAAGTCTCACTGCACGCCGAATCGCGTTACGAAAAATCTGTCACGACCCGGGCGATCGGCGTTCCGGTCGAATACTTGATAAGGTCGACGGGATTTTTCGGCCTCGACCTTGCAGTAGAGACTGGCGTTTACATCCCCAAACCGGAAACCGAGCATTTGGTTGAGGCCGCGTTGGGAATACTTGGCACCCCGCAGCTGGCTGATATGACCTGGGGGCAATCTGCTCAGACGGCCTTGGTCCACGAAGTCGGAACCGGCAGCGGCGCGATATCAATAGCGATTGCCCGTCACGCTCCGAATGTCCAAATTTCCGCCAGCGATATATCCGCCAGGGCACTTGAGATCGCCGCGCAAAACGCGAAATCCCATGGGACAGGCGACCATATCATGTTTCGTCGCGGTGATCTGCAACTCCCGCTGCCGGGGCAACCTGACATGGTGTTGGCAAATCTCCCGTATATAGATATAGGTAGTTGCGGCCAACTGTCGACTGAGGTACTGAGCCAGCCGCGAGCGGCGCTGCTGGCCGGCCAAGCCGGATTGGCGACGATCCGACGGCTGGTGGAAAGTCTTCGCATAAAACCTGGAGGGCACGTGCTGCTTGAGATCGGCTACGACCAGGAATATTCGCTCAGGCGAATGTGCAAATCCCACCCAAATCTTTGCTACCTACGAACGGTCAAGGACCTTGCGGGCCACGATCGGGTTGCCGTTATTGCTGCCGGCTAGTCGCGATGGGACTACACTGCATTACCGGTGTTTAGAGTCCCAAATACAGAGGTGGAAATCGTCGCCATACATGGTTTTGACGGCGCCTTGATCGGCGCAACCCGCCACCGAGCGCTGCCAATAGTGGCAGCCTGCACGAGCCCCCCAGCCGCGATTGGACGGGCTGCCTGATGCCCACCCAGAAATTCATCGAATCCGGTTACACGTTCGACGACGTGCTGCTGGTCCCAGCCCGCTCGGATGTAATGCCGGCCGAAGTCGACATAACATCACAACCGGCGGATGGCTTGCGCCTAAACGTTCCGCTGATTTCGTCGCCGATGGACACCGTCACCGAAGCCGAAATGGCCATCGCAATCGCCCGCGAGGGGGGATTGGGCGTCATTCACCGGAACCTGTCGATTGATGACCAGGTGGCCGAAGTCGATCGCGTCAAGCGGTCCCAGTCGGGAATGATTTCTGATCCCGTCACCCTGGGACAGGAGGCCCGCCTCGAAGATGCCCTGCGGTTGATGCAACGCTACCGGATTTCCGGAGTCCCGATAACTGATGGTGCCGGCAAGTTGCAAGGGATCTTAACCAACCGCGATATTCGTTTCTGCAACGACTACACCACCCCGGTTAGCGACCTTATGACCTCGCAGAATTTGGTCACGGTGCCGGTGGGGACCCAGCTTGAGGATGCCGAGGCCATCCTGCATCGCCACCGCGTCGAAAAACTTCTCGTGGTTGACGGCAAGAACAATCTGCGGGGCCTAATTACCGTAAAAGACTTATCCAAGCGTCGCCAGTATCCGAACGCGGTCTTTGACGGGAGGGGGCGACTGCTCGTGGCCGCCGCGGTTGGGGTGGGTGAAGCTGCCCGCGAACGCGCCGTTGCGCTGGCCGAACGCGGAGTCGACGTGATCGTTTGCGACACCGCTCACGGCCACAGCCGGCGGGTGCTGGAGATGACCGAGTGGTTAAAGCAAAACGTGGCGGTCACCGTAATTGCCGGCAACGTGGCGACCGCGTCGGGAGCCGCTGACTTGGTAGCGGCCGGTGCCGATTGCATCCGGGTTGGGGTTGGGCCCTCGGCGATCTGTACTACCCGGGTGGTGGCCGGGGTCGGAGTCCCACAGATAACCGCGATCAACGATGTTTCCCAAGTCTGCTCAGAACACGGAGTGGGCCTGATAGCCGATGGCGGCATCCGCTACTCGGGCGATGTTGCCAAGGCGATTGCGGCCGGTGCCGACGCGGTCATGATCGGTGGACTGTTTGCCGGCACCGACGAGAGCCCGGGCGAAATCGTGCTCACGCATGGCGAACGCTACAAGGACTACCGTGGCATGGGCTCGATCGGGGCGATGCGGGCGCGGGGGTTTAGCAAAGACCGATATGCCCAGGACGATGGGCGTTCAGATCAGAAGTTGGTGGCCGAGGGCATCGAGGCCCAAATCCCCTACCGCGGGGCGTTGGCGATCACCGTTGGTCAGTTGGTTGGCGGTCTGCGCCAGGCGATGGGCTATTGCGGGGCTGCGTCCGTTGCCGATCTTAAAAGTTCGGCCAAATTCCTGTCAATGTCACCGGCCGGCCTCCAGGAAAGCCACCCGCACGACGTCCTAATTACCAAGGAAGCACCCAACTACCAGGTCCGTCGCCCTTCGGTCATTTAGCGTTGGATTGTGGCCGCCGCCCGCATCAATCGTGATTTCCGGTGCGCGGCGCAGGATTGGCAGGATCGAAATTTTTCAATTGCTGTTTCTGGTCGACATTTGGAAAAAATCGCCCGCGACGGCAGAACTGCCCACTTACAGAGTTTTCTAAAATCGTTCTTCATCTGCCCGGTTGGGCATGTGTTCTCCTCCTCCTGTTGATCTGTGCCCAGGATTCCCCATGCCGCCGTCAGTCATTCTTACGCCGAATGGCAAGCTCCAA
Organism: Chloroflexota bacterium; assembly: GCA_965261345.1. GTDB lineage: Bacteria > Chloroflexota > UBA11872 > UBA11872 > VXNJ01 > VXNJ01. The sequence continues at coordinate 1,614,965 of OZ253449.1, forward strand.
CTCGAAGCCGAGCTGGATACGTTGCTGACCGTCCGTCGCCCCCAGATTTCGCGGCGAATCGAGGAGCACCAGCGATCTGGCGAACACGAGGGTGGTGGCGAGCACGACATTGCCAAGGATGAGCTGGCCAGGGTCGAAGGCCGGATTGAAGAAATCCGCGAAATCCTAAATACGGCCACCATCATCGATCAGCATGACTCGACCCGGGTATCGGTCGGGGGTTCGGTCCAGGTACGCGACGATCAGGGCGGTGAACGCACGTTTACTATCGTCGGTTCGGCCGAGATTGACCCGGTCAACGGCAGGATCTCCAATGATTCGCCCGCCGCCCGCGCCCTGCTCGGCGCCCAGTCCGGCGACGTGGTCGAATACCGGGCTCCCGGGCGGAAGATCCGCCTCGAGGTGCTTAAGGTCTGGTAGCGCCCGGCCAGGTGGCTGCCACCGAACCCGACCTCGGGACCCAAGATCGACTGATCGCCGAGCGCCGGCGAAAGCTCGAGCTCGTAAGCAATCCGTACCCCGATGGATTCAAAGCAACCCACAGCCTGGCCGACGTGCACTCGTTATGGCAACGCGACGGCATGTTGCCCGCCAGCCGGGTCGCCGGACGACTGACCCGGATTTCGAGCTTTGGTGGTGGCACGTTCGCCGACATTGACTCGGACGGCGCACGATTGCAGCTGCTGCTCTCGCGCAAGGTGCTGGGAGCGATCGAATACGACGAGGTGCTGGCATGGGCGGACGTTGGCGACATCGTCGGGGTCAGTGGCGAGATGTTTGCCACCCGCACCGGCCAACCGACCCTGCGGGTGGCCGAGGTTGAGCTGCTGGCCAAGGCGCTTCGCCCGCTGCCGGAGAAATTTCATGGGTTACGTGACGTGCAGACCCGTTACCGACATCGCCACCTCGACCTGATTGCCAATGAGGGTTCGCGTCGAATATTTAAGGCCCGTACCCAGATCCTGCGCCAGGTCCGCTCCTTCCTGGACGAGCACGGATTTCTGGAGGTCGAAACCCCGACCTTACAACCGATATACGGCGGTGCGGCGGCTCAACCATTTACCACCCATTACAACGCCTTGGCGCGTGAATTTTTCCTGCGGATTTCAAACGAGCTGTACTTAAAAAGGCTGGTTGTGGGAGGAATAGAGCGGGTCTATGAGATCTGCAAGGACTTTCGCAACGAGGGGATCGATAGGACGCACGGTCCCGAATTTACGATGCTGGAGTGTTATCAGGCCTTTGCCGATTACCGCGACATGATGGAGATAACTGAGCAATTGGTCGCCCGGTCGGCCCACGCGGTCCTGGGTTCGCATGTGGTCAAAGGAGACGACGATGCCGAACCGTTGGATTTGTCGCCTCCCTGGCCGCGGGTCAGATTTCGCGATGCGGTGCTTGCCGCCACCGACATTGACATCGAAAAATTTGATAGCGCCGAGGGGCTGGCCTCTGCAGCGGCCGCCAGGGGACTTAACACTGATCCAGCCCAGGGTGTCGGCAAGGTCTATGACCAAATCCTTGATCAGGCGGTTGCCCCGGATATCCACAATCCGATCTTCATTTACGAATTTCCGCTCGAATTTGCCCCGCTTGCCAAGCGGGTTCCCGGTTCGGATCGCTACGTTGCCAAGGTCGAGGCGTTTGCTCGCGGAATGGAAATTGCCAACGGTTACACCGAGCTGACCGATCCGGATGAACAGCGACGCCGGTTTTTGGATCAGCACATGGGCGACCCCGACGCTCAACCGATCGATGAAGACTTTATTGCCGCGCTTGAGCAGGGCATGCCTCCGACCGGCGGATTGGGTCTGGGTATCGATCGCCTGGTAATGCTCGTCACCGGCGCCCGGCACTTTCGCGAAGTGGTCCTTTTTCCACAACTTAGGCCCGAAGGCGATTAGCGGTTGTTCTCGCTTCGCTACCTTCGAGATAACCGAGAGCAGGTCGGCGCCGGGCTGGCGGCCAAGGGATATCCGGCCGACGCGCTTGAAGCGATCCTCGAACTTGACCGCCGGCGCCGCCAGGTCCTGGTCAAGCAGGAACAGTTGCGCCACATCGTGCGATCAACCTCGCGCGCGATCGGGGCGGCGGAAAGTTCTGAGGAATCGGCCGAACTGATCGCAAAAACCCGGGCGGCATCGGCAGAGTTGGGCCCGCTTGACGATCAAATCGCCCAAATCGGCATGCAACTTGACGATGCCGTCTTGGGACTGCCCAACATCCCGCACGAGTCCGCTCCGTCGGGCCGGAACGCTTCCGAAAACGTCGTGATCTGCTCCGGTGGGACCAAACGGACGTTCGATTTCGAGCCCTTGACCCACGTCGAATTGGCCGAATCACTCGGGCTGATTGATTTTGCCCGGGCCGCCAAGCTGGCCGGATCGGGTTTCTGGCTGCACTTTGGGGTCTCGGCCCGCCTGCAGCGCACGCTTTCTAATTGGATGCTCGATCTGCACACCCAAGACCACGGTTACACCGAGGTCTATCCGCCGGCGCTGGTCCGCGATTCGGCCCTTATCGGGACCGGGCAGTTGCCCAAGTTTGCCCACGACCAATACCACCTAGAAGATGACCGCCTCTGGCTTATCCCTACCGCCGAGGTCCCGCTCACCAATATCCATGCCAACGAGGTGCTTTCGGAAGAAGATCTACCGATCAGCTTTGCCGCCCATACGCCCTGTTTTAGGCGCGAAGCCGGGGCTGCCGGTACCGACACTCGCGGTTTGCTTCGGGTCCATCAGTTCGACAAGGTGGAGTTGGTTCGAATTAGCTCGCCCGATACTGGGTTCACCGAACTGGAGGAGGTTTTGGCCCACGCCCTCAAACCGGTACAGCTGCTCGATCTTCCGTACCGGGTGATTGAACTTTGTACCGGCGACCTCTCCTCGGCCAGCGCCAAGACCTATGACATCGAGCTGTGGGCTCCGGCCGCGCGGCGCTGGCTCGAGGTCTCGTCGGTTTCCTGCTTTGGCCAATACCAGTCGCGTCGCATGAACCTGCGTTGCCGCAAGGGATCTGGTGGGCCGATGCGGCACCCTTATACCATCAACGGCTCGGGTGTTGCTCTCCCGCGCTTGACCGTGGCGCTGATGGAGAACTGCCAGCTGGCCGATGGGACGATCGAGTTACCAGGTGTTCTGGCAGAGCGCCTTGGCCAATCAAAAATTACTTCGCGCGTCTAAAGCTCGGGAATCGGGGCTATCGAATCGGTTTTGGTTATATATAGCTCCAGGACCTTGAATGACCCCATCTGAATTGGATCGAGCAGGCGCATGACCGCTTCGCGCTCTTCCTCATAGCGCTTGCGGGCAAGGCCTGACCTTTTCTGTAGCGTCGGCAGGTAATCGCCGATTCCAAGGTCGATTAGGTATTCGGCCTGGGTGCACAGCGGGTCCGATGTAAATCCTAAGGATTGGGCAATTGCGCTAACTTCGTCGAAATTAACGTGAGCGGTAAGGTCCTGCCGGCCGGGTTCGAAGAGCAGGTCGGTGACAACTTTCATTCCCCGATAGGCGAGCGCGGTTCCTGACCCGAGGCGCTGCGAATGGACCTGGGCAGCGCTTCCTCCATAGTCGATTAGGATCACCAGCGCTTGATCGGAAAGCTCGCCGATTTGCCGGATTGCCATCGGAAGACCTGGCCGAAACTCGATCACCCCGCCATTCGGAGTGGAGCCGGCCCAGCGACGGGCGTATTGCTCCAGGGCCGGATCGGACGGGCGGTCAACGAATGCGAGCTCCTGGCCTGGTCCGGTCCCGACGCACACTTCGACCCAGTCGTCCCCGGCGCGCCGCGCCAGGCGAAACGGCAGGGCGTCAAGGAATTCGTTGGCGATAACGACCCGGCAAGGCCTGCGGCCTGCCTCCTCCATAGCAGCGACGAATCGCGCCGCCGGGTGGGCGATCTGGGCCTGCCGTCGTCGCGCCGGACTGATTTCAATCCCCACCCATTGCAGCGCCTGGCCCCACGGCAACCCCCCGCTGATTCGAATAACATGACCGGCCAGGGTACCGCGGCCCGATCCGAGATCGACCACCGAGAACTTATCTGGGCAACCAAGCTCACGCCAGGCCCGATCCAGCCGGCGGACGAGCATGGCCGCAAACAGCGGGTGGGTCTCGACCGCGGTTCGAAAATCATTCTCCGGTTGGCCGCCACCCATGTAATAGCCGTAGCGCGGATCGTAAAGCGCGGCGGCCATGAATTTGTCAAAACCGATCGGACCACTGGCGGCAATTTCGGCCAGCAGCTGGTTTTTTAAGCCGGAGGGAACCCTCACGCCATTCGGGTTATGACGAGGGTTCCATGGCGGTCAACGGAGGCCAGCCAACCGGGCGGAACCACAGTGGTGCAATCGGCCTGGAGAACGATCGCCGGGCCTAAAAACTCCTGCCCGGCGCCAAGCTGGACACGTTCAAAGATGTTGGTATCTAGGAAACGGTCGCCAAACCGGGTCCTGGCCTGTCCGACCGGGTCCGGGTCACCCGGTTTTTCGGCCACTGCCGGGGGGATCGGCGATGGGGTGGGAATGATCGCATCGAGCCGGATCGCAACGATCTGGACCTCGCGATCGGGAATCGAATAGGAGTAGCGTTGATCGTGAAGGCGGTGGAATCCGTCGATTGAATCAGTCAGCGCCCCCAGTCGATAAGGGATGGTCAGTTCAAATGACTGGCCCACGTAGCGAAGATCGAGCGCGAAGGAAAGTTCCGGATCACCATCGCCGGCCAGATCGTTGCGTGCGGTCGCGGTCAGCTGCCTTCCGACCATTTCTAGGTCTGCTTCGGCTTGGGCATTTGCGGAAAGCATGACGGTGCGCGAGTAGGAGCGCACCCGGTCGGCTACCAACGCTCCCAGAGCCGAGAGCACCCCGGGATGGGTGGGCGCCAGCACAGTACGGATCTGCAGCCGTGAGGCCAGTTCGCAGGCGTGCAGCGGGCCGGCTCCGCCGAATGCCACCAGCGCGAAATCGCGCGGGTCGTAGCCGCGTTCGATCGTTATTAGCCGCAGCGCACTCTCCATGTTGGCGTCGGCCAGGGCGATGATCGCGTCGGCAACCTCGTCCGGCTCCAGCCTGGGCCCGGGCATCTGGTCGGAAAGCGAACCGACCGCCGCGTTGGCCAGATCGAAATCCAGTTCGAGCTGCCCGGCCAACCGCACCTTGGCCGGCAATCGCCCCAGGACCACATTGGCATCGGAGACGGTTGGCAGCTTGCCGCCGCGGGCGTACGCCGCCGGTCCAGGGACAGAACCGGCAGATTGCGGTCCAACCTGGAGGGCGCCGCCTTCATCGACCCAGGCGATCGAGCCGCCACCGGCGCCAACGGTGTGAATGTCAATCATGTCGACCGCGATCGGGACTTGCCCAACCACTCCGGCGGTCGTGTGCAGGGGTCCGCCCGGACAGAGCGACACGTCGGTTGAGGTTCCACCCATATCAAAGGTGACGATATTGGCAAATCCGGCCGCGGCCGCCGCCCAGACCGCTCCGGTGGCCCCACCGGCCGGGCCCGAGAGTACGGTGCGGACCGGCAATCGACCAGTTTCCGGCGGGGTCAGCAGGCCTCCGTTGGACTGGACGATCCAAAGCGGCCCCGGGGCTTTGGATTCGAGTGTGGTTAGATAGCGCTCGACCGGAAGCGCAAGGTAGGCGTTGGCGGCCACCGTCGCGGTGCGCTCATATTCCCTAAATTCGGGCAGGACCTGCGAGGAAATGCTCACTCGCTGGAGCCCGGCAGATAGCAACGCATCGGCGACCGCGCGCTCGTTTTGCGGGTTGGCGTACGAATGGAGCAAACAGACAGCAACCGCCTCGACCCCGAGCGAGATCAATTCTTTGGCAAGATCCGCTAGATCTTCCCGCTTCGGCGAGATTTCGACCTGGCCGCGGGCATTGGTACGTTCGTTGACCTCGAATCGAAGCTGGCGCGGGATGAGTGGCTTGGGTATCTCCGGCTCAATGGCGTATAGCTGCGGCCGGTTCTGGCGACCGATTTCGAGGACATCGGCAAAACCCTTTGTGGTCACCAGCGCGGCCCGGCAACCCTTGCGCTCCAGTAGGGCATTGGTTGCCACGGTCGAGCCGTGCAGGATCGCTGATGGCGCGGTCAGGCCAAGCTTGGCGATGCCGTCGAGGACCCCGGCGGCTGGGTCCGGGGTGGTGCTGGGCACCTTGGCGATGACCGGACCGTGGGATCCGATTGCGATCAGATCGGTAAACGTACCGCCGACATCGACCCCGATCCGCGAAAAGGAGCCCTTGGTCGCCGCCGAGGTTAACGCCAATTCAACTCGCTAGCAGATGTCGGCGTTTGGGGCTTGGGTCAGGAGTGGGTCGCGACGGGCGGTGCAATGTTATCTGCGGTCTTGTTGGGAATAAAATTTCGGGTGCTTTCAGTCAGTTATTTTCCCCACTTGCCGCGCAGCAAATGGTTTAGGACCTGATTGCCCAGTTACGTCGGACCGGCCATGATGGCCTTTTTGATCGGTGCCTTCGCGGTAGGCAGCCTCGTCGGGGCGGGTGTTCTGCGACCTCATCGCGACGTTGGCGCCAAGCTCGAGGCTTACGAATCCGGGATGCCGGCCACCGGCGATACCCGGGGTCGGCATCAGATCAAGTTCTACATGGTGGCGATGCTGTTTGTTGCCTTTGATCTGGAACTGGTGTTTCTCTACCCGTGGGCGGTGCACTTTGCCTCGCTTACCGAAACCGGCGCAAAGCTTTACATGGCCGGACTGATGACCTTGTTCGTGGCATTTTTGGCAGTGGCCGATCTGGTGGCGTGGAAGTTGGGCGTATTCGACTGGGCCGTCTACGAGGAATAACCGTTGGATACCTCCGAAATACTTCTGCCCACCGCCCGCACCCCGCAACTTGATTCAGAGGGTTTGGCTGCGGCGGTTCGGCGGGCGCTGCCGGACATTGGCGATGGTGAACTCTGGTGGTACCGCGGCGACCTAAATGTTCGGGTTCCGCTTGAGCGAATGCACGCCTCGCTTGCCGCCTTGCGCGATGCTGACGGCCTCCAAATGCGATTTCTGGCCTCACTGACCGCGGTGCACTGGCCAGAGCGCGAGCTGGAATTTGAGCTGGTCTACCACCTGCGCTCACTTTCCCTAAATCTTTTCCTCGTCCTCAAATCGGATGTTGCGATGTCCGAATCGGTTCCCACCGCATCAGACCTGTTCCTGACCGCCGACTGGCAGGAGCGCGAATGCTACGACATGTTCGGGATTGAATTTGCCGACCATCCCGATCTGCGGCGCATACTTATGCCGCAACCCTATCCGTGGTTCCCGCTGCGAAAGGGTTTTCCGCTCGAAGGTCCCGACTTTCCGGTCGACGGCTACCAAACCGATGCCCTGGGCAAGGTCGAAGGCGACGATTTCTGGATGGACAATCCGTGAGCCTGCAGATGCGCGGCAGCCACCAGCCGCTGCCCCCGCGGATGGCCGATGTGCCCTCCGACCGCATGCTGCTAAATATTGGTCCCCAGCACCCATCGACCCACGGAGTTCTGCGGGTGGTCGCCCAGGTGGCCGGCGAGACGGTCGAAAAGGCCGACTGCGACATCGGTTACCTGCACCGCGGGGTCGAAAAACTGATTGAATCACGCCTTTATTACCAGGGCATGGTCTACACCGACCGCACCGATTACACGGCCGCCCCGGCCAACAACCTGGGCTATCTGATGGCGGTGGAAAAGCTCCTAGGGATCGAGGACCAGATCCCCGAACGGGCCCATTACCTGCGGATGATCGTAATGGAACTTGCCCGCATCTACGGACACATGATCTGGATTGGCACCCACAGCCTGGATATGGGCGCCATGACGATGTTTCTATACGCCTTCCGCGAGCGCGAAAAGATCTCGGGTCTCTTCGAAGAGGGCTGCGGCGCTCGGCTGACCACCAATTACATGCGCGCCGGCGGTGTCGGCCGCCACGATGATCCGCCGGGCTGGCTCGAGCACGTCGAGGAATTTGCCAACGGATTTACGGTCGATGAATTCGACACGATCCTTACCAATAACGAGATCTACCAGATGCGCACCCGCGGGGTGGGCATCTTGGAACCGGAAAAAGCGGTCAGTTATGGGGTGACCGGCCCCTCGCTGCGCGGTTCGGGCGTCGACTGGGATCTGCGCCGCAACCGCCCCTATGCCCGCTACGATCAGGTCGATTTCGAGGTTCCGGTGTTTGACGGCTGCGACGTGTACTCGCGCTACCTGGTCCGGCTAAACGAGTTGTTCCAATCGCGCGCGATTATTCTCCAGTGCGTGGAACGGGCCCGGCAACTGGCCGGAGCGCCGGTCAATGCCAACAACGCCAGTGTCGTCTGGCCGGAAATCGAACGCGTGTCCGGTTGGGAACCGGCCGGCATGCGCGGCGACATGGAGGCGATGATCAATCACTTCAAGTTGGTCATCGAGGGCTATTCACCACCGCCGGGTGATTGTTACCTTGCGGTTGAATCGCCAAAGGGTGAGCTGGGCTTCTATTTCGTTTCCGACGGATCGGGAATCCCCTACCGCTGCCATATTCGCTCGCCCTCGTTCGTCAATCTTTCCTCGCTTACCGAAATGGTCGAGGGTGAATTGATCGCCGACCTGGTCGCCTGCATTGGCAGCATCGATATCGTCCTGGGCGAAGTGGACCGCTAGATCATGGCCGTAAACGCACCACCGGCAACGGTCACGCTCACGATCGATGGCAAATCCGTAACCGTTCCCAGGGGTAAGACCGTTCTCCAGGCCGCCAACATCGCCGGGATCAAGGTCCCGACCCTGTGCAATCACGAGATCCTCGAACCGGTTGGCGCCTGCCGGATGTGCGTGGTCGAGATCTCGCCCGGCCCGCCGCGCCCGATGGCCTCGTGTACAACCCCGGCGGCCGACGGCATGACGGTTCAGACTAACACCGACGCGATGCAGCATATCCGGCGCCAAACGATCGAACTGTTGCTCCAGCACCACCCGCTCGACTGCCCCTACTGCGATCAGTCGGGGACCTGCGAACTTCAGGATGAGACGTTCGGATTAAACATCTGGAACAGCCCGTTTGAGACGGTTGCCAAGGCTTTCCCCGAGGAAAACCTCAACGAAGTGATCATGATCAATCACAACCGCTGCATCCTCTGCTACCGATGCGTGCGGGTCTGTGACGAACAGATGGGGGTGCACGCCCTCGACGTTTCCGATCGTGGATCAAAGTCCTTCATCGTCACCGCCCAGCACAAATTCATGGATTGTGAACGCTGCGGGATGTGCGTGGAGGTGTGCCCGGTTGGGGCGGTGCTCTCGCGTCCGTTCAAGCACGCCGCCCGGGCCTGGCAGACCGTCCAGACCCAGACTACTTGCCCGCACTGTTCGGTTGGCTGCCAACTCCAACTAGAAACCCGCAAAGGCCAAGCGCTGCGCGCCCGGGCCCGCCCGGTTACTCAGCCCAATGAAGGGATCCTCTGCGGCAAGGGATTCTTTGGCTGGGAACACGTCAACGATCCCGACCGAATCACCAGCCCGATGATCCGCCGCGCCGGCGAGCTTACCCCGGTCGGCTGGCCCGAGGCGATCGAGCACGTCGGCGATATGCTGCTCGATATCGCCCGGCGCGAGGGTCCTGAATCGATCGCCCTCATCGGCGGCAACGAAATCTCGGTCGAGGACGCCTACACGCTTGCCCGCTTCGGACGCTCGGCCCTCGGGACGCCAAACATCTACCAGGCCGAATCCGGGTTCGCTCTCACCGCCGACGTGATTGAGCGAAATCTTGGGAGCGCCGCGCTCTTCCCTGACCAGGACGTGGTGCTAAATTCCGACTTTGCGCTTGTCTTTGGCGCCGACGTAAACGGCACCCACAACGTCTTAGCGGCCCACATGAAGGCCGCCGCCCGGAAGGGCCAGATGGCCTACGCCACCGCCTTTAGGGTTGGATCGGGCCTGGACATATTTGCCCAGCGCAAGGTCAGAGTAAAACCCGGCATGGAAGCCGATTTCCTCTACGCCCTGGCCAACCCGACCGCCGCCGCAGCGGCCGGGCTGGATCTAGAACCCGGCGAGCTTTCCGGATTGGCCCAATCGCTAGCCAAGGCCGAGCGCCCGTTCTTAATCTGGGACACCGGTGCCTGGATGCGCGGTCGAGAGGCCGAGATCGCAATCGCGGCCTGCCGGCTGGTCAAATCGCTCGGACTCAAACTCTGTCCCCTGCCTGAAACCGCCAACGCCGCCGGGGTCTGGCAGGTTGGGCTCTGCCCCGAGCTTCTGCCGGGCCGCTTCCAGGCCGATTCGGCCGAAGCCCAAGAAAAACTAAGCGCAACCTGGAACAGCCCATCGGCCGGAGTGGGAAAGAGTTTCAACCAAGCCATCGCCGACGAGGGCCTGGCCGCGGCCTACCTGGTCGGACTCGAAGACCCGAGCCAACTTCCTGGTGGAATCGCCAGCGCCGCGGCCCTCGAGGCGGCGCGATTAGTCATCGTCCAGGCAACCCATTCGGGGGCGCTGACCGAAATCGCCGACGTGGTCCTCCCGGGCGCGCTGCCGGCCGAAAAGGACGGGCACCTGGTCTCGTTTGAGGGACGCGCCAATCCATTGCAGGTGGCCCTGCCACCGCCGGGCGAGGCCCGCCCCGATTGGGAGATCACCGCCCGCCTGGCCGCTTATCTTGGATTTGATTTTGGCCACCGCAATGCCGAATCACTCTGGGGCGAGTTGGCAATATTTGGTTGCGCCCAGGTGCACCCGGCGCCGGCGATGGCCGGAGCGGGCATCGGCAACGGCCATCTGCCGGGGCCGACCGCCGATCTGCCCCTGATCCTGGCCAACGAGACCAATTTGTTTACCGGCAGCAAGAATCTGCGCCGCGGCGAAACATTACCTGAGATCTATTCCGATTGCGTTGAAATCGGGCCGTCCGATGCCGATTGGCTCGGCCTGGCCGATGCCGATCGGGCCACCCTGCGTTCGGTTTCGGGATCGCTTGAGGTGGACGTAAAGGTGAGCGAACGGGTCCCGGCCGGAGTCGTCTACCTGGCCGACGGCCTGGCCGCTGCGGCCAGCGAGCGCCTCTATTCCGATGGCGCCGACGGCCGACCGGTATCGCTGCGTAAGGGGCCTGGCGCCTAGATGGACGGCTGGGATGTTCTCATCCTGCTGATCAAGGGCGTGGTCGTAATGGCCGTGTTCGTCACCAGCCCGATGATCTGGGTACTGGCCGAACGCAAGTACCTGGGTCGAATCCAGTCTCGCTATGGACCCAACCGGGTGGGCCCCTGGGGAATGTTGCAAACGATCGTCGACGGACTAAAGCTTGGGACCAAGGAAGACATCATCCCGCCCTGGGGCGATAAGGCCGTATTCTGGCTGGCCCCACTGTTTATGCTCGTGCCGGCCGCCGCCGCCTGGGCGGTTATCCCACTCGGTCCGCAGGTGGAAATCGGACGCACGATCCATCTCTGGATAACCGACATGAACGTGGCCCTGCTTTTTGTTTTGGCGCTGGGCTCGCTCAATGCCTACGGCCCGGTGATGTCGGGTTGGTCGTCCAATTCCAAATACGCCCACTTCGGGGCCCTGCGCTCGTCGGCGCAGATCATCTCCTACGAGATCTCACTGGGCCTTGCGGTGCTGGGGGTCCTAATGTACGCTGGTTCGTTCTCACTCATCGACATCGTCGAGTCGCAATCACACATGTGGCACATCGTCCCTCAGATGCTCGGATTTTTGATCTTCCTGGTGTCGATAGTGGCCGAAACCAATCGCGTTCCCTTCGACCTGCCCGAGGCCGAAACCGAAATCGTGGCCGGATATCACGTTGAGTACTCGGGAATGCGCTGGGCCTTTTTCTTCATGGCCGAGTACGCCAACATGCTCCTCGGGTCATTTTTGGTGGCGGTACTGTTCCTGGGCGGATGGCACGGCTGGACGATCCCCGGGCTCGAGGGCATTTCCGGGGTCATCTGGATTGTTGCCAAGGCCGTAACCGTCATGTTCCTGTTCATACTGCTGCGGGGTACCCTGCCGCGGCTTCGCTACGACCAACTGATGGCGTTTTGCTGGAAGATACTGCTTCCAGCCGGTGTGATTAACCTGGCTTTGGCCACGGTATTGCGGATTTTTTGGAGCTAGGAATAACACATGTTTGGTAAGGGAATGCTCCTCGGCATGGCCAAGATCTTCTCGGCTGGCTTCCGCAAACCGGTCACCTATCTTTATCCCGAGCAGCCTCGCCCGGTGGCCGAGCGCTTCCGCGGCATGGTCGGAATGCGGCGCGACGAGGTCACCGACCTGCTCTCATGTGTTGGCTGCGGGCTCTGCGAGACCGCCTGCCCCAACGACGTGATTCGCATCGACACCTCCGAGGCCGATGACGGGACCCGGTGGGTCGAGCGCTATGAATTCGACCTGGGTCGCTGCATCTACTGCTACCTGTGCATCGAGGCCTGCCCGGTGGACGCGCTCCAAGTTACCCACGCCTACCACACGGTTACCCCTGACCGGGCGGAACTTGTAATTACCGCCGACAGGATGATGGAGATGTGGGAAGACTCCGACCAACAGCTCTACCCGCACCATTGGGAAAAGTAGGGCCGTGACCGAGACCGCGTTCGTCTATCTGTCGGTGGTCGCCGTCCTCAGCGGGGCCGCCACAGTGTTTCTGCGCAGCCCGATCCACTCGGCCCTGGCCCTGGTGCTGACCGTTTTCCACGTGGCCGGGCTGCTGGTGATCATGGGATCCGGGTTTCTGGGCGTGCTAAATGTCCTCGTCTACGCAGGCGCGATCATCGTTTTATTCCTGTTTACGATGATGCTGCTAAATCTTCACCAGCAGGAGGACGAGCGCTATCTGCACCGCTATCAGACCTGGCTGGGAATCCCGCTCGGCGGGTTGCTGCTAATCGAAGCGGTCTGGGTTGCCGCCGCCCAGGCCAATCCACTTCCAGACCAGCAGGGTTTCTACTCGCCGGCTGCAATCGATGCCGCCGGGGGATCGGCCCGTGCCGCTGCCGAGGTGATCTTCTCCCAATATGCTTTGCCCTTTGAGGTGGCCGGGGTGCTTTTAATGGCTGCCTCGATTGCCGGATTGGTGCTGGCTCGCCGGGCATCGGATGATGGGGAAGTTGCCGATGAAGTCGATCTAATAACCGATGCGGCCGGGGCTGAGTACGTGGCCGCGCTGGAAGGCGATCATGCCGGATCGGAAGCTGGACATTGAGCCTGGCGCTTTCCTCCTACCTGGTGGTCGGGGCGATCCTCTTCTCGCTCGGGGCAGTCGGCGTCCTTGTTCGGCGCAACATCATCGTCGTTTTTCTCTCGGTCGAGCTGATGCTCCAGGGCGCAATCCTTACCATCGGCGCTTTTGCGGTCTACAACTTCGACATGGCCGGTTACATGCTGGTGCTCTTGACCCTTACGATCGCCGCCGCCGAGGCGGTCGTGGGCCTGGCGATCCTGGTCGCGCTCTCACGCCAGATCTCTGGTTTCTTCGTTGACCGGCTCTCGAGCCTGAGGGGCTAAGAGCCAAGACTTTATGGCGCAGATTGCCTGGTTGATTCCCGCCCTGCCGCTGGCCGCATTCCTAATCAACGGGGTCTTTGGGCCACGCTTTCTGGGACGCATCGCCGGAGTGATCGCCTCGTTGGCGATCGGGGCCTCGTTTGTTGTAGTTGTGGCGCTGTGGATTGATCTTCCATCAGAAGGCTCGCCCGATCGCCAACAGGAGCTCTACCGCTGGGTGGCCTCGGGCGATCTCGTGGTCAGCATAGGCTTCCTGCTAGATGAGCTCGCGGTCGTGATGCTGCTGGTCGTTACCGGCGTCAGCTTCCTCGTCCACGTCTATTCGACCGCCTACATGGCCCACGACCCCGCCCACGCGCGCTTTTTCGTATGGCTGCCGCTGTTCGTCTTCTCGATGATCCTGCTGGTGATGGCCGACAACTTCCTGCTCCTGTTTGTCTTCTGGGAAATGGTTGGTGTCTGTTCCTATCTCCTGATTGGTTTCTGGCATCGTCGCAACAGCGCCAACGACGCCGCGATCAAGGCTTTTGTCACCAACCGGATCGGCGACTTCGGATTCGCTGGTGGGGTGTTTTTGGTCTTTTGGACTTTCGGGACGCTCGACTACCTCTCGGTTCATGCTCAGGTATCCCAGGCCTCGGCCGGGGTGTTGCTGGCGATCGCCCTGCTGCTGTTTGTGGGAGCGATGGGCAAGTCGGCCCAGTTTCCGCTCCACGTCTGGCTGCCGGACGCGATGGAGGGCCCCACCCCGGTTTCGGCGCTAATCCACGCCGCCACCATGGTCACCGCCGGGGTCTACATGGTCGCCCGCCACTCGGTAATCTTTGAAGCTTCCGGTGATGCGCTCATCATCGTGGGGGCGACTGGGGCCTTCACCGCCCTGCTGGCGGCCACGATCGGCTGTGTCCAGACCGACATCAAACGGGTGCTGGCCTATTCGACCGTCTCGCAGCTGGGACTAATGTTTTTGGGGCTCGGCGCCGGGGTCTATGCGGCGGCGATATTCCACCTGGTAACCCACGCGTTCTTCAAGGCCCTGCTGTTTCTTGGCTCCGGCTCGGTCATCCATGCGATGGACGATGAGCAGGACATGCGCAGCTACGGCGGCCTGGCCCGTAAATTGCCCTGGACCTACGTGACCTTTTTGATCGGCGGCCTGGCCCTTGCGGCGATATTCCCGCTGGCGGGCTTTTGGAGCAAGGATGAGCTGGTGGCCTCGGCTTTTGCCGCCGGCGCCTCGGCCGATGGCAACTGGTGGTACCTGGTTTTCTTTGCCGCCGGGCTTTTGACCTCGCTGCTGACCGCCTTCTACACGATCCGGATGATCGTGCTCACCTTTCACGGCCGTCCGCGCGACCAGAAGCTGCACGACCATGCCCATGAATCACCGGTCGCGATGGTCGCCCCGCTGGTGATCCTGGCCGCCCTGGCGATAGTGGCCGGCGGTCTGCTCGGTTTTCCACCCGAGCACGGGGCGATCCACGAGTACCTCGGGGTCGTCCTGCACTCGGTCCACTTCGATCTGACCGGTGACGAGACGCTCACCGTACTGATTGCTTTAGCTTCCACTGCGGTAGCGGCCGGCGGAGCCGCCCTGGCGGTTGCCGCCTACGGCCGCGGAGTTGTTTCGCCACAGAAACTGGCGCGCTTTTTTCCGGGTTTCTACCGCCTGGCCAGTGAGAAGTACTATCTTGACCACATAACCGACCAGGTGGTGGTGGCCGGGACCCGCACCAGCGCATTCTTCCTCTGGGGGATCGATGCGCGGGTGGTCGATGGGATCGTAAACCTTATTGGCTGGCTGGTTCGGGCGATCGCCGCGGTCTCGCGTCGCCTCCAGACCGGCCAGGTCCAAAACTACGCCCTACTGGTGCTAATCGGCGTCGTGGCCGTCGTCGGCTCGCTGCTCCTGGCATGAGTATCTAGATGCCTGAAGCCTCCGCGCCACCGCTGCTTTCGCTGAGCCTGTGGCTACCGCTGGCCGGCGCGGTGGTGGTTTGGATGATGCGCACGCGCCAGGCCGCCACCGCCGCCGCCTTGTTTTTCTCGCTGCTAACGCTCGGCGCCATTTTGATGGTGGTGTTTGGTTTCGACAGCCAGGTTGCCGGTTACCAATTTGCCGAGCAGCGCGAGTGGATTCCCCAGTTCGGCTTGCAATACAAGCTGGGGGTGGACGGAATATCAATCCTGATGCTGCTCCTGACCGGTTTACTAACGCCGATCGTAATCGGCGTCTCCTGGCTCTCGATCTCCGACCGCACCCGTGAATACATGGCGGCGATGCTGCTGCTGGAAACCGGGATGGTCGGCGTCTTTATCTCGCTCGATCTGGTCCTCTTCTACGTGTTCTGGGAAGTGGTCCTGATTCCGATGTACCTGATCATCGGGGTCTGGGGCGGACCGCGCCGGATCTACGCGGCGATCAAGTTTTTCCTGTTCACCTTCGTGGGCTCGGTGCTGATGCTGGTGGCCATCATTGCCATCGGGCTCGACGCAGGTTCATTCGACATCGAAGCGCTGCCCAACATCGGGATCACCCAATCGTTGCAGTTCTGGGTGTTTATTGCCTTCTTTGCCGCGTTCGCGATCAAGATCCCGATGTTTCCATTCCACACCTGGCTGCCTGATGCGCATGTTGAGGCCCCCACCGGTGGCAGCGTGATCCTGGCCGGGGTGCTGCTAAAGATGGGCGGCTACGGCTTCCTGCGGCTAGTGCTGCCGCTCAGCCCGCAGGCGGTCGACGAATTCCGGGTGGCGGTGATCGTGCTCTCGGTGGTGGGGATCATCTATGGCGCGATGGTGGCGATGTCGCAGCGAGACGTGAAAAAACTGATCGCCTACTCTTCGGTTTCGCACATGGGTTTCGTAACTCTTGGCATCTTTTCGGGAAATCAGCAGGCCTTAGATGGGGCGATCATCCAGATGTTCTCGCACGGCCTGATCACCGGCGCGCTTTTCCTCTGCGTTGGTGTGGTCTACGATCGCACCCACACCCGCCAGTTCTCCGACCTGGGCGGGTTGGCCGAACGCCTGCCGGTGTTTGCCGCAGTGCTTGGCTTTTTCACCCTGGCCTCGCTGGGCCTGCCGACGATGAGCGGGTTCGTGGGTGAGTTCCTGGTGCTGATAGGGGCCTTCGGCTATTCCTACCTGGCCGGATTCGGCGCGCTGGTGGGGGTGATCCTGGCCGCCGCCTACATGCTCTGGATGTACAAGCGGCTAATGCTCGGCACCGTCAACGACAACTTTGCCGGAATAACTGACCTAAATCGCATCGAAGGCGCGGCTCTGGCCCCGCTGGCAGGGCTGGTGCTCTGGGTCGGGATCGCACCCGATCCCTTCGTTGCGATGCTCTCCGTGGCCACCGGCCAGCTGCTGGGTCCCTAAGATGCCGTACGAATGGTCTGAAATTGGCCGCATCGGCCCCGAGTTGATTTTGGTGGCGGTGGCCAGCACCACCCCGCTGATGTGGGTATTTTCGGGACGCGACAACCGCTGGGCTTACATGGTCCTGGCGTTGCTGGGAATAGTGGCCGCCGCTGGAATCCTGGTGGCGCAGTGGTCGGATCCGGCGATTTCGATTCTGTCGGGCCAACTTGTCGTCGATCAGTTCTCGGTTTTCCTGCGAATGCTGCTGCTGGCCGTTGCCGGCGCCGCGGTGGTCCTAGGGATAGGCAACCTCCCGCGGGTGCGGTTCGGCGCTTACGTTGCAATCGTTCTTTTCTCAACCAGCGGGATGATGTTTCTCGTCGGCGCCACCGACCTGATCGTCATGTTTGTAGCTCTCGAACTCATGTCGATCCCGATCTACGCTCTGGTGGCCATTACCCGCTGGCGGGAGCGCTCGACCGAGGGGGCGATCAAGTACTTCACCATGGGTGCCCTGTCGACCGCGGTGACCGCATACGGAATCGGCTGGCTGTATGGCATCACCGGCCAGACATCTTTTGCCGAAATCGGACAGGTGCTGGGCCAGCGCGAGATGGGCGCACCGGAAGTGCTCGCGATCGGGTTGATCATCGCCGCCCTGGCCTTCAAGATCGCGCTCGTCCCGTTTCACGCCTGGACCCCCGATGCCTATGACGGGGCGCCGACCGCGGTTACCGCGTTTATTTCGGTCGCCCCCAAGGTCGCGGCGCTGGGTCTGCTGGTGCGACTGCTCGTGGTTTCATTCGAACCGTTCGCGGTTGATTTGGAGCTTTTGCTTGGAACCCTGGCAGCGGTAACGATCGTAGTCGGGAACGTGATTGCAGTCGCCCAGACCAACATAAAGCGCATGCTGGCCTATTCGAGCATTGCCCATTCGGGTTACATGCTGGCTGGTTTGGCAGCCACCCAGGCCCAGGTTTCCGGCAGCCTAACCTATGCCGGAACGCACACTCTGCTCTACTACGCGGTGGCTTACGCCCTGATGAACACCGGCGCGTTCGCGATCGTGATGCTGGTGGAGAAGCATCGCTCCGCGGTTGACCTCAACGCATTCAAGGGCCTTGGCCGGAGTTCGCCGTTCCTGGCGCTGGTCATGGCTGTTTTCATGCTCTCGCTGATTGGCGTGCCGCCGACGGCCGGGTTCTTTGGCAAGCTGTTGATCATTGACGCCTTGCTCGATGCGGGTTCGGGCTGGCTCGCGATCCTCCTGGCCCTTGCGGCGGCGGTCTCGGCTTTCTACTACTTAAGAGTTGTTGTGAACATGTTTATGCGTCGGGCCGATCCTGACGCCGCCGATATCGAAACTTCGGATTCAGTCGGGGTCATTGTTTCAACAACCGCCGTAGGGACGGTCCTCGTGGGAATTTGGTCGGGTAGGTTGCTTGAGCTTGCCAGCTCTGGTGCAACGCTGGTTGGATCCTAAGGGCCGTCAATCGCGCAGCAGAATTCGATTCGCGTTGCAACTGCCAATAACGGTGGGCCCGTCGACGGCGTTTTAAGAGATAGTGAAAGCGAACCTGGGGTTGTCCCTAGTAGCACGCATTCTTTACGGAGGTCCGTTGGGATGTCTGTAGCGCCACTCAAGGCAATGGAGGCACGCATATAATGGCGAGTCATTCTGCGCTTGGCGGGATTGCGATATGCAGGCCAATGCCGAGTCGTTTTTAGATTCAGCGATCTCACGGAAGGTTTCCACCGGAGTATTCCGGCCGACCGTGCCGAATAGAAGTCAAAAGGAGGACGTCTTGACTTCGTCCAATCAATTGAAGAGCGGGTTCCGGACGGGCCTTGCTTTTCCAATAACGCTAGTGGCGGTCGGGTTGCTGTTGGCCTCGCTGGTGCTGGGCTTGGGTACCAACCTTGCTCGCGCGCTAGGCGACGGCGACGGCGGCATCTGCGGCTTCAGCGACCTTATGCAGGGAGCCATCCTTGCAAACAACGACCATAAATCCTTTAAGTGCAATAGTGAAACCTACACGGGTGAAACTGCCGGAGACACTTCTTGGGGTGGAACTACGGGAATCGAAGATAATGAGCAGGATGAGGCCAAAGACCTTGATCTGAGCGGCAACGTAGGTGGCGTTTTCAAACCTGGCAAGGGTGAACTTGATGGTTTCGTGCGCGGATCACGCGTAGACCTGACCGGCAATGGCCTGACCGTGGCCGACATCGACTTGAGCGATGCAGTCGGCACTTTTGCTGACGCAGATTCGGCTACGACCTACAGCCAATTTGGCAGGTCGATCGGTCGCGGTGACGGCACCGCAACTGCTAGCGACGGTACTCCTAACAGCTCCGCTCCGTCCGGTCTCGGCTTAACGTTTCTCCTTGACGGCGGATCTACAACTGCCAATGGACTTACGGTCGACACGTTTGAGGGCATTGAAGGCGAAATTGTCTGGATCACCTTTGAATATGGTGCCTGGCCCGATGCTTTTGCCGATCTCAACAACGACGGTGAAGGTAACGACAGAGACGGCGGCGTGTGGATGCGCGTCGATTTCACCGTTGACGATGTCGCAGCCGAAAAAGTGTCGGCACTGATTAGTTCACAAGATGCAGATGGCACGCTCTATGCGGTGCCCTATCGGATAAAGGACGACGCTGAAAATGACTTCGGACGGACCGATAAGCGGTCGATTGAAGTCACCATTGGCGGCATTGGGTCATTTGCATCAGGTGCAGTGGGCGGTAACAACGTGGCCGCCGATATCCCCGCCGAAAAGCTACGGATTGATGAGTTTGAGGGCAGCATTCCTCGCGGAAACCAGGAAGCTGACCTGCTAGTTGTTGACGAGGACGACCCGCCGGTTTCGGTAGCTGATCGCCAGGACGCGGTTGCAGACCCGATTACCACGCTACTTGGATTGAGCGCCAAACGCGTAGGTAGCGATCATCTGGCCGGTAAGGACGTTGGTGACGGCACCGTGTTGCTCACCACCCTCGCAATCGGAAGGGCCGGTGACCCCGACAACGACAAGATTGATTCGATCACTGCTGCTGATCTGTCAGGCCTAAAAGGGATTACCCAACCTGTTGGCACGACTGCCCTGAATCTGAAGGACAACGCATTGACCGCGTTGCCAAGCGGCCTGTTCGCAGATGTTGGATCGGCAAGTGAAGAAGATCTGTCGACCTTGATTGATGTGACCGGGAACGAAGGGCCAGCCGGTGACGGTTTCATGCTGGATAACCTCGGTGATGTTGGCAATGAATTGATTGCTGGCCAGGTTCTAAAGGTAGATGCGCCTCGCAAAGACGACCGAATCGGATTCATCCAGGATTCTTATGAAGCCACTGAAGGTGGCGTCTGGATCTTTGACGTGAACATTAGCGAGGACACCCCGGTCATTCAGTTGATGGCCGTTGCGGGTGACTCTGGAAAAGTTGCCGACGACGTAGAAAATGCGTTCATTGATCTGAGTTCTTTGCCGACCGGACCCTTCAACTATCGGATCGCGATTGGATTGCCCGAAAACGGAGATGAGGATGGCGATAACACGCTGACTGCAATCTACGGACTTGGCACTGTCACTGTTGACGGTGATGGGGTCCAGACCGGTGCTGTGACGACGATTCTGGACGTTGTCTCGCTAACGATCCGCGATGCCTCTTACTCGGCACCTGTGGTCGTGGTTCCGGCTGAAACCGGATTCGGTTCGATCGTGGTTACCCAGAACGAATACGTTGAGGCCCCCGGCAACGAGGATCTCAAGCACAACGTCTCCAACCTGTTGGTGGCGGTGGGCGACGATTCGATCCCGGCTACCTTCCTTGACATCTACACCGCCACCGGCGGTCTCGATCGCTGGGGTTACCCGACCTCTGAGGTTGTAATCATCGAAGACGGTACTCTGACCCAGTTCTTCCAACGTGGCGTACTCGACTTCCACGACACGGTTGCTGGCTACATCGTTGAACGACGATTGGCTTGGGACTATGTAGGTGGCGGCGCTGGCGGCAGCGTTGACCAAGGCGTTGAAGCCGCTCCGGATTCCGGTCCGGAAGGTGGAGTTCAGGTCGGCGCATTTGGACACTATGTGGCCAACGCTGACGCTGACGGCAATGCCACAGGCTTCCTGGACGCGTTCAATGCCTTCGGTGGAGTTGACGGACTTGGTATCCCCAAGACCGAGGCGCGCGCTGACACAGGCGACGCTGGAACCCTGCTTGAACCCGGTGGAGCCATCGGATTCACACGGCAGTACTTCCAGGCCGCAGTCCTCCAGTTGTCAGAAGCGGGAACCGTGGAGCTGACGCTCCTTGGTGACACGCTACGCGACCTGCTGGTTCCCGGCTTTGCCGATGAAGCAGCCTTCGGCGCTGCGGACGCGGCATCGGTCGGTGACGAGTTCTCGCCGGATGTGATTTCATAACCGGCTAGAAATCTAGCGACAAAACTGGGCGGGTCCGAAAGGGCCCGCCCAGTTGCTATATGGTGGCCAAAGTAAAAGTGATGAATAACGCCGACCTGATTGAAGCGGAGAAGCGCGCCGACGGGCCGGGCGTCCATGTGGCGTTGCGCACGCGTGCACTTGAAATTTCAAGCATTGAACGCTTCGTTGATAATCCCGCCAACGGTGGGATTTGTGTTTTTCAAGGGGTAGTGCGGCGTGATTCTGACCTGGGCTCCGTTGAATCACTCGAGTACGATGCCTACTCGGCTATGGCAATAGCCCAGCTGCGCCACATATGCGAGAGTGCGCGCGCCCAATGGCCCGAAGCGCAAATCGCAGTTGAACATCGGCTTGGCATTGTCAACCTGGGTGAGCCCAGCGTAGTGATCGCGGTCGGGACGCCGCACCGGGCGGAAGCGTTTGCCTGCTGCCGCTTTCTTATCGAGAAGCTAAAAGTTGAAGTTCCGATTTGGAAAAAGGAACGTGCGGCCAACAAATCAAAATGGGCGCAAGGATGCGGGCCGGCATAAGAGATCACTCGGCGCCGCATCGCTAGCCAATTCCAAACGACGAAAAAGTCGCTAGATATAAAAGGAATTATGTCCAGTGGATTGATTCTTATTTGACACGGCCAGGCTCGAAACCAGGAAGTGCGGGAATTGGACTTTGTGGTGCTTCGCCAGCATCGACAACCGCCCGAACGCCTTTTCGCGGCGAACCGGGTGGACCAAGTGGAAGATTTGCGACCCTTATATAACGTCCAAAAAGTGGACAATTGTGTGGCCATTGTCCAATCGGTTGTCCACAATATTTTGCATATGATTTCTCAATGTAGTTCTGGGTACCGACGAGACGTCCCGATTGCGCAAAGTGGACAATGACCTGGACAATGTCCATTTACTGAGAGTCGTGAATGCCAAGCTGGCCAGTCCACTTCGAAATCAAAGTCAATACTGAAAATGCCCGTATAAGGGATCTCGTTGCGAGAGTAAAAGCCGTTTCATCGACGATTGAGGGCATTCCGATCCCGCCCTACGTACGCACCAGGCTCAACACGCTAAACATTCTGCGTGCAGTCCGTGGGACTACCGGAATCGAGGGCACAGAGTTGTCCGAATCCGAGGTCTCGAATGTGCTGAATGCTTCGCCTGAAGACCAAGTATTGGGTGAATCGCGGGCCCGAGAGGAGCGCGAAGTTCGAAACGCCCAAGCACTAATGCGGTATGTTCAATTCCTGCTGACCCGAGACCCGGGCGCCCAACTGGATGAAGCGTTGATTCGCAGTTTCCACAGGATGCTGACTGATGGCATTCCTTATGGACATAACGCCCCAGGTCGATTCAGGCAGCACCGAGCGGCTGCAGGCACGTATCGAGCCCCTCCCCATGATGAGGTTCCACGCCTCATGCGAGGCTTTATCGAATGGGTGAATGGTCCCGCCGGGCGGGCATTTGACCCGATTGTCCGCGCCATCCTAGCGCACTTTTTGGTGGTCAGCATACATCCTTTCGGCGACGGCAACGGTCGCACATCGAGAGGAGTCGAGAGTTTTCTCTTATACAAAGCTCGGGCAAATGTCTTGGGGTTTTATTCGCTAGCAAACCACTACTACAAGAATCGAAGCGAATATATCCAATTGTTGGACCGATGCCGATTCCAATCGGATCCCGATGTGAGCCCATTCGTCACTTTTGCCTTAGAGGGCATGGCAGCAGAGCTCGATGATGTGCGGAAGGAGCTATTGCAGGCGATCCGAATCATCTCGTTTAGGGACCTTGCAAGGGAAGTATTCCAATCCGAAGGAAAACTAGGGAAAGTTACGGGCAATCGCCAATTGCATTTCTTGTTCGATCTTGGCGAACAAGTAGTCGCTATCGCAGATATTCGAAGCGGCCTGCATCCGCTCGCTCACCTTTACAAAGGAGTTGGCCGGAAGACTCTCAGTAGGGACTTGAACGAATTAGAGCGACTCGATCTGATCGTCAACGAGCACCGCAAGGTCCGTGCAAACACCGGAATCATGGATTTATTCACCGGAATGCCTCCCCTGGCTGAATCCAGTAGGTCAATTTCCGACGCGGATCAACCCATATCCGAATATCCGGATTAGCAATTCGAAACTATTCCGCTTCCTGACTTGATGTAAGGAACGCCTGACGGCCGAGGGACCGGAGATATTCGCAAACCCAACCTTGGAGTTGTGATCACCGGGTTTTTCCTCATCCAATGTGATGTCAACCGCCATCGGCTTAAGGCCGCCCTGGGTGCTCCGGCTCATGACCATTACCGCAACTTGTTTAGCAAGGAGCGGGGATTGCGTTCAAGGAGCTTTACAGACTGGAAATATTAGGTATCGTCCGGTACTGGCAGGAGGGGATTAGCCAGCGCCGGATCGCAATTGCCCTGGGACGGTCGCGCGCTATGTGGCCAGGGCCCGGGAAATGATGACATCACCAGTTGAACAGCGACAGTTATTCTGGCCGGCGCATTGACTCACTGTTTTTGTAACCCAAACAGGGCCGTTGCCTCACTAGATTTGTAACCCAAATCCACAGGGAGGCAACCGATGCGAGGAAAGAAGCTGAGCCGGGCGGTGCGGAAGGAGCTGCTAGCGGCCTTAAGGGGCCGCTATGCGAGGGCGTCCAAGATCGACAAGGGCGGAATCCTTAACGAGTTCGTGGCTCTATCTGGCCACAACCGCAAATACGCAACCCGATTGCTGGGCAATGCTGCAAGCCCTGCTCCGGCACCGCCCACCAAGTCCTCATACCGCATCTACGACGAGGCCGTCAGGGAGTCTTTGATCATCCTTAAGGGAAGCGGCCGATCGGATCTGCGGCAAACGGTTGCAAGCGATATTGCCCAGCCTGATCGAATCGCTGGAAGGGCATGGCCACCTGCAGCTTGATCTGGACCTTAAAAGCAAGCTCTTCGCGATCAGCCCGGCATCGATCGATCGCCTCCTCAAACCAGTCCGCAAGACCGCCGGCAGCAGTCGACGGCGTCACCCCCGCCGCCGCAACCGTCATCACGCCAAGGTCCCGATCCGGACGTTTGCCGATTGGCATGGCCCCGACCCCGGCTACCTGGAAATAGATCTGGTGGCCCACTGTGGTGGCAACATGGCCGGGAGCTTCATCCAGTCCCTGTCGGTTACCGATGTGTGCTCGGGCTGGGTGGAGGCAGTCCCGCTGCTGGCAAGGGAGCAGACGCTTGTGACCGAGGCGCTTGAGGTTATAGGCGGGCGGGTACCGGTGCCAATACTTGGAATCGATACTGACAACGACAGCGCCTTTATCTCCCAGACCCTTATCGATTACTGCCAAGAGCGTGAAATCGAGTTCACCCGCTCACGCGCCTACCGCTCCAACGATCAGGCCTACATCGAACAGAAGAACGGCGCCGTAATCAGACGCTTTGCCGGTTACGAGCACTTTGCCGGCCTCATCGCCGGACAGACCCTGGCCCGACTCTTTGCCTTAGTTGGTCTCTACACCAATTTCTTCCAACCGTCTTTCAAACTGATCTCCAAGCAGCGCTATGGAGCCAGAACCCAAAAGCGCTACGACCGTCCGCTAACTCCCTGCCAGCGCCTGCTCGATCACCCCGCCGTTGCCGAAAAGGTCAAGGAGGGGTTGCGCGCTACGCGCTTGCAACTGGATCCGCTCTTGCTCCTTAGCGAGATCCGCCAGGCCCAGTCGGCCCTGGCCACATTGGCATCACCCGAGGAAAGAAGCAAGGTGCAAAGGGAAGACCTGTCACAATTCCTGGCCAAGCTCTCTCATCTGTGGCGCGAGGGCGATGCAAATCCGACCCGCCGTCCAAAACGAAAGCGCCGCAGGTGGTGGCGGACTTGCCCCGACCCCCTAGAGCACGTCTGGCCCGCGGCGCTTACCTACCTGCAGGATCATCCCGACGCCAGCGGCATGCAGATCCTGAAAGTGCTCATGCGTGATCACCCCGACGCCGTCGGGCCCAAGCAGCTGCGGACGTTGCAGCGAAGGCTCAAGCAATGGCGGTCGGTGATGGCCAAAGAGCTTGTATACGGAGTCGTAAACGGTGCTGATGGTGCGGTTGAGAACGCCGAAATCGTAAGTGAAATCGCGCCAATCGGAGTCAAATAAACGGTCCCAAATTTCGGTTACATTTTTTGGTGAGGCAACGGGACCGGCAAAACTGGGTGTCGCTGTTCAGTTGGTGCCGCGGTCAGCCTAGCCTTCACCTGGACGCCAAATCGCACGCAACGCTCGGGCGATCTTTCCGGATGCGGACCGGAAGCGGGGGTGAAAAACCGCGACCGGATGCAACAGTAGTGGGGCCACAAGTGGTATCCATTCCGGTAAAGATCAGGTTCCGACACTACATCATGGACTTCCAGAAACAGTGGTTAATTCCGGTAACATTTGAGAAAATGGGCCGCCGAAAGGGGGCGGGCGGAGAGTATGACCGAGAAATTTGGACTGGCAAGAGAATTTGATTACTATTTGGCCCACCAGGATGAACTGGTGGAGCAGTACGACGGCAAGATCATCGTCATCAAAAGCGGCGAGGTGCTGGGCGCCTACGGCAGTCTTATTGAGGCAGTCATGGAAGCTGAAAAAGCTGGTCATGAGTTAGGGACATTCCTCGTCCAGCCCGTGAGTCCGGGGCCCGATGCCTATACGCACACTCACCACTCCCGCGTGTTAAGGATTTAGTGCCAAGACCGGCACATTGGGCTTTTACCGCGACCGCCGAGGGATTACCCAACGTCTTGCAAAGCCCCTGCAAAGTTGGGATCGCCGGTCGCGCTGCCGGAGCGCCGAAGGAGGAATTTACTGCCATTTGGGATACAGGAGCGACCCACAGCGCTATCACTCAGAAGGTGGTGGAAAGGTGCGGACTGCAGCCAACCGGCAGGATTCAAATAAGGCACGCTGGGATCGAAGAGAAACCTGACGAGACTGATACATATCTGGTCAACCTCGGTCTTCCTAACAACGTAATAATCGAGAGCATCACGGTAAGTCGGGGCGGCTTCAGTGGTGGAGACGTGCTGATCGGCATGGACATCATCAACACGGGCGACTTTGCCATCACTCATGCGAACGGCCAGTCCAAGTTCTCGTTCCAGCTTCCTCCACAAGCCGACATTGACTTTGTGAAGGAGCAGCCCCTGCCTCCAGCCCGGAATCGGGCAGAACGTCGTTCAAGAAAGCGCAGGGGGAATTGACGAAGTAGGCGTCAACTCCCGGTAAGTAAGCCGCCGCCCAACCATTCCGCGCCACTGGCTCGACAGAGGCCGGTTATGCCCAAATGGATACGGTTTCTGTGTACTCGGCTTGCAATGAGCGATGGCGGCGTTAACGCTAAATTGCTGAAACCCTGCCAGGGCCAGTTTCGCATGGTGTTGTAGCCATGAATCGACACCATTTACTAGGCTCCCGGTGGGGACCGGGCGGGAGGCGGAAAGGCGACTGCCAGGCGCTGAATAAATGAGTCAAGATTCGGTGATCGTATACGCTTTGCTGCGGTTGGAGCGGCGGATGCAGCAGGCCAAATCGCGCGTCGAATGAAGCCCATTGGAATTGACGCAGGACCGTCGATTTCCCGTTCAGGTTGACGCGCTTGCATCTTCCCGGCCGTAGCCTCCCGACCGAAGATTTACACCGCAAACTCGGCTAGCATCGTTTCGTTGATTTCAACCCCCAAACCGGGCCCGTCGGGTACCGGAACGCAGCCCTGAGCGTCGATACGCAGGGGCTCGCGGACAACGCCATAGAGCTGCTGATACGATCCGATAGTTCGCCATGGAGGGTCGATGATGTACTCGACCCACGGGCAATTGGAGACGGTGGCGCACAGCTGCATGTGAGCAGCCAGGGCAATGCCATTAGCCCCGTGGTGCGGAATGAACAATTTGCCCGCCCGCTCGCATGCGGCCGCAACTTTGCGCAATTGCCACAGGCCTTCGCTGGTGGTGGCATCCGGTTGCAAGATGTCGTATGCGCCGGTGTCTAGCATCCAATAGAACTCGTGCAATCCATGGTTGCCTTCACCGCCGGCGATTTTCAATTCGACCGAGTCCGTCAGTCGCGCGATCGCCTCGTAGTCGTATCTAGCCAACGGTTCCTCTAACCAAACGACGCCCAGCTCCTCGTAGGCACGCGCAGTGGCCAATGCGCGATCGAAGTCCCAGAAGGTCGGGTCACTAGGGTTCTTGGCCGCCCCAGAGGCCGATCCGGCTTGATTGGCGTCCACCATGATCTCCATTCGTGCGCCAACCGCCGCACGCACCGCGGCGACCATTTCAATGTCTTCTTCCATGGTCAGGTCATGTGCTCGCAATTTGATCGCCCGAAAGCCCTTTTCGAGCATCTTCAACGCGTCGTCGGCGCGCTCTTGGGGTGAGCGCCGGGCCACGACCGACGCGTAGGCCGGAATGCTATCGCGGTAGCGTCCCCACAGCTTGCTCAGCGGCAATCCGGCGGCCTTGCCGACCAAATCGCAAAGGGCCATCTCGACGATCCAGGCGCCGCCGGCGTAGCGGGTGACATTGGCCAGGCGCTCAACCGCGAACGCGTCCTGCCCGATCAGATGCGGGGCGGCCAACCTATTGATTGATTGCGCCTGATCGAATCCGGAAGCACCCCAACCGACCAAACCATCTTCGGTTTCGATTCGCACCACCGTCACATCGCGCTCACGCTGAATTAACCCAGGTTCCCAGGCGGATTCAAATTCAACTGGGTACGGGACCTTAAGCAGCGTCGCCTGGACGTCTTTTATCTTCATTCGCGTTCGCGTGTCCTCGTGACCTGGATGCCCATAATGTCGCCTTTTTTCTATTAAATCAATCGCTACCGATGGCAACGCATCGATGCAGCCCGGCGATGGCAAGGAATGACAAAGGCTCAAGCGCTACGTTACCTTCTCCTACCCAAGGCTTCATGCTCCCACGGAAGCCCTTTGGCCAGATCTGAGAAATTCGATGTCCGGGTTAATGCCCACCGGGCAGGTGGGAGAGATATTGGGCAACGTAATCCATGCTTGCCAAGTCGCTAAAGGCCGTCATCAACCGCCCTGTTACCGGACCAGGAATTGCGCCACTGCCGATGGTTGTTCCATTGACTGCCGAAATCGGGCAGATGCACAGGCTAGTGGAGGTAAGAAATGCTTCGTCGGCGGTATAGGCGTCAAATAGGTCGAGATCCCGTTCGGCAATCGACATACCCAGGCCGGTGGCCAATTCCAGGACAACATTGCGAGTGATGCCTCCCAGCACGAATCGGCCCTGGGGCGTGGCGACCTGGCCGTCTTTTATCAGGAAGATGTTGCTGCCCTTGCCCTCGGTAAGATTGCCGTCCTCATCTAGCAACACCGCCCAGGCTTCGGGGTCGATTTCCTGGACCTCAAGTTCGCCCATGATCAAGTTCAGGTAATTGTGGGTCTTGGCGCGGGGGCTAAAAAACCGCGGCGGCACTCGCGGCACCGACGGTGTCCCGACCTTTATTCCGTCTCGGTACAGGGAGGCCCGTACGGCGAACGGAATGGGGCGGGTTTCGATAAGGACGGTCGGGCGCATTACCGCACCGAGCTTGGAAGATTCCTCGCCCCGCGTGATGCGCTGCGAGACCCACAGGTCCTGGCCGCGCGGCAGCAACGGGTAATTGTGGTTGGCGACCGCCAGCGACCACCGCTCCATTTCGGCCCGGTCCAACCCAGGGTCGATTCGCAGATAACGGAGGGAATCGTAGAGCCGGTCAATGTGCTCGCGCAGTTTGAAGGGCCGGCCGCCAAACGTGCGGGTGGCGTCGAAAACAGCGTCACCGTAGATGAAACCTCGATCCCGAATGGAAATGCCCACTTGGTTTTCCGGCTTCAGCTCGCCGTTGAAGTAGACGACATTTTGCTGGTCAAACATAGCGTTGCCTCAAGGTGCCGAAATGATCTGTCACTCTGAAACCCAGCGTAGCGCAAGCGGGCTGGGCCGAGAGAATCTATCCCGGCTTGTCGATTCGGCCCGCCATCGCTGCTGGAGGCCTGTGCGCTGAGAACGCGCCAAGAGTTGACCGTACCGCCAATCGAAGAGTCTTACTGTCGGTACCGGGATTTGCCTGGCGGGACCGTCAATGCCAGGCCAATTTGGCAGCGTGGCTGGGTCGACAACTTTGATGGCCTCCCATTCACCACCACCGGCCTCAGCGGTGGGCGCACGCAAAATTCCGCGCGGCAAATAAAATCTTGATGGGCCTTTTGGGCCCGCAGCTCCGCATCCACTGGAATGAGTCCTTGAGCCAACCAATCGCGATTACCGGAATTGGCCTGGTTACACCGCTGGGCCACGACCCGGACACGCTCATGGGCGCCTTGATGGCCGGCACGAGCGCGATTGAGCGAATCGACTACTTTGACCCGTCCCCTTATTCGTGCCAGCTGGCGGCCCAAGTTCGAAATTACGACGCCAAAGGGATCATGGGGCGCGACTACCGTCGATCCGATGCGTTCGTTCACTTCGCGGTAGGCGCCGCCCGCGCGGCGGCCGCAGATTCCGGTCTGGACTTTGACAACGACGAGGAATTAAAGCTAAAAACCGGGGTTTATGTAGGTTCAGGGATCGGCGGCCTGGCCACGCTCTTTGCCCAGACCAAGGTCCATGAAGATCGGGGCACGCGCCGCGTTACACCATTTCTGGTGCCGATGATGATTGCGAATATGGCCTCCGGCCAGGTGGCCATCGATCTGGGCCTCCAAGGCCCGAATATGGCTCATGTATCAGCCTGCGCATCCTCGGCGCACTCTATCGGAGAGGCCGCCCAGGCCCTTACCGTTGGAAGTTGCGATGTCATATTGGCCGGTGGAGCCGAGGCGGCGATCACGCCCATTGGACTGTCGGGCTTCACCCAGGGCAGGGCGATGTCGACCCACTTCAACGAGTCCCCGCACCGGGCCTCGCGTCCGTTCGACGGACTGCGCGACGGATTTGTGGCGGCCGAAGGCGCCGGGGTTTTTGTGATGGAAACCATGGAACACGCCCGGGCCCGCGGCGCGCGCATATACGCTGTCGTTTCAGGTTACGGATCGTCCGCGGATGCGTTCCACATAACCGCGCCGCCCGAGGATGGATCCGGCGCCGCTTTGGCAATGCGGCGGGCATTAGATAGCGCCGGGATGAATCCGGAGCAGATTGATTACATAAACGCCCACGGCACCTCAACTCCGATCGGGGACATCGCCGAAACCCGGGCGATTCACCAGGTCTTCGGCGACCATGCCCGCTCGCTGGTCGTCAATTCCACCAAATCGATGATTGGCCACATGATCGGAGCGGCCGGTGTCGTCGAAGCCGCCGTCGGAGTTCTTTCGATGCGGGCCGGTCAGGTGCACGCGACGATCAACCAAGAAGAACCCGATCCAGCCTGCGACCTCGACTACGTACCCAACCAGCCGCGCGACCTGCAGATCAGGCACTTCATTTCCAACTCCTTTGGCTTTGGCGGCCACAATGTCTCGCTGGTGTTTGGCCGCGCCTGAACATCGCCTGCCGGCGGGTGCCTAGACATTGGCTGAAATAAGGCTGCTGCTCACCGACCTGCTGGAAAAGATCGCGGGAACCCCCATCTCCGAAATCGAGGTGCAGCTGGGCGAATTGACCCTTGGCGTAAAACGCCGCAGCGGGAGTGCCGCGGAGACCACGGCGTCGGTTGATCCGCATCCAGAATCTGAGCCGGAACCGGAATTGGTGAGCGTTGATTCGCCGATCGCTGGGATTTTTTATGCCTCGGCTTCGCCAACCGAGCCCGCCTACGTTAGCGTTGGCGATGAAATCGCACCCGGCCAAACCGTTGGACTGGTGGAGGCGATGAAGGTCTTTAACGAAATAGTCTCGACCCAGGCCGGCACGGTTGTTAGTGTTGCCAAAACCGGTACCGAGGTTCAGAAGGGAACTGCGGTGGTGGAAATGGAGCCAACCGGGTGACTCGAACCGAACCTACAGGTTGAATCTGCTCTCTAAATTGACCGACAAGGCGACGGATTACTAGATGATTTCCCAACCGCGGCTATTGGCAGTTCCTAGTCCACTGATCGTGCGGGCGCTGCCGACCGGCGGCATATTGCGCGACATAATCTCGATCGTGGCCGGGTCGGTACTCCTAGCTCTCTGCGCCCAGATTTCGATCCCGTTGCCATTTACTCCGGTGCCGATCACCGGTCAGACTTTCGCGGTACTGCTAATTGGGGCTTCACTCGGGTCGGGACGCGGCGCGGCGGCGGTAATCCTGTACCTGATTGAGGGCGTCGCCGGTTTGCCATTCTTCGCCCCTACCGGTGGAATGTTTACCTACGGCTACCTGGCCGGCTTCGTGCCCGCCGCGTTCGTTGCCGGTTGGCTCTGCGAGCGGGGTTGGGATCGCAGTTTTCTGCTCTCGCTCATCGCACTATTGATTGGCAACGCCGTCATTTACGCAGTCGGCTTGCCCTGGCTGGCTTCGGCCTACGGCCTGCTCGGCGCCGGCGTTGCGATCCCATCTTCGATCCCTCAGTTCTGGCAAGATGTTCTGGCCTTTGGGCAGATCGGTTTCCTGCGCGGCGACCTGGTAGTTCAAGCCGTAAACGGCGGCCTCCTGCCATTCATCCCGGGCGATCTAATCAAGGCGATTCTGGCCGCCGCAATATTGCCGGGGGCTGCCGCCACGGTTCGGCACTGGCATCGGGGCGATGATCTAAAAAGCCTGATCGGTGCCAACTAGACTAGTTTGCCGGCCCCAACTAGGTTGTCGCGGGGGTTGCAATTGCCGCTGAGCGGCCCAAAAAGTGCTGACCATCAAATTGAGCCAGGCACGCTCCCCTAGCGCCAGGTCTTCCCAATTGGGTCAATCGAGCGCAGGGATCGCCGCGGTCCAAGTTTTGGTCATTTACGCTTAAGGATCCGGACCGGCCGGTAGGCCGCGCAACCACCTAGAAACCAGGCCGAAAAGCCCAAAACGCGCGTCGGGGCTCAAACAGATTAGCAATGACCTCGAAGACCTCCCTGAGGCCGCCAAACCGATTTAGGACACTCTGGATCGATATTTCGTGGGAATTCTGGGCCCATGCAACGATCGCGCCGGCGGCAACCGCATTTTTAAGACCCCGCGCCAAATCCCGATTCGCAGGTCCTTCCATTACCGGCGCAGAAGCTACTTCCCGGCCTTCGGCGACCCCGTTCCGATTGCCCTCCATCGCCATCTGCGCCGCCTCCCGGCCGTTTGCGGCGGCCGCGGTCAGCCCGGCTTCCCGGCCCGGGTCGGTTCCCGAGGGTTTCCTTTTCCACGACTCCCCTTCGGCAAGCGTTAGGTTGGCCACCGTGGCCGCCATCAGCAGCTGGAACCCGGCAAGTTGCCTGCCAAAGAACCGCGACTGGCGCACGCCCAGCTGGCAGAGCCTGGCCAGGCGGTGCTCGACGCGGGTTCTAAGGCGCGCGATCTTTAAGCCTTCCTTACTGCGCTGGCGGATGCGGGCCTGCTGCAGCAGGCGTTCCTGGGGATGGACGCTGATGCGGCGGTTGGGTTTGGTCGCAGAGCGTATGCAGGATCTCTTGAGCGGACAGGCCGAGCACTGCTCTTTAGCGAAGTGGAAGAGGCCGGCGCGTGTCTTGGCGCTGCGCCGGGAGCGCGAGCGGCGGTAATCGGAAGTTATCTGCCCGGCCGGGCAGGTGCAGGTTCCCTTTTCCAGATCGATGGCAAAGTCCTGCTTTACAAAGTAGCGGCTGGCTGGTTTACCCGGCGCCCTGGCGAAGAGGTCGTACCCGGCGTCGGCGAAGTCCTTGCGGGTGTCGCCAGCCCCGTAGGCGCAGTCGCCGATGACGATCTCGACTTTGGCGGCGGCGTTCTCTTCGGCCTCCCGCACCAGCGCCAGGGCGCCGCAGTTGTCGGGGGCGTTGCCCGGGATCACGTCCACCGCGGTTACCAGGCCGGTTGACAAATCTACGGCGATGGCGGCCTTGTGGCCGGCAAAGCGGTTGGTCGAGCTCTTGCGTCCATGGCGCATCTGCGGATCGTGCGCCGATATGATCCGGTCGCGTCCGCCCCGGACGATCTCCACTTCCTCGCCATCTGCGCCGTCGGCCGAATCCCTGGCCGCGACACCCCTGTCTCTGACCGCCACCGGGGCGGGATCGACCTCGCCGGCGTCGGTTCTCGCCGGCAGCAGCAGCCGATCGCGGTCGTCGGGAACCGGTTTTGCCGGTTCCGCGGGGACGCGTTTTACGTCCTGGAGCAGGATCTGCGACAGCAGCTGCGAGCAGGCCAGGATCTTATCGGCGCGCTTATTGTCGGGAGCAGGGGATTCAAGCGCGCTGCGGGCCCTTGCCAGCAGCGAGTCGGCGTCTCTGACGATCCGCCCCAGGAACCGGCGGCGCTGTTTACGGTCCGACCAGTCGATGGCGACAGCGCCCTTCAGGCTCTTGCCGGCATGCAGGTTGTAGCCGTGTTGGCGGGCCCACTCTTTGGGGTCTTGGCCATCCTGTTCGGCCAGGGCGCCGACCAGCAGGCGGCAGCCGTCCCCGATCAGGTTGTAGGCGTCCCGCACCGCGCCCCTGCCCAGGATGGCGGTGGTATCGATCGCCAGCTTCATGCTCTGGCCCTTGAAGAAGCCCTTTTTGCGGGCGTGCTGCAGGGAGCGGCGAAATATCCCCCGCGCCCTGCCGTGAACGATCAGCTGCGAGCGAAACAGCTGCAATGTGGACTTGGCGAACGCGCGTTCTTCCAGCTCGGTCCCCAGCGCCACCTTCCAGCGCAGGTCGTAGTCGGCCCGCTGCTTGGCCTCGTTGTCAGAGACCTTATCGTGGGCCTGCAGCAGGAGAACGGTGGCCAGCAGCGAGGGCGCCACGCTGGGGCGGCCGTTGTCGGCGCAGTAGAGATCGGCGAAATCTTCGTCTTTGAACAGCTCTCCCCGCATGCCCGCCAGGCGGCCGTAGAAGGTATCGCGTCCTACGTAGTCAAGGTGCAGGCCGTCGGTCGGGAAGAAGCCCTTTTGGGCATGGGTCCCCAGCATGTCTCCACCACCCGGCAATGCTATGTTTTTATCAATGGAAAGGCTCCGCAAGATGCCTGTTGATATTTTATATGTTTGATGACGGATTAGCCCTTTGTACAGGGGCTTTTCGGCCGGGCTTCTAGAACATGCGCGCCTGGATCGAGGCCGCCACCGTAAATTCAATATCGCGAATAGCTTGGGTCATCGCTCGACCGATCAGGTCCAATTTCCGCACCTGTTCAATTCGACCAGAGACCTGTTCCAGCTCGTGGCGTGCGAGGATCTCGCCAAAGATCCCGCAGGCGTCGGCAAGGCAAATGACCATGACGTCGCGCGGGTGCGGAATCTCGTCGCTAAATAGCACCCCCATGATGCGCAGTTTCACCTCGCGCTCGGCCTTGCCGTCAATTGCCGGGTAGCGCCGGGACTCAAACACCCACAGGAAACGGTCTTCGCGGCGGTCCAAGATTCCCTTGGCAACTAGCCGCGAAAGCGCCTCGTCGCGAATCTGGTCGGCGTGGTTGGCAATGCGCTCTAGCCAGAAGCTAACGTCGCGCTGCTCCCTACCCGCGATTTCGGCCAGGGCAGGATCGAGCAGACTGTCGCCCAGCGGGCTGGAATCGACTACCACCAGCTTCTCCAGATCAGTGTCGATGCGGTCCTCAATCGCCAGGTCCATCAAGACGGCCCCGGCGAGCGCATAGCTCAGCGACCAGCTGGGCACATTGGCGAATCGGCCGTCCTCGTCGCCGAGCAGTAAGAGGATGATCTCCTCAACAAATCTGAGCATGTCGTTAGTTTTCCCAAGCGCTGAAATCGGTGCAATCCTAGAAGACTTTAACCGGCCCTGCAGGTTGCGACCTCATCTTTACCGACCGTTGCGGAGCTCGATTCCGAGTTGCCGCCGTTGGCCGGGCCCGGCGCCGAGCGCGGGGTGTTGGACATGGGCGATCATTTTTCCCGTCATCGCCGGTGGTCGGTGCCGCAGATCTGCCGCCGGTCGCCCAACGCTCGACCGTTTAGCGCTTTCTCGCTTGCCGCCGCAACCGTCCATTGGCATCATTGCCGGCGCCGTTTCGGTCACTTTGGCGCATGATATGAGATTGCGCCGCGTTGCCCCGGTGGCCGGTAGCTGTTTGGCAGCCCGGTCCGGCCCGTGCGCGGCATTCAAGCTAAGCAAAATGTCGACTTTGACCCTGGAACAGCGATGAATTTAGCCAAGGCGACTGCCATCACGATCTCTAAGACCGAGGCATTTGCCCGGCGGGGAATGGTGGCCAGCAAGGATGTGCACGCCACCCGAGCGGGCCTGCAGATGCTAGAAGCGGGCGGTAATGCGGTTGACGCCGCGGTCGCTGCCGCATTTGCGATCGGCGTCGTCGAGCCAACTTCCAGCGGCATCGGCGGCGGCGGTTATCTTGTTTATCAGGTCGGCTCCAAGGGCGGCGTGATCGGATTTCCGATGAAGGGGCCATCGGCCGCCCGGCCGGGCATGTACGCGCTGTCGGGCCAGGATTCGGTGGGCAGCTTCGGCTGGGCCGGGGTGGTCGGTGACGAAAACCTGGTTGGTCCCAGATCGATCGCGGTCCCGGGGGCCGTGGCGGGACTCTGCCTGGCCCACCGGCGCCTCGGTCGATTGCCGCTATTGGAAGTAATGGATCCGGCGATCGCATTGGCCCGGGACGGTCACCGGCCTGGATGGCACAACCTCTATGCATTGGGGATGGCGGTTCCCCAATTGCTCGGATTTGTCGAGCTTAGAAAGATCTTCATGCCCGGGGGCCAGCTCCCGGCGGGCGACCTGGCCAGCCCGGTTAGCTTCCGGCAGCCGGAACTAGCCGATGTGCTCGAAATTGTTGGCCGCGAAGGTCCCGAGGCGTTCTATGCGGGCGACGTCGCCCGCGCGATCACCTCCGACATCCAGGCCAGCGGCGGAATCATCTCAGAACGCGACCTGGCCGAATACCGCCCGTTCGATTGGGATGCGGGTCTCGAATTCCGGTACTCGGGTCACACCGTGCGGGTGCCACCGTTTGCCTGTGCCGGAACCACCTCGGCAATGACCCTGAAGCTGCTGGACCGGTTTGCAATCGGGTCTGCGGGACACAACTCAACCGAGGCGCTCCACGCCTACATCTGCAGCGCCCGGTTGGCCTATGCGGACCGCTACGAGCACTTGGCCGATCCAAATTTTGCCAATGTTCCATGGGCGGGACTGGTTTCCGATGGCTATGCCGACCACCGCCGCCGGACCGTCGCAAATCGCGTTCCCGACCCGGCCGAAGCGGGAAACCCGTGGGCTTTTGACGACGCAGTTCCAGGTGAGAAACTGGCGGCCAGCGCTCCGGCGTTCGACTCGGGAACGACGCATCTTTGCGTAATGGACGCTGACGGCAACGCGGTCTCGCTGACCAACACCCTCATGGCCAGCTTTGGGTCGGGGTTCGTACCCAAAGGCACCGGCGTCGTGATGAACAACGGCATGATGTGGTTCGATCCGATTCCGGGTCGGATCAATTCGATCATGCCGGGCAAATACCCGCTAAACAACATGACCCCGGCGCTGGTGCTGGATTCACAAGGCGTGAGGATGTCGGTCGGCGCCTCGGGTGGGCGGCGAATTACCAATTGCGTGACCCAGTTGATCTCCAAGGTAATCGACTTTGGAATGGGCCCGCAAGCGGCGATCGATTCGCCCCGCCTGGACTGCTCGCAGCCGATTACCGCCGTAGATCCGCGGATTCCACCCGAAGTTGTTGCCCGACTCCAAGCCCGCGGGCACCAAATCCAGGTCGCTAGCGACACCCACCTCGAGGGTGGATTTGCCAGCTTTGCCAGCCCCTTAGTTATCGTCGGCAATTCGGGCGCCGGATTCCGCGCCGGGGTGGACACGTTCCATTCGGCCCACGCTGAGGGGCTTTGACTTCTCCCGGGTGGGCGGGAGTTGCCCGGCGGGACCAATGCTCCAATTGCATTGCAATTCCTGATCTAAGATGCTGCTGGCATTGCGGCCGGATGCGAAAGCAACGTCCCAATTGGGTTGCGCAACCGGGCTCAGTCCGGCTTTAAGTTGCCGTTCAGGCTTTGCCGAGTTGATCTGTCCGCTCGCTCGGAATTGATTGGGGTTGCGCTTTGTGCAGAATTTGAAACGCAATTAGTAACAACTGATTGCGACAGATCGTATTTCTCCCGAGGAAGCCCTAATGACGGTTACTGATGAAGTATTGGCGAGCAACGCTCAATACGCGGCAAGTTTTGAAGTGGGCGGCCTCCCGATGCCGCCGGGACGCAAATTGGCGGTGGTAGCGTGCATGGACGCACGTTTAGACACCCACAAGCTGCTGGGCCTCAAAGAGGGCGACGCGCACGTGATACGCAATGCCGGCGGAGTGGTCAGCGACGATGTAATCCGCTCGCTGGTAATTTCCCAACGCTTGTTGGGCACCCAGGAAATCGTGCTCATTCACCACACCGACTGCGGCATGCTCACATTCTCAGACGATGCCGTAAAGGCCGCAATCGAGGACGATACCGGAATTCGTCCGGCGTTTGCCTTGGAAGCCTTTCCAGACTCGGAAAAGGATGTGCGCCAATCCATTGCCCGCATTAAGGCCAGCCCCTTTATTCCCTCAAAGGACCAGGTGCGCGGGTTCATTTACGATTGCGACACCGGTCAACTCAACGAGGTATCGCCCGCCTAACCCAAGCGGGCGTGGCCCGGCGACCCATATTCACCCTGGGAAGTTGCGCCCGACCTAAATCATTCCGGCCCCAACCGAAGCGACCGCGGCCCGGCCCATCGATTGAGAAACGCGTGCCAGGGCCAGTCGGCGTCGCCGCCGGTTGGGGCGCCTTCGGACGCGAACGGATTTCGGCTATATGCGGCCGCGGCAGCGCCGGTCTCAGGATCTCAGGTTGGCATCAGGTGCAGGCGAGAATCTCTCCATCGGGGCTTGGTGATTTCAGGGATCGTGGTCGATGTCGGGTGCGCAAATTTATTGGCCGCGCGGCAACGGCGAGCAGACCGACCTTGGGTTGATCAGCCATGGCCGGCCGGCGCCAAAAGCCGCGGTCGGCGGTATCTGGATCCGGTACTGCCTGCCGCTGGGGGTATCTGGCCTGACATTGCAACCTGCTCGCGCCACCTGGCGCCGTCCTCCCTGAACTGCCACCCGCAAGACCGATTCATAGGCGTCACAATATGGCCATAAATCAACCCGATGATTTTTTTGACAACCAGTTCACGCGCCAATTCGGGTTTCCCAAACGGGCCCCGGCGACCAAGTTGGAAGAACGGTTGCAGGGCGAGCTGCGTAAATTCATCGCCGAGTCACCCTTCCTGGTTATGGCCACGAGCGCAGCCGATGGCTCATGTGACGCATCGCCCAAGGGCGGCCGGCCGGGCTGGGTCAAGATCCTCAACGACCGGCAGCTCCTCATCCCGGATGTGGCCGGCAATCGGTTGTTTCAGTCGTATCTCAACATGGCTGAAAACCCGCAGATCGGGCTGATTTTCTTCCAGCCCGGTGACAACGAGACTGTTCGGGTAAACGGCACGGTCGAGATGATCGATCGCGACGCGCTGGACGAGTTGCAGATCGACCTGCAGGTCTTTGATCCGGACGAAAACGCCAGGATATTGCAGGGAATCGTGGTAACGGTAGCAGAAGCATACACCCATTGCCCGCGATCGCTGGTGTTCTCAAGGTTTTGGGATGGTGCCGGCAATCGACCGGTGCGCGGTGACCGCAGACTTCGTCGCAACAAGCAGCAACCGGGCTCCGATTCAACCTAGAAAAAGCGCCCTGTTAAGACCGGCCCTTCAAGAATTTCAGCGCATCCGCAATCGCCTCGGCGTGATCGCGCAACCGACCTCAGGTCCAGTTGCTGGGATCCGGCGAAGATCGGCCTTCCTGCCAATTGCCCTTGAAAACGGGAGCCGGTGCCCTCGGGTGCCGGCCCAACCAGATAGCGGCCCGCTCCTGGGGCAGCCCGCGCGGCGAAGATTCCTAACCTGAGACCGGATCGTGGTTGATCTGCCAGGTGATCCCGAATCGGTCGATGAACATTGGGTAATAGCTGCCCCAGTGCGCGTTAGCTAGCGGGGCGATGACCGTGCCGCCCGCAGACAGCTTTTCAAAGATTTGCTCGGTTTCGGCGCGGCTGGTGGGATGGACTCAGACTGAGAAGTTATCCCCCACGGTCAGATCGGGGCAGTCGGTCGATATGGCATCGCTGCCCATCAGGTCATTGGATCCGATCGGCAGGGAAACGTGGATTATCCGATCCCGGTCGGCTTCGGCGATCTCCAAGTTCAGGGGCGCTTGCCCAAAGGTTGCGATAAACGAAAAGTCCCCGCCGAACACCGACCGGTAGAACTCAAATGCCTTGCGGCAATTGCCGGGGAACGTCAGGTAGGGATTAATGACCGTGGGCCGGTTCGCTTTTAAGGATTGGAGAATTGGACGCCGCGCCAATCCTACATTTCCCGCAGCCGGCCGACAGGACGCCGTAAGGCGGCGGCGGGATCTACTCGGAGGCCGGATATGCCCGTTCCGGGCTCGTGTGGCTTTCTGGTGCCAATATCCTTAAATTACCGGGCGCGCTTTAAGTCCAAAGTGCACGGATAGCTTTCCGCCAACAGGTGGCCGAGACAATTTGATGGTTCAAGTCAAGTCCAAATATTTAAGCCGCAGCAGGCTGATCGCGGCCGTAGCGGTCGCGACGCTGGTCCTGGCCGCGTCCGGCATATTTACCTTGCCGACATCTGGGCAGACCGAAGACGCGGGTTGCGACCTTGCGCCCTGGCTGCGCGGGGCCCTGCTGTCGGCGCAGAACTACGACCTGCCCTCCTACAGCTGCGACGATCTGGAACTGCTTGACGGGGATGAACACGTCATCTGGGACTTTTCCCGGCGGAACCTAACTTCATTTGCAATAAGCGATGACGACTACGAACGCCTGCTTGACTTGAGCGACCTGCCGGCCGAGTCCGATCCGGGAGATCTCGACGGGTTTGGACGCAACGAGGATACCCGCTTGATCGACTTGACTGGAAACCCACTAACGGTGCGCAGCGTGGACTTTCGCAACATCCCGGTCGGGGTGGGCATCGCCCTCTCGGCGAGCAATGTGCAAACGCTCCGGGGATTCCAATCCGATGTTTACCAGCTCACCGAGAACTCTGTTGGCTACGTATCGATTGCCCTGCCCGGAGTCCTGGACCGCGATGAGCAATCGATCGTTATCGACCCGGACCTGACCGGCGACACCGAACTGGCCTCGATCGGGCGCGACATGCTCTTGCACGGCGACGCCTACGGTGTTGTCTACTACTGGCCGGTCCATGTTCGATCCGACAACGAGAACGATTCGTCCGGGTCCATTTCGGTCGAACTGGACGAAAATTCGGCCGACAGCTACGATTCAGCCAACGGGTCGGGGCGCGGCCGGGCGCTCGATCTTTCCGATTTCCTAGACCATAGCGAAGCTGAACTCGACATCGCCGACGCCGACTCCCCGCGGGTGGAGGTCTGCCACCGCACCCGGGTGGTCGAAGATGCCATCGAGGATGCGCTGCCCAGATCGATTAGGAACAACGGCTGCGACATTACCCTGGCTGACCTGGGCACCGTAACCGAGCTGGAACTCGAAGATGACGACGGCGAAGTCTTCGACCTTGCCGACGGCGACCTGGACGGCCTTACCGGAATTCGATCACTCGGGCTGATAGGGGTCGACGAGTTGCCGCGCGGGATTTTTGTTGGAGTCGGCGACATTGAACGCGGTCTGGTAATCGACTTTGCCGAAAATGATCCGGATCGCAGCGGCGACCCGGTGGCGGGCAACTACACTCCCAGCTCACTGCCCGGCCACATCCTCGACTTCCAGGAGCCGCACCAGACCCTCCTGCTTTCGGGCGACCGGGTCGGGCGGACCAACCAGCCGCAGGTTACCGGATTGGATCGGGAAATATATTTCGCCGGCAATTCCGGTGATTTTGTGGCGCTGCTGCCGGTCTCCTACACCGGCGACGTCGACGAGGAATTGACCCACTATGCGATCGGGCGGCTCGGCGGACTGGGCTACGAATTCAACCGCGATTCGATCCCGGTGGCCGATGACGTCCAGCTAGATGAGGTCGATGCGGAAGATGACGATGTCGCCTATCTTGCGGTCAGGATTTCCCAGGAGGAATTAGACAGCGAAAGCACTGGGCAGCTGGTGCTGTTTATCTTCAAAGATGATTCTGAGGAATTTGACGGCCTGGTCGATTGGGCATACATAGACACTCGCTGATCCTCCCGCGCTAATTGGTTCCGGCCCGCGGTTGGAGAACAGCTAGCGGCCGGCCCGGTCGCGCCCCAGATCGATTAAGCAGCCGCCCCAGGACAGTCCCGCACCGAAGGCCACCAGCATCACCTTGTTGGCCCCGGCCAATCGACCGTCGTTATCGGCTTCGGCCAGCGCGATCGGAATTGAGGCGGCCGAGGTGTTGCCGTAACGGTCGACGTTGATTACGAATTTTTCGATCGGAATTCCAAGCTGATCGGCCGCCAGGTTGATGATCCGGACATTGGCCTGGTGGGGAATGATCAGGTCCAGATCCTCGAGGCCGACCCCGGCCTTGCGGGCGGTCGCCGCGATGGTGTCGGCCATTGCGGTGATTGCGAATTTATACACCTCGCGACCATCCATTTGCAGGTCCAGCGAGCCGTTGAACCCGGAATTGGCGGCCAACCGACCAAAGCTGTTTGACCGGTACAACGACTTGGCCCCGCCACCGTCGGATCCAAGCGAAAAAGCCAGGAACGAATCGTGCTGGCCCTGGCCATCGATTACCGCGGCGCCCGCCCCGTCGCCAAAGAGTACGCAGGTTGAGCGATCCGACCAGTCCACGATCCGCGACATTGTCTCGGCGCCGATTACCAAGGCGTTGCGCACCCGCCCGAGGTCAACCTGGGCGGTGGCCAGCGAAAGTCCGTAGATGAATCCGGTACAGGCGGTGTTGATGTCGACCGCCCCGGCCGATTTGGCGCCCAGGGCGTCCTGGACCAGGTTGGCCACCGCCGGAAAACCAAGGTCCGGGGTGATCGTGGCCACGATCACCAATTCGACCGCCGACGGTTTCAGGCCGGCTTGCCCTAAGGCCTGCTGGGCCGCGCCCAATGCGAGGCTGAAAGTCGATTCGTCTTCGCTGGCAACCCGCCGCTCGGTTATCCCGGTTCGGGAACGGATCCATTCGTCGGATGTGGCTACCATGCCGGCCAATTCGGCATTGCTGCGGATGTGGGTCGGGACCGACATCCCCAGTCCGGCGATTCGGGCCCGCATCATGTGTGGGTGTACTTGCCCTGGTGGAACAAGAGCGACGGCCGGTCGCCGTGCTCTGCGGCGTGTACGACCCGGCCGATGAACACGGTGTGGTCGCCGACCTCAAACTGCTGGTGGACCAGGCAGTCCAGGTGGGCGATCGCACCAGAAAGCAGCGGCGATCCCGTCGGCCCCAGTTCGTATCCGTGGCAGCTGAACTCGTGGATTGACTGGGCCGCCGAATCGGTGCTGGCAAAACCGGTCGAAATCTCCGACTGGTCGTGGGCTAATACGCTCACCGAAAAGCGCCCCGCGGACTTGATAAATGGATTGCAGTGCGAGCTGTGGGCAATGCAGACGAGTACCAGCGGCGGGTCAAGACAAACCGAGGTGAACGAGTTGACGGTCATCCCGTGCAATCGGCCGTTGTCTGAGGTCGCCACGATCGTTACCCCGGTTGGGAAACGGCGCATCACCGATCTAAGGTCGGTTTCAACTCCCGGGCCTGGTTGGCCCATTTCAGCTTCCACCCTGGACCAATCGCCTAGCTTGAACAGCTTTTGGCTGGCACGGCAGGCAGGTTAGCCAATTCCGGGCATGATCGCGGAGGTGCTAAGCTCAACTTCCGAGGACAAGAAATCAGCTGCGCGACCCCTTGCGCGCCTGCCTCATGGCTGGTTTTTGTCGATGTATCTGACAGCCTCACCGATCGAGGTGATCCCCTGGGCATCTTCATCTGGAATCGACAAGTCGTAGTGCTCTTCCAACTCCATGATCAATTCGACCAGGTCGAGCGAGTCGGCGTTGAGATCTCCCTGAAAGGTGGTCTCCATCGAAAGCGAATCCTTGTCGATGTTTGGCAGCGTGTTGGAAACGACTTCAACCACGTCGTCAAAAGTCGAGGACATATTCGCAATGGCTCCCTTATCCCTACGGCGGCCATGCCCAATTGTGCGTTCGGCGCCGAGCGGCACAGGCACCCTTGGTGCATTAGGCGAGATTCTATTTTGCCCAATTTGCAATCGCCCCGGCCGCCCGGCCAGCAATCTGGCCCGCGGCCGGTTGCCGGCGAAATACCCTGGGAAGCGCTGCGACGACTTTCAGAACGCGGCAATTACTCGCGTCTGCTCGATCCCGACCAGGTTGTAGGCAAGCTCCCGCCGCGGCTGACTGCCCGCTTCGCGGTCAAGGTCTTGGCGCTGCCCGGCCGAGAGGTAGAGCATGACCTGGCCGGGCGGCCGCAACACCGCCCGGCACAGTTCCAGCGCTTTGGGCGGCCGGGCCAGGGCCCGGGCGAGGGCGATGTCGAAGCCCGATTCAGGGTCGGCGCCGCGCGGCAGCCTGGCAACGTCTCCTTTAAGCGGAAAAATATTGGAAAGCTCCAATTCTTCCCTGATCTGTTCTAGGAGCCGGACCCGCCCGGCGCGCTGGTCAAGCAGCGTAAATCCGATGTCGGGCCGGGCGATCGCCAGCGGGATTCCCGGCAGCCCGGCGCCGGTCCCCACGTCGATGACGTCTCGCGGGAGATCTTGGCCATCGACTGGTGAGAGCAGCGGCAGCGCCGCCAAGCTGTCGCAAAGGTGCAGGTTCCAGCGGTTTGCGACGGTCGCCCGACCGATATATCCACGGGCCGCCGGGAGGCCGCCCAGCAACCGGTCGAAAGCGAGCAACTGCCTACGTTGCCCCGGTAAGAGCCCGTCGATTAGTTCGCCTGGATCAATCATCAGCGCGCGGAAGCCTGTTCAAGCAAGCTCGAAAATGTCCAATACATAATCATGAATTCTCTCGCCCGCTTGGAGACGGACCCTGGAGCAGCTTTGGAGTCCCTGGCGTATGCAGTACGTAAAGCGTGAGCGTTCCGACGGCTGCCCCTTCTGCATCGACCCCGATCCCGAAATCGAGC
Source organism: Chloroflexota bacterium (assembly GCA_965261345.1). Classification (GTDB taxonomy): domain Bacteria; phylum Chloroflexota; class UBA11872; order UBA11872; family VXNJ01; genus VXNJ01. The sequence goes on from OZ253449.1 coordinate 1,659,514, forward strand.
TCACCGGGCTGATCGTAGCTAAGGGCGAGACCGTATTTGCGATCCTGAACCGATTCCCTTACAACACCGGGCATGTCCTGATCCTGCCCTACCGCCACCTGGGTGATTTATCCGACCTGGCCGCGGCCGAGATGAGCGAAATCGGCCAATTCTGCCAGCGGTCGGTGGTCGCGCTCAAGGCCGCCTACCGGCCCACCGGGTTCAACCTGGGAGCCAACCTCGGGTCGGCGGCCGGCGCCGGGATCCCCGGGCACCTGCACTACCACGTGGTGCCGCGATTTGCCGGAGATACCAATTTCATGCCGATCCTGGGGCAGACCAAGGTGCTGCCGGAAGAATTGCCGGCCACGGTCGAAAAATTGCGCGATTGCTGGCCACAGCGCTAACCGCCCTCAAAACCGTTGATACCGAAGGAGCGTGGTTAGATCGACAGGTCGGGGTCGGGGATGGTACGGGCCTGGTCGATCGGCCAGTAAATTAGCAGAACCTTGCCGACGATCGCCGCCCGCGGCACCGGCCCGAAGCTGCGTGAATCCTGACTGACCGACCGGTTGTCACCTAGTACGAAGTACGAATCGGCGGGAACCACCAGGCCCTCCCAGCGGTTAGTTGACCCATCGCCGAGGTAATCGGATTCATCCAGTTTTTCACCGTTGACGAATACCGAATCGTCGCTGAATTGGATTTTCTCGCCTGGCAACCCGACAATCCGCTTGAGCAGTTCCTCGGTCGGATTTCCGGGTCGGTAAAGCACGATCACGTCGCCCCTTGCGGGTGATCCCAGTCCGTAGGAAACCTTGCTCACCAGCGCGTACTGGTTGGGTTGGAAATTGGGCTGCATCGATCTTCCTTCGATCGAAAAGGTCTGAATGAACAACCGCGCGGCAAAGAAAATGAACAGCGCCAGCAGCATCGTTTCGGCAACTTCCAACCAGATCGAGCGCCGATTTGGTGACACTATCGTCACCGGCCGCTGGCGGTTCGGCGGGATAATCGGCAGATTGCGGGCACCGTAGCCTGCCAGGAGAATAAATCCTTGCTAGACCCAACTCCTGCCGGGCCAAAACCGTCCTGGAGCTGGTATGTCCCCACTCTGCTGGCCGCGCCGATCATCATCGCGCTTGACCAGGCTAGCAAGTTGTTTGTCACCGAATTGCTTTCCGATCAGCCCGGTGGTGCCAGGTGGGTGGTCGAACCATACCTCAAGCTGCGGCTGGTCCACAACGACGGAATCGTTTTCGGCATATTCTCCGGGGCATTTTCATCCTGGCTGACGATCCTGATCGTGCTGGCCGCGTTGGCCGCGGTGATCGTCATTTTTCTGCGTTACCTACGCCGGCCGACCTTGTCCGCCCGGGTGGTGCTCGGGTGCATTATCGGCGGGGCAATCGGAAATCTGGTCGACCGCTTCCGGCTCGGGTACGTAATTGACTTTGTCGATTTGGGTTGGTGGCCGGTATTTAACCTGGCCGACTCGACCATCAATATCGCGATGGCGGCGCTGGTAATCCTGCTGCTGGTGGGCAAATTGGACCACGATCCGGGGCCGGGCGAGCTGGCGCAGTGAGCGAGCCGGAAGCGGCGATTGAGTTGATGATCAACATCGCCGACCGCGACCGGGGCCAGCGGTTGGACCGAGTAATAAGCGCCCGATTGGACTCGCTCTCGCGCACCGCCATCCAATCAGCGCTACGCCAGGGCGCCGGTCGGGTAAACGGCAAGACCGGCCGGCCGGCGCAGCGTCTCCACGACGGCGACCAGGTCGAATTCCGCTTCCAGCCCGAATCGGTGGCCACGATCGTCCCCGAGCCGATTGAATTTGCCGAGCTAGACCAACGTGAGGACGTGCTGGTGCTAGACAAACCGGCTGGCATCGCGGTCCATCCGGGGACCGGCAATCGCAGCGGCACGCTGGCCAATGGCCTGCTGCTGCGCTACCCCCAGGTGGCCAACGTCGGGGGGCACGACCGCCCCGGAATCGTCCACCGCCTAGACAAGGGAACCTCCGGGGTCATGCTGGCCGCCCTGTCGCAGCAAGCCTATCTGTACCTGCAGGCCCAGTTTTCAGCGCGACGAGTTGATAAGCGCTACCTGGCGATCTGTCGTGGCGTACCCGATCCCGCCGCCGCCGTCATCCAGGCGCCGATCGGGCGCGATCCCGCCCGCCCGACCGCGTTTGCGGTTGCGACTGCCCGCGGGCGGGAGGCCACCACCCAATACAAGGTCCTATCCAGCACGGCCGACTGTTCGCTGCTGGAATTGCGGCTGTTTACCGGGCGCACCCACCAGGCCCGGGTGCACATGGCAGCGATCGGTCACCCGCTGCTGGGCGATCACCTCTACGGCGGCGGAAACCATCCCGACCGCCAGATGCTGCACGCATTTAGCATTGCGCTGCGCCTGCCGTCAGGGGCCGATCGGGTCTGGCGGGCCCCGCTGCCGGCCGATTTTGCCGAATGTGCAAGTCAATCTGGGCTAAAAGTCGGGCAACTGGAACTGTTCCCCGAACCGGCCGCGCCTTGACAGTATCTGTTTTCCGCGCCGATATCACCGTTCGGGCCAGACTGTGCCTGCGCTGGGCGTCGTCGCGGCCGTCAAAATCTGGAACCCGATTGGAAAAGATCTGCTATGGAGCCCGATAGCTCAAAGATCAAGATTGAACCGTTCAGGCCACACATCCCCGGGGATGTGCTGGCCGATTTGACCGCCCGACTCCGGGCGACCCGTTGGCCCGGCGAGATTGAACACGTCGGTTGGGAGATGGGGTCCGAGCTGGCCTATGTAAAGGAGCTATGCGGGTACTGGGCCGACCAGTTTGACTGGCCGGCGCAGGAAGCTAGCATCAACCGGTTCCCGCATTTCAAGGCGCGGATCGACGGGCAGAGCATCCATTTCATCCATGCCCGCGGAACCGGCCGAAACCCGATCCCGTTGGTGATTACGCACGGGTGGCCCAGCACGTTTGCCGAAATGCTCAAGCTAATCCCTCTGCTAACCGATCCGGGCAAGCACGGCGCCGACCGCAACGATGCCTTTGATGTGGTGGTCCCGTCGCTGCCCGGCTACGGGTTCTCGGGTCAGCCGCGGGCGCGTGGGATGAATCCGGTCGCGGTCGCCGGCATCTGGCACCGGCTCATGACCGAGGGGCTCGGCTACCGGCGCTTTTCGGCCCAGGGCGGTGACTGGGGCGCGGCGGTAACCACGGCGCTGGGGCACGCCTATCCCGCCGACGTTAGTGGAATCCATGTGACCATGTTCGGTGCGGAGTCAACTCCGATCGAACCGGATCGATTGAGCGCGGCCGAACTCGACTACCTGGCCCAGCGCCAATGGTGGCGGGCGGCCGAGGGGGCCTACGGGCACCAACACGCCACCAAGCCGCAATCGCTTGCCTACGGCCTAAACGATTCACCGGCCGGGCTGGCCGGCTGGATCGTGGAGAAGTGGCGGTCCTGGAGCGATTGCGGCGGCGACCTGGAGTCGCGTTTTGGCAAGGACGAACTGCTCACCCACCTCACCATCTACTGGGCTACCGCAACGATCGCCTCCTCGATCCGGCTGTACTTTGAGCGCAACCGGGCGCCGCTGGTGCTCTCCGAGCAGGAAAGGGTCCAGGTCCCAACTGCATTCGCCCGCTTTCCGGTCGAGATCAGCTATCCGCCGAAGGAGTGGCTCGAGCGCTTCTTCAATCTGGTCCGCTACACCGAAATGGAAACCGGTGGCCATTTCGCCGCAGCCGAAGAACCAGAGCTGCTAGCTGCCGACATTCGCGCCGCTTTCAGGTTCCTAAGGTGAGCTGCGCCTGGCTGACCGTCGGCGCTCTGAAATTTCCACGACAACCTGAACCGACCCGGTCAAATTTCCCAGGTGTTACCCGCGAGTGCCCGCTGGTATGGCAGCGCAAATTGAAAGCGTGACCCAACCGACAACAACCGCCTGACCCTAATAGGGCCCAACCTTGGCCAGGCCGATCCAATACCCGGCGCGCAGGCCGTCCGACTCGCGATCTAGCGGGGCAATCGAGGGTGGAGTAAAAACTGGTCCAATTCCTCAGCATAGCGCAACTTAACCCCCAGCGAATAACAGGTGATGGCAAGTAGCAGCACCACCAGGTTGGGGATAAAAAAGATGCCGGCAAAGGCGATGGAACCAGTCACCAGCAGCACCCCACCGAGAGATTTTTTGTCGGTAGGCATTAAATTTCCCAGCAGCGGTACGCGCTTTGGACAATGCTAGCCCGCTGTGGCCGGGGCCAGCCGGAATGGGTGGTTGAAGTGGCTATTGGCCACCCGGTGAGCCTCAACGATTCGGCCCGCAACTGCCCTAGCTGCGTGGAGCTGCTGACTCTGAGCTGGGAGCGTCCACGCGCGGTTGGGCAAATCCGGCCAACAGCACGCCAAGTTCATAGAGCAGGTACATCGGGATCGCCACCGCCATCTGGGTGAACGGGTCCGGGGTCGGCGTGATCACCGCCGCCACGATTACGATCACCACGATCGAGTAGCGCCTAAACCCCTTGAGCCGCTTGGCGCTAACAATCCGGAATTTGGCCAGTAGGAAGATCGCAAATGGCGTCTCAAAGACCAACCCCACTATCAGCAGCATGCGCGAGACAAAACTCACGTATGAATCGATGCTCAGTTCGGTGTTGATGTCGTCGGGCGCAAATCCGGTCAGGAAATTTAGGGTGAAGCGCAAGATCACGAACCAGCAGAACATCACGCCGATGAAAAACATCGCCAGCATCGCCGGGATCGACGCGTAGAAGAGCCGTTTTTCGTTCGGATAAAGGCCGGGCGAGACGTAGGCCATTACCTGGTAGAGCACCACCGGCGAGGCGATCCCAATGCCGCCTAGCACGGCAACTTTAAAAAAGGAGAAGAACGCCTCGGTGGGTTCGATTTGCTGCAGGCTCACATCTGGACCCAGCGGGGATTGCATCAGTTCGAAGATGAAATCCTTAAATGGCCAGAAAGCCAACGAGCACACCAGTACCGCTACCACCGATATGGTCAGCCGCCAGCGAAATTCGAGCAGGTGTTCACGAAGGGTCATCGCCCCTTCGTCGCGGGGTTGCCCGGCGGCCGGTCCAATTGGCGGAGAAGTTGCCATCAGGGCGACTTCTCACCGGGCGGAATCACCCCGGTTTTCTCGGCAATGGTCCGCAACATGCCGTTGATGTAGCCCGCGGCCGCCGGGGCCGCGTAGATCTTGGCTAGTTCAACCGCCTCGTTGATTACCACCGCGGCGGGGGTCAGCCGGGTCCGAAATTCGGCCACCGCCAGCTGGAGGATCGACAGCTCAACCGGCGACCCGTATATCAGGTCCCAGTCGGTGGAGGCCGCAATCATCGCATTGATATTGCTCTTGTGCGCCTGGCGCGTGGTAAGCAACTCCTTGGCAAACGCCAGACCCTCTTCATTTAGGGAGTCCCCGCCATCAACCCCGGCCAGGATGTCAAGCGGATCGCTGCGGGCCACATTGGCCGCATACAGCGCCTGAAATGCGCAGCGCCGAGCGTCGTAGCGCTTGTGCCGGTAGCGTGGCTTGGGTTCTTCGGTATCAGTCATTTGCGCTTTTTCAAGCCGGTGCCAGTAAGCCCGGGACCGCGTCGAGGGTGTGGGTGCCCGATATAAACGTCGGATCTTCTAATACCCGCCGCAGATAGGGCAGGTTGGTGGCGATGCCCTCGACCTGGACCTCGGCCAGGGCGGTGCGGGTGGCCGAAATCGCAGAAATCCGGGTGGGACTGTGACAGATTATCTTGGCCAGTAGGGAATCGTATTCGATGGGTACCGTGTAGCCGGCGTAGATGTGTGAGTCCACCCGCACTCCCGGTCCGCCGGGGAGCGAGAGATGGGTAACGCGCCCCGCCGACGGCGCCCAGTCGTTTTCCGAATCTTCGGCGATCAGGCGACATTCGATCGCGTGGCCGGTCGGTTTGACGTCGCCCTGCTTGAAATTTATCCGCTCGCCGGCGGCGATCCGGATCTGCCACTGCACCAGATCGATCCCGGTGAGCATCTCTGAAACCGGGTGCTCGACCTGGATGCGGGCGTTGAGTTCGATGAAATAGAAGTCGTCGTTCTGGTCGACTAGGAACTCGACCGTGCCGGCGCTCTTGTACTTGAGTTCCCGCGCCAACTTGGTCGCGGCCGAGGCGATCCGATTGCGCAATTTGTCGTTTAACGACGGCGAAGGCGCCTCTTCGATCACCTTTTGGTGACGCCGTTGGACCGAGCAGTCGCGTTCCCCCAGATGCCGGATGTTGCGTCCGTCACCCAGGATCTGGATCTCGACGTGGCGGGCCCCCTCAACTAAGCGTTCCAGGTAGAGATCGGCACTGTCAAACGATGCTCCGGCCTCCGACTGGGCCTGCGGGAACGCATGCATGAGCTCAGAGAAATTGGAGATGCGGCGCATCCCTCGTCCGCCGCCGCCGGCCGAGGCCTTGAGCATTGCGGGAGTTCCGATCTTGGCCAACGCATCCCCGGCCGAGCGCAGGTCGCGCAATGGTTCGGGCGAGGAATCCAGGATCGGCAGGTCAGCCTCGCGGGCCGCGGCGATCGCCCGCGACTTGTTGCCGGCGGCGGCCAATTGGTCGGGATCAGGGCCGATGTTGATCAGGCCGTATTCGCGGCAGACCTCGGCAAACATCGGGCTCTCGGCTAAGAAACCGGCCCCGGGATGGATCGCCTGGGCCCCGACATTGCGGGCGGCGGCGATGACATTGGGAACGTGCAGGTAGCTCTCGGCGGCGGCGCCCGGCCCGATACAGACGGCTTCGTCGGCCAGTCGAACATGCAGGTTGTCGGCGTCGACTTCGGAATAGACGGCGGCGGTCTTGATCCCCAATTCGCGACAGGCCCTAATGACTCGTACGGCGATCTCGCCTCGATTGGCAATGAGTATCTTCTCAAACATCGGTCCTACATCACCAGTCCACCGTCGACCACCAGGGCCTGTCCGGTAATGTAACCGGCCCGGTCCGACGCCAAATAGCCGACTAGTCCGGCCACCTCGTCGGGCTCACCCAACCGGCCGAGCGGAATCATCGCCAGTACTTTGTCTAGCATCGCGGGGCTGATCGCCCGGGCCATCGGTGATTCGATAAACCCCGGGGCGATCGCGTTGGCGGTGATGTTGCGCGGCCCCAGCTCGCGCGCCAGCGCCCGGGTGAACCCGATCAACCCGGCCTTGGCGGCTGAATAGTTGGCCTGGCCGGCGTTGCCGGAGATCCCGGCCACCGAGGCGATATTGATGATTCGCCCCCAACGGGCCCGAACCATCGGGCGCAGGGCCGCCCGGCAGGTCAGATAGGCCGAGGTGAGGTTGGTGTCGATGACCGCCTGCCAGTCCTGCGGCGACATGCGCGCCAGGAGCCCGTCGCGGGTTATGCCGGCGTTGTTGACCAGGATATGGACCGACAGGCCAAGGTCGTCAATCTGGGCAAAAAGGGAATCGACACCCGCCTTGGCCGAAAGATCGGCACCGACTGGTCGGGCCTGCCCGCCGCGGTCGGAAATCGCCTGAGCCAGCTTCCCCGCCGCCTCGGCGTTGGAGTTGTAATGGACCAGCAGATTGGCGCCGGCCGCGGCCAGTTGGGAAGCGATCGCCGACCCGATCGCCCCGGAGGCGCCGGTCACCAACGCGGTGCGTCCAGCCAACGATTGCTCAGCCATCGCAATTACCTGCCAAGGATGCGGTCAGGACCCTGATTTCATCCGCCTCGCCGGCAGGTAGCACCTTGCCCTGCTCCAGGGTCCGGCTGACCGTTCCGGCGAGCACATTGCCCGGCCCGACTTCAAAGAATGATCTTATCCCGTATCCAAACAGGGTCTTTAGGCTTTTAGACCACTGCACCGGCGCCAGAATTTGGGCGGCGATTTCACGGCGGATCGACTCGGCATCGCAGAGCGGATGGGCGGAAATGTTGGAGATCACCCTGATCTGGGGATCGACGATTTCCACCCCTTGCAAATGGCATTCCAGCTCTTGTGCTGCCGGCTCCATCGCGGCCGAATGAAAAGCGGCGCTGACCGGGAGGGCGATCGCCCGTCGGAACCCGGCCGACCGGGCCAGTTGCGACGCCCGTCCGATCGACCGCAGGTCGCCGGCGATTACCGTCTGGCCCGGGGCGTTTATGTTGGCCACCGACAGGATTGCCGCGTCGGCCTCATCGCGCACTTTTTGGCAGAGCTCGTGGGCGGCCGCCAGGTCGCCGCCGATTAGCGCTGACATCGAACCGGGAATCTTGGTTCCGGCACGGTCCATGGCGTCTGCCCGCAGGGCGACTACGGCCAGCGCGGCAGAAATCGAAATCGCCCCGGCCGCCGCCAGCGCCGAGATCTCACCAACCGAGTGCCCGGCGAGCGCGGTTGGTGGATTGGGGGCGGTCGCCAACCTCACCGGATCGGCGGCGGTAGCCCCGCCAGAGGCTTCCAGCGCCGCCGCCAGGATCGCCAGTTCGCAGGCCACCAGGCAGGGTTGGAGGGTTCGGGTGCGTACCAGCATCTCGGGCGGGCCATCAAAGCAGAGCCGCGTTAGCGGGAGCCGGGTTACCTGTTCGGCCAGCTCAAATACGTCCCTGGCGCTTTTCCATCCAGCCGCGGCCGCACTCCCCATCCCGACCTTCTGTGAGGCCTGACCTGGAAATACGAGACCGTAGGGAGCCGTCATCGGGTGCTGCTCCGGTTGACCGCCGGGCGGCGGCGGACGGTCCGGCGCAGGTCGGTTAGCGGTACTTGAGGTTGGGGCGCTCGAGCTGGGCGACGTCGGTGCGGCGGTAGTACCCGCAGGCTGAACAGACCACGTGCGAAGGAACCAGTGCGTTGCAGTTGTGGCAGTGCTGCATCTGGCGGGGCGTTAGGGCGTGGTGTGCACGGCGATTGCCGCGACGCCGGCGCGTGATTCGTTGCTTTGGCAGTGCGCCCATATCAAGCGTCCTCGGCTTCGTCGGGTGGCGGAAACATATCGGCCATCAGTTTTCTGATTGGCTCCAGCCGGGGGTCGATGGTTGAGCCCTGGCCGGATGTGGCCGTGAATGCAGATTTTACCTGTTCGTAGCGGTCGCAGCTCCCCTGGCAATCGGGGAAGGGATTGAGTTCGGCAAGGATCGTCTGGAGCACCTGGTCGACCAGGTCGATGCGACCGTCTTCGGAGATCGGGCCCACATCGGGATCGAATTTTTTCGAATTTGGATCCAGGTCGGGCCTCCCCCGCGGTACGAATTGGGCGGAGAGATCCAGTTCCAGATTGCGCGGCAGCGGCTCCAGGCAGAGTCGACAGTCCTCGTTGACCTCGGCCTGCACATTCCCCGCGACTACGATCTCGGTGCCTGAGCGGTAGGCTCGCGCCCGCCCGCTGACCGGGCCGGCCAGTTCCGGGATCGCCTCGCGCAAATCGATGTTGATCAATTTTTCGACATGGTCGCCGGCGCCCGCCCCTTCAAGCGGGTTAACGTCTACGGTCAGTGCGGCGTGGGCCATGTTTTGGAACTGCAAAATTGGTACTGAGAGATCGTTAATTTTTATATATGTTCTCCGGAAATCTCTTGCCTGAAACTGAACCTGACAACGCAAACCGCCCCCGGTCCGTAGGCGCGGGCCGGCTGTTCGTCATAACCGGATCGTCGGGCTCGGGCAAGGACGCCCTAATCGAGCAGCTTTTGGTCGAGCGCCCCAATCTGCGTCGGGCGGTCACCGCGGTTACCCGATCTCCGAGAGAAAACGAGCGCGATGGGGTAAACCACTTTTTCCTCATCGATAGCGAGTTTGACCGCTGGCTCGCCGATGGGAGGTTCTTAGAGTGGGCGAATGTGTTTGGCCTCCGTTACGGGACCCCCCGAAAAGAGGTTGACAGTCTGCTGGAGCAGGGGTTTGACGTGGTCCTGCGGATCGACCCGCAGGGTGCGGCCAGCGTCCGTCGGCAGCGCCCTGGCACCCCGGTGATCTATCTGCGGACCGAGGGCCGCTCGGAGCTGGCGCGGCGCCTGCGCGCGCGCGGCGAGGACGAGCAGGTGCTGGCCCGGCGGATGGAGGAATTTGCCGCCGACGAGGAGTTTGCGGCCAGCTGCCAATACCAGGTCCTAAATTCGCGCGGCTGCCTGCGGGCGGCCTGTGCGGCGGTGGCCGCCATCGTCTCCGATCCTGCCGGTGGACCGTCAACATGAGCGGCGCCGGTCAACTGCTGCCCGAGCCTGAACCGACGGCGACCGCGCTCTACGCCGACGTGGCGGTCCTAAAGTCACCGGCCCGCGGCTCTCAGCTCTACTCGTATGCCTGCCCGGCCCGCTTGCGCGACCAGATCGCCGCCGGACAGATCGTGCTGGTCGAATTCGGCAAGCGCGAACTGCTCGGGGTGGTGCTGGGACTGGCCCCGGAAAGTCTCATTTCCAAGGTAAAGCCGGTGTTGGCGGTGCTATCTCCGGTCCCGCTTATCGGGCCACTGCAAGCCAATCTGGCAATCTGGTGCGCCGACAACTTTGCGGTCCCGATCGGTGAGGTCCTAGAGGCGATGCTCCCGCCCGGTTGGCGCAAGGGGGTACGGCACCAGTATTCGGCTGGCGGTGCCTCCGCTGGCACCGCCCACCGTCGGCGAGTCCTGGACGCTGTCACCGGGCTGCGGCTGGCCACGGCCGAGGAAATTAGCGCTCAGCTTGAGCGGGCGGTAGCTGAGAAGACGCTGGCGGCGATGGTTGCCGATGGGAGTCTTAAACGCTGGAGCCAGCTGGATCTGCCCGAGGTGGGCACCCCGGTGGTCGACCTGGCGGTCCCACCGGTCGAAGCCCTGGCGCGCATGGAGGAACTGGCCCGCGCACCTGCCCAGCGGCGCCTGCTGCTAAAAGTCATCGCGGCCGGCGGGCCGGTAGCGGTCGCTGGACTGCTCAAGTCGGCCAAGACCGTCCGGCCCTCGCTGAATCGGCTGGCCGAGGCGGGCATCGTGGAGCTGCACCGACGCTTTGACCTGCCCCCGCTGGGACACGATGACGGGGAGGACATGGAGGACCTTGCCGCCCAGAATTCGCTGGAATCGTTCCTGGACCGCCCCGGTTTTGGATCGATGCTGCTGCAGGGCCGCCTGCGCGAGCGGTTGCCGGCCTACGTGCGCGCGATCAACCAGGCCCTGCTAAGCGATCGCCAGGTGCTGCTGCTGGCCCCTTCGATCGCCGAGGCCCGGTTGTTGGCAAGGCAGCTGCGCGACAAGCTGGCCGGCCGCACCTTCCTGTTCTCGGACGCTGCCACCCCCAACGCCCGGATCGGACTCTGGCGAGCGCTCCGGGCCGGTGAGATTGATGTCTTAATCGGGCATCCGCCGGCGGCCTGGGCGCCGCTCCACAACCTGGGGCTGGTAATCGTCGACCGGGAGGAAGACCGGCTCTATAAGGCGCTTCCGCTGCGTTCGGTAAGCGCTGCCGACTTTGCCCGCGAACTGGCCCGGCGGGCCGACTGTCCGCTGCTGGTGGGAACCGCGACCCCGTTGGTCTCGACCTTCGATCAGGTCGAGCGCGAGGCGGTCCAGTTCCTGCTGCTGCGGTCGGCGCGCCTGCTGCGCCAGCTGCGCATGAAGGTCGGGCGCGGCTGGGGGACGGCCGCCGGATCCGGAGTGGCCCAGATCGTCGATATGGGCCAGGCCCAACTGATGGGCCCGGGCGGGATGATTTCAGAAGAACTGTTTGACCATCTCGCGGCCGCATTTGCCAGCGGGCAACAGGCGGTCTTGCACGTCGCCACGCGCGGGTCGGCCACCGCCAGCGCCTGCCGCGAGTGCGCGTTTAAGGCAACCTGTCGTTACTGTTCGAGCAATCTTTTCTGGCACGAGGATCGCAATGCCCTCGTTTGCCACATCTGCGGGCAGCAGAGCCCGCCGCTCGAGTCCTGCCCCGAATGCGGATCACTGGCGCTGCGGATGTACGGCTACGGCACCCAGTCGGTGGTGAGGGCCCTGCGGGCGCTCCTGCCGCGGGCGCGGATCGATCGGATCGATTCGGATCTGAAGGCCGAGGTCTGTGAGCGCAACGCCCACCGCTTCAGCCAACGGATCATCAACATCCTGGTCGGGACAACCCGGATGCTGGCCTTTGCCGAGCACCTGCGGGCCGACCTGCTGGGGGTGGTGCAGGCGGACTTCGGTCTCAACTTTCCCGACTACCAGGCCCCGGAGCGGGTCTACCAGGTCCTCTCGCGGCTGCGCGAGGTGGTATTGACCGACAACATCGAGGGCACGATGCTGCTGCAGGCCCGCGGCGGGGACAATCACGTGCTCGAGGCGGTGCGATCGGGAAGCTATCTTAAGTTCTTCCGCAGCGAGATCGAACTGCGCCGCCGCTATCAAATGCCGCCATTTCGGCAGCTGACCCGCTTCGTGATCAGCAATCGCGAGAATTTGGTCGCCGCGCGCCAGGCCGAGCAGCTTCGCAACCAGCTAGATGACGCGTTCCGGCAGGCCAAATGCGGTACCCAACCAGCGCCCCAGATTTGGGGGCCGGCGCAGTGTCCGGTGTGGCGCCAGAGGTCCATTTTCCGCTGGCATATGATTGTTCTATCTGGACCGGGGCAATTGCTTCCGGTCTTCGGCATTCCCCACCGCGGCTGGTTGGTGGATGTTGATCCGGTTGATTTTTTCTGACGAAATGCGCTTATGGCGGTATTGCCAATACTGCCCGCCCAACACCCAATGCTCGATCGCGTCGCCGCACGCGTGCCAAAAGTCGACGACTCCATCCGGCGATTGGCCGCCGACATGGTGGAAACGATGCAGTCGGCCTCCGGTACCGGCCTGGCCGCTCCGCAGGTGGGGCGTCCCTTGCGTGTGATCATCTGTCAGGATGCCGACGAGGGAATAGGGCCGCTGACGCTAATTAACCCGCAGATCTCCAAGCTCGAGGGCTCGGTGGTCGACGACGAGGGGTGCCTCTCGCTGCCCGGTTGGGTTGGCCCGGTGGCGCGAGCCGAGCGGCTTACGCTAACCGGCCTTAACCAACACGGCGCCAGGGTCCGCTTTACCGCCGACGGGTTTCTGGCGAGGGTGATCCAACACGAAGTTGACCATCTTGATGGAATCATGTTCACGTCGAAAATAGTTGACGACGGGGAGCTGCGCTTTACTGGAACCGTTGAAGCCGGGGAGGCTGTCGAAAAGGTATGAAGGTAATCTTTTTCGGGACCGCTGAATTTGCGACGCCGTCGCTGCGCTTGTTGGCCAATCGCCACGATGTGCTCGTGGTGGTAACCCGGCCCTCACGCCCGGTTGGCCGGGCCCGATTGGTCAAACCTCCACCGGTCGTTTCGGTTGCCCGCTCGCTAAGGATTCCGGTCATTCAACCGGAAGACATCAATTCCGAAAAAGCATTAAACGACCTGCGCGCGCTACGGCCGGAGGTCCTGGTTGCGGTTGCCTACGGTAAGAAATTTAACAAGCCGATCCTCTCGTTGGCCCCGGCCGGAGTGCTAAATCTGCACCCCTCGCTGCTCCCGCTCTACCGCGGGGCCTCACCGATCCAGAGCGCGATTGCCGCCGGCGAACTGACCACCGGGGTAACCGTGATCCGGATGGACACCGGAATCGATTCGGGTCCGGTGCTCGATCAGTTGGAGGTGGCGATCGAGGAGGACGAAACCGCCCCGCGGCTTTCGCGCCGGCTGGCCTGCGAAGGCGCCGAACTGCTGGCTCGCACCCTGGAAAAACTGCAGGCCGGATTTGAGGATGCGCACCCGCAGGACGAGGACCGAGCGACATTTGCCCCGATTCTCAAACGCAACTTCGCCGACGTGGATTGGTCCCTGCCGGCCCGCCGGATCTTTGACCAGTGGCGCGCCTACCTGGGATGGCCGGGACTGCGTACTCGGGTTTCGGGGAAGAGCATCAAGATCTTGGAATGCCGTCTGGCCGAAGGGATCAAGTTGAAAGTCGGGCCGGGCAAGGCCAAGGTCCGCGATGGCCGAATCTTCGTAGGTACTGGTGATGGCCTGCTGGAAATCATCACCCTGCAACCGGCTGGCCGCAAACCCATGGCGGCGCAGGACTTTGTTCTTGGTTACGAGAATCTTCTCGCCCAGTCCTGGACTGGTTCGGCTCGCCAACAGACCGGCTAGCTGGCCGCAGGCCCTTCCCGTGAGGCAACATGTTCTTCTTTGACCCGACCTACATCCTCTTTATGGCCCCGGCCATGATATTGATGTTCTGGGCGCAATCGAAGGTCAAGCGCACCTACTCCAAGTACGCCAAGGTCCAGACCTCTTCGCGGCTGCCGGGCTACAGGGTGGCCGAACAGCTGCTGCGTTCGGTTGGAATGCAATCGGCGGTTTCCACCGCCCCGCCGAACCGGAAGGTCGACCCCGAACGGGCGCGCCAAATGGCGGCCAGCGGCATAGTGAGCATTGAACGGGTCGGCGGACAACTCTCCGATCATTACGATCCGGCCAAGAAGACCCTGCGGCTCTCCGAGGGCGTGTACGAATCCTCGTCGGTGGCGGCGATGGCGATCGTGGCCCACGAGACCGGGCATGCGATCCAGGATCAGGTCCATTATCCAGCCCTGGTGCTGCGTTCGGCCCTGGTGCCGGCGGTCCGGGTCGGATCAACCTTCGGTTACGTAGTCATCATCCTGGGTGTGGTGCTGATGATGACCGGCAGCGCCCTCGGTGAAAATATCGCCTGGATTGGGGTGGCGCTTTTCTCGCTCACCCTCATTTTTTCGCTGGTGACCCTGCCGGTCGAATTCGACGCGTCGAAACGGGCCCTGTTGCTGTTGCAGAACAACGGAATCACCAGCACGCAGGAGCTGGCGGCCTCCAAGAAGGTGCTCGATGCGGCCGCGTTGACCTACGTTGCAGCCATGGCCGCCTCGCTGATGCAAATTCTCTACTGGGTATTTGTCCTCCTGGGCCGGCGCGATTAGGCGGTCCGGGCCCTCGCCCGCTATGAATTTGATCAGCTAGCGCGGATGGAGGACGTTTGATAAGGGTATTGCTGGCGATCGGCGCGATTGCCCCGCTGCTGCTGGCGCTGCTGGCCAAACAGTACATCAATGCGGTTTATGAAGCTGGCCGCCAGGTTGTGGTGGCCTCCAACGTAACCGGGGGCGAGGCCGCCCACCTGCTCCTGCACGCCACCGGCAACATGCATATTCGGGTGGAGACCACCACCGGCCAGCTCACAGATCACTTTGACGCTGCCGCCGGCGTGATCAGGCTCTCACCCAACACCCGCGATGAGGCCTCGATCGCCGCACTGGCCATCGTGGGGCACGAGATGGGGCATCTGGCCCAGTTCCAAATCGGATCCTGGCTCATGTACACCCGTAATGTACTGCTGCAGGCTGCCCAGATTGCGAGCGGAGTTGGAACTTTGCTGATGGCGCTTGGTCTGGCGGCCGCCCTGCTGCGGATCGGGCCGGGCCAGTTTGCAATCGTCGGCGGATTCATCTCGCTCTTTCTCTCGGCCGCCTTCGCCGTCGTTACCATTCCGCTCGAATACGATGCCTCGCGTCGGGCCCTGCGCCTGCTAGTGGCCTCCAATCTGTTAACCGACGATGAAGTGCCGGGCGTTCGCCGGGTGCTAAACGCCGCCGCGCTCTCCTACGCGGCGTCGGCGATCATGGCCATCTCCCGCCTGCCACTCCTCCTGGGAAGGTTTTTTCGATAGCTCCGCTGCGAGAGAAACTCATCGCCCCGTCCATTCTGGCGGCCGATTTTTTAAATCTCGGCCGGGACATTGAGATGTGCGCTAAAGCGGATGCCGACCTGATCCATTGCGACGTAATGGATGGCCGTTTCGTACCGGCGATCAGTTACGGGTCCGCAATCTGTGGCCAAGTTGCTGCGGCAAGCCGGCTGCCACTCGATGTACACTTGATGGTCGAGGATGTAGACGGCCAGATCGCGCAGGCGCTGGAATTTGGGCCGCGCTATATCACCTTCCATGCCGAGGCCGCCCGCGACCCGTTGGAGTTGGCGCAGGTTATCCGTCGCGGCGGATCGTTGCCGGGCCTGGCGATAAAACCGAACACCCCGTTTGCGACTATTGCGCCGATCGCCGACCGGTTCGAACTGATCCTGATCATGACGGTCGAGCCGGGTGCCGGCGGCCAGGCGTTCATGCCCGGGTGCCTGCCCAAGGTTGCCGAAGCCACAGATCGGCGCGCGGCATCTAGGGCAAATTACCTAATCGAGGTCGATGGTGGCATCGCAATGACAACGATCGCCGCCTGCTCGCAAAGGGGGGCCGATATTTTCGTGGCCGGTTCGGCCGTATTCGGCCAACGCTTAGGGATAGCCGATGCGATTTCCCAATTGCGGGCGATGGCTACCACCTCGAATGGTGGATGAGAGACCGGATCTCTTCCAGCGGTTCGATTCGACCGCCGGCACTCGGCGGGCAACAGAGATGCGTGGCGTCCGGTCAACTATTTCTGAAATTCACCGCCGGGGCGGCTCCCTCCGGGCGATGACAAGCGATCTCGAATCGGTCGGCTCTGCTTGCTCCGCCCAGACATCGCGTCTCCAGCTCAAGGAGCCGGGCGACCGGAGGCCATCGACCGCGGGTATCGGCTCTTGCGGCCAACGCTTGGCCAATCCTTAGGGACCGACCGGCCAAGTGGGCCATCACGCTCTCAGCGATCACATTGGGTCGGCGATTGCCTCCTAAAATCGGCGCGCCTGGATTCGTGATTTGAGCTTCACGTTAGCGGTCAGGTTATTCGGAGGCTCAAAGTAAGCACTCAAAGCCGGGCGCAAGCGGGGGGCCAATCGCGCGCCAATGCCGGCCCGGCTCCCTCAATCAAAGCGGATTTTTCTCCGGTCCCCAGGCGCCAGGTCGTCTTTACGATGGGCGGCCTGATGCTCGCCCTTTTTCTGGCGGCGCTCGACCAGACGGTCGTTGGTACCGCCATTCCGCGGATCATTGCCGACCTGGGCGGGTTTGACCGCTTTACCTGGATCACAACCGCGTATCTGGTGGCTTCGACCACCGCGGTCCCCATCGCTGGACGGCTCTCGGACCTCTACGGTCGCAAGACTTTTTTTCTGATCGGACTGCTCGTCTTCCTTCTCGGATCGGTGCTGACCGGCCTGAGTGAGACGATGGACCAGTTGATCGCCTTTCGGGCGCTTCAGGGCATCGGAGGAGGGAGTATGATGGCGCTCTCCTTTACCGCAATTGGCGACCTGTTCCCGCCCCGCGAGCGCGGCAAATATCAGGGGATTGTTGCCGCCGTGTTTGGCCTCGCGTCGGTAATCGGTCCCACCTTGGGGGGATTTATCACCGACAACCTGTCATGGAACTGGGTCTTTTTCGTCAACGTGCCACTCATAGTGCTTGTAATCGCTCTATTCATTCGATTTTTCCCAAACATAAAACCCGAACGGACAAAGCGTCGCCTAGATTACGCCGGAATGGCGCTGCTCGCCCTGGCGGTAACCCCGCTGCTGGTCGGCCTCTCGCTGGGCGGCGTGCAATATGAGTGGTTTTCGCTTCAGATCGTTGGCATCCTCGCATTCGCGGCGGTCATTACCGCCGCGTTCATATTGGTCGAACGCCGGGCCGAAGATCCGATCATGCCGCTGAGCATCTACAACAACCGGGTGGTGAGCATCACGTTGCTGTCGGTGTTCATTACTGGTTTTGCAATGTTTGGATCAATCGTCTTCATTCCGCTGTTCTTCCAGGGCGTGCTCGGCGCATCGGCCACTAGCAGCGGTTCATTCCTAACGCCAATGATGCTAAGTATCGTGGTGACCTCGGCGTTGTCCGGACAGGCCCTCTCGCGACTGGGCGGGCACTACCGCCTGCAGGGGTTAATCGGGATCGCGGTCATGGCGGTCGGGATGGTGCTCACATCGCAGTTGACCGCCACCACATCGTTTTTACAGGCGGTGCTGAGCATTGCCACCACCGGCGCCGGCCTCGGCATCACCTTCCCAACCTTTACGATTGCCGTCCAGAACTCCGTTCCAACCTCGCTTCTGGGGGCCGCGACCTCGTCGGTCCAGTTCTACCGGTCGGTGGGCGGCGCCCTGGGCTTGGCGGTGCTCGGGTCATTTATGGCCAATCGATTCGCAACCGGATTTAACGACTCGCTGCCGGCGGCGGTGCGGGAAGCGCTGCCGGCCGATCAACTGGCCGAGATGGCCAACAATCCCCAGGCGCTGGTAAATCCAGCGGCGCTAGACCTGCTGCTGGCGAGCTTTGCCAGCGCCGGCCCCCAGGGCCCCCAGGTCGTTGCCGAATTGCTGGGAGTGCTGCGCGGAGCCTTGGCTACGGCGATCGGCGACGTATTCGCGGTGGTGGCGGCAACCCTGGCCTTGGCATTCGTGGCAATGATCTTCCTTCGAGAAGTCCCGCTGCGTGGCTACGGTCCGAGCTCCCGGACCTAACCGACTCCCAGCGACCCCGGCTCGTGATTGGCAGATCTACGCCTGCCGAAATGTTGTAGATAGGCGGGACGGATTGGCGATCTCATTGCGAGGCGATGGCAAATTGGATTGGTTGATCGGCCTTAACGGGCGGGACGATTTGCGGAATCGGAAAAGTCCGCAGGTTGCTTTCGGCGCTCGCAGTTGCGGTCAAGTCGGCCTGGCGGCACCCTAGAGTTGGCCTGCCCCCGGCGGGCGCATCAGCTCAGTCTGCGGCGATCTTTTCGGGTTCTTCGAAAGCGCCGGTTTCGGCTGTGTTCCAGCATTTGCCCGGCCCGGGATCGCCGGCCGCATTGATGTGGAGGTAGACCATGCGGAAATGGGAAATTGACGCAGGTCGTTCTTTGCCGCGACCACCGCCCGACCGCTACTCCACCCTGGTTACCAAGCCCTGTGACTTCGACCGGTTCTGGGAGGACGTGCTGGCGCAGGCCTCGCTCATCCCGCTGGATGCATCAGTGGAGCTGGATCGGCTCCGCTCGACCGCGGACGTGGAGGTGTACCAGGTCCGCTACTTGAGCCTGGACCGGATCCGGATATTTGGGTGGTACTGTCTGCCCAGGCGGCGCGTGGGCCGGCTCCCGGCCATCATCCAGGTTCCTGGCTACCTGATGGACCCGCCAATTCCGAAGGCACTGGCCAAAGAGGGATACGCTGCCTTCTTTGCGGCGCCGCGCGGAAAGGTGCGCAGTCGCAATCAGTTTGATCCGGGGTATCCCGGATTGCTCACCTACAGCCTGGGCGACCGTCACACCTACTCCTACCGCGGTTTCTACGCGGACGTCTGGCGAATCGTTGATTTCCTGCTGCAGCGCGACGAGGTCGACTCCGCGCGAATCGGCGTCTCCGGACACAGTCAGGGCGGAGGCCTGGCCGTCGTCACCGCCGCCATGCGACCCGAGATCGCGGCCGCATCGGCAGGCGCCCCCTTCCTCTGCGGCTTCATTGATTCGATCTGGCTGACCGACACCTACCCATATCGGGAAATAACCGACTACCTGCGGCTGCACCCCGAGCAGCAAGCGGCGGCCGAGGAGTCACTGGCCTATTTCGACGGAATCAACTTTGCCGACAAGATTTCCTGCCCCATCATCGTCAACATCGGGTTACAGGACAACGTCTGCCCGCCGGAGACCGGTTACGCATTGTTTGAGCGCATCGCCTCGCCGGACAAGCGCCTCTACGCCTACGACGGCCATGGCCACGATGCCAACCAGGCCGATCACGCGGCGATGGTGGATCGTTTTTTCGAAAAGCACCTCAAGTAAAGGAGGGGGTGTGGACGGCCAAACCCAGGAAAAACCCGCCGACTTTGGAGAGTACTGGCACGCGCTGCGGTGTGAACTGGCCGACCTGCCGGCGGCCCCGGAGTTGGACCCAATTGCCCTGCGCTCCACCGACTATGCCACCCTTTACGGCGTGCGGCTAACCTCCATCGGCCCTTATCGCATATTCGCGTACCTGAGCATCCCTAAGGGCGAAGGCCCTTTTCCGGCCCGGTACTATCTTCCGCGCTATGCCAGCGTGGTCGACCCGATACCGCAAGGTGCCCCCAACCGCCTTCGGGCCCGCTATGTGACCTTTGCCCTCGGCGCGCGCGGCTCGCGGATGGCCGAGAGACCCTACAGCGCCGATATTCCCGGCCTCTATAGCGCCGCGATTACCGACCGCCGCTCATATATGTTTCGCGGAATCGTGGCCGATTGCTGCCGCGGTCTGGAATATCTGATTGCTCGTCCCGAGGTTGACCCCAGCCGGGTGGTGGCGATCGGTAACGACCTGGCGCTAATTGCCGCCGCGCTTGGATCGCACGTTACCCATTTGGTCTGCAGTCCCGGGCTCTTCTACCGAGCAATTGAACTGGCCCGGGCGACCACCGCGTACCCGCTCGAGGAATTGAGCGACTTCCTGCGGCTCCACCCGGAACAGCGCGATGCGGTAACTGAGACGCTAGGTTACTTTGACCTGCGCTGGTTTGCGCCACTGGTCAAATCGACCACCCTGCTGGCTGAGGCCGCACTTGGCGGGCCGGTGACCGCCAGGGCCTTGGAGCCGCTGATTGGACTCCTCGGAGGCGGTGGCGAGCTGCGGCCTTCAGCGCACTCCGCCTATAAGGACGGACTTTTCATCGAGGAGTGGATCACCCGCAAATTGGGGTTTGACGACCCAATTCTGCCAGAGCATTGGCGGCCCTAGCGAATCGGTCGCCAGGCCAGCGGCGTTAACTTAAAGGGAGGCTAAAGCCCCGCGGTGCCCACCTGATCGGTGGTCTTGGTGGTGGTGCGAATGCAGCGCGTGCAAATATTTAGGCGCTTGAAAACTCCGCCGATATTCATACGCCGGCGCTGTACGTTGGCTTTCCAGTGGCGCGGTTTTTTGGGCGCGCGGAATTTCCACTGACCCGAAGACTTGTGCCGGATGTGTCGACCGAACTGGCGGCCCTTGCCGCAAACATCACACTTGGCCAAAAAAAGACCGTTAATCAATTGGAATTGAGGATGACTCGACCCACCTACCCGGCGTTGGCCGGCGGCGTTCCGATTCAGGGGTTGATCGCTGATGCGAAGCCACAGAGAATAATAGGCGATCGCCTCAACCGATTGGGCTTGCCATGCCTGACCATAATTTCCCCGCCGATCGATCGGGTCGCCATGACGGTCGCGCCCTGTTGGCCGCGCTGTCGATGGCCCTGGGCTGGCTTGAAGCCAACATCGAACCGATCAACCGCCTCAACGTGTTTCCGGTTCCCGACGGGGATACCGGGACCAACATGTTCCTGACCCTGCGGTCGGGAGTGGACGCGGCTGGCAAACAAAATTCGCATTCGGCCGGTACCACCGCGCGCGCGGCCTATGAAGGGGCCCTGATCGGTGCGCGTGGAAATTCGGGGGTAATCCTCTCGCAAATCGTGCGTGGATTCTCGGTAGGCCTAAGCGGCCGTGAAATCATCGGCGTCGACCACGCCGCGGCCGCCTTTGTCGAAGCGGCCAGCGCCGGCTACGACGCCGTCGCCGCGCCGGTCGAGGGCACTATGCTAACGGTCGCCCGCAAAGCCGGCGAGGCTGCCCTTGACGCGGTTGCCACGAAGGATCTTGAACTGGAGCAACTGCTGGCGATCGTCTCGGATGCTGCCCGCCAGGCGGTGATTGAAACTCCGACTCAATTGGAAGTCCTGCGCCAGGCCAACGTGGTCGACGCGGGCGGCGAGGGCGTAGCAATCATTTACGACGGCCTGCGCATGTACTTTGCCGGCGAACAGCTGCCCGAAAGCGCGGTAGACAACCGCGACGAAGCAGCTTTTGCCGAATTTGCCGCCGAACACGCCGGTGACGAACACGGGTTCTGCACCCAATTCCTGCTCGATGGCGAAGGGTTCGACCTGGGCGCGATGCGCGCCTGGATGCAGGAGCATGCTGATTCAACCGTTGTAGTCGGTGACGAAACGCGCATCCGGGTGCACGTCCATACCGAGATGCCCGGCGAAATCCTAAATTACGCGATCCCGATGGGGTCGGTATCACATGTCTCAATCGAAAATATGGATCTGCAGCAGGAAGCCCAGTTCGCCGCGATCAAAGGTTCTACCAGCCCGGCGCGGGCCGAACTGCCGCCGCCCGCGGCCGGATTGGTCGCGGTTGCCGCCGGCCCCGGATTCGTGCGCCTTTTTAGTGATTTCGGGGCAACCGTGGTCGAAGGGGGCCAGACAATGAACCCCTCGGTGCGGGAGATTGCCGCGGCAATCGAACGCAATCCGTCCAACGAGGTGGTTGTCCTACCCAACAACAAGAACATAATCCTGGCCGCCAACGGTGCCCGCGACATTTCGCCCAAGCAGGTCGCCGTCATCGAGACGCGTTCGATCCCGCAGGGGGTCGCCGCCGTGCTTGCCTATGTTCCAACGTTCAAATTGGAGTCCAATCTGGCCGCCATGCAAGAAGCGGTCGCCGCCGCCATTTCGATCGAGGTCACCCGCGCCGTGCGCGATGCCACGATCGATTCGATCGCCATCGGCCGGGGCGAATACATGTGCCTGGTCGACGGCAAGCTGGTTGCCGCCAATGCGAACTACGAACAGGCGCTGCGCTCCGGCCTTGACGAGATCTCCAACCTGGATCCCGAAATCGTCTCGGTCTACTGGGGCGCGGACGCCACCCAGCAGCAGGCCGAAGGGCTGGAGGACCTGTTTGCCGCTGTCTGGCCGGAGGTTGAATTCGAATGCCTGCACGGCGGACAGGACCATTACGAATTCGTAATTGGCATCGAATAAGAATCCCCTCCCGCTTAACGTTTCCGACCTGGCCCGGATCCTTGCGGCCGAACTCGAAGACGGCTGCCGCGATCGACTGGTAGTTGGCGGCCTCGGCCAGCTGATTGAGAATTTAGCCGGGCGATTTGAGACCAGGGCGCTGGGCCCGCTTGCCGGTTACGGTCAACTTTCGCCCGACCGGCGCCGGGCGGCATTGACGGCAGCGCTTGGCGACCTGCCTACCACCGGGTCCCGACCGCGGACTTCGGCTTCGACGCAGTCCCCCCGAGCAGGCCGCACCAAGATTGGCCTGGGCAATCCGGTTGCTACCCTGCCGCGGCTCTCGTCCAAGCAGCTGGACGAGCTGGCCGCGCGCGGCATTAACACCTGTTCCGACCTGCTGCAAGCGCTTCCCCGTGAACACCAGAACCGCACCCAATACGAGGCGATCGCGCTTCTGCCGGCCGACGGTGCGGTCCAGATCCGGGGCGATGTGGTCAAGATAACTCGCGCCCGTCCGCGACCGGGACTCAGCGTTACCAACGCGACCCTGACCGACGGCTCCGGGCGGGTCCAGGCCACCTGGTTTAACCAGCATTACCTGGCCGACACCCTAAGGGACCGTACCGGCGTGGCTTTCTATGGGCAGATGCGCGGCGGGAAATTGAACAATCCCGAGTATGAATTGCATCCGTCCGGATCGCTCAACGCCGGCAGAATCACTCCGATCTACTCGCAAATTCCCGGGATATCGCAGAAGCAGCGTCGCAGTTGGGTCGCCCGTATCATCGCCGACGCCCTGCCGGGTCTGCCCGAACCGCTGCCGCCGAAGCTCCTGGCCGCGACGGACATGCCCGGGCGGGCGCAGGCGTTGGAGCATATCCACTTTCCACCCGACCCGGCA
Organism: Chloroflexota bacterium; assembly: GCA_965261345.1. Taxonomy (GTDB): domain Bacteria; phylum Chloroflexota; class UBA11872; order UBA11872; family VXNJ01; genus VXNJ01. The sequence continues at coordinate 1,683,077 of OZ253449.1, forward strand.
GCGCTTGCCCGGGCCGAGGCCCGTCTCGCCTTCGACGAGATTTTTTATTACCACCTCGAAGCCCAAATCCGCCGCCAGCGCTGGCGGCGGCAATCGACCAGCGATCCGATCCTGGGCGGAAGCGAAAACGTGCGCCGTTTTATTGCGGCCTTGCCGTTTGAGCTGACCGGTGACCAGCAGCAGGCGATCGCGCAGATCCTTGGCGACCTCGAGCGGCCCTATGCGATGCATCGGCTACTCCAGGGCGATGTCGGATCGGGCAAGACGGTTGTGGCCGCCGCGGCCCTGCTCGCAGCGGTTTCGTCCGGCTGCCAGGCCGCGATCATGGCCCCCACCCAGATCCTGGCCGGGCAGCACCTCACAACGCTAGGGGAGCTGCTTGGAAACTTCGGCGTGCGCCTGGCGCTGGTGACCGCGGCGCTGGGACCGGCCGAACGAAAACGTCTCTGGCAGGCGGTGCAAGACGGTCTCTTTGACGTTGTGGTGGGGACCCACGCGCTGGTTAGTGAGTCGGCCGGATTTGCGAACCTGAATCTGGTAATAGTTGACGAGCAGCATCGGTTCGGGGTTCGTCAGCGGGCCAGCCTGCGCGGCAAGGGCGGCGGTAGTCCCCACACCCTGATCATGACCGCCACCCCGATTCCGCGGACCATGGCGGGGGCCCTCTTTGGCGATGTCGAGGTATCCCAGATCGTCGAAATGCCCGCCGGCCGGGATCCCATAACCACGATTCTGGCCAAGCCCGACCAGCGCTCGCGTGCCTATCAAACCCTTCTTGCCGAGGTCGCCGCCGGGGCCCAGGCGTATATCGTTTGCCCCTTGATTGAGGCCTCGCAGGCGGTCCCGGCGCGGGCGGCCGAAGATGAATTCGAACGCCTGCGGGCCGGACCGCTCCGCTCGATCGCCGGACGGATCGGGCTGCTTCACGGCCAGTTGCCGGCCGACACCAAGAGTGCTCGAATGCAGGAATTTGCGACTGGTCAAATCCTGGTGCTGGTTACCACCTCGGTCGTCGAAGTCGGTGTCGACGTTTCCAACGCGTCGGTGATGATGATCGAGGGCGCCGAACGGTTCGGGTTGGCCCAGCTGCATCAGTTGCGGGGACGAGTGGGGCGTGGACGGCGACAGAGCTTGTGCCTGCTCCTCTCCGACAGCGCCAGCGCCCAGGAGAACGAGCGTTTGGCGGCGATGGGCAACACCGCCAGCGGTTTCGAATTGGCTGAAATCGACCTCAAATTGCGCGGCGCCGGCGAATTGCTGGGCACCCGCCAGAGCGGGTTCGATCCGGCGGTGATTAGGATGTTGGCGCACCCGGAACTTTCCTCCCGGGCCAGGCGTTGGGCGAAGGAAATTGGCAGCGCCGACCCCAATCTTGCCGGAAAAGAGCAGGCCTACCTGCGCCGGATCATCCAGCGCCGTTTGCGCCAGCGCCATTGAAGTTGCTGGAATCGGGCCGTTAGGGAATGCCGGCGGCAAGTCTCAAAATCACCGGCGGCAGCCTGCGCGGGAGGATTCTGCGCTCGAGCAAGCGGTCAACCATCCGCTCTACCTCGGCCAAGTTGCGAGCGGCAATATTTAACGTGCTCGGGCCGGTAGCCGGAATGACCGTGGCCGATCTCTATTGCGGGTCCGGCGCCCTGGGAATCGAGGCACTCAGCCGCGGGGCCGAGCGGGTGGAGGCGGTCGACCGAGCCCGCCCCGCGCGCGAGTTGGTGTCCGTCAATATCACGCAGCTGGCCCCCGAGCTGCGGGCCCGACATGCGTTTTACCTTGCCAGCGTGGAGTCCTACCTGGCAAACCGCGATCCCCTGCGGCGCGTTGATCTGGTGCTGATGGATCCACCGTACGGGCAGGGGGCGGATCTGGCCGCCATGCTGCAGGCCATCGCCCAGGCCGACCTGCTGGCGCCCGGCGGACGCTTGGTCTGCGAGCATTCTTCCAGATCGGAATTTGCCGACACCGGCCTGGGCTTGGACCTGCGGCGCTGCTACCGCTACGGGGATTCGGCGTTCAGCCTGCTGGAAAAATCCGGGCGGTGATGGCCGAGCAGTATCGAGTTTGCCAATCCGCGCCTTGGCAATATGCGGAAAATTGGCCAATGCGACCGGTAGGCGCATCGCCGATCGGCATGTTCACCGGTCGACCAGGCTTGGGGATTTACTAAATAAAAGCGCTTTTGCCGGGCACCTTTGACCCGATTACCAATGGCCACCTGGCGCTGATCGAGCGGGCCGCCAGGATGTTTGCCGAGATCACCGTCGGGGTCTACGCCGGCGATGACCAGAAGGTCCTTTTCTCCGCCAGCGAACGGGTGCGTCTAATTACCGATGCGACCGCGCAACTCGGCAACGTATCGGCGACCATCTATTCAGGATTGACGGTGGATTTTGCCAAGCAGCTTGGGGTCGGAGTGCTGGTGCGCGGGATCCGCGTTCAAACCGACTTTAACTACGAGCTCTCGCTCGCCCACATGAACCAGGCGCTGAGCAATTCAATCGAGACCTGCTGCCTGATCGGTTCACAGCACAATGCGTTCATCAGTTCGTCATTGATACGGGAGGTCGCCTTGCTCGGTAAGAACGTTGCCGTTTGGGTCCCCCCCAATGTGGCCGAAGCGTTGGCGGATAAAATTGGTAAACGCCCATGCTAAACGATTCCATCAACGTCGGATCCCGCCAAAGTGACTTGGTCGGGCTTATCCAGCGATTGGAAGAAGCCGTGGTCGCCGCCCAACGGATTCCGTTCGGCAACCGAGTGATGATGATCGAAGGTGATCTGCTGGAGATCATCGACCAGATGCGGATCAACATCCCCGAAGAGATCCGCGACGCCCGCCGGATCATGCGGGAGCGCGAGGCCATCCCGCGCGACGCCCAGCGCGAGGCGGAACAGATCTTGACCAAGGCGCGCGAGCAGGCTGACCGCATGGTTTCGGACGAGGCGATCGTGCGTGAGGCGCAATCGCGGGCCGAACAGATGATAGAAGACGCCCAGAACGCGGTGGCCCAAGCGCGGATCGAAATGGACGCCTATTCGATGAATATGCTGCGGGATATCGAGCACCGCCTCAACACCCACCTCAACAGCATCCACCGGGCGACCAACATGCTCGAGGAGACCAATCGCGATCCGGGGCCCCCACTCGAGTAACGGCGCCCGCCCCGCCGGAAACAAAAGTCCCCTTGCCGGATCCACGCTGCGCATCGGCGCTGCTAGACTTTTTGGCCGCGCGGCAACGCCCGGACGGCATACATGGTGGTCGTAGCTCAGTTGGTTAGAGCGCTTGGTTGTGGCCCAAGAGGTCGCGGGTTCAAATCCCGTCGGTCACCCCGATTGACTTTAGAGGCAGCAGCAGGTTGAAAGCTGGGTCGCGGCGAGGCCCGCGCCAGGGACAGTTGGCAATCGTGCTGGTTGCGCTTGCTCTCGCCGGGGCGCTGGTCGGCTATTACGTGGCGGCGGAATGGCTGTTCGGCCCACCACCACCCGGTCGGCTGGCCGCGCCGGTAGCGATTCCGATGTCGCCGTTGCCACCGGCACCGAGTCAGACGTTGGCGGGGGAATTTGTTCCGGTGGATCTTGCGGTGGCGCCGGTCTACCTGGAGCCGCCGCCCGCCCCGCAGGTTCCAAGGTCGCAGTTGGCACCGGTTATCGAGCACGAGGTCCGTGCCGGCGAGTCGCTCTCGCTGATCGCCGAACTATATGCCGTAACGGTAGAGGCGATCGCCGAAGCCAACGATATCCTGGACGTTTCGCTTATCGCCGTCGGGCAGATTCTGACCATCCCCGGGTAGGTCAACTACCCCGGAACGATCGTGATGGTCGGATCGTCCTTGCCGGCGGCGGCCGGTCAGTCGATTACCACCACCCGGCAGGGCGCCGAGGCGGCGCCGTACAGCGCCAGCGGCAGCGCCATGATTGCCACCCTCCGACCCGATGCACGCGACAGGTTGATGACATTGTGAATGACCGGGATGCCGGCGCCCAGCAACAGGCGATGGTTGGTCAGCGAACCCTTGCGTTCGATCGCGAACGACCGGTCGAATCCGACCATTTTCACGCCCTGGTTGATGATCCAGCGGGCCGCTTCAGCGGTGAGCGAGGGGCCGTTGGCCGGGTCGCCAAGGTTGGCTAGCAGCAGGATATCGCCGCCCTTTATGGCCTGGCCGACACCGGACTGGAGATGCTTGGCCGACAGCGCCGTACCGGCGGTGGCGAAATTGAATTTGGCGACCAGCCCCTCACCAAAGAACGTTTGAACCTCGAAATCAGAATGCGGCAACCCTTCGATATCGGCATAGGCCTGGCCGACCATGTAAGTCCCTTGTCCGGCCGGCAGCGAGAGCGCCGACAACCGCGCGGTATCGCCGCGCGAGTCACCGGTCTCAAACCTTAAAAATTCGGCTTGATCGGCCTCGCCATCGCCGCGCAGCCAGAGCGTGCAATCGATTATCTGGCGGGGCAATCTGCTACGTATCCTCGGGACGGCGGAATTCGGCGTGCGATTCAGGGGTGACCTTAGCATCCGGAGCCGGCCGGTTTGAGCGCTGCGCTATCAGCCGTTGCCAGAGTGGGTATCCGACCCCGATGGCGATCAGAATCAGCCCAACCACAATGGCCAGGATCTGAGCGAAGCCGAATTCGAAAAAGATCATCTACGGGTAGGCAATTGCGATCGTGCTCTGGGCGCCTAAAACATGAATCCAAGTATTGCCGGGCCTAAAAGCAATTTCCTGGCCGTCGGCCGATAGGAAACTGGTCCTATCCTCTCGCCCCTCGCGGCGCCAGAATCCCTCGACGGCCCGTCCACCGGAAAAAACCATCGCCCGGCCATCGCCGGTTAGTGGAATTATCCGGCTCCGCGCCCCGAGAAAATCCTCGACGATGTTTGAGAACGATATATCGGTCCACTGGACGATGACGTTGTCAACCGTAATCTGCGCGGAATTGGCGGCGTCAATGTGCGGGGCCGCCGCCAGGAAACGCAGATAGGATCGGCGCGACGGATCATAGCTGTAGAAGGATCGGAAGCCACCCGGAAAGCTGGGTTCGGACGGAAATTCGATGGTCTGGAAGGCCGATGAAGTTTCTGTTTCGGGCGGGAGGAACTGCCAGGATTTGAGGCGCACCTCGTTGGGCAGGCCGCGGGCGCGGGCTTCAAGCGCCAGGTTTGGTCCGTCGACATAGGTGTTGTCGGGCGGAACCGCATCGGTGGTGCGGAAAAATACCCGGCCGAGCGGATAGTAGAGGCCTTCCACGTCCAGCGCGCCGATCGTCTTGAGCTGCTCGAGCACCCCGGGACTACCTCCGACGTGGGCCAGCAAAGCCTGGTACTCCAGGGCGATGTCGATGTCGATCAACCGGGCCGAACGGGTCGGGCCGATGCGATTGGGCAGGTTCGATTGAAAAATGGCGGTGTGGCGGGTGATGAATCCCTCGGTGAGGTGTTCGTAGACGATGTCGGCGGCCTGCAGGCCCCACTGCGGCCGCGCGCCCAGATTGTTGGCCACCTTGACCGCCAGCGGCCGCCGCCCGACGATCTCGGCGGCGATCGAGCGACCGGTCAGCGGGGCCCGCGGCCCGTTCGGGGGAGTCGGCGTCGGCGGAGGCGCGGCGGCCGGTTCCGGGGTGGCGCTCGCGGTCGGCGTTGCGGTGGCGCTGGCGATGTCATCGGGGGTGGTTGTAACCAGCACCGGGCCGCGCGTTGGGGTCGCGTTCAGCGAGGCGGCCTTGCCGGTGGATGGGAGAGTGGACGGGCGGGGCGCCTCCGACAGCTCAGCACCGGCATCGGTATCGCGCAGGACCGCGTAAAGGCCGGCTCCAACCCCCAGCAGGCCGGCCAGCGCGAGTCCGGATATGAGGATTTGGCGGCGCGTCATCGCCTCCGACGGGCGCCGATCCCCGTCCGGCGGCGGTTGCTCCAAGGACGCTTCCGTACGCGATCGCGGCCGCGGGCTTAGGCGGTTCTAATCGAGCGCGGCCGCGATGACGCGCTCGGCTTTTTCGCGGGCCTCGCGCGCGACCGCCAACGGGTCGCCCAGGCGAATCTGAGGATTAAAGAGTTCGACTTCGATCGACCCGCGATAACCAGCTGCCACCGTGTGGCGGCAGAATCCGATCAGGTCAATTCCCCCGTCGCCGGGCATTACCCGGTCGGAATCGACCAGCACCGCGGGGTCGCCGGCCGGAAAGTCGTCAATGTGGGCGCCAAAGACCCGTCCCTTGGCCAGCCCGTCGATATCCGAATTGGACTGGCTGGCGCCGAACATATGGGCCGGATCGACCAGCACCCCGACGTTTTCGCGGCCGCTGGCGTCGGCCAGGTCCAGGCACATCTGGATCCCGGCGCGATAGGGATAAGGCTCGTCCATTAGCTGTTGCGGCCCGAGCCATTCGATCGCCAGGGTGAAGCCGTATTCGCTGACCAGCCCGCCGATGGCGGCGAGCCGCTCGATTACCTGGATTTCGAACTCAGGGCGGGGTAGATGGGCGCGGTTAGGGACGAAGATCATCAGCTTGTCGCCGCCGAGCGAACGACCCAATTCGCAGCGTTCAGGCAGGGCGGCCAATTCCTGGGCATATTCCTCGGCGCTGGCGGTTGTCGCGGGCACCCCGCTCATGCCGCCGGCGAGCAGGCCGTTTCCGGCAAGCAGATTGGCGGTTGCGCCGGCGCCCATTGCCCGGTCGTAGGCCACCGCCTGGGCCAGGCCGATCGTCGTGTAACGGTAGCCGGCCTGGCCGGCGATTTCGGCCTGCTGCTCGAACGTTAATCCCTGGCGGATAGTTGCCGGGTGAAAGGAGGGGATGAGCGCGGGGTCCATACGTTTTTGCAATCTTTTGAAGGTGGCGGGCAGGCCGGGAGGCCAAGTGAAATCATTCTAAGGACGCCGGCGGCCCGCCGATCAGGCGCCCCGACTCCTAAACTTTCTTTAACGAACATTGAGTAACGAGCCGGCAGATCCAACTGACGGCTCTTTTTGTTTTGCGGGGCCCCTTGGCAAGTTCCAAAACTCAGCCGCCAACGCTGATTCATTCGGACGCGATCGAGCACATCGCTCATCTGGCACGGCTTGAATTGAGCGCTGACGAAAAATCGCGGATGCGGTCGCAGCTGGCCCAGATCCTGGCCCACTTTGCCGATTTGGCCGAAATCGACACCGAGCGGATCGCCCCCACCGCGATGGTGGTGAACACGAAGTTGCCGCTGCGCGAGGATGAAGTGACCGCCTCGCTGGACCAACAGCAGGCCCTGGCCAACGCGCCGGAAGAATGGCAGGGATTCTTTGCGGTCCCGCCGGTGCTCGACCAGTGAACGACCTCTGCTCGCTCAGCCTGGCCCAGGCCCGCGCGGGGCTTGCCGCACGCGAGTTCTCGGCAACCGAGCTCACCCGGGCCTATCTGGACCGCATCGCGGCAGTAGACGGGAAAATCGGCGCCTATCTGTTGGTTACCGATGAGCTGGCCCTAAAACAGGCTGCCGCTGCCGATGATGCCTTGGCCAACGGGGCGGCCGGCCCGCTTACCGGAATCCCGATCGCGCTCAAGGACGTGCTTGCCACCCGCGGGATTCCCACCACCTGCGCCAGCCGAATCCTGGAGAACTTCGTCCCTCCGTTTGACGCCCACGTGGTCGCGCGCCTGCGGGCGGGCGGGGCGGTTTTTCTGGGTAAGACCAACATGGATGAATTCGCGATGGGTTCATCGAATGAAAACTCGGCGTTCTTTCCGGTCAAAAACCCCTGGGATCTGGGCCGGGTTCCGGGCGGTTCGTCGGGCGGATCGGCGGCGGCGGTGGCCGCCGACCTGGCGCTTGCGGCGCTGGGGTCGGATACCGGCGGCTCGATTCGGCAACCGGCCGCCCTGTGCGGGGTTGTCGGCCTCAAGCCAACCTACGGTCGGGTCTCGCGTTACGGTCTGGTGGCATTTGCCTCATCGTTGGACCAGATCGGGCCAATCACCAAGACGGTCGGCGACGCCGCTACCCTGCTGGAGGGCATCGCCGGACATGACCGGGCCGACTCGACCAGCCTGGAATTGCCGGCCGAATCGTTTGATTCGGGCTTTGGACAGAGCATCGCCGGTCTTCGCATCGGAGTCCCCAGGGAGTACTTTGCCGACGGCATGGAGCCCCGCGTCAAGACGGCGGTGATGGACTCGATCGCCCTATTTGCCGACCTCGGAGCCGAACCGATTCCAATCTCGCTGCCCCACACCCGGTACGCGCTCTCCACCTACTACCTGCTGGCCCCGGCCGAGGCCTCCTCCAACCTGGCGCGCTTCCACGGGGTGCGCTATGGGATGCGGGCGCCAAGCGACGATGTCGACCAGATGATGGCCCGCACCCGCGGCCGGGGTTTCGGCGGCGAGGTCAAGCGACGAATCATGTTGGGAACCTACGCTCTCTCGGCCGGATACTACGACGCCTACTACCTCAAGGCCCAAAAAGCCCGCACCTTGATCCGTGAGGACTTTGATACGGCCTTTGCCCAATGCGACCTGGTGCTCTCGGCAACCTCGCCGACTACCGCTTTTCCACTGGGGTCGCGGACCGACGACCCGCTGGCCATGTATCTCTCCGATGTCCTAACGATCCCTGCCAACATCGCCGGGCTACCGGCGCTCTCGCTGCCCTGCGGATTTGCTAAGGGGCTGCCGATCGGCCTGCAGCTCATCGGCGGCCAGCTTGAGGAGGCCAAGCTGCTGCAGGCGGCCAACGCCTTTGAACGGGCGGCCCACGTGGCGCATTCGGCTCCGGCGCGGGCGGTCTGATGGAACCCGGCTTCTACACCGTAATCGGGCTGGAAGTCCACGCCCAGCTGCTTACAAAATCCAAGATGTTCTGCGGCTGTCGCGCCGACGTATCCGGCCTTCCTCCCAACAGCGCGGTCTGCCCGGTGTGCTTGGGCCTGCCCGGGGTCCTGCCGGTGGTCAACCGGGCCGCGGTCGAGCTGACGATCCGCACCGGCCTGGCGCTGGACTGTCAGATCGCCCAGTCGACCAAATGGGACCGCAAGAATTACTCCTATCCCGACCTGGTCAAGTGGTACCAGATCTCCCAGTACGATCTTCCGCTCTGCCTGGGCGGCCACCTCGACGTACCCACATACGACGGCAACCGACGGATTGGAATCACCAGAGTGCATCTGGAGGAAGACACCGCGCGGATGATTCACGATCGCGGTCCCGGGGGCGAGCAACTCTCGCTGGTTGACGTGAACCGGTCCGGGGTCGCGCTTATGGAAATCGTCTCCGAACCGGATATCGATTCACCGGACCTGGCCCGCAACTACCTGCGCGAGTTGCGTGACATCCTGGTCCACCAAGGGATCTCTTCGGGGGATATGCAGGACGGCGCCTTGCGCTGCGACGCCAACATCTCGATCTGGCCGGTAGGAACACCGCGTGGCGACTCCAAGGTCGAGATCAAGAACATGAATTCCTTCCGCGCGGTTTTCCGCGCGCTCACCTACGAGGAAAAGCGCCAGCGGCGGGTCTGGCTGGAGACGTCCGCCCCGCCTCCGCAGGAGACCCGCGGGTGGTCTGAGCCCCGCGCGGCAACGCTTTCGCAGCGGACCAAGGAAGACGCCCACGACTATCGTTACTTCCCCGACCCCGATCTGCCGCCGCTGCACGTCGACCGGGGGTGGGTTGAGGAGTTGCGGGCCCGCAACTCCAGCTTGCCGCGGCAGATCCGAGCCGACCTGGCCGAGATCGGCATTGGCGGGGCCGACGCCGATCAGTTGATCGGCGATCCTGAACTGCTGGGGTTCTTTCATTCCGCCCGCCCGCTCTATCCCGATGCGCGTCGCCTGGCCAACCGGGTACTAAACGGACTGGTGCAACATCTCCGGTCCGGCGGGCGGACAATAGCCGATGGCAGGGTCAGTCCGCAGGGCTTGGTTGAATTGCTCGAACTTGAGGACGCTGGCAAGGTCAGTGGACCGATGGCCGCCAAGATTCTGGCCGAGATGGTGGCCAGCGGACAACCGGCGGGCCGGCTGGCGGCATCAATGGGTGAGCAGATTTCCGACAACGACACCCTGCTGGAGATCGTCCGCCAGGCAATTGCTAACAACCCGCAAGCAGTCGCCGACTTTAAGGCCGGCAAACGGCAGGCGGCCGGATTTTTGGTCGGTCAGGTGATGAAGGCTTCCCGGGGCAAGGCCAATCCGGCAGTCGTAAACAAGCAGATCGCCGCCGAGCTGTCGCAATGACGCTACCGGCCATGGACAAGGCCCCTCCGCGCACGGTTCGCGAGGGACTGGAACGTTCGGGCGCGCGCAGGACCCCGCAGCGACTGCTGCTGGCCGACATCATCGACGCGGCACCCGACCACCTCGAGGCTCGCGAGATCCACCTCAAAGCGGTTGCCCGCGATTCGCGGGTGAGCCTGAATACCGTTTATCGGACCCTGGCCCTGCTGCAGGATCTAAACTTGGTGGTCGGCCATTACTTTACCGAGGAACACGCCCACTTTGAAGCGGCCACCGGGATTGATCACCACCACGTCGTCTGCCGCGGCTGCGGCAAAGTGCGCGAATTCTCGCCCGGGCTCGCGGAAGACCGCCTGCGCAAACTAGAACTGGCCACCGGCTTTCGCATCGACCGGCAGGAAATCGAGCTGGTCGGGCTCTGTCCGGCTTGTCAGGCGGCCGAGTCCTGACCTTTCGCGGGCGGACACCTCGACCCTAAGCCGGCCGGCCTGTGCTAAGTGGTCGCCGAGGCGATGAATTCGGCCCGCGTGGAGGCGTTGGTGCGAAAGAGCCCGCGCGTAACCGTGGTAACCATCGAACTGCCCGGGTCCTTGATCCCACGCATCGTCATGCACATGTGGGTGCATTCGACCCGCACCGCCACTCCGCGCGGGGACAACACCCGTTCGATCGAATCGGCAATCTGGTTGGTCAAACGTTCCTGGACCTGGGGCCGCTGCGAGAGGATCTTTACCACCCGCGCGATCTTGCTTAAGCCCACCACCCGGTCGCGGGGTATATAGGCCACGCTGGCGTTACCCACAAACGGCATCAGGTGATGCTCGCACATCGACTGAACCGAGATGTTGCGTACCAGGACCATCTCGTCGAACGGTTGTTCAAAGGTGGTTTGGAGGACCTCGTCGGGGTCCATGGTCAGACCGGCGAAGAGTTCGCGGTACATCCGTGCAACCCGATCGGGGGTGCGGGCGAGCCCGTCGCGATCGGGGTCCTCGCCGATTCCCAGCAACAACACCCGGACCGCCCGGGCCATGCTTTCTTGATCTGGCATGCTTGGCGTCCCCCAAAAAGGTCGCTGACCCGTGCCTGGGTCAAGTTGGTTTAGCGCCGCCGCCAACTTCGGCGGCGATGGCCAACAATCCTAATCGAGGATCTAGCGCCCGGAAGCCTGGCGGCGAATTGTGATGGTGGCCGCCGCCAAAACCGCGGCAATCGGGGCCGACGGCTTGGTGATGGCCACCTCCACCGATTCAATCCGCGGCGAGAAATCCAATACCGCGCCGCAGATCCGCTCGCCCAGGTGCTCGAGCAGGTCTACCGACTGGCCCTCCATGACCTGCTTAACCCGGGCATATAGCGGCCCGTAATCGACCGCCTGGGAAAGATCGTCGGACCGCCCTGCGGCCGAAAAATCACCGCTTGCGGTAAGGGTGACATAAAAGCGCTGCCCGAGTTTTTTCTCCTCCGGATGGGCACCGTGAAATGCATGGAATGCCATCTTTTCGAGGCGTATCGAGTCCACCCTAGCCGTCCGTCGGGGGGGTCGTCACTGGCGCCGCCAGCCGGTCCCGTCGGCAAGATCTTCGATCACGTACCCCAGCTCTCCCAGCGAATCGCGGATCTGGTCGGCCATCGCAAAATTCCTCTCGCGGCGCAGCCGGGTACGCAACTCGACCAGCAGGTCGACCAGGGCGCCGGCGCCGGCGTCGGCGTCGGTCGGCTCGGCCAGGTCGATCCCCAGGACCGAGATCAGACCCTGGTAAACCGCCAGCGCCAGGTCGCGCCCGCCAGGCGAGATCGCTCCGGCGCAACGATTTATTTCGCGCGCCAGATTAAATATCACCGCGACCGCCCGGGTGGTGTTTAAGTCGTCGTTCATGGCCGCGGCAAATTGTGTCCGGGCCAGTTCGGAAGCGGCCGCCAACTCGGGGTCCTTGGTTTCCTGGCCGGGGGCGGCCACCGCGACCCGCAGCGGACCGCGCAGCCTGGCCAGTCCGGCCTGGGCCTGGGGAATCGAGTCGTCCCCGAAGTCGACCAGCGAGCGGTAATGGGTCGATACCAGGTACAGGCGCAAGGCGGCCGGCTCGACCGTACCGAGCAGGTCTTCCAGGGTCGTGAAATTGCCGAGTGAATGGCCCATCTTCTCGCCACCGGTCCGCAGGATTCCAACGTGGAACCAGCAACCGGCGAACCGCTCGACCCCGAAACCGGCCTCGGCCTGGGCGCATTCGTTCTCGTGGTGCGGAAAGATCAGGTCGGAGCCACCGGCATGGATGTCGATCGTGGGGCCCAGGTGGGCCATGACCATTGAAGAGCACTCGATATGCCAACCGGGTCGGCCCGCCCCCCAGGGACTGTCCCAGAAGATCTCGCCCGGTTTGTGGCGTTTCCACAGGGCAAAATCGCGCGGATTACGTTTTTCCTCGTCGACGGCCACCCGGGCCCCGGCCAGCTGCTCTTCCCCGCGACGGCCCGAGAGATAGCCGTAATTGGGCCAGCTATCAACCTCGAAATAGACGCCGGTCGAGGTCGCATAAGCATGGCCGCGTTCGATTAGTACCGATACGCAATTAATGATCGCTTCGAGGTTGTCAGTTACCCGTGGATACATATGGGCGCGCTGAACGCCCAACCGGTCCATGACTGCAAAATAGGCGTCCGAGTTGGTCCGGGCCAGCTCCAGCGGGTCGCGACCCTGATCGCGCGCGCGATCGATGATCTTGTCGTCAACATCGGTAAAGTTCTGCGCGTGGGCGACCTCGTGCCCGAGGAATTCGAGCCAGCGGCGCAAGACGTCAACCATTACAAACACCCGGGCGTGCCCAATATGAGGCTTGTCCTTCGGGGTCATCCCGCAGGCGTATAGCGATACGCTCTTGCCCTGGCCGCCGACCGTAATCAGCTTGCGGGTGGCCGTATCGCGGATCCTCAGGCCCAGTGGGTGATCCTAGTTCTCATGGCGTCAAATCCAGGATGGGGCCCAAGTCGCAGTGTCTTGGACGCCCGGAAATTTTAAATGGGATCGGCCGGCCACCCGTCCAGAACCGGCCTAGCGGCCCATCTTGGAGAGCAGGACCACGCAGTTGGCGGCGATCGCCTGCGAACTCCCAATCGGCCCCAATCCCTCGGCGGTCTTGGCCTTTACGCTGAACCGGACCGGGGTGACACTGGTGATTCCGCCGATTCGCGACGACATCATGTACAGACGCGGCGCGATTTTGGGGGTTTCGAGATGGATCGTCATGTCAGCGTGCTCGATCCGCCAGCCGAGTTTGCGCACGCTGTTGTGGACCTCCCAAAGCAGGTCGGCCGAATTGGCGCCGGCCCAGGCGTCGTCGGTATCGGGAAATACCCGTCCGATGTCGCCCATCTGGGTCGCCCCCAGGAGAGCGTCGATTAGCGCGTGCAGTCCGACGTCGGCGTCGGAATGACCGACCGCCGTAAACGGCGCGTCGATGTCGATCCCGCAGATCCGCAACGGACCGCCGGGGGCCAGGCGATGGATGTCGTATCCCTGTCCGATACGTTTTTGGGTCACGGTTTGGCTCCTTAGCCCGAGCGTTTGGCGTGTTGGTGGTCGGGGTGAATCGCCCGGGCCTGGGCAAGATCGCCCTGGCTGGTGATTTTCAGATTAGTCTCTGCGCCTTCGTATACCGCAACCGGGTGGCCGCAATGTCGCAGCAGCGAGGCCTCGTCGGTGAAGCGGTCAAGTTCGCCCCGCAGACGGCGATGGCACTGGAGCAGCAGCTGGCGTTTGGCGATCTGCGGCGTTTGCGCCAGGTAGCTGCGCGCCCGATCCGGTGATTGGACTATCCGGCCGCCGCCATCTACGATCTGGACCGTGTCGGTGGCCCGGAGGGCGGCGATTACGGCTCCATGCCGGGACGCCGCCGCCAGGCCGTCGTCGATTAGTCGTGGGGTTAGAAATGGCCGGGCCGCGTCGTGGACGAGCGCCCACTCCCAATCGCCCGCGGCCGCCTCGAGGCCGGACAACGTCGAGATTGAGCGGCAGTCCCCGCCCTTGCAGGGAGGCAGCAGCTTGTCGCTGCCCGACCGATCAGCGATTTGGCCCAGCCAGGCAAGATTGTCCGGCGAGCCGACTATCTGGATCGCGCTAACTGCCGGGCTGGCGATCAATGCCGCCAGCGCCAGGTCGGCCACCGCGCGGCCGGCAATTTCCTCGCGCAGCTTGTCGGCCCCGAAACGCCGGGAAGCGCCGCCGGCCAACAGGACCGCCAGGCAACTTTCGGCCGATCGATTGCCCATCGTCAATCGGCCAGCCCGGCCGGATCGCCGCGATCGCCGGCTAGGCCTCGATCGGTTGCAGGACGTTGGTGGCCAATTCGTCGCCGGCGCGATCAACGACGACTTTGGCGCCGCTAACCAATTCGCCGGCCAACAGGGTTTCGGCCAACGGGTCCTCGAGCAATTGTTGGATGATGCGCCGCAGCGGACGCGCCCCAAAATCCGGATCGTAGCCGCGTTCGGCCAATAGCCCCAGGGCCGCGACAGAGAGATCGAGCTCGACTTCGAGCTCGCGCAATCGGGCACGAAGGTGTTCGAGCTCAAGATCGACGATGCGATCGATATCAGCTCGTCCGAGCGAGCGGAACACGACCGAGGCATCGATCCGGTTTAGAAATTCGGGCCTGAAGGCCTTGCGCAACTCACTGGTTACCTTGGACTTCATTTCGCGATAGAAATCTTCTTCGGCCGCCGCCTCGACCGCTCCGGAAAAACCCAGTCCGCCGGCGCGCTTGATCTGCTTGGCCCCGATGTTGGAGGTCATGATCAAAACCGTGTTGCGGAAGTCGACGGTGCGGCCCTTGGAATCGGTCAGGCGACCGTCTTCCATCAACTGCAGCAGGACGTTGAAAACGTCGGGGTGGGCCTTTTCGATCTCATCGAGCAGGATCACCGAATAGGGTCGCCGCCGGGCGGCCTCGGTCAATTGACCGGCATCTTCATAACCGATGTAGCCGGGTGGGGCCCCGACCAAGCGCGATACGGAATGCCGCTCCATGTATTCGGACATGTCGATCCGAATTAGGGCTTCCTGGCTGCCGAACAGGAATTCGGCCAGGGCCCGCGCCAGCAGGGTCTTGCCCACGCCGGTCGGTCCCATGAATATGAAACTGCCGATCGGGCGCTTCGGGTCCTTGAGGCCCGCCCGTGCCCGTCGAACCGCCTTGGACAGGGTGGCGATAGCCTCATCCTGGGAAATTACCGTGCGGTGCAATTCGTCTTCCATATGCAGCAGCCGCTTGGACTCCTCCTCGGCGATCCGGTGGACCGGGATTCCGGTCCAAACCGAGACGACCTGGGCCACGTCCTCTTCGAGCACCTGGGGGATCTCGCGGGCCCGGGTATCGAGCCATTGGGCTTCCATCGCCTCGGCCTTGGCCCGCATTGTCCGCTCCTGCTCGCGCAGTTCGTCGGCTTCGTCGAACTCCGATCGGGAGATTGCCGCGTCCTTGCGGCGGACCAGCTCTTCGACTTGTTTTTGCATATTGCGAAGGGCCAGCGAGGTCGATCCCGCGCGGATGTTGACCCGCGCCGCGGCCTCATCGATCACGTCGATCGCCTTGTCCGGCAGGAAGCGGTCGGTCACATAGCGGCCGGCCATCTCCGAGGCCGAAACGACCGCCTCGTCGGTGATCTTGACGCTGTGGTGTTCCTCGTAGCGCGATCGCACGCCGAGCAGGATTGCGGTCGTCTCTTCAATCGTCGACTCGCGCACTCGGACCTGCTGAAAGCGCCGCTCCAGGGCCGCGTCGCGTTCAACGTATTTGCGAAATTCGTCGGCGGTGGTGGCCCCGATGCACTGTAGTTCGCCCCGGGAAAGCGCCGGTTTGAGAATATTGGCGGCATCGATCGCCCCCTCGGCGGCACCGGCCCCGACCAGGGTGTGCAACTCGTCGATGAATATCACGCAGTCGTTGGAACTGCGGATCTCCTCGATAACCTTCTTGAGCCGCTCCTCGAACTCGCCGCGGTATTTGGTGCCGGCCACCAGCAACCCGATGTCGAGGGTAAGCAGGCGGCGGTCCTTGAGGCTCTCTGGTATGTCGCCGGCCACGATCTTCTGGGCCAGGCCCTCCACGATCGCGGTCTTGCCTACTCCGGGGTCGCCGACCAGCGCCGGGTTGTTCTTGGTACGTCGCGAAAGGATGTGAATCACCCGGTCAATCTCGTTTTCGCGGCCGATGACCGGATCGAGCTCGTCGCGCCGGGCGGCGGCAGTCAGGTCGATCCCCAGTGAATCGAGGGTAGGTGTCGCCGAGGTCTTGCGGCGGGCGGCGCGTCCGCGGCGCTTGGGCTCCATCGCCCCCTGCGAGACCACTCGCACGACCTGGGCACGAACTTTTTCCAGGTTCACGCCCAAACTCTCCAGTACTCCGGCGGCAATACCCTCGCCCTCGCGCACCAATCCCAATAGCAGGTGCTCGGTACCGATGTAGTTGTGGCCCAGGCGTCTGGCTTCCTCGACCGCCAGCTCGATTACGCGTTTGGCGCGTGGAGTCAGGTTGATGTCGGCAATGACCACTTTTTCGCCACGGCCGATGATAAATTCAACCGCCGAGCGCACCTTATTTAGTTCGACTCCCAGGTTCCCCAGCGCCTTGGCGGCGATGCCGTCGCCCTCGCGCAAAAGCCCCAGCAACAGATGCTCGGTGCCGATGTAGGTGTGGTTGAAGCGGGTGGCCTCGTCTTGGGCGTAGACGAGCACCTTTTTGGCGCGTTCGGTGAACTTGTCTAATCGCTCGTTCACGTTACAACCCCAATCAGCTTCGGTTACCCAATTTTGACCAATGATCGGCCAGAAATCGCCATTAAGCCAACTCTATTGCCATTGCCGGAGCTAATCCGCGCTCCGCTTGCCCTAAATTCGACTCCGGCGGTTTAGTCGGGAGCCGAGTATTCGGCAGTGCCAACGATCGTTCCGCCGGCGCCGTCAGCGCGCTCTGGAGGGGTGACATCGGGGGTTGCAGAGGCTTCGGACGGGAGCAGGCGAATCCGCCGCCGCCGGGTTTCGATATTTAATATCTTGAATTTTCGAACGTCGGCCTCACGGAAACCCACCATCGCCCCGTCGTCAACGTCGGCAACATGGGCCAGTCCCTCGATGCCGTCGGCCAACCGTACGAACACGCCGAAGGTGGCTAGGTTGGTCACCGTGCCGTCGACGACCTGCTCGACCGCAAAGCGGGTTTCGATATCTTTCCAGGGATCGGACTTGGTGCGGCGGATGCTGAGCGCGATTTTCTTGTCGACGCGGTCTAACGCCAGGATGTAGACATCTATTTCCTCGCCCGGCTTTAGCACCTCGGCGGGATCATTGACTCGACTCCAGGCCAACTCCGATATGTGGGCCAGACCGTCGGCGCCGCCGAGGTCTATGAATGCGCCAAAGGTCGCCAGATTGGACACCCGGCCCTTGACCACCTGTCCGACCTTGAAGCGATCCAGCAGGGCGTCACGTCGCTTGGCCCGGGCCTCGCGTTCGGCCGCACGCTCGGAGAGGATCAAGCGGTTACGGCGCTTATCCATTTCGATGATCTTGACGCGAATCGTGCGACCCACCAGCGAGGAGAGCAACTCGATGAGCTCATCGCGCTGATCGCGCGGGATCGAGGGGCCAAGCGAGGTCAGCTGTGACATCGGCACGAATCCGCGTGGGCCGATATCTACCAGCACTCCACCCTTGTTGAATTCGGTCACCTTGGTTTCAACCACGGTGCCTTCCTCGTAGATTTTCTCAGTCTGCCGCCAGAGTTTTTCCTGGAAGGCCCGGCGGATCGATAGCATCGCCGCGGCATCGCCCTCGGGCTGCAGCACGAAGACGTCGATCTCATCGCCGATTGACAGATCGAGGCGATCGTCCATGTAGTGGGGGTCGAACAGCTCACGACCGACCACCACGCCTTCGGATTTGAGGCCGACATCGATCATTACTTCTTCGCCGGAGATTCGCATAACCCGGCCAGTGACCAATTCGCCGCGCGAAACCAGCTTTACTTCATGGACCCCGTGGTCGAGCAGATCGCCCATGCCGGAGAGTGTTTCGTAGTCGGTGTCCGGCGCAATCTCGCGTATGTGACGCCTGATTGCAGTTGGCGTCGCCAAGTGTGGGTAGTCCTATGGGTCGGTCGGTTTTTGCTAATTCGATCCAGAATCAAAGACCGCCCCCAAAAACCTGTAAAGAGGCGGCGTTCGAACCGGATTATAGGTGAGCCTGCCGGCAATTTCCGGACCGTCCGGTCCGGCGGCCTAGAGGTGCCGAATGCGTTCTTCGACCGCGGTCCTTATGATGTTGGGCAACGCCGCAACATCTTCGATCACCGCCCCGGCGCAGGATGCCAGCGGCTTGTCGTTGTAGGTGGGCTGGTAGGCCAACTGGAATTCCGACTTGACCACTCCGACACCGAAGGCCAGGACCTTGTAGCGCTGGTCGGGCCGGCCGGCCCGGTTGTTGCGGTGCATGTCGATGAGGGCGCGCCGGAGGAGTGCCGGGTCGGAGCTGATTCCGTCGGTTACCACGAAGATGCTCTTTAGGCCCGGTTGCGAGCGCGAGCGCTCCAGGGCGGCCGCTAGGGCGCCGGAATCGTCGGTGTCCTTGTGATCTAGGTCGTAGAGGCGTTTGAATATTTCCGAGTGATCGCGGGGTTCGTAGGGTGCTGCCCGCCCCGAGAGCTGCCGCGGCCATTTGCAGTCCGCAAAGGCCCAAAGCGGTGTTATCTGCGAGGAGAAGGCGATCACCTCGAACGGGATCCGCAGGCGTTCATGGATTTCGATGAAAAGGATCGCCGAATCGGCTAGGCGGTCGAATTTGCGGGTGGGGTAACCCTTCTGCACCATCGAACCCGAGATGTCGAGCAGGATCAAGCTGGCAAAGTCGCGCTGGCGGTCATTGCGCGGTACTCGCAGGCCCTTGAGGAATGCGTTCAACGGGTCGGTCAACAGGCGCTCGGGCCGCTGCAGGTCGATATTGCCGGTCTCGCCCGACCGGCGCTTGCGAGGACGACGTTGGGCGTCGGTGTCGCCCTGCCGACGACGGTCCATGATCTGTTCCAACCCCGGCCGGCGACCGTCGCCTTTGATGGTGGTCTCGATCCCTGGGCGCAGGCGCTCGACCGCCGCCAGGTAGTCGAAATTCTCGTAATCGACGCGGTCGTTTTCCTCGCCGCGGCGCAGCGCATCAACCATATCGCTGGCCCAGCGCGGGTTGCTTCTGGCGTTGCGGTCGAGCATCCGGCGCCGGACCGAGCGGGCCGAGATCGCCCGGCGCTGCTGGACCCGCTGCTGGGCGCGTTTGACCGCCTGCGACCCGCCGGCGCCCTCGCGCAACTGAATGGTCTCTTCGCCGATCTCACCCTCGCCGACCTCGGCGTTGGCCCGGGCGGCCTGGGCGTCGGCCTCGTTGGCGGCCGCGTTGGGTTGACCGGCGTCCTCGCCGGCCGGCCGGTCGGTCTGTTGCGAGAGCGCCTCCCATTCCCCGATCAGGCCGGCATACACTGCCGCGGTGCGTCCGGAGAGGCGTTTTAGCAAACCCTCCAGGTCGTCGGCGCCGGCCGCCCGCTCGAGATCACGGCGGGTCTGGTCCAGCGCATCCTGGACCAGTTGCGGAGTAAACGGGGTCTGGGTGTTGCCGGGCCAACGCCGGTTGGCCCAGTTCGCCGTCAATGCGTCGAGGAAGAGGTGGTGGGCTGGACGCAGGAACCCGCTGCTGTCGGTGGGGGCGGCGACATCGGAACGCGGATCCAGGTCGGGCAGCAGGCGGTATAGCTCGACAAAGTAGGGTTCGGCTCCCGGACGGTTTTGGAGGTAGCGGTCGTTGACGCGCAAATCGTTGACCGCGCTAACTAGCAGGCGCATCGAGTCGGCCGAATAGCCGTGGCGACGCTGGCCCCGCAGCCATTGTTCGATCCTCCGCCGCCCGGCCGCGCCGGTGTGGAATGCCTCGGCCACAAGGTGGCACATCCCGCCGATCAATCGCCGATCCGGCCAGATCCGGGTCAGCTGTTCGGGGTAGGTGATCAGCTGATGATCGGGGAGATAGCCCCACCATTGCCCGGGCAGGACGGCAATTCGCCGATCGCCGATGATTAGCCGGGTTGCCAGTTCCAGTTCACCCGGATCGAGGCCGGCCGACTTGGCCGGCTGCGATCCGGTTACGGCCGCGAGATGTTCAGGCGATACCATAGTTGGCCAGCACCGGCTCGAGCACCCGCAGCATCTCCGGCGAGGCGCCCTCGAGGACCCCGCGCCGGTACCAGCCGCAGAGTTGTTCGCGGTCATCGGACCCCTGGGCCAGCATGACCAGCTCGGCGGTCGTTAGCGCGGTGCGCTCGGCCACCGCCGAGGCCAGGTCGGGCGGGATATTTCCAAAACCCTCGCCTCCGGCTTCGTCCAGCTCGCCGGCCAGCAGGCGGCGCGCGACGCCAACCAACTGGCAGATTCCGGTCAGCAAGTCCCGGTCGGCGGTCGGCCCGGATACTTCGCCAAGGATCGCCAGCTCCTCGTCGGGTGGAGGGTACTCCATGGCGATGACCGCCCCGAAGCGGTTTTCGACCCCCTCGTTGAGCGGTTTTACGCCCGGCCCGTCGGGGGCCGCGGTGGCGACCAGGCGAAAGTGCGGATGGGCGCGAAACTGCGACCCATCGGGCAGCGTGACCAGCCCGGCCTTGTCAAACAGCCCATTAATGATCGAGTGCACGTCGGGATAGGCCAGGTTGTATTCATTGATGATTACGAAATATCCGGCCTGTACCGCCTCCATGAACGCCTGAACGTTCCAGCGGGTTTGGCCGCCGCGCATCTGCCGAACCGCGGTCAGGTCGCTCTTGTCGGTCTCGCCGGTAAACGAAAACTCGACCACCGGCAGCTCCCACTGCAACGCCAGGGTCCGCGCAAGTGCCGATTTGCCGCAGCCCGATGGACCGCGCAGCATGACCGGCCAGCCCAGCAGCACCGCGCTCTGGGCGAGCTGCACGGCGCGATGGGTGGACGCGGTCAGGCAGGGCAGCGTACTCAAGGAGGTTGGCAGGCTGCCCAAGGCCTGCGGTAGATTGATGTCGAACTGGGCCCGGAGCTGGCTGCGAACCAGATCCAGCTGGGTGCGCTGGGTAAGTCGCCGGCCGTTGTGATCGAAGGCCGTCAGCGCCGGGGCCCTGCCCGGGCTGGCCGATATGAGCGCCCTGGTCCCGTCGGAGAGCAGGAGCTCTTCGCCACCTGACGGATCGGCGGCAACCGATTCAGCGGGCAATGGATAGTCCAGCGCGGGCACTGGCCGCGCGGTACCGGGCGGCGGCGGATCGTCGACTAACAGGGTCCCCGCCAGCCTGGCCGGCGGTTGCTCGGCGGCCTTGAGATTGCCCAGCAGTTTGCTGGCGATCGTTACCACTTCCCCGGCAATGTCGGGCGGGGCGATCGTTAGCACCGCTAGGCCGCCGATCTGCGCCAGCGGCAAACCGGTCAGATGCCCGATCGCCAGCCAATGCAGCAGCGCCCGGGTGGAGATTCGATCGCGCATCCGCCCACCGTGTTCACGGTGATGGCGCAGTCGATCGGCCACCGCCACCAATCGCTCGGCGGCAATCCGATTGGCGCTGACGCCGGCCGCGCCCAGCAACCCGATCCGGTCAAATTCAACCAGCAGCGAGTCGATTTCCTGGTCCGGCGGCAGAAAACCCATCGTCATATCGCCCAGTCCGACCCCGAAGCGTCGCCGCAGCGGGCGACCCAGTTCGGAAGTGCCGATGTAATTGGGGTTGGCGGTGGCGATGATCCCAAAATCCTGGTGCAGGGCGATTTCGACGTTGCCCATGCGGGTGGAAGAGAGCAGTAGGCGACCGGTGTCCATTGCCGAGGTGATCGCACTCATCAGGTCGGCCGGGAGCATGTTCAGTTCGTTGATCAGCAGCTTCTTGCCGTAAAGCATGGCCTCGGCGGCCGGTCCCAGCTGAGCCTGGGTTGACTGCCGCCCCTGCGCATCGATCCTCACCTCGGTGCGGTGGAAGAAATCGGTCAGGGTCGAATCGCCGGAAAAATTCAATTCGGTAATCGGGAGGTTGGCGGCAAAACAATAGGTCTTGGCCAGGGTCGTTTTGCCGCAGCCGGTAGGCCCGGAGATGAGGATCATTGAACCCAGCCGCGGATTGTTGTCAATTTGCGCGATCCGCTCCAGCATGTCTGCCATGCCGGCGGTCAGGTGGGCGAAGATTTCATGTCGGCGCGGCACGCTTTGCGCGAAATCGTCGGCTTCGGCCGGCCGGAAATGGTTGGCGTCGATATTCATGTTGGCGCGGGCGATTTGGCTGGCGCGCGGGTAGCGACGGCCCTTAATTTCGTAGCAGTCGTGGGTAACAATCAGCTCCGGTCCCAGTTTGATGGTTTCGCCGGCGGGGATTTGGGCGGAGTCGTCCGCGGGGGCTGAACCCGGATGGGTACCGGCCGGGGCGGATGGTTCGGGTATGAGCCGGCGGATCAGGTCTAACAAGTTCGCATTTGCCACTTGGCCGATGTGTCAATGCCTAGGTTATTTGAATCGGTCTCCCATGCATCCGCAATTGGGAGTCCATATCGCCCTGAGTTTGAATAGCGTTATATACCTTGGTTTACATTGTGTCTAAGTAACGTAATATATTTGTAAAGCTTATTCATTCGAATTCGTTAATACTTTGAACTATTTCAAACACGGATTGAGCAGGTAGATATGGCGCGATCGCTCACCGCCAAGCAGCGTCAGGTATTGGACGTGATCAGAACGTTCCAGGTCGAAAAGGGCTACAGTCCCAGCGTTCGGCAAATCGGGGAGAGCATCGGACTCTCGGCCGCCTCGGTTCAAGCCCATCTGGTGGCCCTGGACCGCAAGGGTTACCTGAATCGCACCGGTGAGGCGCACGGCCTAACCACGCTTGAAAACCCGGACGAGCGGCTCCCGGTACGAGTTGCCCAGATCATCGGTTCGATTGCCGCCGGATCCCCGATCGAGGCGGTCACCGATTACGAGGGGTATTTGCCGCTGCCAGAAGAGATCACCCCCGACGACCCCGGCAATTTCTACGCCCTAAAGGTCCGCGGCGATTCGATGGTTGAGGATCACATCCTCGATGGCGACTATGTGATCGTGCGCGCCCAGACCACTGCCAACGACGGCGACGTGGTGGTCGCGATTCTCGATGACGAGGCCGCGACCCTGAAACGCTTCTACCGATTCGGGCCGTCCGGCTACCGCCTACAGCCGGCCAATTCGCAGATGGAGCCCATTTACACCAACCGGCTCGAAATCCGCGGCCTGGTGTTGGGGGTCTACCGCGGGCACCTCAAGCGCGTGCCCCCGTCCTAGCGCCCCGGCCGCCGGCGGGCGGCGGTCAGATGCGCTCGTAGCGATCCAGGTCCATTACGAAAACGGTGGCGCCGCCGACCTGGACCTCAACCGGGTATGGGATGTAGAACTCTCCCGGTTCCATGATCGGGGGGATCGGGTTGACGTGCTGGGTGCGGGTCTGGCAGTTGGCGCGCACGATCCGCAACAGTTCACTGAGGCGGTGTTCGGGAGCCCCGATCAGAAATGACACGTTGCCCTGGCGCAGAAATCCGCCGGCGGTGTTGATCCGGGTAAGACCGAACTGATGTTCGAGCAGATCGTCGGCCAGCGAATTTGCGTCCTCGTCCTGGACGATCGCAATTACCAGCTTGTGTTGCTCCGGAGCGCCAGATTGGCTAGCGGTCACTTATCCCCCTAAATTCGCCCACCGGGCGGCGGAGTCGGTCAGCGGGTTAGAGAAGCTGGGATTGGCTGCGCCCGGCCGAAGCGGTTTGTCGCCGTTCCAGCAGGGCCTTAACCCGCGCCCAGATTCTAGGCAAGAGCTCGGATGCCTCTGATCCTCCGTCGAGCACTTCCCAGCGGTTTGGGGCGCCGGCGGCCAGCGCTAGGTACAGCCCGCGCACGCGATCCAGGAAGGCCGCCCCGCGCATTTCCATGCTCGAGAGGTGGCCGTTGCCCGGCTGCATGCCGGCCTTGCGCGAAAGGCCGACGGACGCGGGCACGTCGAGCAAGATCACAAGGTCGGGCACCAGGCCGGCGGTGGCAAAGTGATTGAGGCGAATCAGTTCGTCCATGTCAACTCCGGTTCCAGAACCCTGGTAGGCCACGGTGGAATCGGCGAAACGGTCGCAGACCACCACCGTCCCAGCATCCAGCGCCGGGCGGATTCGTTTTTCGACCAGGTGCGCCCGGGCGGCGTTGAATAGCAGGGCCTCAACCCGCGACGAGGTGGCATCGTGCAGATTGGCCTTTTCCCAGGTATCGCGCAGCCCTTCGGCAAATTCAGTTCCGCCGGGCTCCCGCACCCACAGGTTGGCCACTCCCTCCGCTTCAAGCATCCTGCAGAGGGTCTGCGAGAGCAGGGTCTTGCCGGATCCGTCGATCCCCTCGAAGGCGACCAGCAGACCCAGTTGGCGGGTGTGGCGTGGCGGCATCAGCAGGACCGCCGGGCCGGCCGCATTCGGTTCACACCTGCCCCGTTAAGCGGTATTCGAGCCGGTGGCCGGGTCGGCCGATCCGTGCTCGGGGGTTGGAAAACGCAGCGCCTCGAAGGCATGCGCCAGCCCCTGGCGCACCCGCTCAAGGGCGGTTCCCTCAAGGACAAATACCGGCAGATCCAGATCGATCGCTCGGTCCAGGGCGGCGTCACGGTGGAAGTAGCTAGAGCGCGTGGCAATCAACAGCTCGGCCCGGTCCAGGTCACGCACCGGAGTCACGTCGATCCCCAGAGCGCGCGCGGCTTTGCGGATTTTGCCGGCCGAAATCCCGTGCAGGTAGGGGCGCAAAGGGTCCGGATCCAGGGTGGCCTGCGCGATTGCGCGATCGGGCGGCTGGGCCAGGCGGGCCTGGTCAGAGCGGGATGGGCGCAGGGTGCGGCGATCAATTTGGACCTGGCCGCCGGCGAGGGTGCGCAATTCGGCGGCCACCGGTTCGCCGGCCAGGATGGCGTCGGCGGCGATCGCCAAATGGGTGTGCACCAGCAGTTGATTGCGCTGGGCGATTTCAATTAGGACATCAAAAGTGGGGGCCGCACGGCGCTCCAGCACCGCTTTCCGCGATCTCCGGCGCCGGGCCTCGCGATCGCCCAGGATCACATTTTCAATCCCGCCGACGAGCCCGTTCAGGGTCGGGTTGGTAATCAGGTTGTGCAGGCTGTTCCCATGCGCGGTGGCGATCAGTTGGATCCCTCGCTCGGCGATCGTACGGGCTGCCCGGGCCTCCTCGATCGTGCCGATCTCGTCGATGATGAGGACCTCCGGGGTGTGGTTCTCGACCGCTTCGATCATCACCTGGTGCTGCAACTCGGGCGAGGCGACCTGCATCCGGCGAGCCCGACCAATCCCCGGATGCGGGATGTCGCCGTCGCCGGCGATTTCGTTGGATGTATCCACCACCAGGACCCGGCGCCCCAAACCGGACGAGAGTTCGCGTGCGATCTCGCGCAACAAGGTTGTTTTGCCGACCCCGGGGCGGCCGACCAAAAGCA
Organism: Chloroflexota bacterium; assembly: GCA_965261345.1. Lineage (GTDB taxonomy): Bacteria > Chloroflexota > UBA11872 > UBA11872 > VXNJ01 > VXNJ01. The sequence continues at coordinate 1,708,824 of OZ253449.1, forward strand.
CCGAACTGCGTGCATCGATTACGTCGCGCACCAGGGCGACCTGCCCGTATATTGCCCGCCCGCGGCGCAGGGTCAGGCCCACGACCTCTCCGGCGCGGTTGCGGATCGCCGAAATCCGATGCAGGGTGCCCAGCAGCCCGGCGCGATTGTCGGCGTCGAATTGCCCGATTCGACGCACTGCCGATTGCAGGGTTGCCGCGTCTACCTGCCAGCTGCCCAATTCGATGTCGCCCCAGGGAAAGCGGGCCAGCGGGCGGCGGCCGATATCGAGAACGATCTCAACTAGGGCGTCGGCCTCGCGTTGGGCCCGCACCGGTTTGGCAATGGCTTCCGGGAGCACCGCCAGCAACGCTTCAAATTCGGCGCGGTCGGTCTCAGCGTAGTGCAAACTCGCGCCGCTTGGCGTGCCCAATTCATCAGCGCGGCCTGCGCGCTCGGCCTGGGGAGCTGGTTCGGTGCCGATCGAAATTAGCGACCCTGGGTGGTTAGCGTTCAATGGCGATTTTATTTAGGAAGTGACGGTGAATCCGCAGATCCGCGGTCAGCTCGGGGTGAAAGCAGGTCCCCAGCAGGTTCCCCTGTTCGACCGCAACGACCCCGGCCGGAATTTGCGAGAGCACTGCTACGCGGTCGCTGTGCCCGGTAATCAGCGGCGCCCGGATGAACACGCCGGGGAACGGCTCATCACCAATTGCAGGGATGGTCAGATCCTGCTCGAAGCTGTCGATCTGGGAGCCGAAGGCGTTCCGGGCGACGGTAATTTCCAGCAGCGAGAGGATCGGCTGGCAGCGGCCGCAATCCGAACTGAGGAAGATCAACCCGGCACAGGTTCCCCATATCGACCGCCCGGCGGCGGCAAAGTCAGCGATGGCATCGATGAACCCGTAGCGGCGGGCCAGCTTTCCAAGGGTCGTGCTCTCCCCGCCGGGGATTATGAGGCCGTCCAGCCCGGCAAGCTGCTCGGGCAGGCGAACCGCCTGGGAACAGATGTCCAGACGCCTTAGCGCGGCCAAGTGCTCGGCGAAATCACCCTGGATCGCCAGCACGCCAACCAGCGGCCGGGGCCGGCCCGATTCAGCCAAGCCGCTTAGTGTCCGCGGTCGGCCAATCGCTCGGCGGCGGCTAACGAATCGGCCGCGATTCCAGACATCGCAATGTCAATCCCGCGCGCGGCCTCGGCCACTAGGTCGAATCGTTCATAGTGCAGGGTGGCCTCCACGATCGAACGGGCCAGTTTGCGCGCAAACGGCGCCCAGGCCTCAAAATTTGCCGGGTCGGCGATATCCAAACCGGCACCGCGGATGGCGATCGCCTTCTCCTTAGCGGCCTTAAAAATCCCCGAGCCGACGAATATTCCCTCGGCTCCCAGGTGCATCATCAGGGCCGCATCGGCCGGGCTGGCGATCCCGCCGGCGGCAAAGTTGACGACCGGCAACCGGCCGGAACGGCTAACTTCCACGACCAATTCGTAGGGGGCTTCCAGTTTTTTGGATGCCGCCATCAATTCGTCGCCGCCGAGGGTGGAAAGCCAGCGGATCTGGCCCTGCACGGTGCGCATGTGACGGACCGCCTCGACCACGTCGCCGGTGCCGGCCTCGCCCTTGGTGCGAATCATCGCCGCACCCTCGCCGATCCGCCTAAGCGCCTGGCCCAGGTCCAGGGCCCCGCAGACGAACGGGATTTTGAAATCATGTTTGTCAACATGGTTGGCGCTGTCGGCGACCGAGAGGACCTCGGACTCGTCGATGTAGTCAAGCCCCAGCGCCTCGATGATCCGGGCTTCGACAAAATGACCGATCCGACACTTGGCCATGACCGGGATGGATACCGAATTTTTGATGTCGACGAGTACGTCGACCGGCGACATCCGGGCCACTCCGCCCTGCGCCCGGATATCGGCCGGGACCCGTTCTAAGGCCATCACCGAGACCGCCCCGGCCTCCTCGGCGATTTCCGCCTCGGCTGCCGTGGTCACATCCATGATCACACCACCCTTGAGCATCCGCGCCAGGCCGGTCTTGGCGTTCCAGGTCCCGGTCTGTCCGTTTGCCTTAACGCTCAAAGCTGTGTCCAATTGATCCTTGACCTGATCAGGTCTAAGGGAGATTTATTGCCGATTGGCGATTTTAGGACCGCCGCGGTCAGTCGTCACCGAGGTCGTCCAGATCGAGTTGGCCGATGAAGTCGGCAAACGGTTTGAGGCTCTCCTCGGTAACCGGCTCCTCCTGGGGGTCGGCCGATTCGGCTTCGGGTTCCAGCCCGGCCTGGTCGAGCACCGTCTGGGCGCAGTAGATCGGGACATCGGCCCGCACCGCCAGGGCGATTGCATCCGAGGGTCGCCCGTCGATGATCTTGTGCTCTTCCTCGCGGGCCAGCACGATGTCGGCGTAGAAGACCTGATCACTCAATTCGCGGATGACGACTTTCTCCACATGCCAGCCGAGATCCTCGATCGTCTGCCACAGCAGGTCGTGGGTAAGCGGACGCATCGGAGCATCCTCTTTCAGGTTTACCAGCTTGATGGCGATGGCGTCGGCTTCGTGCCCGCCGATGGTAATGGGCAGGTAGCGGCGGCGGTCCTTTTGGCGCAACCAGATCGTCCGGGACGGGTTTACGAGGTTTAGCCGAACGCTGTCGACAACCATTTCAACTTCATTCATCCAAACCGAAGGCCGTGTGCAGGACCCTGGCTCCTTCCACTAAATACTCCTCCCCAATCAGACAGGTTACCCGAATTTCACTGGTTGTAATTCCGCAAATGTTAATCCCGGCCGCGGCCAGCGCGCCAAACATCCGGGCGGCCACTCCTGGGGTGGAAACCATCCCGGTGCCCACCACCGACAGCTTGCCAATTGCCGGGTCGGCGGTGACTGTGCTGGCATCGATCGTCCGCGCCGCTTTTTCGGTTGCGGCGTGAGCCGCGTCAAGGTCGGCGCGCTGGACCGTAAACGATATGTCGGTTAGTCCGCGATGCGAAACGTTCTGGACGATTACATCGACACTGATGCCGGCCTCGGCCAGCGGGGCAAATATCGAGTGGGCTAACCCCGGGCGGTCGGGCACGCCGGCGACCGTAATCTGGGCCACGCCGGCGTCATCGACGACCGCACGGGCGCCGGCCCCGGTCTCGATGTCGATCTGATCGGCGTTCATGATCCACGTTCCCGGATTGGAATTAAAACTCGAACGTACCTCTATTTGGACCCCGTTGCGGCCGGCCACCTCGATCGAACGCGGGTGCATGACCCCGGCCCCGAGTACCGCCATCTCCAGAATTTCTTCATAGCTGATTCGATCGATCTTAGATGCCCTGGGAACAACCCGCGGATTGGCCGAATAGATGCCGTCGACATCGGTGTAGATGCGGCAGTGATCGGCTCCCAGCGCGGTTGCCAGCGCGACCGCGGTGGTGTCGGAGGCCCCGCGGCCCAGGGTGGTGACCTGACCGTCGGCCGACGCCCCTTGAAAACCGGCCACGATCGGGGTTCGTCCGTCATCCAGGGCGGTACGCAATCTGGCCGGGGCGATGTGCTGGATCCGGGCCCGCCCGTGGAGATGGTCGGTTACGATCCCGGCCGCCTGTCCGGTCAGAGCCACCGCGGGGTGGCCGCGGGCGTTGAGCGCGGCCGAGAGCAGCGCACAGGACACGACCTCGCCGGTGGAGAGCAGCAGGTCGAGGTCGCGCCCCGCCACATCGGCTCCCAGTTGACGGGCCAGCGAAAGCAGGGCATCGGTTGTTTTACCCATCGCCGAGGCCGCAATTACCGGCCGCCACCGCTCGGCGGCGGCGTGGATGATCTCAATGACGGCGGCGATCCGGCCGGGATCGGCCAGGGAGCTGCCGCCAAATTTCATTACCAGGATTGGGGTCATTGCCGTTCGGTCGCGTAACTTTGATGGTGCCAGAAACAATTGCTCGCCGATTATCCTGGCGCATTCGGCTGGGATTGTTGGCACAATGGATTTATGAACGCATCAACTAGATCACGCGGCCCGAGCTCGACGCCGACGGTTGAGGACTACCTCCTGGCGATCGCCAGCTTTGACTACGAACACATGCCGGTCATCGCCGCCCGCCTGGCCGAACGACTCAAGGTCTCGGCCCCGACCGTATCGGCGACCATCAAGCGGATGGTTCGCGACGGTTGGGTAAGCATCGCCGACGGCCACCGGATCGAGCTGACCGACCGCGGACGCGTTCGCTCGGAGCGGATCGTGCGCCGGCACCGCCTCATCGAACGTTGGTTGGAAGACCAGCTCGGGCTCGAATGGTCGGCCCTGCACGAGGAGGCAGACCGGCTAGAACATTCAGTCTCAGATCGGCTCGAGCAGCGAATTTCCGAAGCCCTCGGACACCCCGAGACCTGTCCGCACGGCAATCCGATCCCGGGCAATGTGCGCACCTGGACCCGCGAAGGCCTATCCCAGCTCAGCCAGGTCGCCGTGGGCGGCACCGTCGTGGTCCGCCGCATCTCGGAGTTGATCGAGGAGGAGACTCAACTACTCTCCTTCATCCAGACCTCGGGCTTAACTCCGGGCAGCACGGTCCGGGTGGCCGGTCGCTTTGCCAGCGGTGTAATGGACGTAAACGTCGGCGGCCGTTACGTCCAAGTCGACCGGCGGGTCGGCGACAGTGTTTGGGTCTTGCCGAACCGCAAATAATCGGACCCGGCCGCCAAATCTTTAGTCGGCCGCTGGTGATTCGGTGAATCCGATCGGCCTGCTGGGTTTAACTCGCGGTTTTCTCCTCGAATTTTTGCGCGACCGGACCGCGCTTTACTTCAGTTTGATATTCCCGCCGATCTTTACGTTGGTAATCGCGGTAATCATCAGCGCCTTTGCCGGTTCGAGCACCTTTTCGCTGGGCCTGGTGCGCCAGGACGATTCGGCCTCGGCCCGGGCGGTGAGCCAGGCCCTGCAGATCTCGCCGTCATTCGTGGTTTCCGAGGGCGATCTGGATGCCGAAATGGCGGCCCTGCGGCTGGGCAAACGCCAGCTGGTGCTAGACATTGCGCCCGGCTACGGGTCTAAATTGAGCGAGCGTGGGCAGGTGGCAATTGAGGTGTACTTTGATGACGGCGACCCGGCGACGCGTCAGGTCGCGGTGCCCGCCCTGGCCCAGATCCTTAACTCGGTCGACCGTAGGCTGGCTGGCAGCCTGCCGCGGGTTGAGCTTTCGGCCATTCCGCTCTCAACTCGCAAGCTGGAAACCATCGATTTCGTTGGGCCCGGGATCATCGCCTTCTCGATCATGCAGCTCGGGGTTTTTTCGGCGGTCGCCATGGTTGCCCGCCGTGAGAAGCAGATCCTCAAAAGGGTGGCCGCTACCCCGGCCACCAAGGCCATGGTGCTGGCTTCCAACATCGCCGTGCGAGTGGTCATCAGCGCGGTCCAGACCACCAGCCAGATATTGATTCTGGTCTTGGGCTTTGGCCTCGATTTTGCCAACCCGCTGCCGATTGCCGCAGTTCTGCTGCTGGGCACGCTGGTTTTTGTGGGGCTGGGCTTTTCGATTGCCTCGTTTGCTCCCACCGCCGAAGCAATGCTGCCGATCGTGCAGCTGATCTCGTTACCGATGTTCGTCCTGGCCGGTGTGTTCTTTCCGCTTGACGAATTTCCGCGCCCGCTGCAGTGGCTAGCGACCCTGCTCCCGCTTACCTACCTGGCGGATGCGGTTCGGCAATTGATGATCGACACCGCCGGCCGGTACCCAATGGGGCTAAACCTGGGCATGCTCCTCGCCTGGATCGGCGCCGGGTATGCGATCGCGGTGTGGCGCTTCCGCTGGGAATAGTCGCGGGCCTGCGGGCCCCTTAACCACCCTTGTCAAAACGCCGCTGCGGCGTTGCCCGAACGCTGCCACCGGCCGACTAATTCGGATAATGGATTCGTCCGCAAAGACAAGATCGACCGTCCTTACGTAAGGTCGGGGATTTCTAAGGCACACGAATATGGCACCAATTGTTCAGGTCGAGGATCTGCGCAAGCATTACGGTGACATAAAAGCAGTCGACGGCGTCTCGTTTGAGGTTGCCGCCGGTGAGGTTTTCGGAATGCTCGGGCCCAACGGGGCCGGCAAGAGCACGACCGTGGAAATCCTGGAGGGACTGCGCGAACGCGATTCCGGTTCGGTCTCGGTAATGGGCATGGACCCGTCAACTGAAAAGTCGGCGCTTAGTCAGCAGATTGGTATTCAGCTGCAGTCCTCGGCGCTTTTCCCCAAGCTCTCGGCCCGCGAACATCTGAAGATGTTCGGGTCGCTATACAAGCGGTCGCGCGATGTTGACGAGCTGCTCGAATTGGTCGGCCTAACCGAGCGCCAGAAGGCCTACAGCGAGAACCTCTCGGGCGGCCAGCAACAGCGGTTGGCGGTGGCGCTGGCTCTGCTGTCGGACCCCAAGCTGGTGTTTCTAGATGAACCCACCACCGGTCTTGACCCGCAGGCCCGGCGGCGTCTCTGGGACGTCGTGGTGGAGATGAAATCGCGCGGCACGACCGTGATCCTTACCTCCCACTACATGGATGAGGCCGAAATCCTAGCCGATCGGCTGGTGATCGTCGACAACGGCAAAATCATTGCCTCCGACTCCCCGGAAGGCCTGATCCGCGCCAATTTCGCCGGCGCGACGCTCACTTTTACCACCTCGCCCCACCTGGATGATTCCGACCTCGGGCAATTGCCCTCGGTTGACGAGGTGATCGCGCTCAACGGTGAATATGAGTTGGCGGTGGCCGATGCGTCGACGGCGATCCCGGAGCTGTTTGCCCTGGCCGGGCAGAAGGGCGTCGTGCTAGATGACCTTCAAGTTCGCCGACCCAATCTCGAGGACGTGTTCCTAAAACTGACCGGCCGAAGGATCCGCGATTGAATTTCGCCGGAATGGGCGGCCTGCTCTGGGGCGTCTCGCTGGAATTCTTGCGCGACCGCACGGCCTTGTTTTTCACGTTCATATTTCCGCCAATATTTACGGTCGTGATCGCATTTATCATCGGGGCCTTTTCGGGACCGACCGAATACGATATCGGGCTGGTACTAGCCGACGACTCACCCGCTGCGCAGGCGATCTCGGGAGCGCTCGAGGGCTACGAGGCCTTCAATCTCACCCGGGGCGACTTTGAGTCGGAACGGCAGGCGCTCGAGGACGGGGACCGCAGCGCGGTACTGGTAATTCCTAGAGGCTACGGTCAGGCTCTGGCCGAATCGCAATCGGCCCAGGTAGAAGTTATCTACGACAACCTCGATCAGAACGCCGCGCTGTTTGTCATCCCGACCCTGACCGCGATCGTCGACGGTGTCGATCGGGCCATGACCGGCGCGCTGCCGCGTGTGACGGTCGCAACCACCGGGGTCTCTTTGCGGGATCTGGACACGATCGACTTCGTCGGCCCGGGCATCCTGGCTTTTTCGATCATGCAGCTGGGAGTGTTCTCGGCCATCACCCTGGTTGCCCGCCGCGAAAAAAAGGTCCTAAAGCGGGTGGGCGCAACCCCGGCCACAAGGTCCATGGTGCTCCTGGCCAACATCGGCATGCGGGTGGTCATCGCCTTGATCCAGTCGGCGTTGCAGATTGCGATCCTGGTGTTCGGCTTCGGCCTGGACTTCTTCAATCCATTGGCGGTCATCGGCGTGCTATTGCTGGGGACGTTGGTGTTTGTGGGCCTGGGCTTTACCGCCTCCTCGTTTGCCCGCACCGAAGAAGCGATGCTCCCGATCGTGCAGTTGATTTCACTTCCGATGTTTGTTCTGGCCGGGGTTTTCTTTCCCCTCGACATCTTTCCCGAGGTCCTCCAGTGGGTGGCCCACGCCCTTCCGCTGACCTACCTGGCGGACGCGGTTCGCCAGCTAATGATCGATACTGGCGGGCGTTTCCCGCTGTGGATGGACTTGACCGTGATGGTCGCCTGGGTCGTCGTCGGCTTCACCATTGCGGTCTGGCGATTCCGCTGGGAGTAAGCACCGTTTCGGGCAGCCCCAGTCGTCCCGGCGCGCGTGGCTTCCTTAGTGCTGATGTGCCCAAGTACGGATTGCCACCGGCTCGCCGGTTGGTCGGCGTGGTAAACGGGCCTGGCTAACCAATGACTGCCCCGCCACGACTAAAACGCAGTTTTTCCGACCGCTGGCTCATGCTCTTGGTCTTTTGCGGCGGAATGTCGACCCTGGGGATCGAGCTGACCGCCTCACGCTTGCTGGCGCCGTTTTTTGGGAACAGCCTTTTCATCTGGGCGAATGTAATCGGATTGACCCTGCTCTATCTTTCGGCTGGGTATTTCCTGGGTGGCCGCCTGGCCGACCGGCGTCCCGACGATCGACTGCTGATCAAAATCGTGGCGGTGGCGGCGGTCTTTGTCGCGATCGTGCCGTTTATTGCCCGGCCGATCCTGAGTCTTTCGGCTGCCGGACTGGCCGGTCTTTCGGCTGGAGTCTTCCTGGGATCGCTATTTGGGGTGCTGGTGTTGTTGGCGGTACCAATCACCCTGCTCGGATTCGTTTCGCCCTTTGCCATTCGCTTGGCGTCGCGGAGGGTTGAATCGGCCGGGCAAGTCGCCGGCCGGGTGTACGCCATCGGAACCGTCGGATCGATCATCGGGGCCTTCCTGCCGGTACTGCTGCTGGTCCCCAACATCGGTACCCGCAATACATTTCTTTTCTTTGCCATCCTGCTCCTGGTGCTGGCGCTTTTATCGCTGCGATCATGGGCAGTTGCCGGGTTGCTGGCGTTGGCGATTGCACTGACCGTGTGGGGCAATCTTGACGTTGACCCGATCAAGCCGGCCGAAACCGGTGAGCTGCTATTTGAGGATGAATCACTCTTTAACTACATTCAGGTGGTCGAAGCTCCGGGCGGGCCGCGGCGGCTGGTGCTCAACAACGAAGAACGGTTGGCCACCCATTCGGTCTACTGGCCCGACCGGACTCCGCAACCGCTCTCGGGTGGACCCTGGGATTACTTTCTGCTGGCACCCTATTTCCGAAGCGCCAACGCCGGGCAGGTCGAGGAGGTCTTGGTGGTGGGACTTGGGGCCGGAACCGCCCCCAAGCTCTACGTCGAGAACTTTGACGCGGAGCTGGCAATCGACGGGGTCGAGATCGATCCGGGAGTAATCGCCGCCGGCGAGGAATTTTTCGCAATGAACGAAAGTGCGCTCAACGCGGTGGCCGAGGATGGACGTGTTTTTCTAAATCAATCAGACCGCATCTACGACGTGGTAATGCTGGACGCCTATCGTCCGCCCTATATTCCCTTCCATCTGACCACGCGTGAGTTCTATCAGGAAATATCCGAAAAACTCGCCGACGATGGCGTGGTCGTGTCCAACGTTGGGCGCGGGCCGGGCCGCGATACCGAACTGCTCGACCTGATGGCCAGGACCCTGCGCTCGGTCTTTCCGACCGTGATCGCAACCTTGCCTTCGACGACTTCGAATGCGATTGTCTACGCGCTAAAACAACCGATCCCGATCGAGGCGATCAGGGCCAATCTGGCGGCGGCAAGCAATCCGTTGATCGTAGAGATTGCCGGCCGCGAGAGCCATTGGTATTTGGTCGAGAGTGTCGAGGGCGCCTTCACCGACGACCTGGCTCCGGTCGAGCAGGTCGTCAACCAGCTAATAATCGATTACGCAACCGGCAGCTAGCCGCGGTTAAACCGGTCTGCGGCCAGATCGCGGGCGCCCGCTTAAAGGCCGATCGCGATTCCGTGCCAACGTGGATCGCTGGCTCCGCCCAATGTTCCGGTGGCGGGGTCACGGCCGATCGCCAGCCCGCGAGATCCGGCCCCGAAGAGGCCTGCCGAAGTGGCCGCGTGACCCAGCTGGGCCAATTGCGGTGCCAGCGGCCGGCCGAAACGTTCCTCAACAAAAACTTGCCCGGAGATCTCGTCGTGCCCAAATCGCGGGGCCTCCAGGCTCGTTTGCAGCGACATCCCGTAGCGCAGATGGTTCTCAATCAACTGGGCGTTGGTCTGAACCTGGTAGTGCCCGCCGGCGGTTGATCCGAACGCGATCGGCGCATCCTCGTCGGTGACCATCCAGGTCATTAGGGTATGAGCCGGACGAGCGCCGCCGCGCAGGTGGTTGGGGCTGGTGCGATCCAGTGAGAACCCGGTCATGCGGTTGTTCATTAGCACCCCGGTGCCCGGGATCATCTCGCGGCAGCCAAACGCCGCAAAGATGCTCTGGATGTAGGCAACGCAGTTGCCGTCACGGTCGGCCGCCGCCAGGCAGGTCGTGTCGGTGCCGCTGGGGGAGCCCGGCGGGCCCTGCTGCCAGGCGCGCCCGCGATCGATCGCCGCCGCCGCCGCCCGCAGCCGGTCCGGGCGCAGGAATTCGGTTGGCTCCAGGCCGCGATGGTCAGGATCGCCCAGGAACTTATGACGCAGCGCAAATGCTCGTTTCTTGGCTTCGATGGCCAGGTGAATCCGCGCCGGATCGGCAAAATCGAGCTCTCCGGCGCCGGCGTATTCGGCGATCTTGAGCGCCGCCAGGGTCACATAGCCCTGACTAACCGGTGGCTGCGCCAGCACCCGACGACCCAGATAGTCGACCTGCAACGGGATGTGGCGCTCGCACGCGATCTGGTCCAGATCGCTGGCCCGATGCGGCCGCCCACTGCTTCTTGCGTGGCGATCCAAGGCTGCCGCGAATGAACCGGAATAGAGTCCGGTCGAGTCACCGGCGGCGGCGATTTCTTCCAGGGTGCGGGCCAGGTCCGCCTGCCGGAGAATCTGCCCGTTCCCGATCGGCCCTCCGCCCGGCAGAAACACCTCGGCGCTGGCTTCAAATCGCGCCAGTTCGGCGCGCTGCTCGCGGGCGTGCGTGGCCAGGAAACTCGATGCCGGGACACCCTCGCGGGCATAGTCGATCGCCGGCTGGAGCAGCGAACGCCAGGACAATCGGCAGTACTGACGATGCAGGCTCTCCCAGGCCTTCACCGCCCCGGGAAGGGTCGCCGCGGCCAACCCGTTGGGATCGATCCGGGCGCCAAAATCCTCGGGCCGGGCCGCCAACGGCGCCGGTCCCGACGCGTTCAGGGCGAATGGTTTGTGATCGCGCGGAACAACAATCGCGAACGAATCGCCGCCGATCGAGTTCATCGCCGGTTCGACCACCGCGATCGCCGCGGCCATGGCCACCACCGCGTCGAAGGCGTTGCCACCGCCGGCCAGGATCCGCAGGCCGGTGGCCGCCGCCAGCGGATGGCCGGCGGCCACCATCCCGGCAGCCGATACCGCGTCCCCCCGCGATGAGCAGTCGAATGCGGGTGTTGATATATTCATGGACGAATTATTGCCCTGCAAAAAATCTGGCGGTGCAGGTTTGCTCGAACGCTTAGGCGCCCTGCCCGGTCCGCCCTACCCGCTGGTTTTAGATACCGACCTGGGTGATGATGTCGATGACGTATTCGCCATTGCGCTGGCGGCTAAATCGCCCGCAATCGATTTGCAGGCGGTCATTACCGCCCACGGTGATACGGCCTGGCGGGCACGCCTGGCGCGGCGGGTGCTCGACGAATGCGGTCGCGCCGATGTCCCTGTCTATGCCGGAGCGCGACCAAATTGTTCCAGACTCCATTTAGCCACCTCGCAGGAATCGGCGCACGGTTACGCTCCCGCGGTTGCCCGAATAGAGAGCGGCGACGGGGAATCCGTGCTAAGCGAAATTACCGCCCGCCAGCCGGGCCGGATCACGGTGTGCGCGGTGGGGCCGTTGACCAATCTGGCGCACGCGCTCGCCGACGACCCGGGATTTGCTCAAAATGCCGCCGCCATGTTGGTCATGGGTGGCCAGTTCCCGGCCGAACCCAAAGGGGAATACAACTTCAACTGCGATCCGGAAGCGGCCCGTACAGTGCTCGAATCGGGGGCCGACATATTCCTGGGATTGGTTGGCCCGACCGCTACGGCGCGGATCGGTACGGTCGAACGCGACGCGCTGTTGGCCGCCGGGTCGCCGCTTGGCAAGAGTCTGGCCGGGATGCTCGACCTCTATCTAAATAGCCGCGGCCGCACGCTTACGCCGATGTATGACGGTGCCACCCTGGGGGCCTTGATCTGGCCCGAGTTGTACGACTGGCAGCGGTCGGCCATCGCAGCGGATGTTAGCGGCGGCCGGATTCAGCTTGAAGCGGGGGCTTTGCCGCTGCAGCTGCTTTGCGGTCTCCGGGCGCCGGAGTTTTGCGAGCGCATGATGGCAACGATACTCTCAAATTGACCGGAATCTGGAGTCAGCCGACCCGATCTTCTATACGGTCAGACCATAGGACCGCTTGATGAACGAATCCGCCCCGGCGATTGAGATCGCCTCGCTGACTAAGTACTACGGGTCGGTTAAGGCGCTTGATTCAATCAACCTGGACGTTGCGCGCGGCGAAATCTTTGGATTTTTGGGGCCGAACGGGGCCGGAAAGTCCACGGCGATCCGGGTGCTGTTGGACCTGATTCGGCCGTCTGCCGGATCGGCGCGGGTCTTTGGCTACGATTCGCGCGCCAACTCGATCCAGATCCGGGCGCTGACCGGGTACGTTCCCGGCGAGGTGAGCCTTTACGAACAGCTGACCGGCACCGGCATGCTCTCCCTACTCGAGTCGCTTTCGGGATCCAATGCCAGCTGCCGGGGTGAGCTGCTAGATCGCCTTGAGTTAGATCCCCGGACCAGGATCGCCAAGTTTTCGCGCGGCATGAAACAGAAACTGGCCCTGATCGGGGCGCTGCAGACCGACCCTCCGCTTTTGGTGCTCGATGAACCGTCAACCGGTCTAGATCCGCTTATCCAGCAGGCCCTGCACGATTACCTCGGCGAGGCCGCCGCCCGCGGGGTCACGATATTTTTCTCCTCACACGTTCTCTCCGAAGTGGAAGAACTCTGCGATCGGGTGGCCTTCATTCGCGAAGGCCAAATCGTGACAACCGACCGGGTTGCGGAATTACGGAAGCGCCTGGTCAAACCGGTAAGCGTACAGTTTGCTGATCCGGTTGGTCCCGACCAGTTTGCCGGCCTGCCCGGCGTTCAGGCCAGTTTGGTCGGTGACCGGCAGTTGAGCTTTGCAGTTACCACCGGGATGGATGGACTGATCAAGGCCCTGGCCGGCCACGCGGTGGTCGACCTGGTGTCGGTGCCACCATCGCTGGAAGATACTTTTTTGAACCTATATGAAGCCGATCGGACGGAGGGTTAAAGGGTGAGCAGTGCGCCAATGGTGATTCCCGTCGCCGGTCAACCGAAGGCGGCTCCCGGGTGGTCTGCCGCCCGCGGCATCCTCTTGTCCTCGATGCGATCCCGCCGCACCGGAACCTTCTGGTTTGCCCTGGCCGGCGGGCTGATCGCACTGGGAATCGGCCTGATCTACGAAACGATCATCGAGGCCATCGACTTGGCTTCCTACCTAAATGAATTTCCGCCGGAAATGCTCGCCGCGTTCGGGATGTCATCAAACATCCTGGGGTCCACGGAAATTTCCTATGCCGGGTTCATGTCGTTTGAGTTCTATCCCTGGTTCGGGCTCGCCCTGGTCGTGTACGCGCTGGTTGCTTCGGGTTCGCAAGTGGCCGGTGAGGTGGAGAGCGGGACCATGGACATGGTCATGTGCAATCCCGTACCGCGCTGGGTTTACGCGCTGGCCAAATACCTGGGGCTGCTGGTCCCGCTGTTGCTAATCGGACTCACCTGCGCGGTGTTTTCGGTAGTTGGCGGCCTGATCCAGGGTCTGGAACTCTCGGTCGCCCGGTTCCTCTATCTCGGAGTGATCATGGGCTTGCTCGGCGGTGCGGTTGCCAGCCTGGGAATCATGTTCTCGGTAATAACTCTCTCATCACAGCGCTCCCAACTGATCCTGGCGGTTATCGTGATCGCCCAGTACCTGATGGACATCGTCTCCAAGATTTCAGCCGACTGGGAATTCCTGGGGCCCTATTCACTTTTCTACCACTACGACTCCGCCAACATCCTGGAGAGCTTCGGGTGGAGCTGGTCGCCGCTGGTGATCTTCGCCCTGGTTGCGATTGCCGGCCTGGTGGCTGCAATAGCGCTATTTGAACGGCGCGATCTGGCGGCCTAGGTCCGGTCCGCCGGGGTCCTAGCGGGCCACGTGCATCGGCATGATCACCTGGCAGTAGCTTGCATCGCCTTCTGACCCAAACAGCCCGGGATTGGTCGATCCAGCCAACTTGATCTCGATCGCGTCGGAATCGACCAGGGCGACTATCTCGGTGAGGAATTTTGAGTTGAAGGCGATGGTGGAGCTTTCGCCCTCGATGCTGGCGGCGATGCGCTCCTCGTGGTTTCCTACGTCGGCCGAATTGGCCGAAATCAGCAGTGCTTCAGCCTCTTCGGTTTCCAGCTCGATTACCCGAGTGCCGGTTCGGGCAAATATCGCCGCCAGCCGGGTCGCCGTTTCCAGGGTGTTCCGGCCCACCACTACCCGGGTGGTATGTTCCTGCGGAATTAACGATTCGAAATTGGGGAATTGTTCCTCGATCAGGTTGGAGATCAGGCAGACGCTGCCAACTAGGAACTGAATGTGCGAGCGCTCCTCGGCAATCGCGATCGCAACCTCGCCCTGGTGGGCGCCGAGCACCCGTGACAGCTCCTGCAGCGAGCCTTGCGGGACTACGACCTCGACCGCTTCGCTCACCCCGGTATCGCAGGCCAGCCGCTTGACCGCCAGGCGGTACCCGTCGGCGGCGGCAAGGACGAGTTCGTCGGGCCGGATGGCGATGCAGACTCCGGCCAGCACCGGGCGCGAATTGTCACCGCAGCAGCTCACCGTCAGGTCGATCATTCGTTTGAGCAAGGCCGGATCCACGGTCAGGATCGGCGCGTTGGCAACCGTTGGCAGCGGTGGAAAGTCGGCGGCGTCGATTCCCTTGAATGCGGACTCGGAACGTTCGGCGGTAATTTTCAGCTCCAACCGCTCGGCATCGGTGGCCAGGTCAACCGGGCCAGCCGGAAGCGAACTCACGTATTCGACCAACAGCCGCGCCGGCACGGTGATCGAACCCGGCGAGTCGACCTGGCAGGGGATCGATTGGGTTACCGCCATCTCGGTGTTGGTCCCAGACAGTTGCAGCGAACCCTCGGTGGCGGTCAGCAACACGTTGGCCAGCACCGGCAGCGCGGGTCGCCCGGCGACCGCGCGCGAGACCGTGCTCAGCGCCCCGGCTAGCAAGTCCTGCGCGCAATTTATTTTCAAAACCTGCCCCTAATTACTTTTTTAGCGATTGCAATTATTACCTCGGGGCCAACCGGCAGCCGTGGCGGCGCTTTGCGCGCGCTGCAAAAATCGCAAGCGCCCATACAATCTCATTCGCCCCTTAAAGCAGCACGGAATAATGTCTAGAACCGCTTTAAGCTCCAACCCGCTATCAGCGTTGCGGATCCTGCTGGCCGAAGATGAAACCATCATTCGGCTCGATCTGCGCGAGCGATTAGAGAACTTCGGTCATCGGATAGTCGCCGATGTCGCCGATGGTCAGACCGCGGTCAATCTTGCCCGCGAGATGCGCCCTGATGTCGTGGTCATGGACATAAAAATGCCCTTTCTGGACGGGATCTCGGCCGCCGCCCAACTGACCCGCGACGCGGTGGCCCCGGTGGTGCTGGTGACCGCCTTCTCCGACCGTGAGTTGGTTGACCAGGCGATCGGAGCCGGGGTGATGGCCTACGTGCTAAAACCGATCCGCGATAGCGACCTGATGCCGGCGATCGGCGTCGCGGTATCCCGCTTCCGGGAGTATCGACTGCTCACCAAGGAAGTTGACGATCTAAACGAACGGTTGGAAACGCGCAAGCTGATCGAGCGCGCCAAGGGGTTGCTGATGAGCAAACACTCAATCGCCGAGCAGGACGCCTTTCAGCGCATACAGCGGCTGAGCATGGACCGGCGCATCCCGATGAAACAGGTGGCCAAGGCGTTACTTTTGGCTGAAAACCTCTAGCCCGCCGCCAACCGCGTTACCTTCGGTGCAGATCGGGTTGAGCGCTTGCGCGGGATAAGGCGCGCCGTTTACCTGGCCGAACGGCGACCGGGCTACCTGGCACTGGTGGCCGTCGTACTTGCCACCGCCCTCTTTTATCGCCGTTTCCTGTTTGAGGGGCTGGTACCTGGAAGCTACGACTTCCAAAATTACGCCTTCGCCCATCTCGCCCACCTTTTTGCCGCCCTCGGCGAGGGACGTCTGCCCCTTTGGGATCCCTATCGGCTACTCGGGGTCCCTTTTCTGGCCAATCCACAGACGGCGGTCTTTTATCCAGTGAACCTGGCCCTTGCCTGGGCCCAGCCGATCTACGCGCTCACCGCCGGCGTTGTCATCTCCAGCCTGGTCGCCGGGTTGGGGATGCTCGTTTTCGTTCGGATCGGACTGCGCACCGGCTGGATCGGCGCACTGGTGGCGGCATTGGCATTTACCTTCGGCGGATATATGGCCGCCCGCGTCGGCCTGCCAAATCAGTTGGCGGTAATTTGCTGGTTGCCCTGGATCATGCTGTGCGTTGATCGGTTGCTGGCTCGTCCAAACCTCATGCTGGGAGCGATTATGGCTGTCCTGCTGGCGCTGCAATACCTGGCCGGGCATTTCCAAGTCCAGTACATCGCGCTGGCAACGGTCGGTCTGTATCTGCTGGCGCGGTTATTTAGGATCACTGTGGTCTCGGGTTCCGAGGCGTTGCCGGGGCTGTTGCGGTCGCTGCTCACCCTGGCCGTTGCGGTGGCTTTGAGCGTCGGCCTGGCCGCGGTGCAGCTGCTGCCTACCCTGACCCTGCACTCGCTCTCGCTCCGTCAGGAGGGTTTGCCCATCTGGCATCAGAATGCCTTTGCCCTACCCAAAGAGGCGATCGGCTCGGCCTTGCTGCCAAGTTTTACCGAGCGTGGACCGAGCGAGGAATACCTGGCCTACGTGGGGATCGCGGCGATCTGGCTGGCGGGCCTGGCCCTGCTATCTAAGGACCGTCGATTCGCGGCGTTTGCCTTTTTGGGTCTGGCGATCCTTGGAATCTGGATTTCGCTGGGATTGGCCGCACCATTGTTTTCGGTGTTATCGGACTACCTCCCTGGATTCAACCAGTTTCGGGTTCCCTCCCGTTGGCTACTGCTGACAACGTTTGCCCTGGCCGCTCTGGCCGGATTGGGGGCCGATCATGTCAGCCGGCTGACCCGGGCCAACTGGTTTGCGACCGCCGGTCGCTCATTGGCGCTCACCGGTGCCGCTGGGGTGGTGCTGGCGCTTACCAGTTGGGGATTGGGCTGGGTCTCAGCCCTGCAACTGACGGCCTGGCTTACCGCCGCCGCCGCGGCGTTCCTGCTGCTCTCCTATGTCGCGCCGGGCCGCACCCGCTGGCGGGTACTGCTCCCGGGGTTCCTGTTCATTGAACTGCTCTTGGCCCAGCACGCCCTCGACATGAACGTTCTGGCCAGTCCCGCGCAGGCTTATCTGGAACCCGGTCCGGTCGTTGCCCGGTTGGCCAGCGGCCCCGCCGCACCGCGGGTCCTCTCCGTCGCCGACACTTTTTATGACATCCACCGGGAGCGCATTTATTCGGAGGTCCAGCAACCCTTCGGGCACTACGGCCGATCGGTGCTGGACGCCTATCAGTCGGCGATCAAATATCGCGATTCGCTCTCACCCAATCAATCCAGTGCGCTAAGAATTTCCAGTCCCGACGGTTACGATGGCGGCCTGCTGCCGCTCAAGGGTTATGTGGCTTTCCGGGATCGACTGTTGCCGGCCCGGCCCGGCAGCGAGGATTCCCGCCTCCAGCACGAATTCGTCATCCGCGAGCAGTTTCCGAGCGTCGACCTGCTGCGCGCTTTCGGGGCCTCGATCGTAATTGCCGACGACTGGTCGGACCTGCAATCAGCTAGCGGCCTGCGCCTAAATAATGACACCACCACCCATCTGCCAACTGGAGGGCGCCTGGTCTTGACCCTCGATCCGCCGGTTGCCACCGATGCCGTCGCGCTGGCCTTGACCTCAAAGTCGCCGGGTCCGGTGGTCAACCTAACGGCCACCCTGCCGGATGGGACGGCCATTGCGCTCGGCCACCGCCCGGCAGGCGACGGGAAGATCCAGGAAATCCGGCTGAGCGCGCCGGTAACGATGGGAGTCCTGCGCATCGATGCGCATGCGCCGATCGAACTGTTGGGGGTGACGCTGATTTCCGGCGATCGCCGCCGGGCTATCCCGTTGGCCGGAATCACAGCCGACCCATCCGGCCGAGCCTTGGGGCCAGCCTTCGATCTGGAAGAGATCGGATCGGTGAGGATCTACCGGATGCGTGATCCGGCCAATCTGGTGGAGTTGCGCCAAGCGTCCGACGGAACGGTTCGAACCAACAACATCGCAATCACCTCGGCCAGGCCAGAGCGGGTCGAGATCGCAGTTGATCCCGCCGCCGCCGGGCTACTGGTCCTGCGCCAGAGTTACTACCCCAACTGGGAGGCCAGAATCGATGGTGTTGCGACCAGTGTTCAAATGGCCGATGGACTCTACCTGGCAGTGCCCGTGTCGGCGGGATCAAACACGATCGTGTTTGAGTATTTCGAACCGGGACTGTTAACTGGGGCCCTCATCAGTGCCCTGGCGGCCGCCGCGGTAGTGGCAATGGCGGTCACCGCCTGGGTCCGATCCGGGTCGGGACCGAAGTAGGCTGCGATGCGCGTCGGGTTGCTGGCCCCGGGCCCGATCAGGCCCGGCGGAACCACCACCGCCCGGGTGCTCCCGATGGCCCGCGCCCTGGCGGTGGCCGGGCATTCGGTTGACGTGCATCTTCCCGGCCCAAGCGTCGAATCGGGCGGCGACCCTAATGTCAATCCCAGGCTGCTGGGTTTCGCCGCGCCGTGGATATTTGGCTGGCCGCTTATCGGCGCCCTGGTGCTGGCGATCGGTGGCGGTTGGCGACTTTGGCGAGGCCATTACGACGCGGTCCACGTGTTTAAGCCGACCGGGGGCACCGGGATGGCGGCGGCCCTGTTATGGCTGTTGCGATCCGACCCGGTGGTCGTGCTAGACACCGATGCCTGTGAAGGGTCGTCGGCCCTGTCACCGCTGGAATTTCATTCCGCGCTTTGGCGTTACTGGGCCGATTTTCAGGAGCGGGTTTTCCTGCGCACCAACGATGCGGTAACCACCGCCAGCGCCTATCTGTTAGATCGCCTCGCGGCCGGCCGTCCCAAGGTCCGGATTCCCAACTTCTGCGATCCGATGCGCCATCGCCAGGTCCAACGCGAGCAGTTGCGGGTCGCCGGCAGGGCGGCCTTAGACATCCCTGCGGAGAGCCCGGTGATTCTCATTTACACGCGATTTGCAGAGTTTCCGGTCGACTCCTACGCCGATCTGATTGCGGCGATTCTCGATCAGATTCCCACTTGCATGGTGCTGGTCCTAGGCGACGGTCTGCGGCACGAGGACGATCGACTGCGTTTGGTTCTATCCGGTCGCGGTCTGGGCGGACGAGTCCTGCAGCTGGGCTGGGTCGAAGGGCATTGGTTGTCGCCGGTCCTAGCCAGTTGCGACGTCGCCTGCATGCCGGCCCTGGCAACGGAGGCAAACGCTGCGGCCTGCCCGGCCCGATTCGTAGACCTCCTGGTGGCCGGCCTGCCGATAGTGGCCCACGATGTCGGCGAAGCCGGGACCTACGTGATGCCGGGGCGCAACGGTCGGCTGTTACCGGCTGGCAGCGATCCTCAGCGACTGGCCGGGGCGGTCGCGCAACTGCTCGCCGATCCGCGCGAACGCGACGTGATGTACTATTCGCGGACGCGGATAGAGGGCGATTTGGCGCCCCGCCGGGCGGCATTGGCGCTGGAGGGGATCTACGCCCAGGCCAAAGCCCGCCGGGTTGGAGCCCTGCCCGATTCTTAACCGGGATCGGTACCAACTGGCATGATCTCCCCTACCGCCCGGGGGTGGACCGACCGTCCCGCGGGTGGTGGGTCAAACGGCGGTTTGACCGGTCGGCGCCTCAGGCCCTGGGGACTCGGTTGCAGCGCCCGCTATCTCCGGCTCGGCAGCGGGAGAGGGCTGCGGTGTCGGGGTCGGTTTGGTCGTTACCGTCACCGTAACGACGCTGGGTTCGATCGATAGCACTTCGACCCGGGCCGGGGCGCTGACCATTGGCGTGAGGATGTATACACCTTCCGAGGGTGCCGGGCCCAGTTCGACGCGGGTTGAAACATCGCGCGGGGTCAGCCCGAACACCGCCACACTCAAGCCTTCCAGTACGAGATTGGCCACCGGTGGCGAGATTTGGGCCAGATACTGTGGCGGCAGGTCGAGTTCGATCACATCGGCCAGGGCGACCGCCGAAACGATCGGGTCGACGTCCACAGTCACCCGGAAGCGTTGCTCCGGGTTGACCAGCTGGACCCCTTCCGGGGGCACCAATCCGGCCTCGGTGACCGCGGTCTGGCGTTGGCCGCGGATTATTACGGTCTCGGTAAAGACCGATTCGATCTGTGCCACTGCGTCGGGCAGCCCCGAAATCTCGGTGGTGGCCGGTACAACGTCGGTGGCCACGACCGCGAATCCGGGTAACGGACTTCCCAACGTGGCGATTGCCACGGGCACTGATTTGATGATTGTCGATTGCGAAACCGGAGCGCTAACCGAGTAGAGGCTGGGCTCAAATTCAAGATTGGGAATTTCCCGGCCCTGCACGTCAAGCGCCCGCGGGACCAACTGCACCGCCTGCGCTTGATCGATTCCGCTGGCGATAAGTTGCACCTGCACCCGGTCGATTGCCGCAACCGCCGGCTCGGGCCCGGTGATCTGGGTCAGCGGAGGTTCGACCCTAATCCGATCAAGGTCAATGGAAAAACCGGCGGCCGGAGGGTTGTCGATAACCAACTCAACCGGTCGCGTCCGGGTCACAATGGCAGTTAGCGAAATCGGCACGCTGGCCGGACGTACGTCAACCACCTCGACCGAATCGGCGGCGGTCACAATCAAATTGACTGCGATCAGGTGGTTGCCCGGACCGAGTTCGTCCATGTGCAATTGGGCGGTCAAGTTGCGCACCGTGACCTGGTCAAGGTCGTCTCGCAGTCCCTGCAGGACCACGTCGACCGGGAGCGGATCCAGGGTGGGTATCAGATTGGGGCCGAGGCCGACTAGATCGACTGGTATGTTGGACACGGCGAAGTTGGTAATCCGCGGATTCTGCTCGAGGGTGACGCCGATCCAGACCGCGAACCCGAACGCGATTGCCGCCCAAAAACGCCAATTGGCCCCGCCCCGAAACAGGCGTCGGGCACGCCAACGCGCCCGTCTCGACGATCGCCTACCGCTGATTGCGGACCAGCCAGGAAGGTCTGTGGATCCAGCGCCGCCGGCGCTGGATCCGGGAGGGCGCCAGTATGGCCTGCAGGCGTCGGCGCAGTTGTTCTTCGGTTAAATGTTGGGCTAATTTGCCGTCCGCGGCCAACGCGATTCCGCCGGTTTCCTCGGAAACCACCACCGCGACGGCGTCGGTGACCTCGGTGATCCCCAGGGCGGCGCGATGCCGAGATCCAAGATGGCGGGCGCTGGTTGACTCGGCGGTCATCGGCAAAATTGAACCGGCCGACAGGACGGTGCGGCCGCGGATGATTACCGCCAGGTCGTGCAGTTCCGAATTGGGAAAGAATATCGACAGCAAAAGGGCGGCCGATAGCCGTCCGCCGATCTCGGTGCCGGTGCCGGCATAGTCGGCCAGTCCGACGTCGCGTTCAATCACTACTAGGCCACCCCACGAACGGCGCGAAAGCTCGGATGCGGTCCGCGTTATCGCGGCGATCGTCTGCTCGTCCTCCCACGCGCCAAAATGCCAGGCAAACCCCAATGTGGTGCTGGATCGCCCCAATCGCTCAAGGACCCGCCTGATCTCGGGCGCGAATACCACCGCAACCATCAAAATCAACGAAGGCGCGGCATTGGCCAACCAGGTGGTAAGCGGGAACTGGAAGAAAACCCCCATCACGAACAGGAGTAGCACCAGGACCAGCACCCCGCGCAGCAGGATGTCGGCCAGGGTGTTTTGAAATACCGATAGACCTATGTAGATGACCAGCGAGACAATGACGATCTGCAGTAGTGCGAAAAGATTGAATTCGCCCGCCAGATAGGTCACCTGATCGATCATGCCGCCGGTGCGCCCGCCCTATCGCGTAAAAACATCCAAACCAGCCAATCCGCTGGGACCGCGAACAATGTGCACCAGCAGTGATTTCTGGGCATGCAGACGGTTCTCAGCCTGATCAAACACTACCGATTGCGGGCCGTCGAGTACCGCATTGGTAACTTCCTCGCCGCGGTGGGCGGGCAAGCAATGCATAAAAATCGCCCCCGGTGCGGCCATCGCCAATACCCCAGTATCAACTTGGTAGGGGGCAAATACCTTGCGTCGGGTTTCGGTTTCGGCCTCCAGGCCCATCGAAATCCAAGCGTCGGTGTAGACCACCTTACTTCCGGATAGGGCCTCGCCCAGGCATTCCGTAACGTGTACCTTCCCGCCTGCCGCCCGGGCGGCGTCCACAATCTGGGCGTTGGGCTCATAGCCAGCCGGACACGCCAAGCGCAGGTCAAGGCCGACCAGCGGAGCCGCCTCGACCAACGAGTTGGCAACGTTGAAGCCGTCGCCCACGTAAGTTACCGGTAGCCCATCGAGCCGGCCGAACCGTTCCCTCATGGTTTGCAGATCGGCAATGACCTGGCACGGATGCGAGCGGTCCGAGAGGCCGTTAATGACTGGAGCCCGGCAGGCAAGCGCCAGCGCCTGCAGGGTCGAATGCTCGATAACCCTGGCCATGATTGCATCCACCCACCGCTCCAGGTTGTGGCCAACGTCGGCGATCGATTCGCGCACTCCCATTTGCATGTGCTCCTGGCCCAGGTCAATGCAGACCCCACCTAGGTGGGTCATCCCGACCTGAAAGGTAGTCCGAGTTCGCAACGATGGATGCTCAAAGATCAGCGCTAGGGAGCGCGATTCGAGCAGGCGGTGGGGCACGTCCGCCCGCTGGGCGCGCTTTAACAGGTCGGCGCCATCGAGCAGCATCTGTAGCTGTTGTGCGCTGATGTCGGCGATGTTGAGGAAATCACTACCTTTTAGATGTCGCGGTGTAGCCATTTCCCAAGTTCCATAGTCATCCGGCGCTATTCGCATGTTTGCGGTTTTTATTTTCCAATATTGTTTGCGTAGACAATCTGCCGCCGCTAGCGGTAGGTCTATTTGAACGCAAAGCGGCCGGGGCCGACCCCACCTTCTAGTAATCGATTGCACTTGCCATGGAATTTAAGGATTTGTTGCTGCAGATCCCGCCCTGGGTCTATCTCGGGATAACCCTGGCGCTGATGGTTTCGCTGCTCTTCTACGCGCTGCTTGGACATCGCCAGCGCTCGCCGTTGCTGTACCTGCCGGCCGGATTGGCAGGGTTCTTCGTCGGCAATTGGGCCGGCAACGCCATCGGCTTGGCAACCCTCCAACTCGGTGACATCCAGGCACTGGCGGCGATCGCCGGATCGCTCCTGATTTTGATCCTGGTGCACCTGATAGTCGCTTGAGTCCCGGTCGGCCGCTGCCGTCGACCTGCTAAACCGCGCCGGTTCCTGTAACCTTGGCAGGTAGCCGAACATTTCTGGCTAGTTGTGAGTCTTAAAGCGCAATGGGCAAATTCCTCTTCTCGCTTTTGGTCGCGCTGGTCTTCGGTGCCGCCTACCGGATCCTGCGCGACGACGCCGACGCGCGGCTAGCGGTCATGGTCCGGCCACGCTAACCCGCCACGGCGGGATTGGTTCCTGCCGTAGCCTGAGCGGGCGCGGCTAGGCGGACCCAGTTGGCAAGGCACCCGATTTGACCTATCCGGCCGATGCGGTGCGCGGGCTGTTTCTCGATTTTTTCAGCGAGCGCGATCACCTGGTCCTACCCAGCTCGTCGCTGGTGCCGACCGGTGATTCGAGCGTGCTCTTCACCTCGGCCGGAATGCAGCAATTTAAGCGCTATTACTCGGGTGCGGCGGTCCCGCCGCGACGACGACTTGCAACTTCACAGAAGTGCTTTCGGACCTCGGATATCGAATCGGTCGGCGATGCATCGCATCTGACCTTTTTTGAAATGCTGGGCAACTTTGCATTCGGTGATTACTTCAAACGCGAGTCGATCCTGTGGGCCTACCAGTTGCTAACCGAGAGGGTGGGGCTGGACCCGGAGCGGATCTGGATCACCTGTTTTGGCGGCGAGGGCAACCTGCCGCGTGACCTTGAGTCCTATCGGATCTGGCGCGATGAGATCGGGATCCCGGAGGAGCGGATCGAATTTCATGGCCGCTCCGAAAATTTCTGGGGCCCCACCGGCGACAGCGGCCCCTGCGGCCCCGATACCGAGATTCACTACCGTCTGCGCCCTCCCCCGGACGGCCTGGCCGAAACCGGCACCACCACCACCGCCGGTGACCGATTCATCGAGCTTTGGAACCTGGTTTTTAATCAATTCGAGCAGGACGCCGAAGGCCGCCTGCACGATCTGCCAAGCCACGGCGTCGACACCGGTGCCGGTTTCGAGCGTTGGGTCGTGCTCATGCAGGACAAGCGCTCGGTCTACGAGACCGACCTCTATTTAGACATCGTCAGGGAAGCGACTGCGGTGCTGCGGCCCGACCGGAAAAATCATGACCACGTTCGGGCGCTCCGCACGGTTGCCGAACATGCTCGGGCGCTAACTTTTTTGATCGCCGACGGTGTGCTTCCCTCCAACGACGGACGCGGCTTCGTGCTTCGCCGATTGCTGCGACGCGCGGTTGGAGCCGCCCGGGGCATTGGCGCCAGCGAGCCGCTGATGGCCGGGGTGTGCCTGGCCGCGATCGAAACCATGCAGGGGGTCTATCCCGAGGTTGGCGAGCGCTCCGAGCAGATTCTGGCAGTGGTGGCCGATGAGGAAGACCGTTTCGCAGCAACCCTGCGGGGGGCGATCGGCTATCTTGATCGGCGGGTAGTCGGTCAAACCAAATCCGGGCGAATCAACGGTAGTCTGGCGTTTTGGCTCCACGACACGCTGGGTCTGACCATCGAGAACCTAAAGTCCGCCGCCGCCGCCCGAGACCTGACCGTCGATGAGGCGGGATTTGAAAAGGCCCTGGCCGAGCGGCAGCAGCGGTCGCGGGAGAGTGCGCGATCGGGCCTGCAGCTGCCGGGCGGATTGCCGTCAAGTCGTTTTTCGGGTTATCAATCCCTGATTGCCGAGCAGTCTCGGATCGAGGCAATATTTGTCGAGGGCAAGCCGGTCGACGATATCCGGGCGCCGCGCGAGGGCCTGCTGGTGCTCTCGGCGACCCCCTTCTATGCCGAGGCCGGCGGGCAGGTCGGCGACACCGGCGAAATATTTGACGGATTCGCCCGGGCCGAGGTCGGTGACACGCAGAAAAACCCGGAAGGGACGATTTTCCACAGGGCGGCAATGACCGGTGGCGGCTTTGCGGTGGGCCAATCGGTATCCGCCCGGGTCAATGGCGATCGGCGCCTTGCGATTTGCCGCAACCATACCGCCACCCATCTGCTCCATTTAGCCCTGCGTCAGGTGCTGGGCGAGCACGCCCGCCAGGCCGGGTCGCTGGTGGCCGAAGACCATTTGCGATTCGATTTCAAATTCGATGCGGCATTGAGCCCGGACCAACTGAGCACGGTCGAACAGCTGGTCAACGAAGCGGCGCTGGCCGGTCTGCCGGTTAAGACTCAAATCACCGAGGTCCAGGCGGCGGTCGCCCAGGGGGCCATGGCCCTGTTCGGCGAAACGTACGGTGAAGCGGTGCGGATGGTCCAGATCGGCCGCGATTCGCTGGAGCTGTGCGGTGGCACCCATCTTGCCAATACCGCCAATCTGGGGCTCTTGCATGTGACCGGGCAGGCTAATGTGGGCTCGGGATTGCGCCGCATCGAGGCGGTTACCGGCCGGGCTGCGGCCGCACAGCTGCGTCTTGCCAGCGACCGGTTGATGGCGATCGCCAGGCAATTGGATGCAAATCCGACCGATCTGCCCGACGCTGCCCGGCGATTGCTTAACGAGCGCACCGAGCTGACTCGGCAGAACCTGCGCTTACGTGAGCTGCGGGCGGCAAATATTGCTGAGGCGCTGTTGGCCAGCAAGCCGGAAATGATTGGCTCAACCAGGGTATTGGGCGGCAACGTCGAAACCGATGAACTCACCTCGCTAGCTGAAATCTCCAGCGCCCTCAAGTCGCGGATGGGCCGCGATTGCGCATTCCTGGTAACCGGGCTCAACGATGGAAGCGCGCAGGTCTTGGCGGCCGCCTCCAGCGGTGCCGTCAGCGCCGGGGCCGACGCCTCCGCGGCGATCCGTGCAGCAGCGCGGCAACTGGGCGGCGGCGGCGGCGGCAATCGCAGCCAGGCGCGCGGCGGCGGGCCCAAGCCGGAGGGTACCGCGGCGGCCCTGGTGGCCGGCCTGCAAGTCCTGCGAGAGCAATTGCAGCGATCCGGCTGAGCGGTCAGCCAATGACCCCTAAATCGCAGCCCGATCGAACCTTGCCCCGGGTCCGGTTGGAGATCGCTCCCGATTTGGAAATTGAGGCCGCGCTAGCCAAGATTCGATCCAGTCCGGGGCCGCATACGCTGGTGATCGGTTCGTGGGGATCGGCCCTGGCCCGACCAGTCGAATTGAAACGCCTGGCGGTGTTGGCGGTCCGCCTGCAACTTGACATTGAGATCGAATCGCCTGACCGTCAGGTGATTGAATTGGCCGGGCGAGAGGGGTTCGCCGCCCGCCTAAATACCCCGCCGGGCTTTGCCGCCCTGGGGCCTTTGTGGCGAACATATGCACTCCTGACGAATCAAGCCGGGCGCTGGGGGCAGTCGCGCTTGACCCTATGGATCGGAGGTCCGATCGCGCTGTTGGCGGTTATATCGGCTGGTGTGGCAATGTTTTGGCTGGCGCTTTACCCCAGCGCCCGGGTCGAGCTGGAACTTGAGCAATTCACGCCGGAACTGGAGTTGGTAGCCTACGCCAATCCGAGCTTTAGCGCCATCAACCCGCGCCAGAATCTGGTGCCCGGCAGGATCATCTCCAGCGCGGTTAGCGGCTCGATCCCAGTCGTCGGGCGAGGCGCCCGTGAAGTTGCCAGCAGCCGCGCCGCCGGAGCGGTCCTGGTGGTCAATTTGACCGAGCAGGTCCTGGAGATCCCGCGCGGCACGGTCGTTACCGGACCGGCTGACCAACGCTTCGTGTTCGACACCTCGTTGGCCCTACCCTCGCAGGCCGACCTGGGGGCACTGCTTGACCCGGCCGACCCGCCAGAGCAGCCTGTCGAAGACGCGACTCCCACCCCGGTACCCGAGCTGACCCCGGTCCCGAGCTCGCTTGAACTGGCCCTGTTAGGGGTTGAAATATTGCCGGAATATCCATTTGGTCGCGCCGTTTCGGAAACGCCGCAGGTGGTCGTTGACCAAGCTGGTATGCGGGTGGGAATCAGGGCCGAAACCGGCGGGCCGGAGGGAAATCTCCCGGCCGGGTCCGAATTGCGGGCGATCGGCCCCTTCGGCGGACTCGTCCGGATCGCGCAACTGGAGGATTTTGCCGGCGGCAGTCGCGAGGATGAGCGTTTTGTGACCGATGCCGATCGCCAGGCTGCGCTTGGCGAACTTGTTGCGCGATTGCGGGAAATGGCCCAAGGCAATCTGCTCGAGCAAATCCGCCCCGGCCAATATGGCCAGGTTCTGCCCGATTCGCAGCTACGGCCCGAGTTCAACTCAACCTACCTTGCGACCGTTGGCGCAAACGGTGAGACCGAGAGCTCATACCAGGTCGACCTAACCCTGCAAGCTACGGTTTTTGAACGCGCCGACCTTGAGCAGCTTGCCTTCCTATTGCTGACCGGGGCCGAGACCGGGCGGCCGGTCTATCGCCTGCTGCCCGGCAGCCTGCGGGTGGGCGAACCGATACTCTCGGCCACTCTGGGCAACACCGTTACCATGCATTTCTCGGCCGGAGCGGGCCTGGAACGGCAGGTCGACCCAGACGAGGTCCGCGACAATATCGCCGGCAAGGAATATGGCGCGGCCAAATCCTACCTAGACCGGATCGAGGGGGTGTCGGCCTCAGACCTGCATATCTTCTCGCCGTTGGGGTCGGTCGTAACCTTTCTTACCCCCCGCATCAGCGTTGAAATCCGGCGTGGCCAGTGAACAGGCAGGGAATGGGACCGATCGTGGCCCTCGATATCTCGGGCAACCGGATTGGAATCGCCCGCTGTGATCCTACCGGCACCCTGGTCTCCCCCCAGGGCGTGATCGATCGCCGCACCGGGAGTGGTGGGCGCTGGGAGCTGGCCAAGGCTCTGGACGAACAGCGGGCTGGGCTACTGCTGATAGGACTGCCGCTGGGGCGGGATGGCGCGACCACCGTCCAATCCGATCGAATCAGGGCGATGGCCGCCGATCTGTTGGCCGGCCGATCCGAACCGATCGAGTATTTCGATGAGAGCTTTACGACGGCCGAGAGCATTCATCGATACGGCCGGAATGCTTCCGACGCGCACGCCGCGGTCGTAATGTTGGAACACTTCCTGCTGCGTCGCCGGGATCGCCGGTGAATTGGCTGCGTCCCCTGCAGATCGCCCTGCTTGGCATCATCGCGCTGGTGTTGGCGGTCTACCTGGCCTATTCGGCCGCCAGTCTGCTGGCCCGACCGCCGGCCGCCAGCGCTGACTATTCCGTACTTTTTACGGTCGAACCGGGAGCATCGGTGGCCGAGATTGGCGGCGAGCTGCGGGAGGAAAGGCTAATCCTCTCCGACCTGGTTTTTCGTCTGGCGCTGGAGCGGCGCGGTTCGGGAAACAGCCTTCAACCTGGCCAGTACCTTTTAAGGTCGAGCATGTCGATGGATCAGATCATCGATGAACTCCAGCGCGGCCAGGTGTCCGACCGGGTGGTCCGGGTCATCGAGGGATGGCGGTCGGAACAGATCGCCGACTATCTGGAAGCCGGAGCGGTATTTGAGCGTGACGAATTTCTGGACCTCGTTAACTCGGGATCAGCCCAGTTCCAGCATGACTTCCTGCCCGATCCGGGCAGCGGCGCCAGCTTGGAAGGCTACCTGTTTCCCGATACCTATTTCGTTGGCGCCCAGACCACCGCGCGCGAGTTCATTGACGGGATGCTAGACCGTTTTGGCCAGATCTACGGACCGCAGGAACGTCAAGGCGCCGTCGTCCTGGGCCTTAGCGACCACCAGGTGATAACCCTGGCCTCGATAGTGGAGCGCGAAGCCCAGCTCGACGAGGAACGCCCGCTCATTGCCAGCGTTTATCTGAACCGATTGGCCCAGGGCTGGCCACTGCAGGCAGATCCGACCGTCCAGTACGCGCTCGGCCAGATTGGAGACGGATCCTGGTGGAAAGGCGGCCTGACGATCTCGGATCTGGGCTTCCGCTCCCCCTACAACTCCTACGTGAATCTGGGCCTGCCGCCGGGACCGATCGCCAACCCTGGGGCGGCCTCGATCCGCGCGGTGCTGGAACCGGCCCAAACCGAGTTCATGTTTTTTGTCGCCCGTGGTGACGGATCGCACGCCTTTGCCGTAACGGCCGAGGAACATCAGCAAAATGTAAACAGGTTTCAGTCAGGCTAACCCTTAATGCGTACCACCCTCGCGCGCTGCCTCCGGCTCGATGCCGCCCTATCGGGCCGCGGCCTGGATGGCCTGCTGGTCAGCGCCGCCCCCAACCGTCGTTATCTTTCAGGTTTCACCGGA
Source organism: Chloroflexota bacterium (assembly GCA_965261345.1). Taxonomy (GTDB): domain Bacteria; phylum Chloroflexota; class UBA11872; order UBA11872; family VXNJ01; genus VXNJ01. The sequence goes on from OZ253449.1 coordinate 1,738,548, forward strand.
TCGGCCGGTGCCCTGCTTCTCGGCAGTGGCCGGCGCGAACTTTTCACCGACGGTCGCTACCAGGTTCAATCCCGGCTGGAAGCCGAAGGGTTTCAAGTTCGGATTGGATCCGGCGACCCGGCCCTGGCGGCGGTCGAATACGCCGCCGCCGCCGGAATGGCGAGGGTGGGTTTTGACGATCTTGAAGTCCCGGTGCGCCGATACCACCGGATGCGGCAAACCAAAGGAATCGAGCTTGAAACCGCCGGTGGGTTGGTGGAGGAATTGCGGCTGGTAAAGGACGACACGGAAATGGTGGCGCTGCGCCGGGCAATCGCCATAGCCGATGACGTTATGGCCATTGCCGCCGAGAGCATCCAACCCGGGGTGAGCGAACGCGCGGTCGCGGCGCGGCTTGAAGCCGGATTCCTGGCCGCCGGGGCCGACAAGGTCGGGTTCGATTTAATCGTGGCGGCCGGGCCGAATTCGGCAAAACCGCACCATTTCCCGTCGGTCTACGAAATTTCTGCCGGTGACGCGGTCGTGGTCGACATGGGCGCGCTCGTTAACGGATACCATTCCGACATTACCCGGACGTTTTGCGCTGGCGAACCCAGCGCCCGCTTCAATGAAATCTACGCTACTGTGCTAGCCGCCAATCGCGCTGGGATCGATGCCGCCCGCCCCGGCGCCAGCGGCAAACAGGTCGATGCCGCCGCCCGCGCGGTGATTGCGGCGGCCGGATTTGGCGAGAACTTCGGGCACGGCTTGGGTCATGGGGTGGGACTTGAAATCCACGAGGCCCCGCGCCTGGCGATGACCTCTGACCATCTCCTGCAAGCGGGCATGGTGCACTCGATCGAACCGGGAATATACTTGCCCGGTTGGGGCGGGATCCGCATCGAGGACCTGATTTTGGTACGGTCCGGCGAACCCGAAATTCTCTCTTCCTATCCCCGCTAAATACTCTTTGGAGCGCTAAGCATGCTATCGGCCAACGAAGTGCGGAACGGCATGATCTTGGACATGGACGGGGACCGAATGCAGGTTATTGAAGCCCGCCACCAGAAGATCGGCCGCGGCGGGGCCAAGCTGAACGTGCGCCTGCGCAACCTGGCCACCGGATCGACGACCGACCGCTCGTTTCCGGCCACCCGGCGCTTTGCCCGCATCCGCACCGCGACCCGACCGGTCCAATACTTGTATTCGGATGGGATGGGCTACCACTTCATGGACATGGAGAGCTATGACGAGGTTGTCTTGAGCAAAGAGATGCTGGGTCCGAACGTCAACTACCTGGTGCCCGAGCTGATGATCGATCTGACCACCGATGGCGACGCGGTGCTCTCCTTTCAGCTACCGTCCACGGTTCAGCTCAAAATCGTGGCCTCCGACCCCGGTCACCGCGGCGATACCGCGACCGGGTCGACCAAGCCGGCCCAACTGGAAACCGGCTTGACCGTCCAGGTCCCGCTATTTATCAGCTCCGGTGAGGTGGTTGTCATATCCACGTCCAGCGGCCAATATGTTGAGCGGGCCCGCAAATGAACACCCGAGTCCGCCGAGCCGACTGGAATCGATTGCTCGATGAAGCCCTCCCGGCAATTCTCGAATCAGTCGCCGGAACCGATGTCGAAGAGGTCACGGTCAACTCGTCGCGGGCCTCGATTCGAGTGCGCCTGCAACCGGAACCGGCAATATCGGTCAACGGCCAGCCGGATCCGCAATCTGAAGATCAACCGGCCTTTACCGCAATCACCGCGCGCAATGTCGGGGTGTTTCGCCGGGCTGAATCCGGCGACGACGAACCGGCCGCCCGGGTTGGCGAGCCGGTTGAGGCTGGCCAGGCAATCGGATTCGTCGATACGTTAAATCATTACCATCCAGTGGAAGCGGCAAAGGCCGGCGAATTGATCGGTTTCTACGTCGAGGATGGCGCCCTGGTCGAATACGGCCAGCAGCTGGCCCGCATCGACTCGAGTTAACCGCTGTTGGCCCTTCCCGCCCGGCGGAGGTTAATCAGCGCCCGCAGCCGGCCCGCCAATCGTTCGAAATGTTCCTCCCATACGACCAAGAGTTGGGCGGCGGTAAAGATCGACGAATATGTGCCCACCACGATCCCAATTAGCAGCGCCATTACGAATTCGGCGATCGTAGGCCCTCCCAGCAGCAGCAGCGCGACCAGTACGAACACCGCCGTAAGCGAGGTATTAAGCGAGCGGTCAAGCGATTGATTTAGCGAATAGTTAACGATTCGAGAGTATTGGGTCCCGCGATAGCGCGACTGGTTCTCGCGAATCCGATCAAATACCACGATCGTGTCGTGGACTGAAAAACCGGCAACCGTGAGGGCGGCGGTAACGAACATCGAATCGACCTGCACGCCAGCCGTCTGGCCCAGGATCGTGAAGGCCCCGAGCAGGATCAGGACGTCGTGGACCAGGGTTACGACCGCGACGAGCCCGTAGCGGAACGAATTGGCGATGCTGCGAAAACTCCAGGTCAGGTAGAGCAAGATCGCCAGCGAGGCCCCGGCTACTGCCAGCACCGCGTTGCGGGTCAGCTCCTCGCCCACCACCGGCCCGACGAAGTCGAATGAGATCAGGTCGAATTCCGGGTAGGCCTCCGCCAGGGTCGCCTCCAACCGGTCCTTCTGCTCCGGATCCAGCTCGGCGGTGCGGATCAGATAGGTCGAGCCATCCGAGGCCTGCACCTTAGCTCCCGGTATCCGGACCGCCTGCAGCCGCGCCTCGACCGCCGTACGTTGATCGTGGACTCCGAGTTCGACCCGTGCCAGGCTGCCGGAGGTAAAGTCGATCCCCAGACTGATGCCGATTGTCAGCAGCAGCAGCAGTGCACCCGCCATCAGCAGGGCCGAGAAGCCCAGCAGGTACCGGCGCGGACCGATCAGTGGAAACATCTCCCTAGCCGCGCCGAATTGGTCGGGCCACTTTGACCCCGAATAGCCGGGCCGGATCCCAGGCGCGGGCCCGGACCAGCAGCAGCAGGATGGTGCGCGATACCGAAATTGCCGAAAACATCGAAATGAGGACCCCGATCCCCAGCGTGAGCGCGAAACCCTTCACCAGCCCGCTGCCAAAGTACCAGAGCACCGTGCAGGTAATTAGAGTGGCGATGTTGGAGTCGCGGATTGAGGACCAGGCCCGGCGGAAGCCGATGTGAATTGCGCGATTAAGCGAAACCCCGTTGCGCAGTTCCTCGCGGCTGCGCTCGAAGATGAGGATGTTGGCGTCAACGGCCATCCCGATCGAAAGGATAAAACCGGCAATTCCAGCCAGAGTCAGGGTGACCGGGATCAGCTTGAAAACTGCAAACACCAGCAGTGCGTAGATGACCAGCGCAAGCGTCGCAACCACTCCGGGCAGGCGGTAATAGGCAACCATAAATACCGCCACCATGACGAACCCGATCAATCCGGCGCGGATGCTCTTTTCGAGCGATTCGGCTCCCAAGGTCGGCCCCACCGAAATGTTGCGAATCACCTTCAGCGGAACCGGCAGGGCGCCGTAGCGCAGCTGGATGACCACGTTGCGGGCTTCCTCGATGCTGTCGAACCCCTCGATCGTGCCGCTGCCGTCAATGCGCCCGTTAATCACCGCCGAGTTGATTACCACGCCGTCGACCAGGATCGAGAGAAACTGCCCGATGTTGGCGCCGGTGTAGTCGGCAAATGACTCGGTGCCCGACGAATTTAGATCGAAGTTGACCAGCCCGTTTCCGATCTGATCGTAAGCCAGGTCGGCCCCGGCCAGATCGGACCCGGTAATTACGACCTCGAACGGGCTTTCGGCCGGCTCGACCGTGGTTCCCAACTCCAGGAATTGTCCGCCGGTGCCGATGATATCCAGACGCCCGGTCTGCCGAAATAGGGCGATCGCCTCGTCGGGATCCTCGATCCCCGGCAGTTCCACGATCACCCGGTCGGATCCTTCGAGCTGGACCTGCGGCTCGGCCACTCCGAGGGCGTTGACCCGGTTCTCCAGAATCTGGCGGACCGCCTCCATCGCACCTTCGTCAACCGTCTGTCCATCGGCCGGGTCGGCCTGGAAGGCCACGTGCAGTCCACCCTGTAAATCTAGGCCCTGGCGGAATTCAAGTCTGCCCAGATCCCGGCCGCCAATCTCGATGCCAAGACCCGGTGTGTCGGGCACGTCGATATAGATCGCGACCGCCACCAGCGCGAGGATGCTGGCCGCAAGTACTAATAGACGCCTGCGCAATAGGTTTCGCTAGCCGGTTTCCGGGGCCGAGAAGATTCTGGCCAAGCACAATTGGCCAATGGGCATTATCAGTTAGCGATTGGCAAAGTGGCTAGATTTGGGCTGCCGACCGGGAAGTGCGCGAATTAGCCTGTTTGCCGACCGCTGCGATGCCGGCACCCGACTGGGGGTCAAGCTACGGCGACAAGGCATCCGATCGGGATTGCTGTTTGGAATCCTGCGCGGCGGACTGGTTGTAGCGCGGTCGGCCGGTGCTGAACTTGAATTGCCAGCCCACGGATTGGCGGTTCTAAAAATCCGCGCACCGCGGCAGGACGAGCTGGCCATCGGTGCGGTCACTGCAACCGGTCCGACCTATATCAATCAATCGTCCATTGACCGGCTTCGGGTGAAACGCCAATACCTGGATGCCGAGCTGGCCGATCGCCAACGGGCGGCCCAAGAGCTGCAGCAGCAATTCGGCGTGCTCGATCCGGGAGCGATCGCGGCCGCTGATTCGGTGGTGGTAATCGACGACGGCTTAGCGACCGGGGCCACCGCGATCGCGGCCGCGGCCTGCCTTTCCCGGTTGGGCGGGAAGGAATTGATCATCGCCGCCCCGGTTGCCCCTCCGTCGACCGTGCGGCTTCTGCTGGCGGCGGGGTTTGATCGCGCGGTCTGCCTGCGCACGCCGGCCGATTTCTATGCCGTGGGACAGTTCTATGCGCAGTTTTTGCCGGTGGGACAAGCACAATTGAGGGAATTGGCAATCGGGCCAAAACACCTTCCGTAGGGGAACCCGCCAGCTCTTGGGCGGCGCAGCAAAGGTAGAGATGGAATGAAATTTGGCAGTGGCGATCATCGCTTTGAACTGGTGCCCGGTTGGCCGCAGCGCCCTCCCGACCTCAATCTCGGCTGGATCGGCGGGATCGGGGTTACCAGCAGTGGGCGGGCCTACGTCTACAACCGCGGCGATTACCCGATGGCGGTATTTGACGCCGAATCGGGGGAATTTATCAAGGTGTGGGACGAACCACGGTTCGTGCATGCCCACGGGGTCTGGGTCGACGAGGGTGACCGGCTCTGGCTAACCGACCAGAAGGCGCATGTGATCTGGGTGTGTGACGAAGACGGGCAGATCCTCGATCACATTGGCAACGAGGGTCAAAAAGGTGCCGCCGACGGTGACCCGTTCAACGAGCCCACCGACATCGCCCTGGCCGGTGACCTTGGCTACTTCGTGTCCGACGGTTACGGCAACAGTCACATTCACCACATCGCGCCGGACCATTCGCTGGTTACCACCTGGGGCGGGCGCGGTAACGGTCCGGGACAGTTCAACCTGCCGCACTGCGTCCATTACGACTCGCGCGGACGGGTCTGGGTTGCCGATCGCGAGAACAACCGCATCCAGTTGTTTGACACCGCCGGCAATCACCTGGAAACCTGGACCGGTTTCCTTCGCCCGGCCGACTTTGTCACCGCCGGCCCCGATCTGGTTTACGTTTGCGAACTGGGCGGAAGGATAGCGGTCCTAGACCTCGATGGCGGCATCGTCGAGCGCTTCGATCTGCCCGATCCGCGCGCCCCGCACGGCATTTGGCTGGATAAGGCTGGCAACCTCTACGTGGTCGAGGTGCAGGCCGATAACAAGCTCTACAAGCTGGCGCGCTGTTAGGCCGCCGCCGGCCCGGAGATTGATCGGTATAGCCGGCCGAGGCGCGCCTGGGCGGCCACCAGTCCGAGCGGTTCCCGCCCGGACCCGCGCAGCGCCTTGACCGCCTGAGCCAACTGGCGCCGGCGGGTTTCCCCCTCACAAACGACCAGGATGCTCAGATCAGTCACCGCGCTCAAGGCGAGGGCATCGGCCGAGTCGGCTAGGTTGCCAGTTAGCAGCACCACGACGCCGGTCTCTCCGGCCCTGGCGATCCAATCACCAAGTTGGCGGCCGGCGATGGTGGCCGGAGAAAGCAGGCCGGCATAAATTGGGAGCTCCTGACCGTCGAGAGCTTTCGGCGGTCCCGCGGCTAGGACATGGGCGAGGCTCTCGGCCCCGCCCGAGAGCGAACCGGCCAATCCGGTTGGCACTGACGCGGCCTCAATGAGCATCGTGCCATGACCGGATTCGGCCAGCGCCCGGCAGAGGTTTAGGGCTACCGAACCGGCGTCGGCGGCCGGTCCGGGGGCGGCGACCAGGACCACCCCCTGCGCGCTACCCAGGGCCGCCAGCACCCGGGCCCGCAGCTGACTCAGCTCGAATTGGGCGTCCATGCTTTAAGCGGTGTCCAGCCGGGCCAGCAGCGGCAACTCGCCGCGGTCGGGAAGGCGATCAAGGTAGAGCCGATCACGCCGCGCCGCTCCCACGATGGCAACCAGGAGCGATCCCAGAAATGCGATCGCGGTGACCAATCCGACCGCGATCGCCTCGGCCAGGGCGGCCTCCAGATCAAGCCGCGAATCCAGGTCGATAACTGCCAGATGGGCGATTTCGGCAATCGCCGGCAGCAGGATGTGAGCGTCGCTGCCGAGTGCCTCGGCCGCGGCCTGGGCGGCCAGCCGGGCGGTCTGCTGGTCATGGGACCGCGCGTAAAAAGTGAGTCCGCGATGGGTGCGTTCAGCGCTAAGCAATGCACCAAACGATTCAGCGTCGAGGTGTATGTCGTACTCACTGACAATGCGGTCACTGGCCAGCCGGGCAAAGGATGATCCGATCACCAGCTGCTCGAGATCATCCATTAGGTAATCGATCGCCACGGTGCGCGAGATTTCGACATCGTAGGCAGGTGCCTGCGCGCCGTCGGGGACCTTGAAGCTGACCAGGATCTGGGCCCGGCCAATGTAGTCGGGTGGGTTCAGCATCGCCCAGGCCAGACTAATAGCCAAGGCGGCAAGGGTGACCAACCCGACGGCCAGGCGATTGCGCCGAAGAATTGCCAGCAGGCTGTCAGCGTACACGATTGACCTTAGGTTGTTTGGTTGGGGCGCGACCGAGATCGTGCGACCAGGTCCCCAAATTATTGATGTAGGCGGAGAGTTCGCTGGCAAATCGCGCCACTGAAAACTTTTGCGCGTGGTCAACCAGGGTGCCTGGATCAAACGACCCGGCATCGAATTTCTCCAGCGTGGCAATCAGCGAGGGCGCCGTGGGCTGGTCGAAAAAGACGCCGGTGCGATCCGGCAGCACCGTTTCCAGGGCGCCCCCGCCGGCGAAGGCGATCACCGGCCGACCGGCCGCCTGGGCCTCGACCGGTACGAGGCCGAAGTCCTCTTCACCGGGAAAGATCACCGCCCGGCAGCGGGCCAGCTCATGGGCAAGACGCTGCTCGCTGACCCGCCCTGCAAATTCAATCGTGGGACCGGAAATGGATCGCAGATCTGGTTCGGCCCGCCCGGCGCCCAGAATTTTGAGTCTGAGTTTGAGCGCGTTGCAGGCGCGGATCGCCACGTCTATCCGTTTGTAGGGCGCAAGTCGGGAAACGAGCAGCAGGTGATCGCCGATTTCGGCCGCCGGGGCCGGTGCGAACTGCTCGGTGCGCACTGGTGGATAGATGATGTCGGAGCGGCGCCCGTAGTACCGCCTGATGCGCTCGGCCACGCACCTGGAGATGGCAATGAAATAATCGGTTCGATCGGCCATCATCTTGTCCAATCGACGCAGACCCTCCAATCCCAGGCGGACCGCACCATCAAGGGCCCTGGGATAGTCGCGCTCGGCGGCCAGGTAGCGTTGCGAATCCCAAAGATAACGCGGCGGGGTCAGGCAGTAACAGACGTGAGTGGTATTGCCATTGGTGGGGATCCAGCGACAGAATCCCGAGGCGTTGGAAATGATTACATCGGCGTCGCTTATCCACCAGCGGGCAAAAGTGGCCGCATAAGCTGGCAAATAGCGGCGGTGGTGGCTAAATACCGCCGGCAGGACCTGCATCAATGAGGTGCGCACGTCCAGCGACGCAAATTCTTCGTCAAGGGCGTCCGGGTCAAATATCGACGTGTAGATTGGCGAATCGGGCCACAATCGGGCCATTTCAAGCAGCGCCCGCTCGGCCCCACCCATCTGGTTTAGCCAGTCGTGGACCAGGGCAACCCGGGGCCGGTGGTTGGATCGGGCCATCAGTAGGCCCCCTCCCCTTTGAGCACCGCCGGAATCGTGCGCAGCAGGATTTTGAGGTCGAGACCCGGCGACCAGTGTCCTACGTAATAGGTGTCGAGCATGATCATTTCCTCAAAGCCCAAGTTCGAGCGTCCGCTGACCTGCCAGAGTCCGGTAATCCCTGGTGCGGCCAGCAGACGGTTGAAGGCAAATTCATCGTATGCGAGCACTTCGTCGGGGATCTGCGCGCGCGGCCCCACCAGGCTCATCTCCCCCCGCAACACGTTAAGCAGTTGCGGCAGTTCGTCCAGCGAGGTCTTGCGCAGCCAGCGCCCGACCCGGGTGACCCGCGGATCGTGGCGTGGTTTGAAGAGAGCCTGATTGCGAGCCTCGGGGAATACGTCGTAACGCGCCTGCGGGGCTCCCTGGACCATCGAACGGAACTTTAGCATCCGGAACATCTCCCGACCGCGACCCACCCGCTGCTGTCCAAAGAGCGCCGGGCCGGCCGAGTCGAGCCGTATGGCGATCGCGGTCGCGGCCAGGACTGGGCTAAGCAGCACCAGTGCGGTCGCGGCCAGGGCGATATCTAGACCGCGCTTTAGGGCCGCGTTGAATCCGGTTATCTGGTTCCGCGATATCGTAAGCAACGGAATTCCGGCCACCGCTTCGGTCCTGACCTGCCCCGCCTGGAGGGCCAACAAGTCGGGTACCAGGGTGAATCTGAGCACGCGTCGACGGCAAATTTCGATCAGTTCGTTAACGTGCGAACTATCTTCCAGCGGTAGGGCGATTACCAAACGATCGGCCGCATGGGCATCCAACACGGCCTCGATCGATGCCAGCCCGCCGAGCCGGTCAAAGCGGCCGAAATTGCGCGGATTATCTTCGGAATGATCGACGAAACCGACCATTACCATGCCGGCGCCGGCGTTTCCGCGGATCTGCTGCATGAGCATCTTGGCCAGGGTTCCGCGCCCGATCACGATCACCCGCTCGCAACCGATGCCGCGTCGAAAGCGGGATACGTACCAGCGGTGCACCAGCAGTCGCAGCAGCGCCACGATCAGCACCGTGGCCACCCCGAGATAGGCGAACATGAGTCGCGACGAAGGAGGGAAGGCCTCGCGCACCAGGTAGGAGGCAACGATCACCGCCGCCTCTGCCAGCAATCCGGCCAGGATGATCTTGCCGATCTGGTCCAACCAGGAACTTAGCGCCGCCCGGCGGTAGAGACCAAAGGCTGCCAGCGCGGCCAGCATGGCACCTCCGAATACGAGCCCGACGAGGCCGAAATCGATTAGCGGAACATACAACCCGGGGGAAATCGCCCCGCCGAGTTCCAACTCGTAGCGCAGGCCGAAAGCCAGTAGCCAGGCTATCGCCACCGCGGACAGGTCCAGTCCCGGCAGCATCTTCTGGCGCCGCAGCAGACGGCGCTCAATATGGGCCGGCCCGCGGCCACCGTCGGTGCCCGGTGACGTCGGAATCAGGTCTCCAGGGCCCGTTGGTAGGCCAACAGCGCCCCCTGCGCGGTTTTCTGCCAGGTAAAGCGCCGGGCCTGGAGTGGGCCCTGTGCTCGTAGGGTTGCGGCGGTCGACGGGTCGTTGCAAATCTGGACTAGGGCGGCGGTAATTGAATCAATGTTATTGGGGTCAAATAGGATTCCGGCGTTGCCCAAAACCTCGGGCAGGGACGAGGAATTGGCCGCCGCAACCGGGGTCCCGCAGGCTAAGGCTTCCAAGACCGGCAGTCCGAACCCCTCGTAGATGGACGGATAGACGAACGCTTCGGCGGCCGAATACCACATCTGCTTTTCATGTTCGGCAACATACCCCGGGACGATGACCCGATCGGCGACGCCGGCGTTACGGGCAAGCGCGCTCAGATCGATATCGCCCCATCCGCGGCCGCCGGCGAGCACCAGCCAACCCGGGTAGCCCTGCCGGCGCATCCGGGCAAAGGCCGAAATCAGGCGGGCCAGGTTCTTGCGCGGTTCGATGGTTCCCAGGAACAGCAGGAAACGCTCAGGCAGCTCCCGATCGCGCCTAAAACGGGCCAGTTCCGCCGGGTCGCTAACTTCCGCGAGGCCGTCCGCCAATCCCGGATAGGCAACTATTAGGCGCTCGTTGCCGATTCCAAAATGGGTGGCGACGTCCTTCCCGGTGGCCCGTGAGTCGACCAGGATTGCCGATGCCCGCCTGGCCGACCGGGCGCACGCGACTCTCAGGTAGGCGCGGCGTCTCCAGGGATGGGCATGCGGCGTGGCGATAAACGAAAGATCGTGGATGGTAAGTACCTGCCGACAGCGAGATAGCTGCGGGGAGACGTTGAGCAGACCGTGCAGGATCTGGACGCCGGCTCTATTTGCCGCCAGTGGCAGACCGGTTTGCTCCCATCCGATCCGCAGCCAGGGTTGGCTGCCGGGAAAAGGCGAGCGGATGAGTCTGGCTGAGCCGAGTTCGGGCAGGATCCGGGCGTCAAAGTCGGTGTTGCAGAAAACGACGTAATCATGTTCATCCGAATGCCCGCCGAGCAGTTGGGCGATCAGATTGCGGGCATAGACGCTGACGCCGGCGTTGCGGTAGCCTTCGTTCGAATGCATGCAGGTGGCGTCGAGCCCGATTACTGCCAATGGCGAACGCGGTTGGCTCGGACCCGGGCCAATGGGTTTGCGGGAATGGCAAAGAGGCTGGGGTTATTGGCCCCAGCCTCTGTTAAGAGCGTTGGTTAACGCCTATCTGCCTACGAAATCCCGGCCGGCTCCTCGCCAAGGATTTCCTGGGTTATCGGGTCGAACAAGTGCATGTGGTTCATGTCGATAACTACGTTGAAGTCCCCACCAGCATGGGCATCCGTCCGCGGGTCAACGCGGGCGATGTAGGACTCGTCATCGGTGACCAGATACAGGTAAATCTCGGAACCGAGTGGCTCGAAGACATCGACCTTGCTCTTGATGATCTGATCCCTGGTTGCCCGGTCGGGGGCGAACTGTGGTGTCCACAGGTCCTCCGGTCGGATGCCAAATACCACGTCTTGACCAATGTAAGGAGCGTAGGCTTGGCGCTGATCAGGCGGCACGTCCAGCGGTTGCCCGTCGAACGCCTCGATTTTCAGGTCATCGGCGGTGCCGGTTACCTTGGCATCGAAGAAGTTCATTGAGGGGCTGCCGATAAAGCCGGCCACGAACATGTTGGCCGGATGGTCGTACACACCCTGCGGGCTGCCGCATTGCTGAAGCACGCCGTCGCGCAGGACCGCGATTCGCGAACCCATTGTCATGGCTTCGGTCTGGTCGTGGGTTACGTAGATGACGGTCGTTTGCAGGCGCTCGTGCAACCGGATTAGCTCGGCGCGGGTCTGTACCCGCAGCTTGGCGTCAAGGTTGGAGAGCGGCTCGTCCATGAGGAAGGCCTTGGGTTCGCGCACGATCGCACGGCCCAGCGCAACCCGCTGGCGTTGCCCACCAGAGAGCTCCTTGGGCTTGCGGTCAAGCAGTTCGCCGATCGCCAATAGCTCGGCGGCTTCCTGGACCCGGCGGGTGATCTCGGATTTGGCGGTCTTGCGCAGGCGCAGGCCAAAGGCCAAGTTGTCGTAGACACTCATGTGCGGATAGAGCGCGTAACTCTGGAACACCATCGCGATATCACGGTCTTTGGGCGCGACGTCGTTGACCACGCGGTCACCGATGTAGATGTTCCCGGCGCTTAGTTCCTCCAGCCCGGCGATCAACCGCAGGGTGGTGGATTTTCCGCATCCGGAGGGTCCGACCAGGACCAGAAACTCCTGATCCTCGATCTCGAGGGTCAGGTTCCTAACCGCCACCACTTCGCCAAAGCGCTTGGTGACGTTGTCAAGTGTGACGCTTGCCATAAGCGATCAACACCCTTTCTGTCCGACGCATTAGCCGTCGGACCTTGTTGGATCGGAAACGCCCAGGGCAGACTACCGATCCGGCAAAACCAGAACTGTTCGGCAAAAACCGTGCCTTGCCAGCAGAGGCGATTACTCACCCCTTAGCAATTAGCTTAAACCAGCAAGGATCTGGACCGGGCCCACAAACCAATCCCGGCCCGGCCGATGCTTGCCTCGGTTCGCTTCAGCCGGTCACCGCCCCGGCGGTCAAACCGGCCGCCATCCGGCGTTGCACCAGCAACGCAAATATCATCACCGGCAGCACCACCATGGTCCCGGCGGCATGCAGTTCGCCCCAGGAGACCTGCTCGACCCCGACGAAGTTGAAGACGCTGATCGGGGCGGTACGGGCGGTGGCGCCGGCCAGTGAGAAGGCGAATAGAAATTCGTTCCAGGAAAAAATAAGCAGCAGGATGGCGGTGGCGGCAATTCCCGGGGCGGCCAACGGGAGGACGATCCGCACGATCAATTGCGCCCTGGTGCAGCCGTCGACTAAGGCGGCCTCTTCCAGTTCCAACGGAATTTCGGCGATGAATTCGCGCAGCATCCATACCGCGATCGAAAGATTGAGTTGCACGTAGACCAGGATCAGGCCGTGCAATGTGTCCATGAGCCCAAAGCGGGTCCAGAGGAAAAAGAATGGCAGCAGCATCGCGATTGGGGGGATCGCTCGCGGCAGCAGCAGAAACAGGCTAAATGCCCGCTTGCCACGGAAGTTGTAACGGGCCAGCACGTAACCGGCCGGGATCGAGACCACCAGGGCGACGATCACCGAACCGATTGAGACAATGATCGAATTGACGAAAAACCGGGTAAACGGCTGCTGGGTGCCGGCGATGACATGGCCGTAGTGTTCAAACGTGGGGGCGAAGTTGATCAACTTGGGAACCAGCGTGAACGCGTCGGTCTGGTGTTTGATCGAGGTAATTAGCACCAGGTACATCGGCAGAACCGCCCATACGAACACGACCAGCAGGCCAAAGTAGACCAGGCCATCGACGATTCGGCGTCGGGTTCGCATCTAACCGTTAGATTTCATGGTCAGTAGCCCGCCCCGCGGCTGGCGCTCAGGGCTCGCGTGAATGCGGCGATGATGACGATCGAAAACATCGTCATCGCCAGTCCGGTGGCTGCCGCACCGCCGAAGTTCGAATACGAAAACATCGTCTCGTAGATGTAGATCGGCAGGGTCATCGTAACCCGTCCGGGTCCGCCCTGGGTCATTACGTAGATCATGTCGAAGGTGCGGAACGCATCGAGCATGCGCAGCATACCTGCAACCAGCAGCACCGGCATGATCATCGGCAGGACCACGAAGCGGAACCTTTGCCAGGCGTTGGCGCCGTCGATGTGCGAGGCCTCCAGCGGTTCGACCGGGACCGAGAGCAGGCCGGCGAAAATGATGATCGTAACAAACGGGGTCCAGTGCCAGATATCGACTAGCACCACCCCTAGGATGGCCATATTCACGTCGCTTAGGATTGCCACCCGGCCCAGGCCGAAAGTGTCAAACAGAAAGCCGGCCAGGCCCCAGTTGGGGTCGTATATGAGGGTCTTGAAGGTGAGGGCCGAGACCACCGGGGTCATGACCATCGGCAAAAGCAGGGCCACCCGGAAAAAACTGCTGCCGCGCAATCGGCGGGTGAGCATGATGGCGATCAGCAGGCCCAGCAGCATCTGGGCGGTCACCGAACCGAAGGTAAATGTTGCCGAACGGACCACCGCGTTCGTGAAGTTGGCGTCGCCGAGCAGAAAGTCGAAATTGCTGAGCCCGATCCAACGCGGATCCTCGATCCCGCCGCGCCAAAAAGCAAACGCCAGGAAGAGATTTAGCAGCATCGGGGAAACTGTTAGCACGATCAGCACCAACAGGGCTGGTGAGAGTCCGATGCCAAGCGATATAGACCGTCCGCCGATCTTGGGCAGAGCCATGGGTACTAGGCGATTCCGGCCGGCGGCGCGCTAGCGGGCACCCAGATTTCCCAAGTCCAAGCGGCGCAATTTTTGAAGCGCGGCGCCCGACCGCGATCGCGGTCGGGCGCTATTGCCAAGGCGATTTATGAGTAGTAACCAGCACCCTCTAGTAGGTTGGTTACCGCGGCGGCCGAGGCCGCGCTGCCATCTTCGACCGATTTCTCGCCGGCGATCATCGAGGACACCTCGATTCCCTGGATCCGCAGGATGTCCTGCGCCTCGGGGATCGGGCGCCCGTTGACCGAAGTTACCAGGTAATCGGGCCGGGCGGTGGAGATGCCGTGTCCAAAGACGACCGGCCACTGGCCGAAGTTCTTGGAATTGACAACGTCCTGCCAGACCTTCTGCTGGGTCACCCAGTTGCGAGCAGTTACCCAGCGCAGCAGGGCAAAGCGCAGGGCGGTCAGCTTGGAGCTGGCCCATTGCATGTAGAGCCAGGCCGGATCCTTGCGTTCGGAGAAGTTGTTCATGCAGACCGTCCAGGTCCAGAACCCATGTTCGCCCTTCTCACCCGGATTGACGCCCGGCAGGTAGGTCACTCCGACCTTGCCCACGATCGAGGACGTATCGGGGTTTTCAAATGCCGGGGTGAACCCGAAGGTATCGGGCAACATGCCCGAGATCCCACCGGAGAAGTCTTCGAGGACATCCCGCCAGATCTTGGTTGAAGACCCCGGCGGACCGTACTTGGTTACCAGGTCGACGTACTTCTGGGTTCCGGCAATGCTCTCGGGCGAATCGACGATGGATTCCCAGCTATCGCTGAGGTAACCGCCGCCATAGGTATACGGAAATGCCGGGTACATGATCTGCAGGAACCCGCCGCGCAGCGAGATCCCGTAGAAATTGTTATCCGGATCGTTGAGCCTGGCCGCCGTTTCCTCCAGCTCGTCCATGGTGGTCGGCAGGTCGGTGATTCCCTTTTCCTCGAAAATGTCGGCTCGGTAGAAAGTGCCGTGCGAGACTGCGTCGAACGGGAGCGCGCCAATTTCGCTGCCCGCGGTTACCGCCCCGCGGACTGAGGGGTGAACATCTTCCCAGTCATACCACTCAATGTCGGTGTAGGCGGGGTCGTTGAGGTATCCGCTCAGATCCTGGATCAGACCGCCGTCCAGCCAACGCGGGATGTTGAAGGCGGCCGACCAGAACAGGTCGTAGTTGGTCGAACGCGAGGTGAGTTCAAGGTTGGTCTTGTCAAACAGCTGGGTCTCGCCGAGCAGCTCGTAATTTAGCTTGATCCCGGTTAGCTCCTCAAACTCCTCGGAAAGGCCCTGCTGCCAGGCGGTGACAAATCCGTTGACGCCAAGAATGTTGATCTGCGATCCCGCATATCGCGTCCAGTCAAGCGATGCCGCCTCGTAGGAGACGTCAGCCGAACCCTCGACCGCCCGGGCGGCCTCGACCTCGACTAGCTGGGTGACAATCTTTTCAACTTCAATCGTCGTTACTTTTTCAACCTCGACGGTAACGATCTTTTCGACGGTTTCGCCGCAGGCGGCCAGGATCGCGGCCGCGCCAGCAGCGAGCCCGGCACCAAGAAATCGTCGTCGGCTAATTGCTGACCTGTCCACACAGAACCCCCATATACGCAGAATTCAAGTAACCCCAGCAGCCATTCTATTTTCAAAAAAGGGGCGAATCGGTCAATTGACGCAGTGCCTGATCGGTAGGCGGCGGGCAATTTCCGGGCGGCCGGAAAATTGCGTACCGCGACTGCGCCCAAGCTGCCGATCAGCGCGTTACCAATTCGGCGGGCGGGCCGAATAGCCTTAAATTGACTAGGCCAATCTGGACAACTTTGGCTGATCTTCGGTTGAACATTTGAGGTTCCAGCGCATGGTTGATCACTTCCTGGTGGAAGCTGGCAAACTGGGCGGCGGCGGCCACCCGGAGCGCGGCGGTGAGTTGGCCGAGCAACTGGCCGGGCTAAGGCTACTAGGTTACGGGGCGGTGCTAACCCTGACCCAGCAGCCGCTTGATCCCGCGGCGCTGGCCGCGGCCGGACTTACGGGCCTGCATTTACCGATTGTCAATTCGGCCGCACCTACACGCGGCCAGGTCGACCAAGCCGTCCAATTCGTTAGCGGGTGCAACCGCCGTAACAAGGCGGTATTCGTGCATTGTTTTGCCGGATACGGCAGGACCGGAGTGGTGTTGGCGGCGATATTGATCGGCAATGGAAACACAGTTGCCGATGCCGTGGCGCGGGTTCGCAACCTTCGGCCCGGATCGATCGAATCGGCCGCGCAGATGGAGTTTCTGGTTTCGCTAGCGGCGTCCTAAAGACCGGCCGCCGCGCCACCATTTAACGATCGGTAATTTCCGATCGATTCTGGCGTGAACGGCGTTTTGGTCCCCGCGGGAAGCTCGCGGCCCGGCCGCCTCCGGCCGGCCGTTTCAAATCGGTGGCCGAACTTGCCGCCGGTTGCTGGCAACCGCGAGAACCGAGCAGCAGCCGCGGCGCGTCGGGTTCGCGCGGGCGCTGGTTATTTGGCCACGAAGATCGGATGCTCGATCGGCAAATCGTTCTGCCGCGACCACTCGTGCCACGAGCCGAAGTAGTTGCGGAAATTGGAATAGCCAGCGCGCTGCAGCCCGACGTAGCCGCAGGCCGAACGAGCTCCGCCATTGCAATAGACGATCACTTCCTTGTCTCGGCTGATCTCCCGATGGGAAAATTCGGCCGCGATTTCGCGTTCGGTGCGCATTCGGCCGTCGGGACCGATCAGCATCTCCCAGTTCATCCAGATTGCGCCCGGTATGTGGCCGTGGCGGGGATTGTCCCGCGAATCGGTTCCGTCGTATTCGTCGATCGTGCGCATGTCTATGACCTGCGTTGCGCCGCTTTTTATCCGCTCGCGGATGTAATCGGCAGTGGCCAGAACCTGCTGGCGCGGATTGGGCGAGAGATTTCCGCCGCCGGGCAGCGGCCGGTGTTCGACCTCAATCAGCTTGCCGAAATCTGCCCAATTTCGGTATCCGCCATCAAGAATGAAGGCCCGGCGGTGCCCCAAATAGTCGAGCATCCAATAGGCCCGGCAGGCGGCATAACCGGTAAACGCCTGATAGAGCACCACGGTCGTGTCGTTGTCAACGCCGGCCGATCGAAACATTTCAACCAAAGTGCGAGTCGCAGTGACGCGTTGCTCTTCGTTTCGGATTATGGGGTGGTAGGCGCTCACGTTTAGGTTGACCGCATCGGGGACGTGGCCGCGGGCATAATCCTCGGGCGAACGCAGGTCCAGGATCGCCAACTTGCGATCGGTTTCCATCCAAATAGTCAATTCATCAGGTTGACATAACATTAGTTTGCCGACATCCAGAGCGATTAAGGTTAGGGGCCAATGATTAGCGCAACATTGTATGAACGTGGCCCCCTCCGGTAGGCTTTGAATCTGATCGCCGATGACCGCCCCGCGGTCCTTGCCGCAGTCTGCCTGGATGGATTTGGCACCCTTTTCCACCTGGGCGATGGATCGCCCGCCCGGGCCGTGGCGCGACGGCTGGGCGAGCTTGGATATTCCGGCGGAGTTGAGCCGGTGGCCGCCGGACTGCGGCTGGAGTATCCGTACTACCGCGCCCGCCACAAATTCGTCGCCACCCCGCGGCAGCTGGAGTTGCTGCAGGCCGAATGCGGCCAGATCGTAATCGATCAGTTGGGCCCATCCGGTGCCGGCTTGGCCGCGCCGGCGGTTGGCCGGGCGATCGCTCAAGCATTTCCGCCGAGGCTTTATCCGGAATCGATTGCGGCCATAAGCAGGATCAAAGCGGCCGGTTTGGAGGTCGGTGTGGTTTCCAATTTCAGCTACCTGTTGATCGCAACGTTGCGGCAATTGGGGATCGCCGAAATGTTTGATTTCGTGGTTGTGTCAGCGCTTTGCAATTTCGCCAAACCCGACCCCCAGATCTTTGCGATTGCCGCCCGCAAGGCCGGTTGCCAACAATCGCGGATGGCTCACATTGGGAATTCCCACGCAGAGGATTACCTAGGCGCCCGGGCCGCCGGGTTCTCGGCGGTCCTGCTGGAACGTTCCGGGCCAGAACACGTCGGCGAGCAGATTGCCAGCGCCGGCGACCTGCTCTCGGCGCTAGATCTTTTGCTCTAGGTTCAAGCCGCCCGCCCCAGCCCCGCCGGGACCCTGGGGGTTTAGCCCGGAATCGAATTTAGGGTTTCGATCAGGCGAAGGCCGGCCTCGGCCGCCTGATAGCCGCGGTTGGTCTCATCGCCGCGGGTGCGTTCGCGAGCCTGTTGTTCGTTTTCAAGGGTCAGCACGCCGAAGATCACCGGAACTCCGCTGTCGAGCCCGGCCTGCATTATTCCGCGCGCGCACTCACCGGCCACGTAGTCAAAGTGCGGAGTGTCCGAGCGAATAATGCAGCCCAGCGAGATCACCGCAGCGTAGCGGCCCGAGGCCGCCAACGTCTTGGCCAGCAGCGGTAGTTCGAACGCCCCCGGAGCGTAAAAAACGGCGGTATCGGCCAATTCCGGTCCCGACCGCCAATTTTCAATTGCCGCCAGCGCCCCCGCTAGCAACTCCTCAGTAAATTGCCGGTGGTAGGCAGAAACTGCGATCGCGATCCCCGCCGGCGTTCTCATCCTAGGGTGACTGGGTCAGGTGGAGGTCGTGCCCCAGGCGGTTTTTCTTGGTGGCCATATACACCGCATTGTGTTCGTTGGGTTCTATCTGCAACGGGACCTGCTCAACGATCTCCAATCCGTAGCCGGCGATCTCCGCGCGCTTGCGGGGGTTGTTGGTTAGCAACAGGAGCTTGGTAACTCCAAGTTCGGCCAGGATCTGGGCGCCGATCCCATAGTCGCGTTCATCGGGCGCAAACCCGAGGGCGATATTGGCATCGACGGTGTCGAGACCGTCATGCTGCTGGAGCGCATAGGCTTGCAGCTTGTTGGCCAGGCCGATCCCGCGACCCTCCTGGCGCATGTAGAGGATCACCCCGCGGCCTTCGCTGGCTACCCGTCGCAGCGCGGTCTTGAGCTGGGGTCCGCAATCGCAGCGCAGCGACTCGAATACGTCTCCGGTCAAGCATTCGTCATGAACCCGGACCAGGGTCGGTTCGCCCGGCCGGATCTGGCCGATCACCATCGCCAAATGATCGTCGCCGGTGACCGAATCGCGGAACGCGGTTGCCGTAAACGTCCCCCAGGGCGTCTGGATCTGGGCCGACGCCAACCGCTCGATGAGCTTTTCGGACTTGCGCCGGTGGGCGATCAGCGAAGTTACCGAAATGATGGGAATCCCGCGCTCAACAGCTATTTCGGCGGCCGCCTCGGCGCTCAAATCCAACCCTTGCTCATCGAGCAGTTGTCCGATCAGGGCGACCGGTTCGATTCCGCCTAGGGAGGCCAGATCGGTGGCCGCTTCCGGCAGTCCCGGGCGCCGCAGCACGCCGCCCTCAAACGCGCGCAGCGGGCGAATCAGGCCTGGTTTATTCAGCTGTCCCGGCCTGGTGCTGCTCGACCCCAGGGCGCGCACCGTGGCGGCTTGACCAGGGAGTGAGTGCGGGCTGGGTGCAATCAGGTCGACGGTTTCACAGAAGGCAGGGGCCGAACTGATGCCCGCCCCCGGGGACAGTTCAAGCGCGATCCCCAGGCGCTCGAGCACAGCGGGCTTGGCGGCTACGAAAACGCCGCCGGAAGCCCGGTTCAGCGCCAGCAGCTCGGTGGCGGTCACGACCCGCGCGGCGATTGCCAGGTTGGCCGAATGCTCGCCCGGACCCGCCCTGGTGATCATGACCGGGTCGCCGGCGGCGAAGCGCCGGGCGGCCGCGGTAATGGAATTACCCAATTTGAACCTCGGTCGAGAAGACTAGGCTGGAAACATATTTGGCCAAAATATCGGTTTCCAAATTGCATCGATCTCCGACTGCCAGGCCGCCAAAGGTCGTAACGTGCAGGGTATGCGGGATTAGCGCAATCTTAAATTGACCGGCGTCCACTCCGGCCACCGTAAGACTGGCACCGTCCAGGGTGACATAGCCTTTCTCGACGATTTGCCCGGCGTAGCCCACCGGGTTGGCAAATGCGTAGAGAAGTCCGCCGCCGTCGCCCTCAATCTTTACCAGCTCAACTGTGCAGTCGACGTGGCCCTGCACGAAATGTCCGCCCAGTCGCCCATTGGCAGGCATCGCCCGCTCCAGATTTACCAGGTTGCTATGCGTCAGCTGGCCAAGGTTGGTGCGCCGCAGGGTTTCGGGCACCGCCTCGACTGAAAAATTTCGCTCGCTAAATTCCACCACCGTAAGGCAGGCTCCGTTTATCGACACGCTGTCGCCGACCGCCAACTGCCCACCAAAACTGGCCCCGATGGTCAGGTGGACCAGACCGGAGCCGGCGCGAACGTCGAGCACCGGGCCCATTTCCTCAACCAGGCCGGTAAACATTGGCGATTTTAGGAGTCGTTAATTCGCGTCGGCCGGGCCCTGATCCAGAGATCGTCCCCGGCCCGACCCGATTGAAGGAATTCGAGATCACCCATTGGCGAATCGCCGATCGGCAATTCGCCGATCGGGTTGGGCGCCAAGGGGTCGCCGACCAGGCGCGGGCACAGAAATATCTCGACTTCGTCAATTGCGCCGGCGGCCCAGTACGAGGTGAGCACCGCCTGGCCGCCCTCCAGCAGGACCTGACCGATTCCGAGCTCGCCCAGATGCGCCAGCGTGCTGCTCACGGACTGGCCGGGGTCGGCGGGTAATTGCTGGACCCGGCAGCCGGCTGCCTCCAGGGCGGCGATTTTTCGGGGATCGGCGCCGATCCCGGCGATGACCAGGGTCGAGCCGGATTGTCTTAGCATCGCTGCCTGCGGCGTGAGCCGAGCCCGCCGGTCCAATACCACCCGCAACGGCTGCTCCCGCACATGTATTCCGGCTCGAACCGTCAGACGCGGGTCATCGGCCAGCGCGGTTCCTGATCCGATCATTACGGCGTCAACCTCAGAGCGCCGTTGGTGCACCAAGCGGAGCGATTGCTGCGAGCTCAAATAGCCCGCC
This sequence comes from Chloroflexota bacterium, assembly GCA_965261345.1. Taxonomy (GTDB): domain Bacteria; phylum Chloroflexota; class UBA11872; order UBA11872; family VXNJ01; genus VXNJ01. The sequence goes on from OZ253449.1 coordinate 1,759,734, forward strand.
CGCCCGCCGGCCAGGGCAATCCGGCCGTCTAGCGACATCGCCCACTTGGCAATAACGTAGGGACGCCCGGCGGACGCCTGGCGTAGATAGCCTTTGAGTCCGTCGCGGGCAGATTCGCAATCGATATCCGGGAAAACCTCGATTCCGGCCGCCCGCAATTGTTCGATTCCGTCGCCGACCAGCGGGTTGGGGTCACGGCAGGCGAAGAAGCAGCGGGCGATGCCGGAGGCAATGATGGCCTCGGTGCAGGGCGGCGTTTGACCATGGTGGGCGCATGGTTGGAGGGTCGAGTAGAGGTCGGCGCCGCGCGCGAGGGCGCCGGCCTGCTCGAGAGCTTGCGGCTCGGCGTGCGGACCATTTCTGAGGGCGGTGGCCGAACTGCCGACGATCTGGCCGGCGCGGACCACCAATGCACCAACGGCTGGACGCGGCGAAACCCGGCCCAGACTTTGCCGCCCGATGGCGGCAGCGATGTTTAGGTAGTCAACCGGCTGCAAATTGCAATTTGTTCCACTGGCCGCAGCAATGCGTCCAGCGGCCAATATCATCATCGCAGACGCTTTCCAACCGAAGTATCCTGATCCCCCCAGCCCGCATGACAGCCCCCGGTCAATCACCCGAGCCAACCCGACCACCGGTGTTGGGCCTTACCGGCAATATTGCCACCGGAAAGTCGTTGGTGGCGGCCCATCTGCGCGATCTGGGGGCGATCGTTATCGATTCCGATCTAGTCGTTCGGCGGCTCTATCGGCGGACCGACCCGGTCGCCCGGGCGGTCGCCGCCCGATTCGGCCCCCACCTGTTGGGGCCTGCCGGGATCGACCGACAGGCGTTGGGCCAGATGGTTTTCGGTAACTCCGAGGCGCTGACCGATCTGGAGGCGATAGTTCATCCCGCGGTGATCGCAGAAGTTGCCGGGGCGATTGCGCGTGCGCCGGCGGGCCAGCCGCACGTTATCGAGGCGATTAAATTGGCAGAAAGTGGCAACGCCCTTTTGCTGGATGAGCTCTGGGTCTTAGACAGCCCGCGGACGGCCCAGATTGGGCGATTGGTCAGTTCGCGCGGTCTCTCCCGGGAGCAGGTCCGCCTGCGGATCGATTCCCAGTCCTCGGCTGAAGACAAGCTTGCGCTGTTCGCGCGGCGGCGCCCCGGCACCAGGGCCCGCCTGATAGAAAATGCCGGTTCAAGGCAGTCGCTTTTGGCTCTGGTCGGGCGGTCCTGGTGGAATTTTCTGTCAGCTCGTGGCGGGGCAGAACTGGGCCGCATTCAATCCTGATGCCGGTCCCTGGGCGAGGGTTGCGTAAGCGGCTTCGACCGCCGGTTGATGGTCGCCGACGACCAGGCTGACCCGCGTCCCGGAAATTCCGATCAAGGCCGCCTTGGGACCGCCCTGCCAGATTGCCTCAGTTGGCGACACCACCTCGAAGCGGCCCTCGCCATACGCGTGATCTAGTCTGTTTTGGCTGACGAAATCCAACATGGTGTGGTGGAAATCAGCGGCCGCCCGGGGGTCGGCGAACGCGGTCCGCAGAAGCAGCGCCGAATTTTGCCCGTTGCCAATCAACACCAGGTGATCGTCCAACCAACCGATTGGTCCTGGCGTTCGCGAACCGCTGCGATTTGCAAACAAAACGCCGAGCGCGAATTGCCCCAGCGCGCCCTCGCCGGTTACCTGCCAGCAGGGTATTTCGGGGTCGCCGAAGTCGGCCAGATCGGAATCTGGTGCAATTTCCTGCCAGTCCCCCTGGCCAGTCGCCAGTAGCTGGGCGATTTGGGCAGTGCTCTGGGGCACCCGTTGGGGTTCGTAAAGGGCGTTGAGTGCTTCAATCCCGCCCCGCCCTAGGACCGCCAGTACGAATTGCGCACCGGTCTCATACGGGTAGATGAGCACGCTCTGCACGTATTGGCCGGCCCGGTCGAGCGGACCAGGCGGTGGGACCGGCGCGGCGAGCAGATCGGCAAGCTCGACGAGTTGGGTAGCTGCCACGAGGCCGAAAACCGAGGCTTCGCCTTCAATGAGGGCCGAAAGTGCAAGTTGCCGATCGAATTGGAGCAACGGGATGGAGTTGGACAGGGTTGAAATGTCGAAATTGGATTGCTGCAGCGCGTGCACATACTCATGGGTGATGGTCAATAGGATCTGGGCCTCACGCGCCGGATCGGCAGACTCAACGAGGTAGAGACGATCATCATCGGAAACATAAAACCCAAGGAGTTGCGCCGGAACCTGCTCGAGATAGACGTCGTCGAGCGATCGGCCGGGGGCCAGCACCCCCAGTGCCTGAAGGACCTGGTCGCGACTGACGACCTCGCCGGGGTCCTGCTCGGAAAGGTACGAGTTCACCAACTCGGTCGCCTCCTCCACCGTCACCACTAACGGCACCGGAGGGTTGCGTGAAAGTCCGCGCACGCTCTCGGCGGCCGCAACCGCAAGCAGGTAATTTCCAGACACCATCTGTTCGAAGTCACTCGGCTCGGGTTCGCCCACGGCAGGGATGACCGTCGGCGTGGGTTCGGCGCCTCCCAGGACGGCCGTAGCGGTTGGCGCGTCCTCCAGCCGGTTCCCTGCCGGACCGGGTTCGGCCTCCTCAGGGATGACCGTCGGCGTCGGACCGACTTTGGTCGGCGCGGCAGCTGTCGCAATTGACGGCGGCGATTGCCCGGCATCTTGGCAGCCGGCCAGCAGCAGCATCAGGAGGAGTGCCAGGCAGGCTGTCAATCGCGATAAGCACGGGGCCCGAACTGCAATCGGGGCGATGACTCACCTCCAAGCCGGGCAGCGCGATAGCGGGAAATTATCGTAGGTGAGGCGGGCCGGTTTCCGGGGTTGGAAACCGGCGGTAACCTGGTTGAAATGCAAGCTGAAGCGCAGGTTTAGATGACGTTCATGGATGCCTTTTCACGATCACATTCGCCCGATGGGGATCAGGCGGCCGACCTGGCGGGAGTGCGTGACCAATTGCTGCGGGCCGGGTTTGATGACCTGGTGCCGTCCGCGCTGCTGGACGCGCCGGCCGGCCTTGCCTATCGCCCGCAGGCCTGCGCCGCCCTCAACTGCCTGCTAAGCGCGCAGCGTATCGCCAATGCCCTCCAAAACGGGACCGACCGTGAAAAAACTCAGGCCGACGCGCTGGCTTTGTTAGTCCTTCTCGACCGCGCCCTCGATGCGGCCGGCCACTGGGTCGCGCTGGCAACCGAGCGATCGCAGCGGCGAGGAGCCTCTACTCTGGGGGACCCAAAGTTGACGGCTCGCCTCAGCCTGCTCGACGCCGAAGCGGGGCGGACGGTGTCGCGATCCACGGAATGGATTTCGCAGGTCCGGTCAACCACCCGCGCCGCCCTGGAGGGCCGGCCGCCAACTTTCGGCTATGCGGGCGATCGGCTACAAATACGCCCCAGCCCGCCGTCTGGCCCGGGCGTCCGGTCGGTCAAAGCTGCGCTTGCATCGGTGCCGATCGGCCAGCTCGCCGGGCAGTGGACCGATCGGCTGGCGCAGGTACTGGCGGCAGTTCTCCGTTGCGGGGCGGAGCGGGTCGCCAGTCCACGTGGCCGCGCGGAGCTGGAATTTGACTGGGACTGAAAGCCCCGCCGTCTCCAAATCATTTAAAATTTTCACTAGCCGCTTACAGTACGCCGCAGACCTCTACCCGCCTCTACTACCCGCCTTAGCTATTGCCATGCCTTCGATCATTGCCGACTTAGACCGAGAGCTGCTGCGTGCCGATATTCCGGATTTCGGGGTGGGCGACACGGTTCGCGTGCACAGCCTCGTCCGCGAAGGGCAACGCGAGCGCATCCAAGCCTTCGAGGGCGTGGTGATCAAGCGCCGCGGTGGCGGCCTCCAGGAGACGTTTACGGTTCGCCGAATCTCCCATGCGGGAATAGGCGTCGAACGCTGTTTTCACCTGCATTCCCCGGTCATTGACCACCTCGATGTGGTGCGCCGTGGCCGGGTGCGACGGGCGAAACTCTACTACTTGCGCGAACGCAAGGGCCGTGCCGCGCGGGTCCGCGAAGCTACTCGCCGCTGATTGAAGATCTCCCAATTCAATTGAAAATTTGCCGGTAGCCGCGCGGGGCTAGTCGTTTGCCCCAGCCCACCGACGGGTGGATCGAATTGTCCGCTTCCCTGGCACCGCCGAACTTTGAGCGCCAATTGCTGGCCCGGGGAATCTCGCTCATTGCCGGGATCGATGAAGTCGGCCGCGGCGCCCTGGCCGGTCCGGTCTGTGCCGGCGCGGTGCTGTTAAACGCCCCGACCATCCTCAGCCGCTCGAAATTTTCCGGGGTAAGGGATTCCAAGCTCGTTCCGCGCCACCGCCGCGGCCCGCTTAGCCGCAACATTTGGAACCGGGCGGTTGCGGTTTCGCTGGGCTGGGTGGAGGCCCGCGAAATAGACGAGATCGGGATTGCCGCGGCCGTCCGCCGGGCAATGATCCTGGCGCTCGCCCAGCTGCGCCCCAGGCCACAGGCGCTAATTACCGATGCCGTCGCGCTACGCGGTCCGGCGGTACCCGAATTGTTCTTTAGCTTCCCCAAGGCCGATCGCGACACGCTGAGCGTGGGGGCCGCCTCGATCTGCGCCAAGGTCGCCCGCGACGCGCATATGCAGCGCCTGGAATCCATGTTCCCGGACTACGGCTTTGGGCAGAATGTCGGCTATGGCACCAGCGACCACCTGGCCGCAATCGCCGCCTACGGTCCCAGCCGGGCGCATCGTCTCTCCTTCGGCCCCTGTCGACCAAGGCTCACTGATCTCTCCGTTGCCGGTCCCAACTAGATTGCGGCCGGCCGTATGGAACTGATCGCAGAGCTATCCGGCTGGGTTCTCTCGTGGGGCGAATCGCCGTTGAGTTGGGTGGCGCTGTTTCTGGTCTCATTCTGGGATTCCAGTTTCTTACCGGTTCCGCCCGACGCGCTGATGATCGTCCTGATCCTTGCCGATCCCAGGCTTGCGCTGCCGATCGCCGCCCTGGCTTCGATCGGATCATTGCTCGGTGCCGCGCTCGGCTACTGGATCGGGCTCAGGGGCGGCCGACCGCTGATTCACCGCCTAATCAACGAGCAGCGGCTTCGCTACGTGGAAATGAAATATCAGGAAAACGATATTTTGGCGATCATGCTTGCATGTTTTACCCCGTTACCGTACAAGGTTTTTGCGGTCGGGGCCGGTGTCTGCCAGATCAATTTCCGCCGCTTCATGCTGGTTTCGGCGGTAGGCCGGTCGACGCGATTTCTGGCGGTGGGACTGGCGTTGTTTTTTTTCGGCGACCAGATCCGCGAGCTGCTGGAAGACTACTCGGCGCCAATCGCGCTCGCCTTCCTGGTGATTTTTGCACTCGGGGTGTTCCTGATGCGTTGGATCTCCAACCGCGCCACCACGGCGGTTTAGCGGGAACCGGCCCGCCCGTACTTAGAGCATCGGTAGCGGTTCGACCCGTTCGAGGTTCTTAACCGAGATCGCGGCCGCCAATTTGGAGCTTATCTGGCGGTAGGTGTCGACTAATCCATTGACGCCGAAGCGGGCAACCGGCCGCCCGTCGTCACCGCCCTGGCGAATTGTCGGGTCGAGCGGGAGTTCACCGAAGAAGGGGATCTCCATCAGCTCGGCGGCGCGCCGGGCTCCGCCGTGACCGAAGATCTCGATCCGCGAGCCATCGATTGGATTTTGGAAGTACGACATGTTCTCGATCAGTCCAAGAATGTCGACGCTGAGGCGCTCGAACATTGCAATCGCCCGCCGCACGTCCTGCAAGGCCACTTCCTGGGGGGTCGAGACGATGACCGCTCCGGTCAGTGGAATCAGCTGCGCGAGCGAGAGCGAAGCATCGCCGGTACCTGGCGGAAGGTCGACTATCAGGTAATCGAGATCACCCCAGTCAACGTCGCCAATGAGCTGCTTGAGCGCCCCGGCGATCATTGGACCTCGCCAAATCACCGGGGTGTCGGGTTCGAGCATGAATCCCAACGACATCAACTTGACGCCGAAGGATTCGATCGCCTGAATCTTGCCGCCGATCGCGGTCGGCGAAGCGTTAGCGCCCATCATCAATGGAATATTGGGGCCGTAGACGTCGGCGTCGAGCAATCCGACCGTGGCCCCCTGGTCGCGCAGGGCTACTGCCAGGTTGACCGCGGTGGTGCTTTTCCCGACTCCACCCTTACCCGATGCCACCGCCACCGCATTTTTGACGCCCGGCAAGGTGGAGGACGGCGTGGTGGAGCGCGATCCGACCTCGGCGGTCATCTCGATGTTGGCTCCGGCAACCCAGCCCAAGCTGGCCAAGCCGGCCCGGACGCGGCTGTCAATCTCACCGCGCAGGGGGCAGGCCGGGGTGGTCAGGACCACCGTCAGCGACACGTCGTCGCCGGTCACCTTCACGTCACGAACCATGTTCAAGGTGACCAGATCTTTGTGGATTTCAGGGTCGTAGACGCCGCGCATGGCGTCGATGACCTGATCGACCCGTGATTGGTTGTCAGCGGCGGGCATGATTGTCAGCTCAGAATTTACAAGGTTTAGAAGAGGATATTCGATTTTATTGGGATGCCCGATAGCGGCGGGATCGGATCGGGCGTTAGCCAATCGCCGCCGGAGGGGCGGAAAAAACCTGGCGAACCGTGCCGCTGGCGAATTCCGTCCGCCGGCCGTCAATTTCAAGCGCGATTTTCCCTGCGGCCGTCAATTGGCATACGGTGCCGGTATACGAACGGCCGCCGGCCGCCAGTTGGATCCTTCGACCCAGGAGCGTGGATCGCTCGACCCACTGATGATGCTGGTCGGCGGCCCCGGCGGGCAGCTCGGTCAGCAATTGGCCGAGCCGGCGGATCAACCGGGCACAGACATCGACGCGGTCGACCGGCCGGCCGAGCTGGTCGGCGGCCGAGGCGGCCGGGTAGGTCATTCCGGTCAGCCTGGCGGGGTCATTGTTGAGATTGGCGCCGATCCCGATCGCATGGCCGTCGCCGGCGCCTTCGATTAGGACGCCGCCGGCCTTGGCTCCCGCCAACATCACATCGTTGGGCCATTTAATACCCACTTCCCGGCAACCGACCGTCTCTAACGCCTGGCACAGGGCCAGACATCCGCAGCGGGCCAGGTCGGCCGCCGTGGCGCCGCTAAAGTGACCGGCGTAGGTCAGGGCGAGAGCCTGTCCGGGCGGCGTCTTCCAGGAAGCCCCGCGCCGTCCGCGTCCAGCTGACTGCGAGTCGGCAACTATTGCCAATTGACCTGAAAAGCCCTCGCGCAGACGCCCGAGCGCGACCTGGTTGGTCGAATCGACCCGCGACCTGTACACAATTTCGACTGGCAGATCGGCCAGTTGGCGGCCAAGCCGGCCGAAATCGAAGGCGCTGTCCAAAAGCCTGCGGCCGACCCGCCGCGGTTAGCGGTAATCCCAGACTTGCTTTAGTTCCTCGACGGTCATCTGCGGTTTCATCTTCGCCAGGATTCCGCCTTCGCGCTTTCGCACCTGCTCGACCGCCGCCGGGACCTGGTCGATGATCTCGCGCGGGATCTTGGTGACCCCGTTGCGGTCGCCATGCAGGATATCGCCCGGGCTTATCCAACAACCGGAAACCTGCACCGGTTCATTTACCGCGACCGTGGCCAAATTCCCGTGCGACACGCAGGTCCCGGCGGCGAAGAATTGGACCCCGCCGATTTCGGCGATTTCCGAAAGATCCCTGATCGCCCCGTCGGTTACCACCGCGATTGCGCCCAGCGATTTGACCGACGTGGCGTACATTTCGCCCCATTGGGAGGCCCGGGCCGGCCGGTCAGAGACGTCCTTGAATACGCAGATGACCGGTTTGGGCGAGTCCTCGATGGCCTGGAACAGCTGGAATCGCAAGTCGGTGCCCGAGTCGGCACCGTCGTCCACGCTGCGGATCGTGCAGGTGACCGCGTAGCCGCAGACTGGGTCCATCTCGGGGAAGTAACAGCCGATCTCCGGCCCAAGGTAACCTTCGTGCCGGGGACGCACGTTTAGCGGTTCGATGGCGTTGCAGATCGTCGGGCTGTCGGTGCTCGCCAATTTGGCCAAGAGGCCGGCTGGTAGGGGTTCGATCATTTTTGCTCCAATTGGTGCTTAATTACCAATAATCCTCGGTAATGACTTGCGCGCCGCGCCCGGTCAGCAAATAGTCCAGCGGCTCCAGCGCCAATTTGATATCGGTGATCATATCCGGATTGCCGCAGAGGTAGAAGGCGCTTTTGCCCGGCCCCAATCGGTCGCCCACGGCGGCCAGCTCCGATCTGGCCAGCTCGGGGGCCACGCGCCCGGTTGGATTGCATGCCAGCAGCAACCGGACGATGTCGTTGGCCCGGCCCCGCGAGAGATCGTCGGTAAAGTCGGGATCGCCGGTCGGACGCGAGACGGTCGGAATATAGGTCAGCCCCAATTCGGGGTCGGCGGCGAGGTCTTCCAGCTCCTGACGGTAGCCAAGTTCGCTGGCGTAGCTTACGCCGTGGATGACGGTCAGCCTGCGTTGCGGCCGGGTCCCCTGGTCTAGTTCGGCGCGCTGCTGGCGCGCCATTGCCACGAACGGTGCCAAGCCGGTCCCGGTGGCCACGCAGATTACTTCGTCCTCGGAGGTGCGCGGCAGGTCGAAGCGGCCGGCCGGCCCCATGTATAGCAGCTTGGCGCCGGGATTGCGGTGTTGCCACATGGTCCCGGTGAAATAGCCCAGGCTCTTGCCGTCGGCGCCACCGTCGCGCACCAGGACAACGTAGAACTCAAGCTCGCTGCGATTCAATGGGGCCGATGCAATCGAATACTGGCGTGGCCGCGGGTCATCTTCGGGTTGGTCCCAGAACGCCAGTTGGGCATATTGCCCGGGGCGAAATTTAAAGAATTGCTCGCCGTCACTGCGCGCGATCTTAAATATCGCCAGGTCCTCGCGGCCCACTTCCTCCCAGCTGGTAAGTTCGGCTTCCTGCATTCGTTCGCGCAGGTCGCGGCGTTGGCGGGCGGCCATATTTAAGCGGGAACTGAGCTGGAATTGACTTTTTCGGCCAGCGCTTCGGCTGGTTCAACCATGATTTCGGCCAGGGTGGGATGCAGGTGCGGGATGCGGGCAAAGTCGCCGACGGTCGCCCGGTAGTGCATCGCCACCACGGCCTCGTGGATCAGGTCGGGACCTTCGGGGCCCAGCACATGAACACCGAGGAGCTCACCGGTTCGGCCGTCGGCCACCATTTTGACCAGGCCCTTGTTCTGCCCCATGGTAAGGGCCTTGCCCTGGTCCTCGAACGATTCGGTTGCCACGATGACCGATTCATAGCGCGCCCGCGCGGCCTTTTCGGTTAGTCCGACGGTGCCGACCGCCGGGTCGGTAAAAACCGCCTGCGGAACCACCCGCAGATCAAACTGCTGCGGCGGCTTGCCGGCCACGTTGTCGCCGATGATCTGGCCCTGTTGGACTGCGGTGTGGACAACCTGCAGCGGTCCGACTTCGCGGCCGATGCAATCGCCGGCGGCGTAAACGTTGGGGTTCGAGGTCTGCATGAAGGTGTTTACCAGGATCCAGCCGCGTTCGGTTTCCACCCCGGCCCGTTCCAGCCCCAGGCCGGCGATTGCGGGGCGCCGTCCCAGCGCCACCAGGATCTCGCTGGCCGAAAATCGCGCCGGACCGGCGCCGGTTTCGAGCTCGACCTGCTTGGCGCCGTCGGGCGAACGCGAAAACCGCGTGATACGAGTGCCGGTAACTATCCGTATGCCCTCGCGTTTCAGGTAAACGGCCAGTTGCCGGCCGATCGCCTCGTCTAGGCCCGAAAGCACGTGGTCGGAGCGCTGGACCACGGTGACCGCGACCCCCAGCCGCGAAAACAACTGGGCAAATTCAAGCGCCACCGCCCCGCCGCCGATCACCAGCAGCGAGTCTGGCAGGGCATCGAGGGTCTGGGCCTGGTCGGAATCGATATAGCCGACCGCGGCCAGGCCCGGCAGCAGCGGAGTAGCGATCTCGGAACCGGTCGTTACCGCGAAGTAGTCGGCGCTAAGGACCCGGCCGTCGACCTGGATCGAACGCCGGTCGAGAAACGAACCCCGGCCCTTGATCATCTCCACGTTGGCCAGGTTTTCGGCCGAGACCTGGCGGTAGCTGGCAAACTCTTGCACCAGCGCGTCCTTGCGGGCCCTGACCGCCGGCCAGTCAATCGCCGGGGCCGAGCTGTTGATTCCCAATGAGGCCGCTTCACGCACCAGCTGGGCGATTTCGGCCGATCGCAGCAGGGTCTTGGTCGGCATGCAGCCACGCAGGATGCAAAGTCCGCCGAATCGGTCGGCGGCCTCGACTAGGGCGACTCGCAAACCGTTGGCGGACGCCGTGCTGGCCGCGTGATATCCCGCCGATCCGCCGCCAATTACGATGAAGTCGTAATGCAGCTTGCCGGGCTCCTCGGTTCGCAGGCCAGCCAGTGGCCAGGATTTTGTTGCTGGATTATCCCCGGCGCGGGCCCCCCGGGACCGCCGACCCTAGACTTTTTTAGGGCGGCAATGGTGGGCGTCAATTCCGTTCAGGTCCAAAGCCCGGTCCCTGCAACTTCCAACGGCCCGCCCGGGCCGATCGCCAACGCGTGGCCTAATTGACCTCCAATCTCCCCGGGTCGCCCGGTTTTCCGATCGCCGTGCCGCGGCCCCGGCGTCGCCCGGTTTGATACCTTCGGCCAACCAATGGCGGGCGCCCTGGATGCGCAACGCGCTCTCGGTGGTGGTCGGCATGTTTGCCACCTTTTTCGGCTACTCGTTCTTTGTTCCATTCCTGGCACTCTACTTCCAGGAGCTTGGCCTGAGCGTTGCCGAGTCGGCCGCCTGGGCGGGTTACACCGGGTTCGGTCAGGGCTTGGGTTTTGCGATTTCAGCGCCCCTTTGGGGAATGCTGGCCGATCGCATCGGGCGCAAACCGATGGTGGTGCGGGCTATGATCGCCTCCTCCGGCGGGTTTCTGCTGATTCCGTTATTCCACAATCCGGTGGCGGTGTTTGTAATCATCCTGGTGCGTGGTTTTCTGGCCGGACCGGGCACCGCCGCAATGGCGCTTATCTCGGCCTCTACCCCGCCCCGGCAGATGGCGATGGTGGTGGGTTGGATCGAGGCCGCGCAGGTACTGGGAATCAGCCTGGGGCTAGCCGCCGGGGCTATCCTGGCCGCCAGCATAGGGATTGCCAACACGTTCCTTTTCGCCGGTGCCTTCGGCGTGCTGGGCGCCACGGTCGTACTGTTTGGCGCACAAGAAAAATTCGAGCGGCCGGCCAAGTACAGCGCCGCGCCAACCCAGGGCCTGCCGGCCCGCTTTGTCGGAAGCCTAAAACAGGCTCGCTCCACCCTGAACCCCACGCTGGGCTTCGCCTTCCTGGCGATGGGCGGGGTCTGGATGTCGCAGCAGGGGGTCGGATACATATTCATCCTGCAGGTTCAAACCATGGCCGACCCGAGCGTGGTCGCTCTCTATTCCGGTTTTATGCAGAGCGCTTTTTCGGTGGCCATGTTCGTCGGTGTGCTGCTGGCCAACCGGGCTGGTCACCGCTGGGGATACCGCAAGGTCCTTTTCCTGGGCATTGTGGCTGCCTCGGTGCTTTTTATCCCGCAGGGTCTGACCGGACAGATCTGGGTCTTTGCCCTGGCCCGGGCGGTCCAGGGTTTTTGTACCGGGTTGGTATCTCCGCTTGCACGGGCGCTGGTGGCGCTGGCCTCCAAACCGGAGGATCGCGGCACCGTATTCGGGCTCTCGGGGGTGTTTTCCGGAATGGGTGGGGCGATCGGGCCGTTGTTGTTCGGTTCGCTGCTGGCGGTCAACCTGGGAGTCGGGCCGGCGATTGCCCTGGCGGCGGTCTGCTACCTGCCAGCCGTTGTGGCCATCAATTGGCGAGGCGAAATCGACGCCCTGGCCACCCGCGGTTAGCACCCCCCCCAACCCCCTAAGGGGCTTCTTCAGGTTCCTCCGGCCGGGCGTACCAGAATCGGCCGAATCGCCAATCTCGGCGGCGGGCCATGCCCTCGTCATCAACGGCGTTGGGGGCCGCGATCTCACGGGTGGCATCGACCGCCTGGCGCAATTGCGAGGAGAGGTAGTCGAGCAGATGCAGAGCCATCGCCTCAGCGGTGGCCGGTTCGACCGATGCCCCCATCGCGCGCTCGCCATGATGGGAGAGTACCAGGTGGCGAAGCTGCATCGCCAGTTCCGGTGACGTGCCTACTTCAGCACAGGCGCTAGCTACCCACGAATCGCAGATCGCAATGTGGCCGACCAGCGAGCCGGGCGCCGAATAGGCAAATTCGGTTCCGCGCGGGGTGAGTTCGACCAGTTTGCCCAAGTCGTGGAGGATGCACCCGGCGTATACGAGGTCGCGGTCCAGTTCCCGGTATTGCTGGCAAAGGGTTGTGGCCAACGCCAACATTTCCAGCACGTGTTCGATCAACCCGCCCAGATAAGCGTGGTGGCGGCGCGAAGCGGCCGGCCACTGTTCGATTCCGGCCGCAACTTCGTCCCTTGCCAGCACCACACCGCAGACGGCCGCGATTTCCGGCGACGACTCGGCGATCCGGTCGATATAGCCGTCCAACTCGCCGAACATTTCCCGCCGATCGCGCGACGAAGTGACCACAAACTGATCGGCCACCGCCGGATCTTGAACCAATGCGATCGCCTCCAGCTTCAAGTTCATTTGATCGCGGAAGGTATCGACCGACGCCCTGATCCCTACCGCTTTTCCGACCGGCAGTTCGAACGCCGTTTCCGGCGGCCTAAAGAAACGGGCCACGATGCTCAACTGGTCGGTGCCTTTGAGCTCGCCCTGCCAGTAGGGGTTGCCATTGCGGTCCTGTCGCCGCTCCGACCCGACCAGCAGCATGATTCCCTCGACCCTTCCACCCGATTGCATCTGGCCAACCTTTAAGCCATTGGCGCTCATCGCCGCCGCCAGCGGTCAATCCAGCCGGCCAACCGACCCGGCTCGGGGCGGTCGTCGATCGTGCGTCCTCGCCACATCTTGCCTCTTCTGCGCGAGCCGCCGCTCCGGCCGCGCCCGAGGGTGGAAACATAGGCGACAAAGATCATGAGTAAACCGGCGGTCGCGCTTATCGGTACGATGAGCCGCATGAACGGAAACAGGGCCAGAAAAAGCGAGATCACTATCAAAACCGCGCCGGTGGTGGCCAGCTGCCGCGGGGATGAAATCCGATCGAGCACGAATCGACCCAGGCGGTCCAGTATGCCAACCGGCGGAGGTGTCCGTTCCGCCGATCCGCTGTCCCGCAGGATCTCGCGTACTTCATCTTCCCAGTCGCGCTTTTTGCCCATGTTCACCGAGCCTTATCGAGATTCCCGCCGAGGCGACCGACGGCCCCCCACTGTTTGGCGCGATTTTTGCACGCCACCGCGGCCGCCGATGCTATGCCACCGCGGCCGGAATGCGGCGGTGGTAATCGGTGGCCTGCTGGTAGGCGTGGGCGATACGTAGCACCATCGCATCGGAGAACTTTGACCCCGAGATCATCACGCTGGTGGGCAGCCCCTGCTCGTCGAAACCCGAAGGGATTGCCAGCGATGGCTGATGGGTGGCATTGAAAACTCCGGTAATCGCATCCATGCGAAGGTATTCGGTGATCAGGTCGGGGTTGTCAGATCGGCCCGCGGTGGTGTAGTTGGTGGGGGTAATGATCGCGTCAAAATCATCGAAAAACCGCTCGGCTTCGATCGTCAGCTGACGCCGCCGGTCGACAAGCTCAAGGTACCGGCTGGCCGGTGCGGTCGACGATTCAAGCAGGCGGGCCCGAACGTCCGCGGCAAGCAACCCGAATCGCTCCTCATCGCGCATCAGCGTCCGGAGACTGTGCGGCGCCTCGATCGCCGTCAGCTGTCGGTTGGGCTCGACCGCCGGGGCCGCCCAGGGGACTGGCACCCGGGCGATGATCGCACCCATTGATTCCCAGATCGCAATCGCCCGTTCCACGTTCTGGACTATCGCATCGGGCAGATCGTCGAAGAAATGTTCGGTCGGGACCGCCAGGCGGCGGCCGGCCACACCCATCCCGATCCCGGCGGCAAAGTCGGGCGATCCGACGTCCACACTGTAGGGATCGCGCCGATCGTGCCCGGCGAGCGCCGAGAGCATGATTGCGCAATCATGCGCCGAGCGCGCCAGCGGCCCCACCACGCCCTGGGTCGGGGTCAGCGCCAAGGCGCCGAATTTTGGGACCAATCCAAAGGTCGGTTTGTGGCCGCAAATTCCGCAGTGCGCGGCCGGGGTGCGAATCGAACCGCCGGCGTCGCTGCCGGTGCCCCCAAAGGCCATCCCGCTGGCGACCGCGACCGCGGTTCCGCCCGAGGACCCTCCCGATACGCGGGCCGGATCCCAGGGATTGGCTGGAGTCCCGAAATGACGGTTGATATTGCTGGCGCCAAACCCTAGTTCGTGCATATTGGCAAAACCCAGGATTACCGCCCCGGCGGCCTTGATTTGCGCTACCGGGCTGGAGTCCTCCCTGGCCGGAGTCTTGTCCAGAACGATCGATCCGCCGCTGTAGGCGTAGCCGGCCATCGCTTGGTTGTCTTTGAAAACGACCGGAATGCCGTGCAGCGGACCGAGCTCGCAACCATCGGATAGCTGCCGATCGCGCTCGGACGCCTCGGCCAGGGCCGCTTCCGGGCGCAGGGTGATGAACGCGTTCTGATGGGCCGGCAGCGCCTGATAACGATCAAGGCAGGCAGTTGCCAGTTCGGTCGAGGAAATCTGGCGATTGCGGATCATCCGGCTTGCCCGGGCAATGCTCAGGAAGTAGATCTGGTTCAAGTTATCTCCTAGTCAAGGTGCGGTCGGGCCAGGTGCCATTCGGTCACATTCTGGAAGGCGTTGGCCGCCGCGAGCACTACGTCGTCGCGCCAGCGGGCTGCCGAAATCATCAAACCGATCGGCAATCGCTGGTGATCGAATCCACAGGGGACCGATATCGATGGCTGTCCGGTCTGGTCGAATATGCCGGTAAACGCCACGTCGCGCAGGTAACGCCGGGTGTCCGCGCCGTCGATCGGCCCGGCGGTGCGATGGCAGGTCGGGGTCAGCAACAGGTCGTATTCGGAGAGCAGCAATTCGGATTCGCGGACGATGCGGGCGCGGCGATCGAGCATATCCTGGTAGTCGACCGCCGAAATCTGGGCCGCCGATCGGAGCCGGGCGCGTGAATCGGGCGAAACCGAATCGACGCGCCCGGGATCGGCCAACAGCTGCCGATGCACCCAGGCGGCCTCGGCCGGGACCATGGCGCTGTTATTGGCAAAAGCCGCTCCCGCCCAGGGGGTGGATACAGTCTGGACGGTGGCTCCAAGCCGGGCGAATTCGCCGATCGCCCGGTCGAACGCCGACTGCACGTCAGGCGCAAGATCGGCAAAGTGGGGATCGTCGGGGACCGCAATTCGCCACGCGCTATCGAACCGGTCCAGCGAGTCCACGGTCGCCGGTCGGGGTCCGGGCGGGCAGTACGGATCGTGCGGGTCGTAGCCGGCAATTGCATCGAGCATGATCGCGCAGTCGCGGGCCGACCGGGCCATCGGCCCGGCGTGATCCAGGTTCACCGAGAGCGGGAAGACGCCGCGCTTGGAGACGAATCCGTAGGTGGGTTTGTGACCCGAAATTCCGCAAAGCGAAGCCGGCAGGCGAATGGATCCGCCGGTATCAGAGCCAAGCGCCAGCGGTGCGGCGCCGATCGCAACCGCCACCGCCGATCCCGACGACGACCCGCCGGGCACTCGATCGCGTTTCCACGGGTTGGGCGGCGTGCCAAAGTGCGGATTAACGCCGGTGACCCCGAAGGCGAATTCGTGCAGTACAGTCTTGCCCAGGATGATCGCCCCGGCTTCAATGAGGCGAGCGACAGCGTAGCTATCCTCGGTCGCCGGCGGGTCGTCAGCGCGGGTTGGCGAGGCGGCGGTAGTCACCATCCCGGCAATGTCGTAAAGATCCTTGGCGGCCACCACGATACCGCCCAGCGGTTTTTGAAGGTCCGAATCGGTCATCGCCGCCGCCCGGGCGAGCGCCGACTCCGACATCACGTCGAGCCAGGCGTTGGCGAACGCCGGCTGACCGGCTATGTGGTCAAGGTGCAATTGGACTAGCTCGACCGGAGAAATCCGGCTCCGCCGCAGCAAATCGCGCTGCTCGACAACGCCGGCAAACAAAATTGGATCGAGCATATTCACCGCCACGCAAGGGTATCGGCATTCTAGGAGTCAGTTGGTCCGATGGCTGAATTAAACGGCCCACGCGCTGCGGCGGACCAGATTCGCTTGCATGTATTGCTGGCTCGCGCCGGGGCGGGGTCGCGTCGCGCCATGGAGGCGGCCATCCTGGCCGGCAGGGTTCGGGTCAACGGCGTCCGGGTGCTGACCGGACGGATGGTCAATCCGCGAATGGACCTTATCGAATTGGATGGTCAAGCCGTTGGCGGGCGACCCGCGCGGCCGGTCTATCTGCTGCTCAACAAGCCGCGCGGCGTAATAACGACGGCCCGCGACGAACGCGGGCGCGAGACCGTGCTAGATCTTGTCGATTGCCCCGAACGGGTGTTTCCGGTTGGCCGCCTGGACCGGCAGTCGGAAGGCCTGGTGCTGCTAACCAACGACGGTCCGCTGGCCAACCGATTGACCCATCCCCGCTACCAGCACCTGCGCCGTTATCAGGTGACGGTGGCGGGGACCCTGCGGCCGGGGGACCTGTACCGCCTGCGCAGCGGGATCGTCATCGGCGATCGGCGGACCTTGCCGGCCGAGGTCCGGGTTCGTGCGCGGTCGACTTCCCACACCGACCTGGACATGGTCTTGCGCGAGGGTCGCAATCGCCAAATCCGGCGGATGCTCGAATCCTGCGGGAAGCGAATCCTGCACCTGCGCCGGGTGGGGCTGGCCGGGTTGACCCTGGAGGGACTGGGGTCTGGACACTTTCGTTATCTGACCCGGCATGAGCGGACCGGATTGCTCCGGATTGTCGGGTTGGACTGGTTCCCAAACCGGCACCACCCGGCTTGACGCTAGCTGGGAGCCCCCAGTACCGCGCGCAGCCGTAGCGGATCCGTTTCCGGCTGCTGGCACACGAATTGGCGGCAGACGTAGGCGGCCGGTCGACCGTTGACCGGCCCACGATCGGCCAGAAGCGGGACCGGAGAGTCCGACCCGACTGCGATCACCCGGTCGGCGCGCCAGTTTTGGCGCACCGCCGCGATCAACGCCCGGGTCAAGCAGTCCCCGGGGTCTCCCGCGATTGCAACCTGCTGGGCCTGCGGTTCCAGCCAGAGCATCGCCTGCAGCCACTTGGAAAATGCGGTTCCATGGCGAATGAAGGTTTCGCCCAGGCCCGGTATCGAGGCCGCGGCGCGCTCGCGCCAGACCGACTCGCCGGTGAGCCCCCAGATGCGCAGCATCAGGCGTGCCGCCATGGCGGCTCCAGAGGGAGTGGCATTGTCCTCGCGCCGCCGGGGGCGGACCACCAGGTCTGCCTGATCGTGGGCGGTGTCGCAGAGCCCGCCATCGGGATCGCCGAAACGCTCGATCATGGTTTCCGCCAAGGCGACGGCCCGATCGAACCAGCGATGGTCGAAATCGCTTTCATACAGGGTCAGCAGGGCGTCGGCCAATCCGGCGTAATCCTCGAGAAATCCGACTCCACTGGCCTGCCCGTCGGCCCAGGAATGCGAAAGGCGGTCATCTTGCAGTACTTGTTCAAGCAGGAACCGGGCGGCGCGTTGGGCTGCACCCAAGTAGGCCGGATCTGCGAGCGCGGCGCCGGCCTCGGCGAAGCTGGCCAGCATCATGGCGTTCCAGGAAGTTACCGCCTTGCGATCGGTGGCTGGCGGAACTCGGCGGGAGCGCGCGTCCAGCAGCACCCGGCGCGAGCGGTCAAGGAGCTCGGCCAGCTCACTTTCATCGAGTTGGCCGCGGTGAGTCCGAACCCCGCCTTCGGGCGGTTCGTGGAGGATGTTGCGACCTTCAAAATTTCCGCCCAGGGTCACGTCGTAATAGCGGCAGAAATCCCCGGCATCTTCGCCCAGCAGCGACTCGACCTCGTCGAGATCCCATACGTAGTACTTCCCTTCAACTCCCTCTGAATCGGCATCCTGGGCCGCGTAAAACCAGCCGTCGGACCCGGTCATTTCGGCCAGGATGTAGTCAAGGGTCTGCCGGGTAACTGACAGGTAGCGTGAATTCCCGGTCAGCTGCCAGGCGTGCAGGTAGCAACCGGCCAGCTGGGCGTTGTCGTAGAGCATTTTTTCAAAATGCGGCACCAGCCAAACGGCGTCAACCGAGTAGCGGTGGAATCCACCGCGCAGTTGATCGAATATCCCGCCCCGAGCCATCTGGTCCAGCGAGCGCAGTGCGGTCGAACGCGCATCCTGGTCACCGCTCTGGGCCGAATAGCCAAGCAGGAAATCGATCGTCATCGCCATCGGGAATTTGGGATCGTCGCCCCAGCCGCCGTTTTCTAAATCGAAGCTGTTGCAGGCCGCCGCGGCGGCCTGGGCCAGCAGGTCGTTGGGCAAATCGGCCCCGCCCAGCTGCTCAAACTCACCCAGGCGATCGAGCAGGCGGGCGGCTACGTCGTTTACCTCGCCGCGCCGTTCACGCCAGGAGGCGGCGATCTGTTCGAGCACCATCGCAAAGGAGGGCATCCCGTAGCGTGGCTGCGGGGGAAAGTAGGTCCCGCCAAAAAACGGCTCGCCGCTGGGTTTTAGAAATACACTCATCGGCCAACCGCCCTGCCCGGCGATGGCCATAACCGCGTTCATGTAGATGGAGTCGACATCCGGGCGTTCTTCGCGATCGACCTTGATCGCGATGAAATCGGCGCCCAGCGCCGCCGCGATCGCCGGGTCCTCAAACGATTCGTGGGCCATAACGTGGCACCAGTGGCAGGCCGAATAACCAACGCTTAGAAAAATCGGCTTGTCCTGCGAAAGGGCGGCCGCGAATGCTTCCGGTCCCCATTCATACCAGGCGACCGGATTGTCGGCGTGCTGACGCAGATAGAGGCTTTTGGCGCGGGCGAGACGATTGGGCACTATTGGGTTTGGCCATTAATTTGCATGATGGAAGAATTTACCGGGCCATGTACCAGACCCAGGGTGATCGGTTATCTCATACTTTGACCCGCCCGGCGTTTACGACCAGGCGGTCTTTCCCGCCGCCGGCCCCCAGCGACCATTCGTGGCCGCCAATTTTGTGATTTCCGCCGACGGATCTGCGCGCAAGCCGGGACCGGCCTATCGGCATTTCTCAGGCCCCGTCGACCGCCGTTCTTTCCGCCGCCTGCGAATCCACTTTGATGCCATCCTGCGGGGGGCCCGGACGCTGGAGATCAACCCGATTCGGGATCTTGCCAATCCGGCGATTCGTCGGGCGCTGGACGAACGCGGCCGGCGGATGCCGGTGGTCGTAGCGGTTAGCAATTCCGGCCAGATTCCAGATGAGGCCGGGCTGATCCGCGGCGCCGACCCGCAGTTGCCGCCAATCTTGTGCGTACCCGAGAATGCCAAGGTTTCAGCAACGGTTGCCCGGGCCTGCCGGGTATGGCGCTTTTCCGGGCCCCGCCTGGACCTTGCCCGGGTGCTTGAACGCCTCGGACGCCAATGCGGAGTGCAACGAGTTCTCTGCGAGGGTGGACCGACGCTCCTGCGTGGGCTGCTCGATCAGGGCCTGCTCGACGAATTGCTGCTCACGATTGCGCCCTGCCTGCTGGGCGACCCGGACAAACTGACGCTGTTGGGTGGGCAGCTCCCGTTCACACCGACGACGGTGCCCGACCTGGAGCTGATCGCAGTGCGGTCCGAGGCCGACGAAGTCTTTTTGCGTTACCGGGTCCGCGCCGGTTGACCGGTTACGGGTCGGTTGACCCGAATCGCTCAAGCGCGTTGTCGTATATCACGCACCGCAGCACTGCCAGGTAAGTTAGCACCAGCACCGAAGCCAAGCTGGCCACAACCTGGGCCAACACCCCGAGCACGCCTCCATCGGACGAGATAAGGGAGGTAAAGATCGTCGCGGCGATGCTTGCCATCCAGTACATGAAGATTTCAGCGCCGGTGGCGCGGGCCAGGCGGAGCGACTCGCGCAGCAGATCGCGCAGGTCGAATCCGGTATCAACCAGCAGCGGGACGAAGTAGAAGCTGACGAAAACGAATGCGATAAAAACGCCAAGGCCAAGCATCGCGGCCAGGATTCCCAGGGTCGGCGTGATCTGTCCGGCCGCCCACGCCACTGCGGCGGCAAGGCCCAGCAACGCCAGCCAGAGAAGCACGAAGAGCGCGATTTGCAGCGATCGCCGTTCGATCGCCGCCAACCCCGCGCGCAGGTCGACCCGGTCGCCGCGATAGGACGCCAAGGCGTTGTACGTTATTCCAACCTCCAGGACCAGTCCGATTACGAAAAGGGCAATCAGGATCAGCGCCATGGATTTGGCGTAATCACCCAGTTCGTCGAGCAGCAGTCCGCCCGCGCCTTGGTCGCCGCCGGCAATGGCCGGTACCGCGGGGGCGAGCACCTCAGAGAGTGCGAAGCTGATTACGGTGCCTACCAGCATCCAAACCACCAGGAATGGGTTGTCGGAAAAAATCCCGTAGGCGACCCGGGCAAACGACCAGAAGCTCCAGGGTATGTCCCCAGGGCGCCTAGACTCTAATTCGTCGTTCAAATGTGGGTATGCTTCCGGCGGGCAGGTTGACGAAAAATTCTAGGTTTTGACAGAACTTTCGACAGTGCCGGATCATAACCCGTCAGCCGTTCGACTGGCTGCAAGCGACAACGTCGCCACCCTGGTGAGGCCGGCCAAAGCCGGCGAAACGGTGGCGGTGATCGATGCGCGCGCGCACCGCGTCGTGGCCCGCGAGGACATTCCGTTCGGTTTCAAGATCGCAATTTCACCGATCGGGACCGGCGAAATGGTGGTCAAGTACGGGTCTCCAATCGGGCAGGCCACCCGACCGATCGATGCCGGCCAGCTGGTGCATGTCCACAATCTGGCCGGCCTCCGGGCCGGCGGCGACCATCGGCGGCCGGCCTGAGCGCCGAGTTTGCCGGGTTCGCCCGCCCCGATGGATCAGTGGGAACCCGCAATCACGTGCTGATCCTGCCCGGTGGTTGGGAGTGCCAGCAGATCGTGAACATGGTTGAGGGCACGGTAACTCCCAACTCGCCCGATCTTGGCATCGGCCGGATCCGACCTGACCGCGAGACCATTACTCGGATGCAGACCGGTCTGGCGCTCAACCCCAACGTCTACGGGGTGATCGTGGTGGCTGGCCTGGGTGGCATAAATGATGAACTTCTAAACGGCCAACTGGCCGCTGACGTCTGCCGCGAGGCCGGAAAACCGTTTGAGATCGTAGAACACGACGGGTGGCAGGCAATTGCCCACGGCGGCCAGTTGGCCGCCCGAATGGTCCATGCCGCATCTGCCCTGCAGCGGATCACGGTTCCGGCCAGCGCTCTCACCGTGGGGGTCAAGTGCGGCGGCTCGGACCCGACCTCGGGCCTCGCCGGAAATCCCGCCGTGGGTCGGATGTTCGACCGCGTGGTGGAGGCGGGTGGCACCGCCTTGTTCTCCGAAACGACCGAGCTGATCGGCGCCGAGCACGAACTGGCCAAGCGCTGCGTTTCCGAGGCCGTGCGGACCGAGTTGCTTGACCTGATCTCCGCCCACGAACAAATGGGGCGCTCGGTCGGGCAGGACATCCGCTCCATTAATCCGGGGCCGGCCAACATCGAGGCGGGGATAAGCACGCTTGAAGAGAAAAGCTTGGGGGCGATTCACAAGGCTGGCAGCGCTCCCCTACAGGGTGTCCTTGACTGGGCTCAACGCCCCGCCGGGAAGGGCCTGTACTTCATGCACAGCTCAGCCAGCAGTTACAAAGTCGTCCTTCCCGGCATGGCCGGGGCCGGCTGCAACTTGGTCTTTTTCCAGTTTGGCGGCGGCGGATCGCGGCGGCGGACCCTTACCGGCGGTGAGGGCATTGTGGCGCCGCAGGTCTGGGTGACCGGCAACCCGCGCACCGCTCAAAATATTCCCGATGGAATTGACTTTTCGGCCGGCGGGGCGATCATCGCCGGCCGAAAAGTCGCTGAGCTGGGCGATGAATTGTTCGAGCTGGTGCTCTCAATCGCCTCCGGGCAGCTGGCGCGGACTGAAATGCTCCGCTTTTTCGATCCGGTGCAATATCACCTCCCCGGCCCCAACTTTTAAGGGCCGGCGCAGCAATATTCCAATTGGCCGAGCGCGCCATCGCCGGCCCGGAGGCTCGCTGCCGCGTGGGGAACCAGGTCGGGTAGGTCGGCCGCGATAACTCCAAGCGGACCGATCCGGGCCAGGGCCAGCTGCCCGCTGCGGGCATGCAGGTAGGAGCCGAGCCGAGCCGCATCCCAGGTTGAACGGCCCTGGGCCAGCAGGCCGGCGATGATTCCGGTCAGCACGTCACCGGATCCGGCGGTGGCCAGCGCCGGGCAGATCAGTGGGATGATGCAGTAATGCCCATCCGGCCGGGCAATGATCGTGCCGGCGCCCTTGAGCACAACCACCGCACCCGACCGGGCGGCGGCGGTGCGGGCGGATCCCAGTCGGTCGGCATTGACCCGATCAACTGCGATCGCTAGCAACCGGGCCATCTCGCCGGGGTGTGGGGTCAGTACCATCGGGCAATCCGGGCTGGCGATCGGCGCCGCACCCGTCAGCGGGGCGACGAGGGTCAGCCCGTCGGCATCGAGCACCAGCGGCTGGCGGCGAACTCGGTTGCCCAGCAGCCCGGTTAGGAATCGGCGGGGGCCGCTTCCCAGCGACAGCCCAGGACCGACCGCCAGGGCACTGGCGCGCGCGAGCAAGCCGCCAATTTCAATGACGGCCTGCTCGCTGATGGAGCCGTCGGACCCGGGCAGCAGTGTGTAGGTGGGCCCGGCCATCCGGGCCGCGGTGGCGGCCACGACCGGCTCGATCGCGGCCAGTTCGACGTACCCGGCGCCCGCCCGCTGCGCCCCGGCGCAGACCAGGCCGGCTGCTCCACGATATTGCCGCGATCCCGATATTGCCACCACCCGGCCGAAGGTCCCCTTATGACCGTCCGGCGGCCGTGCCGGCAAAAGCGCCAGGGCGTCCGCGTCGGTCAACGCCATGCCCTCGCCGACCGATCCGAGGCCGATGTCGGTGTCAACTATTCGACCGGCGTTGGGGCGGGCCGGAAATTGAAGGACTCCCAGTTTGCACGGTCCGGCGGCAATTGTCAGATCGGCGGTGAAGGCCTCTGGGTCACTCTCGCCGGTCTGGGCGCAGACTCCCGACGGCTGGTCGATGGCGATGCGATAGGCGGTTGAACCGGCGACCGCGGCTAGGATTTTTTGCACCGGCCCGCGCAGCGGCGGGGCCGACCCGATCCCCAGCAGGCCGTCCAATATGAAGTCGCAACCGACGGCCAGGTCGCCGGCCCGAGCGGCATCTTCAGCGTAGGTAGCGCCCGGGATTTCGCCGGCCAACCGGATCGCCTGCGGGTTGGGGCGCGAACAGAGCAGGTCCACCCGACAGCCGCGCGCGGCCAGCCGGCGCGCCACAATCAGGCCGTCACCGCCGTTGGATCCCGGACCGATCAGGCAAAGGACGCGCCGCCCGGGCAGGTCCGGCCGATTCCGCATGATGGCGCCAAAGATTGCCGCACCGGCCCGCTCCATCAGCGCCGTCGCGGTCGTTCCGGTGGCCAGCGCCGACCCTTCAGCGGTGCGCATCTCGGCCACCGTGCAGACCGCGGTCACGGGCCGACCCCGGAGGTGATGCCCACCACTTGGGCGATTGCCAACTTGTCGGTGTGGGTCATGCTGACCTCGAGGACCGTAATTCCGAGCACCTGGGCCCGCCGCTTGGCCGCGCCGTGCAGACGCACCAAGGGTTTGCCGCGATCGTCGCTGTATATTTCCATTTCCGGGAAATAGATTCCTCTTAGGCCTGTGCCGAGGGCCTTGGAGATCGCCTCCTTGGCGGCGAATCGGGCGGCCAGTTCGGGAACCCGGCCACGACAGTATTCGACTTCGGCAACGGTAAAGATCTTGCGCAGGAAGCGCCCCTGATGCCGTTCCAACAGTGCTCCGACGCGCTTGATTTCCACTGCATCAATCCCGGCCACCAAACTCAACGTCACCTAGGCGACGATCGCAAAGCCTGAGTATTCGCGTGGGTGCAGGTCGACCGAGCCAACCTGCGCGACCAGGGCCAGGGTCGGGCCCTGCCGGGCCCGACGTTCGAGCCGGTCAAGGTCGCAATCGCGCCCACAGGCCGTGATTTCGACCGTCCCGTCGGGCAGGTTCCGTACGAATCCGCTCAGCCCCAGGGCGCGTGCACGAGTCTGGATAAACTGGCGATAACCGACCTGTTGGACCCGCCCCGAAACTACGAATTTTCGAGTTGTCAATGGTATCGAGCTATTCGCCCAGGCCCAGGGGCAACTGGCCCGATTCATTTCGCCGGCGGATGTTTGACGGTTCGATTCCCATGTGTTCGAACGCCCGCCGGGTGGCCATCCGACCGCGCGGAGTGCGGGCCAGGTATCCGATCTGCAACAGGTAGGGTTCGTGGTAATCCTCGATCGTGGCGGTGTCCTCTGATAGCGACGCCGCAATCGTGCCGACCCCGACCGGCCCGCCGTCATATTTGCCGATGATGGTGGAAAGTATCCGGCGGTCCATCTCGTCTAGTCCCTGATGATCGATATCGAGCATGGCCAGGGCCTGGTCGGTCAGATCGGCGGTTATCTTTCCGTCGCCAACTACCTGGCAATAGTCGCGGACCCGCCGAAGCAAGCGATTGCAGACTCGCGCGGTGCCCCGCGACCGGGTGGCGATCATTCCGGCCGCCGCCGAATCGATGGACACTCTGAGCAGGCGGGCCGAGCGGACTATGATCGATTCGCATTCGGCTGCAGAGTAATAGTCGAGTCGATAGGTCTCGCCGAAGCGGTCGCGCAAGGGCGCTGACAGCAGCCCCATACGGGTCGTCGCGCCGACCAGGGTGAACGGTTCGATCGCAATCCGATAGGTGCGCTGGGCGGCGCCCGATCCTCGGCCAGTCACTAGATCCAACTGGCCGTCCTCCATCGCCGGATAGAGGATTTCCTCCACCATCTTGGACAGGCGGTGGATCTCGTCAATGAACAGGATGTCGCCGGTCCGCAGGCTGTTTAGCAGCGCCGCCAGGTCGCCGGGGCGTCCCAGAGCGGGGCCCGAGCTGACACGAATATTGGACTCGGTCTGGGTTGCGATGATGTAGGCCAGTGACGTTTTACCCAGCCCCGGTGGCCCCGCTAGGAGCACGTGGTCGGTGGTATCGCCGCGGCTGCGCGCGGCCCCTATGAGGATTTTTAGGCGCGTTTTGACCCGCGCCTGGCCGATGAATTCGTCGTCGTCTAGCGAACGCGGTCGCAGCGCCTGTTCGAACTGCTTGTCCGGGGCGTCCTGCTCGGGCGCAACTACCGAATCGGGCATGCCCCATCGATTGCAGCTAGCAGGCTAGATCCCCTTCATCGAACGCCGTCGCGATTCGCGGGCCTTTATCGACTTGCCCGGCATCAGCCGGTTGCGTCCCCTGGCCAATATCAATGCTATTTCAACCTAGGACGCCAACCAAGCGGTCGCCCAGGCTAGATTAGCGCCGCCAATGCGGCCCGTATTTGGTCCTCCACGCTCATCTCGGGCTCGACCCCGCGGGCGAGCGCGTCGGCGGCCGCGGCGCGCGAATATCCGAGACTTTCCAGCGCCGCCAGCGCCTCGTGCGAATCTGAATCCGGCACTCCGGCCGGCCGGATTCCGCCGAATTCGACCTCCGACAGCTTGCCCTTGAGGTCGACGACGATTCGCGAAGCGGCCCGCGCCCCAACTCCCGAGACCGTGCGCAAGGTCTTCTCGTCCTCGTTGTTTACGGCGGCCGCGATGCGCTGCGGCGAGAGCTCGGAAATTATCCGCTGGCCCAACCGGGGCCCCACCCGGGGAACGGTCAGGAGGAACTCAAACACCTTGAGCTCGCCAACGTCGGCGAACCCGAAGAGCTCGGGGCCCGAACCGCCCATGATGAGATGGGTGGGGAATTCGAGTTCGTGCTTGGGTTCGGCTCTTTCCAGCAGGCGGCGGCTGGCGGCAATCCTCAGGGTGATTCCCAGACCTTTAACCGCCACCTCCAGAAATGAGTTCTCGGAGTCGCGGGAGAAGACCGTGCCTTGTACCCGGCGGATCATCCGACGCGGCGGCTCAGTCCGCGTTCGATGTCGCGGTTGTGGATGTGACAGATTGCCGCCGCCACCGCGTCGGCGGCGTGACTTGGTTCGATCAGGTACTCAACCCGCAGGATCGCCTTTAGCAGTTGTTGGACATCGGACTTGGAGGCGTTGCCGGACCCTGTCACCGCCGATTTGATTTCGGCCGGCGAGTACTCGGCCACCCGAAGCCCATGTTTCTTGGCGGCCAGAATAACCACCCCGCAGGCACAAAAGGTTGCCGACGCAGTTGTTACATTGCGGGCAAATGTCTGTCGTTCAAGCGCCAGGTCGGTTACCAGGTTGGCCCCCAGCAGCTCGTTTATGGCGGCGTCGATGGCCTCCAGGCGCGACCCCAGGTCGGCGCCGCGTGGCGGGCGCACCGCCCCGGCGGAAACGAGCCGCGGCTGACTGTCGCCACTGACCAAACCCCAGCCAAGATTGGCGGTTCCCGGGTCGATACCTAGCGTGAGCATCTCAACCGGCTGCGAAATCTGCCACCAGTTCATCGGAGAGCTCAAGGTTTGACTCGACCTTGCCAACGTCCTCAAGGTCCTCTAGGGCGTCGATGAGGCGGAGAACGGCGCTGGCGGCCCGATCGTCGACGAGGATCGGATTGGTGGCCACGCGGACGATCTCAGCTTCTGTGATATCCAATCCGGAGGCGACCAATTCGGTGCGCACGCTGGCCAGATCGGCCGGTTGGGTCAGTACCAGGATGCTGCCATCATTCCGTTCAACATCCTCGGCCCCGGCTTCGACCGCATCGGCAAATACCTGATCGAAATCCAGCCCCTGATCGTCCAACAGGATCTGCCCGCGGTTCTCAAAAAGCCAGGCAACCGATGCTGTGTCGGCCATCCGTCCGCCGCCCGATTCCAACGCGTTGCGGATTTGCGCAACCGAACGGTTGCGGTTGTCGGTAATAACGTCGATTAGCAACGCTACCCCTCCTTGGGCATACCCAGCGTAGGTGATCTCCTCCATATTGGCGGCCTCGCCGCCGCCCGCTCCGCGAACGATCGCCCGCTCGATGTTGGCGTTGGGCATGTTTATGGATTTGGCCCGCTGAACCACCATCGCCAACCGGTTATTGCCGTCTATTGACTCGCCGCCGGTGCGGGCCGCGATCATTATTTCGCGGGCCAATTTTGAAAACAGCTGGCCGCGTTTGGCGTCATTGGCGCCCTTTTTGCGCTTGATCGTCGACCATTTAGAGTGCCCAGACATAACTGCCAATTGCTCCCGAAGCTAAAAAGTCGACATCCCTAATGCAAGTTTATGGCGGCCGCCAGTTGGCACAATTGGTCGATCGAAAAACGCGGAGGTAATGCGAATTGAATGAATCGACGTTGCCGCTGCTGATCATCCTGCCGTCGGGCGCGCTGCTGGTGTACACCTTCGCCACCTTGGCCAATCCGTTCGCCGCCCAGCGGCGCGGCGACCAGGTCTTCTACGTCCGATTGGGTTTCATGCAGCGGATACTGGTTCTGCGCTGGTACGTGCTGGCAATTTTGGCCATCAACAGCGTCGCCGCCCTGCCCGGCCTGGAAGCCCTCAATTCCAACCAATACGGCATCTATTCGTTCGTCATTCTGCTCGGAACGATCCTGGTTCTGATGCTGCCGATGCGCTACGTATTTTTCAAGGAAGGGATGGCAATCGGCGCCGGCCGCCTGCGCCACTGGGCCGAATTTGAGTCCTACAAATACACCTCCGCCGGGGCCAAACTCAATCCCGCGGCGGGCAAACGCGGCCAGATGCTCTACCTGAGCGATGTGCAGCGCCGCGCGCTGCATCCAACCCTGGAGCGATTCCTGGGTGACGGAAGAGGAGCGATCGCTCCTCGCACCCGCCAGCGCCGAACCCCTAATTAATGCGCCCGGCCGGCGCCCGATCCCTCGTCGATCTGCGAACAAATCGAGTGGGCTAGGCTGCGCATTCGTTCGACCGCCTGCGAGGTTACCTGGTCCGGATCGTAGCGGGCGCGCGTGAATTGATCGGCGGCGCTCTGGACCAGAGTGGTTTCGATTCCCAGTTGCGATACCAGGCGGGCGCCAAATTCGCGCGCGGTTTGATCTCCCAAACGGGTCAGATCGGCCCGTTCGGCGTGGGCGATTACCTGGTTGAAGGCCTGCCACAGCAGGTCCAGGTTGCTCTGCGGACGCCGCTGGCGGGTTGAGGTTCTGGTCTGATTGCGGGCGGCCAGCGAGGCGGTTGCCGCACGGGCCGCGGCCCGGCCCAGCACAAATGGCGCCAATGCCAATCCGGCCAGCAGCCGCCACAGGAACGCCAGCAACCGTGAAAGCAATTGGCGGTAGCGCGAATCCTTGCCCGGCCGGCCACTGGCAAACGAGCGCCGGTAGAGCCAAAAGAGCGCGGCCATCAGCAACACCGCGGCGAATATGCCCTGAAGATAGACCAGCGTGATCGAGTCGATGCTCTGGCCAAACATCTGCATTTCGCCGCCCGCACTCTCGGATACGAGGGCATCGTCGACCCCGCTAAAGAGGAGTCCGAATAAGTAACTCCCCAGCGCCAGTGCCAGGAAGACCGGCAGCGTGACCAATTGCCAGATCAGCACCACGCCCTTGAGCAGGTAGCCACCGAAGTACTCCATATTGGGAATTAGAAACACCGGCAGGAAGCTGGCCAGCAGCAGGCCCAGGCCGATGACCAGAGCGCTGGTGCGCAGCCAGACCGAAGCAATCGAATCCGAGACTTGGGTACCGGCTTCAGACCAGGTGGACAGATTGCGGGTGTATGAGACGTAGCTGAGGGTAATGAACATGAGCAGGTAGTAGGAGAAAAGCGCCGGAAGCTGCAGAAACGCTGGCACCAGCTGGGTATCCTTTCCGCCGATCGCCGCTGGCAACAGGATCAGTCCGGCGGCGATGATCGCGAGCATGACCGCCGCCGCCAGTGCCGCGATCCGGATGTTATCGACCGCCTTGCCCCGATCAATCGTGAGCGCGCGCGCAGCCTGCCAGACATAGAACGCCGCGGTATCGCGGGGCGGCGGCTGCGAGTTTTCACGATAGCAGAGCGAATTAATTGAGGCGGCCATGCTGGCTGCGATCGCCCAGCTGGCCGAGAGCAACCCCAATAACAACAGCGACTCGATTGAAAAGACCAGCCCCCCGAGGGCGCCCAGGATGGCCAGCGGATCGGTTCCGATGTCGAACCCGACGAAGGCGCCCGAAAGGATTCGGATCACGGCCAACGTCGGCAGGGTGAAGGCCACCCAATCGCGCCAGGTAATCGGAGTCCTCACATCGCGATCGGCAATCGCGGTCATGTGCAGGCGCAGGCCGAATAGCGCGGTGGTGGCGATCGCCAGGGTCCAGGCAAAGACCGGCTGCCCGGTCAGCTGCCACGTTAAGAACGCGAAATTGAGCATGAAAATGGCCGCCAACCCGGTCAGCAGGCCTGTCAGTATGTAGCGTTCAAGATGCCGGTCGGAGCCGGCGACCCCAGTTTGCATAGTCCTCCCGGTCGGTGGCCGCGTAGGCGGTCAATTGAATCTGTTCGGCCCGGGCAACCGCGTCCCGGCAGTTCTCGGGGTCGGAATATATCACCACCACTTTGTGGCCCGATCGTTGCATTCTTTTCAGCATCGGCAGGTGGTCGGTGCGGCCGCCGGAGAAGAGCACGATGGTGGAGCCAAAGGTCAGTCTTGATATCTGCGCCCGCACCTGTTCGGCAAGGTCTCCGCGGGGCAGCATTGCCGATCGCGCCAGGACCTCGAGGACGAGCATGAGATGGCGTCGCCCCTGGCCGACCGGCGTCCCGGGATTGGCCAATTTGCGGCTGCGCATGGCGCGTTGGGCCTGCGGCCGCGAGAGCAGTTCGTTGCGATCTAGGCCGTTGACGATTAGGCCGACCGATTGGCGTTGCCCGATCAGGGCGTTGGCAAATGAAGCCGCGCCGGTGATTGAAAGCTCGCTGGCGTACTGCGCCCAGCTGGCCGAGTAGTCGTTCGGATTCAGGTCAACCACCAGCAACACCTCGTGGCGGACGGCCGGTTGCAGTTGGCGCACCAGCAGCTGCCCGCGCGCCGCTGAGGCCTTCCAGTTGATCAGCCGCGGACTGTCACTGGAGGTGTATTCGCGAACTCCGGCCACCCGCGTCGGATCCTCATAGAGCCGGATTGGAGAGCGCTGGGTACCCAGCGGCGAGGACGATGGCAATGCCAGCTCGGAAATTGGGATGATCCGCGGAAATACGTATTTGCGCTGTCCGGCCCTGACCTGACGCTGCTGGCGGTAGATGCCGAACACATCGCCGAAGGCAATGTCGAGTGGTCCCAGCAGATAGACGCCGCGCTGGCCGGCGGTGAGCTCGTAGGTGTAGGTTCGTTTGGATCGCGGCGGGAGGGCGATTGCGATGTTGAGCGGGTCGCGATGGCCCAGCTCGATCGGCAGCTGCTCCTGCAGATTCATCCAGGGAATCGGCACCCAGTTGCGGTTTTCGACCATCAGCTCGACGGTGGATTTTTCGCCCAGAAACGAGCGCTTTTGAAAAGTACGGGTCACCCCGATGCCGGCGCCGGCCAGTCGGATCCAGAGCAGATTGGCCGCGTACAACCCGATGAACAGATAGGCGAGCAGGAAGAACGCCGAGAGCCGCGAGGCCAGCGCCACCACCACCAAGGCGAGCGCCACCGTCGCGGCGGCGGCCATTATTCGGCGGCCATTGGCGCCAGATCCACCGGTGCTGAGCCAAGCACCTGTTCGACCACATGACTGGCGGTCGTTCCGCGCACTATCGAATCGGGTTGCAGCAGAAGGCGGTGGGTGAGGATGTAGGGCGCGACCGCCTTCACATCGTCGGGGGCTACGAAGGATTCGCCGGCCAGAGCGGCTTGCGCCTGGCTGGCCTGGAATAGTGCCAGCGCCGCTCGAGTGCTGGCGCCGATCGCGACGGCGGGATGGTTGCGCAGCCGGGTTACCAGTTCGACGATGTAGACGGCCACCGATTGCTCGACATGGACCTCTCCGACCTGTCCCTGAAGAGCTAGTAGCTGATCGATTTCGGCCACTGGCGCCAGCGATTCGATCGGATGGCCTTGGCGTTGCCCGTAGAGGATTTCCACCTCTTCGGACTGGCTTGGATAGCCCAGGGCGGTGCGCATGAAGAATCGGTCGAGCTGCGCCTCGGGCAGCGGAAACGTGCCCTCGTATTCAACCGGATTCTGGGTCGCCAGCACCATGAACGGGTCGGGCAGGCGGCGGGTCTCCCCTTCGATCGAGATCTGGCCCTCGCCCATGCACTCGAGCATTGCCGCCTGGGTTCGGGGGGTGGCGCGGTTGACCTCGTCGGCCAACAGGATGTTGGTGAACACCGGTCCCGGACGGTAGTCGAAGCGCAGGCTGGCCGAATCAAAAACCGCCACGCCGGTTATGTCGTTGGGCAAAAGGTCGGGGGTAAATTGAATCCTTCTGAAGTCGCCGCCAAGGGATATCGCCAGCGCCCTGGCGAACATCGTCTTGCCGGTTCCGGGTACGTCCTCTAGCAGTACGTGCCCGCGGCAGAGGAGCGCGATAAGTACTCTTTCAATCTCAGCCCTCTTGCCGATGATTACCTTGGCAACGTTGTCGCTAACAAGCTGCGTGAATTGCTGAAAATCTTGCGGATTCAAAAGTGACTCATTCGGTTGCGCTCATCCCGGGCCGAAAAAGGTTCAACAAATGCCCTCCCGGACGCCCCGACGTTGACTGACAACCAGGCGTCTTCGTCGGCCGAGCGCCAACTCGAATGCGATCTTCTGATCGTCGGAACGGGTCTGGCGGGCCTGGTTACGGCACTGGCGGCGGCACCGCATCTGCGAGTCCTCATTATCACCAAGTCGAGCGCCGACGAATCCAATACCTATTACGCCCAGGGCGGGATCGCCGCTGCGATCGGAGTCGATGATTCGCCCGAGCAGCACTACCGCGACACCATCAACGTCGGGGCTGAAATCTCCAACCGCTCGGCGGTCCGGGCATTGGTCGACAGCGCCCGCGCGGCGATCGCCGACCTGGTCAATCACGGGGTTGCCTTCGACACCCAGGGTCAGGAGCTGGCACGTGGCCTGGAGGCGGCCCATTCGGTCCCGCGAATACTCCATTCGGGCGGGGCGGCCACCGGATTGGCGATCTCGACCGCGTTGCTGGCGGCGGCTCGCGCCGGTGGAATCGAGATAGTCGAATACGCGCAGATGCTCGATCTACTGTTGACCGACGGACAGTGCTCCGGCGCTCGGGTTCTGCTGACCACCACGGGCGAGCAGCTCCGCTGCCGGGCCCCGGTGACGGTGCTGGCCACCGGCGGGGCCGGACAGTTGTATTCACGCACCTCCAATCCGGAAGTTGCCACCGGCGACGGCGTAGCCGCGGCCCTACGTGCCGGGACGACCGTCACCAATCTGGAATTTATGCAATTTCATCCAACCGCCCTGGCAATCGCCGGACGCCCGGCGCACCTTCTCTCGGAAGCCCTACGCGGGCGGGGTGCCCAAATCATCGACCGGTTGGGGCAACACTTCTTGCAGGATGCCGATCCACGCGGCGAGTTGGCGCCGCGCGACATCGTGGCCCGGGCCATCGCCCATCGCCTGGCCCGGCTCGGAGCCGGCTCGGTGCTGCTCGATGCGTCCAAGCTTGCCGGCGACCCGCCCTCACGACAGTTCCCGCTGCTTTGGCGATCGGTTAACGAATTCGGGATCGACATCGACCGCGAACCGGTTCCGGTGGCCCCGGTGGCTCACTACTTGATCGGCGGGATTCGCACCGACGACTTTGGGCGTACCAGCCTGCCGGGCCTGTACGCCGCCGGTGAGTCGGCCTCAACCGGCGCCCACGGGGCCAACCGGTTGGCCTCAAACTCGTTGCTCGAGGCGGTGGTTTTTGCCCGTCGGGTGGCCGACCAGGTTATCAACGATGCCGATTGGCAGGATCGGCAGGTTACCGGCGCGCGCGCGGTTGCCGTGGGGAGCAGCCCAATCCCGATCGATCGATCGGCGCTCCAGAAGGTAATGTGGAATGATGTCGGGATATTTCGCAGCGGAAACGGGCTCCTAAATGCCTTCGATCGACTCTCGGCCATGGCGGCAACCCCTCCGACCTCCACTCCCGACGGATGCGAGGACGCCAATTTGGCTCTGGTGGGCATGATGATGGCCCGGGCCGCCCTGGACCGGACCGAAAGCAGAGGGACCCACTATCGCCGCGATTACCCCGCCACTGATCGCGGGCAGGCGATTGCCAACTCCTGGCGACTCGGATGAACGGCGTGCATGCTTTCGGGGCGGCGAGCATGGGAGGGCCGGCCGATGCCGTTAGGTCCTGCGGGCTTGACCCGGATGAGACCTTGCCGTTCCTGCGGCAGATCCTAAGCGAAGATGTTGGCGGCGGCGACATTACCTCCAACGCCGTGATACCGTCCGCCGCCAGCGGGGAATTTGCGGTCGTGGCCAAATCCCAGGGAACCCTGGCCGGCGTCCCGCTGGCGGCGGCGATTTTCTGGATCCAGGACCGGCGGTTGGAGATTGAACTGCCGATCGCCGACGGCGCCTCGGTCAAAAGCGGGGATATCCTGCTGACAGTGGCTGGTTCGGTGCGCTCGATCCTGGCGGCCGAACGGGTGGCGCTCAACCTGCTGGGCCGGCTTTCAGGGATCGCCAGCCTCACCGCCCGCTTCGTGGCTCAGGTCGCCGCCAGCCGGGCCCGGGTGCTCGATACGCGGAAGACCGGGTTGGGCACGCGGATGCTTGACAAGTACGCGGTGCGCTGCGGCGGTGGGACCAATCATCGGATCGGGCTCTTCGACGCGGTCCTGGTAAAGGACAACCACATTGCCGCATCCGGTTCGATCGCCGCCGCAGTGGCCCGCCTGCGGGCGGGCGGGCGGGAAGCTAAGAGCATTGAGGTGGAGTGCGACACGATCGACCAGGTCGCCCAATGCCTGGAGTTGGGGGTTGGCCGGATCCTGCTCGACAACATGGACACTGGTCAGATGGCGACGGCGGTCAGGATGAACCGGCGACGGTCCGAGCTGGAGGCATCCGGCAGAATCAACCTGCAGACCGCGGCGGCGGTTGCCGCCAGCGGCGTGGACTACCTATCGGTGGGAGCGATCACCCACTCGGCGCCGGCTCTTGACGTGGGCTTGAACGCCCTTCCAGGGCCAGCATCCTGACCTTGAGCTGCGACCCCAGCCGGTATCCGCCAATCCCACCGCCGGCTGGCAACACGCGGTGGCAGGGCACCAGCGGCGGGGCGGGATTGGCCCCCACGGCGTTGCCGACCGCCCGAGCGTAACCGCGCGGCAGACCCAGCGCCGCGGCCAGCTGCGAATAGCTGACGGTTGTACCGGGTCCGACCTTTAGCAGCTCCGCCCAGACCCGTTTCTGAAAATCGGTCCCCAGCAGGTCGAATTCGAGCGGGAGGGGCGCCCGGCCGTCCAGGAATCGACCGATCGCGGAAAGCCCGCGGGCGGCTTGGGCCGGGCAGTCGGCCCGACCGACCAGCGCCGCGGCAAGGCGGTCGATGATCGGTTGCGGCTCCCGCTGGGCGAATTCGATGGCGGTGATTCCGCCCGCGCTGGCGGCGACGCCACACCACCCCCAATCGGGCCAGTGGTTGATCGCAACCCCTGAAGGTAGATCCGAACTGGGCATCAAAACCTCTGCCCCGGCGGCGGAGCGGTCGATCTTTAGGCCGCCGTAGCTCCGGGAACCGGGACCGAATCGAGGATGTCGCCCACGGTGGCACGGGTGTCCAGGTTGCGGATGCGGGCCGCCGGCGACACGATCAAGCGGTGCGCCAATACCGCCGCCGCCAGGTATTTGACATCGTCGGGAATCACGTAGTCGCGGCCCCGGAAGTCGGCTAAAGTCTGTGAACCGCGGAACAGCGCCAACACCGCGCGGGTGCTGCCGCCCAAATACAGGTCGGGATGCGAACGGGTGCTGCGAACGACATCGACCAAGTATTCGCGCACACGCTGATCGACGTAGACATCGCGGATCGCCGTCTGCGCGGCTTGCAGCTCATCCGCGGTTACAACCTGGCCGATCTCTTCGATCGGACTGCGGTGCAACTGCGACTCGATGATGTCCAGTTCGGCCTGGCGGTCGGCGTAGCCCAGGGTGATGCGCATGAAAAAACGGTCAAGCTGTGACTCGGGCAGCGGGAAGGTGCCTTCGTATTCGATCGGGTTTTCGGTCGCCATTACCAAAAAGGGATTGGGCAATTTATAGGACGTTCCGTCGACGGTGACCTGACGTTCGTCCATCGCCTCGAGCAGCGCCGCCTGGGTCTTGGGGGTCGCTCGATTGACCTCGTCGGCGAGCACGATCTGGGCGTGGATTGGCCCTGGTCGGAATTCGAATTCCTGGTTTTTCTGATTGAATATCGAGACGCCGGATATATCCGATGGGAGCATGTCAGGGGTAAATTGCACCCGCGAAAAGGTGCTCCCGATGGACTGGGCGAAGGCTTTTGCCAATGTCGTTTTCCCGACCCCGGGTACGTCTTCAATCAGGACGTGACCTTGGCTGATTAATGCCACCAAGACAAGTTCAACCTCGGCTTTCTTGCCCAAAATCACCTTTTCGACGTTGGCGATCACGCGACCGGCGATGTCAGACTGCAAGCTCTTTAGCCGTTTCCATTTGTAGTCGGGGCCGCGCGATTCTAGGGGCCGCTGGCCCGCGGGACGCCGGCCAAGTTCCCTCGATCGGGAATTTAGCCACTCGCTGCGCGACGCTCAAGCGGTTGCCGGCGGATCGAATTCTTCCAGCGCGCGGCGGCAATGGGCGCGATAGCTGGTAAATCGCGAACCGGGTTCGAACGGTGGTTCGTCGGCCTCGACGGCGCTCAACCCATCCTCGCCGGCCAAGAGTAGGACCCTCGCCTTTAGCAGCGCGTAGGCTGATTCCGGATGTTTTTCTCGCAGGTAGGCAAACACCGAGCCGGCGGTCCGCTCAAACCGGGCGACTACGCCGGGGTCGCGAACGAACATTTCGATCTGCCTAAGCGGGCGGCGCCAACCCTTGCCCATGCGGAAGTCGAGCTGGTCGAGAACGATTCCGGATTCGCCCAGGATCGCACGCAGCTTGAAGGCCAATTCGTCAAGGGTAAGTGCTTCGACGTCGGTCTGTCGGGCGCGGGCTTCCTCGGCGAGGGCAACCCAGTCGACCTGTACGTCCGGATAGAGCGAGGCGAACTC
This sequence comes from Chloroflexota bacterium, assembly GCA_965261345.1. GTDB lineage: Bacteria > Chloroflexota > UBA11872 > UBA11872 > VXNJ01 > VXNJ01. Next base: position 1,796,210 of record OZ253449.1, read on the forward strand.
TTCACTCAGCTGAGGGGTAATCGTTGGATCGGCGCCCAGGTAGGCCAGGTGGCGGGGTGCCCCCGATGGGCTCGCGGGGTCGTCGGCGATGATCCAGGCCACCCGAATCGATTTTTCATAACCGTTGGGCAGGGTCCGCTGCTCGCGGTACCAGACGATTCGCGCCCGCATCTTGCGCCTCAATTCCGCCGATCGGCTAGTTGTTCCTCCGCGCCATTGCGCCACGGCTGGGGCCCGGCACCAATATCACCGCGAACGAACCATTGCTCTCAGCCGCGATCGGGTTTTCAACGTGCCCGACATCGTCGAGTTTGGTAACCACCTTGTTTAACAATTCGGCCGCCAGCTCGGGGTATACACGTTCACGGCCGCGCATCCGCACAGTGGCCTTAACCTTGGCGCCAGCGCTTAGAAACTTGGACATGCGCCGCAATTTGGTGTCGATGTCCTGGTCTGAGGTCACCGGTCGAAAGCGAACTTCCTTCACGTCGCCGGACCGCTGGTTCTTGCGGTTGCTTCGATCTTTCCGCTCTTGCCGATAACGGTACTTGCCGTAATCGAGAAATTTAGCGACCGGCGGCGAGGCATTGGGCGCCACCTCCACCAGGTCAAGCCCTTTCTGGCGGGCCAACGATAAAGCGTTGATGGTTGGCATCACGCCTAATTTCTGGTTTTGGTCATCAATTAATAGGACTTCGCGGTGCATGATGCTGTCGTTTATGCGAAGTTCCTTCGAACTCATGCTCGTGGGGTGCTCCTAATTCCTTAAACCTTCCGCGGCCAAGGGCCGTCATTGAATATCCCATATTGGCGAAAATACCAGACGATTGCCAGTGGACCGAACAAAAATAGAGATCGACGCTCGATCGAAAACTTAAAGTCACGCAACTGGGCAGCGCGTTTATTGGACCAAATGTCGATTTACGCATTTTGCGTGGCCGGCCGCGGCATGATTCAGGCGGCAAGCCTGGTTTGGCGATGAAGTCGCTCCAGGCCTCGCTGCGACGTGGGATACCCAATAACACCTCGACCAACGTCGTTAGCATAACGACCCCGTTGCGGCGCAAGCGCCTGGGTGCGCTCAACCTCCTGGTGGAGGGCGCTAACCCGTCGATGCGCCATACCTTCGGTAACTCCCTAGTTTCGGCATACTATCGCCAAAGCGGCGAATCGATCGAAGCCAACGTGGCCCTGGCGACCCGCACCGCTTTGTCGGCCGCCGAAGGCCAGCGGCGCGAGGATGACCGGTCCGAACTCGGGTTTTCGCTGGCGATCGCTACCGATCAGATGCTGCACATATTTCAGTTGCCGCCGGCACTGGCCTTTTTTGTTCGGGGCGGGCAGGCCGCTCTGCTTCCGCCCACGGGGCCCGGCGCCGCGGCGCTGGGGCGGGTCGATCGAAGCGTGGAGCATTACTCGACAGCGCTTGAACCCGACGATGTTGTGGTGCTGGTTAATTCGTCGGCTGGGGCAGCGGTATCGAACCACGAGGTCAGTTCCCTGTATTCGCGCCGGCAATCGGCCATGTCGCCCGTGCAATTGGTTCTGCTGCTGCGGCGCCGCGGGGTTACCGATTGTGACGTTATGGTCCTGCATTCGCCCACACTGCCGCCGCCACCGGCCGCCAGGCCCGAAATGCGGCAGCGGTTGGTGCCCGAATGGCGGCGGCGGCCGGTGGCCGAAAGGGTCCACCCGGGCATCGAGGACGCGGATCCGGTCGAATTGCTGCTCGCCGACGAAGCGCGTGCGGTCGTGGTTGGAGCCCGCGCCGAGCGAACTTCCGGTGTCCGCACGCCAGGTCGTTTGAATGCCCTTGCCAATCCCGGTGCTCGGGCGCGCGGTGCCCGGTCGGGTTCGGGGTGGTCGCCGATCACCAGGATCCGGCGGCTGTTGTTTGGTGAACCGCGACCGATCGCGGTGGAGGATTCGTACGTTGCCGAATTGGCCAGCCGGAACCGCGTGGACAGCTCGGCCGAACAGCCGGTGCGCGACCTTTTTGAGGAATTGCCGGGTACCGACGTTGAATCTACGTTCGGTGGCCTCAGCAGCGAGACGCTCGCGCGGCGACGAAACCCCGGACGCCGGCTTGGACTGGGCGCCGCGCTTTTTGTCCTGGCGTTTGCGGTCTTATTGCTGGTCGTGCTCATTACCGGGTTGCGAACCCCGAACGAGTCGGCCGTGCCAAGCCCGTTCCAACCGGTAGTTTCCAGCCCCGCTCCGGCGGCGGTCGAGGGGGTGGGCGGTGGACAGGGGTTCACCCGCGCGCAGGAAATCCTCGCCGACGCCGGTGGTCAAACCGACGACGGCCAGGCCTTGGTATTGCTGCTGGAAGCCCAGAGCCAAGCGCGCCTGGCTGCCGACCTGGGCGCCAGCCAGGCTGATGTCGATGCCCTCCTGGCGCAAATAGCTCAGGAGCAGGACCGGCGCAACCGCGTATACCGGCTGGCCACCAGCCGAACTTTGGGCGACCTGGGTGGTGATATTGGCCGCGCCCGCGGCAATCAGCTGGAGGCGGTTGGCGGGGTTTATTACGTTCTCTCCGGTGCCGGCAACGAGCTCATCGAGATCGCTGAACCGGGCGTCGCCCAGGTGGCGCAACTGGACGGAACGGCCATCGCTGGCCAGGAGCTGACAGCGCTGGTGGCGCGCCCGCTGGGGTTGCTGTTGATCTCGGCTCAGGGCACGATCCTAAACATCGAACCCGACACAACCCCTGCCCGTCTGGTGGTCCTGGATCCCTCTGCCTGGAGCGGATTTGTCGATGTCGACAACTTCCAAAACAACCTCTACCGGCTGCAGCCGGAACTCAACCAGATCTTCAAATACACGCCGACGACGCTTGGCTATGAACTTGAACCGGTCGATTTCTTCGAACAACCGACCGACATCGGGTCGGCAATCGACATGGCAATCGACGGCGACATATATCTGCTGTTGGCCGACAACACGATCAAACGGTTACGCGTCGGCCAACAAATTACGTTTGAAGTGTCGGGCATCGACAAACCCCTAACCGGGGCTGCACTCATTTATACTGATCAGCGCCTCGAGAGCGTTTACGTGGTTGACGCAGGGTTCAACCGAATCGTTGAATTGGACAAACGGGCCGGACGTGAAGGTGAGTTTAAGCGCCAGTTCCTCTACACCGGCGCCGACGACTTCTTTGCCGATATCCGTGGAATCTGGGTGGACGAGGTCGCCGGAGTGATGGTGGTGCTGGGGTCGGACTCGCTGCGCGAGTTCGTCCTGCCGCCTTTGGCGACCGCGCCGGGCAGCTAGCCTTCCCACCGGAGCAGGCAGCGGGAATCGAACCCGCCTCTCAACCTTGGGAAGGTCGCGTTCTACCAATGAACTATGCCTGCCGGATACTTGTGGGAAAAATTCTAGGGTTTTTCGCCGCGTCTGGACCGCCCCCGGCAATTTTCCAGGTCAGCCACGACAACCCTGCCGGCGCTCCGGCCTCGGGAATGTTTTTGCGCGCCGTTGCAAGGTTTCTCTAATGCTCAAACGCGATGCGACTTGTGGTTCGCTAGGTAGCGCCCACGTTGGCTCCAGCGCCACCCTGGGCGGATGGGTTCACCGCCGCCGCGATCATGGCGGCCTCGTATTTATCGACTTGCGAGACCGCTACGGTCTCACCCAGGTGGTATTCGACCCAAGTTCAAATCCAAAAGCACACGCGGCCGCCGCCCGCCTGCGCAGCGAATGGGTGGTCCTAGTCCACGGCCAGGTCGCGGCGCGCCCGCCGGGAACTGCCAACCCCGATCTGGTGACCGGGCAGATCGAGCTGCACGCCGAACGGTTGGAAATCGTGAACCCGGCCGAAACTCCCCCGTTTGCCATCGACGACGAGTCGGCCGCCAGCCCCGAGCTGCGTATGCGTTACCGCTATCTTGACCTGCGACAGCGCGCGCAACGCGAAGTGCTTGAACTACGTCACCGGATAGTCAAACGAATGCGCGATTTTCTCGACCAGCGCCAATTTCTGGAGATCGAGACGCCGTTACTGATCAAGTCCACGCCGGAGGGCGCGCGCGATTTCGTAGTTCCCTCGCGCCAGCACAACGGGAGTTTTTACGCACTGCCGCAATCGCCGCAGCAAATGAAGCAGATTCTCATGATCGCCGGATTGGATCGTTACTTCCAAATTGCCAAGTGCTTTCGCGACGAGGATCCGCGGGCCGATCGAAGCCTTGAATTTACTCAGCTGGACATTGAAATGGCGTTCGTTGACGGCGAGGACGTGATGGGCCTGGTTGAGGAGCTCTATCGCCAGGTCATTGGCGAATTGTCAAGCAGGCGGCTGCCGGACAAGCCATTTACGCGAATCGATTACTACGAGTGCCTGGAGCGGTTTGGCAGCGATGCCCCGGACCTGCGCATCCCGATGGAGATCTGTGACCTAACCGACCTGACGGCCGACTGCGGATTTCGGGCCTTCGGCGCGGCGACGGCGGCCGGCGGCCGCGTGCGCGGTTTGCGGTTGCCGGGCTGTGCGGCCTATTCGCGCCGCCAGCTGGACGAATTGACCGAACTTGCCCAATCCGCTGGGGCCCTAGGGGTCGTGTGGTTAGCGCACCGTGAAGCCGGCTACTGGGGCCCCCTGGCGCGGGTTCTTCAGCCGTCCGAATTAGAACTGATTGCCGACCGGCTCTCGCTCGAGCGGGGCGATCTGGCGGCGATCGTGGCCGATTCCGACGCCGTGACCGGCCCGGTCCTTGGATCGCTGCGCGAGCGGATCGGGCAACGCCTGGGCATGCGGGACCCCGATCAGCTCGCCTTTTGTTGGGTGACCGGCTTCCCGCTGCTTGAGCGCCAAGGTGATGGATTTACGTTTTCGCACAATCCGTTCTGCGGAATGCCGGCGGGTAGCGAGCACCTGCTGGATACCGATCCGGCGGCAGCGCCCTCGCTTCAGTACGATTTGGTCTGCAACGGGTGGGAGCTGGGTGGCGGATCGATTCGGATCCACGATCCCAAGCTGCAGCGCAAGGTCTTCGGTCTGCTCGGATATTCCGAGGACGCGATCGAATCCAATTTCGGACCGATGTTGCGGGCGTTCGATTTCGGCGTTCCGCCGCACGGTGGGATTGCCACCGGTATCGACCGCTTGGTCATGCTGCTGGCCGGGCGTGATTCGATTCGCGACGTGGTCGCTTTCCCCAAGACTCAGGATGGCGTGGATCTGGCGCAGGCCGCCCCCGGAGAAATTTCGACCGTCCAGCTCAATGAATTGGGTTTACTGATCAGGGACTAGGCACGATCGCCGCGGTTGGTCATAATTTGGCCGACAGGGTTCTCGACGCCGTACGATACCGTGTCAGCCCCAGATCGGTTCCAACAGCTCTTAAAAGGGAGCTTGGCTGGTGGCGGGGACGGCTTTTCGCAGTTGTTTCCGTCGGCCGCGGGCACCCACCTGGTAACCCGGGGACTGTTGGGGCGCACGCCGGCGGCGGTGGTGAACCCTGTCTTATGTTCGGCTCGGCCGCGGGGCAATCCTTTTCTCCCGCCGCTGCGTATATAAATACATGCGGGGCCCAATCCATTACCAGTCTGCCCAGGCCGATCTTGGACTAAGAAAACTAGCCTGATGATCAACTACGGCCGGATCGCGGCCTCAAAAGCAGCTTCCGCAAGCGCGGTCGACCCGGCCGCGATCGAGCGGGTATCACGCACCCAGGATGCCGAGCTCGCGGCCAGGATCTTGGAGCGTGACGGAGCAGCCCTGGCCGAACTGTACGACCGCCTGGCCGGTTTGCTGCACGCGCTGGCCCGCCAGCGGGTTCCGCCCGAGGTCGCCGACGAGATCGTCCAGGACACCTTCGTGCGGGTCTGGCGCCGAATCTCAACCTTTGATCCCGAACGGGGCCGGTTGGATTCCTGGGTGCTGCGGATCGGGCGCAACCTGACCTTTGACGAACTGCGGCGGATGCGCAGCCGGCCGCAGACCGTACCCGGCGATTGGTACCGGGGCGAGAACGATATCGATGAGAACGCGATTGATCCGGCGGCGGCGCTAGTCGGCGCGCAATTGCGGGCGAGAGTGCGTTCTGCCTGTTCACAGTTGCCGGCCGAGCAGGCCAAGGTAATCGAGCTGGCCTACTTCCAAGGCCACACTCAATCCGAAATTTCCGGGATTCTGCAAATCCCGTTGGGGACCGTTAAGTCGCGCACGCGGGCCGCGCTCATGGCGCTGCGCGACCGACTCCCCGACCTGGCCAAGCTTCCGTCAGGGTCCTGAGCATGCCACCAGAGTTCGACCGCCAACGGATCGAGGAACTCCTCGCGGCGCGGGCATTGGGCTGCATCGATGCCGAGGACGCCCGCATGCTCGAGGCGATCCTGGCCGAGAATCCCGGCCTTGAGCGGGAGCTGTCCGAGCTGGAGGAAACCGCCAGTCTACTCAGCTTTGGCCTTGACCCCTCTCATCCGAATCCCGAAGTGCGGCGGCGGGTGCTTGCCACCTGCGGCTGCCAGGTCGAAGCCTGGTGGAATCGTCTGGCCAACCTGCGCTGGTTCCCGGCGATGGCGACTACCTCGGCGGTGACCGCTTCGGTGCTGGTGGCGGTATTTGCCACCTCGAACGTCCTCAATTCGGAAATCGAGGGTCTGCAGACCCAGGTGGCCAGCGACAGCAGCAGCTGGCAGGTGCTCGAGCGCGAGTGCTCGGCCCTGGCTCAGTCCGAAGGAGGCGGGGTGTTGCTGGAGGGGCAGGGTCCGGCGGCGGACGCGCGCGGATGTCTTTTGATGACCTCGAATCCGCGCCAGGCGATGCTCTTCGTCTCGGGGCTCGACACGGTGGCGGTCGACGGCCACTCGTTCCGCGTTTGGCTGGGCGACGGCAACCGCGCCGACCTCTCCTACGGCGGGTCCTGTCCGGCCTGGCGCTCGGGCCGGGCGGTGGTGACTCTAAATACGGTCGCGCCGATCAATTCCTACCAGGACTTGGTGCTTACCGTCGAACCGGCCTCCCACACTGGTGACGAACCGATCGGTGAGCCGGTACTGTGGGCCGATTTGAAGGTATAGGCGGAATCGGGCGCCGAACGCGCGCCCGCTAGCTGGATCGCGCCAGTGCCTCGGTCATTTCGGCATCGGCCAGCTCAAATCCGATCTCATACATCCGGCGGTAGTGGCCATGCTGGGCCAGCAGTTGCTCGTGCGTCCCGCGTTCGATTATTTGGCCCGCATCGACGACCAGGATCTGATCGGCGTTCTGGATGGTCGAGAGGCGGTGGGCGATGACGATCGAGGTTCGTCCCTCGATCAACTTGGCCAGGGCCGATTGCACCAGTACTTCGGTTTTGGTGTCGACCGAGGATGTGGCTTCGTCGAGCACCAAGATGCACGGGTCGATTAGCAGCGCTCGCGCAAACGAGAGCAGTTGTCGCTGGCCCACCGAAAGCTGGCTGCCGCGTTCGTTTACATAAGTGTCATAACCATAATCCATGGCCAAGATCGACTCGTGCAGGTTGGCGGTCTTGGCCGCAGCGATTACTTCCTCGCGCGAGGCTCCGGGCCGTCCGTAGGCGATGTTCTGGTGGATGGTGCCCCTAAACAGGAACGGGTCCTGCAGTACCAGGCCCATCTGCGAGCGCAGGGACCGCTGGGTGACTGTGCGCACATCGTATCCGTCAACTCGAATCGATCCCGAGGAGATGTCGTAAAACCGGTAGAGCAGGTTGACCATGGTGGTCTTGCCCGCCCCGGTGGCACCGACCAAGGCGAATGTCTGTCCCGGCTCGATCGCAAACGAGACCTTGTGGAGAACCGGTTGATCGGGCAGGTAGGAAAAATCCACCTGGTCGAAATCAACCCGACCGGATATGGCCGGCAGTTCAATCGCATCGCTGCGGTCCTTGACCAATTCCTCGGTTTCAATGATGCCGAATATGCGTTCGGCCGAGGCCATCGCCGCCTGGAGTAGGTCAAAACGCACGCCGATCTCCTGGATTGGGCCGAAAAGCCGCTGCACATAAAGCAGGAACGTTACGACCACCCCCAACTGCAGGGCACCTTCACCAAGCACCAGCGAGCCGCCGTAAACCAGCACCGCGGCAATTGCGACGGCCGCCAGAATATCGGTTACCGGGATGATGGTTACCCCGATCAATCGCGCTTTTCGGTGGGCGTCCAGTGTCTTCTGGGTAACCAGACCGAAAAGGCGTTCGTTCTCGCGCTCGCGGGTAAAGGATTTGGTGGTGCGGATACCCAGTATGCTCTCGGCCAGATTGGCGTTGGTTTCCGAGAGCAGGGCCCGGACCCAGCGATAGGCGCGCGCCGCATGAATCCGGAACAGCGCACCGAAAATGGCCAGCAACGGCATGACCGCAAACGCTACCAGCGCCAGCTGCCACGACAGGCTGAGCATGATGATAAATACGCCGCACACCGTGATCAGGTCCACGACCGTCCAGACCAGCCCTTCGGTCATGACCTCGTTGAGGGTGTAGACGTCGCCCAGAAAGCGCGAGAGGATGGACCCGGAATTGGTGCGGTCAAAGAATCCCAGCGAGAGTCGTTGAATCTTGTTAAACATCTCCATCCGGATCTGGTACATCATCGACTGGCCGATGTTGCCGGTCGTCCAGACCATTAATCCGGCCGCGACCGAGGCCGCGGTCGCCAGGAATAAATAGGCCAGCGACATTTGCCCGAGCAGGACGACATCACTGGCGGCGATGCCGCGGTCGATCGCCACCCCAACCACAATCGGCTGAATCATATTGGCAACCGTAATGACCGCCCCGAGCGTGCCAGCCAGCATCACGCGCCGCGGTCTGGCGAGGGTATAGGCGAACATTCGGCGAAAGAGCCCGGCATTAAACGGTGCTCGCGCCCGCTCGATATCGTGCCGGTAGTGGATCACCGGCGGATCGGTTGGGCGATCGCCTGCAGGCGAAAGATCTCGGCGTAGAGCCGATCGAGTTCCAGCAGCTCCGCATGGGTGCCGCGCTCGGTGATCTGTCCGTCCTCCAGCACCAGGATCTCGTCGGCGGCGCGCACCGAAGACACTCGCTGCGACACGATCAGCGAGGTCCGTCCCGCCAGCTGACGGTCGATGCTCATCTGGATCAGGCGTTCGGTCTCGGTGTCAACCGACGAGGTTGAATCGTCCATCGCCAGGATCGGCGCGTCCATCACCAGCGCCCGGGCGATTGTTACCCGTTGCCGCTGCCCGCCCGAAAGTCCCACCCCGCGTTCCCCGACGACAGTTTCGTAGGTTTCGGGCAGGGTGTCGATGAACCGTGAGGCTTGGGCCTGGCTGGCGGCCGACCGCACCGACTGCGGGTCGAGGTCGGGTCGCGCAAAGGCGATGTTTTTGCTTACGGTGTTGGTGAAAAGATAGGGGTCCTGGGCCACTGAAGAAATGTGCCAGCGCAATTCTTTGGCGTCGAAATCGGAAATCGGTCGCTGCCCGACTAGGATCTGACCGCGTTGTGGCTGGTAGTGGGCCTGCAGGAGATTGAGCAGGGTGGTCTTGCCGGATGCGGTCGGGCCGATAATGCCGATCGTGCCGCCGGCGCGCACGTTGAACGAGACTCCCTTAATGATCCAGTCGGACCCCGGCGAATAGCGGAACCAGACGTCATCGAAGGCGACTGCGAGACCCTCGCGCGGGCGGTCTGGCGGCGGCGACTCCTCGACCACAGGCGGGCTGCGGTCAATGATTTCAAATATTCGTTCGGCGGCCACTATTCCGTTGATCATCCGCTGCACGAACGCTCCCAGCATCCGGGTGGGCTGGATAAGCGCCCCCATGTAGATGTTGAATGAGATCACGTCGCCGATGCTGGCCTCGCCAGCGCCAACCAGTGAAAATCCATACCAGATCAGGACCACGGTTCCGATCGAGGACATAAAGAAAAGCACCGGCAGAAAGATCGCGAAATAGCGAATCGTGCCGAGGATCTTTTGCACCAGGACTTCAACTTCGCCCTCGAACCGCTCAATCTCGCGGTCCTCCTGGGCGAAGGACTTAACAACCCGGATGCCATTTAGGGATTCGGTCAGCACGTCGGTAAGGATCGAACGCTGGCGCATCACCGCCTGCCACTGGTAGCGGAATCGGCGCCCGAAATACAAGGTCCAGGCAATCATCAGTGGCAGCATGACCAGGGTTGCCAGGGCCAGTTTGAAGTTGATCGTAAGCATCAACGCGGCAAAGAAGGCGTACTTGCCCACCGATTCCGAGACCAGCAAAAAGCTCATCGCACCACCCTGGCTGGCAGATTGCACATCCGAGATGCCGCGTGTGATCAGGTCGCCCGAATTGTTGCGATCAAAGTAGCTGAAAGGCATCCGGTTGAGCGCCGCGAAATAGGCATTGCGCACGTCACGCGCAACCAATTGCGCGCCGTAGTGATTGGAGAATCCAAAAACGGCGGCAAACAGTCCACGCAGCACCCACAGCCCTCCCGCCAGCACGGCGAACCGAACTAGGGCGGCGGTATCGTTGGACGCAATCCCTGAATCAATCGCCTCGGCGATTGCCCGCGGAGCAAACCCTTCGGCGACGATCGATAGCGCCAGCGCGACCGCCGCCACCGCCCAGATCAATTGATGCTGACGGGCGAGCCGCAGCAGGCGCAGGGTTGCTTTCAGCGCGGCGGATCCTTACATTAAGGAACGGTAATTGGGACGGTGCGCCACCGTCACGGCGAGGCGCAATATCGATTATCCCGCCCTGGACGGGTGGCGCGGACGGACCGCTTCTCTTACGATTTGCCATGACCCTGCCCAGTCACCCGGCCGAAAGCGGCATCGATCCGGCGCACATCAGTGCGTTGCCAGCCAGCCCCGGCGTCTACTTGTTCCGCGATTCGGACGGGACCGTCATATATGTCGGCAAGGCCGCTTCATTGCGGGCGCGGGTTCGCTCCTACTTTGGCTCGCGGCGCGGCTACACGCAGAAGAACCTGGCCTTGATCGAACGGATCGCCGGGGTCGAGGTGGTTGTTGGAGCAACCGAGGCCGAGGCGCTGCTGCTCGAGAGCAACCTAGTCAAACGGTACAAGCCCCGTTTCAATATCGCCCTCCGCGACGACAAGTCGTTTCTCTACATAAAGATTTCGGTCGGCGAGAAGTTCCCGAGGGTCTCCACCACACGTCGCGTTCTCGATGACGGCGCCCGCTATTTCGGTCCCTATGCGAACGCCAAGTCGCTTCGGCGGACCCTCAAATTGATCAACAAATTGTTCCCGTTCCGGACCTGTGCCTTGGACATGGATCGCCTGTGGGATCGGCCGTGCCTCAAATTCCACATCGATTTGTGCAACGGTCCGTGCATCCGTGCGGTCGAGCCGGCCGAATACGCCGAGGTAATCGACTCGACGATCCGATTTCTGCGCGGCCGCACCGAACCGCTGGTTGCCGACCTGCGTGGGCAGATGCGCGCCGCCGCCGCCGCGCAACATTACGAGGCCGCCGCCTTGGCCCGTGATCGCCTGGCGGCGATAGAGAGGGTCATGGCCGGCCAAAGGGCAATCGATGACCGGGCCGGAGATATCGACGCTATTGGAATCGCGCGCGAGAAGCGCCAGGGGCTGGGGTTCGTGCTCAATGTGCGGGCGGGCCGAATCGTCGGCAACAATTCGTTTGGCTTTGATCTGGCCGGGACCGAAGAGATTGGCGACATCGCCGGCGAGTTCGTGCGTGAGTACTATGCCCGGGCGGCCGACCTGCCCTCTCTGATCCTGCTTCCGGCGGTGATTGGCGAGCCCGGAATGGTTACCGCCGCGCTGAGCGCCAAGGCCCGGCGCAAGGTTTCCATCCTGGTTCCCAAACGCGGCGCCCGCCGCCAGTTGTTGGAGATGGCGACCAAGAATGCCGAGGAATCCCTGCGGATAGACCAACGCGCCCGTGGCAACTCGCGCCGCCGCCTGCGGACCGCGCTTGACCAGATCGGCGAGGTTCTGGCCCTGCGCCGATTGCCGCGCCGGATCGAATGCTTCGACGTATCGCACCTGCAGGGGTCCAACGTTGTGGCGTCGATGGTGGTCTTCGTCGATGGTCTGCCGCAGAAATCACAGTACCGGCGGTTTCGCATCAAGGGCGATTGGGGCAACGACGATTTCGCCTCGATGCGCGAGGTCATTTCGCGCCGCTTTGCCCGATTGGGGTCGCCCGGCGCGGCAACCGCAGGGCGAGGGCGCTCGGGTTTTACCGATCCGCCCGACCTGTTGGTCGTCGATGGTGGACGCGGACAGTTGAGCGCGGCCCTCAAGGGGCTCACCGACCAGCGTCAGATCGCTCTGCCGGTTGTGGCCCTGGCCAAGCGCGAAGAGGAGCTCTTTACAACAACCGCTTTGCGGCCGATCCGAATGCCGGCCAATTCAGATGGTCTCCACCTGCTGCAGCGTATTCGCGACGAGGCCCATCGGTTCGCGATCAGCTACCACTCCAAGCTGCGCAGCCGCGGCGGACGCCGTTCGCAACTCGACGAAGTTCCCGGAATAGGCCCGGTCCGGCGCCGCCAGCTCATCAGGCACTTTGGCTCACTGGCCGCAGTGCGCTCGGCCAGCGTCGAGGATCTGGCCAAGGCACCCGGGATTGGGCGATCCACCGCCGAGTCGATCCTGGCCGCGCTGGCCCCCTAGGCCGGGCTAGTCCAGCTTTACCGCCTCGCCGCTGCGGCCCGACTGGTAGGCGGCCATTACGATCTGCAGATTGCGGTAGCCGGCGGCGAACGAAACCGGAGGCGGTCCTCCACTTTCCAGCGCGTCGGCGTATTCGGCGAATATGCCTTCAAAACCATAGTCCCAACCGGATCCGCCGGGCAGGCTCACCGCTTCGACGTTCTCGCCGCGCCGGATCGTAATCGGGCTCTCACCGCCGCGTTCAAACCGCATTACGCCTTCGCGTCCGTGCACCTCTGTCACCGGCAGCGCGCCGCCACCGGCCCAACCCTGGTTAATGATTGAGCGTGAGCCGTTAGTGTGGGCCAATTGGATCAGCCCGAGGTCCTCAACGTCGATATCGTGCACGAAGGTCCCAACCCCGGCATAGACCGAACTGGCCGGCGAACCCATGAAAGCCTCGGCTAGATAGAGCTGATGGTAGGCGTTGTCGATGACCGCGCCGCCGCCGCCGCGCGCCGCCTTGGATCGCCAGGTCGGATCGTAGCCAATCGCACCCTGGTAGTGGTCTCCGGAAAAATGCTCACAGCGATAGAGATAAGGGTCGCCGATCGCTCCGCTGGCGATTACCTCACGCGCCCGAACGTTGATCGGCTGCCAGAGGTAGTTGTGAATGATGCAGGCCGGCCGGCCGGCGCGTTCCACCGCGGCCACCATCCGGTCGGCTTGGGCCATGCTGGTGGCCATCGGCTTCTCCATTAGCACCGCCTTGCCGGCGGCGGTCGCATCAAGCAGCGAACGCAGGTGCAGGAAATGCGGAAGCGCCATATCGACCAGCTCAACCTCGTCGAGCGCCAGCAGGTCGCTCCACTCGGTAAACCGCCGGTTGGCGGGAACGTTGAGGAGGTCGCCGATCAGGTCACGACGGACCGGCGTGGTGTCGCTTACCGCCACCACCTCGAATCGGTTCGCCAGTTCGGCAAACACCGGTGCGTGGCCATCCTCAATGATTCGCCCGCAGCCGATTATTCCGACTCTAATCATCTAGCCGGCACCGGGTCGTTGATCGGGCTCTGCGGCCTGGCACGGGTGGTCAATGGTTATCGCCGCCGATATCAAATTTGAGCACTTCCCGCAGGTAGCGGGTGTTGTTGGCCAAGCTCTCCCGCGGAGTGGTTTGACTGCGGTCCAATTCGATCGTTAGCCAGCCGTCGTAATCGGCCTCGCGCAGAACCTGAACAAACCCCGGCGTGTCGACGATCCCTTCGCCTAGCTCGGAAAAGAACGCCAATGTCGGCGCCCGGCCCTCCTGCTGTTTGTTGGCCTCCGGGGTTTCCAATTCGGGCGAATAGTCCTTGATGTGGACGTAACTGATGATCGAAGCGTAGCGCTCGCACAGGGCCACCGGGTCGGCGCCGGCCTTGGCGATGTGGGCCGGGTCGAGAACCATCTTGACCTTGTCGGTATCGACCATGTCAAAAATCCGGTGGATCTCGCTCTCCTCCTGCACGGGAGTGGCCCAGTGCGGGTGGATGCCGGCGACTACTCCCATCTCCAGGCAGCGTTCGCCGATCTCATTGGCCACCGTCGCCATGGTTTGGAACTGCTGTTTGCTGGTGCCTTCGGGCAGGTGCGGCGCGGACGGCCCCAGGACGAGGCGGTCGGCCCCCATCGATGCCAGAAAATCGGCGATCCGCATGTTCCATTCGATCGTCGCCGCTTCCTCGCCGGCGGCCCAGAAGCGTGCGCCCCCGTAGAGGGCCGTCAAACGCACGCCGGCGTCGTTGAATTTGGCCTGCAATTCATCCTCGCGGCCGGCGAAATCGTCGACGACGCCGGCGAACGTCTCGGCCCCGCGGTAGCCGAATTCGGATATTTCCTTGAGCGCCAGATCCAGTTCTTGGCGCCAGGTTATCTGGTGCACGGAGAGTCGAAAGGTGGCCATGGCGAGTTTGATCCTTCTTCCAGGTTGCAGTCAGGACTGATTGAATTTAATTTTAGTTGCGACGCCGTTGGTCAGGCCCAGTAGGCCTCGCCGGCGGGTTCGAAAACAGTGGCTTGGCGCAGGACGTCGATTCCTTTTTCCAGACCCTCTTTGGGCGACATCAGGCTGTCTTCGTGCTCAATCGAGAGCGCACCGTCATAACCTATGAGCCGCAATTCGGACACGATCGCCTTCCAGTCCTCAACGCCGTGGCCGTATCCGATCGAGCGAAAGATCCAGGACCGTTCGATCTCGCGGGTGTAGGACTTGGTGTCTAGCACACCGGTGCGATCGGCGTTCTGCGGATCTACCTTTACGTCCTTGGCATGGAAATGAAACATCGCTCCGGCCCGGCCGACCGCCCGGATGGCGGTGGGGATGTCCATCCCTTGCCACCAGAAATGCGAAGGGTCGAAGTTGGCACCGATCCCCTCGCCGACCGAATCGCGCAGCAGCAGCAGGGTGTCGATGTTGTAGACACAGAATCCCGGGTGGGCCTCAAGCGCGATTTTGGCGACGCCGTGGTCGGCGGCAAATGCGGTCTGCTCCTTCCAGAACGGGACAAGCACCTCGTCCCACTGATAGGCAAGAATCGCCGGATAGTCGGGCGGCCAGGCGCAGGTGACCCAATTCGGGTAGGTCGCCCCGGGCGAGTCGCCGGGGCAGCCGGAGAATGTGATCACGGTGTCCAGGCCCAGCTTTTCGGCCAGCAGGATGGCGTTGCGCTGGTCGGCAAGGTGGCCTGCGGCCAACTCCCGGTTCGGATGAATGGGATTGCCGTGCATCGACAGGGCCGAGAGCTCCAGGCCGGAATCGGCCAGCACCTGCGAGAACTCGGCAAATTTTTCATCGCTGGCGAGGAGTTCGGCGGCGTCGCAATGGGCATTGCCCGGATATCCGCCGCAACCCAATTCGATTGATCCGCATCCGACGTCGCGCAGATAGCCGGCCACTTGGGCCAGCGGCCGGTCGGAGAACAGGACCGCAAAGACTCCGATTTTCACTGTGGAATACCTCCCCAAAGAATCATTTGGAAATATGGCCTAGTAGGCAATTTGAACCCGTGCCCCATCCATGGCCGCCGAATTGGCGATCGCCTCGCAGATTACGTCGGCCTTGTAGCCATCCTCAAAGGTCGCCCCCCACGGCGCAACGTCCTTGTCGTTGGCAACGCAATCGAGGAAATGACACAGCTCGTGGACGAACGTGTGCTCCCAACCGATCATGTGGCCCTGTGGCCACCAGTTGGTCCAGTAGGGGTGGTGCTGCTCGGAAACCATCACCGTGGCAAAGCCGTTGGCATTGGCGGGTTCGGAGTCTCCCGAATAGACTTTGAGCTCGTTGAGCCGCTGGATGTCGAAGGCGATCGAACCCTTGGAGCCGTTGATCTCGAAAATGTTCCCGTTCTTGTTGCCATAAGCGTAGCGAGTGGCCTCCAGGGTTCCGATCGCCCCGCACTCGAATTCGACCAAGGCAAGATAGGCGTCATCTACCGTCACTGGCGCCATCCGGTCGGGACTGTCGGGGTCGGGACGCTGTTCTACGAACGTCTTTAGCATCCCGTTAACCGCTTTGGGTTCGCCGACCAGAAATCGCGCCAGGTCGATCGTATGGGCCCCCAGATCTCCCAAGCTGCCCGATCCCGCCTGTCCGATATCGAGTCGCCAGACCCGGGGGGCGCTTGCGTCCACCAGCCATTCCTGGAGATAGAACCCGCGAAAGTGGCGGACCTCGCCGACCAATCCCTCCGCGATGAGCTGGCGGGCCAGGACGATCGCCGGCACGAAGCGATAGTTGAAGGCGGTCATGTGTTTGATGCCGGCCTTTTCGGCGGCCTGCCACATCTCTCGCGATTCGGCCGAATTGCGCCCCAGCGGCTTCTCCGAGATCACGTGTTTGCCGGCCGCGATAGCGGCCATATTGGCTTCATAGTGCAGGTTGTTGGGGCCCGAATTGTCGACCACCTCAACCCTTGGATCGGAAATTACCTGCATCCAATCGGTTGCGTGACTGGCGAACCCATAGCGTCGGGCGGCCTCGGCGACCGCCTCCGGATTGCGCCCTGCCACCGCTTGGAGAACCGGGATCGCCGGAGGTGGATACATCATGTAGGGAATCTTTTTGTATCCGTTTGAGTGGGCCTTGCCCATGAAGGCATAGCCGAGCATCCCGATCCCGATCTCGGGGACCTCGCTCCCGTCGCTGACTACCGCCTGCGAATGAAATCCGCCTGTGTCCGTGGCCATTGGCAGTCCTACCCGTCGTTGCTACTTAAATATTTTTTCGGATTTGGGTGCGCCCAGCGCATTCGCGCCAGCGAACTGGTTTCATAGTACGCATTGCCGGCGCCGCACCGATCGCCCGAATGACCGGGCGGCGGTCCTATCCGAGCGCCCGCCAAGCGAGTCGCCGGCCCAGATAATCGCCGATCTCCGGGACCGGGATGCGGTCCTGGGCAAGCGAATCGCGATCGCGCACGGTCACGCAGCCGTCTTCTAGCGAATCGAAATCAACGGTGATGCAATACGGCGTGCCGGCCTCATCCTGCCGTCGGTAGCGTCGTCCGATCGCCCCGGACTCGTCGTAAAAAATCGGCCATTGATAGCACAACTCGGACTGGATTGTCTTTGCCAGTTCCTGTAGCGGCGCCCGTTTGATTAACGGAAAGACCGCAGCCTTAAATGGGGCCAGTCGCGGATCCAGCGCCAGCAGGGTTCTGCGGTCCTGGCCGCCCTTGGCGTTGGCGACCGTTTCCTCGCGGTAGGCCGACGCCAGGAAAGCGAGCACGCACCGGTCCACCCCGGCCGACGGCTCGATGACCCAAGGCGTCAGGTGCTCCCCCTTGGTTTCGTCAAAGATCGACAGCTTGACGCCGGAAGCGTCGGCATGGGCGCGCAGGTCGAAATCCGAGCGCCGGGCGATCCCTTCGAGTTCGTCCCAACCGAACGGAAATCTAAATTCCAGGTCGGATGTGCCGTGCGAATAGTGCGAAAGTTCGTCAGCCGCGTGGGCCCGGACCCTCAGGTCGCCGGCATCCACACCGTAGTCAAGATACCAGCGTCGACGACGATCGACCCAATATTCAAACCAGTGCGCGTCGTCGCCAGGCTCGCAGAAAAACTCCAGCTCCATCTGTTCGAATTCGCGGGTGCGGAAGATGAAGTTGCCGGTAGTGATCTCGTTGCGAAAAGCCTTGCCGATCTGGGCGATTCCGAACGGCAGGCGCAGGCGCGAGGTTGAGAGCACATTGCGGAAATTTACAAAAATCGCTTGGGCAGTCTCCGGCCGCAAGTAGGCGATGTCGGCTTCGTCTTCTAGCGGTCCGACGAAGGTCTTAAACATGGTGTTGAAGTTGCGCGGCGCCGAAACGGTCCCGCCGCAGTTGGAGCAGCGTCCGTCGGTTAAGTGGTCTTGGCGCAGACGCGCATTGCAGTCGGAACATTCGACCAGCGGGTCGGAGAAATTGTCCAGGTGCCCCGAGGCCTGCCAGACCGCCGGGGACATTAAAACAGCGGCGTTGATCCCGACCACGTTCTGGCGGGCGATGACTATTTCGCGCCACCATGCTTCCTTGACATTGCGGACCAGCTCGGCCCCCAGCGGTCCGTAGTCCCAGGTGCTTTCGAAGCCTCCATAAATCTCGGAGGAAGGAAAAACAAATCCGCGCCGCTTGGCCAATGCCACCAGCGCGTCCATATTGGGTTCGGAACTGCTCATAGGCGCCTGGGCAAACATCTCGGATGTCTCTAATTCCCCGAGATTATCGGCGCCATCCCCGAAGACCTTAATTGGCGGCCCAGATTGGCGGTCAAAACCTGGTCGAGCAATCCCGCCAACTCGCGCTCGAAATTGGCGTCCAGCAGTAGCCGATCGCCATCGCCAATCTGGGCGTTTGCCATGTAGCGCAGGGCCTTTAGCGCCGCCAAACTCATTGGCACGGCCAAGACGGTGGTCGCACATTGCGGGCACAGCGCCCCACCGGACTGTGGTCCGAACCAAAGTCGGTCCGGATCTAGGTGACGATTGCAGTCGGCACAATCGCCAAGCTCAAGCCCCAGACCCAAGCGCGCTAGGGCGAGCAGCTCAAATTGCCAAAGCTGAGGGCCGATCCGTTCACGCTGGGCAATCAACGCCAGCGCTTTGGCGGCAAGCGCAAATAGCCCGGGGTCGGGATCGTTCGCCGCGGTCCCCATGCGCAGGATTTCAACCACTCGCGCGGCGGCGGCAAACCGCTGCCCGGCGCCAGAGAGTTGCGGCCACGCGGCGACCGAACGGGCGGCGGTGATCACATCGAGCGAGCGGGTCTTTACCAATTCAATTTCGACGGTCGCAAAGAGTTGCAGGTGACCGGCCAGGCGCGACCGCGGTCGGCGGGCGGCCCGCGCAACCGCGTTGAATCGGCCCGCGTTGCGGGCAAAAAGGAACACCAGGCGATCGGCTTCGCCAAGGTCGCGCAAACCAATTACGATTGCCGCATCGCTGTATGCTGGTCCGGATCGATTCATCAAAGTTTCAAATCGACCGGGGCTTGGGCCGGGCCAACATCAACTCAGGCGGCCCGCGGACTTCCCGACTCGCTAGAGTCCGGATCGGACCCGCCTTGCGGTTTGACCCGCAGCTGGCGAATCCGGTTGTTCTCGACCTGGGCGACCTCTACCGCAACGCCGTCGATTACCAAGGATTCACCGTCGTTGGGGACGTGACCCAAACTCAGGAACACCAATCCGGCCACGGTGTCGGCGTCGACCGCGCTCAACTCGATTCCGGTCTGTTCGGCCAATTCGCTCAGCCGCACTCGCCCGTCGACTAGGAATGCGCCTTCGCTGTCGGTGGAAATCTCGATGGGATCCAGGTCGGTTTCATCGCGGATGTCGCCGACGATGCATTCGATGATGTCCTCCATGGTGACCAGACCGGCGGTGTCACCGTACTCATCGATCGCAATGGCCATGTGTGTCCGCCCGGCCTGCAACTCGCCTAGCAAATCATCAACCATCTTGGTTTCGGGCACGAAAAAGGCTGGTTGTGATAGCTGATGCACCGGCTTTTGGCCGGTGCCCTCGACCACCAGGGCGGCGGCGATTTGGCGCACTGATACCACCCCGGTGATGTTGTCGTGGTCGCCGGCGTATACCGGGAGCCTGGAAAATCCGTGACTAAGGGCCAGTTCGAGAGCTTCCGAGGCGCTCAAATTGCCATCCACCATGACCATGTCTGGGCGCGGGGTCATGATGTGGCGAACCTGTTCGCGTGAAATATCCAACACGCCCTGGATCATGTCGACGTCCTCTTCCGAGATCGCCTCCTGTCGCTCCGAGGCGGCGATGATCTCGCGCAATTCGCCCAATTCGCCGATCTCATCGGCTTCCTGGTGGTGGCCGAATATGGCCAGAATGCGATTGGCCAGCCAATCGGCCAAACCGGCCGGCGGGGCCAGCGCGGTCAGCAGCAGGGTCAGCGGCCGGGCCTGCGCCAGCGCAAGAGATTCCCCCCAGCGCCGGCCAGCGCGGCGGGCCAGGCGCGCCGCCAGGGCGATGTGGGCAAATGCCACCAGCAGCGTCAGCAGGCCGATGGCCAGTGGGAATGGCACGCCTGCGCGGGCAATCTCCGGGGCCAGCGCGCCCGCCGCCAGCGCCGCCGAGGCGGTGGCGGCCAATAGCGCCAGCGAGACGATTAGGGAGGCTCGCCTACTGTCGTCTTCCAGCATTTTGCCAATGGCGCGGGCGGACTTGCTGCCGCCGTCGGCCAATTCGCGCAACCGGGACGGCCGCATCGAGAGCATCGCGGCTTCGACCGCGGAACCGTATCCGGCCAGCGCCGTCAACAGAATGACACCGGCTAGGCCGGCCCAACTAGAAGGCTCCACTAAGTGGAACCATACTCCCTAATACCGCGTCGCGTTCGGGCGAACACGCAAAGCTCCGAGCCTTCTTTTCGTCTGTTGTCGCAATTGCCAGAGTCAGATGAACAGGGCGCTGACTGATTCGTGCAAGTGTATGCGCCGGATCGCCTCGGCCAGCAGACCGGCAGTCGAACACACCGTCAGTTTTGGATGCCGGAACTGGACCGGAATCGTATCCGATACCAGGACGCTTGCAATCTTGTCAGATTCGAAAAGGTGGTTGATCTTGGGCGTAAAGTCCGCGTGGACCGCGGCCGCGTGCACCTGGGAGGCTCCATTGGCCAGTAGCAAGTCGGCAGCGGCCAGCAGCGAACCGCCGGTGGAGATGATGTCATCAACGAGGATGCAGGTGCGCCCCGCGACATCTCCGACCAGCGATATTGGGGTGACCTCCTCGCCTGAATTTCGCTTTTTGAAGGTCACGAAGAGGTCCTCGGCCTGCATGCGCCGCGAGAAGTCTTCGGCGCGGGCGACCCCGCCGGCATCGGTGGAACCGACCGCGGCGGCGCGGTCATAGCCCTGGTCGCGCAATGACTGCGCCAGCAGTCCGGCCGCCCGCAGGTGGTCGACCGGGATGTCGAAGAACCCCTCGATGGCAGCCGCGTGGAGATCGATCGTAACAACCCGCGAAATCCCCGAGACCTGCAGCAAGTTGGCGACCAATTTGGCCGAAATCGGCTCGCGCCCGGCGGTTTTTTTCTCCTGCCGCGCATATCCGTAGTAGGGGATTACGGCGGTGATTCGATCGGCCGATGCGCGCCGCAGGGCATCGACCATGATGAGCAACTCCATCAGGTGGTTGTTGACTGGGACGCACGTCGACTGGACCACATAGGCGTCATAGCCGCGCACGTTCTCCTCAATCTGGATTTTGGTCTCGCGGTTGGGAAACGAACTCACCGCCGCGTTCCCGAGCGGAATCCCCAAATCGGCGCAGATCGCGCTGGCCAGCGCGGTATTGGAAGATCCGGCGAAAACTTTCAGATTTCCGGTCATCGGCGCTGCCTGGGGTCTCCCGATTTCGTCATGCTGATGGGCGATCGCGCGATGAACCCGATTGGGCGGCCGCAAGGCCGCACGGCAAATCGGCGACGGAAAAAAGTCTATTCGCAACGGCAACCGCGGTTGGCGTGATAATCGATGCGCCTATGCCCACCGCCAAGCGCATCCGCGATCCCGTACACGGCCTTATCCGCTTCGAGGCCGAATCCGAGGTCGACCAATTGGCCTGGCAACTGCTGGACGCACCGGAGGTGCAGCGGCTTCGCGCGATCAAGCAGCTGGGATTTTTGCACCTGGTGTTCCCTGGCGCAACCCATACTCGCTTTGCTCATTCGATCGGGGTTTACTTCGTCGCCCGCAAGCTGCTTGACATCATCGCCCGGCAGCTGGGACCGGCTGACTTTGACGCGGACCGCGCCAGGGTGGCGGCACTTTCCGCCCTGCTCCATGATGTAGGCCACGGCCCGCTCTCGCACGTATTTGAAAAGGCCGAACACTCGGTGCTCGGAACCGGTGTCCACGAGCGATGGTCGGTTCGGGTAATTACCGGCGACACCGCAGTCTTCTCGATTCTGGAGCGGGCGACGCCCGGTTTGGCCCGGCAGGTGGCTGATGAGCTTAGCGGGAAGGGCCCGCGGGACATCTATTCGGCGGTGGTTGCTTCGCATTTTGATGCCGACCGACTCGATTACCTGGAGCGCGACCGGCAGATGACCGGATTGGCCTCGGCTTCAATCGATTTGACTTGGTTGCTAGACAGTTTGCGGGTCGAGGACCTGCCCGACCGATGGGGCGGGGGAGCCGGCTTGGTGCTGGCGCCAAAGGGATTGCGGGCGGCCGAGGAATACCTCCTGGCCAGGATCAATCTCTACCGTCAGATCTATTTGCACAAGACCTCGCGCGGGGCCGAGTTGATGATGGCGGCGCTGGCCGGGCGATTGGCCGGACTGATCAGCGATGGCCGCGCGGCCGCCAGCGGGCTAGCCGCGGGCCACCCGCTGTTGGCCCACTTCGGCGGGAGGGCGTCACTGTCCAGCTTTCTGGCGCTGGACGATGAGGTGCTCGGCGGCGCGCTGGCCGACCTGGAACACTCCGATGACGCCCAGTTGGCCGAGCTAGCGTCGCGCCTGCGCCGCCGCCGCATCTACAAGTGTTTTGATGTCGGCCAGCGAATCCGCAGGCCGGGTGGGCCGGAGCTGAGCAATTTTGCGGCCCTGCTCAGAGCACGCGCCGGTTCGATGGGCTTAACCGAGGACCTGACGCTGCTTACCGATGCGGCCCGCGTGGACGCGATTTCCTCGTTTGGCCAGCATGGACCACGTTCGCAGCGACCGGTCCTGGTTAGAGCCTCGCCGGATGGGCCGCCGGTGGCGATCGTCGATGTCTCGCCGCTGGTGGCGGCGATCGCACCCGAGGAGGTGATGCGTTTCTACGTTCCCACCGATGAGCATCGCGAGGCAATCTGGCAACTTTGGCGGCAAACGATGCACCGCACCCAAGATGGCCAGGTGCCCGCCTAGATCAGGAGAGTGCCCAGCCCGCCCCAGATGACCGTGTATTTGAAAGCGTTGCCCAGAAAGGCGGCCAGCCCATAACGCCAGAACGGGTAGCGTACCGTGCCGGCAATGATCCCGATCACGTCAAAAAACGGATTGGGAACTGCGGCAAAACCGACGATGATTGCATCCGCCAGCCAGGGGCTCGACCGCATTATCCGCGACACCCTTCGGATCCAGCCAGAATCGGCCAACAGAGCCGCGCTGGAGCGTCCCAGTAGGTAGCCTACGCCCTCGCCCAGGGTTTGCCCGGCGGCGGCGGCCAATCCGACCGCTAAGGGGTCATTTAGTGAGGACCCCAAGGCGATTATGGTGAGCGCGGTGGGCGCTGGCAGGATTACCGTCGAGGCGCCGATTAGGGCGACCAGGAACGCGGCCAGAACTACCGGTCCTTCGAATTGCTCGACCAAGTCGACGAATATCCAGGCGAGCATCGCCACCTCGACGATGAGGAGGATGGCGACCAGCTGTCCGACCAACGGCCAATCGAGTCGCAATCGCCACCGGCCGAGTGCGCCGGCGCATGCCAGCAACCCCAGGCCCAACAGGACCAGGTAACCGGGCGCGACCGCGCGCAATGGCTGCCGCAGTACCCACGAGGCAACCAGAATCAGGCCGATGGTCGCAACCACCGCGACGAACTGCCGGCGACTCAACGCGGGCGCGGTCTTGCTGACCGGAGTCGTAACTTCCATCGCCCTATCCGACCTAGAGAAACTGCGAACGCCGGCTGGCGTTGAGTAGAGCGAGCACCTCGGGTATCTGCTGGGCGGAGTCCCGCGCGCACACCAATATCGCATCGCCGGCTTCGACCACCACCACGTCGTCTAACCCTACGACCGCGACCAGGGCCGACTCGGCGTCCACCAGGCAGCGCTGGCTGTTGACAAACAATGGGGTCTGGCCCGGTCTGCCGGCCAGCTGGTTGTCGCCGGCTGCCTCAACCCGTCGGGAGACCTTGTAAACGCCCTCCCAGGTGCCGATATCGGCCCAGGCGAAGTCGGCCGGGACGGTGTAAACGTTATCTGCTTTTTCCATCACGACGGTATCGATCGCCTCGACCGTAAGTTGCGACCAGACTTTTGCCAACGCGTGTTCTGGTTGTCCGAGGCGGAATGACTCGGTCAGCTGGTGCATGGCGATGGCCAGGTGCGGAGCGTGGATGGAGAAGGCCGCCAGCAGCGCATCGGTTGTAAAGGCGAAATAGTTGCAGTTCCAGAAATGCCGGCCACCAGCAAAGAACGCCTCGGCGGTGGGCCGATCGGGTTTTTCCACGAATGCGGTGGTCTCATGAACCGCAACGCCGTTGAAGGTGCCGGCCGGGTCGCCCAGCTCGATATAACCCATCCCGGTGTCGGGTCTGGATGGACGGATCCCGATCGTGAGCAAGCCGCGAAATTTCCGGGCAGCCGCCGCCGCCGCCCTAAGCGATTGCCGAAAGGCCTCGTCATCCCCGACGAAGTGGTCTGATCCCACGGTTATCAGGGTCGGGTTGCGAGCCTTGGTTGCCGTCAGTGCGGCAGCGGCGGCGATCGCCGGGGCGGTGCCCTTGCCGGACGGCTCGGCGATGATCTGGGTGCGATCAATTTCCGGCAGCTGGACGGCGATCTGATCGGCCTGGGAGGCGCTGGTGACCACCAATATCTGCTCCGGGCTGGTGAGCGGTGCCACCCGTTCGAAGGTCTGACGAAGCAGACTCAATTTCCCGTCAAAGCTAAGCAGCTGTTTAGGTTTTTGGCGGCGTGACTTGGGCCACAGCCTGGTACCCGAACCGCCGGCAATGATCGCCAGGAACGGGGCGGAATCAGATTCAGGCGATTCCGGCAAGTTGTTCGTTTAAGGGGTCTTGGTAGGTCGAGACCGATCCAGTAAGGATTTGGTCGATGGTGACGCTGGCACCAGCGATCCCGGACTCGATTACGGCTAGCACGGTTGCCAGGGCGCTGCGGCCCTGCGTGATCCCGACCTCGGGTTGCGAGCCGGAGAGAATGCAGTCGCCCAGCTCCCAATATTCGGACGCGGTTATTCGAGCGTCGATCGCATTGAATCCCAGTTCGATTCGGCCGATCCGGGAGCCGCCGAATAGTCGTGCCGTGGTGTCGGGCAATTCGAAATCCGGAACCAGGTCCAGGACCGCTTCACCGGAAATCTCACCGTGGCCGGATCTTGGCGTTACCCGTATGGGATGGCCGGAGCGGTCTTCGGGGCATTCGATCATCCCGCCTTCCAGATAGATGCGGCGGAGCCGCATCCGCTCGCCGCCGCCGACCCCCAGGCCCATCGTCCACTGACCGCCGGCCCCGGACTTGAAGCGGAGCAGGGCAAATCCGGAATCGATGCCGTCGGACCGATAGCTGCCGTGGACGGTTCGATTGGAAAGCTGGTAAAACTCGGCCAGATTGCCGCTCAACCCTTGCCAGTCGCGCTCCGGCTCCAGAACCCCCGACCAGGCCGCAACCGATTCCAGCGGACCCATGAAATATTCGAATATGTCGGCGTGGTGGACCCCGACGTCGAGCAGCACCCCACCCTCGGCTCGGGTGGAACGCCACGGCGTTATCACGACCGCTCCGCCGCCGGACAGGGTGGTGTCGAGCATCATCTGCGGGGCGCCAAGGACACCGGAGTCAACCAGCGCCCGGACGAGGCGGTTGAGTGGATCGCGGCGGTAATTTTCAGCCACTGAGAGGACCGTTTCGCTTCCAGCAGCCGCAGCTAGAAAATCGGCGGCGGCGATCGTTAGGGCCACCGGTTTTTCGACTTGCACGTTGATCCCCGCGCGCAGGGCATCGGCGGCAACCGTGTGGTGCGATGCCGGCGTCGTTACGACGTCAACTGCGTCCGGCGCTTCGGTTTTGGCCAATTCCCCAAATTCCTGGTACACCCGCGGACGAATGCCCAGTAGCTGCTCGGCCAATTCCGCCGCCGCCGCTCCGGCTTCCGGAAACGGGTCGCAGACGGCGGTCAGCGAAAACGGGCAGATTCCGGCATCAACCAACTGGGCCAGGCCATGCAGGTGCCGCCGACCCATCCCGCCACAACCGACGAGGACCAGCTTCAGATCATTGGACTCGCTGTTGATGACCAATTAGTCGCACAGCAAGATGATTTGGCGACTGCGCCAATCCGCCCGCTTGATGGGCAATTCCATATAGATCTTTAGGAAGCGCTGAAGATGCCTTGGCCGGGTTGGGTGCCTTCGTAAGTAATCGTGCCGCCTTCGGGCACGTCCACCGCGAAACCCTCTTCCCAGAGTTCGCCCTCGATGGCCACCTTTGCCAGTGGTTGGCCGGCAGCGCCCCACTGGACATAATGGTGCATATAGGTCCAGTCCAGAACGTCGGGCGCTTCATTGTACAAGCCTAGTTCGCCTGCGGTCGGGTCTGGCGGAGCCAGGGCGCCGTCCATGAAGACTTCGGTTTCGGTATTGGCGCCCGGACCGTAGCCGACGGTCAGGATTTCACCGGGCTGGAGCTTGAAGTTGCCCGGGATCTCCCATTCGGAACCGTTTGCGGCCAGGGTCCAATAAAACATTGTGTCCTGGGCGGAATTGCGATTTTCGATCACGATCTTGGAGTCGGGACCGGCAAAATTGATCGAGGCGATAACCAAACGACCGGGGGCAAGTCCGAGACGCGCCCGCTCATCGGGAATTCCACCGGGTTGGCCCTGTCGGACCTCGGTCCCACCTTCAATGTTCTGACCTTCGGTCCAACCCTGTAGGCCGGGTTGGTCCGGCGCGCCGGACGGTTCCCCATCGCCGCACGCGGCAAGCAGGGCGCTAGCGCTGACCAATCCCAGCGCCGAGGCCGAAAAACTGAGGAATCTTCTTCTACTTAACTGCATCGTCCCCTCCTTGGATTTAAAAATCAGATGGAAAATGAATGAGGTATCGGCTGTTTGACAATTATCGACCGGCTCCAACCTAGCGCGTTGATAGCTTACCGAGCGCCGGCCCGCGCCGGGAGTGGGGGGCTGCGGTGGGCTTAGCCCTTGACCGCGCCGGCCAATAGACCGCGCATGAACAACCTGCCCAGCAGGAAGTAAAAAAGCAGGGTGGGCAGGCTAACTATTAGCGCTGCAGCAAACTGTACGTTGTATTCGACAAAAAACGAGTTTGAGGTATTTACGACGCCGACCATTACCGGGGCGTCCTTGGGGTTGCTCAGGATGGTGAGCGAGAGCAGATAGTCGTTCCAGATTGCGGTAAATTGCCAGATCAAGACGACGGCGAAAGCCGGCGCTGCGATCGGGAACATGACGTGCCGATATACCCCGAAGAACCCGGCGCCGTCAACCCGGGCGGCCTCGATCAGATCGTTAGGCACCGAGACGAAATAAGCCCTAAATATCAAGGCGGTAATCGGAATCCCGAAGATTGTGTGGGTAAGAATCAGACCGGGAATGGTGCCGTAGAAGGTGCAGATCTTAAACGGTTCGGTGAAATCGGCGGAGAGAAAAATACAGGGGGCTTTGATCTGGGTCAGGGTGAGCACCAGCGGGATCAGGATGCCCTGATAGGGGAGAAAGAGACCAAACAGCACCAGCAGGAATACGACGTTGGAATAGCGGAACCGCCACTTGGCAAACACGTATCCGTTGATTGATCCCAGGAACGACGAGATTATGGCCGCCGGGATCGTCACTTTGGCGCTGGCGATCATGTTGGTTTGAACCGCCAGCCATCCGCGCTCGAAAGATTCGAGCGAGAGCCCGGTGGAGGGCGGCTGCCACATCGAGGAAGGGTGCACTTCGCTAAAGGGCTTGAGCGCGTTTACCAGCACCACATATGAGGGCAGGAAAATGATGGCTGCAACGACGACAAGAAACAGGTAAATGAGGCTGCGCCGGAAGATCCGGGCGACCCGGTTGGTGCGAATGGTACCGGATGCCGCCACCGTGGAACTAACTGCTGTGGTTGCCATGCTCAGACTTCCTTGCGAATGCTCCACAGGTACGGAACCACCACGATCGCCGACAACATGACCATGACCACAGCAATTACCGCAGCCCGGGAGAAGCGGGCATCCTGAAACGCCAGCTGGACCATGTGCAAGGCGAAGGTGTCAGTTGAGAAATTGGCGCCCGACCCGGATATCGCCGCGACCAGGTCGAACAGCCGTAGGGCCAGTCCGAACAGGATGATGAACGCGGTCAAAGTTACCGGCCTCACCAGCGGGATTATTACGTGGCGGTAAATGTCCATCGTATTTGCGCCGTCAATTTGGGCCGCTTCGCGCAGGTCCTGGGAGATGCCGCGGATGCCGGCGAAGTAGAGCGCCATCGTGTAGCCGACCATCTGCCAGGCTGCGGCAAATGAAATTGCTACGATGCCGAAATTGGAATCCGAAAACCATAACCAATTGAACTTCTCGGCGCCAAAAAGGGCCAGGATGTTATTGAAGCCCATCAGGTCGATTAGGCGGTTGAACCCATGCGACTGGTTCATCATCCATTGCCAAACCACACCGGTAACCACCGATGAAATTGCAAATGGCATGATATAGATCGTGCGCAGGAAACCCTCGCCCTTGATGTGTTGATCTAAAAATGCGGCGATCAGGAACCCGCCGATCATGCACTGGGCAAGGAACAACACGGTAAACAGGGTCATGTTGCGGATGTCTTTGTACCAACGTGGCAGGTCAAAGAGCCATTGCCAGTTGTCGGTGCCTGCATACGGTCCCGCGATCGAGACCCTCGTTTCCGGCAGATTCCAATCTAGGAAGGCAACCAGACCGGTCCACGCAACAAAGCCGTAGACGAATACTGCCGTAACCACCAGCGACGGCGACAGAATGATGATCGCCAGTACGCGGTCGCGGTTGACGTACCGCCAAAGTCGCCGCAGCGTGCTAGGCGGTTTTGGCGCCGCCGGAAGTGTGATCGTTGCCATCTTTTGTGATCGCGTTTCTTTTGCTCAAACAGCCTTCAGCAGAGGGGGAGCCGCTTGGGAACGGCCCCCCCTCCCTTTAGGAACTGCTAGCAGATAACAGCGTCTTCACATGCTCTCTGCATTGCGGCCTGTGCGTTGGCCACCGCGTTGGCGTCGCCACTGCGAACCTCTGAAGCCAGAGAGTTCCCAATATTGACGAATTCGGTGATCCAACTCTGCCGCGCGGCAAATCCGTGCACCACACTAGGTGCAACGAAGGTAGCCGGGTTCTGCCAGTCGAGGATTGCTCCCTTTTGGTAGGTGTTGAAGTAGGACAGATTGGGGTTCTTGCCCACCGAGATCGACCCTTTGAAGTGGTTGAACTCGTCCTGGCCCGCTTGCCCACCGCAGACCTTGAGGAACGCTTCCGCGTTCTCCGGGTTGGGTGCGCCTACCGGCAGCGTAAATGAATCGCACAGGGCCATGTAGGTACCCTGCGTTCCCGGCGGTCGGGCAAAGCCGAATTGGCCATCGTAACCCTTGCCGCGGTAGAAACCTTCTGCCCAGTCGCCGTTAATGGTCATGACAGCGTCGCTGAAGATCTTCTCGAACGCCGTTGCCGGGTCCACAGTGAGAATATCGTCATTGACGTAGTTTTGAACCAGATTTTCAGCGATCCTTAGGGCGTTGGTTATCTCTGGACCATCCCAGTTGCTAGTGCCATTGAACAGGTCAACGTATGCCGGTCCGCCGATCGTGCCCAAAAGGACGTTCTCGAGGACGTGGCCGGTGTAGAACGGGCGGGATTCACCCATTGCGAACGGCGCGCGGTCGCCTTCGGCCTTGATGGCGTCAAACGCGTTGAACGCGTCATCCCAGTTCTCGTAAGTCGTGGGATCCGGGATGCCAGTGTCGCGGAAATACTGCTTGTCGAACCAAGTTACGTTCGAACGGTGAATGTTTACCGGCACTGCCCAAACATGGCCGTCCCATTTACCGTTTTCAACGAATCCCTCAGGGTAGCTCTCGAAATAGCCTTCCTGCGTCCACAGATCGTCGAGCGCCTCGACCCGGCCAGCGACCGAGTGCGAATAGGTCAACTCATGACCCCAGTGAATCTGGAAGGAGTCCGGCGGCTCACCGGCCAGCATGCGGGTTTCCAGGATCGCCTTGGCGTTACCGCCGGGCCCTGATCCGCCCGCGATGGCGGCATTGATGATGTTGATGCCGGGAACCCCAGCCTGCAGGTTCTTAAACAGCGTGTTGAGGGCTTCCACCTCACCCGCGTTGGTCCACCAGGAGAAGATCTCGACGTCGCCCGCTACGCGTTCGACCTCAACGATTTTTTCTACCGTTTCAGTTATTGTCTGGGTCTCGGTTACAACCTCGGTTACAACCTCGGTTACAACTTTTTCAACTTCGACTAACTGAGTAACGATCTTCGTCTCGGTGACCGTCTCACCGCACGCGGCTAGGGCCGCCGCTGCCGCACCACCGGCCAAACCGGTAGCTAACAACTTGCGGCGACTTAGTCTGGAATCATGCATGGGCATTGCCTCCCTTTGGCTTTTCCATCTCGAATTTCCAACCGGGGCTTTTTTTGATAAACGAAACCCCGGGGTAGGAACAACAAAGTGTGCTCATGTTACCACGGCGGCCGGGCCGGATCCGGCCCGGCCTTGCAATCTGCCCTTGGCCGTTACTTATAGCGGCAGATCGACCGACCGACCGGTCTGGGCCGAAATTCGTGCGGCTTCAATCAATTCCATGGTGGCAAGCGCCTCACCTGTTGAAACCACCGGTTGACCCTGTCCGCGAATAAAGCGCGCCAACGATTCATAGATCTCGATCCACCGGCCTTGCCCGATTGCCAACTCCTCCGGCTCGGCCCCGGCGCGGTGAACGTATACCGGCTCGCCGAAACCCTTGCAAATCAAAGTGCCCTCGTTGCCGATTACGTGCCATTCCGATTGTCCGGCGTGCGCAAAAACGCAGACCTCGGCCTTGCCGATGATTCCGTTTTGGAATTCGACCATCAGGCTGAAGAAGTCATCAGATTCCTTGGACCATTTGACCGCGCGGAGATGGCAATAGATCGACTTTGGAGGCGATTTGGCAAAGCGCATCAGTTGGTTTAACAGGTGCGGACCCCAATCGATGAGGTGGCCCGCCCACGCCTCCAGTCGCCATTCGGGTTGGTATTCCTGGGCCGCGTAGTCTAGATGCGGCCGGTCCCGGTAATGGGCACGGGCGATCGAAACTATCTCGCCGACGGCTCCGTCATTTAACGCCTTTTCTATCGCCAATGATTCGCCATCGAAGCGCCGGTTCTGGTAAACCGATGCATAGCGATCGCAACGCTTGGCGACAGCGGCGATTTCGCGCGCTTCGGCCAAGTTGAGGCCCAGCGGCTTTTCGCAAATTACGTGCTTGCCAGCCTCCAGGGCGGCGATTGCGTGTTCCCTGTGGAGGCGGTGCGGGGTTGCCACCACGGCGACCTCAACCGCCGGGTTTTCAAGCAGCGGCGCCAGTTCTGAATACACCGGTCCGTGAATGCGCGGCGCCAGCAGTTCGCGGCGGGCCGGGGTGATGTCCGTGCCTGCCACCGCCTGAACCAGCGGCGAGTCGGTCACGAAGGGCAGATGCCAGAGATTTACAGTTTGGCCAAGCCCGATGTAGCCAATTCCTACTGGGTCCAAGAATCTTGCCTCCACCTGCCAAAACCTCAACCGACGATGTCGGACCGCCAGCGCGGACCACACACCATGCATTCAATTTTGCCCGCATGGTTCGTTAATTTAAGCCTAATTTCGGCAAACTGTTCGTTGGCCAGATTTGCACTGGCGGACCCTATAAATTCGTTCACGCTTACCCATTCGGCCGGCGCGCGGTTGGCCCACCCAGGCGGTCGTCGGGCAGGGCCCGCCGCACCCTGGCATCCATAGATCTTTGGCGTCGACGGTTGGAGTCGTCCCATATTGCGCGCCCGATCGCCGCAACTTGGCCCGGGGCCAATCCCGGCGATGCCGAATTCGCCGCACCGCCGCCAATCGGCTAAATACTTTAGGAGCAAATTCGGCTGATCGCTTCCCCGCCCGGTCCGGCCAAGGTCGCCACATCACCGGAGTTGTTCCATACTGCCCGCCTTCCCCAGGGCTTGAGGTCGCCGATCGCGTCCCCGGAAGCGATCAGAAAGTTGCCATCAGCGTCCAGACTTGTTCCCGCAGCGAAGGTGTGAGCAAAATTACTCCCCTGGTCGGAAATCTGCCAGCCGGCCAGACTAAAGCCTGGCGGACCACCCAATTGCACCCTTTCCGCGCTGGCATCGCAAAAACGGATTTCCAATTGCCCGGACGGGGTCGCTTCCGCTTGAGCGGCTGCGTCGGGTCCGGTGCTCGCGGTAGGGCCCGCTTCCGGGGCGGAGGTTGCCAAGGGAGCCCTGGTGGATATTGGAATCGGTATCGGGTTTTCCTGGGAAATCTCCTGCTCCGGGCAGCCGCCTAATATGCGGGCCAGCGCCGCATGCTCGGCGCCATCGGCGGCCAGCCTCCAGCGCAATTTGACCACCACCCAAGCCTCGGCGTAAAAGCAGTGCGAATCGGCATTTGGCGGAAGCCATTCGGCCGGGTCCTTCTTTCCCTTCGAACGGTTGGAGCTGGCAGATACGGCAATCAGCGAATGCTGGTAGGAAAGGTCATTGGCGTAGTTCTGGCGTGTTGCCCGGTCCCAGCGGTGTCCACCGGATTCGTGCGCTTCGGCCAACGGCACCAAGTGGTCAACGTCAAACCCGGACGGATTGCTGGTGACTAGGCCGTCGAATATCGAATACCAGGTTCCGTCGGGCAACCGTTCGCTTTCTACGACCTCGCAGCGGGCGTGGCATCCATCGCCGTCCTGGTCCTTCCAGTGCGGCCAATCATCGCGGTCGTAGTCGCTGCCCGGATGCTCGGGTTCGATTGCGATTTCCGCCAACAGCGCCCGCGCGGTTGAACCGCTGCGGTTGGCCACAGCGGTGCCCGGTGGTGCCGCGTCTTCTAAATCGGCCTGATCCGCAATGTCGGTAACCGCGGCCGTGGTTGCTCGATCTACCGTTTCGCGAGACGGCCCGTTGGAAGTCGATTTCGCGGTTGCGGTTGGCGCGGTGTCAACCGGATCGGTCTGACCTCGAATGTCGGTAATCGCTGCCGCGGTTGGTCGGCCCGCCACCGATCCCGGGGTGGGCGGCGTTGTCACCGGGTCACAGGACAGGGCAACCGCTGAAAGAAGGATCAGCAGGGCAACGCCCAATTGCCAGCCGCGGGACAATCGACGGTACCAACTAATAATTGCTATCAACGGCATTTCCGGTTGCGGGATTGATCGCGAAATTTGCGATCTTGCGAATTGCGTTCGCGACCAAAATCTAGCAATTGCCATATTGGCGATCAATTCGCACCTCAAAATAGCCCAGATTCGCTGCGATTGCAATTTGCCGCCCCTGACCGGATACCCGCCGGATAGCGGCGTTGGCCAATTGCTCGCGACTGGAACGGTACGAAGCCAAATGGAAATAATCGAGCGCCTGCGCGGTTCAATGCCGGCGATGGTCACCCCGCTCGGTGACGATTACAAGGCGGATTTGGCGGCCGCGGCGCGCCTGATTGGCTTCTACATCGAATCGGGTTCGCACGGCGTGGTGGTGTTGGGCAGCTCGGGCGAATTCCAGGGCGTTCGCTACGCCGACCGGGCTGGTCTGTTGTCGGCTGCAGTGGAAGCCGCGGCCGGCCGCATCCCGGTAATAGCCGGCGCCGGTCTGCCTAATCTGTGGGCAACCATCGACCAGGTAAAGCAGGCTGCCGACTGTGGCGCCGACGCCGCCCTGGTGACACCGCCCTATTACTTTCCGATCGACCAGGACGCGATAGTGGATTGGTTTACGCGGTTGGTCGGCGCGGTGGATCTTCCAGTTCTCTATTACCACTTCCCGACGATGACCAAACTAGCGGCCAATCCCGACACGGTTGGGCGCTTGGCCGATTGCGGAGTGTGCGGTCTAAAGGACTCGGGTGGATCGACCGCTTGGCTGCACGCCGTTCTGGGCCGCGTGGGCGAGCGTCGCGACTTTCGACTGTTCTTGGGTGGCGACGGGCATTTGCTAGATGCACTAATTCACGGTGCCGATGGTTGCATCGGATTGGCCCAGAATCTGATTCCGCACATATCGGCCCAACTGTACGAGGCATATTGCGAGGGTGACCTGGGAACTGCGGTCGAACTTCAGCGGCACGCGGTCGAATTTGGCGCCAGGCTGCAAACTGGCACCCTGGGACAACCATTCGCCAAAGCCGTGCTGTCGCATATGGGATTGTGCTCACCAGTCGTGGCTCCGCCTATGAAGGCCCTTTCACCGGCCGCGGCATCGGCCGCATTCGGCCGAGTCGAAAAATATTTGCTGATCCCGACCAGCGCCTGATCCTGCGGCCCCCCGCAGTTGAAACGCTTAAAACTTGGCAACAATCAAATGCGCAGGCACCAGACGCGATGGCGACCCGGACCGTAAGCGATCAAGGCGTTCCCTTGCCGGATCCTCCGGTTGATCCGGGAGGGGAAGTCGAAAGCGGCCCTGGCGCGGCCCCGCCCGACCCACAGTTGGCGTCGGCTATTGAGATCGTCGAATTCGGCCCGCGCCTCCGGGTCGGGCGCTTTGCCAGGATCGGTTCGGATTACATCCTTGTAAACCTGGTCGAGACAGTTGCCAGTGACGGCCCGCCGTCAAATGACCCGGCTGCATCCTGGTCGGAAATTCAATCGCGCCTGGTTGGCGAAAACGATCTTTATCGAGATCATCCGGCTACGCCACTGGCGTTGACCGGCACCCGGTTGGCGCCTCCGCGACCGGCGATATTTATTGGCGACGTGCCGCCGATCGAGCGGACCCAGCTGGTGGGCGCAATGCGTGGTCAGGGATTCATCACCCGGACCCAGATCAGGATGCCGGCCAAGGATTTTGTGGAAAGGTCCGATCCCAATTCGGTGGCCGAAAAAATCCGGGCCGCCAAGGCCGAACTTATTGTTCTGGCATTTATTGGCCCTCGATCCGGCGCCGCGCTCACCCTGGGGGCCCAGATTGTTCGGCATCTGGTGGCCACCGGCACCGGCGGTGGCCAGGTGCTGGCACTGCTTGGCTCCGAATCGAGCGCAGCAACTCAATCGGCACTGGCCGAACGCGGCGATTGCGTCCGGCTAAACCCAAATGCCGGACGACCGGAAGGGGCCAAAGCCCTGCACGAAGCCCTGGCGGCGGCTTATGCGCGCCTGCTCAGCCCAACTCGGCCGGCCCTGGTGCCGGATGCTTTGAGCGGCTGCCCGGCGGTT
Source organism: Chloroflexota bacterium (assembly GCA_965261345.1). Taxonomy (GTDB): domain Bacteria; phylum Chloroflexota; class UBA11872; order UBA11872; family VXNJ01; genus VXNJ01. The sequence goes on from OZ253449.1 coordinate 1,831,461, forward strand.
CCGGTTACCGTGGCCCTCCGCCGTTCAGCCTGGCGATTGGCCAGCGCGATGGGCCTGCGGGTGTCGATTGCCCATGTTGAGCCGACCGGAATCATCCTGGCCTGGGCTTCGCCCGACTCGACCCGCATCGCCAGTTTTGGCTACGTTGCCGACGGTGGGGACGGCATGCCCTTTGGCCTTGCCCTGGATCCGGCCGAAATTGCCCGCTGGCTCCCGACCCCGCTTTCGGAGGAGTCGGTTACGTCCAGCCTGCTGGCCTGCGGCCTGCGGCCGTGGGCGATCGTGGTTAATCGACAGGATCGATTGATCGCCGATGCAGCCGTCGCGGCCGGGCTGGGTCGGGCTTGCCGGCAGCTTGGCCTGGAACGGTTCGAATGCGATTTGGCAATTGCCAGCGGGGGCGCACTCGGCTCCGATTGTTCGCCCGCCGCCGCCGCCGCCGCGCTGTTGAACGGGTTGCAACCAGCGCACTTTTGCCAATTGGCCCAAGATTCGGCCAGCACCCTGGCGATGCTCGGTGCAATCGACCTTGCCGGGGAACCGGTCGACCATTCGATGGGACTGATTCCGTTGGGGTTGAGCGTGGCCGTCAGTGGGCGCGCTCGCGACGGGGAACCGGGACTGAGGATACTAATCGACCGGCCCGACGGCCGACGTCTGGACCGGGTGGTCCCGTTCGGGTCCATTGAGCGAATGGCTACCGCCACGACCGACCCGTTGACCGTACGCGCCATTCCAGCCCCAGGCCTAGATCTGGGACGCGGGTCGGGTCAGGCCGTCCAATTGGAAACCGCGATTGCGCCGTCGACGGCCGGCATACTAGTCGACGTCCGCGGGCGCCCGCTGGAGCCGGCATTAGATTCCAGCGCTCAGGCCGACCAGGTACTGCAATGGCTGCAGGGATTAGACACCTTTCATCCTCCGGAAACGCCGTCGGGGGCATCGCAATGAAAGTGGCCGGCCTGCTCGGCGATCTTCGCCAACGGCATACCTTTCCGATTGATGGTCGGGCAATTTGCCAATCGGGCGAGGATGTTGGGGTAGGCCGCGAAATCGCCGAATATTTCGTCCCTGGCCCCGCGCGTGCTGTCCAGCTGTCCGGGTTGCCTAACGCCTCGGTCGGGGACACGATCGCCGCCGGAACCGAGATTGCCAACGAGGGCAGTTGGCTGCGTGGGAGGCCAATCCTCCTCGACTACGACGCTAGGGTTGTTGCTTTAAATGAGGAAGCCGGCCAGGTTTTCTTGGCAGGCGAATCGGGCAGACGGGCCGTGCGCGCAAATCTCACCGGGACGGTACTGCAACACACGCGTCCGGGACAGATCACCCTCAGTGCTCCAGGGTTTTCACTGTGGTGCCCGCTGGCGTTTGGGGGCGAGGCTTTCGGAACCTTGGCGCTGGCCCCCGATTTGGGCGCCGCCTTGGCCGGCGACTACCCGGGGCCGGCGATTGCCGCAATTGCCGACGGATCCGCGCTGGAATCTATAGAGCAGGTTTGGCCGGCCAACTTGAATGGCCTGATCGCCCCCTCCTTGCCGGTAGGCGGCGTATTGGCCCATCGGGCCGGACTCGATTCAAACGAATCGCTGTTTGCGCATTTAGCCGAACCGACGCTGGGATTTAGCGAGGGCCTCGGCACCGCCACCTGGCCTGATGCGCTCGCGGCGATCCTGCGTGCGCTTGCCGGCAATCCAGCCTGCCTTTTGCCAGCCAACCCCGGCGGATACGGACAGCTGCTGGTCAGTGGGCCAATACCCGAGCTGGAGTTCGACGATCAGTTGATCCGCGGCCTCGCATCGTCCGGATTCATCTATGGAACATTCGCCCGGTCTCCGGGGACGCTGCACCTGCGCCCGCCCGGCGGTCCACTGATCCCGGCGGCGGCGATAGCCTGCGGGGACACGGAATTGAAGATCGCACCCTTAAACGGCGAACGAATCGTGGTCCGCGCTCGCCAATAACCTCGGGCGGTCGCCTAAGGCTCGCCGCGCCGCATACGATCCGGGGCGGCTATCCCCATCAGGTCTAGGGCCCGCGCCAGGACGGTCGCAACCGCCTCGGCCAGGGCGAGGCGGGCCTGCGACAGCTGGTGATCAGAAGAGATCACCCGGTGGCGGTGGTACATCGAATTGAAATCGTTGGCTAGCCTCAAGGCGTAATGCGGAATCCGGTGTGGTTCCAGGTTTGTGGCGGCCAGGGCGACCAACTCGGGAAATTCCAGCATCCGCTTGATGATGTTGATTTCGGCCAATTCGATTAGTCGGTGGGACTCGCGGCAATCGGGCGCCAGCCCCTGATCGCCCGCCCGCCGCAGGATGCTGGCGATTCGGGCGTGCGCATAGCGAACCTTGTGCACAGGGTTCTCATCGCCCTGCCGCCGCGCCAGATCGGTGTCGAAATCCATCTGGCTGTCAGCGTCGCGCGAAATCATGAAATAGCGAACGCTGTCGGCGCCGACGTCGTCAATTAATTGTGAGAGCAGTTCAAATTCCCCGGCGCGTTTGCTTTGCTTGACGCGCTGGCCGTCTACGAGGAGGTGAACGATCTGACAGAGCACGAATTTGAGGCGTTCAGGATCGATGCCAAGGGCGGCCATGGCCGCCCGCATTCGGGCAGTGTGTCCGTGGTGATCGGCCCCCATCACATCAATTGCCACATCGAACCGCCGGGATTCCAACTTTTCGCGATGGTAGGCGATGTCGGCCGCCAGATAGGTGGGCTCGCCGGTCCGCTTTATGAGGACGTTGGCCTGGTCGCCGCTCTCACCGTGAGAAAACCAAACTGCCTGTTCGCGATTGACGACGTGGCCGCGCTCGGCTAGGGTCGCGATCGTGGTGGTTATCGAGCCCTGATCGTGTATTCGACTCTCTGAAAACCAGTTGTCGAAGCTGATTCCCAACCGTTCCAGTGGGTCGCGGATTTCCACCAGCGCCCGACTGATGCCCCAGGCGGTAAGAAACTCGACCTGGCGGTCGGCCTCGAGTTCAAGTAATTCGGGCTTCTCGGCGTACAGCTCGCCGGCCCAGTCGGCCACGTAATCGCCGCGGTAACCGGCCGACGGCTCGGACGATTCCTTGCCGGCCAATAGGCGGATGCGGTGTTGCAGGGACAACCCTAACAACCGGACCTGGTTGCCGGCGTCATTGATGTAGTACTCCCGCGTGACCCTGGCGCCGGCGGTTTCCAGCAACCGGGCTAACACGTCCCCCAACACCGCCGAGCGGCCGTGCCCAACCGTCAATGGGCCGGTGGGGTTTACGCTCACGTATTCAATCAGGATGCTCTTGCCGGCACAGGTGTCCGAATCGCCAAATTTCTTGCCGCAAGCGTGGATCTCGCCCAATTGCCCGGCCAGCCAACTCGGATCCAACACGAAATTGATAAAGCCCGGCCCGGCCGCCTGGGCCGATTCGAGCATCGCGTGCTCGGGCAAGGCAGCTATGATCAGTTCGGCGATTGCGAGCGGCGGAGATCCGATCGCGCTGGCCAGCCGCAGGGCAAGGGTGGAGGAGTAATCGGCACCCTCAACGCGCGATTTTTCCACCGCCAGTGATCCCAGATCCAGCTCCGGCAATTGCCCTGTGGCGCAAAGCGACTCCAACGCGCCTCTTAGCAGGGCCTCGATCTTGCTGCGGTTCATCGACTCTGACGTTGCGAAATTGTTAGGAGTTGGCCACAACCGGCGGTCATTTGGTCGCTACAACCCGCGGTTGCCGGAAAAGGATTATCACGGCTAGACCGGGTCGGGTGGCCGGCCTCGCGATCGAGTCGGTTCGGTCGGAGTGGGACAACGACCGATTGACCGGACCTTGAGGGGCCGACACTATTCGTAGCGAAGAGCTTCGATTGGGTTGAGGCGGGCCGCCCGGTTTGCGGGATAGAGGCCGAATATCAATCCGATCCCTGAGGCGACCGCCAACGCCAGCACAACCGACTGCAGTGTAACTAAGGTCGGGATTGGGTCGCCGTTATCGATTGGTATCTGGCTGACACCAAAGGCAATCAGCCAGCCGAAGCCGACTCCGATTGCTCCCCCCAAGACACTTAGGAATATGCTTTCGATCAGGAACTGGGCAATCAGATCGCGGTAGCGGGCGCCAAGCGCCTTGCGGATTCCGATCTCGCGGGTGCGCTCGGTAACCGTCACCAGCATTATGTTCATTATTCCGATGCCTCCCACGAGCAGCGATATGCCTCCCACGCTGCCCAGGAAAATGCTGGCGACCAGGGTGATCTGGGCAAAGATTTCCAGCAGCTGGTTCTGCGATAAGAATTGAAAATCATCTTCCTCGACTCGGTGGCGAGCCCGCAATACCGCGCCAACTTCGGCGGTTACCTGGTCTGAAGTTTGCTCGGTCTCGTCGGCCAGCGCCAAGGTGATTTGATCGACTCTCACCTCGCCGTTGGCGGTGTGGCGGGATCCGATGCGGTAGTGCATGGTGGTCAGAGGGATGTAGGCGTTGCCGTCACCGCCGCCGAAACTCTGGCCCATTTCGGAAGCCAGCCCGATAACGCTGAAAACTTGGTTGTCGACCCTTACGTCGCGTCCGAGGAGCGCCCCCGCAGAGGTGGACCGGTTTGCCTCCGCGTCGGACGCCGACATTCCCGGCACCAGCGTGGCGCAGGATCCTTCAATCCCGGCCAGCTGATTAACGATCTGTGATCCCAGCACGATGACCGGTGCCGCCAAGTCGAACTCCCGCTGGTCGAACACGCGCCCGGCGTCCAACTCCAGACCTGTGATCGCGAACTGCTCGGGATCTACCCCGGCGAGCGAAATCTGTCGGCCGCAATCCCCAAGCTTGATGACCGCGCCGTCGCCAGAATCTACCGCTACCGCATCAAGCTTGGGGATCTGGGCCGCGCGCAGCGCTCGCGCATCCTCCAACGTGAGGGCTCCACTGGCTCCCGGCCGAAAAACCGATCCGCGTGCGGAAGATGATCCGCCGGGAAACACAAACACCAGATTTGCACCGGCGCCGCGAATTTCCGAAACGATCAGCTCGTTAAAACCCGAAGCCAGCGACAGCAGGGCGATCACCGAAGCGACCCCGATCACGATGCCCAGGGTGGTAAGCAGCGTGCGCAGGGTATTGGTGGCCAGCGAGCGCAGCGCCTGCGCGATGGCGTCAGCTATTCGCATTGGTACCAACTGACAAGGAGGTGGCCGGAATCTGCCGCCGGTCGCTGGCAATCTGCCCGTCAAGCAAGGTAATTACCCGGCGACACGTCGCCGCGATTTCGAGTTCGTGAGTAACCAGAATCGTGGTAATGCGTTGTTCGCGGTTGAGCCTGACGATCAGATCCATGATCTCCCTTGAAGTCTGTGAATCCAGGTTGCCGGTCGGCTCATCGGCCAGGATGATTTCCGGATTCGTAACCAGCGCACGGGCGATTGCGACCCGTTGTTGCTGCCCGCCGGAGAGCCGGTTGGGGGTGTGGTCGATGCGATCGGAAAGCCCAACAAGGTCGAGCGCCGCGCGCGCCAGGCGTGAGCGCTGGCGGGCCCGCCGATAAATGAGCGGTAACTTGACTTGGTCGATTGCCGCCAACCGCGGAAGGAGGTTGTAGGCCTGGAAGACAAATCCGATCTTGGCATTGCGCACTTGCGCCAATTGCCCGTCGCTTAGGTTGGCAACGTACTGTCCGTCGAGCCAGTAATCGCCTTCGGTAGGGACGTCCAAGCACCCCAGGATGTTCATAAGGGTCGATTTTCCCGACCCCGATTGCCCCATGACCGCCACCAATTCGCCCCGCCCGATCCGGGCGCTTACTCCTCGCAGGGCAAATATTTCATTCGTTCCGGCTCGGTATACCTTGCTTAGACCGGCTATCTCAATTACCGTCGAATCCTCGCCAGTGGCCTCCGGGGGTTGGCCGGGCGCACCCGGATCGCCAAGCACCGCTAGCTTCCTCCCCGGCCTCCGCCTTGATCACCGTCCGGCGGCCCACCGCCGAATAGATCGACCTCCTCGAACCCGGCGAGTTGAGTGCGCAGCATCTGCCCTTCGCTAAGATCGGACACGATTTCGACTTCGGAATCATTGCGGGCGCCGGTGACTACATCACGCTCGAAGACCTCGTCGGGCAGGTCGCCTGCGACCAGAACGTAGCTGCGGCCACCTTCTTCGATCAGTGCGGCCAGCGGGATCAGCAGCACGTCGGGGTGTGATTCGATCAGAATTTTCAGGGCCACCGTCATTCCCGGCAAAAGGCTCGTCGGGTCGGATTCAAAGTCGACCGTCAGTTCGTAGGTGACTAGGCCGAAGTCGCTCGTGGCCTCCGGGTTTATCGCGGCGATGGACCCCGCAAACGTTTCGCGGGCGCCAAATATGTCCGGTTCAATTTCAACCCTTTGACCGATTTCGATCTTGCCGATGTCAATTTCCGAAACCTGAGTTGCGATCTGCGGTCGCGCGCTCGATTGCATTGTTACGAAATTGCTGGGCGGGGATGCACCCAGCGTTCCCGCCACCGACGTGATAACGCCAGCGTAGGGAGCGCGCAGCTCGGTATTGGAAATTGCCTCGCGTGCCGCCTCGACCCGGCGTCGGGCACTAACAATCACCAATTCAGATTTGCGGATCGCCCCGGCGTCGGGTGGGCTCTGGAGCCGCCGCAATTCAACCTGACGCCGGACGATCGTGTTTTCGGCATCGGTTATTTCGTGAACTTCGGGCCCGGCCTGGTATTCCTCGAGCGCGAGCTGGGCGGCCGAAATCTCCAGCAGGGCAGCCTGGTAATCAATTTGCAGAACCGAGGTCTCATCCGAATCACCTTCAGTTACCTCGATCAGATTGAGCCGCGCGGTTTCGTAATCCTGCTGGGCAGCGGCCAGGCTGGCCGCACGCTGGCGTCTTTCGCTCTCACTAATGGGCGCCTCCAGTTCCGCTAGGCGTTCGCGCGCCTCAATTACCACCAGCGCCTGTAGATCGATGTCGGTTTGGGTGGTGCGGGATGAGTCCTCGAATTCGGCCAGCGTTTCTGCGGCCTGTTTGAGGGTCAGGCGAGCCGTTTCTAGCACCAGCTCGCTCGGTCCGTCCAGGAAATCCTGATAGGACTGGCGTTCCCGTAACCAATTGGATTCGGCGCGCTGGAATGTCGCGGTGGCCGCGGTTATCTGGCCGGCGGTGGGACCGCCCTCCTGTTCGGCCAGATTTTGCTGGGCAAGTTGGAGCCCCCGCTGGCTGGATAGCAATTGCTGGCGCAGCGCGATTTCGCGTTGCGGGTCGCCAAAGTCCTGGAGCCGGGCAAGCGCATTTTCGGCCTCCAGCAAAGCCAGTCGGGCCAGCAGCAGATCGTCCGGGTCGGCCGGTTCCAGCAGCGCCAGGTGGTCCAGGCTGGCCACCTCAAGCGACTGCTCGGCCTCTTTGAGGGATTCGAGCAGATCGGCCGCGTCCAGCCTTGCCAGTAATTTACCGTCTGCGACCCGGTCGCCAGGGGCCACCAGAATTTCGGCCAAAACTCCCTGGGATTCAAACTGCAGGGCGTCGGATCGATGGGCCTTGACGTTGCCGACTGCACCGACCGAAATTACCAGGTCGCCGCGAATTACCTCAATTGACCGTCCATATTCCGGCCGGGAACCAGTATCGTCTCGGCCCGGACCGAATCCGAGCAGCTGGACCGCCGCAATCGCGCCGGCAATTAGGACGAATCCACCCAGCAGAAGCCAACGCCAGCGGCGCCAGAAAGGTGTAGCAGTTTCGGTTCTCAACGGAGGCATTCCACTCAGTTGGCGAATGGGTTCCGGGCCGAGTGGTTCGGTACCCGGCTGCCGGCGGCGCGACTGTGGGCGCCTTGCCGATCGAGGCTAGTACATCAAACCGTAATTACCGGCAGGATCTGCAATACCTCGTTTAGCGATCCCGACCGGAATCCCTGAAGATCAAGCGCCACGTAGCGGTATCCGGCCGCCTTGAGCCCTTTCAGAACGCGCTCGCGGCGACCTTGCTCAAAGAGCAGTTGCAACTCGTCGCTGCGAAGTTCCAGGCGGGCGACATCGCCATGATGGCGAACCCGAAACTCATCGAACCCTTCGGCCCGCACTATCTGTTCGGCCAGTTCAATCTGTGCCAATTTGGCGGCGGTTATGTGTTCGCCGTAGGCTACCCGGGAGGAAAGGCAGGGGGCCGCGGGTTTGTCCCAGCTCGGCAATTCGAGCGCCAGCGAAAGCGCCCGAACCTCAGATTTTGATATCCCCGCCTCCGCCAGCGGGGCGGCGGCGCCGGCGACCTTGGCGGCGTTCATTCCAGGCCGATGGTCGCCCAAATCGTCGGTCACCGGACCATATACAACGCTTTGGAACTGCGGGTTGGCAGATCGAAACTCGTCCAGGTTGATGAAGAGTTCCTGCTTGCAGAAATAACAGCGGTTGGAATCATTTACCTGATATTCGGCGTTGTCAACCTCGGTGGTGTGGACGAACTCATGGCGAATCCCGATGTGGTCGGCAAAACGCTCGGCGTCGACGCGGTCGTTGGCCGAATAGCTCGGCGAGATAGCGGTGACTGCGACCGCGGACTGCCCCAATTCGTCATGGGCCACCTTGGCGAGCAGGGTCGAATCGACCCCGCCCGAGTAAGCCACGATTACCGATTCCAGATCGCGCAACCGCGAGCGCAGATTCGAATACTTGCGAGCCAGGTTGGGGGCTAGGGCCAAGGTCTCCAAGCTGCCGTTGGTTGCTCCCCGGTCTTCCACGTGGCCGCATTCCTTACATTAGTAATCAATCAAACGCAGCGCGGACGCACCTGCATCGCTCGCCGGCCGCAATCAGTTCCATAGTCTAATTCTTTGCGTCGGTCGGAATCGACGCTCCGGCGCGATTTTTCCCGATGTGGGAACCGGCGGGTTGGCCGGATCGCGCCGGCCGCGAGCGTATCGGAGATTTGTGGTTGCAGCAAATCATGAGTTCAGCGACCGACCACCAACTCGCCCGGCACCGCCCGCCCATTGCCGAGCAGATGGAATGTTGCCACCGGCTCGAGCGGGTTGGCTAGTGAGACGATCAGCATGCGGCTGGTGCCGATTCGGGCCTTACCGATATCGGTCCGCGACGGTGTCGGGGGCGAGGCGGGATGCGAGTGGAAATAGGCGACCTCTTCCAGCCCGGCCGCCTCAGCCTGATCGATTGCCGCCAACAGTCCGCGTGGATCCATCTCGTAGTAGGTTGGACTGGGGTGCACGTTTTGCACCGGAATTGCCATCGTCGCTGTCTGGCCGCCGGCGGTCAGGCGGCCGGCCAACACCCCGCAGGCCTCGTCGGGCGCCTTTTGGCGGCAGTGCGCAACGACCGCCAGCCAGGCCTCCCGGGTCAGTGAGAGCTTTTCCATGCGAGGTCCGCCTTCCGTCGCGAGATTTTGAGACAAGAATTCAACCGCCGATACCAGGCACAATGAGCGGTCACGCCGCCGGTCGTTTCTAGGGGTGACCGCCCGCTTGGCCCGCCACCTGGCAATCTGGGCCGGTGCGTTGATTTTGCTAAACTCTCTCCAGCTTCAGATCAGTTGCATTCCGCATGCTGACTGGGCACCTCGACCGCGTGCCGGGCAATGGTGCGCCGGATCGAATTTTCCGTATCCCCACTTTTTAGATTCTGCCTAATGTCGCAGAGGGAGCCTATATGGCCAAGCAAGTAGCGCTCGACGCCGAAGCCCGCAAGCTTTTGCTTCAGGGTATCGACACTGTAGCCAACGCGGTTCGAACCACCCTGGGGCCCAAGGGTCGCAATGTAGCGCTTGGCAAAAAGTTCGGTGCACCGACGGTTACCCATGACGGAGTCACCGTAGCCAAAGAAATCGAACTTGAGCAGCCCTTCGAGAACATGGGCGCGCAGCTTATCAAGGAAGCCGCTTCCAAAACTAACGACGTCGCCGGCGACGGCACCACGACCGCCACAGTCTTGGCACAGACCATCCTCAAGGAAGGACTGCGCAACGTGGCCGCCGGGTCCAACCCGATGATCATCAAGCGCGGAATCGCCAAGGGCGTCGATGCGCTGGTTGAAAACCTCAAAGGCCAGGCCAAGCAGATCAAGGGCACCGAGGAAATCGCCCAGATCGCCTCGATTTCGGCTGCTGATGCCGAAATCGGCAACATGATCGCCAAGGTCATGGACAAAGTCGGTAAAGACGGGGTGATCACGGTTGAGGAGTCCAAGGGACTCGAACTTGAAGACGACTACGTCGAAGGACTGCAGTTTGACCGCGGTTACCTGTCGCCGTATTTTGTAACCGACCAGGACCGCATGGAGTCGCAAATCGAGGATCCCTACATCCTCATTACCGACGGGAAGATCTCGGCGGTGTCGGACATCCTGCCAACCCTTGAAAAAGTTACCCAGGGCGGCAAGAAGGATTTCGTCGTAATCGCCGAGGACATCGAGGGTGAGGCGTTGGCCACCCTGGTCGTTAACAAGCTGCGTGGAATCCTCAATTGCCTGGCGGTCAAAGCGCCCGGTTACGGTGATCGCCGAAAAGAGCTCCTCCAAGACATTGCAATCATCACCGGCGGCACCGTCATCGCCTCCGATATGGGCCGCACCCTCGATAGCGTAATCGTCGAGGACCTGGGGCGTTCGCGGCGTGTATTTGCCACCAAGGATGAGACCACCATCGTCGAGGGCGTCGGTACCGACGAATCTCGGCTCGGTCGCATCAAGCAGCTGGATGCCCAAATCCGCGAGGCCACTTCCGACTATGACCGCGAAAAGCTCGAGGAACGCAAAGCCAAGCTCTCCGGCGGCGTCGCGATCATTCGCGTCGGCGCGGCAACCGAAACCGAGCAGAAGGAAAAGCAGCACCGCGTGGAAGATGCCATTTCGGCAACCCAGGCGGCGATTGAGGAGGGCATCGTAGCCGGCGGCGGAGTCGCCCTGGTCAACGCCCTGGAAGCCCTCGATACGGTACAGGTCGACGGCGATGAGTCGGCCGGAATTCGCGCACTGCGCCGGGCGTTGGTTTCACCGCTTGAGTACATTGCCGAAAATGCCGGTCACGACGGCGGGGTTGTAGTACAAGAGGTTCGCCGTCTCCATGTCGAATCCGGCAACGCCTTCATCGGTTTTGACGTGATAACTGAAGACTATGTAAACATGTTCGACGCCGGCATAATCGACCCCTTAAAGGTCACCCGCTCGGCTTTGGAAAACGCGGCCTCTATCGCCAGCATGATCCTGACCACCGAAGCGCTGATTGCCGACCTGCCGGAGGAAAACGCGCCTGCCGCCGCCGGGCCGGAGATGGGTTACTAGTCCGCGGGTAAACACCGCAAGCGTAATAAACGCCCCGGTCGCCTGCAGGCGACCGGGGCGTTTTGCGTCGGGTCCCCGCGGGGACCGGGACTTAGACCCGGGTGAAGTTGGCCAGGTTTGAAACCATGATCCAGCCGCCGCTCTTGCCGGCATGGGCGCGCACCGCGGCGATCGCCCGCCCGACATCCTCGCTGGCGACTCCAATCAAAAACGTGACATTACCGCGCCGCAGGAAGCCGCCGGCGGTGTTGATGCGAGTTACCCGCAACCCCTCGGCTAGCAGGCCCTGTTGTAGTCGATCGGCCGCGGCGTGGGTAACGATCGCCAATAAGGCCTTGGTTACGGTTGCAGCCGTCGGCGGGGATTGATCGGGCATTCCGGTCCAAATGGGTGTTGGTAATTTGCAGGACTCAATATATTGTCCGTTGCCGGCGCAGCCAATCAATCGGTCACGGATAATCGATGCATCAAAAAGTCCACAAAAATTTGCGGGCAATTTCAAATTTCGGGGCTCACAACGATGCGTAGCGCAACCACGCTGAACAGGTCTCAGCCGCGCACCCACTTGATCCTGCATGCTGCCGCATTCGTGCTGGGTTTTACCGCATTGTTTTCAATTGCCGGATTCTCGTTCGGCATTGTTGGCAGCCTGGTTGACGAATATCGACCGATCATCAACGTGGTGGTGGGTCTGGCGCTGGCTGTTTTCGGCCTGCACATGGCCGGTCTTTTCCGCGAGTTGGCCTTCCGCCTAGCCGGACCCGCCGGTCCCGGTCGATTCGACCTGCTGCGCCGCGCGGTTGCCGGCGCCAGCGCCAGGTTGGCAGGTGTCCTGTACCGCCAGGGTCAGGTTGAGTTTTCCCCGACCCGGTCCGGTTACCGTTCCTCGTTTGCGGTTGGCGTTGCTTTCGCCCTCGGGTGGACACCTTGCGTGGGTTTTATTCTGGGCGGCATCCTCACCGCGGCCTACAACACCGAATCTGTTTTTGCGGCCTACCTATTACTGGTTGCCTACTCGCTCGGCCTGGGCATTCCCTTCCTGGCACTGGCGGCATTTACCGACCGGCTGCAGGGACCGCTGGCGGCAATGAGCCGCCGATCAAACCTGATTGCAATCATTTCTGGATTGCTGCTGACCGTCTTCGGTCTTTTCATCGCCTTCGACCTGGTTGGCCTGCTCTCGACCTACCTGTTGGCGGTCCCCTTCATAAGCGATGAATTCCTGCTCGACAGCTCGTCTAACATCGGCGTCTCCTGGCTGGTTCCGTCATTTGTGGCCGGATTACTCTCATTCCTCTCGCCCTGCGTGCTACCGCTGGCCCCGGTCTACCTGGCGCATTTGACGGCCCGAGTTTCAGCCGATCAAATTGGCGTTGCCCCGTAGCGACCGGTAATCTGAGTTTTTAAAGATCGCCATCGCCCAGGAGAAATGTTCGATTAATCGTCAATCGCCAGAATTCAACGCGGCCGCCTTGGTTGGCTTCCGCGACCAGATCGATGAATTCGACCGACAGATGGTCGAACTGCTCAACCGCCGGGCGGCGGTCGTTACTCAGATCGGACGCGCCAAGTCGGCCAGTGGAGAACCGGTTTTTGTTCCCGCCCGGGAAGCCGATGTAATCCGCCGGGCGATTCTCCATTCGGCCGTCAATACCGAAGGCGCCCTTGGAGCCGAGGCTCTGGCGGCGATATTTACCCAAATAATCGCTGCCTGCCGTGCGCTGGAGAAGACTCTGCAGGTGGCCTACTTGGGCCCGCCGATGACGTTTAGCCACGATGCCGCCCGCAAGGTTTTTGGCGAGAACGCCGACTATGTGCCGGCCAATGCGATCGACTCGATATTTGCGCTGGTTTTTCGCGGCGACGCAGATTTTGGCGTGGTGCCGATCGAAAACAGCGCCGCCGGCATGGTCGGCGACTCAATCGACGGATTCATGCGCCATGACGTGTCAGTTATCGCTGAGACCAGCGAAAGGATCGTCCACAATCTGCTTTCGACCTCCGACCTGGGCGAAATACAGGCGGTCTACTCACATCCGCAGGCCCTCGCCCAATGTCAGGACTGGATCTCCCGTAACCTTCCCGCCGCCGAACGGGTAGAGGTTGCAAGCACCGCCGCCGCCGCGATTAAGGCCAGCACCGAGCCCAGATCAGCCGCGATTGGCCTTGAGGCCGCCGCCCTGGCCAATGGCCTTGACGTCGTGCGCCGCAACATCGAGGATTTTTCGGCTAACAGCACCCGTTTCTTTCTGCTTGGCAAGCGCGCCAACCCTGCCACCGGCAACGACCGAACCGCAATGATCTTTGCGGTCAAAGACCGGGTGGGTGCCCTCCATGAGGTTTTGGGCGCGCTGCGTGATCGCAATGTCAACCTGTCCAATTTGCAATCGCGGCCGGCGCGTGGACTGCCCGGCGCGATCGCTGGGCACTACGTCTTTTACGCCGAATTCGCCGGCCACCGCCTCGATCCCAGCGTGGCCGATGCGATCGAGGCGGTTCGAGAGATGTGCTCGGAAGTGCGGATCATCGGGTCGTGGCCGGCCGAACTGCTCGGGGCACAACTCGTATAAGGGTTAGTGGCGCGGCCTTTTTTCGAGGATCAGCCGGGCCAGGAACCAAGCGGCAAAGCAGACCAATCCGATTGCGGCGACGACTAGGTACTGATCGGGATCTAGGTCAAAGAATGGCCAGAGCAGCAATCGGATTACAAAGAACGCGGCGTAGATAACAAACGTCACGTTGATCGACCAGAGCAGGCGGCGGCGGAAACCGGAGTGGATGATGAATCCGCCGGCAATCGCCAGCGAGAGCAGGATCAATATCCGAAGCAATTAATCGTTCCCGAGGATGGAATCGGCGGCGCCGGATATTGCCGCCAGCGATGCCGGCGACCCAACCGCCACTATTAGATCGCCGCCGCCAATCCGGGTTTGCGGTCCGGGCAGCAATTCGACGTTGTCCACACCCTTCGCCAACGCCAGCACCGGCAGATTGGTGTCGGGTTCGCGCAGCAGTTCACCGACGCTTTCACCTACCAGCCTGGAACGCGGATGGACGCGCAATTGCTTCATCGAAATCGACCCGATTTGATCATCTAGCAGGGCCTCAACCACCAGTCCGACCAGGGGAGTGGTCAACTTGGTCGCGATCGCCCGCGAACCGGCAGCATAGGGGGTGATCGCATCGTTGGCGCCGGCGCGCAACAACTTTTCGACCGCGGCGTCTTGTTCGGCCCGGGTAATTATTTGGATCTGCGGAGCAAGTGCCCGGGCCGAAAGGGTCACGAAGGCGTTTACCGAATCGGATCCGACCGCAGCGACCAGGCTGTCGGCGTTCTCAATACCGGCCTCGCGCAGGATTTCGTCCTCGCTGGCATCGCCGCCGATCGTCGGGTAGCCAGCGCTGCGGGATCGTGCGGCGCCGGTCTCGTCGGGATCGATTACAACTACCTGGCGGCCGCTTGAAATCAGCTGGCGGGCTAACTCGGCGCCGAGCCGGCCGAACCCGCAGATTATGGTGTGTGCGTTCAATCGTCTGATCCTCCGCCGCGCCCGAGCGCTTCCGATCTCGCCGCGAACGACTCCGGTCACAAGATATTCGGCAAATTGGGTGATCGAATAGAGCGCCGCCGACACCCCGACAACAATCACTACGATGCTAATTACGGTGCCGGATGGAGTCAGCTCGCGCGGCGTGCCGTAACCGACGGTGGTAAGGGTGATCACCACCATGTAAACCGACTCGAGCAGCGACCAACCCTCGATGAAGTAGAAGGCTGCGGCGCCGGCCACCAAAAAGGCGATGCCAGCCGCCAGGGCGACCAGTTGGAGTTGGTGTCGGCGCAAACTCGTCTTACTTACCCCCGGATTCTGGCAGAGAACCCATTGTCGGTAACCGGTGCTCGGCTCCAATCGCTGCACCCGACCGGCGGGCCTCGGACGGCAATGTTCCCACGTCCCGCGGGCGGTCAACTGGCGCCAATCGGGCAATCTGCCACCCGGATACGGTCGGCAAAATCCACCTACCTGGCAAGCGTTGCAATGTCAGTTAAGAATTGATTTGCAGGCGAAAGTCGTAATCTTACATATGGCGTCCCGACCGCGCTTTCGAACGGAAATCGCAACGAGTTGCCGGCTGCTGCTGCTCGCCGGCCTGTTGTTGCTTCTCGCATCCTGCCAGCAGACGACCGAGACCGCAGTTAGCAGCCAGCCCCCGACCGCGGTGCCGACCCCGCTGCAAAAGGGATTCGAGTTGGCCCGTTTCCACGCCGAAACCGCCCAGCTGCTGCAGCAGGGAATTCGGGTCACCGCCACCGAAGCGGTTACCGACGAGGTGACCTGGAATATCGTGATCGAATCGCTCCCGTCGGCCGACCTGGTACGAATGTTTTTTGAGGCCGCCGGCCCCCAAACGGCCACGCTTGAGATCGCCGGCACCACCGACCGGATTTACATGCGTGGCCAAAATTCTGAGCAAACGATCGACTGGGTCAGCTTGCCGGCCACCGGCAGCGAAAAAAATACTTTCTTTGAGGGTGCCCCGGGCCTCGCCCTGCTTAACGCCGAGCGGCTCCTAAAGGCGTGGGAGGAAAAGCCGGCCACCGTCAGCTGCGGTGATGGGTTTACCTGCTATTCACTCATCTCCAGCCGAGAACCTGGGATCGAATTGCTGGTCAATGAGGATTCCTATGAGCTGGTCAGCTTCATTGAGGATGGCGACGCCGACGGCGAGGGTTTGCAATTCGATGTCAAATGGGCGGCCGAAATCAACATCGATCTGCCCGGCCAGGTTGACGAGAGCGAATTGTCACCAGAACAATTCCGCGACGTTTTCGTGAACCTGCTTGGCGCGGTTACCAACACCGCTCTGGAAACCGGCGCCTCACCCGCTGAGCTTGATATCGGCCAGGGATCGCCCGTGTTCCGTGATCTGGGCCGGCGCCTAATTGACCAGTTTTATGCAGGCGATCTGGAGTCGCTCTGGGAGCTGATGAACGAGGATTCACGTACCGGATTCGAGTCGGTAGAAAACCTTGCCGAGGCGCAGGCGGCGATGCTCGATTCGTTTGGTCGTGAAACGCTCGTCTACGAGGAGTACATCACCCGGGTGGGTGAGTTCGAGATCTATGAGCGGATCGCTGGGATGGTTGATGCGGCCGGTCCGATTTCGCTGCGCATGGCATTTGACGCCGACGGCCAGATCGCCGGATTCGACATCGACTACGCGGTAAGCGGCGAGCCGCCGATCGAAAATCCCAACGCCGACATTCCCTCCGACGTTCGCTTCGAACTCCCTTTTAGCGGCCAGTACGTAGTCCAGTGGGGCGGGCGCTTGTCGGTCCAGAACCGCCACGCGATTGATCCGCGGCAACAATTCGGCTATGACTTTGTCTTTTCTCGCAACGGTAGCCTGCATCGCGGCAGCGGTCTGGTCAATGAGGACTTCTTCTGTTTTGGCCAACCGGTGTTGGCCCCGACCACCGGGTCGGTGTTTCTCGTAACCGACGGTAGTCTGGACAACCCGCCGGGCTCCACTAGTCAATCGAGCGAATATGGGAACCATGTCGTACTCTCGCTGGGGGCTGGCCACTACGCCTTCCTAACCAACTTGCGCCTTGATTCGATCGCGGTGATCGAAGGACAGGTTGTAAACGCGGGCGAGAAGATCGGCGAATGCGGCAACAGCGGCGCATCGTCGTTTCCGCACATCCATCTGCACATCCAGGACGGCCCTGACCCGCTGCTCGCCTACGGGGTTCCGGCGCGATTTAGCGACTACGAAGTGGCCGGTTTTGGTCCGGTCACCACCGGCGAACCGACCTCGGGTCAAACGGTCGGCAACCGACCGGCCCAGGCCGGTCGCTAACCGGTGGGCTGGTCGGTTGCCCAAAAGACGGGCCTTACCTTCGCGCGTTCCCAGTTGGTCTACAACGGCTACACCCTGATCTGCCCGGCCGGCACCACAACGATCTATCTGATCGACATCCAGGGCAGGGTCGTTCACACTTGGCAACCGGACTTCTTCCGATGCAATCATGCCAAATTGCTGCCCAACGGGAACCTGCTGGCGCTGGGGCGTGAGAGCTCGATCGGCATGCCGTCTCCCCCGATGCCGGGCGATCCGGCCCTCCCCTTCCACGAGGATGTAAGGCGACTGGGCGCCAACGCCACCGAATTGCGTGAGCTGGATTGGGACGGCAATCAGGTATGGAGTCACCGCAATTGGTACCTGCATCACGACTTTGCGCGAACCGCCGACGGTCACACCTACGTGCTCGAGTTCGCCCAATTCTCAAAGGAGCTGACCGCCCGGGTCCAGGGTGGGTACACCCCGCCGGGCGAGGATCCGCCGGAGCAGTTGATCGGCGACGATGTGGTCGAACTTGACCAGGCCGGTGCTGAGACCGGTCGCTGGTCGGTGCACGAATATCTGGACCCCGAAATCGACCGACTCTGCCCGCTCGACCTGCGCCATGAGTGGACCCACGCCAACAGCATCGATGTCGACGGGGCGCGCCTGCTGCTCTCGCTACGCAACACCCATACGGTGCTGGTCCTCGACCGCGAGGCGGACGAAATCACCTGGCGCTATCAGTGGCCAAAGATCGCGCACCAGCACAACGCCACTTTCGTAAATGGCGGAAACGTACAGATTTTTGACAACGGCGCCCACGCCCCGCGGCTGCAGTATTCGTCGATCGTTGAGGTGGACCCGGAAACCAACGAGGAAGTGTGGCGCTACCGGGGGACTCCGAACGAGCAGTTTTTTTCCGGCCACTTATCGGGCGCCCAGCGGTTACCCAACGGCTCCGTCCTGATCTGCGAAGGTACATCCGGCCGTGTATTTGAAGTGCTGCGCCGCGGTGACGAGGTGTGGGAGTGGATCAGCCCGTTTACGGTCGGCCGCGCCAACGGAGAGGGCAATTCCTGGCTGTTCCGGGCCTATCGCTACGGATTGAGTTACCCGGCGTTTAAAAACCGACGGCTGGACCCGCAGGACCATGCGAGTCTGAATCGGAGCTATTCGCTGCTCGACTAGCCCGATCGGCGCCTGGAAACTACAAACCCAGGGTGTTGAGCCATTTGCCGAACATCGCGGTCCCGGCATCGGCCAGCGGTCCGGCCCATAGATCGGCGCCACGGCGCAATTCGGCGACGGTCGATACTCGGCTCGACGAGATTTCAAAACTGTGCCCCACCAGCCAGGGTTCGATTCCGCCGCGATCGGTCTCGGCGTGAAACTGCAGCGCCAGCGCGAAATCGCCAATCGCAAATGCCTGCACCGGGCAGGCCCGGGTACTGGCCAGCAGTTCGGCGCCGACCGGCAATTGACAGCAGTCGCCGTGCCAGTGCAGCACCCTGACTCCCTGGAGTTTGGCAAGTGGCGAGGTAAGCCCGGCGGTGGTGAGCTGGACTGGTCCGTAACCCAATTCCCGCTCGGCGCCGGGCGTGACCGCAGCTCCCATTGCCGATGCCATTAGCTGGGCGCCCAAGCATATCCCCAAGGTTGGCAGCTCATGTTCCAGGCGCCACTGCACGAGCTCGCGTTCAGATTGCAGGAACGGGTACTCAGGTTCCTGGTAGACGCCGATCGGCCCGCCCAGGACCACCACCAAGTCGACGCTCCGGGCCGAGTCGAGATCGTCGTCCCACGCATCCAGATAGGAGACCGTGTGGCCACGGCCGACCAGCAATCCCTCAAGCAGGCCGAGGTCCTCGAACTGGAGGTGTCGAACGGCAATTACCCGCAGGGTGGCAGCGCTCCCCTCGGGCACCCGCCGGGCACTCGGCCTGCTAATGCCATCGCGCGAGTTGCCTACCTGGATCCAATAGGCGCAGTTGGTTTCCGCTGATCTCGATCAGGCCGGCGGCAACCGACCGATCGGTCACGCTCTGGGCAAATTCTGGCTGCCAACGCAGTCCCAGGTGCAGATGGGCAAGGGCGTTCTCCTCAAATTCACGATCGGTTCCTTCGTGGTTTAGGAGATGGATAACGAGCATCATCTGGGCAAATTCAAGCGCTTGACGCCGCCGCCGCCGTTGCCGTGCGATTATCCCGCGGTGCGGGGAAAACAGGGCCGACAGCGCAAATTGTGCCCCGATCGCCGCCGCGATCGACCCGGCGATGGTGGTATCGAGAGACCATGCCGCCAGGTACCCGAGTCCGGCCGCGCTGGCACTGAGGCCAAGCGCCCAAATCAGCATCCGCGGCAGCGAATTTGTCAGCAATAGGGCCGTCGCCGGGGGACCCACCACCAGTGCAACGACCAGGATCGAACCGATAGCTTCGAACGCGGTCACTGCGGTGATTGAGACGACGGCGACCAGCCCGAGGCCGATCAACCCGGGCGCCAGTCCCAGGCTGGCGGCCAACGCTGGGTCAAAACTGGATGCCTTCAACTCTTTCCAAAATACCCCCGTCAGCGTTGCGTTGATGGCCAGGGCGATGGCCAGATAGGCCATCGCGCGCGGGATATCCCAGTTGCCGAAGCCGATTCGATCAAACGGGGTCAGTCCGATTTCACCGGTCAAAACCACATCGGTGTCCAGGTGCACCGATCCCGCAAAGCGGGACACCAGCAGCACCGCGGCGGCAAAGAGCACCGGAAAGACCAACCCTATGGCCGCATCGGTGCGAACCAGGCGATGCCGCCCCAGGAGGTCCACCAACACGACCGTGAGTATCCCGATCAGCGCTGCGCCCAGGCGGAGCAGCGGCGAGGTCAGGTCACCAGCCAGAAAAAAAGCCAACACGATGCCGAGCAGCACGGTGTGCGAGATGGCATCGACCAGCATCGCCGAGCCGCGCAGCACCAGCCAGATCCCCGGCAGGCAGCATGCCCAGCTCACCAATACGGCAATGCCCAGCACCTCGGTTTGTCCAGCGGTCATGGGTCGAGCATCCAGGCCGGCAGATTACGTTCAGCGACAAGCGCGCGCGCGCTTGTCAGCCCGCTGGCGGTAAGGCGCCAACCCAGGCTTGGCGATCCGGAAGCCAGACCGGCCTCGGCGAGTTCCCGCAACGTACCGGTAAGCCGGCCCTGTCCCGGGGAACCGGCTTCGATGGCGGCGGCCGGGTGCGGGCGATCGCCCTGCGGGTGGCGGATTTGCAGGGCCAGCATTGCGGTCAGGGCCATCTCGCGGCGAAAGCGCGAACGCTGGCGCATTTGCCGGATTTTCCGCGGCAGAATTCCATGCGCCGGCGCCAGCAGGATTGAACACAGAGCGATCGCTCCCAGCGTCAGAACCACCAGGGGGCCGGTGGCCAGTGCACCCCCCAGCGATGAGATAAACGCCCCGACGACCCCGGCAATCGCGCCGATTAACCCGCTGAGCAGGGCGACGGTTCGGAATCGGTCCGACCATTGACGGGCGGCTACGGCCGGCGCAACCAGCATCGCACTCATCAATATCACGCCGACGATCTTGAGCCCGATCGCAATCGTAATGACCAGCAGGATCACCAGAACAAGGTCGGTCCGGCGGAGTCTCAACCCTGCCACGGCGGCAAATTCGCGGTCAAAACAGAGGGCGGCGAAATCGTTCCAGCGCCACGTTGCCACCGCCAGCACCAGTCCGCCGGCTAGCGCTATCGTGACAACGTCGGCGGTAACGATCGCGGCCGCTTGACCGAACAGGAACGTGGATATTCCCGCCTGGGCTGCGTCCGAGCGGCTCTGGAACACCAATAGCACCATTCCAAGTCCGAACGCGGTTGAGAGAACCAAAGCCAGACTGGAATCAAACTTTATCGGGGTCGTATTTGCGGTATGGCTGATTACCGCCGCCGCCGCCAGCCCGGCCAGGGCGGCACCGACCAGCAGCGCCCAGGGCTCGCGCGGCCCGAAGATCATCGCCGCAATCACGACCCCTGGCAGGGTGGCGTGGGAAACCGCATCGCCAAGCAGGCTCTGGCCGCGGGCAACTGCGAAAGCCCCGATGATCCCGCTGACCAAGCCCATCGCCGCCGCCCCCAGGGCCACCGTGCGGAGGGTATGTCCGAGCAGTATTTCGGCGACGAATCCGGTCTCGATCTCCATCGCGCTAGACCGGATCGGGCAGCAGCGGGTGCTTTACCCCGTAGGCGTGGGCCAGGTGTTCATTGGTAAACGCCGACTCGATCCGGCCGGCGGCGATGGCCGAGACGTTAAGGACTAATACGTGATCGAAATATTCGCGGACCGTGGCAAGGTCGTGATGGACCGCCAGCACCGTACCGTCGCGATCTTGGATACTGCGAAACAGGGCGGCGATGGACCGTTCGGAAACCGCGTCAATCCCCTGGAACGGCTCGTCCAGGATGAACAGCTCGGCATCTTGGACGAGGGCGCGGGCCAGAAACACGCGTTGCTGCTGGCCGCCCGATAGGTCGGCGATATGGCGCTGGGCGAAGGCATCCATTTCAACCGCGGCCAGCGCATCCAGCGCTAGATCGCGATCGCGCTGCCCCGGCCGCCGCAGCCAGCCGAGATGACCGTAACGCCCCATCAGGACAACTTCCAGCACGTTGATCGGAAAGTTCCAGTCAACCGTGTCGCGCTGGGGCACGTAGGCCAGTTGCGATGACCGGGACCCGCTATGGTCGCCGGTGACGATGCTGCCGGCGGCCGGCTTGACCAAGCCCAATATCGCCTTTAGCAGGGTCGACTTGCCGGCCCCGTTCGGTCCGACGATGGCCATCGCGGCTCCCCGAGGAACATCCAGGTCAATGTCCCATAACACCGGCCTGTCGCTATAGGCAACGGTCAGGTCGAACACCCTGATCGCGTATTGCAGGTTGTCGTTTTCGGTCAACTCAAGGCCTCTGTGATGGTTGCAACGTTGGCGCGGTACATTCCCTCAAACGTCGCGGCCGCCGTGGCCGGAGGGCCCAGGGCGTCCGAGAACAGCACCCCGCCGATCTGGACCGGGTGGCCGCGCGCCTGCGCCGCTTCAAGGACGGCCTGCATGGAATGGCCGGGGACGGAGCTTTCGACAAAGATCGCCGGAATCGACTCCTCGCTCAAAAAATTTGCGAGACGCTGCACGTCGGCCGCCCCGGCCTCCGTGGCGGTGGAGATGCCCTGCAGGCCGCGCACCTCGAACCCCCAGGCTCGCCCGAAGTAGCCGAACGCGTCGTGGGAGGTGACCAGGGTCCGCCGCTGCGGCGGAACCGCCGAAAGCATCTCACCGCTCCAATCGGCCAATTCGGCGAGTTGCGTCCGGTAGTTTGCGGCGTTGGTCCGATAAGCGTGGGAGTTGCTGGGGTCTGCATCGACCAAGGCGGCCGCTACCGTGGCCAGGGCCTGATTCCAGAGTCCGAGGTCGAACCATACGTGGGGGTCGTAGCCTCCTTCAAATTGCCCGGTCCCGATCAGTCGGGCCGGGTCGATGTCGGCGGTAACGGCCACCGACCGGCGTCCCGGGCCATCAATGCCGGCCAGCACCTGGGCCAATCGTGCCTCGAGGTGGAGACCGTTGTACAGAATCAGGTCGGCCTGTTCCAGGCGCACAAGGTCGCCTTCGCTGGCTATGAACAGGTGGGGATCGGTGCCCGGTCCCATTAGCGCATGGACTCGGACGAGGTCGCCGGCAACATTGGTGACTAGGTCTTCGACCTGGGTGGTGGTGGCGACCACCTGCAGGCGCGGGTCCTTCGAGGCGTTTGGATTGCAGGCCGCCAGAATGCCCAAAAGCAAGCAGGCGATGGCCACGATACGGATTAGTGGCGCGAGCCTTTGTCCTTGGCGATCGTCGCTGGCGGCAGGTGGTATGGAGGGCGCAATCATAAACGCAGTTAATAACTATTTACAACTGGGATTTTAGCCCGATTGGGTCTGGCAATCGGTTCGGGTGGTGGATCAAACGCGTTGATCCGGGCCGGCCGCAGGGTCTACGGCCGCGGGAATTTAATTGTTTTGAGGGTCGATTAAGCAGGCGGCTTTCACCGCCGGCCTGGTGTTAGCGCATCAACGGCCGGTGACCGTGATCGCTCCGATCGGCTTGTCCGGAGAATGGAGTCAAGGGCTCTGGTCGCCGGCGCTGCTCCCCGGCTGGGCGGTGCCGATTGCCGGCCGGCGCGGGCTAGTAGCGGGCCAACCGCCAAAATACGGCCGCCACACCGGCGAGCAAAAAGAAACCCGAATTGACGACCAGGGCCACGTACAGGATTGGCAGCTCCTCCAACGACACCGCCGCGGTTCCGACCACCCCTAGCACGGTGGCCAATGCGGCCAGCAAAGATCCGGCCAATACGCCCTGGATGATCGAACCTATCCCGAGCCAGCGGGCACGCCCGGTCTCAAGTCGGGCCCCGGTGCGTATTCGCTCGCCGATAAACCAGCCGGCGCCGACGCCGGCGATCAGGGCCAGTGGCGAACTGAAGTCAAAGTTGGCAACGAGAAGGAAGATCACATTGGCGGCGGTGGCGATTCCGATCAAGGTCAACGATTCCTTGAGGGCACGCCGGCGGCGAGCTTTGTCCGGAGGTAGCTGGCCCAGGCATTCAAAGCAGATCAATCCGGCGTCCACTCGCTGCAGACAGTCCTGGCAGTAGGGGCGCGAACAGCGGATGCATTCCAACAGGGTCGCCTGCCCACAGTGTGAGCAGAGAGATCCGGCGTCAGCCACCGCCCCAGCCCCTATTGGCGCGGCGAGCGCGAGCGCTTAAAGTACGTCGGCCAGGCCGCCAATTGCAATTCGTTGCCGGCCAACAGTCGTTTAAGGTTGTCAAAGTGCCGCCAAATAATGAGGGCGCTACCGAGTCCCACGTAGATCATTCCCCACGGAGACTGCCATAGGCCGGTAAAGTACAGCGTGAACGCTAAGACCACGGCGATCAGGGTCCCCAGCAGCGAACCCAGCGAAACGTAGCGGATCGCCACAACCAATGCCACGCCGGCCACGACCGCCACAACCACTACCACCGGGTATATGACCAGTCCGGCTCCAATCCCAGTGGCCACGCCACGGCCGCCGGTAAATCGGTTAAATACCGACCAGTTGTGACCGATTACCGCGGCCAAGGCGGCGATCGCCTGGATTTCGGGATGGTTCGGGAACAGTAGACCGGGAATTAGGGCCGCGAGAATGCCTTTTATCACGTCGGCGGCCAGGATCAGTCCGCCAGCCGCCGGTCCAACCACTCGCAGGGCGTTGGTGGCGCCGTAGTTGCCGGATCCGGCCGAGGACAGATCTGCGCCGAACAGGCCGCTGGCCACTAAACGGGCGATCGGCACCGCACCCAATAGGTAGGCCGCCAGCGTGGTGATGGTCAGGGCAAGAATTGAAGAAATGTCAGTGCTCACTGCTTATCGCCTGCCCGGTGTCGCGTCGCCGTGCGAGCTCCGCACGATCATTCGCACCACTGATCCTTCAAGCTTAAATTGGCGCCGCAGGCCGTTTTCCAGAAAGCGTAGATAGGTGCGGTGGATGTGCCGTGGGTTTGAGAAAAACAGGTTGAAGGTCGGGGGATTGTTGCGCGTCTGGGTGGCGTAACGCAGACGCGACGTTTGTCCCCGAGGGCCGCGCGCGCTGCGGCGGTCGGCCAGGGCCAGCAGGCAGCGGTTGACCTGGCTGGTCGGAATCCGGCGCGAGCGATTTGTGTAGACGGTCAGCCCGTGGGTAAGGACCGCACCGACTCCGCGCCCGGTCAGCGCCGAAATCTGGGCCAACGGAGCATGGGGAATAAACCGCAGACGGACCTGCAGCGAATCCTCGAATCGGTGCCAGGCGGTCACGTCGTCAACTAGCAAGTCCCACTTGTTGGCCACCATCACCACGCCACAACCGCATTCGGCGGCGAATCCAACGATATGGGCGTCCTGGGCGGTTACGCCTTCGCTGGCGTCAACAACCACCAAACACACGTCGGCCCGTTCGATAGCGCGCAGTGAACGCACGACCGAATAGCGTTCAACCCCCCGGGTCACCCGACCGCGGCGGCGCAATCCGGCTGTATCGAGCAGGAGCAGTGGCCGACCGTCGAACTCGATGTGGGCGTCGACCACGTCGCGGGTAGTACCCGGGATGGGGCTGGTCAGGGCGCGATCCTGTCCCAGTAAGCGATTGAGCAGGGTCGATTTACCGGTGTTGGGGCGGCCGACGATCGCCAAGCGGGGAACGTTGGAGTCCTCCCCCTCCGGTTCGTCTTTTGGGGCGAATGTTGCAATATGGGCGAGCAGGGCGGTAATCCCGCGCCCGCGGCGCGCCGATATCGGCAGCGGATCACCCAGACCGAGGCGAAAGAATTCGGGTGACAACTGATCGCGCTCGGGCGAATCGCACTTGTTGGCCAGCAGCAGGCGCGGGATTTTCGACCGGCGGACCACGTTGGCCACCGCCATGTCCTGGGCGGTAACCCCCAGCGGCGCGTCGACGACCACCAGAAGCAGATCGGCCTCCTCGACCGCGGCCCGTGCCAGTTCGTCGGCGGCCATTGCCAACTCGTCCCGCGGATCGGCGAATAATCCGGCGGTATCCACCAGCATGAAGCGAGCGTCGCGATGGTCCACCAGACGGTATGAGCGATCGCGGGTGGTCCCCGGGCGATCTTCGATGACCGCGCTGCGCGACCCCGTTATTCGATTAAAGAGCGAGGACTTACCGACGTTGGCGGGCCCGATGAGGGCCACCAACGGGGCCGGCGGGCGACCTGGAACCGGGTCTATTGGAGTTCGCCCTCGGCCGGGAACCGACCGGAAATATCGGCGCTGGCCCCGGGGGGCAACAGAGCGGCGATTTCGCGCATGATCTTCCAGCTGGCCCAGCTCGCGGCCTGCGAACCGGTCAAGCCAGGCGGACGCCGCAGGCGAAACGGTTTGCCAAATCGTAAAACGGTTGGCACCGGGTCGGGGCAGGCGAGTTTTGACAGGTCAAGCCGTTCCATTCCCAACACCGCGGCCGGGACCACCATCGCCCCCGAGCGCAACGCCAAGAATCCGGCCCCAGGATGCGGGGGTTGCAGGCGGGTATTGCGCGAGCGCCTGCCCTCCGGGAACACGCACACCGCCTCGCCGTCGACTAAGGCCGCAAGCGCCCGCCGCAGTCCGCCGGTATCACCTCCGTCGCGCCGGGTCGGAATCGCTCGCAAGGCACCGACCGCCCAGCCGATCAGCGGCCGTTCAAAGAGAGCATCCTTGGCCAAAAAGCGCAGGTGCCGCGGGGCGTGGTGGGCCAGGAAATTTACGTCGGCATTGTGCACGTGACGCGGAGTGATGATCACTGGCCCGCGGCTGGGCACGTTAGCGGCGCCCTCGATGCGGATCGGATCGCAGTAAAGCCGCAGGTAAACGTCGAAGAATTCGGTGACCGCATCCATTAGCAGGGCGTTGCCAAGCGGCCAGTTATCGGAGGCCTGGCAGTTTTTCCAGGCGCGCAGGATTGCCCGGCTGACCGCACGCGCCGGCAGTTGGTCGGTGTCCAGTTGGAGGGCCCCAGATGGAACTCGCAGCGGTGAACTCGCCCGGTTGCTGTCGAAATCGTCGCGCCGATCGATCTCGGTTTGCAACCGGGCCAGCGGCATATGCTGGCCGCCGGCGCGTCTTGCTGACCGCAATCGCTGGGCCCGCACCGCGGCATCAGCGTCCAGATAAACCTTGAGCCCGGCCTCGGGGCAAACCGTCGTGCCCGCGTCCCGCCCCAACAGCACCGCACCGCCGCCGAGGAGCCCGCGCTGCTTTGGTAAGAGTGCTGCGCGCACCGACTCCTGTCGGGCAATTAACGGTACGGCTCGCTCGACCTGGTCCAGGTAGAGGTGGGCGCTCGTCGACGGCAGGCCGTGAACCAGCCGGCGACCGTTGATGCGCAAGGTTGGCCGTGGCCCGTTGCCAAGCGTGACCTGTAGGCTGGCGGCGTATTGAGTGGCCGCCGGTCCCTGGCCTGGGTCGCCGCTGGCCCTTAGGCATTCGTAGGCGACCGCACGGTAGATGAGGCCGGTATCGATCAGTGGTAGGCCCAGGCGATTGGCTACCGTTCGCCCGACCGTGGTCTTACCCGACCCTGATGGGCCGTCGATGGTAATGATCGGGTTCGGCATCTGCTCTGGCTTCCAAGAACTTTTTGTAATTCGCAGCGGGGTGGCCCTGATTTTCCCAAGCCGCGCCTCAATTCGATTCATCGAAGCGCCAAATATCATTGCCCTGAGTGATATACGCATCTTGGTGGCGCAATTGCAGTCCAATGTTTCGCGCGAAATAGCGCGCTATCTACGGGGTCTTGGCGTACAGCGCGCCTACGGACTGCCCGGCGGCGAAGTCACCCACATAATCGACGCCATGGTGGCGGCGGGAATCGAATGGGTGCTGGTTCACCATGAAGCGGCGGGAGCGCACATGGCCGACGCTGAATCGCAGCTGACCGGACGCCCGGCGGTCTGCGTATCGACGGTCGGACCGGGCGCGACCAATCTGGTAAACGGGGTCGCCAACAGCTTTCTGGAACGGAGCCCGGTAATCGCCTTGGTCGGCGAATTTGACGACGCCGAGCGGGCGACCACCGTTCACATGAACGTCGATCTGCGGGCCCTGTTCGACCCGATCAGCGCCTATGTTGAGCGCGTCGACGCCGGCAACCTGGCCACGGTTTTGGCCCATACCGACAATGCCCTACGAGCGCCGGTTCCCGGACCGGTGGCGTTGTTGATTTCAGCCCGTGACCAACGCCGCCCGGTTGACCAGTTGCAGCTGCCCGGTCCGGTCAGTGCGACCACGCCCAAATCGGGTGCTGGCGAATTGGGCCGCCAATTTCGCAATGCCAGCGGTGCCAGTCTGGTGCTTGGCGTAGGCGCCCGGGAAAACGGATTGATCGATGCGGTCCGGACCCTGGCGGCGGCCCATGATTTGCCGGTGGTAATTACACCCAAGGCCAAGGGTTGGATGCCAAGTGACGACCCCCGGTTTGGCGGAGTGTTGGCCTCATATGGTTCAAGCGGAGCCGAGCACCTGCTGGCCGAGTCCGATCTGATCGTAGCCGTCGGCCTTGATGGCACCGACCTAATCCGCCCCTGGAGATTCGCCGCGCCGCTGCGATTGGGGGTCGCTGATCGCTACGATCAATCGGTCCCGGGTCGGCAGTTGATCTGCGACCCGCTGTTGACCCTGAGCGAATTGTGCGAGGTTGAATTACCTAGCTTCGGCGGCCTGGGGCGGGCCGCCGGCGCGCGCGCCGCCGCCGAGTGTGCCCGCACCACCGGCACGCTGGCGGCGCGCGCGTTGCCCGAGCATATGCACGGCGGGCTGGACCCAATCGATGCCCTGCGGGCGATCCGCCGGGCAGCCCCGCGGGAGGCGATTGCCACCTGCGATGTAGGGATGTTCAAGCTGGCAATATGCCAGTACTGGGACTCCTACCAGCCTGGCTCCTTTCTGGTCTCCAATGGGTTATCGACGATGGCCTACGGCCTGCCGGCGGCCAGCGCGGCGGCCTTGGCCCGGCCCGGACACCCGGTCGTCGCGCTGCTCGGCGACGGCGGACTGCTGATGGGAGCGGGCGAACTGGAGACTCTTTCCAGGCTGGATCTGCCGGTCACCGTGCTGGTGGCGGTCGATTCCTCAATGGCGCTAATTCGGCTCAAGGCCGAGGTGGACGGCCTGATCGAACAACCCAACGACTTTCGGCCGGTTGACTATGTGGCGCTGGCCCGGTCGATGGGATTGGGTGGCCGACGGGTGAAAGACCTTGACCAGCTGCAGGCGGCGGTGGTGGACGGAATCGCCGGAAATCGGCCGAATCTGATCGAGTTTCCGGTCGACTACTCGATCTACCGGAATATGGGCGGGTAAGCGCCCCCGGGGGCGGCCTAACGCGGCCGCGCCGGCTGCCATGAACAATTTCCCCGCGTCGAGGGCAACGGTTGCGCCTGAATCGCCCACCCGGCTTCTGGCAAGGGTGGCAGCAGTCGGCCTGGCGTTGGTGCTCGCCCTGCTGATTGGACCAGGGCCGGTCGGTGCCAATTCGAAAATTGCCTACGATCCTGACCTGCGCATCCGCTTTGAGGGAGTCGGCAACGGTCACGGAGTCGGCATGTCGCAATGGGGGGCCTACGGCCGGGCGCTGGCCGGCCAGAGAGCCGACGAAATAATCCACGCCTACTACACCGACGTGGCAATTGAACAGCGCAACCTGGACGAGCAGGAGATCCGCGTCCTGGTATCCAGCGGCTATCGCGCCCCCGCAGTTGATGCTTCGTACGCTGGAACCGGCGGCCTGCGCGGGCAGATATTTGCGTGGGGCGGACCTTGGGAAATCGCCGGATTGACGGTGCCGATCGAGGCCGGCGGCCGGATTGAGCTGTTGTCATATCCCGGGGAGGCCAAGTATCTGGTGCAGGTATTTAATTCAGGCAACGTGCAATTGAGCCAGTTCGAGATGTACCGCTGGATCCGTATCAGGCCGCTTTCGCCGGCGACCACCTTCCAGGTGTGGTACAAGGAAACCGCCCCGGTACCAGGAGGCGCGGGCGCGATCTATTACGATGTCTATCGTGGTGGCCTGCGTCTGATCGTCCGCGGCGACGGAACCGTCGACACCGTCAACGAAGTACCGATCGAGCAGTACCTGCGCGGGGTTGTCCCGGTAGAGGTAGTCCACGACTGGCCGATCGAAGCGATTAAGGCCCAGGCCATGGCTGCGCGGACCTTCGCCCTGGACCGGATCGCTGGCGGCGGGGTTGACTGGGATACTGGCGATACGGTCTTCTCCCAGGCATATCTGGGCGCCAACGCCGAGCAGGAAAACACCGATCTTGCGGTCAGCGACACCAGGGGTCTGGTAATAACCCACGCCGGATTGCCGATCAACGCGCTCTATTTTTCGAGCTTTGGCGGTCGCACCGAGAATTCCGAAGAAGTTTTCGGCGGGGCCGAACCCTGGCTCCGATCGCGTTCCGATCTGGATGAAAACGGACAGCCATTTGACGCGGTGGGCCCCTGGGGAAGCTGGTCGACGCCGGAATTTCCAATGTCGCAGTTGGCGCAGGCGTTTGCCCAGAAATCCAATACCGACGTCGGGGAGTTGGTTGCGGTCGACTTTTCCGACCGATCGTCGTCGGGTGCGGTGCGCAATGTAACGATCACCGGCAGCCTGCGTGAAATCGTGGTGACTGGCGAGTTTTTCATCCAGGTCTTCAATGTGCGGACAGCCCGTTCATCCGGGATCCTCTACAGCCACAATTTCGAAGCTGTGCTGCCCGAACAGCCCCCGCCGGTCGTCGGACCGGGCCCCAGTCCGGCGCTGGGCCCAACAATTCCAGGCGGCGCCTATTTCTATCCGCAGACCGGCCATTGGATTGGCGGGCCGATATTGGACTTCTATCTAGGCAATGGCGGGGTCGCAGCATTCGGCCTGCCGCTGACCGGGCAATTGCCTGAGCATGGACGGATAGTTCAGTACTTTGAAAAGGCGCGGATTGAATTGCCGCCGGGCCCGGCCGCCGGGCCCGGCGGCATAACCCTGGGGCTATTGAGCCAGGAACTTCTCGGGGAAACAGAATTCGTCCCAGATTTGCGGCCACTGGGTGAAGGGGACCTGCGGTTTGCCGAAACGGGCTTTAGCGTGCGCGGCGTTTTGCGCCAATTTTTCAACGACAACGGCGGGGTTTTTCGCTTTGGCTACCCGATTTCGCCCAGTTACCAATCCGGCCGGCTCACAGTGCAGCACTTCCAGCGGGCGACCATCAATTTCCCTTCCGATCGAGAGGATCTTATGGCCGTTACCAACGTTGGTTCACAGCTGCTGCAACAGCGCGGCTGGTTCGGCGGGTTGCCCGCCTAGACGTAGTCGGCTATCGGTGTGGCCACCAGGGCGTGGTCGGGAATACTGGTCTCGTGGCTTCCCTGGGCAGGATATTTGAAGACCTTGCCCTCGTAGTTGACCAGCGTGGCGTATTCGGAGTCGAGATTGACTAGGCGGTTGGGGGCAACCGTCATCTTGCCGCCCCCGCCGGGGGCGTCGATTACGAATTTGGGCACCGCAAATCCGGTGATGTTTCCCTGCAGGTGATTGATGATGTCGAGCCCGGTCTGGATGCTGGTGCGGAAATGGTGGGTTCCCTTGACCAGGTCGGCCTGGTAGAGGTAGTAGGGCTTCACCCGCATCTTGAGCAGTCCAAGCATCAATTCCTTCATAACCGCGGGGTCGTCGTTGACACCCTTTAACAAGACCGTTTGGCACCCCAGCGGCACCCCGGCGTCGGCCAACCGGGTGCAGGCGGCATGGGCTTGGGCGGTCAATTCGCGCGGGTGGTTAAAGTGCGTATTTACGTAGAGCGGGTGGTATTTGCGCAATATGTCGCACAGCTCGGGAGTTATTCGGGCGGGCAATACGCAAGGCAGTTTCGATCCGATTCGAATCACCTCGATGCTCGGAATCGCCCGCAGATTGGAAAGAATGCGGTCCAGGTGCTGATCTGAAAGCAGCAGCGGGTCGCCGCCCGAGAGCAGCACGTCGCGTACCTCGGGATGTCCGCGCAGGTACTCGAATACCGCTTCCATTTCCGACCAGCGCGGGACCGGGTATTTGCCGACCTTGCGCTTGCGGGTACAGAAGCGGCAGTAAATGGCACAGGTGTAGGTGACCGTGAACAGGACGCGGTCGGGGTAGCGGTGGGTAAGGTGCGGAACCGGACTGTCGTCGCCGTCCTCGCCGAGTGCATCCTCCATGTAATAGGTGGGATCATCCAATTCCGCTTTGGAAGGAATGACCTGCTTCCAGATCGGGTCGTCGCGCTCTTGAATTAGCGCACTGTAGTAGGCGTTGGAGAAAAACGGGTAAAGCTTGCGAATGGAATCCACTTCATCAGATTCAAGGCCGTCGGCGCCGGGAACGTCCTGCCCACGCCGTAGGCTCTGGCGCATCTCCTGCTTCCACTGGGGAGCTGCTTTGATCAATTAGGGCCTGCTTTTGCGGATTGGGCCAGGGAGGTCGGCGGTCGGCATATGGTGCACCGCATGGAACCGGCAACTTGTAATTTTCGCCAAATCCGCTGCCTACAACGGCGATTGCGGATCGATCGCTACCGGTGCCATGACCGCGTCGGCCATCCCATGCAGGATCTTGGACGAATCGGGGCAGGCGGTGGCCAAAATGCCGCAAAACGTAACCTTCTGTCCGTCATCGATGTAATACGGCGAGAAACGCGATCGGACCCGGGCCCGCCGCAGCGTGTTGTGGCTCCGGTCAAACCAATCAACCTCGAAGCGCCGGCTGGCCAAATAGGGCTGAAGAACGTGTGGGGACCGGGCGAAGCTGTCTTGGGCCAGGGCAAGCGATTCGGCCCACTGCTCGGCCGGCACGTCGTGACCGATGGTCACCCCGCGCGAGCCCCAAGCCTGGGGCGAATAACCGGACGGTTTGAGCACCAACCTTCGCTGGCGCTGGGTCGCGGCGGCCAATTCGCCCCAGCGGCGGACCTTGAGCGACCCGCATTGCAGCGGTGGGTCGATCGCCGCAAACGGCGGCAGCGGAGTCGGGTCGACTACCCACGTTGGCGGGAGATGACTGGCCAGGATCGCGTGTCGCTCACGGCCGAGCTGGGTTTGCCAAAAATTGCGCAATCCGGGATTGTGGAATAGCGCCAACAGCATCTTTTCTTCCAGCGGCGCCCGCGGCGGCGGCGTGATTGCGACAGCGCGCGCCTGCATCGCCGCCAGCATCTGGTCGGTCCCGGGTATGTTTTCCAGATCGAAGAGTTCGAAAAATCGGTAGATAATATCCACTTGCTGGCACGCCCCGCGGTGCTCCAGCGTTACGCCGCTCCCCGGGTAGCCTAATTCTTCGGGGGCGGCCAGCGCGCAGCGCAGGCCCAACCGGCCAAGCTCGCTGGCCAGGGCGGCCATCTCCGGCCGGTAGGCTGCCGATTCATCCGAGACTACGAAGGCTACAAAAGGGTCCGGGCCGGGGGCCTGTCGCTGCAGCGCGTCTTTTAGGGTTTGGGCCAGCGGGGCGCCGGCGGTGCTCAACCCGGCGGCCTGATACCCGGCCCGCAGCGATTGCAATACGCCCAACCCACCGGGGACCGAATCCAGTTCGGTGGCAATGATCGATCCGTCTTCGGCCAACATCAGGTCGGGGCGAATGACCATAGGAAATTTCCCTCGCAGGCGGTTGCGGCGTGCCAGCGAGACCACCTTGTCGTCCTTACCGGCATCGAGCAAACGAGCTGGCCAGGCGGGGAGATTGCCACGCACGCTGTCCTGATACAAGCGACCGGCGGCGCGATAGAAAGCGGCCAGGTGTTCGCCCAGACCGGCGATCGTTTCCAGGGTAGCCGACGAGATTCCGATTGGGCGCGGCGAGAGCCGAAATGGGGCTCGGTTGGCGCCATCGGCGATCCCGGTCTCGCCGTAGAGCCCGCTGGCGGGCAGCGATTGATCGAGATCGGCGACCAATTCGCCGGGCGACCGACAGGCTGGCGCGGGGCTAGTCTGCCGCAAAAATATCAAATCCTACAGAGGCAACTGGCAATTTGCCAACCGGATTGTATTCGCTTGCTAGTTGAGGCTGACGTCCGCGATCGCCGATAATGCGGGGAGTAGTCGGCCGGTTTCGACCATTGCTCTGTCCGGTATTTCGCCGACTGATTCCTTCAACCGACGCAGCAAGGCCCAGCTTCTAGGACTTTCGCTCGACTGGCGTCTGCGATCCGCCCAGATTCGGGCGACGCCGGGCGCGCCGTAAAACAACTAGGGACCATGACCAAGCCATTCCCCATCGTACGGCGATACCTTGCCGCCGCGCGCCCACCGCTGGCGCTGGCGTTCTTTGCGGGGCTGGTGATTGCCCTTGCCGGTTGCGAGTTCTTTGTCGCGACCGTCGCCCCCACCCCCACTCTGGTCACTTCGGCCAGTTCGTCCTCGCGTCCGCTGGTGGCTGTCGAGCGTGGAACCGTCGAACAGGCTATTCGGGCCACCGGGAGGATCGTGGCGCGCGAACGCGAGGACCTTTACTTCCTTTCCGGCGGTCGCATCAAGGGAGTTACCGTACGCCAGGGCGACCTGGTTGAACCGGGCGATGTATTAGCCGAGCTCGAAACTGGAAATCTCGCCTCCCAGGTGGCCGCCGCGCAGGAGAGTTTTGAAACCGCCTCGCTGCGGGTCAAAGCCGCCCAGCAGGCGCTAAACGACGACCGATCGAACATCCAACAACAACTGCTCGCGGCTCGCAACGATGTGATCCGAAAGCAGGAAGCGATCGATTTCGCCCTTGATGGCGGCGACCCTGATGCGGTTGCAACCGCCCG
Source organism: Chloroflexota bacterium (assembly GCA_965261345.1). GTDB lineage: Bacteria > Chloroflexota > UBA11872 > UBA11872 > VXNJ01 > VXNJ01. The sequence continues at coordinate 1,865,929 of OZ253449.1, forward strand.
TGCGCAAGTGACCGCGGCCCAGTTGGCGGTCACCGAGTCCCAGATCAATCTGTCGGTGTTGCAACGATCGCCGGAGGACATCCGGGAACGGGTCGAATTGGAACTTGGGAGCCGGCGCGACATCCTGGCCGATCTGCAGCGCGAGCTGGCCAATCTCGTATCCGCTGGCGCGCCAACTGAGCTTGAAGTCAACGACCGGGCGCGAACCCGCCTGGAGAACCTGCGCAGCCAGGTGGCCAATGCCCAGGCCAACCTGCAGATCGCCAAGGACAACCTGGACCGGGCGATTAACGGAGCCAGCGGCGACGACCTAGAACAGGCCCAGCTGATCTTTCGGCGGGCCGAGATCAACTATGAAAACGCCCTGGAGCGCAACTTTACAGGTGATCAGCGCGAGCAGACCCAGATATCGTACGATCTGGCCCGGTTGGCCTACGAACGGGCGGTAAATCCGGGCGACGAAACCGATGTGGCCAAGGCCCGGGTCGCCGTACAGCAGGCCGAGGCCAACCTGGAACGGGCGCGCGATCTGCTCAGCGATGTCCCTGGAAACGGCAGCGATGCGATCGCTCTGGCTTATCTGGTTGACCAGGTCCAATCTGAACACCGCAGCGAAATCGCCGCTGCGCAGTTGGCCGTGCTCGGTGCCCAGCGGGCGGTTGACGAGTACGAAGTCGAATTGGAAAACGTGAGCGGCGGCCGGGGATCCTCCGAGCAGCGGGCCGCCCAATCTGGCCTGGTAAGAGCTCAAAACGCATTGCAACAGGCCCAGATCCGGCTCTCCGATTTGCTAAATCCGTCCGATTCGGCAATATCGATCGCCATGAACGATCTGAGCTTGGCGATCGCCCGCCTGGAGAATCTCGAGCGGCGGGAAGAGCAGTTCGTCCAGGGCGATTCGCAGAAGGACATCGACCTGACGATCACCAGCAACAATTTCGAGCAGGCCCGGATCCAACTCGAGCGCCTGCAGGCGCAGACCATCGAGAACTTGATCATTGCCCCGTTTGCGGGCGAAGTCACTTTCGTAAAGGGCCGCGCCGGCGACCAGATCCAGGCCTATCAGGAGATTGTTGGGCTGTCCAATCCACAGTTTCTGGTGCTTGAATCGCTGGTCCCTGAGGTTGAATTTGAGGATCTCTCAATCGGCCAGATCGTCGATGTTCAGCTCGACGCCTTTCCCGGTCGCGATTTCCAGGGCCGAGTGACTTCGCTACCGCGCAGCATCGTCTCCAATACCGGCCAGGCGATCACCGTCCCTGAGACCGAGATCGAGGTCGATTGGGGAACGGCGGGAGTAGAACTGGGAATGCTGGCGCGCCTGAAAATCACCGTCCAGGTCAAAAACGACGTGTTGAAGGTTCCGCTCGGGGCGGTACGGTCGGTCAACGCCCGTGACTTTGTCGAGACCATCGTCGACGGTCAACGCCGTAGCCTGCAGATTACGACCGGTATTTCTTCCGACACCGAGATTGAGATCGAAGCTGGCCTTGAAGAGGGACAAGAAATCTACGCGTCGCTTTAGCGACGCCATCACCCCCTGCGCGCGGGCCAGGTAGCGCCCGATGTTGTTTCCGATGGCGGTATTTGCGGCAAAAAGGCTGCTGCATAAGAGCCAGTTGATCATCGCCACCGTTCTGGGCCTGATCATTACGGTGACGCTGGTTACTGCGGTGCCGGTATTTGCCGACGGAATGTCGGAATTTCTGCTCCAACGCGAGCTGACCGAGCCCAACACCGAGCGCCGCCAACCCAGTTCTTCGATTCTGTTGCGCCATTTCTCACGCCCGCAGCAAAATGAACCGCCGACCGCGGTCGAAGACTATTTGCTGGCCGACAATTTCTTCGCCCACCGGATGCCGCAATTGACCAGCATGGACGAGATCGGGCAGGTTTCCTACCTGCAAACCGACGTGCACCCGGTTCTCCCGTTTGAGGCCTCGATCCAGGCCGGCCGGCGCCAGCGGACCCTCAAATATGCTTGGTTTGCAACCGCTTCCGATCTGCTCGATAACATCATGTTCATCGAGGGCAGACCGGCTTCCTCGGAGATCGGGTCAATCGAGGTCGATGGGGCCGAGTCCCTTCTGCTCGAGGCATCGGCATCCAACGACCTGCTCGACAAATTCGGGTACCTGGTGGGCGACCGGATAAAGCTCATCTACGAGGACGAGAACACCGAGGAAGAGCACCCGATCGTCTTTGACATCGTCGGACGCTGGGTGCCAACCGAACCCGAAAATCGCAGCTACTGGTTCTACAACCCGGATTCGACCTATAACCGCGGTGGCTTCGTGGTCAATCGCGACGTCTTGCTCGAGACCCTGGTGGGGAGGTATCCGGGGATTTTCTACGAGGCGACCTGGTACTCGAATTTTGATCCGGCCTCGATCCGGGCGTCCAATTACCGGGCGGTGGCCGGTGGGCTGGTGACGCTGCGGGCCAGCACCAATTCGATTCTCCCGGGAACCAAGCTGGACTATTCGCCACAAGACATCATCGTCCGCTTCAACGAAAAGCTGTTCTTTTTGAAACTGTTGCTATTCATCCTGGCGGCGCCGGTGGTGGCGATCATCCTCTACTACGTCAGCCTGACGGCGGGGATGGTGGTGGACCAGCAACGCAATGAGATCGCGGTGCTCAAGAGCCGTGGGGTAGGGACCCATCAGATTGTTGGGGTTTACATAATGGAGGGGTTGTTGGTGGCCGCGGTGGCGCTGATCATAGGACCCTTGCTGGCGCTGGGCCTGGCCCAGGTGATCGGCAAGACGTACACCTTCCTGGTGTTTACCAATCGTGAAAACCTTCCGCTGATGCTTACCCAGCAGCACTACCTGTACGCTGCCGGCGCGGTGCTGCTGGCGATGCTGGCAACCCTTGCACCGGCGATCGCAGCGGCCCGGCTCTCGGTTGTCGAATTCAAGCAGGATGTCTCCCGGACCCTGCGCAAACCGCTTTATCAGCGCTTCTTTCTGGATTTCCTGATCGTTGGACTCGTCATCTACGGATACATGACGCTGCGCAACCGGGACTCGCTGCTGAGCTTTGGCCCCAGCGGCGAGTTGTTCTCCGATCCGCTGCTGGTGATCATGCCGGTGCTGTTCATCTTTGCCCTGGCGCTGCTGTTCCTGCGCTTTATTCCCTACGTGGTCGCTTTGCTGGCTTTTGCGGGGAACCGGTTCTGGGGAGTTGGCATTCACCTGGGTCTGCGCCAGATCGGGCGCAGCCCCGGACAGTACACACGGCTGGTGCTGTTGCTAATACTCACCTTTGCACTTGGAACGTTTTCCGCCTCGATGGCCGCCACCATCGATCGCAACATTTCCGACCGCGCCTACTATTCAGTCGGCTCGGACATTCTTTTTGAGGAATCGGGCTATTGGGATGCCGACAACGAGGTCTGGATCATTCAACCGGCCGATCTGCACGCCAAGGCGGTCGACGCCAACGGCGAACCAATGCTGGAACAGTTCGCGCGTCTCTGGCACGATTCGGACGCCCACTTCGTCCCGCCGGGTCGCACCCAGGCGGAAGTCATAAATGTCTACGGGGTCGATCCGATCCCGTTTGCCAAGACCGTGTGGTGGCGGTCCGATTTTTCCCTCCACCACCTCAATTCGATGATGAACGCGCTAGCCGGCGACGAGCGCGCGCTCCTAGCCGACCAGTCGTACTTTGGCGACGAATTGCTGTTGCGCCCGGGCGATCCGCTCACGATCCGGTTTTCGCAGACCGATTTGGACTTTTACATCGCTGGGTGGATCGACGATTTTCCGACCCATTACCCTGAACGCGGCCCGTACGTGGTCGCCAACCTTGACTACGTCCATCGCAACATCGGCGAGAGCCCCTGGGACATCCTCGGGGTTCCGGCCGGGGACAACCAGGCACCCGAAATTGCCGATGCAATCTGGGAACTGAGCATCGACCTGCTCCATTACAACGTCGCCCAGAATTTGATCCAGGACTCGCGCGCCGACGCCACCCAGACCGGTACCTTCGGAATCCTGACCGTCGGGTTCATCATCTCGACCCTGTTGACCCTGCTCGGTTTTCTGCTCTACTCGTTCCTCTCGTTTAGGCGACGCCTACAGGAATTTGGGGTACTGCGGGCGATGGGGCTCTCAGTTAGACAGATGATCAACCTGTTCATGTTCGAGAATGGATTCCTGATCGGCATGGGCACTCTGGTCGGCACCCTGCTTGGGATATTGACCGGAAATCTTTTCATTCCCTTCCTGCAGCTGTCGGCCGACCAATTTGCCGACACCCCGGCTTTCGTGATCGAGACCGCTTGGGGGGACATCGCCAAGATCTTCCTGGTCTTGGGGGTCGTCCTGGCGGTGGCGGTGCCGGTTTCGATTTGGATGCTGCGGCGAATCCGCATTCACGAGGCGATGAAGTTTGGAGATGAAACCGGATGAGGGACTTCACTTCCGAGATTGAAGTTGGCCAATCGCTGGTGGTTTGCACCGGGTTGGTCAAGATCTATAAGGTCGCCGATCTGGAGGTGGTGGCCCTGCAGGGATTGGATCTCTCAATCGGTCGTGGTGAACTGATGGCCATCATCGGCAACAGCGGTTCGGGCAAGTCGACCTTGCTAAACATCCTCGGGGGGTTGGACCGGCCGTCGGCTGGAAGTTGTCGGGTTGGCGATCTGGACCTGGTCAACTGCTCCGAATCCGACATCGTCTTTTACAAGCGTCATATTGCCGGTTTTGTCTGGCAACAGAGTTCGCGCAACCTGATCCCTTACATATCGGCGTTGGAAAACGTCGAGACGCCGATGATCTTCTCGGGAACATCGGGGCGGATGCGTCGCGAACGGGCTCGGGAGTTGCTGGTTACCGTCGGCCTGGCCGATCGCATGGATCACCGCCCCGGAGAACTCTCGGGCGGCCAGCAGCAGCGGGTGGCGATCGCGGTTTCGCTGGCCAACAACCCCGACCTGCTGTTGGCCGACGAACCAACCGGCGAGGTTGACACCGAGACCGCACACCTGATCTACGATCTGTTCCACACCCTCAATCGCGAGCGCGGCCTGACCGTGATCGTGGTCTCACACGATCGCCAGATCGCCAACCAGGTTGACCGGGTGGTGGCAATTCGCGACGGGCGGACCTCGACTGAGACCGTGCGCCGGATTTCTGGAGACCAAACCGAGGGCGTATCGCACGAGGAATATGTAATCGTCGACGATGTAGGCCGGCTGCAGATTCCACAAGAGCACCTGGAAGAGGCCGGAATTTCCGGTCGTGCGGTGGTCGAATATGAACAGGGTCGAGTTGTGATCAAACCGGCCGGCGACCAGGGAGATGCTCGCGGACGCAACGCGCCCGATCGCGGGCGTTTCCTGGGGGTCCGGTGATGGACCAAAGGAAATCGGCCAACGGCGTCCTGGTTGAGCTGCGGTCAGCTAGCCGCTATTACCACGAGGGCGGAGTCAACGAGGTCCGGGCGGTTGACCAGGTCAACTTGGAAATTGGCCGACAACGTTTCGTCGCGCTGCGCGGCCGCTCCGGATCGGGAAAAACCACCCTCCTGAATCTGATCGGCGGGCTCGACAAGGTCACCGACGGGCAGATCCTTTTCGAGGGCCAGTCGCTGGCGGACCTATCCGACAACCGGCTAACTGAGATTCGCCGTCATTCGATGGGATTCGTGTTCCAGACCTTTAGCCTGTTGCCGGTGCTTTCGGCTTTTGAAAACGTCGAGCTGACCATGCGCATTGCCGGTATGGCGCCAGCCGAACGGGCCATACGAGCGCGCGAACTACTCACCCTGGTTGGCCTGCGCACTCGAATGCACCATCGGCCGTTCGAGCTCTCCGGCGGCGAACAGCAGCGGGTCGCAATCGCCCGCGCACTGGCCAATCAACCGACCCTATTAATTGCCGATGAACCTACTGGATCGTTGGATTCGGTGACTGGAATCGAGATCGTCCTGCTATTCCGGCGGGTCGTGGAGGAGCAGGGCCTCACCGTTTTGATGGCGACTCATGATCCTTCACTCTCGCAATTTACCGACGACACATGGTTGATGGAAGACGGTCGGCTCAGCCATGCCGAGGGGCCGCTGGACATTGACCTGCCCGACCTGATCCAGCACGTCGAATTCGACGACCCGCTGCTCAATCAGGAAAAGTCGGTCCACGATGCAACCCGTGCGCTCGACGAGGTTGCCCCGCCGCGAGCGATTCCAGTGATCGGCGGTACCGACCAGTTCCGGCGGCCCGAAAAACCTTAAATCCGGCTGCGCCTGGTGATATCTGGAAGCCGGCAGCCGGTCCGGCAAAGGATGCCCGCCCGACGATGTCAGAATCCCTGGATGGAGGCCCGACACGCCTGCTCTGCGGGTCGCCAGACCCAGATGACGTCAGCTAAGTGGACCCACAATCGGGGTATTTGCGGCGCCAACCCTGAATGCCGCCCTACGGTTAGCGCAATCGCTGCCGGTTCTCGGGTCCCGGCCGGGGCGACGCCTGCCATTGGCTTGCCTGGATGAATCGGCCACCCGGATCCTTTTCCCGACTGGAGCGCTCACTGCTGGCGCCGCTGCGCCGGATCGGCGGGCCGGCGATCCTGGGAATTGCGCGCCCGTTGGCAAAACTTGGGATTTCGCCCAATGCCGTCTCACTCCTGCAGATACCGATCGGAGGGATAGTCGCCTGGTTGCTGGGGCAGAACCCGACGCTGGCACTGGCGCTCTTCGTGATGGCCCTGCTGCTGGACGGGATCGACGGGACCTTGGCCCGCGCCACCGGCAAGGCCTCTGCTTACGGTGCGCTCATCGACCAGGTCGCCGACCACGTGCGTGAACTGACCGTAATGGCCGGATTCGCGTTCGCCGGACTAATCGACGGAGGGATTGCGACCCTCTACGCGGCGGCCTATCCGTTGACCAATGCCGTGCTGTGGATTGGTGACCGATATGACCGGCCGGTACCGCTTTCAGCCAAGGTTTGGTTTACGTTTTACCCATTTTTCGCTTTGTGGGCAATCACCGGGATTGATTGGCTCGAACCGGCTGCGCTGGCTTCGATCGGGCTGCTGCTCGCCAGCAGCGGATGGCAGCTGCGGCGGCTGCGTGCGGCCGAGCTTTGAGATGGGCTTTTCCGACCGTCGGCTAGACGCTGATCCGCAGTCCGTCGCGCCCCCAGTGAAGCTCGCCGCCAAAGTGTCGGGCCACATCGGCGATCGCCCGTTCGGTTTCTCCCGGGGCCTCCATAGTCGGCGATTGGTGATTGATCAGCAGCCGCCGAGCCCCGGCCGAGGCGGCCATCCGACCGGCCGAATCGGTCGAAGTCTCCGATATGCGGCTGGGCAGGGTTTTCCCCAGGACCTCGCGGTGGACGGCTTCGATAACCGCCAGGTCGGCATCGCGACAGAGCTCAACAACCGCCTCACAGGGGGCGGTGTCGCCCGAAAACGCAAAGATTCCATCTTCGGTTTCAAATCTGAAACCGAAGCACTCAATGTACGGTTGGGCGTGCTTGACCTCGAGCGCACTCACCTGCCAGCCGTTTCCGGCAGCCACCGGCCCGTTTGCAAATTCTGAAACCTCCACCGTCGGCGGCGGTCGGTCGCCGCGGCCTCCGCGCGAGTGGTAGGCGTGGACGCTCATCGGATGGTTGGTGCGGGCGATTACGTCGTACCAGAAAACGCCCCGCTCCGGGCTCCAGAGCCGGTCGTGAATGTCGCGTAACGGCGTGGGGCCAAATACCTTGAGGTTGGGCTCGGTTCCGATCTGCTGGTCGAAACGAGTCATGAGAAAGCACGGATAGTCGGCGATGTGGTCGGAGTGCAGATGGGTAAAAAACAGATGTTCGATTTCAGTGCTAGCGACCCCGAACTGGTGTAACAGCTTGTGAGTGGAGGCCGGGCCGCAGTCAATTAGGAATTTCTGGCCCACCGCTTCAAGCAGAAAGCAGGTTCCCCAGCGGGTTAGGGCAGGCACCGGGGTGCCGCCGCCGACTACCGAGAGACGGGCCATGCTAGCAAATCTCCGCCGGGCGTACCCATTGGCCCGTGCGGGCCGATCGGTAGATCGCCTGGGCGATCTTGAATTCGGCGAGCGACTGCTCGGGGCCCGCGCGCAGCGGGGTGCCGTTCAAAATCGCGTTGGCAAAGTCGCCGATCTCACCGGCGAAAGCCCCCTGAAAACCCACCGGCTCCATCACCGAGCGGCCCTCGGGCGAATCTGAATCGTATACAACCAATTCACCCGCGAATCCTTCGCGAATGGCGATTTCGCCATCTGCCCCGACGATCCGCCACCAGTCCTGCGGCCCGATGTAGCCGTCGATATTTAGGGCTTCAAAGGCTGCAGTTTTTCCGGATTCAAATCGGAATATCGCCTGGCAGTGCGACTCACCCTCCATGGCTGCAAATGGGTGGCCGACAACCGCCACCAGCGAATCGATTTCCCCCATCCAATTGCGCAGCGGCCGGATCCAATGCGAAGACCCGTCGACCACGATTCCGCCGCCGGTCTTGGCGGCGTTAAGGCGCCAAGGATCCTCCTCGCGGAACCACTGCTTGTCGAAGCCGTAGACAAAGTGCGCCCGGGCGGTGATCACTTCTCCGATCACGCCCTGCTCGATTAGTTCTTGGGCGCGGATAAGTTCCGGCCAAAATTCGCCGTTTTCGGCGACCGCAAATACAAGACCGGAGTTTTTGGCTGCCGCCATTATGGCGTTGCAGGAGTCCAGCGAGGTGGACATAGGTTTTTCAAGCAGGACGTGTTTGCCGGCCGCGAACGCCTGCAGCGTCAACGGCTCGTGCAGGTGATGCGGAACCAATATTTCGACGGCATCAAAACCGCCGTCGGCCAGCGCGGCGTCCAATGTCGGGTAGGCCTTCCCGCCGGTACGGTCGGCAAGAGCCTGGGCGCGTTCCAGCACCGGGTCAACCAGCGCAGTGACCGCTACCAGGCCACCCAATTCAGCAATGCCGGTTAGGTGGTACTGGGCGATCGAGCCGCAGCCCACTAGCGCCATACGGAGTTGTTCGGCCAATTTTTTCCCCTATTCGGATTCGGACTCGTTTTCGTCGCGCCTTAAGACTCGACCTCGCCGGGCCATCCAGCCGGCGGCGTCCCAGGGAGCGCCCCAGAGCCACCACCAACAGCGCCGCACCAGGCGCATTGCGCCGATCGCCCAAATGACGACGAATGCAATAAATCCTACGATCAGGGGCCAGATCCAGAGCGCCGGGATTACGATTCCACGCGAGTAGAACGCGAGATTGAGCCCCATTCCGGCGGCGGTAATTAGTAGCACCGCCACCGGCAACCGCAGCCTTGCCCACCGGTTCAATTGCGATCCCTTAGCTGGCCCTGGCCGGCAGACCGGCCCGGTGGTCATGGTCAAGCATGGCTCGAATTTCTGCTACTTCGTCGCGCAGCTCGGCGGCCCGTTCGAAATTGAGGGCATCGGCGGCGATATGCATCTCCTCTTCCAAGCGGGCCGCCCGGCGGGCGGCCTCGGCTGGCGCCAGCCGGGCGATATCGATCGAATCGCTTTTGCCAGCCCGTCGGCGGGCCGGCTGATCCGACTGTTCAGATTCGAGATTTAGCATCTCGCGGACGTCGCGCAGCTGCTTGCGTATTGATTCGGCGGTTATGCCGTGTTGGCGGTTATAGGCCACCTGCACCTGACGGCGGCGGTCGGTCTCGTCGATTGCGCGGCGCATGCTGCCGGTAACGTAATCGGCATACATGATCACCTGGCCGTCGACATGGCGCGCCGCCCGCCCCATGGTTTGGATGAGCGCACCCTCCGAGCGGAGGAAACCCTCTTTGTCGGCATCAAGAATGGCAACCAGCGTCACCTCCGGCAGATCGAGTCCTTCGCGCAACAGGTTGATCCCCACAACCACGTCGTATACCCCGCGCCGCAGATCGTTGAGGATTTCGATCCGGTCTAGGGTGTCCACCTCCGAATGCAGATAGTGCACCTTGATGCCCAGCTCGGCCAGATACTCGGCAAGCTCCTCAGCCATGCGCTTGGTCAGGGTAGTAACCAAAGCCCGCTGGCCGATCCGAGCGCGCTTGTTGAGCTCCTCGACCAGATCATCGATCTGTCCGCTGGTCGGTCGCACGCTAACTTGCGGATCGATCAGTCCGGTCGGCCGCACGATCTGTTCGACGATGCGCGACGAATTCTGATACTCGAATTTTGCCGGAGTGGCCGAGGTGAATACCGCCTGGTTGATATGGGTTAGAAACTCGTCGTGCGAGAGCGGACGATTGTCGAATGCCGACGGTAATCGGAAGCCGTATTCAACCAAGTTCTGTTTGCGCGACCGGTCGCCGCCCAGCATAGCTCCCACCTGGGGCAGCGCCAGATGCGATTCATCGATGATCATCAGAAAATCATCGGGCAGATAGTCGAGCAGGACCCAGGGCGGGTCGCCGGGTTTGGTGCCGGCGATATGGCGCGAATAGTTTTCAATGCCCGAGCAGTACCCGACCTCGCGCAGCATTTCGATATCGTACCGGGTCCGCTGCTCTAGCCGGGCGGCGGCCAGCAGTTCGCCGGAAGCGCGCAGCTGCGCCAGTTGGTCGGTCAACTCCACCTCAATCGACCCGATCGCCGTTTCGATCCGCTCGGCTGGGGCAACGTAGTGGCGGGCGGGATAGATTTCCACCGAATCCTGCTCGGCCAGAATTTCCCCGGTCAGGGTGTCAATCTGCAGGATTCGTTCGAGTTGGTCACCGAAGAATTCGCAGCGGTAGGCAAAGTCGTCATAGGACGGGAATATCTCCAGGACGTCACCGCGCAGTCGGAAATTTCCATGGGTAGGCGCATGGTCGTTGCGCCCGTACTGCAGATCGGTCAGCCGCCGTAACAGGCGGTACAAGTCATATTCTGATCCGACCGCAAGCGCGACCTTCATCTGCCCGTAGTCGACCGGTGAGCCGATCCCGTAGATGCACGAGACCGACGCCACCACGACCACGTCGCGGCGTGAGAAAACCGAACGAGTGGCCGAAAGGCGCAGCTTCTCGATCTGCTTGTTGATGTCGACTTCCTTGTCGATATAGGTGTCGGTGCGGGCTATGTAGGCCTCCGGCTGGTAGTAGTCGTAGTAGGAGACGAAATATTCGACCGCGTTTTCCGGAAAAAAGTCGCGAAATTCCGCGCACAGCTGGGCTGCCAGTGTCTTGTTCGGGGCCAGCACCAGGGTAGGGCGATCAATCCGGGCAATTACATTGGCCATGGTGAAGGTCTTGCCCGAGCCCGTAACCCCCAGCAGGGTCTGGAATTTTTCGCCGCGGCCCAGACCCTCGATCAGGCTTTCGATTGCCGCCGGTTGGTCGCCCGCGGGGGCGAACGGCGAACGGAGTTTAAATAGACCCATTTAAAGTAACCGGGCAACCATAAATACCGCCCATTTTCACCTGCCGTCGCCGCCAATTATCCGGCGGACAGGGTACGATAATGGTCGCGATGGCCGAGGTGGCGGAATTGGCAGACGCGCTAGCTTGAGGGGCTAGTGATCTTCGGATTGTGCGGGTTCAAATCCCGCCCTCGGCACCAACCAATAGGTCGCCGGACGCTTTGTGGAACGAGCGGCGGGCCCGCCCGATCGCTGCGCTGCGGCCAAGCGTGGACAGTCAAATTAACTGGCCGGAAGGCACCACCGCGGGTGATCGGTTCCGGCACGGTGCCTGGCAGTCCGCCCTCGCGTCAATTGCGAAACATGGCCCGCCGTCCGTCCGCTTCCGCTTAGGGCGGCCTCTAGTGGACGCCTTCACGCCGCCCCAGGATGGCGAAAACGATTACGACTGGGATCAACACGACTGCGGCCGCGAGGAAACCGGCGCGCAACGAGTACCCGAGCGCGATCGCTCCCAATAGGGGGCCTCCCACAACCTGGCCGATTGAATCGCCCTGCCCGCCAATGGACAGGACGGTGGCACGGACGGACGAGGGTACGAAGCGGTTCTGCCAGGAAATAAGCAGCGGGTCGCCGGCTCTCCGGAGCGGGCCGCGCGCCCAGAACATTGCCAAGGCAAGCGGCAGTCCGGTAGCCAGCCCGAAGGCTGCGAGGCTGCCGGTGTAGAGGACCTGAAGGGCCATTAGAACCCGGGCCAGGATCCGGTCGTTGGAGGTGTCCACGGTGCGTCGGACGACCTCCAACGCACCGAGCGTAAGTGCAAGCGATACGTAGCTGCTCAGACCAAACCATGCCACCGGGTCCAGCGGTCCCAGCCGCGGGAGGACGATTGTCTGCAAGAGGAACGGCGTGCTCAGTCGATCCGGGACTTCGCTCGCCGCCCCCAGTAGGAGGGGCACGATCACGACCAGCAGCAGGGCCCGCCGTCGCGCGATAACTCTGATGGCCTCGCGCAACGTGCGCCCCATCGCCTGGAACGTCCGGCGCCGGCGGGCGGGCAACGGCCGGAACCCGTTCTCGGTCATGGTCAATGCCGCCAGCACCGCCAGGCTGATGTAAATGAGTCCTCCGGCAACGATCGGGAAGGCGCGGTCGATACTCGCCAACGCGACCGATAACGACGCCCCCGCCAGCCCGCCGCCGACATTGGCCTGCGATCCCCGCAGAAGCGCTTGGGGCAGTAGTTGGGTGCCGACTTCGTCGGCTAGCCAGGCAGTCCTGGCGCCACTGACGAACGTGTGCCCGAGACCCCAAACGACCTGGGCAATCAACAGCGCACCAAATATCGGAACCGACCCCTCGAGGACGAAACCGCCGCCTATGAGGGCTAGCCCAATTACGACCGAGAGGCGGCGACTATAGACATCGGCAACGACTCCGGTGGGGATTTCGAAGGCAAAGACGGTCGCCTCGAGTGCGGTGCCGACCAAGATGAGTTGGAGTGGGTTGAGGCCGACCGACTCGACCTGGTAAACGAGGTTGGTGGTCACGACCGTCGCAAACGCCAATCCCTCGACCGCCGACATGCCGATCGAGAGCGGGTATGCGGGCGGCCGCCTCATTGGCCGGTCGACCCCAACCGTTGGCGCCCGACTTGGCAACTAATCCGGTAATGGCGCATGCCGGCCGATCTAGAGGAGAAAGCAGGGCGAGAACTTGCGAAAGCTGCCAATTGTGCACAGGCTGCCTGACACCCGTCGGGGCGTGTTAGATACTTGCAGCGGAAATTAACCAGGTTCGCCATATTGGCTGGAATCGAATCCCACCGATGGCCAACTTGCCGCACGCGATCTCAGCCTCCCGACTCTATCGTGATTTCGGCCGCGTGCCGGCAGTTGCCGGCGTTGACCTGACCGTGGCTCCCGGTGAGGTTTACGCATTTATCGGCCCCAACGGGGCTGGCAAAACGACCACCCTGCGCATCCTTACAACGTTGCTCCTACCCACCAGTGGCCAGGCCTTCGTGGCCGGTCACGATGTGGTCGCCGATGCCGGCCTGGTGCGCCTAAAAATTGGCACTGCGTTGCAGGACGTGGGCCTCGATCCCAAGCAAACCGGCCTGGAATTGCTGCGGCTGCAGGGGGCGCTTTACGGGCTCTCGCGCCGCGAAACCGCCCAGCGGATTGGTGAACTTGAATACCTGATCGACATCGGTGATGCGCTTGGCCGCCTGATCGAGACCTATTCCGGGGGCATGAAGCGCCGACTCGATCTTGCCGCGTCGCTGATTCATTCGCCCCAGGTGCTCTTTTTGGATGAACCGACCACCGGACTGGATCCGATCAGTCGGTCGCGCGTCTGGGAGTACGTCCGCCATGTCAACCGGGAACTGGGCGTTTCCATTTTCCTAACTACCCAATACCTGGAGGAAGCCGATGCCCTGGCCGATCGGGTGGGAATCATCAATCACGGGGTGCTGGCGGCCGAGGGAACCTCCGACCAATTGAAGCGATCGGTCGGTTCGGACGTAATCGTCGCCTCGGTCAGTGATGCCCGGCGCGCCCAGCGGGCGCTGGTTGGTCTAACTCCGGCGATGCAGACCGAGGCGTATGAGAGCGAACTGGCAATTTCCACCACCGACGGCGCTGGCCAGATAAGCCAAATTGCCCTGGCCCTCAACCGGGCCGGCGTGACCGTTACCTCATTGACCCTGCGTACGCCGACGCTTGATGACGTATTCCTGCACGTTACCGGTGCGCGAATGCACGACGAGGCCGACGATCACACAGGTAAACCTGCCCCTGAGGTTTCCGGTTGAACGCCGGCGTGGTCGGCGGTCGGCGGGTGGTCGCCAAACGGGCCGGCCTATGGCGCGATCTCTTTTACCTGGGCGGACGCGGTGTGCGATCGGTCACCCGCGATTTCGAAATGCTGGTGACCGCGTTGATCGTCCCGGCCTTTTTCTTTGTCATCAACGTCGGTGCGCTGCAGGACCTGACCGAACTCGGGGCGGGCGGGTTGGCGACCGGGTTTGATTACAAGGCATTCCAGATCCCGGTTGCAGTTCTCTTTGCGGTAACCGGCCTGAGCCGTGCCAACATCCTGGTTTCCGACATTCAGGGAGGATACTTCGACCGCTTGGCGCTGACTCCGGTCAATCGCCTGGCGATGCTTTTGGGGTTGCTGGTTGCCGACATGGCCATCGCGGTTGTCATGACCATTCCGGTGCTGATCCTGGCGCTGGCCGTCGGCGTGAGTTTTAGCTCGGGTCCGCTCGGAGTGATCGTGCTGCTGCTGCTGACGGTGATTTGGACTGCGATCTACAACGGATTCCCTTATGCGGTTGCCCTAAAGACCGGCAATCCGGCGATGGTCAACGCGAGCTTCATCATCTTTTTTCCGGTCGTTTTCATGAGCCCGGTTTTCGTCCCGCAGGAGGCGATGACCGGCTGGATGGCAACCATCGTGCAATTTAATCCGGTCACCTACCTGCTGCGGGGGATGCGTTCGCTGATCAACGAGGGGTGGGTATTTGAGGACATCCTCGGCGCCCTGGCCGGAATTGCCGCGATTGGGCTTATCTCAATCCCGCTCGCGTCCTGGGCGCTGCGGGGGCGGGTGCGCCGCCGGTAGCCGCTCCGGTTGGTCGGTGCTCCCGCACGGCGGCGGGCGTGACCCCGTGGCTAGTCCAGCTCGGTGGCCAGGATCTGCGCGCGCTGGGCAATCCGGTCCTCGGTTAAGGCCCAGTCCAGCCGGGCGTCGTCGAGCGCCAGAATCTGGATCGCCAGTAACGCCGCGTTGTGGGCGCCGGCTTTGCCGATCGCCAGGGTCCCAACCGGGATGCCGCGCGGCATTTGCACCGTGGCCAGCAACGAGTCAAGACCATCGAGCGCCCAGCCCGGCATCGGCACTCCCAGGACCGGGCGGACAGTCTGGGCAGCCACCGCACCGGCCAGATGAGCAGCCCCACCGGCGGCGGCGATGAACACCTTGGCGCCACGCTCTTCGGTTTCCCGAACCCAGGCCACGGTCTCCTCGGGGGTGCGGTGGGCCGAGAGCACCCGTGCGTCGAATGCAACTCCAAATTTGGCCAGCTGCTCGGTGGCGCTGCGCATCACCGGCCAGTCGGACTTGGATCCAAAGACTACGCCCACCTGAACGGGCCCCGGCTTTTCCATCTATTGCCCCTGCGAGAGTGAATAACCGACCAACCCGTCATAGGTGTACAGATTCTCGGCCTTTACGAAATCAATTCCGGCGGCGGCGAATCCGCTCAAGAGCTCGGCAACCTGGGCGTGTGTGGCGTCGGAGCACTCGTAACGGCAACGCCAGTGGTTGGAGAGATGGGCGATTCCCGCGTCGCCGGGCCACACCTTGAGACCGCGGTTGTCGATCAGCGAAAGGTCGAACTCGTTGGCCAGCGGGCCGACCTGCTCGGCCAGCCTGGCCGGTGGACCACCGCTCCAATCCAGGAACACATCGACACCGACCAACTGTTTCTTGGGCCCTACGGTCGGTTTGGCACGGGCCGGTCGGCGCGAGCTGGATTCGCCGAAATGGGCCGGCGGGTAATGGGAAGGCTTACGCCCGGTTCGATCGATCACGGCGTCGGCAAATTCGCGGGTGCCCACCTTGGCGGTGCTGTGCTCAGTCGAATAGACGTCATAGGTGTGGATGCCGTCCTCGATCGTTGACAGCCAGGCGTCGCGCACCCGGGCCGCCACATCGGACTGGCCGATGTGCACCAGCATCAGGATCGCCCCGTTTAGCAATCCCGAGGGATTGGCCAGATTCTGTCCGGCCCGCCGCGGGGCCGAACCGTGAATCGCCTCGAACATGGCATAGTCGGTGCCCACGTTGGCCGATCCGGCCAGACCGACACTGCCGGCAATCTGGGCGGCGATGTCCGAGAGGATGTCGCCATAGAGATTGGGAGTAACGATCACGTCGAAGACCTCCGGGGTGTCGGCCAGCTTGGCCATCCCGATGTCTACGATCCAATGTTCGTTTTCAATATCCGGGTAGTCGACCGCGACCTCGTCAAACACCCGGTGGAACATTCCGTCGGTGAGCTTCATGATGTTGTCTTTGGTAAAGCATGTGACCTTGCCGCGCCCGAAGCGACGGGCATATTCGAATGCGTAGCGGCAGATTCGCTCGGACCCGGCATGCGATATCAATTTGAGCGATTCGGTCATCCCGGCGGTCGGCTGATACTCGATTCCGGCGTAGAGGTCCTCCTCGTTTTCCCTAACGATCACCACATCCATGCCCGCGTGCTTGGTGGCCACATAAGGGTCGTAGGCTACCGCCGGGCGAATGTTGGCGTAAAGCCCCAGCGTCTTGCGGATGGTCACGTTCATGCTCTTGAACCCGCCGCCCTGCGGGGTCGTAATCGGCGCTTTCAGAAATACCTTGGTTCGCAGCAGCGACTCCCAGGCCGAACCCTCAATGCCACTGGTGTGCCCGCGCAGGTAGACCGGTTCGCCGACCTCGATTTCCTCCAGGGCAATCGCCGCCCCGGACGCCTGCAGGATACGCAGCGTGGCGTCCATGATCTCGGGGCCAATTCCGTCGCCCTTGGCGATCGTGATCGGTACGTTTTGGCGCGATGGTTGCATAGATTTTTCCGGGAAGTTGGTTCGGCCGAGGTGCTCTACGATGTTCCGGTTGGCCCGGCAAGGTCAACCCCGCGGGCTCGCGCCCAGTGCTGGGTGCGGGTGGGCAGCCGCCCGGTCCAGAAGAGGAACAGGGCCGCCGCCGAGGCCAGTCCAACCACCACCGCAATCCACTGGGCTTGGGTAAATGGTCCGTAAAGCTCGTCCTGACGCAGGAAGGTAACCAGGAATCGAAACAGCGAATAGGAGAAGGTATAGAGGAAAAATACGCGGCCGGAGCCGCCCCAGCGCTTCACCGCCCAGATCAGTAGTGCCAGTATCAGCAGGTCGGCGATCAACTCGTAGAGATGGGCGGGATGGGCGGCGAACGTATCGCCGAGGGCGTCGCGTGCGGCCAGGGTGGTGGAGTTCGTGTACAGGAAGGCCCACGGAAGATCGGAAGCCACGCGGGTGTGCTCGCCGTTGACGATGTTGGCCAATCGGCCAATCGCCTGACCCAATATCAGGCCCAAACCGCCGACATCCATTATTGGTCGGATCGGGATCTTTTGGCGCCAGGCGGCAATAACTCCGCCGGCGACGCCGCCGAGGATCCCGCCCCAGATCGCCCCTCCGCCGTGCCAGATCTGCACGGCTAGGATCGGGTCATTGGCGTAAATCTCGGGCCATTTGTCGATCACGTGCAGGGCCCGGGTTCCGATTATTCCGGCGATGATCGCCCAAAGTGCGATGGCATCGACAGCCTCAGCATCTATCCCGACGGCTGGGGCATAGCGCCGACACATCCACCATCCAGCCGCAATGCCGGCGACCACGATCGGGCCGTACAGCCGCAGGGTAAGCGGGCCCAGGTCCACGTAGGGCCCCCAGGGGATCTCGATTAAGCTAAAAATTGCCAGATCACTTTACAGTTGTAGCTTGCCGGTGCCAGAGTCCGAATAAGCATCATACGGCCAAACAAATGCGGCTCCTGGCCGTTACCGGCCGCACTGATTTTCCAAAATCACGGTGGTGGTCGGCGGCGCCCGGGTGACCTCGGCGTAACCGGTCAACTCGACAAATCCGCGGCCGACCGGGTCCGCCCCCTGCCTGGCGACAACCGAACCCTCCCAGTAAAAGCTACCGGTGCTCGCGGTAGCATCCAGCTCGGAATCGGCAATGTGCGGCTCAATCACTAGGTCGATTTCCTGAGAAGGGACCTGCAGATGCCAACCGGCAGGGTAACTGGCGTTGCTGCTGGGGCTTTTCCATTGACCCAGGGGAGCGATCAATATATCGCTCTCGACCAGGTGGGTTTGCCCGCCGCTCGGGCCGGAGATCGTTCCGTAGATTGCGGCGACCTGGTCGTCTTCCCCGCGAACGACGGTGACCATGAGCTCGCGCCGGTCGGCCAGCTGCAATGAAAACCAGTCCCAGCCGCCGTCTCCGGTGACGATGAAATCGCCCCACTGGTGATCGAACCAGGCCTCACCGGCGACCGCGCGAGATTGACCCGCGATGGTTACGACGCCGCTGGCGCTCAGTCGCGGATGGGAATAGTAGTACGACCAGCCGTAGGGCGAGAAATCGATGATTCCGGACCGGTTGTGGAGGACCGCCGGAGCGGAAATGTCGAGCTCCAGTTCCAGGCCGATTTCGCCGTCCCGGGCCAAGATCGTAAATCCGTCGTCGGCAAGATTTAGCCGCCAGCCGCCGACGCACAGGGCGGCGCCCAGATTGGGATCCGAACCGTCGGCGGCCGAGGTGCGCTGCGCGTAAAGAAAGGTTTTGCTGGTTAAATCGGACAGCGCGAAGTGGGCGGCGTGCGAGCGCGGGAGGTTGGCCCGCTGGCCGGCAAAAATGACGAATTCGAATCCGTATTGGTGGCCATTCACGTCTTCCAGATGACCGGTAAAGTACCACCACTCACTCAGGTTGCGGTGCGGAAACTGATCTGCCGGCAGGGCTACCGGCGCCAGGTCGGCGATCACCGGCGGCTCGGGATCTGGAACCGGCCGCAGCGGGGCGTATGCACCGCTGCAGGATACCAGCAGCAGCGCCAGCACCCCCATAAGCAGAACCGGCGCCAGTTTGGCTAGCCTGGACATAGCCGGAATCGCTTCCAGGGCATCCACCAATTCCACTTGCCGGCCAGTTTCATCGCCGCCGGGGCCAGCAGCGAACGCACGATCACAGCGTCGGTGGCGACCGCGATCGCGCCAGCAACGCCAAGCGCCTTGACCGCGACCACGTCGGCGGTGGCAAAGGCCAGGCCCACTACCACGACCACCAACGCCCCCGATGTGATAACTCGCCCCGATTGCTGCAGACCGGTAGCTACCGCTTCCTCGATATCGCCGGTGGCCACCCAGGCCGCCTGCACCTGGGCCAGCAAGAAGACTTCATAGTCCATGCTCAGCCCAAAAAGCACCGCAAACAAAATCACCGGCAGGGTCGCATCGACGTAGCCGAGCGGTTCGAAATGCAATGGTCCGGCCAGCCAGCCGTTCTGAAAAATCAAAACTACCGCGCCGAAGCTGGCCGTTAAAGACAGGAGATTTAACAGCACCGCCTTGAGCGGGAGCACCAACGAGTGAAACATGATTGCCAACAGCACCAGGGTGGTGAGCAGAATCACCCCGACGACCTTTGGAAACGTCGAATAGACGGCGTCGGCAAAATCGACGTAGTTGGCCGCGCCTCCTCCCAGCAGACCATCCAGCTGCCGGGCCTTGACCCAATCGCGGATTGCATAGACCAGCTCACGGCCCTCGGCGCCGTTGGAGGGTCCGTTGGGGACGATTCCCAGCACCGCGGTGTTGCCACTGGTAAGTGATGCGGCGACCGCTCGCGCCTGCAAATCGGCGGCTTCTGGCCCATCGCGGTAAATCGCCAGATACTGGGGCCAGGTGATCGCAGGATCGAGACTGACTATTCCAGTGGTGTGGGCGACCCGGTCGTCGGCCTCAAGCGCCCGCGCCAATTCATACTGGGCGCGCAGCGCAGCGGGGGCGAATGGCCCATCGGGAAAATCCAGGACCAGATACATCTGGGCCAGCTCGCCCGGGCCGTATTCCGCCTCGAGGAGTTCGAAGGATTGCCGGGCTTCGGAAGAGGCGGGCAGCACCCGCGCGTCCGGCAAGGAGATGCGGGCCCCGGCTAGGGGCAGGGCCATTACCGCCAGCAAAAGACTGACCGGGACCAGGACCCACAGCGGCCGCTTCATCACCAGCCGCGCGGTCCGCTCCCAGAGGCGGCGTTTGCTCTTGCCTTCGGGCAGCACCGCCAACCAGTTGATCCGCCGGCCCACTATCGCCAGCACCGCCGGAGCCAGGGTGAGTGCGCACAGGGCGGCCACCACCGTGACCGCCGCCCCGGCGATTCCAATCGATCGGAAGAACTGGAAATCAAAAATTGCCAGCGAGGCCAGGCCGACAACTACGGCGCTGGCGGAGAAAGCCACCGTCTTGCCGGTTGTGGCGGTGGTTGCGATGACGGCCGCGGAAGGTTCGCTGGATTCAAGCTGGCTGCGAAAACGCGAGACCAGGAACAGCGAGTAATCAACTCCCAACCCCAGCCCGATCAGGGTGGCGATATTGAGCGCAAAGATTGAAATGTTGACCCAGTCGGCCAATGCCCAAATCACCGCCAGGCCGACCACGACCGCCACCGCGCCCAGCACCAGCGGGAGCACGGCCGCGGTGAGCGATCCAAAAACCAGCAGCAGGGCAAGCAGCAGGAACGGGATACCGATCAACTCGGCACGCTGCAGATCGGCCTTGGTAAATTGCTCGATGTCGTTGTAGTAAGCGGCCGGGCCGGCCAGGCTCACTTCCAGGAATGAATCTGAAAATGCGGCCTTTACCGCTGGAGCCAGGGTGTGCGCACGCTCGGGCGTCCGGTCGATGGCAAGGTGCAAGTAGATCGTCTGGCCGGAATCGGCGACCTGGTGGGCGACCTGCTCGGGACGCTCGATCGCGGTAATCTGGTCGAGGGCTAGAACGTTGGCGCTGACGCGCTCGATCTCGGAGTGACTGGCCCGGTCGGTTATCGACCCGGAAGGGTCGTGGAAGATTACCGTTAGCAGCGGGATTGGATTGCCGAGACTATCGGTTAGGCGTTCGAAGGCCTGCGCTGCCTGCAGGTTGGGGGAAGAAAATCCGCCGGCCACCAGGCGGCCCGGCACCTGCAACGCCAACCCGGCGCAGAGGAGTCCCAACAGCGCCCAGGAAATTACGATCGGCCATCGCCACCGCACCGCCGCCCGGCCCAAAGCTGCGAACACGGTTTTGCCGGATCCCGATCCTACGATTTCGGCAGATTATCGTTAATTTAAAGAGATTACTTGTGCTTGCAAAGTAGCCATTTCCACTCAAAAGATGCAGATTGCAATCACCGGCGGGACGGGCATGGTTGGCCGCGCGTTGGCTGCCGTCCTGGAGGCGGAGGGCCATGACCTGGTCCTGCTCTCGCGCAGCGGGCGATCGGCCGCCAACTACCGCCGGTCGGTCCATTGGGATCCGATAGCTGGCCCGGCGCCCAGCAGGGTCCTGGAAAACTGCCGAGTGGTAGTCCACCTGGCCGGCGAGCCGGTCAATGGCCGCTGGACCCGATCCAAGCGTGAGCGTATCGAGCGCAGCCGGGTTCTGGGCACTCAGAACCTGGTCGCCGGAATGGTGGCTGCCAATCCGGCCCCGCAGACCCTGATTTCGGTCAGTGCGATTGGCTACTATGGCTCCCGCGGTGAACAGGACCTGAACGAGTCGGCTTCGGCTGGTGACGGGTTTCTTTCCAACGTTGCGCGTGGTTGGGAAATGGCCGCCGATCAATACTTGGCCTCCGGCAACCGGGTGGTGACGATGCGCCTGGGAATCGTGCTGGGCCGTGGTGGAATGCTGCAGAAAATCCTGCCGCTGGCGCGATGCGGATTGCTCGGAAGCCTCGGCAACGGGCGGCAGTGGTGGTCTTGGATCCATATCGCCGACCTGTGTCGGTTCATCGTGGCGGCGCTGGACGATATCGCCTTCGAGGGCGTCTACAACCTGGTTGCGCCGACTCCGGTGCGGCAGCGCGAGTTCTCCGGTCAACTGGCGGACCTGATGTCACGCCCGACATTTCTTCCGGTGCCAGAATTTGCGCTGCGTTGCCTGCTGGGCGGCTTCTCAGCCGAGCTGCTCGACAGCAAGAAGGTTGTACCCGAGCGATTGCTGCTCGGAGGCTGGGAATTTAGGTTCCAGCAGCTGCGGCCGGCCCTAGCCGAGCTTTTGGGCACCGGATGATTCCGCTGATCGCGCTATTCGCGTATCAATTGGCAGAGCTGGTCGCACCATAGCGGCAGCCCCGATCACACCCGCCACCGCAAAGGTTGCAATGTTTAACCCGTCAAATCTCAAGAGCGTCAATGCCCTAGTGGCCGTTGCCGGCTTGGTCGTGTTGATTGCGGCGGTCGCAATTGGTGTCCTGGCGTGGACCGGCAACCTGGACACTTCGCGCGATGCCGGCCGCAGCGGCTCCGACGAGCCGACCGCGCCAGGGGTCTCGGTTCGATTGGAAAACCGCGGCCGGGCACCGGAATTTGAGCGAATCGAAGTCTGGTTGAACGGGGAGCCGACCAGTCTGGAGGAGCTGCGAGGCCAGGTTGTTCTGATTGATTTTTGGACACGCAGTTGTATCAATTGCCGCCGAACCCTTCCTTACGTGGGGCAATGGCATGACCGCTACGCCGCCTATGGCCTCAAGGTGGTCGGAATCCACACCCCCGAATTTGCCCACGAGAAAGATATAGCGGCGTTGCGGGCCGCGCTGGGCGAACTGGACGTTGACTGGGCGGTTGCGGTTGACAACCAAAAAGCTACCTGGCGGGCGTGGAAGAACCGCTACTGGCCGCGCAAGTACCTAATCGATGGCCGCGGCAACGTCCGCTACGACCGCATCGGTGAGGGCGCCTATGAACAGACCGAATATGCGATCCGGGCGCTGCTGCGTGAAAACGGGGCCGATCTAGAGGGCGTTCCCACAGGCGGCCACCGCTAAGTTGGCCGGCGCGCGCGCCCGGGCCACTTCAAGCTAGCCGGCGATCACCACCGTCGGCGGACGATAGATTTGCCCCTTGGTCATCTCGGTGACGGCCAGGAAGGGCTCAAAATCGCGCCAGGACCCATTCGGAAATTGGGCGTTGCGCAGATCGTCGCCAAGTAATCGGAGCTTGACCGGTTCATCCTTGCCGGGGTGGAATTCAAACACCGCTGCCTGAAAGAACTGGCGCACGAACCCGGGATCACCGATGCTCAACCGAGTGTCCTGGCGGCCGTCCCGGCGCGCTTCCGATTTGGGGAAACCGAACGAATCGACTCCACCCAGTTGCTCGAAAAAGTCAGCGAATCCGGTGACCGTACCGTCGACCGCCCGGTTTGCAACGCGGTTACCCCAGGGCCCAACCAACTGCCCGGGGAACGGGTTGGCGACACCGTATTCGACGCCGCGATCGATGCTATTGCCGCGGCCGCCGCCGAAATAGTCCCAGGTCAGGCGCCGTTCCACCAACCATCCGGCGCCAACGTTGTGGAAATCGACCACTCCACGCTGGTAGTACTGGGTCAGGGTCGCCGGTTCGCTGATTAACACCTCGGATGTCGGGTAGCCCCAGCGCGTCATCCCCCCGGTGCGATTGAAATGGCCGAGGAAATCGGCGGCCAGTGACTGGCCGCTGTCTAGCACGACTCTCAGGTCGGTAATGTTATGGGCCAGGACCTCATGTCCGGGGACGGCCAGGAACTTGACGTCCTGCACGGTGATGGGTCCAAAGAATGCGCCGAGCTGGGGCGCTGGAGGCGCCGGCGGAATGTAGTTTGACGAGTCGGTCAGGCGCACACTGGCAAAGTCGATGATCGGCAGGGTTCGGCCGCTGGCACTGGCCGAGGTGTCGATCATCAGGAGGACGAAATCCTCGTCTTCGCCATCATCGATCCGCTCTTCCGGCATCGCCAGGGCCACCAGCTTGGCTTCGCCCAGCGCCAGATTGACCTCGATCGTGGTCGGCAGGTCCGACGATTCGGCGCCGCGTCCGCTTACTCGGGCGCGCAGTTGCAGCCGGGCGATGGCGCCGGCCACGGCGCGATCGTTGTGGGTGAGTCCAACCGCCAGCGGTTCACCCTCCACCGCATAGTAAATCGGGCGGTCGAACGCGGTGACGGTGGCCGGCCGGGAATCGACGAGCACCTCCACCCCGGGCCGGATTTGCGAGCGGAATATTGCCGGCAGATTGGCCAGCGTAAAGCCCGCCCCGTCCGGACCAGGATTGTTGCGCAGGTCGATCACCAGAGTCTTTTCAGTTCCGATCGCCGACAACAGGTTCTCTGGCACTTGGGACAATCCGGATTCGTCAAGATCTAGTTCCCGCAGGTGCGGGAGCTGCGAAAAATCACCAGCCCGCAGGATCGGCAAATCGTCGCGTCCGGCCAGGTCGATTGCGGTCACCCGGGCCAGATCGGCCACGCTCACCTTGGCGCAATCGGAATGATCGGGCAACCAGCGTTCAATCTGTTCCCGGACCGCCGGGCTGCGATCGCAAAGCGAAATTGTCGGCGAATCGTTGTCAAAAACGGTCAGTACCGCCTCGTCAATATCCCCATCGTCGATGGTGCTCTGCGGTCCGGAGCCGATGCACCCCGGGATAACGTCCAAGAGCAGGTCAAGTTGGTAATCGGCTTCGATCTCCTGGTTGCTCGGCAGGGCCACGACCAAGCCGTAGAGCGCCCGAATTCGGTCATCGGCGTTTATGCGAACGCGCCATTGGCGATGGTCCTCCAGGGTGATCTGCAAACAGATATCGCGCCGATCGTCGCCCGGCCGGTCGTCATCGGCCGGTGGCGGCACGCCGGCAAACTGGAATGGAAGCAACGCCCGCGAATCCTCCTCGGCGGAAATCCCGGCGGCCGAAAACCCCACCCTTGTTCCACTGCCGCCGTCAAAAATTAGCAACAGGCCGTCGGGCAGCTCGGCTACGTCCACGTCATCTGGACCCATCGGATTGCCCGAAAAACGCAAGCGGTCGATGTGACCGGCCGCGTAGTGGTAGCTGATTAAGGCCTCCAGGGCATCGTCTTCCCAGCTGAACCCGGAAAGCCCGAGATTTGAAAAGTCAAGCGTGGCGGGCCGGAAGTTGGCAACCCGCTGGAGTTCACGGTCGACCTGCGAGAGTGCCGTTCCCGCCCGCAGCGGGGGATCGCGGTCTGCATCGTAATTGACATAAAACTCATCGCAGTTGTGATACAGAAGGTCGCCGTCTGGATCGATGCCACTGGCGACCACCGGTGAAATGCGATCGAGGAACCCCTCGTAGAGCCGTTCGAAGGCCTGGAAATGGTCAGGGTTGGCAAAGTGACACAGGTTGAAGTTTCCATTGCCGCCCAATTGGGCGCTGGCGGGGCGATAACTTAAAACCAGCAATAGGGATGCCAGTGCAACCATCGCCAGCAGACGGGCAATTGGCAGGCGCCGCCCGAGACCGCATCGAGTTAAGGTGCGGACGGACTCGTTATCCATCAATTAAGGAAATCGCTCAATTCAACCTTGGCGATTTTGGCGCATATTGCCCGGAACCCGGTGGAACGGGTGCCAATCGTTGTTAGCTGAAGATCGCAGTTACTAGTTGAGCGGTCCAGCAGTGACGCCGTGGGCCGCCGCGGCCTCGCAAATCGCGGCCGCGGTCGCAGCGGCGATTTCGATTCCCACGGCGCGGTTGCGCTCACGATTGGCGCTCTCCGGCTCGCCGGGAACCAACACCTGCTCGAACCCAGCTGCCGGTGGGGTTCCCTTCATCCGGGACACCAGTTGAGTGATTCCCTGGCCAAATGCGTCCTCCCCGACCAGGCAGCCCGGATCGATCGCAATGATCGAGCCGCCCATAAGCATCCCTGAAGGCGAATTGTGGGCGGCGGTGAGACTGCCCCCAAGGGCATCGACCAAAAGCGCCAGCCCGTAACCTTTGTGGCCGGCGGGCGGGATCATCATTCCGCCATCGTAAAAATCCTGGGGATTGGTCGAAGGCCGACCGTGCTTGTCCAGGATTTGGCCAGGCGGAAGTTGAGCACCCTTGTCGCGGGCCACACGGATTTTTCCCTCGGCGGTCGAAGTGGTCGCAAAGTCGATTACGATCGGAGGGCCGTCGGGATTCGGCATTCCGGCCGAGATCGGATTGGTTGCCAGCGCGCGCGCCGCCCCGCCAAATGGCGCCCCGGCGCCTTTTCCACCGCCACCGACCGCCACGATCGCGACAAATCCGGCCGCAACCGCCATTTCTGACCATTGGCCGACCCGCCCAAGGTGATTGACCTCGCACAGACCGACCAGCGCAATCGATTGCGAGCGCGCCTTGGCAATCGCCAATTCCATCGCAAATTTCCCGGTGAAGTGACCGAAACCTTTGTTTCCACTAATTAGCGCGGTGCTTGGACTTTCGTTTAGGACGCTGGGCCGGGCATCGACCACGATCCTGCCTTCATCAATGTTGGCCATGTATTGGGGTATCCGAATCACCCCGTGCGAGGGGTGCCCGGAGAGGTCGGCCAGCACCAGCGAATAGGCCATGAAATCGGCAATATCGTCGGGTGTGCCGGCCGCCTTAAAAACTGCGGCGGCGAAACCCTGGACCTGGTCGGGGTTATAGCGAGACATGAAAGGAAAAACCCGGGTAACTTACTGGCGCCAAACTATTTGAGATGGGTCCGCCCAATCCGGACCGCAGGCTTGTTTCTTAGCTGCGGCCCAGCATGAATTTGAGGTCTTCGCTCATCATATCCATGCTCCACGGCGGATCCCAGACGATTTCGATATTTACCTCGTCGACCTGATCCATCGCCTCCACCGTGGTCTGCGTTTCCGAGATCAGTTGCGGCCCGTAGGGACACATCGGCGAGGTCAAGGTCATTTCTATATCGACCTTGTGGTCCGCCGGCTTGACCTCGTAGATGAGGCCCAAGTTCCAAATATCGAGGTTGAGCTCGGGGTCCATTACGGTTTCAAGCACCGCGATCACTGCGCCGCGCTCAACCGTCGCTTCAGCCATTTGCAACCTTCGTTCGACATCAAATAAGCGATGAATCGATTATGGCCGGTAGGTGACGTTCGCGGGGCTCAAATAACATCAAACAACGGGCTTACAAACCCGCCGCCAGATATAATCTAGCGTTGCCTATTTGACCCTCTCAGCCAACTTTGTATGAGCGTGAGCGCGACCTTTTGGCGGGAGCCATTGGCCGGGAAAAGATCGGCACTCTGCGGGGCCGCTGGCACGCCGAAATTTCCAATTCCATTTAGAAGAAAGCTCGCCAAGCTACTTGCCGCCAACCGCCACTAACCCGACCAAATACAACGCCGAGCAGATTAGGGCCCTCAAGGGCCTTGAGCCGGTAAGGCAGCGCCCGGCCATGTACATCGGTGATACCGCCCACGCCGGGTTGCACCATTGCGTGTTCGAAGTGGTAGACAACAGCATTGACGAGGTTCTGGCGGGGCACGGCCGCATCATCTCGGTCATCCTCACCGACGACGGCTACTGCCAAGTCGAGGACAACGGACGCGGGATTCCGGTCGATCGGCACCAGGAGGGGGTCTCCGCCCTGGAAGTCGTTATGACCAACCTGCACGCCGGCGGGAAGTTCGGCGAAGGTGCTTACAAGGTCTCGGGTGGATTGCACGGCGTCGGCGTCTCGGTCGTAAACGCACTCTCAGAGCATCTTGAGGTAAATGTTTCCCGCAACCGCCGGATCTATCACCAGGACTACGACCGCGGAATCCCGCGGGCGCGGGTTCGTCCGCGGGGCGCGATCAAGAACTCGGGAGAAACTGGGACATCGGTCCGTTTCAAGCCCGATTCGGAAATCTTCAAGGACGTAGACGGAGAACCGATCGGGTTTGAGTTCGAACCCCTGGCGGCCCGGTTGCGGCAACTGGCATTTCTGGTGCCCGGGCTTGAGGTCAATCTAATCGATCGCCGCGACGGTCGGCAGTCGACCTTCATGTTTCAGGGCGGCGTGAAGTCCTTCGTGTCGCGCACCAGCCGCGATTTCGGACCGATCATCAGTGAGCCGATCTACATTGCCGACACGATCGATGAGGTGCGGGTAGAGGTGGCCCTGCAATACACGCGCCGTCCACGTGAAAACGTTGTGGCATTTGCCAACACTGTGCACACGATTGACGGCGGGACCCACCTGTCGGGCTTCCGCGCAGCGCTAACCGGCTGCATCAACCGCCTGGCCCGCGAGCTGGGGCTGATCAAGGAAAACGAACCCAACTTGACCGGCGACGATGTGCGCGAGGGCCTGGTGGCCTCGATATCGGTGTTTTTGCCCGATCCACAATTTGAGTCGCAGACCAAGGTCCGGCTCAACAATCCGGAAATATCCGGCATGGTGCAGTCGATTGTCAACGCCGGGTTGTCAAAGTACCTGCACGAGACCCCCGCCGACGCCAAGTTGATCGTGACCCGCAACATCGAATCGGCGCGGGCCCGGGTCGCCGCCCAGCGGGCTCGTGACATGGTGCGCCGCAAGGGTGCCTTCGACTCGCTGGCGCTCTCTGGCAAGCTGGCCGATTGCCAGGACCGGGACCCCTCACGCACTGAGCTCTTCATCGTTGAGGGCGACTCGGCCGGCGGCAACGCCAAGCAAGGGCGCGACCGAGTCTTCCAAGCGGTCCTGCCACTGCGCGGCAAGATTCTCAACGTCGAAAAGGCGCGCATCGACAAGATGCTTGACAATCAGGCGATCTGCGATCTGATCTCGGCTATCGGCACCGGACTGGGCGAATCATACGATCCGGCCAAGCTACGCTACAACCGGATCATCATCATGACCGACGCCGATGTCGATGGGGCCCATATTCGCAGCCTGCTGTTGACTTTTTTCTTCCGGTACATGCCTGACCTAATTGCCGACGGCCATCTCTACATCGCCCTCCCGCCGCTATTCCGCGTCTCCAAGGGAAGGCGCACACGCTACGTGTACAGCGAAGTTGAACGCGACGCGGTGATCGAGGAGTGGGGCGGAAAGGTCAGCCTGCAGCGTTACAAGGGGCTGGGCGAGATGAATGCCGATCAACTCTGGGACACCACCATCGATCCGGAAGCGCGGACCTTGCTGAAAGTGAGCACCCAGGATATCGAGCTCGCCGAGGACCTGGTCTCGCGGCTGATGGGACCCGAGGTTGCTCCGCGCCAGGAATTTATCCTCGAACATGCCCGCGAGGTTCGCAACCTGGACGTCTAGCAATCAATACCCCCTGAATTCACTTACATGGCCAACCAACCCGTACGGGTAGTACTGGACGTCATGGGTGGTGATCACGGCCCCAGGCCACTGGTTGCCGGCGCGGTCACGGCCGCGCGTGAGTTCGGAGTTGCCAGCTTGCTGGTGGGCGATCTGGCCAAGATTGAGCCGCTGCTTAAGGATTCTGGAGGAGGTATCGACCAGATCGACGCGGTTCATGCCGCCGACCTGATCGGAATGGGCGATCATGCTGCCGAAACTGTCCGCGCCAAACCGCAGTCCTCGATTGTGGTCGCAATCGAGCAGTTGCGACTGGGCCGCGGCTGCGCGGCCGTCTCAATGGGCAACAGCGGGGCGACCATGGCGGCGGCGATCTTCGGGCTGAAGCGAATCCCCGGGGTCCGTCGGCCGGTGGTCGCCTCGCGCGTTAATCTCCCGGGCGGGCCCGCGATCTGGCTTGATATCGGCGCAAATACCGACTGTGACGCTGAGCATCTTTGCCAATTTGCCCGCATGGGCGCGGCCTACTGCAGCGCGGAGCTGGGCATTTTGCGACCCAGTGTCGGACTGCTCAATATGGGCCAGGAGGAGGGCAAGGGTCCCAAGGTCGTCAACGACGCGGCCGCCCTCTTCGCCAGTGCCGGGCTAAATTTTGTCGGCAACGTCGAGCCACAGAAGATGATGCGCGCAGAGGTTGACGTCGTGGTCGCCGACGGTTTCACGATGAACATTGCGGTCAAGACGCTCGAGGCCCTGGCCGAACTGGTCTTTGGGGCGGTTCGGCAATATGCTCATGAATCGTTGCGCGGGCGGCTGGGGGCTGCCCTGATGCTGCCGGCATTGACCAGTCTGCGGACCCAGTTCGATTACCGCGACATCGGAGCGGCGCCGCTGCTTGGCGTTAACGGCATGGTGTTAATCGGGCATGGTCGTTCGCGGGAGAAGGCGGTCGTCGGGGCCCTGCGCCAAGCTGAGCGTCTCGTCAAACTGGGGGCGGTCGAGGAAATAACCAAAGTATTTGGGAACTGAGTTGGCGCCCGCCCGGATCGCCGTAATCGGCAGTGGCTACGTCGGACTTGTTTCGGGAGCCTGCCTGGCAGAACTTGGCAATTTCGTAACCTGCCTCGATATCGATACGAAAAAACTTGACCAACTGCGGTCCGGCCGCATGCCGATCTATGAACCGGGTCTGCAGGAATTGGTCGAATGCAACGCCGCGGCCGGCCGGCTGGCGTTCAGTGGCTCATTTGCCGACGTGATCCCGACCGCGGATTTTGTCCTGATCGCTGTTAACACGCCGGTCGGTCACTATGGCCGGGCGGATCTGTCGGCGATCGAGGACGTGGCGCGAAGCATCGGCGGGCATCTGCGCGAGGGTGCAGTAATCGTCGACAAGAGCACGGTTCCGGTTGGCACCGGTGATTTGGTGGAGGCGCTGATCGGCAGTTACTCCGGATTCCCGGTCCGGGTCGTGTCCAACCCCGAGTTCTTGCGCGAAGGGACGGCGGTGCGGGACTTCCTTCGCCCTGACCGAATTGTTCTGGGGACGGCCGACGAAGCCGCCGCCGACCTGGTCGCGGGCCTGTACGAAGGGTTGGGTCGGCCGATCCTTCGCACCGATCTGCGCACTGCCGAAATGATCAAATATGCGTCCAACGCCTACCTGGCGGCCAGAATCTCGTTCATCAACGAGATCGCCGCTATCTGCGAACGGCTCGGCGCCGACGTTACCACGGTTGCGCGCGGGATGGGCCTGGACTCGCGGATCGGGTCCTCTTATCTACAGGCCGGAATCGGTTGGGGCGGGAGCTGCCTGAGCAAGGACGTGCTGGCGCTTGAACATATGGCCGCGGTGGCGGGTTCGCACCCGCAACTGCTGCGGGTGGTATTGGAAATCAACCGCGATGCCCGGTTGGGGGTGCTGCGCCGGTTGCGCGAATTGATCGGTGATCTGCGGGGCAAGAACGTCGCAATTCTGGGACTGGCCTTCAAACCGGATACCGACGACATCCGTGACGCGCCGGCGCTGGAAATCGCCCGCTTGCTGCTGGCTGACGGCGCCCGTGTGGCTGCCTATGACCCGATGGCATCCGGACGCGCCGCGCAGGCTGAGCCGCGCGCTGACATTGCCGCCAGCGCGCTGGCGGCGGTAACCGATGCGGACGCGTTGGTTCTCTGCACCGAATGGCCGCAATTTAGGGCCCTAGACTGGACTGCGGTCGCCGGTCTAATGCGTGGTCGAATCATCATCGACGGGCGAAACGCACTCGACTCCGGGCTGCTGCGGGAATTGGGTTTTGACTACCACGGGGTCGGTCGCCCGGCCGAAGGCGGCGGTTGACCGGAGTGCCCAGCAACCGGGCGATTGCCGCTCACTTGACCCAAATTGCTGATGCCGTTGATCTGATCGAGCCCAACCCGGCGCGCGCCCGCAGTTATCGCAACGCCGCCCGTCGGATCGAATCCTCGGCCGACGACATCGCCGCTGTCGCGCTTGCCGACGGACTGGTTGGGATGCCCGGGATTGGCAGCTCACTGGCCAAGACGATTGGTGAGTTCGTCAGCGGCGGCCAGAGCCAGCGGTTCGCCGAATTGGACCGGGCGATCCCTGATCCGATCTGGAGGCTGCTGGAAATTCGAGGATTGGGGGCCCGCACCATCGGCCGAATCTGGCGAGAACTGGGGGTGTTTGACCCGGACGGCCTGCGCCAGGCCGGAGTTGATGGACGATTGGCGGCGATGTCGGGAATCGGACCGCGCAAAGTTGCCCAGGTTCTGGTCGAACTCGACCGGATTGCCGCTGACCAGGGCCTGATCGGCCTGGGTCTGGCGCGGGCTTTGGCGACCGCGGCGGCCGAGGAAATCGCAAAACGCGGCGACGTGATCGAGGTTCTCCAGGCTGGTCCAGCGCGCCGCGGTCTGGAAGCGGTCGATGGAATCGACCTGCTTGTGGTCAGCCATGCGCCGGATTCGTCCGAACTGACCGCGCTGACCAAGCAGCAATCGATCGAGTTTGAAAAATCCGCCCGCCAGGACCCGGTCCGACTGCGGATCAAAACCACCTCGCCCGAGCAGCTGGGAACCAGCTGGCTTCTCTCGACCAGCTCGGATCGTCACCTGCGGCGGATCGACCAAATCGCCCGGCGTCGCGGTATGCAAATCGGCTCGGAAACTGCCCAGTTTGACAGCGAGGCCGAACTTTACCGCGCCCTTGGACTCCAATTCATACCACCCGAATTGCGGGAGGACAGCGGCGAAATCGAACTGGCGCAGGCCGGCAGATTGCCCAAACTGATTGGATCCGGCGATCTTGCCAGTGACCTTCACTGCCACAGCAACTGGAGCGATGGCCAGGCGCCGATTTTCGAAATGGGTAAGGCCGCCGCCGGGCTTGGGCTTTCGCATTTGGCGATCACCGACCATTCGCAGAGCCTGGCGGTGGCAAATGGTCTATCGGCCGAACGCTTGGCCCGACAGGCCGCCGAGATCGCCGCAGCGGATTCACAGGTTTCCGAGCTGACGCTGTTGCAGGGCACTGAAAGCGAGATCCGCATCGATGGATCGCTCGATTTTGCCCCTGAAGTGCTGGCCCGTCTGGACTGGGTGAACGCCTCTGTGCACGTTGGATTGGGTCAGTCGCGGGCCACAATGACCGAGCGCTTGCTCGCCGCCATCGACAACCCGGCGCTGTGTTCGATCGGGCATCCGACCGGGCGGATCATCCTTGGGCGGAAGGGCTTTGAATTTGACTTCGACATGGTGTTTTCCGCCGCCGCTGAGGCCGGCGTGGCACTGGAGATCAACTCGCAGCCCAGTCGCCTCGATCTTTCATCCGAACTGGCTCGCAGGGCCGCCGCGGCCGGGGCAACTCTCAGCCTCAACAGCGATGCTCACGCTCCGGATCAATTGGCGACCACTGGCCTGGGATTGGTAATTGCCCGCCGCGCTGGCCTTTCGGCCGAGCAGGTGGTTAACTGTCGGACTTGGGCCGAGATTGCCGAGGCACGGGCGCGTCGCTTGGCTCGCCACTAGTGGGCGCGCGCGGCGCGGCTTTGGGCTTTCGATCGGCAATCGCCTTCTCGACCGGTTCGACCAGCGAGTGCCGCAGGAAATCGGAAATCTTAGCCAGGTATTCGTCGCGCAGGAGGTGAAAACCCTCGACGTGATCGGCGTGTTCAATTACCCAAAGGTGCTTGTCCTTAGAGGAGGCCGCCTTGAAAAGCTTTTGGGTGCTCTCGGCACTCACGATCGAATCACGCCCGCTCTGGACGACCATCAGCGGAACCGATTTCATCAATCCGGCAATTTCCACCGGCCGGACGTGATCCATGCGGTGCCCAACTAAGCGCTGGCCCAGCCAAACGACCGACCCCACGAAAAGCCATGGCGGCAAGCCGGTGATCCGCTTGAAAGCCCGGCCCACGTTTTCGCGGAGTAGCCCAAAGGGGCTGTCGGCGATGACCGCCTCCAGGCGGTCATCGAGCGCGGCGGCCATGACCGCCACCGATCCGCCCATCGAATTTCCCCAAACCGCCAGGCGTCCGAATTTGGGGCGGGCAGCGGCCCAGTCGACCACTCCCAGCAGGTCCAGCATCTCGCGATAACCCATGGTGGTCGTGTTGCCCTCGCTCTCGCCATGCCCAGAAAAATCAAACAGCACCACACCATAGCCAAGCTTGCGCAGCTCCGTGCAGCGTGGGACCATCTCCTTGTGGTTGGTCCACACCCCGTGGCAGAGAATCACCGTCGCCGGCAGGCTGGCGGGTTCCAGCACCCAAGCGGTAAGAATCATTCCGGTCCGGCTACTTAACGCCACGCGCCGCATCCCGACCAGCGAATGGTCCGTATCGGGATTGAAATTCTTGGGCAGGTGACGGGGATTGGGGTGGGTCAGCTGCCAGGCGGTGCGGGCCACGATAAGCGCCCAGATGCCGATGCCAATTGCCGCCACTGTGGCAATGATCACCCAAATGCTCAAGGTCTAGCGGCTCCGGTCGGGCCGAGCGGCGTCGGCCAGCTGAGCGACAAAGCGGCGGGCCCGGTCAAGCCGCTCTGCCGGGTCGGGCAAGGAGCAAATTTGAATGAATGCGGAGCCAACAATTACGCCATCTACTTTCCCGCTTAAGTTTGCCACGTGCGCGGGCGTGGAGATTCCAAACCCCACCGTCAGCGGCCGGTCAGTCAAGTCGCGGGCCCGGGCCAGGAACTGGTCTAGTCCTCCCTCCATGTCGGTGCGGGCTCCGGTTACCCCGGTCAATGCCACGCAGTAGATGAACCCCGATCCGTTGGCAACCACCCAGCGAGCACGCTCCGGATCGGTGGTCGGGGCCAGAAACTGGACCAGCGCCAATCCCCGTTCGGCCAGCGCACCGGCCAGCGGTCCCGATTCCTCGGCCGGCAGGTCGGCCACTATCAATCCATCCACCCCGCTGGCCTCGGCGTGCTCGGCCAGGGCATTGAATCCGTAGGCCAAAAACGGGTTGGCGTATCCCATAAGCAGAATACCGGCCTCGGACTGGGAGCGCAGTCGTGCGGCGAATATTAAGCAGTCGTGCGGCGTGACCCCGTTCTCTAAGGCCACCTGCGAGGAATGCTGGATGGTCGGGCCCTCGGCGATCGGATCGGAGAAAGGGACTCCCAATTCGAGCACGTCGGCCCCGGCGGCGAGTGCAGCTTGGGCCAGCTCGAAGGATTCAGACAGTGATGGGTAGCCGATGGTCAAAAAAATGTTGAGCACCAGGCGGCCATCGGTGCGCGCACACCGATAGATGCGATCGAGCCGCGATGCCATCCCGGGCTACACCGCGCCGCTGGCGGCGATTGTTTCCATGTCCTTGTCGCCGCGCCCGGACAGGTTGACCACGATCGACTGGTGCGATCCCATTCGACCGGCCAGCTGCTGGGCATAGGCAACGGCGTGGGCCGACTCGAGCGCCGGAATAATTCCTTCGGTGCGAGCCAGGTCAATTACCGCCGCGAGCGCATCCTGGTCGCCGATCGATACGTAGCGAGCCCGCCCGCTGCTGGCCAAATTGGCGTGCTCGGGACCAACTCCAGGGTAATCGAGTCCGGCCGAGATGCTATGGGCCGGCGCCACCTGGCCATTGGCGTCCTGGAGGACGTAGGTGCGGGCGCCGTGCAGTACACCCGTACGACCGAAGGAGATCGTGGCCGCGTGTTCTCCCAGGCCGCTCCCACGGCCACCCGCCTCCACACCGAACAGCTGGACCGAGCGGGCGTCGAGGAATTCATGGAAAAGCCCCATTGCGTTGGAACCGCCGCCGACGCAGGCCACGAGGGCGTCCGGGGTCCCGCCGACCTCGGCGGCGAACTGGACCCGGGTCTCTGCGCCGATGATCGACTGGAAGTCGCGAATCATCATCGGATAGGGATGCGGACCGGCGACCGAGCCGAGCAGGTAATAGGTATCGGCAACGTTGGTCACCCAATCGCGGATCGCCTCGTTGATGGCATCCTTTAAGGTTTTGCTGCCGGCCTCGACCGGTATGACCTTGGCCCCCAGAACCTGCATGCGGACCACGTTCAGATGTTGCCGGACCACATCCAGCGACCCCATGTAGATCACGCATTCTTGTTCGAGCAGAGCGCAGACGGTGGCGGCCGCCACACCGTGCTGACCGGCCCCGGTCTCGGCCACGATCCGCGGCTTTCCCATTCTTCGGGCCAGCAGCCCCTGCCCTAAGGCAGCGTTGATCTTGTGGGCACCGGTATGAGCTAAGTCCTCGCGTTTTAGAAATATTCGGGCGCCGCCGGACAGGGCGCTGAGGCGGCGGGCTTCATACAGCGGGGTGGGGCGACCTACGTAGGACTTCAGATAGGCGGCCAGCTCGCCGGCGAACTCCGCGTCGCCCTGGATTTTCTGGTACGCCGCGGTCAATTCATGTACTGCCGGCATCAGCGTCTCGGGCATGAAGGTCCCTCCCCATTGGCCGAAATGGCCACCACCGTCGGGCAGGCCGCGCAGGGGCGGATTAGCGGAGTTCAACTTGATGCCGCGGCCCGTTTGGCATTGCTGATGAAGCGGGCGATCTTGGCTTGATCCTTGGACCCGTTGGTCTCCACACCGGACGAAACGTCCACGCCAAACGGCCTGAGCCGCACAACCAGGTCGCCTACGTTCTGGGGATCCAGGCCGCCGGCAATGAGGAAATTGCGCCCGCCGGCAGCGCGTACCGCGGACGAATGATTCCAGGCCCGGCCGGACCCGCCGCCGGCGGGCGAATCGATGTGGATCAGGCCGGCCGGGAGGGGATTCGGATCGGGCTGCAATCTGCCGTCGGCAATGCTGAACGAGGGAATTACGCGCTCAAAAATCTGCGGCGGCGGGGGCGTGGACAAATCATGCGCCTGGATGAAATCAGCCCCAGTGGCCGCCAGCGCAGCCTCCATTTCGGCTCCGCTGGGCGCAACCATTACGACTACCGACTGGGATTTCCCGGTGGCCGCAAAAATCTCCCGAGCGAGCTCTGGGCTGACCCGCCGTCGCGAGGGGGCAAGTATTGCCCCCACGTAATCGGCCCCGGCCCCGGCGGCGGCGGCGGCGGCGTCGGGATCGCTGATCCCGCATATCTTCACCCGCGGCCGCGGCGGACCGATCAGCGCCGCCATCGCGTCGATGTCGCCGCTGATGCGGGCGAGGGTCTCCCCGACCAGCGCGGCGTCCGCCCCGCAGGCTGCCAAACGGGCCAGATCGGTCCCATCCTTAACCCCGCTCTCTCCGACCACAAGGGCCCGGCCGAGCGCCAGCGGGGCCAGCTCTTCGGTGGTTGCCAGATCGGTCGCAAAGGTCGAAAGGTCGCGGTTGTTGATACCGATCAGGCCGGCGCCGACCGCCAGCGCGCGCTCCAATTCACTACGGTCATGGACCTCGACCAGAGCGTCAATCCCCACCTCGGCGGCGGCGGCAAGAAGCGGCCGGGGATCATCGATCGCCGCCATGATGACCAGTACCGCATCAGCCCCGAGGGCGCGCGCTTCGAAGATCTGCCAAGGGTCTACCACGAAATCCTTGCGCAGCACCGGCAGGTCGCAGGCGGCCCGGGCGGAGACCAGGTCGTGGTCGCTGCCGCCGAAGAAACGCCGATCGGTTAGCACCGACAGACAGGCGGCGCCGGCGGCCTGGTAATTGGCTGCGACCAGCGCTGAGTCCAAATCGGCGATTTTTCCGGCCGACGGTGAGGCCCGCTTGAATTCGGCGATCACCGACAGTCCGGGCCGGGCCAGGGCCCTGGCAAATCCACGCGGCGGCGGTGCGGAGAGGGCGTCCTGGCGGACTTGCGCCAGCGGCCGTCTATCTGCCCGTGCCTTGACCTCGGTGCGCTTGTGGGCCAGGATTTTTGAAAGGATATTCACTGGGGATTAAAGGATCGTGGAGCCGGTCGAGGGTCGTTAGGCGGTGCGGGTGGCGGCTATGAACCGGTCCAGGGTGGACCGCGCCCGCCCGCTGTCCACCGAATCGGCGGCGATCTCGAGTGCGCCCGCCAACTCGTCGGCACGGCCGCCGGCAACCAGGGCGGCGGCGGCATTGAGGAGGACAAAGTCGCGGGCCGGACCGGCGCGTCCGGAGAGCACGCTGGTGATGATTCTGGCGTTATGGGCGGGATCCCCGCCGCCGACTGTTTCGAGCGGATGTTCGGCCAAACCGAAATCGGCCGGGCGAACCGTGCGCCGCGTTATCTGGCCGTCTTCTACCTGCAGGACCAGCGAGGGACCGGCGATCGAGATCTCGTCAAGCCCCTCTAACCCGCAGACCACCAGCGCCCGCCGCGATCCCAACCGCAACAGCGCCCCGGCCACCAGGTCGGCCAGATCGCGCCGCGCGACCCCGAGCACCTGCCGCTTGGCGGCGGCCGGGTTGGTAAGCGGACCGAGGATGTTAAAGACGGTCCGAATGGGAAGCTGGGCGCGCAGCGGGCCGGCAAATTTCATCGCTGGATGGAACGACTGGGCAAACATGAAGCCGATCCCGGATTGGGCAATGCAAGATTTGACCTGCTGCGGGGTGAGCGTGATACGGGCGCCGAGAGCCTCGAGCACGTCGGCCGATCCGGCGGCCGACGAGGCGGCGCGATTGCCGTGTTTGGCCACCACCACCCCGGCCCCGGCGGTCACGAAAGCGGCGGCGGTTGAGACGTTGAAGGTGTTCTTGCCGTCGCCCCCGGTGCCACAGGTGTCGACATGGTCGTCCCCCTCCAGCTCCAGGGTCAGGGCCGCGCACCGCATCGAGTCGGCCATCCCGGCCAACTCGTCGGCGGTCTCCCCCTTGAGCGTTAAGGCAGTCATGAAGGCGCCGAACTGGGCTGGCTGACATTGTCCGGTCATGATTTGGTCCATGACCGCCCGCGCCTGGTCGAAGGTTAGATCGCGGCCTGCGAATACGCTTTCCAGCGCGGCGCCGATCATCGGTGCGGACCAACCTGGTGGAGCTTGAGGAAGTTGCGCAAGATATCGCGCCCCTGCGGGGTCAGGATCGATTCGGGGTGGAACTGCACCCCGTGCACCGGTCGATGGCGGTGCCGTAGCCCCATTATTATTCCGTCATCGGTCTCTGCCGATATCTCCAGCGAGGTTGGAAGACTCGCGCGTTCTACGATCAGTGAGTGGTAGCGAGTAGCCTCAAACGGCTGCGGCAGATCGGCAAATTCGGCCTTGCCGTCGTGGGTGATCAACGAGGTCTTGCCGTGCATGAGGGTTGGCGCCCTAATCACCCTTCCGCCAAAGACTTGACCGATGCATTGGTGCCCCAAACAGACACCCAGCAGCGGGATATTGTCCGAAAGATCGCGGATCAACTCCATCGAGATCCCGGCCTCATGCGGCGTGCAGGGCCCCGGCGAGATGATCAGCGCCGCCGGATTGAGTTTACGGACCCCATCGATATCGATCGCGTCATTGCGAAATACCTTTACCGTGCAGTCCAGTTCCAGCAGGTACTGGTACAGGTTGTAGGTGAACGAATCGTAGTTGTCGATCATTACGATCATTGGTATCTGCCCTGAGCGCGAGCGATGGCCGTCAGCAGCGCCGCCGCCTTGTCCTGGGTTTCGTTGAATTCGTAGTCGGGGTCCGAATCGGCCACTACCCCGCCGCCGGCCTGCACGTAGCCCCAATCGTTATGGGCCACCATCGTGCGGATGGCGATCGCTGCATCCAGGTCGCCCGAATAGGCGATGTAGCCGACCGCACCGCCGTAAACTCCGCGCCGAGTGGGTTCGAGTTCATCGATTATTTCCATCGCCCGGATCTTGGGGGCTCCTGACAGGGTGCCGGCCGGAAAGCAGGAGCGCAGGGCGTCGACCGGTTTCCGGCCGGGGGCCAGCTTGCCGTCTACGTGCGAGACCAAGTGCATCACGTGTGAGAAGCGGTCGACCTCCAGGAGGCGCGAGACGTGTACCGAACCGCCCTCGGCCACCCGCCCGATATCGTTACGCCCCAGATCTACCAGCATCACGTGTTCGGCAACTTCCTTAGCATCGGCCCGCAAATCGGCCGCTATCTGATCATCGCTGGCGGCATCTTTCCCGCGCCAGCGAGTGCCGGCCACCGGCACCGAGCGGATCTGGCCGTCATTTACCCTGACCAGCATTTCCGGCGAGGCGCCGCAGATGTGAATCTGCGGTAGCTGTAGGAAATACATGTAGGGCGAGGGATTGAGTTGTCGCAGATGACGATAGACGGCAAACGGGTGCACGCCCAGGCGCTGCCTCATTCGCAGCGACGGGACCACCTGAATGATGTCGCCGGCGGCGATATATTCCTTGGCCGCCCGCACGACCCGGGTGTACCGGTCGCGCGACATATTGAATTGGATTTCGCTGTCGGGCGGGCCCGGCGGTGGATCGCCCGGCGCCCGGTAAGGCTTTTGCAGTTGAGCCGCCAGCTCGTCGATCCGACGGCCGGCCGACTGGTAGGCGATCTGCTGATCGGGTCCGGGCCGGGCTAGCGAAACCAACTTAAGGGTGCGCGCTAAGTTGTCAAAAATGACGAACGAGTCCACCATCATCAGGCCGATATCGGGCACCGCCAGGTCGTCGCGACGGGTGTGCGGAAGGACTTCAAAGCTCTCGACGGTCTCGTAGCCCAGATAGCCGACCGCCCCGCCCTGGAAGGCCGGCAACTCGGGCAGCTGAACGGCGTTGACGACGGCGAGCTCGGCGGCTATGAATTCAAGCGGATCGCGGTAGGCGACCCGCCGCCGCTCGCCGGCGCGGTCGATTAGTTCGGCCTGGCCCTGGTGCATCGTGATGAGCTGGTAGGGATCTGATCCGACAAAACTGTAGCGTCCGACCGAATCATCGTGCTCGGCGCTCTCGAGCAGGAACGCGGGTTTATCGCCAGCCAGCTTCAAGTAGGCCGAAACCGGCGTCTCCAGGTCGGCTAGGAATTCGCGATAGAGCGGGACCGCCCGCCCGGCCGACAGATGGGCCAATGCCGTCTGCTCACTCGGTCCGGCCGCGATCAATACGCCCGGGTTGTTCATCCTTCGTCCTTGCCGGTAATTCGGATTCATTGCCGGGACGAAAGGTTGGGCCTCGCGCGGTGCCACCCAGCTTGGGTGGTGGGACACCACCCCGCTCTGCGTTATGTGGTACGGATCCGGGCAGCGCTCGCCGCCGGCGGGCCAATTCCGGACATATACCCTGTCCCGCTGACGGGGGACTAACCGTCGACGCCTACTTTGGCTATTGCCGGTTCGGGCCGCAGCTCCCGGGTCCATTCACCTGCACGCGCACCGCCGACATCGCACCGTCAATCGGCT
Source organism: Chloroflexota bacterium (assembly GCA_965261345.1). Lineage (GTDB taxonomy): Bacteria > Chloroflexota > UBA11872 > UBA11872 > VXNJ01 > VXNJ01. The sequence continues at coordinate 1,906,916 of OZ253449.1, forward strand.
CTCTCATCGCGCCCGCCAGCCAGGCTACTAGTCCCGCTCACAGCCTTTGTTTGCTATTTGGTTGTCGCGACATTATCGCAATCGCGCCGGGTCGCTAAAAGCGGCCGCCACCGAGTCGTTTTGCAGCTATTGCGATTCGTCGTCGGAAGGTATCAGGACAAACTGGCGGGGGTCGGCGGGCTGAGCCATCCGGCGCCGCAGGGTCGATATCTGCGACGACATTCCTTCCAGGTCGGTGATCGATTCGTATACGCTGGCGAACCTGACGAATGCGATCGACGAGACCTCGCGCAACCTGGTCATGACCATCGAGCCGATTTCGACCGATTGGACCTCGCGCAGACCGCGGCGGGTGATGTCGACGACCACGTCGTCGACTAGGCGGTCGATCCGGGCCGTCGGAACCGGTAGCTTGGCGGTTGCCACCCGCACGCTGGCAACGATCTTGGACCGATCGAACCGCTCGCGCCGAAGGTCGCGTTTTACCACCATCAGATCGCTGGTCTGGGCGTTCTCGCGGGTTTCAAAGCGCGCCCGACACCCCAGGCACTCGCGCTGCCGGATGGTAACGCCGCTCGATAGCTCGCGGGTACGGACCCGCGAATTTGGTGATTGACAGCTGGGGCAGATGAACTGTTCGACCCGCTCGAAGGTGGTAAAGCGCAAATTACAGGAATTGCAATGTCTCCGTCGCCGGGTCGTTTCGCCGGCCGGACGGCTGTCAACTACCTTCAGGTCAAGGCTTTGGCAATGTGGACACCACACCCGCAGCTCCTTGCTCGGCAATCTTTTTTTTGCAAACCTTGATTGCGAAAATGATTATTGCAGCTTGCTGGCACATTCTGTCGTGTGATTGACCACTCCGGGCGGAGGCCGACATTTCTTCCGGCAACGGTAGAGCGCGTTTGCGAGTAAGGGCATCGCGACCGCCGCGATCACCTGGGTGGTTGCGGGTTGGTGACCAACGGAATCGAATTGAGTCGTGATGGCAACCACCCAAGCAGTCGAGGCCCCACTACCGCGACGAGCCGAATCGCGGCTCACCACCGGGATCCTTATTGCCCTGTCGGCATTGGCGCCGCTCTCAATCGACATGTTCCTTCCGTCGATTCCCCACATTACCGCCGAGTTTTCTGCCGATTCGGCCACGATCCGCCTTGCGGTGACCATGTTCCTGTTAATGGCAGCGGCCTCGGGATTACTGTTTGGGCCAATATCCGATCGCTTCGGCCGTCGCCCGGCGCTGATTGTTGGAATGTCCTTATACGTGCTCGGCGGGGTGCTGGCCTGGGTATCAGGGTCGGCCGAAATGCTGGTAGGAGCCCGGCTGATCCAGGGATTTGGCAGCGGTGCCAGCATGGCCATCGCGCGGGCGACGGTGATTGACATCTACGGGCGCGACCGCGCCACCCGCATCATCGCAATCATGTCGGTCGTAATGGCGCTGGCGCCGATGCTGGCGCCAATTGCCGGGGGAATCTATCAGGAGACTCTCGGCTGGCGCTGGGTTTTTGCGACGCTGACGGTGATGGGCATCGGGCTGACCATCGCCTATTTCTTTCAGATCCCTGAAACCAATCGCCACCCCGATCCCGACGCCCTCCGGATCCCGCAGATTGTGCGCAATTACGGCACCCTGATATCGCACCGTGCCTACGTCGTGCCGGTGGCGATCGTTTCGATCAGTTTCGCTGGCCACCTGGTGTTCATTTCGACATCGGCGTTGGTCTTGATCGACGAGGTCGGCATTTCGCCCGGGCTATACGGGCTGGCCTTCGGCCTGGTGTCGGCCGGGATCATGGTCGGCGGCGCCCTCAGCGGATTCCTGGTTGGCCGCGCCCGGCCCGAACGAGTTCTCTATTCCGGTATCTATATCGCGGTGCTGGGCTCCGTGGTCCAGGTGGTGCTCAACCTCCTGCTGGGCGTAAGCGGGCCGCTCCTCCTGGGGGCCTCAATCGTGGTTGTGCCGATGTTCATCACGGTCATGGGCGGGGCGATCGCCCGGCCAGGGTTGACGGTGGCGGCGCTGACGCCGTTTCGCCGGATGGCTGGCCTGGCGGCCGCGGTGATGGGCTTTTCACAGATGCTCATTTCCTCCCTATACGGAATCGCCTTTGCCGCCGTGTTCGAGCCGACCGGACTGACGATGGCCGCTGCGATCGCGTTTTCGAGCCTGTTGGTGCTGATACTGGTAAAGGTTGCCGGGCGCGGAATTGTCCGCTAGGCCCCGACCCTGGATCGCGACCGCGCGCGCCACTCAGGAGCGATTGCGCCCCCAGCTGGAAATTGCCCCACTGACGTCGCCACCACAGCTGGTTGCGGCCGCCGACGTTCACTTTATGCGCGGCAGCAAGCTAGCCTGCTGCGCCATCTGCGTTTTTGCGATCGACTCGCTAGATCTGGTAGAGAGCGCCGTGGCGCGATTGGAAGTTGATGTCCCTTACCAACCGGGGTATCTCTCGTTCCGCGAGCTGGGCCCCATTGAAGCGGCATTTTCCGGTCTGGCGCGGCCCCCCGACGTTCTTTTGCTCGACGGGCACGGGCTGGCCCATCCGCGGGAATTTGGATTGGCCTGCCACGCCGGGGTGAGCCTGGATTTGCCCACGATCGGTTGCGCCAAGTCGGTCCTGTGCGGCACCAGCTGGCCGCTGGCCGACGAACACCTGGCGCAATCCGATCTCTGTATGGGCCCCAAGGTCGTCGGGCGGGTGCTGCGTTCGCGGATTGGTGTAAAACCGCTGTACGTTTCGGTCGGCCACCGGATCACCCTGCCCGAGGCCACCGCGATCGTGGCCGGTTGTTTGGACGGCTTCCGCATACCGAAACCGCAACGGCTGGCCCACCGCATGGCCCGAGCCGCGGCCGGCCTGGGCTGAACCGATGGACAACCGTAGGGTCTACGATGTGGTCGGTGAACAATATGACCTTGAATACCCGGGACCGCGTCCCGGCGAACTGGAGTTCTGGCTAGCGCAATTGCCAAAACCTAACGCGCGGGTGCTGGAACTGGCCTGCGGTTCCGGCCGTCTGCTCCAACCGCTAGCCCGCGCCGGCGCCCAGATGACTGGGATCGACAGCTCGCCGGTGATGTTGGCGCGGGCGAGTGCCAACATCACCGGGGATCGATTGCTACACGCCTCGGCGGTCCGGTTGGAGCAGATTGGCATGGAGGACTTGGAGTTGGATTGCCAGTTCGACCTGATCATGGCCGCGTTCAACGCCCTGCTGTTGGTCGCCCATGCCGATTTCCAATCCGTCCTCGAACGGATATTGACTCACCTGGCGCCGAACGGGAGGCTGGTATCGGACATGTTTGCGATGAGCGATTACGACCGCCTGCCCGATGAGGACCGTGCCTTTATCCCGGCTGGTCCGGCCGGGCGATTACACCGCGAGCGGGTCTACCGTTACGATCCCGACCGGCGCCTGGGGCTATCCGAAGTGACCTACTCGAGCCAGGGCCGGGCAGTTGGACCGGATCGACGCTTTAGCTACGGACTTCACTTGTATGGCTGGGATGAACTGCAGTCGCGTTTTGCCGAGGCTGGATTTGAAATCGTCGGGACGTATGGCGGTTTCGACCGCCGGCCATTTAAAGATATTGAAGGGCAATTGATCGTGGTCGCCCGCCCCGCCCGGTCCGATCGCAGTACGTCACGTAGCTGAACTAGGTGAGCGGACCATGCGGGCAGCCTGGTTGGGGAAATAAAATCGATGGGCAGGGTTTTTCCAACCGCGCTTCGCACCCCGCCGATTCTGGAGATAGCGATGGCTTCGAGCGAGGCTGACCGGCGACCGCGCAGCGGCGAAAAGGTATTTGCGGTACGGTGCCGCAACGGCGACCGCCTGCCGATCCGCAAGGCGCAGCTACGTTGGACTGATAGTTTCCGCTGTTCCTGCGGCACGGTGCTCACGCTCGATGAGGTGCTCGCCCAATTACACGAACAGGGACACGACGTATTCGATCTGGCCCGGGGTCGTGGCAGTTTCCGCGAGAAGATCCCTGGTTTACCAATGCCCCAAGGTGGATCTTTTATGGCTGGGCACACCCTGCAGCGATCTGATGACGCCGAACGCAGCGGCCGGCGGCGCTGGCGCTTTCAACCGGTGGAAGAGGCCCGCCCGCACGAAAAGGGCTTTGTCGCCGAGCAGTAGCCGCCCTTGGGCCGACCGGTGTTCGCTTAGTGGACCGTCTAGCCAATGACTAAGACCGGATCGAGCGCGACCTGGCCTTCGATGAGTTCGGGATGGTCGTTGCCCCAGGCGAGTAAATCGACAAAAGTAACGTCTTTGGCCGGTCCTTGATCTAACGCCCGGAGTTGCCCGGAGGCGATTGCGCCCGCTACCGTATCGACCGGACAAGCCAACAATTGGGCTGCGATGCCAAGTCCCAGCGGACGACCCAGGCGGCCCTGCAACGACGCCTGCCGGGCAACCCGCGCGGACTCGGCGTAACGCTCCAGCGCGGCCCGGGCCATGCGGTCCAGATCGGCGCGTGGTCGGTTCCATTCCAGGACCCATTGGCCATCGGAAAGCTCGAGCCGGAAGAGGTCGTCGGGGTCGTGCCCTAACGCCCTCCGGGCAGCCAGGAACTGGCCGTCAATTCCTGGCAATGGTGCGGCGACCAATGCGGCAAGGCGCGCAATCATTCGCTCGCGGAGGTTGGTCGGAGGTGTGCTTCCCATCAGTTACTCGATTCGATGATGCCCGGGATGTCGATTCCCCAGAGCCCCGACATCCCGCCGTTGGCAATTACTTGGTCGGCGTACAGCTCGGCATTGTCCTGGGGAATGAAACCCAGATCGGCCACGACGTTGGTAATGTCCCAGTAAGAACGGGCGTTGTTGGAGACGCCGTAGTAGACGCCGAAGCCGATCCCCGGGGTCTCCACCGAGCGGGTAATCAGCTGCGACATGTCGCGGTCGGAGATCCAGGTCGAGAGGATTCGCCGACCCTCCCAATCGGGCGGGGTCGCGCGGTACTTGTAGCTGCCGATGCGCAGGCATATGACCTCCAACCCGAACCGGTCGGCGTAATAGCGGCCCAGCGCTTCCCCATAAACCTTGGCTGCCCCGTAAAAGCTGTCGGGCCGATAGCCGACGTGGCGGCTGGCTTCTTCCCCGACCAACTCCTGCCAGCCGGCGGCATGGTTGGAGCTGGCGAATATGAACCGCTTGACTCCGGCCCGCCGCGCCGCCTCGTAGGCGGTGTAAAGGTCCACGATATTGGGCTGCAGGTAGGGTTCGAATTGATCGGTGTCGTGATTGGCCTTGCCGTGCATGTGAACGACCGCATCGTTTCCGGCGAATGCCTCGGCCGCGGCCGTCAGGTCGGAAAAATCAAGCTGGACAAATCGCGGATCGGCGTTGGGGCTGCGCGAGGTGCCGGTCAATTCCCAGCGTTCGGACAGATCCTCCATGATCGTGCGACCAATCTGTCCGGTTGCGCCGGTAACTATTACCTTGAGTTTTGCCATCAATCCCCCGTGATCGTCAATGACTGGCCATTATCGTTTTAGGATGGCAGTTAACCAATTGCCGACAGTTGAGCCGGGGTGCCCCAATCCTTAAAGCGCGCCGATGAGGGAGGCAAAGTTGGTGGCCAGCAGGCTTGAGGTCGGCCTATGCGCCAATTCCCAGGTGCGGGCCGAATATCTCGCGGCGGCCGATTTGGCCCGCCTCGACGAATTCGCCAATTTTTCCTATCTGCCGGCCGAACTGGAAAGCGACTGGCATCACCCGCCACCGCGCGACCGCGAAACCGAAGCCAGGCTGGCCCAGTTTGCGATCGGCTTGGATGCCCTGATCGTCTGCCACGGGTCACCGCGCGTTTCCGGTTCGCTGCTCCAGGTGGCAAAGCGGCTGCGGCTGGTCGGCGAACTGGAAGGTGATCGCCTGGCCCAGCGGATCGACGTGGCCGCCTGTAACACCCGCGGCGCAATCGCCGTCGATACCACCCATGGTTCCTCCTATCCGGTGGCGGAGTGGGCGCTGGCATTGATGATGATCGGGTTGCGCGATGCCGGGGCATTGTTTCGGCAGCTAATTGCCCACCGCGAAGTTGCCTCGGGCGATCTGCGGCCTGATCTCCCGTTCTACCGACGGGGCGAATTGGAAGGCAAAACCGTTAGCCTGCTAGGTTGCGGGCACATCGGCCGGCGCCTGGTTGAATATCTCCGACCGTTCAATACCAAAATCCTCGTCCACGATCCCTATATCCCGATCGAGACCGCCGACGCGCTGGGATTTGAATTGGTGGAATTTGCCGATGCCTTCCGAATCGGCGACGTGATTGTCTGTCTGCTTCCATTAACTCCCGCCACCGAACATCTGATCGGGCGGAGCGAACTGGATCTGATTCGGCCCGACTGTGTTTTCGTAAACGTCTCGCGCGGCGCGGTTGTAGATTCGCAGGCGCTCATCGAGCGCTGCCGGCGCGGTGACATCAGCGTGTGTCTGGACGTGTTCGACCCTGATACGATCCCGCTCGATAGCGAAATCCGCGACCTACCCAACGCATTTATTTCGCCGCACATTGCCGGCAACACCAAGGCTTCGCGGACGCGGTTCTTTGCCCTTATGGTTGAAGAATTGGACCGCCTGCGCCGCGGATTTGAGCCGCGCTGGCAACTGAACGCGCGCACCGTGGCCAACCGCACCGGCGCCCGCCCACCCCCGCGAGGTTGATCGCAATGGCCGGAAAATATCGCGTTCTCAACGATGACCTGTTCGAATTCATGTCCGCGGTGAGCATGCCGCCCGACAGGCTGCTGCTAGACCTTATCGAAGAAACCTTCGCGCTTACTGACTGGGCGGGGATGCAGATTCAGCCGGCGCAAGGTGCGTTCATGAACCTGTTGACGCGGTTGATCGGCGCCCGCCGGGCATTGGAAATCGGTACCTTTACCGGGTATTCGTCGATCTGCATCGCCAGGGCCCTGCCGGATGACGGCAACCTCATCTGCTGCGATGAGAGCAAGGAATGGACCGCGGTTGCGAGCCGCTACTGGCAGCGCGCGGGACTGGCCGAAAAAATCGAACTGCGCCTGGGACCGGCCCTGCCGACGGTACGAGCCATGCCGCGCGCCGAGCAGTTCGAACTGGTCTTTATCGATGCCGACAAGAAGTCCAACTGGGACTACTACCAGGAGGTCTTGCCACGGCTGCGGACCGGCGGCGTGATCCTGATCGACAACGCGTTCTCAGGCGTGGATTCAGACGACGTCGAGCGTCGCCGATCGGCAAGGGAATTCAATCAGCGATTCAGTGAAGATAAGCGAACTCAATCAGTGCTGCTGCCAATCGCCGACGGGTTGATTCTGGCGGTAAAGGAATAGGCCGGCTGTTTGCTATATGAGTGCAAAAGTGTTAGATATATAACAAATAATATTTGCAGTTCTTGAGCTAGTTGCCAGCGCCAATGGCAAATGCAGCCCGGTCGTTGCCATATGATCGGTCGGTGACCACCGACGGCCCCGAGGCGAATGGGTTTTCGACCCTTGACCAGGCCAACCCAACACGCCAAGCGAACCGAACTAAATTGCGCCGGCACAATCCGAAATTCATACGTCGCCACCGGATTGCTTTATTCGGCCGGCGCGCGCGATCAGGTGCGACTGCACCATGGTCGGGCCAACCCACACATTCGAGCTCAAATTGCGGGTCGGGCCATTTAGGCAGCCTGACCAGCGGTAGCTTGTTGGCATTTGCGCAAGGCCCACAGGCGGCAAGTCCAAGATTGCGGTGCAGGCTGATTCGGATGATTCAATATGGTTAAGCGGTTGAGAATCTCCGGCAATCGCCCCAATAACTGCCAACGCCAAATCCTCCGAAATCGCTCATGTGCGATCTCGCTCCGAGGCTAAAGCAGGCCCGGCCTTGTTCCAGTGGCATATTTGAATTGGCGATGCGACCCAATTGGCGCGCTCGCGTCTATTGCGGAGTGCTCAATTCAAAATTCGATTGAATTGCTACTTCAAATCTACTAAGGTTTTAGCCGCTAACCGATGCCAAATCCCCGCCACCGAACCCAATTTCACTTCCAGCCCGCCGCCAATTGGATGAACGACCCCAACGGCCTGATCCAACACAATGGCGTCCACCACATGTTCTTCCAGCACAACCCCGAAAACCCTTGGGCCGAGCGGATTCACTGGGGTCATGCCCGCTCGCACAACCTGATCGACTGGGAGATCTTGCCCAATGCGCTCGCGCCCGGCCAGGCCGGCGCCGATCCGCTTTCGTGTTACTCGGGCTGCGCGGTCGACAACGATGGTCAACCGGTGTTCGTCTACACCGGAGTTGCTCCGCAGACAACCTGTATCGCCTACGGCAATGACGACCTTAGCCGGTTGACCAAGTACTGCGGCAACCCGGTAATCGCCGGACCGCCCACTGGTTTGGTTACCGCCGGTTTTCGCGATCATTCGGTCTGGCGCGAAGACGGCGGCTGGCGGATGATCATCGGATCGGGCGAACGCGGGCGGGCCGGACTGGCCCTCGCCTACCGCTCAGACGATCTGGTTTCATGGGAATACGACGGGGTTTTCGCCTCCTCGGTTGGCCAGGAGAGCTCACCGATGTGGGAATGCCCCGATTTTTTCAAAGTGGGCGGCCGCGATTTCCTTATCGTTAGCATGCACCCCGACGGGCGCGTCTTTTACTACTCAGCGCCCGGCCATGGCCGGGTCTTCGAAGGAATTCCCGGCGGTCAGGTTGATCTGGGCAAATCCTTTTACGCGCCGCAGAGTTACACCGATCAACGGGGCCGCCGGATCCAGTTTGGCTGGCTGCGCGAGGAACGCCCGACCGATCTACAAATTGCTGCCGGATGGTCCGGCGTTCAGAGCCTGCCGCGGGTGCTGGATTGCGATCCTCGGGGGCGACTTGTTTGCCAGCCGGCCGGGGAGGTCGCGAATCTGCGGACAACCGCCAGCCCGACCTGGCGATCGCCGCAGCAGGTTGCCAGCGCCGCCGTGGAAATTGAGGCCCGGTTCGCCTGGGTCGAGAACGGCGTTTGCGGATTATCGGTTCTCGACTCGGGCGATGGCCGCGAACAGACTCGCATTACGTACGAGTTTTCCAACGACTGGTTGACTCTCGATGCCTCCCGATCCAGCCTTGAGGCCCGCAACTACCGCACGGTTTCCGGCGGGCGACTTTGCCTGCCGCAAGGTGCCGAAGTTGAGCTCCGGGTGTTTGTTGACGGTTCAGTGGTCGAGGTGTTTGCCAACGGTCGGGCCGGAGCAATCCGGGCTTATCCAGAACTTGCCGAAAGCGTCGGCGTCGGCTTGATCGGCCAACTCAATCATCCCGGGATACCCGCATATGACGCTTCCGCCGGCAATCTGATCGAGTTCTCCGCCTGGGAATTGCGACCGGCGGCCCCGAACGCCTGAATCGAGAAATATCATCGGGCGGGACCAGCCTGCCTAACCTGGAGCTATTGGAAGCATGTCAGAACTTACCGTGATTGCCCATATCACCACCGATCCGGGACGGACCGAAGAGTTCATCGAGGTCTTTTCCGGCAATGTGATGAACGTTCACGAGGAGCCCGGGTGCCTGCATTACACCCTGCACCGCAATCAGGCAGGACCGGAAAAGCTCGTAGTGTTCGAGCGCTGGGCTTCGGCGGAGGCGCTAGAAGAGCACCTGTCGGCACCGCATATGGGGGCAATGCGCCAAAAGGCGGCCGGTATGGTGGTCGGGACCGAAGTCCTGCGATTCGATTTGATCGAGACGCCGGGAATGCCCGAAAAATCTAACATCTGACCCCTTAACCGACCGACCGGGCGGCACCGCGGCCGGGTCGGGTATTTGAATCGGCTGCGCCGCGGCTTTAAATTTCTACAATCACTTCAGTGGCCTCAAGAAACCGGGGCTTCTGCCATATGCTTGCAATCCGATAGCAGTTGTTGACAATGCGCTCATGGTTGGCGGTACCCACGATTCGCCATCGGGCGGCGCTGCTCGCGTTTTCCCTGTTAGCGGCATCATTGGCCGGTTGCGGTATCTTTACCGACGGGGACGGCGAGCGGGTGCCGGAAGATTCGGTCGTTTCGCCGGTGGTTGTCACCGTCGCCCCCACGGCGACGCCATCGCCACCCCCAGCCGCTGCCGTTACCGCTGCCGTTACCGCTGCTGTGCCAACCCAATCGCCGATCCCGCCGCAGGTTCCGCCGCCGCCCGCCGCCGTCACTGCCACCCCCACCGCCGAGCCAATCCCCGATACGCCGGTGCGCGGGCGGGTCGGTGTCGTCGCCCTCACCCGGGCGGTCGACTCGTTGCAGCGTCCAGTTGATTCGACCGATGTATTTTTGTCGGCCGAGCGGGTCTACGTTGCCGTGGAATTTATCTCAGTTGGCGCAGGAGTCCAAATCGGGATCACCTGGCTGCGCCAGGGCGAGGAGATCTTTACCTACCAGCAGCCGATTGACTCGAACTTTACGCGTGGCTATTTCGCGTTTTATCTCGATCCGGGAGAAGCGGCGCCGGGCCAATATTCGGCCCAGGTGCTAATCGATGGCCAGGTTCAGCGGGCGGTCGACTTTACGATCTCCGAATAGCCAAGCCGCAGCGAATTGGCCAGCACCAATAGTGTGCTAACAGCCATCGCCAGGGCCGCGAGCGCCGGATTGAATTGATAACCCAGGATCGGGTAGAAGACACCGGTTGCAAGAACGATCAACACCACGGTGCTTGAAAACGCCAGCGCCAAGTTCACGTTTATCGTGAACCTGAGTTTGTTCACCAGGTCCATCGATCCGGCGATCCGCTCCAACCCGCCAGCGAGGATGCTAATGTCGGCGGCGTGGCTTGCCAGGTCGGATCCCGCCCCCACGGCGATGCCGAGGTCGGCCTCAGCTAGCGCCGGAGCGTCGTTGACGCCGTCGCCGACCATTGCAACGCGCTGGCCGCTGCGGCGATATTGCCGCGCAATTTGCGCCTTTTCGGTGGGCGATTGATCGGCAAATACTTCACTGATGCCCATCGCGGCAGCGATTGGTAGGGCCACGCTCGAACGATCGCCGGTGACTAAGACCGGTTCAATTCCCCGGCTTTTTAAATTGGCGATCTCGTGGTTGGCCTCGGGGCGAATCTCATCCTCTAGGAAAAACGTCGCCGCCAAAGCGCCGTCAACCGCCAGCATGGCCATGCCAAATTGCCCGATTTGGGTAGGGGTCGGAGCCAGAATCCCGGCTGCCGCCAAGTAAGCCGGCGAACCTGCCAAAATCGATTTGCCATCGACCGTGGCGCTTACTCCGCCGCCGAAATCGGCCGCGAAGCCTTCGGTTGGCCCGGCGGCGACCACATCTTGTTGGTGGGCGAAACGCCGGATGGCTTCACCGATTGGGTGCTCGGATTGACCCTCGACCGCACTGGCCAGCGCCAGCGCCTCGGTGCGATCGGTATCACCATGCAGCTCAATCGCCTTTACCTGCGGGCGACCGAGAGTGATGGTTCCGGTTTTGTCCAGCAAAAGAACGTCGAATTCCCGCCCGGAGTCGATCGCCCGCCAGTTGCGCAGCAGGATTCCATTGCGAACGCCCAGCGAAACCCCCACGACGGTGGCCGATGGGATGGCCAACCCGATCGCGCAAGGGCAGGCCACGACCAGCACCGCAAACAGCGTCCTGATTGCCCCGGCCACCCCGGCGTCGGGAGCCAGGATGAGCCACGCCAGCGCCGCCAGCACGGCGATTCCGGTAACCACGGGGATGTACACTGCCGTAATCCTGGCAATCTTGGCGTCCCCGCCCACGCGCTGCGACTGGGTCAATTCGACCTCGCGCACGATCTGGGCCAGTACCGATCGGTCGCAGGCTCGGCTGATTTTTACGCGCAGCGCACCATTGTGATTCTGACTGGAGCCGATCACTCGGTCGCCGGCCTGTTTGAGGATCGGTTGCGCCTCGCCCGTAAGCAGCGACTCGTCAACCGTAGATTGCCCGGAGACCACCTCGCCGTCCAGGGCGATCTGATCGCCGGGGCGAACGACCTGGATGTCCCCCGGGCGCAATTGGCGAACTTTAACTTCCCTGATTTGGCCATCGACTTCGACCATCGCCTGGCCCGCCCCCACCAGCTCGAGGAGCGAATCGTACTGGTTGCTGGTAATTGCCAGCGCCCGGGTTTGCAAAGCCTGGCCAGCGCTAACGATTGCAATGACTAAGGCCGCCTCGGCCAGGAAGAGCTCGCCCGGTGGGTTGCCGCTGGACCAGCTCGCGGCCAGCTCATAGAGACTCCATGCCAGCGCCGCGGTGGTGCTCAAGGAGACCAGAGCGTACATGTCCAGGCTGCGGCTGCGAAATGATCGCAGCGCCGATTCGTGAAAATCCCAGCCCAGCGCCAAGTAGACGGCCAGGGTGATTGCGGTCAAAAGCACCAGGTCGTTGAGGGGCGCTGGGGCCGCAATCGGCAGCCACGATGATTGCCCCCAGAAGACCAGCAAACCGGCGATCAGGCCCGCCGCCGGACCGGCCCAGGCCGGCAATTGCGGGATCAAATCAACCAGCCGGTCCACGCTGTCGCTAAGTTTCTGCCAGGTCTGGCCGGCGGCCCCACCGGCTTCGCCACCACTACCGCGGGGTCGGGCTGTTACCTGCACGCTCACCGGGGCCAGGCCGGACTGGATGAGCTTGTCGGTGATTACCGCTTCGCCGGCATAGTCAGAAAACAGCTGGCATTCAATTAGCGATCCAGCCTGCCTTGCCCAATTGATTCCATCCAGGTCGAGCAGGGCATTGGTGGCGGCGCCAAGGCGGTCGGCATCAGCATCGGCAAACTCGATCCGCGCTTCGGCGACATCGACCGCGTAGCCAAGCGAGCGGACGCGGTCGGCGATCGCGCCGGCGGTGGTAAGGGCCGGATCGATCTTGGCGATGGCAGAGCGCGTTAGCAGCGAAACGCTGTGTTCAAGGACCCCCTCGCCGGCGATCGCGCCCTCCACCTTGGAGACACACCCCGCACAGTGCATTCCCTTCACAGGGATCTGGATCAAGCGCTGGGTTGGCCTGGACATTTGGGCCGGTCGGGTATTACCTTATGAGCACCAGGAGGATCGACGCACTGGTGGTCCGATTATCTATCGGACGGCCGCCGACCGAATGCCGCTTCCCCGGGGTCCGGCAGGGCCCGCGGTTGAAATTCCCAAATCCCGGCTGGCCAATTAAGATTCGATATACAGTAGCTGCCCGAAATCCTGCGGCTTCAAGGAAACACGGCAATTCCCGATGGCAACCGACTTGTCAACTCCCCAGATATCACTGACGGCCTCCGCCGCCGAAGCATTTAACGGGATCGTTGCCAACAACGGCTATGACGAGGCGGCGATGAAGGTCGCGGTCGCTCCCGGCGGTTGCGGTGGCTGGGAATATCAATTGGGAATTGCCCGACGCCCTTCCGATACCGATCTGGTCAGCGAATCGCAGGGGATCAGGCTGTTTGTCGATTCGATGACGCTGCCGATGTTTGACGGGGCCGTTATTGATTTTTCCGACGGGCTCATGGGACAGGGATTCTCGGTGAGCAATCCTCTCTCTAAGGCCGATTGCTCCTGCGGGCAGTCTTTCAAGACCACCGCCGGGACGGTCGACGAAGGTGCTTGCAGCTCAAAGGTTGCCGGAAACTAATCGCCAACTAGGCGGCTAACCCAACGCAGCCAGCGCCTTTCGGGCGGCGTTGGCTTCATCGTAGGCCTGCGGACCGGAGGTGCCGATGATGCTCTGCTCATGGCCCTTGCCAAGTAAGGCGACGAGGTCGCCCGGACCTGCCCTGGATACGGCGTAGGCAACCGCCTGCCAGCGGTCGTGAATGATCTCGAAGCGGGCGTTACGATTGCCGGACCCGATCCCCGCGGCGATTTCGGCGGCGATCTGATCGCGGTTTTCGCCGCGTGGATCCTCATCGGTAATTACGATCAGGTCGGCCAATCGGGCGGCGATCCTGCCCATCATTGGGCGTTTGCCCCGATCGCGTTCGCCGGCGCTGCCGAATACGGCGATCAGCTTTCCGGCGGTTCGTTGCCTAAGGACGGTGAGCACGGCCTGCAGACTGGCCGGCGAATGGGCGTAGTCGACGACCAAAGCAAAATCCTGGCCTAACTCTAGGAACTGCATCCGGCCGGGCGCTCCGGCGAAGGTGCCGGCCGCCGCCAGCAGATCCTCCAGGTCGAACCCAGCGAGGGCGCCGACCGCAATCGCCGCCAGCGCGTTTTCGACGTTGAAGGCGCCCTTCAGCGGAATTGACACGGTTGCCGAGCCCCAAGGGGAATCCAACTGAAACCTGGTTCCTGAGCCGCTCGGGGATTCGTCGTGGCTTACGACATTGCCGATCCCGCGGCCGTAGGTAACCACCCGGGCGCTGCGGCCGGCCGCAAGCGACGGGGTAAACGGGTCGTGGGCGTTTAGCACCAGTGCTCCGCTCCGCTCGGGGCCGGCGGCGGATTCGACGAGGTCAGCCAGGCGGGCCTTGGCGGCACGATAGCGCTCCGCGGTCCCATGGTATTCGAGATGTTCGTGGGTGATCTGGGTATAGGCGGCAATATCGAATTGCAAGCCGTCGACGCGTTTTTGGTCGAGCCCGTGAGAGGTGGCCTCGATCACCGCCCAGGCGTTGCCGGCGTCGACCATTTCTGCCAGCAGGGCGCAGACCCGCACCGCTGAAGGGGTCGTCTGGTGCTCGGAGCGGGCGGCGAGCTCCGCGCCGACCCCGATTTGGGCGGTCGAGATTAACCCGCAAGGGGACCCCGCCATCGTTAAAAGGTGCGAAATCAGCGAGCAGGTGGTGGTCTTGCCGTCGGTCCCGGTAACCCCGATTAGGCCCATTGCCCGGTCGGGTTCACCGTAAAACCGCCGCGCCAGCTGCGCTAGGGCCAGGCGTGAGTCCTCAACCACCAGCCCGCAGACGTTGCCGGGCAGGCTAAGCGGGCGCTGTGAGACGATTGCCGCCGCGCCGCCGGCAATGGCGGCGGATACGAAGTCGTGGCCATCCACCCTAGCGCCTGGAATCGCCACGAACAATGCTCCGGGGCCGATCTGGCGCGAATCCGGGGTGATAGCCGAAATGTCGGGGTCGGGACCATGGTGGGACCTTGAGTCGGAAACCGCCCCAAGCAGCCGGGTGAGTTTCAATTGGCGGCCGGTTCGGTCCGCCAACCCTTGGCCATGATCTGCGTGTAGAGCGGGAGAGCCGCACGGACGATGCCGCTCAGGGGTCGCGACAGGGCCAGGTCAAAGGTACCGGGATGTTCGACCGGTTGAGGGTTGAATCCGGACTTGAAACGGGCAACCCCAGCCATCGGGTCGTCCGGGTCGTCCGGATCGGTCATCCCCCACAGAT
The DNA here is from genome assembly GCA_965261345.1 of Chloroflexota bacterium. Taxonomy (GTDB): domain Bacteria; phylum Chloroflexota; class UBA11872; order UBA11872; family VXNJ01; genus VXNJ01. The sequence goes on from OZ253449.1 coordinate 1,922,257, forward strand.
CGTAGCGGGTGCAGCCGTGGGCCCGGGCCCAGCGCATGGCCGCCCACTGGACGGCGAAACTGGGCATTCGCGGTCGCTGCTGCGAGGACGACGCGCCGTACAGATACACCGCTTCGCGTCCGGTGCGGACCACCATCAGGGCGGCCAGGTCCTCGTCCCGGTAGCTGGCCATGAGCAGGGCGGCGTCATCGGGGGCGAACGCGTCGAAAACGGTTTGATAATAACCCTGATCGTGGACCCCAAACCCGTCGCGGCGGCTGGTTTCGAGCGAGAGTCGGTAAAAACTGGCCATATCCTGGCGGCCGCCGGATCGGATCTCGACGCCGCGACGGGCCGAAAGCCGGGTGTTGTAGCGCGCCTTGGACTTGAACCCGGCCAAAATCTCCGGTTCCGGGCGCAGCAGGTCGACATGGGCTGAATGGCGGATTTGCAGGAACTGGTCACTCCATTCAAAACCCATCTGGGCCAGCACCGGGCATATCCAGTCGGCGGAATCGGCCGGCGGTTCGGCGCGCAGCAAATTGGTCCCCGCCGCCCGCGCCTCGGCAATCGCGGCGGAGAAAAGTTGGCTGGTGATCTGGTCGTCCAGCTGTCCGATCGGGCCGCGCGGCACATAGGCCACGCCGACAATCGGCAAGACGGGCAGCAGGCGCTGCCGCTGGATCAGCATCTGCAATCCGGCAACCAGATCGGCGCCCCGATAGGCGCCAATTCGAATCGGCTTCCAGCCGTTGCGACGCTTGACCTGACCCCATTCCCAGCGCTGCAGAAAACTGGCCATCGAATCCGGAGGGAACAGCTTTTGCCATTCCGACTGGAACATGACCGGGCGAATCGTCAGCTGCACGCCGGGACCGTCCCGTCCAGATCGGCAACGTGGATGGCGACGCTACCAAAGCCCAGGCGACGCCAGGCGACCCGGTCGAAACCGGCCTGTCTGAGTTCGTCGGCCAATAGTTCCGGGCCGGGAAACCGTTCGACCGATGCCGGCAGGTAGGAGTAGGCAAATGGGTGCCGACTGATCATTCGCCCCAGCCAGGGCGCCAGGACTCCGAAATGGATTCGAAAAAGCCGGGCCAGCAGCCCGGTCCCCATCGGGGTCATTTCCAAAATGACCAGCCGCCCGCCAGGTCCAAGGACTCGGGCCCATTCAAGGAACGCCCCGGCCCGGTCGGGAATGTTGCGCACCGCGAACGCGGAGACCAGGGCATCGGCGCCGCCACTGGATATTGGCAGGGCCAGCGCGTCGGCCTGCAGCAACAGCCCGCCGGCCGCGTGCACGCGGCTTTGCCCGGCCTGCAGCATCGCCGCCGAAAAATCGATCCCGGCGACTAACAGCGGATATTGCGCCCGCCGCAAAGCCAACGCCACCAGATCGCCGGTGCCGCACCCTACGTCCAGCAGCAGCGTTGGTTTTTTGCAAAGCGCCAGATCGACCGTCGAACGTCGCCAACCGGAATCGAGGCCCAGGCTGATCAGCCGATTGAGCCGGTCATAGGTAGGGGCGATGGCGTCGAACATGGCCTGGACCTGGGCTCCGGCCAGGCGTCCCGGATCAGTGGGCTCGGTCAACGACAAACTCGGTCAATTCGGCAAATGCCCGGCGGCAGGGATTGTCGGGGAACCCGTCCAAGCGCGATCGCGCCTGAATTGCCAGCTCTCGGGCCACCGCCACCGCCGACGCCAGCGCCCCGCTGTCGGCGATCTCGGACAGTGCGCCGGCCAGGTTTTCGGGACCGGCTCTGCTGCTGCGGTAGAAATCGGCCACCGCGCCGGAAGGGTTATTGCCCAGATGGAGCAGGACCGGCAGCGTCAACTGAGCCTGCAGCAAATCGCTACCGACCGGCTTGCCGGTCAGTTGCGGGTCGCCGGACAGATCGAGCACGTCATCGAAGATTTGAAACGCCATGCCAAGTTCTACTCCGGCCAGCCGCATCATTTCCTGCCGGCGAGATCCCTGATCGGCCAGGTCAGCGGCGGCATTAGCGCACAGCCCGATCAACGATGCAGTTTTGCCCCTGATCTTGGCCAGATAGTCGGCCTTGGCGGCGTCTGGGCCATCGCCCAGATCGGGAGAGTTCAATTCGGCCCGGGCCATCTGCATGATCACCGCCGCAAATTTCGAAACGATGGTGGGCCGACCAAGACCGGCGATCAATTCGGCCGAGAGCGCGAACATGTAGTCACCGGACAGAATTGCAAATCCCGGCGACCAGAGGGTATGGACGGTCTCGCGGCCCCGCCGGGTGTCGGCCGAATCGACGACATCATCGTGGACCAGGGTGGCGGTGTGCAGGCATTCGACCCCGCAGGCAAGTTCGATGGCCTGGCTGTTGAGGCGGTCAAAGATCCCGACCGAAAGCAGGACCAGCAATGGCCGCAGGCGCTTGGCGGGGGCGGCAAACAGAGTTTGCAGGACGGCGGCGATCATGGGCGAGGGTTCTGAGTCGCAAATCTGATCGAGGCGCGCATCCACCGCGCTCAGCCAGTCCCCGACCGGACCGGCGATCTGGTCAAGGTCGCGGGTCGCCATCTAGGTCGAACCAGCGCCGAACAGGGTGGTGGCGTTCTCGGTCGTTTGACGCGCCAGTTCAGTAGTGTCGATCTCCCGCAGTCCCGCCAACAGGGTCGCGGTATAGGTGATGTTGGACGGCTGGTTGCGGCGCCCGGTCTTGGCCCGGCGCGGCACCATGTAGGGCGAGTCGGTTTCGATCAATAGCCTCTCGATCGGGACCGCTTGGGCGGCCGCGCGGGTTTGCGGCGCCGACCGGTAGGTTAAAAGGCCGGCGAACGACACATGCAGGCCGGCGTCAAGGAAACGGGCCAAATCGGCTTCCCCGAGGCTCCAGCAGTGCATTACCCCTCGCAGGCGCCGGCCGGCGAGCTGTTCGGCGATCGCTCCAGCCGATTCGCGCTGGTGGATGATGACCGGCAGGTCGCAGCGCTCGGCCTGATCCAGGTGCCAGCTGAGGCATTCAGCCTGGATGGGCAGCGCCGGATAGCCTCGACCGGAAAAATCGAGGCCGATCTCACCGACCGCGAGGACCTTTTTTTGGCGATAAAGGTTGGACAGGTCGGCCCTGGTCTGATCGTCAAGTTGATCGGCCGCATAGGGATGGATGCCGGCCGCGGCGAATATCTTGGGGCTGTCCTGGCTCAGGCGGATTGCCCGCTGCGATGACGACCAGTCGTAGCCGGGGACCATGTAACCGGTAACGCCGGCGGCGCTCGCGCGGACCAGGACATCGGCAAGGTCGTCCTCAAAGGCCGGGTGGTTCAGATGACAGTGCGAATCAAAATACACCGAGCTGCCGGCCGCTACTGGAGCATCTCGAGACGTGGAAACAGGGGCGAACCGCCCGGAACCGCTTGGCCTGGAGTTAGCTGCGACCATTGCGAAGCGCTTGCCCACTGGCCGTCGGAAGGTTCCCGACAGCCTAATTGCAACGCCATCGCCGCGCCGACCGCGGGCATGGCCGGAGTGATAAGAACCGCGATCTGGCGCAGGCAGTCAGCTAGCAGGTAGAGGATAGTGTCGACCCGCCCGGCCGCCGCCGGGTCGGCCGCAATTCGAAAAGGTTGGGCCTTATCGACGTACCGATTGGCGGCCGCCACCAATCGCCAGATGGCCTCGAGTCCTTCCGAAAACTCCCAGGCGCCGAAACGTTCGGTGGTCGCATGCCATGCCATCTTGGCGGCCTCCCGCAACTCATCGTCGATTGGGTCGTGCTGGCTCGGGGCCGGCAACATTCCATCGCGATAGCGGGCGATCATCTTCACGCAGCGGTTGAGCAGGTTGCCCAGGTCATTGCCCAGGTCGTGGTGGTAACGCGAATTCAGAGTTTCGCGCCGAAAACTTCCATCAAGGAGGAATCGCATTTCGCGCAAAAGGTAGTAGCGCAGCGGGTCGACGCCGTAATGCTCGGTAATTGCGTAGGGGTCGATTATGTTGCCCCGAGTTTTGCTGAGTTTCTCGCCGGCCATATCGATGAATCCGTGCGAGACGATCTTGGCCGGCGGTTCCAGGCCGCACGACCAGAGCATGGCTGGCCAGTAGATGGCATGGAAGCGAAGGATGTCCTTGCCGATCACCTGGGCATCGCAGGGCCACCAGCGGGCAAATGAGTCCGGGTCGCCATCGAAGCCAACCACCGTGGCGTAGTTGATCAGGGCGTCGAACCAGACGTAGATGACGTGCTGGGAATCATTCGGCGTCGGAATTCCCCAGTCGGCCCGATGCCGTGATACCGAGAAGTCCTTCAATCCGCTCTCGATAAGGGAGAGCATCTCGTTGTAGCGCGAACGCGGAATCACGAATTCAGGGTTGTCCAGGAAGTGTTGCCGCAGCCGATCGCGATATCGGCTGAGCCGGAAAAAGTAGTTCTCTTCGGCCAACCACTCCGGCGCCGCCTGGTGGATGGGGCACAGGCCCGCGGCCAGTTCGGCTTCGGCGTAATAGTGCTCACAGGAAAGGCAATACCAGCCCTCATAGCGGTCCAGGTAGATATCGCCTTTTGCCTGCGCTCGGCGGAAAAACTCCTGCGAGGCGGCGGTGTGCCGATCTTCGGTGGTCCGGATGAAGGCGCTGGCCGAGATTTCAAGATGCTCCCAAAGGCGGGCAAATTTCGGCGACATCGAATCCACAAAATCCCGGGTTGACTGCCCCCCGGCCAGAGCGGTACGGGCGACGTTGAGGCTGTTTTCATCAACCCCGGTCGAAAAAAACACGTCGTTGCCCAGCAATCGCTGAAAGCGTGCTTGGCAATCGGCGCCGATTTTTTCAAAGGCATGGCCCAGATGTGGCTCGCCGTTGGGGTAATCGATCGCGCAGGCTTGGTAGTACTTGGGCATTATTTCCCGGGGCCGCAAGATGGGCGCATCCGACGCAATTATCCCAGCGGGGCGGCAAAATCAATTTGCGTGGGCGAAATTTATGCCCGGCACCGGATTGTTCGGGCGACTCCATGGGACCGCCTAGCCACCAAAGGTCGTTGTATGACGCAAGCCGCCACCCCGACCAGCAGCGCCGACGGCGTAGCCTGGGATCTCTCCGACCTCTACGCTGGCGCCGGGGACAAGCAGATCGAAGATGACCTGACCAGCGCCCAAAAACAGGCCGAGGCGTTCCGAGTCCGCTACGAGGGCCGGGTCGGCGAATTGGACGCGGCCGAAATACACGCGGCGATGCGGCAGCTCGAGGACCTGGCCGAACTCTCTGATCGCCCCCTGATCTTTGCCCACTTGGCCCATGCCGCCGACAGTTCCGACCCGGCCAACGGTGCCCTAGTGGCCCGGACCGCTGAGGCCAATTCACAGGTCCGTACCCAGCTGCTGTTCTTCGAGCTCGAATGGCTTGCCTTGCCCGACCGCCAGACTGACCAGATCATCGCTGACCGGCGGGTGGGGCGTTACGCCCATTACCTCGAAAAAGGCCTGCTGTACCGGCCGCACGTACTGGACCAGCCGGTCGAGGAGGCCTTGGAGCAGAAATCCAATACTGGCGCGCGCGCGTTCTCCCGCCTGTTTGACGAGATAACCAGCTCACTGGAATGCGACGTCGACATGCCCGGCGGCCGGCAGCGACTCAACGAGTCGGCGACCCTTGCGCTACTGCATGATCAAGACCGGCCGACTCGCATGGCCGCCGCCGCCGGACTGACCGCGACCCTACGGTCCAATTCGCGGGTTCTCACATACATCTTCAACACCCTGTTGCAGGATCACAGCATCGAGGACCAGCTCCGCGATCGCCCCCACCCGATGCTGGCCCGCAATCTGGCCAATGAGATTTCGCTGCCCGCGGTGGAATCCTTAATCAGCGCCTGCGTCAATTCGTACCCGCTGGTCGAGCGCTACTACCGGTTAAAGGCCGGCATGCTTGGATTAGAGCAACTCTACGACTACGATCGCTACGCACCGCTGGCCCAAGCGCAGAGCACTTGGCCTTGGGGCCAGGCGCGGCAGATCGTCACCGAGAGCTATGCTCAGTTTTCCCCGCAGGCAGGGTCGATCGTCGAGCGGTTTTTTGACTCGGACTGGATCGATGCCGAATTGCGCAACGGCAAACGTGGCGGCGCGTTTTCGGCCGGCGGGCCGAGCAATGCGCATCCCTACATCCTGTGCAACTACACCGACCGGCCGCGCGACGTCATGACGGTCGCCCATGAGTTGGGACACGGCATTCACCAGTACTTGGCGCGCGGCGTCGGATATCTGCAATCGCACACCCCGCTGACGATGGCCGAAACCGCATCGGTATTCGGCGAAATGATCGTCTTCAACCGACTGGTTGAGACCTGCACCGATCCCGCCGAACGCCTCCTATTGCTCTCCGGCAAGATCGAGGACACCTTCGCCACCGTTTTTCGGCAGATCGTGTTGACTTCCTTTGAACAGGCCGCGCATGCGGCCCGGCGCAGCGAGGGTGAACTTTCCAGCGGACGAATCGGCGAACTTTGGATGGAGGCAAACGCGCCGATGCACGGTGACGTAGTCAAGCTGACCGCGGACTACGAGTGCTGGTGGAGCTACATTCCGCACTTTATCCACACCCCTTTCTACACCTATGCCTACAGCTTTGGCCATCTGCTGGTGTTGGCCCTATTTGACATCTACCGCCGCGAGGGCGATGCGTTCGTTCCCGGCTATTTGGAAATGCTCTCCCGCGGCGGATCGGCCTCGCCGGGTGAGCTGGTTGCCCCGCTGGGGGTTGATCTGGATGACCCCGAGCTCTGGGGGCGTGGGCTGGCAGTCATCGCCGAGATGATCGCCGAAGCCGAAGTCTTAGCTGGGGCTCAGGCCGAGCGATGACGATTGGCCACTTCCGAGCATGCGTTCAGCGCTAGCTGCCAGCGCCGCCAGGCTGGCTCGGGCGCTGGCGCGCCGCCTGGGGCGCGGCGGATCGGCCTTGCCGGGCCTGGTTGCTCACTCCTTGGCCCCGGACCTGCTTTATGATTTGGCCGCAGGTTTGCCGCGTGGCTGCGTGCTAATTAGCGGCACCAACGGCAAGACCACGACCGCAGGCCTTAGCGCTTCGGTAATTGGCCGCTGTGGATTCGAGCCGATCAGCAACCCCTCGGGGTCCAACTTGGCGCGTGGTGTGCTGGCCCACCTGCTTGAGCATGCCGACTGGGCCGGGCGCCCGCGTTGGGGTCAATCGGCGATCGGTGTATTCGAACTGGACGAGGCCCAGTTGATTGCTTCGCTGGTCCGCCTGCGTCCGCGGGTTCTGGCGCTCACCAACCTATTTCGTGACCAGTTAGATCGCTACGGCGAGCTGGATTCACTCAGCGCCGGCATAACCGCATCGCTGGGGCAATGCACGACCGCCCCGGTCCTGGTTGTAAATGTCGATGATCCGGTGCTCTGCCACATCGCCAGCGGCCACCACGGGATGGTGATCGGCTACGGCCTGGAACCGCCGCGGGATGGCCGCCAGCCCGACGAATGGGCCGACTCGACGCTCTGCCCGCGTTGTGGTGGGGATCTTGGCTACGACGGTGTGGTCTTCTCCCACCTGGGCCGGTGGGCCTGTCCGGCCTGCGGGTTCGCCCGCCCCGAACCTCACGTCCGGGCCCGCAGCGACCAGGCCGGCGGCGACCTGGTTGATCTAAAGGTCAGCCTGGGCCAGGGGACCGTGACCCTCCAGAGCCAGCTGAGCGGGACGTACAACGCCTACAACCTGCTCTGTGCGCTGGCGGTTGCCAGTGCCCTCTCGCTCGCCCCGGGTGCGGCCGCGCGGGCGCTAAGTCAATCGGCTCCGAGTTTTGGACGCTCCGAACGGATAGCCCTAGGGACCAGGGAAGTGACCCTGATGCTGATGAAGAACCCGACCGGGGCCAACGAGCTGGCTCGCATGCTGGCCGACCGGCGCGAGGATTTTCTGATCCTGCTAAACGACCAGGCCGCCGACGGGGAGGATGTCTCCTGGATCTGGGACGTTAATTTTTCAGTGCTTGATCCGAAGCGACTCTTCGTCGGCGGGCGACGAGCGGCCGACATGGCGCTGAGGCTCAAATACGCCGGGTTGCAAACTGACCTTGCGGTGGAGGGTCCGGTGGCAAAATCACTCGATGCCGCCTTGGATGCGGGCGGCGATCGTCTGCTGATATTGGCAACCTATACCGCAATGCTGCAAATCCGGAGAGAGCTGGTCAAACGCGGCGCCGCCAGAGAGTATTGGCAGGCGACCGAATGATCCGTATCGGCCACCTTTTACCCGAACTGATGAACATTTACGCCGATCGCGGCAACGTCGAATGCCTGCTAAAACGGTGCCAATGGCGCTCAATACCTGCCCAAAAAGTCGCGCTGCGGGCGGGGTGCCGCTTTGGTCCGGCCGATGTTGATATCGTATTGATCGGCGGCGGCCAGGATCGCCAGCAGCAGTTGGCCAGCCGGGCGCTGGCCGGACCGACCGGGGCAAGCCTGCGAGCCTGCGTCGCGGACGGGGTGGTGCTGTTGGCGGTCTGCGGCGGGTATCAGCTGATGGGCCACAGCTACCGTGATTTCGACGGCCGGGTCATCGCCGGGATGGGGCTGCTTGAACTTGAAACGGTCCATCCCGGGCCCGGCACCGACCGCTGTATCGGAAACGTTGCGGTCGATTGGATCGGGCAGTCGCTGATCGGGTTTGAAAATCACGGCGGGCGCACCTACCTGGCCGCCGGGCAAGCACCGCTCGGTCGGGTCCAATATGGGCACGGCAACAATTCCGAAGATGGCACCGAAGGCGCCCGCAGCGGGAACGTGTTCGGAACCTACCTGCACGGATCGTTGCTGCCCAAGAATCCCCGGTTTGCCGACCACCTGCTCGGATTGGCGCTGGCCCGCAACGGTTGCCGATCCGAATTGACGCCGCTCGACGACCGCGCGGAGTGGGCCGCCCATGCCTCGGCCCAGGCTTTAATCAGCTGGCAGCAACCGGCCAAACAGCGGCGCAGCAATTGACGTGAGGCATAGCCAAGATAAAATCCGCAGGTTAGCCTGCCCGACGACGGATTTGCCCTTCACCTATGGCGCGATCTGATAGCGCCGGCGCCGTTGGCGCTGTCACCGAGACCGGCCTGCGGGTAACCCTGCCCGGACTCGATTACTACCGCGAAAACATCGCCTGCCAGGCCGCATGTCCGGCCGGCACCGACGCGCGTGGTTTAGTTACCGCAATTGCCCGTGGCGAGTACGCGGCGGCCTGGGACATTGCCCGTCAGGCCAATCCCTTCGCAGCGGTTTGCGGAAGCGCCTGTTCAGCACCGTGTGAGGCCAGTTGTCGTCGCGGAGCGATCGATTCGCCGATCGCCATCGCCGCGCTGCAGCGATTTGCCGCCGGGGCCGCCGCCGCCGCGCGTCCGGCCGACTTGGCATCGCCGGCGCGGGCGCCGGAAAACTCGCGCACCGCCGGATCGATCTTTGCGCTGAGCCAGTATCGCCGCCGCTTAGCGGATCAGCGTAAGGAAGGGGCCCGAGTTGCGGTCATCGGATCAGGACCGGCCGGACTGACCGCGGCTCACGACCTTTCGCTGCTCGGACACGCGGTTGACATATTTGAAGCATCCGATCGCCCGGGCGGAATGATGCTGCGCGGAATACCCGAGTACGTTCTGCCGCGCTCGGAGGTTGCGGCCGAAATCGCCGCCGTCCTCGAAATGCCGGGGTTGCGGATCGAATACGGCCGCGAACTGGGCGCCGGTCTAGACCTGGACGAATTGTGCCGGTCCTATGATTTAGTGATCCTGGCGATTGGCGATCCCGACCAGTGGCGCACCGGCAATGGATCCAACCTGCTTTCGGTCCCCGAATTGGTCGATGGTTTCCGGCCGGGATCGGCGGTTGAGCTGGTTGGTCAAATGGTGGTAGTCGCCGGCGGCTGCGACCGCTCGATAGCCGCCGCCCGGACCGCCGCCCGGATCCAGCGCAATGCTGGCCAACCGGCGATGGTAACCATGGTGGCCGAAAGGGTTTTCGGTTCGTCGGCCGCCGCCAGCGAGGCTGCACGCGAGGGCGTCCGTATTGAAACCGGGTTCTTGCCCGAGCCGATCGTTGAACGCGGCGACGGCTTTTTAGTCCCTCTCGGCCTCGGTCGGGAGAGCATTCTGGCCGATGTCGTGGTGTTGCCGATGGGCAGCCCGCAGTTGTCGGCCCGTCCCTCAATCGACCTTTTGTCCCTGCCCGCCAACGTGTTCATCGCCGCATCGCCATCGGCCGATGAGGGCATCGTGTATGCGGTAAAGGCAGGGCACGACGCGGCCCTTGCGGCCGAGTCGCATATCCAGGGCGCAATGGTCGCGATGCGGCGGTCAGGAAATATGCATTCGTTGGCCGCGAGTGATTTTCAGGTGCCCGGTTACCTGCAGCTACCGCCTCAGGAATCAGTCCAGCGGCCGCCCGCGCGGCGCGGTCCGTTCGAACAACCCGACCTGGGTTTCAGCGAAGCCGAGGCCCGGGCCGAGGCCCAGCGGTGCCTCAAATGCAACGTAAATACGGTATTTGAAAGCCCGCGCTGCATTACCTGCGGTGATTGTGTGGATGTCTGTCCGCACCAATGCCTGGACCTAGTTGCCCCGGCCGCCGTTTCGGGCCACGGGCTAGACGCGGTGCTGGCCGGCGAATTTGGCGCCGGATTGGATTTTCTGCGGCGTGCGGACGGGGCCTCCGACGCGGTGTTGATCGTCAAGGACGAGTCGACCTGCACCAATTGCGGGCTGTGCGTAGAGGTTTGTCCGACCGACGTAATCGGGTTCGAGTGGTTCGGGTTTTCTGAAGAACTCGAATTGCTGCCGGGTCCGGTTGCCTGATGCCGCTTCCGCCAACCCCCGCGCCGTCCTCCGCTTTGAGAAAATGGTGGCGGAACTAGGCATGGTAACTCCACAATTTGAACCCCGTACCTTTAGCAAGCTAAGGACTCGATCGCGCTGATGGATTCGCACGGAACCGCTTCGGCGCAATCTAACGATTCGCTAAGCGATGGATACACTGCCCGCTCGCGGGCGGTGTCGCAAAACTTCTTCCTGGCGCTGCACCCGGTGCAGGTTCGGCGCGCGAGCATTCGCCCGTTCTACTCGCTCGGCCTGGGCTTGCTCTCGGCCTACAGCTTGGTGATCATGTTCGCTACCGGAATCCTGCTGATGTTCCATTACGTCCCGCAGGTGGATGCCGCCTACGCGAGCATGGTCCGGCTCGAAACCGACGTATTCCTCGGTGGCCTGATCAAAAACCTGCATTTTGTTTCCGGTCACGCCCTGCTCGTGTTCTCGCTCGCCCACCTATTTAGGGCCTTTTTCACCGGGGCCTATGCCGGGCGATCCGGCAACTGGGTGGTGGGAGTGATCATGTTGCTGATCGCGCTGCTAACTGTCGCAACCGGTTACGTGTTGCCCTGGGATCAGGGTGCCTACTGGGTGACCGTCGGAGCATCCGAAATTGTTGCCCAGGGTCCGATCCTGGGCGAATGGGTGCAACTTATAGTTTTCGGTGGCGACGATGTCGGACAGGCCACGCTAACCCGTTTCTACACCCTGCATTTCCTGGTCGGGCCGCTGCTCTTGCTGGCTTTGTCGGGCCTTCATGTTTTCCTGATTCGAAGCGCCGGCGGCCTGGCCGCCGGCGGCGACCAATAACTAAAGCATTGGAGCTCCTTTGAACGTTAGCCAGGTGGACGCCTCGGGCAAGACCTACGGCCTGATGGGTTTGGCCCGCGGCCAGACGCGCCGAACGCAACCGGCCGCCGGCAAAGTTCTTTCCTACCCTTCGGTGCTGTTGTCTGAATTGCTGCTGTTTTTGGGCTTGTTGCTGGTGCTATTGGTCATCGCCGCGTTCGCTTCCCCGCAGTTGGGTGCCCCGATCAACGTTGCCGCCCCCGACAATCCGGCTCCGGTCCCCTGGTTTACGGCCGATATTTCCGAACTCAACCTGCGGTTCAATCCAGTTTTTGCCGGAATAATCATCCCGTCGCTGTGGGTGGTTGGATTGCTGGCGGTACCGTTCATCGCCCCCGACCCGGCCGCCCCCGGCACCTGGTTCGGCGGTCGGAGTCTCAGATTCGCGCTAGCAGGTGCCGTCTGCTTCGGCGGATTGCTGGCCCTCTACGTGATATTTGATCCGGCCGGCCGTCTTTTCCATGAAATAAATTCAAGCCTGAATCTGACCCAATTGGCGGACGGACAGTCGCCGAGCTGGTGGCCGACCGATATCCTGTTCTTCGGATTCCCCGATCTGACCGAATTCTCCTCGCTGCTCTGGGCCGGCCTGCTGCCGTTTGTCATTCTGGTTGCAGTCGGGTTCGCGGCGATCCTGGTGGCGCGCCTGGGGGTCAATGCCAATCGTCACGAATTGACGGTTCTGATATTTAGCGGCGTCTGGGCCGGGGCCTTCGCGCTCATGTTCATCTACGGCGCGATGCGCGGGCCGGACCTGGTCCTCTATGCTCCCTGGGACGTTCCGGCGACCCTCCCGGCCACCTTCGGCGCCGGTTGAACCGGCCGAATTTTGTTCCGATGATCAAACCTGCACCGGCATATATTTAGCACCGCAATGCCCGCCCGCCAACCAGGACATTTGGAAATTGCCCGCCGTGGCCTGCTCAAGGGAGCCTTCGGTTCCGTGGTCGGGGTCCTGGCGCCGCTGGCATCGGTCGCTGCCGGGGTCGCTTACCTCCTGCCGGCGCGCGCGACCGAGGAGTTATGGATCGATGCCGGACAGCCGGGCGAATTCGCCGAAGGCGAGGTCAAATTCATCCCTTCGGCTGGAATATTCGTCTCGCGCAGCGACCGTGGGTTCATCGCCCTCAGTCAGGACTGCACCCATCTTGGTTGCAGGGTGCCGTTCGATCCACAGGAGCGCCAATTCCGCTGCCCTTGCCACGGGTCGGTCTATGACGAATATGGCGACAATCTGACCGGCCCGGCGCCGCGACCGCTGGCGATCCATCCGTTGCGCCTCGAGGGCGGTCACGTTCTGGTTTCAACCCTTGCTCGTCCGCGCGAGCAGGTTAGCGAGGTTCAATTTAAGCCCTATGCCTAACCGAACCGAATTCCAAGTTGCCGCTGCGGCATCGCTTGCGGCCCTCATCGTGTTGGTGCTGGCTGCGGTATTGGTAACTGAGGGTCTGCGTCACGATTCGGCGCGCGACCACTATCGCACCTATCTGGAAGCTCCCGAATTGAGCGAATTCGGGATTTTTTCAATAACCGCCGCCGCGCCGATTGAGGAAGTGATCGTTGAGCGTTCGCCCGAGTTGGAGGCGATATACGACCTGTTTATTGAAAAGGGCTGCACCGGCTGCCACATGGTTGACGGAATCCCCGAGGCGATCGGTGACACCGGGCCCGGCCTGAACGGATTCGCCACCCGTGCAATGATCGGCGAAACGCTGGAAATGGGACGCGATAACCTGGCCCTCTGGCTCACCGACCCGCCTTCACACAAGCCCGACACGTTGATGCCGGCCTTGGGGCTGTCAGCGGAAGACATCGATCTGCTAATCGATTGGCTCTTTACTCTCACCTGATTCCGGGAAGAGCCCTAAAAGGTCATCATAGGTCTCGCGCCGGCGGGTGATCCGGGCCGCTCCATCGGCCACAAATACCACCGCCGGGCGCAGCGCCAGGTTGTAGTTGGAGGACATGGCCATCCCGTAGGCGCCCGATGTTGCCGCCGCCAGGATGTCGCCGCGTCGCAGCTGGGGAAGCTCAAGGTCCTTAAAGAGGATGTCGCCGGACTCACAGTAGCGCCCGGCAACGGTCACCGTCGAGCGGACGGAGGTCCCGCGGCGATTGGCCAGGACGGCGGTGTAGCGGGCCCCGTAGAGCGCCGGGCGGATGTTGTCGGCCATGCCGCCGTCGACCGCCGCGTAGGTGCGCACACCGGGGATCGACTTGATGGATCCCACCGTGTAGAGTGCGATCCCGGAGCGGGCGATGATCGATCGTCCCGGTTCGACCACCAGCAGCGGGCGGCGACCATCCGGCAACGCCGACCTGACCACCTTGCCCAGGGCGCCCATCAACGCCCCGGGATCCAGACCGGCATCGTCTTCGGTGTAGCGCACGCCGGCGCCCCCACCGGGTGAGATCACGCTGGGAAAAAAGCCGGTCCGTTGCTCCATCGCCAGGGCAAAGTCGATCAGCTTGCGGGCGTTGTCCTCAAGCGGCTGCGCATCAAAAATCTGTGAACCAATGTGGGCGTGATAGCCGAGCAGCTCGATTCCCCGGTTGGCAAGTGCCGCAATGACGGCTTCCTGGGCCTGCCCGGTTGCGATCGCGATTCCAAATTTGGAATCAATTTCACCGGTGCGGATGTATTCATGGGTGTGGGCCGAAATTCCTGGAGTTAGCCGCAACAGGGTCTTGGCCCGACGCCCTCCGGCGGCAGCGATTTCTCCGATCAACTCCAAGTCGTCGCGGCCGTCGGCCACGAAATGGCCGATACCGGCCGCCAGCGCCAGCTCAATTTCGCCGCGCAGCTTGTTATTGCCGTGAAAAGTTATTAGCTCGGGATCAACGCCGGCCGCCAGGGCCGCTTTGATCTCACCGCCGCTGACGCAATCGACGCCCAGGCCGGCGGCGGCGGCGACTCCCAGCAGGTGCAGATCTACGTAGGCCTTGGCCGCGTAGATCACCCGCGAATTTGGATAGGCGGCCGCTAGCGGATCTACGTAGGACCGACAGTCGGAAACCACCTGAGCCTCGTCGTAAACATAGAGTGGGCTGCCAAAGCGCGCCAACAGTTCCCCGACGCGGCAACCGCCGATCTCGAGATGACCGTCCCGGTCACGCAGGCATGAACCGGGAAAGAGTGCCAATTCGCGATCGTCCATCAATGCCTCGATGTTGCTAATCGCTAATTTTCCGGCGCGGCGGATGAGCAATTGTTACGAGCGAACCGGTTGCGTCGTAATCTTTCCGAGACCGGCCGGAGGCCCAATCTGCGCTTGGTTGCCGCCGACCGGCGCGGGCTATTGCTGCAAGCCGGAAGCCTTATCCAGTGCCGCCGCCGCCCCATTCATTTATGAAGGTTCCGTCGGCGTCAAAATGCTGGATTCGATTGTTGCCGGTATCGGCCACGTAGACGCCCTCGACCCCGGCCTGCAGGCCCTGGGCGCCGGAAAACTGGCCGGGACCCGAGCCGGTTCCGCCAAAAGTTGCGCTACGCGAACCGTCGAGCTCGTAGCGGTGGATCTCGTCGGTGGCCGGGTCAATTACGTAAAACTGGTCCTCGCGATTGAGCGACACCGCTCCCGGGTCGGTCAGATCGGCCAGATCGGTCAGGAATTCGATCTCATAGTCCAGACCGACGCGGGTGATCAGAAAGAGCTTGGACACGCCCGCATCCGGCAACCACAGCAGCCCGAAGACCTCGCCGCTGATCGGCGTTACGGTAATGCCGCGCCACACCCCGCCGGCATCGGGCGGATCGATTACGGTCTTGTCCTGCCCGTGGGCCCCATAACGCAGCAGGCGTTCGTCGGCCGTGAGGATGTAGGGGAACCCGAATCCGCTCGAGCGCAGCTGCGTGGCCCCTTGCAGATCGGGATCGCCCCAGATCTCGGGGATTGGCAGGTGGCCGGCCGGCCGGCCCTGGTAGAGCCCGTACTTTTGCACCTGGGCGTTGCCGGAGTCCAGCACCCAGAGCACCCGGGTCCGATCGTAGGTGGCGTCTTCCGGGCTAGAGTACGGGTGCTCGCGATCCGTTACTGCTTCTCCACCATCCGACCAGAAGGTGACGACGCCATCTTCCGTAAATTCAAACAGTTTGTTATCGGCGGTAACAACGTAGATGTCCTTGCGTTCGTCGTTCTGACCAATACCGACCGGGCCGACCATCTCGGTGGGGTCGGTCAGCGTCCTTGGGCCACCGTCAAGCTCGGCCGAGGGACCGCCGCCAGCGCGCGCCGAGCCTGCGATACCTTCGCTTTCGACCAGTTTGGCGTCATCAGTGGAATCGCCGCAGGCGGCCAGAACAAGGGCGGCGGCGCCAGTTGACCCTGCGGCCAGAAAACGCCGGCGACTGATGGCTAAGTAATTTTTCACCGCGTCTGCCTCTCAACTTCAGTCGGGACCAACATGCAATATCGACATGCGAGGGGTTCGGCCGTAGCGCGTTTGACCACAACTTGCGTGCGTGGGCAATTTCCCATCGCAGCCGAACCGAAAACAATTGATAACGATTTTATGAGCCCCAAGTCGGACTGGGGAATTGCGACGGATTTGCGCGGGTTTTAAGTTTTTAAGGTAAAGTCATTTGACATCGGTATTCGATGTGCGCAAAATTCGCGCAATTGATTGCCCTAGTATTTGCCGCGACCTGCGCTTCGGCGCGCGTTGTGGGTTGTGCTGATCCGTATTATGCGGAAGGGCGTCAAATCTTAAAAGTAGGAGGCATACTCTTGCGTATTACCCGAAGACGCGCTCTGACCGGAATGGCTGGGGCAGCGGGTCTGGCAGTCTTGGCTGCCTGTGGCGAAGAAGAAGCGGCAGCTCCGGCTCCCGCTCCGGTGGTAGCACCGTCCGATGACGTCGCGGCGCCCGCCGACGACGCCATGGTCGACAAAGGCGCCATGATGTACGAGGACGTTGAGATCGAATTTCGATTCAACGGACTCAACCCGGCTGGCCAGGAAGCCGCCCGTGGCGAGATCGATAACTTCAAGGCGCTGACCGGCATTACGGTCAAGCCTGACTTTTCCGACTGGGCCAGTTCTTTCCAGAAGATCACCACCGGTTTTGCCGCGCAATCTGCGCCGGACATCTGGTACGGTGGCGGCCTGTGGACGCCGGTATTGGCGGCCAAGGGCCAGGTTCTCGAGATTGACGAGTACGTGGCTGGATGGGACGAGTGGAGCGACTTTTACCCGCGGGGCATTGAGGATGTAACTTATGAAGGTCACATCCAGGGCGTTCCGTATCGCTTCAACTACCGTGCTTCGCCGGTCATCCGACCGTCGGCTTTCACCGCCGCCGGCCTGGAAGTTGTCGTCCCGACCACTTGGGAAGAGCTAAATGCGGTCACCCAACAGCTGACCATCAAGGACGGCGATCGCTACGAGCAGGCTGGAGTCAACCTCCAGCATCACACCCAGGTGTACGAGGACTGGCTGTATCAGGCGGGCGGGAACTATTTCTCGGAAGACCGCACGATGCCGCTAAACCTGACTCCGGAAGGCATTACGGCGCTTAGCCAGCACGTGCGCGCCGGTCTAGTTGACGGCACCATGCCCAAAGAGGGCATGGACTCCGGTGTTCCGAACCTGCACGCGTTCTGCGCCGGCCGGGTTGCTTACCAGCAGCTGTGGCCTGGTGACGTAGGCAACTGCGAAACCAACGCGCCTGACGTATTTGCCGACATCCTCGCTGGTGAGCCCCTCAAGGGCCCCAAAGAGCAGATCATGCAGATCTACGTTGACAAATACATGCCGTGGAAGTTCACTAAGAACCCCGACGCGACTTTTGAGACGATGAAATACTTCGCCTCGCCGCTTCCCAACCACGACATCAATGTGGTCGGCGACCGCTCTATGCCGTGCCGAGTGGCTATGGAAGCCTACGAGCTCTACAAGTCGGAGCCGTGGAAGACCTACTCCACCAATGGCAACAAGTTCGGTAAGGGACGCCAGATCGTTCCGGAGCACTTTGACGTTCAGCCGGCCATGAGCCGCTGGGTTGAGAAGGCCGGCCTGGGCGAACTCACCGTCGAGGAAACCCTTGAGGGTATGGACGACGAAATTTTCGACATCATCTCGGGCAACTAGAGCGTCCAATCGGTAGCTTTTTAGAGCTTTAAAAAGCACCAATAGTGGGGAGGGCGCAGAGACCATGCAGATGGAATCGGCCCTCCCCACTTCTTGTAAGGTTCGCGGGGTCCGCGTCGCGAACGTGCGTTTGACATTGTTTAAATTGAATTGCGAACGCTGCAAGCTGCAAGTTGGGTAATATGAGAGTCTTACAGCCGGGCGCGAGGGTGCGTCTTGTGCTGGGACCGCGGAAGCATTCGTTGTAAGGATTAGTTCCCATGGCCGTTGCGCAAACTCAAACCGCGGCTACGCTGCGCACCCAAGGCCGTACCTGGCCGACCGTGCGGCGAACGCTGCTTTACATCCTTATGTCGGCTATCGCCTTTGTGGCGGTGTTCCCATTCCTCTGGTCTCTGTTGGGGTCATTTAAGACCGCCGAAGACCTGTTTGACTTTGCAATCGCCGATCCCGGCACCTACCTGCCGTATTCGTGGCAGTTTGAAAACTACACCGTGGTCTGGGGCCTCAATTTCGGCCGCTTTTTCTTCAACAGCGCATTTGTTGCCACGATCATCACAATGGCGCATCTGCTGTTGGCTTCGACCGCCGGATACGCGTTTGCCCGCCTGGACTTTCCCGGCCGCGACGTTCTGTTCGTGGCGGTGGTGGCAACCCTGATGGTTCCGTTCCAGGTAACCATGGTTCCGCTTTTCATCATGATCAAGAACTGGCCGCTGGTGGGCGGTAACGATTTGACTGGGCAAGGTGGCCGCGGGCTGCTGGACTCCTACGCCGGTCTTACCATCCCGATGTTCCCGACCGCCTACGGTACCTTCCTGTTGCGCCAGTTTTTCCAGACCCTGCCGCGCGAACTGGAAGACGCCGCCCGCATCGACGGGGCCTCCGAGTTCAGGATTTACTGGAACGTGATCTTGCCGCTTTCGGGCGCCGCCCTGGCGGTCCTCACCGTTTTCTCCTTCCAACAGACCTGGAACGACTTCGTCTGGCCGTTCATCATCACGCGCGATGAGGACATCAAGACCCTGCAGGTGGCACTGGCCAATTTCCGGCAGGAGTACAACACCGACTGGGGTCTGTTGATGGCCGCGACGATGGTGGCAACGGTCCCGATCCTAATCCTGTTCCTGATGACCCAGCGTTACTTCGTACAAGGGATTGCCCTCTCCGGAATCAAGGGCTAGTTGCCAATGGCAGTAAATGCCGCCATGCCGGCGGTGGGGGCGCACCGTCGTTTCGGAGTGTATTTCCGGCGCAATATTGCCGGGTACGTATTCGTGCTCCCGCAGATTGCTTTCATCTCGATATTTATCCTGATACCGATCATGGGCGCCCTGTACTACTCGATCACCAACTACAACCTTTTGACACCGCCGTCGCTCGCCGATCCGCTCTGGAAGAACTTCGCCAGCCTCAGAACGGATGACCGCTACCCTGGATCAGTCGTAAATACCCTCATGTTCGCCTTTCTGACGGTTCCGTTCGGAGTGGTCACCTCGCTGTTGCTGGCGGTCCTGATCAACCGCGCGATTCGCGGCATTTACTTTTTCCGGGCGATGTTCTACATGCCGGTGGTCTCATCCTTTGTGGCAGTGTCACTAATTTGGCTCTGGTTCTACGAACCGCAGTTCGGCCTGTTTAATGATTTCCTCATTTGGGTCGGCCTGCCCACCTCCAAATGGCTCAAGGGTAAGGAAACGGCGCTGCTGGCGATCGTCCTCATGAGCGTTTGGAAGAACATGGGCTTGAACATGGTCATTTATCTGGCTGGCCTTCAAGGCATCCCGCCGACGATCATTGAGGCGGCCGACATTGACGGAGCTGGGCGAGCCTCAAAATTCACCCGCATTCTGCTGCCATTGCTTGCCCCCACGACCTATTTCGTAGTGATCGTTTATTTCATCGGCGCCCTGCAGATGTTTGTGCAGGTCTGGATCATGACCCAACAGGCCGGGAACGGAGTGTTGACCGGTGGTCCGCTAAATAGCACCTCTACGGTGGTGCTGCTCATCTATTCGAACGCCTTTGAATATCTCAAGATGGGTTATGCTGCGGCAATGTCGGTGGTCCTGTTCATGGTGATCGCGGTCATCACCTATATAAATTCGCGCTTGCTCAAATACGAGGTGGGCTGGTAAAGATCTCCCAGCCGGTCGACCTTGAGTTGGAACTGAAGGCGCTGCGGCCCTTGGAAGGGCCGCAGCGTTTTTTTAAATTCGTGGACAACAGATTGCAGCTAGCGAGGGATCATTGATCGGCTCGATTTGCGGCTAACCTGCCTTCACCCAGACTGGTTGGAATTCTGATCCGGCGGTGGCGATAAGGCGGTTGGCGGCAGACCCGTCGGCGGCCATTAACCAGATGTTGGCGTGCCCATTGATCTGCCGCGAAAAGACGATCTGGGATCCGCCGGGTGACCAATCTGGGTCGCGATCGTGACCGTGAAATTCGGTCAGACGCACCAGTTGCCCGGAGGCGATGTTGACGCGGTAGAGATCCCAGTCGCCGGCGGCAAAGGCCTCAAAGCAGATCCATTGTCCGGTCGGGTCGAAGTCGGGAAACTGGGCGAACGCTTCAGTGTTGGCAAGTTTGTTCACTCGCCCTCCGGTGGCGGGGATCGAAAAAATGTCGAAATCGCCGTCGCGATTGGCAAAGTAGGAAATTGTTGTGCCGTCGGGGCTCCAATCCGGAGCGTAGCTGTGCCAGGGGTCGGCGGTGAGCTGCCGCTCGGTTCCCGCGACCAGGTCGGCTTGGAATAACTGGAAATAGTCGACGTCGCGCTCAAACGCTATCGAAAGCCCATCCGGGGCAAAAGCGGGCGAATAGTCTTCGAGGTCGTTGGCGGTAAGTTGGATTACTTCGGAACCGTCGATGGCGGTTAGAAATAGGTCAAAATCGCCCCCGTCAGCATTCGAGGCGTAGACGACCTGGCGGCCGTCGGGGGATGGATCGGCGTAACGGTTGTGGTGCCGGTCGGCGGTAACCCGCCGCAGTCGATCGGTCAGGCCGTCGGCCAAGTAAATGTCCCAGTCGCCGTCTACGTTGGAGCGGAACAGCAGCTGACGGTCTTCGAGCAAAGTCCAGTTAACATAATGGTCAAACTGGACCGGTGCCCCGGCGACGGCACCGCTTTCCTGGTTGCTGCATCCGCACAGCAGCAGTGCAAGCACCGGGACAATCCACGATCGTGCGGAGCCGATTGCTAGGCTCCGCAATTTAGGCTTGATGGGCGAGCATCGGTTCGACCCGGCCGAATCGTTTCAATTGAATTCTCCCTTTTGCAGGCGGGCAGCGCGTGACCCAACAACCCAACATCGTCATATTCATGCCTGATGAGATGCGCTGGGACTGCGTTGGTTACGCTGGCAACCGGCAAATAAATACGCCGAATTTTGACCGGTTCGCCGACGAAAACGCCCCCTTTTCCCACTTCTTCGTAAATCACACCGTTTGCACTCCTTCGCGGATATGCATGTTCACCGGCTGGCCGCCGCACGTGGCTGGGCATCGAACGCTCTGGCACATGCTGCGCCCCCATCAACCCAATGTCTTCCGCTACCTCAAACAGGCCGGATATCACGTGGAAATGTGGGGTAAGAACGACCTTTTGGCCCAGGAATCATTTCCAGAGAGCATTTCCCATGTTGGCGAAATAGATTTCGACTACAAAAGTTTCACCGCCAACCCTTGGGACCGGGAAGATTACCGATTCCGGAGTTATTATTTCGGCCGCCGCGGCGATTTGGCATCCCGCGACAGCGACCGCCAGTGGATCGAGGGGGCGCTGGAGTTCCTGGCGTCGGATCCGCCCGAACCCTTCTGCCTGTACCTCCCGCTGATCTTTCCACACTGTCCCTATTGGTGTGAGGAACCGTACTTTTCGCTCCACGACCGCGATCTGGTGCCCGATCCGATGCCCCCGCGTCGCGACGGTCCGATCCATCATCGCGAGATGCATCATTCCTATGGCCTAGATCAATTCGATGCCGCCGATTGGCGCGAATTGATCGCAACCTACTGGGGAATGTGTACACGGTTGGACGATCAGTTCGGGCAGATCCGGCAAGCGATGGAAGATGGCGGCTTCTGGGATGACGCCGCGGTCCTCTTCTTCTCCGATCACGGCGATTATGCCGGTGACTACGGTTTGGTGGAGAAATGGCCCAGTGGATTCGAGGACGTTCTAATGCGGGTCCCACTTACGATCAAGCTCCCCAGCAACGAGCGGACCGCAATGATCCCGGCGCTGTGCGAGACGTTCGACCTGACGCCGACGATTCTCGATATTGCCGGCGTCGATCTGGCCCACGATCAATACGGCAAAAGCCTGCTGCCGCTTATCCGCGGGGAGGCCCTCAGTCACAAGGAAGCCGTTTTCGTCGAAGGTGGGCACCATCACTTTGAACGCCAGGCGGTCGAGCTCAAATGGGACAATCCCGCCGGACCGGACCACGTCTATTACCAGAAGGGCCGCATCCAGACCGATAACCCCGATTCGGTCGGCAAAGCGGCCGCGGTGCGGACCCGGGACCACAAGTATGTGCGGCGCCTGCGAGACCGTGATGAGCTCTACGATTTGAACTGCGACCCGGGAGAGCAGGTCAATTTGATCGACTCGCCCGATCACCAGGCGATCCGGCTGCATCTGATTGAACTTCTCACCGATTGGTTCCTGGCCACCGGCGATGTGGTTCCGCGCGACAAAGACCGACGTTAGGGAGACCTGATTCAATGCGAGTCCTGCTAATTGACATCGATTCCCAGCGGCCCGACCACCTGGGCTGCTACGGGTATCACCGCTCCACCTCCCCCAATATCGACTCGATCGCCGCCCGGGGCACCCGCTTTGATCGCTGCTACGTGTCCGATTCCCCCTGCGTCCCGGGGCGCGCTTCGATGTTCGGCGGGATGTTTGGGATAAACAGCGGCGTGGCGACCCACTGGGGACCCGGCTCCAGCTATCGCCTGCCGGCCGACATCCACGTCGAGCGCGAAGGCGGACTTACCCTGACGATGGCCCGCAATTTCCTAGCCAACGGCTACCACACCGCCTCGGTGTCCTCATTTGCCGATCGCCACCACGCTTTCTGGCACACATCCGGTTTTCGTGAATACCATCACCACACCTTAAAGCGCGGCAACGAGACCGCCGATGAGGTCAATGCCGCCGCCCTGCCGGTGCTTGAGCGAATATGCCAGCAGACCGACTGGCTCATGCACGTTAACTACTGGGACCCCCACCGGATGTATCGGGTCCCGGACGAGTGGATGAATAAATTCGCCGGCGAGCGGCCGCCGGATTGGCCGACCCAGGCGGTGCTGGATTCCCAGCAGGAGTTGACCGGCCCGTTTACTCCGCCGGCGCTGGTTCCCTATCCCGACCGCGAAAGCGGTGAGATGGTCCACTGGCCGTTCGATAAGACCGCCCACTTTGAGGAGTGGATCAACGGCTACGATGGCTCGATTGCCTACGTTGATTTCCACATCGGTCAGCTGCTGGAGGTGTTGGGCCGGCACGGCGTCCTTGACGACACCTGCATCATCGTTACCGCCGATCACGGCGAGGGCCAGGGTGAGCATGGAATCTACGGCGACCACTGCAACGGCTACGAGGCTCCACACCACATTCCGCTCATCGTTTCCTACCCCGGGAGGGTTGCCGAGGGTCAGGCTTGCGACGAATTCGTCTACAGCCTAGATATCGCCCCAACCCTTTGTGAATTGGCTGGAGTCGAGCCCCAGCCCGGTTGGGATGGGCAGAGCCTGGCGCCGCTGCTCGCCCAACCGGCCGGATCCGAATTTGACGGCCGCGATCATTTGGTGCTCTCGCACGGTCTGTATGCCTGCCAGCGGTCGGTGCGCACCAGTCGCTGGTTGCTAACTCGAACCTTCCACCCCGGATTGTTTGACTACCCGCTGCTGAGTCTTTACGACATGATTGCCGATCCGCGCCAGGAATCCAACGTCGCCGCCGACAATCCTTCGGCGGTTGCCGAGCTTGATCACCTATTGCTTGAATGGACCCACCATCACGCCGGGCGACCCAATCATCCCGGTGACCCGATGGCCGAGGTGATCGCTAGCGGTCCCTTCAAGTACGTCGAATATCAATATTGGTTGGATTTTCTGTCGGCCCAGGGTCGCCCAGCGGCGGCTGAACGGATCCGCCGAAGATTGCGGCACTGGCCCCTGGAGGCGCCAATATGAGCGAGCAGAAACTATTCGGGCAGGTTTCCGCGATCACCGGCGGCGGCGATGGATTCGGCAAGGCAATCGCCCTCAAATTTGCCGGGCACGGCGCCATGGTCGCGATCTGCGACATCGACCTCCCGGCGGCCGAGGCGGTGGCCGGACAAATAGATAGCGCCGGCGGCCAGGCCCTGGCGGTTGAGGCTGACGTTACCGACAACGCCGCTCTGGCGCGATTCGTTGGGGCGGTCACCGACCGCTTTGGCGGTCTCGACGTGTGGGTTGGCAACGCCGGCATCGGCGGCGGCAGCGAGAGCGAGGATGTGATCGAGGCCGATTACCGCCGAATGATCGACATAAACCTCTCGGCGGTTTTCTTCGGCGCTCAGCTGGCCGGTCAGGTCATGATCGCCCAGGGGCGTGGTGGTCGAATCATCAACATGGCCTCGGTTGCCGGATATCGCGCGATTCCCGAGCGGGCCGCTTACTGCGCCGCGAAGGCCGGTGTGGTCATGACAACGTGCGTGTTGGCCGAAGAATGGGCCAAACACCAGATCAGAGTCAATTCGATCTCACCCGGTTACGCTGACACATCCCTGTTCTGGAGTGCTGCCGGCTCGGGCCAGCGCAAGCCGTTCGACCAGCTTATGGCGCGGGTCCCGTCGGGCAAACTCATCACCGTCGACCAGGTGGCGGCTGCCGCCCTCTACCTGGCAAGCGACGATTCCGATGCCGTCTCCGGGCTTGACCTGCGGGTCGATTCGGCGCTGTCAGTCGGCAACATCTAGGCGGGCAATCGGTCCTCACGCGCAAGCGGCCCAGCCCAATCAACCGATGTTCGGTCGGATGCTAGGTCCGCGGGTCCGAGCTTGATATCGCCTTGACCAGGGTCAGTCCGAAAAGGACCGTCATCAGCAGCAGCGAACTGACGCACCAGATGCAGAAGGTGGCAAGCTGGGTGATCGAGATCACGGTCAGGTAAACCGAAAAGGTCAGGCCGGCGGCGGTCAGTAGCACCAAGGCCAGCGCCGAATCGGGAAACGCCTGCTCGTGCCAATACATCTCGGCCGCCGCCGCCAGGGCGATCAGTAGATAGGCTGCCGCCCCAAACAGGGCCACCGGGGCGCCGAACATCTCACCCCAGGCGCTCGACGTTACCGCGTCGCAACCCCCGCCTTCAAGGCAAACTGCCGATTCACCGGCCAGGCCGGTGATCGTCAGGTAGATGGCGATCACCAGACCAAGGAGTGAAAAGGCCAGCGTGAGGCCGCGGTACGAGACCGAGCCGACAATCTTGCTCATAGTGCGCCCAGGGCCTGGTTGATCGCATCCAGAAATTCGTTCAGGCTCCCTGACCCGACCCGGCGCTCACCGTTGAGGAAGAAGGTGGGAGTGCCGTCGACCGCCAGCTTGGAGGCCTCGGAGATGTTGGACTGCAGCAGATTGCTGGCATAGTCGGATTGGGCATCCTCGATCAACAGGTCAGCATCCAGGGCCAGTTCATCGGCCAACGGTTTAAAGTCATCCCAGTCGTAGCCGTTGTCAGCCATCGCCAGGATGGTCGGGAACAGCTTGGCGTGGGCCGGCCAGAACGCGGCCGGATCCTGTTTGGCGGCGGCTATCGAAATCCGCGAGGCGTTGATCGCGTCGCTGCCGAACGGGCGATGTCGGGCCACGAACAGCACCTGGCCGGTATCGACATACGATTCGACCACCTGCGGCTCAATTAGGGCTGAAAAGGTCGCACAGTGCTGACAGGTGTAGGAGAAGTATTCGACCAGGAGCAGTGGGGCTGCGGGATCGCCGAGGCGGTGGCTAAGCCGGGCGGTGCGATGTCCCTCAAGTTCTGCCAGGGTCTGCGCGCTCAGCACCTCGGTGACCACCGGATCGGTCGGCACTGCAATTTGCGGGGTTGGGGCCGCGGGAGTGACCGGCGATTCGTCGGGCTTGTTAATCGTTGCAACCTCGGCCGGCGCGGCACTGTCGAGGTCGTCGGCAGTTGCGTCGAACCAATTTAGACCCGAAAGCAGGCCGCCGACGGCAACTCCCGCACCAACCCCAACTAGCACGTCGCGGCGGCGCAGGCGGCGGCCGATCCTGGGATCCTGGGTCTCCGGCGGTACGGCGTCGCCGAGCTGTTCGGGGGCCGAACTGAAGGCCGAGCGCATTTCGGCCAGCCGCCGCCGCCGCCGGGCGTTGCTATCGGACCGTCGTCGGGCCATTAGGCCGGCCCGCCCGGCAGGGGAAGCCGCCGCCGCCGCCGCAGGTCGTTGGCCTGTTCGGTGCGACCTTGTCCATCGAGGTAGTCAAGCACCTTGGCAATTGGGACGTAGGTGTCGGCCGATACCTCCATCATTGCCTGGAAGGGGTCGCGCACGCTGCCGGGTCCGGTGCAGTGGTCCGACCACCAGTTGGCCATTAGGTGGTCGAGCAGGGCGGTCGTTTCAAGATCCTTGGTTGCCAAATTGTCAAGCTGATGTGGATCATTTTGCATATCGAACAGGCTGATCCCGTCAACCGGAAAGCAGCCCGAATGCAGGGTGCGGATGAACAGGTGGGAGCGGGTCCGCACCGCGCGTTGGAAGGTGAAAATTCCAGTCCCCCATACCAGGTGATCGCGGCCGGACCAGGCCTGACCGCGCAATGCCGCGGAAAAGCTCTCGCCGCTCCAGCCGCTGGGGATGTCCAGCTCTAGCAATTCGGCGACCGTTGGGACCAGGTCCAGCTGGTAGAGCAGGCCGTCGTAGCTCTGCCCTTGAGCCTGGTCGGTGACCCCGGGCCAGGAGATTACCAGTGGCTGGTGGGCGGTGCCTTCGGAGGCATTGCCGTGCTCGAAATACATTCCCTGCTCGGCCACCGATTCGCCGTGATCGGAGGAAATTATGATTGCGGTCTCGTCGGCGATCCCCATATCGTCCAGCAGCTCGATGATGCGGGCGATGGCCTCGTCGACGTAGGCCATGCCGGCATCGTGGCCATCGACGAACGCTTGTAGGTCGGTCCGGTCGCAAATTGCAGGCAGCATCCGCGGGAAGCGTTCGTAGAAGGCCTGCCCGCCCGGATATATTTCGGGCGGACCCCAGTCGCGGGCCGAGCGCGGGCCGTAATAGCGTTGGTAGTCGGCTCTGATCTTGTCATCATCTGGCCAATCCAGCCCGGGGCCGGCCGCCTGAACCCGATCCCAATAGCGGTCGGGCGCGCGATAGGGGTGATGGACGTCCCAGTAGTTAACGTGCAGGAACCAATCGTCGTGCAGGGCGTTGTTCCTTAGCCAGGGTTCCACATGGGCATTAACGTCATCGGCCGTTTCCAGTCCGCCGGGCAATTTGTTGCCGTGGAATTCGGTGAATCCGGCGGTAAACCACCAGGACAGATGGCGCTGCGCAAACCCGGAAAATGAGACCGTGTTGTAACCGGCCGCCTGCAGATGGCGCATGAACATCGGCCGGTCGGGGTCGTGGCGGTGACCGTCGCCCGGGTAGCGCATGTGCTGGCTGCTGGCGTTGTGGCCGACAACGCCGTTTAGGATTCCGAAGCGACCGGAAAATAGTGCGGCGCGCGATGGGTTGCACGGCAGGTCGGATCCATAGCAACCATCAAATCGAACTCCCCGGGCGGCCACTGCATCGACCGTCGGCGAGGTCGGGCGCGGATAGCCGTAACAACCAAGGTGCGCCGGCCGCAACGAATCGATGTCGAAATAGATGATCCGCATTGCGACCTGCTTTCCTAAGGGTAAATACGTCGAACCGAGGGCGGCCGGATCAGCCGCCGCGGATGATGTTTCCGGCGCGTA
This sequence comes from Chloroflexota bacterium, assembly GCA_965261345.1. Classification (GTDB taxonomy): domain Bacteria; phylum Chloroflexota; class UBA11872; order UBA11872; family VXNJ01; genus VXNJ01. The sequence goes on from OZ253449.1 coordinate 1,949,985, forward strand.
CCGTGTTCATCGGGAATCCGTCGGGTACGATCACGGGGTCAAACATCGGGGCACTGAGATTTGTGTCGATGCCCTCGGGCCCATCCGACCATAGCTTGAGTGCCCACTCGGGGGTGCCCGAACGCTCTAGGAAATTGAGCAGTTGGCCGTGCAACCGATCATATTGGAGCGATTGGCTCGGGTAGAGGTTTACCTGGGTGAGCGGGTCGGCGGCGGTGTCGTAGAGTTCGCGCAGGTCGGGGTTGACGTTGTCGCAAAGCCACCAGCGTCCATCGGTTACCTGCAGCGGCTGCCAGCCGCCAAAGCGCCCGGCCAGGGCCTTGGCAACGGGTTCGCCGCCGCCAGGTAGTACGGACCGTTGCCAGATACCGTTACCGCGCGCCCTTGGTATTCCTCGCCGCGAAGCAGCGGGACCCAGGAGCGGCCCTGGATGTCCATCGCCGCCGGCGCCGGAACGCCGGTCAGCTCAAGCACCGAGGGCGCAAAGTCGGGATGTTGGGTCAACTGCGAGACCCGCTGACCCGCCCCCTGGCCGTCTGGCAGGCGCACCATCTGCACGGTCCGGATCACCTCTGGATAGAGGGCGCGTTTGCCGATGTAGCCGTGCTCGAAAAAGTCGAATCCGTGATCGGACATGATGATTACCGCGGTGTTTTCGCGCAATCCCAGATCATCGATTTTTTCCAGCACCCGGCCAATCCAGCGGTCCACCATCGTCACTTCGCCGGCGTAGAGAGCCTTGACGTTGTTCTGCTCGTCCTCGCTGAACTGGTCGGCGATGTCACCAAAAGCCGGCCAGGTGATCTTGCGGCCGGAATACCCAGGGTCGTACATGTCAACGTAGTGCTGCGGCGGATCCCAGGGTTCGTGTGGGTCGAACGAGTCGACCCACAGAAAGAATTTTTCATGTCCGGCATTGTGGGTGAGCCATTCGCAGGCCGCGCCCATAACCCGGGCCACGCACTGATCCTCCTCATGGTGCATGTGCCGGTAATTGCGGTATTCGTGGGTGAGCATCGGGTCCATCGCGTACTGACGGTCGCCGGGGATCTGCAACTCCGAGAAATGGTCGGTCCGCCAGCGGTCGGCCTCGTTGCCGCGGATGAAATCCCAACCCGAAAACGGGCGGTCGAATCCGAAACCGAAATTGGCCATGTGCGGGGTGTCGTGAATGAGCATCGTCTCATAACCTGCCTGCCGCAGAACCTTGGGCAAGGTCAGCGGGCCCCATTCGAGCGGGCGCCAGGCTTGGAAAGGGTTGCCGTGGCGGCCCTTGAGCATCTCGTGGCGGTTCGGAATGGTCGGAAACGAGCAGAGGTGGTTGTGGTCAAACACCGTTGCCTCGGCGGCGAACGCATCGAGGTTGGGGGTCGATATCCAGGGGTTACCGTTGGCCCCAACATGGTCGTAGCGGAGGGTGTCGTTCATGATCAGGACGACGTTCATTGGGTTTCCTTTAATTTGCGATGGTTACCAGGGTTGGCGCGATCGCCCGGAACGGGCGCGTGTGAATAGGGATGCGGGGACGGTTCAGAGTACGTTGCCGTCAAGCGTTACGGTAAACGGCAGGCCTCGCTGGCGGACCAATTTGAGGTGGTCGTCGACCTCCGGCGCCTCGGCCGCGTCCGGTCCGTCGGCGTATATGCGGGTCAGCCACTCCGGGCTCTCGTGGGAATCGAGAAATGCCAGCAGTTCGCGCTGCAGCTGTCCTTCCTGGTCCCGGTTCCGGGCAATTATGTTATTCGTCATTCCGGGATCGCTCGGCAGGTGGTAGAGCTCGTTGCGGTTCTTCTCAGGGTGCGCGATCAGCGAGTACTCCGGTCCGGTCACGGTCAGTGGGGTCCAGCCGGGGTCCAGAGCCGGAGCGACCGCCCGGCGTCCCGACCGATAACCGGGGTCGCCGCTGGGCTTGACTTCGTAGGGATAAGTGCCGGAAACCGCCACCGGCCGCAGGAGCTCGCTTGAACCAGACATCTGCGGCAGCAGTGATTTGCCCTGTATCCCCATATCGGCCGGAGGTGTGATTCCCAGCATCTCCAGTATCGTGGGAGCAAAATCGGCCGGTTGGGTCAGGGCTTGAAAACGCTCTCCCGCGCCGATCCCGTGCGGATGGCGGATCATGAGAAATTGGTGCGAGACCTCTTCGTAGAGCGGCCCCGACTTAGATTGTTGGTCGTGTTCGCCAAAGTAATGGCCGTGGTCGGACATGATCACCACAATCGTGTTGTCGCGCAGTCCCAGGTTGTCGATCTTGGTTAGTACCCGTCCGATGTGGGTGTCGCACATCGTGCATTCGGCGGCAAACAGCTTGCCGACATGCTCCTGCTCGGCCGGTGTGAGCATCTCCGACGACCGGCCATAGGCTGGCCAGACCACCTCGACCCCGTCGTAGTCGGGGGCATACATGTCGCGGTAGTGTTGGGGCGGATCCCAGGGTTCGTGCGGGTCGAACGAGTCGACCCAAAGGAAGAATTGCTCGTGACCATGATTGCGCTCCAACCAGTTGCAGGCCGCATCCATGACCATCGGGGCAAAGTACTGATCCTCGCTGAAGAGGTCATGGGTCTGGCGGTAAAACTGGGCCATTCCGGCGCGGGCGCGATGCTTGTCCATGTTGCCCAGGTTCCATTCCCTGAACCAGTCAGTGCGAAAACGGTCGACCTCATTGCCGCGAATCATCTGCCAGGCGTGGAAGGGCCGGTCAAAACCGAATCCGTAGTTGATCATGTGCGGGGTGTCGTTGATCAACATGGTCACGTAACCCTCTTCGCGCAGCACCTCGGGCAGGGTGAGACAGTCCCACTGCAACGGACGCCACCAGTGCAACGGTTCGCCGTAGCGTCCCTTGAGCAGGTCGTGGCGACAGGGGATGGTGGCAAAGGAACCAATGTAGGAGCGATCGAATACCGCCGATTCGGCGGCGAATTGGTCCAGCACCGGGGTGTTGATCCAATCGTTTCCATTGGCCCTGACATGGTCATAGCGCCATGTGTCGTTCATGATGAATACAACGTTCATGCTGCCTGCTCCCAATAACCTGGTAAGACTTTTCCGTTCACAGTGTTGTAACTATCTTGCCGATATGACCTTGGTTTTTCATCGATTCAAACGCATCAGGCAGTTGGTCGAAGCCAAACCTTTCGCCGATGTAGGGCTCAAAGCCGGTCTCGTCGATGAATCTGTTCATGCGTTCAAACTCGGTCCGAGATGCAACATAGATTCCGCGGACATTGAGACGCCGAGCCAGGATTCGCCGGGTCTCGATCTCGCCCGAGGGTCCGGTCAGCACTCCGAATAACGCGATCGTCCCGGCCGCCCGCAGGCACTGCAGGGATTGATTTAAGGTCCCACCACCACCGGCCTCAAGCACCAGGTCGACCCCCTGCCCACCGGTTATTTCCAAAACCCGGTTGTGCCAATCGGGATCGGCCAGGTAGTTGACTCCGTGATCGATGCCCAGCCGCTTGACCGTATCCAACTTGCCTTCGGCCTTGCTGGTAATGATCGTGGTGGCGCCCATTGCGGCGGCCAACTGTAGGCCCAGCACCGAGACTCCACCGGTCCCCAGGGCCAGCACAAATGACTCCGGACCAAGCCGGTCACCGGCATGCAGGGACGCCCAGGCCGTCAGCGCCGCGATCGGCAGGGTTGCCGCCTGGGCGTGGGTTAGGGCCTTCGGTTTGGCGACCAACGCGGTCTCGGGCAGAACGACCTCATTGGCGGCAACGCCCGGCCCCGGTGTACCCAGGGTGGTGGCCAGGTAAGCGTCCTGGAAGCGCCCGTCCTGCCAGTCGACGACGTAGTGCGAAACAACCCCATCACCGACCGCGAATTGGGTTACTTCAGACCCTATTTCGACAACCTCGCCCGAACAGTCCGAAAGCGGCGTCGCCGGCAGGACGAGGCTGCGGTTGTACCACCCCTCGAGCGATAGCAGGTCGCGGTAGTTGAGGCTCTGCGCCTTGACCGCGACCCGCACCTGGCGGGATCCAAGCGGGCTGGCCGGAATCGGTTTGAGCGCGAGGGCTGAAACCGCGTAGTCGTCAAATTCCCAGCGTTGTTGCATCAAATCCCTCTCGGTTCGGTAATGTCGACCGCGCGGTCCTGCCCGGACGATCGTTGTTGCGGTGGGTAGTGCCTGGGGCGATTTCGCACCCGTAAGTCCCTACCAATATTTTTCTCTTAAGCGTCGCATTAGCAAGCGGACCGGACCGGCATAGCGGGCAAGGCTGCTGGAGGGTTTCTTGGACTTTCAAACCAGCGCTGCGCGCAGCCTGGTCTGGCCCGGTTCAATTGCCCGGACCGGCCCGGCGAGCGAGGGCGGCGAAATAATCGGGAAGATTTATCGATTCGCGCAGTGGCAGGGCCACCTTGCACCCGGTCGCGGCCGAGCAATAGGCGGCTTCGACGACCTCGATCGCCGCGACTCCGATCGCGGCATCGGTCTCGGTGTCAGCCAATCCGCGGACGCATTCGGCAAAGTGGGCCAGCTCGCGCGAGTAGCGCCCGTTGCGGGCAATCTCGGCCCGAAGGTTAGGGATGTTCTTCGGCGTTAGATCGCGAGTAATTCCGCCCGGCTGGCGGAGCGTTAGCGTAAACGGGTCGGCCGACATGTAGCTGGCCATTCCGGCGTACTGGATCTGCAGGCTGGCGCGGGTTCCGATCAATTCGTAGCGTTCAAGCATCGGACCCTGCCTGACTCGCGAAATGTTGTGGGTTGAAAATGTCCCCCCGGCGTGCGCGAGGATCGCGACGGCCGAATCCTCGTTGCAGCGATCAGCAAAAGCTATCCGCATCTCGGCCGAGACCTGGGTCACATCGCCGAGCCACCAGCGACACAAATCGATGGTGTGCGAGCCGTGATCCTGAAACGTACCGCCCCAGGCATCGGGATGGGCCCGCGAACCATCGGCGGGCAGCGGCGAGCAGTGCGACCAATCGCAGCGGACTTCAATCATCTGCCCCAGAGCCCCGGCCTCCACCAGTTCCTTGGCGCGCTTGAAGGCCCGGTCGAAGCGCTTCATGAATCCGACCATCAGGACCCGCCGGGCGGCGCGCGCGGCCCGCTCGATCGTCCGGCACTCCCCGACGGTGCGGGCCATCGGCTTCTCGACCAGGATGTGCCTACCCGTGCTCAGGGCGGCGACTGACTGGGCCTGGTGAAATTGAACCGGGGAAGCCACGATCACCGCCTCGCTGGCCCCGGCCCAAACTTGCTCTAGCGACGCCGCCACCCGACCCTGCCCGACGGCCGCCACCAGGGCCTCGGAATTGGCCCGATTGGGATCGTAGACCGCATCCAGCACAAACCTTGGGTTGTCGGCCAGCGCCGGTGGGTACATGACCATCGCACCGGCGCGGCCGGCGCCCAAAATCGCCAGCCGAACGGGCTTCATCGGCTAACGGTGAGGTGGGCGGCGGTAGGTGCTCATTTCGTAAAAACCCTGAATGCCCAGATTCTTGCCCTGGCTTTCCAGACCGTGTCGACGTCCCAGCGCCGATCGCCCTCCCGGCTGCAGGTACATCTGGCCGAAGTTGGCAGTCAGCTCCTTCGCCAGCTCGTCATTGCCTTCGCGCAGGTTGCTTTGTTCGCGTGGGTCGGCGATGAGATCGTAGAGCTCGTCGGGCTCGCCCTCGGGGCGGAGGATCAAACTCCAGCGGTCGTTGCGAATTACCCGGTCGATCCCCTCGTGGTAGCCGGTGATGATCACATCACGATGTTGGTCGGACTGGCCGCTAAGGATTGGGGCGAAGCTCCGTCCACCCATGTCGTGGGTGCAATTTCCCAATCCGGCAACTTCCAGGAGCGTTGGCAGCACATCGTGGTACTGGCAGATCGCCGAGGTGCGGCGGGCACCGCGGCCGCCGGGCAGGTGCACCATAAACGGGACCCTAAGCAGCTCGTTGTAGAGGCGGTCGGCACCCTTTAGGAATTTGCCGTGGTCGGCCAGCGGGTGGCCGTGGTCGCCCATCAGGACGATGACCGAATCATCGTAGTAGCCAAGGTTTTTCAACTGCTCAAGTACCCTGCCGACCGCCGCATCCACCGAAGCGGCTTCTCCGGCGTAAAGAGCGCGAATATTGTCGATCTCAGCGTCCGAATACCAATCGCTGGCCATCCCGCCCAGCGGCATCACGTAGCGCGGACCGGAATAATCGGGATCGCCGTAGACGTCGAATTCGGCCGGCGGATCCCAGGGTTCATGCGGGTCGAAACTGTCCATGAACAGGAATACCTTGTCCTGGCCACGATTGCGGGCAAGCCAATCGCAGGCCTTGTCGGCCACCTTGAACGCGAACCAATCGGAGCTGTCGGCAAATTCTTCGGTGTTGACCACGAATTGGGCCACGTTGGCCATCCAAATATCGTCGTAGTGCTGGTTGGTGAATTTCTTCAGGTCGCTCTTGGGAGGTTCCGATCGCCAAGGGTCGTATTCCTGGCCACGCACCCATTGGTAGGAGTGGAACCCGGCGTGAAAATTCTGGTCGGCGGCGCGGTAATGATATACATCGGCCACCAATCCCGAGGTGTAGCCTTCCAGGGCCAGGATCGAGGCCACCGACAAATCCTCATCGGCCAACGGCTGCCAGGCCCGGCCGACAAGGGTGCGGTTGCCGGTAAATAGCGCGGTGCGGGCCGGAATGGTGGGCAGCGCTTCGGCGTACATCGAATCAAATACCACTGATTCGGCGGCGAAGGCGTCCATGTTGGGGGTCCGGCAGGCGGGGATGTTGGGGAACGGACCCTCGCCCTGGTGGTAGAAGCCGAAATGGTCCTGGCGGTAGCTGTCCATCATTAGGACGATGATGTTCATCGGAACAATTGTTTCCTGCTGCGGTGGATGAAGTTGGCTGGGCCGTCCGGGCGGAGATCTCCGGCCGGCCAACTCCATTTTCAATTAACGATCGCCTCCCGCAGCGGTCGTTTTATTCCACGCTCAACTCAATTACGGTTACCGAGTGGGGCGGGAACTGGTGCTCGAAGGAATTGCCGACCGGCGTCAGGTCAACGCTGCGCTCGCTGGAGTAAACCTCGGCCGGTGCGCCGAACTCATTGCGGGCCAACGGGCCGCTGCCGCCGAGCTCGAACACCTGAGCCGATCGGGCGATTGACCCGACACCGGCGACTTCTACATTGGCGATGATTGGCAGGCTCGGATGGCGGTTTATCGCCTCCAGCCAGATGCTCTGGCCTCCCGTGCTGGCGGTGGCTGCAACCCGTAACCAGGGTGCGTGGGCAAGCGGCGGCTCCGTCGCCAGGCCATCATGACTGAAGCTGGGTACCTGGCAGGTTGCCGCAACCGCGCGCGGGCCGCGGTGGTTGGCCAACAGCGCAAAAGCCAGGTAGCAGGGTGATTCCAGGATCGCATCGGCCTCCGCGTCGATCAGGCCGAGACGGTTTACGAAGGCGAATTGGGCGCCGATTCGCACCCGCTGGCAGCGTTCCTGCATGGCCATGATTATTCCGGCGATGCAGAGCCCGTCGCGCAACCGGTAGCGTTCCTTCCACGGCGAACTGAGCCGCAGGTCCTCGCGCACGCCGTATTCGTCGTAGGAAATCTGAGCCGGCTTGGCCCCGGACCAGTGGGCATCGATAACCGCTATCGAGTCGTCGAGCATGCTGGCCACCGAGTCGGCCCCGCCGACGATTGCCAAGTATTTGTCCTCGGGATCGGGCTCGCTGGCTAGGATCATTGGGTTTAGCGCGTAGGCGTGAATGGCGATGGCGTCGACCTCTGCTCCGACCGCGCGGGCGACCCGCTCGTTCCAGCGCCCCAGGGTATTGCGGACGTGCCCAACCGCGGTGAGGTGGATGGAGGGGTCTGCCGTTCGCATGGCACGGGCAAATTCAATGCAGCGCCGGGCGTAGGTTTCGGCGTCAACGTGGCCGACCTGGAAATTGCCCCACAGCTCGTTCCCGATTGACCAATGGCGCACCCGGTAGGGTTCGTAATGGCCGTTGGCGGCCCGCAGCGCCCCGTATTTCGAATCGGGATCGCCGTTACAGTACTCAACCCAGGCTGCGGCCTCGCCTGGGGTTCCCGAACCGGCGTTTACGGTAACGAATGGGATGATGTCCCATTGCCGGCAGTGGGTTAGGAATTCGTCGGTTCCAAAATCATGTGGTTCCCATTCGCCCCAGGCGCGGTTGAAGGTGGTCGGCCGCCGATCGATTGGACCTACTCCGTGTTCCCAGTGGTAATCGGACGCAAAATTGCCGCCGGGCCAGCGGACGTGGGTAATCCCGGCGGTTTTTAGGCGCTCGGCCGCGTCCTGGCGGACCCCGCCGGCCAGTTGGTGGTCGCGTCGCATCAGGGACACGGCGCCCAGCCACAGTTGGCCCTGCCCGGTGCCGCAGACATTTAGGTCAAAGCAGCCCGAGGCCTTTGGGACCAGCGCGAATTCGAAGGTCTGCCACCTGTCTTGCAGATCGTTGCCGGCGACCTGGACGCTCGCACAGTCGCGGCCCAGACTGAATCGAACTTCCCGGATCCGCCCACTCCCACGCAGCACCGCCCGCAGGTGGTACGGCACACCGCCGGTTAGGCAGATCTGGTTTTGGGCAACCCCGTGCCAGTGCCCGTCATCGATTAGTAGATCGATGCGTTGCGATTGTTGGCCGGAGTAAAAGACGGTATTGTCGTGCGCAAATTCGACCGCTGCCCCCGCCCCGTAGGGATCCCACTGGGCGGCCACCCCAAAATCTTGTCGATCGACAAATTCACGCCGCCAGGATTCCGGCTCTCCGCGTCCGCCGCGGGCATCGTCGTGCCCGGCGAATTTGCGGTTGCGGATCAGCTCGGCCCAGTAACCCCCGTAGACCATGCGCTCAAGGTGCTCGATGTTGACACCGTAAACCATTTCGTCGATCCGCCCGAGTTCGTTTTCGGGATCAATCCGAATCTTCGCGCGCATCGAATCCTCACTTCAGCCGGAACCGCACCGAAGTTTAAGTAGAACCCGATTTAAACCACAAAGTCGGCCGGCGGCCGAAATGGAGAATGCCAAAAAAACCCGGTGGCATCAATAGCCATCGGGTATTGGCGCGCCCGACTATCGGATGGGGGCGCGGTAAGGCGCCCCCGGTTGTCAGTTAGCGCATGACCTCGATCCGCCGTGGCTTGTGATCGTGGGCCAGCGGAATTGTTATCGTCAACTCCCCGTTGGCGTACCGGCTGGAGGCATCCTCGCCGTTCACGCCGCGCGGGAGGCGGATCGAGCGCTCGAAACTGGCCACTCGCCGCTCACGCACAACGTAGCCATCGTTGGGTTCTTGGCCGGAGTCTTCGCCTTTGCGGGAGCCGGCTATGGTTAGCAGGCCGCGATCGATCGAAACTTCGATCTGCTCAGGGTCGACTCCGGGCACGGAAGCGATAACGGTAATCGCGTCATCGGAGCGGATCATGTCGATCGGCACCAAATTGTCCGGCATCCAGTCACGCCCAAAATCGAGCAAATCGGTAAAAAACGGGCGACCCCAGGGAAGCGTAAGGTCCTCGCCGGGTCGGGCCAGGCGGCCCCTCGCCGGCTGTCTGAGTAGTTGCAGCATTGCATTTCTCCATTAATAAAATCTGCTAGTTAGCATCGTCGCTAACCTCTCTTACTCTAATCATACTATATGAGTGTGATACTGTCAAGTTAGCGTATAGTCCTGCGATCGTGCCGACTTCCCGTGTCCCTCCTTTTTGGGCTCTAAATTGTGGGCACAGGGTGGTTCGGCCTATTTCCAAACCTGCGCTAGAGGATCGGACCGACTAGTTCAAAGGCGCCCGATTCCCACGAATTGAATATTGCCTGCGAAACCTCTGCCACCGCCAGCGCGTCACCGATGCTGGGGCTGCCCTCCTCGCCGGCCGCGGTTGCCTTTAGGAATTCAAAGGCCTCAATCGTCTTGGTGTCGTCGTAGCTCATCGACAGCCCGTCGCCCGGAGTGAAATTTGCAAAGTAGGGCATCGTGACGCTGGCAAGCAGATTCACGTATCCGTCACGGGCGGGGTCGCCCTCGACATGTTCGAAAAATTCCAACTCGCCCATGCGGCCAAGGTACCACTTGAGCACGCCCTTGGTCCCGTGCAGCTCCCAGCTCAGGTTGATTTTTTCGCCCATGATGACCCGGCAGGATTCCATCGTCCCGAAAACCCCGTTGGAGAATTCGACCAGGGCGCCGACGTAGTCTTCGTTTTCAACTGCGGCCCGCGGTCCGCCCTTGCGAATCGAAAAATGCGTTCCCTCGCCCGGGATGGGTTCGGGGCGATCGGCAATGAAGGTGTTTTTCTGGGCAACAACCCGCTTGATCGGTCCGGCCAGGAAGTGAGCCTGGTCGACCACGTGCGAAAGCATGTCGGCGACCACCCCGGCCCCGGCCTGCGCCCGCAGGAAACGCCAGGACAGCATCGTATCGGGATTGCCCGCGTAACCCTCCAGGAACCGTCCGCGGAAGTGGGTCAGGGTCCCCAATCGCCCGGCGTCGACTATTTGTTTGGCGTACTGGACCACCGGGCACATGCGGTAGTTGAAACCGATGTGCGACGTAACCCCGGCGGCGCGGATCGCGTCGGCGATGGCCTTGGTATCGGCCGGTTCGCGCCCGCAGGGTTTTTCCAGCCAGATACTCTTGCCCGCTTTGGCAGCGGCTTCGGCGACCTCACGGTGGAGAAAATTCGGGGTCGTGATGCTGACCGCTTCCACCTCGGGATGCGAGAGGACCTTACGCCAGTCGGTGGTCCACTCCGAGAATCCGTGCCGGGCGGCCGACGCCCGGGCCCGACTCTCGAAGTTGTCGGCGCAGATTACGAGTTTGCCGAGCGCCGGGGCGTCGGGGAACCGGACCGGAACCTGGTTGTGCGACCGCGAATGCAGTTCGCCCATCCATCCCATACCAATGACACCGATTCCGATTTCGCGCTGCATGGTGCTGCCCCTTCAACGTGCTCTGTGAGAAAAAATCCGCCAATAGCTGTTTACTAGTTTCCTCGGCGACGCCGGCGAGACCGCCTATCTTCCGCCGCCCGCCCTCGCCGGTTTTCCATCAGCCTTGGCCAACCTTGCCAAACGATCGGACCGCCAGGATCTAAAAACCGCGTCCGAAACATGGGCCGCGGCCTGGTCGTCGTTGGTGTTGGGATTGCTCAGGACGCCGCTCGGCAATCGCCTGGCGGAATTCGAACGCCCCATATTCCCTGGATCCAAGATCGCCTCTGAGATCATTGCGACCGCGAGCGCAGCGTCGACATATGGAATGCTCAACCACCCTCGTTACATGTCCGCAGGGTAAATCCAGCCAGCGGGGATTGACGGCGCGGGCGGCAACGAGCGCCATTTTGATGTGGAAACAGTTGGGTGCCTTGATGCCAACAATGTCCACCCAGGGCGCGAAGGCCCCCACCGCCAGCCGGTGGCCCAATGCTCAATTCGGCATGCCGGGCGGAGATCGATCTGGGGCGGTCGGCAACGTCGTGTGCACAAACTACCCGCCTGGGCTCGAGGGAAGCGAATCGGAATCTGGCGGCGGGAGCGCGAAAGCGGGCTCCGACTATCCATTCGATATCGGATGCTCCGATTCAGATTTGGCGTTGCACGGTCGGCCCTTTGTCCAGTCCTTGTTCGGCCCACCTTGATGTATATATAGGACCATCTGAAAAAAATGCCGTTTGCACACGGAATTGGACCCCTCATTGGCACCGGACCGCAGCCGGCTTGGCCCATAGAATGACGATTCATCAGGCAGCGGTTATCTGAAGGAAGCTTTCGCATGCGTTTAAAGATCGGCAACTGCCCGGACTCCTGGGGAGTTTGGTTCGGTGAGCCCGACCCCCTGCAAACCCCCTGGGAACGCTGCTACGACGAGATTGCCGCGGCCGGGTACAAATACGCGGAATCAGGGCCGTTCGGTTATGCGCCGACCGACTCGGTCGAAATGAAGGCGGCAATGGAAAGCCGCGGCCTGTCGGTCGCCAGCACCAACATGATGGTCCACTACGAGGATGTTGCGGCGCGCAAGGAATTGACCGACCAGGCCCGCACCATATCCCAATACCTGGCCGATCTGGGTGCGCAGTATTTCATCTTTATCGATGGCAGTTACACGGACATGAACACCGGCAAGGCGATCATGCCAGTGCGACTCGGTGAGGCCGAATTCGCCGCGTTGATCGAATTTACGGTGGATCTGGCCCGGATTATCGCCGCCGATTACGGCCTGCGCCCGGTGTTCCACCCGCATGCTGACACGCACGTGCAATATGAAGACCAGATCGAACAGTACCTGGAAGCTACCGATCAGAGCGATGTCGGGCTGCTTTTGGATACCGGCCACCACGCCTACACCGGCGGCGACCCGGTGGCCTTCATGCGCAAGTGGGGGCACCGGGTCGATTACCTGCACCTGAAAAATGTTGAGTCGACCATCATCGAACGGGTTCGCCGCGAAGGCATTTCGATGGCCCGAGCAACCAAGCTGGGGGTGTTCGTCGAACCCGACCACGGGGTGGTCGACTTTGACGAATTCCTCAAGGCGATCCGCGAAGTCGACTATTCCGGCTACGCGGTGGTCGAACAGGACATGTACCCGATCCCGTTTGACAAACCGCTGCCTATCGCCAGAAACACCCTGGCCTGGCTCACCCAGCACGGTTACCTGGACGACTAGGATGCCCCTTTTGCAAAGGATCTAACGGCGATGTTTAGTGATCGGGCATTTCCCGACCAGTTCTCCGGTAAGGTTGCGGTGATCACCGGTTCCACCCTCGGGCTTGGCGAGGCCACGGCTCGGTTGCTGGCCGCCCGGGGCGCCAAGGGGCTGGTCATCTGTGGACGTTCGCGCGAGCGCGGTCTAGCGCTCGCCGAAGAGCTCTCATCTCAGGGCTGCCCGACCCGGTTTCAGCCGGCCGACCTTTCGCGGGCCGAGGATCTGGGTCCGATCATTGCCCGCGCCGACACCGAATTCGGCCAGCTCGACATCCTGGTCAACTGCGCCGGGGTCGGTCCCCGAGGGACCATCTGGGACACCAACCTGGCCACTTACGAATACATTTTTGCGGTCAATATGCGAGCTCCCTATTTCCTCACCCAGGCGGCGATCAAGCTGATGGACCGCGGCGGGCAGGGCGGGGCGATCTGTTCGGTCGGCTCAATATCGGGCTATGGCGGCCAACCATACATAAATGCCTACAGCGCATCCAAGGGCGCGCTCATGTCATTTACGCGGAACACCGCGTTCTCGTTGCTGCGCCACCGGATCCGGATCAACGTGCTCAATATCGGCTGGGCCCAAACCCCGACCGAACATATCGTCCAAACGACGTCGCAGGGCCAGCCTGACGACTGGGTTGAGCGCGCCAATCGTGAACTCCCCTTTGGGCGGTTAGTCCAACCCGACGAAGTCGCCCGTGCGATTGCCTTTCTAACATCTGACGAGTCGGGCCTGATGACCGGTTCGCTAGTCGACTTTGATCAGTACGTAATCGGGGCGTTCCAAGAGCCGCCCCGACCGGCGCCGCTGGAGGTTTCATAAAACCGTGCCCCGAATCAACCGTGCAATCGAATTGCTCGAATCGGGACAACCGGTCTACTACACCGCGCCGGCCGGGATCGACTATGAGTCCGGACTGAGCGAGGCCGGGACCTGGGCCGACTACCTGATCCTCGATTACGAGCACCACCCTTTTGACATGACCGCCCTGCGCGGGTTTATGCAGGGCCTAGTTGACGCCGGGCCGACCCGTTCCGGCCATCGGTCCCCGGCGGTAATCTGCACCCTGCCAGCGTCGGGCAAATCCGAATCGGAAATCCTCGACAACCAGTGGCAGATTACTCATCTGCTCAATGCCGGCGTCCATGGCCTGCTGCTGTGCCGAGCCCGCGACCCGAGGGCGGTGGCCGCCTTCGTGCGCTGCGCACGATTCGTGTTTCAACGACGAGCAGTGGGCCAGGTCGGTCCGGGACTGCGTGGCAACGGCGGGCAGGCCAATCCCGCCGAAATCTGGGGAGTTACCCCCGAGGAGTATTTGCAGATCGCCGATCCCTGGCCGCTTAATCCGAACGGCGAGCTACTGCTGGGAATAAAGCTGGAGGATCAGGATTGTGCGGCGGCGGCCGAGCAATGCGTGGCGGTTGACGGCATCGCTTTTTCGGAATGGGGCCCGGGCGACATGGGCATGGCATACGGCTATCCGACCAATCACGATCCGCCCTATCCGCCCGAAATGGACGCGGCGCGGTTAAAGATCAAATCGGCCTCGGATGCTGCCGGACTGGCGTTTCTGATGGGTTGGAACGACCCGGCGATGTCATACGCCGAGCGGATCGCATATCTGATTGACCGGGAACGGGTCAGCATAATCCCGCCTGGCCCGGCGGGTGCCGAATTGGCGGCCTGCGGACGTGACCGTACGGGCCGACAGCTTCCGGTTTGAGTAAGAGCCGGTGGCCTCGGTGACCACCGCGCAGGCGCTTTCGCTGCTGGGGGCCGAACCGGAATTGCTCTCGGCGGCCGAGCGATGCAGTCTGGACGCCCTGGGCTACGTCGTGTTCCCGGACCTGCTAACACCGAAGCGGTTGTCCGATCTTGCCGGCCGGTTTGACGAGTTGCTGGAGATCGAGGACGGGCAAGCCCGCGAATTGGTCGCTGAAGCAAATGTGCCGCGACTTGCCAACCTGGTCGACAAGGGCCGGGTGTGGGATATCTGCTACACCCACCCCAAGGTGCTGTCGGCGGTCTTCCATGTCATCGGCGGCGAGATTCATCTGGCCTCGCTCAACGGCCGTTCGGCTCCGCCCGGCCATGGTCACCAGAACCTCCACTGCGACAACCGCGGCAGCCTTCGGAACCTGGACTACAGGATCTGCAACTCGCTGTGGATGCTCGACGACTTCACAGCTGAAAACGGCGCCACCCGATTGGTTCCCAGATCGCATCTGGAGGTCGCCCATCCAGCCGATCGCCTCTCCGACCCGGCAGCGCCCCACCCCGACGAAATCCTGGCGCTCGGCCGGGCCGGCACGGTGGTGGTGTTCAACGGGATCGCCTGGCACGGCGGGACTGCCAATCGCACGGACCGGGCGCGCCGCGCGATCCATTCGTTCTGGCTCTCCCGGCATATCCCGCAGCAAACCGACCAGGCCCGCTGGCTGTCACCGGAAACGCTGGCCCGGCTGTCGCCGCCACAGCGTTACCTGTTGCACGTTTGAGGTCCCAGCCAGGCCAACCGAACGGTGTTTTTAATACCCCCTTGCCGACCCATCCGGGGAGATACTAGGTACGTAGAGGAAGCCTTCATCGGGATGAAGGCTGAAATTTGAAGGTGAGGGGACTATGGACCATGCAACCGCCCTTTCTGCACTAGGGGTAACCAAAGATCTGCTAAGCGCCGAGGAAAAATCCGAACTTGATGAACGCGGCTACACGTACTTCCACAACGTTCTTAGCCCTGAGCAGCTGGCAGCGATTCGCGATCGCTTCGATCAGATCGAACGCGACGAGGGTGAGCAGGCGGGCGACGAGTTCTTCGAAGTGAAAGAGGCCGGGATCGGTCGATTGGCCAACCTGGTCGACAAGGGTGACGAATTTGCGCCCTGCTACACCCACCCCAAGATCCTGGCCGCGATGTCCTACATCATGAACGATGAGATTCAATTCGATTCGCTCAACGGACGCAATTGTCCGCCCGGTGAGGGTCTGCAAGCACTCCATTGTGATGCGATGGGTACGCCCGATGACCGTGGTTTCCGGGTCTGTCAATCGCTCTGGATCCTTGACGATTTCACTCCCCAAAACGGAGCTACGCGAATAGTTCCAGGGACCCATAAGCTGGGGGTCCGTCCCAACGAAGTACTCGACGATCCGCGCGCCGATCACCCCGACCAGGATTTGATACTGGCGCCCGCCGGAACGGTGGTTATTTTCAACGGGCACGCCTGGCACAGTGGCACCCAGAATCGCAGCCAGGGACAGCGGCGCGTGCTGCACGGTTGCTATGTGCGGCGCGACCAGAAGCAGCAGCAGGTGCAGGCAGAGTCGCTCTCACCGGAAACGGTCGCCCGGCTGGAGCCGTCGGTTCGCCACATCCTCCACGTTTGACACCGCCAGGAAAGTGGGTGAACGGGCCAGCGTAGGGATCATCGGCGGCGGGGTAGTAGGAGCCTCGATCGCTTGGCATCTCTGCCAGCGGGGCATTAGCGACGTCGTCGTCATCGAGCGCAATCCGCTTCCCGGCTGGGGTTCAACCGGCCGGGCCGCCGGCGGATTCCGTCATCAATTTGCCCACGGCGCCGATATTGCTTTTTCGCGGCTGGCCTTTGAGCGCCTCGCCCGCTTTGAGTCCGAAACGGGGGTGGATTCGCAGCTGCGGCTAAACGGCTACCTGTTTCTGGCCCGCAGCCGGCGACGGCTCGCTGAGCTGACGGCAATCCATTCCGTCCAGCGCCAGGCCGGGTTGACCGAGGCGGTGCTGCTTGACCAGCCCGCGGTTGGCGAACTGGTTCCACATATCGTTACCGAGGACGTGTTGGGGGCGTCCTACTGCCCAATTGACGGTTTCCTCGATCCGCTTTACATAATGACCGGATACCGCCGAGCCGCCGAGGGCGCTGGGGCGAGGTTTCTGTTCGACCAGGAGGTCGATGAGATCAGCGTGAGCGCCGGCCGGGTGCGCTCCCTGCGGGGCCCGGATATCGATATTGCAGTCGACTGGGCGGTCGTTGCGGCCGGGGCCTGGTCGGGTCGATTCTTGGCGCAGATGGGTCAGAAGCTGGACCTGATGCCGCTGCGCCGGCAGATTGCCGGTACCCATCCGGTGGCGCAACTGCCGGCGTCGGCGCCGATGACGATCGAGGAGGACGGATTTCATTTCCGCAAGGACCACCTCGGCGGGGGCGGGGCGATGTTGATCTACGAAGACCCGGACGAGCGGTCCAGTTTCAACCAGGTATTCGACGCCGAATTTGGGGCCAGGGTACTGCCGCGATTCGTGGCACGCATGCGCGACGATATTGATCCGGTGCTCTCGCCACGCAAGTGCTGGGCCGGGCTATACGCGGTTACGCCCGACGCGCATCCCTACATCGGACCGCTGGGCGATCCCGCCGGAGTGGTCTTGGCGGCGGGGTTTTCCGGTCACGGAGTAATGCACTCGCCAGCGACCGGTCAGGTGGTGGCGCAAATGATCGCCGATGGGGAGATCCCCTCGCTAGCCCGGCCCTACAGCCCCGACCGGTTTGCCCGCGGTGAGGAATTTAGCGGGGCCGGCAACATCTACTAGTAGCCGCGCCGGTTCAGCCGGGATGCACAGGGCGCGGCGTTCCCGTACGACCACCGGTTGGTCCGGTCGCTCAGCGCCGAGATTTCGGCAGCGGTGTGCGCGCCGAAAACCCGGCGATCAAGACGCCGCCGCCGCGGCCTTACACGATCGGCTTAAATCCCGGGCGGAGGATATTAGGCCCGTCCAATCGCACTAGCTGGCAGCGGCCAATGATTCGCCCCGGCCGTTATTTCAGAGCGGGTGAACCGGGTTGCGCGACCGCAACCCGGTTCATGTTTAATTTCTGTCGCAGCTGCGATTTCCGGCTGTTTAGCCGACTTCGACCGGAGTTCCGATCATGCTGCCCCATTCGGTCCAGGAGCCGTCGTAATTGCGAACGTCGGAAACGCCGATCAATTCCTTGAGCACGAACCAGGTGTGCGAAGAGCGTTCACCGATTCGGCAGTAGGCGATCGTTTCTTGGCCCTTCGACACTCCCTTGGCGCCGTAGATTGTATTGAGCTCATCGGCCGCCTTGAAAGTGCCGTCGCTGTTGACCGCGGTCGCCCACGGGACGTTGGCCGCCCCAGGAATGCGTCCCATCCGCTGGGCGGTTTCGGGCAGCCCTGGCGGAGCCATGATCTCACCCCGAAATTCCGCCGGTGCGCGTACGTCGATTAACACCACGTCGCGATCGAGTGCGCCCAGAACTTGCGGTTGGTAGGCTCGCAATTCATCATTGCGGGGGTTGGCCTGGTAGCTGGTGCGCGGATAGGAAACCGGATCGGTGGAAATCTCGCGTCCGTCCAGCTCCCACTTGACCCGACCGCCGTTGAGCAGATGCACATCATCGTGGCCGTAGAGCTTGAACTGCCAGTAGGCAAAGGCAGCGAACCAGTTGTTGTTATCCCCGTAGAGGACGACGCAGGTGTCGTTGGCGATCCCGGCCGAGGAGAGCAACTCTTCCCAGTCGGCTTGGTCGACGATGTCGCGGCGGATGTTGTCGGAAAGCTGGGACTGCCAGTTCCAACCTACCGCCCCAGGGATGTGACCGCTCTCGTAAGCGGTCGTATCGACATCGACTTCAACCAAGCGGACGTTGGCGTCACCGCCATGTTCTGCCACCCAGTCGGCGGTTACCAGGGCTGCCGGGTTTGCGTATTCGGCCATGCTCAATTCCTTTCCCAATTAAGGGCTCACAAGCGTGCGTTGCACATTCTTAAGTAATATAGTCAACTTAATTGGGAATGACAATTGCGAATTAGGCGAGCCGACCCTGTTTGAGGATCCCCGCCCGCGTTCTGGCGACGGGTATTCTGCCATCGAAATTGGCACCTTCGGTCGCCACGATGCGGTTCTGGCCCGCAGCGACGGGCCGCCGCCGCATCGCTTTGCAGTGTACGTGCGCCCGCAGCAGGATCCAGGGCTGGCCCAACGGGCGTTCAAGGAAGGCCACGTCCTTATGTTGCTCGGATTTCGCCCGCGGGCCCGCTGCAAATTTTTTGCGGTCGGATGCGCGCTGGCGGGCGGGTTTGAACTGCTGCTCGACCAGGCCCCGGGAAAAGTGCCGGAGGCTGACGCGCGGGCGCTGTTCGCGCGGTTGGCGGCCGATTTGGCACCGATCCTCGACCAGGTCGCCTGGCAGATGGCATCGGCATCGGATTTGGGGCTGTCGATCGAGTTGCCGCGACCACGGCCCGACTAGCGCTGGCCCGGCCGCGCCAATTCGTTTGTCGGCGTTGTGATTCTTAAAATAGCAATACTCGGCGTGCGCGATTCGCCAAATGAGCGCGAACGATCCGACGAGAAAGACAAGTTGTGAGGGGTAAGGTCGATGAATAGCTCGGGCAGGATTGCCTATCTGAACGGCGATTGGGTTCCTGAAGCCGAGGCGACGGTTTCGGTGTTTGACCTGGGTGTGCTCTACGGTCAGATGGTTTTCGAATTTACCCGGACCTATAACCGTCGCCCCTTTCGCTTGGGTCATCATCTCGAACGCCTCTACAACTCGATGCAGGTCGCGGTCATCGATTGCGGCATGACCATTGATGCAATGTACGACGTGACCATGGAACTGCTGGAGCGCAATTTCCCCACCCTGGCCGAAGGCGACGATTTTGGGATCTGGCACAACTGCTCGCCCGGCGCCCTTGGTCAGTACCACTGCATGGTCCCGCAGGGTTCGCTACCCACGGTGGCGCTGAGCGTTTGGCCGATTTCGGCCACCAAACCCCAACAGTGGATTCATCAGATCACCGGCATGGATGCGGTAATAACGCCCCAGCGCTCAGTACCGTCTAAATTGATTGATCCCAAGGTCAAGAACCGGTCGCGGATGCATTACCGCATGGCCGAAGTCCAAGCGGCGCGGATCAAACCGGGCTCGATGGCGATGCTAATTGATGACGACGGACACATTACCGAAGGAACCAGTTGCAACGTGATGATCGTGCGCGATGGCAAGTTGATATCGCCGGAACCGCGAAACATCCTGCGTGGCATCACCCGCGGGGCGATCATCGATCTGGCCCATGCCCAGGAGATACCCTTCGTCGAGACCAACCTTGATCCGTTCGACGTCTATACCGCCGATGAGGCCTTCTTCTGCTCGACATCCTTTGCGATCATGCCTATCCGGACGGTTGACGACCACCAGATCAGCGAATCGATCCCTGGACCGGTAACTCAACGGCTCATCGACGCTTTCTCCGATGATGCCGGAATCGACATCCTTGACCAAGCGCGTCGGCTCTTCAATCTCCCTGAGCCCGCATTGGCGGGTTGATCGGGCCGTTCAGCCGCGGTCGCACCTAACCGGACGGCCGCCGAAATGGTAAGCGACCGCGGCGAGGTCCTCTGGCGCCCCGAACCGGCGGCGATCGCCGCATCCAATCTGGCCCGATTCACCGGTGCGGCCGAGAACCGGACCGGCCAGAAGTTTTCAAGTAACTCCGACCTGCAGCGGTGGTCGGTGGAGGATCGTGCGGGATTCTGGGAGCTGCTGGCGCAATTTGCCAAGGTGAACTTTTCGCGACCACCGGCAAGGATCAAGGGGCCCGACAGGATGCCGGGCACGGAGTGGTTTACCGGGGCGCGGCTCAATCTTGCCCAGAACCTGCTTTGGCGGGGCGACGCCAAGACCGCGATCATCTATCGCGACGAGTCCGGTCGCCAGCGCTCGGTTAGTTACGCCCAGTTGGGCACCCAGGTGGCCGCCGCCGCCGCGGCCCTGCGGAAAGGCGGGATCGTTCCCGGTGACCGGGTTGCCGGCTATCTGTGCAACGGGCCCGAGACCGTGGTCGCGGCCCTGGCGGCCATCTCGGTGGGGGCGGTCTGGACCGCTTGTTCGCCCGATTTTGGGGCCGCCGCCGCCGCCGAACGGCTGGGCCAGGTTGCCCCCAAAGTCGTGTTTGCCTCCGATCGGTATTTCTATGCAGGCCGCCCATACTGCAGCCGCGCGGCGGTTGCGGCAATCGCTGCGATCGCCGGAGTCGAATGCCTAGTCCAGGTCCCCTACGATCCCGAATCCCCGGTTGCCAACCTGGCGGGAGCCGTCCCCTGGGATCAGTTTTTGGAGCGGGGCGGCGGGGCCGAACCCAGTTACGCCCAAATGGAGTTCGCCCACCCCGCCTACATCCTGTACTCCTCGGGAACAACCGGGCTTCCCAAGGCGATAGTGCATGGCGCCGGAGGCACGCTTCTCCAGCACCGCAAGGAGCACTTGCTACATTGCGACCTGCGCTCTGACGACGTGGTGTTTTACGGGACTACCTGCAGTTGGATGATGTGGCATTGGCTGGTTAGCGTGCTGGCGGAGGGCGCGACCATAGTCCTCTACGAAGGCAGCTTCGGCCATCCCGACCTTGGCGCCCTTTGGCGGCTGGCCGAGCAATGCCGGGTCAGCGTGTTCGGTACCAGCGCGGCGTTTATCGAGGCCTGTCGGCGCGATGGGGCCGAACCTGGCCGAGAACTCGACCTTGGCTGCTTGCGGGCGATCCTCTCGACCGGTTCGCCGCTCTCGCCGGACGGATTCAGATGGGTGTATGAACACGTTTCCGACAACCTGATGCTGGGTTCGATTTCCGGTGGTACCGACATAATCTCCTGCTTCGTGCTGTCCAATCCAATCCGGCCGGTTCGGGCCGGCCAGATCCAGGGGCCGGGATTGGGGATGGACGTGGCCGCGTTTGACGAGAATGGCCGTGAAGTGATCGGCCGTCAGGGTGAACTCGTTTGTCGGCGTCCCTTTCCATCGATGCCGGTGGCTTTCTGGAACGACCCCGAGCAGTCGGCTTACCGGCGTTCCTATTTCGAGCGGTTTCCCGGAATCTGGCGGCACGGCGACCTGATCGAATTCGACGCCGACGGATCCTGTGTCATCTTTGGACGATCGGATGCGACCCTCAATCCGCAGGGAGTGCGGATCGGAACCGCCGAGATCTACCGTCCGCTCGAGGGAATCGATTGGATCAGGGACTCGATCGCGGCCGGACTGGGGAGCGCCCGACAGGAACAGATCGCCCTGTTTCTGGTCTGTGACGGACCCCTCACCGAAAACCGGGTCGACCAGGTGCGCTCGGTAATTCGCGCCAGCGCCAGTCCTCGCCACGTTCCGGCCAAGATCATTGCGGTCAGCGCGATTCCGCTAACCCGCAACGGCAAAAAGGCCGAATTGGCGGTGCGCGCCGTGCTGGCCGGCCTGCGCCCCGAAAATGCCAACGCGCTCGCCAACCCCGAGTGCCTAGATGAAATCGCCCAGATCGCCAAGGAGCTGGCCGATGCCTAAGGCGGCCCTGCTGGGAGCAGCCCGTTCCCCATTTGGACGGCTCGGTGGGAGTTTGGCCGGACTGTCGGCCGCCGATCTGGGGCAAAGCGTAGCGCGCGGTCTGTTGAAACGCCTGCGGATCGATCCCGCAATGATCGACGAGGCCATTGTTGGTTGCGTATTGCAGGCTGGGCAGGGCATGAACGTGGCCCGTCAGGTGGCAATTTCCGCCGGAATCCCGGTCGAACGTCCGGCCACGACTGTAAATCAGGTATGCGCCAGCTCGTTGGCCGCGATCGAACTGGCGGCGCGCCAGATACAGGCCGGAGAGGCCGAACTGGTACTGGCCGGCGGAACGGAGTCGATGTCGACTGCTCCACACCTGTTGCGTTCGCTGCGCGCCGGGGCGCGTTACGGACCGGCCGAGTTGGAGGACGCGGTGTTAACCGATGGGTTAATGGACGCATTCGAGCACGTCCACATGGGAATGACGGCCGAGCGACTGATTGGCGAATACGCGATATCGCGGTCCCAGCAGGACGAGTACGCACTAGCGAGCCAGGAGCGATACCGCGCGGCGGCAAAATTTCTGACCGCGGAAATGGTGATGGTCACCTGCGCCGTCCAGCGCGGGCAGCCGATACCGCTGGAAGACCAGCTGCCGCGTTCAACCAGTCTGGAAAAACTCGCCGCGCTGCCGGCGGCATTTTGCGCCGGTGGATCTATCACCGCTGGCAACGCCTCCGGGCTGGCGGATGGTGCGGCTATGGCCCTGGTGGCCTCGCCGGCGGCATCGGCCGGGCAGAACCTAGCACCATTGGCCCAACTCGAGGGATTTGCTACGGTGGGGGTCGAACCCAGGCGGATGGGGATCGGTCCGGCGCCAGCGATCAGGGCGTTGCTCGCCCGACACCAGCTGGATCTAGAGGCGATCGCGCTGTTTGAAATTAACGAGGCCTTCGCCGGTCAGGTACTGGCGGTGCTGGCTGAATTGGGGCTTGACCAGTCGCGGGTAAACGTCAATGGCGGGGCGATCGCCCTCGGACATCCGCTGGCGGCCACCGGAGGCCGGATGCTGGCCAGCTTGGCTGGAGAGTTGACGCGACGCGGCGGCGGCCTTGGAATTGCCGCTCTCTGTGTGGGCGGGGGCATGGGCAAGGCCGCGCTGATTTCAGTCTAGGATCCCTGCCGGCCGGGAGCCGAGAGTGGGACTCGAACCCGCAACCTGCTGTTTACAAAACAGCTGCTCTGCCAATTGAGCTATCTCGGCCAGCATCGAAAGCGTCCGCCAAAAATGGCAACTAGATTCTCTCCTGCAAAGTTACGGATGCACGAACGGCCGGGTTTGGAAAATATGATGGGCGCATTTTTCTGTGCCGCTGAATTGATCGCTAGCCGCAAAGGCTGTCTGGGTCCAGTCCAATTGATTGAAATTGCCCCGGTTGGGCCAATATGGAGATGGCCCCACCGCCAGCTATCGGCCCGATCGCCGCTCCAAATAGTCAGACCCGGTCATCCCCGATTCCCGGGCCTGACGCCCCACCATCTGGCCGCCCCAAAGGATCGTTGCCCATGACTGCGTCCGGACCGATCTTTAGCCTGCCCGAGCATTTGCCGACCGACATTCCGCAGATCCGGTTTGGCGATCAGGCCCTGATTCCAATCTGGGAAAAGGTCGTTGCCGCCGAGCGACTCGATGGCGGCGAGGGGATGACCCTGCTGGAGACCCCCGATCTGCTTGCGCTGGGCCGGATGGCAGATTTTGCCAAGCGGCGAATATCTGGCGACAAAGTCTTTTTCGTCCTCAATGTCCAGGTCAACCCCACCAACATCTGCGTCCTCTCGTGCAAGTTCTGTGACTTTGCGGCCAAACCGGGCGATGACCACGCCTACGAGATGTCCTATGACCAGATCCTGGAAACCATCCACCCCGACATGGACGAAATGCACATGGTCGGCGGGCACCACCATACCTTGCCGTTCGAGTGGTACGAGGAGCTGCTGCGGACGGTGCGGCGCGAGCGCCCCAACGTCCAGATCAAGGCCTTTACGGTTGCCGAAATCGACTACTTCTGCAAGCGCTTCAAGCTCAGTGAGGAAGAGGTATTCGATCGCCTCATAGACGCCGGTCTGCAGTCGATGCCGGGCGGCGGGGCCGAAGTCTTCTCCGACCGGGTCCGCAATCTGCTTTTTCGCGGCAAGGTGGACCGTCATCGCTGGATGGAACTGCATCATATGGCCCACCGTAAAGGATTGCGCTCCAATGCGACCCTGCTGTACGGCCACATCGAGACCCTGCAGGAACGAATCGACCACCTGATCTTCCTGCGCGCGGGGCAGGACAAGACGGGCGGGTTTCTGGCCTTCATTCCGCTGGAATACCAACTGGGGACCACCCGACTGGTCGAACGCGGGGCGACCGCAATAGATGACCTGCGGATGCTGGCGGTCTCGCGCTTGATGCTCGACAACCTGCCGCACATCAAGTCTTACTGGATCATGACCGGTGCTGAAACCTCAGCGATCGGCCTCAACTTTGGCGCCGACGACCTGGATGGGACGATTGGGCAGGAACGCATCGCCCACGCCGCCCTGGCCAGCAGCCCGCTGGGTCTTGAGCGCGAGGCGATGGCGCAGATTATTCGCGATGCTGGCCGTCTGCCAGTGGCCCGCAACGCGCTCTACCGCGAAGTTGGCACGTTTGCCTAATTTCCCGGCGCTGGGAAAGCTCCGGCTCGGCCGAATTTCCTACCTGAACACCGAACCGTTTTTTGCCAGCGACGCGATCCGTTCCCGGGCGATCGCCCGGCCGCCGCGCCAGGTCTACGATCTAACGGCTGCCGGAGAGGTCGACGCCGCGCCGCTGCCGTCGGTGGCGTGGGCGGATCACCCCGACACCCTTTCGCCGATTGGCAACTTCGGAATCGCAGCCGCCGGTGCGGTCGGCTCGGTGCTGCTGCGCTGTCAGGTTGAACCCGATCGATTCGACCGGGCCACTGTGGTCGGCGTCACCGACGAAACCGTAACCTCGCTGCGATTGCTCAAGGTCCTCTTCCACGAACACTGGGATGTAGTCCCGCGCCTTCGCTACGATCCGCTCGGTCCAGATAACGACGCCCAACTGGTAATCGGCGATGAGGCTCTAGGGGTCGACCCCCGGTTCCCGATAGCGATTGACCTGGGCCAGGCCTGGCAGGAATTCTCGGGGCTCCCGTTCGTCTACGCCCTCTGGCTATCTGGTCCCGATGCCCAACCGGAAGGACTGGCAGAGTTGACCGACTATTTCTCGACCAATCTCGCCCGCAACGGCGCCGACGTTGCCGAGATCGCCGAACGCCGTCCGGGCCTGGGCATGACCGGTGAACAGATCGAATCCTATCTGGCCAAATTCGCCTATCGCCTGGGCGATGACGAACGGGCCGGTCTTGCAAAATTCTTTGAACTCGACGCCCGCCAGCGCAAAGGGAGAATTCTTCGATGATGGAATCCATCGCCAGCAAGCTGGACGACGGGCAGCGACTTGATCCGGCCGACGGTCTCTACCTCTGGGAGAGGGCCGATTTGCTCGAGCTGGGGCAATTGGCCGCCGCCGCCCGAATTGCGCGACACCCCGAACCGATCGTTACCTACGTGGTTGATACCAACCTCAACTACACCAATATCTGCGATGCCTACTGTTCGTTCTGCGCCTTCTACCGCCCACCGGGTTCAACCGAAAAGGACGGGGCCTACGTCTATTCGGTGGCCGAGATCGTAGATCAGGTCGGGCGTGCGGCCGACCAGGGTTGCACGACGGTGCTGATGCAGGGCGGCCTGCACCCCGATCTGCCGTTCGACTATTACGTCGAAATGGTCCGCGCGGTGCGGTCGGCGCACCCCCAGGTCACTCCCCATTTCTGGTCGGCCCCGGAGATTTTCAAGATGCGACAGGTGAGCGGGTTGGCCTACGAGGCGATATTTGAAGCCCTCTGGGAGGCCGGCCAGCGCACATTGCCAGGGGGTGGGGCCGAGGTCTTGACCAACTCCGTGCGGCGCAAGATCAGCCCGCTGAAAATGGATGCTGATGAATGGATCACGATTCTGCGCGCTGCCCACGCGGTGGGGTTTACCGGTACCGCCACGATGATGTACGGCCACCTTGAACAGGCTCCCGACATCATCGAGCACTTAGAGCGGATCCGGGCGCTGCAGGATGAACCTTCGCCCGGTTTCTTCCACGCGTTCGTCCCTTGGAGCTTTTCGCCCGGCAGCACGCCGCTGGGCCGGCGCTTGGGCCGCAAACGGGCCGGCCCCAATCAATACCTGCGGATGTTGGCGTTGGCGCGGCTGTATCTGGACAACTTCGAGCACATTGACGCCAGTTGGTTCTCGGAGGGCAAAAAGGTCGGTCAGGTGGCCCTGCGTTTTGGGGCCGACGACTTCGGCGGAACTTTGTTTGACGAGAACGTAATGAACGAGGCTGGACACTACAACCGAACTACCGAATCCGAGGTTCAGCTCATGATCCGCGAGGCCGGATTTAGGCCCGCCCGGCGCGATACGACCTACCAGATCCTGGAATTTATCGACGCCCACGAGACCGCCGTCTAAGTGGCCCGCGAATTGACCATCGGGCACAGCCCCGATGCCGATGACGCGTTCATGTTCTATGCGATCACCCACGATCTGGTAAAGATTGGAGGCGCCGGCAATTACGCCCACCGCGAGGTGTTAGAGGACATCCAGACCCTAAACGAACGGGCATTGCGGGCCGAGCTGGATATGACTGCGATCTCGGCGGCGGTCTATCCGCAGGTGGCCGACGACTACCAAATCCTTTGCTGCGGGGCCTCAATGGGATTGGGCTACGGCCCGATCGTGGTTAGCCGGAGGCCCTGCCAACTGGCCGATTTGGAGGGCAAACCGGTGGCCATGCCCGGCCCCCAGACAACCGCCTTCATGCTTTCCAAGATGTTCCTGCCCGAAGTTGAGGCGGTCCAGTTGCCGTTTGACCAAGTCATGGAACCGGTCGCCAACGGCGAGCTCGCCGCCGCGGTGGTAATCCACGAGGGCCAGCTCACCTATGTGGATGCCGGGCTGGCCAAGATCTGCGATCTGGGAGAAATCTGGCAGGACGCCACCGGCCTGCCGTTGCCACTGGGGCTCGATTGCGTTAAGCGGTCATTGGCAGGAGACCTGAAGCTGGAGCTGCTCGCGGCCCTGCAGTCGAGCATCGATGCCGCATTTGCCAACAACGCCGACGCGGTTGGCTACGCTCTGGAATTTGGCCGCGGGATCGATGCCGAACGCGGCGAGAAATTCGCCAAGATGTACGTTAACGACCTAACCTACGACATGGGAAGCTCGGGCGTTGCTGCGCTCAAGGAGTTGTACCGCCGGGCGACTGAAGCCGGAATCTTGGACTCGCCGCCGCCAGTCGACGTTCTATTTAGACGTTCTATTTAGCTGAAGCGGCCAGCTCTACGAGTTCTCGCGCCCGCCCAGGGCGCGCGGTCGCTTATTGGCTTTACGGGCGTTGACGCCGGAGACGACCTGCTCTTTTGTGGACGCTCCTACCCCGAGTTCACCCAACTCGCTCGCCGGTAGTTGATCGACAATCACCTCGCCATCCTTGGCGACCTCGATCCAGGCCCCCCTGATGCCGCCGGTGTTGGGATCGACGGCAAATGAGGGGCAGAACTGAACCACGTAGGCCAGGCGTGGCGAATCCGAATTGTTGGCCCCGGAGCGATGCAGGCACAGTGAGGACATCGCGATTGCCCGCCCCTTCTTAACGTCAACGGTAATTCCCGGGTCATCGCCGTCGTAACCGATCAGGTCGGGTGAATCTTCGGATTTGACGTGTTTTTGCAGGCCCCACTTGTGCGAGCCGGGCATCACGCCCAGGGTCCCGTTGTGTTCGTTAACGTCATGTAACGGCAGCCAGATGGTCAGATATTCCTCGGGCACGATTGGGTAATAGCCGGTGTCCTGGTGCCATTCAAACTTGCCGCCGGTACGCGGAGCCTTGGTGACCGCCTGGTCCCAATAGAGGCGTACGTCATCGCCAATTAGCTCCATCGCCAGCTGCCCCATCGACTCGCCAAGGGCCAAGTTGCGGGCCGCCGGGCTGCGATCGTGCATGTCCCAGATAAAGTTGCGGCCCTTGACGTTGATCGAGTCATCACCCTCGATCTCGCGCTCGGCATCGGCAATTTTCCGTATGTGCTCGAAATCGGCGGCCGTTTTGTCGAGCAAAGCCGAATCGAATATTTCGTCGGTTACAAAGTAACCGTCGCGTTCGAAAGCCTCGCGTTGCTCCTTGCTAACTAACATCGAATTTGCCTTACCGCCCATTAATTGTTTCCCTTGACCCCGCAGGGTCTAATTTTGTCAGTCGACCAAGCCCATGACCCGCCATCCAAATTTAATCACTAACGAAATTTGTTTTACGTCGGCGGTGGAGTTGCGCAAGGGTTATGCCAACGGCGCCCTGGGTGTCGTCGAGGTCGCCCGCGCGGTTCTAGACCAGATCGAACGATTGAACCCGCAACTTAATGCCTTCTATCTGATCTGCGATGACGTAATCGAGCAGGCCGAGCGTTCGCAAACCCGAATCGATTCCGGCACCGCGGGTGCGCTTGAGGGAATACCGATTTCGCTCAAAGACCACGTGCTGGTCAAGGGCCTGCGTTCCCCGTTTGGATCACTGGCCGGTGACGAGGGCCCGGCCACGGCAGATTCGATCATCTGGGAGCGCATGCGGGCGGCTGGCGCAGTCCTGATCGGCAAGACGATCATGCCGGCCTTCGGCCACATGGGGGTGACCCACGGTTACCGCTTTGGCATAACCCGCAATCCCTGGAACTTGGCCCACAGCCCCGGCGGATCCTCCGGCGGTGGCGGGGCTGCCGTTGCCAGTGGCATGGGACCGATCACGATCGGCACCGACGGCGGCGGGTCGATCCGCATCCCCAGTTCGTTTTCCGGCATATTTGGCCTAAAACCATCGCTCGGGCGGGTCCCGATGTTCCCAACGATGGGTAATTCGGACCAGCTCTCGCACGGCGGCCCGATGACCCGGACAGTGTCCGATGCAGCCCTCACCCTGGGAGTGATCGCCGGGCCCGACGAGCGTGACAACATCTCGCTGCCCGGGCCGGTGCCCGACTACCTGGACGGTCTGGACGAACTGGACCCGACCACCGTCAAGATCGCCTATGCTCCCGAGCTCGGGTTCCTGGCCGTCGACCCGCAGGTCGCTGCGGTTACCCGCGCGGCGATCGACCGGTTGGCCGATGCCGGTTGCCAGATCGAGGAGGTTGGCCAGATCTGGGACGACCCCACCGAAGAATTCATGAATCTGTTCTGTACCAATTACGCGCTGCGCTCCGGTGATGACCTGGAACGCGATCGGGACCGGCTCGAACCCAGTTATATCAAGATGGTCGAGCAGGGGCTTTCACTGCCCCGCCGCCAACTTATCGCCGCTGGGGCCAGGCGACGAACCATGGTGGCTGCCGGTCGGGCGTTGTTTGCCAAAAACGACATCCTGCTCCTTCCGACGGTGGCGATACCGCCGCTGCCGGTCGGGATGAGTGCTCCGCCGGGGCCTGCCGGCGACGAAGGGCCCTTGTCATGGGTCGCCAACACGTTCGTCTTCAACATGACCGGGTACCCGGCCGCCAGTTGCCCGTGCGGATTTGCCGATGGGCAATTGCCGATCGGCCTGCAGGTGGTCGGCCCGCGCTTTGCCGATGCCAAGGTGCTTGCCCACAGCCGGTTAATAGAAAAAATTCTGCCCTGGGCCGATCAGGTTCCAGCGGTTGTCGGCAGCTGACCACCCGAACCCGCCGGCATCTTTTAAGGGAACCGGAAATTGCCGACGGCTAGCGCTAGCTGATCCCTAGCGCGGCATCAATCGGTGCCTGGTAGGCGTAAGCCTGCTTGGCTATGACCTCGTCGGGGTCGACCGGACGACCGGCGGCGTTGGATTCGAGCTGCGCGTAGGCCAGTGCCAGGTCGCGCAGCCCCTGGCGACCATCGCATTCGGGTCGACGCTTTCCGTCGCTGGCGATGGCGTCCAGAAAGTTGGCAAATTGCAGTCCGAATTCATGCTCGATCCCCATCGGGAACCAGCTCTCGAGCAGCCCCTGGTCGGCCTCGTGCTCAAGCAGTTCGATCACGTCCTGCTGCACGCCGTTGCGATCGGTAAGGACCGGGCCGATTACCGATCCTGAACTTCCGTAGTAGGCGGTAACTATCGGCTGGTCAAGCGGGTCGCCGTGCAGGCCCCGGACGATAAGCAATTGACCGTAACCGCCGCCGACAAAACGGAGCTGCGAAATGCAGAAATCGTCGGATTCATCATCGACCCGTTCGTAGTCTGATTGCGCATCGGGGGCAATCTTTTGACTTTCCAGAGTGTCGGTGTAGGCCGACACCTGCCCGATGGGGCCGGCCACGTATTCGAGCACGTGCAGCCGGTGGACCCCCAGGTCAACCGCGGTGTTGGAGCCGACCCGGTCGCGGATGTGGCGCCAGACCCCGCCCGACCCAAGGGTTGGCGACCTGCCCGGTACGCCCATTTCACGGTGCAGCGCGAAACTGAACTGGCCGATGTGGCCGTTGGCCAAGGCCCAGTGCTGGGCGCGGTGCAATTTGATGTGGCGGGCCATTTCGGCCACTGCCAGGACGCATCCGGCCCGGTCGGCGGCATCGACCATGAGCTGCCCGGCCGCGGTTGTGATTGCCATCGGCTTTTCCACCAAGGCGTGCACGCCGGCGCCAAAACAGTCGAGCGCCATCACGTGGTGCTGGCCGGTTTGGGTGAGCACCAAGGCTGCGTCAACTACGTCATCGTCGAGCATCTTCCGATAGTCGGTATAGACGGCGGGCCGGTGCTCCTGCAGCTGGCTAACGTAACTGTGAGGGGTCGACATCGGATTGGCCGGGTCCGAGACGGCCGGCTCGCGCGGGGTGACCCCGTCCTCGGGCGAACGGAACATGAGCGCGTTTTCAATGTGTCCCGAGCACAACGCGGTAATCGTCGCTTCGGCCACGCCCTTCTCCAGGACCTGCCCGATTCCGGCCAGATGGGCCGGCAGGACCCGCCCGCATCCAATAACTCCGATTCGCATCAAAAGCGCTCCATATTTTGTTACCGCGCGAACTGGTGCGACCTTAGGTGCCACAACCTCCGCCCATTAATTTTGCTCCGTTCCCCCGAGCGCGCTGGCGATCCCGGTGATAATGGCGCCAGCGTCCCGCGCCCACCTATTTCTCCGAGATTGGAACCACCGTTGATGCAGAAGATCCGCCTTGGAACCACCGACCTGCTCGCCACCCCGGTCTGCATTGGCACCAGCGCGCTAGGCGACATGCCCGACACCTACACCTACTCGGTCGATATCGACCGCGCATTGGCGACCGTACGGGCAATCTTGGACGGGCCGATCAACTTCCTCGACGTCTCGCGCAATTACGGGCTCGGGCGATCGGAGGAACGGATCGGACGGGTCATTAGGGAACGCGGCGGGACGCCGGACGGTTTCGTGCTATCGACCAAAGTCGACCGCGACATGGACACCCTGATCCTCGACGCCGGGCAGGTGCGGCGCTCGCTTAGCGAGAGCCTGGAGGCCCTGGGGTTGGAGAAGGTGGAGATCCTGCATTTGCACGACCCTGAATACGCCGCCGATATCACCCAGATCACCGCGCCCGGCGGGGCCCTGGATGAGCTCTTCAAGATCAAAGACGAAGGGTTGGCCGACTACGTTGGCCTGGCTGCCGGCAAGGTTGACGTAATGTTGCCGCTGATTGAGAGCTTTGAATTTGATTTCATGGTCACCCACAACCGCTTTTCGATCATCAATTCCAACGCCGAACCGCTGATAAATCGGGCGGTTGCCCGGGGAACCGTGGTGCTCAATGCCGCGCCTTATATGGGTGGTGTCTTGGCCAAGGGTCCTGATGCCTTCCCGCGCATGACCTACATGCCGGCCGGTCCCGAAAAGCTGGACCCGGTCCGCAAACTGGAGAGCCTGTGCCGTCGGTATTCAATCCCGCTGGGCGCGGCCGCGCTGCAGTATTCGATCCGCGACCGCCGGGTTGGATCAACGATCTGTGGCGCCTCGCGGCCCGAACGCATCGCCGAGACGGTCGAATGGGCCACGTTGCCAATTCCGGACGAGTTCTGGGCGGCGGCCCAGATTGAGCCTGACGCGGGCGATCCCGAGGCCGACCGCGAGTATATGCCCGCCTAGGCTGTCCAACCACGAGCATTGCGATGGCGGCCGATTCGAACTATCCGGCTGGGCTGATCGCCGGCGGCTCGATCGGGATAGATACCAGGAAGCGCGTAAATTCCCCCGGTTCCGATTCAACGGTAATCGTTCCGCCGCGGCGGGCGACGATATCGTTCGATATCGAAAGTCCCAACCCGGTGCCTTTGTCCGGAGGCTTGGTCGTAAAGAACGGGTTAAAAATCTTGCCGACCAGGTCGGTCGGAATCCCGGCGCCGTTGTCCCAGACGGCGATCTTGGCCTGACCGTTTTCGCGCTTGGCGGTAACCCTGATGGTCGGGCCATTCTCTTCAGACGACGATTTGCTAGTTGGCCGGCCGTTTTGCCAGTGCGCGTAGGCAGCATCGCAGGCGTTGGCGACCAGGTTCAGCAGCACCCTGCCCATGTCTTGCGAGACCAGACTGATCTCTCCGAGTTCGTCATCTAAGTCCTCGACCACGTCTATGTTGAGGTCGGGATTGCGGCTGCGGGCGGCCTGGTAGGCCAGCTTGGTGTGCAGGGTGACCAATTGACACACGTCGGTGGCCTGCATTTCGTCACCGGACCCTCGCCCCATCCGCAGCATGTTGGTCACGATGTTTTCGGCGCGGTCGCCGTGACTGCGGATTCGGCCCAGATTTTCGGCCAGGTCGCCGGCGATCTCGATTATCAGTTCACGCCCCGCCTGGCCTATCTGGCCGGCCTCGGGGTCAACGATTTCGGTCAATTCCTCGATCAGTTCCTCAGAACCTTCCGAGAAATTCTTTACGAAATTGAGAGGGTTTCTGATCTCATGGGCAACCGCCGCGGTCAGCTCGCCCAACGCCGCCAGTTTTTCCTGGGCCACAACCTGCCCCTGCGCCCTGCGCAGTTGCTCAAGCGTCGTTTCCAGCTCATCGTTCTTAGATTGGAGCTGTCCGGCCAGCTGCTCCACTAGGTTGAGCCGTTGCACTTCGAGGGCGTGGCGCCGAAACACTTCAAGCGCCCGGGCCATTTCAGCAATCTCGTCCTGGCCACGCAGGATTACTCGCGCTTCCAGATCACCGCCGGCCAATTGCCGCATCCAGTTGGACATAAGGCCGATCCGCCGCGATAGGATCCTGCCGACGTAGAAGTAGGCGATCAACACGCCGCCGACGATCGCAAAAATGGAAATGAAGATCAATAGAACCCTGCCGATGAGGATCGATTGCCGCGACTGCTCGGTGGTAACGTTCGACAGTGCCAAAGCGTCTTGTACCAGGCCGTCAACTTCCGCACCCAGGATCTGCGAGGTTATTCGGGTACGGGCCAGCAGTTCGGCTTGCTGTCCACCAAGCCGCAGTCTGCGCTCCAGCAAGTCGAACCCGCCGCCGTTGGCCAGCGCCAATCCGTCAAGCCTTCCGAAGATCGGGTCCAGGAACCCTCGCACGGGAGCATTGGCAAGACCGGCCAGGCCCAATTCGATTCGCTCGGCGGCGGCCTCATAGCGTTCCCGAATTGGTTCGAGGGTGGCGGCGTCGGTGAGGGTGAAAGCCGACGCCAACAGTTGCCCGGCAATCTCGGCATCGGCCTGAATTTCGGCCAGCCGCCGATAGGTAGTGAGTTCGAGCTGAGTGAAGTACTCACCCTCGGGGTGAGCTTGCAATTGCCCGGGCGCGCCCCTCAGGCCCGTGGCGAGGTAGAAGAGTTGGTCGTCGATCGCCGGCGCCAGATAGTTGTCCAGGTCGGCACGCAGAATTGCCACCTGGTTGGAGAATGCGGCAATTTCGTGATCCAGCTGAAGGGTTTCCTGTTGATCCTCGGCCAACTGGGCAATATCTGAATCGATTGCCGCAATATAGCCCCGCAGCGCGTTGATCCGTTCGCCGCCACCGGCAACTGCTGAAAACTTGGCCAACTCGGCTTCAATCTGGTCGTGGACCGTGTCCAGGTTTCGATTGACCCGCTCGAATTCGGTCTGTGAATCGGAAGTAATGATCTGCGGCCCGGCCGCCAGCAGGGTTGACGTGTGTCGCGCCAGGGTAAAGGCGGACGTCAATTCCGGGATGGTCGCACTGGTTATTTCGGTCTGTGAACGGCCAACTGCCTCGAAGGAAATCATGCCGGTCAAACCGGCGCTAAAGGTCAGCAACAGGGCTCCGCCAATCCCGATGTATATGTGGGTTGAGATTTGTCGCGGAAACACCGGTAGGCGTACCAGCAGGCGCTCCCAGAAGCCGGGCCCGGCAGGGGTGGGGGCGCCGTCGCCGGTTGCGTCTTGACCTGAGGTTGAATTCCGTTGCGGGAAATTCGTACTGGACATTTATCCTTCAACCGGCGCGAATTGGCCGTCGCTGCCGATGACCGTTAAGAAAACCCGGTCGGATCCCTGGTTGTCGTTCTCACCGAAGGCCAGTTCAAACCCCCCGAGTTGAATCCGACTGCTGGCCCGCAGACGCTCCAGGAAGCAGTTGCGGTCCAGGGCGGCGCCACACATTTCCAACCCGGCGATTGCCAGCCGTCCGGCCAGGTAGCCTTCAAACGAGACGAACCCGGGGGTTGCCGCCGGGTCGTGTTCGGCCAGCGCCGCCAGGTATTGGGCGGTAATGGGCAAGGCCGGATCAGTCGGGAACGGAACCACCTGGGTCACCTGGACACCCACCCCCTGCGGCCCCAGATGTTCGGCCAGCGAATTGCTGCCCACAAACGAGATCGCAACGAATTCTGAATCCAAGCCGGTGGCCTTGGCCAGTGCGATAAGCGAGCCGACCGGTTCATAGGCCCCGACCGCGATGATCGCCTCGGGCGCCGCCGCGGCAAGATCTAACAGCGCGGTCTTGACCGCCGTTGTATTGCGGGTATAGAGTCCCACTCCGACCGCTGCCATGCCGCGCCGGTCCAGCGCCGCGCGTACTCCGTTGTAACCCGCCCGTCCGAATGAATCGTCCTGGTAGAGCACCCCCACCCGGGTATATCCCTTGACCCCTACGAGCTGCTGCACCATGGCCTCGGTCTCCTGGTCATAGGACGCCCGCAGGTTGATCACGATCCCAAGATCCGGATTGCGCAAGAATCCGGCCCCGGTAAAGGGGGCAATGAACGGGACGCCGGTTTCAGCGGCCACCGGCACGGTTGAGCGCGATGTCGGGGTCCCCACTGATCCGATCAGGGCAAAAACGGCCGAATTCCGTATTAAGGACTGGGCATTGGCGATTGCGGCTTCAGGTTCGTAGTAGTCGTCGAGCGATTTGAGCCGCAATCTGCGGCCGGCGATCCCGCCGGCCGCGTTGGCTTCAGCAAAAGCGGCCAGGATGCCGCGCCGCATCTCGATGCCCAACCCTCGGGCGGGCCCGCTGAAAGCGGCGGTCTGGCCAAAAAGCACAAATTCGGAATAGACTCCCGGATCATTGGGCACTGCGGGATCGCCGGCTTGGGCGGCGGCCACATCGGGAACCATCGCCGGATCGGCGGCCGAAGGCTGGTTCCAGCGCAATTGCCATGCGATCGCCAATCCGATCACGACCATTCCGATTAGCGCCAGTCCGGCCAACCTATACCGGATGCGCGTCGCGAACAGAATCGGTCGCACCTAGCGCGATATAACGACGTCTAGATAGTTGCGATCGGCCTCGCGCCGGTAGTGGATGCTTTCGGCCAGGGCGACGCAGAGAAAGACTCCCAGCCCGCCAATGGGCCGTTCTTCCAGCGACGCGTCGACATCCGGAGAGGATGTTTCGCGAAGCGGGTCAAAGGCGATGCCGGAGTCGCTGAACTCGATCAACACCGATTGCGGGGTCGCCTCTATCACCATTTCAAACGTCTCCTCCTGCTTTAAGCCCGAATAGGAGATGATGTTGAGCCCGAGCTCCTCAACCGCTAACTCAACCTTGAATTCCAGCTCCGAGGACCAGCCGTCGGCGCGGGCGAATTCGCCGACCGCACCTGCCATGTTGGCGATTTCTTCCCGCCGGGCAGGGTACCGCCAGGATTTTTTCACCGATATCAATCCCCACCGATTCGACAGAGCGCCAGACAGGTAATGTCGTCGAACTGGTCGTACCCGGCGGAAAAATCATCGACCGAGGCGGTTACCGTGGCGATTGCGGTATCGGCGGCGTTCGGCGGGTTGGACGCGAGCAGTTCGCGAAGACGATCCAGTCCGAACTGGTCGCTACCGTCCGAAGTGGCATCGGTTACCCCGTCGGTATAGGAAACAAAAGAATCGCCCGGTTCAAGCTGAAGTGTTGCCGATTCGTATTCGAATCCGGGCAACACGCCCATGGCGATGCCGCCAGTAGTTGGCAGCACCCTGGTTTGGCCGTCGCTGCTTACCACCAGCGGCTGATCGTGGCCGGCGTTGGCATAGTCCAGGACCCCTGAGGCTGGGTCGTACTCGCCGTAGAAAACGGTCACGAACATCGTGTCCGGGTTGTCGGCGCAGAGCAGGTCGTTGGCTTCGGCCATGATCGCCCCCGGGTTACCCCCGCGCATCGCCGCCCCCTTCAGGACGGTCCGCGCCGCCATCATAAAGAGGGCCGACGAGACGCCCTTGTCGGAGACGTCGGCGATGGTGATGCCAATTTTCCCGTTGCCCAATTCCAGTACGTCGTAGAAATCTCCACCCACGTTGCGGGCCGGTTTCATTGAAGCCGATACGCTGAAATTTTCCGCCGCCGGGAACGTGGTGGGAAGAATCGATTGCTGCAACCTACGGGCGATGTCGAGCTCGTTCTGCAGCGCCACCAGTTGGTCGCGCGCTGATAGGGCTGCCAACCAAAGGCTCAGGTTCTCAAGCGCCCGATCGATCGTTATCGCCAGATCCTTGAAATCGACCGGCTTGGTTACAAAGTCAAAGGCGCCCCGGTTCATGGCGGTGCGGATGTTGTCCATGTCGCCGTAGGCTGAAATGATCACGGCGCGGATGTCAGGGTCGATCTTGGGGATCTGCTGGAGCAGCGTCAGGCCGTCCATCTTGGGCATATTGATATCGGAGAGGACCAGCTTGATATCGCGGTCTTGCTCTAACTGCTCGAGCGCTTCAACGCCGTTGCTGGCAAAACTGAATTCGTACAGTCCGGCCCGGATGCTGCGCCGCAGGCGCTGCCGGATCAGTGGTTGCAGATCGGGTTCGTCATCGACAACGAGGATCTTGCTCGGTTTATCGGAGGGAGCCGGCCTATCCGCGTTGCCGGCCGCCGCGCGATCAGACGACGGACGATGGACGGTCATTGCGCGATCTTTTCGGCCAGGCGGTCAAGCCAGCGGAAAAGCACTAGATCACCCGTTCAATGCGGCTACGGCTGAGGCCTGATCGGAATGAACGTTGATGATCCTGTCGAATCCGGAAATCCGGAATACTTCGCTGATCTGCGGGTTTAATGCGCAGGCCGCCATCTGGCCGCCACTCTGGCTCATTTTGCGGGCCAGCAGCAATACCACCCGCAATCCGGCGCTGGAAATATAGGTGATATCGGCAAAGTCCAGGACGAGAGATTTATCGTCCTCGGTCAATGCCGATTCGACGTTTGCGAACACATCGCGCGCATTGGTGCCGTCGACGCGGCCGGAAAGCTCGGTAATTAGCACCGATCCCTCGCGTATCGCGTTAAAGCTGGCTTCGCCCATATTGCCCCTCTAGTAAAAAGGCCCCTAGTTGAATCTGAAGTTGGCCGTGCATTGCGATGCGAGCTTACGCTCGCAATTGGGGTCAACTGCCGGAGCCCGGCACCCTCAGTTTAAAACTGTACGGATGCCGGTTGACGCAGCGGCGACCAAAGCACCGATCGGACGCCGATTCGGTGGCTTGCTATTACCAGTTCTCGGCCGGCAATTTGCTGGTTAGAACGGGCGGCGGGCGAGCGAGAACGATTGCCCGGTTGGGCCGCCGGTGGGCAGAACCGCCATCCAGGCGACCAGTTGCCCGACCTCGTCGGGATGCTTAACGCGTTCTGATTCGGCGAATGGTGGCGGTTTATCGGCGAATTCAGCCAGCACCGTCTCGACCGATGTGCGATCGTCGGCCCAACCGACATTGGTGGTTGCCACCAATCCGGGTATTACGTCGTTTACGTCGATGCCGCGATCCCAGACCTCCAGCGACAACACTTGAGTGAGCATGTGCACTCCGGCTTTGGCAACGGCGTAGGGGCTGTTGCCGGGCATGGCGCTCAGACCCATGCCGGAAGCGATATTTATGATCTTGCCCCCGCGCGGAATGTGAGCGAGGAATGCCCTGGTCACGTAATAGGTCCCATATAAATTGATGTCAACCGTCTGCGTCCAACCCTGCGGCGAACTTTCGGCCAGGGGTAGTGTTTCAAAGGAGCCGCCGGCGTTGTTGACCAGGATGTCGCAGCCTGAAAATTCCGCGACCACCGCGTCGGCAAACTTGCTCACGGTTTCCCAGTCGGCCACGTCAACGCGGGCAACCATGCAGCGTCGGCCCAACAGGTTGACCGCTTCGGCCAGGCTGTTTAGTTCGTCAATCGAGCGCGAGCATCCCACAATATCGGCGCCCTCCCGCGCCAAGGCCATCGCGATCGAGCGGCCGATGCCTCTCCCGGCGCCGGTAATGACGGCGATTTTTCCCTGCAACTGGCCCATTGGCTGCGCAACTCCCTCGATTTCGGCATGCGGATCGTGCGACCCGCTTGCCGAGTTATTTGCCCAAGCAAATTTACCCGTCCGGAAATTGGTACATAGAAAATAACTGTTGGTAGTTGAAAATCTAGCGTTGTTCGTTCGCCCAAGCCTCTGGCGGCACCCTTGGTTCTAATCCGATCTTGCCGATAAAAATCTCCCAGCGCGCCGACCGCATGGCCGAGTCGGCCACCATGGCGGTGGCCGGCCGCGCCGCCCAGATGCGGCGGCAAGGCATCGACGTTATCAGCTTCGGCGCCGGTGAACCGGATTTCGACACCCCCGATCCGGTCAAACGGGCGGCGATAGATGCCCTCGAGCAGGGCCGCACTGGATACGCTGCGCCGGCCTCGGGGATCGTCCCGCTTAAGGACGCGATTGAGCTCGCCCTGCGCCGTGACGCCGGGCTCGAATATGCGGCGAACCAGGTCATCGTTACCTGTGGTGGCAAGGAAGCCCTCTTCCTGGCGTTCGCCGCCCTGTTGGATCCCGGCGACGAGGTAATCATCCCGGCTCCATATTGGGTTTCCTTTCCCGAGCAGGTCACGCTCTGCGATGGAGTGCCGGTAATCGTTGCCGGAAAAAGGGAAAACGACTACAAGTTGACGCCCGATCAGGTGGCTGAAGCAATCACCGACCGAACCAGGGCATTCGTATTCAATTCCCCGTCAAACCCCGGCGGTTTCGTCTATTCGCCTGGTGAAGCCCGGGCCATCGCCGAGGTGTTTAGCGGTGGGCCGGTCACCGTGCTGGCCGACGAGATTTACGACCAGTTGGTATTCGGCGGGGCCGACTTTCAGAACTTTGCCAGCATTTCCGAAGATGCGTACCAGCGCACGATTACTTTCAACGCCTCCAGCAAGACATACGCGATGACCGGGTGGCGCTTGGGTTTTGCGGCCGGCCCTCAATCGGTGATTTCCGCCATGGCCAAGATCCAAACTCAGACGACCTCCGGGGCCTGCAACTTCACCCAATACGGCTACGCTGCGGCCCTGGCAGGCGATCAGTCGCTGGTTGCCGAGCGGAGGTCGGAATTTGCCCGCCGCGGCCAGTACTGTTACGAACGCCTCAATCAGATGCCGGGGGTGCACTGTTCGCGCCCGCAGGGCGCTTTCTACGCGCTGCCCGATGTATCGGGCAGCTACGAACGGCTTGGGGTCAGCGGATCAATTGAGTTTTCGGAGCGATTGCTCGAACAGGCCCACACCGCGGTAGTCGCCGGAGCGGCCTTCGGAATGGATGCGACGGTGCGCCTCAGTTTCGCCACCGACTTCGACACCCTCGTGAGGGGCCTGGACCGGATTGCGAAATTCCTCGAGGTGGAAATGTAGATGGATCGATGAAACCGGATTGTTGCCCCCCACCTAGATCGGCCGTCACCGTTGCGGCCGCCGCCAGTTCGCACCCCATCGCACCCGAACTAGGCAGTGTTCCTGAGGGCATGTCGTTCGTTCCGGGCGGGGAGTTCCTAATGGGAACCGAAAGCAGCGAAGGTTTTGCCGAAGACGGTGAGGGCCCGATCCGGGCGGTGACCCTGGACCCCTTCTACATCGACCAGACTCAGGTGACCAACCGCCAATTTGCCCAATTCATCAAGGCCACCAGTTACAAGACCGAGTCGGAGCGATTCGGCTGGTCTTTTGTATTCGAACTCCTGGTCCCGGGGCGCATTCTGCGGGAGAACCCGCAACGGGTGAACGAGGTTCCGTGGTGGTTGGCGGTAAATGGGGCCAGCTGGAAGCACCCAGAAGGTCCCGGGTCCAACGTAAAGAAGCGGCCCGATCACCCGGTGGTGCAAGTTTCCTGGAACGACGCTCAAGCCTATTGCCAGTGGGCCGGTAAACGCCTCCCAACCGAGGCTGAATGGGAATGCGCTGCCCGCGGCGGGTTGGATCAGGCGATCTATCCATGGGGCGATGAGTTGACGCCCGGTGGGGGGCATATGGCCAACATCTGGCAGGGCAAGTTCCCTGGCTTAAACACCCGCGACGATGGATATCTCGGCACCTGCCCGGTTGGGGTTTACCCGCCCAATGGATTTGAGATCTACGGCGCGGCCGGCAACGTCTGGGAATGGTGCAGCGACTGGTTCAGTCCCAATTTCCATCTGCGGACTTCGCGCGTTAATCCAGTGGGGCCACCCCAGGGATCGGTCCGCGTAATGCGCGGCGGATCGTATCTCTGTCATGATTCCTACTGCAACCGCTACCGGGTGGGCGCCCGCAATCGCAACACCCCTGACACCGGCGCCGGAAACCTCGGATTTCGCTGCGCCATGAGCGCCCGACCAACTTAACGGCCGTGCAGCTGGCCGAGCTAATAAAGTGCCAGTTTTTGGTGCGTGCGATCGTAGGTTGTGGCCAGCTTTAGCAACAACGCCTTGCGCATTTCGGCCAGGGCGGCCTGCCCCGAATCCATACCCGCCAGGTTGACGTGTTCGCCGGGATCGGCCCGGCGATCGTAGAGGATTTCGTCGCCCGCGTGGCTGATCCAGTACTTGTAATCGTGCGAAATCAGGGTTAGCACCGAGGAGCCGCCCAGGCGGTAGCGGCCGGTCGAGGGCGCTCCGGAGTGCACCGCCGAATTCCCCGGATCGAAATATTCGACCAGAACTGTATTGCGGGCGGTTGCGCCGCCGTTGGTTAAATGCGGCCAGAGCGAATCCCCGTCGATTTGCCGCGGGATCTCCAGGCCCAACCCGTCGAGCAGCGTCGGCACCAGATCTACCGCTTCGAAAAATCCGTCCACGGTCGCGTTGCCGGGTAGCGCTTCCGGCCAGCGCCAGACCATCGGTACGTGGAGGCAGGAATCGTAGTGGGCCTGGTGTTTGCCCATCGTGTAGTTGTCGCCGCAGGCGTCACCGTGGTCTGAGTAATAGACAACGATCGTGTTGTCGAGCTGCCCAGTGCTCGCGAGGTGGTCGATGATGCGTCCGCAGTGGAAGTCGACCATCGTGCAGCTGGCGTAATAGTAGCGCCTAAATTGCATCACCTCTTCCTCGGCTGGAAGCAGAGCCTGCGAAATCTGGCGGACCATCTCCGGCTTGTCGGCCAGCTCACCGGGCACCACGTCGGGCGGCGGTACGGTTTCAAGCGGGTAGTGATCGAGATATTTAGGCAGCGGGTTGCACGGGAGGTGGGGAAGGTAGAAACCGGCGATTGCAAACCAGGGCGTATCGCCCGACCCGTCGATGAAATCGATCGTCTGATCGGCCACCCAGGCGCTGTAAGACAGCTCTTCGGGACCGGCGAAATCCATGTAAAGCATGCCTTCACGTTCGCTGGAAAGAGGGTGGGGGACACCCACTGTTGTCTCCATTCCCGGGGCTACATGGCGGATCCAACGGATGTAGTCGTCGGGGTAGGAGCCGGGTTCGTCCGCGTTGACATGCACGTCAAATCCATAGGCCGGGTGCGGGCGATCATAGTTCCGGTTGGAATGTGGCAGGAAGTGCAGTTTGCCCAGATTGCCGGTGCGATAACCGGCGTGCGAGAGGAGATTGGCGATCGTTATTTCCTGCTCGGGCAGCGTGAAGCCGTTCGAGGTAACGCCATGATTGTGTGGATATCGCCCGGTAAGCAGGGTTGCCCGCGATGGCATGCAGACTGGATTGTTTACATAACATCCGGTCAGATTTACCCCCTCGGCGGCCAGGCGATCAATGTTGGGAGTCTTAACGTAGCCGTGCGAGTTGACCCCCAGACAATCGAAGCGCTGCTGATCGGAGGTCAAAAACAATACGTTGGGCCGACTGCGTTTGGTCATCGCGGCATTACCTTTCGCGATCGCAGGATGTGGCCCTGACCGCAGCGGGATACTGCCGTCGATCGCCTCTGAGCATTATCTGGTGCTACCGCCGCCCATCCAGACTGAAGCACTCGGCGATTGCCGACCGGCAAAATGTTTGCTCGCATCGCAGGGGTTCAATGCGCGTCCCGCCAGATCCGGGCCGGCCAAGTGATCCGCTTACGGCCGGATCTAGCCGGATCGCAGCAGGCAGAGGCTGGCGGAATGCGTATGGACGTAACTGGAAGATCCCACCGGACCCAGTTCGCCGTTGGCGAAAAAGCCGGCCACCGGCACCTGGTTGCCGATCGCTTTGCCAACGATTCCAACGTCGCGATTGGGTTCAGCGTACAGTCGGGTCCCGCGGGCGTTGCAGGTAAATAGGAGCGCGGCCGCGGGCGGACTCGAAAATGCCTGGGGTGAGAGCAGCAGCTCGAAATCGTCGGCCGCCGCCGCTGCCGTTCTTACGTGAAAACGAACGATTTGGCCGACTCGGGTCAAGTCCATTACCGCGATCGCACCGGTTTCGGGGTTGACCCCCGAAACGTTGCGAATCAGGTAATCAGAAGGCCCCGGCGGGTCATCGCAATCATCAACCGCGATTCCGACCAACAGTCCGCCGCTGCGCACGTAGGAACGGAGTTCCTCATCCAACTCGTGATAGAGATCGCGAAATACCAAGGCCGGATTGTGACCGTCCAACTCGGTGATCTGGTTGCGCGAAGCGCCGGTAATCTCGTATTCGGTACCAATTGGACGGCATCCCTGCGAGAGGATGATTTCGGGTTCGATGCTTCCGCCAAGGGCCAGGCCGACCACTCCCTCGTCGCGAATCTGCCCGTTGGCGGCCAGCCGGGTCATCCCCGGGCTCTGGCTACCGCTGGCCACCCCGCCAACCACCGGCGTGAGCGGAAAGGCCGCGTCAAAGGCCGGTAGCAGATGCCGCAGGGGAGCCGAAAAGGGTTCGGCGAGAAGTATGAAGATCTTGGGCTGAAAATCCAACCCCAAGCGGCCGCGCAGATTTTCCGGGCTGGCGAAGACGTATTGCCAATCCGCGTCGCCCAACTCGAATCCCGCACAGCAAAGATCCGGCCCCCATCCGGCCATCAGGGCCGCGGCCGGTCGGACCTCGACCTCGCGTTCATTGCCGATAACCCATTCCGCCGAGCAGGCGATCGAGGTGGCCGGCCGCAGGGTGTTTTCAAGCTCGGCGATCTGATACTCAGCCTCGGCCCGATTGTTGGGAGCTGTAAAAAGAAGTGCTAGATCGGGTGGCTCGGTTCGATCTCCGACGATGCTGTCGACCAGTGCCGGTACGGTTTGGGCAGGGCTCTGGTCGGCAGCCAGCGCCGAAGCAAAGTAAAGTCCGTCCGTCGCTGCCCTGGTCAGCTGGATATATCCCCGAGGGTCAACCCCAACCCCTGCGCCTTGGGGGCGGCCGCGGCCGCCATCGCTGCGTGTTCGTCGTCACTGCACGGGGCATCGAGCGCGATCCCGGCCTCGGCGTCGGAGGGCTTCACCAGACCCTGGGCGACCAGGTACTGCTCAAGTTCCTCGCCGGACACGTCGGCGACCACTTGGCCATTGATTTCCAAACTGGGCTGGAAGCG
Organism: Chloroflexota bacterium; assembly: GCA_965261345.1. Taxonomy (GTDB): domain Bacteria; phylum Chloroflexota; class UBA11872; order UBA11872; family VXNJ01; genus VXNJ01. Next base: position 1,994,248 of record OZ253449.1, read on the forward strand.
CTGGCCAGTCTTCATCACCATCTCAATGTAGTTTTCAGGGATGTTGATGATGTCTTTGTCTTCGTAGGGCAGGGCGTACTTGGCCAGTACCGCCCGCACCCCGTTGCTCCAGCCGCAGGAAGGCTTCATCCAGGCGGTAATTTCCGGCGCTTGGGTATCGGTGGCCATGTCAGGTTCCGTTGGTCTGTAAAATGCGTTCGAATTGACGCATATTTTCCGATTATGGCACGCAATATCATCTCGTCTCCCTACCGGCCACGACCGGTGGCATCCCCGATTGGCGCATGCGCATCCGCGCTGGCGCTAGGCGTTCCCGCGATCAGGCGATCGCGATCGCGATCGCCTGATCCTCGCGCGCCGAACGGTAGCAGGCTTGCACCAGGGAAATCGTTGCCAGGTTGTCGGCCCCACCCGGGTCCGGTTCACCGTCCTGCTCGATTGCCAGCATCAGTGAGGCCATCGGACCGATGAAGGAATGAGGGACGCGCAACTCCGGGATGTCGAGGGCGAATTCGGCTCCGCCATTGAGGCAGGTCGAGCGGACGTTGAGGCGCGTCGGGTGGCCGGCCGCCGACCCTGCGAACAGATCCATGTCGCCGGTTACTGTCCCTTCGGTGCCCTCGAATCGGAACTTGGCGTACTGGATGTCGTAGCGGTTGTTGGCGGATGCGACGATCAGCGCGGTGTGCCCACCATCAAATTCGAGGACCGTATTCGAGCGGGTCTCGGCGGCCCGCAACTGTCCCGGCAGTTTGCCGGCTGAACAGTAGACCCGCGCGGGTTCCCCGAATAGAGCCCGCAAAACGTCAAGGTAATGGATCGAGTGATACATGATCTCCATGTAGAAGTCGCCAGCAAGCAAAGGCCGCGAGAAATCGATGTTGACGTTTACGTCAAAGATCGTCCGGGTAGGCCGACCGAGCAACGAGCGCGCAAACAGGCCGGCGACCGTCCGCATTCGCCCATCGTGGCGCAGCTGTTGGTTAACGTTCAGCTTCACACCGGCGTCCCGACAAATCGCGACGATCTCCCGGGCATCGTCGATTTCTTCATGGAGCGGCTTTTGGCAAAGAATGTGCTTGCCGTTGGCGGCGGCGGCGGCAACTATTTCCCGCTGGACGGCTGGAACGAGCGCAATGTCGACGATCTCCACGCTTTCGTCGTCAACCATTTCGGCGACGCTTGTGTACACGCGCGCTAGGCCGAATCGGTCCGCGACCGCCTCGGCGCGTGAACGGGTGCGATTCCAGATGCCCGCCACTTCGAATCCGGCCATCGCGTAAGCCGGCAAGTGGGCGCCGGTCACGATCGAGCCAGCCCCGGCGATGGCGATCCGCCGGGATCGATCACCGGGCATCTGCGGTAGGTAGTTAATGTCGAGTTCGGGTGACGCCAATATCGGACCTCCTGATTGGGGGTGGACCCTGCGCCCCAATTATTCAGGTCGCGGCAATGTTGGGTCGATCGGTGATGCGGTCTGCAAAAATCGGCCGGGCAGGAAAACCCGCCCAAAACTTTCCCAATTCTGCGGAGCCCCTTGCATGTCAGATCCGGCCAAACGCCGAAGTTCGGTAATGACCGATGGCCCCAATCGAGCGGCGGCGCGGTCGTTCTTTAAGGGGATCGGATTCACCGACGCCGATCTTGACCGTCCGCTGGTGGGGGTGGCCCACATGTGGATTGAAACGATGCCCTGCAATTTCAACCAGCGGCGGCTGGCCCAGCATGTGAAAGAGGGCATCCGCCAGGCCGGCGGAATGCCGGTTGAAGTCAATACAATTGCCGTTTCGGATGCCGTCTCGATGGGCACCGAGGGCATGAAAATGTCACTGACTTCGCGCGAGGTAATTACCGACTCAATCGAACTGGCCGCGCTGGGGCACTCGTTCGACGGACTGGTCGTGATCGTCGGCTGCGACAAGACCATTCCAGCCGGCGCAATGTCCTTGGCGCGCCTGAATATCCCTGGTCTGGTGCTCTATTCGGGCACCATCGCGCCCGGTCGGTTCCAGGGTCGCGACGTCAACATCCAGGACGTCTTTGAAGCGGTCGGCTCCCATGCCGCCGGCAAGATGACCCGCGCCGAACTTAGCGAACTGGAGGGCGCGGCATGTCCCGGGGCGGGGGCCTGCGGCGGGCAATTTACCGCCAATACGATGGCGCTGGCCCTGGACTTTCTGGGAATTTCGCCCGCCGGTCGCAACGGGGTCCCGGCCACCGACCCGGACAAGATCGAGATCGCCCGCGAGGCCGGGCGGCTAGCGATGCGGCTGGTGCGGGAAGACCGCCGTCCACGCGAATTCATTACCCGGCCGGCAATTCACAACGCAATCGCCGGAGTATGTGCGACTGCCGGATCGACCAATGCGGTTCTGCATCTTATGGCGATTGCCGCCGAGGCCGACATCTCGATTCCGCTTGAGGATTTTGACCGGATTTCCGAACAGACTCCGGTGCTGGCCAATCTAAAACCAGGCGGTGACTATGTGGCCACCGACGCCTACGCGGCCGGCGGTATGGGTCTGGTGGCCAAGGAATTGGTCCGCAAGGGGCTAATGCACGACGCCCCCAACGTGGACGGTCGCTCGATGTTCGAGATCGCCGCCGCGGCTGAGGCCACACCAGGGCAAAAGGTGTTTACCACGCTGGAGAAGGCATTCAAACCGACCGGCGGAATCGCGATCCTGCGTGGCAATCTTGCCCCCGATGGGGCGGTCGTTAAGTTGGCCGGCCATGAGCGGACCAGTTATTCGGGACGCGCCCGGGTATTCGAATCGGAAGAGGACTGCTTTGCGGCGGTGCAATCACAAGATCTCCGCGATGGCGATTTCGTGGTAATTCGCAACGAGGGGCCGGCCGGCGGTCCGGGGATGCGGGAGATGCTGCAGGTGACGGCGGCGATCGTCGGTTCGGGGATGGGCGAAAAAGTGGCGTTGATGACCGATGGCCGGTTTTCAGGCGCCACCCACGGCCTGGTAGTCGGCCACGTTTCCCCCGAAGCCGTTCGTGGCGGCCCGATTGCCGCGGTCCGTGAAGGCGACACGATTTCTCTGAACGTGCCTGATCGCACCCTGACCCTGGAAGTTGACGAGGCCGAGATTGCCGCCCGTCTGGCCGCCTACCAATCGCCGCCGAACCGCTACAAGAGCGGGGTTATGGCCAAATACGCCGCCCTGGTTTCGTCGGCTTCGGAAGGTGCGATCACCCGCCCTTCGACCTGATATTGGGGCCTGAAGTGGCGGCCTTTAGTTCAGAAGGGCGCGAATTGCCGGCACCAGTTCCGATCGGTCAATTACCTGTTGGCTGGCCGCGTCTAGGTCGCGCAGCGCCAGCGTTTCGGATTGGAGTTCGTTATCGCCCACGATGACCGCCCAGCGGGCCCGCTGGGCGTTGGCTTTTCGAAGGTGCGATCGCGGAGATGCGGCGGCATATCCGGCAATTGCGATTAGCCCCAGATCGCGCAGTTGTCCAGCTAACGCCAAAACCACTGACCGCGCCGCCGGACTTAGCGGCGCCAAGTAGACATCGACCCGCGGAGCCGCGCCGGCCAGCTTTCGCTGGGCCGCAAGATTGATCAAAACGCGCTCGATCCCGCACCCGAAACCGACTCCTGGGGTGGTCGGCCCTCCGAGTTGCCCGGCGAGCAGATCGTAGCGTCCGCCGCCGGCTATCGTTGCCTGTCCAGCCGAATCAGCGGGCCATATTTCAAATACGGTGTCGGTGTAGTAGTCGAGTCCGCGCACCAGGCGGAAGTTGCTCTGGAAACTGATTCCCAGTTCGGTCAACGCACTGGTCAGCTGTTTGAAATGTCGGGCTGAATCGCGGCCCAGGTAGTCGATCGTGTGCGGCGCGTCGTGGCAGATCGCTTGGTCGCGCGGGTCCTTGCTGTCGAGGATGCGCAGCGGGTTCTGCTCCAACCGGCGCCGACTCTCCTCGGAAAGCCCGCTGGCCCGCGGCGCCAGGTGGGCCTTTAGCGCGGTCAGGTAATTGACGCGATCGCCCGGCCGACCGATGCTGTTTAGCTGCAGCGTGAGTCCGTCCAACCCCAGATCGTGCCTGAGCAGCAGCCAGATCTGCGAAATCAGTTCGGCGTCGGCGTGCGGGTCCTGCTCCCCCAGCAGCTCGGCCCCCATCTGATGGTGTTGGCGTAGGCGGCCGGCCTGTGGTCGGTCGTAACGGAACAGCGGGGCATAGTAGGCCAGCCGCGCCGGTTGCGGGCGCGATGCCATCCCGTGCTGAATATACGCTCTTACCACCGGCGCGGTCCCCTCCGGCCGCAGGGTCAGGCGGTCGCCGGATTTGTCGGCGAAAGAATAAGTTTCGTTGGCGCCGATATCGGTGGCCCGGCCAACTGCCCGCTCAAATAGGGCCGAATCCTCAAACAGTGGGGTGTCAAGTCGCCCGAAGCCGGCCCGGCCAAAGCGCTGCCAAAAAGCCGAGAGAACCAATTCCCAATCGGCCTGCTGTTCCGGCAGGCGGTCTTGGGTTCCGCGCGGCGTCTGAAACTCGGCCACCGGCTTAGAGGCCGGCCCGCGCGGCGGTCGAATACGGCCGCACGGCGTTAGGCATCAGCCGCGCCGGGTCGTGGCCGGTCGCCCACCCGCAACTGTTTTAGCCGCCGAGCAGGGCCTGCAATAGGCGCCCTAGAACCTGCAATCCGATGATTGCGATCAGCGGCGAGAGGTCCATCCCCATATTGCCGCCCAGGCGCGAGCGGATCGGCTGCAAGATCGGCTCGGTCAGGCTGTAGAGGACGTTCATGATCGGATTGGCGGGGTCTTGGATGAACCAGGACAGCAGCGCGCGGGCGATGATCAATAACGTCAGGGCCGAAATCGCGGTGTCGGCCAAGCCGACGATCAGGTTTGTCAATTCACCCATCGGTTGGACTCTCTTAGCATTCTTGAATCCAGATACTGGTTGCGATCATCCGGCGATGTTGGGTCCGGTCACCCTCAGTATCGCAACCGGTGGACGCGGCTGGCTTTCAGGATTCGGGCCGCGCACCAAATATCGCCCGGCCGATTCGCACGATGGTGGAGCCTTCGGCGATCGCCGCCGGAAAATCGGAGGTCATCCCCATCGAGAGCTCTGAGAGCGGTTGGCTGGGAAACTGAGTTTTGAGCCGCTCGCGCAAATGCCGCAGGGTGGCAAATGTTTCGCGCAGGAATTTTTGATCGTCGGTCTGCGGCGCAATCGACATCAGACCGCAGATCCTTAGCGAGGTGGATTCGCAAATCTGCCCGCACAGATCAGAAAGGCCCTCGGCGGCGATTCCGCCCTGTCCGGTGGCCCCCGAGAGGGAAACCTGCAGCAGTACCGGGAAATTCGGCTCCGGCGCGCGCCGGTCGATGGCGCGGGCCAGGGCGATCGAATCTACCGACTCGATCAGATTGAAGAATGCGGTCGCGTCGCGGGCCTTGTTCCGTTGCAGCCGCCCGATGAGGTGCCAAATGTTTCCCTCGCCAAGCTGGGCTATCTTGGCAACGCCTTCCTGGACCCGGTTTTCGCCGAAGCGGGAGATCCCCAACGCTCCGGCGGCACGGATATGGTCGAGTCCGAAGGTCTTGGAGACCACAACCAGCGAAACCTCGGCGCGGGCCCGCCCGGCCGAGGCGCAGGCGTTGTTGATCTCTCCCTCAACCCGATCTAGATTGGCGGCGATTTGCGCTCGCAAGCGCGCCGGCGGGCCGGGCCGGTCTATATTGCGGTCCGCCGGTGCTGGCGCAGAAATCCTGGCAGGTCCGATCCGGCTTCAGCCGCCCGGTCGCCGATTCCAAAGCCGCGCAGGCTAGATGGCGATTCGCCCCTCAAGCGGGTGGCGATTACGGTTACGAAAATATCGCGTTCGACCTGTTCCTCAACCACCGCGCCGAAGATGATGTTGGCGTCCTCGTGAACGGCGTTGGAGATGATGCTGGCGGCTTCATTGACCTCGAAGAGGGACAGATCGTAGCCGGCGGTGAAATTTAGCAAGACGCCGCGGGCGCCATCGATCGAAGCGTCCAGCAGAGGCGATTCGAGCGCCTGCTTGACCGCCACAACCGCCCGGTTTTCGCCGGTCCCGTGACCGATTGCCATTAGCGCGGTACCCGATTTGGTCATGACCGCTCGAACGTCGTTGAAATCGAGATTGATCAGGCCAGGTTTGGTCACCAGGTCGGATATTCCCTTGATCGCCTGTCGCAGAATGTCATCTACCGCCTTGAAGGCTTCAAGCATCGGCAGGTTCTTGTCGGCGGTTTCCAATATGCGATCGTTGTGAATCGAAATCGATGTGTCTACGTGCCGCTGCAGTTCCTCTAGACCCGTTTCGGCCACCTTGGACCGGTGTGATCCTTCGAAGGAGAACGGTTGCGTAACCACCGCCACGGTGAGGATGTTCATGCTCGAGGCGATCTCGGCAACGATCGGCGCTGCCCCGGTGCCGGTGCCCCCACCCAGTCCGGTGGTTACGAACACCATATCGGCGCCCTGCAGACAGGCCGCGATCTCGTCGGCGTTCTCTTCGGCCGCCTTGGCACCGACCCTGGGGTCGCCGCCGGCGCCAAGTCCGCGGGTCGCTTTTTCGCCGATTCGAATCCGCTTAGGGGCCAGCGATCGAACCAGTGCCTGGGCGTCGGTGTTCACCGAAATGAAATCGAGGCCTTCCAGCCGGTGATTGATCATGCGATCGACCGCGTTTCCGCCGCCACCGCCGACGCCGATCACCTTGAGGTTGGCCGGATTCGGCGCGAACAGACCATCACCGGGCCCACCGGAGCCGCGACCCGATATTCGGGTAACGATATTCCCCCCGCGGGTGGCCTCAGCCATTGGTGCGCTTCAAGCCGGAACCAATTCTGGATTTAGTGTTGATGCCACGTTGCCAGCGGGCACATTTGTATGCGCATATGTTACAAGGCAACGCAAAACATTCCCCGTGTGACCATCAACCGGACCAGCCGGGGTTGGGTTGAAAAAGCCCTCGTACCCAGCGTCGCAACGACTCCAACGAATCGCTGCGATCGGCGATAACCCCGACCTGCGGACGCTCGCGGTCGCCCGGTCCGATTCCCGCCAGCGCCAGCCCCACCGCGGTCGTAAATTCCGGTCGCCGCAGACTTGGATTCATCCCGAAAAGTAACGGCGGGACTCCGCGCTGACCGGGCTTGCCCAGTGTCTGGGCCGCCAATTGAACGACCCCGGGCAACTGCGCGCCACCGCCGGTCAGGACAATCCCGGCGGCCAGGTGGTGAATCAGTCCGGCGTCGACAAGCACCTTGCGGGCCCGTAGAAACAAGTCCTCGTACCGGGCCTCGATGATCTCGCGCAGGAACCCGGCGTCAAATTCGACTTCCCGCAAACTGAACGAAGTCGACCGCAGGGTGCTCGACGATCCCGCCACTAGATCGCCATGGGACAGCTTGAGCTCTTCGGCTACCGCCAGCGGCACGTGCAACCCCTTGGCGATATCGGCGGTAACCGATTCGCCGGCCACCGGAATCGAATGCATCAAGCGAAACGTTCCGTGTCTAAAAACCATCAGATCGCTGGTTGAATGACCGATGTCGAGCAACGCCACGCCGGCGTGAGTCTGCTCATCGTCAAGACAGGCGCCAGCCGCCGCGTGCGGTTGCAGCATGGCCGAATAGACCTGTGCCCGCGCTTGCCGCATCGCCTCAGCCTGGTTGTTCAATGACCCGGAAAGGCCGGTTACGATTGTTGCCGTCAATGCCAGGCGACGCCCGACAAGGCCGACCGGATTGTCCACCCGGGCGGTTCCATCAACTACGTATTCGAGCGGGTGCAGATAGACCACCTCGCGACCGGGCTCGCGCACCGATCCGGTAAGCCGCACCAGCAACTGCTGCAGGTGGTGTCTGCGAAAACTACGTTCGTTGGCCCGCAGCAGAATCTCGGCGGTCCCGGCCATGGTTGTAAGGTGTGATCCAGCGATTCCCACGCAGATCCGTTCCACCCGGCAGGCGGCCGCCTGCTCGGCGTGCCGAATCGCAGCGCCGATCGATGCGGCCGCGGCCCCCACGTCGGTCACCTGGCCGCGAAAAATTCCCTGGCTGGGAGCGGTTCCGACCCCGAGGACGTGGGTCTGTTGATTACGGTAGCGTTCGGCGATAACCGCTACCGTTTTAAAGGATCCGATTTCAAGTCCGGCCACCGCTTGCCCGCGGGCCATCAACCGCCCCCCAACTGCGGCATCAACGCCCCCGATCGGGTGCGGTAGGTCGGCCGCTCGACCGGCCGCAGGTCGACTAGGGCAAGCTGTTGCCGATCCTCGGCGGCCGCCCGGGCGACCGCGCCCAGCGCGATCAATTTCTGGTCGATCTCGCGCGGCGGACCCAGATAGATTCGCGCCCCACCGGACGTCTGGGCGATCATTCCCTCTTCCGGGACGTGTTGGATGTAGGCCAACTCCATGCCCAATCGGGTAAGGACCTGGTCAAGACGGAATCCGGTTGCGAGGACGGCCGGGTCCATCTTCCGAGGCGCCTGAGCCGATCCCGGACTGGAGAAGACCAATTCGAGCGCCGGGTCCATCCCGGGGGCAATGACCTGGGCGTGGCGGTCGATGAGGAAGTGCGATCCGCCGACGAACCAGTTGGCCACCGCCCGGACCGGTTGCACCATGACCTCGGCGCTGCCATCGATGCGTGGCTCAACGTGGGCCCAGCTTATCTCCGGTTCGGCGCGCAGGCGATCGGAAAGGGTCCGGGACGAGATCAGGAAGATGTTGCCTTGCTCGCGGAAAGCCCGTGCGATCGGGGCAGCTGAAATCGAAACGCTGCCCGGGCCACCGGCGATTATCGCGGCGTCGATCTGGCGGATCCGAAACTGCGGGGCGGTCAGCAACCAGACCAGGATCGCGGCCATTGCCAGCGCGGCGCTTAGGGCCAGCCAGCGAGCCTGGTGGGCGGCGACGAATCTGATGATCATCGACGGCCGCCGCCCCGGTCGCCAAAACCTTCACCGATCAGCTTGATCTCCGGCTCCAGGGTGATCCCGGTTCGAGATTTGACTCGGTCCCGGACCAGCTCCATTAACTCGACCACCTCGGCGGCACGGGCTCCGCCGCAATTGATGATGAAATTGGCATGGCGGGTGGAAACCTGGGCCGCCCCGACCTGGGTTCCCTTCAGGCCGGCCGCGTCGATCAGGCGTCCAGCAAAGTCCCCGTCTGGGTTCTTAAAGATCGATCCTGCGCTCTGCCGCGCCGGCTGGCTGCTCCGCCGCGTGATCGCGACCTGCCGCATGCGCCCAGCTATCGTGGCACGATCGCACAGGTACCCCTCCATGGTCGCGGACACGACCACCGCCGGAACCGGCCCGATCTGAAGGCCCGAGCAACGGTAGCCCAATCCCAATTCGCCCGCCGTTTGCACCGTTAGCTGATCGGGCCGCCAAATCGTGGCGTCCCTCAAAACGGTTGCTGTATCAGAGCCGAAGCACCCAGCATTACCTACTACCGAGCCGCCAACCGTGCCGGGTATACCCACTGCGAACTCGAACCCAGCAATTCCCTGTTCGGCCGCAAACTGGGCCAGTTGCCCCATCATTGCCCCCGACTCGGCCTGGATTCGGCCGGGACCCTGCAAGCTGATCGACCGCGCGCGATTGACGATCACCAGGCCCGAAATCCCTGCATCGCCGATAAGCACGTTTGAGGCGTTGCCTAACACGGTGACCGGAAGCCGATTAAACCAAGCCACCTCCAGCAGACCAGTTAGTTGCCCAGCGCTTTCGACCCGGGCCAGATACTGTGCCTTACCGCCAATTCGAAAGTAGGTCTGATCGGCCAGCTCAGCGCCTTGGGTGACCATTGATCCGGAGGGCCAGTTTGGTTTTAGTGTGCCCACTGCGTTCGCAGCCAATCGGCCAACCGGCCGGACAGTTTGATCACGTCGCCGGCCCCCAAGACCAGGATCAGATCGCCACGTTTAGCCGCGGCCGCAATCTGGGTGAAGGCCTGTTCGAAGTCGGCGCAGGCCTCGGCCCGTTCACCTACCGCCTGGGCTAGATCCTTTGCGCTGACGGAATGCTCGCGGTCGCGCCCCGGGGGCGAATAAATATGGCAGACGGTGACCTTATCGGCTCCGACCAGGGCGCTGGCGAACTGAGCAAACAGGGCGGCGGTGCGTGAGCGCAGGTGCGGCTGAAAAACCACCCACAATCGCGATGCCGGCGGGTCCAATTCACGGGCGGCGGCGATCGCCGCCGCGATCTCGGTGGGATGGTGGGCGTAGTCGTCAATCAGGGTGATTCCCCCGGCCCTGGCGGCCAGCGCAAAACGCCGGTCGGTGCCGGAAAACTCAGCCAGCGCCGACAGAGTGGCCGCCGGGTCGATCGCCTGCTCGGCCAGCGCGGCGGTGGCCGCCAGGGCGTTGAGGGCGTTGTGCTGGCCGGGAACTTGCAGCCGCCCGGTCAGGGTAGTCCCGGCGGGGGTGCGGATGGATATTAGTTGGCCAAACCCGCTGGGTCGTCGGTTGATTAGCTGCCAGGTTCCATTCATTCCGAAGCTGACCACCCTGGCCCGGGCGGTTGCGACCGCCTCGGCCACCGCGGCGATCTCGGTCCGGGCAATCAACGTGCCCCCGGCCGGCACCGTTGCGGCGAATTGGGCGAACGCGGCCCGCAGCTGTTCCCAGCTGCCGTACAGGTCAAGATGGTCGATTTCGAGGTGCCCGATGATTGCCGATTGCGGATCGTAGGCCAAAAAGGCACGGGCGTATTCGTCGGCTTCGACCACCGCCAGCGGTCCGCTTCCCCAGGCTGCATTGCGGGAAAGCTGGGGAACCTGGGCGCCGATTAGGTAAGTCGGCAGGTGCCCGAGGCGGACGAGCGCGAAGCTGGCCATCGCCGCGGTGGTCGTCTTACCGTGGGTACCGGCAACCGCGATCGTTCTTTTCGCGGCCAGCAGCGAGGCGATGAACTGGGCTCGGTCCAGCAGCAGCAACCCCCGCTCTCGGGCGGCGACCAGCTCGGGATTGCCGGGACCGATTGCGGCTGAATAGACCAACAACCCGGTTCCATTGACGTTTTCGGCGGCGTGGCCGATGCTGACCTTTACTCCCTGGCTGGCCAGCCGGTCGGTATAGGGTGAGGACTCCAGGTCCGAGCCGCTTACGCGCGCATTGCGGTCAAGGGCGATTTGGGCAATCGCGCTCATTGCCATTCCGCCGATTCCCACTATGTGAATTGGTGGCGGATTCTGCCAATCGATCGTGGCCAGAGGAGTCATCGGTGCCGTGCCAACAGTTGCAGTTGCTCGGCGACGGTCTCGGCCGCCCTTGGGATCGCGAGGCGCCCGGCCGCGCTTCCCATGACCGCCAGGCGGCCACGATCGGCGAGCAGCCCGGCAATCGCCGGCGCCAGCTCGCCAAGGCGGTCTTGGTCCAGGATCTGGGCCGCTCCCGCTTCGGCGAAGGCTAGTGCGTTTTCGGCTTGATGGCCTCCGGCAAATGTCCCGGGTACCAGGATCGCCGGTGTGGCGGTTGCGGCAAATTCGGCCAGGGCCCCGGCTCCGGCTCGGCTAACGACCAAGTCGGCGGCCGAAAGCAGGTCGGCATACCAGCGGCCAACGAATGCAAATGGGTGGTAGCGTTGGGCGTGGAGATGGGACAGACCAGCCCGCGCGCTGACCGCCGCGCAATATCCGGCGGATCCGGTGATGTGGACCAGCTGGATTACATCCAGGATTTCAGACAGCGCCTCGGCCACCGCTTCATTTATGGCGCTGGCACCCTGGCTTCCGCCGACCACCAGCAGCAACCGGTCGGTCCGCCCTATGCCCAGCTCCTCCTTGGCCGCCAGCGGATCGGGGTTGAGAAATTGGCCGCGCAACGGCAACCCGCAGACGATGGCCGACTTTCCTCCATTGCCATCGCCGCGCCGGGCGACCCGGCCTACGCACGTGGCCAACCCGGTCTGCAGCCGCACCGCCAGCCCGGGCTTTGTATCAAGGTCAAGTAGGAACAGCGGCCGGCCGAAGATTCGAGCGGCCAGCGCCCCGGGTATGGATGGATATCCGCCGGTGCTGAGGGCGACCTGCGGATTAAAGGCGATCACCGCTGGCAACGCCGCCAGCAGCGCCGCTAGGTTGCGGGCCAAATTGAGCGGGATCTTCCAGCCGGGAATGCCCGCGAGCGGCGCAGATGGCAGCCTGCGGAGGGCGATCCCACTTTCGACAAAGAGCCGATCGGCAGGGCGACGGCCGGCCAAGGCCAGGATTTCCAAGCCCGGATTGCTCGCGCGCAGCCGCTCGATAACCGCCAGGGCCGGCATTACGTGGCCGGCGGTACCGCCGGCGCACACCAGCAGCCGCATTAGATTTCACGCAGGCGGGTGCTGCGGGCAACGTTGAGCAAGATCCCCAGCATCACCATCGTAAAAATATGTGAGGTGCCTCCGGCCGATATGAGCGGCAACGGCAGCCCGGTTACCGGGGCCAAACCGGTATTTACCAACATGTTCAGCAGCGCCTGGGCCACAATCGATGTCGTAATCCCGGCCGCCAAGGCTGAACCCAGGAGGTCTGGAGCCCGCGCCGCGTGATATAGCCCGCGAAAGAGCAGCAGCACGAAAGCGGCCAGTACCCCGCCGGTTCCAATCAGCCCCAATTCCTCGCCAATTACGGCAAAAATCGAATCCGAGGTGGAGACCGGCAGGTACAGGTACTTGATCGTGCCCATGCCGATGCCCTTGCCGGTCAGTCCGCCCGATCCCAGCGCCAGCGCAGACTGCTGGACCTGATAGTTGGCGCCGGCCAGTCCGGCTTCCGGATTTAGGAATGCGGCAATCCGTGCGAGTTGGTAATCCAGGTCGCGAAAGATGAAGATGATTGCCACCACCACCACCACCACCAGGGTTGCCAGGGCGATGTAGCGCACCGGCACACCGGCGCTAAAGCTCACCGCCAGGGCGGCGACCACCATCATTAGGGCGGTCGAAAGGTCCGGCTGGATCATCACCAACAGAATCGGCAGGCCGGCCACGGTTCCGCCTAGAAGACAAACCCTAAAGTTTGCCAACTGGTCGCGGTTGGCAAACAGGAAGGAACTGAGCGCTGCGATCAGGGTCACCTTCGCCAATTCCGACGGCTGGAAGGTGAGGCCGCCGAACTCAAACCAGCGGGCCGAAAAAGTGTCGGTTAATAGGCCGAAGGCCAACACCGCCAGAAGGCCGCAGAGGGTTAGCGCGAAGAGGCCCTGCCAGTGTTTGACGATCAGATGGTAGTCAATCAGGGAAACCGTCAATAGGGTCGCGTAGCCTGCCAGTACGATTCCCAGCTGCTTTACGATCGCCGAATTGATCAACCCGGATTCGGGCGGTGTGAACGGCATATTGGCGCTGGCAATCATGACCATCCCGACCAGGGGTATGACGACCGCCAGGGCCAGGATCCAGAAATCATTGGCCGGCCAGGTCAATTCTTCCCACGGCAGGACCCTGGATGGCCGAAGCGAGTCATTCATCGTTATTCGGCCTTGGCCGGGATTCCCAGGAGGGGAAACACCGTTTCGACAACCTCATTGAAAACGGGCGAGGCCACCTCATAGGCCCAGCGACCCTGGCCTGGGGCGTCTATTTTTACGACTACCAGAGCTTGTGGCGCCCGCATCGGTCCGAAGCCGACATAGCTGGGGATGGTCGTGTCCGTGGAGTAACCGGAACTGATCGGCACCTCGGTTGTGGCGGTCTTGCCAACCGTGTCATAGCGTAACGAGACCGCCGGATTTCCTGCTATCGAGCGTTCGGCACTGTACATCATCGCAACCAGGCGGGCCGCGGTCGAAGGTTGAATGGCCTGCCTTAGAACCTCCGGTCGGGTGAATTCGACTAAACCGTCGGGTTCAATTACCGCGCGCACCGCCCGCGGCCTGAGCAGTTTGCCGCCGTTGGCAATCGCCGACATGGCCATCGCCACTTGGATAGGCGTAATGGCCAGGCCCTGACCGAAGGAATTGGCGGCTAGATCGCCCTTGTACCAGCCCGATTGGCCGACCATCCGAACGATTCCACCAACTTCGCCAGCCAAGTCCACACCGGAGGGCCGTCCGATGCCAAATGCCCGCAGATATTCATAGAAGCGCTCCGGGCCAAGCTGATTGGCAACCCACACCGCCCCGGTATTGGAGGAGTGGCGCAGTACCGAGGTCATGTCCTGGTTGGGGTAGGTCTTCCCGTCCCAGTTAGAGATTTCGAGCCCGCCATATATGATCTGGCCCGGAAAATCGTGCTTGGTCGTGGGTTCAATCACTCCGGCATCTAGGGCCGCCGCCATAGTGATCAGCTTGAACGTTGATCCGGGTTCCCAAACCAGCTGGACCGCACTATTGAGAAACTGCGGACCAATTTCGGTGTAGTCGGACAACCGGTCGGGGTCGAAATCCGGTCGGTTGGCCATCGCCAGGATTGAACCGTTGCGGGGGTCAACGATGAGGATGCTGCCGCTGTTGGACTGATACTGCTCAAGGGCCGCCCGCAGGATCGCTTCGGTCTTTAACTGGATTCGGCGATCAATCGTCAGTTGGACCGCCGCCCCGGCCTGGGATACGCTAACGATCGACCGGCCGACCGGGATCGGCCGTCCCAGCGGGTCCCGGTCGGCGATCACCCGCCCGGGCCGGCCGCGCAGGCGCTCGTCGTAATAGGATTCGATTCCGGCTCGACCGGTGTTTTGCCCGTCCACAAAGCCCAGAATGTGCGATGCCAGGTGACGCGAAGGGTAGCGCCGGCGCTGCTGGCTCTCGATTTGAAGGCCGCCGCCGCGACCGTTTTGAATGTCCTCCCGCAGAGGGGCCAGGAGCTCCGGATCCAAGTCGCTGGCCAGCACTGAATAGAGCGATTCGCGATCGGGCATGGCTCGTTCCAGGCCGGCGCGTGGGATACCGGTGCGCTCGGCAACCAGGTCCAGACTGGCCCGCAGGTCCGCGTCATGCAGTACGCCGGGTGAGGCGATCACGCGCTCGGTCAGGTAGGAGGTTGCCATCAATTGGCCGCGGGTGTCGAGAATGTCGCCCCGCCGCGCCGCCAGGACACTGTCGGCCCGCAACTGCAGCCGAGCGTCGGCCGCGTGGCGATTCTTGTCAAGGACCTGAATCCTGACCAGGGCTGAGGTTACCGCCCCGGCGAGGAGTAGGTTGGCGCCGCCCAGGAGCAGCAAGCGGCGTGAAAGCCAGGGGGCGGGACCGCGCTCGGGCGGGCTTTCATTCACCCAACGCGCTCCGAAAGGCCGAATTTAGGAACTGGCCGGCCGACTGCCAAATTCGTTGATGCCACTTGGTAAGGGTTGGCGGGGCCGGGTCCCGCCATTCAGGGTCTGAAAAACCAACCGGCGGCGGATTGGCGATGACCGTCACTGATTCGGCAGCCGGTTCAACCATTCCCAATTCGAGCGCCCGCTGCTCAATCTCGATTAGATTGGAGGCGGTCGCGGCCTTGGTGGTCAGCCCCAACTGGACGCCCTGGGCGCGCGTCAGATCGCGTTCCAGCTCGTCCACGGTGGCGATTCGCTGGGCCTGCAATTGGATCTGCAGGACCAGAAACATCGCCAACAGAAATGTTGCCAGAAGACCAGCCAGGAACGCCGGTCCGGGTCCCAGCCGCAGCCCGGTGGCGCGAATTTTGCCCAATAAGACGGCGAGGCGACGGGTTCGGACCGAACCCGTCGGTCCGGCGATGCGGGCTCCGAAATGGACGACAACCATGGTTTTACTAGATCACAACTGCGCAGCGCAATCGGGCGCTGCGGGCACGCCGATTGATCGCAACTTCAGCGTCGGTGGGGCGGAGCGGTTTTGGGGTCGCGATTGCCAAGCGCCCGGCCAATTTGGCTTGGCGAAAAGCCAGTTTGACCAACCGGTCCTCGGCGCTGTGAAAGGAGATCATCACAATCCGGGCGCCGCTTCCGCACAGCCGTTCGATCGCCGCCAGAAATCTTTCCAGGTTGCCCAACTCGTCATTGACCGCGATCCGGAGAGCCTGAAACGTGCGAGTGGCGGGATGGATTCGACCGCGCTGCCGGACCGCGGCCCGGGTTACCAGCCCGACCAGGGCGCTGGTTGTTGTTATCGGAGCGGCAGAGCGGGCCTGGGCTATCGCGCGGGCGATTCGCCGACTATTGCGCTCGTCGCCGTAACGAAACAGCAGGTCGGCCAATTCGATCTGCGGCAGTTCGTTAACCAGGTCGGCTGCAGTGGGCCCACGGTCGGGGTCAATTCGCATGTCCAGCGGGCCGGGTGCGGCAAACGAGAATCCACGTTCAGGGTCCGCGATCTGGTCGGACGAGATCCCCAGATCGGCAAGCACGCCATCGACGCGACCGAATCCCGCGGCTCGGGCAACCTCGACTACCTGGGCAAAATTGGAGCGGCGCAAGACCGCCCGTGGGCCGAATTGGGCCAGCCGGTCAGCGGCCCGGGCGATCGCCGAGGGGTCGGCGTCAAGACCCAGCAGACGTCCGTGCGGGCGATTGCGTTGGAGGATCAGGGCGGAGTGGCCACCACCACCTACGGTTGCGTCGAGAAAATCGGCATTGGGAGTTGGGCTCAACTGCACGAGCGTCTGGCGGGGCATCACCGGCTGGTGGGAGTATGGAATCGTCACCCGCACCGTCCGATTGGTAAGTGTGAGGCGGAGGGGAGGCGCTCCACCCCACACTAGTACCCTTAAGTTGTTGGGCCGCGCTCAGCGGCGGCTCGGAACGTGTCGGCAATCGTTGCCGGGAGATCGGCTTGCAGGGCTGCCCATTGCTGGGCGCACCAGATTTCAACCCGTTCTCCGGCCCCTACCACGGCCACGTCCTTGGCAATACCGACCATTTCACGCAGGGGCGCGGGTATTGAGATGCGGCCCTGCTTGTCAAATTCGAGCGGAGCGGCATTGGCAAACAGCGCGCGGCGGGCATTGCGGCCCTCGCGGCGAAATTCATCCAGATTGGCAACCCGTTCGGCCTTGACCGACCAAGCGGCGGTCGGCATTAGTTCCAAGCAGGAATCGATACCTCGGGTGATCATGCCGCCAGCGCTAAAGCCTTCGCGAAAACGTCTCGGCACGGTCAATCGCCCCTTGGGGTCGAGCGAGTGCATGTACGTGCCCATAAAACAGCTCATAGGCGTGCTGTACTCGCTCACTTCATCCTGATTGCAAGCAAAGTCTACCACTTTGCCCCACTTCACACCACTAATTGCCTCTCGCAATGCGATTCGGCCCATTTCTGATCCAATACCAGTCGGACGGATCTGCGGCGGGATCGCTTCTCGGGAAGCGATCTGCGCCGATCTAGCCGGGTCGGCTAGCGCTGGTGCTCATCAATCGCGGCGTTGGCCAGGCCGTCGGCCAGCTGGTTGCTACCGCGCCGCACGTGGACGAATTCAAGCCGTTCAAATTCCTGGCCAAGCTCAATGGCGGCCGACGCCAGCTCGCGTAAATTGGGGTGCTTGATCTTGTACCGACCGTTTAGCTGGCGAACCACCAACTCCGAATCGAGCCGACAACAGACGCGCCGCAGCCGCAGTTGGCGGGCCAGCTGCAGCCCCAGCAGCAGGGCCCGATATTCGGCGTCGTTGTTGGTGGCGCGACCCAGGTAGACCCGGGCCCGACCCAGTTCGGCGCCATCGCCGGTCACGACCACCGCCCCGGCCGCAGCCGGCCCTGGGTTACCGCGTGAAGCCCCGTCGGTATAGACGAAACCGTCAAAATCAGTTGGGAAGGCCAACCTATGCAAAGTCCCAAAACGCATTCGTACCGGTGGCCGTCAATTATGATGATTTGTGCCATCTCACTGGAGGGTATGTGGCCCAAGCTCCCGATGGTCTAAGAGACGTAATCGCCGGCTCTTCGACGATCTGCTTCCTCGATGGACAGCTGGGAATCCTGCGGTACCGTGGCTATCCGATCGAGCAACTGGCGGCCCACTCGAACTTCGAGGAAGTGGCCCACCTGCTCTGGAAGGGGGAGCTGCCGAACGGCGACCAGCTTGCCTCGCTGACCCGGCGGTTGGCAGCGACTAGGATCCCGGCGCCGATCTGGGAAATCATCCGGCGCCTCGGCCCGGTTGAAATCATCGATGTACTGCGGACGGGGATTTCGGCGCTGGCCGGCTACGACCCCGAAGGCGGGGAAATTGACCCGCCGGCGCTGCGGCAACAGTCCGAGCGCCTGACCGCGCAGGCGGCGGCGATCGTCGCCGGAGCCTGGCGCATCAAGTGCGGCCAAGACCCGATCGAGCCCGATCCCGAACTGGGGTTTGCCGCCAATTTCCTCTACCAGCTGCTCGGCCGCCCGGCCAGCCCGGTGGCCGCGCAAAGTCTCGACATCGCCCTGATCCTGCACGCTGAGCACGAGCTCAACGCGTCGACTTTTGCGGGGCGGGTGATAGTCGCCACGCTCACCGATCTGCACTCAGCCATCACCGGTGCGATCGGCGCCCTCAAGGGCCCGCTGCATGGCGGGGCCAATGCCGCCGCGCTGCGCATGCTCAGGGATATCGGGCCCAAACAAAATGCCGAAAAAGATATCCTGCGGAGGTTGGCCAATCGCGAGCGGGTAATGGGTTTTGGGCACGCCGTCTACCGCACCGCCGACCCACGGGCCGGTGTTTTGAAGGCGATGTCGAAGGCGCTCGGTCAGGATGTTGGCGATTCGACGCTCTACGAAACTTCCGCGGTGATCGAAAAGGTCATGCTGCGGGAGAAGAACCTCAACGCCAACGTTGACTTCTATTCGGCCAGCGTGTACCACAACCTGGGAATTCCGACCGAGCTGTTCACGCCGATCTTTGCGATTTCGCGGATGACCGGCTGGACCGCCCATGTTATCGAACAGGTCGAAAACAACCGGATCATCCGGCCGCGTCTGGAATACGTGGGCGAGCCCGAGCGCCCATACCCGGTAGAGGGACAGCCGACCGAATAGCCTTCGCCGGTTCCCGCCCGGCGCGAGCGATGCCGATTACCGGGTGGGCCGCATCGCGGCCAGCGCCGCGCCCAGTCCGTACAGCAATACCACCATCGAAAAGACCGCCAGGTATCCGTGGCGGGTTATCGCCTCCGGGGCTGTCACGGCGTTGCCGAGTCCTGTGGATGTGAGCACTACCGTGGTAAAGACCAGGCCCGCCAGCGTCTGGCCGGCCACTGCCGCAAACGACCGCATCCAGGCATTGGCGGCGCTGGCCAGCCCGATGTGGGCCGCGGCAACCGAACCGAGCACTGAACTGGCGTTGGGCGAGGCGAAAAGCCCCTGTCCGACGCCTGCCGCAAGCAGCCGCAATGCCACCGTCCAGGGTCTCGTTTCCGGCCCGACGAAGGCCATCGATAGCATTCCGACCGCCATCAGCACGAGGCCGGCCACGGCCGGGAGTTTTTCCCCGAATCGGTCAGCTAGCGCACCCGCCCGGAATGCCACCACGACCGCCCCGAGCGGGTAACTGGCAACTATCAGTCCGGACAGCTGCGGGCTAAGGCCCAGCTGCCGCTCGAGCAGAAACGGAGTGATCAGCGTGTGGGCGCCGATCGCCGCGAACCCGGCGATACCCGATCCAATGCTCAACGCAAAGCGCGGTTCAATCACCACCCGCAAGTCGACCAGCGGCCAGCTGATGGCGCGCTGGCGCCGGATGAATCCCACCAGACCGCCCGCCGCCACGGCAGCGCTCGGGATTACCAACAGACCGGATGGACCCGCGACCGCAACCTGATTGATCGCCAGGGTCAGGGCGGCAATCCACAGCGCCAGCAGCCCCGCCCCTGCCCAGTCGAATTGTCCCTGCTGGGTGTTACCGGGCACCGCCGGCAGGAACTTTCGCCCCAGCATAATTGCCGCCAAAGCCATCGGAACGGCCACCAGGAAAACCAGGCGCCATCCCAGCAGCCCGGATATCAGACCGCCGAGGATCGGCCCGGTCAACATGCCCAGGGCGATTACAGTCCCGTTGACCCCCATCGCCCGGCCGCGCATACCGGGCGGAAAGGCCTGGCCCAACAGCGCCCAGGCGCTGGAGGCAATAAGCGCCGATCCGGCGCCCTGGACGATGCGTGCGATCACCAGCACAGAAAGGGTGGGGGCCGACGCCGCCAAAACCGCAAACATGGCGTAAACGAGCAGGCCGGCCCGGGCCAACTGCGGCCTGCCTAGGCGATCGGCCAGACGACCGAGCGGAATGAGAAGACAAGCACTGGCCAGCAAAGGGGCTAGGTTGACCCATTGCGCCACGGACAAATCGATCGCCATTTCGCGGGCGATTGACGGGGTGGCGACGACGACGGCGGCGGTATCGGCGGTTACCATAAAGACCGCCAGAGCGATCACTGCGGCGCGCGGCCAATTGGGTCGATCAGCCGAAGTTGGCGGCATTTCCTCGCGGTCGGGCGATCCGGTCAATCCGACTCCGAATGGCTGGTGCCGATCGCCGGCCGCCAATCAAATTTGATCGGGAGTAACCACCCGGCCGCGGGTCGAGGCCAGAACCGCCCCGATGGCAAACAACGCCGCGGTCGCACCATATACCGCCCAATAGCCGTAGCGCGCGGTCTCAAACGGTGCGCTGAGGGCATCGTTGACCCCTTCGAAGGAAAGCACTACGGCAGCAAATACAAGTCCAAAGACAGCCTGCCCAAGGACGAAACCGAAGGTCCGCATCCAGGCGTTGAAAGCACCCGCCAGGCCGATTTGCGAACGCGGCAGCGAGCCCATGATGGAGGACGAATTGGGCGACATAAACAATCCCTGGCCCAACCCGACAAAAAGCATTCTGGCACCCGCTTCCCACACTGACGACCCGGGACCGAGGGTCAGCATCGAAGCCACGCCTACGGCCATCATCAGCAGTCCCGCGGTCGCCGGCAGGCGAGGGCCGTAGCGGTCCACGAAAGCCCCGGCGCGAAACGCCAGCAGAACTGCCCCAACCGGCATCAGGGCCAGCAGCAGGCCGGCGGTGGGGGCCGAGAAGCCCATCACGTCTTGGAAGAGGAAGGGGGTCAGTAGCACGTGGCCGGAGATTCCAATGAACGTGATGAACCCGATTCCGATGGAAAGCGAGAACATTCGCACCTTAAAAACCCGCAGATTGACCAGCGGGTTGGTGGACCTTAGCTGGCGCACCAGGAAAACTGCCGCCATCAACACCGCTGCCACGATAGCGACGACGATCAGCGGATCACTCCAGCCGCGCACCGAGCTTTGATTGAGGCCGTAGACCAGCGAACCGATCCAGCCGACCAGGAGCACCGCGCTCAGCCAATCAACCCTTACCCGGCCTTCGGGCAGGACTTCCTCTTTTAGCACCCGGAATCCGACCGCCAATGAGACCAGCGCGATCGGGGCCGCAAGCAGGAAGATGAAGCGCCAGCCAAAAAATCCGGTGATGAGTCCGCCGATGATCGGCCCCGAGAGCAGCCCCAGCGATACCACCGAACCATTCAGGCCCATGGCCCGACCGCGCATCACCGACGGAAAAGCGGTAACCATCAGCGCATTGCCGGTCGATTGCAGCATCGCGCCCCCGATGCTCTGGGCGACCCGCGCGGCCACCAGAATCGGCAGATTGGGGCTCAGCGCCGAGGCGATCGCAAAAACGCCGTACACCGCAAACCCGACCAACGCCAGGCGCCGCCGCCCGATCAGGTCCGAGAGCCGCCCGAAAAACAGAATCAGGCTGGCGGTGCCCAGCATGTAACCCAAGGCGACCCATTGAGCCTGCGGCAGGTCCACCCCGAGGTCGTGAGCTATTGTGGGCAGGGCCACGCCCACGCTGGAAACATCCGCGGTGGCCATAAATACCCCCAGGCCCACCACAACCGCCTGTGGCCAATGGGGCGCGGCCCGCTCAGTCGCCTGCCGGGTATTCATAGTTGCCGGCAAAAATCCAATACCGCCGACAACAACAGCCCGGCGCGGTTGTCGACCGGCTCCAACTCCACCTGCCAGCTTCCAAGCGAGCGGTCGACAACCGCGCCGAAGGCCGCCAGATTGTCAATCAATTCCTCAATCTGACCGTCGTCGGCTCCCAATCTGCAAAGCCGCTTTGGCATGAACTGGATGTGTGGAGCGGTCGACCGTTGTCGCGGGGCGACTATCCGGGCGACGGGCGCACTGTTTTCGCCGTCTGCCCAGACCAACGCCAGACTGTTGAGGCGCACCCTTAAGGTGCCACCGCCCGCGAGCCAGCGCCCGGCCAAATCCACGACCAATTGACCGTGGCTGGCAAGATTTAAGTCAACCCAACTTGTCAGGCGTAGATCTTGCGGCGATGAAATCGCAGCCTGGAGCTTGGTCAAGTGGCAGCGAGTTAAATAAAACGTTACTCGCTAAATTTTGCGTTAGCTGACGGGGAGAGCATGTACGGGATTGCAATTGCCGGCACCGGCTGGGTTGCCGCTGCCCACCTGGCTGCCATTGCCAATGACCCGCGCGGCCGGGTCGTCGCCGTGTCTGGGTCAACCCGCTCGAAGGCGATCGACTTCTGTCGGCTGCACGGTCTGTCCGCAAGTCCCTACGGCGATTTTGAGCAGCTGCTTGCCGACCCGCGGGTCGACGTGGTCTTTTTGGCGACTCCAAACAATCTGCACTCCCGCCAAACGATCGCCGCGGCCCAGGCGGGCAAGCACCTACTGATTGAAAAACCGGCGGCCCTGGACGTCGACTCGCTTGAGCGCTCAATTGCCGCGGTGGAGCGGGCCGGAATAACCAGTCTGGTCGGGTTTGTGCTGCACTGGAACCCGATGTTTGACCTGATCAAATCGCAGCTCCGGGCCGACCTGTTAGGCCGAGTTTTCTATGCCGAAGTCAACTACTGGCACCAGGTTGGCGATTGGTATTCGGGATTCTCCTGGGCCAGGACCCGGGCCGGCGGCGGAAACGCCCTGCTGTGCGCGGGCTGCCACGCGGTCGACGCTCTGCGCTACTTTACGGGTTCCGAGATAACCTCGCTTACGGCGCTTGCAACCGACGATGGCAGTGGTCACGAATACCCGTCGACGATGGTGTTCATATGCCAACTAAGCAACGCGGCAATCGGCAAGGTATCGGCCAGTCTCGGGGCGCACCTACCCTATCAATTTGACGTCGACCTGCTCGGCACCAAAGGATCGATTCGCAACAATCGCCTGTACAGCAAGGAATTCGAAGGCCTTCGCGGGTTTTCGTGCGCCGACGTGGAGTGCCCGAATACGGCCGAGGTCGCGTCACACCCGTTCAACGGTGAGGTGGCCCACCTGTTCGATTGCCTCGACGCCGGGGTCGATACACAGCTGTCGCTGCGCTCTACCCGCAACACTCACCAAGCCTGCATTGCCGCCGAAATATCGGCGAGCCAAGGTCGAACCGTCAGTCTGCCGTTAGAACCCGAATAGAGTCCGGTTTACTGGCCCGCCGCCGACTCCGCCGAGCCCAGCAGTTCGCCCTCGTCGTCGTCCAGTTCCCGGTCAGATTTCGCGTTATCACCATTCGACTGCTCAGGGATCAAATCGCGTTTGCTCCGACGAGCGTCGATAAGATCGGCCGCAGACTGCGAACTGGCTTCGGATACGCTGACGCCGGGGGCCAGCGCCAGGATTTCGAACGCATTTCCGGCCGGCCGGAACACGCCGAGCTGGGTTATCAGCAATTTGATGGGGCGGAAGTTAAAACCCTTGGCGCTCTCAGGCAGCGGACCTAGCAAAGCGGGCTGTCCACCCGGCTGGGCGTGGTGGGCCAGCGCGATTAGGCGCCCGGCGCCGAATGCGATCTCCGGCAATAGACCTGGAGCATGGGCCTGACCCGCGCTCGGACCGGGCGGCTGGGCCTGCCCGTTGGCCGAAACCGATCCAACCTCGAGTACCCCCACGTCGACCCATCCGCGGCGGAGCAGGGCGGCCGCTTCCAGTGGTCCTTGCAGCGAACCGCCGGCAATTACCGCCACCCGTTCACCCTTAGCGTTCGGTTGGGTTCCGCGCCCGCGCCCGCGCCGGTCGGGGCCCGCGCCGACGATCCCGTTTTCATCAAGAACGACGACCGCTTTTTCGGCGAGTTGGTTGCGAATCATTTCCGGCAGTCCGGCCCCCACGATCACGACGTCATGGTGTTCAAGTTCGGCGGCCGCCTGCTGTGCGATTTCAGTGGGGCTCCAGGTCAATTTCAATTTCCTCTAACTACGCCGCGTATAGTGATGCCCGGCGTGTCGACTGCCCCTGGATCGATGTCGCCTATCTCGTAGAGTTCGTCGACCTGGGCCAGGACCACCGGTGCTGCTGAGGCAACCACGGGGTTTGAGCTGACCAAGGCCCCCCGGTACGACAGATTGCCATAGCGATCGCCGCGCCAGGCCTTCACCAGTGCCAGATTGCCAACGATCGCCGGGGCGACGGCGTACTCTTGCTTGCCGACGGCCAGCTTGGCGGGCGCATCGCCCAATCCGGCGGCCAACGCCAGTGGGGCCAAAATTCCCCCGAGCCCGGCCCCGCCGGCCCGTACCCGCTCGAACAGAATTCCCAACGGGCAAACCTGGATCTCAAGTTGCCCAGCGGAGGCGCCGTCGGTGTTCAATTGCCCGAGGCGGGCGGTAATCAACTTCTTGCAGCGGCCGGCCGCAATCAGCGCCTGAATTGAATCGTTGTCGGCATTGGCGCATACGATAGTCAACTCGTCGGCCGCGGTCGCCACCAACGCTTCGAGCAGTCGCAGTGGCTGGCTGGCTCGACTCTGGCCGCCCACCAGCACGATATCACCGCTGGCTGTTCCGGCCAGCGCGGCCTCGGCCGAGGTGGTTTTGTCGAGCAGCGTCGGCACCCGGAGGGCCGGCCCCAGGTAGCGGCCGCTGGGTGCCGAATCAGCCATCACATCGATCGCCGGGCCGGCGAGTTAGAGCCAGCGCCGAACGAGGGCCACGATCAGGCTGCTGCAACCCAGTGCCAGGCCGAAGGCGATCGCCGACCGGGTCCCCATGATCGCCTTGACCCGGCCGTTGACCGATCCGGCCACGACCGCCAAGGCGAAGACGTTGCGGGCCTCGACCGCCCCGCCGACCACCCACTGGGCGATGCTGTTCTCCAGCTTCACGCTTCCGCCGCCGACCAGAATCGCCGTCGATTCTTTCATCGTGGTGTTGGCGGAAATAATTCCACCGGCGGCCGAACCGCTCAGGTTGGCTGCTTGGGGGTGAGCGATCGCGATCGCCGACAGATCGGCATCGATCCGGGCCGCCCGGATCGATTGGGCCGCGCACATCTGCAAATTTACGTTTTCGGCAACGACGGAATCAATCGACCGCGAATGCTCACTGGCAATTGCAGTCATCTATCAGAACCTTCCGCGCCTCGGCATCGCTCAATGTTCATTTTCGCCCGCTTTGACCGCCGCCCGCCGGGCGGCTTCCATGACCGCCAGCAACGGGACGCGGTGGACCCGGGCCGCCTCCCGGGCGGCCTCGAATTCCGGCGCCGCTTGCCCTGGGAGATCGGCCGATACCTTGACCAGAATCGGCCCGTATGGGGTCCTGGCGGTTACCGTGGTCCGGGCAAGGGCGCGCCGCCGAAACTCGCGGTGACGGATTCCCAGGGTGCCGGTCTCGGCAAATATCGCCGCTTCGACCGCCCGGCGGTCGCCGGGGCGGCAAATTGCGCAAAGGGTAACCGCGGGTCGGAATTTTTTCATCTGGATCGGTATGAACCAGGTATCTAGCGCCCCGGCCGCAAAACAGCGTTCGGCGGCATAGCCGAGTACCTCTGGGCTCACGTCGTCGATATTGGTCTCAAGCACCAAAACGGTTTCGAGACCGCCGCCGTCCGAATCGGATTCCTGGCCCGCGACCAACCGAAGGACATTGGCCCACGGCGGGTTGGCGCTGCCGGCCCCGTAGCCGCTGGTTTGCGCCCGCATTGCTGGTAGCGGCCCAAAATCTTGGGCCAAGGTGGTAAGAATCACCGCCCCGGTGGGGGTCAGTAATTCGAGATTTGCCCCCGATGAATAGACCGGTGCGGCAGCCGCAGTCAGCAGTTCCAGGGTGGCCGGAGCCGGAACCGGCAGCAGACCGTGTTCGGTCTGGACCTGCCCGCTGCCGGTGTTGATCGGCGAAACAGTAATCGATTCGGCGTCTAACCATTGGGCGCCGATCGCCGCACCGACCAGATCAAGGATCGCGTCGACGGCCCCGACCTCGTGGAAGTGAACCTTTTCCACCGGCATCCGGTGAACCTTGGCTTCGGCCGCGGCCAGCCGTTTAAAGAAGTCGATCGCCAACCGTTCGACCGCTGGATCCAGCCCGGCGGCGGAAACGATGTCTCCGATTTCGGCCAGGCCGCGCTGTGATTTGCCCGGCGGGATCTCGACCTGGAGCCAGGTTGCCCCGATCGCCCCGCGCATCACCTTGTGCGGGCGCATCGACCAGTGACCGACCTGAAGCTTCTTTAGCTGCCCGTGCAATTCGGAAAACGGCATGCCGGCATCTAGGAGCGTGGCCAGGAACATGTCGCCGGCGGCCCCGGACGATGCCTGCAGGAAGGCGATCCGCGCCACCTAAGCGACCTTGCCGCGCAGGATCAGGGCGGCCAGATATCCGGCCCCGAATCCATTGTCGATGTTTACCACCGCCACCCCGGGGGCGCAGGAATTTAGCATCGTCAGCAGCGGCGTGATGCCACCCAGTGACGCCCCGTAGCCGACGCTGGTCGGGGTCGCGATCACCGGGGCGGCGGTTAAACCTGCCACAACCCCGGGCAGCGCGCCCTCCATGCCGGCCACCGCGATTACCACGTCGGCGCTCTCGAACTGATCCCGATTGGCAAGCAGCCGGTGTATGCCGGCGACGCCTACATCCCACAGGCGGGACACCCGGGCGCCCAGCGCCTCGGCCACCAGCGCCGCCTCAAGCGCCACCGGAATATCTGAGGTCCCGCCGGTCGCGATCACCAGTCGCCCGGGCAGGCTCGGTCGCTGCCCGGAGATAACGGTCCCGGCCGCCGGCTCCCAGATGGCTTCGGGTAGCGCTTGACATAAAGCCCGGGCGTGATCGGAGTCGGCACGGGTGGCGATCACCACCTCGCCGGCCGCCTGCAGCGCCAGTGCGATCCGGGCCGCCTGGTCGGGAGTCTTCCCCTCGCAGAAAATCGCCTCTGGAAATCCGGTTCGTGCCGAGCGCTGGTCGTCAACCTTGGCAAATCCCAGATCGGCGTAGGAGCTGCCCAGGCGGGCCGCCGCCGCCGTGACGGTCATTTTGCCGGCCGCAACCTGATCGAGCAATCGGAGTAACTCAGGTTCCATTGCCGGTCAGCCCTGGCGCTGCGCGGCGAACGGAGCGAGGTTACCGGCGTATTTGGACGAATCGCCCAATTTTTGCTCGATTCGCAGCAGCTGGTTGTACTTGGCCACCCGGTCGGAGCGAGCCAGTCCGCCGGTCTTGATCTGGCCCACTCCGGTTGCCACCGCCAGATCGGCGATGAACGTGTCTTCGGTCTCGCCAGAGCGGTGCGAAATCACAGCGGAAAAAGAATGGCGCCGGGCCAATTCGATCGCCTCCAGCGTTTCAGTCAGCGTTCCGATCTGGTTTAGTTTGATCAGGATTGCGTTGCCCGCCCGCCGCTGGATTGCCTCCTGCAGGATCGCGCTGTTGGTAACTGTTAGGTCGTCACCGACCAACTGGCAGCGTCCGCCGACCGCCCGGGTTAGGGATTCCCAGCCGGCCCAATCACCCTCGTCTAAACCGTCCTCGATCGAGAAGATCGGGTAATTGGCGACCCAGTCGGACCAGAAATCGACCAGCTGATCGGACGTTAGTTCTCTTCCTTCGCAGGCAAATCGGTACTTGCCGTCGACTAACAATTCGGAGGCGGCCGCGTCGAGCGCGAGCAGGACGTTGCCCCCCGCTTGGTATCCGGCAGATTCGATCGCCTCCAGGATTACCACCAGGGCGGCCTCGTTGGACGGCAGCTGCGGAGCGAAACCGCCTTCGTCGCCGACGTTGGTGTTTAGGCCATCGCGCTTGAGGATGGCCTTTAGCGCCTGGTAGATTTCGGCCCCCGCCCGCAGCGACTCACTAAAGCTTCCGACTCCGGTCGGCATGATCATAAATTCCTGGATGTCGGTCGAATTGTCGGCGTGCGCTCCTCCGTTGAGAATGTTCATCATCGGCACCGGCAGAACCCGCGCGTTGGCCCCGCCCAGATAGGTGAAAAGAGGCCGGCCGCAATCATTGGCCGCCGCCGCCGCGGTGGCCATCGAAACTCCCAAGATGGCGTTGGCGCCCAACGAGGATTTGTCCTCGGTCCCGTCAAGCTCGCGTAGAACCGAGTCAATATCCGGTTGGTCGTAGGGGTCAGACCCCACCAACACCGGTGCGATTACCACGTTAACGTTCTCGACCGCATTGGCCACGCCCTTGCCGCCGTAGCGTTCCGGGTCCCCGTCGCGTAACTCCAGGGCTTCGCGCGATCCGGTCGATGCCCCGGCGGGAACCGCGGCCCGACCGGAGAACCCGGATTCGAGCACAACGTCGACCTCGACGGTCGGATTGCCGCGCGAATCGAGGATCTCGCGGGCAATGATCTCTGCAATCTGGCTCAAAGTTCTACTTCCTCCGCTCACCGGGTGGGGCTGTCTGCTTTTTCGGGCGCTCGCCCGAGTCGCCGAACCTTTAAGCCGATCGACGAAGACATTCAAACTTGCGGTAGATTTTCAAACACCGGGAACCAGGGCCGGCGGACTGATCGGCCAACCCCGGCCGGCTGGGCCCGATCAGACGGCCGAGGTCTGCGATAGCGGTCGGCTGCCGGCCTTGATGACATCGGTCTTCTGGGACATGAGCATTCCGAAGCCGCAACTGGCCAGGGCGATAACCGCGCCGCCGACGAATGGTACTACGTGGCCAAACTGCTCCCACAGGATGCCACCGGAAATCGGAACCAACACCGCCGCGATGTGGTTCATCGTCTGTCCGGTAACCATCGTGGGACGCAGGTCAGATTGCTTGATCAGCATCTTCTTTCCAAAGGTGGCAATTGCCAGCGAGTTGGAGAAAAGCAAGTTGTCGAGAACGTACAGGGCAAAGAGCACGTTTACCGAATCGATTAGCGCGTAGCCGAGGAATACCAGGCCGATTAGGAACGTGGAGGGAACGAAGACCAGTCGTTCGCCGAAGCGGTCGATCCAGCGCCCGAAAATGTAGGACGCAAAAATCGAGACCACCTGGTTGACCAGGAACAGCGTGGTGATGATTGAAATCGGGGTTCCGTAGAGCTTGACCAAAGCGAACACGGCAAACGTCATAAAGATATGGCGACGTCCCCCGTTGAGTATCTGGAGCACGTAGAAAAGCCAGTACTGCCGACGGATGACGATCCGCTGTTCGGGCGGCCGCTCCTTGGATTTGATCGTGAACATGAGCAACCCGCCGACGGCGATCATGAGCGCTGAGAACAGGAACATCGGACGATAGCCGAGTCCGGCGGTGACAAGGTAGACAACCGCGATGCCGGCCAGGGCGGCGATGTTGCCCGATGAGCGCAGGATCCCCAGGCGGGTCCCTGCCTCGGCGTCATTGCCAAAGCGGAGGGCCAGTGACATCGAGAGCGGCGCCCAAGTGTGGAAGCCGATGCTCCAGACCAACGAAAAAATGATCAGGGAAGTTACTGAGTCGACGTGAAAGTAGTTGAGTACCCCAATGGCCATCAGGAGAAGGGCCAACCCGGCAACCACCGGTTCGAGCAGCATCATCACCACCGCGGCCATGAGCACCGAAAGCAGGCCCGGCACCTCGCGTATGGTCTCCAGGATTCCGATCTGGAATGGCGAGATGCCGATTTCATCGACCGCGAAATTAGTAAAGATCGTGTTGTAGGCGAAAAAACCAAGTGAGTAGAACGCCCCGGCGACGATCAGCAACCGAAAGTTGTGGGATTGGCCAGGCAGCAGGCGCCGCCCGGTGCTTGTGAGCAACCAGCGCATTTACTGAGTGGCCTTAGGCGGCAAAATTGCCAAAGTGATCTAAGAGTGCTTCATACATGACATCAAATTTGAGCAACTGAGCGGCGTAGTAGGCGCTGGCGGCCGGGTCGGGGTCGACTTGCTCGACGATCGGAATCATGTCGGCCGCCTGCTCGAGCGATTCGATCACGTGCATCGAACGCATCGCCAAAAGGGCCGCTCCCAGCACCGATGCATCGCCCTTGGCCGGCAGCGAGAGCGGGGTACCCAGACAATCGGCCAGCATCTGCACCCAGAAGCGTGATCCCGTGAATCCGCCGGTGGTTCGAACCTCGCTCGGTTGGGCGCAGATCTCTTTGAGGGCGGTAAACACTTGTCCAAGATGCAGGCAGATCGACTCCATCGCCGCTCGCGCGATGTGATCGCGCGAATGACCCAGCGTCAACCCTAAAAGCATGCCGCGTGCGTCAACGTTCCAGTTCGGTGAGCGTTCACCAGCTAGGTAGGGCAGCAGCAAAAGTCCTTCGGCGCCGATCGGGGCCGCCTGCGCGGCGACGTTGACGGGCGTGTAATCATCGCGGTCTAAACGGTCGGCAAAGAATGTGTCACGAACCCAGCGATAGACGATTCCGGCCGACGATATGGCTCCGCCATTGACCCAGAGGCCGTCGGCCAGGTAGTAGGACCAGGTTGCCCTCCCCGGGTGCAGTACCGGGCGGGCATCGATCGTGCGGCAGGCCGCCGAGGTGGCAATCATGGCGGTGTAGACACCGGTCCCGATCCCTCCGACGCCGACTGATGAGAGCATGCCGTCGGCGGCCCCGACAATGAGCGGCGTGCGTTCAGGCAGCCCGACTTGGGCGGCGATCGCCGGGAGGAAACGGACCTGCTCGTGGGATTCGGTCAGTTCGCCCAGCTGATCCGGTTTAACTCCCAGATAGCTGAGCCATTCGTCGTTCCAGGAGAGTCCGGCGGTATCGAGCATTCCCGAACCCGAACCAACCGAGCGGTCAAGCAGGAGGTGGCCGGTGAGACGGTAGAGCAGGTAGGTCTTAAGGGGGACGAACCAGCGGGCGAGCCCAAACCGCTCGGGGTAGTGCTCGGCCAACCAGCCGATCTTGGGGCCGGTGTAGATCGAATGGATCTGGCATCCGGTGCGCTGATAAACGCGGTCATGATCGAGCGCTGTCTGGCTGGCGCGGACCTGCGGACCGCAGCGCAGATCGGCCCAGGTCAGCGCCATGCCCAGCGGGCAGCGATCGGCATCCAGCGCCACCAGCGATCCGATGATTGCGCTAAGCCCCACCGCGGCGATTTCGCAACCATGGCGATGGCGGGCCAGGTCGGCGCACTCGGCGAGCACCTGCAAACAGGTAGCAACATATACGGCGGGGTCCTGTTCGGCGGCGCCGGGAACGGGCGAGAGCATTGGCAGGTCGGCGCGGGCCGAGCAGACCGCCACCGCTTCGCTGGTGAACGCGGTCGCCTTAACTCCGGTGGTTCCGGCGTCAAGGCCGATGAATACGGACTGGGACAAGTGGGCGACGGTGTTCTGAGGATCAGCCGTTCGGGTACCAGATCAACGGCGGAGGCGGCCCTTGCCGTCGCATTTGGGGCACGTGCCGCTGGCAACGTGCCAACCACCCGGCTTGGATGGGTCGGGCCAGCGCTCATCGATCGAGCCGGTCGCGTCGCAGCGATTGCAGCGCGGACCCTGTGGGCCCAGCAGTCGCGGAAGCAGGATCACGCCGGCGGCGATTATGGCCAGCGGAATTATGAAGGTCGTAAGGTCCATTTTTCCACCTTCCGCGTCTCGCTGCCCTCATTATCAACCGCGCCCGCCAAACCGCCAGCAAAGCACGGGCGAATTTTTTGGAGATTTCAATCCTCTGCCCAATTGGGCCAATAGAATCGGCCCATGCGAGCGGCCAATTCAACTGAATTTGTGCACCTGCACGTCCATTCCGAATTCAGTCTGCTGGACGGAATGGGCAAGATTCCCGATCTGGTTAACCGGGCCGGCGATCTGGGAATGGGGGCCTTGGCGCTGACCGATCACGGATCGATGTTCGGGGCCATGAATTTCTATCTGGAGGCGCGCCGCCAGGGGATCAAGCCAATCGTCGGGTGCGAGGTTTACGTGGCCGCCCGATCCATGTCCCAAAAGGAGGCGCGGCGCGACCAAAGCTCCTCCCATCTGACCTTGGTCTGCCAGGACGCGACCGGGTACCGCAACCTAATCGGGATGGTGTCGAAGGCCCACCTCAACGGTTTCTACTACAAGCCGCGGATCGATCTTGACCTGCTTGCCAGCCAGTCCGAGGGCATCATTTGTCTGTCCGGCTGCCCGGCCAGCGACATGTCGCGCCGGATTCGCGACGGGAACCTCGAATCGGCCCGCCAGCTGGCGGGCCGTTACCGCGAGATCTTCGGGCCCGATCGATTCTTCATCGAAGTGATGAACCACGATCTGGAAATCGAGCGCGTTCTCAACCCGGGCCTGCTGCAGATTGCCGGCGAACTAGGTGCCCGCCTGGTTGGCACCCAGGATGTTCACTACGTGGATCGGCAGGACCAGGAGGCCCACGACGTGCTGCTTTGCATCGGCACCAAGTCGAGGGTCGCCGACGCCTCACGGCTAAAGATGGACGGGTTTTACCATCTGGCCGGCGCCGAGGAAATGGAAAGTCGCCTGTCGGAATTTCCGGGTGCTTTCCAAAACACCGCCCTGGTGGCTGAGGCCTGCAACCTACAGCTTGATCTGGGCCGGATCTCATTGCCGCCAATAGATCTGCCCGAGGGCCGGACCGCGGCCGAGCACCTGCGCGAACTGTCCAGGGCCGGACTGGCCGAACGCCGTCCCGGGGACGGCCCCACCTACCCCGAACGGCTAGAACACGAACTCGGGATCATCTGTTCGCTCGGGTTCGAAACCTATTTCCTAATCCATGCCGAGATATTCCAGTTCGTCCGCCAGCGTGGAATCCTGGCCGGTCCGCGCGGGTCGGTCGGAGGCTCGCTGGTGGCCTATGCGCTGCGGATTTCCGACATCGATCCGATTCAGCGCGATATTCCATTTGAGCGCTTCCTCAACGAGGGTCGCCGCGATCGTCCGCCGGACATCGACATGGACTTTCCAGACGATCACCGCGCGACCGTAATTGATTACCTTTCGCGCAAGTACGGGCGCGAGCACGTGGCCCAGATTGCCACCTTCGGCACCATGGCCGCCCGCCAGGTGCTGCGCGACGTGGGCCGCGTAATGGACATGCCCTACGACGCCGTTGACCGCATCGCCAAGGCGATCCCGCAGGTGGCGGTGGACCCCTGGGACCTTAAGCGGTCGCTCGCCAATGTGGAGGAAATCGCGCTCGCCTACCGCTCGGATCCGCAGGTCCAACGCTTGATCGATCTGGGTCTCAAGCTGGAGGGAATCTCGCGCAACCCTTCGGTCCATGCCGCAGGGGTTGTGGTGGCAAATACCCCACTGGCCCAGCACCTACCCCTGATGCGCGGTCAACAGGGCGAGCCAGTTTCGCAATTTACCTTCGATACCCTCGAGCAGATCGGATTCTTAAAGCTCGACATTCTGGGGTTGTCGACCTTTCGAACTATTAGCACCGCGATCGGGCTGATCAGCGATCGGTACCAGCAGCAGATCGACCTTGAGACGATCCCGTTTGACGACTCGGCCACCTTTGCGATGCTCTCGAAGGGGCGTACGGTTGGATGTTTCCAACTGGAGAGCGAGGGTATGACCCGCGCGCTGGTGCAACTCCAACCGAGCCGCGTGGAAGACTTGGCAGTTCTGGTCGCGCTCTACCGCCCGGGACCGATGTCCAACATCGACCGCTATGTGGCGATGAAAAAGGACCCGACGCGGGTTCGCTATCTCCACCCAGCGCTCGAACCGATTCTCAAGGAGACCTATGGGGTAATGGTCTACCAAGACCAGGTCCTGGTGGCGGCGCGCGAGCTGGCCGGATTCAGCTGGCCCGAGATCGACGTCATGCGCAAAGCTCTCGGCAAAAAGATCCCGACCGAACTGGCCGAACAGCGCGAGAAATTCCTATCCGGGGCGGCCGCCGGCGGTATCGCCCGCAACGTGGCCGAGTCCATATACGAACTGGTCGAGCCATTCGGTGGCTACGGATTCAATAAGGCCCACGCTTTCTATTACGGTACGGTGGCCTATTGGACCGCCTACCTCAAAGCGAATTACCCGCGTGAATTTATGGCCGCGGTGCTTACCACCGCCAGCGGCGATTCAGCCAAACTGGGCTCGGCCATCAGCGAGTGCCGCAATCTGGCCATATCGGTCAAGGGGCCAGACCTCAAGCGATCAGGCGCCGATTTTGAGGTCAGCGGGGACGACATCTACTTCGGCCTTGCAGCGATCAAAGGGATTGGACGCAAACTGGCCGACGACATAGTCGCGCACCGGACCAAACCATATGCGGATATGGCCGATCTGTGCAAACGGGCTTCCGGCCAGATCGGGCGGGCCCAGCTTGAGCGCCTGGCCAAATGCGGGGCACTGGATTATTTCGGTGAACGCAGCGCCCTGCTTGAATCGGTCGAACCAACGATTCGGCACCTTCAGTCACTGCGCGCCAGCGGATTAATCGACCAGCGGACCCTGTTCGGAGGAACGGGTTCAGATTCGCCTGGCCAACCGTCGGCGATGGCAATGACCTTGCCGTCGGTAGCTCCGGCCAGCCGCGAGCAGAAAGCGCTCTGGGAGCGCGAGGGGTTGGGAATCAATTTCACGCCCGACGAATTTGACGATGTGGCCCACAAATTGCGTGGTGCCAACCTCCCGCTCCCCGACGAAATTGGACCGGAACGCGTCGACACCGAGCCCGAGACGGGCGGCGTGATCAGTGACCTGCGCCAATTCCGGACCCGCTACAACCGCCAAATGTGCGCATTTAAGCTATCGGCCGGCGGCGTTACCTCGCTGAGCGTTACGGTCCTGCCGCGGATGTTTGAGAAACGAGGTTCGATCCTGGCCGATGGCCGGATCGTCTGGCTGAAAGGCAAGGTCGAATCGGATGGTGCGACGGTGCGACTGGTGGTGAACGATTCGGGCAGGCTGGAGCCGCTGGCCCGTTTGGCCAGCAAGGGGGCCAGCGGCGCGACCCCGGGGCCCGCCCGGGCGGAGCGCGGTCCGTCGCCGCGGGATACCAGTGGCCAACCCGCCGTTGACCGACCGACCGCAGACGATGCTTCCTCGCACCCCGCCAACGGCCAACCGGCCGCCGCCGCGCCGGTCGACACAACTGTCAGCGCTGATCTGACCCATCAAGGCTCCGCAAAAACACCGCGGCGACTGCGCATGACCCTGAGCGGCCGGGAAACCGACGATCTTGGTCGGCTGCGACTCTTGCGAGAGGAAATGCGGGCCAATCCGGGGCCGTTCTTTATCGAGCTGGAACTGCGCGGCGACGGTGAATCGATCGTCCTGCGCCTGCCCGGAAAAGTCGCCGATCCGGCGATGATCGCCGATGCCCTACCGGGCCAATTCGAGGTTGTCGGACCCGACACCGGCGCGGGCGGCGATTGATTACATAATTTCAAAGACCTTTTCGGCTGCTCATTCCGCCACGGATCTGGCCGGCCGGCAGTTGCAATTGACCAAATCGGGCAAAACCGCCAAAACGCAAGGAGACGGCGCGCAATGAGAGTTGGATTTATCGGCCTTGGCACGATGGGGTTACCCATGGCAACGAACCTGCTAAAAGCCGGGTACGAAACCGTTGTCTGGAACCGCACCGCGTCCAAAGCCGCAGAGCTCGTCGACGCCGGGGCGGTGTTGGCCGAATCACCCGGTGAACTGGCCGCGCAGTGCGATGTAATCGCGGCCTGTCTGCTCCTGCCGCAGATATCCGAAGACATTTTCCTGGGGCCCGGGGGAGTGGTCGAACGGGCGGCGGCCGGAGCGGTGCTTATCGACTTTTCGACCAATGGAGTCGATACCGCCAAAAAGTGTTACGATGCCGCCCAGGCAAACGGCCAAGGGTACCTGGATGCACCGATATCCGGTGGGCCCTGGGGGGCCGAGGCCGGGACGCTGGCAATCATGGTGGGCGGCGATGAGGCCGCTTTCGACCGCGCCAAACCGGTGCTGGACGTGCTCGGCGGCAACGTAAATCTGATGGGTGGACCGGGCGCGGGGGCGGTCACCAAACTGGCCAACCAGGTCATCTTCGCCGCCCAACTGGCTATCGCCGGGGAAGCCTTTGTGATGGCCCAGAAATTTGGGCTCAACCCAGAGGCCTTGCTCAATGTACTGCAATCGGCTACTGCGGCCTCGGCTTCACTGGACCGCAACTTCGCAATGAAGGTCTTTAAGCGCGATTTTTCGCCGGCGTTTTCGGTTGATTTGTTGGCCAAGGACCTGGGGCTAACCTCCGACCTGTGTCGAAGCCTGGGAGTGCGTAACAACGTCGGCCTGATTGCCGAGAGTTTTATGCGCGAGGCTCAGGCCCAGGGCAACGGCGGACTGGACATAACTGCTGCCGTATTGACCCTTGAAAATCTGGCCGGAGTCGAGGTGCGGCCCCCGGCCTAACCGACCGTCCAAACTTCCAACCAGCGGGATGTTGCGCCGGTTTCTGGTCGGCTGGGTCTCGGTCATCGTCGGGCTCGTGGCGGCCGACCTGCTGTTGGGCGACCGGCTGACGATGCCCGAGCAGACTTCAAACCTCTACTGGTCAACATCTGCCGGTTTTGCCTTCGCATTCGCCTTTCTGGTTACCTACGTGCGCCCGCTGGTGACTTCGATGCTGGGTCCGCTGGGGTGCCTGCTCACCTTTATCACATTGGGTTCGGTGCATCTGGTCAGCGCTACCGCCCTTTTCTGGCTGGCACTGCAGCTGCCCCTGGCAATTTCGGTTATCGATGCGGTCAGCGCGATCTGGGCGGTGTTGATCATTAGCGGCTGTTCAATCGCCGGTTCCCAGCTGTTGGGCGCCGGCCGGCGCGGGCGGGCGGGCTAGGCAGATGCCCGATCGCTAGCGACCTGGCCGCCCGCGCCCACCTTGCATTGCAGTCCGCTGACCGCCCGGTCGGATTCGGCCAATTGGCCAGCGTAGTTTACGCGGCCGAAAGATCGTCAATTCCCGCCGTGCTTGGGCTGCAATTGGCGGCGGCCTTGGATGCTGACGCGCGGTTTTTCCGGGACCAAGGCCAGGTTTCGCTGGCGGCCTGGGAAATGCGCGATGTGGGCTTGCAACATGCCGAATTTGTGGCCCTGGATGTGGAGTCCAACGGCGGAGCCTCGGGACGCCACCGGATCATCGAGTTGGGCGCGGTCCGATTTGGGGTCGATGGGATCCGAGGCCGTTTCCAGACCTTGGTGGCGGCCCCGGCGCCGATCGCCCGGGCGGTGACCGCGATGACCGGGATCGAGGATGAAATGCTTTGCGGGGCCCCATCGCCGGCAAAGGCCCTCGAATCGCTGGCCGAATTCTGCCTGGGTGCGGTCTTGGTTGCCCACAACCTGGTCTCAGACCTAAATTACATAAACCAAGAGGCCCACTGGGCCGGGCTGCCAACCATGAGTGGAGACGGTCTGGACACAATGGCGATCGCGGCCTGGCAGCATCCCGACGGGGGGCCTTTCGGGTTGGCCCGTACGCTATCGCTCTACGGGTTGTTGGAGCAGTCGCTGCACCGCGCGGGGTCGGACGCCGAATCGGTGCGGGAGATCTTTCTGGCACAAATCGAACACGCCCGCGGCGCCGGTGTCGGCAAGGTTGGTCAGTTGCGCCAGATCTGTCAATCCGCGTTGACTCCCGATCCACATCTGGCTCGCTTGCTCGATCAGGCCGCCAAGCGACTACCGGCGCTGCCCGGGACGTACCAGTTCATCGACGTAAACGGTAAAGTCCTCTACGTCGGCATGGCCAAATCGCTGCAGCGGCGGGTGCGGCAACACTTGGCAAATTCGAACCGGCACGCCCGCCGCCGCGACGGACTGCTAGAAAAAGTCGACCGAATCGAGCACCAAGTCTGCGGATCCGAGCTGGCCGCCATGATCTCCGAACAGGACCTGATCACTGGACTGGATCCGCCGTTTAACCGCCAGAAGCGGTCGCACCGCGGCCCCCGTTACGTTGCCCTTAGCATGACCGGTAATCGCGGGCAATTGCGGGCCGTGGCCCAACCGCTGGGAACCGCCACGGCCTGCGCCGGTCCCTTCCGCACCGCCGCCAGCGCGCGCGAACTGGCGAGCCGACTACGCTCGGCGCTGGAAATTTCAGCTCGCTGGGATGAAGCCGGTCGGCCTTCGGCGAGCGGCCTTGCGGCGGCTGCCGCATTCCTGCGGGGTGGAATGGTTGCGGCACGACGGGAGTTGGGAGGTCAAGACGATCCGCAGGCTGCACGATATCTGCGACGCCTCAATTCCCGTGGACCTTGGCCGCGGCCCCTGCCCGGAGGAATGGCCGGACGCCCGGTGATCGCAGTCACTCACTCAGATATCCCCGGTCAAATTGCGATTTGGCTAATCGCCGCGGGCGCAGTGATCGCGCAACGGCCGGTTCCGCAGGCGGCCGAGGAAATGTTGTCGGAAGCGGTCGAAGAATTGGTCGCAACTCCGATCCCCGAACCGGGCGATCGGCCCGACGCGGTGGGCAATCGGGTGGATCGTTGGCTTATCGGCAATGTCGATCGCCCCAACGTGATATGGATAGACGGCAACCGTGCCAAGATCGTGGCCCAGGCGAAGCGGGCGGCTCGCCGTTTGTGGACATGACCGGGACGGCCCGGCCCGGCTGGTCCCTAGACCGCTCCGAGGGCGCTTAGCAGCGCCGCGGCCTTGTGCTGAGTTTCTTTGAATTCGGCCGGTGGCTGCGAATCGGCCACAATCCCGCCGCCGACGTGGAATTGCCACTCCCGTCCCTCGCTGTATATGGTCCGGATCGGGATCGAGGCGGAGACGTATCCGTCAAATCCGACCTGGACGATTGCGCCGCAATAGCCGCCGCGGGTTACCGGCTCCAATTCGGCGATTATTTCCATCGCCCGCAATTTGGGAGCGCCGGTCACCGATCCGCCCGGAAACATCGACCTTAGTAGATCAAGCGCCCGCGCGGGCCCCGAAACCCGGGCCGAAATAGTCGACTCCAAATGGTGGATCCGCTGATTCGTAACGATCTGTAACAGCCGCTCTACGGCAACTGATCCGGGCTCGGCGATTTTTCCAAGGTCGTTTCGCAAGACATCGACGATCATTACGTTTTCGGCTCGGTCCTTGGGGCTCATGACCAATTCTTCGGCCAGGACCTGGTCGGCGACCGGGTCCTCTCCACGGGGCCGCGTCCCCTTGATCGGCCGGGTTTGCACGACCCCTTTTTGGTGGAGCAACAGCAATTCGGGTGAAGCTGAAATTACCGATTGGCCGCGCTGACTCAAAAATGCGGCCATCGGATCGGTTCCCGACCGCCGCAGGCGCAGGAAGACATTCCAGGGATCGGCACCCAGACGGCCCGATAGGCGCCGGGCGATGTTGACTTGGTAGACATCGCCGGCGGCAATGTAACGCTGAACCTGTTCGACGGTTTGCATGTAGCCGGAACGCGTAAAGTCGCT
Source organism: Chloroflexota bacterium (assembly GCA_965261345.1). GTDB lineage: Bacteria > Chloroflexota > UBA11872 > UBA11872 > VXNJ01 > VXNJ01. The sequence goes on from OZ253449.1 coordinate 2,033,731, forward strand.
CATTGCCCCACTTGAACGGATCGAAGGAATCGCCCGCCATCTGGTTCGGAGCGCGGTTAGCAGGCTGCGACGGTCAGACAGCCCGGTCTGCGGTCGGGGGTCGGCCCCGTTTACGATCAGCCACGTCTCGCCTTTGCCCTCGTCGTGGGCGATCACCCAGCCGTAGAGCCCGAAGCGCATCAGGTGACGCCCCGCCGGTGCACGGCAGTTGCGGACCCGATCAAAGCAATAGCCGGCCTCGTATTCAATTTGCCCGATCGCCCCGCCCGAAAACGGAACCGGGCCGAAAGATACCTCGCCGTGGCCGGCAAGGACCAAGTCCGACAGCTGGGCAAGCGCGTCGCCTTCGGGCTGTCCCGGCAGCCAGTCCACCCAGGCGTACGGGTCGGCGGTTAGATAGCTGTGCCCGGTAACACCATTGGCGATAAACGCCAGGCCCGGCAGGTGACGGAGGTCCTCGGCGATCAACTCCAGCGGAGCCGACGACCGCAAGCGCTCGTATTGGATTAACCGCAGGCGCCGGCGGTTCGGGTTCGCCCCGGAAGGATCAATGGGCATGGAGGCGACGATCGGAATCGAACCGATGATAAGGGTTTTGCAGACCCCTGCCTTACCACTTGGCTACGTCGCCGTGAGGGTTGTTAGGGAGGTTCAAGCATACTAATTTGAGCCGCCGGACCACCGGCGTTAGGGATTTGAAGGGCTAATGCAATGGGGCTTATATACCTAACTAGCACAAGGCCCGTCGGCATACATTTACGCCGCCTCGCCGGCGGCCGCGGGCATAACCCCGCCCGCGAGAGCCTTCTGAAGGATGTTTAAGGCCGCGTTGTGATCGCGGTCGATATCCAGACCGCATTCACATACGTGCCTTCTCACCTCCAGGCTCTTTCTGACCATCGCACCGCAACTGCTGCAGCGCTGCGAGGTGTTTCTGGGGTTGACGAATACCAGCTCCCTACCGGCGCTCTCGGCCTTGTAGAGAAGCTGACTGATGATCCGTCCCCAGCTTTGTTCCAATATGGCGCGGTTCAGTCCGCGCTTTCTGGCCCCGCCCGATCTGGTCATGGCCTTTTTGTCCAGCTTCTCCACGGCTATATATCCGTAGCACCGGATCAAATCGGTCGTTATCCGATGGCACTGGTTCCTGTCCCTGATCCGGGCCCGCTCATGCGCGTTGGCCAGGATGCGACGGCGCTGCCGGAAGCGGCGGCTGCCCTTCTTGCATGCCGACAGGCGCCGCTGCTTGCCGACTATCTCGGCGCGGTCCACCTGGCGGCGCTCGATCTTTCGACCCTCACTGGTGGTGATGCGGGCCATAACTCCCATGTCCAGGCCGACCTTGGCCGGGTCATATGGCAACGGCTCCATCTCAACCGCGTAGGCCCGGTTCACGGCTATGCGCCGTCCCCGGAAGGCAATACGGATCGTCTTCAGGTCTTCTGAAGGCGGCAGCGCTCGCCCGGTCCGGATCTTAATCGCCGGCAACCCTTTTACACGGACTGCGTAACCGCGCCCGTCGGGTCTGACCATCGCGGGCGTAGTTTGTTCCAGCTGGATCGTGCGGTAGCGATGATGCGGCTTATAGCGCGGGAATCCTGGTTTCTCACCGTTCTTACAGCGGCGGTAAAAGGCCTGCTTGGTGCTTTCGGCGCGAGTGAGCGCACCGCGCCGATATCGACCGACAGGGTCCCCCAGAACGGGTCCTGGCTGCGGGTACGAGTGAACGCCTTCATGCGGTCGAACAGTGAATCGCTATTGCCGCATTCTTTGTAGGACCGGCGCCATTCTTCCAGTTCGGCGTTGTACAGCTCGGCGCATCCGGAGAGCACCTGGTTGAGCCGATCGCAGCCGCGGCGGCTCAGGAAGCCGCGCCGCTGGAAGGTGCGGTAGGTGGTCGGCATTTGCCGGTGTTCTATATATATGGGTTCTATTTTTAAGGCCTTAAGTATATATGGTATGTTCGATATACTGTTTGCGCCCATGCGTTCGTTGATATCGTCGGGCGGGCGAGCAAGCAAGACGGCACACCGCCCTCCTCTATGGAAGGCCCTTTACGATCTCGGCGTCAATTTCCGCTGGTAGTGGGTCTGGTCGATCGGTGGCTGCGATTCGGCGCCGACAATCATGCGTGTGTGAAACCGGCGGGGTTCATTAAGATTCAGTCGGGTTGGATCAAGTTAGGTATATAAGCGCCAATGCAATCAATAGACCGCTGGCGCGGGTCGTTGCTGGGACTTGCCTGTGGGGACGCGTTGGGGATGCCAGTCGAGTTCGCCGATCCGCCGCCGAGCGAACCGGTAATCGACATGATGTCGGGCCGCTCGCGCGGGCAGAAAACTCCCGCTGGCGAGCCGGTTGAAGCTCCGGCCGGGAGCTGGACGGACGACACCGCAATGACTCTTTGCCTGGCCGAAAGCCTGCTGGAGTGCTCCGGCGTGAACCTGCCCGATCAAATGCAACGCTATTGGCGCTGGGGTAACGAGGGCCACCTTTCAGCCACCGGGCAGGCATTTGGTATGGGGCCGACCGTCAAGGATGCATTGCGGCGATTTTCGGCCGGGCAAGGACCCTGGGGCGATGCCGAAGCGTTGACCAACGGGTCGCTAATGCGGGCGGCCGCCCCGCCGCTTTTCTTTGGCGGGCGCCCCGATCTGGTCCGGGCGGCAGCAGAATGCTCCACCCCCACCCACTTACATCCGGTGTCCCAGGCCGCCTGTCAGGTTTTTGCAAATCTGCTGGCGATGGCGCTGGCCGGGGCCGGGCGACCGCAGTTGCTTTCAACCGGTGCCGGCAGCGAGGGCCTGGGTGGCCCCCTGCCTGGCCGGCTTGACCAGATCCTGTCCGGCGACCTGGCCGCGCGCTCAAGGGATGAGATCTCCGGCGCCAATAACGTCGAATGCACCTTAGAGGCTGCCCTGTGGTCATTTGCGACGACCAACGACTTTGAATCCGGCGCTGTCGTTGCGGTTGACCTGGGGCTCGATGCTGATACAACTGCATGTGTATACGGTGCCCTGGCCGGCGCCCACTACGGCATCGCGCAGGTCCCCGCGCGCTGGCTGAAACGGCTTTGCCGGCGAGAGTTGCTCGAACAATTTGCCGAGCGTCTGCATGCGGCCGCCAACGATTGAACCGTAGCCGGCCAATCAACCTTCAATTCGGGGGCCGCATGATGCGAACGTTAAAGTTCCCGTCGCGCACGAAATAGGAACTGGCGATCGTTGACGCCAGCGACGTTCCGAGGGAAACTAGCAACGCTGAGCCGAATCCGGCTACCTCCACCCCGGGGATCACTTCGCTGGCCAGAAGCAGCAGCAACGCCCCGAATACAAAGTGGAACAGGCCGAAAGTGAGCAGAATCAGCAGGCAAGCGAGCGGCCCAAAGAGCGTATATAGGAGCGGGCGCACCAGTATATTGATCGCCGCCAGGATAGCGGCGAAGGCGATCAGGGCGGCAAAGTACTCGATCTGACCAAACGGTGGGAGCGAGATGCTGCCCGGGAAAAGGGCCGCCAGCAGGGCTAGCGCCAGGACTGTAGCTGCCGTTTGCACCGCGAATTTAAAGGCGATGCGATCGGCAAAGGCGCGCGCCGAAAACCCGCTCGGGTCCGGGCCGTCGCCGGTCTGGTTACGCGCTTGCATGAAAACGACCGGGCCAATTGGTGCCGAGAGCCGGAATTGAACCGGCGACACATGGATTTTCAGTCCACTGCTCTACCGACTGAGCTATCTCGGCGACAAGTTCCATTTTATTTGGGAATCGGCGCCGCGGTGGGTGTTCCCGCGGCTGCGCCCCGGGACCTGGAACTGGTTTTTTGGCAACAGGCAATTGGGTGCGTTCAGGCCGGGGCGGTAAGCATCAATTCGCCGACCGCGCGGATTACAGCTTGCAGATACGGGCGCCCGGCGCGGAAGTAGGCATCCAACTGGTCGGCCTGCACCCAGCGGCATCGGTCAATGTCCTCGCGGCGATCGGGGGTGAGTTGGTCGGTGCGCTTTCCGGCGTAATCGAGCACAAACCAGTGAACCGTTTTTGCAACCGGCTCACCTGAGTAATAGGCAACATAGGTCGAGTCGCAGAGCGGCGAGCGGAGGGTGAGCAGTTTGGCCGCCAGGCCGGTCTCCTCGGAGATTTCGCGGGTGGCACAGCTTCCACGATCCTCTTTGCGCCGCAGTTTGCCTTTCGGCACGTCCCAGAGTCCATGCTTGCGAATCAACAACCCGTGCCCCTCGCAGAATACCAGGCCGCCGCACGCCGTCATCTTGCGCATCTGCGACTTATTCATGCATGTGAATTCGCTCGAGAATCCGGATTTGATCGGCGCTCAAATTTTGGAATAGCACCCCGTCAACAATCATGTTGAATCCCGATTTGCGCTTTTCGGCCTCGTAGGTGTGCAGCGAGAGATCGCGACCCTCGTAGTTAAAGCGCGCGAGCAGGTAGTAAATCACGTTTAGGCGCGCCTGGTGTTTGTTGTCTGAATCGATGATCACCCAGGGCGCGTAGTCGGTGGAAGTGACCGCGAACATGCGCTCTTTAAAGTACGTGAACATCTGCCAGCGTTCGGCAACCCGGCGGTCGTTGGCCGAGTATTTCCAATATTTGAGTTCGCTGCTCTGGCGCAGGCGAAATCGCAGATTCTGGGCCTCGCGCGAGACCGAGAGATAGACCTTGAGCAGGTCGACTCCCTGGCCGACAATGTTTTCCTCCCAGGCGTTGACGTTGCTTAGGAAATAGTGGTACTGCTTCATCGTGCAATAGCCCATCGCCGGTTGCACTAGGGCCCGCGAATACCAGGAGCGGTCAAAGATCGTTAGGGTTCCAGGTTTGGGCAGCATTCGGTGGTGGGTACCCAGCCAATTGCGCATCTGCCGGCGAGTTGGCACCCCTTGGGAAATAATCTCGGCACTGCGCGGGTTCAAATAGCGGGTAATCGCCGCCGCGGTTGTGCCCTTGCCGGCCGCGTCGCGGCCTTCCAGCACCACCGCCACGCGGCGTCCTGCGTCTTCGATCCATTCTTGGAGGCGAAGCAACTGGACCCGCAATTCACGCAATTCGGCACGGTAGGCCCGGTAGCCAATGTCTCGAAATTCGGGCAGATCGTACGCGATCGTGGTGGTATTGGGGAGGATTCTGGAGTTGGATTTATCCTGCAATCTGTTCAACTGTCAAGCACTTGTTTTCCGCAGTCCACGGCACGGACCACCGCCACAGGGACAGTGATGGCCAACCGACTGTAATAGCGGCCGCCCCTTTGCACTTTCTTTTTAACAACATCAGTCAAGCGCCGGACCCACGGACTCTGTGGGGCAGATCGGCGTGTTAACCCAACCGCTCGCGCAATCTCGACTAACCACAGCGGTGAGCCCGGTAAAGTCACCCGACCGCGAAAGCTAAGATCTGGAGGATTTGTTTGACGCTGCAAAAATTGCCCCTGCGCGGGATTGTCCGAGCCGCTACTCGGCCTTAAGCGGATCGCCGGTCCTGGCCGCCCGGACCCGCCGGGTCGGGCCGCTCAATGTTCCCAATCCGTAGCTGTCCGAGGTTCATTCGTCAAAGTTCTCGGGCATTAAGACGAATTCGGGATAGGCCTCTATCCCAAGTTCGGCACTGTCCTGCCCAAGCCGTTCGGCATCTGGCGAAACCCGAACGCCGATAAAGAAACTGAGCGCGTGCCAAAGTCCGAAGGAAACTCCGAATACTGATACGCCGATTGTTGCCACGCCGAGCGCCTGGATCAAGATGTCGGCACCGCCGACAATGCTCACCGCCAGGGTGCCCCAGATTCCGGCGAAAAGGTGGGCAGGGATTGCCCCGACCACGTCGTCGACCTTGACCGTTTCTAACAATTTGATTCCCGCGGTGCAAATTACCGCGCCGATTGCGCCGATCGCGATCGCCCAGCCAGGTTCGGCAATATTGGGACCGGCGGTGATTGACACCAACCCGGCGATGGCACCGTTAAGGCCCGCAAAAAGATCCGTCCGGCCCAGGACGAATCGCGAGAAGGCCAGGGCGGTAACGACCCCAGCAGCAGCGGCCAAGTTGGTGTTTACGAAGATCTGGCTCATTGCCACCGCGTCAGCGACCGACCCCAACGCCAACTGCGAGCCGCCATTGAATCCGAACCAGCCCAACCAAAGGATGAATACGCCCAGGGTTACGACCAAAATGTTGGACGGCGGAGTTGGCCTGACCCAACCGTCATTTCGAAATTTCCCGAGTCGCGGCCCCACCACTATCACGCCGGCCAGCGCCGACCATCCACCGACTCCATGTACGATCGTCGATCCGGCGAAATCTAGGAATCCGAGTTGCGAAAGCCACCCGCCGCCCCAGGTCCAGGCACCAACGATCGGGTAGATGAACGCAGTCAGGATTAGCGTAAACAGGAAGAATGGCCACATCTTTACACGCTCGGCCAATGCGCCGGAAACGATCGAGGCGGCAGTTGCGACAAAGACCATCTGGAAGAACCAGTCCGACATGACCGAATGACCGTTCGCGGTAACTGCCACTAGCGCGGCTTCATCGGCCGCGTCGGCCAAAAGGGCAATTTCGGCAACCGATGGGAAATAAGCGATGTTGAAGGACCCAATCCAGTCGCCCACTCCGACGTACATGAGGTTGTAGCCAATAACGAAATAGGCCAATGATGCAATCGAGTAGATTCCAATGTTTTTCAGGCAGATCATCGATGCATTCTTGGTCCGCACTGAGCCCGATTCCAGCATCGTAAAGCCGGCGCACATCCACATGACCAAGGCGCCAAATATCAGGAAGGAGAAGGTGTTGAGGACAAATTGTGTCTCGCTTTCGACCGCCGCCGAGGCGGCCGCTGGAGCCAGCAGGATTGCGCTGATTGCCGCCACAACGCCCAGCGGAGCCCAATGACGCCCGAATGATCGGTGTGATTTAGTCTTCACGCAGAATCCGCCTTGGATCCACTGCCATTGCCCATAACCCTGGCGAACAGGCGTGTCGGCACCAGCTTCTACGACCGGGCCCACAATCGTAATTTATCTGCAAACTACGCCTTCGTGATCAGCAACTCGGAACAATTACGCTCCCCCGGTCGGAGCGATCGTCCGGCGTCCATCCAAATTAAGCACCGTGGCACCCGCAACGGGCGGATTTACCTTTCGGCGTCCCGCGAACGATTGCGCTGTTTGGGTCATTTCCGCCGTGGATCAAGCCCGGCGGGGACTGCTCCAACCGTTACGATGATCTTTCTTAGACCGGACGCGACAGTTGGCGGTGTCGCTATTGGATCGGTGAGCGCGGCGTCGCTTCCAGGCGAGTGACCTGAATCAAATCCCGCTCCATCATCGCCTTAACGCGCGGGGCAATGTCGTTCTTCCAGTGGTCGCTGTTGTAGACCGCGTCGTACAACCGCTCGCGCTCGGTCTCGTTCACAAACCGACGAATCCACACATAGGTGTTCTCATCCTCTTGCCCCGTAAACGAGCCCAGGATGACCATGCCCTGCTTGGTTTGAAACGGGATGATCTCCTGCTCCATCAAATCAACAAACTCGGCGCGGCAACCTTCGTTGATCGTATATCGTCGTAGTTCAAAAAACAACATGTACTCCTGTTCGACTGATACGCGCTAGCGCTCGCCGGCGGTACTGGCAGCCGGAGTTTATCCGTTGCTAAACGGATAAGACAAGGTTGACGCGCAATGACGAGGTGGGCCGGCTAACGGATTTTTTGCGCTAGATCGGCGCGATCGCTGCGCCCAACCGCCACCCGTTGGAGGGGCCGACCGATGGTCCCTGGACGGTGCTGGATGTTGACGCAATGGCGGCCACCAAAGTTTTCCTTTCCTCTAATCTCAGAGGGCGCTGCCGGGCAATACTTCTAGTGATTTGGCGGTTGATCTGCCGACAGGGGGAACGTGCAAGTGATATTGCGACGTAGCCGTGCCGCCGTTCACTTTGCCAACACCCAGATGCTCAGCGACGCTTGCATCGCCCGATCTGGCCGTCCACCGAAGTTGCGGCGATGTTGAATCGGAGCTGGCCGGGCCCGCGGCGGATCTGACCGGGATGTTTCAGCAAACGCTCATTGAGCTAGGCCTGCTGATCGTGGCAGCCAAACTCGCCGAAGGGGTCCTTGGCCGCCTCGGCTTGAATTCAATCGTTGCCTTCACTTTCGCCGGCGTGCTGTTGGGGCCAGTTGCTGGGATCGTCAAGCCAACTGCTGAACCCGAGCTCTTTCTCTCGCTTGGCGTCTTCGTGCTGCTCTTTCTGATCGGCCTCGATGAAATTGACACCGCCGGAATTCTGGCAACGATCCACGGCCGGTATGTGGCCGTCGCGCTGGGATCGGTGTTGATTTCGATATTGGTGGCGATGCTTGTAACTTCCGATTTACTCGGTTTCCCATTCGCGCTCGGCCTCGACTTTAACTACGCCCTGGCGTTGGCCGGGATTTTGTCTCTATCGAGCCTGGGGATCGCGGCCAAGGTCCTCTCCGACAGTGGGTATCTACGAAAACCGATCGGTATTGAGATATTCACGCTCGTGATCATCGCCGAAATCGCCGCGCTCTTGGTGGTGGGGTTCACGATTGGCACGCAGGAACATGAATTCGACCTGCTGGGAACCGTCAGGCTGCTCGTTCAAATCGTCGCTTTTCTGGCCGCAGCCTGGTTTCTTTCGGCGCGGGCCCTTCCGCCCGCGATTGTCTATCTACAACGGATCATCAACGTGCCGCAGCTGTCATTCGGGTTGATGATCGGCGGCCTTTTGCTGGTCGTGGCCGGTACCGAATTCGTTGGGCTGCATGGTTCGATCGGGGCCTTGCTATTCGGTGCGTCCTTGACCGGGCTGCCGGATCGGGTTCGGCGCGAAATCTTGCCCGGTTTAAGGAGCGCTGCCGATGGCCTATTTGTCCCCTTGTTTTTTGCTGCGGCCGGCCTTCGGTTCGATCTTTCCTTCACAACCCTGGCGATCGGCACGATAGTGGCCTTGGTTTTGGTTCCGCTATTTGGAAAGTTCGTTGGCACCTACATATTTGCGGTCGCAATGAGGCTTCAGAACCCGCTGACGTTGTCAACCGCGCTAATGGCCAAGGGCGTGACCGAGATTGCCCTGCTGGTCGTCCTGTTCGAATCGGGGGCCATCGACCAGCCCGTGTTTTCGCTGTTGGTGCTGATCATGCTCGGTTACATCTTGCTGATGCCGCAGTTGATCAGTTTCGCAGTTCGGCATGTTACTTCACGCCACCGTCCTTCCAGCTCCGATGCGATCTCGCGCCCTTATATACGCATGGCCTTGACCGGGGTTTCGATCAGCAGCGTGCTGGACCGGACTCAGACTTACTTTGGACCCTCGGCTTCGGTGGCGCAATTGCTGGGTGCGGCGACCGCGCCCCACCAATCGGACTTCCTGGTGGTTGATGATGGGCAGGTCTGCGGGATCGTCACGTTGGACCGGTTGCACGCGGTTCCGGTTGAAAAACGTGCCCAAACCCACCTGGATCGTTTGATCCGCCGCGACATACCGCGCGCCCAGCCCGAGGAATTGGTCAGCGATGTCCTAGAGCGGATGGACGAACAATCGGTCGGGATTATTCCGGTTTGTGACCATGAAAACGACAAGTTGCTCGGTTCGATTGCCAGCCATGATCTGCTGGACCTGGTGCTTTTGATAGGCGAGGTCAACGAAGAAATTGCTGCCAGGGAAAACGCCGCCGGTTAGCTTTGGGCCCGCCGGCCAACCGTTGCCGCCCAATCGCTTCGGCGGCTGTGCAGCTCCGATACCCCCTGGCCCTCCGGGGCGCACCGGGAACCGAAAAAACTGCCATAGAGATCCGTTCCTGAGAGCAAGCGGGAATTTACCTGCCACCGTATTGGCCTGACCGCGACCTCTGCCCCTGGCCGGTGACGATTGGGTCCTGTCGTCTCCCGGATTGACCAATTGGGCGCAGTTGTGAGCGGCAAGCGGGCAATTGGGCCCCGGATCTAACATCAACCCGAAATTGAGGGTCGACGATGCCGCGGCAGTTTATTGGTCGAGTTCCGGCTTGACCGCTTCATCCGTTCGGCTGCCGCGGGTGCACTGATAAGTTAGCTGTACCAAACTCGTGTCGAAGGCTTGGGTTTCGACCAAGGACATGACCTGCTGCGGTGTTTGGGGCGGGAACAGCCGAATGCCGTCTCCGAGGATTAGCGGGTGCACCGATAGCACCAACTGGTCGACTAAATCGCGTTGGAGAAATTCCCTAACGACCTGTCCGCCGCCCACGAGCCAGATGTTATTATCCTGGCGCGCCTTGAGACCTGATACCAGGTTGGATAAGTTGCCGGATTCGAAACGAACGTTGGCATCAAGCTCGCCGGCCCGAGTGCGCGATAACGCCCAGCCTTCGATCTCGGGCCAGGGGTAATCCCCAAAACTAAGGATTTGTTCGTAGGTGGTGCGCCCCATAACGACCGCCCCAACCCCTGCGATAAAGTCTCGGAAGCCGTAATCCTGGTCGTGGAACAACCAGCCGACATCCCCGTCGCGGCGGGCGATGTATCCGTCGACACTGCAGGCAATGTAGGCAATTACCTTGGGCACGCTATTTTTTCGCTTGGCTAGCGCGCCGGATTTGCGGCAGCGCATCCTGTAAGGCAGCGTGGGTGATCTTCTGGGGCAAGATCGTGACCGCTTTCAGCCCGCTGCGAACCCATGATATTCCCGGATGCCGATGCCGGATGGCCCGCCTGCCCGGGGCGAAGCAGGCTATCCAGTCCATCCGTGAAATGTTTGCCGAGGGCAGCAATTGCAGTTGGGGTTGGTCTCCCGGGATCCCAGCGGCGCCAGCTCGATGATCGACTCGCCGGCCGGGATTGTGCTGCGCCATGCTCGCCCGGCCGAGAACGAAAACGCGTCGACTCGCTGGCAGGTTTGTTCGATGTACCATTCAAGGCCCTCGCGACGCCCCAGCTCCGGTCGATCCCACATCCAGCTGATCTGTACCAGGCGACGAATAGAGAGGAACAGAGGCAGTAGCGATAACGCGTCGTCGTCCAGCGGACGCACCGTGCGATAACCGGAGATCAGCGCACCTTGGATCGCTTGGAAACTCGACCGATCATCGAGGCCAAATAGCGCGACCGCCAACTCGTATTGATGCCATCCGAATCCGGCGTCGTCGAAATCAATTGCGTGCGATTTACTCGCATCGCCTACTGGGATGTTTTTGCAGGTAGGTCGGCGTGGATCATCGCGCAAATGCCCCCGTCCTTGCCGTAATCGCCCAGGATCGCTGCAATGCCGTCTCGGGCCCGGGACAATATGTCTCGTTGCGCCGGTTCTAGCAGTGGAATATCCCAGAATCGTCCCCAGAACGGAGCCTTGCCGACGTAGCCAGGCACATCGAATGCGTCCGCGAAAATCCTGCCGGGGGCGTCCATCCGGGCGATTGGTTGTGAATTGTGGCGACGATCCGGCCGATCTGTCCAAATTGCTCGGAGATGTGGCCTTCATCGTTTTCTGAATCGATCACCTCGGCCAGCCGTGTACCGTCAATCCATTCGACGAGCCCTACGGCCCGACTCGACGTGCCCTCGGGTGTAACAACGGTGGCAAAACCCGGGCCATCCAGGGTGCGCAATCCAATCGGAACCGAAACCCCCGCATCCTCGAGCAACTGGGCCCAGATCAATTCCGATTCAAGTTCCCATAGCGTGTGATACTCGGGCCGGTGAATCCGCAGGGCGTACGCGCAGCCGTCTGACATGTTGAGCTCAAAAACCGTGTTTTCGTTGCGCGAGACCAGCTCCATTTTGTAAGGCTTGAGCCCCCAGTACGGCAACGCTTGCTCGGCTAGCGCCCGCAGTTCCGCGTCACTTAGATTGGTCGGCTCAGGCAAACGATCAGACGGGATCGGCGACGGCAGCCTCGAAGGCTTCCAGGAACATCTCGGCGTGCTCTTGTTTGAACACGAGCGGCGGGCGCAGTTTCAACACATTGCCGTGTTCGCCCGCTCGGCCCATCAAGAACCCGGCCTGGCGAAGTCGATTGACTATCACATCCGCGCCGCCGGGATCGGGTTCCTTAGTCTGCCGATCCTTGACCCATTCGACCCCGATGAACAGGCCATGCCCACGCACATCGGCCATCGATTCGCAACGCCCCTGCATTCCGCGCAAACTGTTCTGCAACCGCGTACCGACATTCGCCACGTTTTCGAGGAGATTTTCGCCCTCAATCACGTCGATTACTGCTTGTCCCACTGCTGCCTGCAACGGGCTGGATGCAAAGGTGTTGAAGTAGCCGGTGCTGGCGCGGAAGCTGCTGACCAGCTCCGGCGAGGCAACTACTCCCGCCAGGGGGAGGCCATTGCCCATCGGCTTGCCCATGCTGACGATGTCGGGAATTACCCCAGACAACTCATAGCCCCACCAACGGCCGGTCCGACCAAACCCCGCCTGCACTTCGTCGCAGATGAACAGACCGCCACTGGCACGCACCAGTTCAGCCGCCCGACCCATGAACCCCGATGGGATATTGGGAAGCCCTTCGTTAGCCAATATCGGGCACAGCAGCAACCCAGCAAACGAAATGCCGTCTTGAGCAAAACCCTCGATCTCGGCTGCAAGCCGAGCAAGATAAACGTCTGTTAGCGGTTGACCGTCGGGCGCATCGTCGATCGGGCGATAGCACTGTGGCACGGGGATGAAGCGGATCTCCGGACCGTGGTCATCGCCGCGCCGCCGTCCTAGTTTGCGCACCTCGGTGGAGTTGCCGTGATAAGCCGCATCGGTACAGATCAACCCGCGTCCGCCGGTCGCGGCACGTGCCATCATGATCGCCACCTCGTTGGCCTCGGTGCCGCTGCACGTAAATACCGCGGTGCCGATCGGATCGGGGTGAAGGCCAGTTAGCCGCTCGGCGTAGTTGAGGATCCCCTCATGCAGGTAGCGCGAGTGGACGTTCAACGTCTCCGTCTGGCGCCGCATGGCCGCCACGACATGCGGGTTGGCGTGCCCGACGCAAGGCACATTGTTGTAGAGGTCGAGGTAGCGGCGCCCGTTGGGGTCGTAGAGCCAGACCCCTTCTCCACGAACGATGTGAACCGGATCCTCGTAAAAGGTGGCGATGCCGGTACCGAGCAGTCGTTTGCGACGGGCCAGAAGCTCATCTGGATTTGCGGTAGTCATGTACTGATTGTGGGCGGCGCCACAAATGGTTGCAAGTCTGGGGGCTCAGACATCGCCGGGTCAGAGCCTGCGGGGGAGGGAGTCGGCGGAAGGCAGCCATAGGCGGCTCTGGGGGAATTTGATTGGCCCCCGCTCTGGACGCGTCAGCAATGAACATTATCTCCCGCCGCCGCGCGGCCGCACTCTAGGAGTTGGCAGCCCACCAGTGCCTAGGCCACATACCTGGCGGCAGCTGCAATTTGGTCGGAAAGGCGCCGGTGCATTCAATCCCGGCCACGCTGTTGGTCTGCAAACTAGGAAATTTGGGACTGCGCTAACGATGGCGCCCCCGCTGCGAAAGTCGTCAGGGCAACCCGGGTTACGTCCGGGCAAAAGGTGGAACCGTCCTCGCCGGAGGCCATCGTCTAGCAATTCACAATCGGCGGATCCGAATCTCAGTCGGAGGAGTCGCTGACCCTAAATTGCCCGAATTTCAACAGCGCGGTGCGTTCACTTCAACCGCACACTTGTGGCTCAAGCACGGCCTGAAGTTGCTGTTGGTAAGTTTGAAACTTGTGGTTGGAAGCACCCCGCCCCAATGTCGAAAAATTCGGGAAAAGTCGGCAGATGCCAGTTCGTGACAAGTAACAGCTTCGACCCGGAAAGCATTTCATTTCCCGGCAGCCCCCCACTTTGCCTCCCCAATCCTTAATGTCGGGACTCGATTCGGCGAGGCGAACGTGTCCGATGCCTCCGATCCAATGGCCCGATCCCGGCGGGACGCCGCAGCTCGCATGGGGCATCGAAATGATTGGAAATTTATTGGAGCCAAGTTGCGCCGAATAGGATGACACCACCCCAGCCAGCGGCAGATGATCCATGACCAGCGAAATTGCCTTCTCAACGATTGAAGAACTCGCGCCCCGAATTGCGGCTGGCGAACTGTCGCCGGTCGAGATGACGCAGATGCAGCTGGACCGGATTTCTACGGTCGATGGGCGGTTGAAAAGCTTTGCGACGGTCATGGCTGATTCGGCTCTGGCCGAAGCGCGGCGCGCACACGACGAGATCGCCTCTGGAAGCTATCGCGGCCCGCTGCACGGCGTGCCAATCGCGGTTAAAGATCTCTGCTACACGGCCGGTACACGGACGATGGGTGGAACCAGGGTGCTGGAAGACTTCGTGCCCGAGTTCGACTCCACTGTGGTTGCCCGTTTCCGCGCCGCCGGCGCTGTGCTGTTGGGCAAACTGAACCTAACCGAAGGCGCGATGGCTGGCTACAACCGAGCGCGTCAGGTGCCGGTAAATCCCTGGGCGGCCGACCGTTGGACGGGCTCCTCGTCGAGCGGCTCGGGCGTCGCGACGACCGCCGGGCTCTGTTACGCGTCCCTTGGTAGTGACACCGGTGGCTCGATTCGATCACCGTCGGCCTCCTGTGGAATCGTTGGCCTCAAACCGACCTGGGGTCGCGTGAGCCGCTACGGCGTGCTAGATCTTGCGCAATCACTCGACCACGTTGGTCCGATGGCGCGTTCGACCTGGGACTGTGCTGCCGTGCTGGCGGTCATCTCCGGTGAGGATCCCAATGATGCCACCACGCTGCCCGAACCTGCGCCGGCCATGCTCGACGCCATCGACGACGGCGTTGCCGGAATGCGGATCGGCTACGACTACCGTTACGCAACCGAGGACGTGGCCCCGTTGATCGCAAATGCCATCGCCGCGTCGGTCGAGACGCTTGCCGCGCTGGGGGCGGAGATCGTCGATGTGGAACTGCCTGACGCTCGTCCGTACATGGCGGCCTGGCCAACGCTCTGTTCGGTGGAGGCATTGGCTGCACACTCCGGCAACTATCCCAGCCGCGCGAGCGAATACGGCGCGTGGTTTGGCGGCTGGCTCGGACTGGGCGCGTCAATTAGCGCCGTCGCGTACGCGGAGGCCTGCAATCAGCGTGCCGAGTTGACCGGCCGGCTGACCCGCGCGTTTGCGGGTATCGATATGCTCGCCTGTCCAGCCCAGCCGGCACCGCCGCACCGGATAAGCGAGGAAAAGTTGTATGACGAAATGCCCGGCAGCTATGACGCGACCAAAGCCCAGTTCACAGTCCCCTGGGACATGAATCGGGCGCCTACATTGACGCTTCCGAACGGTTGGAGCGATGAAGGTTTGCCGTTGGCCTTACAGCTCGTCGGCCAGCCGGGTAGCGAAGCGGCACTCTGCCGCGCTGGCTATGCCTATGAGCAGGCCACGGACTTCATGCGCCATCCCGATCTGTAATGTCGCCGCCCGGCTCGATTCGGGCCGGGCGTTCACCTGCTCAGGTGACCATGCCGGCGCGACTTTCGAGCGCCGGCCGATATCTGCCGGCCAGGCAGAGGACGCTAGCCGTTAGGTTCACGAATATGCCCTTCCACCTTCCCTTCAACAACGGTGACCCGCGGCGATACTAGCCTCAGATGAAAACGGATGGAGAGATCGACATGAAACCACTAGAGCAAATGGCAACCAGGATTGCCGAACTACTAAAAGCGCGCGGGGATACGGTCGCGATCTGCGAGACGACCTCCGGCGGACTGGTCTCGGCAGGGCTGCTTGCGGTGCCGGGTGCATCGAGTTACTACCGGGGGGCCGCCGTCACCTACACCGGAGTGGCCCGCGTGAGGTTCCTGGGGATCGAATTAGAGGACTATCCCGGCGTCCGCTCAAGCAGCGAGCCGTACGCGCGAATCATCGCCGAAGCAGTCCGCAAACAACTGGCCGCGACCTGGGGCATCGGCGAGACGGGAGCGGCCGGTCCGGCCGGAAATCCCTATGGGGATGCACCGGGACACACGTGCATCGCCATCGCCGGCCCGGTCGATTACTGCGAAACACTGGAGACCGGCCTCAACGATCGCGAAGAGAACATGTGGCTCTATGCGAAGCGCACGCTGGCGACCTTTGAACGGGTTCTGCGCGGAGCACCACCTTCTGGAGGCTAGCGCGAGCCGGGCACGAGGCCGCGCACGGTCGTCTCGATGCTGTAGAGGCCGGTGCGGGCCGTCATGTAAAGGGTCGAGAAGTCATCACCGCCGAAGGTGATGTTGGCGGCGTGCTCGTCCATTTCAAAGACGCCGAGGTAATCGCCCCCCGCCGTGTGAGCCGAGACTCCGCCGCCGCCGGTGGTCCAGAGACGACCGTCGGCATCAACCTTCATGCCGTCCGGCCTGCCGAATCGCTCGTCCTTTGACTGATCAACGAACAGGATGCGGTCTCCCAGCGATAGGTCGTCATTTACTTGGTAACGCCAGATAAACCTCTCCCGCGAATCGCCGATGTAAAGCGCCGACTCGTCGGGGCTAAATGCGAGTCCGTTGGGGCGGGTAAAGCCCGTCCCAACAATCAGACTGAGCGAACCGTTAGGATCGATCCGAAAGACGCCCTCGAAATCTAGCTCCTGCTGCTGCCCCCTGGAGCCGAGTCGCGGAGTCTTACCGTCGTCGATCCCGGCCGCGGGGTCGGTGAAGAAGACCGCGCCCGACGAGTGAACCACGAGGTCATTGGGGCTGTTTAGTGCAAGACCATCCCAGCGATCGGCGATCGCTTCGACTTTCCCTGGCTCAGCGTACGGGGCCCTCGACACGCGGCGGCCGGCGTGTTCGCAGGCGAGCAGGTTCCCGGCGGCATCGAGCGTAAGCCCATTTGAACAGCCGCTCGGCTCGCGGTAAACCTCCGCCTCGACTTGTCCGGGACGCCAGCGATGCTGTCGGTTCCCGGGAATGTCGCTAAAAATCAGGGCGTTGTCGGCGGCGATCCAGATCGGCCCTTCGGTAAAACCGAATCCGCCGCAAAGCCGGGTCTCCTCGCCGATCAATAGGGAGGAAATGCCCGCGTCATCTTCAATTCTCAAAGTCATGCTCCGTCGCCGAAAGAACCTAGCGCATTGCCAGCAGAGGTCGTGTGATCATGTTCCGGTAATTTTCGGGGTGGGGCCCCATTCGATTCGCACGCCCCTTCCCGATTACATTTGTCCTCGCCCGATTGAATCGAATGCTTCCAATGCCAGGCCACAGAAGGATCCGCTCAAAGTTGCGCCTATCCGCGTCCAAGCTACAGTAGCCCTGCGACTGTTGACGGACATTAGTTTTCGCACACAGGTGTGTCGATCCTCAGCGACTATGTCAGTGAACGGGTTCGCGTAATTCTTGCCGGATGACGTCACCGGCATGCTTGTTGATGGCGCCTTTGCGGCGGGTTCGGTTCCGCGGCGGCGCGGTCGCCTTGACGTACTTGCGTACCCTATGCCGCAATATCCCGGGCGCTAATGCGATGTCCGTAATGTTCAAGCCCTTGGCCTTGGCCGCCTGCACCGCTTTCCAACCCTCCACCTGGCGGGTGGTAGGCGGGCGCCGTCGAGCCCGACCGGCGGCGATGCGCCGCCTTGACCGTTTCTTTACCGACATCACCTCGGGCAGCTGCGCGACCTTTGCAAGCTGGCGTTCCAGCTGATCCGGAGCCGCATCAGCCCCGGTTTGGGCGGGACAAGCTGTGACGGTATGATCCCGCCCCGGCCGGCCACCTGCCAGTCGTATCTGACGGTGTTGTCGCGGGCGACCCGGCGAGAGTGTCTAAAGCAGTGCACTTGATCGACGTCAAGATCGGGATCGAGCGAGCGGTAAGCGGTCCGCGATTGCGCGGGTGCTACTGCAAACTGCCGGTTAAAGCGCTCTAAGAACCGGGTAAACAGGTAATTGGCGCCGGCCAGGGTGCTCACCCCGACCAATCTCAATTTAAGTGACCAGGCGGTCCTGGAGGGTCCCGGCTGCTCTTTCGACTCCTCCCTTGTCCTGGGCAGAGCCGGCAAATACCTGGCCTATCCCACGTTCCCGCATTGCGCGGGCGAACTGGGTTGCCCCTTCGGCCTGCTTTGGCTGCCCCGACGAGATAGCGGGTACGAACACGCTGTGGCGGTCGCTGTAGAGCGCCAGGGGGAGGCCGTAACTGCTGATCAGACCGCAGAGCAGCTCAAAGTACCCGCAGGTGTCTTCATCGGGTCCAAAATGTGCCGCTACCACCTTGCCGGTGGCGTTATCTACCGCCAGGTGCACGGCGAACTGGGGATGCTCACCCCTCAGCCAGCGACGGTGGCTGCCGTCGATCTGGACCGGCATCCCTTCCCTGGGCATGCGCTCGCGTCGTACCCGGTATCGGGGGCGACGGCGCGGGCTCCTTATTCCGGCGGCGTTGAGGATGCGCCTTAGGGTCTGGCGGCTCAGATCGATGCCCTCGCGTTCCCGGAGCAGTTCGGCCAGGTGGGTGTGGTTTGGCGTCCGGGTAGCGGTCGCGGGCCAGTTCGATTAGCCCGGCGCCGGGCTAATCGAGGATTTCGACCGCGTCGAAAAAGACCAAAGGTTGCGCGGGCGCCATCAATAAAGATAAAGAATCGGTCCGCCGCAACTGGCCCGTCAGGGTGGCACGTCTGTGCTTAAGGCAATATCGACCCGGACCCGCTTGCCGGACCACTGCCAGTGCCCGACTCCCGACCCAACATCGTCCTGATCATCACCGACCAGCAGCGCTTCGACACCATCGCCGCGCTGGGCTCTCCCTGGATGGACGCCCCCAACCTTGACCGGCTGGCCAACGAAGGGGTTGTATTATCCAATGTCCACGTCAACGCCCCGGTCTGCGGACCGGCCCGCGCCTCGCTGTTCTCCGGGATGAATCCGCACAACACCGGGGTGCTGCGCAATGATTCGATCTGGAGCGAATGCTGGGTCCAGGACCTGGCCGATAGCGGTTATCACTGCGTCAACATCGGCAAGATGCACACTGGTCCCTACACCGCGCCGCTGGGATTCCACGAACGCTACGTGGTCGAGAACAAGGATCGTTTCGGGGGTCCGCTCAAGTTCTTCGACGAGCTGGACAAGGCCATCATGGCCCACAACCTGGAAAAACCCAACCGCTACACCTACCGCCGCGACAATCCCGACTGGCAGGAGCGGCTGGGGGCCTACCCGTGGCCGCTGCCGGACCACCTGCATCCCGATGAGTTCGTCGGCGATTCGGTGGTGCGCTGGCTCGATAACAGCGCCGCCATGCAGCCGCTGCCGCAGCCGCTGTTTCTCGAGATCGGATTCCCTGGCCCGCACCCGCCGTTTGATCCCCTGCCAGCGGTGGCCGAAAAGTACATGCAGCGCGAGTTCCCAATACTCGAGGTCACCGAGCAGGAAATGCAGGCCCAGCCCGAGGGACTAAAGCGGATGCGCGAGTTCTTCGAATCCCACGACATCGACGCCGTAGTCCACGATTCGCGCGCCAGCCACGAACGGCGCCACCGCCAGCGAGCCTACTACCTGGCAAACTGCGAGATGATCGACCGCAAGGTCGGGCAGATCCTGGATGCGCTGGAGAACCATGAACTGCTGTCGGATTCGATCGTGATCTTCACCTCCGACCACGGTGAGAGCCTGGGGGATCACGGGATGTACGCAAAGTGGAACATGTACGACTGCGTCACCCGCGTTCCGACGCTGGTCTGGGCGCCCGGGCGCTTTGCCGGAGGGCGCACGATCGACGATCTCTACAGCTGGTTCGATCTGGGCCCGACGGTCCTGGAACTGGCCGGCCTTGAACCGCCCGACCACTTCGAAGCCATCAGCATGCTTTCGCAGCTTGATGGCCAAGAAGGCGCGACCGGGCGCACGGAGGTCTTTTCCGAGGTCGCCCGCGACAGCGTAATGAACGCGATCGAATACCAGATGATGCTGCGCACCCGTAACTACAAGTGCGTCGAGTACCTGGGCGAGGAGCGGGGACTGCTGTTTGATTTGAGGAACGACCCCGAGGAGCTGGTCAATCTCTGGGACGACCCCGATCAAGCCGAGCGGCGCGAACAGATGCTGGCGCGCATTCATGGCTGGTTCATCAGTTCGGTGGCGGGCTCCGCGCGCCGCAACGTCCAATGGAGCATCGGCGACTTTCGGCGCCTCCGCCTCGGCGAAAACGACTCCGACCCGGAATGAGCAACACCTTCGGCGGCGCCTTCCGGATAACCACCCGGCGCGAATCGCATGGTGAGGCCATCGGGGCGGTAATCGACGGATGCCCGGCGCGGCTGGAGCTGAGCGTCGAAGACATCCGGCCGGACCTGGACCGGCGCCGCCCGGGCCAGGGCCGCATAACCACCCAGCGCCGCGAGGACGATCGGGCCGAGACTTTATCCGGCGTGTTCGAAGGCCGCACCTTGGGTACCCTGATCTCGATCGTGGTCTGAAACCGTGCCGCGCGCGGCACGGACTGCGAGTACATGCGGCGGATCTACCGTCCCTCGCACGCCGACTACATCTACCAGGCCAAGTACGGCATCCGCAACTGGCGCGGCGGCGGCCGGGCGTCGGCGCGCGAGACGATCGGGCGGGTTGCGGCCGGAGCGAGGGCGCGCAAGCTCCTGTTGACGCGCTACGGGATCGAGGTCGTCGCCTACGTAAAGTAGGTGGCTGAGATCGATTCGCCGGTTGATCGCGACAGCGTCAGCCGCGAGGTGATCGACGCCGGCGCGACCCGGGTCCCTGATCTGGACGCAGCCGACCGGATCTATCAGCGCACCGACCGCGCCCGCAAGGACGGCGATTCGCTCGGCGGGATGGTCGAATATGTCTGCCGCGGGGTGCCGCCGGGGCCGGGCGAGCCGGTGTTTGCAAAACTCGACGGCGAGCTGGCCCGGGCGAGACTCTCGCTGCCGGCCGCCAAGAGTTTTGAAATCGGCTCGGGGTTTGCGGGCACCCGCCTCTCGGGGATAACCCACAACGACGAGTTCTACGTGCAGGGCGACCGTGTCAGGACCCGCAGCAACCGCTCCGGCGGGATCCAAGGCGGGATGTCCAACGGCGAGGACAACGTCGGGCGGGTGGCGTTCAAATCGACCGCCACGATCCTCAAGCCCCAGCGGACGGTGGACGAGGACGGCAATGATGTCGAATTCGGCAGGCGCGGGCGCCACGACCCCTGCGTCCTGCCGCGCGCGGTTCCGATCGTGGAGGCGATGTGCACCCTGCTGCTGGCCGACCAGGCGCTAAGGCGGTTCGCCCAGAATCGATTCCTGGGCTGATGAGCGTTGCGCCGGCGGCGCTGGCCTACGCTTCGCGCAAAGCGGTCTCGCCGCTGGTGCTCTTCCGCCTCAACATCTACTGGTTGGGGCTCTCGCTGCTTTGGGGTGGGTTCGCGATTGTCTACCTGCCCGACCGGGTGGAGGCGCTGGTTGGACCCGAAATCAAGGGGAACATACTGGGGCTGATCACCGTCGTCGGGGTCTCGAGCGCGGTCCTGGTGCAGCCCCCTGGCCGGGGGGAATCTTCGACCGCGCCTGGTCGCGCTGGGGGCGGCGCCGGCCGATGCTCCTGGGCGGCGCGCTGCTGACAACCGTGTTCGTGCTGCTGATGTCGCCGACGGCGACCTACCAGGCGCCGCTGGCTTTGATTCTCTGCCAGCAGGTCTCGGAGAACTTCTCGCGCGCGGCCATCAAGGGCGTGCTGCCCGACCTGGTGGGAACCAACCAGATGGCGCGCGGCATCCTCGATTAATGGGATTCTCAGCATCGGTGGCCCCGATGACGGTGCCACCGCGGGTGGACCGCCGGCCAGCCGGCCGGCGCTCTCGGTGGAAACTCCGGCCGGCAGCGGCAGCAATCCGACGACCGCCGCCCCACCGCAATATGCCTGGGCTCGCCCCAATCCACAACTGCCGGCTGGGCCCTATTCGGACTCCTCCGATGAGGAGGCCAGGCCGGCGGTGCCAAACCGCTGCGGATTGCGGTTCCAGGGGTTCCAGTTGCCAATAGCGGGAGCTCTTATCTCATCGGCGACGTTGCGCAGGTAGGCTTCGTCCGAGATCGCTGTCACCTCGGCGTAGAGCTCCGGGCTCAGCTTCCACTCCGCCGCGCGTGCGGCGTCGTTGACCTCGCCCGGGGTGCGGAAACCAACCAAGGCGGTGGTTACGACCTCGTGCGAGAGCACCCAGGCCATTGCCAGATCCGGCAGGGTGTGACCCTCGCGCTCGGCGATCGCGCGCATCCGGTGCTGGGTCGCAACGTTGAGCGCAAAGTGCTTGTCGCGGTCAAAGAACGGCATCCCGAAGGCGTGGCCCGTGGCCCGCCAGTCCCCGGATTCGAACTCGTAGGCGTCGGTCATGGCGCCCGAAAGCAGGCCGTGCGCTAGCGAGCCGTAGCTCATGATCCCAACCCCGTTCTGCTCGCACCAGGGCATCACGCCACGCTCGATGCGGCGTTCCAGCATCGAGTAGCCCATCTGGTTGGCAACGATGTCCAGATGTTTCTTGCATTCCTTCAGCATCTCGGGCATGAAGTTCGAGACCCCGGCATAGCGGATCTTGCCGGCCTTCTGCAGTTCTTCCAGAGCCCGCATCGTCTCCTCGAAGGGCGTATCCACATCAGGCCAGTGGACCAGCAGCAGGTCGATGTAATCGGTCTGCAGGTTCCGAAGGCTTTGTTCGCTGGATTTGAGGACACCGGCGCGAGTGCCGTTGCGCTCAACTCGTTTCACCTCGTCGTTCCAGGCGATCCCGCACTTGGTGACGATCACCACCTGGTCACGAATCGGCTTTAACGCCGCCCCCATGACCCGCTCGGAGTGCCCCACACCGTAGGCGGCGGCGTTATCAAAGCAGGTCACGCCCAGCGCATGAGCGCGCCGCACCGCGTCCTGGCCCTCGCTGTCGTCGACCTCGCCGTGATTTGTGCCGCCCATCGGCCAGCCGCCAAAGCCGACCGCCGAGACCTCAAGGTCCGAATCTCCGAATTTGCGGTATTCCATGGTTATCCGTTCGATTCCTTGGACCGGCACCAATCGGGCGCTGGCGCTGCGTTCATGCCGCCCGTTTTCAACAATTCCGAGTCACGCTCGAAGCCGCCATCGCTGGGCCGCCAACCTCCGTGACCCTCCGGCCATGGCATCTGCACCGGAACTGCCACTGCGACCGCAAAGGTCGGGTCGGGGCCAAAGCCATCGGCTGGGCCGCCGGCGATGGGCTCCTCGCGCAATGTCGCGCCGACCTACGCAAACTTCTCCGGGTTGGGGTTCCAGGCGTTCCGGGTGCCGATCGCCGGAGCCATCAGCTCATCGGCGACGAGGCGCTGAAAGGCCTCGTCCGAGATCGCGGTTACCTCGGCATAGAGCTCCGGACTCAGCTTCCATTCGGCCGCGCGCGCGGCGTCGTCGACCTCGCCCGGGGTGCGGAAACCAACCAGGGCGGTGGTGACGACCTCGTGCGAGAGCACCCAGGCCATTGCCAGATCCGGCAGGGTGTGACCCTCGCGCTCGGCGATCGCGCGCAGCCGGTTCTGGGTCGCAACGTTGAGCGCAAAGTGCTTCTCGCGGTCAAAAGTTGGCAAGCCGAACGCGTGTCCGGCGGCGCGCCAGTCCCTGGGATGGAACTCGTGTTCGGAGGTCATGGCGCCCGAGAGCAGGCCATGTGCCAGCGAACCATAGCTCATGATGCCGATCTTGTTTTCCTCGCACCATGCCTTAACGTCGCGCTCAATGCGGCGCTCCAGCATCGAGTAGCCCATCTGATTGGCCACGATTCCAAGGTGCTTGCGGCACTCATCCAGCATCTCGGGCATGAAGTTGGAGACCCCGGCATAGCGGATCTTGCCGGCTTTTTGCAACTCCTCCAGAGCCCGCATCGTCTCCTCGAAGGGCGTATCCACATCGGGCCAGTGGATCAGCAGCAGGTCGATGTAATCGGTCTGCAGGTTCTTCAAGCTGCGCTCGCAGGATTCGAGCACGTGCTGCCGGGTGCCGTTGCGCTCCATCCGTTTTTCTTCGTCGTTCCAGGCGATCCCGCACTTGGTCACGACCACCACCTCGTCGCGGATGGGCTTGAGCGCCGCCCCCATGACCCGCTCGGAGTGCCCCAGCCCGTAGCCGGCGGCGTTGTCAAAGCAGGTCACGCCCAGCTCATGAGCGTGCCGCACTGCGTCCTGGCCCTCGCTGTCGTCGACCTCGCCGTAGTTTGTGCCGCCCATCGGCCAGCCGCCGAAGCCGACAACCGAAACCGCGAGATCCGAATCTCCGAATTTGCGGTATTCCATGGTTATCCGTTCAATTCCTTAGGACCGGCACCTATCGGGCGCCGGCGCTGCGTTGATGTCGCCCATTTTCGACAAATCCGGGCCCGTATCATCCCATCGCAAACTTCCCCGCAGCGCCGCCGCCGCCATGATCGCGCTGATGCCGCGGATGCTGCTGCTGGGAGCCTCCAGAGTGCGGCTGGCGGCGCTCTTATACATTTCCTTTATCTGGCGGCGGTCGCCGGATTGCTACCGCTGCCGGCCGGAGTTTCCACCGAGAGCGCCGGCCGACTGGCCGGCGGTCCACCCGCGGTGGCACCGTCATCGGGGCCACCATCGCCGGCATGATGCTCGATGCCGGCAACCCGGGCGGATTCGTGTTCGAGGGCGCGGCAACTCTGGCGTTCTCGGCCGGACTGGCGTTCATCTTCATCCCGGCCGGGCCGACCAGCCCGTCGGAACCGCAGCCGTCGCCGCGCACTGAGTTCGGCGAGGGCGTCGACCGGTTGCGCTCGCACCCGGCGTTCATTCGGGTGGTGCTCTCGCGGCTTGTTTTCTTCGGCGCGGTCCTGGCCGCCGACAACATCCTGCTGTTTAATCTGCGCGACCGCCTGGAGGTTGAGAACCCCGGCCGGTGGTCCTCGATCCTGCTCGGCCTGCTGCTGGCGACGCCTGCCCGGCGGGCATGATCGGCGACCGCTTCGGCCGCAAGGCGGTGATCTACGCCGCCTGTGGCTGTGGCTGCGCCGGTTCCATCGGGGCCGCCTTCATCGTCAGTCTGGGCGGTCTGGCCTTCGGGGTCGTGATGCTGGGTTTTGCCCTGGGGGCGTTCACCGCCGGCGATTGGGCGCTGCTGATCGACAAGATCCCCAACCCCAACAGCGCCGGCCCCTATCTGGCCCTGGCCAATTTCGCCGGCGCCGGCGGCGGCGCCGGCGGAACGCTGTGGGCCGGGGTAGCGTTGGACCTGGGCAATAAGGCCAGCGAGCAGATGGGTTTTACGATCGTCTATATGGTCATGGCCGTGCTCATGGTTGCGGCCGGCCTGATCCTGCAGCCGCTCCAGGACGACGTGGCGCTGCTCAAATCCGGTCTGATAAGCGAAAACGGCCCGGCGTCGCCGGGCGGGTAGATCATGCTGGGGCCGCTCGAGGTAATTGGTACTGCCCTGGTGCTGTCTCTGGCCGGATTTACCATCGGGGCCATCGGGTTCGGGTTCGCGCTCTCCACAACCCCGTTCCTGCTGCTGTTCCTGGACCCGCAGACGGTCGTGACCGTGGTCAACGCGGTGGCCGTGCTGGCCTTTGCGCTGGTACTGATCGAAACCCGGGCCCACGTGCGCTATCGTGAGCACGCCCCGATCGGAATCGCCGGCATCCTGGGAGCACCGGCCGGCGTGTGGGCGCTGACCAATCTGGATGCCTCGGCGCTGCGGATCGGAATCAGCGCGCTGGTGCTGGCGGTGACCGTGTTGATCATCACAAATCCCCAGCGACAGGTGCCCTGGCCGGCAA
The DNA here is from genome assembly GCA_965261345.1 of Chloroflexota bacterium. Taxonomy (GTDB): domain Bacteria; phylum Chloroflexota; class UBA11872; order UBA11872; family VXNJ01; genus VXNJ01. The sequence continues at coordinate 2,059,457 of OZ253449.1, forward strand.
TCTCGGGGCCACTGCTGGGCTTTGTAACCGCCGCCTTCGTCGCCGGCCTCTCGATCGGGGGACCGATCATCGTGCTCTTTTTTCTGGGCAGCGGCATGGGACGCCAGGAACTCCGGGCCGCGGTGGCTTATTTCTCCACCATCGCCTACGCCGGCGCCTTAAGCGGCTATTTCGTGGAGGGTCTGTACACGTCCGAACGCCTTCTGCTGGTGGCCGCGGCCGTGCCGTTTGTGGCCCTTGGCTACTGGCTGGCGGTGCGGCTCACCCGGCACATGAACGCCCGGCGTTTTCGGCAACTGGTGGTCGCGGTCATTACGGTTACCAGCGTCATGGTGCTGGCACGCGAGATATTGGCCTTCTAGGCGGACTGCCCAGCGGCCCCGGCACCGGCGTCGCCGGGATCAGGCGCCGGTCTGCTCCAGGTATTCAAGCGCCTTGGCGTAGCTGTGCTTGGCCAGGAAATGACGCAGCTGGCGGTCGCCGTACGAAAGCGCCCGCTGCTCCACCCGGGCCATCGCCGCGCGCAGCTCTGCGGCGGCGGCCGTCGATCCCTGGGCCAGTTCTTCAAAGGTCAGGCGCGCGATCGCGCGCCGGTCCTTATAGCGCGCCGACCTGATCTACCATCGCACCCTCCTTGGGCGGCAAAGCGCCGTACGACGTCTTCCTTAAGATCCACACAGGCTGCAACTTCAGCAAGCTCAACAATCTCGCAGCTCGAGTGCGCCTGGGCGATGTCACCGGGCCCTAGGACGACGAAATCGCGCCCGCGCGGGGCATAAGCAGCTGCGTCGGTACTGTATGGAACCCCGATCAGTTCGGTCCGGCCCAGTTGCCGGCAGGCGGCGACGCGCACGATCGGCGCGTTCGGGCTGGACTCGACCCCGGCCTCGGCCAAGTAGGGCTGCTCAACCGTGATCGCGGCGTTCCGTTCGAGCAGACCAGCGATGTCGGCATACACCGCCATCGGGTCCTTATCCGGCAGCATCCGACGGTTGACCACGCCCGTTGCCTCACCAAAAAATGTAACCGAAATTTGGGACCGTTTATTTGACTCCGATTGGCGCGATTTCACTTACGATTTCGGCGTTCTCAACCGCACCATCAGCACCGTTTACGACTCCGTATACAAGCTCTTTGGCCATCACCGACCGCCATTGCTTGAGCCTTCGCTGCAACGTCCGCAGCTGCTTGGGCCCGACGGCGTCGGGGTGATCACGCATGAGCACTTTCAGGATCTGCATGCCGCTGGCGTCGGGATGATCCTGCAGGTAGGTAAGCGCCGCGGGCCAGACGTGCTCTAGGGGGTCGGGGCAAGTCCGCCACCACCTGCGGCGCTTTCGTTTTGGACGGCGGGTCGGATTTGCATCGCCCTCGCGCCACAGATGAGAGAGCTTGGCCAGGAACTGGGATAGGTCATCCTTTTGCACCTTGCTGCGTTCCTCGGGCGATGCCAGGGTGGCCAGGGCCGACTGGGCCGCTCGGATCTCGCTAAGGAGGAAAAGCGGATCCAGTTTGGAGCGCTTGTCGCGCAACCCCTCCTTGACCTTTTCGGCAACGGCGGGGTGATCGAGCAGGCGCTGGCAGGGAGTTAGCGGACGGTCGTAGCGCTTTTGGGTTCTGGCTCCATAGCGCTGCTTGGAGATCAGTTTGAAAGACGGTTGGAAGAAATTGGTGTAGAGACCAACTAAGGCAAAGAGTCGGGCCAGGGTCTGTCCGGCGATGAGGCCGGCAAAGCGCTCGTAACCGGCAAAGCGTCTGATTACGGCGCCGTTCTTCTGTTCGATGTAGGCCTGATCGTTGGAGCGGTAGGCGCGTGAGCGGGTGAACTCGATTTCACGCTCTTGGCAGTAATCGATAAGGGTCTGGGAGATAAAGGCGCTGTCGTTGTCAGTATCGATTCCAAGTATTGGCACCGGTACCCGCCCGCCTATAACCTCAAGCGCCTCGGTCACAAGCGTCTGCTCCCTTGCCAGCAGCGGGACTGCCTCCACCCAGCCCGAGCACACATCGGTAACCGACAGGGACTGGATGAAGCTCCCGGCCATGTTGCCACCACAGTGGGCCACCAGATCTATTTCCAGGTAGCCGGGGTCGGGGCCATGCCAATCGGCAAACGTCCGGATCGGGACCTTGGCGTGATGACGGTTGCGGCGGCGGGGGTGACGCCGTCGACTGCTGCCGGCGGTCTTGCGGACTGGTTTGAGGAGGCGATCGATCGATGCCGGGCTGATCGCGAAGAGCTTGCTTTTAAGGTCCAGATCAAGCTGCAGGTGGCCATGCCCTTCCAGCGATTCGATCAGGCTGGGCAATATCGCTTGCAACCGTTTGCCGCAGATCCGATCGGCCGCTTCCCAGAGGATGATCAAAGACTCCCTGACGGCCTCGTCGTAGATGCGGTTTGAGGACTTGGTGGGCGGTGCCGGAGCAGGGCTTGCAGCATTGCCCAGTATTCGGGTTGCGTATTTGCGGTTGTGGCCAGATAGAGCCACGAACTCGTTAAGGATTCCGCCCTTGTCGATCTTGGACGCCCTCGCATAGCGGCCCCTTAAGGCCGCTAGCAGCTCCTTCCGCACCGCCCGGCTCAGCTTCTTTCCTCGCATCGGTTGCCTCCCTGTGGATTTGGGTTACAAATCTAGTGAGGCAACGGCCCTGTTTGGGTTACAAAAACAGTGAGTCAATGCGCACGGCCCGACAGCTAGCGGAGACAACGTTCACCTGCACTCCGCCGCTGATCGTCGCGACCGTCAGCTTGCTGTCACCGCAAAGCGGGTGCGCGGCCGTCGGCATCATCTGCGGCGGCAGCCGCATACCGGCGTCTGATAGCCCGCGACCAATTGGCGGTCGATACGCTCATCGACCAAGCCCGGCAGCCCGACCCCATTTGCGGCCGGCCAGATAACGTGCAGGGGGCGCTTGATCGAACGGAGGAACCGTTAGGGCAAACATTGCCACCGTTGGGCCTAGGACCGCAATGAACCCGGGGAGATCCACGATGACTGCAAGTTTGCGTTGCCACCGAATGGACTCCTTCGGTAGGTTGAAGCGAGTGTCCACGCCGGTCGGGTTGAAATCGCGGTAGAAACTTTTAACGATCTTGGAATTGGAGCGAATCGGTTTGCTCGCTACAGTTTCGAAAAATGGGCACCGGACGGTGACGCGATCGTCCGCCTTGCTTCGCTTCCGAAATTGAATTGGCTGCAAGTGGAAATCTTGCTTCCGGTGGTCACATCGATGGCGCAACGTAAATCGCGTCCAATTTTTATGCGCCCGCTACCGATCGGACTGTTGTTGGGCAACGACCGCCGCTAATCGAAGCCAGGGGTGTGGGTCGGAACAATCTCCAAGCAATGCGCACCCAAATGGGAATCTCCCGCGCCTACACCCTCCACGCCTCTGGCGGCCCAGCGCGGTTTATGGGTGCCTGGCCCCCGGCGGCCTCAAACCAGTTGAAGGCTTAAGTGGGTCGGTCAATCAGTTCACTGTGTTGGAACCTTCCGCTGGAAGGTTCGCAGTACGGGACGTCATGGTGGGCGATGCAGGACTCGAACCTGCGGCCCCTACGGTGTAAACGTAGTGCTCTAGCCAACTGAGCTAATCGCCCCTGCGAATAGCCGCTCCGAGCCGGGCTTAGGCGCCCGGCTCGGTCAATCTATTTACAGTGCTTGCGATCCAGCACCCACGGATGCGTCGACGAACACTGGCAGGCCGGTACTCGGACTCACAGGCACGTACACCACGCTGCCGCCGCTGATTTCCTTGAGGCTGTTTATGTAGAGGAATTGGAGGTATTTGTCAGTAAGCGTCTTGTTGATTTCTAGCTGGGCATCGCGCTCACCGGCTGCTTCGACTCGCCGTCGCTCGGCTTCCTGAACCTGTACCTGGCGCCTAAAGTCAGCCTGCTGGATCCTCTGTTCTTCAGCGAGTTTGTCATCGATTGCCGTCTGGATGATCGATGGCAATCGCACATCGCGCAAGAGCACGTTTTCGATCGAGATTCCGCGTGGTTCCAATGCGTTGATCAATTGCTCTTCAATCTGGATTGAAACTTGCTCACGACCGGTCGTATAAAGGTCTGAAGCGGTGAACTGGGCAACCACGTCACGAATTGCGTTTCGGATCGCGGGGCGAACGATGATCAATTGGTAATCCGGGCCGACAGTGCGGAACATTTCAGGGGCGATGAGGAATTCGAGTCGGAAAAGAACGGTGATGTCCAATCCGACGGTTAGTCCTTCGCTGGTTAGGGTCTGAACCGCGTCATCGGCACCTAAACCGGCTTCCTCGGCGCGCGAGGTCATCGTAAATTCCTGGGTCCGAACATTGAGCTGTTCGAGCGCCGCCCAGGGCGCCTTCAGCAATAATCCGGCCGGTTTGGCGATCGGGTCAACCACGCCGAAGGTGTGGATCACTCCCGCCTGTCCGACCCCGACGATCCGGACCGAAAAGAATGCGAATAAGGCGACGAGCGCGATTATTACCACGATCACGCCCAAGGCCATGGAACTGGTTCGAGATTGCATGAATACCTTTGGCAGTGGAGGCAGAGAGGGAAATATCGAAAGCGGCCACGCTTGGCGCCTCGCTTCCGGCGATCAACCACTAACTAAAAATGGTTGTCGCAATCGAACAAATATAGCACCGTCAAACCTTAAGCCAGTGAAAAGTTGGAGGCAATCTGCAGATCGGGACGGGTAATCTGTGTGAGCATATTGTTGGTGCGATCCGGATCGCAAGCGAGTAAAACGACCGCAATGGAGAGCTTTGGAATGGACAAAAAAGTTGGGCTAATCGGAACCGGAATAATGGGTATCGGCATCCTCGGCCGGGTGTTGGCGGCCGGCTATCGGGTGCGCGTATACGATTCCAGTGCGGCGACCCTGGAGCGTTGCGTCGAGATGGGCGCCGAGGCCGCTGAATCACCGGCCGAAGCCGCGGCCGGCGCCGATTTTGTGCAGGCCGTGCTCCCCGGTCCACCGGAAACTGAGAGCGCGGTCTTCGCTGCGGATGGCGTCGCGTCGGGAATTGCGTCCGGGGCAATCTTTATCAATCACGCCACGGTGGATCCGGCCTATGTGATTTCAGTTGCCGACCGCCTGTTGGCAAAGGGCGTGGAGACGATCGATGCGCCGATGTTGCGCGGGCAAGCGCAGGCTCGCGATGGGGCCCTGGGAATGCCGATCGGCGCCAACCCAGGCGTTTACGAGCGGGCCAGTCACCTGATTGAGCAGATTTCCTCCATGCGTTTTATGACCGGCGCGGTGGGCACCGGATCGGCCCTCAAGCTGGTCAACAACATGCTCAACTGCACCATCCTGTGCGCGGCCACCGAAGCGGTCGTGCTCGGCGCCAAAAGTGGACTGAGCCTGGAGACGATGCTGGAGGCTTTTTACATAACCCCAGCACGGGCCCGACATTTCGAGCTGATGCCGCAAACCTTTACCGAGCGCAACTTTGAACCCGGGTTCATGACCAAGTTGGGGGCCAAGGACATCCGCCTAGCGCTAAAACACGCAACCGACCTGGATGTTCCGATCGCGGTTACCGCCGCCGCCCAGTCGGTGATGAAGCACGGAGCGGTGCGTTATAGCGAAGAGAACTATCCGGCGATCGTTAAGTACTACGAGGAGGCGGCCGGGGTGACGGTAAAAGCCGCGGGCGACAAGTTATTTCCGAATTTGCCCGAAGTGGGGGTATAGGAGATGTCGCTCGGCATCGGATTCATCGGCGCCGGCGGAATTGCCCGCCTGCGCCACGGACCTGGCCTGCAGGCCATCGACGGGGTCGAACTGGTTGCGGTCGCCAATCGCAGCCAGGAGTCGGGTCGGGCGTTTGCAAATCAATTCGGGGTTGCCCGCGTGTACTCAAACTGGCGTGCATTGCTCGACGACGACGACGTTGATGCGGTCGTTATTGGCACCTGGCCCTATCTCCACTCGAAATTGTCAATCGCCGCGCTAGATGCCGGAAAGCACGTTTTCTGTCAGGCGCGCCTGGCCATGGATGCTGCCGACGCGCGCCGCATGGTCGCGGCCAAACAAGCCGCTGGCAAGACCACAATGGTCTGCCCGCCCCCGCATGGAATGCGATTTGCCGAACGGATCAAGGCCATCGTTTCCAACGGTGAATTGGGACAGATCTTCCACCTGACAGTGCGGGACTTTACACCCGCCTACTGCGACCCGCAAACCGCATTGCATTGGCGCCAATGCGAATCCCTTTCCGGGGCCAACACGCTGACCCTGGGGATCGTCTATGAGGTTCTACTGACCTGGTTTGGCATCCGCGCCAAATGGGTCCAGGCGGGCGATGCGATCTTTGTCAAAGATCGCCCCGATGGCGATTCACTGGCCCCGGTCGAGCGGCCCGATGCCGTGTTTGTGACCGCCGGACTGGAAAACGGCGGGCTGGCCAGCATTACGTTATCGGGCGTTGCCGGAGGCGGACGGCCGGGTCCCCAGATTTCGGCCTACGGCTCAAATGCCAGTCTGCATTGGGAGGCGGGTCCTCCCAGCAGCGAAGGCGGCAGCCTGACGCTATCGCGCGGTCCCGCCTGGCAACCTGAGCAGTTCGAACCCGACGATCAGGCCGGTTGGCGCGTGGAACGCGATTTCGTAGCGGCCGTCCAGGACGGCAGCAGTCCCCAGCCCAGCTGGGAATTGGGCCTTGAATATATGCAATTTGTCGAAGCGGTTGAGCGTTCGGCGCGGTCGGGGCTGCGAGTCGAGCCGTCCAGCCTGTAACCGGGCGGTGGCCACGACGGTCAGGCGTCGAGCTGTTCGTCTAAGCCGATCAGGCGGCGATGGCGTTTTCCGGCGGCGATCAGAATCAGCCCGGTTTGGTCAAGGTCGGAGATCCTGACCGGCCCGCGCTCGCGCCTTTGGTCATTTACCCGAACCGCCCCCTGGGAGAGCAACCGCCGCGCCGCCGAGAGCGAATCGGCCAACTGGCAATCGAGTAAGACTTGCCGGAGTTCGATTCCCGCTTCCAGTTGCGACCGCGCATAGGTCAGGTCGGCCCGTTGATCGGAAACGCTGGTGGATCGATTGCCAAAAAGCAAATCCTGTTGGGCGCGCGCGGCGGCGCATGCCGCATGCCCATGCACCAGGGTCGTTACCGAGTCGGCCAATAAGCGCTGGGCGACCCGGGCCGCCGGGTCGGATCGCATCCGCGTGGCGGTTTCTTCGATCTGCGACAACGGGCAGAACGTAAATACTTTCAGCGCCGCCAGCACGTCGTCGTCGGCGAAGTTGAACCAGTATTGATAGAAGTCAATTACCGGAGTTAGCTCGGTGTCGAGCCAAACGGTTCCCTGTGCGGTCTTGCCCATCTTCTGCCCGGATCGCGTTTCCAGCAGAGGAAAGACCAAGCCGAAGACCTGCTCGCTAGGGCCCAGAGTTCGCCGGATCAAGTCGGTTCCGGCGACGATGTTGCCGAGCTGGTCGGAGCCACCGATTTGAAGGCGGCAACCCTGGTCGCGGAATAGATGCAGAAAGTCAAATGCCTGCAGTGCCTGATAGGCAAATTCGGTATACGAAATTCCGGCTGGCGACCCTATCCGTCGGGCGACCGATTCGCGCCCCAGCATCACCGACATCGGCATGTGCTTACCGATGTCGCGCAGAAATTCGATTAGGCCAAGTTCGCCCAGCCAGTCGAGATTGTTAACCATCCGGGCGGATGCGTCCGAATCGGAAAAGTCCAGCAAACTCTCAAACTGGGCCGCCTGGGCGGCAATGTTTTGAGCCAGGGTTGGCCGATCGAGCAGATTGCGCTCGGCGTTCTTGCCCGATGGGTCGCCAATCATGCCGGTGCCGCCACCGAGCACCACGATCGGGCGGTGCCCAAAGCGCTGGAATCGGGCCAGGGTCAATAGCGGGACCAAATTCCCCACCTGCAGCGACGGTGCGGTCGGATCGAATCCGCAGTAGAGGGTGACCGGGCTTTGATCGAGAATCTCCGGCAGATGCGGATCAGTGCTGGTGTGCACCAATCCTCGGGCGTCCAATTCGGCAAATATTCCGGGCCTGGGGCTGGCTATGCTCAAAGTTGATTTCCTTTGTTGGCCCGCATGCCCAACCAGAGACCCTCGGGTTGGGAATTTACGGTCAATTTTGGGAGATTTGATCCGCGCATATGCAGACTCGATTTCCCCAATCTGGGAGGAACGATAAATGATTGAATACACCAGCGAATGTTCCTTGATCGGCTTCGAGATTACCCAATTGGAGGAGGAGGGCTGCGATACCACCGAGCTTGCCGACCGATACAACGATCTGCAAAACCGCGGAGCCCCTGAATCCGAATTTGCCGCTCTGTGGACAATCGCCGACCAATTGGCTGGCAGTGGCCCGCTGGAATATTCCGAACCCAGCCGATTGCCGGCGATCACCGCTGCCCTACCCGAGCCACGGGCCAAGTTGGGGCCATTGCCAGAGGATCTGTCCAATTCGATCCTGGGCGGCTGGCTGGGCCGTTGCGCAGGCTGTCAATTGGGCAAGCCAGTGGAGGGGTGGCCACATTGGGCAATTCGCGCCTACCTGGAACCCAAGTACGCGTTTCCGCCTGACGACTACATTCCCCTGCTAAAAGACCATGGCGTCGGGATAAAGCTGCACCATTCGGCCGCCGAGTCCACCCGCGGCAATTTCGAATTCATGGCCCGTGACGACGATATTGATTACATGTTGATTGCGCTCTCCATCCTGGAGCGCCACGGATTCGGGTTTTCAGGCGATGACGTCGCTACCGCCTGGCTGGAGGGAATTCCGGCGAACATGACCTACACCGCCGAACGGGCGACCTATCGCAATCTCCTCCTCGGAATCAACCCGCCGGATTCGGCTCGGGTGCGCAATCCTTTCCGCGAATGGATCGGGGCCCAGATCCGGACCGACGTCTACGGATACGTTTGTCCCGGTGACCCGGCGGCGGCGGCCCGACTGGCCTATCGCGACGCCATTGTCTCGCACGTTAAGAATGGAATCTACGGGGCGCTCTTTTCGGCGGCCTGCAATGCGGCGGCCTTCGCCGCCGGCGACCCAAAAACCGCGTTGCTGGGCGGCATTGATCAGATACCGGCCGAATCGCGCCTGCAAAGGGCCCTGGCGATGGTGATTGAATTGCACGATTCGGGGGTGGGCTGGGAAGAGGCCCTGGCCCGGGTCAACACCCTGGTCGGTCGCTACCACGGGGTCCATACGATTAACAATGCTTGTTTTGTGGCGATCGGATTACTCTGGGGAAATTGCGACTTTGGTCGCACGATTGCGATCGCGGTCGCCTGTGGCCTAGACACCGATTGCAACGGCGCCACCGCCGGTTCCATCCTGGGCGCAATGTTGGGCGCCCGGGCCCTGCCTGCGGCCTGGACTGAGCCCCTGGGTAATCGGGTCGGCAGCATGGTGGCCGGGTTTGACGGATCGCGTATCACCGACCTGGCCGAGCGAACCCATCGCCTCGCGCAGGTGACCCGGTGAGCGGCACCGCGCTCGCGCACGTTGGCATCGTGGTGAGCGACCTGGACCGCATGATCGGATTTTTTGATCGGGCGTTGGGGTTCCAATTGCAGTTTCGGTTTTCCCGGGACGGGGGGTTCGCCGGAAGGGTTGTCGGCATCAGGGACGCCCGGGTCGAGGTCGCAATTCTCGGGACCGAACAGAGTCCGCGGCAGATCGAATTGCTTTGTTATCACTCGCACCCGCTGCAATCGGACCCGCGCCGCGTAAACGCCCCGCATGCCAACCACATCGCAATCTCCACCGCTGACGCTGCGGCCGCGGCCGAGCGCCTCCTATCCTGCGGCGCGACCCTGATTTCGCCGGTGACGGCTACGCCGGACGGCTCCAAGCGGGTCTGCTACGCGCGTGATCCCGAGGGCGGAATTGTCGAACTCATCGAAGTAATCGACCCCGACCGCGAATACCCGACCAGTTAGCCGTCATCGCGATCGCGCCTTCGGCCGGAGGTACCGAACCGGACGCTCGGCATCCGATCAGCGGTAGTAGAAGCGCTGTTTAGTCCGATTGGCCTCGTATTCGGCGCGGAGTTCGATGATGTCGGCGTGAGCTGAGACCTCGGGCACCGAAACGTCCCACCAGACCCCGGTGTCGGCCGCCCAGCGCGAGGGCTCAACTTCACATTCGATCAGGACCGGCCGGCGGACTACCGAATCGGCCTGCCGCAGGGCGACCCGCAGCTCGTCGATATTGGCGGCGGCAAATCCAATTGCCCCCAGCGACTCGGCGTTCTTTACAAAGTCCAATTCCACGTAATTGCCGGTCAGGCGATTGGTTCCCTCCTCACGTTGCCGAAATTCGTTGCCGAAGGAGCGCCGCGTTGCCCCTTCCTGCAGTTTCCGGATGATCTGGAATCCGTGGTTGTTGGCAACCACGATCACGATTTTTAGGCCTTCCTTGACGGCGGTTACGATCTCGGTGTTGTTCATCAGATAGGTGCCGTCGCCGATGAATGTGTACACGTTGGCCCCTGGATCGGCCAGCTTGGCCCCGATGGCGGCCGGCAGCTCCCAGCCCATGCAGGAAAAACCGAACTCCACCAGCGGTTGACCAGAACCTGCGGACTGCCATTGCTGCTGCACGTCACCGGGTGGTGAACCGGCCGCCACGGTTATGAAATCGCCCGGCTCGAGATGCTCATTTAGCGCCTGGATCACCTGGGCCTGGTTCATACCTTCGCCCTCAGCGGGCGGGCGCACCTCGCGGTCCAACTGGACTTTCCATTCGCGGTTGAGGCGGATCGCCTGCTCGGTCCAGTCCGCGTCGGCCCGGTACCCGGCCGCCGCCAGCAGGAGTTGCTGCAATGCGGTGCGGGCGTCGCCCTCCACCGCCAAGCCGCCCTGCTTGAACGCGTCGTGGCCGGCCACGTTGATGTTGAGGAATGCGACGTCGGGGTTGGCGAACAATGAATTGGACCCGGTGGCAAAGTCCGAATAGCGGGTCCCGACTCCTATTACCAGGTCGGCCGCGGCGGCAATCTGGGCGGCCTGCGGAGTTCCGCAAACGCCCATGCCGCCGAGCGCCAAATCACCAGCCAACCGGCCGGACGAAAGCCCGGCGTGGGTTTCGCCGATCGGAATGCCAAAATCTGCGGCCAGTTGCCCCAGAACGCCCTCAGCATCCGAATAAATCGCTCCGCCGCCGGCCAGAATTACCGGTTTTCGGCATGATCGCAGCAACTTGGCTGCGGCATTGATCGCGTCGGGGTTTGGATAGGGCCGTGCGATAGTCCACGTTCGGCGGGAAAAGAATTTTTCCGGCCAATCGAAGGCCATCATCTGGACATCCTGGGGCAACGCGATCGTTACCGCCCCGGTCTCGCGGACGTCAGTTAGGACCCGCATAGCTTCAGGCAAGCTTGCCAGCAGCTGTTCGGGGCGGGAAATGCGGTCAAAAAAGCGGCTCACCGGGCGAAGGGTGTCGGCCGCCGAAGTGTCAAAGCTGACTGGGTGTTCAACCTGTTGGAGCACTGGACCCTGGAAGCGGGTGGCGTAGTTGTCGGACGCGAAAAGGAGAACCGGCAGCCGGTTGACGGTCGCGGTGGCCGCTCCCGAGACCATGTTGGTTGAGCCGGGTCCGATCGATGCGGTGCAGGCCATCGTGGCGCGGCGACGGCGCGCCTTGGCAAATCCGGAGGCTGCATGCACCATCGCCTGCTCGTTGTGCGGCTGGAGATAGGTGAGCAGCTCGGCCTGTTCCTCAAGTCCCTGGCCCAATCCGGCCACGTTGCCGTGACCAAAGATGCCAAAGATCCCGTTGATCAGTCGTTGTTCGTGGCCGTCGAACCGGCTGTACTGGGCCGACAGATACCGCACGATCGCCTGACCGGTGGTAAGCCTAATGGTTGCTGGCATGGCCGCGTGCCCCGTCTCTAAGTTGAAGGTTTAGTCGTGCGGTTACTTGCGCTGATTCTATTTTTTCACGACGACGGGCGTCGGGTCGAGGCTGTCAGGGCAACTACTGCGCGCAAAATATAGGGCGCAAATTGAAAATCGCCGCACTTGCCGGCCCAGACGAATGAGGCGCCCACCTTGATGGATCTGTCCGGAATCGCACCGGTCATCCCCACCCCGTTTGACGAGCATTCCGGGGCTATCGACCACACCGGCCTGGACAACCTTGCCGACTTCCTGGCCGAGTCCGCGGTGAGCGCGCTGGTGGCCCTGGGAGTGGCTTCCGAAACCCGTGCCCTCAACGATTCGGAATGCGCAGCGGTGGTCGAGACGGCGGTGGCGTCGGCTAACGTGCGCAAGCCGGTTCTGGCCGGAGTCGACGGTTTCACCCAGAACGCGGTTGGCCGCGCGGTCCGCTATCGGTCCCTGGGCGCGGCCGGAATCATGCTGCGCCCGCCTCCAGGATGCCAGGGCCCCGCCCTGATCGCCCATGTGGCGGCAATCGCCAAGGCCGCCGATCTTCCGATCATGATCCAAAATGCGCCGGCCCAAACCGGTATGGACCTGCTGCCCGGGCAACTAATCCGGCTGGCCGCGGCCATCCCGTCGGTGTTCGCGGTCAAGGAGGAGTCATCGGCGGTTGCCGCGCGCACTTCGGCGCTGGCCGATGCCGGGCTGGCGGTGTTTACCGGGCTCGGCGGCGTCAATTACCCCGAGTACATCTTGCGCGGCGCGGTCGGATGCGTTCCCGGGTTGGACCTGGCGCCGGTTTGGCTGCAAATTGATCAGTTCCTGCGCGATGAGCAGATTGAGCTGGGCCTGGCCGAATACGAAAAAATTGCGCCACTGATCATGTTCCAGTTCCAGTCGCTCGACGGCTTTCTTTTCTGCCAAAAACGCTATTTTCAGCGATTGGGAGTGATCGCCTCCGCGCGGTTGCGGCCGCCGGCCGGCGAGGCCGACGAGATCTCCCTGCAGATGTGCGATCGCCTCTTTGCGAGGCTCGCCCATCGCGGAGTTCGAGGGTTTGACCCCGAAATATTTGGCAATTCGGCGCCGCACGGGGGCCAGGTCGGTGGTCGATAACCCACCCACGGTCGGGTTGGCGGCCGCAGCCGCCGCCGGCGAACGGCGCGTGGCCCTTGTGCCCGGCGACCTGGCCCTGGTACAGGACGCCGGATACCGGATCGTGGTCGAAGCTGGCTCCGGCGATCGATCCGGGATTGCCGACGGCGATTATGCTGCCCAGGGCGCCGAATTGGTCAGGGATCGCTCACAGCTGTTAGCGGTTGCCGACATAGTGACCATCGCCCCACGTCCGGATGATTGCGATTTGGCGATGCTCAAGCCGGGCGCCACCGTGATCGGCCTGTTGGACCCGATCGCCCGGGCCGGCCGCATCGCCGAGCTGGCAAGCGCTGGGATACGGGCCTTTGCGTTCGAGCTGATCCCGCGCATCGCGCGCGCACAGTCAATGGACGTGCTCTCGGCGATGGCCACGCTCGCTGGTTACAAGGCAGTCCTGTTGGCCGCGGACCGGCTCCCGCAAATTTTTCCGCTGCTAATGACCGCGGCGGGAACCCTGCGTCCGGCCCGGGTGGTGATCCTGGGGGTGGGCGTCGCTGGCCTGCAGGCGATCGCCACCGCGCGCCGGCTCGGGGCCCAGGTGTTTGCCTACGACGTTCGCGACGTGGTTCGCGAGCAGGTCGAGAGCCTGGGGGCACGATTTATCGAGCTGGACCTTGAGACCGAAAACTTGGAGACTGCGGGAGGCTATGCGCGCGATCAATCGGCCGATTTCCTCCTCCGGCAGCAGCGCCAGCTTGGGGTGCTCCTATCCCGGGCCGACGTAGTAATCACCACCGCCCTGGTGGCGGGTGCACGAGCGCCGATTCTGGTTACAAACGAAATGCTCGCGATGATGCGCCCCGGCTCGGTGCTGGTGGACTTGGCGGCGGCCAAGGGCGGTAATTGCGAGGCCAGCCAGCCAAATCAGACCGTCGATTTTGAAGGCGTTCAGGTTATCGGTCTATGCGATGCCGAATCGCAACTTGCGGTGCACGCCTCGCAAATGTACTCGCGCAACCTGGCCCGCTTTCTGAGCCTGCTGGCTGAAAACGGCTTCGACCCCCGGGCCGACGCAATTCTTGCCGGGTCACTGGTTGCTGACGGCGGTGTGGTAGTGAGCCCGCCGGTGCTGGCCCAACTCGAACCCGCAATCACGGGGAGCGCTTAAATCGATGGATGAATTGCTGATCTTGCTTACCGTGTTTGTGCTCGCGGTCCTCCTGGGACTGGAGTTGATCACCAAGGTGCCGCCCACTCTGCACACGCCTCTGATGTCGGGCGCCAACGCGATTTCGGGCATAACTATCGTCGGCGCGCTAATTGCAGCAGGAGCCGCGACCGGAGTCTGGCCGACCGTCCTCGGGACCGTGGCGGTCGCCCTGGCGACGGTGAACGTGGTGGGTGGGTTCTTGGTCACCGGTCGCATGCTGTCAAAATTTCGCAGGCGTCCTTGACTCCCGACTGGTTGATCGGGCTGGCCTATCTAGCGGCCGCCGTATTGCTGATCATCGGGCTGAAAAACCTGGCTTCGCCGCGGACCGCGGTCCGCGGAAACCAGTTGGCGGCCGGCGGTATGTTGCTGGCGGTCCTGGCGACCTTGACTTCCGCCGAAATTGTCGATTACCGTTGGATCGCCGTCGGCCTGGGAGTGGGCGCGGCGATCGGCGTCGGACTGGCGCTGTTCGTGCAATTTACGGCAATGCCCCAGCTGGTGGCGGCGTTCAACGGGTTCGGCGGAGCAGCGTCTGCCCTGGTCGCGATCGCGGCCGCAATTGTGGCCGCCGACCAGATCGCGGCGCTGGGCGAGCAGGCATCAATCTCGGTGGCTGTCGGGACGCTGATCGGCGTTACAACCTTCACCGGCTCGATTGTCGCCTTCGCCAAGCTGCAAGGGTTGTTTTCCTGGCGCCCGCGCATTAACTGGTTCCATCGCGCCAGTGTGTCCGTCCAGTTCGCGGCGGCGCTGGCCTTCAGCGCGGTTTTCGTCTATGAGCCCGGGTGGATCTGGGCGCTGCTGGCGCTGGCGGCGGCGGCGGCGATCTTGGGACTGGCGATAACCCTGCCAATTGGGGGCGCCGACATGCCGGTGATCATCTCGCTGCTCAATTCCTTTTCGGGTCTGGCGGCGGCGGCCACCGGTTTCGCCCTCGGTAACGAAATCCTCATCATCGCCGGTTCGCTGGTAGGAGTGGCGGGCCTGCTGCTCACCTTGATCATGGGCCGAGCCATGAATCGGTCGCTGCTAGATGTCGTGCTGCGCAATTTTGGTCCCGGCGCCGCCCGGACCGACGGAGCGGACATATACCAAGGTCGGGTGACCGCGACTTCGCCGGAAGAGGCCGCGATGCTGCTTGAGACCGCCGCGCGGGTGGTGATCGCCCCCGGATATGGCATGGCCGTCGCCCAGGCCCAGCACGCGATAAGGGACCTGGCCAATCATCTCAAGGCGGCCGGGGTTCAGGTTCGCTACGGGATCCACCCGGTCGCCGGCCGCATGCCTGGACACATGAACGTCCTCTTGGCCGAGGCCGATGTGCCCTATGAGGAGCTGCTGGAACTCGACCAGGTCAACCCGCAGATGCCGCAGACCGATGTGGTCATCGTCATCGGGGCCAATGACGTCGTCAATCCGGCCGCGGAATCTGACCCGAACAGCCCGATTTTTGGCATGCCGGTGTTGGATGTGATCCGCGCCCGCACGGTCGTTGTTATCAAGCGGTCGCTTTCTCCGGGTTTTGCCGGCATTCCCAACGAGCTCTTTGTGGCCGAGAACACGGTCATGCTCTTTGGTGACGGGCGCGCGATGGTCGAGCAATTGCTCAAAGCGCTGCAAGACGGCTAATTTGATGCGGTTGTCAACCCAGCAGTTGCGACGTATTTTTTACGGGCTCGGGATCCTCGCCCTACTCGTATACCTAGGCGGGTTCGCCCTTGACTTGGGCCGCCAACTGGGCGCCGTCATCCTGATCTTTTTGTTTGCCGGGATGCTCAACCTGGCTCTACTCCGGGTAGTTAGGGGCCTGCGGCGAATAACGATTCGATCGCACCGAATACCCTATTCGGCATCGGTCCTGCTAGTCGCCTTCCTGGCGTTCTCGGTTATCGCGGCGGTTGCAACCCTGCTGGTGCCGCTGATGGTGAGCGATTTGCGCGGGATCATTGGGCGGTTGGGTGAGTACAGCGACGAGTTCAACCGCCTGGCCGACTGGATTATCGAGTTGCTCGGGTCGCTGGGGCTATCCGTGACCAGCGTGGACCAGGTCATGGCCGAATACGCCAGCACCCTGCAGGGAGTTGCCGGGCAAGCCGCCACCGAGATCCTGGCCGGATTGACGTCGGTCGCGTCCGGGATAGTAAATATGGTGCTGGTGCTAGTCGTTACCGTCTACCTAATGCTCAATTGGGATCCGGGCCGCGAAAAACTCCAGGAGCTGTTGCCGGCGCGAATTTCCGGGTATCTGTCCTTTGCGGGCCGAACGATTTCGGGCGCCTTCGGCGCCTATATGCTCGGCGTTGCGGTTGAAGTTGTCCTGTTTGGCATTTCAGTTGCGGCGGTCCTGGCAATAGCCGGGGTCGACTACATCGTTTTTGCCGCGGTGGTTTCAGGCCTGCTGCTGGTGATTCCGATCGTCGGAGCGGTCGTGGCATTGGCCCTGCCAGTCCTGATCGCCCTGCTTGATTCGGTAACCGTGGCCATCTTCTGGGTCGGCATTCCGCTACTGGTAATTCAGATGATCCTGGAAAACTTTGTTCGTCCCAACCTGGTGGGTCGGGTGGCCGGAGTCAACCCGCTGGTGCTGATAACTTCGGTGCTGGTGGGCGCCGCGCTGCTCGGGTTTTGGGGGATCATATTTGGAATCCCGGCCGGCGTATTGATCTCACTTACCGTCAAGATAATTTTTTCGCGCTGGGTCGGCCTGGATTCGACCCAGCGCGACCAACCGCCGACCGAAGTGGACGCCCCCCAGGTCGATCAATCCGGCGGGCCCTGAGCGACCGCCCCGACTACCGGCCAGGGCGCGGCCATCTAACGGGTTGAGCCGCCGTCCCCTGGATGCGTCTGGCGCGCGAGCGCGGCCCGCAGGCGATCGGCCACCGCGGGGAACTCGCTTACCTGGTTACGCAGTTCGTTCGGATCGGAATTGCGATCGAACAGCAATTCCTCGCCGGCAACGTGGTCGGTAACGAATTTGTAGCGGCCGTCGAATACCACGTCGAAGTGGATTGCGCGGGTCTCTGATAAATGGTGGGCGTGGGACCGATTACCGCCGCGTTGGTTGAGTCCGGAGTAGACATAATCGTGGGTGCCACGAGCCCGGCCTTCCAACACCGGCCGTAGCGAAACGCCGTCCGCGTTGGCTAACGGCTCGGCACCGGCAAAGTCAAGAAACGTCGGCCCCAGGTCATTGATCTGCACCAGGGCGTCGGAGACGGCGCCGGCTTCCACCCCGGGCCCGGCGATTACCAGCGGCACTCGGACGGCGCCGTCGTAATAGTGCGATTTTTCCCAATTGTTGTGGTCGCCGAGCTGTTCGCCGTGGTCGGAAGCAAATATCACCAGCGTGTTTTCCAATTCCCCGCGGCGCTCAATCTCCTCCAACATGGCACCGGTGTGGCGGTCGATGTTTTCAAGCATCGCCGTATAGTTCTGCCGGATCCGATGGTGGTCCTCGGGCCCGTACTCGTCACTGTCGACCGGCGGCGGGAAGGTTCGGCCCTGGACGGAGTCCCACATCGATTTGGTCACGTCATTGGGCTCGTGCGGGCCAGTGTAATTTATCTGCATGAACCAGGGCTGCCCGGTGGGAACCTGGGCCAACACATCCAAGCAGTTCTGGGCGATCCAGTTGTCCGAGTAGAGCTCTTCGGGCAGCGGCGTTGGGTGGGTATCGAGGAAATGATGTCGCCCGGTGATATCGGAGGCGTGAGCCTCGGCCCAGCCCGCCTCATGCAGCCTGGCCATGTAAGGACCGGCCGGTTTTTCGACTCCGGTAATTGCGCCAGCGTGTTTGCCCTCGCTATCGATTCCGCGGGTAAAACCCCATCGGGAGAGCCAGCTGGACCCGTCCAGGTGCCATTCCTCGGTACCTTTGTGCAGATCGACTTTGCCGACGGCGCAAACCTCGTATCCGCTATCGCGCAGATTTGCGTAAAAAAATTGCCCATCCAGCGGCGTGTCGTCGGTGTTGTCCCTTACGCCCGCACGCCAGACATTGAGCCCCTGGGCCAGACAGGCCCGCGAGGGGGCGCAGAGCGGCGAGCTGCAGAAAACGTTTTCAAACCGGGTGCCGCGTTCGGCCAGGTTGGCCAGATTCGGCGCCCGCAGATCCAATTGGCGGTTCCAAGGAACCCAGTCCCAGCGGACCTGGTCGGGAAAAATAAAGAGGATGTTGGGGGGATTGGCAGTCAATTGCGTATGCCCATTCAGGTTGAGGTTGGAAAGGAGTTGGAGTGGCGGCGGCTATTTGCCGACACGTGCGTTTTCGACGTCGATCTGCGAGAGCAGGGACGCCAGTTGTCCAGGATTGGATGCAGCCAGGTCATTTTCCTCGCCCGGATCCTTATCCAGGTCGAAGAGCTGCGGTTCCAGGCCTAGGCCGGTTTGGCGAATCGCCTTGTAGCGCCCATCAAAAGCGCAGTCCCACTCGTAGCGCTCGGTGGGCACTCCGGTAATTGAGGAGGACCCGGGGTTGCTGTTGCGCAGGCTGGAAAACACTACCTCGTGATGGCTGCGGGCGGGGTCCTCCAGCACTGGCCGGATTGAACGGGAGTCCATTTCGGGCAATACCGGGGCGTCGGCGTAGTCGATGAAGGTGGCCGCCAGATCGGTCAGCTGCACCAGCGCTGAGCTCTGCTCGCCGACGGCGATGCCGGGTCCGGCCGCCACCAGCGGAACGCCTATGGCCGATTGCCACGGTCTCGACTTTTGCCATTCGTTGTGATCGCCGAGCATCTCGCCGTGGTCGGACGTGTAGATAACTACCGTGTTGTCCAGTTCGCCGCGACGGGCGACGGCGGCCAGGATTTCGCCGATACGAGCATCAATGCTCTCAAGCATCGCCGAGTAATTCTGTCGGGCACGGTTGTGGAAATCGGCATCGTGCTGGCTAGAGGCCACCGGACCGGGGAATTTCAGACCCTGGCAGGCCTGCCACATCGAATCGGTAATGTCCTGCGGTTCGTGCGGACCGGTGAAATTTACCTGCATGAACCAGGGTTTTTGCTGCGGCAAGCCCCGCAGGATGTCAATCGTATTGCGACCGATCCAGTTGTCGCAATAGGCATAGTCGGGAAGATCGGTCGGAAAGGTTTGACCATACCCATGCCCGTCGGTGTAGTCGCGGCCGCGGCGTTCAAAGTCGTCGGAATAGGCTTGGGCCAGCTCATTCTCCTCGAGGAATTTGAAGTACGGCCCCTGTGCACCGTGCGCACGATAGGTCCTTACTCCATCCCATTTGCCTTCGTTGTCGATTCCCTGGGTAAATCCCCAGTCAGGTAGCAGTCGCGATCCATCCAACCCCCAGCCCGGCGTGTTCTTGTGCAGGTCGAACTTGCCGGTCGCGCAGACCTCGTAGCCGGACGAACGCAACTGCTGGTAAAAGGTAGGCAGACTCAACGGATAGTCCTGGTAGTTATCAATTACCCCGCACGAACCATAGGATCGCCCGGATGCCAGGCCGGCACGCGACGGCGCGCACAGCGGGCAATTTACGATTCCCTGGTCAAACCTGAGGCCGCGCCGTGCCAGACCCGCCACGTTTGGCATTCGAACCGGCACCGCTTGGTTCCAGGGGGAAAAATCCCAGCGGTGCTGGTCAGGGATCAGCAGCAGGAGGTTGGGACGTAAATCGGGCATGCGGTGGTTCCATGATCGAAATTGGAGGTCGCCGACGGCCGCAAAAAGGTTCGGCGCCGCCTAATATTTTGGTTGAAAAATTTTTGAACTATCAAGGCGGCGGCCCGATTGCCTGTAAAATCGCCGAGCAACAATCCGCGAATTTGACGCGGCCCGAGTTAATCAATGCAACCTGTCATTCCTTCGCCCAGGCGTAACGCTTGGGGCGTAATGAAGGCGCTTTTCAATGATGAGGAAGCCCGCAGCGGGTACCTTTTCGTAGCGCCTTCGTTCGTGTTTTTCCTAATTTTTACGCTGGCGCCGATTCTGATTTCGTTCTATTTGGCATTTTTCCAGTGGAACCCGCTCGACCCATTTGAGCTGGCCAAATTCGTCGGGATCGACAACTTCGTCGAGCTGATTACCAAGGCGGACTTCTTGCGGACGATGTGGAACACCTTCGTGTTCGTGGTTGCCTCGGTGGGAATCATGGTCTGCGGGGCACTTGGCACCGCCATCGCCCTCAACCAGGGCTTACGTGCCGAGTCGCTGCTGCGTGGCCTCTACTACTCGCCGGTGGTTACCTCACTGGTGGCTACGGCGGTGATCTGGCTCTGGATTTTTGACCCCGAGTTCGGTTTCGTCAACTCCTTTATCGAACTGTTTGGGATTCCCGACCAGCGGTGGGCGTCCGATCCGGTGCTGGCCATGCCGACCGTTATCATCACCTTCGTCTGGCGCGAAATCGGGTACTTTACGGTCATTTATCTGGCCGGTCTGCAGGGAATACCGTCGGAATTGAAAGAGGCCGCCCGGATTGACGGCGCCAACGCTATTACAACCTTCCGATACGTGGTCATTCCCCTGCTCATGCCGACCACTCTTTTCGTGCTGGTGCTGGGCGTTCTGCGGGCCACCCAGAACTCGTTTGCGGTCATCTACGTAATGACTGGCGGCGGCCCGGTCAACGCCACCAACGTGATGGTGTTCTACATGTACCAAAACGCGTTTGAATTCTTCCGGATGGGATTTGCCAGCGCGGTCTCGCTTTTCATCTTCATCCTGATCTTTTCGCTCTCGCTAATCCAGTTCCGTCTCATCGGCTCCCGAACGGAATACCTCTAGATGGCCCAAATGCAGGCCCTCCCGGCTTCTGCAGTACGGGACAGCGGAGTCACGATTCGCTCGCAGCGATCTCGCTGGGTGCACGTGGCCGGTCGAACCGTTCTCTATGTGGTATTGGCCGCCGGCATCCTTTACGTAACGATCCCCTACGTCTGGATGTTCTCGGCCTCCCTCAAGGAGGAGCGGGAAATCTACGAGGCCGGCCTAAATTTCCTGCCCAGTTCCTTTTACCTGGAAAACTACATTGAGGTCCTGCGCGATTACAAGCTGCTGCGTTGGCTGCTAAACAGCTTTGTGATCGGATTTATCGTAATCACTACCAATATGACCTTCACCGTCCTGGCGGGATACGCTTTCGCCCGACTGCGCTGGCCGGGTCGCAACTTCCTGTTTTTTGTTTATCTCGGGGCGATGATGATCCCGATCCAGGTCCGCCTCATTCCGAGTTTTATCATCATCAAAGAACTGGGCTGGATTAACACTTACCAGGGAATTGCCTCGCTGCAACTGGTTGAATTTTTCGGCGTCTTCCTGATTCGCCAGTTCATGCTCAACATGCCGCGCGAACTCGAAGACGCCGCCCGCATCGATGGGTGCGGCTGGTTCCGGGTGCTCTGGCAGATCATCTTACCGAACTCCAAACCGGCCCTGGCGGCCCTGGCCATATTCACCTTTACGGCCTCCTGGAACAATTTCCTCTGGCCGCTGGTGGTGATCAACCAGGCCGACTACATGACGATCCAGGTCGGGCTCTCAAGCATGAAGGGCGAGATCATCCCCTGGGGCCTGCTGATGGCCGGCACCATGATCTCGGCAGTTCCCCTGTTTATCGTTTACGTATTGCTCCAGAGCCTCTTTACCCAGGGCATCGTCATGAGCGGGATCAAAGGCTAGTTGGACTCGGCCGGCGGCTTTATTGACCGGCGGGCGAGCTTGACCCAATAGCCTGCGCTGGCGGTTGGCCCCACCGCGCGGACGCGGGAGTCCCGCCATCCTTAGGTGTCAGAGATGACGTGGACGGAGATTCTAGAGGCTTACCTGGTTCGTAAATACCAAATCGGCAGCCGCTGCCTGGTCACTTTGGCTCAATTTATGCCATGTTAGGTTCGGTGCGCCGGCACTCTAAACGATCGACTAACGTTCGAGATCTAACAACCTAATGTGCGGTGGCGGCAGTCCGCCGCGGAAGTCAGGGTCGACCGACTCGCCATTGGCCAGATGGGGTAAATGCGGGCCCTTGGGCAATCAGCTTGCGTTTTTGTTGTGAGAGCAACACCCGCTCGGCCACCTCAGCAGGGTCGTAACCGGACATTGCCTGGGCCCTAAGATCGGCCAGAACCCCGGCATAGTTCGGATTTCCGGCTTGGTCACATAGTTCGTCCGGGTCGGTTGCCAGGTCAAACAGCTCTTCGGGCTCGCCGTGGTAGTAGTTGTATTTGAGGTTTCCAACCCTTAGCATCCGGGCCGGCCCTTTTCCGCCGACCGCGGTGTAGTCGGCGATGACGGAGCCGACTGATTCGGGTTGCTTTCCTGATCCGAGCCCCGCAGGCTCTCGCCGGCCCAATAGGAGGGAGCCGTGGCGCCGGCGGCATCGACTATCGTGCGGGTGACGTCAACCAGGGAAACCGGTTGTTCAATCCGCCGCCCGCCCTCAATCTGTCCCGGCCAACGGATGTGCAGCGGAATACCGACCGAGTCTTCGTAAAAGGTTTGCTTGGTCCACAACCCGTGCTCGCCGTTGGCTTCACCGTGGTCGGAGGTGTAGATCACCAGCGTGTCGTCGGCTTGCCCGGAGTCGTCAACTGCCGCAAGCACACCTCCGAGGCAGTCATCGCAGTAGGTGACCAGCCCGTAGTAGGCCGCCCGCGCCCGGGCGATGAGCTCGGGCTCAATGTCTACGTAGGAGAACCATTCGGCCAGTCGGCGCTTGTGCGGATGCATTTCGTCAAAGTGCGCTGGAATCCTGGGTTGGTCGGCGTGTTCAGGGTAGTACATGTCCCAGTAGTTTTTCCGGGCGACGAAGGGGAAGTGCGGGGTGATTAACCCAACCAAGATGGCCCACGGCCGTTCCGAATCAGCTTGCGCCCGGATATAGGTGCTAGCTTGGGCGGTGGCCACTTCGTCGTAGGCAGAATACGGGTCCTCGCCCGGTCCGGCCTGGGTAAAGATCGATTTATCAAAAGCCGCATTCTCAATGTTCCATTCGGTCCAATCAGCGGTCAATTTGGGGTTTGCGGTCCCGTGCACATCGGAGAGGATCCGGCGCTGAAAACCGTGCATCTGGTCGTAGCCCTGAAAGTGCATCTTGCCGCACAGTACGGTCTCGTAGCCGGCCGCGTTAAGGAGATGCGCCCAGGTGGCCTCGTCGCTACTAAAGCTCGCGGCGTTGTCCCACGCACCGATCTCGGGCAAATGCTGCCCAGCCATAAACGAAGCTCGCGAGGGCGCGCAGATCGGCGAATTGCAATATGCGTTGCTGAACGTGGAGCCCTCATCGGCTAGCCGTTGCATGTTTGGCGTTTTGACGAATGGGTGCCCGTAAGGGGCTGAAAAATTCCTTGAGTGCTCGTCACTCATCACGATCAAGATGTTTGGTTTTTTGCTCACTTAATGGTTCCTATCAACTAGCTATTGGATTGCAACGGTGCCCGGCTCAATGCAGCCACAGCAGGACGCTTGATTGCTTAGGAGAAGTTACCGTTCCGGAATGGTGCTCCCCAGATGTTCTTACCCGCGCCGCCGACCATCTTCGCTCGCGAAAATTGCGAATCGGTGGCCCGGGCAACTATCTGGGCTGGATCCCAGTCGGCGAGCGCAGCCTCGGTCAGGCTGGCGACGGTGGAGGCATAGGCCGGATCGCTGGCCAGGTCGACCAGCTCGTGCCGGTCTTCTTCCAGATCGAATAGCTCGCTGGATTCGCCGTGGTAGTAGTTGAGCTTGAAACGGCCTTGCCGGATACTTCGGCCGGGCCCGACCGACCCGTGGGCGTAGTAATCACATATGGCTGTCCCGCCACCGTCGGCGATCTGGCCAGACAGCAGCGGCAAAAGCGAAGACCCTTCGCATTGCCCCGAATCAGCGGTAGCGCCCTCGAGCATGGTCTTGACCAGATCGACCAACGAGACCACGCGCTGGTAGCGGGTGCCGCCCTCGGTCAAACCGGGCCAGCGCACGATAAACGGAATGCGGGTGGAATGATCGTAGAAACTGCACTTGTACCAGAGTCCTTTTTCGCCCAGCTGCTCGCCGTGATCGGCCACATAGGCCACGACCGTGTTTTCCGCCAGGCCGAAATTTTCCAAGGCGTCAAGAATCTGGCCGATCTTCTCGTCGGCGAAGGTGCACAGACCGTAGTAGGCGGCGCGGGCTTTGCGAATCTGCTCAGGCGGGATGTTGCGGGTCTCAAAATGGTCGAGCAGGCGTTCGTTTTGCGGGTGCAGGGTGCCCGATTCGCCGACGCCGTGATTGGGCATGTCGACGTTATCGGGATAGTACTGGTAGTAATACTGGTCGCGGGCCACGAACGGAAAATGCGGTGTAAAGATCGACGCGCAGATGGCAAACGGCCGGTCCTGGCGGTCCGGTTGGGCCAGAAACTCGATCGTGCGGCGAGCCACCTCATCGTCGTACTGCTGGTGCTGGTGATCCCCAGGACCTGGGATTTTGGTCAGCCGAGGGGCGTTGCTGGGCGCTTCGCTGAAGCTGCCCGTCCGCCAATCAGGCAGAAATCCGGATACTGCACCGCCACCGTGGATGTCATCTAGCAGGCGGTACTTGAATCCATGCATCTGGTCGGCGCCGACAAAGTGCATCTTGCCGCAGAGGGCGGTGTCATAACCGGCTACGTTGAGGCGGTGCGCCCACGTGGCCTGATCGCTGCGCAGGGTGGAGTTGTTGTCCCAGACCTCGACCGCATCCACATAGCGTCCGCTCATAAACGAGGCTCGAGAGGGAACGCACAGCGGTGAATTGCAATACCCGTATTCGAATGTGGATCCGCTGGCGGCGAGGCGGTCAAGGTTTGGGGTGCGAACGATCGGGTGCCCGTAGACCGAACTGTAGTAAGGGTTGTGCTCGTCGGTCATGATGATCAGAAAGTTCGGTCGATCCATGGCGGTCGATCCCAATTCGGTGCAAGGTAGCGGGCAGCTAAAAAAATCTCGTATCCATTAAATAGTCAATTGCGATCTCGATCCGCTTATTCCACCCTTCCCGGCTGTCCGCACAAGGTACCGGACACAACGGTCGGGCAAACCGGGCCTCCGATTAGCACAATTGAGCAACGACATTTTTAGAAA
This sequence comes from Chloroflexota bacterium, assembly GCA_965261345.1. Taxonomy (GTDB): domain Bacteria; phylum Chloroflexota; class UBA11872; order UBA11872; family VXNJ01; genus VXNJ01. Next base: position 2,084,691 of record OZ253449.1, read on the forward strand.
ACCACGCCAAAGAGCTTTAGACCAATGAGTGAGAACAAGGTGGCCCTGGTAACCGGCGGCAATCGCGGCCTGGGCCTGGAAATTTGCCGGCAACTGGCCGCCCGGAATTTCAATGTGATCCTTACGTCTCGCGACGAACGGTTGGGCGCGGTGGCGGTACAGCAGTTGGCCGCCGACGGGCTGGAAGTGCTCTATTGCCCGATGAACGTGGCCAAGTCATATACGGTGGATCGGGCAATCGAGTTTGCGCTCGGGTCGCTGGGCGGACTTGACGTGGTCGTAAACAATGCCGGTGCAACATTTGAATCGAGCCCGGCTGAGGGAACCGTGCAAGCGCTCTCCTGCACCGATGCCGCGCTGCTGGACAGCTTTCAAGTCAACGCTCTGGGAATCTACCGGGTCTGCCGGGCGGCGATGCCGGTGATGCTGGCGCGGGGCTATGGCCGGATTGTCAACGTGACATCGCGCATGGGCCAATTGGCCTCAATGAATTCTTCGGTTCCGGCCTATTCGATTTCGAAAGCGGCCGCCAACGCGGTAACCCGCGTGTTTGCCGATCTGGTCGGTGAGGCAGACATCAAGGTGAATTCGGCCCATCCCGGGTGGGTCCGCACCGATATGGGCGGCCCCGACGCCGATCTGGGCATCGAGGAGGCGGCACAAGGTATGCTCTGGCTCACCAGTCTCCCTCCCGATGGCCCCAGCGGCCAGTTTTTCTTCGGCCGCGAACGCATAACCTGGTAGTAGATTGGTAACGGCAGCAGCGTGCGGAGCCACGGGCAGGCGGTAAATGGGAGCTGAGACGAAGCCACCGATGCGGGTCTATCGGTCAATCGATAGCAAGCTGGTTTCCGGGGTGGCCGGCGGGCTCGGTGAGGTTTTCGAAATTGATCCGACCCTGGTGCGCCTGCTCTGGGTGGTGGCCTTTTTTGTAACTGGCGGAATCGCACTGTTGGCCTACTTGGTCATGTGGGCGATAGTTCCCACCAGGACCAATATGCCAGACAATGATCAGCCCACTGCCGGGGTTGGTGCCGATCAAGCGGCGGCCAATCCCGGCCCATCGGCCCCCGCCCCGGCTTCTAATGCAAGCCGTAGCCGAAGCGCGGTGATCGTCGGGGCGGTGCTGATCGCGCTCGGCGTGCTGATGCTGGCCGATCAGGTCATCCCGTTTAGCTTCTGGTCCGGCTTTGGAGACCTCGTCGAATTTATGATCGATTACTGGCCGGTCTTGCTGATTGCCATCGGGGCCTTGATTCTGACCAGGCAATTGCGCAGAAGTAGCTAACTACCTGTCGCCCCGGGCGGGCGATTTCGCGCGCTAGCGCTATTTGAGCCCGTATGCGCTGCGTACGTCGGCAACCTTGGGGAAACCGTGTTGGCCTTGGTGATACCAGTTGTCAAAGAAATTGTTGGTTTTGAACCACTCGTGCCGCCCGTCACCGGCTTCGAGCCGCACCCCCATCGACAACTCAGTTAGGCGCTCGGGCGAAAACTGCTCGAACTGCTGCCCAATCAGCGTGTCCTGTTCCATGTCGGCCAACGAGGCCATTCCACAGGAAAGGGTGGTAATCGGCTGTGAGAGCGCAAAGCCCCGACAATCGGCCGCCGTCTGGCCGCCGTCGGTTATGAATTGACCGAATCCACCCAGTGACTTCATCCCGATGCAGGCCATTCCGCGCGCGCTCACAATCGGGAGCACCTCGTTGATAAAGCTGCGATAGGAGGCATCGTATACGTTGACCGGCATCTGCACGCAGTCCCAGCCGTCGAAGCGTTCGAGCATTTCGACCAGCATCTGCGGGTGTTTGTGGCCGGTAAACCCGACGTAGCGCGTCTTTCCGGAATCGCGGGCCTGAATTAGCGCCTCAAAGCACCCGCCCTCGGCAAAACACCACTCGGGATCGTTGTCGTAGTTGATCTCATGCAGCGAAATGAGGTCGACATGGTCGGTTCCCAGGCGGGTGAGCGATTCGTCAATCTGCTCCGCGGCGGTCTTGCGGTCGCGGGCGCAGACTTTGGTCGCCAAAAAGAGGTCATCGCGCAGTCCCTTGATGGCCGCACCGACCCGGACCTCGCTTTCACCTTCGCCGTAATCCCAGGCGGTGTCCATGAAGTTGACACCGCGTTCGATCGCCCCGTGGATTATCGAAATCGAGAGTTCCGGAGAGTTGCCCGGCCGGACAATGTGACCGCAGCCGACCCCGATGATGCTAAGTTCGTCGCGATGGCGGCCAAAACGTCGGGTCGGGATCATTACAGCGGCCTTTTTGGGCGGACGACAGCTAGGATTCTTGCCCGGTAGGGCCTTTCCGCCCGAGCCCGGGAACACAGCAATTGACTTTACCCTGATAATGATTTCGTAAGGATTTGACCGCGCGCCGCTCGTCGCCTTCTCGATGCGGATCCGGCAAAGTGGCACATGGCTAATTCGAATCGCCAGCTTGCGTTCGCCCAAGGCGGACGTGTAACGCGTCGCCGCCTGCTATCGGCGGTCGGCCTTGCTGCAGTTTCGGCATCGCTGTTTGCGAGCACCCCGGCAAGGGCCCTGATCGCGGCCCCGTTCGATGACGGGGATGATGGGGGCGCCGCCCGCGAGGAGGCGATTTACATCCCTCAGACCGGTCACAACCTCACCGGTTCGATCCTCCACCACTGGTCCCGCTACGGTGCCGAATCGACCTATGGCTGGCCGGTTTCGGAAAAAACCGCTATCGGTGACCGGATCGTCCAATTTTTTGAACATGTGACGCTGGCCAACGACCCCACCGGGACGGAGCCGACCGGTGTGGTGGCGCTTCATTCGGGAACTGATTGGTTTCATCGCCAGGCGGCCCTGCTAGGTTCACTGGACCGCGATTTTTCCGAAACCCTGATCCCCTGGGCTTGGGATGTGGGGATGCATCCGGCGATGAACGATCACCACCGCGACACCGGTGGCGTGTTCGCGTGGGGGAACCCGATCGACTGGGCCTATCTGCTCGATTCGCACACCTTGCTGCAACCATTCGAAAAAGCGGTCATAATCGCCCCGGCCGGCCTGCGGCCGGAACCGCTGCCGATCGGTCGTTTTTTGGCGCGCGAATACGGCAAATCAACCAGTGGGATCGCCCCGCTGCCCGGTGCGCGGCTCTACGACCCGGAGCGTTTGCGGCCGTCCTATGGGCCGCTGGAAGGGCGCTGGGTGGATGTTGACCTGACCCGGCAGCGAGTCATCTTCCATTCCACCGCGGGGCCGGAATTTGAGGTGATTACGTCCTCGGGCAAAGACGGCTTTTTCACCCCTCCGGGTCGTTATCTCGTCAACCGCAAGGTCAAGTCCGAGCAGATGACCGGGCTGTGGGGAACCCAAGAGTTTTACTACCTCGATCACGTCTATAACACGATCTATTTCACCTGGGAAGGGCACGCCCTCCACTATGCGTATTGGCATGATGACTTCGGAACCCGGCGTTCACACGGCTGCCTGAACATGCGCCTTCCCGATTCGGCCTACGCATTTGATTTCTGCCAGGTTGGGACCCAGATCAACATCCACTACTAGTGTCTCCGGCTGGGGTGACTAGCTTGCCGGGAACAGGTGCGGACCCAGCCCCAGCAATCCTGTTAATTGACGATGAACCGAACCTGGTGGCCTCGTTGCGCTACAACCTGCGCCTATCGGGATTTGCGATCCACGCATGCCAGAGCGCCGAAGACGGGATCGACCATCTGGCCCGCAATCGGGTCGACCTCGTGCTCCTTGATGTAATGCTCCCGGGGATAGACGGATTCGAGGCCTGTCAAATAATCCGTCGCCGGTGGGCGGTTCCGGTGATCATGCTAACCGCCCGCGACGAAGAGGTGGACCGGGTGGTGGGCTTAGAAATCGGCGCCGATGATTATCTGTCCAAGCCCTTTTCGGCGCGCGAATTGCACGCCCGCATCAAGGCTCTTTTGCGGCGCTCCAAATTGACGGTGCAGGATGCTGCTACCGGCGACCGACCACCGGACCTGCTGGACCGCGATCTGATTCTGGATCGGGCCGGGCGGATGGTGGAAATAAACGGTCAGGTGATCGAGTTGCGACCCAAGGAATTTGACCTGCTCGAGTACCTGTTGGCCAATCGCGGCCGGGTTTTTTCACCCGAACAATTAATCGAGGCGGTCTGGGGGCATGACTATATCGACGACCCGCGCACGGTTCGGGTGCACGTTAGCCAGTTGCGGCGCAAGATCGAGGCGGATCCGGCCGCCCCGGTGCGAATCCAGACCGTGCGCGGTTCCGGGTACCGCTACGCCCGTGGGTGACGGGTTGGCAATTAGCACCATCAGATTCCTGTTAATTCCGCTGGGATTTGTGGCGGCGGCGCTGGCCGGGGCACTGGTCCAGGGGTCGGCGGTGGGATTGGCAACGCTGGCAGTGTCGATGGCATTCGGCGCCGTGGGGATCGCGATCGCCCTCTGGTACCGTAGGCTAACCGCAAGGCGGGAATTCGTTCTCGCCAGCGTGGCCCGCCGCCTGGGTTTTTCCAAGCTTGAGGACTCAGGTTATTTGGATGCCGCCGAATATGTCGCCCAGCGCCTACGGCATGGCCAAACGATGGCCCGCGAATTGCAGCATCTCTTAGCGAACATGGCCGATGGCGTGGTCGTGCTCGACCAGGATGATCACGTAGAAGTGATCAATTCGGCTGCGGCGAAGATGCTTGGAACCAGCCCACTGGAAGCCAGTGGGCTGACCTTAACTCGCCTGACGCGAGATTCGAAGCTGGTTGAACTGGTGGCCGGTGCCAGGCTCGAAAACACCGCCCGGCGGGCGGTGATCCGGCCGGTCCACCTAAATATGGCGATCCTGGCGGTGGCCATCTCGGTTACAGCTCAGCCCGGAAACCAAATTCTGCTGATCCTCCAAGACGTGACTGCCTCTGAGGGTCAAAGAGTCGCGCAACGCGACCTGGTGGCCAATATCTCGCATGACTTGCGGACGCCAGTGGCGGCGATCAAGTCGCTCAGCGAAGCGCTGCTGGCGGGGGCGGGCGAGCAGGTCGATCTGCGCGGTGATTTTCTAGCCCGGATTGATGCCGAGGCCGATCGCCTGATCGCGTTGACCGAAGACGTAATTGCAGCAGCCAAGGCGGACGCGCTGACCGATCGGATGGACTGCCAACAATTTGATCTTGCGGCAGTGGTCGGCGAACTCAAGCGGCGCCTGGACCCGTTGGCGCAGCGCGGCCAAGTGGACGTTCAGCTGGTCCAATCCGGTTCTCTGGTGGTGCTGGCCGATCGGGCGAAATTGGAGGTGGCGATCGCCAATCTGTTGCTCAATGCGATCAAGTTCACTCCGCCGGGGCGCTCGGTTTGGTTGGCGGTGTCCGCCGCCCATGGACATGCCCGAGTTACCGTTAGCGACCAGGGCGTCGGCATCGACCCGACGATCCACGAGCGCATTTTTGAGCGGTTCTTTAAGGGGGACCCGACCCGCGCCAGTGCCGGTTCGGGATTGGGATTGACGATCGCCCGGCGCATGGCCCAACTGCACGATGGTCAGGTCAACGTTGCCTCGTCCGGCGTCGGTTCGGGCGCCGAATTCGAATTGAGCTTTCCGATGCGATCACAGCCGCCGTCCCTGGCGACAACGCTAGTTGACGATCCTCTAAATCGGAATTGATATTCCGTTGATCTAAGCGGCCCGGACGCCACCGCGCACGTCCTATCTTCGTTGTGGGCAGCAAATAGCCACCTACAACGGGATCAGCAATGACCAACGTATCTCGCCGCCGCATTCTGCTGATGGCCTCCGGCTCGATTTCGGCGCTGGCATTGGCCGCATGCGGGCAGGGCTCGGAACAACCGGCCAGCGTTCCGGCGCCGCAGGCCGCCGATCAATCGCCGGTCGCCGCGCAGCTTGGAGGCACCGTACTCATCGACGGTTCGTCCACGGTCGGGCCGATTACCCAGGCGATTGCCGAAGAGTTCACCAAGCTGTACCCTGATGTTCGGATTCCGGTGGGGGTTTCCGGCTCCGGCGGCGGGTTCAAGAAGTTCTGCATCGGAGAGACCGATCTCTCAAATGCCTCGCGGCCGATCAAGCAGACCGAAATTGACCTGTGTGCCGAAAACGAGATTGAATACGCGCAACTCACGGTTGCCTTCGACGGCCTGGCGGTCCTGGCCAATCCGTCCAATACCTGGGCTGACTGCCTAACCGTTGACGAGCTCAATTCGATCTGGGCCCCCGAGGCCGAGGAGTCGATCACCAACTGGTCACAAGTCCGCGAAGGATTTCCGGATCGCGACCTGGTTCTCTACGGCCCCGGGGTCGATTCGGGCACCTATGACTATTTCACCGACGTCATTAACGGCGAAGAAGGCGCCAGCCGCGGCGATTTCACGCCGTCTGAGGATGACAATGTGCTAGTCCAAGGCATCGCCGGCGACAACGCTGCAACCGGGTTCATGGGCCTTGCTTATTACACCGCCAACGCTGACCGGCTCAAGTTGATCGGCGTTGACTCCGGTTCAGGCTGCACTCTGCCCTCCGAAGCGACGGTAAATGACGGTACCTACTCGCCGCTCTCACGGCCGCTTTACATTTACGCGAGCTCAATTTCGGCAAGCCGCCCAGAGGTAACCGCATTCGTTAACTTCTATCTGGAAAATGCCAAGCACTTAGCCGCCGATGTCGGTTACGTTGCGCTGCCGGACGCGATGTATGCCGAACAGGTCGCGCTGTTTGAGTCCCTTTAGGATTTGACCGTTTTGCGATCCACCCGGCTCCGGTAAACGCCTGACTATGCAAGATACCGTGGCAGTGGACCTGTCGCCCAAGCGCAAGCGCCTGTTGGTGGAAGGTGCGGTTCGCACGGCGCTATTTGCCGCCGCCGCGGTCTCGGTGTTGACCACCGCGGGAATAATTGTCACCCTGCTGGGAGAGACGTTTCAGTTCTTCTTTCAGGTTTCACCGGTTGACTTTTTAACCGGTACCCGCTGGACCCCGCTATTTGCCTCGAAGAACTTTGGCGTCCTGCCGCTGGTTAACGGAACCATCGCAGTTGCCCTGGTGGCCATGACAATCGCAGTCCCCTTGGGGTTGATGGCGGCGATCTTTATGTCGGAGATCGCCAGCCCGCGATTGCGATCGGTCCTCAAACCGTTACTGGAGGTGCTGGCCGGCATCCCGACCGTTGTCTATGGATATTTCGCGTTGCTGTTCGTGACCCCTATCCTGCGATCGATCTTTCCCGACGCCGGGGTATTCAACGTGCTCTCGGCCGGGTTGGTGATGGGCTTTATGATCCTGCCGATGATGGCTTCAATTACCGAGGATGCGCTGCAGGCGGTTCCGGATGGCCTGCGCGAGGGAGCCTATGCGCTGGGCGCCACCAAACTGGAGGCGGCTTCGCGGGTGGTGGTGCCGGCGGCGCTGTCGGGAATTCTGGCGGCGGTAATTCTCTCCATCTCACGGGCGGTCGGCGAGACGATGATCGTTGCCATAGCCGCGGGCCAGCAGCCGCGTCTCGGCTTCGACCTTTTGGGGTCGATGGAGACGATGACCGCCTACATCGTCCAAGTCTCACTGGGTGACACCCCGCAGGGGACAATCGAATACCAGACCATATTTGCGGTTGGCACGCTGCTGTTCGTTATGACGTTTGGCATGAACTTGCTGGGCGATTGGCTGGTGCGCCGCTTTCGCGAGGTGTATGAGTGAAGTTGGCCAACTGGTCTGACCCTCAGGTGCGCCGCGCCCGCTGGCGTGGCCTGCGTACCCGCGCCTTCTACGCCGTCACTTCAATCGCCATTGGGTTGGCCCTGGCAATCCTGGCAATTCTGCTAATCGACGTCTTTGGACGAGGGATCCCGGAGCTGGACTGGGGCTTCATATCCAGTTTCCCGTCGCGTTTTCCCGAGCAATCGGGACTTCGATCGGCCCTGCTGGGGACCCTCTGGCTCATAGGCTTTACCGCCATGATCTCTTTCCCGCTGGGGGTGGCGGCGGCAGTTTACCTCGAAGAATATGCCGCCGACGGTTGGATCACGCGCCTGATTCAAGTCAACATTGCCAACCTGGCGGGCGTCCCATCGGTGGTTTACGGCCTGCTCGGGTTGGGCCTTTTCGTCCGCAATCTGGGTCTTGGGCGGACGATCCTGGCCGGTGCCTTGACGATGTCGCTACTGGTATTGCCGATCATCATCGTCGCTTCCCGCGAAGCGCTGCGGGCGGTCCCCAACTCATTGCGCGAAGGCGGTTACGCGTTGGGAGCCAGTCGTTGGCAAGTCGTATACCGGATAGTTTTGCCGGCGGCCTTGCCCGGGATCCTAACCGGCACCATCCTGGCGGTCGCGCGGGCAATTGGCGAAACCGCGCCGTTGATAACGATTGGCGCGCTAACCTACATCGCGTTTGACCCCCAGGGACCGCTCGACCTGTTTACCGTCCTGCCGATCCAGATATTTAACTGGGTTTCGCTGCCCAACCCCGAATTCGCATCCCTGGCGGCCGGCGGGATCGTGGTCCTGCTCTTGGTCCTCCTTGCTGCCAATCTGACCGCGATCGTCCTGCGGCATAGATTCGAAAGAGCCAACCGATGATTGAGGCGAGATTGCAAAGTACCGATATCTCCGCCGCCGAAATCGCCACTTCCGCGGTGGACGCACACACAGAGCCCAACAGACTGGCCGGCGGCCAGGCGGTGCTTGCCACTGACGCGGTCGATTTTTGGTACGGGCGGACCCAGGTCCTGCGCGGCATTTCCCTGGAGATTGCCGAGCACCAGGTAACTGCGATCATCGGGCCTTCGGGTTGCGGCAAGAGCACCTATCTGCGGCTCTTTAATCGGATGAACGAGATGGTGCCAAATACCCGTGTGGGCGGACGGGTGACTTACCGTGGTCGCGACATATTCGCTCCCGGCGTGGATCCGGTTGAGGTGCGGCGGCGGATCGGGATGGTATTTCAAAAACCTAACCCATTCCCAAAATCGATCTATCAGAACGTGGCCTACGGACCGCGGATTAACGGGTATGCCGGGGATATGGACGAGCTGGTCGAGCGCTCGCTGCGTCAGGCGGCACTCTGGGACGAGGTCAAGTCCGATCTGAAAAAATCGGCGCTGGCGCTCTCGGGTGGCCAGCAGCAGCGCCTCTGCATTGCCCGGGCGATAGCCGTTCAACCGGACGTGATCCTCATGGACGAACCGTGTTCGGCGCTCGATCCCATCGCCACCACCAAGATTGAAGACCTGATCCGCGAATTGTGCCGCAAGTTCACCATCGTGATCGTTACCCATAACATGCAGCAGGCCGCCCGAATTTCGGACGTTACCGCATTTTTTCTAAACAATGACAACGGCGCGGGTGAACTGATCGAGTTCGACGAGACCCAGAAGGTATTTACCAACCCCTCCGATGAACGCACCGAGGCCTACATTACCGGCCGGTTTGGATAAAGCAGAATGGCGCTTCTACCGCAAAGACACGAGTACACCAAGAGCCTGGAGCTGGTCCAGGACCGGCTCATCATCATGGCCAACACCGTCGAGCGTTCGGTCGTCGACTGCATCGGCGCGCTGCGGCGCAGCGATCTTGACCGGGCTCGCCAGATCATTGCCGGCGACGACGAAATCGACGCCCAAGAAGCCGAGATCGAGGAGCGTTGCATCGACATGATCGCAATGCAGAGCCCGCTCGCTTCGGACCTGCGACAGATAATCTCGGTGCTATTGATTGCGGCCGAGCTGGAGCGGGTCGGCGATTATGCCGAAGGGATCGCCAAGATCGTGATCCAGATGGGCGACGAACCGCCGCTGAAACCGCTAATAGATATCCCGCGAATGACCGATATCGCCACCGGGATGCTCCATACCGCAATGCTGGCATTTACCGAACGCGACGCAGAACGCGCCTTCGCGGTAAGGCACAGGGACGATGAAATCGATCAGCTCTACCAACAGGTGCTGCGCGAATTGCTCTCGTACATGTTGGAGGATCCGGGCTCGGTTCGACGCGCCACGTACCTGATCTGGATCGCCCACACCCTGGAGCGCATTGCCGATCGCTCAGTCAATATTGCCGAACGGGCCCACTACTTTATTACCGGAACTCAGGGCGGATTAAAGTAATCGCCAGCTGACCCGGCGACCGGCCGGTCGAACCGGCCGCTAGCATTTTTTATCGAAGGCGTAGGTGTCGGGATCACGACCGCCGTACTCCTGGGCCGGGTGGTCACCGGAGAGACCTTCGTAGGCGGACCCGGTGGCCGGACCCGGAAGTTGGTCTTCGGTCTCGATTAGGACATCGGCCAGAAGCCGGGTCATCTGAAAGCGCTGTTGAGCCCACTGCGGATCGCTGTAGAGGTTTTCCAACTCCAGCCGATCGCGGCTCAGGTCGTAGAGCTCGCCGTAGGGTTTGCCGCCGTAGTGGATCAGCTTCCACTCGTGGGTGCGGATCATCTTCATGTTCAATGATTCGGCGAACGCCCACTGCCGCCAAGGCACGTCCTCTTTGGCAAGGAGCTTCCGAAAACTTCGACCCTGCAGTCCGATGTGCCCGTCGACCCCGCAGAAATCGAGCACCGTGGGGACCAGGTCGACCGCCTGGACTAGGTCGGAAACGATCTGGCCGCCGTTGTATTCGCGCGGGTAGCGCACGATTAGCGGGGTGTGGACGATATGGTCGTAGAGCATTCGCCCCTTCCAGAGCACCCCGCGATGGCCGAGCATTTCGCCATGGTCGGCAAAGAAGAAGATGACCGTATCGTCAAGCACCCCCTTTTCTTCAAGGGCTCCGAGCAACTTGCCGATTTCGCGATCGACCAACGAGATGGTGGCATAGTAGTAGGCTTTGACTCGCGCCAGTTTCTCCTCCGTCAGCAGCGAAAAATCCTTCTGCCCGGAACTGGTCCGATATTCAGGGAATCGCATGGTCTGCGATCGGTTGAAATCAGTCGGAATTTCCATGTCCGCCGGATCGTACATGTCAGCAATCGAATCGGGTGGGTCGAATGGCATGTGCGGGTTGCAAAAGGAGAACCAGGCAAAGAATGGCTCCTCCGAATTGGCCGTCAACATGGCTGTCCCCTCCCGGCCGATATGGGTGTCGATGTAGTTTTCGTCTCCTAGCGGAAAGATCGAGGCGCCGAAATTTTCGACGTCGTCCCAATGGGTTACGTGTTCGAAATAGCGTTGGTCAAGACGCTTTTGCTTGAGCATCGTGCGGTATTCGTCATATTCGGAGAACATCTTGCCTTCGACGAATACACGGTCGGTAAATCCGTGGTTTTGCTCGATCGGCGTAAAGTGCATCTTGCCGATCGCCATGGTGTGGTATTCGGCTCCACCCAGCATGCTGGCCAGATTGGGGGTTTCCGGCAGGTCGTACCAGTTCCAGCGGACCCCGGTGACCTTGGGATAGCGGCCGGTGAAAATTGAGGCCCGCGAGGGTTGGCAGACTGGCGACTGGACGAAAAATTTTTCGCAGAGTACGCCCTCGTTGGCCAATCGATCAATGTTGGGGGTGCGAACCCGGCCGCCGCTGGTAACGCCCAGCGCATCGTAGCGCAGTTGATCCATGCTGATAAAAAGCACATTGGGGCGTTTATCGCTCACTGGTTACTCCAGGTGAGGGGATGTATCTGGATTGCCGACCGAAGACATGGTATTTCCGACCGAAACCTGCTCAACGGCGCCAAATGCGGATTCGACCGCTCGGAGGGTCGAGCTCCACGCGGTCGCCGGTGGTGATGCTGTGCACGGGGTCGGGTTCCGGCCAGGCCATGAGCGGGAGATTGGCCAGCACCGCGCCCTGGACCATTACCGGATTGGTGCTGGCAAAAACCAGAGCCAGGGGCGCCAGATTCCGCGAAGCCATTTCCGCGAGCATCCACGACGTTGCAATCCCACCCTTGGCGGTGGGGAAAACAAGCACCTTGCCGACGTAACTCTGGCCGTAGAGGTCATGGGTTGGGCGTGAGAAAAAGCCGCGTTCGCGGTCCAGGTCGTAGCGGGCAGAAAACCCCGATTCTGACACCAATGCTTCGCCGGTTACGCGGGCACCCACGCCCGGCGGTCCCTGCAGCTCCAGATCGGGCGCCCGGTTCAAGGCAATACCCCCGAAATTGCCGCTTCCACGCACTGGGCGGTATCGCGCAGGGCCGGCTGGTAGCCGTATCCGGCGATGATGTTGGCCAATTTGGCCGAATCTGTCACGAGTGTGCGAACTTTCCGATCACGCAGAAGTTCATGTGGGGCCATCACGTAAAAACAGGTGCCGGCCACCAGTTCAACCCCGGCCGATTCAAGCGTGGCGGCATGTCCCAGGCGGCCGGCTTCCAGCCGGGCCATCGGCGAGGTTGTAATCAGGCACAGTACGTCGCTGGCGATCTTCTGGCCGGCGAACCGATCGGCAAGATCACCAATTTCCGGCGGCGAGAGTTGCGGGGCCGAGAACGCGACCACGTCGACCGACCTTTTCTGCGGCTGAAACTCATTTATGAACGCGGCCACCGACCGGTCATCGATTAGGACCGTCCGCTCTGGCTGGCGTCCCCCAAACGCGGTGGCCACGCTGGGCGCTTCGGGGGTCATTCCCACCCAATGAAACATGGGGGTGGAACCGAAACTGGCCAGCGCGGCGCCGAAGAATTTGAGTTCATCCGGCGACGGTCTGCCCGGGTCACCAACCAGGCAGGGGATCTTCCAATAGTCGTTGAGTTGGCGCCCGATGAGTCCGCCCAACGCGCTCCACTGGGCCCGGCCGCGCGGGCGGGCCGTGACCTTGACTAGTACACTGGCCCGGCGGCGCTCGTCAAGATGCATTCCGTAGCGAGGGGTGCGTCCGGTCAGCCCGGCGCTAAGTGCGGCCGGACCGGCTTCGAAATTGGAGCGGGCGCCACAGATCGAATTGGCCCAGATCACGGTGCCGGTATCGCCCCAGGCGAGCGGTTCGGACAGGTGCGGCTGGTCCAGCAGCTGGTAATTGACGCAGGTCAGGCACATGTGAGCGCCCATCCTGGCCAGCGACTGGCAGATGCCTTCGGTGCGCGTGTGCCAGACCTCCCGCTGGCCGATTGCCCCGGGGCGATCGAGGTCGGCGGCGCCGGCATTAATTGTTGTGAAAACCCTAAATCGCGCCGACTGGTCGGCCAGCGAGTTCAAATGGGCGACGCCAAAATCGCGCAACGATTCGGCGTCGGCGGCCAGATGGGCCGAGCGAATCGGTACGAAATCCTGCGCCCCGAAAAAAGCACCGACCTTGATTTGGTAAGCTAGCGCCGTCTGGGCCGCCGGACCGGCCTCGCCGGCCAGGATCGCCGCTTCCTCGGAATCTAGCCGCATCGTTTGGGTCGCTTGTTTGGTAGAGGGGCAATTGCAGGGTACGGCCAGATTGCTGGCCGAACCCATCGATTTTGCCTAAAGTGCTGCGAACGGCACTCAAATTTGTAAGAATTTGCCATCAAACCGGCGGCTGCCAGGCAGTCCCTAGGGTGCTTGCCAATTAATTTCAGGCCGGTTGCCATCTGCGAGGCGATGAAGCTATATTGGCCGCGTTGGTAGTGGCCGCCCCACCCTGTTTTGAATCTGGAATTTACGGCCTACGCCGACCCCGTTTGTCCTGCCCAACGTCTGCACTGCACCCGCGGTGGGCGGTTGGACGCCGGTCAAATCACCGCTGGCGGTCATGGTACCCAAACCCACAGGGTCGGCGTGGCACCGCTCTGTCGGCGCCCGGTCGACCTGCCGTCGCAGGCGGGCATGACGGTGCGATCGCTTGGGCAGAAGGCCTGCCAATGTTTTGTTGCGGCGGCTACCGGTGCGCTGGTTCCTCCCCGGGACCTGCCAGCGGATTTGGGGCTGCGCGCTTGCATCTTTTCGCGGGAAATGGGCAACGCGGTCGCCCGCGCCGCGGTGATTTTGAGGATTGGCGCCGTAACGATCGATATTCTTTGCCGCGCACGGCATTGTGCCGCTGATTCCCGCATTGTTTGCTTCCCGCAGAGAACCTTGGTCGGTTAGATGGCGCGGTTGTCCTGGCGTCCTTGCCTGGCCACCGACAATTTGCGGCCGCCCGCTCTCAACGGTTATGGCTCCGTTTTAGCTGATGCGCGTCCGCCAAGCTTGACTCTTCCCGGTCGTAGGTCCGATGGCGGCGATGACCCAACAGGATAAATTTCCGCTCCGCGCTTTGCTGCCGCTGCTTTGCATAACCGGATTGGCCGCCGCCGGCTGGATGACCTCGATGTCGTTTCTATCCAGTCTGCTGGCCAGCCAGTTCGAAGCCGGGATCTGGTCGGCGGCATTGATCATGATTGCGGTTCACACCGGCTCTTTCACACTTGGCGGCTGGGTATCGCTGCGGGTGGTCAATCGCTGGGGTTCCAAGGCGTCCTACGTCACCGGGATCGCAATTCTGGGTCTTTACTTGGCATTTTTGGGAGCCACCGAGAACCTCCTGGTTGGCGTCCCGTTGGGCTTCCTGGCCGGCTTCGGCCTGGCAATGCATTGGACCGGATTGCAAAACTACACCCTGGAGATCGCCCCGCCCAAGCATCGGGGAATGATCTCCGGATCGGTCTCATTCGTAATAGTTGGATCGGTCGGCGTTTCCGGCCTGGTGCTGGGGATAGTTACCGGTGACGGCGGCCTTGTCCGCTTCGTCTCGATTGCCGCGTCGATGGTCGGACTGGCCTTCGTGTTGGCGCTCCTATTTCTTCCCCGGACCGAACGGAAGATACCGAGAAGTTCGTCCGGGTCGGTTTTTGCCGCGCTCAAGGACACCAACCTGCGTCGCATGGCCTATGTGCGCTCGGCGCACGCATCGGCTTTCGTGCTTTTCAATTTGATGGCCGGCCCGCGTCTGCTGGAGATTGGCGGCGGCCTTGAGTATGTCGGCTATCTGGCCTTTGCCGGATCGATATCCGGCGGGGTTGCGCAATTGCTGGTTGGTTACCTTTCGGACTTGTTGGGCCGAACCGGACTTCTCTACTTGTTGCTGGCGATTTCGATCACCGCCTGCCTTTCCTTCATAATGGCCGACAGCGTCTATCTGCTTTTGCTGATTACCTCGTTGCACTGGTTTTCGCAATTTGCATTCCAGACCGTTCTCGTTCCCCTGGGCGGAGACCTCTCGCCGCCCGGCCAGACTGCCGACGCGATGGCCCTGTTAACGATCGCCTACTCCTTTGGCTTGGTGGCCGGCGGGACCTATGTCGGGTTACTGTCCTTCTCCCCGTGGCCCGATGCCGGATTCGTTATCACTGCGATCCTGCTGGCATTGGCAATCCCATCGGTCTTCCGCCTGCGATCGCGGTTGGAGAGCTTGGCGGCAGCCGCGGCATGATCTCGAAAGCGCGGGCCTCGCTGCTCGACCTCTACGCCCACAGACCGCGGCTCATTAACGGGGTTCCCTATCAAACCGCGGCCACCAGCTGGGCCTGGTTCTGGCGTGACCTTATTCTGCGGATGCCCCCGGTGGTCGGATTGCCGGTTGCCCGGGCCCTATTTGACGGTGGCCTGGCCGGTTGGGCGCTGCCGGATTTGCAGGGCTTCCTGGTGACCGCCGCCGCCGCCGCCGCGGTATTTGCAGTTTGTAGCGCCTTTGTCTTCTATTACCCTTCGCAGCAGTACCGTTGGACCGGCGGTGGACTGGCGATCGGCGGATTCTTTTTCCTCGTATCCAACCCGGTGGTCGAAGAGCTTTTTTGGCGGGCGTTTCTGCAGGATTTGCTCACCGATCACATTACGCTTGCGCCCGCACTGGTGATTACCTCGCTGCTTTTTGGTTTCCACCATTGGTTCGCCGGATTCGGATTGCGCTTCATTGCTTTGGCAACCCTGGGCGGGCTGGTGTTCGGCGGAATGTTCGTCTACAGCCAATCCCTCCTAGCCCCGGTGATCGCACACTCGCTGGCCGACCTGGCCCTCTTCGTATCCGGGCCGCCCTTAAAATTGCGACGCTCGCTAGAAAGCGCCCAGTCCTTGTCCTCGTAGCTCAGCAGGATAGAGCGTATGGTTGCGGACCATAAGGTCGGAGGTTCGAATCCTCTCGAGGACGCCAGGCCGAAAAATCCTTAGATCGGCTTTATTGGGTCAGCGATACGACTGCGCCTGCATTTCAAACAGTCGCGCGTACTCTCCGCCGCAGGCGATCAGTTCGGCGTGAGTTCCTTGCTCTAGGACCCGGCCACCTTCGATGACAATGATCCGATCGGCAATCCGCACTGTGGTGAAGCGATGCGAAATCAGCACTGCCATTCGATCCTTGGTCAGATCGCGGATCTGACGGAAGACCTCGGCTTCCGATTCCACGTCCAGCGCAGCGGTCGGTTCGTCGAGCACTAGCAACTGGGAATCGCGCATGAATCCGCGCGAGAGGGCAATTTTTTGCCATTCACCGCCGGACAGGTTGGTTCCACCACCGCCGAACCAGCGCCCCAGCTGGGTCTGATAGCCGTGCTCTAAGTTGGCGATGATCGGATCGGCACCGCCCTGGCTGGCGGCCCGTTCTATCCGCTCCAGGTCGTCGACCCTGGTGATCTCGCCGAACCCGATGTTGTTGGCGGCAGTTTCCTGGTACGTGCCAAAGTCCTGGAAGATTACCCCGATCTGTGAGCGCAAATCGGCCACGTCATATTGCCGAATGTCCTTCCCGTCGAGCAGGATCTGCCCCTCGTCGACGTCATAAAAGCGCGCCAGGAGCTTGATCGTGGTGGTTTTTCCGGCGCCGTTTATCCCGACGATGGCTACTTTTTCACCGGGTCGGATCGCAAATGAAAGGCCGGTAAGGACCGGCTGAACGGTTCCCGGATATGTAAACGTCACGTTCCTAAATTCAATTCCTCCGCTTATCGGTCGTGGGACCCGCGCTCCCCCGCTGCGGTTGGGCACAAAAGGGACGAACTCCAAGAAGTCGTAAAAGTTCTTAACGAACAGGCCGCGTTCGTAGAGCGCGGCAACGCTCCCTAGGGCCAGGGCGGTGGTCTGAACGGTCTGCTGATAAGCCTGAAAAAAGAGGGAGATATCGCCGAGCGGCAACTGCCCCCGGAAGACCCCGATCGTCACGTAAACGAATACCGCCCCGCCGCCGAGCGCCCCCAGGGCCGAGAGCAGAAATCCGGCGCGATTGGTGCGGATCAGCAGGCTTCGGTTTTGCTGATGAAAGCGGTCGAAGGTCTTTCGGTAAATGTTGATCAGGAAACGACCTAGGTCAAAAATCCGCATCTCCTTGATGTAGCTATCGTTGGTAATGAGCCAGCGGTAGTCCCGCCGGCAGCAGCAGCCGAGTCGGCGTCTCTGACGATCCGCCCCAGGAACCGGCGGCGCTGTTTAGGCCAACCGGCGAACCAGCGGCGATCGAAAGGTCAGCAGCCGGTAGCGCTCGCGTGAATACATGAGCTTCGACGACCAGCCCAGGACCGGTGGTCGCCAGGACTACCGCCACCACCCACCAGGAGAGCGTAAATAGCAGCCCGATCATCATGATCAGGGTGATGGCACTCTGGACCAGGGAGAAGGCCTCGTTTACGATCTGCACCGGCCCCTCGCGGGCCTCGCGCTGGGCGTTTTCCAAGCGGTCGTAGAACGCCGGATTTTCAAAGTAGGAAATATCCAGCGACTCGGATTTCGTCAGGATCATCAAATTGGTGCGGTTGGAAAAGAGGTCTCCCAGGGTGCCGCGCACGGCGGCGATCGCAGAACGGGCGCCGGATCCAGTCAGCTGGGCCAGGATATTGAGCAGCAGCATGGTCAGGATCGGTCGCAGTTCGGTGCCGCCTTGGCCGGTTAGGGCAACCCCGACCAGGTCCATGATCTGCTTGAAGGTCCAGACCTGGGCGGCCGGCACCATGGCGGCCAGGATCGTTAGCCCGCCCAGGAGCAGGGTCAGCGCCGGGCTGGTGTCAAACACCAGCAGCATCACCCTGGCCGCATAGCGCATCGCCTCGGGAAATCGGGCGACGCGAAACTGGGCCTGCTCGCGGCCGCGCCGCGCCGACATCTAGCTCAGGCTGCTCCCCCGCCGGTGCGCGGCGAACTGGTTAGTTGAGCCGCTCAAGCCCGAACTGCTCTAGGTAGTTAGACATAACCGGGTCGGGCTTGGTCATGACCTCGACGATGAAGGGGTTGCCGGCCGCGGCGGCGGCCAATCCCCGGGCAAATGCCGGGTCCAATTGCTCGGATCGTTCGATCCGAATTGCCTCCACCCCCAACGCTCGGCCAAGATCGGCGTAGTTGCCCCCCAACCGATCGGATTGATAGCGCGCCGCCGCGGTCGGCATGTGCTTTACATAACCGGACATGGCACGATTGTTGAGGATGACGGTTAGCACCCCGATGTTGTTGCGGGCGGCGGTCTCAAAGTCGGTGCCGGCCATTCCGACCGCGGTATCGCCCATGATGTTGATGACGGTTTTGTGCGGGCATGCCAATTTCGCCCCGTAGGCCAGGCCCAATCCGTAACCGAGCTGGGTCGACTTGCCCCAACCAATGTAATAACCGCCCGGGCGCGAGCGCCAGAAGGGAGCCGTCTGGTCGCGCGGAAACCCCGAATCGTGGGTAACGATCGTCTCATCAAGGTCCACTCCGGCCATCAGGCGGGCGATGACGTGGTAGGGTCCCAATGGCTCCGAACTGTCCGAGATGCGATCCTGCCATTGCGCCTTCCAGCGCTGGAATGCGGCGGCGATTTCCGGTCCGGGATCGACCGTTTTAGGGATTCGGCGCCCGGCTACCTCCGCTAACAACTGCGAGAGCACCAGGTCAACGTCGCCTAGCACCGCGTGGACCACAGGGTAATCCTTTTGCAGGTCGACCTCGCTATCGATGACTTGCACCAGGTTGGAATGCAAAGGGAGACTGGCTTGCTGGTTGGCAATCGTAAAACTCGAACCCAGGCCCAGCACTAGGTCGGCGCCGGCCACAAACTGGCAGGCCGGGAGGGTGTTGGCCTTGCCGAACACGCCCAGCGCCAGGCGGTGGTCCTCGGGGAAGGAACTCTTCCCATTCAGGGTTGTACAAACCGGTATCTGCAGTTTTTCAGCCAGTTCACGCAGGCGCTCTGCGGCATCCCCGTACAGGACCCCCGACCCGGCGTGGATCACCGGGCGCCGGGCGGCCAGCAGCAGGTCGGCTAATTTGCTAACGTCCTGCGGGTCACCCATCGAGCGATGGGTGCGAGTTGGCCGGTAGTTTTCGGCTTGGCCGGGAAATTCGGCCGCCCCGACATCCATCGGCAGTTGCAACAGCACCGGCCCTTTTTTGCCGTTGCGCAGCAGGGTAAAGGCCCGCCGAACTCGCTCCAGGGTCACGTCCGGGGATGCTATGTGCCCGGCCCATTTGGTGATCGCACGGTAGTTGGGGACTGCGTCGAACATCGGGGTTACGTCGAGCCGGTTGGAGCGGTACGAGCCGGTCAACACCAGGATCGGAGTCGAGTCGGCAAACGCCTGGGCCACACCGCCAAAGGCGTTTTCGGCCCCGGGTCCGTACTGGACCGCCACCACCCCGATCTTTTTACCGCGGCTAACGCGGCTGTAACCATCGGCCATGTTGATGATGGTTCGTTCGGTTCTTCCGATGATGGGCTTGATTCCGACTTCGGCGCAGGCGTCGATTACGGGGTTATGCGGGAATGCGAACAGATATTTAACACCCTCGGCTGCCAGTGCCCGGGCGATTGCTTGGTGGCAGTTCATTTGTGATCGGGTCCTTGGCGCGGGTGCGTGCCCTTGGCCGCCGACGGCCAATGGCACTAGCGATTTTGACAGGACAGGTGGGCCGGCCCCTCCGGTGGCTCCTAGAATCGCCGCGCCGGATCCCGCACCACCGAGGCCTCGATGACGATGCGACTGAAAATTTCCCCAAACCGCCGGTTCATCGTTACCGAAGGCGGATCGGCGTTTTTTTACCTGGGTGATACCGCCTGGCGCCTGCTCTACCGGCTCGATCGTGGGCAGGTCGACCACTATCTCCAGGATCGCGCCGATAAGGGATTCAACGCGATCCAGATGGTGGTGTTTGACATTCGCTTCCAACCGAATCGGTCCGGCCATTCTCCGTACCAAGGCAATGACCCCACCCAACCCAACGAGGAGTTTTTCGCCCATCTGGACTGGGTCGTTGAAAGTTGCGAGCAGTTGGGAATGTTTGCCGTGATATTGCCCAACTGGGGCTACATCGTTACCGCCCGCTCACCCGGTGGCGAGCACTTCCTGGACTCGCCGCTGGTCGATATTTCCAATGCCTTCGCCCAGGGGCAGTATCTGGGCGGGCGCTACGCCGGACGCCAGGTGATCTGGATGCTTGGCGGCGATCAGCCTGAACACGGCAAGGCGGCCGTTTTTGCCGCCCAGGCCGCCGGGATCGCTGCCGGCGACGGAGGAGTCGGATTGATCACTTATCACCCACGCGGCCACCTCTCTTCCTCAGAATCTTTTCACGATGCCGCCTGGTGTGATTTCAATTCGATCCAGTCAGGACACGTGCTCGATAACCCCAACTGGCAGATGGTCGAGCACGACTACCAACTGACCCCGCCCAAGCCGGTAATCGACTCCGAGCCGATGTATGAGAACATGCCGCAGTATTTGCGTGACTTTGGTCCGCGGGCTGGAGCGTGGCACGTGCGCAAACAGGCCTACTGGGCGGTTTTTGCCGGGGCTTTTGGGCACACCTACGGCTGCAACGACGTTTTCATGTACTGGCAGCCGGGCGGTCAGAGTCCGACGTTTGGCGCCAATCTGCCCTGGGAGATTGCCCTGCAGTTGCCCGGATCACACCAGATGCGGTTTCTCCGGCGACTAATCGAGTCGATTCCCTACCTCTCGCGCGTACCCGATAACGATCTGCTGGTAAGGGTCGATCGCATCGCCGATGCGGGCCATGTGTGCGCCACCAGCGCCGCCGCCCGCAGCCATGCGCTCGTCTATTCATCGCACGGCTACGGCTTTACGGTGGACATGGGCGCGCTGGGCGGCGGGCAAATAGCCTGCAACTGGTTCGATCCGCGTTCGGGCGGCGAGACTGAGGTGTTTTGCCGGCCCGGCCGCGATTACCATAGTTTTCAGCCGCCCAAAACCGGCGAAGGATATGACTGGGTGTTAAGGCTCCAGGCAGTCTAGTTGGGTGGCGCTTGGCGCACCACCAGGTCGCCCGAGCGGACGTGCAAGTCGCGCTGCGGGAAGGGGATCTCGATCCCTGCTGCGTTGAATGTTTCATACCAGGTGCCCAGTAGATCAGTAACCGTGGTCAACCGCTTGCTCGGAGAATCGACCCAGGCAAAGACTCGAAAATTGAGCGACGATTCGCCGAATTCGGAAAAGAAAACCCTAGGTCCCGGATCGGCCATTACGTCGGGGTGCGCACCGACGGTCGTAGCTAGGATTTCCATTACCTGCGCCGGGTCTGAGCCATAGGCTACGCTTACCGTCGTATCGATCCGGACCTGGGTGTTGGACAGGGTCCAGTTGTCGAGCTGGCTGGTAATCAGTTCCGAGTTGGGCATGATCACCTCGCTGCCTGAGAACTTGCGGATAACAGTTGAGCGTAGCCCGATTGACTGGACAACTCCGGTCACACCGGAAATGCCGACGATATCACCGTCTTTGACCGGCCGCTCGATTAGTAGGATCACACCCGAAGCCAGGTTTTCAGCTATCCGTTGCATGCCGAATCCGATGCCCAACCCAATCGCCGAGAGCGGGAAAAGGATCACGTTCAGGTCAAATCCCAGGGTCGATAAAGCAATGTAGAAACCGGCAAAAATTACCATTGAGCGGATCAGATTCACCAACAGCGATCCGACCGTGGTCGAGACCTCGAAGAGCGCTCCCGTCCACTGCCGGACCAGCTCGGCGGCTAACTTGGCCAGCGACCAAGTGAGCCGGAAGATGATCGCAGTGCTCAGCAACCCGCCGACGGTTATATCGGCGCCTTCGATGCTGCCGAAATAAACCGCGTTGAGGCCGATCGTCGCAAACGCCAGATAAAGCCCTGCAAGCACCACGACAACCCTAACCGTGTTCAGAACCGCCCGGTCCAATCCCTGTGAGAGGTCGTAGCGGGCGTGCAGCCAGGCGTAGGCAACCTTGGAGAGAATCCATGCCAGCAGCGGGGCACCGACAAGATAGACGAGCGTGAGCGTGAGGCGACCGGCGCTGAGGGTGTAGTCGCCGACCGCAAAAAGCTCCAGGTTCCAGTAGTCGGTCATTTGCGCTCCCGCGGGCGGAGCCGCTTCAGGGCCCCAGATGGTTGCGCGATTCTAGGGACGCCGGGCCGAGCGCCGCTTGGCATTTAAGGCCAAACTAAATGGCTATGGACGAACCGCCCGCGGGCACACAAGCGGCGTATTAAGGCAACTGGTGGCCGATGAATGATGGAAATTTCGTAAAGCGCAAGGTCGAAGCCGGACAGGTTTCGGTCGGGGCTTTCCTGAACCTGGCCGCGCCGATGGCCGGCGAAGCCTGCATCGCTGCCGGCTACGAATGGGCGGTCGTCGATGCCGAACACGGCGCCTGGGACTTGAGCTCGACGACGGCCACCTTCACCGCGATCGAAGCTCGCGGCGGGATACCGATGGCCCGCGTCTGGGACCACGCCAAGGAGACGATCGCCCGAATACTGGATGCCGGATCGCTGGGCATCGTGCTGCCGCACGTCGCCACGGTGGAGCAGGCCGAAGCGCTGGTCGACGCCTGCCGTTACCCGCCACTCGGACACCGCTCGGTCGGATCGTCACGGGCAACCCTGATGAATGATTCCTACCGGGGGCGTTGGGCCAATGACAACATCATGGTGATCCCGCAGATTGAAGACCCTCTTGGGGTGGCCAACGCCGCCGCCATCGCGAAGGTTGAGGGAATTGATTGCATGTTCATCGGTCCCAACGACCTGGCCCTGGAAATGGGGCTGGCCAGCGATCAGGCATTCGTCCACCCGGACCACCTGGCCGCACTCACGACGATTCTGGAAGCGGCCCGGTCGGCCGGCAAGCCGGCCGGAATTTCGGTGCGCGACGCCAAAACCGCCAACCCGTTCATCGAGCAGGGCTTCACCTTTATCAATATGGGAAACGACTTTCGCCTGCTGCAGGCGGCCTGCGCTCGCGAACTGGCTGCGCTACGGACCTGAATGAGGCCCGCGCTCGGCCGGCGCCAGCTTGATCACCGGGTTTCTAAGGGTTCCAATTACCGGGTGTGAAATCTCGACCGTATCGCCGTCGGCCACCGCGCTGTCTTCTTCTACGATGATGCCGGTGCCGGTGGTCAGTATCGCCCCGGCGTGCAGCGGATTGTTGCGGGTCAAATAGGCGGTCAAGTCGGAAAATTTTCGGCGGATCTGATCCAACCGGACCTCCCCTGCAAATATCTCGTTGCCGCCCCGAAGGATTCGCGCCCGCAATGTACCTTCGCGCGGGTCGCCCATATCGTCCGGGGTAACCAGCACCGGACCGATCGCGATGCAACCGTAGAAGACCTTCGACTGGGGCAGATACAGTGGGTTGGCCCGCTCAATGTCCCAGGCCGAGTTGTCGTTGCAGAGGGTGTAGGCCAAAATTTGGCCGTCCGATCCCAACACTAGCGCCAACTCCGGCTCGGGCGCGGTAAATTCTGAATCCGACCGCACGGTGACCGGTTCGCCGTGGCCGACCGCGTGCCGGTAGTCGCCTTTGTAGAAGAGTTCGGGCCGATCGGCCAGGTAAACCTCGTCGTAGATTCCGGTCGGTGCCTCCATGTCGGCGTCGCGAAATTCGGCGCTCCGGGCATAGGTAACGCCCGCGCCCCAGGCCTCGGGAATTCGTAGTGGAACGCTTAGGCGCAACTGCCGGTCCGTTCCAGGGTCGAGCAGATCGTTCAGGCTGGGCCCGGGTTTGGCGCCGGCCGAGCCCGCCACCGATTGCAGGTTCTGGCCAGCAGCATCGGCCTGCACCACCAGGTCGAGCAGGTTGCCCACCGCGGTGAAGGTTTCGACCCGGTCGCCCAGCACCCGGCCACAGCGCGGGCGGCCGTCAGCGTCGATATAAGAAAGTAATTTCATGGTTGCCGATGTCTCCTAATTGGTCGTTACAAATATTCGAAGCGACTGCGATCGGGTGCCGAACATGCGTGCCGCCGATCCGGTCGGGATGGCCAGCTCCAGATGGCCGGAGCTACCGATCAGGGATACCAGATGATCGTATTTGGTATAGGCGTGGGCCAGGTTACCAAGTTCGAGGCGCCGCACCCCGTCATGGACTGCGACCCTGGTGCGGGCCGGGTCCTTTATCTGGTCGGTGCGGATGTTTGTAATCAGATTGCCAAAGTGATCCTGGTGGATGACCCTGCCCTCGATCTCGCCATCGCTTCGTCGGGTGGCGGGGAGCTGCAGGCGTACCGGGTTGGGCAACGGGCTGGCGATGTCGGCCAGCAGCGCGGCGAGGTCGTCCGGCTCGGTCACGGCCAGGTGGGCGGCTGCCGGGGCAAATATGTCGCGCCCCTCGAACGTGGGCGCCACGTCATTGCGCCAGTAGGACGGGTTGTCGAGCTCGTAAAAATCGGCGCGTTCGCCCGATGCCGCCAAGTCGGCGGCGAGCGGCCAGAGGATTCCGTTGTCGGGACCCACCAGGAACAGGTCGGTGGTAACCAGCAGCGCCCGCGCCCGGGCGCTGCCCACCCCGGGGTCGACCACCGCAATCACCACTGCACCGGAGGGCAGGGCGCCGACGGCGGTACCGAGCATGAAGGCACCGTGGGTTACGTCGTGGGGCCGGACCGAATGCGAGATGTCGATGACCGGACTGTCCGGTGCCATCCCGGCGATGATCGATTTGAGCTGACCCACGTAGCTGTCGGTCGATCCGAAATCGCTAAGCAGGGCGATCGGGCGGCTCATGCTGGACCGCCCAGATCGGCGACAGCCGCGATCCCGTAGTCGCTTTGGGCCGAACGCACCCCGTGGCGTATGGCTGCGGCCAGGGCATCGGCGGCCAGGCTGCCCGCCAGATCGACCGGGGCCGCGATCGCGGCCCCCAGGCCGGCGGCGGCAAAGACTGTATCACCGTCGCGGATGGTGTGGGCGGGGCGCACTGCGCGGGCCAGGCCGTCATGGGCCATCTGCGCGACCTTGGTGGCTCCCAGCTTGTCAAGATCGGCATTGCACAGGATGACGGCGACGATGGTGTTGCCGGGGAAGCGGTCCAGCAGCGCATAGGCTGCTTCGGGTTCGGCCACCGCCCCATTCTTGATAAGTCCGGCAAACGGGCGGCCGTGCTCGTCAAGCACCGTCCCGACCGGATTTACCGCGGCGATGGCGCCGACCTTGAGCCGACCGCGGCTGGCCAGGGCGGCGCCCAGGCCGGATTTGACGCCCGCCCGCCCCGGCCCGGCGGTTACCCCGGTGCCGGCGCCGACGTTGCCGCAGGCGAAGAATTCGCTTGACGCCCGCTCCAAGGCGGCGGCGCCGTCATGCGGTTGGGGCCAGGCTGATTTCCCGGTGGTCAGGTCAAAAACGACCGCGGCCGGGACGATTGGGACCGGTCCGCCCGGGGTCGGGAAACCCCGGTTCCGGGCGCGCAAAGCCTCGGCCACGCCCGAGGCCGCGCCCAGGCCCAACGCGCTCCCGCCGCAGAGCACGATCGCGTCGATTTGGCTTATGTGCCGTTGCGGGTCGAGCAGGGCAACTTCACGCGTGCCGGGGGCCGAACCTCGAATGTCCACGCCAACCACCACCGCCGGGTCAAAGGCAATGACCGTGCATCCGGTCCCGGCCGCGGCGTCGGTGTGGTGCCCGACAACGACGCCCCCGACCTCCAGGACCGCCGCGCCGCCGGTCCTGATTCCGGGCGGGCGATCAGACGGCCCGATCGCGGGCCTGGCCGATTTGCGCGTCGACATATTCGCGTAGGGCGATTTCGGCATCGACTCCCTGCCGATCTGCCTGTTGGACCAGTTCGTATAGGTGTTCGGCCAATTCCGACCGGTTTGCGCGGCGATTGGGCGCGTCGCCTGGCTCCGGACCGCCGCTTGTCCGGGCGATGTGTTCGCGGGCATATTTGAGGGCCGGTAGGTAACCGGGGATAGGCGAGTCTTCGGCGGTACCCGTGGCCGATTTTTCGGCCGCCTTGACTTGTTGCCAGATCCGCACCGCATCGGCGGGGGTCTGTGCCCGCTGGTTGCCGAATACGTGCGGATGCCGCCGGATCAGCTTGGCGTTTAGGGTTTTGAGAATTTGGCCAAGGTCAAATACCTTGGATTCGCTCGCGATCTGGGCTTGCATTAAGACCAGCAACAGCAGATCTCCCAGCTCTTCGGGCAGGCCGTCGACATCGGGTCGCAGGGTTGCGGCGGCGACTTCGTAGGCCTCCTCGACAAAATGCTCGCCCATGTCGGCCAATTCCAGGGCCCGGTCCCAGGGGCAACCCGAGTCTGATCGCAGCACCGCGACCAGCTCCAGGGTCCGGGCCAGCAATTCGCGCTCAGGCATGTATTTCTGCGCCGGCCGATCGGCCGGCGGTTGGGGTGAATTGGCCAGGGAAGGTGCCGGTGTGGTCATTTGAGATTTGGCGCCGCAGATTTTGCAGTGTGAAGCCGACTGGATCCGATGTAACCCATTTTCGTATGCGAGCTACCGCCGTTTTCTTGCGCGCGTTGGGAGGTCCCGTCATAAAATCGCGCCGCATGTTTGAGTTGCACAAAACGCCGCTTTACTCGCGCCATTTGGCGGCCGGGGCGCGCATGGTCGATTTTGCGGGATGGGCGATGCCGATCCAGTATGAAGGCCTAATCGCCGAGCACACCGCGGTCCGTTGCCGGGCCGGTTTATTCGATGTCTCGCACATGGGTCAATTCTTGGTCGAGGGGCCCGACGCGCAGGATTTCCTCCAATACCACTTTTCCAATGACCTTTCGCGGTTACGCGATCAGCGGTCGCAATACACCCTGCTGCTTAGTCCGGCGGGTGGGGTGGCCGACGATGCGATGATCTACCGCTGGTCCGATGAGAAGTTTCTGGTGGTCGTAAATGCTGCCAACCGCGAGCCGGACTGGCGGATTCTGGATCCGGGTAGCCGGAACCTGAAGATTTCCGATCTGACCTTTGACTGCGCCTTGCTGGCGGTCCAGGGCCCGCTAACCAACCAGTTGATCGGTGGTCTGGTCAATTGCGACCTCGCCAGCATCCGCCGGGCCGGCATCACCGAAGCCCAGGTGGCGGGTTGCGATGCCTGGCTGGCCCGTACCGGTTACACCGGCGAAGACGGCTTCGAGATTTTTCTGGAAAATGGCGATGCCGCCGACACCTTTGACGCACTGCTCTCAGCTGG
Source organism: Chloroflexota bacterium (assembly GCA_965261345.1). GTDB lineage: Bacteria > Chloroflexota > UBA11872 > UBA11872 > VXNJ01 > VXNJ01. The sequence goes on from OZ253449.1 coordinate 2,111,961, forward strand.
CGTGACGCCGGCTGGTTTGGGGGCCCGCAATACCCTGCGGCTGGAAGCCGGGATGGCCTTGCACGGCCATGAGCTGTCGCTGCAAATCAACCCCTATGAGGCCAATCTGGGCGGAGTCGTGCGCCTGACCAAGGGGCAATTTGCCGGCCGCGGGGCCCTGGTCCGGGTCCACGAGGATGGGCCCGCGCGCCGCCTTTACGGGTTGACAATGGACTCGCGTCAGATCGGTCGCGACGGCTATCGGATCGAAACTGAACACGGGCCCGGTTGGGTCACCTCGGGGAGTTATTCGCCGACCCTCAAACGCGGGATTGCGATGGCCTTTTTGCCCGCCGGTTGCAAAATTGGCGATTCAGTTTCGGTGATGGTGCGCGGGACCCCGGCTCCGGCGACCCTCTGTGAATTGCCCTTCTATTCAAATGTGCGGCGCTGGCGTGCCAAACCCGCGTAAAACGCTTAACCCAATTTGAGGCGTACAGATGCGACCATGTTTTAAATGAGTCCCCAAGACCGCCGCTATTCGCGCGAACACGAATGGGTTAAGGACCAGAATGATGGAACCGTCGCAATCGGGATAACCGACTACGCTCAGAACGAGCTGGGCGACGTCGTCTTTGTCGAACTGCCTTCGCTCGGGAGCCAGTTGGCGCAGATGCAATCGTTCGGCGTTGTCGAATCGGTCAAAGCAGTTTCGGATCTCTATTGCCCGGTGACCGGGCGGGTAGTTGCCATAAACCCGGATTTGGAAATGGCTCCGGAGAAAGTCAACGATGATCCGTTCGGCGCCGGTTGGATGATCCGGGTAGAGTGCTCGGACCGCGCCGAAATCGATCAGTTGCTAGATGCTGATGCCTACGACGCGTTGCTAGATGAGCTACGCGCCTAACACCGAGCACGATCAGGCGGTAATGCTGGCCGCGATTGGTGCCGCCAGCATTGACGATCTATTCGCCGATATCCCGGCCGAATTCCGAAATCCGACGTTGGGAATTGGCGCGCCGATGGCTGAGATGGAGGTCTTTGGTCATCTTTCCGCGTTGGCCGCCAAGAATCGCTCGCTCGGTTCCGGGCCGGCATTCCTGGGCGGCGGCTGGTATGACCACTACGTCCCCGCGCTGGTCGACCAGATGCTCCTGCGTTCGGAGTTCTACACGTCCTACACGCCCTACCAGCCCGAAATCTCCCAGGGCACCCTGCAGGCCATCTACGAGTTCCAGAGCCTGGTCTGTGACCTGACCGGCCTGGATGCGGCCAACGCCTCGATGTATGACGGGGCGTCGGCGCTGGCCGAGGCGGTCACGCTGAGCCTCAATGTGACCGGAAGAAACCGAGTCGTTATGGCCGGTTCGGTGGATCCGGCCTGGCGCGCTGTGGTGGCCACCTACCTGCGGCCACTGGACGTTGAAATTTGCCAAATTCCGACCTGGCGGCTTGTCGCGGGCCAGATAACTGACGCCAGTGCCGACTTGGTGCCATGTATCGACGACCAGACCGCCTGCGTGGTGGTCCAGCGCCCCAATTACCTGGGGTGGTTGGAGCCGACCGAGCACGTGGCGGCGGCCGCCGGGGCGGCCGGAGCGCTACTGATCATGGCGGCCGACCCGCTGGCGCTGGGGCTGATTAAGTGCCCGGGTGAACTGGGCGCCGATCTGGCCACTGGGGAACTGCGCCATATGGCCGGGGCGCCGGCGCTGGGCGGCCCGGCGGCCGGATATTTCGCGATCCAGGATCGCTACCTCCGCCAGATCCCGGGCCGGGTGGTCGGAAAGACCAGTGATATCGATGGTCGCGATGGCTACGTATTGACGCTGCAGACCCGCGAGCAGCACATCCGCCGCGAGCGCGCCTCGTCCAATATCTGTACCAACGAAGCGCTGGTGGCCCTGGCAGCCACCATTCACCTCTGCGCCTTGGGCAAGGTGGGTTTGCGGCAATTGGCAACGCTGTGCCTGCAAAACGCCCATCGTGCTTTTAGGCGAACCTGGCCGGCCGGTTTTGCCGCCCAGGCGATCGGTCCATTCGTGCGGGAATTTGCCATATCCTGCCCGATCCCGGCGGCCCAGGTGAATTCCCGTCTGGCCGAGGACGGCATAGTCGGCGGCATAGATCTTGGGCGGCTTGATCCCCAGCTGGACCGGTTTCTGCTGCTCGCCTTTGGCGAGCGATCGGACGCCGCCGCGGTCGACGCGCTTTTTTCTGCCTTGGAGCGGATCGAATGAGGCGGACCGAACCGGTCATCTACGAACTGAGCGAGCCCGGGCGCTGCGGAGTGGCCCTCCCCGCGCCCGACCCGACGCTCGACCCGGCCGATCTGCTGCCGGCCGATCAACTGCGATCCGATCTGCCGCTGCCGCAGGTCTCGCAAGTTGACGTGGTCCGCCATTTTGTGCGGCTCTCGCAGCGCAATTTTTCAATCGATACCGACATGTATCCGCTGGGCTCCTGCACGATGAAGCAGAACCCCAAGATCAACGAGGCGACCGCTCGCTTGGAGGGGTTTAACCGGATCCATCCGGGGCAGGGCGACGATCAGATCCAGGGAGCCCTGGAGCTGCTGTATCGACTGGCTGGCCAGTTGAAGGGCATTGCCGGGTTCGCCGCCGCCTCGCTCCAGCCGGCCGCCGGCGCACAGGGGGAATTTGCCGGCCTGCTGCTAATCCGGGCCCACCATAGGGAAAATGGCCAGGATCGCCGTCGGGTCCTGATCCCCGATTCGGCGCACGGAACCAATCCGGCCAGCGCGGCGATGTGCGGCTTGGACTCGGTGGCCGTCCCCTCCGATTCCTCGGGTGAAATCGACTTTGCGGCGTTGATCAAACAGCTCGACCAGTCGGTCGCCGCAATCATGATGACGGTTCCCAACACCCTGGGGATCTTTGAAACCAAGATCGCCGAGGTCTGCCGGGCTGCCCACGCCGTCGGTGCCCAGGTATATTGCGACGGGGCCAACATGAATGCGATGCTGGGGCGGGTGCGACCGGGCGATCTGGGCATCGACGTGATGCACCTAAACCTGCATAAAACGTTCTCCACCCCGCATGGCGGCGGCGGCCCGGGCGCCGGCGCGCTCTGTTGCGCCGAGCACCTTGCCGCCTACCTACCCAGTCCGCTGGTGGCCAGACGCCCCGACGGGACCTTTTACCGGGATTTCAACCGTCCCCAATCAATCGGGCAAGTCCACTCGCACCTCGGAAACTTCGGCAACCTGGTCCGCGCCTACACGTACATATGTTCCAATGGCGAGTCGGGCCTAAAGGCCATCGCCGACAATGCCGTCCTAAACGCCAACTATGTGCGGGTCAGCCTCCAGGACGATTACGAATTGGCCCACGATCGGGTCTGCATGCACGAGGTTGTTTTTTCCGGGTCGCGGCAGAAGCGCCAGGGAGCGAGCACCCTCGATATTGCCAAAGCTCTCATCGACCACGGCTTCCATCCGCCCACCGTGTATTTCCCGCTGGTGGTCAAGGAGGCACTCATGATCGAGCCGACCGAGACCGAATCACGGCAATCGCTGGACCGATTCATTGCCGCCATGCGGGCGATTGCCCACGATGCCGCAACCGACCCTGAAAAACTGCGCCAAGCGCCGGTGACGGCCCCGGTTCGCCGTCTAAACGAGGCCCGCGCCGCCAGGTCACCCAACCTGCGCTACGTTCCAGAACAATGAACGAGATCTGGTCGCTCGCACTGACCAGACGTTGGGCCGGGTGAGTCGCGGCCGCAGGCCCAAGGACCGTGGCGGTATGCCGCGGCGGATTGCCCATTTCGACCTCGATCAATTTTTCGTGGCAGTAGAACGGGTCGCCAACCCGAGTTTGGTCGGAAAACCGGTAATCGTCGGTCACGACGGCCCGCGTGGGGTGGTGGCCACCGCCTCGTATGAGGCCCGCCGATTCGGTGCCCATTCGGCCCAGCCGATGGCCGAGGCCCGCCGCCGGTGCCCACAGGCGATCGTGGTTGCGCCGAATCGGCGGGCCTATCTGGCGGCCTCGGCGGTTTTTCACCAGATATTGCTAAGCCACGCCCCGCTGGTCGACCCCGGCGGCCTCGACGAAGCCTATGCCGACCTGACCGGGATAGATGCCGGTGACCTGGGCGGTTCGGCCCGGGCGGCCCAGGCGGTGCGGCGCGCGGTGGCCGAGGAGCTGCAGGTGGCGGTATCGGTGTGCATTGCCAGCGGCCGCTGTACCGCCAAGGTCGGTTCCGATCTGATCAAACCCGATGGGCTGCTGGAAGTTCCTCCGGGTGACGATGCCAAATTCCTGCGCCCGCTGCCAGTAAGCAAACTTCCCGCGGTGGGCCCGCAGTTTGCCGGGCAGCTTGAACGGTCCGGAATACTAACGGTCGGCGACGCCGCCGCGCGACCCAAGGACTGGCTGATTGCCAAATTTGGGCGCCGCGGGGGAGAACTGTCGGATCGCTCGCAGGGAATCGACCCGACTCCAGTTCGCGGCCGGCCGGAGCCGGCCAAACAGGTCTCGCGCGAGCAAACTTTCCAAGTCGACTGCGACTCGATTGTGAGCCTGCAGGAGACGCTGCGCGAACTGGCCGATTCGGTCGCCGCCGACCTGCGAGGGCTGGACCGCCGGGCCAGGACGGTCAGCATCAAAGTCCGCTGGCCCGATTTTTCGACGATTTCGCGTTCGCAGACGCTGCCCGAACCGGTATTCGACTCTGCCTCTGTGTACGGTGCAGCCCGGACCCTGCTGGCCCGAATCATGCGTTCGGGCGGCTTTCGCCCGGTGCGGCTGATTGGGGTGGCGGCGGCCAATCTGGAACCGGGTATTCGCCAATTAAAGTTGCCCGAACTGGCGCCACTCGAGCGAGATTTCCAAAAACGGCGGCGTGATGAGCGCCGTGACCTGGCAATTGACGCGATCCGGCAACGCTTTGGGCCGGATGCAGTTCGGCGTGGCCCCGGCGGTTGAGAACCCTTGACCGGAGCCGTGTGAGGAGAGAGGCTTCATGCTTCCCTTAAGCAAGTCGCGCTATATTGCCGGTCGCCAGTGCCCGCTGCAGCTCTGGTACCGCGCCTTCGATCCGCTGCCGGAACCGGCCGAGCCGCTCCTGCTGGAGGGCGCCGAACCCCAGGCTCGGCGTCTGTTTCCCGGTGGCGTGCTGGCCGGCGCCGACGGAGATCCAATCCCGCTGCGAATAGAGCGTACCCAAGCCCTGATTGATGATCCCGCCTGTCCGGCAATCTTTGAGGCGACCATCGCGGCCGGTGAGTTGCTGGCCACTGTAGACATCCTCCGGCGGGTCACCGGCGGATGGGACCTTATCGAGGTCAAGTCGGCCACCACCTTTGATCCGACCAAGAATTCGCTCAAGGCCAAGCCCTACATTAAGTACGATGCCGCCTTTCAACGCGAGGTCCTGCGGCGCGCCGGGTTGCCGCCGCAAAAGGTCTGGATCTACCACCTCAACGGCGAATACGAGCTTGCCGGCAAGCTCGACTACCAGGCGCTTTTCTTACAGCGCGACATTACTGAAGAATGCAAAAAGCTGGCCGATACGGTGATCGCCGACATCGAACAACTCACCGCCCTAAGGCCCGACGATCAGCCTGATGCGGAACCTGGCGCCCGCTGTAATTCCCCTTTTGATTGCGAATTCAAATCGCGCTGCAGGGTCAGAAAACCCAAATATTGGACTTACTCACACCTCCACAACCTAAATGCCGCCCATTTCCGGGCATTGCGCGCCGAATCGGCTGAATCGGTGCTCGATCTAGATGAGAGCAATACCGCCGCCCTGCCGCCCCGGGCGCGCGCCAAGCACCTGCGCTTTCGCGATGTCTACCGCAGCGGGCGCCCATATTTGTCGCCGCATTTGCAATCGGAACTGTCCGCGCTTGGCCCACCCACCGCCTACCTGGATTTTGAGACGATCGCGCCGGAGATCCCCTCGCATGAGGGGACCCGCCCACACAGTCAGATCCCCTTCCAGTATTCGTTGCACCATTGGGACGGGCGGGAGTTGGTGCACCGCAAATTCCTTGCCAGCGGCGAAGGCGATCCGCGTCGGTGCTTGGCCAGGCAGCTGGTTGATGACCTGGCGGGATTTGCAGACTGTCCGGTCGTAGCTTATGCAGCCAATTTCGAGGCCGCGCGACTAAGCGAACTAGCGGCGCTGGTGGAGGCGGAAGATCCCGCCCTCGCGCGCAGATTAGCCGAGATCAAGTACCGCCTCAAAGACCTTGCCCCGATCGTTCGCGACAACATCGTGGCGGCCGGTTTTGGCGGGTCCTATTCGATGAAGTCGATCGCCCCCGCGATATTGGGTCCGGCGGCCGACTATGCCGGACTTGAAATCGCCGACGGCCGGGCGGCGGCATCGACCTTTGGCCAGATCATCGAGGGCCAATATTCCGGACGGGATCTGTACCGCCAGCGCCAGGCCCTGTTGACCTATTGCCGCCGCGACACACTCCATCTCCACCAGATCCACCAAAAATTGGGCGAGACCGCCGAACTTGTCCGGGCGCTGACGAAACCGCCGGCCAGGTGCGACCGACGCTTCAACGATTCGCAATGATTAAGGCCGATTGCGGGAGAGCTGGCCGCTACTGCGTCTGGGCGAGGTTGTAACGTTCAGTGACTAGGACCGTCAGGTTTTGGGCCAGTAGCTCGTTGGTGACCGGACCGACCCCTCCGGGAACCGGAGTGATCGCGGCGGCCACCTGTGAGACCTCGTCAAAACAGACATCGCCGACCGGGCGGCCCGCAACGTACTCGAAACCGGCATCAACTACCACCGCGCCGGGCTTGACCATTGCGGCGGTGACCGAATGCGCTCGCCCAGTGGCGGCCACCAGGATGTCGGCCGAGCGGGTCAATCGCCCAAGGAGCGCACTGTCGGTATGCGAATGACACACCGTAACCGTGGCATTTCGCTTGAGCAGTAACCACGAGACCGGGCGCCCGATGTTGGCGCTGCGCCCGATAACGACCACTCGACGTCCGGGAATCTGGATCTGGTAATGATCGAGGATGCGCAGGACGGCCCCGGCCGTCGGCGGTGCCAACTCGGACAGCCCCAGCGCCAGGTCCATGATCCGCCGCGGCGAAATGCACTCTAAGTCCAGGTGCGTCCGCACCGCGGCCAGGTAAGGAAGATGGCGCCCGCCCGCCAAGTCGATCGCAAATGCCTCGGGCAGAGGCTTTAATATGATCAGCCCGTGGAGGTGCGGATCAGTCTGCAGCTCACGCAATCGCCGGTAGACCTGGTCGCGGTCGACATCGGCCGGAAATTCGTGGGCGCGTACCGGAATCGCGTAACGATCGAAGTTTTTCCGGATGGTCCGCAGATAGGTTTCCGAACCGGCCTCGCTGCCCACCTTCAGCACGGCGATTTCCATGTCGCCGTGGTCCCAGCGCACCTTATCGAAAAATTCTTGGTAGTTGGCGCGCATCGAACGCGCCAATGCACGGCCGTTTAGCAATTTGGAATGCTGCACTATCAGCCCACTTCCAGGTACAGGGTTATTTCACGCAATGCCCGCGAAGCCGCGGCTGCAAGATCAGTCCATTCGGAAGTTTGGCCGTCGCTTGGGCAATAGGCAAGGTTGGAATTGAGATTGGCCAGGGCTATGGCCGATGCAACCGCACCCAGACGGGCACCGCCACCGGCGTCATTGAGCAGGTGCCGATTCCCTTTTGCAACCGTCAATTCGCCGGCCCGCTGCACTATTTGTCCAACTTCCACTATCTCTGCTGACGTCGCCGCCGAGGCCTTGGCGGCACTGGCCAGGGCGACGCGACGCTCCTTCCGTTGAAAATTGGTTTTCCGGGGTAGGGAGTTCGCGTCGGCGAACAGTTGGTAAGCCCGCGCGTCTTCGTCGACTGCAACCAGCGCCCTGGAGCGAGCCGCCGCACATTCGTCCCGGGCCTTCCGCAGTTGGTCTTGAGCGACTCCGGGCCCGGTCCGGGGCAGAGAAAATTCAATTGCCATCTGAACCATCGCGGCCCCTAGCGCCGCCGCCGCGGCGGCGGCCGAACCGCCGCCTGGAGTGGGAGTGGCGGAGGCCAGTTGCCGGCAAAAAGTGGCCAGTGCGGCATTGTGCTCGCGCGGGTCTTGATCCTCAATCAAATCCTTGCCTGCCCGCTTGAGTAAATTTCGATTGCCGCATCCGCAGCGAAGGGTCCAAATAGAGTTTGAATGATCATTTTGTCGTCGGGCAGACTGGTCGGCAAGCGGCGAAGGGCAGCCCGCCGCTGATCGCCCTAGTCGGACCAACCGCCAGCGGCAAAAGCGCCTTGGCGGTCCAGCTCTGCCGGCAAATCAACGGTGCGATTATCTCGGCCGATTCCCGCCAGATATACCGCGGACTAGACATCGGCACGGCCAAGCCGGGCGTTAACGAGCGATGTGGAATCGATCACTACCTCTTAGACATTCGGGCGGTCGATGAACATTACTCGCTCCACGATTTTTTGATCGATGCCAATGCGGCTATTGTGCAGATCAGATCGCGCCGCCAACAGCCGGTCGTCGTGGGCGGAACCGGGTTGTACGTCCAGGCGTTGCTGGAAGGTTTTCATCCCGGACCGATCGACCGGCAGGTCCGCGCCATGCTCGAAGCAGAACTGGCCTCCAAGGGATTGCCGGCGCTGCGGGAACGCCTCAGTTCGCTAGAGGCGGCGATATCGGCAACCGTTGACCGGAATAACCCGCGCCGCGTCATCAGGGCCATTGAGCAAACACTGGCCGATCACGGCCAGGACGGTCCCAATTGGCCCGATCACCCGGCAAAGGTACTCGGCATAGCCTATCCGTCCGCATGCCGGGCGGCGCGCATAGGCCAACGAACCGACCAGATGCTTGCCGCCGGGTTGCTCGATGAGGTCCGTCGGGTGCTATACAGCTACGGTCGGTTGCCGATTCTGGCGTCCTCGATTGGATATCGCGAATGCGCCGAATATCTGTTGGGGTCAATCGACTTGCCGACCGCCCGCGACCGGATAGTTGTGGCCACCCGCCGGTACGCACGCCGGCAAATGACGTTCCTGAGAAATAAAATTCAGGTCCAATGGCTCGAATGCGATCGCCCGCTGCTGGCCCAGGCCCTAGATTTGATCAACCGGCACTAGGTTGGCCGTCACGAGAGATAACGCTTTGCAATTTACCAAGCTTGAAGGGGCCGGCAACGACTTTGTACTAGTCGACGCCCGCACCGAATCCGCTCCCGATTGGGGGGCGCTGGCCAGATCGATCTGCGATCGACACTTCGGCGTTGGTGCCGACGGCATCCTGCTGGTCCAAGGGGCCGTGGGCATCGATCTCGAGATGGCAATGTTCAACCCCGACGGCTCACCATCGGCAATGTGCGGCAACGGTATCCGCTGTTTTGCCAAGTACCTCCATGATCGAGGCGAAGTCGGTGATGACCAGGTCGCGGTCAAGACCGGTGCCGGACCGGTTTGGTTCCAGGTTGCCAGAGCAAACGGCCCAAGCTTCACGGTGGCGACCTCGCTTGGGGTGCCCGACCTAGACGCAGAGGCGGTTCCGACCAATTTGGCCGACGATATGGCCATTGAGGTGCCGGTGCGAATTGGTGGTCAGGATCTGGAACTTACCTGCGTGAGCATGGGTAACCCGCACGCCGTGGCCCGCGTCGATAGTGTGGATGATTTCGATCTGGCGCGCATCGGCCCGTTGGTGGAAAATCACCCGGCATTCCCCGAACGCACCAACTTCGAGATCTACTGCCCAGTGCCAGATGAGACCGGCCCGCGCCTGCGAATGCGGGTATGGGAGCGTGGCGCCGGGATCACCCTGGCCTGCGGGTCGGGCGCGGCGGCCACGGCGGCCGCGGCCATGAAAACCGGTGCGATTGAATTTGGACGGGTTGACCTAACGGCCGACGGCGGCCGCCTGACGGCCGAATGGGACCACGAACATGATGATCTAATACTTGCCGGCCCGGCCAGTACCGTCTTTTCGGGCCATTGGCCAGCCGGTTGCAATCCCCGGGCATCGCAACCATAGCCGATATCATCCGGAATTCAAGCAGCTTTAAGCGAGTCAACTTGAGCATCAACCCCGAAAATCTGTTGGCCCAGCGCATTGCCGAACTGCCGCCTTACCTTTTCGCCCGACTCGACGCTTTGCGTGCGCAAAAAGCCGCCCAGGGAGTCGACGTTATCCCGGTCAGCATCGGCGATCCGGACCTCCCGACCCCCTCCACGGTGGTTGACCGGCTGCGCGAAGCGGCCACCAATCCGGCCTACCACCGCTACAACGAGACCGCGATCCCTCAATTTCGGCAGGCCATTGCCGATTGGTACCGTCGTCGCTTCGGAGTCGATCTGGATCCGAACCGTGAGATCGTCCCGCTGATCGGCTCCAAGGAAGGAATAGCCCACCTACCAATCGCCCTGGTCAATCCCGGAGACCTGGTGCTGGTCCCCGATCCCGGATATCCGGTATATGCGATCGGGACCCAACTGGTTGGCGGCCAGGTGGCTCGGCTGGAGCTCCGCCGAGAAGCCGGGTGGACCCCCGATCTGGGTGCCGTCGCAGCCGCCGACCGGGCCGCCGCCAAGCTGCTGTGGCTCAACTACCCGAACAACCCGACCGCGGCGAGCGGGTCAACCGAATTCTTCCGCGAAGCACTCAACTTCTGCCGCCGCCACGAAATCCTGCTCTGTCAGGACGCGGCCTACTCGGAGGTGACCTTTGACGGATTCGAGGCTTCCAGCGTCCTGTCTCTGCCTGGCGCGATGGGGCATTGCGTGGAATTCCACTCACTTTCCAAGACGTACAACATGACCGGCTGGCGGGTCGGCTGGGCGGCCGGCAATGCCGATGTAATCGAGGCCCTTGGGCGCATCAAGAGCAATCTCGACTCAGGGATGTTTGCGGCGGTCGAGGCGGCTGGTGTGGCCGCCCTGGAGTTGCCCACGCAGTGGATCCGGAAGCGCAATCTGGTATACCAGAATCGGCGCGATCGGGTGGTCGCGGCTCTCCGCAATATGGGGCTTGAACCTGAAGTTCCGGCCGCCAGCCTGTACGTTTGGACGCCGGTGCCGCGCGGGTACGATTCCTCCTCCTGGGCTGCCCACGTAATTGACGAGGTCGGAGTTATCGTGACTCCGGGGCTGGGATTCGGGCCGGGTGGGGACGGCTACTTTCGGATTTCGCTCACCACTCCCGACGCGCGCCTTGACGAGGCGATGGACCGGCTGGCAACCCTATCGCACTGACCACTCCCGGGCCGGAAGCGGTCTACCTGGCGGGCCTGGATCTGCCCGGCCGAAGGGCCTGGTCGCCGCGGGACAGCCTGGCCGAATTGGCCGAATTGGCCACCGCCGCCGGAGCTCGGGTCTGCGGGCAGCAGTTGGTGCGAGTTCGCCGACCGGGGCCGCGCTTGTTGGTCGGTACCGGCCAGGCCGATTCGGTGATCGCGGCGGCGAAGGCGGCCGGCGCCCAAGCGATCGTATTTGACGCCGAATTGCATCCACGCCAGCAGCGCAACCTCGAGTCGCTGGCGCAGATGAAGATCATCGATCGTACGGCGTTGATCCTGGATATATTCGCCCAGCACGCAACTTCGGCGGAGGGCAAATTGCAGGTTGCGCGCGCACAAGTTGAGTACCTGCTGCCGCGGCTTTCGCAGCTCTGGGTGCAGTTCTCGCGGACCGGTGGCGGGATCGGCACGCGTGGCCCTGGTGAAACCCAGCTGGAGCGTGACCGGCGGGAATTACGAGCGCGCTCCACTCAGCTTGACCGCCAGATCGAGAAGGTGCGCGACCGACGCGCTCGCGCTCGCCGGAAACGTGAGCAATTCGGAATCGTTGTCGCCCTCGTTGGTTACACCAACGCCGGCAAGACAAGTCTTCACGCCGCCCTCTCGGGAGCCGGTCGAGCCGGGCACGGCCAGATGTTTGCGACCTTGGATCCGCTGGTGCGGCGGGCCACCCTGCCCGGTGGCCTTCGGGTGCTGGTAGTCGATACGGTCGGCTTTATCCATGATCTGCCGGAGGGATTGATCGCCGCGTTCAAGGCGACCCTGGAAGAGATCTCGGGCGCCGACCTGATAGTGCACGTAGCCGATGCGGCCGCGCCGCGCCTGGCCGAAAGGATCGATACGGTTGTGTCTACGCTTGAGGACCTGGGGTTGGGTGATCGACCCAGTTTGCTGGCGCTAAACAAGGCCGATCTGGTTCCGCCCGGAAATCCTGCACCGGCTCCGGGCGGAGTACTGGTGTCCGCCCGAACCAAAGTTGGAATAAACGAGTTGGGGATGGCAATCGAACGGGCACTGGCGAGCCGGTCGGTCGCGCCACGGGCGTAGGGCCGCACCCGAGCGCTTCCGCCGCCGGGGCGGCTAGTCGCGGTCCTGCGGCTGACCCGGCCGGGCCGCCACCGCATCCTCCAACGGTTGTGAATAGCGATCAAAGGCCGCCCGCAGATGCCCGACCGAATAATGGGCGTAGATCGTCTTGGTGGTTTCGGGAGACGCGTGGCCGAGGAGGTCTTGAACCTGCGAAAGGTCGGCTCCACGGTCTAACAGGGTGGTCGCCTTTAGGTGGCGAAAGTGATGGGTTGATGCCGACACGCCGCAGCTTTGGGCATGCCGCTTTACGGTCAACCAAATCGTCTGTGGGGACAGGCGCAGGCGCTCGCCGCGCGGGCCGGGCCTCGATCCCTTGGTGTGGCGAATAAAAAGCGGTTCAAAATGGTCGGCGCGGCGGTCCAGGTATGCATCGATGTGACCCAGCGTTTGGGGATCAAAGAAAACGACCCTTTCCTTATTGCCCTTGCCGCTGATGATGGCTTCCCCGACGCGGCCGCTGGCAAGGTCGGCGCGATTGAGCGAGGCGACTTCGGCCCGCCGCATCCCGGTTGCGTATAGGGTGTTGAGGATTGCCCGGTCGCGGAGCAGGCGCAACCCCAATTTTCCGGTCGGATCGCGATCGGGCAGGGGAGTCTGATTTGCGTTATGAACTATCAGGGCCAGGGTCGAATCGACCCGCGGGGTCGAATAGTTTTTCCTGACTTTTACCCGCTGAAGCTGCTCGCGCGAACGTTCGAGCGAAATCTGCGGAACGGCCGCTTCGCCCGCCAGATACCGTAGCAGTCCGCGCAATCCGGCCAGGTAGGTCTCCACCGTGGACAGGTGATCGCGACCGTGGCGATCGACCAACCAGAGATAGAACTGCTCCAGGCTGCGTTCGGGCAAATCGTCGAGCCCTGATCGGGCCGGGTCGATCCGCCGGTCATGGAGGTATTTGCAGAATGCGTTAAGTCCGGTCGCGTAGGTGCTACGGGTGGCCGGTGACTTGGCACGGTTTACCCGCAGAAAGCTGGCGATCGCCGATTCAATTGTTTGCATACTTTACATAATAACGAGATTGGCAAGTCGCACTCGCCGGATCGCCGGCCAGCCGGCCACAGGTTCGATAATCCGCTAGTCGAAAGAACCCTCTCGTTGGGGGGCAACATTGCAGAATCGCGAGTTCGCAGCGGCTGACCAGCCACAGCCCCGATGGCGGAAATTGCTGGCGGCGCCATGGGTTTTTGCCGGATTGATTGGGCTGTTGGCCAGCGGGCTGGTTACCTCCCTCTACTTCCCGCTATTCGAACTCGGTTGGATGGCCAACCCAGCCTTTGACTTCGTCGATCTGCTGATCCGCTATTCGCCGGGAGCCTTGGCGACGTGGTCGATCGAGACTTTGGGTCAGCTTGGAAAGCAACTGCTAGAGGCCTCCGGGTTATTGACCTGGATCGCAATGGGAGCAGTCATATCCGCTGCAATCACCCGATTCGCGCCGCCGGCATTTACGGTCAGCCAGCGGGCATTGCTGGCGGGCGGAGCCTACGGGGCGTTGTGCGTGGGAGTCGAAATGCTCGCCGAACTGTCGTTTTACGGGCTAGGCGGGATTTTCTGGATCGCCGCCACCGCCCTGCTTTTCGGGTTTTTGGCCCAAATGTTCGCCCCATCCGGAGCGATCGCTGAACCGCCAGCTGACCCTCCGACCTGGCCGCCACCACCGCGCCCGGGCTGGTTGCAAACCCGTTCGCGGCGGGAATTGCTGGCAATGTCGGCCGCGACCGCGATCATCGGTTCGATCGTTGCGATCGCCGCCCAGCGGAATCTATTAACGGCAACGATCGCCGACAGCGCGGGTCCGGTTGAAACGCTTATAGGATTTGATCCGGACTTTGTTCCAGCCGCCAACACCCGGCCGCTGGTTACCGCCAACCCCGATTTTTACCGGATCGACATCTATACCCGCACCCCGACATTTGCCCGATCCAACTGGTCGATGCAGGTCGCAGGACTGGTTGACCGCGAACTGAATTTTTCAATCGAGGACATCGAAGCGTTGCCGGCCCGAGAACAGTACGGGACGCTGCAGTGCATTTCCAACGAGGTTGGGGGGGAGCTTATTTCAACCACCAAGTGGACCGGTGTGCCACTGGCCGAGGTGCTCGACCTGGCCGGGGTAAAACCCGGTGCCGAGGATGTGGTTTTTTATGCCCCGGGCGGGTACGACGATTCGATTCCGATCGCCAAGGCACTTGAACCGGGCACCCTGCTGGCATACGGCATGAATGGGCAGCCACTACCGCCCGAACACGGATTTCCGCTCCGAGCTTACATTCCCAACATCTACGGGATGAAAAATGTCAAATACATAACGCGCATCGAGGTGGTTGATTCCAACCACGAGGGCTATTGGCAGCGTCGCGGATGGTCGGACACCGCGATCATCAAGACCACCAGCGCCTGGGATCTGCCAGGCGGTAGTCGGATCGGACGGATCAATCCCGGCGAAGACATCATCGGGGGCATTGCATTCGGCGGGGCGCGGGGAATTTCCGCAGTGGAATGGCACCATACGGATAGTGATATTTGGACTCCGGCCGAGCTTGAGGACCAATTGAGTCCCACCACCTGGCGGCGCTGGAAAGCCGACTTGGGTCTGGAACCGGGCACTCATCGGTTGGAGGTTCGAGCCTATGACGGCAACGGCGATCCGCAAACGGAAACCCGAACTCCCACCCACCCCGATGGGGCCAGCGGATATCACCTCATCCAGCTTTCGGTTAGCGGGTAGCTCGGATCATCTCCTAGCGACCGCGGCGCGAACCGGCTGTTAGCGGGCAAACGGTTGAGTGCGGTAGGAAATAATTGGGGACCTGCTTGAGGTATTGCGCCCAGGTACGGCTGCAGGAGCGCAGAGGATGATGGCAATGCGATTGACGCAGGACCAACTAAACCACTTTGATCGCGAGGGTTGGTTGGTAGTCGAAGAGGTTTTTGATCCGGAAATCGATTTTGGTCCGCTCCAACGCGATTATTCGGCCATCGCCGACCGTCAGGCGCTCGAGGTGCTCACTCCCGAACAGCTCGCCGGTTACGACCGGAATTGGACGTTCCGGAAGAAATTTATGTACATGGCCGAATGCACCGGGGGGTTTGATTACCAGCCATACGATATTTCGCTTCCGCTAGGGGGCTTTTCCGAGGCGACCGAAATGTACACCGGAGCGGCTGCATTCGCCCTGCTTTCGCATCCTCGGCTGTTAGATCTCGTGGAGTGTTTCATCGGGTCTGAGATTTTTTCCAATCCAATCCAGCATATTCGGGTCAAGGTTCCCGAACGTTTGATCCCTCACCAACAAGGCGCTAAACTCCACGCCGGCTCGGCCATCGGGACCAACACCCAGTGGCACCAGGACAATGGCGTGGCCACCGAGGACTGCGACGTAACGCCGGTCATCACCTGTTGGGCGCCGATTACCGACGCCACGATTGAAATGGGTTGTCTGGCGGCGATCCCGCGCAGCCACCGGATTGGCCTGGCGCCGCATTGCCTAAACGGGAGCCCCCTCCAGATCCCCGAGGAAAATATCGAGACGGACCTTATGCGGCCACTGCCGATGAAGGCCGGTTCAGTGCTTTTTCTGCACCGCCACACCATGCATAGTTCGCTCAAAAACGTTTCCGACCACATGCGATTTAGTTTCGACCTGCGCTATTCGCCGACCGGATTACCCACCGGGCGATCTGTTTTTCCGGGATTCGTAGCCAGATCCAAGCGCGATCCGGAAAGTGAAACCAGGGATCCAACCGAATGGGCCCGCAGCTGGGCTGAGGCCAAATCTCGTTTGTCCGGAGCCAGCCACAGTTTCAACCGCTTCGGCGTCGAATCGTTCGTCTGCTAGGGATATTGCATGGCGTCTAACTGCAAATTCATCCTGGTTGAGCGGCCGCGGGCAGAACCGTCGCCGGACAATTTTGAGTTGATCGAGGAACCGGCCGGGACGCCGGGCCAAGGCCAGGTGCTCGCGCGCAGTATCTGGCTCTCGGTGGATCCCTATATGCGTGGCCGCATGCGACCAACCCGGAGCTATGCCGATCCGGCCGGCCTGGGTCAGGTCATGGTCGGCAGCGGGGTTGGCGAAGTGGTGGCTTCCGCTACGGACGAGTTTTCGCCGGGCGATATCGTCGAGGGCGACTTCGGATGGCAGACGATGCCGATCGTTAACGCCCGCGAGCTGGACTTGATCGACCCCGCCCTGGCCCCGATTTCCACCGCCATTGGTGTGCTGGGGATGCCCGGGATGACCGCCTACTTCGGTTTGCTGGAGGTCGGCCGTCCACAGGCCGGTGATACGGTCGTGGTTTCGGCTGCCTCGGGCGCGGTTGGCGGCATCGTCGGCCAAATTGCCCGGATCGGCGGGGCCCGCACGGTCGGGATCGTCGGCTCGGAAGCCAAGCGGGCCTACTGCCTTGATCGGTTGGGTTATGATGCGGCCATCAATCGCCGCACCCAGGACGTAGGCGACGGGCTGGACGCCGCCTGCCCCGACGGAATCGATGTTTATTTCGACAACGTTGGCGGTCCGATTCTCGATGCCGTGCTCGCGCGCATCAATCTTGGGGCGCGAATTGCAATCTGCGGAATGATCTCCGAGTACAACTTGCCCGAGCCGGAACTGGCGGTCCGCCCCACTCGGGCGCTGCTTTCAAACCGCGCCACAATGCAGGGATTGCTGGTCCGAGACTGGTGGCATCGGCGCGCCGCGGCGCGCGCCCGGATCGCCGGTTGGATTCGAAGTGGTCAGCTCTATTACCGCGAGGAGACGATTGAGGGCTTCGAAAACATGCCAATTGCCCTTATCGGATTGTTGGCGGGCGAGAATTTCGGCAAACGGCTGGTTAGGGTCGACGACCCGCCCGCCGGAGTGCGGGCCGGCGGGGACGCCAGTTAGCGGCCCAGGCCGAATCGGTCCGAGCCTGAACGCCCGCCCGGTTCTAGGCCAACTGGTCGAATCGACCAAGCAGGTCGAATAGGCAGCCGGCGCCAAATTCCAGGCAGCTGGCCGGAACCCGTTCGTCGGCTGCGTGAATCAGCCTGAAGACCTCGATATCGTCGGGCAGGTCCAGCGGCAGAAATCCGTACGACTGGATTCCCAGTCGACGAAACTCGCGCCCGTCGGTCGCCCCGACCATCAGCATCGGCATAGGTCGGGCCGCGGGGTCATGTTCCTTAAGGATCTGGCCCAGCAGCGGGAGCAAACGCAGATCCGGTTCGCCCATCGGATCGCTCATCGCGCGCGGCGGATCGAACTCAACATCGCCTCCCAGTAATGCCTGCAGATCGGCAACCAGTTTGTCCGGGTTGGAGCTGGGCAGGATTCGAGCGTCGAAATTGAGCTCGATAACGCTCGGCACGACATTGAATTTTTCGCCGGCCGCAATCACCGTTACGTTCACCGTATCGTGCAGGACGCAGTCAAAAATATCGCCCTGACGCCCCATCCGGTTCAGGGCGGCATCGCTGCGGGCCGGGTCGAGCAGAGCCAGCACGGTGGCCCGTTGCTCTCCCTTGAGTCCGGCCGCAACCGCCTCGATCATGGCCGCCGCAGCCGGAGTGATGTTTACCGGCAACCGCTGTCGGTCCAGGGTCGTCAAGACCCGGGCCAAGCCGGCCATGATCCCGCCGCGGTGGATCATGGCACCGTGGCCGCCCGGCCCACGGAGTCGTCCGCGCAGGCGCACGACCGTTTTTTCTGAGACCTGGATCGGATAGAACGACTGCCCGAACACGCGATCACGATACCCGCCAAACTCACCGATAGCAAACCGAACCCCGGCGAACTGTCCGGGATGGTTTTCGACCATGAATTTCGCGCCGAATTCGGCCCCCGCCTCCTCGTCGGCCAGCAGGCACAGAATCACGTCGCCGGGCAGTTCTATCCGATCGTGGTGGGCGCGCAGGAACGCGGCAATCATCATGGCATCGCCGCCTTTCATGTCCAGGCTGCCGCGCCCCCAGACCACTCCCTGATCCAATTTGCCGGCGAATGGATCGTGCGACCATGGCTGGTCAGCGGCGGTTACGACATCGACATGCCCGTACAGTAGCAGCGGCGGTTCGCCCCCGCCCTTTAAGCGGGCGACCAGATTCGGGCGGTTCGCATCGCGGGCAAATATTTGCGAGTCGATGCCGTACGCTGCCAGCAGGCGCTGGGCCCACTCGATGCAGGGCCTTTCATTGCCGGGCGGATTGGTGGTGTCGAATGAAATCAGTTTGCGCAGCAACTGCGCGGGATTTTCGTGAAGTCCGACAAGTTTTTCGGCTAGCGCCACTGCTGTCCCCAATCGGAGGTTTGGTAGTGGCTGCGCACCAGGTAGCTGGTAATCGCCTGGGACAGCCTCAGTTTTTGATCGGCCACCGCCGGATCAGACCACAGATTTCGGGTCTCGCCGGGATCGTTTTCCAGATCGAACAGTTGGCCCTCGCAGCTATCGAGCAGCGCAACCAATTTCCATCGCGAATCGCGCACCATGGTCATAAAGTCCCACTCCAGCCCCATCATGTCCTCACGGCTCTGCTCGCAAAACACGTATTCGCGCCCGGTTGCCGCCGCCGAACCCTGGAGCGCTGGCAGCATGCTAATTCCCTCGAAACCGGCCGGCGGCTCAAGGCCAGCAAACGCAAATATCGTCGGCGCCAGATCTATCCATGAATAGAGATCCTCAATCGCTTGCCCACCGGCGAATCGCGCCGGCGACCAAACAATCATCGGCACCCGGGTAACACAGTCGAAGAAAGTCCATTTTTGACTGTGCCCGTGATCGCCCAGGGCGTCACCGTGATCGGACGTAAAGATTACGATCGAGTTCTCGAGCAACCCCCGTGCGGACAGGGCCGCCATGATGTTGCCAACCTGCCGATCGATCAGGGCCACGTTGGCCATGTAACAGGCCCGCTGGTGCTGGCGCTGCGCGCGCGTGGGATTTAGTAGGTGAACGATCGAGTCGTGATCGACGGCCGCGTTGTGCTCGCGCATCGCCCGGAAAGGTAACGGCTGCTCGGCGAGCTCGCGGGAACTGGGATCGGCCAGGCCGAAATCGCGATCGGCGTACACGCGGGCCAGTTCAGGGGTCGGATCATAGGGCGGATGGGGACCGGGAAACCCGATTTGCAGGAAGAGCGGCCCGGTGAATTGCTGATGCTCGATCCAGTGTTCGGCGAAACCACCCACGAAATTGTCAGATTGCAGATCCTCGTCGTAATCCCAGATGAATGCCCCCAACGATTCCTGGTAATCGGGCCTTTGACGATAGACGATTCGGCCTGGTTTGGGGGTCAACTTACGGGCAATTAGGGCCTTGTCCCACTCGTCGATAAAGCTGGCGCCCTGGAGGTAGCGGTCCTTGTTTTCGACGACGTAACGCTCATCAAAACCGGCGGGCGCCAGGAAGGGGGTGGTGTGCATTTTGCCGATGTTGACAGTGTGGTAACCGGCCGATTGCAGGTCGGCAATCCAGGTAGTTTGCCAAGGATCGCCATTTTTGAAGATTCCGGTGGTGTGTGGATAGCGCCCGGTGAAAAGCGCCGCGCGCGCCGGCGCGCAGGAGGTGGCCGGGATGTGGCACTGGTTGAATGTGATCCCCTCGTTGACCAGGCGGTCCAGATGGGGCGTGTCCATGTAGTCAAATCCCAGCGCGCCAATGGTGTCGAAGCGCTGCTGATCGGTAATGATCAGGATGATATTTGGGCGTTGATCTGCCAAATTTGCTCCCGCAATAGGTTGGGCGGCTTAGTTGGCCGGCAATCAAATGCTATTTGAGGATGGCCGCGCAAAGTTGTCCGATTACCAGCGAAAATGGTATATGGCCGGCTGCGGGCGCACGGGACATCCGTTGCCTGCACCATTTGAATTCGTGCAGATATTCAGCTCGGTAGCAACACATGCGCAAGCAAGCAGATGCCCCGTTGATCGGATTGACCTTGGGCGACCCGACCGGGGTGGGCCCCGAGGTAGTTGCCAAGGCCCTAGGCCACCGCAAGGTTTATGAGCGGGTGCGTCCGTTGGCTATTGGTAGCGCCTCGGCGCTGAAGCGGATCATCGCAATCTGTGGTCTCGAAATGAGCGTGCGGCCAATCCACGATGTTGCCGATTGCCGATTTGAATTCGGGAAAATTGACACCCTGGACCTGTGGGACGAGGATCATTCCGAGCTCCCCTTCAAGATGGAAACCGCCGAGGGTGGGCGGGCTGCGGTTACCGCGGTGATCGAAGCGGTAATGCTCTGCGCGGCCGGCCGGATGGACGCCATGGCGACCTCGCCGTTGCACAAACTGGCGATGAAAATGGCCGGTTTCGAATATCCAGGCCACACCGAAATTGTCCAGGAGTTCTCTGGTGCCAAGACCTCGCGGATGATGTTGGTGGCCGGCAAGTTGCGGGTGATTCATGTATCAACCCACGTCGGGCTGGCCGAAGCGGTCACCCTGGTTCGGACCGATCGCATTGTCGAGGTGATCGAGATTTTCAATCGTGCGCTCGAGGATATGGGTATTCAGGATCCCCTGATCGCGGTGGCTGGTCTCAACCCGCATGCCGAACCAGGCAATCTTTTCGGCATCGAGGATTCGGCCGAGGTCGAGCCGGCGGTTGCGCGCGTGCAAGCGATGGGTATACGGGCGATCGGCCCGATGCCCCCCGATACGGTTTTTGCCCGTGCTGCCGGAGGTGAATACGACGGCGTTGTGGCGATGTATCACGACCAGGGCCACATCGCGGTCAAGATGCTTGGGATTCACAACGGAGTCAACGTGACCTTGGGGACCCCGGTGATTCGCACTTCCGTGGACCATGGGACCGCCTACGGCCGGGCGGGTGACAACCGGGCCGAAGAAACCAGCATGCTCAACGCAACCCTGCTGGCGGCCGACATGGTAGTGGCCCGTCGGGCCCGTCAGGTTTCGCTACCGGTTCCTAGTTGATCGGCCCGCCCGGATTCGCCATGCGATCGCTGCGATCGCCCATCCAGCCGATCGACCGCCTGCCGGTCCGGAAGAGACGACGAAGCCCCCAATCTGGTGCAGGCTAGCGAACCGGCGGCGCTGGCGAACCTGAGCGCTCCGGGCAGCGACCGCCGTTCGATCAGGGCGACCGCCAAGGCGCCGCAGAAAGCGTCACCGGCGGCGGTGCTGTCGACAACCTCGGTTTCAAATGCGGGCAGGGTCTGGCGGCTGTGCCCGTCGCTGCAGGCAAGTCCGCCGGCACCCAAGGTGATGATGGCCACTCCGCCACTGCGCCGCGCCAACCGCCTGGCCAGGTCGGCGGCCGAGCGATGATCGGGCGGGGCGACGCCGGCGAGCGCGCCGGCTTCGGTCTCGTTAACGACCAGGTAGTCAACCAGTCGAAGAAGCCGGTCGTCCAATCGACTGGGCGGGGCCGCGTTGAGCAGGGTGATGGCGCCGGTTTGGCGGGCCAATTCAAATCCGGCGGCAATCGCCGGGATTGGGATTTCCAGCACTGCCAGGACCAACCGGGCTGCACCGACCTGGGGGCACCGAGCCGCTTGGTTGGTAACCGCCAAGTTTGCACCAGCGGCCAATGCGATTGCGTTCTGGCCGTTGGCGTCAATTGTGATCAGCGCCACCCCCGAGGATTGGCCGGGCAGACTGGCAACCTGGTCAATATCTATGCCCTCCGCGGCCAATTGGGCGATCCGCGCGCGGCCAAAATCATCGTCGCCGACCGCGCCGACCATGCAGACTGGCGCACCCAGGCGGGCCGCCGCCACCGCCTGGTTGGCACCCTTGCCGCCGCCGATGATTTGGAGCGCCGAGCTGGTCAATACCGTTTCGCCCGGCCTCGGCAGGGTCGGCAACTGCACAACAAGGTCGGTGTTGATGCTGCCGACAACGGTTATCCCGCCCAAATTGTTATCAACTTTCATTTGAATTGTTGGACTCCCATCCTCATGCGGAGTTACTGGCCATAATCATCTCGACCCAGCCGTTCCGGGCCGGTCCGGTGCCCAAGTCGCCCCCAAGAACCGTTCCCCAGTCCACTCGTAATGCGCGATTTTGACCACAGCGAAGCCGACAGCTTCGTTTCTATTGATAACCACGATTCATGGCGACGCCTATCCTGGACGATTCCAGTGTTTGCGGTGGCCCTGGCGGCAGCGTTTGCGGCCTGGCTTTTTACACCGGAACCGAGCTTCAACTCGGGCGCCCTCGCCGGTCCGATCAACGCCGCCGAGATTGATCCGGCTGCGATCACCCCGGCCGAGCAACGTTTGCGGGATCTCATCGAACCCCTACCCGAGGTCTCCGGGTTGCTCGGCAGCCCGGAAGAAATCGTTCCTGACTGGCCGATCGGGAAGCCATTTACGGCACTGATCCTGGGGATCGATCGTCGCGGCGCCGATCCTTCGGGGCGCACCGACACCATGATCTGGCTGCGGGTCGATCCCGGGAGTGATACTGCCGTTGCGGTATCGATACCGCGTGATATCTGTATCGCGGTATGCCAAACGCGCCCGGTGCGAATAAACGCGGCCAAGGACCTGTTCGGCGTGGGCGGGTTGAAGCGCGAGGTCGCCGCCCTCATCGGCCAACCGGTCGATTACTACGTGGCGATGGAGTTTCCAGGATTCGTAGAGCTGGTGGACCATTTCGGCGGGATTGATGTCTTCGTTGAAAAAGAAATCCGTGATCGCAATTTCCCGGCGGTCGACGACTCCCAGTTTGAATATTTTTTCCTACCACAAGGGCAACAGCATTTGGACGGGGCCACCGCCCTCAAATTCGTCCGAACACGATACCAGGATGGGGATTTCGGCCGCGTTCAGCGCCAACAGCAATTTCTGCGGGCGGCGCGCGACCAATTGGTCGCGCCGGCCCTCATTGTCCAGGCGCCGACCTTGCTGGCCCAACTCGGATCCACCTTCGACACTGATATTCCCTTGCTTTCGGTGCCTTCGCTGATCAAATTGGCGACCCGGATCCCTTCGTCGGCTATCGATTCCGGAGTAATTGACTACCGATTGGGCATGGTTGAACCGTTTACTAGCGAAAATGGCGCCCAGGTCCTGCTCGCCAACGGCCCAATCATCCGGTCCTACGTGGCTGAATTGATCGCCGAAACAACGACCCGGCCGACCACCGAACCGATCGACCCGACATCAGAGGAGCCCCAGCCATGACCAACGCCGGATTTGTGATTTCCGATCCCGGCGCCCCGGTGGAATTGCTGGCGATCGGCACCGAAATGGTCATCGGGAGGATCCAGGACACCAATTCTTCGTGGCTGGCCGACCGACTTACCCGGTCCGGGGCGGTTGTAAGGAGAATCACCGCGGTCGCCGATGATCCGGAACTTCTGACCGGAGTTTGGCAGAGCGCCGTAGATCGTCGGGTCGGGCTGGTGCTCTCAACCGGCGGATTGGGTCCTACGCCGGACGATATGACGGTGGAGGTCGCCGCCGCGCTGGCCGGGGTCGGAGTTGAGCCCAACCAGTCGATCCTGGCTTCCTATCGACGGCGTCGTGAAATTGGTCTGGATGACGCCCTGCCGCCGCACCTGTACAAGATGTCGTCGGTACCACGCGGGTCGCAGGTATTTGAAAATCTGCACGGCTGGGCCCCGGCCTTTGCGATCAAGGTTGGGCCAACCGTATTGGCCTGCATGCCGGGCCCGCCGAGTGAAATGCGTTCGCTCTGGGAGAGTGGAATCGGTCCCGAGGTCGAGCGTGGCTACGGCGGTCGAACCGAATCCGAGCGGGTGCTGGTGTCCATGTTCGAATCCCAGGTCGCCCCGATCCTGGAGCTGGTTATGGCCCGCCACCAAAACGCGTACCTGAAGGCCTATGTGGCGCTGGGGCAGCGCGATGTCGGGTTGCCGGTCGATGTGATCGTGCGAAGGCAAACCGGCGGGGCCGAGCTGGGTGTGGTTCTCGCCTACCTGCGCGAGTTGGTGGAAGCTGCGGGCGAACAGATTTTGGATCTGCGCTAGCCATCGGCGGGCGGCCGAAACGCTCAGATTCCGAGCGTTACCCCGGAAATTACCATCGATTGATCAGAAATTATCAGAGTCCGGGTATCAATCGGGACCCTTGGCAAACCGGCATTGAAGGTCGCGTTGATGCTCGTGACCGCAAGGTCGCGGAACCAGCCCGGGGCCGTTAATTCACCGATCTGGGCGTGCTCCAGCGTCAGTTTGCGCGCGGCGTCCTCGATTCGCAGGCTGAAATCGATGCGGAATTGAAAATCGATCCGGGCCAGATTGAGCTTGCCAAAGAAAATGATCCCGTCAGCCTTTAGGTAAGCCTCGCCGGAATTTATGCCGATCAATGGCAGGCCGGGCCTGGACCAGTCGGCAATCTTGCTAAAGACTTCGGACTCGGATATTTGCAGCATCACCGGTTGCGAGCGCCCGGTCAGGCGGCTTTCGGCAATCGCCCTGGCGACCGGTTCCAGCTTTTGGTCGAGCACCCGGAGGTCCAACGCGCTCTCGGACAAACTGGGCAGACCGCTGCGGTTTTCGATCGGTTGGGCGGCAAAATAGACAACCAACGCCAGGCCGGCCAGAATGACCGCGATCAGCAGTGGCTTTGGGCGCACGGGGAACTTGCTTGCCGGGTCGTCTCTACAATCGTTTCGCCGCCACCAATCGGCAATAGCAGCCGGCGCGTTCGCGACGGCAATCGGCCGAGATGATCTATTGAAGCGAGAAGCATGGATTTATTGAGTCCTTTTCGCAACCTCTGGACCGGTCTCAGCGTTCTCTACTATGACTTGTTGGCGCTGGCCTTCAGATCCCATCTTCCATGGTTGCTGTGCATGCTGCCCTGGTTCCTGGTCCTGGTGGGAATATTCATTTTTGCGGCCGGTAGCCCGGAGTTTGCCGACGGAGTCCGCAATTCCAGTATTCACCCACTGTTCCTGGTTGGGTTGCCGCTCATTACCGCGTTGACGATGGCCTTGGCGGGCCCGGCGACGGCCGCTCTCTATGATGCGACCTGGAAGTTTCATGATGAACACTTAGACCCCAGCTGGTCCGGGTTTTGGCGCTCCTTCCGATTGTTTTTCTGGCGCGCCTGGGCCATTGCCACGATCGACATCTGCGCCTTCTATCTGCTGATCCTGGCCTTCTTTTTTTACTGGAATCAGGGTGAGATGCCGTTCCAGGTAATCGCCCTGGTAGTTACCTATCCGGCAATATTCTGGTTCCTCATGCAGCCTTTTCTGATGCCTGCATTAACTCAGCTCAACGGATCGGTGCGGGCTACGTTCCGCAACGCAGCTTCACTGGCGCTAACCAGTTTTTCGATGTCGATTGCCCTGTTCTTAATTACCGTGCTAACGATCGTGCTCTCGCTGGTGCTCAATATCTTGGTGTTCCTGGTCGCCCCGACCGCGCTGGCGTTGTCGGGTCAACTTAGCGTTAGTCAGCTAATCGACCGCATCAACCGGCGAACCCCCGGCTAACCCGACCTCTTAGCGCCCCGAACCTGCGATGCCGGAACTGACCGCCCGGCAACTAACCGTCAAATTTGGCGCGGATCCGGACGACCCCGGAGGTGGCGGTCAGTCGAGGCGGATGCTGGCGCTCGACCATGTCGATCTGTTCATTCCTGATGGGCAGACGATGGCCCTCATCGGGCCGTCTGGCTGCGGCAAAACCACCCTGGTGCGAGCGCTGGCCGGCCTGATTTCGCTAGATGAAGGGTCCATTTGGTTCGGCGGTCGCGAAGTTACCGACCTATCACCGCGCGAACGCGATGTGGCGGTCGTATTCCAGGAATATGCGCTCTACCCGCATCTGCCATCGGGCGGGATAGTTTCTCTGTTTTTTCGCCTGCATCGCCGCAGCGGCGAGATACCTGAACGGCTGGTTAGGGCCTGCGAAATCATGGGCCCGGAATTCGAAAAACTACTAGATCGCAAACCCGGCCAGCTGTCCGGCGGCGAGCAGCAGCGGGTGGCGATCGCCCGCTGCATAATCCGCGACCCGACGGTGTTTCTATTTGATGAACCGCTGGCGAACCTGGATGCCGCGCTGCGCTCCCGCGTCCGCACCGAAACCAAGCGGTTGCTGCGGCAGTTTGCCACGACCGCCCTTTACGTTACCCACGACCAGCGCGAAGCCGGGGCGATCGGCGACCGGGTTGCGCTTATGGCTGACGGCCGCATCGTTCAGATTGGCGCCTATGCCGATCTGCGTGAGCGCCCTGCCAATACTCTGGTCGCCGGCTTCATGGGCTATCCGCCGATGAATCTGTTGCCGGGCCGGGTAATCGCCGGCGGGATCGAGGTGCTCGGCTGCCGCCTGCAAGTAGCTTCCCGTTGGCTAGCGATTCTTGCGGGCGAACCGGTCACCGTCGGAATACACCCCGATGAACTAAAAATCTGCAGTTGGGGAGAACCCAGGTTGCAAATGCGGGTTGAATCGGCCCAGCCACAGCCCGAGCGGCGCTCGGTTTTGGTCTTTGGTCAGGTGGGCGGAGTTGACTGCTACGCGTATGTTCCGGGCGATTCGGGAGTGGTCCCAGGCGATGTGCTGCCATTTACTTGCGCCGACGAAAAATGGGTGCTTTTCGACCAGTCCGGGCAGCGCGTCGGGTAGCGTTCGGCGAGTTGGGGGAGGCGATCCTGCCGTTGACATAATGTCACGATTTTTGCAAGTTGGGCCCGATCTTGCGCATATACTTGCCTGCAAAGCAGGGCGACAGGCCAAAAGCCGATCGAAACGGGCGCAAAATGTCCGCTTCGGAAGGCCTAGGGCAAAGATGTGGAGGCCCAACCGGACAGTCCTTTGGAGGTTAGATCGGTGAAAAGCGAGTTTGAACTCGCGGTCGCCCAGATCGCCGCGGACAAAGGCCTGACCATGGGCGATGTAATCGAAGCGGTTAGGGTCGCGGTCGAATCGGCTTATTTCGATCTTCCCGGGGCGCTCGAAGATGTCTCAGCCGAGGTTGACGCCGAGGGCTCGTTTTCAGTATTTGCCAATAAGACGGTGGTGCAGAAGGTCTCCGATTCCGACACCGAAATCGACGTGGCAGGGGCCCGTGCGGTCGACCCCGCGGCAGAAGTGGGCGGGGTAGTCCACATTGACGTGACCCCGAGGGGGTTCTCGCGCATCGCTGCCCAAAAAGCCGGGCAGACAATGCGCGATACCTTGCGCGAAGCCGAGCGAATGCTGGTGCACGACCTCTACTCGGGCCATGTGAACGAACTGATGGTCGGCAAGATCGTGCGGATTGAAAACCGCGGCGCGATTCTTGAATTTGGCCGCGCCGAGGCCCTACTTCCTCCGTCCGAACAGATATCCAATGAACGCCTGCGTCCAAATTCTTGGCTGCGGGTGATCCTGCTTGAAGTTCGCGAAGTCGGCCGCGGTCCGCAGCTGCTGGTATCGCGCCGGCACCCCGACTTTGTCCGCAAGCTGTTTGAGCGTGAAGTTCCCGAGATAAACACCGACGTGGTGCGGGTTGTAAATATCGCCCGCGACGCCGGCGTTCGCTCGAAAGTGGCGGTACAGGCGATGCAGGAAGGCCTTGATCCGATCGGCACCTGTGTCGGCATCCGCGGTTCGCGGATTCAAAACATCGTCCGTGACCTGGTGCCCGAAAAAGTCGAGATAGTTCAGTATTCAGAGGACCCGGCTGCCTACGTAGCTAATGCCCTCAGTCCGGCCCGTTCGATGCGGGTCAACATCGATCCGGAACAAAACCTGGCCGATGTTCAGGTTTCCTCCGACATGGTCTCCCTGGCGATCGGCCGCGAGGGCCAGAATTCGCGTCTAGCGGCGCGGCTTACTGGATGGCGAATCAACATCCGTGATGCCGCTCAGCCGGACAAGCTGCGCTCGGAAGCGGCCCCGGACCCGGCCATCCTCCTGGGCGATGAAAATCTCGAAGACCTGGCCGAGATCCTCGGACAAGATCTATCCGACCTTGAAGAACACGACGCATTCGCCGCCGAAACTGGCGATGTATTGGAACGCGGCGAGGCTTGAACTTCGGCCCTGCCGGGAAATATCGCCGGAACCCACCGGCATTGAGGATTTAGATGGCCCGTCGCCGAGCCCGCCGCCGCCCACCGCCCCGCCGCCGGCCGCCGATCCGGCGGCCGGCGGCGGGCGGCAGCGAGCGCACGGAAACATTCGTCGCCGTAAGTGACCGACCAGAAAGGGTAACCATTCCGGCCACGATTACGGTGTCCGACCTAGCCGAGCAGATTAATATGTCCGGCCCCGAATTGGTCGGTGAGCTATTCAAGCAGGGCATTTCAGCCAACATCAACGCCCCGCTCGATTTTGAAACCGCCAGCCTGATGCTCTCCGACTTGAACGTGGAAGCGGACCTGGAGGAATCGGAGGCGCCGGATCCACAAATTGCGATAGATGACATCCCTGAACCAGAGGGTGAGATCGGCCCACGGCCGCCGGTGGTGACGGTGATGGGGCATGTCGATCACGGCAAGACCACGCTGCTTGACTACATCCGTCAATCGGACGTGGCCAACCGCGAAGCCGGCGGGATAACCCAGAGCATCGGCGCTTACCAAGTTGACGTAGCCGGTCGCTCGGTAACGTTCATCGACACGCCGGGGCATGCGGCGTTTACAAAGATGCGGGCCCGCGGGGCCGGGGTTACCGACATCGTGGTGTTGGTGGTGGCTGCCGATGACGGCGTGATGCCGCAGACACGGGATGCCCTCGGCCATGCTAAGGCCGCGCCCGGGGTCAAGATCATCGTGGCCCTCAACAAGATCGATCTGGAGTCGTCCAATCCGATGCGCGCGCTCAGCGAATTGGCAACCGCCGGTTTGCAGGTGGAACAGATGGGTGGCGACATCACCAGCGTCGAGGTCTCGGCCCTAACTGGCCGCGGCGTCGACGAATTGCTTGAGTTGATACTGTTGACCGCCGACCTAGAGCCGCCGCAAGCCCGCATCACCGGGCCGGCCCGGGCGACGGTATTGGAAACGCGACTGGATCGCTCGCTCGGTCCGGTGGCCACCGCCCTAATCTCGGAGGGGCAGCTGAAGGTTGGCGACCCGTTCGTGCTCGAATCCAATCCCGGTAAAGTCCGGGTACTGGTGGATCCGCGCGGGCAGCGGATTAGCTGTGCCGGCCCGTCCATGGCGGTCGAGGTGATCGGGATCAAGGAAACGCCGATCCCAGGCAGCGTGCTCTATGGGGTTGATTCAGACAAGCAGGCGCGATCGATCGCGGCAATTCGCAAGGGCCTGTCCGATCGGGCCCGGGCCCGCAATTCGCTGGCCAGCCAAATGAGTCTGGAGCAATTGGCGCAACAGTTGACCCAGGGCCGTGTACAGCAGGTCGATTTGGTTATCAAAGCTGACACCGAGGGCGCGGCGCAGGCGACCGTGCAGGCGGTTGAGTCCCTTTCTACCAAATCGATCCGGGTCAATGTGGTTTTCCACGGAGTGGGCGCCATTACCGAGAACGACATCAACCTAGCTACCGCAGCGTCCGCCATCGTGTTGGGGTTCGGGGTTCAACCCAGTGCCAACGCAGCGGTCCTGGCCGACCAGAACGGTGTCCAGATCCGGCACTATTCGATCATCTACGATCTAATCGACGATGTCGAAAAGACCCTTGCCGGGCGGTTTGAACCCGAAATCGTCGAGGTGATCGATGGGCGCCTGGAAGTTCTCGGTGTTTTCCGAACCGAACGCGCGCTCAAAATATTTGGTGGCCGGGTGACCGAGGGCCGGCTCGCAACCAATCTGCAGGTTCGCCATTTCCGTGAGCAGGAACTGATCCAAACCGGCACGATTGCGGCGATGCAACGATTCCAGGATCGCGTCACCGAGGTAAACGCCGGTTTTGAATGCGGACTCTCGGCCAACCTGCGCCGGGTGGTGCGCGAGGGAGACATCATCGAGGCGTTTCACAGCGAGGAACGCCTGCCGGGTTAACCGCCAGCCACCGGGCATGTCCTACCGACCGGCAAAAATTGCCTCGCAACTCTCTCGCGAACTGGGCCTGATCCTTGCCCGGGAGGTAAGCGATCCGCGACTCGCCAAGGTTGTGATCACGCAGGTGACGGTGTCGACCGATCTAAAACACGCGCGAATTCTCTATGGCGCCCCGGGTGAACTTGCCGACTTGGATGGCCTGCCTCAGGCGATGGCCAAGGCATCCGGCTACTTGCGCTTCAAACTGGCCCGGGTCCTGCGGATCAGGATGGTCCCCGAGCTCGACTTTCGTCTCGACCGAGGCTACTGGGCCGGGATGGATGTGCTGGAATTGATCTCCAAACTGGAACGCGACGCCAATCCCTTAAGGACCGCGGACCCTGACGGGGGCGATTGAGGCAATGCCGGCAAGCGGGCTGGTCGTGCCGATATACAAGGCGCGCGGTATGGGCTCCACCAGCGTAGTGGCGCAGCTCAAACGGGCCGGAAAATTTCCCAAGATCGGCCATGGCGGCACGCTTGATCCTCTCGCCGAGGGCGTACTGCCGATTTTGATCGGGCCGGCCGCGCGCCTGACTGACCAGCTGCACGAACTGACCAAATCCTATTTGGCGGCAGTTCTATTCGGGGTCGCCACCACCACCGAGGACCTGGCCGGCGAAGTCATTTCCAGCAGCCCGCAAACCCCGGCTCCCTACCAGGTTCGCAACGCCCTGAACCAATTTGGCGGGACGATCCAGCAAATCCCGTCGGCCTATTCGGCGATCCATGTCAATGGCCGCCGGGCTCACCAATTGGCCCGGGCCGGCCAGGCGGTGCAGATACCGCCGCGAACGATCGAGATATTCGCTATTGGTGCCCGTGAATTTGCGGTTTGGTCAAATGCGCAGTTGGCTGCCTGTGGTCTAGGCGGACTGATCGGTTCCCGCTCCGGGCGCCTGCTGGCGCTAATTGAAGTTGAGTGCTCCAAGGGGACCTACATCCGGGCGCTGGCCCGCGATTTGGGACAGGTCGTTGGAACCGGCGCGGTGTTGGTTGGACTGCTGCGTACCCGGGTGGGGCCACTGGCGGCCAGCGATTGCCTTTCGCTGGCGCAGGCAAAAATCCTGGCCGCGCAGGGGGCGCTTCACGATGCCGGTTTCGCCGCGGACCGGTTGCTTGGCGATGTTGCCCCGCTGATCCTGCCCGCCCAGTCGGCCTACCGCTTTAGCAACGGGGTCCGGTTCACAGTCGACCACGCCCCGGGCCGGGTAAGGGTTTACAGCGATGACGGGCAATTCCTGGGCCTCGGCCAGATCGGCGAGGATCGCCGGCTGCGCCCGTGGCGGGTATTGGCGGCAGCCTAGAAATTGCCAGACGCCGATGTCCTGGGCAAAACCGACCCGCTGCCGCCAAACCGTGGACTGGCGATTGCCGTCGGAAAGTTTGACGGGGTTCATCTGGGCCACCGCCAAATGCTGGCGGCGCTGCGGCGATTGGCCCGGCAGCACGGTCTTGATAGTTTGGCGATCGTGTTGGACCCTCATCCGCTGGCGGTGCTATCTCCCGGGAATCAACCGAGCGCGATAAATTGTCCGGCCGATCGCCTCCTCCTGCTGGCCAGCCTGGACCTTGACTATGTCAAATTGATGGAATTTGATGCACGGCTGGCCGCCAAATCAGCTCGCGACTTCATCGCCGAATTGACCGGTGCCGGGCTCAAATTGCTAGTTGCCGGAGCCAACACCCGGATCGGCCGAGCCGGCGCCGCCGGGCCCGAGCAGATCCGGGAAATCTGCCAGGAATTTGGCGTAGCGCTCGCGGTGGTGCCGATCGTGAGTGGCGACGTCAACCTGAGCACCGGTAATCTGCGGGCAAAGTTGGCGGCCGGCGACCTGGATGCGGTCGGCAGGATTACCGGCCGCCTGTACAGCTTGCAGTCAAAGGTCGTAGTGGGCGCTGGGCGTGGTTCGCAACTGGGTTTTGCGACCGCCAACCTTGTACCTGACCCGGCGTTGCAACTGCCGCCCGACGGTGTTTACGCGGTAACTGCGCGATTGGCCGACCGACCGGAACTTTGGCCCGGGGTGGCCAATCTTGGCATCAGGCCCACCTTCGGCGGCGCGACGCAACTGCTGGAAGTTCACCTTTTCGACTACGAGAACGACCTGCGCGGAGGCGACCTGCGGGTGTTTTTCAAAAAGCGACTCCGCTCGGAAAAGCGTTTTGCCGGATCGGCCCAGCTGGTGGCCCAGATCAAGATCGATTGCGATCAGGCCCGGGCGATCCCCACCGGGAACCTGGATGGCTACCGACCGTGGGTGGCAGACTAGCCCATCAGGTCCTCGCCGCCGTCTACCCCGATCACGTTACCGGTGATCCAATGGGCGCGCCGGTCACAGAGCAGCGAAATTGCCTCGGCCAGGTCGCCCGGTGTCGTGAGACGACCGCCCGGATTCAAGGCGGCCGAACGGGCCATCAGTTCCTGGTAGCCACGAATTTTTTCCAGTGCCGGGGTATGGGTTACACCTGCGCGCAAGGCGTTGACGGTAATTTCAAGCGGTCCGCATTCGTAGGCGAGGCGGCGAACGTGGGCCTCCAGGGCTGCCTTGACCGGCCCGACCGTCCCATAGTGCGGCCAGATCCGGGTGCTTCCGGCCGAAGTCATGGCAAATACCCGGCCCCCGCGGCCTAGCAGTTCTGCTTCAACCAGTCCGCGCGTCCAGTAGACGAGCGAGTGGGCCATAACGTCGAAGGTCATCTCAAGCTGGCGGCTAGATATCTGGCGGCCGTCTTCGTCGGCAAAGTAGGGCAAGAGGTTGCCGAAAGCCAGTGAATGAAGCAGGACCTTGACCGGCGGGAGTGATCGTTCGGAGGCAATTTCGGACATTGCGGCGATAGCTTCAACCCGTACCGACTCGTCGGCCGCGTTGGCGTTGAAGAATTCGGCCCGCACTCCGCAATGAGTTATCGAATCGCGGATTTTTGCCACCGCCGGCATGGTGGCGCGGCGATCCAGGTGAAATCCGAATATGTTGTACCCGTCGCTGGCCAGTTTTTGGGCGGCGGCGGCGCCGAAACCGGACGAGACGCCAAGGACTACTGCCCATTGCGGTTGGCTCAACGATTGATCACTTAATCTGTCGCCTTTAATTTGTGGTACCCGAGAATTCCGCGCGCCGTTTCGCCACTGCCGATGGCCGCCGGGCGCATTGGCACTTTACGCGATTGACCGCGTCGATGGTTTCTGCTTTTAACTGCACCAGCGCGATCGGCCCAGGCCGATCGCGGAGCCGACGGTGGGAATCGAACCCACAACCTGAGCTTTACGAAAGCCCCGCTCTACCCTTGAGCCACGTCGGCGCTTGAAGCAGTCGATTTTAGGGTTGGCTTGATGCCCCTCAGCCAGCGCTCGATCAACTCGGCCGCCCCGTCGCTCTCGGGGCCGGGGATTGCCCAATCAGCGGCTGCCAATACCCTGGAATTGCCCCCCGCGACGGCGATTCCGGTCCCGGCCCAGGTGATCATTTCCAGGTCGTTGACGTCGTCGCCGACCGCCGCTACTCGTTCGCGGGCAACCCCGAGGCGTTCGCAAAGCCAGGCCAGGGCCGAACCCTTGGAAGCGTCGGCGTTGACAAATTCAAGCACCGCCCCGCGATAGCGTTCGCTGTTCCAGGTCATCGACCGGACGATGCCCGAAAGTCGTGAATCGATCCCTGCCTGCAAACTTTCAAGGGCCGACGACTGGCCAAAACAGACCAGTTCCATTGCCTCGTCCAGATCGTCAAAATTGGCGTTTTCCACGAATGCCGACGGATTGGGGCGCGAATACAGTTCCAGCTGCGGATTCCCCGCAATCTCGCCGAAGACATAGAGCTTGCGGCTGCGCTCGGGAGTGTCATACCAAACCGGAATAACGCCGTGGGATATTGCGGCGCGACTGACTGCCACCGCGGCCGAGTGGGCGATGTATCGTCGGTAAATTATTTCTCCAAAACACTCCGGCCGCAGGCTCCGCAGCGCCGCCCCGCTGCTCTGGATGAGGTAATCGCCGGCGCCCAGCGGTTGCAGGACCACTTGGGCGGTCCGCCAACGCCGGCCGGTGGCGATAACCAAGGTGATGCCGGCCTTGCTGGCCGCGCGGATCGCGGCGATCATGCGCGCGGACAGCCGGCCGCCGCTGGGCATTAAGGTCCCGTCAATATCGAGCGCCAGTAATGCGGGCGGGGGTGCTTTGGCAGGCAGGCGGATGCGGCGGGCGAGCGGGATCAATTGCGTGGTCGAACGTTGAGCCCGCGATTATCGACCGGTTCCGGGGATGATGCCTAAATTGGCAAACTTGAATCTGGCGGAATGACAGGAATTGGACGCAAAGGACTTGCAATGTATCTGGGCGTAGACATCGGAACCCAGGGGTCACGGGTAATCGCCATCAACGCGGCCGGTCACCTGCTGGGTTCGGCCGCCGGTGAACATGATCTGGCCACTCCCGCACCGGGTTGGACCGAACAGGATCCCGACCAGTGGTGGCACGCGGTGAAAACGGCGTTCGCCAAGCTAGGAGAACAGGTCGATTTGTCGGCAGTTACCGGTATTGGGCTAACCGGTCAGATGCACGGGTCGGTGTTTCTCGACGAATCGGGCCGGGTGATCCGGCCGGCCCTGCTCTGGAACGACCAGCGCACCGCGGCCCAGGCCGAACAGATGCAGGAGCTGGCCGGATCGCAATTGCTCGAAATCGCCCTCAGCCCGGCGATGACCGGGTTTCAGGCTCCCAAGATTCTTTGGCTCAGGGACCACGAACCAGAAAACTTTGCTCGCATTGCGACGGTCCTGCTGCCCAAGGACTACATCCGATTTCGCCTCAGCGGGAGGCGAGCGACCGACGTAGCCGATGCCTCGGGGGTTCTGCTCCTGGACGTTGCGCGCCGCCGGTGGTCAGAACAGCTGCTAACGGCCTTCGGAATTCCCCGGCAGTGGCTCCCCGAGGTCTTTGAGGGGCCGGCTGATACCGGGGCGATCGACGGTGCGGTCGCGCGCGAGCTGGGACTGCCCGAGGGCATTCCGATAGCCGCGGGCGGCGGCGACAACTCGGCGTCTGCGATCGGCACCGGAATTATCAAGCAGGGCGTGGTGTCGGTCAGCATCGGTTCCAGCGGGGTAGTGTTTGCCCATTCGCAACGCCCGATCGCCGACCCGGCCGGCCGCATCCACACGATGTGCCACTCAGTTCCGGGCGCGTTTCACTATATGGGCGTCATACTTTCCGCCGGCATGTCACTGCGCTGGCTGCGTGATCTGCTGCTGGACCCGGCATACGGTGGCAGGCCCCCGATCGCCGGCGATTCCTACGGACCGCTTACGGCCGCCGCCGGGAGCGCCCCGCCGGGCGGCGAGGGCTTGCTATTCCTGCCCTATCTGGCGGGAGAACGTACTCCACACCTTGATCCCGATGCCCGCGGCGCGCTGGTGGGATTGACCTTGCGTCACTCGCTGGGCCACGTTGCCCGGGCGGTAATCGAGGGGGTTACCTTCGCGCTGGCCGAAAGCCTGGACCTGATCGCCGAACTGGGAGTTGACACCGATCGGGTAATTGCGACCGGCGGCGGCGCGCGGTCAGATTTGTGGCTAAGGATCTTGGCCACGGTGCTGGATCGCCCGGTGCAAAGGGCCGCTGTCGAGGAGGGCCCGGCGTACGGGGCGGCCATTCTGGGGTCGGTTGTAGGGGGCGGCCACCACAGCGTCGAAGAGGCGGTGGCGGTCTGCGTGCGCTACGGCGAATCGATCGAGCCCGATCGGTCGCTGGCGCCCATCTACCACGACTACTACCGTGCGTACCGCGATCTCTACCGCGAGCACCTGCAAGCCCCCTCGCACCGGCTCGCCGGATTGGCGCGCGGCGATGGGTAGGCCGATCGAGGGTGAGTTGCCCGCCGTCGGAAACCTGATCCCGCAGCGCCCGCCCTTCCTTTTCATCGACCGGCTGGTGGAGCTGGATGCCCCGCGCCGGGTGGTGGCCGAATACCTGGTCCGCGGCGACGAATTTTTCTTTGCCGGTCATTTCCCGGGCAACCCGGTCCTACCGGGCGTGATCATG
Organism: Chloroflexota bacterium; assembly: GCA_965261345.1. GTDB lineage: Bacteria > Chloroflexota > UBA11872 > UBA11872 > VXNJ01 > VXNJ01. The sequence goes on from OZ253449.1 coordinate 2,148,258, forward strand.
GTCGAAGCGCTGGCCCAGACCGGAGCGTGCCTGGCCATGGCGATTCCGGCTAACCGGGGCAAACTTGCGGTGTTTGCGGGAATCGACGGCATGCGGTTTAGGAGCCTTGTCCGGCCGCGCCAGCAATTGACGATGACGGTCACGGTTGAGCGCCTGCGCTCGCGACTGGGCCGCGGCACCGGCCAGGTAATGGCCGATGGCAAACTGGCCTGTTCGGGACAACTCTCATTCGCCCTGGTGGATGCCGCAACGGCCCGGGTTTGATCGCCGGGAGGCGGCGCCGGGCCACCTCGGAATTGGCGGTTTCGCCGCTGTATAAGGCACTCGCGCCAGCCTTTGCCCGGGCCCGGCGACGGGTTCCGCCGGCTTTTGATCGGCCTGCCAGGTTGCTGGTGGTCAAGCCGGGCAGTCTCGGCGACCTGCTCCTCGCCGGTCCCTTCCTCGCCTCGCTGCGTGGGGCGTATCCGCATGCTCATATCGCCCTGGCGGTTGGAAGCTGGGCCCGCCCCGCCGCCATTGGTAACCCCAATCTCGACGAAATCATCGATATCGGTCCGGTGGGGACCCCGGGGGCCTATGGCTGGCGCGAGGTGGCTTCCCTGGTCCGAAAAATCGCGCGCGTGGACTTTGGCGCTGCTTTCGTGCTGGATCGTTCGCCGATGATGGGCGCCCTGCCCTGGTTGGCCGGAATCCCGTTGCGGATTGGATTGGACAGCTCGGGTCGCGGCTTCAGCCACACGCATAGGGTGGCCGTACCTCCCGGTCGCCATGAATCGGAGCTGTACCAGGACGTTGCCAGGCGCATCGGGATCACCGCTCAATGGCCGAGGCGCTGGTTTTTCCCTGACCCGGCGGTGCGCCGCCGGATGGTCGCGCGGTTGGGTAGGCCGGACCCGGATATTTCCGGATACCTGGTGGTGGCACCGGGCGGCGGCGTCAATCCAGGGGCCCGACGGACCGAAAAGCGGTGGCCCCCCAGCGGCTTTGCCCAGGTGGCCGGCGAGCTCGGCCGGAAGGCCGGGCTGTGCCCGGTGCTGGTTGGTGATGAAGCCGATTCCGATGCGGTATCGAGGGTCGCGCACCTCATCGACGGGCGGGCCGTTGATCTGTCGGGCAGGCTCGACTTTGGCGAATTGGCAGCCTTGCTCGAGCACTGTCGATTGTTCATCGCCAACGATTCGGCTACCGCCCACTTGGGCGCCGCGGTGGCGGCGGTCGGCACGGCGATATTTACGGTAACCGATCCGCTCGTGTATGCCCCGCCGTCAACTGCGGTAGCCGTGATTGACGCACGCTCGGGCGGTCCGGTTGCCGAGCGTGCGATAGCCGCCCTGCTGGCTGGTTGGGGCGACGCAAAAGGGGCTGGGTTCCCGCGCCTCCTATAATTTCGCGCTCCTTGATCTGGAGGGGTGGCCGAGTGGTTTAAGGCGGTGGTCTTGAAAACCACTAACCGATGAGGTTCGTGGGTTCGAATCCCACCCCCTCCGCCCTCCAGCGTCGGCATGGAGGAGTCGCATAGTTGGTCTAGTGCGGCCGCCTGCTAAGCGGTTACCCGGCTTTTAACCGGGTCGCGGGTTCGAATCCCGCCTCCTCCGCCATCCCCGTCACGGTCGCGATCCGGGACGGGCACTAAGCGGCCGGGAAACCGCGCCCCGGCAATCGCCTTTCCGTCTTCTGCTAAATTGCCGGTTTCGCCGGTGGCCTAACCCGGCCCGCGAAATCGAATTCCAGAGGGCGATCGTTCCGGGACGCCGAGTGCCGGGCGCAGACGACCGCCGCCGGCAATTCCAGCCCAACCCGCGTAGCCGGCCTGATTTTCGAGCTGTTCGGCGATGCGAAGGAGCTGGTTGTATTTGGCGCCGCGCTCGGAACGGGCCAGCGAACCGATCTTTATCTGTCCGGCGCCGGTGGCCACGGCGATGTCGGCGATCGTGGAATCTTCGCTCTCACCGGAGCGGGCCGAAACGATCGTGGCCAGACCAGCCTGTTTGGCGCGCAGCAGCGTGACCAGGGCTTCGCTTAGGGTGCCAATCTGATTGATTTTTATCAGGATCGCGTTGGCCGCGCGCTCCTTTATCCCACGCTCGAGCCTTGCCAGATTGGTGGTGAACAGGTCGTCGCCCAAAATCTGCACCGATTTCCCCAGGGTGGCGTTCAGGGTGGTCCAGCCGGCCCAGTCATCTTCGGCCAGGCCGTCCTCTACTGATGCGATCGGGTACTGCTGGCAAAGCCGATCGATCAGGCTGACCATTTCGGGCGCGCTGAGGCGGCGTTTTTCGGCAGCCAGGACATATTTGCCGTCGGCGTAAAAATGCTGGGCGGCGATGTCTAAGCCGATCGCCATCTGCCGGCCCGGAGTGAGCCCGGCGCTCTCGATGGCCTCAACTAGCAGCTCCAGGGCGGCCTCGTTGCTGGCCAGCCGTGGGCCGAATCCGCCCTCGTCGGCCAGCAGCAGCGAATGACCCCGGGCCTCGAGCAGATCGGCGACGGATGATCGCACCGCGGCAACCCATTCGAGGGCCTGGCCGATAGATTCGGCGCCGGCCGGGATCACCAGGTAATCCTGGAAATCGAGTTTTCGACCTGCGTGCAGACCACCGGAGATGATGTTGATCATCGGAGTAGGCAGTGACGGCGTAAACCCCATCAAGGCAAGATACTGGTGCAATTTGAGGCCGGCCGCCGCCGCCGCCGCACGGGCGGCGGCCAGCGAGACGCCAAGTAGCGCGTTGGCGCCGAGGCGGACCTTGTTGGGGGTGCCGTCGAGGTTTATCAGCGCCTGATCGATTTCGTCCTGTTCGGCGCAATCCATCCCGGTAAGGTGCTGGGCGATTTCGCCGTTTACATTGGCGACTGCTTTTTGGACCCCGTAACCGCGGTAACGAGCTGGGTCGCCATCGCGCAGCTCGTGGGCTTCGTGCGTTCCGGTCGAGGCCCCTGAAGGCACGATTGCTCGCCCGAATCCCCCGTCGCAGGCCAGGTCGACCTCGACGGTAGGGTTGCCGCGCGAGTCGAGCACCTCACGGGCGCGCAGCGATCGAATTAGCGGCATTTGATTTGGACACCTTTCAGGTTGATGCGCATCTGGCCGATTGGCAGGCGCCAGCGACGGTGGCGATCCGGCCGGAAAGCAGGCAGTGACCCAGATCGAGTACCCGCTTGCGGGCAAGCGGGTCGACCAGGTATTCGACCGGCGATTTTCCGTCTAGGCGCGCCAGCAGCAGACCACCCAAGCAGCGGGTTGTGGCCAATTCCTGGCCGGGCATCGACCAGTCTCCCAGCCGCTTGCGATAGTTTTCCCAAAACCTTCGCGCCAAATCGACATAATCTCCGACCAAGTGGGGAAGGTGCTGCGATTTGATGAGCAGGTGGGCCAGCATGAATGCGGGATCAAAGGCAGGGTGCCCGTAGTGGGAAATCTCAAAATCGAGCAGAAATACATTTCCGGAACGATCCGACATCACATTCTTGGGCGAATAGTCGCCGTGGACCATGCAGACTCTGGTCGACCCCAGTTCGGTTGCCAGTGCGGCTATCTGCGCCGCCGCGCCAGGATGACGGGACCTCAACTGGGCACCCAGATACGGTTCGAGCCGGCCTTGCCGGAATGTGTCGTGGCTGGGAAAGCGGCGAGCGAGCCGTGGATATTGCGCGGACGATAATTGCCAATCGGCAAGCAATCTGCCGATCGCCTGGGCGACCGCCGGTTGGATGCTTCCGGCGAGAAGTCGAGTTTTCCAGTTCGTGTATCCGGGCGGCGCACAGGTCATTGTCAGAATGTAGTTGGTCTGATCGAGTTGCAGCACAGTCGGTACCCCGGTGCGGTCGACCCGCTCTTGCCAGAAACGCATGGCGTCGGCCTCGCGGCAGATGCGAACTCGATCGATTTCCCAATGCGCATCCACCCGGAGCCGGGCAAACGGCTGCTTTACCACGGCGCAACCGCGATCGGATTCAACCCTGAAAACCGCGTTGGAAACCCCGCCGCCGGACAGGTCGTTGACTATCAATTGCCCGGAGTCGGATGGCAACCCGGCCGCGATAGCCAGTCGCCCGGCGTTCGTTTCATTCAGCTGCAACCCGGCCTCGATCCCAGGAATTTGAGGAATTGGCGATACGTATAAATTTTGGGTTGCGCGGCCTGCGGTCCCCGCTCCTGTGGCTCGCGCTGCTGCTGGCCTCCCTCGGTTGGATGCTGATTGCGGTGCCAGCGGCCAATGCCCAGGGCGAGGACTACGCTATCGAGGGCGGTTGGTTTTTCACTCAGACGGGGAGCGATTCTGCCAATCCACTCGACGGTTACGCGGTTGTCGACGACGACGATGCCCTGTTCTGGACGGCTTTTGAGTCCTATGGTGGGGTCGGCGCGGTTGGGTACCCGGTATCTCGCCGGTTCCTGTGGGACGGGTTCGTTACGCAGGTGATGCAAAAAGCCGTATTCCAGTGGCGTCCGGATCTGGGCGGCACCGCGTTTATCAACGTCTTTGATGACCTGCACAATCATGGTTTTGATCAGGAGCTGGTCGATCTCCTGGTGCCGGCGCCGGAGCAGTTCCTTGAATCCGGGCTTTCCTGGCCAGAGATTGTCTCAACGCGTACCGCCCTACTCGATCGAGATTCACGCCTGGCGGCAGCTTACGCGGCCGCTCCCGACCCGCTCCAGTTCTACGGACTGCCGACCTCGCGCGGACGGGACTTCGACGGGCTGCGGGCGATTCGCCTGCAGCGAGCGGTTCTCCAGGTCTGGACCAAAGATTTCCCCTGGGCGGCGGCCGGTACGGTAACCGTTGCCAACGGCGGCGATCTAGCTAAACAGCTGGGCCTGTTTCCGCGGCCCCCGCTGGAACCGCACCAACCCGAGGTCGTCCCACCGGTCTGGGGCGCGCCGGTGGAATCGCAATACTTGACCGGAAATTGGTTTGTCGATACCCCGGGATCAACCCTGATCGTCCGCCGACGTCCCTCGACCACCGCATCGGTCGTTGAGCGCCTAACCCATGGGACCGAGGTATTCCCGACCGGACTTACTATTCTGGCGGGCGGGCTTGATTGGGTCGAGTTGGGCCCCAACCGATGGGTTGCCGGCGAATTCCTGCGGCCCTACCGCCCGCACCCGGTCTCGAGCCCCACGCCCGAGCCGACCATGGGAGTCGATTACACGTCTGGACAGTGGCGGGCTGATGTTCCGGGATCGTTCCTCAACATTCGGACCCGGCCGTCGTTGACGGCGCCGATCGCCGGTCGGGCGCCGCACGGTCAGGTCTTGGCCCTCTCGGGCAATCAGATCGAATCGGGCGGATCGCTGTGGTTGGAGTTGACCAACGGCAACTGGATCGCCGCCGAATTCGTTTCGATGGCGGACCCGGATCCGATTGCGGTCGCGCCCGAGACCGCCGGCGAGATCCTTGATCGTGTCAATGGGTTGCGCCGCCAGTTGGGTCTTGACCCGCTCACAATTTCCAGCGCCCTGACTCAATCGGCCAGCCAGCACTCCAATTACTGGATACGCAATCGGGGCGACTTTCACAACGAGGTTCCGGGGCGCGAGTTCTTCAGCGGGATTACGATCTACGATCGCGCCAAAGCGGCTGGTTACGAGCTCAACTGGATCGACGAGGTGGCCGGGCTCCTGGACCCGCCCAGAACGCTCGAATGGGCGCTGGCCAGCGTTTACCACCGCTACATGTTTCTCCACCCCTCGGCGGTCCACTTGGGTTTTGGATCGGCTTCTGATGGCAACGTAATACTGACGATCTTTAGCGTTGGCCTAAGAGTAGATACGTCGCCACCGAATCCGACCCCGACCATATTTCCGATACACCGGTCGACCGGAGTCAATCCGCGGTGGGATGGATTCGAGTCGCCCGACCCGGCACCCGGCATCGAGCGGCCCCTTGGGGCGCCCATTACCGCCCAGTTCCGCCTCGGCGATGACGTTAGCTGGGGAACCGCGACGCTGATTCGCACTTCCGATGCCACCGCGGTGCCGGCAACCGTGCAGGTGAGCCAATGGCGGCGATCGCTCTCGCTGGTTCCGCATTCGCCGCTAGACCCGGGTGAGCGTTATCGTTTTGACGTTGCCTGGACGGTCAACGGCCAACGTGGCAACACGGTCAGCACGTTTACCACCAGCGTCTAGATGGCATCCGCGCCGAACCCGAGGGTGCGCGCTGATTTGGCTGGGGGCATCTCGTCGCGTTCCCGCTAATGTCGTGGGCGTCGACAGTTTTTGCCCGGTGAACTGGCCAACGATCGGTCAGTCAGGTTCTTGGATCTCCTTGATCGAAACGCGATTGCGCCGACGCATTCTGCCCGCCGAGAGGTCAATAAAATGGTTATCGGGTCGGCGCGACAGTCTGCCGGTTCAGAGCCGAGTGCCGGCCGTGCTTTCGGTCCCATCGCCCACATAGCTCAGTAGGAAGAGCGCATTCTTGGTAAGAATGAGGTCTCCGGTTCAATTCCGGATGTGGGCTCCAAGAGCCAGAGCTAGCCAGACTGCTTAGTCAAAGGAAATCTCAATGACTGCCGTACGGTTGGCCGATAAAGCTTTGGAAACCGCGCAAGTTGCCTTGGGTATCCGGATCTGGACGCTACGCAAAGCCCTGGAGCTGGACGGTGGCTATGTCTCGCAGGGTTTGTCCTCGGCCGAGATCCTGGCATCGCTCTACACCCGTCTGCTCAATATCGGGCCCAGCTTGGCGCCGCCGCTGCCGCTCCCGTTCGACGGAACCCCGTCGGCGCACAATCCCGGACACCGCAGCGGGGACCTTTACAACGGCGCGCGCAGCAGCCATTTTGACCGGTTCATCTTCTCGCCCACCCACTATTCGCTGGCACTGTACGCGACCCTGGTCGAGGTCGGTCGGTTGGATCCGGCGGCAATGGATTTGGTCGAAGTCGATGGAGCGGTGATGGAGCGAATCGGGGCCGAGCATTCGCCCGGCATCGCAATTACCTCGGGCTCATTTGGGCAGTCGCTCTCACAAGCTGCCGGGATCGCATATGCACGCCGGGTCAATGGTGAAACCGGCCACACCTGGATATTTATCTCTGATGGTGAATTGCAGGAGGGGCAGACCTGGGAGGCGGTGGCCGCCTGCGGCTTTCACAAGCTTGACAACCTGACGGTGATCATTGATGCCAACGGTCAGCAGGTCGACGGCCCGATCAATGCGGGAATGCAGACCGAACCGATCGGCGATCGCCTCGAGGCGTTTGGCGCCAACGTCCTCGAAATCGACGGCCATGACCTCGACGCTCTGGCCAACGTTCCACACCACCGCAAGGCCGGCTCCACGTTATTCGTAATCGCCCGCACCGACCCGATGCGCGAAGTTCCCGAGCTGGCCCCGCGAATGCCCGAACTACATTACGTGATTATTTCCGACGAAGAGGAACGGGCCCGATTGACCGGGCGCCTGGCCAAGCTGCGGGAGCGCGTCGCATGAACGAAACCGGCAACTACGTAGTGCGACCGCACCACTCCAATTTCCCGCGGTTTGCCGCCACCCGCCCCGATGTATTCGCTCTTACCGCCGATCTGACCCGCCCCTGCGAGTTGGGGCTGTTCCGTGATCGCTTTCCCGAGCGCACAGTCTCGATGGGGATGGCCGAACAGAACATGATCGGCTTTGCCGGCGGCATGGCGCGTGAGGGCCTGATTCCATTCGTCCATACGTTTGGCGTGTTTGCCACCCGACGGGTGATGGATCAGATCGAGATGGCCGTAGCCTACCCCAACCTACCGGTCAAGATCCTTGGATTTTTGCCCGGGATCGTATCTCCGGGCGGGGCGACCCACCACGCAATCGACGATGTGGCACTGATGCGTTCGCTGCCCAACATGACCGTGCTGGATGCGGGCGACGCGACCGAAATCGAGACCGTTCTGGACGCGGCCTATGAGCATCCCGGACCGGTATTCGTCCGCATGAATCGCGGTCGCATCCGTCGTCTTTTTCCCCTGGAAGAACCGCTCCAGATTGACCGTGTGCGGAGTTTATCGACCGGTTCCGATCTGGCGGTGTTTTCATCCGGCATCCTTACCGAGCACGCGATAAGGGCGGCCGAGGCGCTGCAGAAACGCGGCCTGAGCATCGAACATGTCCACGTCTCGACCCTCAAGCCGTTTTCCGACCCGCAGATTGCCGAATCGCTTGGGGCGGCGCGCCTGGGCGCGATTTCACTGGAAAACCATCTCACTGTCGGTGGCCTGGGTTCGGCATTGGCTGAAACGATCGCCGATCACGGAATCGCCACCAAGCTGGTAAGACTGGGACTAAGGGATACGTACGCCCACGGCGCCAATCCCGAATATCTGTTGCGCCTGCACGAAATGGATGCCCTGGCGGTGGTGCGGGTGGCCGAAGACTTGGTTGGCGATCGCCTGGGGATAAGCGAACGGGATCTGGCGGCGGTCGAATTTGAGTCGACTCGGGCCAACTATCGCTCCGACGCGCTTTGAGAGTGGCGCCCGGCGCCCGGCGGGATTTTCTCGGATCGTAATCTTAGATAACATCTATACAAGTGAATAACTGTTGCCAACCATAAATACAGGCAACCTGTTTTGAGGAGTTCGAATGCGCAAAATCAGCCGTAGAACCGCGCTGCGCTCAGCCGTAGCCGGGGCCGCCGGACTGGCCGCCACAGCCGCGCTGGCCGGTTGCGGTGACCCCGAAGTTGTCGAGGTTGAAAAGATCGTAACGGTCCAGGTCCCAGGCGCCACCGAAATTGTCGAGGTGGTAATCCCGGGTGAGACGACCGTGACCGAGCGCGTCGTAACGATCGAAGTTGAGGTGCAAGCGCCGGATCCGGTAACCCAGGTAACCAGCACCTGGTTTAACCAGTCCAGCCAGCAGAAAAATTTCGAAGAGCATGTGGTCGGCCACTATCACCGCCAGCAGAGTGCCTACCGGCTAGATCCGATCCTGGTTCCCAACAACGAACTCAATGTCAAATTGACGACCGCTATCGCCTCGGGCACCCCGCCCGACGTGGTCCGGGTTGGTGGATCGATCCTGATAAACAACTTCTACCGCCGCGAAGTCATGCATGACCTCGACCAGTTCGACCCCGACTTGCAATCGGCAGATTTCGTCCCCTCGATTACCGAGTCGATCGTCTGGCGTGGCAAGATCTGGGCGATGCCGGTCAACAGCGGTACGATGGCGCTCTACTACAACGCCGATCACTACCGCCAGGCTGGACTTGATCCCGATCAACCGCCGGCCACGACCGAGGATCTCTTTGAGAACGCCCAGCGGACCCACTCGCTCGGCGACGCGGTCACCGGGATGAATTTCTACACCAAGCCCAACCAGGGCACGGCCAACACCTCAACTGGTTGGTTTTTCCGCTACGCGGCCTACGGGGTTGACGAATCCGGCACCAAGGTGTTGCTCGATTCACCCGAGTTCACCGAGTACTGGAACTACGTCAAGCGGTACGTCGATGCGGAGATCCTGCAGTTCAAGTCGACCGACGAGACGTCGGCAACCAACGATTACGGCGCCGGTCTGTTGAGCCACTACGCAGCCTACCCGTCGCGACTGCAGAACGCGGTCCAGAATCTGGGCATTGAAGTTGGACGGGTAGCGGAGCTACCGGTCGGCCCGCTCTCGAACCTGAATCCGATCGGCTACGGCGCACTGCAGATTCCGGCTGGCGCCAAAAACCCCGAGGGTGGTTGGCACTTTACCAACTTCATCGGCAATGACCCCGAGAATGACTCGATCTGGTGTACCGCGTTCGGACAGATACCGCCGCGGTTCTCCTTCCGCGATTCGGTCGTCTACTCGGCCTACCGCCGATCGATTCCCGGCACCCAACCGTTCATTGATGGGCAGACAAATTCGTACGCGTTCTACTACGGCCCGGGCACCAGTGAAGTCTGGACGGTATTTGCCAGAATTCAGGAAGCTGTCATCCTGGCCAACGCCGATCCGGCGACCGTACAGGCCGAGCTGGTGGGCGAGGCCCAGGACGCTCTTGACCGCGCGTTGCAGGGCGACGCGCCAACCGAGCGCGTGTTCCCGGCGAACAAGGGCGGTTACCTATAGGTAATTCCGGGTAGACCCCGATCTGACCGGGCCGCGCAAACACCAATGCGCGGCCCGGTTTTTGTTATTGGTCTAACTTTTAATTGAGCCTGGGCACATGTGGGAATCGGGAAGGAGGCGGCGTTGCCGGGATGCATCACCCACCTCGGGCACGCGACCTGCCTGATCGAACTCGATCGGGCGAAAATACTCACCGATCCGTTGCTGCGCCGCAACCTGCTCACCCTCAAGCGGATTTGTCCAGCAGTTGATCCCGCCGACCTGCCGCCACTAGATCTGGTACTTGTCTCCCATCTGCACCACGACCACTGCGACCCGGCAACGCTCCGGCAACTGCCCGGCCGGCCGGAAATCGTGGCCCCGCACGGTGCGCGGGATTTCCTGCAGCGTCATCGCCTCGATCATGTAACTGAAGTGGGACCTGGCACCACGATTGCTCGTGCCGGGGTTGTGCTGTCGGCCTTGCGCGTGGATCATTCCGGTGAACGCCTGCCGATGGGGCCGCACGCACCGGCCCTGGCGTTCGAAATCAGCGGTTCCAGACGGGTCTATTTTGCCGGTGATACTGGCTACTTTACCCCGATGCGGACCGATCCGACGAACTTGGATGTGGCCCTGCTGCCAGTCTCGGGCTGGGGTGCCCGGTTGGGCGCGGGGCACCTGGATCCGCAATCAGCCGCCCGAGCGGCCGCCCAACTGCGGCCGCGCTTTGCCGTGCCGATCCACTGGGGGGCTTACCGCCAATCGTGGACCTGGCGAATGGGCCGCAGGTCGAGCCCGGAAAATCCCGCCCGAGAATTTGCAATCGCGCTGTCGCGGTTTGGCCCCGGGATCGAATCGGTAATTCTTAGCCCCGGGTCGGCGACCCGGTTGGAGTTTTAGATGCCTCGCTTGGGCCGGGTACTCAGGCAGACCGCATTTGTGGTCGTCCTGCAATTGATCACCTTTCTGGTCCTTGACTGGCTGCTGGTCGGATTCGCGATATCCAGCGTGGAATCGGCCCTTGCCCTGGCGCTGGCGGTGGTTGCCGGCAACATTTTTGTCCGCCCCCTGATTCTGCTGCTGACCCTGCCGCTGACGATCGTCAGTTTGGGGTTGTGGTCGCTGGTCCTCAATGCCGGCGTGATCTTTGCCGCCACCGCCCTGGTGCCAGGTGGGATGGCCGATGGCTTTGCCACCGCCCTGGTGCTGGCGACGGCCTTCGCGTTGGTCAATACCCTGGCCACCGCACTTTCGCTGATCCAGGACGAGGACACTTTCTACTACTACTTCGCCAATCGGGTAACCGCCCGGTCCGAAGAGCATGAATTGGTAGGTTCGGGTCTGCTGGTTATCGAAATCGACGGTCTTGCCGAACCGATCCTGCGCGAGGCGATTGGATCTGGAAGGATGCCCAACCTGCGACGCTGGCTTCGAAGCAATCAGTTTGAATTGCGCCCTTGGTGGTGCCATCTACCCACCCAGACGTCCTCGGCACAGGCTGGGATCCTCTATGGAAACGACCGCGATATCCCTGGGTTTCGCTGGTACGACAAGCGCGCCCGGCGGCTGATCGAATCTTCAAGCCTGGAGGCCGCAGCCGAAATTGCCGCCGCCCGTGAACACCCGGCGGCGCTGCTTAGCGGGGGCGCCTCGATCTCCAACCTGCTCGACGGGGGCGCCAAGCTCCGCTTTGCCACCGCCAGCGCGGTCCGCAGTGATGCCAACGTTCAAAAACCGGCCCGGGACCTTTTCCTATTTTTCTACGACCCCTACAGCTTTTTCCGCGCCCTGCTGCTAATGCTCTACGAGCTGGTGGTGTCGTTTGCGTTTGAGTTGGGTCGATTGCGAAACGGTTCGGCACACATCAAATTCCCGTTCATGCGCGCCGTGTCCACCGTGCTGCTGGCCGAAGTTTCAACCTTTTTTGCCACCCGCGAACTATTTGATGCCACCCCGGCAATCTACCTCACTTTCGTCGGTTATGACGTCGTTGCCCACTACCGCGGGCCGCGCAGCCGTGATGCGATGCGCACGCTTAGGACCCTGGATACCCAAATCGGCCGCCTTCGGCGGGTGGCTCAATCGGCTCCGCGCGAGTACTCGGTGGTTGTGCTCTCCGACCATGGGCAAAGCGCTGCCACCCCCTTTAGGGTGCTGTATGGTTCGACCCTGGAGCAGTTGGTGGCATCGGCGGCGGCCCGGACGCAACCGATCTGGATGGCATTGGGTGATTCGGAGCTAATGGGCCACTTCAGCTCGCTACTGACTGGTCCGGCCGAATCAGGTGGGGCCGGCGGGCGGGCGGCGCGCTCGCTGCTTGGAAGGGTTCGCCAGCGACAGGCCCGACTGGGCGCCCGGTCCGAGGAAGCGCCAGGCGACGGGCCTGACGCGGTCGTGGGCGAGATCGTGGTTTGCCCATCGGGCAATCTGGCCAACGTCTATTTTTCCGCACAACCCGAACCGCTGACCGCGAGTGATATCGCGCGTGAATATCCGGCCTTGATTCCGACCATTGCCAATCATCCCGGGATCGGTTTCGTGGTCGCCCGCTCGGGAACTGGCGGGGCGCTTATATCGGGTCGGGGTGGCGTCCTAGATCTCGACAGCGGCGATCTGGTTGGGCGCGACCCGCTTGAAGGGTACCCGGGCGAACTGGTTGGTTCGATCCGGCGCCTGATTGAGTTTGAAAACGCCGGCGACCTGATCATCAATGGAGCGATCTTGCCCGATGGCAAGGTCTGCGGATTCGAAAACCAGGTCTCGGTTCATGGCGGGGCGGGCGGCGAGCAGACCCACCCGTTCGTAATCGCTCCGACGGCCTTCCACATTGGGCCGGATCCGATCATTGGCGCCGAATCCATTTATGAAATACTGATCGAACACCGTCCACCCCCACCAGAAGATTGACCGGCGGCGGGCGGGCTCTAGTTGAAAATTGGCCAAGACCAGTGGTTGGAGCTAATTTTTATGGCTGAAGGCAAATTTTCCGGAGCGGTGGCAGTAGTTACCGGCTCAACCCAGGGGGTGGGCGCCGAGGTCGCCCGGATGTTCGGGCGCGAGGGTTGCCGGGCAGTTGTTACCTGCGGGCGCAATGAGGCCAACGGCCGTGCGGTCGCCAATGAAATTTCCGGGTTCGGTTCGCAGGCCGAATTCATTGCCGCCGACCTGAGAGATCTGGCCAAGGTCCGCACCATCATTCCGGCCGCATTGAAGAAATTCGGGCGGGTTGACTACCTCGTCAACGCGGCGGCGATGTCTGACCGCGGGAACATTCTCGACACCAGTGAGGAGCTATACCAGTCATCGCTTGAACTGAACTTGCGGGCGCCATTTTTCCTGATCCAGGATGCGGCCCGAGCGATGATCGAGCGCGGCGGCGGCGGCGCCATTGTCAACGTGCTATCGGGGAATTCCTATGGCGGGGGATTGGAACTGGCGGCCTATTCCACCTCCAAGGGTGGCCTGTTGACCCTGACTAAGAACGCAGCCAATTTCCTAGTGGAGAATCGCATCCGTGTAAACGGGATCGCCCTGGGTTGGACCGACACTCCCAACGAGGATCGGATCCAGGTCAAATATCATGGGGCCGAATCCAACTGGCGTGAAACGGTCGAACCGCTGCTGCCCTTCGGGCGGATGCTAAAACCCTACGACGTTGCCAATACGGTGCGCTTCCTCTGTTCGGGCGACTCGGGCTTAATGACCGGGGCGGTACTCGACCTGAGCTGGGACGTCGTCGGTACCCATGGCACCTCATTGGTCGAATCGCTGGAAGACTGAGCAACCCCAAAAGAGCTGGCGGACAAACGCACTGGTCCCGCGCATAAGATCTCGGGGGTCACCGGCATGGGAATCGTCGTCCGAACAGCTATCCGGCAAATCGGACGGATCAATTAAGTGTCTTCCCCCCGTTGGATACGCCGGAACGGTCATCGACCGGGTGGTCCGACCGAACGGCAAGGGCCACCCGGTTTTGAAGTGAACATCCCGGTTCATGGCGCGGCGGCCAGGCACTTGCGGTACGCATGCACCAAGGCGCGGTCTCCTTGGGCCGGACCCGGTCGTTGGTGCTAAGGCCATCTACAAGATTGCCCGCACGCATCGTCTGCTGGCCGTTGGGGCGCCCAATTTTGCGCGCGCTCGGCCGGTAACTGAAACTTGAAACGAATCACGGTTGGAGTTGAGTATTAATGGTTAAGAGCAAATTTTCCGGAGCGGTGGCGGTAGTTACCGGCTCAACTCAGGGGACGGGTGCCGAGGTCGCCCGGATGTTCGCGCGCGAGGGCGCCCGGGCGGTTGTTATCTGCGGACGCAATTTGGCCAACGGGCAGGCGGTCGCCAGTGAGATTTCCAAGCTGGGTGCGCAAGCCGAATTCATTGTCGCCGACCTGACCGATCTGGCCAAGGTCCGCGCTATCATTCCGGCCGCCTTGGAAAAATTTGGCCGCGTCGACTACCTGGTAAACGTGGCCGGAATATCCGACCGCGGATCCATTCTCGAGACCAGCGAGGAGCTCTACCGAGAAACTCTTGATCTGAATCTACGGGCGCCTTTTTTCTTAACTCAGGACGCGGCCCGGGCGATGATCGAGCGCGGCGGCGGCGGCGCGATCGTCAATGTGATCTCGGGCGCGGCCTACGGCGGCGGGGTGGTCTCGGCGGCTTATTCGGCGTCCAAGGGCGGCCTGTTGACTCTGACTAAGAACGCGGCCAATTTCCTGGTTGAGAATCGCATCCGCGTAAACGGGATCGCCCTGGGTTGGACCGACACTCCCAACGAGGATCGGATCCAGAAGCAATATCACGGAGCCGGGCCCAAATGGCGTGAATCGATCGAGCCACGGCTGCCCTTCGGGCGGATGCTAAAGCCCTACGACATTGCCAATACGGTGCGCTATCTTTGCTCGGACGACTCGGGTCTGATGACCGGGGCGATACTCGATCTGAACTGGGAAGTCGTTGGTACCCATGGCACCTCGTTGGTCGAATCACTGGCAGAATGAACTATCTCAAAATAGCGAACGGACGGGCACATGGGGCTGCTAGATAAGTTTTCGCTGGCCGGCAAAGTCGCGCTGGTAACCGGTGGCGGGACCGGCATTGGGCGGGCGGTTGCCCGCGGATTGGCCGAGGCCGGGGCCGACATTGCCCTGGCCGGTCGCACGCCGGCGACCCTGGAGGAGAGCGCTTCGGCTATCGAAGCGCTGGGCCGCTCGGTGCTTACGGTCGAGTGCGACGTCACCGACGCGGCATCGGTCAATTTGATGGTCGAATCGGTCACTGAGCGGTTCGGGCAACTGGACGTGGCCTTCAACAACGCCGGCGCGTTCGGTTGGATTTCCGGCTACGACGTGCCGGAGGCCGACTGGGACCGGATCGTCGATACCAACCTGAAGGGAGTTTTCCTGTGCATGCAGGCCGAGGCGCGCTGGATGCGGCTGCACGGTGGGGGTAAGATCATCAACAACGCCTCGATGTCGGGTTCGATCGCCAACCACCCGCAGCGCCAATCGACCTACAACGCCTCAAAGGCCGGTTGCATCCACCTGACCAAATCGCTGGCGGCCGAATGGATTTCCGACGGAATCTACTGCAACTGCATCTCGCCCGGTTACATCCTCACCGATCGCGCGGCCGAGAACGCCGATGCCAAAGCGGTGCGCGAATATTGGCATCAGATTACGCCAATTGGACGATCGGGCCAAATGGATGAAATGGCCGGCGCGGTCCTCTTCCTGGCCAGCCCGGCGTCGGACTTCGTGGTGGGCCTGGATTTGATCGCTGACGGCGGTTACAGCCTGTGGTAGGCAGACCGGACTGGTCGGGATTGGGTGCTAGAATTTGCCCGATTGGCGCGGCGTAAAAGTCGCGCTTTTTTTGGACCGCAAAAGAGCAGGTTGCGTCGGGCAATATACGGCCGCAGCATCCGGCAATGCCTAGGCTGGGACGAATAGTTGGCCGCCAGACGAAGAACCACCCGCCGTACGGCGCGCAGTCAGAATGCAACTCCGGCCGCGTTCGCCCGTGAAACGGTGACTGAACTGCGGCGCGCCCATTGGCCGACCCGCGACGAGACGGTTCGCCTCACCGTTATCGTGCTCGGCGTGGTGATCGCCCTGGCCGTATTCCTGGGTTTCTTTGACTACGGTCTCTCAAAGCTTTCCGACCTAATTTTTATACAGGCTTAACTGATGACTACCGAAACCGGTCAACAGGGTGAATGGTACGTCGTCCAAACCTATTCCGGGTACGAGAATCGTTTTCGCGAAAATCTGCTCTCGCGGATACGGTCAATGGATGCCCAGGATGCGATTTTCGAGATCGTGATCCCGGAGAAAGACGTCGAGGAAGTTCGCAACGGCGAGCGCCAGACGGTCAAGCGCAAGATGTTCCAAGGTTACGTCCTGGTTCGCATGGACTACAACACGACCTCGGGCACGATCGTGCGCAATACTCCCGGCGTGGTCAACTTCGTCGGTGGCAGCCAGCGGGCGATGCCATTGCCCAAAGTTGAAGTGGAGCGGATATTCGAACAGATCCACGGCAAGGCGCCGCGCACCCAGGTGACTATGGCGGTGGGTGACACCGTCAAGATCGTCGATGGTCCGTTTACCGAATTCCTCGGCACCGTCGACGAGGTCAGCGTCGAGCGTGGACGGGTCCGCGTGATGGTCTCGTTCTTTGGACGCGACACCCCGGTCGAACTCGATTTTCTGCAGGTCGAACGAGTCCGTTCGGGTGCGGCCGCCGGTTAGTCGGCAACGCCCACCGCCTTTTGCTTACCTGACAACCTGACCACCGAAATAATTACGAGTTTTTAGGAATATTTCTTGGCCCAGAAAGTGATCGCCGTAGTAAAGATGAAGCTCAACGCCGGGCAGGCCACAGTGGCCCCGCCGGTGGGGCCTTCGCTTGGACAGCACGGCGTCAACAGCGTTCAATTTGTCAAGGACTATAACGAGCGGACCCGCGATCAGAGCGGCAATATCATCCCGTGCGTGGTGACGGTATTTTCGGATCGCTCCTACTCTTTTATCACCAAGACTCCGCCGGCCAGCGACCTGCTGCGCAAGGCTGCTGGAGTCGAGTCCGGCGCCAATAATCCCAGCCAGGAGGTCGTCGGCTCCATTACCGCCGAGCAGCTGGAAGAAATCGCCCGCATCAAGCTGCCAGATCTCAACACCAGCGACGTTGGGCAGGCCGCGAAAATTGTCGCCGGGACCGCCCGCAGCATGGGCATTCAAACGCCTTAATCCGGCCGGGATGCGACCTGCTGATACTTGGCATACCGTTTACAAAACAACACAAATAAGGGTTGAACCAAAAAGTGCCCAAACACGGCAAGAAATTTCTGGCGGCCATCGAACTGGTCGAAACCGGCAAGGACTACGAGATCGATGAAGCGGTCGAATTGGCCCGTGCTGCCGATTTGACCAAATTCGATGCGACCGTGGAGCTGCATTCCAAGCTGGGGGTCGACACCCGTCACCAGGACCAGCAGGTCCGTGGCACCGTCGTACTCCCGCACGGGACCGGGCGCACTCGGCGGGTAATCGCCTTCGCCGCCGGCGATGCGGCGGCCGAGGCCCAGGCGGCCGGGGCCGAATATGTCGGCGCCGCCGACCTGGTCGAAAAGATTCGCGGCGGTTGGCTTGATTTTGATGCCGCGGTGGCCACCCCCGACATGATGCGTCTCGTCGGTCCGCT
This sequence comes from Chloroflexota bacterium, assembly GCA_965261345.1. Lineage (GTDB taxonomy): Bacteria > Chloroflexota > UBA11872 > UBA11872 > VXNJ01 > VXNJ01. Next base: position 2,166,005 of record OZ253449.1, read on the forward strand.
GGGTCGAATCCTGGGTCCGCGCGGCCTCATGCCCAATGCCCGGGCCGGCACCGTGAGTCCCCGGATCGGTGAAGTCGTCGAAGCTATCAGAGGTGGCCAGGTCGAATATCGCGCCGATCAGAGTGGCAACATCCACTTTGCGATCGGCAAGGTCTCGTTCGATGCCGAGCGGCTCAAGCAGAATCTATACACCGCCCTGAATGCGGTGGTAAACGCCCGCCCATCGGGCGCCCGCGGCACCTATGTGCGGTCTATTACCCTGTCCACTTCAATGGGGCCGGGGATACCACTTGACGTGGCCGGCGCAATTAACGAAGCTCGCTCGGTCGCTTAAACTTTTTCGAGTAACCACCATTCTTAATATGAGCCCCAGACGGCCGGTGCCAGCGATTGGCTAATTCCCCGCTTATTGCGCGGGAGCCCGCCCAGGCGAAATACTGGCTGTTAACGGCCTCAAACAGCGCCCCAGCGGCATTGTCGGAGCCGCGCCGGGGCAGATTTGAGCCTGGCGCGGTTTTATTTATTTTTCGACCGATTGATGGTCAAAGGAGACGAATTGGCAACCAGGGCTGAAAAGATGGCCCGCGTTCAAGAGCTGGAAGCCCTTTTGGCGGCGTCGCCATCCTGGCTGGTTAGCTACTACCGCGGACTCTCGGTGCCGGCGATCGCCGAATTGCGCCGGGAATTGGCTGAAGTCGGCGCGCACTTTTACGTGGCCAAAAACACTCTCGTCCGCATCGCCGCGGCCAATCAGGGTTTGGGTGACCTTAGCGAACTGTTCGACGGCCCGATCGGAATCACCGTTTGTGGCGCTGATCCCTCCGGGGCAGCCAAGATTTTGGCCAAATATGCAGTCCGGAACGAGGCTTACGCGCTGCGCGGCGGAAGGGTGGATGGCGAAATGATCGACCTTCCCTTGTTCCAGCGGCTGGCGGCAATCCCTTCGTTGGAACAGCTGACCGCCGAAGCCGTATTCGGCATCGCCGCGCCGCTCACCGGGCTGGTCTACTCACTCTCTGGAATCTTGTCCGGGCTGGTAACGGCGCTGGACCAGATCCGCGAACAACGGGCCGAGGCATGAGCGCCAACCGCCCGACAAACATTCCATCCATCGCAATTTTTCTTTTAGGAGATGCAACACATGGCTACTAGCAAAACCTCCGTATCCGACCTCATTGGCGCAATCGAGGCATTGACCGTACTGGAACTGGCCGACCTGGTCGATCAGCTCAAGGAAAAATTCGGCGTTTCGGCGATGGCCGCGATGCCAATGGCGGCGGCCCCGGCCGCCAACGGCGAGGCGCAGGAGGCCGAGCAGACTGAATTCGACGTCGTCTTGGCCGAAATTGGGCCCAACAAGATTCCGGTAATTAAGGTTGTCCGCCAGATCACCGGGCTGGGTCTGAAGGAATCGAAGGCCATCGTTGACCAGGCGCCGAACGCGGTCAAGGAGGCGGTATCACGCGACGAGGCCGATGAGATTGCCAAGCAGCTTGAGGCTGAAGGCGCAACCGTCGAGATCAAGTAGGTAAGAACGGCCACGGGGCCGATTCTGGCCCCGTGGCCGTGTTTGAACGGGAATCGCCAATTTCGTTAGCACGCGATTGAGTGCTGCGGATTATGTCGGTCCGGCCGGTTGGCGCGGCCTGCGGTAAACCTAAACCGGCTTTAACAATTCGGCATTGTAGATAACCGATTCGAACCCGGGGTGCGAGAGATAGCGCTCGCCGGTGTCGCAGAGCACGCAAACAATTAATTTGCCGCGATTCTCCAGGCGCTGGCCGACGGCCAGCGCCGCCGCCACCGAGGCGCCCGACGAAATTCCAACGAATATCCCATCGCTGGCGCAGAGCTTGCGCGCCATCTGCTCGGCCGCTTCGTCCTCAATCTGGATTATCTCGTCGATAAGCTCTACTTCGAAGATCTTTGGAATAAAACCGGCCCCGATTCCCTGTATTCGGTGCGGTCCGGGCGGCCCGCCCGAAATCACCGCCGAACGCGTCGGTTCGACTCCGATCACCTGGAGCGTGGGCTTGCGTGGCTTCAAGGCCCGCGCGCATCCGGTGGCCGTCCCGCCGGTGCCGACCGGCGAGACGATGATGTCGACCTCGCCTTCGGTATCGCGCCAGATTTCTTCAGCGGTAGTGCGGAAATGGACATCGGGGTTGGCCGGGTTCTCAAATTGCTGCGGAATCCAACCATCGGGGATTGAATCCCGCAGGCGCACTGCCTGATCGATGGCTCCCTGCATTCCGCCGGCCGCAGACGTGAGCACCAGCTCGGCGCCGAACAGCAACAGAGCCTGCCGCCGCTCCATGCTCATCGTCTCGGGCATGGTGATGACGCAGCGATATCCCTTGGCCGCGCAGGCCATGGCCAGAGCAATGCCGGTATTGCCGGAAGTGGGCTCGATGATCACCGTGCGGCCCGGTGTGATCTCTCCTTCCGCCTCGGCCGCCTCGAGCATTGCTAGCCCGGTCCGGTCCTTGACGCTCCCACCCGGATTGGCGGCCTCCAATTTGCCGGCGATCAATGCGCCCGACTCAGCCACCGAATTATTTATCCGCACCAGCGGGGTATTGCCGATTAGGTCGATTACGCTGGACCCGATCTTCTCAAGCGCGCGGCCACGGATTTCTACCATCGATTGATTCCATTTCGTGCAGGCAGGTATGACTTAATTGGACGGCTCCCCAACTTGATTGCGACCCAAAGCAAAAGTATGCGCAAGTATTCCCGATGAGATCGACGTCTTTGAGAAAAACTCCTCGTGCGCAGTGGCTGCGGATCGCCGGTATCGGCCTCGGCGGCGGCATGTTCTCGGGCCTGGCTGGGATTGGTGGCGGCACATTCATGGTCCCGCTCATGGTATCGCTGCTTTCGGTTAGCCAGGTGGTGGCCCATGGGACTTCGCTGGCGATCGTGATCTTTACCGCGCTGGCCAGTCTGATCGGTTACAGCATTTCGATCGAGATCGATTGGTTGCTAGTCGTCTTTGCCACCGTCCCCTCGATCGCCACCGCCCCGCTTGGGGCAAAAGCTGCCGATTCGATGCCCGAACTCGGGTTGCGCCGAGTATTTGCGGGTTTCCTTTTGATTGCCGCCCTGCTGCTGCTGCTGGCCGATCCCGAGCAACTGCTGCCGATCGCCGGGAGCGGCCGAGTCGTAGCCGCGGTCTTGGTCGGATTGGTGGCGGGGTTCGTCAGCGGTCTGCTGGGAGTGGGCGGCGGGATATTCGTCGTCCCGGCAGCGGTGTTTTTTCTCTCCTTTACGCAGCGAGACGCCCAGGCGTTCGCCCTGGCGATGATGATCCCCACCTCGATTGCCGGGGTGATCGCCCATACCCGGCTGGGCAACGTCGTCTGGCGCTGGGCGATCGCGATCGCCATCTTTTCAGTTCCCACCGGGTTGATCTTTGGGACGCTGGCCGGAGGGGCGATCGACCAGGCCATACTGCGCTACGTGTTTGTCGGCCTGCTCATCTATTTCTCGCTTCGCATGTTCGGAACGGTTGGCTACCTGGCTGCCAAGCTGGGCCGCTAGCAGCCAGGGGTGCGAACCTGATGAACAGGTGATAATTGCCACTGGCGCTGCTGACCCTCAAGCCCGGTCTCAATAGATGATCTACCACCACACCGCCCATCTGGCCGAGTCGCTGCAGACCAACGTTTGGAACATTGATCCAACTGCCGCCGCCGGACTGATCATCCTCGCATTCGGCTATACGTACATGCTTGGACCGGTCCGCGCAAAATTCGCCCTGGGCCCGGATCCCGAATGGTGGCGCGCCCCGGCCTTTGGCCTGGGTCTGGTCTCATTTGGCCTGGCAATCTTCTCGCCGATCGACTATATCGGCGAGCACTACCTCTTTTCGGCCCACATGGTCCAACACTTGGTGATGTTCTTTATCACCCCGGTCGGACTTTTGCTGGGCACACCGGGCTGGATGATCGCGCTGTTGTTTCGCCCGCCCGGAGTTTTGCGCATCGTCCGGGTGCTGACCAATCCGGTGGTGGCGATCGGCGTATCGCAGGGGGTAGTGGCTCTCTGGCACGTCCCGACCTTCTACGAGGCTGCCCTGACCAACCCGTTTCTGCACGAACTAGAACACGGGTCCTACGTGGCGGTTTCACTGATGATGTGGTGGCCGATTCTTTCGCAGTCTGAGCAGCTGCCGCGCCTGGCGCCGGTCTACCAGATTTTTTATCTTTTCGTGCTGCCGGTTCCGCAATCGATTTTTGGGGCGATCCTGACCTTTTCGCAGGAGCCGGTGTACCAGGTTTACGCCGACGCGCCGCGGGTGTTTCCGATCAGCGCCGCCGACGATCAGCAATTGGGCGGCCTGCTGATGTGGACCCCGGGCAAGGTGCTTTTCTGGATCACCCTGGCGATCGTATTCTTCCGCTGGTTCTCCCAGGAACGTCGCGACGCCAACCTGGCGCTGCGCAATCAGATTGAGCAGCGCCCCAGCTTAAATTAAGCGTCTCTGCCAGCCAATTTCCTTGCGGTCAGGCGGCCGACAAGGAGATTCCAGATCCGGGCTGGTTCGTCTACCCGCAGCCAATGCAGCGTGGCCAGGTAAGCGATGGCGCTGGGCGGCAGCGCCAGCAGCAGCGATAACCATCCTGACGGCCCGCTTTCGACCCGCCCACCCAGCGAGAGGCCCAAGATCAAGGCCGCCGCCGCCGCGCCGGTGGCAAGCGTGACGGCACCCACGAACCTGACCGCCGCCCGACCCGGCCGGATCCGGCAGTACCCGAGGAAGAGTCCCAGCAGAACCAACCCGTGAAGCCCGTTTTGGACGGAGTTGGCCCAGACCAGCCCGTGGAATCCGAGCGCATCGACGGCAGGGAAGGCGATCGCCAAAAACACTATTGACCCCAGCACTCCAACCGCCGCCGGCAGCAGGGTATTGCGGCATGCGTAGAAGGCAAAAATCAGGAGTTGGTCAATCGCGATCAACGGCAGCGCGGCGGCGTAGATGGAAAGCGCCCGGGCGGTCGGTGCCACCGCCGCCTCGATGAACTCACCCCGGGCAAAAACTGCCCTAATCAGCGGTTCGCTGGCCAATACGAACACCATCGCGACCGGGGCGATGCCGACCGCCAGGATTCGCGCGGCGGCCCAGAAAAGGCGTGTGAAAGCGTCGGTTCGGTTGAGTTGGGAGAGCGATTCTGGGGCGGTCCGCGCGAGTGCTGGGAGCATAGCCAACCCCACCGCGGCCACCACCGCGCCGAGGGGAAACTGCTGCAGCCGGGCGGCGAATCGCATCATCGCCAACGATCCCTCGCCGGCGCTGCTGGCAAGGCGGGTATCGACCAGGATCACTAGCTGGGTAACCAGCAACCCGGCGAGCACCGGCAGGTAAAGCACCGCGGCACGTCGCAGGTTGGGGTCGCGCCAGAGGTTGGGCCGCCGCCAGCGCCGATCGATACCCAGCAATCCAGGGAGCTGGATCAGTAGGTGCCCTCCGGCACCTAGTAGATAGCCCACCGCAACCGCAACCGCGCCTAGCAGTGGGGTCAGGGCCAGGATGGATACAATCAGCACGGCGTTGAGGGTGGAGACCGAAAAGGCCGGGCCGGCGAACTTTTGAGCTGCCAACAGGCGGGCGGTAACGACCGCTGACATTCCCAGCAAAAAGGCCGCCGGCATCGTGAATCGCAGCATTGCCGCCGCCAACGGTTTGCCGTCGCTGCCAAGATCGGGAGCGAGCAATTCGACGATCGGTTCGGCAAACAGCAGGCCCAACCCAACCAACGAGCCCAGCACCAGGGCGGTAACGGTCGTCGCATTGGCAAACAGGCGGGCGGCTGAAGGGGAGTCACCCAACCCGGCCAGCACCGGCACAAGTACTGCGGCGACCGCCCCGCCTATGGCAACTTCCAGGAAGGTATTGGGCACGCGAGAGGCGATCTCGAAGGCATCCGCTTGGGCCGTGGCGCCAAATACCGAGGCGATTAACGGTTCGCGGGCAAATCCCAACAGGCGCGAGAGGATATTGCCGCCGGCGACCAGTCCGGCGGCGGCCAGAAGGCGCGAATAAGTGGAATCGGCTTCTATCGGTCCGGGGATTTCGGAATTGCCAGGATGGAGGCGATCAACGCGCTAGTTGAGAGCCCAGGTGCCATTGCCAGAAACTGACAATCGGCGCCGACTGATGTGACGGCGGCGCGTTCGGGCAGCTGCCGGGCACCGGGAACGGCCGGATCGTACTCGGCGCCCTTCACGTAAATGTCGGGGCGGATCAGATGGATCAGCTCGCTAGCGTCGTTTTCGGAAAATGGCACGAGGTGGTCGACCCACCGGATTGCAGCCAAGACCGCCAACCGGTCCGTAAGGGCTTGAATCGGACGGGGCGAACCCTTGAGTCGGGCAACGCTCTGGTCGTCATTGACTCCCACCACCAGCAGGTCGCCCAGCATTGCACAATCTTCCAAAAACCGGGCATGCCCGCGATGGAGCAGATCAAATACGCCGTTGGTTAGGACCAGTCGAGCCGAACCCCGGTCGGCCAAGCTGGCGGCTGCGGCCAGGTCTAGGATCTGGGCTGGACGCCGGTTCAATTCAATTGCTTGCGGCCGCAGTGACCACATCCATTATTTGCCCACAGGTAACCGATGTCACCCCCAGTGTGGCGACCACTGCGGCCCCCGCGCAGTTGGCCAGTTCGGCGGCTTCCAGCGAAGATGCTCCAACGATCCGGGCGGTGGCAAAGACCGCCGCCACGCTGTCTCCGGCACCGGTCGAATCCGCTATCCCCCTGATCGGGACGGCCGGGATGTGGATTGCCGGACGATCTCGCTCAAACAAGCACAATCCTTGGCCGCCCATGGTCAGGACGAGGTGTTGGCAGTCGAGCTCAGCGCGCATCGTCCCGCCGCAGGCTAGGGCGTCGGCGGGGCCGCTGAATCGCCGGTTGAGGTAGCTTTCGGCCTCTGGTTGATTGGGGGTTATCGTGCCGAATCCGCGGAAGCGCTCGAAACCGCCGTGGGAATCGGCCAGCAGCATGATATTGGCGTTGCGGGCGCTCTTGATTCCGACCTCGACCACGCTGGGATCGACCACTCCGCCTTCGTAATCGGAAAAGATTAGCGCATCATGGTCGCCGATGGCGCGGTCGAGGCGACCGATTAGTTCCTCCAACTCGGTCGGCGCCAGTTCGCCGCCGGCCGGCACGTCCACCCGGGCGACCTGATAGTTATGCTCCTGACGATCGCCGCTGGCCCAAATCCGCAATTTGGACGGAGTTCGTTGTCCGGCGACCGCGAGAATGTCGCTCGTATCGGCGCCGCGGGCGGCGATCATTTCCACCAGCCGCTGTCCCAACTCATCTTGGCCAACGACCCCCAGGAGCGATGCCCTGGCGCCAATGGCACACAGATTCACGGTCAAATTACCGGCCGCGCCGGGTAAAAAGAGCTCGCTCTCTTGTTCGATTATTGGTAACGGCGCCTCGCGCGAGAGCCTGGCTACGGTGCCAATTCGGTGTTCGTCGATTACCAGATCGCCGACCACCAGAACCTTGGCAGATGCGATGCGGCCCAGGATTTCGGCTGCGCGGGCAGGACTTATCGAAATTTTTCGCCTACTTTGATGTTCGGGGGTTGGTTCACTCAATTTTTGCTTTACGGCTTAGCGGTCCGGCAGCGCGGCTGATCGGGCCCGGTTGTCATGGTCGATCCCGATTGAGAATTAAGGCATGTCGCTGACCCTTTCCTCCCCGCTGGCGCCGGATCAGATCCTGCACCTGGCCGGGATCCTGATCGAGGGGAACAAACTACAGGTTGCGACCGAACTAATAGCCCTGGTTACCGATCCTTTTCCACAAAGCCTGCCGGGTCGATTGGTCGGGGCGGAGTTGGCTCTGGCCAAGGGTGAGCCAGGCGACGCTCTAGAAACTGTCCGCGATATCCTGCAGATCGATCCACTCAATCCGCGAGCGCACCTGCTGGCGATGCGGGCCGGCGACGCTCCGGATTTGCCCGAATACGAGCTGGGGCTGGCTATTTCACATTTGGCGGAATCCGATCGCGACTGCCAGGATATCCAGGCTCTGGCCAGGCAACTCGGATTGCGCCCCAAACGCTCGCTGGCGGCGGCGGGATTTATGTACCTGGCCCATGGCCGCCTACTGCTGGCCGAACGCTATCTGCAGGCGGCCATGCGGGTCTGGAACCGGCCGCAACTGGCATTGGCGATCGCCCAGATCCAGCTGGAAACGTTTCGCATGAATGGCGCATTGGAAACTTGCCGGGACCTTGGTGCGCACTTCCCGACCTGCCTTCCGGCCGACCTGATCGCCGCCCAGGCCAATGCCGAACTGGGGATGCTGGATAAGGCCCGGTCCCTGCTTGACCGCACGTCCCGCCTAGACCCCGGATTTGAGCGCGCCCGACAGATTTATGCCCGCCTTCCGGTTTCGCGGATCGAACCGCCGCCCCCGCCACTCCTGGTAGTGCCGGAGATTCTGCTAAACAGCGTCCGGCGAATCCTCGAGCCGGACGAACGCCGGGTTGAGCTGGCCTCGCCACCGCCGGAGCCGAGCGCAGAATTTGTTCCGCCCAGTGAACGCTTTCTGCCCTTGGCGCCCGCCGCAAACAATGACGGCAATGTGAACCCGGACGCTGCGGACGATCAAATGCCCAAGCCCGCCTCGCTTCCGGCGTTGATCGCCGAGGGGGATTGGACCAAGGTATGGAGCGTGCTTGAATACACTCATGATCTCGTCGATGACCAATTGTTGGCGGCGGTACCCGCCGAACGGCTGCAGCGGCTTGGCGACGAACTTACCCGCCTGGGGCGCTCCGATCTGGCCGAGGCTGCCTATCGTCGCGGCCAGGCGGCCGCATCCGATTTGCCTAATACCTAAGGTCCAGGCCTGGCCGGTAGGCCAACGGGGAAAATCAATTGTTCGATTTCAGCCCCCAGCCACCGAGGAAATTGCCCTTGCTCGAACAGACTTTCGTGTTGCTCAAACCAGATGCTTTACAGCGATCGCTGGGAGGCGAGATCATCGCCCGTTTCGACCGCCGCGGCTACCGGTTGGTCGCGCTCAAGATGACCCGGCCGCAGAAAGCCCAGGCCGAGTCCCACTACGCCGAACACGAGGGCAAATTCTTCTACAGCGGGCTGGTTGACCACCTTACATCGGGGCCGGCTATAGCGATGGTCCTGGAGGGTCCGTCGGCGGTGGCCTCGGTTCGGAAAATTGTCGGTGCGACCCGGCCGCCAGAGGCGGATGCCGGAACGATTCGTGGCGATTTCGGACAGTCGCCGCTACGCAACCTGGTGCATGCGGCTGATTCGGTTGAAAATGCCGCACGCGAAGCGGCGATCTATTTTTCTCCGGCCGAATTGCTTGAATTTGAGCGCGCCGCAGACAACTGGATATTTGAACCGGCCGATATGGCCTAAGTGTTTCCGCCCGACTGCCGGCGGATGACGTTCAGGGCCGATCCGGCCCAGAGCCAGGCGATCTGTTCGTCGTTTAGGGTTTGGAGCAGCTCGATCTGTTCAGAGGCGCCATCGGGGTGACGAACGCTGGCCAAGACCGGTTGGCCGGGCTTTATCTCCCCCGGGTCAACGATCGTTATCTGGTCGCGGCGGCCGATTAGCTCGTAGTCGGCGGGATCGGCGAAGGTGAGCGCCAGGACACCCTGTTTTTTGAGGTTGGACTCGTGGATGCGGGCAAACGAACGACAAATTACCACCGCAGCCCCGAGCAGTCGCGGTGACATCGCGGCATGCTCGCGCGACGACCCCTCACCGTAATTTTGATCGCCGATGGCCACCCAGGTATTTCCAGCGGCGGCGAGCTCGCGGGCAATTTCCGGCAGCGACTGGTCAACTTGCCCGGTAAGTTGATTGAATCCGACCCCCGGCTTTGACCCGAAGGCATTGTTGGCGCCAATGAACATGTTGTCGGAAATATTGTTCAAATGGCCGCGGAAGCGGAGCCACGGGCCGGCGGCCGAAATGTGGTCGGTGGTGCATTGGCCCACCGCCTTGAGCAGAACCGCCATGTCGGCAAATTCGCCCGTGGTGCGACTGGCAAACGGTTCTAGCAGTTGGAGCCGATCGCTGTCGGGCGCCACCGCAATCGCAGTCTGACTTCCGTTGGGGGCCAGATATCCGGTACCTCGGGCCAGGAACCCATTGGCCGGCACCTCCGGCGCCGGTTCGGGCGGATTGAGCCGCACCCCGGCGGATCCCGCGATCGGATCGCGGCGCGGATCAAAGCCCAGCCGTCCGCCGATTGCCATGCTCACGGCAATCTCCGGGCTGGTGATGAAATTCATGGTTTGGGGATTGCCGTCGTTGCGACGGGGAAAATTGCGGTTAAACGAGGTAACGATCGAATTACGGGCTGGGACCGGATTGTGAGGAGCGTCGGGATCGGCCCGCCGCCACTGACCGATGCACGGCCCGCAGGCGTTGGCCAGCACGGTAGCACCGATCGCTTCCAGATCGGCGATAAGTCCGTCGCGCTCCAGGGTGGCACGTACCATCTCCGAACCCGGGGTGACCAGCAGCGGCGTGGCCACCCGGAGATCGGCCGCCTGGGCCTGGCGGGCTACCTGGGCGGCCCGTGAGATGTCCTCGTAGGAAGAGTTGGTGCAGCTACCAATGAGCACCGCCGACAGTTCCTCCGGAAAGCCTTCGGTGGCAATTTCGCTGGCCAGATCCGAGAGTGGGCGGGCCCGGTCGGGCCGATGGGGGCCAACCACGTGCGGCTCCAGCGCCGAAAGATCGATGTCAATGACCTGGTCGTAGTAGCGATCGGGGTCTGCCGCGGTTTCGGGGTCGGCAGTTAGGAATTCCGAATTGGCCAGCGCCAGATCGGCGGCGACCGAGCGTTCGGTGGACTGCAGATATGTAATCATCCGCCGGTCGAGCGGGAAGACCGAGGTGGTAGCGCCGATTTCGGCCCCCATGTTGGTGATGGTGGCCTTACCGGTGCAGGAAATGGATTCGCAGCCTGGCCCGAAGTACTCAATGATTCGGTTGGTACCGCCGCTGGTTGTTAGCAGGCCCGCCAATTTCAGGATTACGTCTTTGGGAGCCGACCAGCCGCTGAGCGATCCGCTCAGTCGCACCCCCAGGATCGATGGCGCGAGCAGCTCCCATGGAAAGCCCACCATCACGTCTACGGCGTCGGCGCCGCCGACTCCGATTGCCAGAGTGCCAAGCCCGCCGGCATTGGGTGTGTGCGAATCGGTACCAATGATCAGCGATCCAGGGACCGCGTAGTTTTCCAGCACTACCTGGTGAATGATCCCAGAACCCGGTTCCCAGAATCCCAGCCCCCACTGGGCCGACGCCGAGCGCAGGAATGTGAAAACCTCGTCATTTTCAAGCCGGGAACGGGCCAGGTCGGGCGTGGCGCCGATCTGGGCCCGAATCAGGTGGTCGCAGTGCACGGTAGTTGGGACCTGGGTACGCGCCTGCCCGGCAAGACGGAACTGCAGCAGGGCCATCTGGCCGGTTACGTCCTGGAGCGCCACCCGATCGGGCCGCAGCATGATCCAGGCTCCCGGTTCCAGCTCGATTGTCTCCGGGTCGTCGGCGTGCGCCCAGAGGATCTTCTCGGCCAGGGTCAAGGGTCGTCCCGCCCGCCGCCGGATTGTATCGAGGCGCCCGGTCAGCCGACCGTACATTGCCGAAAGGGCCTCGGGGTCGGCACCGGTTTGATTCATCGCCGCAGACATTTTTGGATCGACATCTTTGTACTGATTAGTCCTCAGCGGATTCTAGATTCAACCGGGAATCGAGTCGACTGAGCCCGGCCGGGCGGGCGAGCTATCGATCCGACGGCGATAATAGACCGCCTGCCGCAAATCCCTCTTTACCGGGCCTCGCCAACCTCCTTGAAGCTGCACGAATACCAGTCCCGCGACCTGCTCGCCGGTCAGGCCATACCGCTGCCGCCGGCTCGATTGGTCGTAGACCCGGCCGGCGCGGCCGAGGCTGCCGCTGAGCTGGGCGGCCGGGTGGTGATAAAGGCCCAGGTCCTTTCGGGCGGTCGCGGCAAGGCCGGCGGGATCAAATTGGTTGGCGATCCAGCGGCTGCGGCCCGGTCTGCCGGCAACATCCTGGGGCGCACGATCGGGGGCCACCTGGTGCAAAAGGTTCTGGTGGCCAAGGCCGTCGATATCGCGGCCGAATATTACCTGGCGGTGCTGCCGGATCGCCGGTCGCGAAAACTGGTGGTTATGGCCTCGGCGGCTGGCGGCATCGACATCGAACTGACAGCGGCCGAAAACCCGGCGGCGATTCATCGCCGCCGCTGCCCGGCCGACGGCCAATTGGAGCCGTACCAAGGCCGCGAATTGGCGTTTGATCTCGGATTGCCCAAGGCGCTGGTGGGCCAGTTCGCCCAGATTGCCGCGTCATTGGTCAAGTGCCTGCAAATCAACGACGCCTCGCTGGTCGAGGTCAACCCGTTGGTAATTAGCGGCGACCAACTGCTGGCGATCGATGCCAAGATCAGCATCGACGATTCGGCACTCTTCCGCCAGCCGGGCATGGGCGCGCTGCGCAATCCGGAGGAAGAATCCGAATCGGAGGCGTTGGCCCGCGAGGCTGGAATCTCCTATGTGGAGTTGGATGGATCGCTGGGATGCATGGTCAACGGGGCCGGATTGGCGATGGCCTTGCTCGACGTAATAGTGGCTGAAGGCGGCCGCCCGGCGAATTTCCTCGACATAGGTGGCGGAGCGGATGCCGACCAGGTTGCCCGGGCCATGCGGATCATCCTTTCCGACCCTTCGGTCCGAGCGGTGCTGGTCAATATCTTCGGCGGAATTACCCGCTGCGACGACGTGGCCCGCGGCATCACCGCGGCCCTGGCTGAGATCGACAAGCCGCCGCCGCTAATTTCCCGCCTGGCGGGCACCAATCAGGCGGAAGGGCTAGCGATCCTGCGGCAAGCTGGCATCAGCGCCCACCGTGACATGCTCGCGGCCGTGCGGGCGGCGGTGGCCCTGGCCCAGGGGCCGGCTGAGCGATGCACAACCTGATGATCGATGCCTCCACCCCGGTCCTGGTACAGGGCATCAGCGGCCGCCAGGGGTCATTCCACACCAGGTTAATGCTCGAGTACGGCACTTCGGTGGTGGCCGGGGTGGTGCCCGGTCGTGGTGGTCAACGGGTTCACGGGGTCGAGGTTTTCGACACTGTAAACCAGGCAGTTGAGGCCAGTGGAGCAAGCGCCGGGGTGGTCTTCGTGCCCCCATTTGCGGCGGCCGATGCGGTGTGCGAACAGGCCGCCTCCGGAATAAAGACGATCGTTACGATCACCGAGGGAATTCCGGTTCTGGATGCGGCCCGGATGATCAATTTTGCCAATCGCCGCGGCGCCCGCGTTATCGGACCCAATTGCCCGGGGTTGATACTGCCGGGCCAGACCAAATTGGGCATCATCCCTGGATCGATCGCCCGTCCCGGCCGGGTCGGAATCGTCTCGCGATCGGGAACGCTCACCTATGAGGTGATCCAAGCGCTCACCGATCGCGGGATCGGGCAGGCGCTCTGCCTGGGAATCGGCGGTGACCCGCTGATCGGCTTTACATTCGTGGACGCGCTCGCCGAATTTGAGGGCGATCCGGGCACCGATGCGATTGTGTTGATCGGCGAAATTGGCGGTCAAGACGAAGAAATCGCCGCCGCCTACATCCGCGAAAAAGTGTCCAAGCCGGTGGTCGGGTTCATCGCCGGACGCTCTGCCCCGCCCGAACGGCAAATGGGTCACGCCGGCGCCATCGTGGCCGGGGGAATGGGTGCGGCGGTCGATAAGATCGCGGCGCTGCAGGCCGTCGATGTGCCGGTGGCCCAGCACCCCGAACAAGTGGGCGACCTGGTCGCTACCCGGCTTTGAAGCAGGCGATGGCAAACTGCCCCGCGCGCTCGTTATGATCATTGGGGTGGGATCGATAGCCGCCAACGGCGTTCTGGATCCCGCTTCGTTCATTCGGGCAATCCCGGTTCAAGGCCCTGTCTTTGATTGAATACGAACTGGTTGTGGTGGGCGGCGGGATCGCCGGTCTCAGGGCCGCCATCGCCGCTGCCGAGGCCGACCTGCGGGTGGCGGTCATTTCGCGCACCAACCCAATTGCCCATCAAGACGCAAATCTTCGTGAAGGGTTCAACGCGCCCGACGGCGACCGGCTCAAGAACGCTTTTGCAGCCGATTGTGTGGCTGCCGGTTGCGGCCTGGCCGATCCCTCAGCGATCGCGGCGGCCGCCGACCGGGCGGTCGGCGAGGCGATTGCGGTCGAACACATGGGGGCGACATTTGCCCGATCCGCCGATGGCGGCCTGGACGCCTTTCGCCTGGCCGGCAACTCGGCTGCCTACAGCTTGCAGGCCGGTTGGTGGTCCGGTCGAGCGGTGCAGAACGCGCTAATCGATCAGGCCGCAGCGTATGCGATTGACATATTTAGCGAATGGCTCGCTCTCGCGGTTGTAACCGACGATGCCGGAGTCTGCGGCCTGACCGCGCTCAATATCCGCTCCGGTCAGGTCCAGGCGTTTAGCGCTGGAAACGTCCTGCTCACTGAAGGATCGGTCGGCGGCATCTTCACGACCAGCGGCAATCCGCGCTGCGCTATCGGCAGTGGCCAGGCCTTAGCCGCTGCCGTCGGGGCGCCGTTGGTCGATATGGAATTCGTCGAATATTGCGCCGGCCTAAATTCAACTTCGCCATCAATGAACGGGGCGCTGATAGGCGATGCCGCCACTGTCGCCGCGGCGGCATACACCGGATTGCGCTCCCAACCTGATCCAGCTACTCCGGGAGGCCTGGCCCGCGCGCTTGATCCGGGCGGATCGACCCGAATCGACTTTTCCGGCAACCGCGAGGAGATTGAGCTGTTCGCCGGCGAAATCGGTCTTTTGCTCGGATCCGAGCTGTCCACCGAGGTCATTCCATCGGTTGCCTACTGCGTCGGCGGGATTGCTCCCGATACCGCCATCGACGGGCTGTGGGCTGCCGGCGAGGCGGCCGTCTCGCCGTTGCTGGGAGCGGGTCTGCTCGCGGGCAATACCCTGCTCGACCTCGTTCAGTCTGCCACTGCGGCGGTGATGCAAATTACCCGGCGGTCAGGCGGGGTGCCCGCGTCGCTGCGCCTAAAAACCCAGGAAGAGATTCAACTCACCTTCAGCGGCGATCGCCAGATCGACACCGCCGTCCTCTGGGATCGCCTGCGCGCGGTAATGACCCAGTCGGCCGGCCTGGCCCGCGAACGTGATGGCCTTGAGCGTGCCCGCGGCCAGATAGATGAGATTGCCGCACTTGCGGCGCGGTCCGCACCGGCATTTCCGGGCGCACATTTCAACCTCGAGTTGGTGCGCCTATTGGAGTTGCGCCAAGGGCTGGTTACCGCGGCCGCCATCGTAGCCGGATCGAGCGCCCGGTTGGAGTCGCGTGGCCCACATCAGCGAGTCGATTTCCCGGGACAATCTGTTGATTTTGATGACCATACTGTTCTGCGCCGCGGCGATGCTGGTTTCAATGTGCAACGCGAGCTGCGGGTAGGCCGATCGCCGGCCGGAGTTGCCCGATGATCGCGCAGCTGCACGTGAATGTTGCGCGCTACGATCCCGAAGTTGACCGGACGGTGCGCTGGCAAACGTTCCAGGTGCGGCACGAAGCGGGAATGATGGTTCAGGATGCGTTGATCCAGATTCGCGACGAGCAGGATGGGTCACTGCGTTTTCGCGAAGCCGAAGCGGGCGGATTCTCGGGCCTCGGCGCGGTCGCCTTGAACGGGCGTCCGGTGCTGGCAGTTCGCGAGGAACTTCCGTCAGATAACCGCGAAATCAGAATCGGCCCGCTCCCTAATCATGGAGTGATCGTCGACCTGGTGGTCGACCTAGAAGTCGGCGACCACCGCGCGGTGAGCCTTCGTCCCTGGTTGCAGCGGGTCAGCGGCGTTTCCGATGGGCACCCGTCGGCGATGACGCGTGAACAGCTGGACCGACTGCAGCGCAGCCAATTCTGCAACCGGTGCGGAATCTGTGATGGCGCCCTTCGTTCGACTGGTCCAGATTTTGTGGGTGCTGCGTTCCTGCTAAAGACCTATCGGCTGACGGCCGACGTGCGAGACGACTTCGACCGCGAGCGAATGATATTGGCGGTCGGCAAAAACGGGCTCTGGCGTGTGGATTCCTCACAATTGGCCGGAGACTGTTGCCCCTACGGCCTTGAACCATTTGCGCAGATTGATAAGCTCCGCCGCGCTGCCGCGTTAAACGGGTTCACCGACCCGGGCTAGTCAATTTGGGCAATCCGGGTTCGTTGGTCTCTCATCCGACCCCCGCGCAAGATTGGAACCCCCATGCGACCGAAAGTTACCGTTGTAGGCGCCGGTGCCACCGGCGGCTCCACCGCCCGGCGGGTTGCCGAGCGCGGCTACGCCGACGTGGTGCTAGTTGACATTGTGGCCGGGCTGCCACAGGGCAAAACCCTGGATCTCAACCATGCCGGGTCGCTGGGCGGGTATCCGCCCAACATCGTCGGCACCAATTCCTACGATCCCTCCGCCGGGTCCGACGTCTGCGTTATCACCTCGGGATTCCCACGCAAACCGGGCATGAGCCGCGACGACCTGCTCCTTGCCAATAAAGCGATCGTCGAGCAGGTTACCACCGAGCTGGTGAGCCGATCCCCGGAAACGATCCTGGTCATCCTTTCCAACCCGATGGATGCCATGGCACAGCTGGCAATGCAGGTATCGGGACTTCCGCGCGAGCGCGTAATTGGGCAGGGTGGAATCTTAGATTCATCGCGCTACCGGACCTTCCTGGCATGGGAACTGGGGGTGTCCCCGGCCGACATTACCGGGTTTGTCCTGGGAGGGCACGGCGACACGATGGTCCCGGTACCAAGCTATACGACTGTGGCCGGTATGTCGGTTAAAGAGTTGATCGCGCCCGACCGGCTTGCGGCAATAGTTGATCGGACTCGCAACGGCGGCGGCGAGATCGTGGGCCTGATGAAAACGGGCGGGGCGTTCGAGGCTCCGGGCGAGGCCTGCGCGATGATGGTCGATGCGATCTTGCTCGATCAGAAGCGCCTCTACCCCTGTGCGGTAATGCTCGACGGCCAGTACGGGATCGACGGTACGTTCGTCGGGGTTCTGGTCAAACTTGGCGCCGCCGGCGTCGAGCAGATCATGGACTTTCCGTTGAGCCAATCGGAGTTGGCCGAGCTGCAGCGATCGGCGGCATCGGTCGGCGAATTAGTGGAAATAATGGGAATTTAGGCGCCCGATCAAGGCATGTGCCGAAAGCATTGCAATTGGCTTTGGCGTCACCCAATCGAATTTGGTTCGACTTCTTTCGCTGAAATTTAAGCGGAAACGATTGGCTCCAGTTCTCTTCCGTTGATTCTTGACGAGGAAGGAAATATTCCGGTAGGAGTTGGCATCACTGTCACTTTGGTGCTGCTCCAGCGCAGGCGCCCAGATCAGGCGCCGGCAGCTCGCAAAACCCAAAAAGCTCCCGATCAACTGGGTCCGGCGCTAGGTTGATTGCCGCCTAGGGAGCGCCGATCGTTCTATCGAGGCCCGGCGACGGCGTCAGTCCAACTGCCCAGCGAATCCGTAGGTTAAGCGTTATTGCGTCGCCCTCAACCTGGTGATCATTCCCGATTAAATCTGGCCGCGCAGCGACTATTGATAAGTCCGGGACCCGAGCGCGGGGCGGTCAATGTGGAGTGTCGGTTTTAAAGCTCGCTGAATGGCGTCTATCCCACGCCAGCGCGCCCAGCCATCCCGCCAGCGCAACTGCCGCCAACGAACCGGCAACCCACCGGACACTGCCCACGAGATCTCCCGCCAAATCCTGAACCGCTCGCAGGACATAGTCCGCGGTCAACTGGCTCGTACCGGCGAACGGTCCGTCGGCGAGGTCGATCATTCCTTCCCGGGCCGCGGAAAATCCGGCCGCGGAGGCGGCTTCAAAGACCGGCCAGAGAAGAATTGTGAGCGTCAACGCCGCAATGAACAAAACCGCTGATGCCCACGCAATCCTGCCGGGCCAGCTAACGCCACCTAATAACCCGATTACAACCAACATGCCCAGCGCCACCAGATACGAAATCCACCCGTACTGGCGCACGGCCCTGGACGCATCGCCCAATGCCTGCAGCCCTGTCCCTATCGAATCCTTAGAAGCTTCGTCCTCCAAACTTCCAATCGAAAAGACATAACCGTCGGCAAAAAACGTACGGATGTCGTCAAAATCGGCCAGGTTTCCGCCCGCCGCGAGATCTTCCCGAAGATCTGTTTGGTCATATGAATACCCTTCGGCCAACAGCCGGCGCCATTCGTCCAAGGCTTTGAGCGCCCCTGGGCCGCCAGCGCTATTTACCACGTCCCGCAGGTGAGATTCCGAAAACACGACCGAGTCCGGAAGTGGGTCAAGGACCAGGGTCTGAACCAGGCTGGCGGTCCGGGCCGTAACCGAGTCCAGGAGCTGGCTTCTCAGGATTCCGGGAGGAAGGCAGGCGGGAAGGTCGGGATTTTCCAGCGTTAAGGTCAATTCGCCAAGATCGGGCCCGGATTCACAGTCGGGGAGGGAATTTACAACCGCTGTGACCTTTTGGTCGGCCAGTCCGGTCAGGCCCAACTGCGCCGCCTGTTTGTTGGGTTCAATCGAAATTTGGGTTGTGAAGCCATCCGACCGTCCCAGGAGATAGTCGCTGGCGTCCTCGATGAAAATTTCGGCTTGTCGATCGACCAGATCCGGCGGCGCGAACTCGAGCAGCGCGTCGGTGATTTCAGCGCTGGTTATTACCTGTCCAAACGGAACCTCCACTCCGACACCCAGGATTGGCTCGATCGCTGGCGCAATAACGTATTGGCTCAGCAGGTCGATGGCGGCGTCGCCGCCCAGGATCGCCTTGAACTCGGCTGCGGTGGCATCCGTCAGCTCTTCGGTAATGCGGATCTGCACCTCGAAGCCGTCGGAATCGGCGATTAGATACGACGAAACCTGCCGCACGGAATGCTCGGTCAATCCCGCAATCCATTCAGGGGTGATCACCCGAACCGCGGACTCGGCCAACCGCTCGCTCGCGACCGCATTTCCCCCGAAGGAAAGGGTCGCAATGTTCGACGCCTCCGTGGAGCTGGCAAACGATTCAATCAATCGGTCGCGAACCAACGGGCGAATTTCGTTTCGGAGAAGCCATTCATAAGTGCCCGCCTCACGCAGGAGCTCCAACGACCCGTCGACCATGCCCCGCACCGGCTCAGTGGCGTTGATCCGAATCGCCACCTGATCCTGTTCCCCGGCAATGATTTGACCGATCGCCAGCGCAATCGGCGCAACGATCGCCTCCAACTTTTGCGGCGAGAGGCCAAGATGCACGGCCTCCAAGATCTGTCGGTTCGTTAACCCGGATTCGGCAAGAACATTCCGTCGAACATCCACGCCAAGTTCGGCTGGATCGGCAGCACGCACGTCGTTGAGGACCGACGCCAACAAATCAACCACCAGAAATTGATAAACACCGCGTTTTTCGAGCTGCTGCGGATAGAAGCTTGGCTTTAGAAATGTGTCGTTTAGTCCGAACACGAAAAGCGCAACCATCAGGGTGGGAAGAAGGATCGTCCCCCCAAGGGCAGCTATGGAGCGACGGAATAGCAGCATCACCTAACCCTACGCCGAGCCTGCGCCGTTGGGCGGTGATGACCGACGACACTGGTTGGTGCCGGGTTCGCTGAGCAACAACAGGGTTCGCGTCCATTATTTTTACCCGGTTCAACCGGCTTTTTGCCCTCCATCAACAGTTCAATCCGGTGACTGGGCACTGCAAATTTAAGTACTGGCACGCGGTGCGCGATGCGGTCCCTGACGGGTGCAGCAACCATCGGATTGGAATGGATCTTGCCCGAATGGAAAAGACCGGGCTTGGGGTGAATCCCCATTGGCGGTGTTAATAGCGCTCGGCAATCGGGGCGGAGAGGATCTCGGCCTCATCGGTTCCCTGAGGAAGACAACCCAGGTCGCAATTAATTGAGAATGTTGGCGTAGTCGAGCCTGCGCAGGACCCCCGGGGCAGCTCGAGGTCGCACTTTGCTGCCAGAAGGTCTAGGTCCCAAGCGGAAGGGCGCTGCAATCACGACTGACCGACCCGCTTCCACCAGCTATTGACCGATGGCGCGGAGGGCGCACGCTTTGCCGGTGCCGAGCAGGCCAAACGTTGGCGCGGCGGTGACGGTTCCGCCAGTAATTTCAGCCGAAACCCCGCAAAGCAGGGCCGGCACCATCTACATTGGCACCAACTGAAAATCTTGGCGCAAGCTGGGATTTGGGCCGCGCCCGCTGGAGACCGGGCGGGGCGAAACGCTCCAATCCGAAATGGGACCTTTGGAGCACGCAGGCCAACGAGTGCCGTGGTAACCGGCAGCTACGAACGTCGGCCTATGCAATTTGGACACCCGCAACCGGTTGCGGTCCAGGTGGAAAAACTATGGCCCGGAAGCCCCAACTGCCCCTTCGTCGCGCAACCGGTCGCGCGGATATCGAAACAATTGTTCCGACCGGTCCCGATTCAATTCAACTTCCGGTTAGGGCCTTACCTGCCCGGTCCGTGCCCGCTAACGCCTGCCGCGAAATACCCGGCCAAGCAATCGCTGTAACGGATCATAGGCCTCATCGGCGACTCGTTCTTTGAGCGGGATTATCGCGTTGTCGGTGATCTTAATCCCTTCCGGGCAGATGTCGGTGCAGCATTTGGTTATGTTGCAAAACCCCAACCCGTGGACTCGCTGCAACTCGTCGCGCCGATCGAGCGTGTCAAGTGGATGCATCTCGAGGGCGGCCGCATAGACCAACAGACGCGGCCCCACGAATTCTTCGTGCAAAGCGCTCGAACGAAGTACGTGGCATACGTCCTGACAGAGAAAGCACTCAATGCATTTCCTAAATTCCTGGACCCGGTCAATATCGCCCTGCTCCATGCGCCAACCGCCGGCGGCCTGTTCCTCGGTGGTCTGCGAGCGCGGTTCAAATTTGCGAATCGACTGTTTGGCGCGGTAATTCCAACTGACATCGGCGACCAGGTCGGTAAGGACCGGAAAGGCCTTCAGTGGAGTAACGTAGATTGGCGCTTCGATGTCCAGTTCGTGGAAACCGGTCATGCAGGCCAGCCGCGGGCGGCCGTTGATCTCCATCGAACAGGATCCGCATTTGCCGGCCTTGCAGTTCCAGCGACAGGCCAGCGAGGGGTCGGCGTTGGCCTGTATCCAATGCAGGGCGTCGAGGACCACCGTCCCCTCTTCGAGCGGCACCTGGAAATCCTCGAATCGGGTTTGACCGGCATCGCCGCGCTGGACCCGGAGGGTTGCTTGCTCAGACATGGTGCTAGGGCCCGTCGATGATGGCTTGGAGGTCGGCTGGCGGCTTGGGCAACGGTTCGGTGACCACGATCATTTCACCGCGCGAGTCCTGTTTGACGATTACCGACTTCTCGCTCCATTCGGGCAGGCTCGCGGGATAGTCGTCGCGGGTGTGGCCTCCACGACTTTCTTTGCGTTCCCGGCCGGCCAGCGCGCTGGCCCGGGCCAGGATCAGGACGTTATGAAAGTCGAGGGCTTGGTGCCAACCCACGTTGAAGGAGGAACCGCTGGGGATCGGCGCCCGGCTGGCCCAGCTGGCATATTGATCCAGTTCGCCGAGGGCCTCTTCGAGGTCGCTCGCGCGGCGGATTATTCCGACCTTGTTATCCATCATCGCCTGCAGGCTGCCCAGCAAAGCGAATGGGTTCTCCTTGCCGCGGGCTGAAAAAGGAGCCAACGCGTCGGCCTGGGCGGCGTCGATAGTCGATTGCGCCGGTTTTACCGGGTGCGGATTGGCCAGTGCCGCCCGGGCGGCGTATTCGCCGGCGCGCTTGCCAAATACCAGCAGATCGGTGAGCGAATTCCCGCCGAGGCGATTGGCGCCATGCATTCCTCCGGCAGCCTCCCCCGCGGCGAAGAGCCCCGGTATGCTGGCGGCCTGGGATTCGGACTCAACCCGGATCCCGCCCATGATGTAGTGGGCGGTGGGCCCCACCTCCATGGCGGTCTTGGTGATGTCGACCCTGGCCAGTTCGGAGAACTGGTGGTACATGGATGGAAGACGTGAGCGGATGTCCTGGGCCGATCGTTGCGAGGCAATATCGAGAAACACCCCACCGTGCGGTGACCCCTCGCCGGCATCGACCTGGCGCAGGATTGCCCGCGCGACCTCGTCGCGGGTTAGCAGCTCGGGTGGACGACGGGCCTGTTTGTCGCCGGCCAGCCAACGCCGGGTCTCGGCTTCGCCGTCGGCATATTCGCCCTGGAACATCTCGGGCACGTTGTCGAACATGAATCGCTGTCCGGATCGATTTCGCAACACCCCGCCCTCGCCGCGGACCGCTTCGGTGACCAGAATGCCGCGAACCGATGGTGGCCAGACCATGCCGGTCGGGTGGAACTGGATGAATTCCATGTCGATTAGTTCGGCCCCGGCCTTCCAGGCCAGGGCGTGACCGTCGCCGGTCCCTTCCCAGGAATTG
Organism: Chloroflexota bacterium; assembly: GCA_965261345.1. Taxonomy (GTDB): domain Bacteria; phylum Chloroflexota; class UBA11872; order UBA11872; family VXNJ01; genus VXNJ01. The sequence goes on from OZ253449.1 coordinate 2,188,557, forward strand.
GTGTTGATCGCCCACGCCCGGCAGGCCCCGCCGGTGGCAATTACCACTGATTTGGCGGCGATTGCCAGCATTTTGCCGTCGGATCGCTGGTAGGCGAATACCCCGACAACTCCCGACTCCTCAACCAGCAGACTGGTCACCGCGCATTCCATGTGAACGGAAATTCCCTGGTGGATGCCGTGGTCTTGGAGGGTCCGGATCATCTCCAGGCCGGTGCGATCGCCAACGTGGGCCAGGCGCGGATAGCGATGACCGCCGAAATTGCGCTGCAGGATCAGGCCGTCGGGGGTTCGGTCGAACACCGCTCCCCAGGCCTCCAATTCGCGGACCCGCGCGGGGGCCTCCTGCGCGTGGATCTGGGCCATCCGCCATTGCCCCAGGAGCTTGCCGCCGCGCATCGTATCGCGGAAATGGACTTCCCAGGAATCGCGCGGGTCGGTGTTGCGCAGAGCCGCGGCCATTCCGCCCTCAGCCATGACCGTGTGGGCCTTGCCAAGCAGCGATTTGCAGATTACCCCGACGCTGGCCCCCTCGGCGCGGGCGGCGATCGCCGCCCGCAGGCCGGCCCCGCCGGCCCCGACGATCAGGACGTCGTAGGCGAGTTGTTCGGGCGTCGGCGCATTCATGCCGCGATCAAGATCAAGCGCGGGTCGATGACGGTCTCGGTGGCCACCAGGCGGACGTAGACATCGACCAGAGCGACCCAGATGAGCGAGAACCAGGCCCAGTTGCCGTGGCGCAGGTTAAAGAATGTCGCGATTTTCCAGAGTCGACCGCGGGTTCGATTCACCAGTGAACAGGAGAAGCAATCGACCCGCCCACCGACCAGGTGGCGGAGCGAGTGGCATCCCAGTACGTAGCCGCCCAGCGAGACCGCATTAACGACCATGAGCACCGTGCCCAGTCCCACTCCGAAGCCCTCGCTAAAGAAGAAGGCCAGTATTGCGTCGTAGACGAAGATCACCACCAGGGCCAGCGCGAATGGCAGGGCATAGCGGTGCAGGTTCTGCCAAATCAGCAGTCGGCGCTCGCCCGAATAAGGAAGGTTGAGGCGGCCGACCGCGCAAGCCGGCGGCGAAAGGAAGTAGGAGCGGTAGTAGGACCGGCGGTAGTAGTAGCAGGTGATGCGAAAGGACAGCGGGGCCCAGAGGATTAGCAGGGCCGGCGTGCGCAGCCATCCAGGCCACCAATCGGGCCAGACAAACCCGGAAAAATGAGGTGAATAAAAGGGTGATAAATAGGGCTCGGCGACGTGATGTTCGTTTTGGGCACCCTGCAATATGACCCAACCCGAATAGAGGATGAACGCGCCAAAAATAAGACCGAAACGCAACGGTTCGACCCACCATCGGTCAACCCGCAGGGTCTGCCCAAGGCGCGCGTTGGCGGCCGGTATGCTAGCCATGGCGGAAATGCCCCACCTATCGCCTGGGAACGAATGCACGAAATCTCCACTTAGGATAGTTTGTGCGGGCTTCCAGATTGGCCGCCGCCGCCCGGCACGGATAAGAAAATTGGGCTACCGGCCCCCGTAGCTCAGGGGACAGAGCAGCTGCCTTCTAAGCAGCGGGCCGCGTGTTCGAATCACGCCGGGGGCACCGAAGTTAGCGCTCGCATTACGAGGCGAAATTGAACATGGTGGAGGGGCGCTCGCCGCTATCTGATCAGGACCGCGAGATGTTGGCCAGCTGCGGGGCGCTGCGGCTGCGCGGGGCGTTGCTGCCCGAGATTGGCGAGCTGGAGGCCGGTTTCGAACGGGCCTGGGGCGGACGCGAACGCCGCCGGGCGGATGGGCGCCAGGCGGCGGCCCAGTTCCTTGATCTTGACCCGAGCCTTGCCGGCCTGCGCACGCACGCCTTGATCAATCATCTCCAGGCTGAACTGGTGGCCGGGACCATGCTTGCCCAGGTCGCCAGCACCGGCAATCTGCACGCCGGCGATACGCCCTGGCACGTTGACGGGGTGGGGCGTGTCGGGCCACAGATCCGGATCAATATCTACCTTGATCCGGTACGACGCGGTAAGGGCTGTCTCCTGGTGATACCGGGTTCGCACCGGTTCGCGGGCCTGCAGATTGCGGGGCGGGTTGACCGCCCGGCAATCCTGCCGCTACCGAACTGGTATGACGAATCTTCCGGCTCGATCGCCCTCGAATCGGATCCGGGCGACCTGATAATCATTGATCGTCGCGTAATTCACGCCGCCCTTGGCGGCGGCCGTCGTCGCCGAATGTTTAATCTGGACCTAGCGGAGGTCGGATAAATTGCCATTGAATATAAAAGTTGCCAGCAGTCCGACATCCTGGGGTGTTTCCTTTGCCTCAGATCCGCGCCAGACGCCGTGGGAGCGGTTCCTGGTCGAGGTCGCGCGGTCGGGTTATCGCTGGATTGAATCCGGCGGCTATGGCTACCTGCCGACCGATCCGACCCGTCTGCGTCCGATCCTGGCCGAGCACGAACTGGCGATCTGCGGCGGCCGCGTCATGCGGCACTACCTCTTTGACGAAGAACTGCCTTCGATCCGGCTCGAGTGTTTTCAATCGGCCGAGTTGCTCGCGGCAGTCGGGGCCGAAGCGATCATCCTGATCGAGGGTCTCTATCGGGAAAAGGAAACTGGCAGGCTGATCGATCAGACCGACCTAGACGAGGGGCGCTTCAAGCTGCTAGTGGAGCGGGTCGTCGATCTGGCCGGCCAGCTGCGCGAGCGCTTTGACCTAAAGACCTACTTTCACCCGCACGCCGAGACCCACGTTCGGACCGAGGAACAGATGGATCGATTCTTCGAATTGGCCGCCGATCCGCAACTGGGCCAGGTCCTCGATACCGGTCATCACGCCTACTGCGGCGGCGACCCCAATTCCTACATGGCCCGCAATTTCGCCCGCATACCCTACGTCCACCTAAAAAACATCCAACCCCAGGTTCACGCCCGCTGCGAGGCTGAGGGCATCGGATTTTTGGACAGCGTTCGCGCCGGGGTATTTTGCGAGCCCGAGCACGGTCTCTTCAACCTGCGTGACTTCCACCGTGTGCTCTCCGAAATCAACTATTCTGGATACGCGGTTGTCGAGCAGGACCTGTACCCGGTGGCCAATTTCGAGGTTCCCGAACCGATCGCCACTCGCACCCGGCGTTGGCTGGCGGTCAACGGGTTCGGTTAGGCGGGGCGGCCCGCGCGCCTACCAGTAGTAGCGCTGGCGCGCCCGTCCGGCCTGGCTGTCGGCTGAGGTCTTGGCCACCACCGGGTCGTTGGTGACTTCGGCGGCGTAGACATCCCACCAGACGCCGGCCGGCGGCGCGGCGGCGTACTTGTCCATGTCCACCTCGATCAGGCAGGGCCGGCTTTCTTGCCGGGCTTCATCGAGGGCGGTGTCGAAATCTTCGGCGTTGGCCACCGCCCAGGTGGCCGCCCCCATGCCGGCGGCGATCTGGGCGAACGGGATCTCGACGAAGTCGCCCAATTCGAGGGTGTAGGACTCCGGATCGCGCCAGCGGAACTCATTGCCCAGGCTGCGGCCGACGGTTCGCCGCTGGAGCGCGTGAATCGACTGGTACCCCAGGTTGCGAGTGATGATGACGGTTATCTTGGCCCGTTCCTGCAGGGCGGTTATCAACTCCGACGGGTGCATTAGGAATCCGCCGTCGCCGATCGAGACGAATACCTCGCCGGGCGGATCGCTCTTGCGGACCCCGATTGCCGCCGGAATTTCGTAGCCCATGCAGGAGTTCCCAAATTCGAGCATTATCTTTCGTCCGCCGGTCCCGTTCCAGAGCTTGCACAGGTCACCCACCGGGGTTCCGGCGGCCGCGATCAGAATGTCGCCGGGTTGAGCATGCCGGTTGAGCACACCGATCATCTGGGTCTGGGTCAGCGGAGCGCCGTTGACCGGTTCTTGCATCGCGGCCACTTCACCAAGCCATTCGCGGCGCGCCAGGCCGGTTTCTGCCAGCCAGGCCTCCCGACGTCGCACGTCTGCTTGGCGGCAAGCCCGGGTGAGGGCCTCCAGGCTCAGGCGGGCATCGGCGACCACCGGATGGGCGCCCAGTTTGATGGAGTCGTGCGGGCACACGTTAAGCGAGATGAACCTGACTTCCCGGTTCTGGAAGATGGAATTGGATCCGGTGGTGTAGTCGGCCAGCCGGGTACCGGCACAGATGACCAGGTCGGCCCGCTCGGCCGCCTGGGCAGATGCCCTGGTCCCGTTCATCCCGACCCCGCCCAGCAGCAGTTCGGAGTCGTCGTCGATGACCGAGCGTCCGGCATAGGTCTCGGCCACCGGGATCCCGAACTCTCTGGAAAATTCGCCCAGCGCTGATTCGGCTTGCGAATAGCGAATCCCGCCGCCGGCGATGATCAGCGGCGCCTTGGCCGCGGCCAGCATCTGCGCGGCGACCCGGATTGACCGCTCGGTCGGCGGGCGACGTTCTATCACCCAGGTGTGTTCGCGGAAAAAATTGGTCGGGTAGTCGAACGCCCAATTCTGAATGTCCTGGGTCAGGGCAAGGCAGACTGCCCCGGTTTCGGCCGGATCGGTCAGGACCCGGAAGGCCTCGGGGAGCGAAAAAAGCAGTTGCTCGGGCCGGCTTATCCGGTCGAAAAACCTGACCACCGGCCGGAAGCAATCGGCGGCTGAAAAATCGTTGTTGACCGGGTGTTCGATGTCCTGGAGGATCTGGCCTTGGTGACGGGTCGCAAAGTAATCGGAGGGCAGCAGCAGCACCGGAATTCGGTCTATGGTCGCAGTGGCCGCTCCGGTGATCATGTTGGTGGCGCCCGGACCGATCGAGGTCGTGCAGGCCATCGTCGCCAGCCGTCGCTTGGCCTTGGCGAATCCGGCCGCGGCATGTACCTGGGCCTGCTCGTTGAACGGTTGGTGATAGGGCAATCCGGGACCGCCGTATTCGTGGATCGCCTGGCTCAAGCCGGATACGTTGCCGTGCCCGAATATCCCCCAGATCCCCTGGATGAAGCGTTGCCGCTGACCGTCGAATTCGCTGTGCTGGGCGTTGATGAATCTCACCACCGCCTGGGCCATCGTCAGCCGCACGGTCTCATGTGATTGGTAGGTCGTGTACATTTACGGTGCTCCCGCGCCGGGCTGACTACTAGGCCCTGCCTTTTTTACCTTGCCGGAGCGCCGATTTGGCGGTTAGATGCTGGCGGTCACCTTTTCCCAGGCCCGCGAATCCCAAGATCGGGCCATCGCCGCGTTGACCTGGGACACCCGAAGGGTCGATTCGAAGTCCGGCGCCTGCGATTTCCCAGCGGCGATCGCCGCTAAAAAATTGTGGGCGCCGATGATCTGCAGGGCGTCGTAGTCGATGCTGCCGCCCGAACCGGTTGCGAAGCGACCGTGGTTGGGATGATTGCTGGTGGCGTAGATGTTGGTGCTGCCGGCGCGTTGGGGGTCCACGGAAGGAGTATAGAGTTCGAGCTCGTTTAATCGCCGAAACTGCCAGGATGCCAGCCCGGCGCTGCCGTAGATCGTAAATCCGAATTCATTGGTCGGGATCCGCAGTATCCGCGAGGCCTCCAGTGTGGCGGTGGCCCCGGATTCGAATACGGCCTGGGCAATTACGGTGTCATCGTTGGTGACCGGCAATTTCGGGTCATCGGCCCTACCCTGCATGTAGTGGTCGGCCCCCGGTGCCGGCGCGGGCCGCTCGCGATAGATGATCTGGCTGCGCGAACTAACCTCGCTGATTGGTCCGCCCACCATGATCGCCATGTCAACCACGTGGGACATGAGGTCGCCCAACACGCCGAAGCCCGACTGCTGCGAATCAAAACGCCAGGTTCGCAGCCCCAGCGGTGAGGACGCGTAGGCGGCCATGAACTGCCCGCGAAAATGCAGAATCCTGCCCAGGTCGCCGGAGGCTGCCAGCTGTGCAGCATGGGCGACCATCGGCACCCAGCGGTAACAGAATCCGACGAACGTGACCACCCCGCTGCGCCGCGCGGCGGCGGCGATCGCGGCGGTATCGGCCGGGGTGCGCCCGACCGGTTTTTCGCAAAACACATGCTTGCCGGCCTCGGCCGCGGCGATGGCGATCTGACGATGCGAGTCGTTGCGGGTGGCGATGCTGACGGCGTCAATCGCCGGGTCCGCAAGCAGTTCGCGCCAATCCTCGGTAGATTCGGCGATACCCAGCCGTCGGGCTTGTTCGGCGGCCCGCCCCGGGAGGCTGTCGGCGCAGGATACCACCGCGGCCGAAATCCCGCTCTCCGGGAATCGTTCGCCGACTTCGCGGTAGGCGCGGCAGTGCACCGATCCCATCCAGCCGGCGCCGATGATTCCGATTGCAAACTTTTTTTTGTCCATTTGAACCGAGGCCAACGTCACCATCCGGCCGGTTGGCCGGTTTGTCCGGCGCGGGCCAACCTCCTGGCTGTGGATGTGCTTGGTTAGGCGAATGCTAACGACCGACGCTGGGGGTTTAGGCTGAAAAACGCCGCGGATATTTAGCGCCCGGTCGGCGACCGGGAAGGCGGCGGCCTACATTGGGTTCTCTTTGGCCCAGGATTCGTATTCGGCCATCGTCTGGGCATCGGGTGGATAGGCCGTCGCCAGCGGGTAGTCGTGATGGAGCACGCGCTCGCGGATGAAAGTCTCTTTATGCTCGATCGCTGTCCCCTCGGCCGCAATCTCGGCCGCCAGCGGAGGCGGGATCACGACCGCGCCGTCACTGTCGGCCACGATCCAGTCGCCGGGAAATACGCTGGTCCCGCAGCAACGCACCGGCAGGTCGCAGTCGATTGCCATGTAGGAGCGTTGCGATGCGGCCCCATGAATTCCCTTAACCAGACAGGGCAGGCCGACCAGTTCGCGGATCTGGACCCCGTCGCGCAGGCCGCCGTCCGATATCACCCCGACCCCGCCTTGGGCCTTGATCCGCGCCGCGATTATGTCGCCGATCGATCCGGCGGTGACCCCTCCGCCCGAGTCGATTACCAGAATGTCCCCGGGGTTGATGTTGTCGGCGACCTGTCGTTGTGGATTGGCACCAGATGCCACCATGGCGTCCGCGATGTCCTCGCGTTTGGGGATCAGGCGCAGGGTTCGGGCCCGTCCGACGACTACGCCGTCGAAGGGCACGACCGCGGAGAGCCCGGGCATGTAAGTGTTGGAGATTCCTTTCTGTTCGAGCAGATGGGTTGCCGTAGCCGGAGTGACTTTGGCCAGTTGGTCGGCCAGGGCCTGGGTGTTGCTGTCCATTGGCGGTTTGCTCCGATAAGACTTTGGTCGGGCCTGCCCGCGGGACGTTTCCCGCAATCCACGGAGAATCTGTTCCCGTTCGGGCCGGGGCACCTCCAAGTTTGCCCGCAAATTGTCCCCGGTAGGGTGCTTCAAACCCAAAATAGGGCAAGCCCAAGGAGAACACTACATGCGCGGAAAAGTCCTCTCAGTTGATTCAATGGAGCCGATCTCGCGTGGCGGCGGGATCAGAAGCTACCCGTTTTTTGGTAATTGGACCGGAGCTAAACAAATGGTCTCGGGAATGAGTATTTTTCCGCCCGGCACCGTAATCCTCGAACACACCCATAATGTCGAGGAGATAGTGGTGGTGATCGAGGGGACTGGCAATGCCATCATCGATGGCTGCAAAAATCCGGTCAACCCCATCTCAACGACCTGGATCCCGGCCGAGGTCCCGCACTACTTTGAAAACACCGGCAGCTCGAACCTGACGATCCTCTGGTTCTACGGCGAGATTGAAGTGGTCCGCAAGATCCTTTCTACCGGCGAGGTCATCCCTCATCTCTCCGATCGCGACCGCTCGATCGCTGCCAGTCCCTAGCCGATCGCGCCCGCCGACTAACAAGCCCCCAGCTCCTCAACAGCCTCCCCGAACGCGAAAGTTCTCATCCATGGCCAAGCCGCCCAATATCGTAATTTTTATGCCCGACCAGATGCGTTGGGACTGCACTTCGCAATCTGGCAATTCCCTGCTGTCCATGCCCAACTTCGACCAGTTGGCCGATGACGGAGCCACGCTCTCCAATTTCTACGTAAACAACACCGTCTGCACACCCTCGCGCTGTGCGATGTTCACCGGCCAATACCCGCACGTTCGCGGCCACCGCTCACTCTGGTACCTGCTCCAAGATCACGAACCCAACGTTCTGCGCGAACTAAAGCAGGCGGGCTATCACGTCCACCTCACCGGTAAGAACCACCTCCTAACCGACACGGCGATTGAATCGAGCATCTCCAGCCGGACCCTCTCCGATCTGGGGGTTGACCGACAGCGCCTCATGAACCCCCCCGACTGGCTCGATGAGCGCTACCGCTACACCCTCTATTACGGGGAGCGCCCCCAGGAGTTGGCCCGCGATTTTGATCGGGATTGGATCGATGGGGCGCTGGAGTTCTTGCGCTCTGGGCCGCCCGAACCGTTCTGCCTGGTGATCACCCTGTTCTTTCCCCACCCACCCTACTGGGTGGAAGAACCCTATTACTCGATGTACGACCGCAGCCAGGTACCGTTGCCGCGCCCGCCGCGCCAATCGGGGAGCCCAATCTACCACCGCGAAATTGCCGAACGCTACGGTGTCGTTGATCTTTCCGAGGATGAACTGCGCGAGATCGTAGCCGTCTATTACGGCATGTGCACCCGAATCGATGACCAATTTGGCGAAGTTTGCGCCGCGCTTAAGGAACGTAACGTCTACGACGAGACGGCGATCGTATACCTCTCCGACCACGGCGACTACTGCGGCGACTGGTCGCTGACCGAAAAATGGCCGTCGGGGTTTGAGGACGTTCTATCCAATGTCCCGTTTGCCATCAAGGCGCCCGGGATCGTTGGCGGATCGCGCGTTGATCACCTGGCCGAGGCGGTCGACCTGACCGCGACCCTGCAGGACCTGGCCGGAATCGAATCGGGCCACGATCATTTCGGAAGGAGTCTGCTGCCGCTGCTCCGCGGCGAGGTCGCTTCACACAAGGACGCGGTTTTCTGCGAGGGTGGGCACCTGCCGCATGAAACCCAGGCCCTGGAGATGGTGACCGCCCACTCGAGCCTGCTCTGCTACCACCAGAAAGCGGCCATTCAAACCGACAACCGCGATTCGGTCTGCAAGTCGGTGATGGTGCGCAGCGGCCGTTGGAAATTCGTGATGCGGCTAACCGACCAGAGCGAGCTATACGATCTGGAAGCGGACCCGCGCGAGATGGTCAACCTGGCCGCCGATCCAGAGCACGCTGGAGTGGTTGCGGAGCTTTCCAACCGCATCGCCCGCTGGTACATTGAGACTGGTGACTACTTGCCGCGCCAAAAAGATGAGGCCGGCCGCCCGGTCCACTAACTCAGCGCGGCCGCCTCAGGCTAAGCTGACCGCCAGTGTGCGGCCCTGGTGATGCGACTCGGTCGCGGCATCGGCCAGCAGGAGGGCGTTGAGCCCGTCGACGCCATCCGGGTTGCTCACTGACCCCCGCTCTACGCCCTCGGCGAACAGTTCCAATTCACGCCGGTAAGACTCCCCGTAGCGGTCGATCGATGCATACGGGGGCGGGTCGAGGCGAGATCCGCTGGCGTCCGCCAGCCGCAGGCTGGTAGATAGTACGTTGTCGGCAAATAGCTTGGCTTTTGAGCCGTGGACCTCGATGCGCTGGTCATAGCCGGCAAGGTTGCGTCGTGAACAGTTGATGTGGCAGAGCTTGCCCGATTCGGTTCGCATTACCACCATCGCGCTGTCCACGTCGCCGGCCTCGCCGATTTCCGGGTCGATTAGCACCGACCCTGTGGCAAAGACCTCCACCGGGTCCTCCCCGAGCACCCAGCGGGCCATATCAAAGTCATGAATCATCATGTCTCTAAAGAGGCCACCCGAGACCCTTACGTACGCCGGCCACGGGGGTTCGGGATCGTGGCTTACCAGCGAGACCATTTCAATATCGCCAGCCACCCCGTCGCGCAGCCGCCGCTTGAGCTCGGCAAAATTTGGATCGAATCGCCGGTTAAACCCGATCGCCAGTTGCGCCTGTTCGGCTTCAACCGCCCGCAGGCAAGACCGCGCGCGGGCCGAATCCAGGTCGATCGGTTTCTCGCAGAAGATGAACTTGCCGGCACGGGCGGCGGCTTCGATTAGCTCGGCGTGGGTATTAGTCGATGAGGCGATCAGTACCGCGGCGATCGAATCGTCGGCAAAAATCTGGTCGCGCTCAAGCACCACGCAACCCAGTCGGTCGGCCAGCGCGCTGGCCGATTGGGCGACCGGATCGGAGATCCCGGCAAGGTCAAAACTCGAACTCCGAGCAAGGTTGGGTCCGTGAACGTGCCCTATCCGTCCGGCTCCAAACATCGCAATTCTTACCATCGCGTTTCTCCATCCTGCACCAGCAATATCGCCAACTAATTTTTGAGCATGTTAGTCGAATTTTTTCAACTGTCGGCGCCGCGCCGGTTCGGGCGTTCGTGTGGTGCGCGGGCGATTGATCTGATTCATTTCAGCTGGGCGACGATTCCGAATCGTTGTCACGGTAAAGCTGGGCGTGCGATCGAGCCAGGTAGTCGGCCAGGTTGGCCGGATCATCGTCTCCGGGCGCCCGCTGTTTGCCGGCCGCCTGTCGACGAAGGCGGCGGAGCGCGTCCAGCGCCTCCGGCAAGGCAAACTGCTCACCGGTCAGGCCGCCGACGAATCGCCCGCCGCGGACCTGGCCGCGCGCTTCCAGCCGGCGCAGCACCCGCAACAGCAACCGCCAGGGCAAGCGCCAGCGTTCGCGGGCGGCAATCTCGCGAAACACGACCCCGTAGCGCTGCAGCAATACGTTGGCGATCCCTTCGAGCAGTTCGTCCTTGCTGGTCGTTGACGGGGCCGGGACGTCGATGGCCGCCCAGCGCCCCGGGGGCCAGGCATCGTTTAGCAGACCCTGCCGCCGTCCGGAATAGTTGTGGCGGCGCAGGCGCCGCGCCAGCGGTCGATTGGCCAGCGCCCGGATTGAGGCGAACCCGTCCGAGTTCACCAAACCGGCGGCGACCAGTTCGAGCAGTCGTCGCTCAACGTCTTCGGGCAGCCGCCCCGATCGGGCGATTAGATCCTCGAAAAAAAGCGCACCGTGCAGCCGCATCAGCGCCAGCAGTTCCAAAGTTCCGGCGGTAAGACCGGCGGCGGGATCGCCCTCGCCGCGGGCCGATGGCAAAAGCAGTGGTAGTTGGCGGCGCGGAAAAAGGGCGATTCGGGTTGCTCGATTGGCCGAGCGCCGCCGCGGGCCGTCGCCGAGATTGCCCGGCAGGCTCAGGCGCAGCCACATCGCCTCGCCGGAGAGACATAGTTCGTCCAGCCAGGCCGGCTGGTAATCGGACACCCGGGCCGGCAGGAGGCTTGACTCCCAGGATCGGGCGGGTGCTTCGTAACCCTGCAAACGCCCGATCGCCTGGCGCAGCCCGGCCCGCCCGCGAAGCTGGGTATTTAGGCCCATGTACTGCCAATCCAATAGGAACCGCAGGTAGTCCTGGCGTGTGACCGGTTCTATTTCGGAACGGAGCCGGGCCCTGGTGCGGCGGTGAATCCTCGCCAGCAGCTGGCGATCGCAAAATTCTTCGGTATCTGGCCGGTCGGGCCGGAACCGGCCGCGCAGCAGATGGCCCTGGGCTTCCAGCTGGGCCAAGCCGATCCGGGCGTCGGCCGGACTGAATCCGGAGTGCTCGGCGACTTCGGTCGCGGTTACCGGCCCCCAGATTTCACTGTGGCCCCGAACCGCCCTGATGCGGGCCGCATCGGGGCTCTCGACATCAATCAGCGCTGCCGGCGGGATGCCGGCCAGATCAACCCGGGCTTCGGGGAACAGCGCCGCCACCAGCGCTCCGGCCTCGCTGGCGTGCCAGTAACAGATCCCATTTAATTGCAGGCGGCGGGCCCGGTTCTGGGCGACCAGCGCGTCCATCAACTCGCCAAAGATTTCCAGTTCGCCGGCCCTTATGACCACCAGGCCGACGAGGAGCTCGTGCAACTCGTCGGGATTGGCCGGGCTTGGGGCGATTTCTTTGCAGACCTGTTCGATCGCCGCCGCATCCAGGGCTCCCAGGTCGCGCTGGTGGGCGGGCAGGACCTGGCGTAGTTGGACCGCCCGCGAGCGCCGTTCCTCCAGTGGGGCGTCGTCGAGGAACGTAAACGGGCGGCCGTTGATGATTTCATGGCTCATCGGCGATGGTTCGGTCACATCGCGCGCGTGCAGGCGGATCCGGCCGCCCTCGATCTCCCGCAATATCGCTTCCAGCCCCTCGATGTCATGGGCTTCAAAAAGGCAGTCGTTGACTGTCTGCTCAACCAACACGTGATCGGGGATCTCCAGCGGTCCGGTGACGTTCTCCTGGCACCCCACCTGTTCGGGGAATACCGCGGCCAGTAGGTCGTCGGCCCGCATCCGCTGAATCGGCGGGGGCACCCGCCGCCCGTGCTGGAAGCGCCGCACGAAGAGCGCGCGGGTGGCGTTCCAGCGCCAGCGGGTCGGGAACAACGGCGTGTAGAGGATTGCCTGGCGCAGGGCCGGCCGGGCATTGGCGGCGGTCACATAGCCGAAGGATTCCTCGAGCGGGAACGAATGCTGCGGACCGAGCGAGAGCAGGATGCAGTTATCGTTGGCGGCGGCCTGCAGTTCAAAGTCAAAGCGCACACAGAAGCGCTTGCGCAGAGCCAGGCCCCAGGCACGGGTGATGCGTTGACCAAAGGGCGCGTGAACCACCAGCTGCATCCCACCGGCCTCATCGAAGAAACGCTCAAAAACCACGTCGCGGTCGGTCGGCACCATTCCCAGGCCGTCGCAGGTTGCCCCGACATATTCGACCAAGAGGGTGAGTGCGGCTTCGGTCAGGCCGCATTCGGCCGCCAGCTGATGGCGCGCACCCTGGTCGGCGTCGATCGCGGCCGCCAGGTCGGCCCGCAGACGCGAGACCTGATGTGAGAGTTCTGGGGTTCGGCCCAGCCCCTCACCCAGCCAGAAGGGAATCGTCGGCGCGGCGCCATGGGCGTCGGCCACCCGCACCCGGCCCGATTCGACCCGCAGGATCCGCCAGGAGTTGGTGCCCAGGATGAAGATGTCGCCGGCCATGCTCTCGATGGCAAAGTCTTCATTGACGCTGCCGATGACCGCCCCATCGGGTTCGGCCACCACCAGATAATCGCCCTGCTCGGGGATGGTTCCGGCGTTGGTAGCGGCCACCATCCGGGCCGCTCGGCGGCCGCGTATCGAGCCGTTGATCTGGTCGCGGTGAATGAGCGGATAGCCGCGTCCGCCGCCCTCGCCCAGGCCATCGGCAAGCATGGTTAGGACCCGGTCGAAATCGGACCGGTGAAGGTCGGCGAATCCGCCTGCGTCGGCAAAGAGCGCAAACAGTTCGTCCTCCTGCCAGGATTGCGCGGCGGTCTCGGCAACCACGTGCTGGGCCAGTACGTCCAGCGGATGGGCTGGTTGGACGATTCGATCCAGGGTGCCCTCGCCGACGGCTCGCACGATCGCACCGCATTCGAGCACATCGTCGCGCGAAGTGGGCAACAGGCGTCCCTTGGGAACTAGGCCGATGGCGTGACCGGAGCGGCCGATGCGCTGCAGAAAGGTGGCGATCGAACGCGGCGATCCGATCTGTAGGACCAGGTCTATGTGCCCAATATCGATGCCCAACTCAAGCGAGGCGGTCGCCACCAGGGCGCGCAGCTGACCGTCCTTTAGTTGCTGCTCGACCCTGAGGCGGCGTTCCTTGGCCAACGAGCCGTGGTGACTGGCAACGACTTCCTCCCCCAGTCGCTGCGAAAGATTGAAGGCCACCCGTTCCGACAGCGACCGGGTATTTACAAAAACCAGAGTGGTGCGATGGGCAGAGACCAGGTCGGCCACCCGGGCGTAGAGGGCAGCCATGTATTCGCCGGAGGCAACTGCTCCAAGCTCGACATCCATCACCTCGACCGCCAGGTCGATCTCGCGTTGGTGGCCAAAGTCCAGGATCTGGCAGGGGTGCGGTTGGCCCCGGTGGTATCCGCTGAGAAAACGGGCGATCGCCGGTAACGGTTTCTGGGTGGCCGAAAGGCCGATCCGCTGGGGACGATAGCCCAAATGGGCGTCCAGGCGTGCCAGTGACAGCGCCAGGTGAGAGCCGCGACGGTCGCGGGCCAGGGCGTGGATCTCGTCCACGATTACCGATTGGACCCCGGCAAGGGCCTTGCGCCCGCGCACCGATCCAAGTAGAAGGTAGAGCGATTCAGGCGTAGTTACCAGGATGTGCGGCGGGCGGCGGTAGATCGCTTCGCGTTGCGATTGGGTCGAATCGCCGGTGCGCACGGCGACTCGGATCTCGCCCATGACACCGCCGAGTGGGTCGTCGCTGTCCCGCATTTCAGCCAGCGGCTGGCGCAGATTGCGCGAAATGTCATTGGATAGGGCTTTGAGCGGAGATACGTAGACGATCGCGATCGCGTCGTCGTCGTGGGTGCGCCGCGCCAGCGTGTCAATCCCCCACAGAAATGCCGCCAGGGTTTTGCCGGACCCGGTCGGGGCAGCCAGCAGCACATCCGATCCCTTAGCAATGGCTGGCCAGGCGGCGGCCTGGCCGGGGGTGGGGCCGGCAAAATTGCGATCGAACCAGTCAATGACTGCCGGGTGCGAGAAGAATTGGGCAGCTTTGCCGGGGTTGCCGCCGCAGGTGTCGGCCAAGGTTGGCTACCTATTGCTGTTTGCTATATATACGATAACCTGCCGCCTAATACAGTTGCGACCCTAGCCAATCGAAATTTGGTTTTGGGAAATAAAGTCCTCGTTTAACTCCCAACCGAAACCGGGGCCATCACCAAGGGTGATGTAGCCGTCGACCGGCCGCGGTTCGTTGCGCAGGGCTCCCCAGATCAATGAATTCCCGGTGAGCGGCTCGCGCTGCGGGAAGTACTCACCGATCGGGCAGCAGGTCTTGGCGGTAATGAGGTGATATGAATGCAGCCAACCCTGATGCGGACAGACCGCGCGCGAATGGGCCGCCGCCAGCGCGCAGATGCGCAGCATCTCGGTGTACCCGCCGACCCGGTTGGTGTCGGGTTGGAGGTAGTCCACTCCGGCGTCGATGAAGGCCTGGTAATCAAAACGGGTGCGGCCGTGTTCACCGGCCGCGATCGGGATCGGCCCGTAGTCAACCAGGCGGGCGTGGCCGTCGATATCGTCGGGGGTCAGCGGTTCTTCTAGCCAGGCAATATCGTAGCGGGCGATCGCATCGATCATCTTCTTGGCATAGGTCACGTCCCACTGCATGTGGGCATCAACCATCAGCTGCACATCGGGGCCGATCGCGTTGCGGATCTCCTTGATGACCTCGACCTCGCGGCGAAAGCCCACCGATCCGTGCGCGGGCCCGAGCGAGCAGAAATATTTCATGGCTCTGTACCCGTCAGCCGCGTCGGCGCGGGCGCGCTCGATCGTCTTGGCCAACCCAAAGTTGTTGCGCAGCAGACTCATGTAAACCGGTACGCGTGCCTTACTCTTGCCGCCGATGAGGTTGTAGACCGGCTGGTTGCAGGCCTTGGCCAGGATGTCCCATAGGGCCAGGTCGATGCCCGACATCGCCATGATGACCGCTCCGCGGAGCCCGTACTGCTGGCTCTGGTGGTACATGTGGTCCCAGATCGCCTCGATTTGCAGCGGATCGCGGCCGATCAGCAGCGGAGCCAGATGGGCGGTTATGACCGGTTCGGCGGCGGTGTTGAATCCGCCGACGGTGCCGATCCCGGCGATGCCGGCATCGGTTTTGATCTCAACGACGGTTAGGGCGGCCGGTTCGGGGTGGGTAAACGACCCATCCCGGAACGGTCCGGTCCCACCCAGGGCGCTGGGCGGCGGCGGGTCATAGAGGGGTCGTGAACTTTCAGTCGTGCCGAGGGTCCGAGCTGAAATTGCGGTGATTTTCATAGCGTCCGCCGCCTACTCGTTGCTGCCGGTCTGGCGGTCGCTGGCGGAGAGGTGCTTGAACGTTTTTCCGCTGTCGGCCACGGTCCGGGTCACGTCGGCGCTGCCATACATCCACAGGATCCGCATCTGCCCGACGCCGCTGTTGTAGAAGCGGTGCGGGACCCCGGCGGGAATCCAGGAAGTCGACCAGGTCCGCACCGGCAGTTCCTCGCTATCGATTACCGCGGTTCCCTCGCCCTCGATCACGGTCACGCATTCCTCAACGTTATGGGAGTGCATCACCACTCCACCACCCGGCGGAAACACGGTCATACCGGTGGCCATTTCCACGGCCCCAGACCAGTCGCCAAAGAAGGGCAGGGTTGTGATTCCGCCACCGCGGGTTACCGCGGCGACGTCGTCTGGATGGGTCAATTTGCCACGCATTGGCTTTGGTGATCCTTCGGATATGGAACTGATTTGTTGCCGGACTATTACAGTTTGCCGGCCCGGCTAGGGTTTTTGCGGTGGCAAGCCCACCTTGCGTTCTTCGCGCGCCGACTCTCTAAGCGCGTCGAGCACCCGGGCCTGGGCGATCGCGTCGGCGTGGTCGAAGGGCAGGGCGGCAGTGCCCTGGATCGCGTCGGCCATCGCATCGAATTCGGCGCGATATACCAGGTCGGCGGGAAAGCGTTCTATCCGCTCGGTGTTACTGCCGTGACGGCGTAACCGAATGGCGCCCGGTTCGCGAGCCGAGACAACAAATTGGTCGATGAACAGGCTGCCTTCGGATCCCACCAATTCGATCTGCTGGGTGGCCGAGTCCTCGATTGAATAGGCGATCAGTCCGGTCGACCGATCGGGGAACTCAAGAATTCCAGATCCAGACATATCGACCTCAAATTCAGGGTCGTACTTCATCGAGGAAAGCACCGCGACCGGTTCCTGGCCGCTTAGGAACCGGCAGGCCGCAACCGTATAGCAACCGGCATCAGCCAGCGCGCCGCCGGCAAGATCGGGGCGGTGGCGAATATTGCGCGGACTGCGCGGAATGTTGAACGAAAACGAGGCGGTGATTCGCCAGGGACGCCCGACCTCGCCGGCCGCGATCAGCTCGCGGGCGCGAAGATTGCGCTCGGCAAAGCGAAACATGAATGCCTCGCACAACAGCACATTTGCCTCGGCGCAGGTCGCTGCCATCGCGGCGGCCTGGTCGGCGTCGTCGCCGAGCGGCTTCTCGCAGAGGCTGTGCTTGCCCGCTGCGGCGGTCTTTACGACCCACTCGGCGTGCAGCCCGTTGGGCAGGGCGTTGTAGACGACGTCAATCTGGGGGTCCGCGAGCAACTCCTGATACGACCCGTAGGCGCGTGGAATCTGATGTCGATCGGCGTAGGCGCGGGCGGCAGCCAGGCTGCGACTTGCCACGGCAACCGGCTCGACCTTCTCCGATCCCAGGATTTCCGGACTTACCCGGGTCGAATAGTTAAGTGAGGTGGAAAGCACCCCAACGCGGATTTTTCGGGGCATGGCGCCTCGCAGGGTAATTTTGGGAAACGTTTTTGGGCAAGCTCACTGCCCGGCCACATTTTTGCGCATGAGCCGCGGCAGTTCCATCATGTTTGGCCGGGATCGCCGGGCGGGCCGATGGCCGGCGGCCAATAAAATTGCGTTCGGGAGGGATTTGCCCCTTCGACCGTCCGTATCGATTAAGGATGCCCGCTTGCAGATCATGGTCAGTTCGGGTGATATCACCAGATCGCCTGCCGACACCATCATCGTCAATCTCTTTGCCGGGGTAACCGATCCGGGCGGCGCAACCGGCGCGGTCGATCGCCGACTCGGCGGCCAGATCGCCAGCGTGATCGCGCTGGGAGATTTCAGCGGCCAAGCCAACAAGGTATTGACGCTGTATCCGGGAGCGCAGTTGGCGGCCGACCGAATCATCGTCGTGGGCCTCGGCGATCGCGAAAGGTATTCAGCCGAGATTGCCGCCCAAGCCGCCGCGGCCGGAGTTGGGGCGGCCGAAAGCGCCGGCGCCAAACGGATTGCCACTATCGCCTTCGGCGCCGGGACCGGCGGTTTCGGGGTTGCCGAAGCGGCTGAATCCACCGCCCTGGGCGCACGGCTGGCGACCTACCGCTTTGATAAATACAAGACGATCGCGAGCGATGACGATCCCAAAAACCGGATCGAACAGGTCGAACTGATCGAGGCTGATCCGGAAAAATTGGCTCAACTTGAATCCGGCGTGGCGATTGGCAATGCCTTGGCCGACGGGATAATTCTGGCCCGAAATCTGCAAAACAGCCCGCCCAATCACATGACCCCGAGCGCGATCGCCGAAGCGGCGATCGAGATGTCGCGGCGCGAGGAGATCTCCTGCTCGACCCTAAACCAGGACCAGATGCGCGAAGCCGGGATGGGATCGCTGCTGGCGGTTGCCCAGGGATCAGACCAACCGCCCCACCTCATAACCATGGTCTACGAGCCAGCCGGCCCGGCGATCGGTACGCTGGCGGTGGTCGGCAAGGGTGTCTCGTTCGACACCGGGGGAATTTCGATAAAACCCAGCGCCCGGATGGAGGAGATGAAATTCGACATGTCGGGGGCGGCTGCGGCGATCGGGACGATGCTGGCGGTCGCTCGCCTCAAGCCCGATCTCAAGGTCGTGGGTATCGTTCCCACGGTTGAAAACATGCCATCGGCACGGGCACTACGGCCTTCGGACGTTGTAACCGCCGCCAACGGCAAGACGGTGGAGGTCATATCGACCGACGCCGAGGGACGGATGATCCTGGCCGACGCGCTCTGTCATGCGCAGACGTTTGAGCCCGATGCGATCGTCGACCTGGCCACCCTGACCGGTGCCGTGATCATCGCCTTGGGACACTTTGCCACCGGCATGATGGTCACCAATCCGGAATTGGCCGATCGGCTCTCGGCGGCCGGCCTGAAAGTGGACGAGCGGGTCTGGGAGCTGCCATTGTGGGACGAATACGAGGAGAACATCAAGGCTAAGACTGGAGACCTGGACAACACCGGCGGCCGCGCGGCTGGGACGATTAACGGCGGAATGTTTCTCAAACACTTTGTCGGCGATTACCCGTTCGCGCATCTCGACATCGCTGGGACTGCCTGGGAGGGCAAGAAGACCCCGCTCTGGCAGGGCGGCGGTAAAGGCGTCGGGGTCCGTCTGATCACCCAGTTGGTGCGTGACTGGGCCGGACCGCTCGCGCGCGGCTAGGTCCGGCCAGCCCACCGGTGAAATCGATTTCGGTCCAGTGGACGCCCGAGGTGACGATAACCGAGGCCCGGGCGGTCATCGAGGGTGTGGCCGACGCGCTTGAGCACGCCTTCCTACTGGCGGCCGACAGTGGGATCGGGCTGGCCCGCCCGCACCTGCGTCCGCTCGGAACCTGGCACATTCCTTCAGTGGACCGCGACACTCCGTACTGGTCCACGCAGTATTACATCGAGCAGAGCCTGGACGAGATCTCGGGAATCATCGACGGACGCCGATTTATCGAAATCATCCGCCAGGAACCCTGGCAACAAATGGGTGCCCATTACGACCTGGCGATCGTCCATTACGAGCTCTCCGATGACCCGGTGCGGATGGCCGATGACGAAGACCCCTTCGCCCTGTCGGCCACCGAGCCGAACCTGGCCAGCGTGATTTCGGTCAATCGATTACGCCAGATCGGCCGATCGGCCGATCGCAAATTGGCCCTGGCGCGGCTGGCGATGCACTCGCTTGGCCATGTTTTTGAGGCGGTTCCCGAGGGTCGCGACAACTCCGAACTGACCTGGGGTGACTGGCACTGCCGCAACGAGGGCTGCGTGATGCGCCACGCCGCCACCGTCGAGACCCTGCTCGACCTTGCCCATGCCGAAGACGAATACGACCCCAGTTATTGCGATGATTGCTCCGACGCGATTTTTGAGCACCTACTGGCCAACCATTTCATCCCCAACTAGCGGCACTTCGGCAATGACTAAACCATCTCCCGCGCTGCGCGTCCTTTCGGGGATCCAGCCGACCGGCAACGTTCATCTCGGCAATTACTTGGGGGCGATCCGGCACTGGGTGGCCCAGCAGGACAGTTTCGAGAATTTCTTTCCGATCGTCGACCTGCACGCCCTCACCGTTCCCCAGGACCCGCAACGGTTGCGGTCAAACATATTCGAACTGGCCGGGATCCTCGTGGCCGCCGGGATCGATCCGGCCAAGTCGGTGTTGTTTCAGCAATCGCAGATTCCTGCCCACGCCGAGCTGGCCTGGATCCTCAATTGCTTTATCCCGGTGGGTTGGCTGGAACGAATGACCCAGTTCAAGGACAAGACTGGATCGAACCGCGAACGCGCCTCCAGCGGCCTTTTTAGTTACCCGGCGCTGATGGCTGCCGATATCCTGCTCTACGATGCCACGCACGTGCCGGTTGGTGATGACCAGCGGCAGCATCTCGAACTGACCCGTGACGTGGCCCTGCGTCTTAACAGCCTCTTTGGCGCCGACACGGTTGTGGTTCCAGAAGCGGCTATCCCGCCCAAGGCCGCGCGGGTCATGTCACTGGCCAATCCCGAAGCCAAGATGAGCAAATCGGATGCCGATCCGGCCGGAACCCTGCTGGTGCTAGATGATCCCGACACGATCTGGCGGAAGCTGCGCCGCGCGCGGACGGATTCGGCCGCCGCGATCGCCTTCGATCCCGACCGTCCCGGCGTTAACAACCTGCTCACCATCTACCAGGCGTTGACCGGCCAACCCGAATCGGCAATCGAGGATGAATTTTCCGGATGTGGCTATGGCGTCCTCAAACGCCGCCTGGCTGACGCCTTGGTCGAAACCTTACGGCCGCTGCAGCAAGCCTACCGATCGCTGGCCGACGACCCCGGGCAGATCGGCCAGCTGCTGGAGACCGGTCGCGATCGGGCCGCTCCGGTCGCCAATGCCACCCGCGACCGCATCTACCAGCGAATCGGGATCGGCTGATCCGACCGGGCTGTGACCTGGCCCCGAACCGATCAGGCCGCCAACCAGATTTCGATTAAACCCCCCAGGCTGGCCCCGTAAAGAGCGTGTGCGGGCATTCCCAATTTGATTACCCGCTGGCGCGTCTGCTCGCTGCGGGTGGCCAGTTCGCTGCGCAGGCCCGATACCGGGTGCCAGAGCGCCAACTTGAATACGAGCAGAATGGCCGCCAGGCAAAGCCCCCAGACCCACAGCCAACTCTCAATTCCAAAAACGTCAATTGCCAGCAACGCTGCCAGCAACCCCACCAGACTGCCGTAGGCGAAATGCGAGGCGATCCCCAGCAACCGCATCGCGATAGCGTTGTGGTCGCCCCCCAGAAAGCGGGCCAGCAGCATCGCCGAAATTCGGTTGGTCTGGTGCGGGTCGTAGGTGCTTACCACGGTCATGATCACCGTGGCTAGGAAGCCGGCCAGCAGGCCGGCGAGCCAAGTCTCCAATTCCGGCGACCTTTCCTTTTGCGGTTGCGGCGGCCCGGTTGGGCCGTCCAATATGCTTTAACTAATTTGCGACCGGTAATTTCAACTTGAGGGCAACCAATGCAACGGGGATTATATATTTAACTATAGTAGGCACATCCAATGACTAATGAGGAACACCGCGAGCCTGCGGACGATCTCTGGGAAACTGATTCGGGTTGCGATTACTGCGACAGTCCTGGTGGTTTTAAGACTATTAAAAACGCAGTATCGATGCCGATCCGAGGCCGTGTATGCAGTATCGACTACTGCATTCACAAATTAGTAGCGGCGCTAAACGCAGGTGGCATTACAACAGTGATGAGCTGTTGTGGACACAATAAATTAAATGGCATTATTTCGTTAGACAATGGCCAAACATTAGTAATTGTCCAAACACCCGATTCAGTAGAACAAGGTAACAAGTTATCCCGTATGGCACGCGGGTGAGCACCAGCGACACCCATCTGCGTTTGAGTAGTGATCCTTTTTGGCTTTTGCTACTGCCGGATAACAAGTCGCAAAATCGCCCAAGTAAATGCGATTTTCAGGATTGGGGTAATAGTCACAACCACGTTTATGGACTTCATGCTGCCCATTGCGCTCAATCGTGCTTACCGAGTACTGCGCCACTCGTTTCTCCTTGGCGAGCCAAATCTTCCAAACTTAAGCCACCGGCGGACAATAACATGTTAATAGCTCGCCAAAGCCATACGCATTCAGCGCACCAGGAGCGGTTGTCCGTTTCCTTGTGGCCGCTGGGTGCTTATTTAGCTTTGGCGAGCTTAATCACTCCCTTGCCGCAAGGAGACACCAATGTCCATTTATGCAGTTCGTACTGCGCTTTTATTGCTAGGAATCATTGCCGCCAGTGGTTGGTTTGCCGCTATTTGGTTGGCGATGAGTGTTTCCAGCCCAGCCGTAGTTGAAAAAATGATTACCGTAAAGGTACCAGTAGAAGTGCCCGTAAAAGTGCCTGTGTTAGTCGAGCGCACCGTAACTGTTCAAGCGCCGCTCTCTGTTCAACAGGCTACGCCCTCGACAAAACAAGCTCTGCCGACGTCGATTGGGGCCGCCTCTGAATACTGTCGTGAAGCCGTGTTGGAGTTAGCTAGGCAGCGCGGCAGCCCTTGGTTAACTGATAGCCCTTGGTATGCGTGCATGTATGAAGTGTTTGGGCCAGAGCAGTTGGAAAAATGGTGCGGTAGTACACGGTTTTATCTGTACGGTCGAAGCATGGATCAGCGCCAAATTGATAAATATACCCAGGGCAAGGGAATTTCAACGGTATGGTGGTGCACAGTCATACGTGCGCCGTCAGGAATAAGTTCAGGGCGATAAGGAGACTCAAATGGCAAAACCTGATCCTAATTACCCCGAAGACCCAAAGGTGCTAGCACAGGCTATTTTTAGGGCTGCTGATCGCAAGCGCAGTAGACAACCCGAGCCCGTTGCTAAAGCCCCTACACGAGCAGGGGCAGCAGGAGATACTGGTGCCTCCGAAGCCCCTGTCGTAAGCGAGCAGGATGACTAGTGATGAGAGTCAGCAACCAAATCGGTGTACCTCAATCGGCGCCCGTCCATTGTGCGGGCCATAACTCGCATCTGTTCCAGCGTGCCCAGGTCGCGCCGGGACTGCCGGCCCGCAAACTCGTTCACGTAACGACCCAGATGCTTTTCACTCACGTGGTGAAACGTGCCGTGATAACCGCGCTTAAGCATCGCCCAAAACGACTCCATGCCATTTATGTGCGCTTGCCCATTAACATACTGCCCAGTGCTATGACGAACAGAGCCATGCTGGACGTTTGGAAGGCCTCGGTAGCCTCGGTGTTCGTCAGTGTAAACAGTCGCGCCAACAGGCACATTGTCAGCCACGAATTTATGCAAGGTTTTGCGGTTAGTGCGGTCAATTGGTTGTGCTCTGATCTCGCCGTCACGCGAGTAAGCGCCAACAACAATGGCCTTGCCCGACGGGCCGCGGATACCGCTTCTGCGCCGCGGATGCTTGTTGCGTTCCTTGCCGCCGATGTAGGTTTCATCAACCTCGATTTTTCCGGTCATTTCGCGTCGTCCAGTAAGCCAGCCTTCGCGAATGCGCTGAGCCATAAACCATGCCGACTTTTGCGTAATTCCAAGATCGCGGTGCAGCTTCATGCTGCTAACGCCCTTGAGCGATGTCGTCATAAGGTACAAGCCCACAACCCATTTGCGCAGCGGCAAACGGGACGATTCCATAATCGTGCCGAGCTTTACCGAAAAGTACTTGCCGCAGCCCTTGCACCAGTAAGGTTGCGGCTTAGCGGATTTGATCTTTGCAATCTCGGTGCTATTGCAGCGCGGGCAAATCAGGCCGTTAGGCCAGCGGCTTTCCTCAAACCACTCACGAGCCGATTTCTCGTTCGGGAATTTGTCGAAAAGCTCAATAACAGTCAAGCCCGTTCGGTAACTGCGTCCGGGTCCAGATCGACTCACTTTGGAGGTCCTTGTGTTTGCTTTCATACCTAATTGTACTATAACTAAGTATATAAGCCCCAATGCAACGCTACATAGTTTTCGGCAAATGCACCGCTTCGGTCACCACCGAGACGCTAACCGAAGGTACCCCTCAGATCAGCAAGATTTGCCGATCGCGTGGCGGGAACGTAATCGATGCCTATTTGACCCTGGGCTCCGTCGACATCGTGCTGGTGCTTGAATTTCCCAGCAACGAGGCCTGCGTCGCCGCAATGGTCGAGTACGGCCAACTGGGCCTGTTAACGACCCAGACGATGCCGGCGTTCCCTGTGAGCAGCGCGGCCGACCTGATCGGATAGGCAATGGCGGCCTGAGCTTTCCGGGCTCAATCCCGCCGATTGGTCGGTTCCAGCGCGGCGCCGGCCGGCAATGATGCGAACCGGGCCTTAACCGGCGAAGGTGGCGGCCGGCCGGCCTTTGGCGCCCGGTCGACAGACAAACAGCCCTCCGGACCCGGTTTCGGCGTCCAGCTGCGAGGGCGCGAGGTTCTTAGCCGAACTGGTGATGTAGAGGTCCATGTAGTCGTCACCGCCGAACGCCACCGAGGTGATCTGACTGGCCGGCATCTCGATTACCTCTAGGAGCTTGCCCGCGGGGCTGTAGCAGCGCACCGCCGAACCGTGATAGAGTGCGAGCCAGATGTTGCCCTCGGCATCGACGGTGAGCCCGTCCGGCCAGACTCCCGCCTCGACCTGGAACAGTGGCCGCCGATTGGCGGCGCCGCCGGTCGCCGGGTTGAAGTCGAAAACATCAACCGTCAGGGTGGGGGTGTCGATGTAGTACATGAGCGAATCATCGAGGCTCCAGTCGGTGCCGTTCGAGATCGTAACGTTCTCAAGAATTGTGGTCACCGAGGCATCGGTGTCGATCCGGTAAAACTTGCCGGCGCCAGGGATGTTTTCGGCGTGGGCCATGGTCCCGGCCCAGATCCGGCCAAAGCGATCACATTTCCCGTCGTTCATGCGGGTGACCGGGTCGGCGGCCTCGATCGAACAGATTTCGGTTAGCACATTGGAGTCCGACATTCCAAAAAAACCGTGCTGGGTCCCAACCGCGTAGCCGCCCGAATCGCGTATCAGGATGCAGCCGGGCATTCTCCCACCGAGGTCGATGGCCAGGTCCGAACCGGTCGCCGGATCGTAATGGTGAACTGCGCAGCCGGGAATGTCCACCCAGACCAGGCGCTTGCTGCGTTCGTCCCAGACCGGTCCTTCGCCGGTACCGGCGCGGGCATCGACGATCAACTCAACCTTGGTCACTACCTACCTCTTTTTCAAATGATCAATTGCGGTCAATTTTCAAATACCGACTCATGCACCGGGCCGGGATTGATCCCGGCCCGGTGAGCCGGCCGGCCTAGCGCAGGTTAATTCGCTCAAACTGCTCTGGCGGGGCCCCGTTGGCCTCCATCAGATCAATCATTCGTGCGCTGAGCTTGGCCTCCAATGCATCGTCGCGAATTTCGTTTTCCTGATCCGGATCGCTTTTCAGGTCAAAGAGCCTGGACGTTAGGTCGACCGGCCAGACCGCCCCGGCCGCATTGTTCGCGGGGGCGGCAATCTTGGCGGTGCGCACACCCTTGGTGAAGTCGAATGGCTCGGCCAACTCGATGTCCTGGAGCTCTTCCGCCGGCCAGCGCTGGCGCATGTGGGTGACCATCAGGGTGTAGTTATAGAGTTCGGACTCGGCCGCCGGGTCGGTTGGGCCGCGCATATAGACGTAACGCCCGTCGGTGATGTTCACGTGCGAGCCAAAGATCCCAAACAGGATCGCGTCGCGGGTCTTGGACCCGTCGGCGATCGTCTTGCCCAGCGCCACTCCCTGCATCGCGGTCGGGCGCTCGATCCCGAAATAGTCGAGCAGGGTGGCCGGCACGTCGATGTTTTGGACCAGGTTCGAGTTGCGTTCACCGGCCTTGCCCGAGCGCGGGTCCCAGACGAAGAAGGGAATCCGGGCCACTTCGTTGTAGAACGGCTGGACGCACTTGGCCCACCAGTTGTGTTCGCCGAGCAGAAATCCGTGATCGGTGTTGACGATCAGCATCGTATCGTCCCACATCTGGTGTCGGTCCATGGCGTCCAGAATCGTACCCAGATAGTGATCGCACATCGAGACCGTAGCGGCGTACTCCTGGCGCATGTGCTCGACCATGTGATCGGGTTCGGTCACCCGGCCGTAGCTGGGCCAGTCGAAGTGCGGTCCGTCATATTCGTGCGGATAGCGGTCTTTGAATTCCTCAAGCGTGTAGAAGGGTTCGTGCGGGTCAAATGTCTCGACCTGGAGGAACCAGTTGTCTTCGTTTACGTTGGTCTCGATGAATTCCAGACCCTCGGCGAACGTCTTGGCCTGTGGTAGCTGTTCCTGTTCGGTTAGATATTTGCGGTTGACCCAATCCTGGCGCCAGGTGTATCCGGCGCGTTGGTTGAGCGAAAGGCCCTTGGGCAATTCGGGATCGGCGACCTCGCCCTTCCAGGCATCGCCCTCGTGCCCGCGGTGGAAGCCCCAGGTGTTGTAGCGCGAATGGTAGGTGCCGCCGCCATCTTCGAAATAGTGCTGGTGGTCGGTGGAAAAATGGCAGTAGGTACCGGATTTTTTTAGGATCTCGGGAGTGGAATCGTCAAATGGTTCCAGCGGTCCCCAGGCGCGGTGCAGGAAGTTGTAGCGCCCAGTATGGAGTTCGCGCCGCGCTGGCATGCAGGGCATGCTGCCGATCCAGGCCTGGTCGAAGGTCACCGTCTTTCGGCCCAAACGCTCGAAGTTGGGGGCGTGGGTCCAGGTGCAGCCGTAGTTGGGGAGGAAGTGTCGATTTAGCGAATCGAACATGACCATGATGGCGCGCATTGGCAGTCGGCCTTTCGTTGCAGCGATGCTGCAAGCGGCTAGTTGGAGCCGGTAACTTAAGTTATTTAATGATCCCCAACGGTCGGTTGCAAAATCGCGTTGGAACGGTGCCGACCGGCAATGCTGGTTGCAGGCTGCGCCGATAATGGGCGCGGCAGTTTCGGCAACGACCACTCACCGCGCAACCCCAGTACGCATGCTTAAGGAAACAGCGGCCATGAAGATAACCGACATCTGGTTCGAACAGCTATCTGGACGGATGCAGCCCGAATACCCAATGTTTCAGGAGCGCTTGATCCGCCCGATTGACGTATATCCGGAACATCGCGCCGAAGGTGGCTTTGCGATGTGGCAGGGACGCTTTGCACCGGTAGCGGATGGGACGATCGAAGTGTCAACGGTCGTCTGCCACGTGGAAACCGACGCGGGGATCAGCGGTATTGCCGGTCCTTGTTCGATAAACGAAGCATTTTTCGTCCGCCACCAGCTACTCGATCTGCTCAAGGGTGAGGACCCGCTGGCCACCGAACGGGCGTGGGACAAGATGTACCGCTACCTCATCCACGGCCGCAAGGGCGAGGCGATGTTCGCGGTTTCAGCGGTAGATTCGGCCCTCTGGGACATCCGCGGCAAGGCCGCCGGCCTGCCGCTCTACCGTCTGCTGGGCGGGCCGGTGCGCAAATCCTTTCCCGCCTACGCCTCAGCGCTCGGATTTTCGATCGCGCCCGACGATGTCGCCAAGGTCGCCCGCCAGTTCATCGACCAGGGCTACACCGCCACCAAGTGGTTTGTCCGCAATGGACCAATGCAGGGCGAAGCCGGCGCCCGCGCCAATCTGGATTTGGCCGCGGTATTGCGCGAGACCATCGGCGACGAAAACGAGATCATGATCGACGCCTGGAGCTCCTGGGACGTTCGCTACGCGATCGATATGGGCAACCGCTTGGCCGACTATCGCGTGCGCTGGATCGAGGAAGTGGTCAAGGCCGACGACATCCCTGGCCAGGCCGAGGTCCGGCGGCGGTCGCCCACTCCGGTATCGGGAGGCGAACACGAATACACCCGTTGGGGTGCCCGCGAATACCTGGAGGCCGGAGCGGTCGATCTCTATCAGGCCGATACGATCTGGGCCGGCGGGGTATCGGAAATGATGAAAATCTTCGCCCTCTGCTCAGCCTACGGCATCCCGCTGATACCGCACGGCGGATCGGTGCCGATTAACGCCCACCTGACCGCGGCGGTCTCGCCGACCGATGCGCCGTACATTGAATATCTCGTCCAGTGGAACGAATTTACCCAGTACTTTTGGAAATACCAGACCAAGCCGGTTAACGGGCAGATCTCGCCCACCGAGGGACCGGGACTGGGCCTGGAAATCGATGAGGGAAAAGTAACCTCCCGAAAACGGCTCGACTATTGATGGCCAAGGCTGCGCCGATGCGGGCGGAGGCCGAGGAGTTGCTTGCCGCCGCCGGCATCCAGATCGACGGTCCCAATCCCTGGGACATGCAGGTAAAAGACCAGCGTCTGTTTAAGCGAATATTTCGGCAGGGGTCGCTGGCCCTGGGCGAGTCCTACATGGACGGCTGGTGGGGATGCGAACAGCTGGATGAGCTAATCGCCAGGGTGCTGCGCAGCCAGATAGACCAGCTGGTGCCACGGAATCTCAAGGTTGCCGCCTACCGCCTCTCGGGGATTGCGTTAAATCGCCAGTCCAAGGCGCGCGCCTGGATCGTGGGGCGCGAGCACTACGACCTGGGCAATGACGTTTTCGCGGCGACCTTCGATACCCGGATCACCGGCAGCTGCGGCTATTGGGCCCGGGCTGACAACCTCGATGACGCCCAAACCGCCAAGCTGGATCTTATCTGCCGCAAGATTGGCCTGAAACCGGGCCAGCATGTGCTCGACATCGGGTGCGGCTGGGGCGCGTTCATGCATTTTGCGGCCAGCGAATACGGGGCCCGCTGTACCGGGGTTACGGTTTCGCAAAACCAGGTCGACCACGGACGAGAACGCTGCCGCGACCTGCCGGTGGAGTTTCGCCTGATGGACTACCGCGACCTGACCGGGAGCTTTGACCACGTGGTGTCGATGGGCATGTTCGAGCACGTGGGCTTTAAGAACTACGCCGCCTACTTCGACGTGGCCCGGCGCTGCCTCAAGGACGATGGGCTGTTCCTGCTGCACAGCATCGGGGCCAACCGGACCTCGCCGGTCATCGACCCCTGGATCGACAAGTACATTTTTCCCAATGGCGCGCTTCCCTCAATTAGCGCCCTGGGTGGGGCGCTGGAGAATCGCTTCGTGGTCGAGGACTGGCACAACTTTGGCCCCGACTACGACAAAACGCTGTGCGCCTGGATGGAGAAATTCGACTTCAACTGGCCAGATCTCCGGGCCAAATACGGTGATCGCTTTTACCGCATGTGGCGCTACTATCTGCTCTCCTGCGCCGGCGGTTTTCGGGCCCGAAATATCCACCTCTGGCAGCTGGTTCTTTCCAAGCGCGGCCTGGTCGGCGGTTATGTTCCGGTCCGTTGAAATCCCAACCATGGGCAACCGGTAAGGGCGCTAGGTCCCTGGCCCAGTTGTTTGAATTGACGACCTGGGCGCACATTGCCATCGGGTTCGTCTATTTTTCCGCCTTCCGGGCAGGGTCTCCCCGGCTACCGCGGGGCGGCTGCGACATAGCTCCGGTTGGCATCCTTGTTTCCCCATCGGAAGTCTCCGTATGACGCTGAATAGCATATTGCTCGTCATCCACATTTCAGCCGGGTCAGTCGCCCTGCTGGCGGCAGTCATCGCCCTGGTTACAGCGAAGGGTAGGCGTCGTCACATACTGGCGGGAAGGGTTTACGCCTCCGCCATGACGGTGATATTTATTACCGCATTGCCGCTGGCGATACTCGGCTCAAGCGTGCTCTTGCTACTTATTGCCTTTTTCAGCTTCTATCTGGTGTTTGCCGGTTGGCGCCTGGCCCGCAACCGCTCAGGACGTCCTCGGCCGGTTGACTGGTTTGCCGTCGCGGCAATGGGGGTAACCGGCCTGGCGATGTGGGGCTACGGAGCAGTCCTGGCCGGCGACGGCGACGATCAGTGGGTGACCATGCTCCTCCTCGGCGGCATCGCAGTGGCCCTTGGCCTGGCTGACGCCCGATACTTTTTTCTCCAATCCAGGGAGCAGGGGCCGCCCGGCATTGGCCGCATCGGCCGACACCTTACCAATATGCTCGCCGGAACCATCAGCACCGTTACCGCCGTATTTGTCGTAAACGTAGCCACGAACCCGGTGTGGCTGGCGTGGATTCTGCCCACTCTCGTAATCACTCCGCTGATCGTCTGGTGGAACCTGCGCGTCCGCAGGCAGATGCACGGACCGGGGCCGCGGCACCAGCACGGCTAATCACCCCCTCGGGCGGTGATCTCTGAAGGTGCGCTTCATCTGCCGTGCGGCCGTCATCCCGGCGAAAGTTGGAATCGAATCCCTTTACAAAGCTCAGCACACATCCGATAACGGCCTTTGCCGTGTCCGCCGGGCCCCAAAACCGCAGGCGACGTGGAGCAGTCAAGCATGCGCGGAGTGCGCCGCTCTGGGCAATTGCTGCCCTCCAGATTGCCTGGCGAGGAGATCTCCAATATCGCCGCAAATTTTCTCAGCGCCCCCCGCGGGTTGCGCCCGCCCTGGTAATTGCACCGGCCAGTGGATTGGTGGTGCTCACCTATTGGAAGGGATTCTTTACCGGTGCGAAGGCCGTTGGGGCCGGGGTGTAAGGGATCTTGACATAGTTGGCGATGATGTGCTCCTCGCCGCCGTTGGCGTTCACCAAGGTGCGCTGGTCGGCGAACGCGCGCGCGTTTTCAGTCTCTGGATCACAGATCTTTAGCAGCTCGCCGTGCAGGCGCGCCCGAACCGCCGCATGGTCGGGGTCGGCCCCCAGATCGACCAGTTCGCGCGGATCGGCCCGCAAATCGTAGAGGTGGGGTGGAAACTGATCGTCGCTGTAATAGATGTATTTGTGGCGGTCATCGCGGACCATGTACGAGCCGCAGATCGACAGGGCGGCATGGTATTCGGCAAATACGATCCGCTCCGGCGACTCGTCGCCATTCACGATCGGCCAGATCGAGCTCCCGGGAAGGTCGGCGTCGGCAGGTTCCAATTGCGCCCCGACCGCTTCGACCACGCTCGGAAAGAAATCTACAAAGGAGACATTGGATTTCCGTACCTGGCCCTTTGGTAGATCGGGCCCGGCCACGATGAAGGGCACGCTGACCGCGTCCTCGTAATGCGCACTCTTGCCCCAGAGGCCGAAACTGCCGGCCATCTCACCGTGATCGGAGGTGTAAATGATGCGCGTATTGGGGCCAAACCCGTTCTGCTTGAGCGCGTCCAGGATTCGGCCCACCTGTTCGTCCATAAATGAGATCAAGCCCCAATACGCGGTTATCCCGCGGCGCACCGCCTCGTCGGGCAGGCGATCGGAGCCATCGGGTGGGCTGAGCCGCAGCGGCCGGACGCGGTTCCAGTAGGGGTGGTCGGGGTATTGTTCGTGCGCCAGCGGCATTTCCACGGTTTCCGGGTCGTAGAGGTCCCAGTGGCGCGGCGGGCAGATGAACGGGAAATGCGGAGTGACCACCGAGGCGAAAAGCACCCAGGGTTTGCTTTGTCGCTTGGCTTCGTCGCCCAGCCAGCGCACCGTTTCGTCGCCCACCGCGGTGTCAAAGCGAATGTATTCGGAGTCGCCGCCGTGGGCCTGGAGCACATCGCGGGCGGCGGCCTGGTTGGGATTGGTATTCCAACGGATGGATCCGCGCACGTCGCCGATTCCGTCTTTGACGTTCATTGAAACTCTTTTTTCGGCGATCCCGTTGTCGTCCGAATCGGCCCGGTAATGCAATTTACCGATCGAGGTGACCTGGTTGCCGTTGGCGGCCAGGCGGTGACCCCAGCTGGCCGCCTCGGTTCCGATGTATGGGTGGGCGTTGTCCCAGTGGCCGGTCTGGTGGCAGTAGCGGCCGGTTAGGAAATTGGCGCGCGAGGGTACGCAGATCGGAAAGTTGCAATAGGCGTTGTCGAAACGCACGCCGTCGGCCGCCAGGCGGTCCAGGTTGGGGGTCTGCACCTGCGGGTGACCGTAGCAACCGGTCATCCGGCGGGTGTGCTCATCGGACATGATGATGAGCAGGTTCATGGGCTCCAAGGGGCGACCTTTCACAATTGCGCGGCGGATTAGAGGGTCGAGAGTTCGCCGCTTATTTACTACCAATAGTTTCCTGTGGGAGGCCGGATGCGGCCGGTTTGGTGGCCCGGCACCCGGGCGGGACCGTCAGCGCTGGATACCATCCTCGTAGAAATCGGCTGGCGTCGGCGTGGCGCCGATTAGCGGGCCCTCGGCGATGACCTTTGCCTCGCCGCCGTAGCTATCAATCAGCGCCCGCTGGTCGGCAAACGCCCGGGCGTTGACCTTTTCGGGATCGCAGACGGCCAGCAGCTGAGCGTGCATCCGGTCGCGAATTGCCCGATGGGCTGGATCCTGCCCTAGGTCGCATCTCTCCTGCGGGTCGTTTTGCAGGTCGAACAGCTGTGCCGGATAGCCCTCGCCGGCGTAGTAAACGTACTTATGGCGCTGGTCGCAGATCATGAAATTGCCAGTGAGTGACTTGGCGGCATGATATTCGGAAAAAGCGATCCGCTCCAGGTCTTCGTCCCCGGCCGCCAGCGGCCAGAGCGAGGATCCCGGCAGATTGGCGTCGCCGTCGGCCGGTTGGGCGCCGACCGCTTCAAGGACGGTGGGGAATATGTCGGCCCAGGTAACTATGCTCGACCGGGTCTGACCCGCCGGCAGATCCGGACCGGCCATGATGAGCGGGACGCCGACCGAGTCCTCGTACATGCACATCTTGCCCCACAGCCCGAATCCGCCCAGCATTTCACCGTGGTCGGAGGTGTAAATGATGCGGGTGTTTTCGGCCTGGCCGGAGTCCTTAAGCGCTGCCAGTACCTTGCCGAGGTTGTCGTCCATGAAGGTGGTGATCCCGTAGTAAGCGGCGATCGCCCGGCGGATTTCGTCCTCGTCGAAATACTCGCCCGGAGCGGCCGGGACCCTCCAGCGGCGCGCTTCGTTCCAGTACGGGTGGTCGGGCCACTCCTGCTCGCGCCAATTGATTGGTAGATCGACCTGGTCATGTGGATACATATCGTAGAAGTTCGTCGGCGCGGTGAGCGGCGGATGCGGGCAGAGCAGGGATACCATCATTGCCCAGGGACGATCGTGGCCTTGCGATTCGTTTGCCAGCCAGCTGCAGGCTTCCTCGGTTACGGCCCGGTCGAACCGGGTGTAATGGCTTTCCCCGGGTCCGGCCAGGTTGACCATGTCGCCCTGCAGTCCGCCCTTGGGCGGGAGCCGGTGCCAGCGCAGCGATCCGTGATAGTCGCCCTTGCCCTGGAAGATGTTCATCGCGATCCGCGATTCGGTCAGCCCGTTGGGATCGGCAACATCGTGGAAATGCAGTTTGCCAATCGTGGTGGCAACATGGTCCTGGGCGGTGAGGCGATGACTCCAACCCTCGGGCTGGCCCTGCCAGGCGTGGGCGTTATCCCAGTGGCCGGATTGGTGGATGTACCGGCCGGTCATGAAGTTGGCGCGCGACGGCACGCAGATCGGGCAGTTGACATAAGCGCGGTCAAAGCGGACCCCGCGGGCGGCTAAGGCATCGATGTTGGGGGTCTTGACGACTTCGTGTCCGTAGCAACCAGTCATCCTGCGGGTGTGTTCATCAGACATGAGAATTAGCAGGTTCATCGGTTGCATGGTCGGGGTCGGTCCTATTTGGGGCATCGTATCTCTCTAAATGTTGCCGTAGGGAGCACCCACCGCCCCCGGAATTTTTTTTGGTACCTTGGACTATCGGGTCGGTGCTCACACGGCCTGGAATCATGGGCGCTCTCTAGAGAGATCGGCTTGGCAATGTGCGGACGCTTCGGGCTCTTTTCCGACCTCGATCATCTGGCCGAGCAATTCGGCTTTGAGCCGCTGGCGTTGCGCGAGCTTTACCAGACCTCCTACAACGTTGCCCCGACCCAGGATGTGTTGACGGTTTCCGCTCCCGGGCTAACCCTGGAACCGATATGGATGCGCTGGGGGCTGGTGGCCCCCTGGCTGGCCGCCGGGCGGCCGCTGGGCAAACCGATCTTCAACGCCCGGTCGGAGACGATCGCGCAGAAACCGATGTTTCGCAGTGCCTTCCGCCGCCGCCGCGGCCTGGTGCTCGCCGATGGCTTCTATGAGTGGCAGCGGATCGGCGCGCGCCGGCAAGCGCACTGGATTCGCCGGCGCGACCGGGCGCCGCTGGCGCTGGCAGCGATATGGGAGCGGCAGGCCGGATCGGGGCTCCGCTCCTGTGCGGTCGCCACCACCACCGCCAACGAACTTATGGCGCCGGTCCACCAGCGGATGCCGGTTCTATTGGATCCGACGACGGTTTCGCGCTGGCTGGACCCGGGCGCTGGCCGCGATGAGTTGCTCTCCCTCTGCGATCCCCGGGCGTGGCCGGACATGGAGGTGCTGGCGGTCTCAGATAGGGTTGGCCGGGTGGCCAACAACGACCCCAGCCTCATCGATCCGATTTAGGCGGTAGGGCGGCCGCTGGCGCCGCTTAACCCCAATCGCGGCTTGGTTCATTGACCACCAGTTCGGCCGACCAGGGCGGGGCCAGGGCCCGGGCCCGGTCGACCATGATGTTGGCGCAACCGTCGCGGCGTGACATCTCTCCCTCCACCAGCACCAGCGGGGCACAGAGGGCGTCGCGGTGCCTGTCCCAGGTCGACGGCCAGACCGCCAGCGGGACCATCCCGAATTCATCCTGCAGGGTCATAAAGATCATCTGCCCCAGCGGCCGCTGCCGCCGCAGCACCTTGCCGGCGACGCTGATCCGGACACCGTCAGGGACGTGGGCAAGCTGGCGGCTGCTTAGCACCGACCCGGCCAGCTGCGGGCGCAGGACCGACATCACATGACCATCGGTCCAGAGCCCCAGGGTTTGGTACTCGTAGGCCATCCGGCTAGATGCCGGCAACGGCGCGAGATTGGCCATCGTCGCTCCAAGCGGCAGCGGCAGGGGAGCCTGGGCCGAGGGCGGGCGGTAGCGCAGACCCACCTCCCAGAGGGCTTGCCGGCGATCGTCAAATCCGGCCAGCCGGTCGCAGGCCCCGGCCTTGACCAGGGCTTCCAGGGCCCCCTGGTAGAGCCCGCTGCGAGCCACCAGGTCGCCCAGCGAGCGGAAATTTCCGCTCTTTACGCGCGCGTCCAGCATTCGCTGGGCGCTGGTCTGTTCTACGCCGGCCACAAACGTTAAGCCCATCCGGAAGGCCGCCTTGCCCGCGGGACTGCAGCGCAGCTGGCTGCGGTTAACGTCCGGCCCAAGGACGCTGACCCCGCGTTGGTGGGCATCTTCCTTGAGGGTCTCGATCGACCAGAAGCCCATCGGCTGAGCATTAAAGATCGCACAGTAAAACTCAACCGGAAAGTAATGCCGCACCCAGGCCATGTGATAGGCGGTGGCGCCGAAGGCCAGGGCATGGGCCTCGGGGAACATGTAATGCGGGTTGAATTTCTTAAATATCCGATCGGCTATCGCGGTCGGCACCCCGCGCGCCCTGGCGCCATCGCGGAAGCGCTCCCAGTAGGAACGGAGCAGGTCGGTGTTGTTGCGGCGCTGAAAGGCCCGCCGCAGCAGATCAGATTCCGAGGCCGACAGACCGCCCACGTCCATCCCCAGCTGGACCACCTGGTCCTGGAAGAGAATGATCCCCAGCGACTTGGCCAATGCCCGCTCCTCCAAGGGGTGGTCATAGTCCCAGGCCCGTCCACCGCGGCGGCGCAGGAATTCCGATACCCCGTCATTGGCTCCCACCCCGGGCCGCACGGCGGCCACCTCCAGGGCCATGTCGTAGAGATGGCGGGGCTTCATGCGCGCGATCGTCTGCATCTGCGCGGCGCTCTCGACCTGGAACACCCCCACCGTGTCGCCGCGACCCAGGTCGGCATAGACCGCCGGATCGGCATGATCAATCCGGCTCAGATCGAGTCGCCGGTGGTGGCGGGCCTCGATCAGCTGCAGGCACTCCTGTAGCTGCGAGAGCGCGCCGAGAGCTAGGAAATCGATCTTGACAAAGCCGGCATCCTCGATCGTGTGTTTGTCCCACTGGCAGATGTAGCGTCCGGCAATTGCCGACGGCTGCACCGGCACCATCTCGCTAAGTGGCCGCGAACTGATGATCATCCCGCCCGGATGCTGCGCCAGCCCCTTGGGAAACCCCTGCAACTGACCGCCCAGCTCGATCAGGTCGCGCCAGCCGCGGTGATCGCGCTTGCCCGCCAGCTGCGGTATCTTGGTCAGCGCCTCCTCCAGGTCGGCCGCCGATCGCGATTCGGCGCGGCGGGCCAGGAGTTCAAGCTCGGTGGCCGGCAACCCCAGCGCCCGGCCGACATCGCGGACCGCGCCCTTGAGGCGGTAGGTGGGGATCATCGCGGTGAGCGCGGCGCGCTCGGGGCCCAACTCGGCAAACACCTTCAGGATCAGTTTTTCGCGGATGTCGCGCGGAAAATCCAGATCGATGTCGGGTGGACCAACCAGCCGGTCCTCGGGCAGGAACCGCTCCAGTGGCAGATCGTATTGCAGGGGGTCGACATGTGAGAGCCCGATCAGGGTGCCGGTGAGCATGGCCACCGATGAGCCGCGCCCGCGCCCGGGTGCGCGTTCAGCCAGCGGGGCTCCCGCCGGCAGGTGTCCCAACTCGACGGCAACCTGCCTGGCCCACTCGATGATTTGGCGGTAGAGCAGAAAGAATCCGGCCAGGTCGTGTTTGGCAATCAGGCGGAATTCCTCGTCCAGGCGCGCCTGGACGGCGGGGCCGATCCGGCCGTAGCGCTGCCGGGCGGCGGCCCGGCAGACATGCTCGAAATAGGCCTGCCCACTGGCAAAACCGGGCGGGATCGGGTAGCTGGGGAAGGAATAGCGGATCTGCTTGGCGGCAAAGGCCATGCAGCGCCGGGCGATCAGGTCGTTGTTGGCCAGCGCCTGCGGCCAGCGCCTGAACAGGCGGGCCAATTCGGAGCGCTCGCGCAGGTGGTAGTTGCGGTTTGGGTGCCGCTGGCGATGACAGCCGTCAAGGGTGGTATTGAGGCGAATTGCGGTCAGGACGTCGCAGAGTCGATGGCGGCTGCGGTCGTGATAGCAGGCCCCATTGGTTGCGACGATGCCAATTCCCAGGTGGCCGGCCAGCTGGGCCCGGTCACGATTGCCGGCCAGCTCGCCGGGGGCAAGATGGCGCTGCAGTTGCACAAAGACCGCCTCGTTGCCCAGCATCTGGCAGTAGCTGCCCAGCAATCGGCGGGCGGCGGCGATGTTGCCGGCCGCAAGCAGTTGCGCCAGATGTCCACCCGGGGCCCCCACCAGGGCGATGAGTCCCTGCCCGTGCTCGGCCAATTGCCCGCGATCGAGTACCGGATCGCGGCGATCGCCCCGCTGGTGGGCGTTGCTGATCAGGCGGCACAAATTGGCATAGCCGATTCCGGTTTCGGCCAGCAGGGTGATGGGGGCGGGCTTGAGCTGGTCGTGCGCAATTGCCAGCTCGGCGCCGATGATCGGCTTTATCCCCACCGCCTGGGCGGCCGCGGCCAGTTCCAGCGCCCCGGTCAGGTTATTGCGGTCGGTAAGGGCCAGCGCCCGATAGCCCAGCTGGGCCGCGCGGGCGACCAGTTCGTCAACCGATGAGGCTCCCCGCCCGAACGAGTACCAGCTCCGGCAGGCCAGCTCGCTGTAGCTTGGCAGCTCCATGATTAGTAGCTTTGCTGGTACCAGCGCCCGCTGACCAGGTCGCAGAACACGGTCAGCAACTGTCCGCTGGCTAGCAACAGCTGGAAATAACGGCGGCGGATCGGCTCATCGCGCCACCATTCATCATCTAGTTCCCATACGTCCAGCAGCGCCCGCACCGGAATTTGCCGGCCAGGGTGTGGTGCAACCGCCAGCGGGAGGCCGCGATCATCACTGTGCACACCGGTGGCGCGCGGCAGGTTTACGGGGCGGTAAAACGGACCAGCGCCTGGCGCCGTTCCGGAATGCGTGACCATGGTTCTACTTCAATTACCCGCAGCAACGCCTCGCCGGCGAGGCGTTTACCCAGCCGGGCTACCGCGACCTGCAGGTCGGTTTTGCGCGATTGCGACCAGAGTTCGGCCTGGATGGTGGGCACCGTATCAAGCTGGCCCAGTTCGACCTGGAGGTTCTCGACCGGACCGGGCAGGCCCAGTGGCCCATCGCCCAGCCCCGCCAGTCCTGCCTGGATGGCTGAGTGGGCGGCGGCGGGGCTGGCGGCCAACTCCTTGAAAGTGTGCCTAAAAGACCAGGTCGGGTGATCGCTGATCTGCCCGATCAGGACCGCTTGACCAGCTGCCCTTCCCTCCATTGCCGGGAGGCGGTATAGGCGCTGCAACAGGGCCAGCAGCCCACTGCTGAAGGCCTCTACACTCACCGCTGGAAATGGAAACTCGAGCCGGTCGGCAGCCGTTGGCGTGGCCGGCAATGGCCTTAAAGGGGCGTGGTCGCGACCCTGGGCCAGCTCCCAGGCCCGGGCCCCGTCGGGACCGAAGCGCGCGCGCAGGGCCGCTTGCGGCTGGGCGGCCAGGTCGCCGATGCACTGTAGGCCGAAATCCTCAAGCAGTCGACGCGTTGCCTCCGGCAACGGCAGCAGCGATAGCGGCAGATCAGCCAGGAAGGACCGCAAGGCCTCCGGACTGGTCGGAGCCGGCAGCATCTGATTGGCGCCCGACTGCTCGGCCGCACAATAGGCTGCGAATTTCCCCGTGCCCATCCCCAGCCGAACCTCCCAGTCGCCCGCGACGGCAGCGCGCAGGCGGCCGGTTAGGCCGCCAATGCCCCCGTAGAGCGCGGCCAGCCCACCTATATCGATGTAGGCATGACCCGGATCGGTGCTTTCAACCCCGGGAAAGCAGTTGGCCAGATGACCGATTACGCGTTCCCAACAGAGGCGGTAATGGACCGGGTCGGCGGCAATGAGGGCCACATCCGGGTAACTGGCCAGAATCTGGCTGAGCGGGGTTCCCGGCCGGGCGCCGATTGTCGGACTTGCCTCGCGTAGCCGCGGGCGCGAGGCGATGCCGTCGTAGATTACCAGCGGGCGTCCGGCCAGCTCGCGATGGCGTGCTGATTCGGCCTGCAGGGCCAGCCGGGGAATGATCAAACAAGCTACATACATAGTCCATGATGATATCAAAACAAGATATGAAAGATGCATACGTTTAGCTAACGCAATAATGCAATTACCGCCCACGTCCGGGTAGCCCGATGCCCGGATCCGATTTGCCAATAGCCGGCTCTCCCCTGCCGGTCCGGTCCGCCAGCGGCGGCTTTTTTAAAAAATCCCTTGTAAGGTCGGGTAATTTGGAGCGCAAATTGATAATTTGGAGGCTGAGCGTTTCAAACTGTCCGTTTTGTGCTGGAATGCCCTGGCCTAAAGCACCGATTCGTCCTGGGAGCTGCCGTGCCGTTGACTGACGACTTTCAAATTCCGGTATCAGATGCGCCGTTTTGCGCCGAGACCGACCTGTCTGCCCAGCAGGACTGGCGGACCCCCATCGATCGTTTCTTCGTGCGCAGCCACTTTGCCGAGCCGACGCTTGGCACCGACCATCAGATTTCCATCCGGGGCGCGGTTGCCCGACCCTACTCGCTCGGCAGCGATCAGCTGCTGGAAATGGAATCGGTGACCCATACGGTCACCATCGAGTGCGCCGGCAACAGCCGATCGTATCTCTCACCGCCGGCGGCGGGCCTGCAGTTCCAGCATGGTGCGGCCGGCAACGCCAGCTGGGAAGGGGTGCCGCTGGCCGTGCTGCTGGAGTCGGCCGAGATCCTGCCCGGAGCGCTGGAGGTCCTGTTCCGCGGGGCCGATGCCGGTATGGAGGGCGGCGAGCACATGAGCTTTGAGCGCTCGCTGCCACTTGACCGGGCGCTTTCACCCGATACGATCGTTGCGCATTCGATGAATGGTCGCCTGCTTACCCGGTCCCATGGGTTCCCGGCCCGCCTGATCGTGCCCGGCTGGTACGGGATGGCCTCGGTCAAATGGCTAACCGATATCGAGGTGATCGATTACCATTTTGACGGCCACTTCCAGTCCGATGCCTACACCTTTATTAATCCCGGCGCCGGCTCGGGCCCCAATCCCCCGGTTACGACCATGGCGATCAAGTCGGTCATCACCCGGCCGAACCAGGGCGCCAGGTTGCGGGGTCCGGTTACGATTTCCGGTTTTGCCTGGTCGGGCAATGGCTTGGTAGACCTGGTCGAGGTGAGCCCCGACCAGGGCGAAAG
Organism: Chloroflexota bacterium; assembly: GCA_965261345.1. GTDB lineage: Bacteria > Chloroflexota > UBA11872 > UBA11872 > VXNJ01 > VXNJ01. Next base: position 2,228,671 of record OZ253449.1, read on the forward strand.
CTGGATTGCCGCCGATTTGGCGCCGACCGATTCCCCGCGTGCCTGGCGCGGGTGGAGCCTGGACTGGCATCCGCCGGGCAGCGGACACTATGTTCTTTCCGCCCGGGCCCGCGATGCGGCCGGCAACATGCAACCGCGACGAGCCAGCTGGAATTACCGCGGCTACGTAAATAACGCGATGCAGGCCATCTCGGTCATTGTTGAATAGCCCGGGGCACCCACAAGGCCCTCGCCGATTGGCCGGGGTTCCGCCGGCGCCGGCGTCGGCTTGGCTGGGGTAGAAGGATTCGAACCTCCGCTACGTGGGCCAGAACCACGCGTCCTACCGCTAGACGATACCCCAATTGGCGCCGGGTTGAATCAGCGTTGAAAATGTTAGCAAGCAACCTACCGCCAATCAGCCCCACCGACAGGCCCGCCTAAGTGATCCGAACGAGTCCGATTTACCACGCCGGGCGGCCCGCAGCGGGCCGATTGCTGCTGTTTGCCCTAGCGCTCTTTTCAGCGCTGGCGCTGGCGGGCGGGGCCGCCGCGGTCGCGGTGCGGGCGCTGGGTGAAGAAAACGAGGGGATTTGCAATTACTCGGCGCCGATGCGCAATGCCCTGCTTGCGCACGAGGAAAAGGAATTCTTCCTGTGTGATTCGTCTCCGTTTACCGATGATGATCAGGACTTTATCTGGGCCGGCGATCTGGACCTGGCAAGCCATGTGGGCTCGTACTTTACCCCCGGCCAGGGCGAGCTGGACGGCTATGCTGCAGGGTCACGCGTGGATTTGATCAGGCCCGGCTTTGCGGTAGACGACATAAATGCCGACGCGGCGCTGGAGTCGTACCGGAACAACGAGGATTACCGTGAGTTCGGCATCGATTCCCAAGGGTCGGAGGCCGATCGGCAAAACTCCGACGGAGTGCTGGGTCTAACCTTCCTGCTGGACGGTTCACCGCCGGCCCGCAGCGGATTGACCAGCGACAGGTTCTTCGGCACCGAGGGCGAACTGGTGTGGATTACCTTCCAGATGGGGGATCCGCCGGATGGATTCTCCAACTGGAAGGATTCTGATCTCGATGGCGATGGTTTTTATCTAACGCTTGAGCTGGAAATTGAAACGTCCGGCGATTCGCGCTCGGTTTTCTTCCTGGTCAATTCGGATGATCCGCCCGATACCCTCTATGCAATCCCATTCTTAATTCCCGAAAACGATGAGATCGAATCGACCCAACGGGTTGACGTGAACCTGACCCCAGTCGGCGTATACGACACCCGCGTGGACGCCGCCGACCTGGCGCCGACCGACTACATCGACGATGAGGAAGATCGATTCGAAGAGATCGAGCGGGCGCTCGCGCGCGGCGATCGGGCAACCCTTGAGGTGAGCGACGACGACCTGCCGGCCAATCGGGTTTGTGACCGCAGCCGGGTGGTAACCGAGGCGCTGGAGGCGGCCACCGGTGATGATTGCGATGAAATCAGCGTCGCCGACCTGGCCGGCATCGCCGACCTTGATCTTTCGGAGCTGGGAATCGAGACACTGGCCGCCGATGATTTCGCCGGCCTCGCAAAGTTGCGGAGATTGGACTTGGCTGGAAATGACATCTCCAGCCTGCCGGCCGGCGTTTTTTCCGGGGTCGGCTCCGAACTGACCGCGCCGACGGTGGCAGTGATTGACATAAGTGACAATGCCGGTCCCGCCGATCGCGGATTTTCACTGGCCAACGTGTCAAGCCGATTTCGCGCGAGCATGAAAGCGCGCCAGGCCGTCCGGCTCAATTCGTTCGTTAACATAAGCGACCCCAGCTACGGTTTCGAAGATTCCTCGTATTCGGTTCGCGAGGGGCAAAACCTGGTTGTCGGGCTCTCGGCCTTCCGCGATAGCACTATCACGTTCCGGGCGTTTGCGCGCGACAGCGGGCGCTATTCCGACACCGATTGCCAAGCCCCCTGTGAGGCCCCCGGGGCAGCGGTGATCGATGAGGACGGAGAGTATCTGCTCGGGTTTTCGGTACCGATCGACGAAGACGAGAACGACGATACCTTCACCATGCTTTACGGAGCGGGCATTGATCCCGACTCACTGGACTCGATCGCCGGCCTGGCAAAGCTCACCGTGACCGAAGCGGCGGTTGTGCTACCCAGCGAATTTGATTCGATCGTGGTATTGGCGGGCACCGAACTGATTACGGCCCCGAACAATCCCGACTTAGACCACAACCTCTCTGATCTATCAGTTACCCGCGGCCGGCTGCGCCTGAACGCTCCTTTCCGGCAGTTCTACTACGACACCGGCGGCCTTACACGCTGGGGCTACCCGACCTCGGAAGTCCTTATGCTTGAACCTGGCACGCTTTCGCAGTTCTTCCAGCGCGGTGTGGTCGACTTTCACGATGTCGGCTTCGGCTGGATCCTGGAACGGCGATTGACCTGGGACTACGTAGGTGGTGGAGCCGGCGGAAGCTTTGACCAGGGGGTCGAACCGGCGCCGGTTCAACCGGGCGGCGGACCGGTGGTCGGATTCGGTCACGCAGTGACCAACCAGACCGCCAGCGGGGGTCGCACCGGATTCCTCGACACCTACAACGAACTCGGCGGAGTGGACAGTTTCGGCTATGCCAAGACGGCTGCGCGGGTGGACACCAACCTGCCGGGGACGCTATTCGAACCCGGTACAACCCCAGGATTTATTCGACAGTACTTCCAGGCGGCAATCTTCCAGCGCTCTGCGGCGGGCACCGTCGAAATTACCCTGCTGGGCGATACGCTGCGCAATCAGTTGGTGCCGCAGCACTCCAGCATCCCCGCCTTCAGGCGCGCCAACCGGCTGCTGGAAGGTCAGGTCCTGAATCTGCAGCTGATCAATTGACCGGGCCGGTTAGCGCCGGCCAGGCAGCGCCCGCCGCAGTCTGGCTGGCAATTGGTCGCGTCGCGTTGACGGGAGGGTGCGAGTCGTGCAATTAGGCTGGCGGACGGTGGCTTCGCGATTGGCCTGGAGCGGCCGCTTTCCGGTGTTTGAGGATGAGATCGAAGCCGAATTCGACGGACGCCGCCACACCTACACCTACCTTGCCTCGCGGGCCCGGGCGGTTTCCATCCTGGCCCAGGGCGTGGACGGTCGGATATTAACGGTGCGCGAATACCGTCACCCGCTCGGACAGGTCGTGCGCGACCTGCCGATGGGGTCGCTGCGCAAGGATGAGGACCCGTTGGCGGGGGCGGCCCGCGAACTGCGTGAAGAAACCGGGTACCGCGCCGGTAAGCTCGCATGGTTTGGCGCGGTGCATCCGATTCCGGCGCTCACCCGCCTTCGTTTGGAGTATTTTTTCGCCCAAAACCTCGAATTCGTCGGCGCCCAGCGCGATGAATCAGAAATCATGGAAACCGATTGGCTAGAACTGGGGCAAGTGGTCGCTGGAATCGAGGCCGGCAACCTGCAGGCCGGTTCGATCCAGTTGGGGGTCCTAATGGCCGCCCAGCGCGGTTTGATCTGCCTGCCCGCGCCGGCATGAAGCCCGAAACGCCTACCCGGCCGCGCTATCGGATCGCCCCCAGCCCCACCGGCTCGATCCACATCGGCACCGCCCGGACGGCGCTTTACAACTACCTGCTAGCCCGTCAAAGCGGTGGAGATTTCGTGTTACGGGTCGAGGACACCGCCCGCGATCGAAACCGGCCTGAATGGGAAGCGGCGATATATTCGGGGCTTGCCTGGTTGGGCCTGGATTGGGATGAGGGTCCCGATATCGGCGGGCCCTATGGGCCCTACCGCCAGAGCGAACGCTTAGAACAACATCGCGTCTGGCTTGATCGCCTCATTTGCAGCGGCCGGGTCTATCGCTGTTTTTGCAGCCCGGAAGAGCTGGCTCAGGAACGCTGGGACGCCCAGCGGGCCAAACTACCGCCGCGCTATTCCGGGCGCTGCCGGCGGCTGTCGGATGCTCAGGTTTCCGCCCGCCTGGCGGGCGGTGAACCTGCCACCTACCGCTTTGCGGTCCCGCAAAAAAGCGTTGGCTACCCGGATTTGATAATGGGTAACCTGGAGGAAGACGCGGCCCTGTGGGGTGATTTCATCGTGGCCCGTTCCGACCACTCACCGGTCTACAACTTCGCCGTGGTGGCCGACGACTGCGACATGGCCATTACCTGCGTTCTGCGGGGGGCCGACCACATCTCCAACACGTTCAAGCAACTGGTGCTCTATGAGGCGCTCGGGGTTGAGGCTCCGCAGTTTGGGCACATCCCCTTGGCGCTTAATGCAAAACGGCAAAAGCTCTCCAAACGGGACGGATCGGTCTCGATTGCCGAATACCGCGATCTGGGCTATCTCCCCGAGGCGGCAAACAATTTCATGGCCCTCCTGGGGTGGAACCCCGGCGATGAACGTGAGTTTTTCACCCTTGACCAACTGGTGTCCGAGTTCTCCGTGGCGCGCATCAATCGCTCCAACGGGGTCTTCGACAACGATCGCCTGGACTGGTTCAACGGTCAATATCTGCGCCAGTTGAAGCTCCCGCAACTGGCCGAACGGGCCTGGACCTGGCTGCAGGCGAGTGGCTACTTTGACGGTGCGGGTTCCCCGCGGAAATCGATCGGCGATGGAACCCTCGACTTCCAGCCGGTGGACCGCCCCGAGCGCGAGTACTTTTCCTCCGCCCTGGGCCTGGAACAGGAGCGGATCAAGAAACTGGCCGATCTGCCGGCGGTCATTTCGTTCTTTTTCGTCGATCGCGTCGATCCCGAGTTAAAGGATCTGGTGGCCCGCCGGCAGAGCCCCCAGGACACCGCGGCCGCGCTTACCCGGGTGGCCGATTGGACCCGCGGGCGCGATCTTTCCGATCTGGCCGCCACCGAAGATTTCCTCCGCAGCCTGGCCGCAAGTCTGGGTTGGAAGGCCGGAGTATTGTTCATGCCAATCCGGATCGCGCTGACCGGTTCGAAGGCGACTCCGCCGCTATTTGAAACGATGGCCGTCCTGGGCGCCGGTCGGGTCCAGGACCGGCTCCGCCGGGCCGTTGCGGGCCTTGATGGCTAGTCCGGGCAGTAGTCCGCCAGGGGGCGCCGAGATGGGCTGCAATATCGGCCCTGCGCACCGCCGCCGCAGATTGATCAGCGGGTTCATCATGATCCAATTGACGATCATCGGGTTTGCCATCCTGCTGGCCGTCGGGGCCGAACCTTGGCAGCGGGCACTTGTAGGGATTCCGCTCTGGGCTGGCTTGGTATGGATTGGACAGTTCCAGCAGCGAATCTGCATCTATTTCGTTTTTGCCGGAATATCCGACCCCGCGCTTGGGATATCGGCAGAGCAGCTTCAATCCGCGGCCTACCGGCGTGCCGTGCGCGCCCGCACGCGAACGCTGGTTGGGGTCAGCTTTCTGATCGCCTTGGCGGTTGCGGCCCTTTCGCTGCTAGTTCCCTAGGGATCTAGCAGCCACAGTTTCGCCCGACCGATCGGGTCGCTCGGGACTCGAAGATGACTGGGGTGCGTAATGGTTCCCGCCACCGCCCCAGCTTGGCCACTCCAACCATTCCACCAACCCGGGGCCTTCGCCCATCGCTCCCCTCGGCACCAGGGAGGGATCGAACTCATCCTCGATAACCGGTTCGATTGGAGCATTAAACGAGGGATGCTCGGCAAAGTCGGGTATTTAAAGTGACCACATAGGGTTTCGCCCAAGAGGGTCAGCGGCAGGCGCAGCGGTCGCTTTGGGAGGTCGCTGGGGATTGAAAGATTGCGCCGGTTCAGCGCTTGGATTGACCACGGCGGCCATCTGGGTCGAGTCGGCGGTGGGGTTCGAGTTATCGACTACAGACTGCCCGGTCGCAAATTCAACGTCGATTAGGGATCGGTGCAACTGGCCCACAGTACGGATCGGGCAATCGCTGCGGCCGGCAGTGCCAGGGCGCCTCCGTCGGGGGCCGAAATTGTGCGTTTGATGGGCACTTGCAACATTTGCGGCATATTTTGCGCAGTTGGCTGCGGCCTGAACGGTAGCCGATGCGGTTTACCCTCGGGCGCGGTGCAATTGAACTCAGTTTTTTGGAAGATCGGTCCGAATAACTTGTACCGGGCGGCATGGTGCGAATAATTTTTGACCAGTGGCGCTGGGACCCCAACTGTCGGGTTGATCGCCACCGGAATCGGGACGGCTCGGTACGAACGCTTGAGCGGGTGGCCGGACTGCTACCAGCCCGGGAGGTAATCGGCCTCGGCGTTGAACAGCTCATCGGTCATCTTGGCGATCTCGTCGGTACTGCAGACCGCGGCGGTCAGCGGATCGAGCATGAGCGCCTGTTTGGCCAGATCGCGGTCACGGCGCAGTCCGGCCAGGGTCCCCAGTTCGACAATGCTCATGTTGCTGCGGCAGACCGCCGCCATCTGCGGCGGCAGGGCCCCGTAGGCGGTGGGGGTAACCGATTGGGCGTGGGCCAAACAGGCCAATTCGACGATCCCGTCGGATGGCAGATTTGAAATCAAGGCGCCGGCGCCGGACCAGTTGTTGGGCACGTTGCCGTGGAAGACGAACGGCTCGTTCTTGGCCGATGCCTCAATGATCCAGGAGGCATATTCGAAGCTGCGGCGGGTCTCGATCGGCGCGCGGCCGTCGGCCATTGCCCGGCGCGAAGCTTCATCGGCGGCCCGCCGACTTGGCCAATTGGTCAAGAGGAACCCGGTCTGTCCGTGGTAGCCGCCTCGCATGAAGCGCTCCCTGGTCGTTGCCCGTTTCCGATACCAGGGCAGGTATTCGGAAAGGTGCCCGGAGCTCTCGGTGATGAAGGCGCCGAAATGGAGCATCATGTCCTTGCGCACCAGATCGAGCGAATCATCGCCCGGTTCGGCCCGCTCCAGATCGCGGCGCGCCTGGGCCTTTAGCAGCGGATACAGATCGCGCTCCCCGTGTTGGAGCCTTGTAAACCAGGCCAAGTGGTTGATCCCGGCACATTCCCAGGTCATCTGGTCGTATTCGATCCCGGCCTGCTGAGCCAGCAGCCGGCTGGTGCCCTGGACCGAATGGCAGAGGCCGACGACCCGCATGTCTGAGGCTTGAGCGGCCGCCTGGCAGAGCATTCCCATCGGGTTGGTGTAGTTGAGGACGATCGCCTCGGGGCAGAATCGCTCGCAGTCGGTAAGGATCTGCAGAAACGCCGGCAAGGTCCTAAATGTTTTGAAAAGACCGCCCGGTCCGATCGTGTCGCCGATGCACTGATCAACTCCGTAGCGAGCCGGAATCGCGTTTTCGAATTCGATTGTCTGCAGGCCGGAAACCTCTATCGTTACCACGATCCAATCGGCCCCGGCCAGCAAATTACACCGGTCGGTGTCGGCTTGCAGGTCCCACTTGATACCAGCTCCGGCCTGGCCGATTAGGGCGCCGATCAACCGGCGCATCGTTGCCAGCCGATCGGGATCGACGTCCACCAAACGGATCTGGCCGCCGGCGTTGTCGGGGATGGCCAGGATGTCGGCAACTAGCTTGGGGGTGAAATGGCTACCGGCGCCGACGATAACTACGTTGATGGGGGTCGGCATCGCTCCGGGAAGGCCGCGCTGGTTTTCCGAAACCATCGTTTCGGTCCCGATTGCCGGCACAGTTACGGTTGGGTCAGGCATTGCGGTCGTTATTCCTTAGCGTCGCCGGCGGAAGATCGGAGCGGTCGCTCGCGGCACCGATCGGATGTGTGCCTTCGCGGTTGGACACCTAAAAGATCGTAAACCCGCCATCGACGACGAGGTCCAGGCCGACCGTGAAATTCGAGGCCGCAGACGCCAAGTAAATCACCGCACCCTGAAGGTCCTCGACCGAACCCATGCGCCCGATCGGAGTGTCGCGCAGCCAGATCGGCTGACAGTGCTCGCGGATCCGGGGGTTGTCGGCCATATCGGTGGTAATGTAGCCGGGGCTGAGGGCGTTGACATAAATGCCATGCGCGATCCATTCGGCCGCCAGCGAGCGGGTCAGGTGAATCAGGCCGGCTTTGGAGGTGTTGTAGTGCGCCTGCCACTGCGGGCGGTTGACTATGCTGCCCGACATCGAGGCGTTGTTGATGATCTTGCCGCCCCCGGTGGGAATCATGGCCCGGGCTTCGGCCTGCATGCATAAGAACGGCCCCTTGAGGTTGGTGTCAATTACCCAGTCCCAACCCGCTTCCGAGGTGTCCAGGGTGGCGGCGTGCTCGCCGACGCCGGCATTGTTGACTGCAATGTCAAGGCGATCCCAGCGGGCCACTATATCCTCGACGAATCCATCAACCTCTGATTTTTGGGTCACGTCCGCCGGCAATACCAGGGTGCGTCGCCCAAGGCCGTCGATCGCCGCGGCGGTCTCTTCCAACGGCGCCTGGCGGCGCCCGACCAGGGCGACGTCGGCCCCGGCTTCAGCCAGCCCAATCGCCAGTGCCCGCCCGATGCCAGAACCGGCGCCGGTTACCACGGCGTTCTTGTCGGCCAGCGAAAATCGATCGAGTACACCCATCAGCATCTCCTATTTAAGTTGCCTGCCGTCTAACTTTTGCATTAACGCGCTCCTAGAATTTTTAATGAGTCGGCAGCACCCGGAACGAAAAAATAACCAATGGCAAAAACTGGACCGCGGATCAAGGCCCTCAGCCTGAACCCCGACGCCAAGCCAACCAGAATCGATACCGACCGTTACTACCAGATGAAGGCGGCGATCCTGTCCGAAATCTGCGGCCGCAAGCTGGCCATCGCCTTCTCCGATCTGGCTCCGACCCTGGTGACCAGGCTCCGTGGTCCAGTCTGGCGCGGCGCCTCGATCAAATGGCATGCCACGACCGTAAAGTTGGATCTTGAGGCCCGTGGCCTGATCCACCGGACTCAGATTCGCAATCGCCAATACCTAAATCCTGGACCCGGATCGCGATGACAGGCACGGCCTGGTCAAGGCGCCTGGTGCGCTATCTCTATCTACTGGGCGGCCTGCTGTGCCTGCTGTTGGCAGGCATTGGCGTGGTGGTCCCGGGAATGCCGACCACGGTGTTTCTGTTGCTGGCGGCCGGAGCGTTTGCGCGCAGCTGCCCGGTTATGTATCGCTGGCTGATCGACAACCGGCTATTTGGCCCTTACCTGCGCGCCTGGCAGGAAAATCCTTCGCTTCCGCGCTGGCTGAAGGCCTACATCGTCGCGGTAATACTTTTCAGCGTTACCGCGTCGCTGCTGCTGGCAAACCCGCCGTTCCTGATCGGGGTACCGGCGGTCGGACTGGCGCTGGTGGGCTGTTATTGGGTCTCGCTCAGGGTTCCCACCCGGACGGCTGGTTGAGGCCGGCAAATAACCGCTCTAAGCCTTAATCGCCGAGGGACAGAGTTCGGCCAGTTGGCAGTTAGGGCAATCAGCCCGGCGGGCCTTGCAGATCCGGCGGCCGTGCCAAATCAAGCTATGCCCAAAGAAAACCCACTCGGCCTGGTCCACCAGCGCCATTAGGTCCTTTTCAATCCTTACTGGGTCCTGGGCGGTGGTCAATCCCAAGCGTTGGGCGAGCCGGCTGATATGGGTATCTACGACGATCCCGCTGGCGATTCCAAACGCGGTTCCAAGCACCACGTTGGCTGTCTTACGGGCTACTCCGCGAAGGGTCAGCAACTCGTCCATCGAGGCGGGCAACCGGCCGTCGTACTCCTCAACCACCCTGGTCGCGGCGGCCTTGATCGCCCGCGCCTTATTGCGGAAGAACCCGGTGCGCCGAACCAACTCTTCAATTTCAGCAAGATCGGCGGCGGCAAAGTCGGTCGGCGAGGGAAAGCGGGCAAACAAGGCCGGAGTCTCGGCGTTGACCCGTTCGTCGGTGCATTGCGCCGAAAGAATCGTGGCAACGGTAAGCTCCCATGCGCTGGAATATTGCAGTTCGCAGTCGGCATCGGGGTACAGCGCCCTGAGTTGGGCCACGATCGTTGCGGTCCGCTCGGTTCGCTTGGCTCGGCTTTCGCGCCAGCGCCGAATCTTGACTGCGCCGGATTTAGGTTTGGCATTGCGGGCGGCCAATTAACGCTACCTTTGGTACTTTGCTACATGTCGTGATTATCTTGGTAGATTGCCAATCTGCCCGGTTATTGTGAAGGCTGGCGAAAAAGATTTGGAGCTGGCCAGAGTTGAGTGGATGGACATTTGAACAGGTTTCGACGGGCCACGCCTTTAGCGAAGGGCCCCAGTGGACCGGCGATTCGATCCTGTTTACCGATCTGTACAACCATCGGATCCTCAGATTTGACCCGGCCAGCGGCCGGACCGAGTGTTACTTTCAGGGCGTGCTGCAGGGCAACGGCCTGCTGTATTCGCAATCTCGCCGGCTCTACTGTTGCGAGATGGTCGGCCGCTGCGTCTCCGAAATTGGACCCGGCCGTCGGGTGGTGGTCGACTCACATGCCGGTCGCCGGCTCAATTCACCCAACGACATAACCGAGGATTCGGCCGGCCGGCTATGGTTTACCGATCCTCGCTACGGCCATATCCGCCGCGATATGGAACTGGATCACGAGTCGATTTTTCGCTATGACCCCGCCGGCGATGGCCTCAAGCGCCTCACCTTCGATACAACTCGCCCCAATGGTCTGCTGCTGTCGGCCGACGAGAAAACCCTCTACGTGGCCCAGAGCGATTACGGAGAGGCGGCCAAGCGCGAACTGCGCGCCTATCCGGTCCTGCCCGACCAGACCCTCGGGCCCCACCGGGTGCTGCACAATTTTTTTCCGGGGCGCGGGGTTGATGGGATGGCCCTTAGTGACACCGACCACGTCCTGGCGGTCTCGGGTTGGGCGGTGAGCGGGCAGGGCCCGATGATTACGGTTTTTGAAGATTCCGGGCGGGTGACCGAGACCCAGCCGACACCCTATCCGGTGCCCACCAATATCTGTTTTGGGGGCCCCGATCTTTCCGATCTATACCTGACCGCCGGTGATGGCTGCCTTTACCGGGTCGCCGACTCCGGTTACCGTGGCGCCGAACGCTACCGCCGCTGATCGCGGCGGTAGCGAAGAAAATACTGGCCCCAAAAACAGGTAGGCGGTGACCGGGTGATTGGATTGGATTCTTAGTCGCGATTGGTTCCGGATCGGACGTTGCGGCCGGGCGCGTAGCGGGAAAGCAGGGCCGACCGGTCGATCCACATCTCGCCGACCTGGAATGCGAAACCGCCTTGATGGAGTGGCGCCATATCGGCCTGGCCGGTGTCCGCGTGGTCTCTATTGCGGCGCAGGTGCGCGGTTCGTTCTGGCATGTAGAGAGAGAGCAGGCCGAGCATGTAGGCCCGATCTAGTTCACGGCGCCAGGTTGGCGGTTGCTCGCGGATTGAAAATCCCAACCGCCGAGCTCCCCGAAAAAGTAGGGTCGTTGCGGTAACCGCTTGCACACAGCGACCATTGCGGTCGAGCGAACCGTCGGCCATTTGTTGCGACAGGGCGGCCAGATCTTCGCGCAGGGTTTTGATGACCTGCCAGGTCCGGACCGGCGCGGCGGCACCGGCCAATCGGGCAAGCTGGCGGTTGGAAAAGTGAATCCGGCAAATTAAATCACCGCGGCGTATACGATTTCCATCTGGCAATATGAGCGGACGCCAATCCTTATGGATTTCCAAACCGTAGAGTAATAGGCCGTCGCTGCGCACCGGTTGCAACCGGTGCCAACGCGAGTAAAGTCGATCCCAAACCCACCAAATCCAGAGCAGGCCGGAGGGGCGGCCCGGTGCGTGCTTGCCGGCGGATTTGAGGGCTATGCGCAACCCGGCGTGGGCCATTTGCCCAGCCACACGGGTCGCCGGCGGAGAAGGCGCTCCCGGTGCCGGCCCACCGGCCGAATACCAGCGCCGTCCAATCCCCAGAAAGCCCAACGCCCAGCGTAGAAACATCCAGATCATCCCGATCCGCCAGGGCAGGGCGCGCAACCGCCGCGGCGAGGTGCGAATACTTGCGGCGCCGCGGTTTTGGCCGAGAAATTGGCTTGGACCGATGCGCTGCAACCGGCCGTTTGAGGATCGCAGCGACGCGGTCGCGCGGCGCATCAAATCCAGGTCCTCGGCCAGCTGCAGCTCGCAATCAAATCCGCCGAGGCGCTGGAATAGCTCCCAGTCTAAGTAGACCATCTGGGAATGGATGTCAAAGAGCCGCTTGCCAAATTCCAAAGCGTTGAAGAATCCGCACTCCCAGAAATTGTTCGATGCCGACTTGACCCGGATACTCCCGCCGTGGGAGCCGTTGCGCCAAGCTGAGGCCACTGCCAGAAGAACCGCCGGCTCCAGCGTGGAATCTGCATCCAGAAAAACCAGCACGTCGCCACGTGCCAGGGTCGCGCCCAGATTTTTTGCCCGCGCCGTGCCACGGTTCGGTTCTTGCGCCAGGCGCACCGGCGGCATATCCGCCGGGGTGTCCGTCCAGCGGCGCGCCAGATTCTCGACCACGTCTACGGTGGTGTCGCGTGAACCGTTGTCTACGACCACGCATTCCACTCGGTCAAGCGGATATTGCTGCTCGGCAACCGATTTGAGCGCAAAGGTGATGTGGGATTGTTCGTTGAGGGCGGGCACAATTACTGAAATAAGCGGCGATTTTTGGTTGCCCTGGGACCGGCCATTGCCCAGCGCGAGCAACTGGCTGGCCGTTACGATGTCCCGTTGTGCCGCCAAAGCGGTAAGGTGATCGAGCACGCGCCGCCGCGCGCGGCCATCCTGGAGCCGTTGCGGATGCAGGAACACCTTGACCACCGGGCTGCGCGACAGACCTCCGTAACGGAGCCGGGCGAGCGCCGCGACGGCCCAGTTGCCCAATTGCAGCAACCGCTCGTGGAAGCCGCCAACTCCCATAAAACCCTGCCACGGGGTCGCGATCGCCCGCCCGGTCCGCAAGTCGCGCAACCCCGACTGTTCGAGCACATAGCGGTATCCGGCAGACGCCACACCGGACCGACCGGCGTGATTGGTCAGCCAGGCCGGGGCGCAAAATCCGTCCGGCTCCACCCCGATGGCTTCGACGATAGCGCGCCGAGCGGCAAGGGCGGCTTCGCCGGCGATGGGAGCCGACAGGCTTGAGAATTCACTAGCCCGCGGGGCAAACAGCCGGCCCCGCAGGCGGGCAAGCGGCGAACCCTGCAACCTGCCGCGGGTCGTGTGCGACCAGCCGTGGGCAACGATCTCACTGCCGGCGGCGACCTCTGCCCGCAGCAGCCTGCACAGCTCCGCGTCTTCTGCCAGCGGCCAACGACCGGCATAGCAGGGCACCACCTTGAGTACGCGCGGCCGGATGTTGCGCTGATCCAACTCGTCGAGCAACTGGCGCACTCCAGACGCAAACGGCGGCGCCACATCATGAATCGTAACCAGCAATTTGGGCCTGGGTCGCGAGCGGGAGTCGGCGCGCATTCCCTTCATCCTAGAGTTCCAACCCCGCCGCACCGGAGACATCGATACGGGTTCGATCTCCAACCCCAGGGTGCGCCGCCCGCGGATATCAGGTCCAAAGTTCCTGCCTGCCTCATCGCTGAAAAGGTTGCTGACGGTGGCAGCCCACAGCGCCGCCACGGCGCCCATCGCGCTTGATTATTCTTCCCCCGCCACTTCCTCCCGCGGTACAAATTGCTCTGCTACGCCCCGGCGGGCAGCACCAGATAAATTACCTGCTGCCGGTGGCTCTCCGTTTGCTGCGCTAATCTCCGCCTCTCTTGAATCTTTAGGCGATCACTCTTCCAAATCCGCTAATTTTCGGACTCGCCGCGGTTATTTAGGATCTGACGGGAACCTGACGGAAATTAGCGGTTGCCAAGTCGGCGTGCCCGCAGCGACCGCCCGGTCGGGAGCTAGCAGCTGCCCAATTCTTGGCCTGCGGGTGCACTCGATGGCCAAAACCGGGCCGGGTCGACCGATCGCGGTCAGGTGACCAGCAAAAACCGGCTGAACTTGTGACCGCCCGCCCCCGGCAGCAACCGGCCGGTATTTCCCCTCGGGCAAACCAAAATTGTTGCGGGAATGTTGCGGGCATTTTGCCCGAATAACCGAAGGCGGCGGCGGCCACTGCGGTGACCCGCCAGGGAATCGAACCCTGAACCTACTGATTAAGAGTCAGTTGCTCTGCCAATTGAGCTAGCGGGCCGCAAGAGTATAAGAGCGCCCGCCAGCGCGGTTTTCTTGAAGGAGTTAGGCGACCTGGCGCTCGCGCAGATTGGCCACGTGCCCGCGTATGTTGCGGGCCAGATCCTCATCGGATGCGGCAGATTCAGCCATCTGAATGAAGTCTTCCGAGGAGAGTTGCAACTGGGCCAGCACCCGACGGTCGATCGGGCAGGGATAAATGTATTCGTCGATGTAGCCGCCGGCCAAGGCCAGCGCTTTATCTGACATGCGCGCAATCCAGGGCACGCCGTCGACGGCCACGTCGCGGCCGCGCGGACGGAACGGACGTTCGATGGTGGGTTCGGTCATCTTCAGGCTCCAGCCGGGCGATTAGTTTGCAGGCGCACGCATTGCTTGAGTCTATTCGCTGATCCGACGAAATTCCACCGCCTAGGGCAACCGATCCAGTCCCATTTCATGGACCAGCTCGGTGACTTCGTCCGGCCTGGCCACCGGTTCGGCCAGGGCCGCAAGCAACGACTTTCGCCGATTGGCAGATTGTGGTCCAGCCGGGCCGGACTCAAACCGATCGAGCGCGGTCAGCAGGGCCAGGAAACGATGGACTCCCAGCAGCTCCGGCCGGTAGCCGCCGCCGCCGATGTATTCGAAAAGGCCGATCAATTCAAGCGCCAGTGGCGTGGTGACCGCACAGGTGAAGTGATCGGTTGCCCCGCGGGCTCCGCTGGCGATTAGGTAGGACACCAAGCGGCGTTCCACCCACTCGGCCCCCAGCACTGAGAAGTCGACAACCGCGACCGACTGTCCATCGCTAACCAGGTTGCTGGCCGAACAATCCAGCGACCCGTAATTCCAAGACCCCTGCCAGGCGATCTCATAGACCGGCTGCAGCAGATCCTCGGCATCGAAGAGATCGGGGTTGATCGACCGGCAGGCCCGGGCGGTGCTGGCCAGCTCCCCCCGATCGCGCTCGCGCAGGTGCTCGTCGATTAGCTGGTCGGATTCGCTGCGCGACCCCGACAGATCGGCGAATATGAGATCGATGGCCAGCAGCGAACGCAGGGCGACAGATACCTGGGGATCGTCGCGATCATGGCTGATGACCGCGTCCAGGGTTTGCTCACCGACCCAGGAAAGCAGCAGTGCCGCCTCCTCCATATTGGCGGCAATCACCTGCGGGGCGGGCGCGTCGAATGCGGCCAACTGTTCGAGCGTGGCCTTCTCGGTGCGGTAGGCGTCCAGATCCTGTCCGTATAGCTTTAGGGCCCAACGCCGACCGTCTGACCCGCTGACTGAGTAACAGGCTCGTCCGTTGGAACGTTCAACTATCGGCTGAGTCGAAACCGTGGCTCCGGTCAAATCCGCGGCCAGTTGATCGGGCTTCACTGCCCCGACCTCAATCTCAGCCGCAACTCGGGTGTGAACGCAGGCCGGTCGGCCAAAGCGGCATCAACCCGGATTGGCGCCGGTGCGGGAGCAGTACTGCAGGTTGGAAATGACCCAACGCCTGGTTTGGCTGAGAGGCGGCGGCGGGTTATCGTGGAATGCCCGCACGCCGAGCCGGTGGCGTGGCGATCGAGCGGCAGCCGGTTCATCCGTTCTGCCCCATAGGCAAAAATCGGATAATCCGGCCAGGGCTCGATCGTGATGCGAACACTAGTACTCAATCAGGATTACCAGCCGCTAAACATTTGCGCGGACCGGCGCGCATTCGTGCTGCTCGATCGCGGCAAGGCCGACCTCATCAGCGAGTACCGACAGCGCTTTGCCACGTTCTCCGGTTCGCTGGTCCGACCGTCGGTTATCCGCATGCGCTACTACATCCGGCGCCCCCAGCCGGGGGCTAATCTGGGTCGCCGAGAACTGTTTGAGCGGGATGATCACTCCTGTCAGTACTGCGGCGCGCGCAACGCCGAATTTACGGTCGATCACGTTGTTCCCAAGCGCCTGGGCGGAGCCGGAACCTGGGAAAACCTGGTAACTAGTTGCCGAATGTGCAATCTGAAAAAAGGCGGTAAGACGTTGGGTGAGGCTGGGATGCGGCTTTACCGTAAACCCGGTCGGCCGATCATTTCGATGAACCGGATGGTGCTTTCCAAGGCCGGGCCTCAAATTGATCCGAGCTGGCGGCAATTCCTTCAACCGGCGCTTATCAAGTCAGGCTAAACGCCCCGTCCGGGGCGCTAGTCGCTAGGGGTTGGCGCTTTCCTTCTCGTCGGATTCGGCGACCCCCTCCATATCGGCCTGGGCGTCCGATTCCTCGTCCTCCGGGCGAGCTTCCTGTCTAAATTCCCGAATGCTTCGACCCAACGCTCCGCCGATCCCGGATATCTTGCCGACACCGAAGACGACTAGAACGATTACCAGGACGATCAGGAGTTCGAGCGGGCCTACCGATGGCACGATCTGAACCTTACTACTTAGGAGACTAGGTCCGCCGGTGCAATTGGCACCTGGGCGGCGGACGTTCCTATTTTAGGGAGTTGGTGGAAGTTAGCCGCGATGCAGGCCGCGGGCCTGCGGGCTCCCCAGGTAGGAGAGCGAGCGCTGGTAGTTGTCCTCGGATATCCATCCCTTAGACATGTAGTAGGTCAGGATCTGACCTAGTTCGAGGATCGCGATCAGGTTGATCCCGGCCGCGCCGAGCCGAGCCGACGATTGCGCGGCTCGGTCGATTAGCACCACCGCGTCGGTGACCTCCAGGCCAACCGCGCGCAACGCCTCTGCGGTCTGGACCACCGACCCGCCCGAGGTGATCAGGTCGTCGACGATGAGTACCGCCTGGCCGGGCAGGAATCGACCCTCAATGCGGGCCTCCGCGGCGGTGGCCGGGTTTACGTAAATTAAGGGAATATCGGCGGCCAATGAGATAGCGGTAGCCAGGTTGAGTCCACCCAATGGCACCCCGGCGATAAGGTCGAACGGTCCGCATTGCGGTCGGCGCCGACCCTGGCGTGACCAGATCTCCTCCAAGACCACGTCAGCAGCCGCGCGCAGCCCCGGCGGGTTGCAGCAGAGCACCTTGGGGTTCATGTAGACCGGAGAGTTGATGGTCGAACGGCCGAGCGTAAAGCTGCCAAATTCGATCCCACCCAGTTCGTAGATGGTACGGGCCAGGGCCAGGACGATCGATTCTTGGGCACTGGAATCTTGGGGAGGAATCAAAAATTGCCCCGGGACTTGATTGGGTTTCTATCAAATCTAATAATCGGGCGCAAGCAAATTGACCGATCCGCCCGAGGAGGGTTCTGCTGGCTGAGTTCGATCCGGTCGCCTTCATCGCCGCCAAACGCGACGGGCGACCGCACCCCCGCTTGGAACTGAACCGATTCGTAACCGGCCTGACCGCCGGGCAGATACCCGATTACCAGACCGCGGCATGGCTGATGGCCGTTCGCTGGCGCGGGCTAGATGAAGCCGAAACGCTCTATCTGACCAATGCGATCGCCGATTCAGGGTCCCGAATCAGCTGGTCCCATTCGGATCGTCCGGTGGTCGACAAGCATTCGACCGGCGGGGTTGGCGACAAGACCTCGCTGGTGGTGGTGCCGCTGGCGGCCGCCTGCGGGATGGCCGTTCCAAAGCTATCCGGACGCGGGCTCGGGCCGACCGGTGGAACGCTGGACAAACTGGAGGCGATCAGTGGATTTGAGGTGAATCTTGGCGCGGCGCGGCTGGTGGATCAGGTCGATCGGCTCGGATTGGCGATCGCTGCCCAATCAAAAGATCTGGCGCCGGCCGACGGGCGGCTGTACGCGCTGCGCGACGTGACTGCCACCATCGATTCGATTCCCCTGATCGCGTCCTCGATCATGGGTAAAAAGCTGGCCGGCGGGGCATCTACCCTGGCGCTCGACGTTAAGTGTGGCAGTGGTGCCTTTATGCCCGATTTTGAGTCCGCGCGCACCCTGGCCGAGAGCATGGCCGCCATCGGGTCGGCCGCCGGCGTAAACGTCCGCGCCTATATTTCGGCGATGGACCGCCCTCTGGGGTATGCGGTCGGAAATTCGCTTGAGGTCAGCGAGGCGATCGAATGCCTCTCGGGCGAAGGTCCGCCCGACCTGCGGGAGCTGGCGATAACCATCGTTGCCGGCCTGCTGCGCGACTGCGGACTAAAGAGCGCACCGCGGGCCGCCCGCCAGGCCACCGACCAGGCGTTGGCATCGGGCCGCGCGTTGGCCAAATTCGCCCAAATGGTTAACGCGCAAGGCGGCGACTTGGATGCCTTCCAGCGCAAGCCACCGCATGCCGAGGCCGTCCGGGCGGCATTTTCTGCCCATTCGGGAGGCCACTTGGCCGGCATCGATGCGGGCGCAATTGCTTCGCTTGTCCACTCACTCGGCGGTGGGCGCAGCCACAAATCTGACCCGATCGATCACGCGGTGGGAGTCGTACTGCAATGCTCTCTCGGCCAGGCGGTTGCTCCCGGACAACCGCTGGCGACCATATACGCGCGCAGCCGTGCGCAGCTGACTGCTTCACAGGTGGAAATGCGGGAAGCGTTTACCATCACCGACTCTCCGCCGCTGCCCGGCGCGCTGCTGCTGGGCCAGGTGGCGCAGTCGGCAGCTCCCAAAAATTAGACTTTTGGCATATGCCGCCCGACATTTCCCAATCAACCTGGCCTTGACTGAAGCTGCCTGACCCGATACCCGCCGCGGGGATACCGCCGGCCTTACTGAGCCCCTACGATCCGGGCGCGGTAGAACCCGAAATCTACGCCGCCTGGGAGGCGTCGGGGGCGTTCACCGCGCCGGTTGTGAACGATCGCCGGCCGTTTACGATTGCCATGCCGCCGCCGAACCTGACCGGCGCCCTCCACTACGGGCACGTGGCGTTTGTGACGTTCCAGGACTTAATGACCCGTTGGCAGCGCATGCGCGGCACTCCGACGCTCTGGTTGCCGGGTACCGATCACGCCGCGATCGCCACCAACGCGGTGCTGGTTGCCCAACTTGCCAAAGAGGGCAAATCGCGCGAGGAGATCGGCCGGCCTGCGTTTGAGGCCATGTTCTGGGAATGGATGGCCACGAGCGGGGCGCGGATTCGCTCGCAGCTGCGCCTGGCGGGAGCCTCGTGCGACTGGTCGCGCGAACGATTTACGATGGACGCCGGGCTCAGTCGGGCGGTCAACGCTGCTTTCGTCGAGCTCTACGAGCGCGGTCTCATCTACCGTGGAAACTACCTGGTCAATTGGGATCCGGTCGACCAGACGGCGATCTCCGATATCGAGGTCGAATACCGGGACGTCGAATCATTCCTCTGGACGGTTCGCTACCCACTGGTTGATGGCGGCCACATTGAAGTTGCCACAACGCGGCCCGAGACCATCCTGGGCGATACCGCAATCGCGGTCAATCCCGACGATGAGCGCTATGCCCACCTGGTTGGAAGGTTGGCCCGGGTGCCGGTGATCGACCGGCAGATTCCGATTGTTGCCGATTCCTACGTGGACAGGGATTTTGGCTCCGGTGCGGTCAAGGTCACGCCCGCTCACGATCCCAACGACTATGCGATCGGGCAGCGCCACGACCTGACGATGATCAACATCCTCAATCGCGACGGGACGCTCAACGGTAACGCCGGCCCGTTCGTCGGGCAGGATCGTTTGGAAGCGCGCGAAAACCTGGTTGAGTGGCTGCGCGCCAACGACCTGGTCGCCAGCTGCCGCCCGCACAGCCACGCGGTGGGTCACGGTCAGCGCTCGGGGGCGGTGATCGAACCGATGCTCTCGCGGCAATGGTTCGTTAGCACCAGCTCGATGGCCGCCAAGGCCGCCGCCGCGGTGCGCTCGGGCGCTATCTCGTTTCACCCCGAACGCTTTGCTCAGGTCTTCCTGCACTGGATGGACAACATCCGCGACTGGTGCATCTCGCGCCAGATCTGGGTCGGCCATCGGGTCCCGGTCTGGTACTGCTCGCAATGCCCCGACCCGATCGTGCGGACCAGCCCGCCGGAAAACTGTCCGAGCTGCGGGGGCAGCGTTACCCAGGACGGCGACGTCCTTGATACCTGGTTTAGCTCGGGCCTGTGGACGTTTTCCACCCTGGGTTGGCCAGACCGGACCGAGGACCTGTCGTACTTCCACCCGACCACGGTGATGGAGACCGGCTACGACATCATATTTTTCTGGGTGGCGCGGATGGCCATGCTGAGCCTCGAGTTGCTCGACCAGATCCCTTTTGAGCACGTCTATCTCAATGGCCTGCTGCGCCGCGCCGACGGATCCAAGGTTTCTAAGTCCAATCCCCAGCCGGGCGATGATCCGGCCGATGTAATTGAGCAATTCGGAGCCGACGCGGTGCGATTTTTCATCGCCACCGGGTCGGCTCCCGGCAACGATATGAAGCTCTCGCTGGAGCGGCTAACCGGCGCTCGCAACTTTGCCAACAAGCTCTGGAACGCGACCCGCTTCGTCCTTGCCGCGCAGCGGTCTGCGGCCGGTCAGCTGGCCCCACCGTCGGCCTTTGACCAATGGATCCTGCACCGTGCCGCGGCAACCGTGGAGCGGGTTTCCACCCTGCTATCGCGTTTTCAGTTCGGTGAGGCCGGACAGCTAGTCCACGACCTGCTATGGGACGACTTTTGTGACTGGTATATCGAGGCCGCCAAGCTGCGACTGGCCGGGTCCGACGGACCGGCTGCGGCCCGGGCCGCCCACACTCTCAAAACCGTCCTGATCACCGGGTTAAAACTTCTCCACCCCTACATGCCGTTCGTGACCGAAGCGCTCTGGGGGCACCTTCACCCCGACGGCGGTGCGGGTGCGCTGATAACCGCGCGCTGGCCCGAATCCGAGCCCGAGGATCTGCAACGATCCGCGGTGGCCAAGAACGTGGACGCCCTGCAGGCGGCGATTAAGGCAATCCGGCGAAAGCGTGCGGATTTCCGGATCGATCCTGGGACGCAGATTAGCGCTGAGATCGTGCCTGGCGCCGCCGAAGTCCAGGCGCGGGCCGAGGCGCCGGTGATCGAGCGCCTGGCGGGAATCTCCGATCTACGGATCAGTGCCGCCCAACCGGCCGCGACCGAACCGTCGGCCGGATCGATAATGCGCCGGCACGATCGCCGCTGCGCCTTCATCGTCGCGGCCGGAATCGCCGTCTATTTGCCGTTGGAAGAGTTGCTCGACTTTGCGGCCGAACGCGAACGGGCCCGTTCGCAGGCAGATGTCTTAGAGGCCAGCGTCAAGCGTCTGGCCGGGTTGCTGGCCAACCCCGGGTTTGTGGGCAAGGCGCCAGCCGATGTGGTCGAGCAACGCCGCCGGCAGCTCTCCGAAGCGCGCGCCGACCTGGCCCAACTCAACCAATTCATCGCCGAATTAGAAGCCTGAGCATGTCGATGGCCGAACCGGCGGCGATCCCCGCATTCCAGATCTCTCTCTTCGAACGCCTGTTCGCCTCGATCGCCCAGGAGATGGGAATTACCCTGCAACGCTCCTCGTTCTCGCCCAACATCAAGGAGCGGCGCGATTTTTCATGCGCGGTATTTGATCGCCAGGGCCGGATCATTTCGCAGGCTGAACACATTCCGGTCCACCTGGGAGCGATGCCGATGTCGGTCGCCGCGGCAATGGAGCTCTTTGAGCGCGATCGCGCCGTCCCCGGCGACTTGGTGATCCTCAACGACCCCTATCGCGGCGGCACCCATCTGCCCGACATTACGACCGTCTCGCCGATCTACGTCCCGACCGAGACCGGCCCGGAGATGTTCGGCTATGCGGCCACCCGCGCCCACCACGCCGATGTCGGGGGAATGAGCCCGGGGTCGATGGCGATCGCGCGGGAGATCTACCAGGAAGGGCTAATCATCCCGCCGGTCAAGCTGGTGCGTTCAGGAATCGTCGACCCGGGGATGATGGACCTAATCACGCGCAACGTACGCACCCCCGACGAGCGTCGCGGCGACCTGACCGCGCAGTTGGCGGCGCACCGGG
Source organism: Chloroflexota bacterium (assembly GCA_965261345.1). GTDB lineage: Bacteria > Chloroflexota > UBA11872 > UBA11872 > VXNJ01 > VXNJ01. The sequence continues at coordinate 2,250,669 of OZ253449.1, forward strand.
TGGCCGATCGCCGCACCGCCGATATCGCCGACCGCTATGGGCTCGCGCGGCTGCTGGCAATCTCGGGCGAGCTGATCGCTTACTCTAATCGCTTAGCACGCGCCCGCATCGCGAAGCTGCCACACGGCAGCTTCGCATTTACCGATTGCCTCGATGACGACGGGGTCAGCGAGCAGCCGATCCCGATATCAGTCCGGGTAACCATCGGTCCGGACGGGCTCGAATTTGATTTTGCCGGCACCAGCGGTCCGGTTGTTGGGTCGCTGAACGCTCCGGCCTCGGTGGCCCGCTCGGCGGTTTACTACGTGTTGCGTTGCATTGTCGGGATGGATGTGCCGGCCAATGACGGGCTCTACAGCGCGGTTTCAATAAACGTGCCCGAGGCCAGTCTGCTGGACCCGCAGATCCCGCGTCCGGTGGCCGGCGGCAACGTCGAAACCTCGCAGCGGGTAGTCGACGTCCTCTGGGGAGCGCTGGCGCAGGCCCTGCCCGATCTGGTTCCGGCGGCCGGCCAGGGAACCATGAACAACGTGACCCTGGGCGGGTACGACCACCAGCGCGGTCGGCCATTTGCCTATTACGAAACGATGGGCGGTGGTGGTGGTGGCGGTCCGCGGCGAGCCGGCGCATCGGGAATTCACGTGGCCATGAGCAATACCTGGAACAGCCCGGTCGAAGCGCTCGAACACGCCCTGCCGGTCCAGGTCGAGTGCTACGCGCTGCGTCCCGGCTCGGGTGGAAAGGGTGCCCACCCGGGTGGGATGGGCCTCCGACGCGACATAAAGGTGCTCACCGAGACCGTTGTCACCCTGCTCGGCGAGCGCCGCCGCAACCGCCCCTGGGGACTGGCCGGCGGCGGCCCGGGCGAACTTGGTTCGGATTACCTGCGCCGTGACGGGAAATGGGAGCCGGTCCCGGCCAAGGCCAGCATCACCCTGCAGGCGGGCGAGGTGATCTCGCTGCGCTCACCGGGCGGGGGCGGATGGGGCAGTCCGGCGGGGTCATAGGATCGATGTCCGGGTCTGCCCGCGCAGCGGTTATTTAGTTATCGGGTGCGGGCATTGACCACTCCATCTGCTAGCGACCATTCCGATTGCCTGATCGCCCGGCTGCGGGCCGCCGCCAGCGCCAGCGGTGACTTGGTGGTCATCGGGAGCGCTGCTACCGGACCCGAAATTGCCCAGGAACTGACCCGGCCGCTGGCGGCCCGCCTGGCCGGCGACGTGCGATCCGCCCGCCTGGAGATCGAGTTTGCGGGTCCGGCCGTCGGCTTGCCGATCGCGCGGTTCGGGGCCGACGAGATACGTCAGTTGATTAGGTTTGATGCGGTGCCCCGATTTGGTCCAAGCTCGCCCGATACCCGCTGCCGGCCGGTGGGCGAATTGACAGTCGATCGTTTCGCCGATTTTTTCGAGGCCGTATTTGAACCCGCTCAACTCGGGCTCGGCAGTTGCGCCGAGATCGCCGAGTTGGCCCGGAAGCTGCATGCAGGTCGCCCGATCGAGGGCCGGACCGATTACCGCGGGGCTGTAATCGAAGTCGGCGGCCGCGCGGCCGGACTGCTGTTTCTGGCCGGATTCGGCGCAACCCGGCGGATCGGTTTTATGGGAGTTGAGCCAGGGCTGCGCAAGAACCCGGGGATGCGCGCGGTGCTGGCGGCCGGGACCAACTGGATTAGCGACCAGGGAGTGGTGGCGCTTCTGGCCGAAGTGGCCTTGGGCAACCCGGTTTCGCTCCGGTTTGTAAAGCGGCTCGGCGGCCGCGCGGCCGGATCGCGGATCATTTACCGCTTCTAGCCTCAGCCGTCCCCGAGCCGAGCGCTTGCCAGCACGCGGTAGATCGGCCCCGACGAAAGCAGCCGACTCGACATCAGGTCGATCCGCCGGGCAATCATGCCAAGCTCGAGGTCAGCCAAAGCCGCCGCCGCGACCAGACCGAGTTCTTTGCGCTCGGCCCGCCCCAGCGAACGCCGGACCCGGGCGATTGTCAGATGCGGCCGGAAGCTAGATTGCGCCAGCGGCAGTCCGACGTCCGCCAGCCGGGACAGCAGGCGCGCGCGGAGCTGGCAAAGCTGCTTGATGTGTCCGGAAACCGCCAGCGTGATCACCCGGCCCGAAAAGACTGGATTGGCGATCGCTGGGCGGAAACGCAGCTCCAGTGGAGCCGACCCGGCCGCCGATGCGTTGAGGGCAGCGCCAATAAATTCCTGCTGGGCCGGTTCGATATCGCCCAGGAACGCCAATGTCAGGTGGAGATTGCCGGGGGGAACCAGCCGCAGCTGGTGGTGATGAGGTTGCAGCGACGCAGTCGCCGTGCCAATCGCCCGGGCACTGCATGCGGGCAGCCCGATTGCCACGAACGCCCTCATCGGCCGGCCGCTGCGCTCGGCAGTAGCGCCGCTCCCAGGCCGTCGGCCACGTACATACCGTAGTCGGTCGGGGCGATTTGGGCGCCGCTAACGTTCAACAGCCCGGCATTGGCCAACTCGGCGATGCGTTCACCGTGCTCGGCAAACAGGTCGTAGTCAAATTGGCGGGCGAGCTGATCGGCGTCCAGCCCGACGGCGGTGCGCAGCGGCAGGGTGAGTGCCTCCAGCAGCAGGTCGGCGGGGGCGAGGGTTTCCGACCCGGCCACGATCGAATGACCAGATTCGAGCAGCGTTCGGTAACGGCGCGGATCTTTGACTAAGTGGTAACGACGCTTACCGATGAATCCGTGGCCGCCGCAACCCAGTGGCAGGTAGCGGTGACCGGCCCAGACGTTGGAGTTGTGGCGGCAGGCGAAACCTGGGCGGGCCCAGTTCGAGGTCTCGTAGTGGGTAAAACCGGCCTGCCCCAGCACCGCCAGCGCCAGCTGGTAGAACTCCGACATCTCGTCCCCCTTGACCAGGGTCCCCAGCCTTTGGGCTCGCCGTCGGGCACGCGGTGAATCCAGGGTCAGGGCGTAACAGGAGATGTGGTTGACCGGAAGGTCGGCGGCCCGTTCAAGATCGCCCCGCCAGGCCGCCAGGTTCTGCCCCGGAGTGCCGTATATCAGATCGAGCGAGACCGATTCAAATCCGCCGTTACCGGCCAGTTCGCAGGCCAATTGGGCCTGCTTTGCGCTGTGGCCGCGGTCGAGCTGACCCAATCTCCGGTCGGCGAAGGACTGGACCCCCAAGCTGATACGATTGGCGCCGGCGGCAGCCAGGCCCGCAAGCAGCCCTGCGGTAATGTCCTGGGGATTGGTCTCGACCGAAATCTCGGCTGTTGGCTGGCACGCAAAGCTGGCCGCTACGGCCGCCAGCAGATCGGCCAGCCCGGTCGCACCGGCCAGGCTCGGGGTGCCGCCGCCAACGTAGATGGTCGAGATCTGAGGGGCCGGGTCGGCATATTCGCCCACCTGGACAATTTCGCTCGCCAGCGCCGCCAGGTAGGCTTCGCGATCGACGGGAGAACCAACGGCCACGTTGAAATCGCAATACCAGCAGTGGTGGTGGCAGTAAGGAAAGTGGAGGTAGAGTCCGATCGGACCGGCGCTGGCGGGTTCGGCCCGATTGGCAAAAACATGCGGGTTGCCCGGTGGCGCAGCTTGGTTCAAGCACCGCCCCGATCAACGTTTAAAACCCGTGGATTTGATAATTGCCGGTCGGCCCCAGCGGCCCGCAATTTCTCAGACCGCGCCAGCTTGCCCTGATCATCGATTCCCATACCCACATTTTTCCACCGCGGCAGATTGCCGGACGGGCGGCGATCGCGCGGCGCGAGCCCTGGTTCGGAGTGCTCTATGGGTCCGGCGGCCGGATGGCGACCGCCGAGCGGCTTCTGGAAGAGATGGATCGTTCCGGGATCGAGCGTTCACTGGCCTTTGGTTTTGGTTGGCGCGACCCCCATCTCTGCCGCGAGCAAAACGAATACTTGGTCGAATCGGCCGAGCGCTCGGCCGGCCGAATAAGGGTGGCAATCACCGTTCCGATGGGTGAAGCAGCGGCGGCCGAAGCCGAACTGGACCACTTTGCGAATGCCCCGATCGCCGGGGTTGGCGAGCTCTACGCCGGCGCCCAGGGGTTCGACCTCGGGACGCTGGCGCAGGATTCTTGCCTACCCCAGATCTGCCGCCAGAACGACCTGATCCTGTGTGTACACGTTTCCGAGCCGGCCGGCCACAACTACCCGGGCAAGGACTTGACCGGGCCGCGCAGCATCGGAAAATTTATCGCCGGCATGCCGCCCGGCCTGCGCCTGCAACTACCGCACTGGGGGGCCGGCTTTGGAATCTACGAGTCCATGCCCGAGGTGGCGGCGGCGACCGCCTCAGTGCGCTATGACTGTGCCGCTTCGCACCTTCTCTACGACCGCCGCATCTATCACCTGATGTCCCAGATCGCCCCGCAGCGGATCATGTTCGGATCGGATTTCCCCTTAACCGGCCAAGCGCGGATGCTGGCCCGCGTAAAAAAGATCGGGCTGCCCGCGGACTTATTAACGGCGTTCCTAGGTGGCAACGCCGCCGCCTGGGGGATCTAGAGGACGATTGCAATTGCCTGACCGAACGATGTTGTTGGGAACTTCGAATTCCGGCAAGGTGGACGAGCTGCGAGCGCTGCTGCAAGGCTGCGGCTGGAGGGCAGTATCTCCGGCGGATTTGGTAATCGAGTTGTCGGTTGTCGAATCCGGCGCCACCTACTCTGAAAACTCGGCCCTGAAGGCGATTGCCTACTCGCGGGCCTGTGATCTGCCGGTGCTTTCTGATGATTCAGGCCTCGAAGTTGACGCCCTTAACGGGGCCCCGGGAATCGCCTCGGCCCGCATGGCCGGCGGGAGCGACCGGGGCCGCACCGATCATCTGCTGGCCCTACTTAAGGGGGTGCCTTCGCAGCGGCGCGGCGCCCGGTTCGTCTGCATGGCAACGATCGCCCGTCAGGGCGTTGTGCTGGCCGTCGGCTGCGGGCAGCTCCGCGGCCGGATCGCTCCTGCCGCCGCCGGCGGTGGAGGTTTCGGCTACGATCCAGTGTTCCTGCCCGACGGTTGCGCTATCACTCTGAGCGAGCTCGGGAAAGATTACAAGAACGAGATCTCACATCGTCGCCAGGCGGTCGTCGAAGTGCTGAAAATCCTTGCCGACAAGACCTAGGCGTCCGGATTCGGGTCGCCGCCGGGCCGGGGCTCCGCGCGGATTTCGACCGCGCCGCGCGCGCGGCCAGAATCTGCTAATCGACCAGGAGATAGTGGAACGCATCGTGACCGTCGCGGGGATCGATGCTACCAGCAACGTGCTTGAAATCGGCGCCGGGTCGGGTGTGCTCACGCGCGCCCTGGCCGCCCGCGCCGGGCAGGTCTTGGCAATCGAGGTGGAGGCCGAGTTGACGATCCAACTGCGCCAGGAACTGAAAGGCTACGACAACCTGAAAGTAATCCGCGGCGACGCCCGTACGATCGACCTGGCCACCTTCTTTCCCGGCTGCAAGTACAAACTGGTCGCCAATCTCCCTTACTCAGTGGGCACACCAATGCTGGTGGACGCAATCCGCGCCGACCACCGGCCCGACCAGATAACGGTCATGCTGCAGCGCGAGGTGGCTGAGCGGATCTGCGCCCTCCCCGGGGACTGGTCGACTCTGACGGTTATGACCCGACCCTTCGGTGATCCCCATATCGCCTTCGGCGTCCCGCCGTCGGCCTTCTGGCCCAAGCCCAAGGTCGCCTCGGCGGTAGTGAGCATTACCACCAACGACCGCGATCGCTCCGATCCGGCGACCGCGATCGCAATATTCCTGGCCCGCCACGCCTTTGCCCAGCGCCGCAAGAAGCTGGCAAATTCACTGGCCGCCGGGCTGCACCTGGAGCGGCCGCCGATCCTGGAGCTGCTCACTGCCGCCGGCCTTGATCCAAACGATCGTCCGGCCAACCTGGACATGGACCAGTGGTTTCGTTTGGCGGAAACGTTCCGAGCCCAAGAAAGCCTGCCGCATGGGCTGGCTTGACCGTTTTCGATCGGGTGAGCGACCGGTCCGACTGGTGGCCTTTCTGGGCAATCCCGGCGCCAAGCATGCCAGGTCGCGCCACAATGTTGGCTGGCGGGTGGGCCGGGCGGCGCTAGCCTCCCGACCCGGCGCCAAAACCCGGCGGCGCTACCAATCCGAATTTGCAATCTGCCAGTTGGGGTCGTACCCGTCCGCCCTGCTCTTTCCGCATACATATATGAATGAATCGGGCCGGGCGGTCCGAGCGGCGCTGAAGGGATTGCGGCTCGAGCCGCAACAGCTGGTCGTGGTGCACGACGATCTCGACCTTGGATTTGCCACCCTGCGCATTCGTTGCGGTGGGTCGGCCGGTGGCAACCGCGGGGTTGAATCGATCATCGGGGCGGTCGGCGACCACGAATTTATGCGAATCAAGCTGGGAATCGGCCGCCCGCCACCGGGTCAGGATCCGGCCAAATACGTGCTGGGAAACTTCGGCCGCGGCCAGGAACCGGCGGCGGCAAGGATGATTGAGGCCGCAACCCGGGCGCTAGAGCAGGTTGGCGAGCTGCCCCCGGACCAACTTATGAACGAATTCAACCGCGACTGGGGCCGGATGCCATGAGAGCCGAGCGAATTGTTGATTTGCTCACCCGCCGCGATGAATTTGCCGCCGCGATCGAAAGCGCCCTCGAGCCGGGCCAAAAGACGATCTGTTGCATGCGGCCAACCGGCGCGATGGTGGTCGCCAAACTGGTGGCGCAGGCCAAGGCCCCGCTGCTGCTGCTGGTCTCCGACGAGAACCGCGCCGAGGAACTGGTCCGCGAGCTCGAGTTGTGGGCGCCACGGCTGGACGTGCTCCATTTTCCGGCCGCCGACCACTATCTAAATGCCCAGTCCGGCATCGATCACGCGATTCTGGCCGGCCGCTCGCAGGTGCTAAAGCGACTCACCTTAGCCCGCCTCAACCAAACCCAGTCAAGCAGCTTCCTGGTGATCGCCTCGGCCCGGGCGATCGCCCCCAAGCTCTGCCCGGTCGAAGAATTTGCCGAGCGTCTGCTCTCGCTGGCGCCGGGGATGCGGATCGAGCCGCGGCTGCTGGCCGAGCGCCTCCAGGAGCTCGGATACCGTCGGTCGCCGCTGGTGGAGGAACCGGGCGAATTCGTTCAACGCGGCGGACTCGTCGACTTTTTCCCGCCCGAGGCCAAGCTACCGATCCGGGTCGACTTTTTTGACGACGAAATTGAATCACTGCGCCATTTTGCGGTCGGCAGTCAACGATCCGAAAACCACCTGGAGGCCTGGGAGGTCGGCTCGGCCACTGAGTACGCGGTCTGGTCCAGTCCGGAAGCGGCCGCTCAACTCTCGCAACTTGATGCCTCCGGGCTGCGTCGCGCTGACCAGGACCGCTTCGCCCGCGAAATAGCCCTGCTCGAGCACCAAGCGTTTTTTGACGCCGCCCCGTTCCTGCTCGGTTCGGCCCTTCCGCGCTTCAGCTGCCTGCTCGACTACGCCGCCGGCCTTGGCATGGCCATCGAAGAGCCGGATCTGGTGCGTTGGTCGCTGGCTGAATACTGCGGCACCGAGGCCCGGTTGCGCGCCGAAATGGTCGCCGATCGCCAGCTCCCGGCCGGCCTGGGTTCGCCTTTGTTTGACAGCCAATGGCTAAGTGATCGGTTCGGCGAGGCGGAATTGACGATCACCCAGAGCCCGCCCGGTCCCAACGCGCCGGTGGTGACTGCGGCGACCGAGATGTCGGCCCCCGACAGCTACGGCGGGCGTCTACTGCACATGGCCCATGAACTCTCGCAATCGGGGATGGCCACGATACTGGCCAGCTACCAGGGCGATCGATTGCTCGAACTGCTAGTTGAGCATGGCGTCTGGGCCAAACGACTCGCCGACGCAACGATGCCGCTGCGGGCCGGTGACGTGGTGGTGGTCCGGGCCTCGCTCGCAAACGGCTGGCGTCATCGTTCGTTGAATCTGCAGCTACTTACCGATTCGGAAATCTTTGGGCGCCAGCGCCGCCAGAAACAGGCAACATTCCAACCGCATGCCGACGAAGACTTCCTGCTTGACCTGAGCCCGGGCGAACTGGTGGTTCACGTCGAGCAGGGTATCGGACGGTACCAGGGGGTGGTGCGGCTGGCGGATGCGGCCGGCGACCGCGAATACCTGCAAATCATCTATGCCCAGGATGCCAAGCTCTACGTCCCGGTCGAGCAGATGGGGCGGATCCAGCGTTACGTGGCCGCCGGCGAGGCCACTCCCAAACTCTCGCGCTTGGGGACCGCCGACTGGAACCGGGCCAAGACCAAGGCGACGAAGGCGGCGCGCGACATTGCCGGCGAACTGTTGGAAATCTACGCCACCCGCGAAACCAGCACCGGCCATCGCTTCGGCCCCGACTCGGATTGGCAGGTTGCTATGGAGCAGGCCTTCCCGTTCGTGGAAACACCCGATCAACTCTCGGCCATCGAGGCAGTAAAGGCCGACATGGAGGCCGATCGGCCAATGGATCGGTTGATCTGCGGCGATGTCGGTTTCGGTAAGACCGAGGTCGCCGTCCGGGCCTCGTTCAAGGCGGCCCACGAGGGCAAGCAGGTGGCAGTTCTGGTCCCGACCACCATCCTGGCCCAGCAGCACTTTGATACGTTTGGCGACCGATTGCAGGAATTCCCGATGCGGGTGGCCATGCTCTCGCGCTTCCAGACCCCGGGCGAGCAGAAACGGGTGGTCTCCGAAATTGCCTCCGGCAACGTTGATGTCGTAATCGGCACCCACCGGCTGCTCTCACGCGATATCAAGTTCGCCGACCTCGGGTTGGTGGTTGTCGATGAAGAACAGCGTTTCGGGGTATCGCAAAAGGAAAAACTAAAAAAAATGCGCGCTGATGTGGACATCCTTACCCTGACCGCCACCCCGATTCCGCGCACCCTGCACATGGCCCTTACCGAGGTTCGTGACATCTCGGTGATCGAGTCGCCGCCGCACAATCGCCGGCCGGTCAAGTCCTACGTGACCGGTTATTCCGAGGATGTGGTCCGAGAAGCGATCGAATCGGAGTTGGCCCGCGGCGGGCAGGTGTTCTTCGTTCACAACCGCGTCAACTCCATCTATGGGGCCGCCACCAGGGTGCGCAAGATTTGTCCCGCCGCCCGGGTGGCGGTCGCCCACGGACAGATGCCGGCCAACGCCCTGGAATCGACGATGGTTGAATTTGCCTCCGGTCAGAGCGACGTTTTGGTCTGCACCGCGATCATCGAGAACGGGGTCGATCTTCCCAACGTAAATACCCTGATAGTCGACGAATGCTGGATGTTCGGCTTGGCCCAGCTGTACCAGTTGCGCGGGCGGGTGGGGCGTTCGGCGACCCAGGCCTATGCCTATTTCCTCTACACCCGCGAGGACCGACTGACTGAATCCGCGCAGCAGCGCTTGCAGGCGGTGCTTGAGGCCAATGACCTGGGCGCGGGTCTGCGATTGGCAATGCGCGACCTGCAGATCCGCGGGGCCGGTGACATGCTGGGCGCCAACCAATCCGGGTTTGCCAACTCGGTGGGCCTCTATATGTACCTGCAAATGGTTCGCGATGCGGTCCGGGAATCAAAGAACGACGGGTCGGCCCCCGAACGCAAACAGCACATCACCCCGGTCGATCTTCCGCTGGCAGCCTACATTCCGGACGAGTATGCCGGTACTTATGCCGCCAAACTGCGCGAATACCAACGCCTGGTACGGGCGATCTCAGTTAGTGATGTTGAAGCGGTGGCCGACGGGTTGCGCGAGCGGTTCGGCGAATTTCCCGCGGCGGTCGCCAATCTGGTCTACGTGGCCCGGGTGCGGGCGCGGGCCACCGCCCTTGGAATCAATTCGATCGCCACCACTGGTGGCGATCTCTCTATCCGGGTCGATGGGCAATTTGCTATCGATCGCTCCGACCTTCGGCGAACCCTAGGCTGGGATGCCCGGGTCGGGCAGATGGGAATTGTCTGGCCCGATTTCGAATCGGCGCCGGACTGGCGCGACAAGCTGCTCTCCTGCATGGAACGGCTGGCCGCTCGCAGGGGATCGGTCAATCCGGCCCCCGCCAAGGCCTAACCGAACCCGCCGCGCATGCGTCTGTTATTGTTGTTTGCTTTGAGGGACGCCGAGGCTAGAGGAGTTTCGATGAGCGCGCCGGCGGTCAATAAAATCCCGCGGCCACAGTTATTTCAGTGCTGCCCGCACCGAACCGAAACCCACCAAATTATTAAGTTCAAGAACAGCCTGCCCTAGATGGCCCAACGTCGCAAGACCCCCAAATCGCCGCCCGGCAAATCCAAAGCGGCGCCCAATCTCGTAATCGTTGAATCGCGCACCAAGGCCCAGACGATCAAGCGCTACCTGGGCAAGGACTATCAGGTCCTGGCCTCGGTTGGGCACGTTCGCGATCTCCCCAAGAGCAACCTCGGCGTCGACTTAGAAAACGGGTTTTCGCCGACTTATGTCGTACCGCGCGACAAGCAGAAGACGGTCACTCAGATCCGCAAGGCCGCCGCCGAATCACAGACTGTGCTGCTAGCCACCGACCCGGATCGCGAAGGTGAGGCGATCGCCTGGCACCTGATGGCGGCGGCCAATTTGGATGCTGACAAGACCAGCCGGATCCGGTTTCATGAAATCACCAAGTCGGCGGTCGCTGAGGCGCTGGCCGCCCCGCGGGCGGTAGACAATGATTTGGTGGCCGCCCAGCAGGCGCGTCGGGTTCTGGACCGCCTGGTGGGATTTACGATTTCGCCAATTCTGCGGCGGCGCATCCCCGGCGGGCGATCGGCCGGTCGGGTTCAGAGCGTTGCCCTGCGGATCGTAGTAGATCGCGAAATTCAGCGCCGCGCCTTCATCCCGGTAGATTGGTGGACGTTGTCTGGTTCGTTTGGCCGCAAAGACGGCGAGAGCGCTGAGTTTGAAGCCGCCCTGTATGCGAAGGGGTCAGAACTGAAACTGGATTCGCAGGCCGCTGCCGACACCACCCTGGCGGATCTGAGCACAACCGGCTACACCGTTTCCGACCGCAAAATTTCCGACCGGCAGCTGCGTCCACTAGCCCCCTTTACGACCGCCAGCCTGCAGCGGGCGGCCTCCAACCGGCTGGGTCTTTCTCCGTCGCAAACGATGCGGATCGCGCAAGGCCTTTACGAGGGAGTCCGGGTTGCCGGGCGCGGGCAGATCGGCCTGATCACCTATATGCGAACCGACTCGGTTTCCGTTTCGGGGCAGGCGTTGGGAGCGGCGCGAAATTACATCGAGTCCGAATTTGGCTCGGAAGACCTCCCGGCCAAGCCCAATTTTTACAAGACTCGTACCCGCAACGCCCAAGAGGCCCATGAGGCGATCCGACCGACTGAGGCCAACCTTGCCCCGACGATGGTTGCCGATGCCTTAAATTCCGACCAGCTCCGTCTTTACGATCTCATCTGGCGGCAATTTATTGCAAGCCAGATGATCCCGGCCACATCCCGGCGAGCGGTCTGTGACATTGCCGCCGATTCGGCTAGCGGACTGTTCTTCCGGGTCGGCGCATCACGGGTGGTAACGCCGGGGCATCTCCGGGTGGCCGGCTACGGACCGCGCATCGACCAAGCCGAATCGGATCGTTTCGATTGCTTGACGCAGCTGGAGACCGGCGCCCGACTAAAGCTCTTTGCGGCCGAGATTGCCAAGCACACGTCGGAACCGCCCTCGCGCTATAGCGAGGCGGGTCTGATCCGGGTGCTCGAAGACGAGGGGATCGGCCGACCCAGCACCTACGCCTCGATAATTCGCACACTCAAGGACCGCGAATACGTAACCACCGAGCGCCGGACCATGATCCCGACCCAAACCGGCGAGTTCGTGACCACTGCAATGTCCGAATTCTTCGCCGACATCGTCGATATCGCTTTTACCGCCCGGATGGAAGCCGAACTCGACCGTGTCGCCCGCGGCGAACGCGGTTGGGTTGAGGCCACTGGGGAATTCTGGGGAAGATTGGATGCCGATTTGAACAACGCCCGCGAAAACCTAAAGAAACCGGTCGCCGACAAGCCGATCGACGAAGAGTGCCCGAAATGCTCCAAGGGGTTGGTCCAGCGACTGGGCCGCAACGGCATGTTCATCGGATGCAGCGGGTTCCCCGAATGCCGCTACACCCGCAACATCGAGGGCGCCGAGGAGGAAGACTCAAAGCCGGAAGAACTAAACGAAAAGTGCCCGGACTGCGAGTCGGAACTCGTCTACAAACAGGGGCGCTTTGGCAAGTTCATCGGGTGCAGCAACTATCCCGAGTGCCGCTACACGCGGCAGATTCTCCAGCCGATTGGAGTGGATTGCCCCCAGTGCGATGACGGCGAACTAGTGGTGAAGAAGACTCGCCGCGGAAGAATCTTCTATGGTTGCCAACGCTATCCGGACTGCGATTACTCAACCTGGCAAGACCCGCGGCGCACTCCCGCCGGGGCCGCCGACCGACCGGCCAAATCGTCGACTGAGTCAAACGGGCAATCCGAACCGGCTGCCAAGATCGGTTCCTGCCCCCAATGCGGCAAGGACCTAAATCTGAAACGCGGACGCTATGGCGAATTCGTCGGGTGCAGTGGGTTCCCTAAATGCCGCTTTACCGGCAAACCAGCCGACTTTGCGGCCGCCGGATAGGAATACCTGATCCCATAAAGTCGTTGCGGAAGCTGGACTACACCCCTGCGCCGCTACCCCAGACGGCAACGAAGTCCGGGGCCAAACCTGGCGGCGACAAAGCCTGTAAGCGAGCGCTTGATCGGCGACGCTTAAGTACAGGAATTTGCCGCCGGGCGGAACCGGAACCGTGGTCTGGAAGCGGGGTAACCCGGGCCAAGTCGGGCGCGCCCTTCTTCGGGTTCGCCCAAAAGGCCGTGCTGGGCGCTCGCTAAACCCCATACTCCATCTGGATCAGCGGCCGCTCCGGAGCGGCGCCAGATGTGCCGCCACTTCGTCGATGCTGCGGGTTATCCGCAGGTCCGGCAGGCTTCGCAGCAGCCAGTTGCCGTAACGCCTGGTAAGGATCCGGTCTTCGAGCAGCGCCAGCACTCCGATGTCCGATCGGCTGCGGATCAAGCGCCCAAAACCCTGTTTTAGATCAATTGCCGTAAGCGGGAGCGAGAGCGCCCCAAAAGATGATCCGTTCTGCTGCTCGATCGCCCGGCAACGGGCCGCAAACACCGGGTCGGACGGCGCCGGGAAGGGCAGGCGGTCGATTACCACCATAGCCAGCGCCTCACCGCGGATGTCAACGCCCTGCCAGAAACCCTTGGTGGCAAACAGGACGGCGTTCTGGGAGCGCCGAAATCTGCTCAGCAGGTGTCGCGTCGACGCCTGACCCTGCAGCAGACAGGTCCGGTCGGGCAGGGCCGGCTCCACCAGGCGGTGGAATTGGCGCATCCGGCGCAGGCTGGTGCAGAGCATGAATACGCCGCCAGGGCAGGAATTGACCAGCTGAACAATCTGGTCGGCGATCGGGCCCAGTTCGGCCTCCCCGGCGCCAACCCGCGGCGGCGGCATACTGGCGGGAACATACAGCAGCGCCTGGCGCTGCAGGTCGAACGGGCTTTCGATCTGCCGCTCGATCGCATTTGTCAATCCGATTCGCGAGCGCGCGAACTCAAAATTGCCGGCCGTAGCCAGGGTCGCCGAGGTCAATGTCACCGAGGCCGCCAGGCGATCGGGGCCAAACATCCGATCTGCCAGGATCGGGGCCACACTAAGCGGGGTGGCGATCATCCCGTAATGATCCTGGCGGTCGGGTTGGAGGTGGAATATGTAGTCGGGGTCGTGATCGCCGAGCACGTAATTTAGCGCTTCGAGCAGGTCCTGGATCGAGGCGAGCACCGGCACCAGCGGACCGAACTTGGGATCTTCGGTTTCAACCGATTCGCGCAGCGAGCGCGCGACCAGGTCCAGGCTGGATATAAGTGAGCTCGCCTGGTCGCTAATGAAATCCACGAAACGGTCACGCGATTCGGCATCGATTGAGACCTGACGCCGGTAAGGGCCATCTGTGCTCCCGCCCGCCAAGTCGGTAACGTAACGGTCGAGGCGATTAAAGAACGGCTCGGCGGCGATGTCGAGCCCCCCGGCCGGTGGCATCCGCAGGCCGGTCAGTGCCCGGGCGGTCCGCAGGTTGCGCGCCAGCCGCTGCCAACGCGCGCGAGTGATTTCGATCGAGAAGGCCGAGGAAGCAAACGATTCAAGCTGATGGGCCTCGTCGATTACGGCAACGTCGTGCGGTGGTAGCAGCGGATCCGCCCCCTGCTGATAGGAGTTGATTGCGGCCAGATAAAGCGCCTGATTGGTCACGATCACGTCGGCCGAACGGGCCTTCTGGCGCACCGCCGTTACGTGACACTCAGCATATAGCTGGCAGCGTTCGCCGTGGCACATATCGCCGGCTCCGTTGATCTTGGACAGGAGCGGGTCGGATGGGGGGACATTGCCCAATTCGGCAAAATCGCCGGTCTGGGTCGTTTGTGACCAGGTTGCGACTTCGGCAAGCAGCTCCCGCCGCCCGCCCGCACCAAGATCTTCGAGAGTGAGTTGACCGCCGTGCAGCTGCGCAAATTTGTATTTACATAAATAATTGGCGGCGCCCTTGAGGTTGGCGACCACAAGGTCATTTCGACCAAGGGCGGCGGCGATCAGCGGGAGGTCTTTTTCAACCAGCTGATCTTGCAATGCCCGGGTGGCGGTTGCCACCCACAACCTCTTGCCGAGCAAGATCGCCGGAGCAACGTAGGCAAATGTCTTTCCGGTTCCGGTACCGGCCTCCACGAGCAGGTCATCTCCGGCGGCAATCGCATCGGCGACTGCCTTGGCCATCTGGATTTGGCCGGCGCGGGGTTCAAACTGCTCCCCGAGGACCCTGGCGAATCGCCCTTGCGGGCCAAACACCGAGTCGAGGTCAGGTCCGCCGACCATCAGCCGGTGAGGACCTGAGCTGAGGGAACCGCGGGCGGGCGGTTAGTCCGAATCGATCTGAACCGAAATGGACTGGGCGATTGAATCAATCGCTGAGCCAATGTGAATCTGGTGCGGGCCGCAGTGCAGCGTCCAGCCGCGCGTGCCGGGGTCCCAAAACGAGAACGACCGGTCATTGAATTCAAGCTCGACCGCTCCGGTTTCGCCGGGATCCAACTCGATCCGGGCGAATGCCCCCAGTTCCCGGCGCGGGCGGAACACCGGCCCTGCCGGCGACTCAATATAAGCCTGGACCACCTGCGCGCCGCGGCGGTCTCCGTTGTTGGTCACGTCCACTTCAATCCGCAGGTAACCGCCCGGGCCGTGCGAGCAAATTCGTGGGTTCCCGATTTGGAAGGTTGTATAGGAAAGCCCGTGACCGAAGCGGTATCGGGCCGGCAGTTGGCGGGTGTCGAAATGGCGATAGCCCATCAACAATCCCTCGCCGTAGCGGACCTCGCCGGATTCGCCCGGAAAATTTCCAAATGAAGGCGAATGTTCGATCCGCAACGGGATGGTTGTCGGCAGTCGTCCGGATGGGTTGACAGCCCCGCTGATAACGTCGGTCAGGGCATTTGCCAATTCCTGGCCGCCAAACCAGCATTGCAAGATCGCGGGTACGCTCTCGTCCCAGGCCATCGTCACCGGTGAGGCGGCATTGATAACCACCACGGTGTTGGGATTGGCCTGGGCGACCCGCAAAATCAGTTCGTCCTGGCCACAGGGAAGGTTCATGTCGGGGCGGTCTACGCCCTCGCTCTCAAAGTCCTCGTTATTGCCAACCACAACGATTGCGATATCGGCAGCGCGCGCCGATTTGACCGCGGCCTCGAGCATGTCGGCCGGCAGTGGCGGCCGCAACCCCACCCGGGCCGCCCGAAACATGGGGGCGCCTTGCCCGAGATAATCGATGTGTATTTTGTGCTGTCCCGCGGACAGCACCAAATCCTCTATCGCCTCGATACTTCCAAACCCGAAATAAGACTCACCGGGTGGGAGCGGCGCATTGATACCGTCAATTACGACCTTGCCATCAACCGACACGCGGGTCTGCCCCACCTGGTAGAGCGACAGCTGGTAGGTTCCCGCAATATCTGCGTTAAATATCGCGCTGGCGCGGGCGCGGATCAACGACCCATTGGGATTGGGCGCAAAGTCCAAAAATTCCGACCGTGAAACCGTTTCGGTACGGCTTACCGCTCCGTCAGCGTCGAGATATTCAACCCTCATGCCCGCGCCTCCGTCCGGGGATTGCAGGTTGGGCGCCTCAATCGTCGGCAAGAATTTGCCGACCCAGACACCCGGCGAATATTCGACCGTGCTACCTGGTCCGAGCGCCGCTCGCAGGCTGCCGGGCAGATCGATCCGGTAATGTGGCTGTAGCTGCGCCGATCCGCCGCCGTAGAGCTGAAGGCGGCCGGCATTGTGGCCGATGAGGGCTACTTTTTTTCCGCCGGCCAGCGGCAATAGATCCCCATCATTTTTTAAAAGTACGATGGCCTCGGCCGCCGCCCGGCGAATGATCTGGCGATGTTCGGGCAGATCGACCTCGTTTTCATGGTCGATCATCGGGCCTTCAAATCCACCGACCCGCTCGATCAGCTGCAGGATCCGGGAGGCTTGCTCATCGACCAACCCCGGATCGACGTCGCCAGTATCGACCGCGGCGGCCAACGCTGGACCGAAAAATCGCGGCGGACCGGGCATCTCAACATCGAGCCCGGCGTTGGACGATTCGACCGTGTCGACGGCCGAAAACCAATCGGTCATGACGATCCCGTCGAACCCCCACTCCTCCCGGAGCAGGTCGCGCAAGAGCCACCCATTGGCGGTGCAGAAAGTGCCGTTGAGGCGGTTGTAGGCGGTCATGACCCCCCAGACACCAGCTTCTTTAACTGCCGCTTCGAAGGGCGGCAGGTAGAGTTCGCGCAGGGTCCGCTCATCGATGACGGAGTTGATGGTCATGCGCTCGAACTCAGCGTCGTTTCCGACAAAATGCTTAATGACGCAGGCAACGCGTTCCGACTGGACGCCGCGGATGTATGCGACCGCCATCCTCGCCGAGAGGAAGGGGTCTTCCGAATAGCATTCGAAATTCCGCCCGTAGAGCGGGGAGCGATGAAGGTTTACGGTCGGGGCCAGCAGAACCGAACAGGATTTGGTCTTGGATTCCTGGCCAAGTGCAACGCCGATCCGTTCAACCAGGGCCGGGTTCCAGGTCGCCCCCAGAGCCGATCCGCAGGGGAAGCACGCCGAAGTTTTGCCCAACCCGAATATGCCGGCACCGCGCGCGCCGTTGGGCCCGTCGGTAACTTTCAGGCCGGGAACGCCCAGGCGCTCTATTCCCTGCATGAACCACATTGATTCTCCGGATGTGAGGGCGGCCTTTTCCGCGATGGTCAGGGCGCGAACGATATCGGGGCGGGGTCGATTGTTCACGGTCGATATGCTCTTTTCTGGCTCATTGGATTCAATATCTAAGGGTTACAGGATGGCTCGTACATAAATTGTTGACTATTCGGATTCCAATTGCGTTGCAGAGAATGCCGGCCGGCCGGTCCTTTCCTGGATTGGTGATATTGCCGTCCATGGCAACCCTGAATCTTGCCGGCAATCGCCGGAGTTCTTTCCCTTGTTTTGCCAACTGCGTTCGATGTGGATCGGCTGCCATGTCGCACCAGTTGAACCCGGCACGATTGCTAACCGGGTCCAATTCTGGGATCACTGCTTAAGGTTCAACCGGTGCGGCGGCGCTTTGTGGCAAGTTGCTGGCATTCGCCGGCTCGGCCTAATTTCGGTCACCGGAAGTTCCGGTGCGGCGAGCGGTGCCGACCGTCTGCCGCCGCCGGGCCACGGCCATCAGGCACTGCACTGTGACAATCAGACATCGTCGGTGGTGCTGAACTACGGTGCCTGCAATTCGGTCTGGATGCTTGACGACTTCACCCCCGACAATGGTGCCACGCGTCTGGTGCCGGGAACCCACCGGCTGCTGGCGCAGCCGCGCGATCATCTGGCCGACCCGCACCCGGGCCAGATATTGGCCCTCGGCCGGGCCGGCACGGTGATCGTTTTAAATGGCATCATCTGGCACGGCGGCACCGCCAACCGCACCAGCCGGCCGCGGCGAGCCATCCACTCTTTCTGGCTGGCGCGCCAGATAGAGCAGCAGACCGACCAGGCACACTGGATTTCGCCCGCCGCTATCGCCGAATTGAGTCCGGCCCTGCGCTATTTGGTTCACGTATTGAACCGGCCGCCGGATCGCTGTGCAGTATAAACGACAATTACAATACTTGGGTCAGGTTGACATGGCCGCCGCCCGGCAGGCGCGCAACTTGAAGGTGGAGGGGCAGAGATGGATACGAAGACAGCGTTGGCCGAACTGGGCGTTAACGATGAGGCGTTGACGGAGGAAGAAAAAAGGGAGCTCGACGAGCGGGGCTACGTGATTTTTGAAGATCTCTTCGGCGGTGAGCAACTGGCTGCCATGCGGCAGCGATTTGATCGGGTGCTTGCGCTTGAGGGTGGCGACGGTAGGGAAGCTAATGCCGAGGCCAATGTCGGAAGACTGGCCAATCTCGTCGAAAAGGGCTCCGAATTTGCTACCTGTTACTCTCACCCCAAGGTTCTGGCCGCGATTTGGCACGTCATCGGCGGCGAGATGCATTTGGGCTCCCTCAATGGGCGCGCGGCGCCGCCGGGCCACGGCAATCAAGCACTGCACTGTGACAATCAAAAATCGGCGGTGGTGCTGAACTACGGTGCCTGCAATTCGCTCTGGATGCTTGACGACTTCACCCCCGACAACGGTGCCACGCGTCTGGTGCCGGGAACCCACCGGCTGGTGGCGCAGCCGGGCGATCATCTGGCCGACCCGCTGGCCGAGCACCCGGACCAGATATTGGCCCTCGGCCGGGCCGGGGCGGTGCTCGTTTTTAATGGCATCACCTGGCACGGCGGCACCGTCAACCGCACCAGCCGGCCGCGGCGAGCCATCCACTGTTTCTGGCTGGCGCGCCAGATTAAGCAGCAGCTGATCCAGGCTGATTGGCTCTCCCCGGCCACGATCGAAAACCTCTCACCGGCGGTCCGCTACGTCCTGCACGTATGAACTTAGCGGCTTTGGCTGAACGGGCTCACGTTTGCGTGATCGGGGCTGGGATCGTCTCGGGGCTTCGATTGGCTACCACCTGGCCTGCGAGGACGTAGGCGATGTTGTGGTCGTGGATCGGTCGCCACTGCCTGGTTGGGGATCGAGCGGTTGCGCGGCAGGCGGGTTCAGGCTGCAATTTACGGACCCGGCCGATATCGCCTTTTCGCGCTGGAGCGCTTGCTGCGATTTGAACGCGACACCGGAGTCAGCCCGCAGCTTCGCCAGTACGGATACGTGTTCTTGGCCCAGAGCCCGGCGCGCCTGGCTGCCCTGACGGCGATCAACGCCGCCCAGCGCGGCGCCGGCCTGACCGAAGCGGCGAGGCCGCTACGACCAGCTAAGGGTTAATCGCATCCGCAAATGTTATGGCCTGCGTTCGTATTGCCGCAGGCGCAAAGACCGCGGGCTGCTGCAGCCGCGCGCGATGGCCGCGCGGCTGGGGATCCCGGTTGGTTCGCTGGGATACTGGCGACGCCGAGACCGGCTGATCGGCCACGTTGCCGACGATAGAGGCATGCGGCTCTAGGAGTGGCCCGACAATACGCCGGTCCCGCCCACCCGGAAACCAAGGAAGGAAGGTCGCGACAACGACGCCGTTGTCGTCGACATGATCAGCGAGGTGCAGTGTGCAACCTGAGTTTTGGTCTGCGGCCTTCGGGCATGGATGAACTTCTGGCGCGCGCCCATGGCGGCGACCATCCTCCCGAACTGGTGGGCCCTGAACTCAAGAGCCGTCGTCGGTCATGACGGCTTCGAGCTGCCAGCCCCGGGCCGACGGATCCCTGGCCACCCTGCGCGCCGGTCTGGACGTCCAGCGGGCGGACGGATTGCGCGGGGTTAGGTGCAGCTCGGCCCAGAGGTAGGAGGAAGCAACGTCGATGGCGCTGTGCCGCCACAGGGTGCCCCCGGTGCCGGAGAGGAGGCTGATTTGGAAGCAATCAAATTGCACCAGCGCGCCGGGACGATCGACAGGTGGCGCTCGGGTTCCGGTTCGGGACGCTGCGGTCCCGGCGGGGCGGCAGAGCCGGCCACCAGCGCCAGGCGCCTGGCGCGGTCGCTGCGCCCATGGCGCTTCAGCACCCGCCGGACGCCGGCGGCCGAGACCCGTAGCCCGCCCCACTCCGCACGTTGCGGCTCGGCCGCGGGCCGGACCGGTCCCAGGCCGGGGTTGCCGCTCGCGAACGCCACGATGCGCTGCTCGAACAAGGGTGAGATGGAGTTCGGCATCTGCGCGCGGCGGCGCTCTCGGGGGCGCAGGAGGCCGGGGCCGTAGCTATCGGCCCGGGACTTCCAGCGGTAGAAGGCGGAGTGATGTATCCCGATTACCCGGCGGGCGTCCCTGACGCTGCCGATTCCCCTGGCCAATGCCAAAGTGCGCAGGCGGTAGCGGTATATTGCGTCTTCGGGGGTCATGCAAAGAGGCCTTTGCTGCGTTTGGTTTCACAGCAGAATGCCTTGCGTGGCCCCTACGAAATCAGGTGCTGACCTGTCGCAGGTACTCGGAAATAGGGCGGCCTAGGCGAGCGCCAGTTTGCGGTGCCGCCGATCGTATGTCGAGGCCAGCTTGACCAGCAGGGCCTTTCGCATTCGGCCCAGCGCGGGGGCATGGGCCGGATCGCCGGCCAGGTTGACATGCTCGCCGGGGTCAGCCTTGCGGTCGTAGAGGATCTCGTTGCCCTCGCCGTCAATCCAGTACTTGTTTAGTTTGTCGATGAGCGTGAGCACCGAGAATCCGCCCAGCGAATCGCGGGTGGCGCCGGGAACCGCGTAGCCAATCTGCGCATTGCCGGGATCGAAGTACTCCACCAGCACACTGTCCTTGCCCGGTCCGTCGGCACTGGCGAGCTGCCCCCAAAGCGAGGCCCCGTCGACCGGCGCCGGGATCGGCAGCGAGAGGGCCTCCAGCAGGGTGGGCACGAGATCTACAGCTTCGAAGAATCCGTCAAATGTTCGCCCGCCGGGCAGGCCACCCGGCCAGCGCCAGACCATCGGTACGTGCAGGCAGGAATCGTAGTGGGCCTGGTGCTTGCCCATGGTGTAGTTGTCGCCACAGGCGTCGCCGTGATCTGAGTAGTAGACCACGATCGTGTTGTCGAGTTGGCCGGAGCGCCGCAAATGCTCGATCACGCGCCCGCAATGGTGATCGACCATCGTGCAGGAAGCATAGTAGTACCGTCGGAATTGGATTACCTCTTCCTCCATGCGCGGAAGCAGGCGCTCGGCGATCTGGCGCACCATCACCGGCTTGTCGTCCAATTCGCCGGGCACCACGTCGGGCCGCGGCACGCTTGCGGCCGGATAGCGATCGACATATTCGGCCGGCGGATTGCAGGGCGGGTGCGGAAGATAAAAACCGGCGATGGCGAACCACGGAGTGTCACCGGCGGCGTCGATGAACCCAATAGTCTGGTCGGCCACCCAGGCGCTGTAGGAGAGCTCCTCGGGAGCCTCGAAATCCCAATATTGCTCGCTGCGATCGCCGGTTACCGGGTGCGGCACGCCGACCTTGGCTTCCATGCCCGGGGCGACCTGACGAATCCAGCGGATGTAGTCGTCGGGGTAGCAGCCCGGCCCTTCGGCGTTAACGTGCACGTCGAAGCCGTAGCCGGGATGCGGGCGATCATAGTTGCGCGAGCTATGCGGCAGGAAGTGCAGTTTGCCCAGGTTGCCGGTCCGGTAGCCGGCATCGGAGAGGATCTGGGCAACCGTCAACTCGTCCTCTGAGAGTGCGATGCCATTGGAAGTAACGCCGTGATTGCGGGGGTAGCGACCGGTCAGCAGGGTGGCGCGCGACGGCGCGCAGACGGGATTGTTGACGTAATTGCCGGTCACGTTGACTCCCTCGGCCGCCAGGGAATCAATGGCCGGCGTCTGCACGTAGCCGTCGGAATTTACGCCCAGGCAATCGAAGCGCTGCTGGTCTGACGTGAGGAATAGGACGTTGGGGGGGCGTTCGACCATTGCGGTGCCTCCGGTTATCCGGGCAATCGGCGTTCGTTTGGCCATTATTGGAAAAATCGATTGCCAACGGGGCGGAAGACGTTGCAAATAACCGCAGTCGAGAGCTTTGTCTATCGCCTCCCTGGCCGATCTTTCGTCGGAGCCTTAGTCTACCCCGACGAAGGCTTGACCGGCCCGGGTGAAGCCACCCTGATGGAGCGAAGCGGCAGCGTCCGGGCCGCTTTGATGGAAATGGGCGAAATCGTGGCGGAATGGATCCCATGGCCTCGGAAAACGTCTGGTGGCGGCTTTTCTTGGGTGATCGACGGCGCAGTGGGCCGGTGACCGCATCGGCCATCGACGCCATTGACGTGGCCGTCTGGGATATCCGTGGTCAGGCCCTCGGGGTTCCCATCCATACGCTGCTTGGAGGTGCGCTGCGCGCTGCGGTGCGGATGTACAACCATGCGGTCATGCCCGAACCGGTAGCGGTGGCGGATGCCCTCGGCCCGCTGCTGGAGGAGGGTTGGACGGCGGCTAAGTTCATCGCCTCACCTTCCGACCCCACCGGCGTGCCCAACCGCGAACGGTTCGATCCGCGGGCCGCAGTCCGGCGCGGCGCGGCCGCCACGGCGGCTGCCGCCCACCACCTGATTCTGAGCTAAAAACCCCGGCCTTTACCCATTCGATCGAGGTATTGGACAGCCTGCCGGTTAGAGCCATGGGCAATCCAAATCTTGACCACAACATCCGTGATCTCTTGGTATCGCTTGACGATGGCAGCAAGGTAACCGCGGGGTTCCTTTCCCACTACAACCTGACCGGCCAGCTGGAGCGCTGGGGCTTTCCAACCTCAGAGGTACTGGTACTAGAAGACGGCACCCTAACCCATTTCTATCAAAGAGGGGCAGTTGACTTCCACTACCTGGGCAGCGGCTGGATTGTGGAAAGAAGACTTGCCTGCGACTACGTCGGTGGGGCAGCAGAGGGATCCACCGACCAGGGAGTAGAAACCGATCTTCTAAATCCTCATCCCGGTACGCTCTTAGGTCCCTGGGGATACAAGGTATCCGACTTTGCCATCGATGGCACCGAGGTTGGCTTTGCCGAATTCTTTGTTGCCCTGGGCGGAGTCTCGGTCTCCGGCTTGCCCAAGATCGATGCCAGGGAGTACGTGGATCTTCCCGGCAGACTGCATGCCCCAGGGAGAACCTACGGCTTTATCCGCCAGTACTTCCAGGCGGCGGTGCTAGAGTTTCATCCCAATGACGAGCGAACCCCGGTAATGCTGACCCTTCTGGGCGATACCCTGCGCGGCGTTCTGGTGCCCGACTTTGCCGAGCATCCTCCGTTTAACGCTGCCATAGAGCTGGTAATCGGAGACGGGTATGCGCCCTACTAGGTGCCGAGGGCGGCACCGGATGGTCGACTTGCGCCGTTGACTGCTGTCAATATCGAAAAACCTGCAACATGAAGACGATCACGCCGGGTTAATTCGACCGGTCAACAGGCCGAGCATCGCATCAAATCCCGCCAGTTGCATGCGGATTCGAGTTTCCAGCTCAATGACCCCCGGCGTTTCGAGCGTTACGCCTCGATCGGAGAGATTGGTCATTACGTAAAAGGGCAACGGCCAGTTCTCCCGATCGCGCATGTATTCGGCAATTTCTTCGGGAGTTTCCTCGTCTTCGTCGTCATCGGACCGGTGGACGACGCCGCGATCGACCGGCATCTCATCGACTTCTGGCTTGGAAAATATGGGCCCTTCGCGTGCAACCGCCGCGACCAGGACATCCGACCAGGCATTGGGCATGCTTGTGAAACAGTAAAAGCCGTCTTCAACCGGATCCTCATGGGCGTCGATCCAAAGATCAAGGCGCTCCTGCCCAATCATTTCCAGGCCCAAGCGAGATTCGGGGCTGTCGCCCAGTTTGAATGTTCGGTTCACATCCTGGCCATCTACGTTCTCGCGGGTGCCAAGGTCAAAACCGGTCGGGTTTACGCAGGGCAAGACCTTGAATCGAATCTCAGGCCAGTTACGCCAACGCTGCTCCTCTAAAAATTGCAGGACAGCGTGCACGGGCGCCGGTTCATCACCATGCGTTCCGGAATATAAGCCCACCAAGTACCGGGGGTCGTTGCCGGGCCGCAGCTCCAACCGAATCAAATCAAGCTGGCGTTCAGGCAATCGATGACGATGGATCGTTAGCCCGGGCGTTCCTTCCAACGCCTCGTAACGGGCCAGCAGGGCGGCGTAATTAGTAACTCTGGGCATGAAATATTTGGCTGATCAAACTTTGGCGCTCGATTATCGAAAGGAGTTGGCGCGAAATACGGGTCGGAATGGATGCGTGCGACGTGGCAGGTTCAAACGCGCCCGGCACCCCAATGGACATAGAATTCGGCCGGGAAATGGTTTGGTCACCGGCAAACGCCAATTGCCAACCCAACCCAGGCTGTGAGCTGGTTATCCGAAGAGGCCAAGATTGCTTCTGCGGTCGTCAAACCGCCCACTTGGCAACGGCACCGGGATCGAGTTCCAACCCCAACCCGGGTTTGTCGTGAAACGGGGACCACTGCCCGTTTTTTTGTTGAGGAAACTCGGTGTACCAAATCCGATCGACGGTCAAATTGGTGTTCATGTATTCGACTACTTTTAGGTTTGGGGCAGCACAGCATACGTGCAGGTGAACCAGCTGGACCGAGTGCGGCGCGACCGGTAAGTTGGCTGCGTGGGCCAAGTGTGAAATCTTGAGCCATTCC
This sequence comes from Chloroflexota bacterium, assembly GCA_965261345.1. Classification (GTDB taxonomy): domain Bacteria; phylum Chloroflexota; class UBA11872; order UBA11872; family VXNJ01; genus VXNJ01. The sequence continues at coordinate 2,275,478 of OZ253449.1, forward strand.
GTAATGCCGCCGCAGCGGCCCACATCCGGTTGACAGATGTCGGCCCCGCCGGCGGCGATCAACTCGGCAAACCCAAATTTGGTGTATTCGTGCTCACCCGTAGCAACCGGGATATTGACTGCTTCGCGGACCCGAGCAAGCCCGCGGATATCGTCGGCGATGAGCGGCTCTTCGTACCAGCCCACGTTGAACTCTTCAAACTCCTTGGCCATGTAGATCGCCTGTTTGGCGTAATACCCGTTGTTGGCGTCTATATATATTTCGACGTCATCGCCGACCGCCGAACGCACCGCCGCCAGGCGGGCAATGTCTTCACGTTCGGACTGTCCAAAATCCTTGCCCACCTTCATCTTGAGGCGGGGAATGCCCTGGTCGACATAATCGACCATTTCGGCAATCAGTTCCTTTTCGGTGAAATTGGTCCAGCCGCCACTCCCGTAGATCGGAAGAGATTCCTGGTAGGGACCAAGCAGCTTGAAGAGCGGCAATCCTAGCGCCTTGGCTTTTAGATCCCAAAGCCCAATATCAACCGCCGATATCGCGCAGATCGCCACGCCCTTTCGACCGTATCCGCGAACATGCCAGAACATGTCGTTCCAGAGTTGCTCGATGTTGAATGGATCCTTGCCGATGAGCAGCTTGCGAAATCCTTCATCGATCGCCTGGCGAACACCCGGATAGGCGAGCCCGATCCCCAGGCCTTCCACGCCCCCGTCGGTATGGATGTGCACGAACACCTGCCCGCGTCCGCCGGCCCATTTCGGCGGGTCGGGGATAGTGGCATCCTGGATTGGGCGAGCGTGTGGATAAAAGAGCTGGGTGGTGGTTACATCGGTAATTTGCACGGTGGCTGATCCGGCCCTAGCAGCGAAATGAAATGCGCCCCAATTTCAACATCAAAAGCGATTGCTCGGGCCCGCCCGCAGCGTTTCTACGGAGAAGGGCCGCTACAAAACTCCCGGACGTTAAGACAGAGGAACCGCCACTTGCGCAATACACAAATTAATCGTGGGCACCGAATCGTGGGAGCGTTGGCCGGCGCCTTAGTTACCGCTGACCAGATTCAATAGCTCCGTGTAGGCTGCCAGCTGCATATTGACTCGCGTGTCCAGGTCAATTACCCCGGGGGTTTCCAGGGTTACCGATCGCGGGCTTATCTGGGCCTCAACGTGAGTTGACAAGCCCCATTGGTCTGTTTCCCGGCTTCGTTGCTGGCGCGCTAGGCGGCGCGCCCGATTCAGCGCCACGATGCCGTTTTCAACTTTCATCTCGTCAACTTCCTCACGCGGGTAGATCGGGCCCTCCCTGGCGACCGCGGCAACCAACCGCGGATCCCAGGCCGATGGAAGTCGCGAGAAACAGTAAAACCCGTCTTCAACCGGGTCTTCGTGGGCGTCGATCCAAAGATCGGTGGGTTCTACTCCGATCAGCACTAAGGCGGCCAGAGCTTCGGGGCTATTGCCCAACTTGAATGTGCGATTTACGTCCTGGCCCTTAGCGTTTTCACGCGTGCCAAGGTCGAAACCGGTCGGGTTGACGCAGGGCAACACCCGCATTTCCAGATTGGGCCAGGCCCGCCAACGCTCTTCTTCGAGGAATTGCAACGTCGCATGAACCGGGGCCGGCTCATCGCCGTGGCTGCCGGCGCTCAGGCCTACCGTGTGCTTGATCGGGCCCTGGGAGACCAGCGTTAGCCCAACCAACTCGATTGACCGGTCGGGCATTCGAAATCTCGAGATCGTCACCCCCGGCAGCGTTGCCAGGCGTTCATAGCGAGCCAAGAGTTGGGCGTATTTGACCGGTCGCGCCATCAAGATCCTTTTTCGCGGGCCGATTGACGGGTAGATTATCCGTGTACGGGAATCGAGCGCGCTCGGTCAAATTACCGCGTCGGCGATCTGAACGGATGGGCTGGGCCGGTCACATTGACGTGCATCCTGCTCTTTTTACCGGAATTCCATTGCTCGAACGCGGTGCCGACCGGGAATGGGGACCGGATCCCGAATACGTGGCCTACAGGCAGGACGCGAGCGTACTAATTCCTTGGCCCGGCCGCAGATCAAGGTCAAGCTGGCGGCAGGTAGCTTTGCGTATTTAGTGCGCGTTGACCGCCACCGCAATATGTTTTGGGATACCAGCAGGATAAATCACCCAAGACAGCGAGCCTCTTAACGGAATCGCGCCCACGCGCGGGTCCAGACCGCCGAGGCCAGCGACGGCGCTGTCCAACGGGCCAGCAGGCGGGCTAGGGCGACCGGAGTCGGGACAGAAGCGGAAATTTCCGCGCATGCGTGCGACGGCCGGCATTTGCACTAAATGGCTTCGGGTTGGCGGGGCCATCTGCGAGCCGGTAAATATCATAGGCGGTCGTTGTCAGTGACAAAATAATTTTTCCAACCCCGAACGCCGCAGCTGGGAATTTCCGGTCCCGGTTGCCCGGCCGGCGTCGCATCCTGATGACCTGGAATCAGGCCGGCGCGGCAGCATGAATTTCTTGCTGCTGCAAGCGGTCGAAATCGACTCCGGAACCTGAGCGCCGATCGGGCGTCGCGGTGGGTGTTAGGCGTTCCATTCCAAGGCGACGCCGAGATAGGATTCCTTCTCGTTTAGGAGTCCCAGGTAAGCGCGCTCGATCTGCCGCGGAGGCAGTCGGTGTGAGATCAACGGTTCGATCTGCAACCGCCCGCGGGTGGCCAAATCCAGGACGGTCGACAGGTTGTGAATAGTCGATTCGTCGCTGGCGGTCTGCGGCCAGAACGGTATCAACCACTGCAGTGAACCGCGCAACTTGAGGCCGCGCCGGTGAACGTCTCGCAGTAGCGGGGTCAGATCGACCACATGCTCGCGCCGCGGCGATCCCAAGAGGACCAGCTGTCCGAAGCTGCGCACGAAAGGATAGAGCCCGCCGAGGACGGCTGCCTCGCCGACCGCGTCGACGGCAATGTCGAGCCCGTTCGGTGCGCCCAGGCCGGCAATGCCGGCGCCCACTTGTTGCGCGACTGGTTCGGCGATTGCTTCGACGCCGATCATCGTTGCCAGTTCGCGTCTCCGGCTGGAAGGATCGATCCCGATCACCCGGCAGCCGGCCAGCTGGTAAAGTTGCGCGGCCATGTTGCCGATCAATCCCAGCTCCCAGATCCCAACCCGATCGTTGAGGCGCGGGCGTGAATTGGAAAGAGCGCTGAACGCTATCAGTGGCATCATGCACGCGGCCGCAACTGCCCCGTCCAACCCTTCGGGAACGCGAGCGAGCAGCTGTGTGCCCGGAGTTCCCGCGTCGGGCACCCGCAGGTGCTGAAAATCCTGGTGCCTGCTCGAGCTAAATACCCGCTCACCAATCTCGAATCCGGACACCGCGGCACTCTTGGCGACGATGCGTCCGACGTTGGCATACCCGGCCGCCCAGGGGTAGGCGCACCAGGAACCCGGGACCGTTACGTTCTTGTCCAATCCGGTGAAATTGGCCAGTTCGGTGCCGGCCGAGATGAACGTGAATTCGGTCTCGACCGTCAGTTCGTCTGGCCCCGGCCGGTCGGCGATTTCTATCGCATCAAGGAATACCTGACCACGTCCCGCGACGAGCACTCTAACAGCCTGCATGCTCAACCGCTCTTGGTCCGGATTGGCGCCTACATGAGGATGCGGGCGGTCCGGAGACTATTGCCTCCAAATGAGCGCGACGCCGCTGTAGTGCTCCTTGTCATTTAGAAGACCCTGGTAGGCGCGCTCTATCTGCTGCGGCGGCATCCGGTGCGAGATCAGCGGTTCTACCTGCAGGCGACCGCGGGCGACCAGGTCCAATACCGTTTCCAGGTTGTGCAAGGTCGACTCATCGAAGGCGGTTTGCGGCGTTAGCGGGATCAGCCATTCGAGCGATCCGCGAAGCTTTATTCCGCGCCAGTGGATATCTGACAACAGCGGATTCATGTCGGCGACGTGCTCGCGGCGTGGTGAACCCAACAGGGTCACCTGGCCGAAGCGGCGCACGAACCGATGGATCTGGGCAAGGATTGCCGATTCACCAACAGCATCGATCGCGATATCCAATCCGTCGCAAGCTCCCAGGCCGCCCATCTGGGCCTTAACGTCGGCCGGTTCCGGCGAAGCCACCCGCCCGATCCCGACGCCCTGCGCCAGGTCGCGTCTAAAGCCCGCCGGATCGATGCCGATCACTCGGCAGCCGGCCAGTTGGAAAAGCTGCGCTGCCATGTTGCCGACCATTCCCAGGCCCCAGATCCCGACGGTGTCATTGAGGCGCCGGGGGGTGTTGGAGAGCGAGCTCATCGCCACCAGCGGCATGCGGCAGGCGGCGGCGACCGCCGGGTCGAGGTCGTCGGGGACCTTTGCCAGCAGCGACCCGGCCACGCTCACGCCCAGTCCGGGACCACCGTGGGTGACGAAGTGGACCTGTTGGTGTTTGGCGAAAGAAAAGACCCGGTCGCCGACCCCAAAGTCTTCGATCTTTTCACCGACTTTGATCACACGGCCGACATTGGCGTACCCGGAGGGCCAGGGATATTCGCACCAGGACCCTTTCTCGTAGACCTGCGGGGTCAGGGCGGTGTAGTTGGCCAGCTCCGTCCCGGCGGAGATAAACGTGGCTTCGGTCTCAACCATGACCTCGCCGGGACCGGGCCGGTCGGCTATCTCGATTTCTTCCAGCAGGACCTGGTTCTTACCTGGCACCAGTACCCGATTTGTGCGCATCAGAAGACCCCGTCCTCTATGAAATTACGATTGGCGCCGGACCGCGGCGGCGGGTTGGGCACCAAAGCCGTTCGCCCATATCTTCAACTTATCGATAAAAAAGAGTGGCAAATGGCGGTAGGGACGGTTACGGTTGAGCGGACGTTGTCATTGGCACGGTCCGCGGCCAAAGGTGGCCGCGCGACACCGGGATCACCAGCGGTGACCTTGAGAATTCCAAACGCAGGTGGACCACTTTCCGGGGTGTGTTCGCCGGGTCGGACGTAGTTGCGTTTGCGGCGGCAAGGACCTGGGCTTGCTTGGCAGCCGGATAAATAGTCGATGCGGTAATCATGGTGCTGCCCATCTGCGTGGACGGTTGGTGCCGACCACGCGGACGGACGAACCTCCCGGAGAGCGCCGGCCGGTGGGCCTGTTTTTCGCAACGGCGTGCTGATTTTGGGCCCTGGCGGTGATCGCGCTATTGGTTGCGCTTTGGGCCCAAATTCGTAGCCCCCGATAATCTCGGTCGGGCCGTCGGGCCCAAAACCTGCTTGCGAATTTAGGAAAATGATGGCCAAGATCGCCGCTGAGCTGTTCACCGTCCGTGAACACCTGGGCAATCAGCAGCAACTGCATGAAACGGTTCATCGCCTGGCCGGGATTGGCTTTGAGTACGTGGAGTTGGCGGCGGTCGCGGCGGTCGACGGCCCAGACGCTGACACCAGTCCGGCAACGCTGCGGCAAATGCTCGACGACCACGGGCTTCGGGCCTCAAGCGCCCACCGGCGCTTTGGAAACCTGCGCGACAACACCGCGGAGGAACTTGATTACCTCCAAACCCTGGGCTGTTCGATGGTGGCGCCACCGGTCATCTTCGATGTTTACGATTACCGCGATTTCGACGGTTACCGGCGCTTTCTCGAAGAAGCACAACCGGTCCGCGAAACAGTGGCCGCCGCCGGCATCGATTTTGCCTACCACAACCATTCGCACGAGTTTGTGTATTTTGCCGGCACCAACGCCATGGAATACATGATCGAAAAGAGCCAAATGCAGATGGAGCTGGACACCTACTGGACCGCGATTTCCGGCGCTGACCCGGCGGAGATGATCTCACGCCTGAAAGGTCGAATCCGTTATCTGCACTGCAAGGACGCACAGGTCTTTCCGACCGACGATCCGGATTTGTTTGCCATGCCCGGACCCACCTTCGCACCGGTCGGCGAGGGCCTGCTGAACTGGGGCGCAATCCTGGCCGCGGCGGCTGAGGCCGGAACCGAGTACTACATCATCGAGCAGGATGTTTGTCGGCGCGATCCGTTCGACTGCCTAGCGTCTTCATTCCAGTTCCTTTCGGAGGAAACCAAAACCTAGTCAAAAACGCGCCGCGCATGCCGGCCGCTACTTTTAAGCGGCGATCGCGGCACTGCCGGGTCGGCCCCCAGGCCGCTGTGACTGGGACGGGCCGCGCGGGCGTCGGGTAAACCCCTTCATCATCCGACCGTTGGACGGCTATCCCTCACCCGACCCCAGTCCGGCGGTGCGGTCAAGTTCCGGGCCCGAGACCGGTCAAACCTTTCCAGTGCAGATGGCCGGGGCCGCCTGCTCAGTCGGGCTTGACCGCGCTGACGGAATTAAGCGCCGCTACCGGTTGAACCGCGCTAGTCCTATCCGGTTCCAAACTGACGGTCGCCGGCATCGCCAAGACCGGGAAGGATGAAGCCGCGTTCGTCTAACCGATCGTCCAGGGCGGCAATGAATATCGGCACTTCGGGGTGTTCGCCGTGCAGGCGAGCCACTCCTTCGGGGGCCGCGATCAAGCCCACAAAGGTGATGCTGGAGATTCCCTGGCGCTTCAGCAGCCGGCATGCGGCCGAGGCCGATCCGCCGGTCGCCAGCATTGGGTCCAGCAGCAGGCACATCTGCACGGCGACAGGACCCGCCGCCGCGGCGTAGTACTCGATCGGGTCGAGCGTTTCCTCATCGCGGCGCAGGCCCAGGTGATAGACGACGGAATCGGGTAGGACCTCGGAAAGCGCCTCCGACATGCCCAGCCCGGCGCGCATCACCGGCGCCAGTCCGATCCGTCCCGGCAGGCGCCGTCCGGGGGCGATGGCCGCGGGGGCCGCAACCTCCACTGGCGTGGTGGCCAGGTCGGCGGTCGCTTCGTAGAAGATGAGGCGGGTCAGATCCCTAACCAGGGTGCGGAATCGGTGCGGCGGCGTGGCGGCGGCGCGAAGTTCGCACAGCTTGTGCTGCACAACCGGGTGGGCCGACACCCAGAGTTTGGAGTTGGATTTAGTTGGATCCATCGGTTCAGACAATTTTGGGCTAAGGCTCGGCGGGCCGCCTAAATATCCATTCGTGCGTTGGCCGGCTGGCGCGGGTGTTGGTTCCTGTAGACCCTTCTAGGCATCCGATTGGTGCTGCGACCGCCAGCGCGTTTGAGCCGCTGAAAGCTCCGCGGTTATCGCCCGGACCTGCGCCGGCGATCTGGCCACCCCACCAGCGGGTCATGCGGCATAGCCAGCTAGAGGAGATCACGGTTGCCGATATCGGCCGCTCCCTTGGCCATGCCATGCATGTTGATAGATGCCTGGCTGGACGGCCCGCAGGACAGCGGCATTTCTCAAAGTTGCCCCATGCATGACCGGTTGCGGTTGTCGTGACCAGGATCTTCCACCACGCAGGCGGTGGAGAGGTTGAGGATGGCGCCGCCGCTGCGGTCATTGAAGTACCCGGCGGAGATGTCGCCCGGTCCCGATTGCTTCGGCGATGCAGGGGCGGTGTCCATCGACCTGATCGCCGGGATCGATCGGGCCGTTAGCCTGCGCTTGCCCAGGTTCCGTGCGCGCCGCTCGCGCTTGGTTTATGCGGCCAATTTCAGCAATTTGCCCACGGCCATTGGTCCAACTTCCATCACTCGAGCATGCGCATCGCGGGGCGGCAGATCGTATTTGGGCAGCAACTATTTCGCGGCGGCGATATCCGCGAGTTCCCAAGTGGGAAAACAGAGGATAGGATGCAAACATGCTCACGTATTTGCCGTTTGCCATATTTGCCGCATGAATTCCACGTCGGTGACGCCGTCCAAATTATTGGGTTCCGCGTGAATTGGCCGTCTGTCCGATTGAACCCGTTTGCAAAAATTCGCATCCCAGTGGCTACGAACTGTCGGTGGCTGGTTCTCGATAACTTAAAACTGCCGGGCAGGGCAGCTTGACCGCAAGTGGCCAAATCACCATCTACGGCATTCAATGGTGCCCAGACTGCCGCCGCTGCCGCCAATTTTTGGGCGAGCATGGCATTGGCTTTCGCTGGGTGGATCTCCTCGAGCAGGCTTCCGCCGAGCAGGAGTTCGCCCAGCTCGACATTGGTCGCCCGGTGCTGCCTACGGTGCTGCTCGCGAATGGGCGGGCGTTGCTGCGGCCGAGCAATGCCGAATTGGCCGACGCGCTCGCAATCGATACCGATCGTGAGCGGCGCTATTGGCCCCTGATCATCATCGGAGGGGGTCCAGCCGGGCTCGTCGCGGCGACATTTGCCGCCCGCGATGGTTTCGACACGCTGGTAATTGAGCGTGAACAGGTGGGAGGCAACGCCAATCTCTCCGGCGAAGTTGAGAACATGCCCGGTTTCCCGACGGCGATAAGCGGATTTGAGCTAAGTGACCGCTTGCGCGCCCAGGCCCGTAAAGCCAACGTCGAGATGATCCAGGCCGCCAACGTTGTTCGAATCGACAGCCTGGGGCCGTACCACACGGTGGTAACCGAGGACGGTGAAGAATACAGCTGCTTTGCCTTAATCATTGCGACCGGCAGCACATATCGTCGCCTGCAGATCCCCGGTGAGTCCAAATTGAATGGTTCCGGTGTCTACTACTGTGCGGCCACCGACGCGTATTTCTATACCGGAGAACACGTGGCCGTAGTTGGCGGCGGCAATTCGGCCGCCGAAGCGGCGCTGGCACTAGCTAGCTATGCCGGGAAGGTCTCGATGCTCGTGCGCGGTGAAAACCTCACTGCCAACGCCATCATCGCCGAACGGCTATTGGAAATCGCCAATATTGAAGTTATCTACGGAGTTGATCTGCACGAATTTCGCGGCGACGGCCAACTCGAAGCGGTTCGTGTGCGCGACATGCAGACCGATCAACTGCGCGATATTGCGGTCCGCGCGGCCTTCGTGTTTATCGGGATGCGACCAAATTCCGAATTCCTGCGCGAGGGTCGGGTTGAACTGGACCGACGGGGCTTTATCTGCACCGGCAGCGACGTATCCAGCCGCGGCGACCTGGGTGCGGACCCCGACGAATTGGCCGATTTTGCGACGGCCGTGGCACCTGGGATATTCGAGTCTTCGGTTCTGGGAATATTTGCCGCAGGCGACATACGAAAAAACAGCTCAAAATTCGTTGCCACCGCCACCGGCGAGGGTGCCGCAGTGGCGATGTTGGCCAGCCAATACCTGCGCAACATGGCCTAGCGATTTATCGCTCAGGCGGAATCGATCTTGGCAAATCGGATTGCCGTAATCGCTAGGGATCGGGATTCTGCGCGCGTATTGAACCTGGCCTGCCTGCGTCCATGCACGGCCTGACGCCGCCTGCTCCGCCGATCGGGAATGGCCGTCCCGGACCCCGGCGCAATGGGCCCGGATGCGACCGACGCAAGGCTCGGCCGAGTTGACGGATACCAGGTAAATTCCTCGGCCAATAACGGGATCCGTCCGGTAAAGGGTTTACCGGATCCGCGGGGTGGCTTTTGCCTGGCTTTACCGGCCAACAATCCGACCCCGATGCGACTAGGCGGCCGCTACGCGGGGCCGCTGAGAATGGCGTCGGTCATTACCGCCAGGAACAACAATGCCAGGTAGGCCAGCGAATACAGGTAGAGCGGCCTTGCCTCCTTGGCATCTTCTGTCCGCTTCAATCTCACCGCCCGATAGATGAACACCGCCCCAAGTACCAGGGCCGAGACCAGGTACATAAATCCGACCGCGCCGGTTGCAAAGAACATTACGGTCAACGCAACCAGCAAGATCGTATGTAGCAGGATCTGTAACTTCGTTTGCCCAAGGTCGGTTACGACTGGCAACATCGGCACCCCGGCGCGAGCATAATCCTCTTTGATCAAGAGCGCCAAGGCCCAAAAATGCGGTGGCGTCCAAAAGAAGATGATTGCGAACAGGTAGGCCGCCGGAAGATCAATCGACCCGGTAATGGCAGCCCACCCGACCATCGGTGGGATGGCGCCGACAGCTCCGCCGATGACGATGTTGTGGGGCGTCGAACGCTTGAGGCCGAGGGTGTAAATGAATATGTAGATCAAGGTCCCGCTCAATGCAAGCACGGCGCTGAGTACATTTGCAAGCGAACCCAATAGCGTGAACGCCGCGACGTTGAGCGCGATTCCAAATATCAAAGCGTGCCGCCTTGAAATTCGGCCGCTGGCAACCGGTCGACGGCTAGTGCGTCGCATCTTTTGGTCGAGATCACCTTCAGCGCCGTGATTTAGGGCATTTGCCCCGCCGGCGGCCAGATACCCACGGACGAGAACGAGTCCTGCAATCGCCGGGTCGGGCCAACCCTTCGCGGCAAGGACCATCCCGCCGACAGCGGTTAGGAGGAGGAGGAATATGATCCGAGGCTTTGTCAGCGCGACGTAATCGCGCAGCAGTGAAGACAGCTCGAACCCCGGAGTCGTCATATGACTAATCCCCCTCCATGCCCGCATTGGAGGTGAAGCGACCCGGAGCCAAACCGGCTGTGGTCATTAGCACGGCAGCGGCCCAAACCAAAGTCGCCGAAGTTAAGTGCAACGACCGTGTTAGGACTGAAAAATCAAGCCAGACGGTCAACGCGCCCACCAGCACCGCGGCCACCAGCAGTCCGCTGGTCAGGATCGCGAACCAGCGCAATTTGGCAATGTCCGCACCCCGCCGCCAAGCCTGCGTGCAGGATTGGACGACCAACACGGCCACTATCACCGTCATCCCTCGATGCCCCATATTTACGACAAAAGCGGTTCCGTCTGGGATCCTGAAACCTTGACACATCGGCCAACTTGGGCAGCTTGCTCCGTAATTGGCGCCGACCATGTACGAACCGTAAAGAATGAGTCCGAGCAAGCCACCGAGAGTGGCGAAGGCGAGCGGCCGTGCATACCGCTGGGCAGGGCTTTCCACGTTGGCCGAAAAATCGCTTGCATAACCTGGGTCGCCCGCCAGCCAGGCTACGGCGATGGCGGCAACCACCAATTCAGCCAGACCCAAATGGATTAAGCGGACCCACCACGCAAGTTCGCTCAGGACGGTTAACCCTCCGAGGATGGCGGCAGCGATCACTAGCAGGGTTGCGACGGCGGTGGCGATGCGCGCGGTTTTTGAGCTTTGTAACGACCGCCAGGCCAGTAACGTTGCCGCCAACACCAGCGCCCCCAGCACCGTCGCCGAAAGGCGGTGCGAATATTCGAGCAGCGTGTGGTAGTCAAGTGGGGGGATAAGTTGACCGTGGCAGAGCGGCCAATCCGGGCAAGCATCGCCGGAACCGGTAACGCGGACGACCCCTCCGAGCGTTACCTGAGCAACCGCCGCCAGCAAGGCCACTAGGGTCACTAACCGATATGGCTCCCGGACGTGGGTTCCGCTGCGGGCGTTCAACTAAGTTCCGGCCCCTTTTAGAGAGCTGCACGGGTGTCTTTGGGCCAGACTCCGAACAGGGAGTTGTGAGCGCGGCCGATGGGGGCCGAAAGCAAGCCGCAACATCCTATTCTTAGCGTCTGTTTGGTCCAGCAAACAACCGTTTCCGCCGCCCCGGGCGGGATTGTCCGTGGCCTGGGTACCAGGCGATGCGAACAACCCCGGCACCAGCCTAGCCACACGCTACGGAGTTTGTGGCTGGGCGCACCTTGCTAAGCGGTGCGCCGTCAGCCGGATCCTTCCAATGTGATCTCGGTTCGAATTCCTCTAGCCGGGCCGGCCCAACGCCTTGGCGTCGAAAAGCGCTAACGCTCAAACATTCAAAGCTAACGGGGACGAACGGTTTGGCGGATCAATCGGCGCCGCCCAACGATGTTTGCTTGCTTGCCCTAAACCCGCAAATCCCGGCTGCGAGACACTTCAAATGGGTCCCCTGCAACGGTGAGATCACGTCCCACCAATTGGTGTAACTCTGCCAGCTTATTTCAAATAAGCAATCACGAATAAGGGCCATCGCAATCCTCTACGAGATGAACTTCACTTCTCTCTTCGAGGTACCACAACGATGGCCCAGATCGATTATCAGTCCCTGCTTCAAATTCGCGATGAGGGGCTAGACACCGGCGAATTCATCCGCAACGTCATCGAGCACTCCTATCAGCAGCTAATTGACGCCGGTCTGGTCGAACATATCGGCGCCGGACCGATCAATCGGCGCCGCCCAACGATGTTTGCTTGCTTGCCCTAAACCCGCAAATCCCGGCTGCGAGACACTTCAAATGGAGTCCCCTGCAACGGTGACTTTGCGATCCAAAATCGACGCCCTAGCCTTCAATCAACGTCGCTGCACCAGTGGTGGTTGGATCAGGAAGATTCTTCGCCGCGGTACGACACCGATCCGAAGGGGTCCATCGACCAGCGGACGATTTGGCGCCCGGATCAGGTCAAGCCAGGCGGTTGATGCTGTTCTGGCCGAAGCGGCTTGCGGCCAGGTTTCCCCAATTCGCGTCCGTTCCAACCTTCCCAGAGGCGCATGATTTCCGTGTTGTCGGCTTGAGCCCCCAACAACTGCACTGCTTGCAGCCAAAGGTCGTGACAGCCCTCTAGCAGCGGCGCTTTCAATTCCAACGTTTCCGCCATCCCCGCGGCAATACCGACATCCTCCGCCATCCCCGCGGCAATACCGACATCCTTTGCCATCAAGCCCAAGGTGAATCCGGAGTTGAATTTGCGCGAGTAGATTTCCTGCGCAGCCTTGTCCTCGGTTGCCCTATTTCGACCGGAGGATGCGTTCAGAACATTGATCATTTGCGCTGGGTCCAACCCCATGCTCTCACCTAACAACAGGGCTTCACATGCCGCTGCCAATCCCGCGGCCGAGACGTAGTTATTTAACGCCTTCATTGCGTGGCCATTGCCGGGCCCTCCCACTTCGCATACGTTGCAACCCAACTTTTCCAAAATCGGACGGCAGCGAGCGATCTGCCGCGATTCGCCGCCGACCATAATCGTCAGCGAACCCGAGCGCGCGCGAGCGACACCGCCAGAAACGGGTGCATCCACCATGGCAACGCCTTGGTGGCGCAGAACTTCGGCTAGCTCACGTGTACCCACCGGTTCTGAGCTGCTCATGTCGATGAGCACGCTTCCGCGCCCAAACCCTGCGACCAGTCCCGGGTCGCCCGCATTTCCAAGTGCGACCTCACGCACGCTGCTGCCGGTGGGCAACATCGTAATCACTGCGTCGCTGGCGTCTGCCAGCGCCAACCGGTCAGTTGCAACCTGGACACCATGTTGTGACGCAAACGATTCGGCTACGTCCGTACGAGCGTCCATTACGGTTAGGCGGTAGCAGCGCGCCAGCTGTCGCGCCATCGGCCACCCCATATTCCCCAGGCCCACAAAACCGATCCTGGATATCGAGCTCGTTGCTCCCTCGGTCACCGCCATCACCTCCGCGTGCACATCATCTCCCATGCGTATACCGTCGAGCGCCGCGAGCACGACCCATCAGGCGTTCGCCCGCCGTGTCGCCGCGTCAACTCCCACGCTGGCCATACTCATTTTCGGACGCCGTTCACACGCCGCCGCTGACGTTGCCAGCTGCCAGCCTGGACCACACCCTGCGTTGCAGCCGCGTGCTTGGGCTCTTCGGATTCAAGATCGGGTAGCGGGAGAGGCGGCGGGCCGGGGTCTAACTGCCGCCCGCAGATTGATGCAGCCGTCATCGGAGCAAAGTCAGGGACAAAATGAAAAACCCGGGTGGGTTAATTGCAACCCGGTGAATTTGGGTAAGGAGCAACGCGGCGAGCCGATGACCGGCATTCCGGACAACGGAGCCGGTCGGTGGCGCCGGCGCTCCTCCCGTGAAGGGAGATTGGAAGTGGCTCGACTTGAAGGCAAAGTCGCCGTGATCACCGGCGCTACCGGGGGCATCGGGCGGGTTGCGGCGAAGCTGTTCGCCGACCAGGGTGCGAACCTGGCGCTGGTTGACCTTGACGAAGCAGCGCTCCGGGAGGCGGTGCAGGCGATTGGCAATGAACGCGCCAGCTACACCGTGGCCGATGTAACCCAACCCGAACAAACTAAGGCATATGTCAATGCAGCCGTTGACCGCTGGGGAGGGATTAATGTGCTGCTGGCCAACGCCGGGATAGAAGGGTCGATATCGTCAATACCGGACTATCCCCTGGAGGTCTTCGACCGCGTAATGGCGGTCAACGTGCGTGGTGTATGGCTGGGAATCAAATACGTTGTCCCGGTAATGAGCCGACAGGGAGGCGGCAGCATCGTGATCTCTTCATCCACTTCCGGTGTAACTGGAACTCCGGGCATGTCGGCCTACGCCACCAGCAAGCACGCGGTCATCGGTTTGGCGCGCACTGCCGCAATAGAGGGTGCACCCGTCGGTGTCCGGGTCAACACCGTCAATCCAGCGCCAATCGAAACCCGAATGATGCGTTCGATTGAGGAGATGCGGGTAACCAGCCCGGGCGATTCGCCCGAAACCGCAACGCAGGTCAAACGGTCGAATGCGGCTCGCATTCCGCTGGGTCGGTATGGATATCCCGAAGAGGTGGCGCAGGTGATGCTGTTTCTTGCCAGCGACGAGAGTAGCTTTTGCACCGGCGGCGTCTACATGGTCGATGGGGGCACGTCTGCCGGCAGGTATTAGCCAAACACCTTCGGCCCCGGGGCCGGGAATCGATCCTCAGGCCAACGCGGGCCAAATATTCAAATTGGCAGGCCAGGGGTCAGGCGACCGGCGCTGCCGCATAGGTCAGTGGTAGCCTCGGACCATGCTGGAGAAAATCGCCGACGGACGAACCGACTTAGTGTTCGATTTCGTAAAAGCAGGCTGCCCAGCTACTTCAATCGATCGGCGCGGAATCTCGTTGATCGAATGGTGCGCTTATTACGGTGACGTGAGTGCGATCAGGTTCCTTCTTGCCAATGGCGAATCTCTGGGAACTCTGGGTGAGAACTTTGATCTAAATGGCGCCGCGTTCCATGGTTATTGGCGGCTTTGCCAGTTTCTTATAGAGCAGGGCGCGGACGTGAACCATTCATTGCCCGATACGGAAGAAACGCCCCTGCATGCGGCGCTTTGTAAGCCCAACATGCCAGTCTTTGACCTGGTGGTAGAGGTATTGCTGGCCCATGGTGCCAACCCCAATTCGGTAACGAAGGAATCTGCCGAAAGCGGCAGTTTCATGCGCGATTGCCGAACAAAAAGGGAAACGCCTTTGCATCGAGCCGCCGCGTTCGGCAGCCAGAAGGCGATTCAACTCTTGCTCAACGCCGGCGCAGCCATTGCTGCCAAAGACATGAACGGAGACTCGCCGCTCTCATGGGCGAGCTGGCATCATCGGCCGGTCCCTGTCCTTGCGATGCTGTGCTATCGAGGCCAGATCACGTCCCCTGGAGTGGTGTAAGAGCACCCGCTTGATCAACTAAGCCAACGCGATGACAAAGGGCCATCGTGTAAACCTCTACGGAGTCACTTCACTTACTTCGTCGAGGAACCATCGATGGCCCAACTTGATTATCAGACCTTGCTTGCCCTTATCGCCAAGCAAGGGTTTGACAGCAGCGAATTCGTCCGCAGCGCCGTACGGCACGCCTACCAGGAACTTATTGACGCCGGCCTGGCCGAAAACATCGGCGCCAAACCGCACGAGCGCAACGGCGAGCGTCGCAATCGGCTTTGATGGCTCGCGCAAGCGCACCCTCTCCACCCGGGCGGGCGACATCGAGATTGCCCTGCCCAAGCTGCGCCAAGGCAGCTACTACCCCGAGTTCTTGGAGCGGCGGCGCCGCATCGACCAGGCCCTCTACGGCGTCATCATGACCGCCTACAGCAAGGGCGTCTCCACCCGCAAGGTCGACAAGCTGGTGGAGGCGATGGGAGTAAACGCCGGGATCTCCAGGTCCGAGGTGTCAAGGATCTGCAAAGGCATCGACGAGCTGGTCAATGCCTTCCGCGAACGCGATCTCTCGCATACGACCTTCCCGTACCTCTATCTCGACGCCACCTACGTAAAAGCCCGAAACGCGCATGCGGTAAGGTCGCGGGCGGTGGGCATAGCAATGGCCATAAACGAGAACGGCCATCGCGAGCTGCTGGGGCTTGCAATCGGCCACAGCGAAGCGCAGGGCTTCTGGGAGGACTTGATCGCCTCCCTGGTAACGCGCGGTCTATCCGGCGTGCGGCTGGTGATCTCCGATGGGAACCAAGCCATCGGCAACGCGGTGACAAAGCTTATTCCCGAGGCCGCCTGGCAGACGTGCAGGACACACTTTGGGCGCAATCTTCTGCCAAGGGTCAGAAGCGGCGACCGCGGGCTGGTGGCAGCCGGACTGGCGTCGCTGTTTGGGCAGGCTGACAAGCAGAGCGCCATGGACGCCTTCGGAGATTTCGCCGATCGCTTAGAGCGCAAGTATCCGGAACTGTCCACGATCCTCGAGGACTCCGAGATCGCCCTGACTGCCTACACCGCCTTCCCGCCTTCGCACTGGCGCAAGATCTGGTCCACCAATCCCCTAGAGCGCGTTATGGGCGAGCTAAAGCGCCGCACCCGGGTAGTACAGCTCTTCCCCGACGATGACTCGGTCCTGCGCCTTATCGGAGCGGTCCTAATTGAGCAGAACGACGAATGGCTCGCATCCGAGCGCCGCTATATGTCCAGGCACTCGATGGCCTTAATCGGCCAACCCCCATCTCCGGGAGAGAGGCAGTCCCCGCTGGCATTGCCGGCGGGGTAGCAACCGCCGCCGGGGGCCGTAGCGCCCTCCAGGGAAATGGAAGGTCGTGCGCCCGGCTTGGCGCTAGCTGGGCCTAAATAAGGATCACTAGCGTCGAATTGGGCCGACTTTCCCAACAAACCCGGCCCGGTGAGCCCGAATGCGAGCCGTTACGGGCCGGGGCCGGCCTTCGGACCCATGGAAGCCCATATGACCACGACCGCGCCATGGTCGCAACTGGCAAAATGATGGACGCCTTACCGGCAGTCGCCGTCACAGCCAAGGACTCGAAACTCCCCCAGCAAGCCCCAGCAACCATCTGCCGGCCCTGCCGGCAGCTGCAACTCTGTAGAGTTGCAGCTGCCGAACCCCTAAACGTAGAGGACGGCTTAGTTACACCACACCGTGGGACACGTCCCGAGGCCACCAGATTAATCCCGGAGCGGTGCGGCATTCGATCGAAGACGACGCAGCCGGTTGGCGCGGCATGGAAAAGAACCTGTCCGGCAGACCGCATCTCGAGTAGGGGGATTCCTTCTAGCGGCGCAGCAGGATGCGCGCAGACGGGTTCACCAACGAATTCGGGCCCGTGGGTCAAAGTCCAACGGGCAGATCGTCTCGGGCGTGGAAATTGACCTGTGCAGATACTGCAAAGTCGGAAGGCATAGTTGCGATTGGGCGGGATTGGCTAAGTGCCGGCAACGATGGGTTGGCCGCCCGGATTCGGGACGTGCCCGGCACACCCATAAATGTCCGAATTAATCGCCGCGGACGAGCCCTTAGCAGTTACTGGTAAATGATCAGGTCCGGTGTGCGTTCGAGCGCCTGAACCTGTTCTGGTGTCATCACCGGCGTGTCTTGATCAAAGAACAGTTTTAAGGCCGGCCGTTCCGACGGCGGGGTCAGCGAATACCAATCGTAATGGCGCAGCTTTAAGGCAGCGCTGCCAAATCCATCCATGTCGATTGACAATTCGACGCCATCGACATCCTCAACGTCTGCTCGGTTCTCGATCATGTGGGCCGCAAATTGATGCAACATCAAGATCTTGGGTGGGATGCCTTCAGCTTGGGCCAGCGTTGCCAGATAGCGCTGTACGGAATTAATATCCTGCGCGCCGATTCCGCCAATTACCAGCCCCGGGCGCACGCCCCTGGACCGGGTTGCAAATTCGGGGTCGAGCGCCACGTGCACGAACGGCTCACGCAGGAACGGTTCGAGGAGTTGCACTTCCCGCAGCGGGTCGCTCCACCCGATCTGTATGTCTAAGAAAATCAGCATCCCGCGCGCGCGCGCCGTCTCCACGAAGGTTGCAATGCGCTCGCCCGATAGGCGATAGAGCCAAGTCCCGTCTGACGTAGGATGTGCCTGCGCCACGCCAGTGATCAGGTGAAAGGCGGGGATCACCTCGCGCGGACCGTTGAGGGCGTCGTAGCGATCCGCCCACAGCGCGATTTCATCGGCGATGACGGCAGGCGACGCGTGCCCTAGCACGCCCATGGCCGGAACACCCGGATGACCGTAAAACGAAACCACCTGGGCGGTGTCAAGCACCGAACGCTGGGAGAGCGGTCGAGGGAATGTCCAGGCTCTCTCAGCATTGGAAATCAGGAGGTAGCTTCGACCGGGCACGAGTTGCGACAAGCCCCGCAAACCCAGGGGAACGATGTCCCCCCAACCCTTGATCGGCGGCGACTCACCCGGAACCAGCGACCATGCAACCAACCCCGGCACGGTGCCGTCCGGCCCGCGTGCCCAATCCAGCCAACCTAGCGCCGGGCCAGCGAACGCCTCGCGTAATCCGACCTCGGGACCGGTCCAGCGCACCCAGGTTGATCCCTGTTTGAGCATGAGATCACACTGCGGAACGGAACTGAGCCCGGTGATGGGCACCGACGCTGACCAACCCAGCGATTCCGACGTGATCTCAACATTGGCTTCTTGAGAATGGCAGAGGTAGGCACGCTTATTGGCAAGTAGTCGAGGAGCCTGCGCGCCGACGTAATGTCGGGAGATTTGATCCCCGGGCGTGCGCACCGTCACCAGGGTGGGCTGATCACACGCGATCTCTATCGACAAAGGCGTACTCAGCGCGGCGCCGGATGCAAGTGCGGTCCCAGCTGGACCGTAAGCGGCGGTCGCGGAGACCTGGCATGGTCCGGCGGCAGCGGTAGAACTGGCCCCGACGAATGTGGCCAGGAGTGCCCCGCAGCAGCCCAGCAGAATCCAGGCCCGCGGGCGGGGCAATTTATTCATTCAAGATCAATCGCGGGCAGAGGGGCAACGACTCCATTTTGCCCGGCGAGTGGTCCCGGCAGCGATTTTCGGGCCCTCGAATCAGTCAAATTTATGCAATATGTTGGCCCGCGGCCAGAAATAATGACATTGACCCACAACCGATAGCGTACCGGCCCTCGATCATAAGTCGCGCAAATGCGACCCAACATGGCGATTGCAATCATCGCCTTGTGCAGGAAGTTCAGAATGCGCAGCGCGCCCGACGATCTCTAATAACGCGGGTTGGCGGCCCGAAAATTCGGCTCGGAATTCATTTGGCCGAAGGCCCGGTCCGTGGCGGCGGGGCAATGTTCGGACAGCACAACCCGGCCTCCCCCGGGAGCGTTTGTGCTTGGCCGGGTGACGATGTGTTTAAAAGCACGGTCGATTACTGCGGCAGGAGTGCGGTGAGTTCGCCGGCGGGGGAGATTTTTCGGATCCAGATCCCGCAAGCGAGACTGCCGTTCGGTGAGCAACCCTTGATGCATTTGCGGCTTTCGAGCCGTCTGCCGGATCGCTAGATTACAGATCTACGTTCATTGCGCAAACCTTTTTTGCATGTGTCGCCCAAAGGGCCGTGAAATGTCTAACAACAAGACTCAAAAAACCGGCGCAAGCGTATCAGAGTTCCTTCAAGCGGTGGACAATCCTCGGCGTCGTGAGGATGGATTTGCGATCTTGGAGATGATGCGCCAAATCACCGGATTGGAACCGGAGATGTGGGGCCCTAGCATCATCGGGTTCGGTGACTATCACTACCAGTACGCGTCGGGCCGCGAGGGCGACATATTCCTGGTCGGATTTGCGCCGCGGAAGCAGAATCTGTCGCTTTACCTAGAGTCCGGGTTCGAGGAGCACGAGCGGTTGTTGGCCAAGCTCGGCAAGCACCGCCGGAGCGTCGCCTGTCTTTACATAAACAAATTGGCGGACTTGGACTTGGACGTTCTGCGGGAATTGATCGACGAATCTTTCAAGCGCTCCAAAGCCGACCTTGAGACACCATCGCCGTAATTTGGGGCCAAAACTGCGGGTATTTATTCGACTTGCGGTTGCTGTGGTCGTGCCCACACCCTTAAAGGACTGAAGCTAATAAACTGCATCCATTGCCGACGGGAATGTCGGTGAACCGGGCCCATCGGTGGTGGGGTGGCAATAAAGTTTGTGGTCCACACGTAGGAGGAGAAAATTTGGCGGCGGCGGTGCGGGCAGAATCGGCTTGGAGCTAGATTTCTGGCGGGCGGGGCCAATGAACTATTGCGCTGAAATTTGCAATCTTTCGAACGAGGAGCTTTAACAACCTGAGGGGAAACGAAGCGATGGGGTATGCAATCAACCACGTACACATTCGCGCATTGGAACCAAACGCCTCGGCTGCCTGGTACGAAAAACACTTCGGGGCCAAGGTGCTCTCGGCACGCGAAGTCATGCCCGGTACGATCACCATCATCATGGAGTTGGAGGGGCCTGTCCGGCTCAACATATCCTCCCAAAAGGAAGGGTCGCCCCGGGACAGGCCGGCAGCTGAGTTGAACCGGTTGGGTTTGGAGCATTTCGGCTTTGCGGTAGACGATATCGATTCGGACATGGAGCGGTTTGAGGCTGCCGGCGTCCGGGTGGTTTTGCCGATAACCCAGGTCTCCGGTGGGATCCGGTTGGCATACATCGAAGGCCCCGACAACGTGTTGATAGAACTGGTGCAGCAGAGGTCGTAGCGACAATTTGACCTCGATGAACCATATCGATTGCCGAAACGGGCAACCGGGCGGGATGGACGGGCACTGCTAATAACGTGCGGTGCCGGCATCGACTGAGAGATTGCTTGCTTGCAAAGTGAACGCTTCCACGACGGCAAGTTCAAGGCAGCCCCGATATCCTCTCACTTATCAAGTTAGAAATGAATGCTTGATCCCGCTCCCGCTCCGGCAAAGGCCCCAGCGGCGGTCGGGCGGGCTCCCGGCCTGCTCGCATGTGTTCCCTGGGTAATCGTTGAAGGCCCAGGAGCGCGGGCGCCAGCCGAATCCGCGGCGGCTGGATGTTGATGAGCACCCTGCCCTCGGACAACTCCCAAACCTAAACGCCGGGCCGGTATCGTATTGGCCTCCACGGCCGGCCCATTTCGTCTGAACGAAAGCCGGTGAAAACGAAACCTACCCGTCCTTGCCCCCAGATGTGATGCGGCCGCCACTGGAGGGCGGCCCTACCGGGCAACCGGTCCGACCGGATTCATCTAGCGCCCAGGGCCGCCATTTCTCGGCAATCTCGCTGCCGACTTTCCTTCAATAGGAACCGGCTTTTTTGTGGCTCACGGGGCAAGGCGCGGCTTGCTAGCATTCCGTCTATCGTCACATCTCCCCGGGTCGGGAAGAAAAGAAGTTCGGGCACATGCAATCAATCAGGGGCGCCGTCCTCTACGAGTACAACACCCCGGTGGTGGTCGAGGACATGCTGTTGGGCGATCCCGGCAACGGCGAAGTGCTAGTTGAGATGAAGGCGAGCGGGGTCTGTCACTCAGACTGGCATGTGGTCAAGGGGGAGTGGTGGGACGTTCCAATCCCGGGGATCCTCGGCCATGAGGGAGCTGGCGTGGTTAGATCTGTCGGTGCCGGCGTCACCAATGTATCCGAAGGTGACCACGTGATCCTATCGTGGATGCCAAGTTGCGGCCTGTGCGAGGCGTGCCAGATCGGGAGACCGAATGTGTGCTACCGCCAGCCCCGGAGCACAGCTACTGCCCATGTGGGCCGGACCGGACAAGACATCCCATTCCTGGACGGACTTGGAACGATGTGCACCCATTCGATCGTCAGTGAGATGTCGGCAGTGCCGATCGACAAGTCGATGCCCTTCGCTCAGGCGTCGCTCGTCGGGTGCGGCGTAACGACCGGAGTGGGCGCTGCGATCAACACGGCGCAGGTGCAGCCCGGTTCGAGCGTCGCAGTCTTTGGAGCTGGCGGCGTGGGCCTCAACGTCATCCAGGGGGCGTCGATCGCCGGGGCAACGATGATTATTTCCGTCGACCTGCTCGACAACAAGCTTGAGCTCGCAAAGCAGTTCGGGGCCACACACACGGTCAACGCGGGTGATTGCGACCCGGTCCAGGCCATTAGGGATCTAACCGGCGGCTTGGGCGTACATTACGCATTCGAGGCGATCGGGCTGGTGGCTAAGCCCTTCGTCCAGGCCATTCACGCGACGCGCAATCGGGGGGTGACCGTTTGGGTGGGGCACGCCCCGCTGGAAACTCCGGTGACCCTGGACGCGCGCGACCTGATGTGGGAAAAGACGGTGATCGGATCGATGTACGGCAGTGCCCGCCCGCACATCGACTTTCCACGAATGGTCGCCCTTTACCAGAACGGCCGGTTAAAACTTGACGAACTGATCACCCGAACGTTCCCGGTCGAGGATGTCAACGAAGCCTTCAAGGTGCTGGGCGAAGGCAAGGTAGCCCGCAGCGTCCTGACCTTTGACTGACCAGGTGACATTCGGAAAATTGGTCGTACCTGTTAGTCATGGTGCCGGCGTGTCGATCGCCAAAGCTCGGCGCGAAGTCAAATGACCTTTGCAGGGCCGGGCTGCCTCCGCTATTGGCACGGGCTGATGTCGGCGGCGCCGGCGCCGCCTAAGCATTGAATTCCTCTGCCACCCCGGCGGCGAAGCCAGTCTCCCTAGCCTCGAGAAACTGGCAACGAGACCTGGGTTGATAATTCGCGAACCAATTTCCATATAAAGAGCCAGTGCCATCGCCGCGAAAAATTTGTCCGCCGCCCAGAGAATTAGCGGTTTCCGGGCCCAGCTAAAGGGCAATTTAAGGTACCCGCCAATGACTATGCGGCGTGGTCGCCGGCTATGAGCGATCGAATTGAGGTCTTTTCCCGATGCCAGATTGTGGTGTTTTGCTTGCTGGCGGCCCTCGCGTTGACGCTAACAGCTTGCGACGCGGAGGAAGCATATCAAAAACCGTATCGGATTGGAGTTATGGAATCGCTCACTGGCGCCGGCGAAACCTACGGCACGGTGGCGGTGCAGGCCAAGAAATTGGCCGTGGAAGAAATCAACTCCGCCGGCGGCATTAACGGGCGCATGCTCGAACTCGTGGTTGAGGACTCCAAATGCAACGCTCAGGATGCGATTAGCGCGTACCGCAAGCTCGCTGATGTGGATGACGTAAAGATCATCCTTGGAACTTCTTGCAGCGGCGCAATGCTCGGAGTTGCTCCGCTTGCCGAAGCCGACGGGGTGGTCCTGTTCTCGGGTCTGGCAAGCAATCCCGACATCGCCCACGCCGGCGACTATATCTTTCGAACCCAGATAAGTGACGTAGAGGTTGGGGTAAGCACCGGCAATTTGCTGTGGACGGATGGCATCCGCGCACTGGCTACGATTTCCGCAGAAACCGATTACGCCGACGGTGTGCGGCGCGGCGCGGTGGCGCAATTTGAGGCGAACGGGGGAACCGTCGTTGCGTCAGAGCGCTTCGTTCCTGATTCCATCGATTTCCGCTCACAACTGACCAAACTTTTTGAAGCCAATCCGGACGCGCTATACATTGCGCCGCAGTCCGAGTTTGCAGCCGGAACCATCGTAAACCAGGCACGCGAATTGGGCTACACGGGACCGATTTACGGCGAAACGATAACGGTCGGGGCGACCGCGCTGGATATAGCCGGTGACGCCGCAGCCGGGGTCAAGGCCATCACCGCCGCACCGGACCCTGATAACGCGGTGGCCCAAGATTTGCTGGCCAGATTTCGAGAGCGATACGACTACGTAACGCTGCCCTGGCATCTCGGATCCGCCTACGACACAATTCACATCGCCGCCGAATGCCTAAGGCGGACCGCGTCCGATCAGGATGCCGACGGATTTCGCGATTGCCTTTACGAGATCACCTGGAGCGGCGCAATCGGTCACGGATACAGCTTTGACCACGACGGCGAGGTGGTGGGGCTTTCGCGGGCAGTGGTGGAGGTTTTGCCATCGGATGAGCGGACGGAGGAGAACTTCGGATATCGGGTTCTTGGCAGCGCCGCGGAGATCGCTCCCTCAAATTGAGGGCCCACACCAGGGTGGCAACGTTCGCAGCGCACGTGTCCCCGATTTTCCGGCCGTGTCCGCCCTACGACGTCGAACCCAATTGCGGGCGCGGCCGCGATGAGAACACTTGCCAGCGGCTCAGCCCCACCCTGCCAAATCGGAGCGTCGGCCTCGCCCCCAACCGGCGCTGGCACCTGGCGTCCACGCTTACCGATTACGCGGCCTAAAAACCGATCGCCGTCGCCGTCCTTGCTAGAACCTGAATTGGTGCATCCGTGGCCGCCCGAGTATTTAGCTTCGGGCTAAAACACACGTCAAACCGCCTTTCATCCGGCGGCAATTGTGATCGGTCGTTGGATCGTCAGGATCGGCTAGGCCAGGACGCGACGGATGGATTCGAAGCGGCGTCGAAAGGAAGATTCAGCAACCGGTGTCTTTGAACGATCGAACCTGTGAGTGGCTCCCGCGGAGATTGCAACCTCGGCGTGGTTGTCGGCACCAATCCAGCGCGCGTGCACAAATAGGGTGCCATCTAGCAAAGAATCGGCGGTACCGTAGCTAAACAGCGCCAGCGGCAATGACCTTGCGCAATCGAGCAACGCCACTGGAGACGGCTGATTCGGTTGCGAATCGAGCCTCGGTGAGGCGAGCAATGACCTGGGCCGTTGAGGTGTTCCCGCTGCCCGATGGTCCCCAGAGGATGCAAGAGGGAAGCGAATCGGCCTCAATCGCGCGGACGCGAGCGTGGGGCGGCAATACACTGGGGATCGTGGATTGGACCGCGGATCGGCGCGCGTCGTCTTACGGATGGGGCCGCAGTCGAGCCCGGGTAAAACGGCCTTCCAAACTCCTCTGGAATCGTCCCGCCGGGTCGGTGGCGGTCGGTATCGATAAAGGTGTGAACACAATGCGGCTAAGTGGCAAATCGGTGATCGTAACTGGCGCCGGACGAGGGATAGGGCGGGCGATCGCGCTCGCTTGCGCGCGCGAGGGCGCCAGCGTGTGTTGTGCGGCAAGGACGAAGTCCCAGGTCGAAGCGGCCCTGGCCGACATCGAAGCCGGCGGCGGAAGGGGCCTGGCGATGGCCACTGACGTGACCAACTGGGATTCGGTCAACGCAATGGTTAACGCGACGGTCGCCGAATTCGGAGGCCTGGACATCGCATTCCTAAATGCCGGTGTGCTGCTTGACGGCGGGCGCACCCTGGAGGAGAGCGTCATTGAGGACTGGCGCCTGACGATCGAGGTCAACCTGATCGGTGCCTACCTTTGCGCCAAGGCTGTCATCCCGGCACTTAAAGCGCGCGGCGAGGGGAAGATCATCTTCACCGGCTCCGGCAACGGCCACCACGGGCGCGTACGGGGTTCTTCCTACGGGGCCTCCAAGGCGGGGTTATGGATGGTCGCGCGCACCCTTTCGCAGGAACTGCTCGAAGACAGCATCGACGTCAACGAGATCGTTCCCGGTCCGGTTTATACGGAGTTAACGCGCGAGTTGCAATTCGACCCGGCCACCCGATTCGCGGCCACCGGCGAATGGGCCAAACAACCCGATGAGCTGGTCGACGTGGCGCTTTTCCTGGCCACTCAGCCCAACCCCGGACCCACCGGGCAGTCATTTAGCTTGCTTCGGCGCGAACTCTAGGCCATCCTGTTGAGTTAACGAGCGCATCCACTGCCCGAGTGGTCAATCCGCTTCATCCTGGGCTTCGCCGCGCGCCTTCCGCGCGGCGATTACACATGTCTGTCCTACCGCTCTAACGGTCGGTTAATGTGCTGCCAAGTAGCGAGTGACCGCGATCAAGAAATGTCCGCCCTCGTGGCAGGCCTCCGACTGCCGGAACTGGCGAACCGCGGCCTCGTACACCTGGAGCGAGTGAATGCCAGCGTCCTCGCGCAGCAAGGCATAGCCCAGCGTTGCGATAACCTCGTCGGCTCGTCCGGCCTCGAGCATGTCGGCCACCAGCTGCCCGGCCCTTATCGACCCCGTATCCGCAGGTCAACGGACAAAAGTCGGGGCCTACTCGTGCCCGCGATCCGGCTTCGCAGTAGCGGGCGCGACCGGGCGCGCTTTGATCACTAACTGACCGTGACTCGTGCACCCTCTTTTGCGCGGGCGAGCTTAGCCATCTCAAGCGCAAACCACATGGCCATGGCCCCGCCGCGGTCATCGAACCCCGAAACAGCGGGGCGGTCCAGATACTCCCTGACCGACGTCTGGGGACCGGTGCCTGCGCAAACATCCACCAAACGGCCGTCGTCAGCTATTGCCTCCGACGCAGCGTTCCAACACCGATTCAGTCCTTCAGCATATGATTCGTCCAGCCAGCCGAGACGCACCCCGCGGGCCAGGGCGACCCCGAGCATGCAGGTCGCGCTCAATTCTTCGTACGAACCGGGAAAGTCTGTCAACTGCCGCTGTTTTCCCGAAGGCGCGGCGTGTGCAAGCAACGCTGCGAGATGAGTTCGGTGCGCCTCCACCAGAGCGGAACACACCGGTGAATTTGGCGCCAGGTACGTTAGCGCCTCGGCGTACCCGAGCGCTGCGAATCCGTTTCCCCGTCCCCATGGGAACATCGCGCCCTGGCTGTGGTCGAACAACCCGTCCGGCCTTTGCACGCCTGACCGCAGACAACTGCGAAAGTACTTTTCCAGCAGCTGGCTGTAGCGGTTGTTACCGGTTAAGCGATAGGCCTGCCCGAGCACGGTAGCAACGTAATACATGTCTTCGACGCGAAAATCAAAATCAGCCGGCGGAGGCGGAAATTGGTCGCCTGCATTCTTAAACGAGTCGGCTGCGGCGAGGAACAGTTTTCTCGCCTGTTCGTCGCCGCTAATGCGGGCCAAATCGCACGCCCACGTCAGGCCGGCGAGCGCGGCACCGTCGGGGCCTGAATCGATAAAAGAACCCGGATCGGCGAGCAGCGATTCCGCAATCTGGCGAATGCTCCCCGTAGGGTCGGCCGGCGTGACGCCTATATCCCAGGCCACCAGCCGTCCACTAACAGAGACCCCTCGCGTGTAAACGACCGGATCGAGCGTGTAGCCGTAAGTCCCGATCAATATCTTCACCACGTCTGCGGGGCTGCGTTTCCTCCGGGCGACGAGGCAGCGCCGGGCGCCGGAAGGTTCGATCCCTTCTTTCAAGACCGAAAACAGTCGTTCGATATCGACCCCACGCCCTCCTTCGGGAGCAGTAATCCTTATTCCGGGTATGGTTCCGGGGGCGTCGCCTGCGCCATTGCTCAAGGCCCCCAGCAGTGAGTCATCCTCGACTCCGAAGCCGGCCGCACCGAACCGCTCAGCCGTCTCGCGGTCTGTCGCCCGCCACTCGGTCGTTTCGCCGCTGCGGAGCTCCACGATCAAATCGGGCGCCAGGCATCCGGCCCATCGCCACAGATAGCGGGTGAGGGGGTCCGAACCATGGTCGAAAAACCCGTCACCAGGCGGGTAGGGTGCGGATCTGGGAGCGCCGGTTCGCAACACGCACGGCGTCGGTATGAGCGAGACGGCCGGAACGGAATCGGAATCGTTCCGCATCTGCCGGGCAACATCTGCCAGAGCGCCGGTGAACGCCTTCGCCGGAGTCTGGCCGGTAAGGTCGCCGAGGACCAAAATGCTGGTACGCTGAGTCTCGCGATCGTAGGCGGCCCGGTGAACAAGGACCTCGATAACCCGTCCGTCCCGATCCACGCCGCACGCGTCGCGAATCCAGGCATCCGGCACCATCGAAAAAATATTTTCAAGCATCGTTTAACTTTCGGTCAAACTCGCAGAATCGCCGACCGGGATGAGCGCGCAGACGAACAGGCTTTCGCCTGGTCATAGTGTTCGCGTCGACAACAGCGTTTCGGCGGCCTCGCCCGCCCACTTCGAGGCGGGTTCGGCTTGAACGATATGTACAGGCTGCAGGTAGCGTCCTTATCACCGGCGCGATCGTTGGCGATGGTGTCCATGATGCCTTACGACCGCGAAGCCGTGGTCCCACGAAACTATTGTGAGTTCCGATGCGTCCCGGTAGTAGGCGAGATCATCATGGTTGGGTCCGTTCTCGTATACGGAACCCCAGCCCCATCTTGGACCGGTTCCGCTGAGACTGAGACGGGGTGGAAGTTCTCTTTGACCGATCACGTCGTTGGCAGACTGTTAGCGGTTATCGTGGGACTGTCGAATTAGTTCGCCCCGTCTCGTTTGGCAACGCCGTATCGACCGTGAGGTTGTGGCATATCGACGCGTCCCCAGCTTCGTAGTCGGCGGTGGCCTAATTTCTGCTCAATTGGACCTGGCCAATCTTCAACATGCTGGAGCCGAGGACATTGCTGAGTCCGGTTCAAACGATCGGTGATCAGGTCGCACAGTCGCTCCAATTCCTCATGTGAATGAATCACAACAACTCCAGGATCCGGGCTGTCGAACTGCTCGAAATGGGCGGCATTCCCGACCTACAATCGCGGGAGTTTGATTGCCCGCGGCAGTTGAGCGGTGGGCAGCGCTAGAG
Organism: Chloroflexota bacterium; assembly: GCA_965261345.1. Lineage (GTDB taxonomy): Bacteria > Chloroflexota > UBA11872 > UBA11872 > VXNJ01 > VXNJ01. The sequence continues at coordinate 2,303,922 of OZ253449.1, forward strand.
GGTGATGATTGCCATGGCGCGTTAGCCTGGGTGCCCGGTCCGCCCCAGGTATCGCTGAAGTATCCGCGCTGCTTTCACTTAGGCGGAAATGCGTTCTGGCAATTGGCGATAAAGCCATGAGGCATCGGCGGTCGGATACGCCTGCGCCACCCCGGTGATCAGGTGAAATGCCTAAATCACCGCGCATGGTCCGTTTGGCGGGTCGTATCGCGCCGCCCAAACCTCGATCCGATCAGCGATCTCCCTGGCGTTGCCATGTCCGAGCACGCCCATCGCCGGAACGCCCGGGTGGCCGTAGAAGGAGACGAGCTGGGCCCCTTGCAAGACCGAATTCTGCGTGGACGGCCGCGGGAATGTCCGGCCGCGTATTGGATTGGAAACTTAGCGTTGGCCTCGTCCCGGGATAAGGTGAGTGAGCGCGCGCCGTACGTGCGGGACGTTTTCTCCCCAACCCTGGATCAGCGACGAGCCGTCCGGCATCAGCGTCCACACCGTTAGTCTCGGAACGGTGCGGTCCGGCCCGCGTTCCCAAACGAGCCAGCCCAACGCCGGACCCGCCAAGTCCTGGCGCAGCTCCATGCGCTGGACGGTCCAAGTCAATCAAGTCGAACCCCGCCGAAAATTTGCAACAACTGTTTTTGAGGAACCTCAGATCGGCGCCATACCGAACACCCTAAAGATCGCCAGGCGGTTCGAGTGACGCGACCGCGAGACAGGCCATTGTTGGCCGGCCTGTGGATGGGCCTCCTGGCGGGATTAACGGCCATCATGTGTTGCGTATCGCCGGTGGTTCTGGTGCTAATTGGCGCAGTGACCGCGGTCGAGGCGATCTCGCTCGGCGACACACTCTATTACGAATACGGATGGTATTTCCGCGGCGTCGGTCTACTGGTCGGCGCCGTAGCCGTTTATATCTACCTGCGACGCCGCAATTCCTGCTCGATAGGCGGCGCGTTGGATCACTGGCGCACGCTGGTGATTTTGATTGCAAGCGCACTTCTCACCTACATCGCGCTGTTCTGGTTTACCAAATACCTCGGGATCTGGTTCGGTTAGCAGGCCCATATCATCGTCACACCAATCGGGTCAATAAAGCGCGTAATCGCATTTTTGTGCACGCAGATAAGGAATCATCTCGGCTCGCACACCGGTCGATGTGGCTGGTTGGAACGCTACTAAATATTTGGTGCAGCGGCGGAAACGCTAGAGAATTGGTCGGGCGGGTTCCCAGCCTTGGCCGAGTTGTTGCGCGACCGCAATTGTTCGGCCGGCGGAACCATCCAGCACCAGAACCATTAGTTGTTGCGGAGTATTTTCCAAAGCCCATCCGCATGCGTCCAATGAATCCCGGTTTGCGATTGATGCTGGTCGCTGCACTCGCGCTGCTTGCATTCGCCGGCATGGCGGCCGGCGCCGTGGCCCTCATCGGACCGGGGGGCCCAGCTGCACCGGCACCCTCGGGCCCACCGGAACGCTCCGCACCCAATCCCGAACCGGCCATTAACACAACCCCCAGCTTCCTGATCGAACCAGTTTTCGACGGCACGGGCGTACCAAGCGGTCCGGCGGAACGCGCGGATACCGATCCGGTCGAAACCGACGCACCCAAACCGACCCCGACGCCATCGCCTGACCCAGCACCCACGCCCAACTATTGGCAGGACGGCGATCGCCGCATGCGGTTGCACCCGTTTGCGACCCCCACCCCCGCTCCCGCAGACGCCAAATCGGACGGCGAGACCGAGGTGCCCCTCACCCGAAGCGCGGCCGCATCCCAGCCGGGGACCGCACCGTCGCAAAACCCGGCCGATCCGACGCCGCAGTTCCAGTCCGACTCCGGAAATTCGTTATCCCTTCCGGGCGGCGTACTGGTCGTGCTGAACGCGGACTGGGGAGCAGATGAAGTGGATGAATTCTTCGCGTCCAACGAGATAAAGCCAGCGCAATTAACGGCAATGCCCCCATTGACCAACACGTATCTGATCGCAACGCCGCCCGGGTTGGTATCGCTCGAATTGGCCAATTCGCTGGCCGGCCAATCCGGGGTGATAGCGGCAAGTCCAAACTGGCAGCGCGAGATCACGACCAAGTGAACGGATCCAGGGTCAATTGCTCGCAGCACGCTGCGCGTTGCAGTAACAGGTTGCGCCAGCGCGCCCAGGAGAGTCACGTTAGGCCGCAATTTAACCATCGAAAAACGCCGCGGAAATTCGAAACCGTAAATCGACCCACCCCGTTCTGGGGGACCCCGCCCGCGGCATGCGGTCGGCGGATCTAAGGGCCCGGTCGGGCGGGGGCGCAGGCCCTCGCGCACCGCGATCGTTGCGATCCGGGACCCGATGAGGTTGGGCATGGCTCGGGCTACCGCCGAGGCGGCGCGGTCGGGTGCGAGGTTGGTACTCGTACTCATGGTCGTGTTGGGTTTGGGATTGAGCGGGCAGCCGTCGACCCTGGGCCAAGTGATGCATGATCACGGCGACGACCGCGATCATGCGACCGCGATAAACCTGGGGGATTCGACCGCCGGGACCATCGACCCGGCGACCGACGAGGACTTTTTCAGGTTCGAATTGACCGCATCCACGGGTGTGCGGATTTTGACCAGTGGCAATCTCAACACGGTTGGACAACTGCAGGGCTCCAGTGGGGCGGTGCTGCGGACCGCCGATGACATCGATTACCGCGGCGGAGAGTTAAATTTCGAGATCGCCAACCAGCTCGCCATTGGCACTTACTATGTCCGGGTTCGCAGTTTTCGGGCCGACCCACCGGCCCTGACCGGGGATTTCACCCTCTCCGTAAGTGAGTTACCCGACCAGGGTGACACCATCGCGACCGCCGGCACGCTGCCGCTGGATGGCTCAGTGGATGCCCGAATCCTGCCGGGCACCGACGTGGACATGTTCGAGCTGGTGCTATCGAGCGCAACCGACGTGGAGATCTACACGACCGGCGAGCTGGATACGATCGGCAAGTTATTGCACCCAAACAGTGACATTACCGAAAACGACGACCGCACCTTGGATGCCGCGGGCCGCAACTTTCTTATCCGCGAGTCCCTTTCGGCCGGAACCTACTACGTAAGCGTCGAGACATTCCAGTCGCAGAACAATCGGACCTTTGGGCCGTACACCCTACACGCCGATTCGATTGCCGACGCCGGCGATTCGCGGTCACAGGCGAAGGCAATATCGGTCGGTGATTCAGCCGGGGAGACGATGTTCGATTCCGAGGACGTCGATTACTTCCAGTTCACGCTCTCCCAGCAGACAGACTTGCGGGCTTACACGACCGGGTTCGTAAATACGGTGGGCGTACTGGAGAACCAGGGCGGAACGGAGCTGGCGCGCGGCGACGACTGGGGCTTTCAGCGGCTTACCCGGAACTTCCACATCCGGCAAAGTCTTGGCGTCGGTACCTACTACCTCAAGATCGAGAGCGTCGGCGAACGCGCCGGCGATTACGAGCTGCACCTAGAAGCCGCCCCGCCGGGGTTCGATCCAACCGCGCCGGCGCACACGCTTTCGATGAATCGGGCGGCCAGCGGAAGCATTTCATCGATTTCAGACTTCGACTTGTACGAGTTCGCGCTATCTGCGGCGGCGGAGGTCGAATTCGACCTCGACTCGGATATATATTTCTCGCTGGTGACCAGCTTGTATGACCAACATGGAGCGGAAGTCCCCGGCGGTGGCGGCGAATACGGACTCGACGCCGGTACCTACTACTACCGCGTAACGTCCGGGTTCCTGATCCGTGCCAGCGGCACAGCGGTGGTCGCCGGTCCGTACGCTGTCACGCTGCGCCGCAATTCAAGTTACGAGTCGTTCTTATCCAGTTGCACGGCGATCACAACCGCGCATAACGACCCGCTTTATGGATGCCAGTGGCACCTTGAAAACCGCGGAAGGGGTGGGGGCAGGACAGGTCAGGACATCAACGTCGAAGATGCCTGGGAGAACACAAAAGGCGAAGGCGTTAACGTCTTAATCGTCGACAACGGGCTCGACCCGGATCACGAAGACCTTGTCGAGAACGTCGATGCGAGTCGCAATTTCGACGTGCTCGGCGACGATCGCGTCCTGCGGCCGCAGTTCACCCACGGGACCGCGGTGGCTGGGTTGATCGCCGCCCGCGACAACGACCTGGGCATGCGCGGGGTGGCCCCTCGCGCGAGCCTGTATGCTTACAACGCATTGGCCCAAGGCACCGACGCGGACTTCCTCCAGGCCATGCTGCATGAGCAGGATCAGACTCGGGTTTCCAACAACAGCTGGGGCGCCCGCGAAGGCTCGGGTCTTGATACCGCTCCCTTTATCTGGGAACTGGCGCTTGAACAGGGACTTACGGCCGGGGCGGGCGGCAAGGGAATCGTCTATGTCTTCTTCGGCCGGTAACGGCGGTTCGATCGACTATTCAAATCTTGAGGAATACGTCAATCACTACGGCGTGATCGCCGTCTGCGCGGTCGATGACCGCGGCATACGGACTTCCTATTCAGAATCGGGATCGAATCTGTGGGTGTGCGCCCCCTCGCGCCAGAGCGGCCGGCAGGGAATCGCAACCACCGACAACTACAGTCGCTACCGTGAATCTTTCGGCGGGACATCGGCGTCGGCGCCCCAGGTATCGGGCGTGGCCGCGCTGGTGCTGGCGGCCAATGACAGACTGACCTGGCGCGACGTCAAGCTAATCCTGGCCTCGTCGGCACGCCAGAACGATCCGTCCAACAGCGACTGGTTGGCGGGTTCTCCCAAGTACCGCACCGAGAACGACTCCTACCGGTTCAATCACCGCTACGGATTCGGGGTGGTCGATGCCGCGGCGGCGGTGGAATTGGCCCTTAACTGGGTGAACCTGCCCCCGTTCCAGGAAATCACGGCCGTTTCCGGCGATCTGGATCTTGTCATACGCGATTCGCCGCGAGACCCGGTGGAAGTGAAGCTGGCCCTGCCGACCGGCGTTTCGTTCATCGAATTTGTTGAATTGCAGATCGACTTTTCCCACGAAGCGGTGCGCGATCTCAAAATCGAGCTTGTATCTCCGGCCGGAACGACCTCCGTGATCGCTCCCGACACCGGAGCTTCCACGATCGGCTGGGATGGGGAGTTTCGCTTCGGGTCGGCCCGCCACCTGGGCGAGGACGCGGCCGGCGAGTGGACCCTGCGGATCACCGATCGCCACCGCGTTGACTCTGGTCGGTTGCGCAGCTGGGAGATCATCGCCTACGGTCATCGCCGCGCCCCCGGTCAGCCCACCCCGATTGCGGCGGCCGCCCTCGATCAGGCTCTGAGCGTCGATTGGCATGCGCCGGAGTCGGCGCAGCTCTCCGAGGTAACTGGATTCGATCTGCGCTTCATCGAGACCTCCGCTGACGAGACCATCGATAGCAACTGGACGGTTCGCAGCAGCGTCGCAACGGCAACGCAGTCTCGCTACCGCCTGACGGGACTTAGCAACGGCACTTCATACGACCTCCAGGCACGGGCGTTCAATTCCGACGGGTCGGGCCCGTGGTCGAAGGCATTCATCGGAATACCTGCGTTGGTTCCAGATATCGCCTCGATATCCGGCATCACACCCGGCAACCAATTGGCCACCATAACCTGGAGCGCGCCAACCACGCCCGCCGGAGCTCCGATAACTGGATACGATCTTCGTCATATCGGGGCGGACAAAGAGCGCCCCGAGGACGGCGACTGGACCACCGTTTCGAACATTTGGTCGAGCGGCGATCTAACTTACTCGGTCTCGGGACTTGAAAATGGTTTCGAGACCCGATTCCAGGTCCGGGCCCGCAACAGCAACGGCGCCGGCCCCTGGTCGCCGGCCGAATCTTCCAAACCGCGTACCGCCCCGGCGGCGCCGACAGTCGACCCGGTCACCGGTTACAACACCCGCCTGCAGATCTCATGGTCAGCACCATCAGATGACGGCGGGGCCGAAATCATCGCCTACCATCTGCGCCGCATCGAGAGCGCTGCCACCGACAAGAGCGATGCCAACTGGACCGGCGTCGACAACATCTGGCGGGCAGGTCCGGGAGGCTTTGCCTATTCACTCACAGGGCTCGCCAACAGCACCCAGTACGACGTGCAGATTCAAGCTGAAAACGCCTCCGGGCGGGGCGGCTGGTCAGTTGTGCGCAAGGGCACTCCCGGCAACAAACCGGACGCGCCCGCGATCGATGCGGTATTGGCCGCTAGCGCCAGCCTGACCGTTGCCTGGACTGCTGCATCCGCGGGAGGGACCGCCAACCGCTACGATCTGCGTTACAAACAGAGCTCCGACCCAGATTTACCGTCTTCATGGACCACCGCAAGTTCGATCTGGACAACCGGGTCGGGAACGCTGGAATACGAGCTCACCCGGCTGGAGAACGGCACTTCCTATGACATCCAGGTGCGCGGCGGCAATTCCTCCGGTGCTGGGCCTTGGTCGTCCTCGGCCAGTGCCATCCCACAGGGCGTTCCCGGAGCACCAGACCTCGACAACGTGGTGCCCGGAACGCGGCAACTCACGGCCTCCTGGAAACGACCCGACAGCGATGGCGGGTCGGAGATCGCCTCGTATGATCTGCGGCACAAGAAAAGCGCTGATCCCGACGAACCTGCTTCCTGGACAGAGGTATTGATGGTTTGGAGCACCGGTGCGGTAGCACTCGAATACGAAATCACCGCCTTAGAGAACGGTACTTCCTACGACGTCCAGGTGCGTGCCGTCAACGCAATCGCTCCGGGACCGTGGTCGATTTCCGAATCCAAGATCCCTGGTGATGCGCTCGGCCCGCCACTAAACGTAGTTGGGAAGGCGCAGCAACGGGCGCTCGAGATCAGCTGGGGCGCACCGGCGGGAGCATCCGGGGTCATCACCTGGGAGGTTCGCCACATACAGAGCGATGCCACCGACCGCGCCGACGAGAACTGGGAGAGCGATGGCCAGCTGATCCGGTCGGCGCCATACCGCCACATGATCTCCGATCTTTTGCCGGCGACCAACTACGACGTTCAGGTCCGCGCCTTCAATGCCAATGGGGCGGGGCAATGGTCAGCTGTGGCCAGCGGCAGGCCCTACGATCCGCCGGGACGGCCCGGTTTGGCACCGCTGGTACTCGAGTCACAGGCGGTTACGATCCATTGGACCAGGCCCGTTGATGACGGCGGCGCCGACATTACCGGTTACGACCTGCAGCACTGGCGGGGCGATGCGCCCAGCGCGAATGTGAACTGGAACCTTCGATCCAGCATCTGGCAGGTGACCAGGGATTCGAAAACGAGTTTCCGGCTGGGCGGATTGCGTAACGGCAGCCGCTACTGGGTCCGATTGAGGGCGGTAAACGCCGCCGGCGAGGGATCTTGGTCGAGTGCCCGATACGGGGTTCCACGAACGGTCCCTGGTCCACCGCCCAAACCCGGCGTGCAGCCGGGTCAGTGGGCGCTCGAGATCAATTGGACCGAGCCGCGCGATGACGGCGGGGCAAAGGTCACTGCCTACGACCTGCGTCGCAAGCAGTCAAGCGCACCGGACGAGCCCCAGTCCTGGACGGACGTTTTCGACATCTGGACCACCGGGTCCGGGGATCTGGAATACACACTCGGCGGCCTTGACAACGGCACCTCGTATGACATCCAGGTCCGGGCGGTCAATCCGGCCGGCCCTGGCACCTGGTCGGTGACTGGAAAGGGCATCCCCCGCACCACCCCGGGGCGACCGGCGATTACCGCGGTTGAAGCGGTCCACCAGAGCCTGGAAATTGGATGGACGTCGCCGCTAGATAGCGGCGGTAACGAGATCTCCGCCTACGACGTTCGTCGCAAGCGGACTCTGGATCCTGACGTTCCGGCCTCCTGGAACGAAATTTTAGGCGTGTGGAAGAGCGGTGAATCAACAGATCTCACGTATCAGGTGGGCGGGCTCGTCAACGGCACCGAATACGACGTGCAGGTACGTGCGGTCAACGACGCCGGCGCCGGGACATGGTCGCTGAGCGATAGCGGCACCCCTGTCACCGTGCCGGGAGCGCCGGCGATCGTGTCGGTAGAGCCTTTTGACCAATCGCTGGAATTTAGTTGGTTACGACCTACATTTGACGGTTTTGCCGGCATCGACTCGTACGACCTGCGCCACAAGAAGAGCAGGGATCCGGACCTCCCGCGCTTCTGGACCGAAGCGATCGGGATCAGAACCGGATCCGGTCGGCTCGAGTACACGCTTACCGAACTTGCCAACGGGACAGCCTACGACCTGCAGGTGCGTGCGGTCAACGACGCCGGCGCCGGGGGCTGGTCGGCGACCCGCGCAGGCACGCCCCGGACTGCTCCCGATCCACCCAGCATCTCATCGGTGACCCCGGGAGATAGGTCGCTAACGGTCCGCTGGCAGGCGCCGCCCCAAAACGGGGGCGCGGAAATCACGTCTTATGACCTGCGCAGCAAGCGCAGTCAGGACCCGGACGTTCCATCTTCCTGGATAGAGGAACTCGAAAAATGGACTACCGGCGCCGGCGCGCTCGAGTTCACGCTTACTCAACTTGCCAACGGCACTCTTTACGACGTCCAGGTGCGGGCAGAAAACAGCGCCGGCGGGTCGGGCTGGTCCGGGACCGCGCCGGGCACACCCGTCGGAGTGCCGTTGGCGCCGGCGATCACCAACCTGGCCGCCGAGGACCGGACGCTTACCGTTGCCTGGGACCCGCCGAGCGACCTGGGCGGGAACACCCTTGAGGGTTATTCGATTCGCTACAAGGCAAGCAGCGCCCCCGACACCAACCGCAGCTGGACCGATTTGATCGATGCCTGGCGGACCGGCACGGCACTGGAGTATTCGATCGATCAACTGCAAAACGGCAGATCCTATGACGTGCAGGTTCGCGTCGAAACCGACGCCGATCCCGGACCCTGGTCGCATCTGCGCAGCGCCACCCCCAGGACCGTGCCGCCGGCCCCCCAAGTCCAAAGCCTGGATCCACTCGACCGCTCACTTTTAGTCAAATGGCAGGCCCCGTCCGGGAACGGTGGAGCCGAAATAACCGCCTACGACATCCGGTACAAACGCCAATCCGATCCCGATCAGCCCGGTTCCTGGGCGGAAATCGAAGGTATTTGGCAGACTGGCGGCAGGGCGTCGGAATATATCCTTTCGCCGGGTTCTGGGTTGACCAACGGCACCGCCTACGACGTCCGGCTGCGGGCGGTCAATATCGCCGGATCTGGGCCCTGGTCGGGATCGGCGCCCGGCACACCGGCGGCGCTACCGCAGGCCCCGGTTCCGATCGCGGCCAAGCCCGGTCGGGGATCGCTGGAGTTGAGTTGGAATCCACCGGCCAGCGATGGCGGCAGCGAGATCATCGCCTATGACCTGCGCCACAAGAGGAGCAGCAGCCCCGACACCGACTCCTCCTGGACCCTGTTCGATCGGGTCTGGGAGATGGGCGACGGGGCGCTCGAACACGATCACGTCCCCTGGAGTGGTGTAAGAGCACCCGCTTGATCAACTAAGCCAACGCGATGACAAAGGGCCATCGTGTAAACCTCTACGGAGTCAATTCACTTACTTCGTCGAGGAACCATCGATGGCCCAACTTGATTATCAGACCTTGCTTGCCCTTATCGCCAAGCAAGGGTTTGACAGCAGCGAATTCGTCCGCAGCGCCGTACGGCACGCCTACCAGGAACTTATTGACGCCGGCCTGGCCGAAAACATCGGCGCCCAACCGCACGAGCGCAACGGCGAGCGTCGCAATCGGCTTTGGCGGCTCGCGCAAGCGCACCCTCTCCACCCGGGCGGGCGACATCGAGATTGCCCTGCCCAAGCTGCGCCAAGGCAGCTACTACCCCGAGTTCTTGGAGCGGCGGCGGCGCATCGACCAGGCCCTCTACGGCGTCATCATGACCGCCTACAGCAAGGGCGTCTCCACCCGCAAGGTCGACAAGCTGGTGGAGGCGATGGGAGTAAACGCCGGGATCTCCAGGTCCGAGGTGTCAAGGATCTGCAAAGGCATCGACGAGCTGGTCAATGCCTTCCGCGAACGCGATCTCGCGCATACGACCTTCCCGTACCTCTATCTCGACGCCACCTACGTAAAAGCCCGAAACGCGCATGCGGTAAGGTCGCGGGCGGTGGGCATAGCAATGGCCATAAACGAGAACGGCCATCGCGAGCTGCTGGGGCTTGCAATCGGCCACAGCGAAGCGCAGGGCTTCTGGGAGGACTTGATCGCCTCCCTGGTAACGCGCGGTCTATCCGGCGTGCGGCTGGTGATCTCCGATGGGAACCAAGCCATCGGCAACGCGGTGACAAAGCTTATTCCCGAGGCCGCCTGGCAGACGTGCAGGACACACTTTGGGCGCAATCTTCTGCCAAGGGTCAGAAGCGGCGACCGCGGGCTGGTGGCAGCCGGACTGGCGTCGCTGTTTGGGCAGGCTGACAAGCAGAGCGCCATGGACGCCTTCGGAGATTTCGCCGATCGCTTAGAGCGCAAGTATCCGGAACTGTCCACGATCCTCGAGGACTCCGAGATCGCCCTGACTGCCTACACCGCCTTCCCGCCTTCGCACTGGCGCAAGATCTGGTCCACCAATCCCCTAGAGCGCGTTATGGGCGAGCTAAAGCGCCGCACCCGGGTAGTACAGCTCTTCCCCGACGATGACTCGGTCCTGCGCCTTATCGGAGCGGTCCTAATTGAGCAGAACGACGAATGGCTCGCATCCGAGCGCCGCTATATGTCCAGGCACTCGATGGCCTTAATCGGCCAACCCCCATCTCCGGGAGAGAGGCAGTCCCCGCTGGCATTGCCGGCGGGGTAGCAACCGCCGCCGGGGGCCGTAGCGCCCTCCAGGGAAATGGAAGGTCGTGCGCCCGGCTTGGCGCTAGCTGGGCCTAAATAAGGATCACTAGCGTCGAATTGGGCCGACTTTCCCAACAAACCCGGCCCGGTGAGCCCGAATGCGAGCCGTTACGGGCCGGGGCCGGCCTTCGGACCCATGGAAGCCCATATGACCGCGACCGCGCCATGGTCGCAACTGGCAAAATGATGGACGCCTTACCGGCAGTCGCCGTCACAGCCAAGGACTCGAAACTCCCCCAGCAAGCCCCAGCAACCATCTGCCGGCCCTGCCGGCAGCTGCAACTCTGCAGAGTTGCAGCTGCCGAACCCCTAAACGTAGAGGACGGCTTAGTTACACCACACCGTGGGACACGTCCTCGAACACACTCAGTCATTGGCCGGCAGCACATCGTTTAACGTGCAATTGCGTGCCGTCAACGCTGTCGGACCCGGGCCCTGGTCGGGTTCAATCACCGCCACAACCGGTGCCCGTGGTGGTGGTGGAGGTGGAGGTGGTGGCCGGCGTCCGCCTGAACCGGTCCTCCCGTCGATCGAATACACCCTCAAGGTGCTAGATAACCGCTTCGAGAAAGCACCGGGCAACCTCGACCTCCAACACAACATCCCCGACCTGGAGGTAACCCTCCCCAACGGGGAGGTGGTAACGGCCGATTTCCTGGGTCACTTCCTGGAAACTGGTGAGCTAACCCGCTGGGGCTATCCCACCTCTGAGGTCCTGGTACTAGAGGATGGGACCCTGACCCAGTTCTACCAGCGCGGGGTGGTGGACTTCCACAACCTTGGATCCGGCTGGGTGGTGGAACGCCGCCTGGCCTGGGACTACGTCGGCGGTGGCGCCGGCGGATCGCCCGACCAGGGCGTAGAACCCGGAGTTACCAATCCCCACCCGGGCACCCTCCTGGGTCCCTGGGGCCACAAGGTCTCTGACTTTGCCATCGATGGAACCCAGATCGGCTTTGCCGGCTTCTTTAATTCCCTGGGCGGAGTTGGCGCCTTCGGTTTGCCCAAGACCGATGCCCGGGAGGATACCGGAGACCTGGGCACCTTAAGGGAACCAGACAAGACCCTGGGCTTTATCCGGCAGTACTTCCAGGCGGCAATCTTCCAGTTCAATGCGGCCGGTGCCATCGAAATTACCCTGCTGGGCGATACCCTGCGCGGCGTTCTGGTGCCCAACTTTGCCGAGCATCCCCCATTTACCAGGGCAGAGCAACTGGTACGGGTGCAGGCATTTAAGCCCTACGCAATCCCGCAACTGGCCGACGCCTGAGGAGGTTCGCAAAAATCGCTGGCGTGGCCGATTCGTCGCCGCTTGGCGCCGGGGTACCGGCCGTGCAACGATTGCAACGAACGCGGATTTTGGGCAATAGACGTCGTTTTGACCGATGCCGGCCAAACACATGGCCCCGGTCCGGTCCAGACCCGGCTTTCGCGGCTGAGTCGTGATCTCGATTGCATGCCGAATTTACGCCACTGCGGGCCCCATAGACAGGGTCGGGCAGTGGCAAGAGCCGATCTTCAACCCCTACCGGATGCGATCACCAGGCTTGATACCCGGTGGTGGGCAATGGCCAGCTCGTAGAAATTTTTCACCTGGTGCTTGTGGGCAGGATTTGTGCGTTTATCTATCAGACGCCACATGGTGTTGCGCCGTTTTCCAACCCGCCCAATCATCGCGACCCGTGCGGCGCGGAATACAGCGACGATCCCCATGTACCGGCAATTTGGCGGGCCGGCAGTCAAGCTTTGGTTTGCGCCAACAAATTCAATCTGAAAACAGGTCCTCCGCGGACCGGCGGGGGGACTGAGAAAGCATTGTTCACGGTCACTTAAAGGTTTTTTTCCGTCACCAAGGGCCCACCGGCGAATGAGGCGGGTTCGCACGTTTTCTGACGGTATTCGCAATTGGCCTCATTTGGTAACCCCGGGGCGGATCAATGAGTCGAATCGCTATTTCCACGCGGCGTCAATTGGCCAAATATTGCTGCTGCCCAGGGCCGCGCCCTCAATGCCATCGATTATGATGTCGGCGGTAGCATCGCGGAATTTGATGAAGTGGGGCGTTTCCAAATGGGCCTGGAAGGCGGCCTCGTCATCATACACCTCATAGAGCCAGACGCGATTTTCGTCGCCTGCATCTCGGATTACATCGAAGCGTCGGCAGCCCGGCTCATTGTTTACTGACCCCGTGGAGTCCGCAATGATTGCCTCAATGAACTGATCCGTGCAGCCCGGTTTGATCTGGATGGGTGCGAGTATCACGTACATCGGTTAATTTCCTTTCGCAAGTTGGGCCGTTGGCCCAGTCTTGGGTTTCCCTGGCCAAGCGTGGACTCCGGGATATCGATGACCTAATGGCGCAAAGATCTCACCGGTGAGGGATCACCGCATTAAACCTACACAAGTCATCGCTTTTCTGGGTTCGGACATGTTTCTACCAAAACTGACCCGCATTTTTGCGACAACGATTGAACACCATTTCTGGACGTTGCAACGGCTCAGTCGAAGGAAGTATGGCGCTGGAATTACCCTTCGCACAGACAGTGCTGGCCACCGCCCCCAGGTTTGGACTTGAGGCCTCGCGTACCGGGGTGTTCGAAGCTGCTGGCCGGCGCTGGGGTGATTCCGCGCTCTCCCAGTCCGGCTCGCGGCGGGGTATGATTCACGTCTGGCAATTAATCCTGTTCGCTCCCTTAAACCGCAAGGACTGACAGAAGAAAGCAGGGACCGCAATGGCAATCACACTAAAAGCGGGCGATGCAGCTCCGGATTTCGAGCTCACCGATCAGGACGGAAATCTGCATTCGCTTGGCAAATACTGGGGAAGCACGGTCGTCCTCTACTTTTACCCCCGCGACGACACACCAGGTTGCACGACGCAGGCCTGTTCATTCCGAGATGCGCATGATGAAATCGCCGCTGAGGATGCGGTCGTGCTTGGAGTCTCCGTCGACGACGCGGATTCGCACCAGCGCTTCCGTGAGAGCCATGGACTCCCATTCCCGCTGCTAGTCGACGAAGAGGCGATGGTCGCCAAAAGGTACGGCTCCTGGGGTGAGAAAGTACTTTACGGTCGTCGGTTCGTGGGAATGACGCGTTCAACTTTCATAATCGGCCCCGATGGTCGACTGACCAAGGTGTGGAAACGGGCCCGCGCGGCAGAGCACGGCGAAGCGGTGCTCAAGGCCATCCGCGCGTCCGCTTAATTGGAGGGGCAACTCGGCTCCACGAACGTTCAATAGGCACAAACGGCCGTACGCTGCGGACCGCGCGCCGCCGCCCACCATCCAGTGATCGTTATTGGCGATAGTTCCGTCTAAGAGTTTGCCGATGGAGCAAGAAGCCGTTTTGACTACGAAATGTTGTTCGCGGACATTGAGAAGTGCCCGCCGGCGGACATGTATCTCTGCACATAGGTGGCCAACAAACTGCCCATGCGTGGGCAGTTTGTTGAAGGCGCCGCGACCGGCCTGATTTCTCTAATTGGACGCCCTGCCGCAGGCTGATCCGAACACCTCCTCTCCGGCGGCGGCGTCAGTTGTTCCTACCCCGATTTTGGCCAAAGCTGCCCGCCACAAACCGGTTTGCGCCAAGGGTCCGGGGTCACAACCGCCCGTCAGAACCGCTGTATGGGCCTCCTGGCGGCCATGCTTTTTGCAGATGTTGTCTATATCGACTGAATTGGGGGCCGCATGGCGTCAATCGGCCCGCAGCGGCGGGGGCGCTTTTCCCGCATTCGATTTCCGGGCGGGCAGGTTGAGGCGGCCTGCCGTGGCGCAGACCGTCCAATTTGCCCGCATGCACGGCAGCGGCCCGGATCCGGTATTGGACGGGGCCGCTGCAATCGTTACCGCGACGAGCATTTCATCACTTCGGGCAAGGGTTATCCGGTCAGCGGCGCCACTCCTTGCCCGGCCATCGCCTGGGTTAAGCGAATGCTCTCACCCGAGGTCGGGTGGGCATGGGCGTGGTGGAGTAGTCTGTCCACGGTCGCATTGGCCAGTGATTTGGGCAGGATCTCGTCAAAGCCCGACGGATGCAAGTTCGAGGAGACGGCCACCGAGCGCCGTTCGTAGGCGGCGTCAACTACCCGGAAGAACGCCTCGGCGGTCTCCTGGCCTACCGGCAGCAGCCCGATGTCGTCGATGACGATCAGGTCCGCCTTCAAAAGCTTTCTTACCGCCCTGCCGACCGAGTCATCGACCCGGTGGCGCTTGACCAGCTGTCCCAGCTCTTCCAGCGCGAACCAGGACACCCGGTAGCCGCGCTCTACCGCCAGTTGGCCGAGAGCCTCCAGGAAATGGGACTTGCCGGTACCGGACGGACCGTATAGGACCACGTTCTCTTTGCGTTCTATCCATTCCAGGGTCATAAGCGATCGCCGGGTGGGTTCGGGGATCGAGGAGAGCTCGCCGTCCCAGCTGTCAAGCGTCTTCCCTGAGGGAAACCCGGCCGCCTTGCGGCGCAGCTCCCGCGACGAGGCCGCCCTCCCGGCGATCTCCTCGTCCAGGAGCGCCTTCAGCGCCTCGGCCGGATCCCAGCGCTGCGACTTTGCGGTCCTAAGCAGCTCCGGGGCGGCCTTTCGCATGTGCGGCAGGCGCAGGGTGCGCAGCTGGCCCACCACCTCGTCGATTACCTGTGGGGGCCTCATCGGTCGCCTCCGGTTGCGCCGAAGTCCTGCCAGCGGCCGGTGCCGTCCTGCAGGAACGAGTCCTCGGACGCCTGGTACAGCGGTCCGCTCGAGGCGGCGGCGATGGAGGCGATGTCGCCGAAGCCGAAGCGCCCCACCTCCGACGCCACCCCCAGGGCGGCATCGATTGCCTCACAGCCGTCAAGGCGCGAGAGTTCGACTATCTCCTCGAGCTTCTCCTTCAGCCGGGCGGCACCGGCCGCGCAGGCGGCCCTGAGCCATACCGCCGCGCCGGGGCCGATGGCCAGGAACTCCTTCTCTACCTGGTTGCGCGGCCTTGGCCGGCGTGCCAGCGGTCCCGACGGAGTCTTCGGATAATGGCTATCGACAACTACCCGCTGCCCGCGGCCGACCTTCCGGTGTCGGGCCACCTCGATGACGCCGTGATCGGTCTCGGCGCTCACGATCACCATAGCGCCGCGTTCGCGCACCCAGACGATCTCCTCGCTATAGATGTGCGGCACCGAGTACCAGGCCGATCGCCAGGCCACCAGGGAGGTGTCGGAGACGGTGCGGGTCTTGCCCAGGGCGACGCTGAAGACGCGGTTGGGCAGAGGGTGCAGGGAATCACGTTCGATTGCGAGCATTTCCATCGGGGGGCGTTTGGTGATCGAGTGCTCACGGGTGTTAACGCGCCGCATGAATTCATCGCAGGCGTCGGCCAGCTCGTTCCAGGACGAGTACTCCGGCAACAGGTTGTGATCGGTGGGGACAAGATCGGCCTTGGCGATTTTCACGGTCGCCTCGGAACCGCCCTTCGTGGCCGGATCCGCTATCTGGCAGGTGGCGATCGCGCAGCCGTGGAAGCGCCCGAACTTGACCATCAGCGGGTGTCTGACGGCGATGCTGGCCACGAATTCTTTGGAGACGGTCTTCTCGTTGTCGGTGAGCCAGTTGGAGGGCACGCCGCCGAACCAGGACTGGGCCTCGGCGAGGCAGCCGATCAGGGTCTCCAGTCGGCGGTCCCGGGTCGGCAGTACCACCCGGTACCTTGACCAGGACAGCCAGACGCAGAAGAGGTTGCTCGCCTCCCTGTTTACCGGCGGCCCCTTGGCCCAGTCCCACTGCGCCCACTTGCCCGGTTCGGTTATCCAGGGCCGAAATACCCGGCGGTTTTGCTTTTTGTAGGCCTGCTTGGCTTTTGCCACCGCCCGGCGGGTGGTGCGTTCAGAGCCCGTGTAACCCAGCTTCATGAGTCGTTGGTGGCACTTGTCGGCCCTTATCCGGCCGCGCGATTGTTGCACCAGGTCGTCGATAAGGGGGCGGTGGGGGTCGATGAGCGATAACCGGGGCCGGCGCACCGGTTCTCCCAATTGGCCCAGCGCGCGCTTTTGCACGTAGCTGGCCACGGTGTGGTGCGAGCAGCCGCATTCTTGGGCCGTGGCCCTAAGTGAAAGGGTGCGATCGTAGACCTTGAGAATCCGCATTACTTCCTCCGAAGATTTCATATGGCGATTCCGGTTGCCGCTGGAGTTGAGAAACCAGCTAAGTCAAACCGGGGCAGCCTCCGCCGGGGGCCCGTCAGGGTTTCCGGCGGGTTACTAGATCAGCGAGAAATCAGGTCGATTAACGGTTCCTTCGTGGTCGCTTTTGGGCAGTTTTACGTGGCCGCAGGATCGTTAGGGCGGGCAATTCCGTGGCCGCCAATGGGCGATCTTTCGTGTCCGCCCACAAATGTTCTAGATGCGGCCATCGTCAGGCTGCGTAGGTTGATCGATTGCGGATGGAAATGCGCAGTTACACGTTGACCGGCAGCGCCCGCTGGCGAGGTAGTGCCAAGATACGCTAGGTCGCTTGCGCCAGGCAGCCCCGGATGTAGCGGGCGGTCTCCCGCAGCGTTTGATCGCGTGGCTCGGCAACACTGCACTCCAGCGCTCCGTAGCCCTCGTAACCGATGTCGCGCAGCGCCCGGAAGCCGCTGACAAAATCAGTGTGCCCGCGTCCGGGGACCTGGCGATTGCTGTCGGCAAGGTGAATATGCCGTACGTGTCGCGCGGATCCTGTCAGGCTGGCTGCGATATCGGCTTCCTCAACGTTCATGTGGAAAAAGTCGGCCACCAGCTTCAAGCCGGGACTCCCCACCTCATCGCAGATCGATGCCGCTTCGGCCAGGTTTTGAGGGAAGTTGGATTCATAGCGGACCAGCGGCTCGATCAGGATGCACACGCCCAAGTCAACCGCCTCCTGCGCCAGCGGTCGCATGATCGCTACCAGCAATTCGCGTTGTAGCTGCTCGGTTGTGGCGTAGGGCTCAAGGCTAGGGATCCGAGGATCACGGTTAAACAGCGGGACCACAACACAGCCGATTGCTCCGATGCTGGCGGCTAGGTTGAGCACCTGGCGGAGCTGCTGGACTGCGGCCTTGCGATTGGCCTGATCGCGGTGGACGAACTGGGCGCTGGTCCCGCCACAAATCGTGCTCGCCTGGATCGGACTATCGGCCAGGGTGGACTTGATCTCGTCCACGCGCGAGGGCAATCGGCCGTCGAAGCCGGTCACCTCCACGCCGTCGTAGCCCCACGTGACCAGATTGGCCAGTCGATCAGCGAACGTATTGCCGGGTACTAAGTGTTCCTGACAGGACAGCTTCATCGTTGGCACCGCTCTGGGTTAGGTCGCAATTATTGTCCGGCAATTTCTGGCGTCGCTCGCGGCAAATCCATCGGCATGCGCCGCTGTCATCGCATACGCTGGCAATTGACTCTGCTCACCGGAGATTAACGCGCTCCGGGTAGCAGCACTCCCTGAGTTGGTTCAGGATCATTCGCAGGCCAAGCGGGCGAGGGCGCAAGGAAGTTCTCGCGCCGTCCGGTGCAGGGTTTTGCGATGGGCTTGTATATACCCCTAGGATTAATTGCCCTGTCGAAATTTAGCGGTTACATGAAAAAAATCAACGATACCCTGGTCAAAGATGCGGTTCGGCAGGCGTACGGCCAACTGGCGCGCCAATCTGATGCCTCACCAGACAAATGCTGTGAGCCGGCACCGTCGCGCCTCTACTGCGGGGGCGAAACCGAGGGACTTCCCGATGGCACCATTGCGGCTTCAGCCGGGTGCGGGAACCCGCACGCGATTGGAACCCTGCGCGAAGGGGAAACGGTGGTCGACTTCGGCAGCGGCGGCGGAATCGACTGCTTCATTGCAGCCCGCGCGGTGGGTCCCCGCGGCCGCGTGGTCGGCATTGACATGACCGCCGACATGGTTGATCTGGCCCGCAAAGGCGCCAACGAGGCCGGTCTGGAAAATGTCGAATTCCACCTCGCCGAGATGGAGGCCACGCCGCTGGCGGATGCCTCCGTGGATGCGATCATCACCAACTGCGTAATCAATCTGGCCCCTGACAAGGACCGGGTTTTCGCCGAGGCCTTCCGCATCCTTCGGCCCGGCGGTCGACTGATGATCTCCGACCTGGTGCGGACCAGCGAGGATCCGGCCGATGCGGCCGGATCGCTCGACGACTGGGTCTCCTGCCTTGCCGGAACCGAGCCGCGCGAGGTCTACCTGCGGCGGATTCGTAACGCCGGTTTCGAGCCGGTGGAGGTAATGGCTGCTGAACCCTGGCGCAGCGAGCGCTGGCACGGAACGCTGGAGAGCGCCAGCATCATCGCTGGCAAACCCGAATAATAGCGGCCCCAAGGCGTGGGCGGCAATAACGACCGGAGTGCCGAGGCTTACTTTGCCGATGCAGATGAAGTCGACCGACAACCCTTCGCGCCAGGCATGCTGCGACCCATAGGGCTCCTCGCCGGCCAGGAGCAGCCCGCGCCCGTGGCGCTGATTGGTGGTCCGGGGAAGGTCGTTGGCACGAAGTTTTCGGTATCAAGCGGGCCGGAGAGCTCAGCCCGCAGCCGTGCAACGCCGCTGCCATCAAAAACCGAGAAGGACGCGCGCCGGGAAATCCCCAGCCGGTCCAGATCGGAATCGGAGAGCGCCAACCCCAGGCCGGGTTGTTTCACCAACAGGATGGCCGGCATTCCCACCCGCGCGATTAGGTCGGCGATCAATTGATCGGGCTCGGCAAGCTGCCGCGGGCCGTCGACCAGGAAAAGGGCCAGGTCGGCCCGGCCTCGCCGAGCGCGCGCTCGGTGCGCGCGATTCGCTCAGACTCGGTTGCCCCGGGCCCGGACCTTACCTCGGCGGTATCAGATAGCACCACCATCAGGCCGTCGTCGTGAGTGGTTCCTCCAGGGCATCGCGGGTGTCCCGGCCTCGACGATAGCGATCGCAAGGTTGCGTCCCAACAGCAGATTCATGGTCGAATATTTGCCGGCGTCGGGGGCGTCCACCAATGCTTTGCGCAGACCTGCGCCCAGCAGTTGGCCGGTATCTGACCTCGCCGAAGCGGCGGCGACCTCAGTCTGCGCCGTCGCCAGCATCTCCCTCCTAATCGTCTCGTGCGTAAGCGACGAGACATCGTCTTCGGCCAAATCGATCTCGGCCTCCAGCGGTGCGCGCGGGTCGATCAGCCGTCTCGGGATTGCGTGCACCCGACCTGTCGACGATCCGCCCAACAGCGCGCGCCTACTTTTGCGAGAGGTAATTGGGCGCGGCCACCATGTCGGGCACCGCCCCGGGGCGGACCAGATCAAGGCGCCCGCTCAAAATAGCGTGCACCGTAATTTCACTCGGTTCGGCCGGCCAGCGAGATGATCGAAATATGCGGGTGCGGCGCCGACGTCGTGGTCGAACTGGAAGGCAAGCCGGGTGGACTGAAACTGGCTGCTGACATGCTGCTGCGCTGGCGCGCGGCGTCTCTCCAAAGGAAATGATCGTGACCAATCGTCTCCCGCTGGATCGCATCGGCGATTGCGGCGTTGTTGTCCCGGGCGCCTGAGCGTTGGCCAGGAAACGCTCCCGAGGGTCGCGGCGGTCCCGATTCCATTTATCTTGACAATTTCGGTAAAGAATCGAGCCGAGCGCTGATTGCAATCAACCCGCACGCACGCCACGGGGTGGCGGCGCTGGTAGATCATGCCCAGGAGGCACCGCAAATACGCCGCGCCCAGGCTATTGCCGGGCGCCAGCGCGTACCGCCCAGCATTCTGAGTCCGGTGCTTGGCTTCGCAGGTGCGGTCCGGGCTCGTGCGCTCGCGGCGCCAACGGCGGCTACCAGCTGGCGGTCGCCTCCACCGGTTTAACCCTCGATCGAATCCTCTTCTAGCTAGGCATGGAACCGCCCGGGAACGGTTGCATCGGCATGGAAAAGGCCGAACAGACGGCGCTGGTGGCGATGCCCCGAACCAACCTGGCCGACCTGGCGCTGCAGAGTGCCAGCGACGTTGCCGGCTGCCAAATCTAGTCGGGCGCCGCTCGGAAGAGAGCGGGGTCAACCCAGCGACGATCAGCTTTTAAGGGTAAGCCTGCACCGCCGGGGTGATCACCAGCTCCGGGATCGCTGCACGCGGGTGCAACGTCGCGACAAACAGCGCCGCGTCGGCCACATCCTCGGGTTGGAGCATGAGCGCCCGGCTTTCGGAAGAGGGAACGATCGACCTTTTCTCCAGAAACGGCGTATCCACTTCGCCCGGATTGATGACGCAGCATCTAATGCCGTTTGCCCCTTCCTCCAGGTGACCGGTCAGACTCAGTGCGCGAACGCCATGTTTGCTGGCCCCGTAAGCAGCTCCAGTGACCACCGATGCACGAAGTCCCCCGACCGAAGAAACCGTTATTACCACGCCGTCCCCACGTTCGCGCATACCAGGCAGAACCGCCTGCATCAGGTAAAACGGCGCATTCAGATTCACCCGCACGACGGCGTCAAAGTCCTCGCGGCTAACTTTGGCGAGCGCGCGGTCGGTCACGTTGATTCCGGCATTGTTGACCAGGATGTCGATTTGCGGCAATCGATCGATCGCCCAGGCGACTAAGCCGTCGACCGCGCTTGCATCACCTATGTCGGCGGGGTAGGGATGCAGCCGCCGGCCGACCGTGTCGGCGCTAGCTTTCGCCCGTTCCAGTTTTTGGGGCGTTCGCCCGACCGTGACGACCTCGGCACCCTCACTTGCAAATAGCCGAGCCACGGCTTGGCCGATTCCGCTCCCCGCGCCGGTCACGATCACGCCCTTCCCTTCAAGTTTCATCGCTCTGCTTTCAATAGGCTCATTTGGCAATATAACCCCGTATCTTGGCCGCCGCGGACTCCGTCCAAACCGTCCGCCTAGAGCATCCTGCCCGCCGCGCGCTGCGGCGGCGTATATCGCCTGCGAGATTTGGTGGTTCGCGACCGGGAGGCCGGCGGCGGGGCGCTGATCGATATCGGCATGCACATCTTGGGCCTGACCATGTGGCCGATGGGATCCCCCAAACCGGTGAGGCTCGACCTTCGATTACTTCGGCCGTCGCGACGACATCTACAACCCCTCTGGCCCGCACTACCACGCCGAATTCGATGTTGAAAAATCGGCGTTGCCTGCATCAAATTCGATAACGGAAACGGCAAAAGCATTGGAAAGGGTTGAGCAGGCGGTGCGGCTCGAAAGCGTCGCGGGCCCGTACCATCGCCCCCAACGGCGACCAACTTCTTCGTTGCCGGGCCGCCGCGTGGCTGAGCTTTGCCGGACCGGTGCAATTTTGGTTTGGCCCTGCGTTTCGCGGGGACAATCCAGCGCCAACGCGTGCGGCCAGGCCGATGCGCGAGCGAATGTTTCGGCGTCGGTGCGCCACTACCGACGGTGCTGGCAAACCAGGCTTGGGCGGCGTTCTGGCAGGAGGCGTCGCGACTGCAACCCGATTGTCAGTCCGACGATGCGGCCGTGGCGGCAATTGTGCTGCCGCAGCTATTCGAGCTTTTGTAGGCCGGGTTCGAGCGCTGGCCCGGGACCCAGTACGAGTTCGTCGATTGGCGCCGGATCGAGTACGGCTGGGCGCCCGTGGCCCTCACCGCGGCCGAGAGCCCGCGCACGTTCGCAACGGATCGGGCAGCTCGCGAATCCGACGCCCGGCGACATTTTCAGCAAATTAGCATCGATATTTTCAACCGCGCCCGATAGGAAGGGCATCGTTGGTCGGTCAGCGCCAGCGCCGTCGGTGCGCCCAGCCTAGCCCGGCGCAACCGATGATGGAAATCGATGCGGCCAGGAAATTGAACAGGATGTCAACCGGATCAAAAACGCGGTAGGGAATTACCAACTGGATCGCCTCGTCTAAGGTGCCGGTCGCGCTGGTAATTGATAGCGCCAGTAACCACGGCCAGCGCACCTGCCGACCCTGTGCCACCCGTTCGGACAGCGCGGCGTAAACAAAAGTTCCCAACACGCCGTATTCGATCAGGTGTGAACGTTCCACCAATACCGCGGTTCTGAGGAATAGCAGCAAGAAGACTGCAATGGCGCCGATCGCGATGACAATCTTGAGCCCATTGGGTTGGGAAACAAGCCCCTGGGTGATTACGGTCGCGGCAACCAATGCCATCCCGGCCAGGAACAATAGGATCGACGCCGGTCCGAGCAGTCCATGAGCCTGTAGCGCAGCGGCCAGTTCTCCCGCAACCGGCAACGATCCGAAGATCGCCACCACCACTGCCAGAACCCAAAGCCACAGTTGCCGTTCGCGCCCCGATGAGAAGCACCACATACCCTACGGCCGAGCCTCGAAGGGATTGCTTTTTGGGTGGAAATTCATCTCCGCGCTCCGAACGCGCCGCATAGGTGCGAGTGGCGTGGTTACCAATTACAAACATTGGCCGTAGCCATCGCTTCCAACAACATCGCTTGGGTGATCAACGACTTCTAGATTTGCCGGCCCCGTTGCCTCATCGAGAAATTTAATTGAGATTTGCGACTACATTTTTTGGCCCCAATTCGCGCGAATTGGGGCACGATGTCCCGTCACGCCCGTTTGCCGCTCCGAAAATGAGCCCTTTTGCCATCACTGCTACGTGCGGTGCTGCTTTGGTCCGATGCTGCCGGGGTGATCATCCAATAGCACTTGCAGGTTCAATGTTCCGCTGGCGTCGGGATGATCCCGCAGGTAGGTAAGCACGTTAGGCCAGACGTGTTCTAAGGGATCGGGGCAGGTCGCCACAACCAACGGCGCTTTGGTTTCAGCCGTGGCGTGGGATCGGCATCGCCTTTGCGCCAGAGATGGGTGAGTTTGGCAAGGAATCGCACAAGGTCGTCCCTTTAGGCCTAGTTGCGTTTTTCGGAGGACGCCAGGGTGGACTGGACATGGCGGATTTGGTGCAGGGGGAAAGCGGGTCCAGGTTGTGTCCCAATAGCTATGCAAAAAGCAGGCCCGTAAAAAGAAGCGGGCCACGGCGTCTCCTTAAATTCTTGAGTTAGCACAACTCGGAGCCTTAAGGGAGGCAACCAGTGACCCGATTGAAGAATAACCACAACGCTATTGACTGGCGCCAAGAGCTCAAAAGTGATCCCGAGCTCTTCCGCGGCATCATCCACCAGACCGTCCAGGAGATCGGAGGAAGCCGAGATGGACGAGGCGTTGGGAGCCGGTAAGAGTGAGCGTACCGCTGGCCGTCGCGGCTACCGGAGCGGCTACTACGGCCGCGGACTTATCACCCGGGTGGGCAAGATCAGACTCAGGGTGCTGACAGGACCGCCAGGGACGCTTTAGCACCGAGATCTTTAAAGCGCTACCAGCGCAGTGAAAAAGCCTTGGTGAGCGCCCTGGCTAAAGATGTACGTCCAGGGGGTTTCGACCAGGAAAGTGAAAGGCCATTACCGAAGAGCTGTGTGGTCACGCATTCTGAAGCCTCCAACATCTCCCGGATTAACAAGCAGCTAGATGCCGCTCTGGAAATTGCCCGAGCGCCCACTGGAGGCCAACTATCCCTACCTGATCCTTGATGCCCGCTACGAAAAGGTACGCGAGGAGGGAGTCATCCGGTCCCAGGCGGTCCAGATCGCCATCGGCATCAACTGGGAGGGCAGACGCTCGGTACTGGCAGTCGAGCTGGTAAACCGTGAGAGTAAGAGCAGCTGGCGCGACTTTCTGTCCCGGATGCGCGATCGCGGCCTCAGCGCCGTGCAGTTTGTCGTTACCGATAACCACGCCGGACTAAAGCAGGCGATCGCCGAGTACTTACCCGAAGCCATCTGGCAACGCTGCTATGTCCACTTCCTGCGCAATGCGCGCGACTACCTGCCGCGAAGGGCCGATGACGACTGTCTCCAAGAACTTCGCTGGCTCTACGATCGGCGCGATCTCTCCGAGGCCCGTCGGGACCTCTTAGCCTGGCTGGGCAAATGGCAGGGCCGCTATCCCAGGCTCTGCGACTGGGTAGAGAGCGGCATTGAGGAGACTTTCAGCTTTTACCGTCTGCCGCGGCAGCACTACAAGCACCTTAAATCCACCAACATGCTGGAGCGGTTAAACGAGGAGATAAAGCGCCGGACGCACGTGGTGCGGATCTTTCTTGGGTCGTGCGAGTTGCCTGCGCTTGGTCAGGGCGCTTGCGGTCGAACAGCACGAGAACTGGATTGAGGCCAGCCGCTACCTGAACATGGCATTCCTGAAAGAGCAACGCAGAGAACTGGAGTTGATCGTTACCGCCTAAATTTCAGCGAACAATCAAGCTAAATTCGATAAGGTGACGCCAAAGCTAATTGCAGAACTTTCGGCACATAACTCGGGTCCAGTTTGGAGCGGGCCTCGCGCAATCATTCCTTTACTGGCAACGGGAGGCCAGGATCATCCAGCAGCCGCTGGCAGGGAGTTTGGGGGCGGTCGTAGTGCTCAAGCGTCTTGACCCCCTAGCGCTTTGGCGAGCAGTTTGAAGGACGGTTGGAAGAAGTTGGTGTAGAGACCTACCAGGGCAAACAACGTGGTCCGAGTTTTCCCGGCGATGTAACCGGCAAAGCGTTCATCGCCAACAAATCGTAGGATCGGCCGGCCCGACGGCCGGTTACCCGGCACGCTGTACGACTGGTGATCGTTGTAATCCAGCCGGTATACGATGGGCGTTATCCGAGCTTCAAACCTGATTGTGCCCGTATTCGCGGTTGATTCAGATTACCTCTTGGCTTGCCGGAGCGGGGCTTGGCCAAATCGTTCTCCAGCGGTAGGAACGGGCCTGTTGTTCAAAGGTGTAATCCCCGTCGGGGATGACCGCTTTGCTATCGCAATATCTGCAAAAACAAGGCAATGTTCGGCGCGAATTCGGCTGGATACCATCATGCGAACATCGACGTCGATAGGGTCGGGGTCCCGTCCAAGGCGGAAAAAGGAACGCTCGACCCTGCCGGGCAAACGCTTCCCGGTTAAATTTGCCAATTGCCGCCGAAAGTAATGCAAGAAGAGGTGGTAAATGAAAGTGCTCGATTTCATCCGGGCCAGGGTTGGCAGAGGACGTGACGGTGCAGAAACTAAGCATTTTTCTTGGGTGGAGGGTCGCGGCGATGCTCTTGCTAGCCGCTTCCTACGGCGTGACCGTATATGCAGATCTCGATGATGGAGTCCGCGCACCGCTGGCTGCAGTTGTAGCAGCAGCCGCGGTAATAGCAGCCAACGAGCGCAGCGAGCATTCCAAAGTAACCGAATTGGGTTTGCATCGATTGCATCGATTGCATCCCTTGGCGCAGGGTGGTTCTGGCTATGCGATGCGACCGGTGGAAATCCGGACAGATTGGGCGTCGCAGTTGCCATTGCAATTGCCGTGGTCGTAATTGGCGCGTCGATCCGAATATTTTCCACTTGGCCAAACCGGGACGTCTCCTTAGCAAAATGCGAACATTTCGGTTTGGCGTTCGCGACTAATCCATCGGTTACGCCATATTTAGCGTTTCCCGGCCAATGGGTCGTGCCTGGCCTTTCGGTGAATTGGAATCGAACGCGATCGGTGGCGCCTTAGGAGTGATTTGCGGGCGGGCGGCCCCAATAGCGGGTTAATTTTGGTCGCAATGGGTGGATTGGCTCAAGCTTCTCTCCAGTCCGAGCGGCTGGCAAGTTTTTTATAAGGGTCCTGCCGATGAATCACCCGATACGGGTTGCAAAATGAAGTGGACATAACCGCGAATTTGCTCAATGCTCACCATCGATCAGCAGCCCGCCGGTCAGGCTTGCCGCAAGCGTGCATACGACGTCACACCGCTTTCCCGCATTTCGGCATACATCAGCTAACGGTTCCCTAAATCGGATCCTTACACTCTGAACGGCGCTCTCTACATCGGTGCCGGAATCGGCCCTTTTCTCAGCGCTGACGCCATCCGAAATGGACCTGGCCATCGGTTGTCGCGGAATCGTTCTACGGCTGTGCGAATTGGGCCGCTTCAGCGCCAGCGATACGCCCGAAGACCGCGCCCGCCATCATTCCTCCGCCGGATGGATAGTTCCAAGCCCAGAGGCCACCGACCATCTCGCCAGCGGCGTAGAGGCCGGGGATGGCCCGGCCCAAGTTGTGCACCACCTCGCCCTGAGCTGCGATTTGGAGGCCGCCGTAGCAGAAGGTCATGCCGCAAGTGACTGCAAAGCCCTCGAATGGGGCCAGGTCAAGCGGGAGTGCCCAGTTGCGGCGTGGCGGAGTGATGCCTACCGCCTCCTTGCCGTCGGGACGAAATGCATTGAACTCTCCGCGCTGTACGGCGCCGTTGTACTCCTTCACCGTTGCTACGAACGCGGTCACCTCCCGAATGCCGAGCTGTTGTCCTAGCCCTTCCAGCGTGTTGGACGCAACCCGCGTGGCCATTTCGTATCGCTGGAGGAGGCCAAGGTTACGGTGCTTGGCGTCGAATATCTGAAAGGCCTTGGCCTCCGGTTGGGCCAGAATCGCGCGCCCGGTCTTGGCGTAGGTAAGCCCCCGCCAGGTCTCGCCCTCATCTACGAACCGGCGGCCATCCAGATTCACCATGACCGAGTAGGGGTAGGCGTATCGACTCCAGAAGTCGCCGGCGACGCCTGGGCCGGGAAGGTCGCAGTGCGGGCGGTTCAAGTCCTGCGGCGAGGCGTGGCAGGTGGACCAGGAGCCGTATGGCAGGGCGCCGATGTCCATTGCCATGGTCAGGCCATCACCGGTGTTATATGGAACGCCGCGCAGTTTTACTGTTTCCCATTCAGGACCCAGGTAGCGGGAACGCATCTCGGGACTGGATTCGAAGCTGCCACAGGCCAGCACCACCGCCTTGGCCTGGTAGGTACGGAGGCCGTCGGGCGTCAGAACCCGGACTCCGGTAACGTGTCCCTGGTCGTTCTGGATGAGCTCAGTGGCTTGGGAATCGTAATGGATCTGGATCCCCAATCGCTCACCCGCGGCGAACCACCGCTCGAGCAGGTTGTAACCCCCACCGGCAAAGGAGACCACGTTAGCGGCGAGCGGATTGCGATAACTGGGCTCCCACTCATGGCCGTGGCTTCGCATCCACTGGACGGTGGGGAAGGCTCGATTTACGAGGGTCTCTGCCAAGGCCCTGTCGCTTTGCCCTTCCGTCACCATCATGATGTCGTCCCAATACTCTTGCCGGCTGTAGCTGGTAACCCGGCTGGCCATTTTTCGGAGCTCGTCTCCCGAAACGTCTGGCAGTAGAGGAACGAGGTCTTCCATCCCGCCGAAAGGGAACCGCATCTGGATCGTCAGGGCACTGTTGCCGCCGCGGTGGGCCCTGGGCGCCTTCTCCAGTACGACTACGTCGGCGCCGCGCTCTCGAGCCGCTACCGCCGCCGCCATGGCGGCATTACCTGCACCGACTACAACTACCTGCGTGCGAATCTCGCGGTCAGCCATCGGCCGCTCCAACAGGGAATCGGGATGTTCGACCACCAGGTCGCATCACCAGCCCGACCGACGGCAATTTGGGGGCGGCGTCGCAAATCAAATAAATCAGGGAACGAGCGCAATCGTTTTCGGATTTTGGGGCATCTGGCGAATATCGGCGGGAGGTGGAGTTGAGTAGCTCTTTTTTCGCTGACAACATACTGGAATTAGACAAACTGCGCGGCTTGCAAAAGTGGTTTTCCTGGTGGCGCGTCACTTCGACTCTCCTAGTACCGCCACCTCTGGCGACACTAGGGCTATTGTGGCTCTCGGGCCGCCATATTTCCCTGTAGGCGCTTCGCCTAGCTTGGAGCCCAACGGTAACATCTCAATCCAGATCCCGGAGCCCTCACGCCCCCGGCAGGCCCGGAACGGAACCGTTCAATCGGCCAAGGAGCGGCTAACTATGTCCAAACCCAACAGCATCACCGGCAGTCACCTCATTGCCCGTGCCCTAAAGCAGGAGGGCGTAAAGAACGTCTTCACGCTGGCGGGAGACCACATCCTTCCCGTTATAGATGTCATGGAGGATGAAGACTTCCGCTTCATCGATACGCGCCACGAGCAAGCCGCCGTTCATATGGCGGATGCCTGGGCACGGATGACCGGTCAGATTGGGGTGAGTATGGTCACTACCCCCGGTCACGCCAACGCGCTCCCAGGGCTGGTCCACGCAATGGCCACAGAGGCACCCGTCCTGCACATCAGCGGCTCGGACAAGCTGTCCGATTACGACCGGGGCATGATGCAGGAGATTGACCAAGTAGGCATGGCCAAGGCAACAACCAAGGCGGCATGGTTGGTACGTGACGCTCACCGTCTACCCGAATACATCTCCATGGCCATCAGAACGGCCTTCTCCGGGCGACGGGGGCCAGTGCACCTCACCATCCCAATTGACGTGCAGGAGACTGTGGTTGACGACCAAGCGGTTCGCTATCCCGGCTCAAACGAGTCGCGTCCCACCGGCCCGTCAGTGGCCAGCGCAAAACAGGTAGAAGCGGCGGTGCGCTTGCTACACCAAGCGGAGCGACCGCTGGTGGTGGCCGCCAACCCCGCCGGCTATGAGGATTCCAACAGCGAGGTGTTGCAACGGTTCCTGGAGGTGACTCGCCTTCCGCTAATGACGGAAGGTACAGCCCGGGGGATCGTTCCTGACAATCACCCATATTGCTTTGGGATCTTCGACCTGGGCCTAAATCAGGCTGCGCCCCTGCTGCGGGAAGCGGATGTGGTGCTATTTCTAGGGAAGAAGCTGGACTATTCGATTGGCTATGCCCAACCTCCGGTGGTGGCAGCCGACGCGAGCACCATCCAGGTGGATCCTTCGCCCGCCGAAATCGGACGCAACCGCGGAGTGACCATCGGTATCGCCGGCGACATTGCCGGAGTCGTGGAACAGTTTTCCCAGGAAGCGTCCTCATTCCCCTGGAGCGACGGGCCATGGATCCAGCGCCTGCGGGCAAAACGTGAGAAGCAGGCCGATTGGGTGGCCTCCAAGGCGGTACCGGAATCACCGCTGCATCCGCTTTTCGTGCATCAGACTCTGGGCGAACTCCTGGGGCCTGACGATGTGGTGGTCTTCGATGGTGGCGACTACTGCCACTTTGGGAAGCTCTATTTTCCGGCCCGTCCCAGAAGCTGGTGGTCGCTGCCTGACCTGGGGATGCTTGGATCGGCCGTGCCCACGGCCATCACCGCCAAGCTGGCGCGACCCAACGCCCGAGTTGCCTTGGTGTCCGGCGACGGCAGCTTTGGATTCAACGGCATGGAGTTCGATACGGCCGTTCGCCACGGCCTAGATATCGTGGCTGTCTTAGGAAACGATTCAGCATGGGGAATAGACCGGCAGATCCAGCTTGCCGCATACGGGAGGGCTGTGGCCACCGACCTGCTCCCATCGCGCTACGACCAGGTGGTGCAGGGGCTAGGCGGTCACGGCGAATTCGTACAGCGTCCCGAAGAGCTTCGCCCTGCCCTGGAGCGTTCTTTCGCCGCGCGAAAACCGGCCCTCGTCAACGTGCTAACCCAACGCGTGTCCAGTCCAAGGGGAGAACGGGCAATCGCCCGACGCAAAGCTGGCGGCTGAGTTCTATTGGGGAAAGCATTGTCAACGGCACGTAGTCGAATGAGCCAATGTGAACAGCGAATCCCGATTCTGCCGGGATTACGAGCGCATTGTTGCGACTCAAGTGTTGCGACTGACATTCACTGAAGGCGCCGCGTTGGTCGCGCCATTCTCAAACCTTGCTCGAAAGGGTGCCGTCAGACCATTGGACAAAGGGCCGGCCAGCGGCCCGCGATGAACGGCGCGTGCGTCTCGGAAATCGAGCACTGCGCGCCGCAGCACCGGCTCGCCCAGACCGTGGCAGCCGGCACCACTTGAGCTCATGATTGGAATCCGGGCGGTCGGCCACAAAGACTTTGCCGCAAGGCGAGGAGGGTGCCGCCGGCGAGCGTTCCGAAGCATTTGGTCGGCGTTCCCGCAACGATCAACGGATCCTGGTGGCGCGGCGTCGTAGGACGACCCGAGCCCGTGTATCATGCCAGGCGGAACCCGGGATGCCCTCGGAAGTTGAACTAATGCCAATTGCACGATCGCTTTCTGGCCCAGAAATGCGGCACCGGCAAAACCACCCTCGCTACCGCCCTCTAACCGAGATTTAAGGACGTTGACGTCCCGGTAGATCTGGTCGATCTCATTGCTCCATGTGAGCGCTTCGCCGCGGGGCACAAGGTTTGGCCGTCCCCATACGTGGGCGCTGCCAGCAGCGCTATTACGGATATGCCGGTATTGATACTGCGCCGCAATCCGAAGCGACCGCTCTGGCCGCGGCCCGTTCTGTCGACCTGGATCTGGCCTGCGCCGCATTGGGGCGAGACGATCCGAACCCTATTTGCTGGAACGGCTTCCATTGTTTGTCTTCGATCTGACCACCGAATCTACTTCGCAATACGCAGCGGGCGAGGCGAGCAACTTCAACCGGGACAATGCGACCGTCTTCTGGAACCCGAAGTGTTTGTATAACTCCCTGGTCGACAGCACGTAGAACTCCCATTGCGCCAAGTCCATTGGATCGACGGTAGCTTTGTCCTTGTGCGCCATGATCGCAAATACGTAGACGTCCGCTTGCCGCCGGGACTCGGTTTCAAAGTCGCCGCTCTCCGGATCCCAAGCCAAGGTTTCGGGAATCCGAAATGAAATTGATGAGAGCCGATCTTGAGCCCAGCTTTGGACATAACTAGCGGACTTGACCTCGAGCCTGATCCCGGCCGGCGTTGTGATGTCGAACGTCGCCCATGGATCGCGGATTCCAGCGCCCGATCCACCCACGGCTCGGTCCACGATGTACTCGGCTAGGACACCCCTAATAGTGTTGTTTACAAGGTCGGACGCCGACCACCGCCAGAAGTCCAGGAGGTCGAACCTCGAGGCGGAGCTGCCGGCATGAAATTCTTCGGAACCAGTCTTCCTTAATACTTCCAGTTTCGGGAACTTGCTTTCCGGCATCGATTTCTCACCAATTCAGCGCGCGCGGACAAGATTGCGGCACGGAACTACTGCCATCCCAGGGCCGGGTACACCCCTCGCCGGGAATGTCGTGGTCCGTTTGCGTTCGGAGGCCGCGAGTCCATGTTCTCGTAAGGCTCGACTGACCATGGTCGCTAACTTAAGGGTCCCGGTTGAGATTGATGACGGTGGCTCAGCAGCAAGACGAGCGATCGGACCGCGCTCACGGCCGGTAGCACGGTAGATTGCCGTTCGGCCTCAATTGCAATCTGAGATCGGGCGGAAAGGTCGATTGCCTTGGTGCCAAAAAGCCCGGAATTCGGCCATGGCCTTGTCTACGGCCATCGACATCGCTCACTGGAGAATTGCGAGCGCGGACTGCAATCAAGATTGCGGGATGTGCCCGCGAACGGCTTGAAGGAAGAAGGAGCGACGGAGGGAAGAAATGAGGCCCGTGCTGATTGACTGCGACCCCGGCACCGACGACGCGCTTGCGATCTGTATGGCCCTAAACTCTCGCGCCCTCGATGTAGTTGGATTTACGACCGTGGGCGGAAATGCCGCAATCGACGATACAACTAGCAACGCGCTGTCATTGCTCGAGACCCTGGGCCGGGCCGAATTGCCGGTATGGAGAGGCGCCGACCGACCGCTGGTTGGGGAGTTCACTTTCGCCTACGAGTTCCACGGCAAAGGGGGTATGGGTATCCAACTGGAGCCGCCCGCAACCCGCGTGCGTACTGAACCTGCCGTCGACGCGATCATCGCCGCGGTAAGGGCGCGTCCAGGCAAGCTGACACTGATCGCCCTGGGCCCTCTGACCAACATCGCGTTGGCCCTCCGCCGCCGGCCCGCACTAGCGTCCGAGGTCGCAGAAATCATCGTGATGGGCGGGGCGCTGCAAGTGTCGGGAAACATCACCGAGCATGCTGAATTCAACATCTACAACGATCCGACGGCTGCAGCCGTCGTATTCGGCAGTGGGGCGCCGGTCAAACTGTTGGGCCTCGACGTGACCTCCAAAGTGGCCATTCCCCGATCTGAAGACCTGTGGATACAAGATGGATCAAAGACGGCGGTGCTGGCCAGGCGAATCCTTCAATCGTGGTTTGAGAGTCACTCCGGCGCCGACCAGTACAGCCTGCACGACCCGTTAACTGTCGCCGCGGCAATTGACCCGACTTTGCTCGCTTATCGGCCGAGCACAGTCGCTGTGGATACTCGGCACGGCACCACCCGAGGAAAGACCACGCCTTCTTATGGACACGGCCCCGTCCACGCCGCCCTTGGCGTCGATTCCGACCACGCGCGATTGCAGATCGAAGGCCTCATCCGCCATCAAGAATGACGGCCGGTGACGCGGGCTGGAAGGCCTCCGGTCGACGCACCCGATTGCCGGTGGTGGTCCGCGCTGCCAGCTGGCAGCGCACTGGCCTTAGCGCCGAGCACCCGTATCCGGCCAGGGATGGCGGTGAACCGTTGCAGATTGGCGATCGGATTGAACTGATTCCGCACCACCCCGGCAGCACCGTCCCTTTGAATCGGACTATCTACGCCTGCCGCGACGGCCAGGTGGTCGAAGAATGGCCGATCGCATACCTGCCGGTGCGCTCCAGTAATTAACGCCGGATTGGGCCAGGAAAGAATCGCCCTTACAGGTGCGTCATCAACGCAATCAGGTGCGGCAAGATCGCCACAATCCGCACCGGGACATACTTGGCGGTTCCGGCCTCCGACAGCGTGCGACGGCGCCAATCCCAGGGCCGATTGATTACTTGAAACCGCAATCCCATGGCTGAAAACAAAACCCACAAGACCGGAGCCAATGTTGAAGAGTTTCTGGCCGCGGTCGAGAACCGGCGGCGGCGCGAGGACGCATTCGCTCTCTTGGCGATGATGCGGGACATAACCGGGTTGGAACCGGAAATGTGGGGACCGAGCATCATCGGATTCGGCGATCGCCACTACCGGTACGAATCGGGTCGCGAGGGCGATATATTCCTGACTGGTTTTTCGCCGCGCAAGCAAAACATGACCCTTTACATCATGGACGGACTCGAAGGCCAGGAAACCCTCCTGGGCCGGCTTGGAAAGCACCGCACGAGCGTAGCTTGTCTTTACATAAATAAATTGGCAGATGTTGACACCGATGTGCTGCGGCAATTGGCAAAGGTGTCGTTCGAACGCGCCAAGTCGACCGGGCAACCTTAGCCGCCCGCCCGCCCGCACTACCCCCTTTACAGCGGTCGATCCAAGCCCCGATCGATGAACCGACGCCGATCTGGGCCCGAATTATTGCGCCGTGTAGCCGCTGTCCATCATCAGCGGTGCGCCGGTGGCGAGGAAAGATACATTCGAAGCCAGAAATGGAACCGCGCAGGCGATTTCCTCGCGTTTTCCAAGCCTGCCGATCGGGCACATTTTGTAAGGGTCGCGTACCCTTCCAAGTCGCTGGTGACTTCGACCGTTCGGTTCGATTCGACATAACCTAGGCAGATGCAAGAAACCCGAATGTTTTGCTGGCATAGGCAAAGGCCAGATTGCTGGTGAACCACAGGGCCGCGCCCT
Organism: Chloroflexota bacterium; assembly: GCA_965261345.1. Classification (GTDB taxonomy): domain Bacteria; phylum Chloroflexota; class UBA11872; order UBA11872; family VXNJ01; genus VXNJ01. The sequence goes on from OZ253449.1 coordinate 2,338,243, forward strand.
TGGACGATAGATAGGGATCGAATCCGCCCAACAGGCTCGGAATATCCGCCCGTCGCCCACCGCGGCGATGATCGAGGCCAGGTTGATGATCGAGTCGCAGCCCATGCGCTGCATAAGCGGAACGGCGCGCCAGCTATCCAGGCAAGTGCGCTTTGAATTGATTTCCAACACCGGGTCGCAGATCTCCTCCGGATTGGCTTCGGGCCCGGCTGCGTTGCGGGAGACACTCAGGCGTTGCCGACCAACTTCGAATTTTCCGTAGGCGTCCAGTACGGCGTCGATTATGGCCTTGGCGTCGCTGTTGCGGCATACGTCCCCGATTGCAGCTGCCGCCCCGCCCCGGTGAGTAAAACCTGGGCCACAGTCTCCCGGGTTTCATCCGCGCTTAGTTCCGCGACGCCGACGCGGGCGTTATCGAGGGCAAAAAGCAGCGAGGTTGCGCGGCCGATTCATGATCCGGCGCGGGTCACTACGGCGACCTAGTTCTTGAGCCTCATGCATCCTCCCGCAGGCAGGCACCTTCGCCGCTGCGAATCATGGCAGCGCGCGGGCCCAAATCCCACCACTCGGGCGGCGGCGGTCAATTTGTGGAGATAGGCGCCTGTTGCTAGCGCAACCCCTTCGGGGCCAGGTCGCCAATCGAACTTGCCAAATCGTCGGAGGATTCCTGGCCGATCTTACGTGCCGTCGGCGGCAGCGGTGTGTCGAACTGGTAATCCGGATCTTGCTGCTGGCGATCCCAGACGTAGAGCATCTCCCGCCAGGTGCCGATCAATGTGCGTGGCGCGGGCATGTCGTCGGCTATCGCCCGGTGCAGTTTTTTCAGGTTGTAGCACGGGACCCCGGCGTACATGTGATGTTCGCAGTGCCAATTCATTCGCCAATAGAGGAACTCGAGGATCGGGATCAGGGTCATCGAGCGGACGCTCTTGCGAAAGTCGGGCGTCTTATCCATGAGGCCGCAGTGTTGGGGCAAGCCGACAGCATATTGCGCCCAGTTGGCGATGAAGGGAAAAAACGTAAGTATCAGCGGCAGCACCCATTGCCCGGTGAGGACGGCCGCCACCAGGATCAGGCTGTGGAAGACCAGCTGGATCCGGGCCCAGCGAATGGACTTGCGGTGCTCGACTGGCTGGTCGGCGTGAACCGCGCGCAGCCACTCGATGGCTGGAATTTCGGCCGGGCCGTCATAACCCCGGGCCGTGCGAACGGTCTGCACGATCGTGGAAATGAGTCCGCCCTTCCCGAAAGTGCGTCCGGGTTGTGAGAACACGTTTACCGTAAACAGCTGCAGCAGAAACGTCTTGCCGACGGTCGGTTTTAGTGGCAGCAGCACCTCGCGATCGCCCGCCGGATGCAGCGTGTAACGGTGGTGGAAGGTATGGCTGGTGTTGTAGTCGTAGGGGTCGTACCAGCCCAATAGGCAAAAGACGTGATTGAAAAAACCATTGAGCCATTTGGTCCTAAACACTGACCCGTGACCAAGCTCATGCGGTGCAACGCCAATGAAAAAGCTCCCTATCGTGCCATGGGCAAACAGCGCCACGACCAACCCGATCCAGATCTGCTGCCACCAGAAAAAATAGGTCAGCGCGCCGGAGAGGGCAAAAAGACCCAGGTGTCCGCCGGCCTGCAGCCAGCCCTGAAGGTCGCTGCGGCGCGAGATTTCCTTAAGGACGGTACGGTCAATCGGAGATCGGTACCATTCGATCCGCAGGCTCTTGCGCACATCGGCCAGCGGCCGGTAATCCGAATCAGCTGCTTGGCTCATATTCGGTCCAGTTCAATTCCGATCTGATCGCGGTGCCATCGCCCTTAAGGTCCGGCTTACCCCGCGTCCGGGTTAATACTCCTGATTTTCAGTCAGGAATCTGCCGGCTCAGTTCCTTAAATATATCGCTCGCGGGATTGGGTTTTGCGGCGTTGGGAATCGATTACATGGGTCGGCCAATACCGTCGGTCGGCCTTCTAAGGACCCTCGGCCGTTAAACACCTCCGGTCGGCCCGGGAGGCGACGAAGTCACCCAAGCGACATTTGGGTCCCTTTCAGCGGCCCATCGAACACATTTCAGCAGGCGGGCAAAGCTACTCGACATAATTGGCATTATGTTTCATAGCCGGTGTTGTTCGGGTTAAAGTCCGCACCCCTCACGGATCAAATCACCCTATGTGCATGCCTGCACCTTGACGAAATTCAGCCGGAAATGCCAACTTTTAATTGCGCGGCCATATGGTCCGCTGGGCCGACTGCGGGTTGGCGCCGTAGCGGCAAGGCCGGGCAAGAACCTATGCGGCTGGGAATTGGCCGACCGGGAAGACGTCATTTATAAGCAAGGAGTTTTGATTCGGGCAGTTCGGAAGCCAGGTTCGCCGCCATTCGGCCTTTGGAATATGCATCAATAGTTCATCGGCGGACCAGACCTCCGCCTCCAGCTCGTATCGACGGTGACGGCTGATCGAAACGCCGTCGCCGGGCAACTCAAAACTGATTGGAAACGTCCCAACACCCAGCAGAGTCGTTTCAGTCACGACCGTGCGGGCATCCGGGTCTGAAACGTCCACCAGCCGAATGCGTAACTGAGCATCGCTAGGTAGAGATTGACCCGCCATTCCCAAATGGATCATCCCGGGTAAGGACTCGATACACCGGTCGTTTGGGTCGATTGAGACCACGAGCACATCGGTGTTGGTCGGTGCACCGCGCGTTATTACCGGGTGGACGGTGTCATTCACATACAGTAGCTCCTCTCCGAGCCTCACCTCGGCCTGCAGCGAATACTGGGCACCAGGGCGAACCTCACGAGGGTCATACGCAATCTGGAACCAGGTTGGCAATTGGCTTGCGCCGCGGATGACGTCACGCCCAAGCTCCACCGACGACGCGTCGGCGAGCGACGTATCGCGGAGCGATACGACCACAGTTGCACCGCGTGGCAGTTCGATATCTCTATAAAACCGAACATGGCCTGCCACCGATCCGTCTCCCAACTGGTTGCACGCGAGGGTTAAGAACGCGGAGACCAAAAGCAACGCCGCTCCAAGACATAGTGCCCGTAAAGGAGTCATCTTTTTCGATTCAATATGGTCATAGATGGTTTTGCAGCCCATTCTGCAAAAACCGTATCTTCAGCCGCATTCGGTTACCCGTTACTGCCCGCAACCGAATTCGCATAGCTCACCAAAGCAGTCGCTTGGCGCGTTGATTTAAGGAATGCGATTTGAGCTACTTCCGGTCGCAGGCCGAAGCTTTCATGCCGGCATTCTTGCAGGCATTCCCGCGGGTGGCTGTGATCGCCCGGGTACTTCTGACCCACCTCCGCCGCTGGCGAGGGGGCCGCAGCGGCGATGTTGGCGGGCCAGTTTCTGCGCACCCGGGTACTTAAGTCCGACTGACATTCCCATCGACCTGCCGGCCATCAGCGATCGCTCTGGATTGGGAGATAGGAGTTCAATTTGAGTCCGACACGCCTCGCCCGCACTCGATCCAAACGGGAAAGGGACGGTTGCCGCCGCGGCCCAGCAGTGCCGATCTGACCGATGCGCTCAGGTTCGACTCCGACTGTTAGCGGCTCTACCGGCCGCTCATATTCATCGACGGCGGGCCGGCTGGGCTCGTTGTGGCGACAACTGCCGACCGCGACGACTTCGCAACGCTGGTCTTCGAGGAGAAGCTGCCGGAATTGCGGTATCGTCGCTTATGGCGAAGAGGGGAACGCAGTCAACAGAGCCGAGGCGGATTTCGGTATTGTGGTGGCGCCAAGGCATCCGAGAGCCTTCACACCGGTGGAACCGAAATAGCGAGCATTTTGCAAAATTTGCTCCCCGTGGTTCGAGCCCACAGTTCGCTGCAGTCGCTCGAACTCTTCAAAGATCAGGCTGGAACCGACTCAGCAAATAGTTGAGTAGGCGTCCGGTTCAAATATGCCGTTGGCAAGCTGAATTTCGCGGACGTAGCAGATGATATCCTCCACGTCATCCGGAGAGACGCCAGCGACGGGAGGCATGTCGCCGAAGGACCAGTGGTGTTGCTTCGTTCCCTGGCTGACCGCGTTGCGAATGCTGAAGTCCGAGTGATGGCCGGGATGATAAACGCTGTCGATTAGAGTCGGGCCCAGATTGGTCCCGGCAGCGCCCACTCCGTGGCAGACCGAGCAGTTGACATTGAACACTTCTTCGCCTGCCCGAGCCGTGTCGGACAAGACATACCCTTCCCTCAAAGCCTGTTCAGGCCCGTTCGAATCGGCAATATCGTACCCGGAGGTGCTCCCATCACCACATCCAGTCATCAAGAGCAGGACGAAGGATGCGACGAGGACATGGATCAGGAGCCTTCCAACTGATATTTGGCTTCTGGTCACTAACGGAGATTCCCATCGTTGAGGCATCCACCGAGCATCCGCAAATCTTCGGATGGCCCAGCTGTGATCGCCGGATTGCAATTGACCCGTCCGGGTCGTATATTTTCCGCTCGGTTTCCCGCCGATGATGGTCTCATCCATTGGTGAGCGGTAATGGAAAGCAAAATTCAATTTCCAGCGGCCGCGGCAGCTTTTCGGGCTCAATCGAGCCGCTACCGGCCGATCCAGTCTGCCCGGGCGCTATCCCAATTTGCTTTTGAGAAACCCGATCACACGGTCGGCAACCCACTCGGACTCGAATTCGCCGCCGCCGTGCCCTGAGCCTTTGAGCAGGTGAAATTCAGCGGTGTCTGGGCCGAATTTGCCCTTTAATGCTTCATGTAACCGCACTGATTGCGGCGCCCCGATCAGCCGATCGCTGTCGCCGTGCATGATCAGGAACGGCGGTGCCGAATTGGCTTGTTCAAGGAATGAGAGGGGGCTTGCCTGATAGGCCAATGTGGGGTTTTCGTCGACCACTGCACCGATCAGGTCAGATTCAGGAGACCCGGCCTCGCCGTTCGGCGGTGATCCCCGCTCAACACCGGTTAGGCCGATGTCATGGTCCATGTGTTCAAAGTGGATCGGACCGAACCAGTCCACCACCGCATGAATTCGCAGGGTCGGGTTATCGGATAAGGCGATCCCCATCATTGCCGACAGGTGACCGCCGGCTGATGAACCGAACGCGGCTATCCGATCGCTATCAAATCCGTAGCGGTCAGCGTTTTCGCGTATGAACCTGCTCACATTGGTCAGGTCTTCAAGTTGGGCCGGCCAGACTGCTTGCTGACTGAGTCGGTAGTTGATGCTAACGATCGCCATTCCTGCATCCAGCAGGCGCCTTGCCAGCTTGGGTTCCCGCTTGTCCCCCAACCGAAATGCACCGCCGTGAATCCAAACGACGACCGGGTACCCACCACCTTCGCCATCCGGCAAATAGATATCGCACACATTCCGGAGCGCGATGTCCGAATACGCGACATTGATGTGCGTCGGCGCGGGATGGCCGCTGGCGTCATGCGGCGAATCTACTGTCCGCAATTCTTGCTCCGCACTCATCTCCGGCAGTCCGAATCTGAAGATTTGTTCACATTAGATCCTGCCCGGTGACTTCGAACGCGCCTTAGGGAACGCGCCCAAATCGAACGGCGGCCTGCGATTAATCTCCTGGGCACGCTGCGCGCGCGTTGGAACGGGCACCAAATTGCCGTCAATTGGCAGAGCAACGATTGCGCCGAGACCGCATGTCCGCTTCAAGCAACACGATCCGATATTTGGGAATTTCAACTGCCCACGCCCCAGGGGTTCTGGGCCGATGCGGGATGTATTCCTCTACCGGCAACAGCACGACGCGCACCCAAATGTCTACGGGCAGCAGGTTGCGGTCGTGCGCCGATTGGTGGCCGATCTGGACATTCCGATCCGGATCGTGGCCGTTCCCACCGTGCGCCAAGGACGGGGCTGGCGCTGGACGCCCGCAACACCCACCTTTCCCTCGCCCAGCGGGCGGCGGCGCCTGACGCCTACCGCGCTGTTGGCAACCCGGAACCGGTTCGGGAACCAACTTTTGTCGGCCGCCGGACTGGCGGGCTTCTGCCGCGGACTGCTTGAGGCCCAACCGGCGATCGCTGCCATCGATTACGTGGCCACCGTTGATCCCGACACGATGGATCCGTGGGAAAGCGGGCCCTGCATGCTGGCGGTGGCGGTTCGAATCGGCAGTGTGCGCCTGATCGACAACCGGATCCTGAACTGAGCACCGGTCGGTCGCTGCTAACTTGACCGGGCCGACCTTAGGATTTGGCAATTGGACTAGGGCAGCGCCGACCCTGCAGATTGCGATCGCACCCGGGCGGCGGCTGTGTGCCGCGGAGAGTGTGAACGCCGATGATTACAAGGTTTGGTACCCTCTACGCCGGGCACGTCGATTTGGACGATATCGGATTGGCCGGCGTTCCGGTCAATGAACGCTGGCTGTCCGATGAACGCCTGGCCGGCGTTTTTGGCAAGACCGAGGCGATCGCCACGGTAATGGACGAGGTCGGCTACGACACTCTTTGGCTGGCCGAGCACCATTTCCAGCGCGAAGGCTACGAGTGCATCCCCAATCTGCTGCTGCTCGGCGTGCATCTGGCGCACCTGACCAAAAAGATCAAGATCGGCTGCGGCTTCAACGTCGCCCCGATGTGGAATCCGCTGCGTTTGGCCGAAGACTACGCCACCGCCGACATCCTCACCGGCGGGCGGGTCATCTTTGGAGTGGGGCGCGGCTATCACACCCGCGAGGTCGAATCCTTCGGCGCCCCGATGCTGGACCAGGATGTCAATCGCGACTTGTTCGAGGAACAGGTCGACATAGTCTTTAAGGCATTCAACAATCGCGCCTTTTCCCACCACGGCAAGGCCTACACGATTCCGCCGCGGGTCCCCTATCGTGGCTACGAGTTAGAGGAGATCACGCTGGTGCCGCGACCGCGCACGCTGCCGGTTGAGTGCTACCAGCCGCTGGTGAGCGCCAGCCAGCGCGGGATGGACTTTATGGTCAAGCACGGGATCAAGGGCATGGTCGGCGGCGGGGCCGCGTCCGGTGGGGCGTCCGACAAAGTCGTACGGGCGTGGCGCGAAACGTTGGCCCGGGCCGGTCGCGAGACCGAGCTGGGCGCCGACCTGATCATCGGGTTCTCCTTGCATCTGGCCGATACCGAGGAAAAGGCGATTGCCGAGGCGACCAAGTTCTTCGAGGAGGACATGAAGATGTTTGCCCCGCTGGGGTTCGCCCGGGCTACCCCGGAGCAGTTGGCGGCGCTGGAAGACCCGGCGCTGATCGCTAAAACTCCGCTGCCGACGATTCGCGACGGCATCGAACGCGGTTCTTGGCTGTGCGGACCTCCAGAAATGGTCGCCGAAAAACTCATGGCCGCCCAGGATCTCTATCCCGGCCTCACGCAGATAAATATCGGCTCAGTAGTTGGTACGCCCAAGGACGTGATCCTCGAGCAGCTGCGCTGGTTCGGCAACGAGGTAATGCCCGAATTCAAGGCCCAGGCCAGCTCCTAGGCTGTCCTATTTCCGAGTACCTGCGACAGGTGAGCGCCTAATTTCGTAGGGGTCACTTAAGGCATCCTGCTGTGTTACCACACGCAGCTAAGGATTCCCGCTGTGACCCCCGAGGACACGATATACCGCTACCGCCTGCGCACTCTGGCATTGGCCAGGGAAATCGGCAGTGTAAGGGCCGCCTGCCGGGTGATGGGCATCCATCACTCGACCTATTACCGCTGGAAGTCGCAGGCCGACCGCTTCGGGGTTGACATCCTGCGACCGCGGGAGCGCCGCCGTCCGCAGATGCCGAATTCAATCTCGCTGTTGATCGAGCAGCGCATCCTGGCGTTCTCAATCGGCAATCCCGGTCTTGGTCCTGCACGGATAGCGGCCGAACTGGCCCGGCAGAAATGGGGCGGGCTAAGGGTCTCACCCTCCGGCATCTGGAGGGTGCTAAAGCGCCATGGGCTAAACACCAGGTCCAAGCGTCTGGCATTGGTGGCCGGCTATGCCGCCCCGCCCGGGCCGCAGCCACTCGAACCTGAACCCGAGCGCCACCTGGATGTTGATTACCCCGGGCAGCTGGTGCAGCTGGACTGCTTCCATATCGGAAGACTCTCCGGCACCAGAGGGACCCTGTGGCAGTACACCGCCATTGACGTGGCCTCATCCTTCGTCTGGGCCGAACTGCACACCAGTCCGCGCAATCCCTCGGCCCGATGGACATCGCGGCTGGCCCGAAGGGTGGCTAAGGACCTGGCCGCCAGGGGCTGGAAGCTGAAAGCTGTCATGACCGACAACGGCTCCGAGTTCCGATCACACCAGTTCAGGGAGATGGTTGCCGCCCTTAGCGCCCGCCAGAAGTTCATTCATGCCGGAAGGCCCCAGACCAACGGTTGCGTCGAACGGGTCCAAGGGACCATCCTTCAGGAGTGCTGGAAGCCGGCCTTTGCCCGTTACCTGGTCCCCAAGCAAACTGGATTAAGACGCGAGTTGAACCGTTATCTGCGCTACTACAACCGCGATCGCGCTCACACCGGCAGGTGGAACCTGGGCAGGACCCCCGAAGCGGTCATCGGCAAGGGCAGAATCTATGCTTGAGAAACAGCGGGATGTGTCGCTAGATCTCCGAAACGGGACATCCTAGGCGCGCGGCCCTTGCCAGTCCCTGGGCCTGGAACGGGCACGCCTGGGCTATCGAGCCCTTAAAGAATGAGACCACCGCGCCGGCCAACAGCAGGAACCCGGTGCCGGTGTAGAGCAGGTTCATGCCCGCCAGGAACGCCGACCCAGCCCCGCTGTCAGCACTGGAATCGACCGTGGCTGAGGTCGGGAGCAAACCCCATCGCCGCCATCATGCCGACGCTCTGAGTGATCGGGGCGCCGTTGATCAATGCCAGCGGAGTCGATTCAGAGACCCGCGAAATCGTATACATTCCGGCAGCGGTGCGCCGTCACCCAACCCTCCAAACGGCGTGCGCCCTCGACCGGACGCCCGATTCCCGCAAATAGAGCGGTCAACGTTGGTTCCGGGACTGAATGTCTACCTCAGAATGCACGATCTCGACGTCTTGGAATCGCCAGTCAATCGCAGCAGCGGGCCTCTAAACGCAATCTGGATGCTATTCCTCTACCGGCAACAGCACTACACGCACATAAATGTCGACGGGCAGCACGCGTAGAGCAACGGCCTCAATCTCAGAAATCGTCACCGCTTCCAAACGCTCCTCGAATTCGCCAAATTGCGAGACTGGCTCTTCTCGTTGCGACGCATTCAGGATCTGTCTCAGCCAATAGCCGTTTTCGCGCAACTGTTCCTCGCGCGAGGAGAGGAATTGCTCCTTGACCGTATCCAGGTACTCCATTTCACCGCCGGCGCGCAGCCACGCGATCTCCTCCAGCACAACCGCAAGCAATTCATCGGTGCGCGTGGGATCACTTCCAAAAACGATTGATACCTGGTATTCGGGATCGGGCAAGCGGCTGCGGCTCGCGTTTACCTGAACGCTGTAAGTTCCGCCGAGGTCTTCACGAACTCTCTCGCGCAGTCGAATCCCCAGCATCTCGCCCGCAACAGAGAGCGCCAGCGCTTCCTGTCGGCTAAATTCGGCCTTGCCAGCGAACACCAGCACCGTTGCGGCGCGCGGTTCAATACCGCTGCGGACGACATGGTCCTCCAGTCCGGTCGGCGGGTCGATCCCGACATCGCGCCACTGCTCGACATCGCCTATGGAAGGAAGGCTTGCCAGGTACGTTTCCGTAAGCGAACGCAAGTTATCCCAATCGAAGGCGCCCACGAATACAAACGTCGAATCACCCAGATTTTGGAATCGGTCAGAATACACCGATTCCACCCGGCCGGCATCCAGCTCGGCAAGCGTTTCCACCGTCAGTGGACGCTCCCGAAAGTGGCTTTGGCTGAGCACGGTGCCAACTCTGTCAAATAGAACCGAGTCGGGGTCGGCGGCGCGGGCTTCGGCAACGCTTTGCAGGCTCGCTTCGTATCTGGAAAAGTAGGCTGGATCCAGTCGCGGCTGAGTCGCGTAGAGAGTTATCAATTGGAAAAGGGTTTCAAGATCCTGCGGCGAGGCGCCGCCACTGAATCCCTCGAACAGCTCCCCGATGTAGGGGGACACCGAAACTCTTTTGCCGGCCAGCAGCTTGTCGAGCGCGACACTGTCGTGCAGGCCAACTCCGCTGCCGGAAACTATCGCGTCCGCGTATTGCGCCGACACATGGTCATCATCGTCCACCAGCGAGTGTCCGCCGGGGCTATAGGAGCTAAACGCCACTTCATCGTTACGGAAGTCGGTTTGCTTGGCGATAACCGTGATGCCGTTGGATAACGTCCACCGCACCGCATCGATAGATTCGAGTTGCTCTTCCTTGGTTATGCTTCCTGGGACTGGCGGGTTCGCCAGCAACGGAATGTCGTCGAGGGAGTCCTCAAAGGGGTCAAGGTCAAGCGTGCTGCCGGCTTGGATCTGCGTTAGTAAAGTCGTGGCCAATTCGCCATCGGTGATGGAGCCTTCAGTCACGGGGCGAACAACCAGGAGTGCCGTATCTTCAAGTTGGGTCCAGGATTCTTTGAGCGCGTCGAAGTCCGCAAGGTCGATCTGGGGCAGCAGTTCCTGGTACAACTCCCACTCGGCCGCGATTCCCGGCGCCGGTATGCCGCTGAGGAAATGGACCGTGTATTCATCGGCCAGGCTTGCCGACGGAATCTGGTCGCGTTGCTTGTACGCACTTTCAACCGCCCGCAGAAGCGTGATCTTCTCGCGCGCCAATTCGGTGTCGGTAAAACCGTGCAAGCGAACTCGGTGCATCTCTTCGAGCACCGCCTCCAGACCCCGCTCAACCCCATCCTGCTCGACCCACCCCGAAAACGTCAGGATGTCCAGGGATTCCACGAACGGTAATCGTCCCGCCCCCGCCTGCAGGTAAGGCGGATCCACCACCTGGGCCCGCTCGAACAGGCGTGCATTGAGCATCATGAAGGCCAGTTGTTCCACCACGTAACGTTTAAAGGACACTAGGCCCTGACCGCTGTCGGGGCGCAGCTTTCGGATCAAGATGAACTGGGTGCCGGGCGATTCGGGATCGGTGAAAACTTCGATCTGCGGAATATCGTGGCTGGGAACATCAATTCGAGGCCGGTCGGTAGGGCCCCCGACCGCGGCGCGATCCTGGCTGGCCTGCCCCTCCGGCGGCGGCGCAAAGTGCTGCTCAATCTTGCTTTTGATTACAGCAGGGTCAAAGTCTCCAACTGCGATGAGCGCCATCTGATCAGGCCTGTACCAGCGTTCGTAGTAATCGCGCAACCTTTGGACGGGCGCAGTTTCAATGACCGATGTCAAACCAATCGGGGCGCGCTGAGCATAGCGCGAGGAACCAAATAGCAGCATTAAAAAGTTGTCTTGGATGCGTGAAGAAAAGCCCTGGCTCAGTCGCCACTCTTCCAGGACCACGCCCCGCTCCAATTCGACCTCCTCCGGTTCAAAGGCAATTGCGAAGGCCCAATCGCTCAGGATCTGAAACGCGGTCTCGGTGATCTCGGGGTCATAGGTCGGAATCTCAATCCAGAAAAGGGTGTCGTCAAAGCCGGTGCGGGCGTTGATGTCGGGGCCGAAGGTGCCGCCGACGGATTCAAGGTACTCGACGATTTCCTGCTTGGCGAAGCGCTCCGTCCCGTTGAACGCCATGTGCTCGACGAAGTGAGCCAGTCCGCGCTGGTCCTCGTCTTCGTGAACCGAACCGCCTTTGACGACAAGGAGAAACTCGGCCCTTTCACGTGGTTCCACGTTTTTTTTGATGTAGTAGGAAACGCCATTGGAAAGGGTGCCACGGACGACGGTGGGGTCAAATGGGAGGGGTGGGCCCACCTCGAGCTCCGGGACGATTACGGAGGCGGGTGTCGGGCTCGGTGCGGGTTCGGGCTGGACCGGAGCTGGAGTCGGACTCGCCGTCGGCGCAGGAGTTGCCGGTGCGGCGGTTGCGGTGGGCGCCGGACTTGCAGTCGGCGTGGGCGAGGGTGTCGAATCCGGTTCCGGATCGCAGGCGACCAAGGCAATCAGCACGAGCACGGACAGAATTGCGGCCAATGCCGACTTTAGATTCGCCCCGGTTGGATTCATGCCTTGTCCTTATTGCCGCAATTCCGGGACGAGGTTAATTCATTTCCAATTCGAAACGGCAGCGGATCGAGGGCGAACACGCCAACAGTCCATTGCAGACCCGCCGCGATCCGTGGCGTCAATTAGGAAACAATTCCCGATTGGCAAAATGCCCAGTCGGCGGGCAACAGCGAACGCGGCCTTCCGAACAATTCCACTTCGAGATCGATGATACGCCGGGCATTGGACCCGTTCATGGGGTAACTCAGGCATCGGCACGCACCTTCGCGCCCGCGCCGGTTGGATCGCACTAGTGTTCAGCGATGAACTGCGCCGTCCGCTGGGTCAGATTCGGCCCGGTTTCGGCCCGTTCCAACCGCCAATCGGTCAAGGCCAATCCTGCGTCTGCTGCCCATGCCGTGCCGGATCCAGATTTGCTGGCCCGCAATCTGAAGAGCCCGGATTTTTCGGTCAACAGCACTCACCAGGCGAGGCCGTATCCCTCTTCGGTCCAGCGGGCATGGATCGCATTCCTTTCCAGGCCAGGACCCATGTCACCAATACCAGGACGCCCAAGGCTGACATTGAAAATCGTTAGCTGAATTCAAGTCAGATATTCAGATCAAGTGGAGGAATGGTTTGGGCATGGCAACGAGGCCATTCAGGGCATGCATCGCCCGACCCTGTCACCCAGACAACGCCACCGAAAGCTACATGCGTAATCGCCACGGCAAGTCCCAACAGCGAGACGGTGTGGTGCCAGGACAGTTTGGCAGTCAATGACCCAGCCATTCTGCTTTGGGTTGGCCCTATCGGAACGCCGAGTTGCTACCGAGACAGACGAATCCAGGGATCGGTGATCGCGGTGGCGGTGATGATTCGCCGGCCCCGAGCCGCATCAGCGTAGCCTGCGGGCCCGATTCGCCCGCGACCAGCCGGGGGCGAAAGCTGCTTCGAATCGCCGGATTCGTAGGCCCCGGCAGATGCAGCGGCCCCTTTTCTTACGCGGTGCCAGCGGCAGGGTGTCTCTTTCCGAGCGCCCCGTGGCATATTCATCAATCAAGAAAATTAACTGCAAGCGGGAATTGACGATTGCGCCGGTTGTAGCAAACTCCGGTTTGTAGCGTACTGGCAACGGCCGCCTTCACACCGGCGCCGTCACGTGATCGATCTCTGCCTTCAAATAACCAGGCAGGTAAGGAGGCCTCCCAATGCCTGAGCGCAAGGTGCTGCTGACCGGCGCAACCGGATACGTTGCATCCCAACTTCTTCCCGCGTTTCGTGAGAAGTACGACTTGTCATTGGTTGACGTTCGCGGGACCGATCGAGAGGGCCGGGAAGTAGCGGACGTCGCCATCTCCGATCTCAGCGCCCCAGACCTGGGGACGTACGCCCATCTATTCAAGGGCCAGGACTCGGTGGTTCACTTCGCACACATGCGCCGACGGGGAATTCCACTGGACGACTTCTATGATGAGCAATTCAACGTGGCGATGGCTTACAACGTATTTAGATCGGCTTACGACGCAGGGGTGCGTCGGGTGGTGATGGCCAGTTCCAACCACGCCGCCGATTGGTACGAGCACGCGCTGATTCACGATCGCAAATTGGAGAATCTGGACCCGTACGACTTGCCTCTTTCCGACAACTTCTACGGATGGGCCAAGGCGACGTACGAGCACATCGGATTTTTATTTGCTTCCGGAGTTTTCGGGAGAAAATTGGAAGTGGTGATGGTTCGAATAGGCGCACCGCGGGAGATTCGCCTACAGAATTTCCCTGGCAACCCGAAGGCTTATAGGCGCGATTTGGGCGCTTACCTTAGTCGCAGGGACTTGTCGCAGCTGTTCACCAAAGCCGTGGAGACGCCGTCAATCGAAAACGAGCACGGCGTACCCTGGTTGGTGGTCTACGGGATAAGCAATAACACCCGCGCTTTCTGGTCCCTAACGAGCGCGCGAAAGTTTCTCGGGTATTCCCCCGAGGACGATTCCGAAGTCAAATACGCTGACGACATTCGTAGTTTTCTAACCGGGCCCGACGGGAATCGAGAGCCGGGAAGAGTTGGCGGACGGATAGGGTCCGTCGATTTCCCTGATGCCAATTTCATTCCACGCAGGCCACCAGCGGACGGCTGACGATTCGCCCCGCCTTCAGCGCCATCCAGTGGCTCAAAGGGAGCACTCGTCCGAAATTAGCGCCGAGCGCCGGATCGCCCAGCTTTCAAAGAAGCCAACCGGAGTCCTCTGCTGAAACCGAGTTGAGCGTCATCCCATCGTGAAACCCTTCGCGCCACAGGGCGGTCGCCCCTCCCTCGGCCGTTAAACCGATAGAAAAGCGATGGTTGGGAGAGCACCTGGCCCGGGCGGCTAAATTCGCGGATTCCTGGCCGGACCCCAATCGCGGAGGTTTGTTGTTGGGCAGCTCAGGGTTTTCGGCGCCTTACCCAGGCACGCTAGTGGTGGGCGGTCTGAAATGATGGTCCTTGCGGGCGGGGTATTGACGGGCGTGGAACTCGTCACTCCACTCGGTCAGCCTGGTCACTGCTTCTTCGAAAAGTAGCTTCCCTTTCTTTACGGAGGCCAGCTCGGGGGACCCGCACACGCCTGTTTCCGTGTAAGTGCTCGTCCAGCTTGTTACGGCGACAGGCCCGAAACCGAACAAATCCACCGACTCGAATTTGGATCCCTGGGCGTTGGTCCACGTCTGATGGTTTTTGGCCAGGTCCATTCGCACCATCGATTCGTCAATACCCAGTGCGAGTGAAGTTTCCAACTCGCAGGCGTGAGCGCAGCCACCGGGAAAATGCGACTCCCTCCACGTGGCAGCAAAATCTGGATCCACCGTGACAAGCGACCACCAACTCGTTAACGACACGACGGCGTCGGTTTCGATCATTACCCGCCGAGCGGCAAGATCCAATGGCGGCACGTTGGAGCCGTGACCATTGACCACTATCACCTTCTTGAACCCATGATGGACGACGCTCTTGATAACGTCTACGACATAACGGATGAACGTTTCGTGGTGGACCGTGATGCTGCCCGGGAAGTCCATCACGTGAGTTGTGTACCCATAGGGGATTGCCGGCATCGCCAGCAGCCTGTCTGGCCTCCGTCGTGCGGCCTCGTCGGCCACTGAGTCGGCCGACCAGAGGTCCATCTTTATCGGCAGGTGCGGACCGTGTTGTTCGACCGTTCCCACCGGCAGTATCGGTATCAAACCTTTCTCGACCGCCTCGTTTACCTCCGGCCAGGTCAAGTTTTCGAATCTGTGCCAATTGCTCACGACTTTTCGCTCCGAGGCTATGGGGTTGTCAGTCGAGCGCACGCCGGCTCGATGCTGCCACCCTCGGAGCGTACTACGCCGCTTATGCGTGGCAACGCCGGATGAAGCGGGCGGCCTTCTTACGCGCTAGGCCACGCGGCTCGGCGACTCTGCACCAAAGACAATGCGAAGGTTTTTATGGTTGTTTCCGCGTTGGACTGGGTGAGCGGCGTCGCGGAGGACGGCGAATCGATCGTAGTATTCGCTCGCGGCGAATGGTCGTGGGAGCTCAGATTTACCTTGGGTGGGTCCGACGTTTACATTTCGAAAATGGTGGCAGAGGCAACATCGCTGGAACAGTACTTCCTAGACGTTTCGGGTGATGATCCCGGTCCGTCAATGCCGTCTACGGCGTGTGCCTATTTTGTCTAGCGAATGCCACTCGACATAATTACCAATTGTTTCGATGTTGACTCGCCCGCAAATGCCAGGTTCGTCGATCCCGCGGGAGATTTCCACACTACGCTCTCCCGTATTTGCCTAGTCCGCATCGATCGCTGGTATTGCCCCAGAACTGTCCATGTCATCAGTAAATCCGACGCGCATTTATGCCTGAGAGGAGGCCGGATTTGACGCGCACTCGTGGTTGGTTAGCAGGCGAGTTGGCTGCCTTGGTTCCCTCGAGTTCAGTGCTGTGGACTGGTCTCCTTCCAATCGCGATCAGTGATCCCGAGTGGGCCGAGACAGAAGCTCTTTAATGTAGACATCTTGCTTCGAATAAGGAATCTCGATCTGTTCGCTTGCGAAGCGACGGTAGACCTCCGTGTTAAGGGAATCAGTAACTCGGCCTCGCAGAACTGGTTCTTCGACCCAGGCCAATAGCTCTAGCTCCAGGCCCGAAGGCCCAAAAGAGCGAAATCGCACGCGCGCCTCGGGATCGTCACACACTTCTTGTTGGCTATTGGCGGCATCGAGGAGTACCTGCTTGACATGATCGATATCGCTACCGTAGGCGGTCGCAACGCGAATCCGAATCCGTGCTTTTTTGTGGGGCCCGCCGGTCTCGTTGGTCACCTTGATGTTCCCCATGACGCCGTTGGGAATCGTGACTTCAACGTCATCGCGAGTAAGAACGCGTGTGCTCCGCAATCCGATATGAGTTACCTGTCCCCGTTCTCCCGAATCCAGGACGATGTAGTCGCCAAGGCGGTACGGAGCATCAATCAAGATGAGGACTCCGGCGAAAAAATTCGCAACTGTGTCTCTTGCGCCGAAACCGACCGCAATGCCTATGATTCCCGCCGAGGCCAGCCACGCTGTGATGTCGAGATTCCACAGGAGGAAGAGGATGTAGGCTGCAAATACCACAAGCAGCACATTGTTCACATTGCGGAATAGAGGGACAGTGCGCTCGTCGAGGTACCGAAACCGACCCTTTTCGTGACTCAGAACTTCCAGGATCAAATGATTTAGACGAATTGCGAGCCCTAGACCCACCACCACCGCAATCGTTCCAAAAACTCCGTAGGTAATAGTTCGGAGTAAACCCTCCAAACGCAAGAGGCTTGACGCAACGACAAAACCACCCACCAGTACAAAGAGGAAAAGCGGGCGATGCAGAATGCCCACTAGGCGATCGTCGAAATCGCTTTCAGTCTGACGCGCCCAACGTAACAGCAGCCTGGTAACGACCCAATCAGTGATCCAAGCAATAAATACGCTCAGGATTACAACTGCGGCCGCCTGGATACGAGGATCAACCGCCACCGTTCCGAGTCCCGCAAACTTGTCGAACATAGCCTCTAAACCCTGCATTCACCGCCTCCCGAATTTTGCGGCAGGCACGAGTAGCACGGACCCGCATCGGGCAAATGCCGCGATGTAGCCAAGCGCCAAAAGGCTCGATCAGACCGCCTGCTTCTGGACCGATGCGGAAACGACGGATGCTGCTGCCTATCACATCGCCCATCGCGCCGTTGCAATTGAATTTTGCACGCCAAGTTGCCGCACCGGCACCGTGAAGATCAAAAGTGGTTAGGCTGAAACTGATCTAATCATTTGGCGCACGCATGGCCAGCGTGACCCGCGCTTTTCGGTCTAATAGTCAAATGGCCGGTTTGGTACGATTCCGCAATTTAATAACGATGGCACACCGCTCTAGGCGCTTCGCCGTTCGGGAGTTTTGCCGCTCAATGAACGATCAGAATCGGTGTTTACATAATTACCATTATGTCTAACCCTCGTTACCAAAGTCCACTTGACCTCCGCCTTTTTAAATTCCCGTGCTCCTGGACAACGACCCTCGGCGCACGTTAACTCGGTTAACCAAGGGCGCTCGAAATCAATTCTCAAATTAGAGTATTAGATCGTGACCACTTTGAATTCGTGCCCGCAATGCGATCTCTAAGCGAAAGTGATCACCTCACCTCGAGTTTGGAGGCCGCGACCCAGGGGACCTACGGAACGATCCTGGCCGATCCCCCGTGGAGGTTCAATAACCGCACAGGGAAAGTCGCTCCTGAATACAAGAGGCTGAATCGCTATTCGTCATTGGCGATTGAGGAAATAAGCGCATTGCCTATACAGGATTTCGCGGCCGACGATTCCCATCTGTATTTGTGGGTTCCCAACGCACTGCTTGACGCGGGTCTGGCAGTAATGAGCAAATGGGGCTTCAAATACAAAACGAACATCGTCTGGCAAAAGGTCGGGAGTGACGGCGAACCGGATCGGCGTGGTGTCGGTTTTTATTTTCGAAACGTTACGGAATTGGTGCTCTTTGGGGTTCGCGGTTCGAAACGCACTCTGCCTCCGGCAAGGCGCCAAATCAACTTAGTAAAAAGCCGTCGACGAGAACACTCCAGAAAACCCGATGAGCTTTATGAAATCGCCGAGCAGTGTAGTCCGGGCCCGTATTTGGAATTGTTTGCGCGTCATTGCCGGGAGGGATGGTCGCAATGGGGTGATCAACTCAAAGCTACATCTGAGTTTTCCGATTCGGCGAGTCGGGTCACGCCGCTGTGACTGTCGGCACTTGGTGAAAGTCGGGTTCGAGGGAAAAGAAAATGCGACCGTGAAGACTCGAGTGCCGTGTGGAAATTGATTCTGCTGCCGACGGCAACAACGGACTCGTTTCGGGAGAAGCCATCGCGGGCGCAATGCGAGGGCGAAAACTCCCATATGTAGAAAAAACGGTTCCATTCTCTGATCAAGACAGGCACTTATCGGTTGGATGGGTTGTTGTAAGGACCAACAAATCTTCAGTCAGGATACGGAAAGACAAAAAGCACGACGAACGACTCGAAGATGACGTTTGGGTAACACTAGCGTCGGCAGGATTTGACGAGTTAAATGCGGACCGCCGTTTCTTTATTCCGATTGGTGACCCCGGAAGTCGTGTTCCGCCAAAGCAGATAGATGTGATTGCAATAGACAGCGATTCAGTATTGGTTGTCGAGTGCAAATCGTCGGAAAAACCGAAATATCGAAGCCTGCAAAAGGATTTGAATGAAACACGAGCTTTGCAGCAGAGTATTCGTGATTGGGTCAATGCCCGGTACGAAGACCGCCGAAGGGTCTGCTTCCTTTACGTCACGCGAAACATCAGATGGAGCGCTGGAGACCGTGCAAGAGCGGAATCTAACCAAATAGAAATATTGCGCGACTGGCAAATACCCTACTACAAGCTGCTGGCGGACATTGTTGGTCCCGCCGCCCGTCATCAATTGCAAGCTGATTTGTTTGCTGATTCGCCGATTCAAGGGTTGAAAGCATCCGTTCCCGCGTTGATGGGCACGTTTGGGGAGACGCGTTTTTATCAATTCGCAATCGAGCCCGAAAAGTTGTTGAAGCTGGCCTATGTTTCACACCGAACAAAAATCGATGCGGAGGCAATCGGAACATACCAAAGATTGCTTAAGAAAACACGCCTCAAGCAGATTGCCGCCCACATTGACGAAGCAAGCACCAACAGCATTTTTCCGACAAATATCGTAGTGAATTTCAGAAAAACTCGCGGACTTCGCTTTGACAGAGCCGGGCCACGGGGCAATAGCCCAACCGTGTTGGGCACCTTACACCTGCCAAACGTTTATAAGAGTGCCTGGGTCATTGATGGGCAACACCGGTTATTCGGTTTTGCGCAAAGCCAACGTTCCGACAAAGGAAAAGTACCCGTACTTGCTTTCGAGGGATTGGATCCGGAAAAAGAAGTCAAGATGTTCGTTGAAATCAACAACAAGCAAGTAAAGGTCCCTCGGAGCTTATTGATTCAGCTCGAGCCAGAATTGCGTTCAGACGAAGCAGACTTGTCCCAAAAACTGCGAAATCTGCATGTTGAATTGGCATTGGCTTTAGCGAACGATGACGATTCACCGTTGTTCGGAAGAGTTATCACGTCTGATTGGGACCAAGACGCGACTAGCAAAACCGTTAGTCTTCCGCAGATGGTCACTGGTTTGCGATCCAGCCAATTGGTCGGATCGGTCCGAAACGATTATGTTGATCCTGGCCCACTTTGGACGGGATTTGAGGCAACTAAACGCCGAGCACTCGCGACCATAACCCTTTATCTGAATTTATTTGCGACGGGGGCAGAGGATCACTGGGAACGCGGGCGGAACGAAGGCGGGTTCCTTTGTACCAATTTGGGGTTTAACGCCCTATTGAGGCTTTTGAAAGGGATATTGGATTTTCAAAATCACGCCAATCAAGGCATCGATTACCAACAATTCACGCCCGACGAGATCGTCAATTCACTGGCCAAGTACGTGCCACCAATCATCGATTGGTTCAATCTCAGATTCGACTCGGAAAACTCTAGGTTCCGTGGTCGGTTTGGAAGTGGCGCACCGAAGATTTACGCGTTGGACATGATGGCGTTAATTCACAACAAATACGGCGATTTTGACACTGCGGAGTTGCAAGAACACATTCGTGCTGGGGGTGCTGAAAGAGTTGCCGATGCAATTCGGCTGGTAGGCGAGATTGAAGATTGCATACGGGCTGTGACGTTGTCAGTGCTGAAAGGTGAATTCGGCGGCGATGGAGACCGATGGTGGCGCGAAGGAGTGCCTGGGCCAATTCGTGTGTCGGCTGCGAGTAGGGCTGAGGTAAGCGCGGACGGTGGCAAACGGGAAGTATTTATCTCGCTAATTGAGTACAAAAAAATTGCTGAACAACCGAAATTGTGGCGCAAATTTCAGCCACTATGGACGATGGACGCAGATTTGAGATCAAAGGCTGAACGATTGCACTGGATGGACACGTTGAATGGCGTGAGGAACAAAGTTGTTCACTCTGGCAGACGACACATCGCCGATGAAGAAATCAGTTTCCTGTGGGACGTTTGGGAGTTTGTGGATCGAGTTTCAACATCGTTGGAGAATTCGAAATCATGACTATTCGATGTCGAATTGCGCAAGCCGTCGAGACGCCCACTAGTAATTGAGTCGCCAGAAGTACTGTAGTGCAGGAGGCCTCAAATACGCCAGATTTTGGCAAAAAAATAAGAAATTAAAGCTGCATTTGGTTTCGCCGTGATACGGTCAGCGATTCCGATTCAGCGCGCCGGTTTGATTGGGGTTGACGCGGAACGGGAGCCCTAGTTGCGGCCCTTCAACTGATGGCAGGGATTGCCAAGGGGTCCTGAACCGATTCTTTAAATCGCCGGGTCCGAGCCAAATTGAATTTTGGGATGAACTTTGATTGACCGACCGCCTGCCTATTCAATTCGCATTCTTTTCCTACATGGTGAATCGAATGGCGTTCGAATCATCGAAAAATCCAACTGGAGAAGGCAAAGAGTAGCATTCCCACGATCACACGTACGGATCGCGCGCGCGATCCCGATGAGATAGATCGAGCCGGCATTTACGTTCTCTGAAGTGATTCCGAAGGCGAAGAGGGATTGCCGGTGGCATTTATCGTCCAAGGCGATGGCAAAAAACAACGCTTAGGCACGCATTCAAGATTCAAGGATTCACGGAATTGCGGGATTGCGTTATCGAGCCGTGACCAACACTTGAACCCGGCTCGCGTTGGGTACCTTGAATCTTGGCTCCTCGAACTTACACAGGAACTAAACAGAGCGAGTTGGACAATTCCAACTTCCCATCTCTCACGTCAATGGGACAAACCGATGCCGCCGAAACGGAGTTGTTTTCGGCAGATGTATTGCTTTGTCTACTCGCATTTGGGGTGAACTGTTTTGTCCGACCTGAAGATCGGTGTCAATCTCCACCACCATTAGTCCACATCTGTCGCCGCTCAGCGACTTTGTCAGTCCAACTGTCCAGCAATTGTGTTGATTGTCAAGTCTGAGCGGATGGGTTTGGATGGTGGCTAGTCGAGGGGATTTCATCGACGGCAACTGTCCACACTTTGCGGCGATCAGTCCACTAACGTATTCGCTCGCAATCTCACCGTGTGCTCTTGAGGTAGTCGCTGCCCGCAACTCTTCGGGGATCATGCTCACGGCAAGGCTCCGCCAGGGCCGTCGCTCCGGGCGATGGTGCTCCGGAGCGGTCAGCAGCAGCTGCGCTTAGTTCGTGGCGGTTTCGGTATCGCGCCAGTATTCGCCGTTTTTTACCATGGCGTTCAGGGTCACCAGCAACTTGCGCATGCTGGCAGTAAGGGCAACCTTCTTCGGCTTGCCGGCGTTTACGAGGCGTTCGTAGAAGGCCTTGATTACCGGATTGTGGCGAGAAGCTGCCAGGGCCGACATATACAGGACCGGCCTGACCCTTGCGCGCCCACCCCAGATAGAGCGCCGGCCGCTGAACCTGCCGCTGTCGCGGTTCAGGGGCGCCACCCCGACCAGCGCGGCGATCTGCTTCTCGTTGAGCGCCCCAAGTTCCGGCAGATAGGCAATCAGATTGGCGGCCAGCTGATCGCCGGCGCCGGGAACCGAGGTTATCAGCGCGCTGCGCGCCCGCAGCGCCGGGTCTGCCTCAATATGATCCCCGATAGCACGGTCGAGGGTGGTTATGCGCCGCCGCAGCCCGACCATGGCGCGGTTCAGATCGGACCTGACGCGCTTGCCCGCCGGCATGTGCAGGCGCTGGCGCTCGGCGGTGAGGTGAGCCAACAGCTGGGTGCGACGCGCAACCAGGGCGCAAAGCTCGCGTTCTGCGGGCGATCTACGCCCCCGTACCGGCGGCCGCACCGCCTGGGCGTAGCGGGCGATGACCCGGGCGTCGATCGAATCCGTCTTGGCCAGAACGCCCAGGGAACGGGCAAAATCTCTCACCTGGCGGGGGTTTACCACCACCACCTTGTGGCCTGCCGCCGCGAGGGTGTCGGCCAGACTTTCCTCATATCCGCCAGTGGCCTCCATGCAGACAAGCGCGATCACTAGGTCCTTAAGGAGCGCGATAAGGGACCGGAAGCCGGATGGCGTGTTAGGAATTCGGGCGACTTTGCCCTCGGGGCCGAGTGCGACATCGACGGTGTCTTTGGAAGTTACCCCCGACTGCACGCGGTAAGCATGCCGAAGAAGCCGCGGTCGGCAACACATCCGCGGCAAGGGGAGGGGCCGCCGCCGCTCGCTGACGCGCGCGGACCGCAAGCGCCCGCCGGCCCCCAACCTGGTCAAGCGGCTCTTTGCCGCCGAGCGCCCCAACCAGCTCTGGCTGGCCGACATCTCGTACGTGGAGTCCGCCGAGGGCTGGCTGTACCTGGCGGCGATATTGGACATGTACTCGCGCCGCATAGTGGGCTGGTGCATGCGCTCCGATCTCGAATCCGAGATCGTGATTAACGCCCTGGCAATGGCGATAAGGAACCGCTCGCCCGGGACCGGGCTGATCCACCACTCCGACCGCGGCAGCCAGTACGCCTCGCTGGCGTTCGGGAAGGAGCTGGCGGCCTCGGGACTGGTGGCCAGCATGGGTTCGTCCGGGGCGGCCCTTAGGCAACGCTCCCACCGAGAGTTTCTTCGCCACCCTCAAGTCGGAGCTGATCGAAGGGCAGGTCTACAAGACCCGCGAGCAGGCCCGGACGGCGATCTTCAGCTACATCGAGATGTTCTACAACCGCCGCCGGCGATACTCGTGGCTGGGCTATTTGAGTCCGGACGAATACGAACGCGCATACTGGGCGAGAGGGGAGGAAAGACAGGTAGCCTAAGCGTTCTATGTCTGTCTATCTGGGGGACTTCCACGTCGGTGTGTTCGATCACCTCCGCCCTGGCGCCGGCGTAGCTGGGGCGCTGCTTTGAGGGCAGGAGCTGAATGCCCTGCCACTTGTACCTGACGGTGTTATCACGGGCGACCCGGCGGGAGTGTCTAAAGCAGAGCACTCCGTCAAGGTCGATGTCGGGATCTGGGTGGCGGAAGACGTTCTGCGGTTGGGCTGGTGCCACCGCGAACTGCTGGTTGAAGCGCTCTACGAACCGGGAGAGCAGGTAATTGGCGGCGGCAATGCTCCTTGCCCCATCCAGGCGCAGCTTAAGTCACCAGGCGATCCTGGAAGGTTCCGCAGGCACGTTCGACTCTCCCTTTTGCCTGTGGTGAGCTGGCAAATATCAGCCGTATCCCCAGCTGCCCCATCGCCCGCGCGAATTGGGTCGCGCCCTCGGCCTTTGCCGGTTCGGCAGAGCGCAACGAGGGCACGAATACGCTGTGACGATCACTGTAGAGCGCCAACGGGATGCCGTGATCTCTGATCAGGTCGCTTAGCAACTCAAAGTAGCCGCAGGCATCCTCATCGGGCCAGAAAGCGCGCCGCCAACACCTTGCCGGTGGCATCATCTATGGCCAGGTGCAGGGTAAACAGGGGAAAGTCATCACCCAGCCAGCGGTGATGGCTGCCGTCAATCTGGACCAGCATCCCTTCGGAGGGCATACGCTCCCTTCTTACCCGGTGGCGGGGCGGGCGCCGGCGCCGCGGGCTTCTGATTCCGGCCGCCGCCAGGATCCGGCGAAGGGTCTGCCGACCGATCTCGATTCCCTCCCTCTCGCAGAGCAGCTGGGCTAGGTGGGTGTGATTTACATCCTGGTAACGGGTCTGGGCCAGTGCGATCACCCTGGCGGCGACATCCGGTGGAGTTGCGTTCCCCGGCCGGCGGCCGCGGTTGCCGTGACTTAAGGCTTGCTCGCCGCGGCTGCGGTAAGCGGCCAGCAATCGATAGAACTGGCGGCCGCTGAGGCCGAGCAGGGTCGCCGCCTGCTGGGAATCGATCTGCCTGGCAAGGAAGCAATCAAGGATTTGCCGGCGTGCTGGCGGGAACTGCTCGACCAATGTCATGGGTCCCTACTGTTGAAGAAAAGACTGACATTTTCCTTGAGCAGTTAACCACTGACGGAATCGCTGAGCAATAACACATTGACAAGCGAATGGTCTTGAAGGAAAACAGCACTTCAGAGGGCTTGCCTGGAGAATCTTTCGAGAACTCAACACGATTGCCTAGGTCAAAAATTGGCAATTCGGGATTCTGAATCAAGTCAGTTGTTTCACCCCGGTTGCGCGCGAGAACTACCCACCGGACCAAGCAATTCAGTTCCTTAAGGACTTTCGTTTATGGCTTCGTTTCCAGACAAATGCCCGCTTTGGGGACCTGAATTCTCTGCACGGGTTTCAGCGCGTAGTAGACAAGGTCGAATCGATGTTGAATCGCCCCGAACAGGGGGGTGCTTCTGCTCAGACAAGGATGTGTTAAGCAATTTGCATGAGTTGAGCAAACGAGAAAAAGCAAAACTAACGACTTGGCTCATCGAAAGGAGGAGGCAAGGAGAAGATTGGCCGCGGATTACTCAAGATGTAATCGACGCGGTGGCGCGAACAAACCCGTTGCCTGTTTACACCCGGGCTGATCGTTTGCTGCAGCATTTGAGCGAAATTACTACCGAATTTGGAATGCCATTGTCGGCACCGTTTAAACCGTACGTGGCCCATGCGATCTCAGAGTCAACTAGTGATCGCGAAGTTGGATTTCTTCGCGATTTTCTCGCCGATCGCGGCTGGATATTGGACAAACCTGGTTGGTCGGGCATGGATACAGCGCTTAAAGTCGACGGCTTGGCTCGGGTGGAACAATTGACCGTCAACGCAGATTCTCCCCAGGCGTTTGTAGCAATGTGGATAGATTCGTCATTGGACAGCGCATATGTCGATGGATTCAAGCCCGCAATTGAGGATTGCGGTTACGTGGCGATGAGGATTGACCAAAAGCCCGATGTCGACAAATTAGACGATGAAATCATCGCTGAGATACGGCGTTCGCGATTTGTCGTGGCTGATTTGTCTCAAGACAATAAAGGCGCGCGCGGAAGCGTTTATTTTGAAGCCGGGTTCGCAATGGGAACGGGTTTACCAGTTATCTTTACTTGTCATAAAGAATGGGACGACGATTTTCATTTTGACATTCGACAGTACGCGCACATTGTGTGGGACTCGTCGGACAATCTCCGAAAATCGTTAAGTGCCCGAATCTCGGCACGACCGCGATGGGCCCGGTATTGATGGGTGAGTGACCTTTTCGCAATGACGGATCGGGCCCGGCCGGGTATGTCGGCACCGCTCTTCTCTACCGATTCCAATTCATCCACCCACTGTTACCTGCTAAAGGAGGCGTTTCCGCATCGCCACGTGAGGGATGTCCGTTGATGATGGCCATCAGAGATCGGACAGAGACGGACATCAGTTAGTGGATAGGCAAGTGACGATGTCAATAGACTTTGCCGCTCAAACTGTCCAGCGAACAGAAGCTAGTGGCCACCCACACCCGCGGACTTAAACGTCAGTTAGAGGGGCCCGCATGGGTTCTGCAGCAGACCCCTATATAGACATAGGTTCTCTTCTGGAATTAAGCGACGTTTGAGTAATGTCACCCGGGCCGAAGCGAAGTCTTAATTCAGCAGGGGGCTGTTACTAGTTTGCTGCGTGCTGATCAATTGCCGACGGAGCCAAGCCGTCTGGCGACCGAGCCGCCGCAGAACCGGATACGCCGCGAGGGGGCCATCATCCGGCAAGAATTAGGCGAGCCCGTTCACTGACATTTTTGCTGGACCGTTGGACTGACAAAGTCGCCGAGCAACGACACGGAAGTGGGGATTTTCATTTCGCCGGGATTTCTGATTGGACTAAATATTCAATTAACTGTTGGCTATGCACAAGGGGTAACCGGAGTTGCCCGAAGCGGTGGTCGACTGCGAAACGATCCGATCGGCCGATCTTAATGCGAATGGTACCCGAGCGCAATGGCATCAACGGAAGCGTTAAGGCATTGCGCTCATTGGTCGACTGGACTCGGTCTCCGGATTTCGAATCTGTAGCGGAATTGGGTTTCGCCCGATAGTTGTAACTTGCCGTTTAACGCCCTACTGCGTGGAGACAATAACCTAAGCCTGCCCATTGTGGTCCCGGCCTTGAAATGCCCTCCCTAGGCCGCTTTCGGGTTACCAAACCCTCTGGTAGTAAACGGTCTGACCGGGGCCGCATTGACCGCAAGGCGGCAGTCGATCACTGTCGTCGTCGAGGGTTACTTGCCATGTGGTGCACGTAGTGCAGCGATAAGTGCCTTTGCCAGGTTTTGATCCAATGGGGTACAAATGAGTCCTCCAAGATGAATATTGGGTAACAAATAAATGTCACGTTTGGGTGCTAACGCCGTCGCATCTAAAACGGAATCCGCGTTCGCTCTGCGCTTCAGTCCTCCTTCTTTGGCCGCGGTGGTGAAAACGGATTGGCAGTGAGTGCGATTGCGTTAACATGATAATAGCACGGGCACGTGGCGACTTTGAAATTGGGCACGGTCTAGTGAGGGTGGAAAGTGCAAATATCAACCATTGCCGATATTAAGCCAGGATTGTCAACGTCTGGAAGGGCGGCAGGCAGCCGCCGTGGCGACTGGGAGCTCCGCATCGTAGAAAGCGCCGACATAGTTGAGGACTGTTTGCAACTCAGCGGGCTCCGCAAAATAATGGTCGTGCGCAGCACGCGGGCCGAAAAGCACCTCCTTAAGCCATTTGACTTGCTCGTAACTGCACGCTCCCCGGCGGTAAAGGTCGCATTGGTCCCGCCTGGCGTAACTCGGACTGTCGCGTCATCGACTTTGCTCGTCCTGCGCACTCCTGACCCGGGTTCCGGATTGGCGCACTTCCTCTGGTTCTACCTCTCATCGACGCACGGTCGGGCTCAGATAGCGGCCAGATTCACGAAAACATTTTTGCCGGCGCTATCGGCGAAAGCGCTCGGTGAATTGAGAATTCGGTTGCCTGGGCTCATTGAACTTCAACGCTTGGCCGACCTGATTGATGCGGCCGAAATCTCGCGCATTACAGCAATTGAGGCCGCGCGCATCAGACATGGCGTGATTCGCGATGCTGTCATCGGCGCGATCACGGCGCCGGCCTATGAAAGGTGTTAACCATGCCGCTTGAAAACAAGGAATTGGAATCAAAACTCTGGGGAGCCGCCGACATCCTCAGAGGCCAGATCGACTCCAGCGACTACAAAAACTACATCTTCTCGATGCTTTTCTTAAAGCGGCTTAGCGACCGCTTCACCGAGGAGGTCGAGCGTGCCGTCGCCGACGGCCAGCCCCGTCAAGTGGCCTTGCTCGACCCCGATGAGCACGAGTTCTACGTTCCACCCGAAGCCCGTTGGAGTGAGATCGTCAGTCAGGCGATGAACCTCGGCGAGGTCGTCAACCGAGCCAGCGCCGAAATCGAGGAAGCCAACGCACCCCGGCTCGACGGCGTCCTGCGTAACACGAACTGGAATGACGAGTCCAAACTCGGCAACCCTATCAGTCGCGACCGAATAATCAGTAGACTACTGCGGCATTTCGATGCCCTTGACTTGAGCGACGCGAACCTGACAAGTGAGGGTGCCCACGGCGCCGTCAACGTATTGGGCGATGCCTATGAGTACCTAATTAACAAATTTGCCGATGATGCCGGCAAGAAGGGCGGCGAGTTTTACACTCCCCGATCGGTAGTTGGTTTGATCGTGGAACTGCTGGAACCAACCGAAGGCATGCGCATATGCGATCCCACCGCCGGGTCTGCGGGCATGCTTATTTACGCAGCTCAGTACGTCGCCAAGCAAGGCGGCAATTCGCGGAATCTGGTGCTGCACGGTCAAGAACGCAACCTCGGAACGCTCGCCATCGGCAAGCTGAACCTGTTGTTGCACAGTCTGCGCTCCGCCCGTTTCGAGGGCGGTGATGTCATCTTGGACCCGCAGTTACGGGACCAGGACGGTCGCCTGTTTTCCTATGACCGCGTCATCGCCAATCCGCCCTTCAGCCTAAAGGAGTGGGGGCGCGATTTTGCCCCCAACGACCCCCATCACCGTTTCGACCGTTTCGGCGCGATTCCGCCGAAAACCAGGGGAGACCTCGCATTCCTCCAGCACATGCTCGCTGTTACCAACGCGGATGGGATGGTAGGAGTGGTGATGCCGCACGGCATCCTCTTTAGAGTTGGTACAGAGGGCACGATCCGCAAGGGCATCGTCCAGGCCGACCTGTTTGAGGCAGTCATCGGGTTAGCGCCCAATCTTTTCTATGGCGCCAGCATCCCTGTCGCCGTCTGCATCCTCAACAAAAGCAAACCCCCCGAGCGGCGTGGGAAGGTCCTATTCATCGACGCTGCTCAACCAGATTACTTCCGCTCGGGCAAGGCGCAGAACCACCTTGATCAGGCACACGTGGCGAGCATCGTCGAGGCGTTTCGCACCTTTAAAGAAATCGAGCGCTTTGCGCATGTGGCGGACCTCGCGGAGATCGCCGCCAACGACCACAACCTGAACATCAGTCGCTATGTCGACACCACCGAGCCGGTCGAGGTCATAAGCGTCAAGGACGCACTGGCGCAGCTCCGCGAGGCGGAGCGGAAGCGTGACGAGGCGGCTGCCCACATGGACGAGTTGCTTGCGGAGCTGGGCTATGGCCGGTAGCGAGGGCATGGCCCTCCCCGCCGGTTGGGAAATCGTACGTTTGGGGGATGTGGCAGAGGTGGTGATGGGTCAGTCTCCGCCAGGGGAAGCAGTACTTGATTGGGACGGTGAATCTACCGAGGATGATGGGCTACCGTTTATTCAGGGCAATGCTGAATTTGGAAGTAAATCTCCCCAACCGCTGAAATGGTGCGTCGATCCATCGAAAGTAGTTGACTCCGCCGACTTGTTGATCAGTGTGAGGGCGCCCGTGGGTCAAACAAATCGAGCTGATCAGCTACTCGCCATTGGCCGGGGCCTTGCCGGAATCCGATTCACCGGCGCGTATCAACCCTTCGGTTGGCATGTCCTTAACCATGCCAAACGAGATTTTGAACGTGTTGCTCAGGGAAGCACATTCGGGGCGATAGGCGGCACGGAACTTCGATCTCTTTCGCTGGCACTTCCACCCCTACCTGATGACGTGGACCCTTCTATTGGTACCAGGACGAATGTGATTAATCTGGTTCCATAAGAAAGGGACATTCATGGCGAAAAGAAAGTACTCGCCCGAACAGATCATTCACAAGCTCCGCTCGATTGAGCTGGTTGTCGCGCAAGGCAAGACCGTGTTCGAGGCCTGCCGCGAGGTGGGCATCAACCCCCAGACCTATTACCGCTGGCGCTCCCGCTACGGCGGCATGACCATCAGCGAAGCCAAGGAGAACAAGCGCCTGCGCGAGGAGAACACCCGCCTCAAGCAGGCCGTGGCCGATCTGACTCTGGACGTACAGATCTTGAAAGAGGCGGCCTCGGGAAATTGGTAAGCCCGGAGCGCCGACGTCGATGCGTCAAGCACATTCGGGCTAAATACAAAACATCAGAAAGAAGAACCTGTCAGGTATTGGGGCAGCCGCGGCGGACCCAGCGCTATGTGCCCAGACCCGATCCCGAAAACGACAATCTCACCGCCGAGATAAAGACCCTCTCCCTGCGTCATCCACGCTACGGCTACAAGCGCATCACCGCGCTGCTTAAGAGCTCAGGCTGGAATGTCAACCGCAAGCGGGTGCTGCGCATCTGGCGCCGGGAGGGCCTTAAGATCCCCGTTCGGCAGATCAAGCGCTCCCGCCTCTGGCTGGATGGGGAGCGCAGCATCCGACTGCGGTCCCTTCATCGCAACCACGTCTGGGCTTATGACTTCGCCTATGCGAGAACCGACGATGGCCGACCACTGCGGATCTTAGTCGTCGTTGATGAATTCACGCGCGAGGCGCTCTCGCTAACGGTCAACCGCACCTTCACTTCCAGGGACGTCATCGGGGTCATCTCAGGCCTCATGCTCACCCATGGCATCCCTGGTCACATCCGCTCTGACAACGGACCCGAATTCACCGCCAGGGCAATAAGGAACTGGTTATCGCAGAACGCAATTAAGACCTCCTACATCAAGCCGGGGGCGCCCTGGGAGAATGGCTATGCTGAGAGCTTCATCGGCAAGCTCCGCGACGAGCTGCTGGACCGGGAGATATTTTTCAATCTGGCCGAAGCCAAGGTGCTAATGGATGGCTATCGGCGGGAATACAATACCGTCCGGCCGCACAGCGCCCTTAGCTACCGGCCGCCAATTCAACCGATCTTAAGATCGGTTGAAACCCAAGCAAATGTCGCATGAAGCTTGGTACCAAGAATGGGTACCCGTCACTGAGCAACGCGCTATCGCTTCCGTGCTTGACTCCATCGACAAGGCCATCGAGTGCACTGAGGATGTCATCGCCGCAACTGAGCGGCTGCGCGAGTCCCTGCTCCACGAGTTGCTCGCGCGTGGCCTCCCTGGTTGGCGCACAGAATGGCGCGAGGTTCCGGGGTTTGGGCCCGTCCCTGACGGCTGGAAGGTCGTACGGTTGGGAGATGTCGCAGAAGTTGTAGGAGGCGGAACGCCATCTCGGGCCAAGTTTGAGTACTGGGGTGGTGATACACCGTGGGTTGTACCATCGGAAATCACGGCATTGTCTGGACGTTATTTGTCTACAACGCGTGAGTCAATTTCGGTATATGGGTCTAGGGCCGCTCGCCTACGAATGATTCCCGCCGGCTCAGTCCTCCTTACCAGCAGGGCGACTATTGGCGCAACGGCGATCAACACGGTTCCTGTTGCCACCAATCAGGGTTTTCAGAGTCTGATTCCTGGCGATAAGATTTCCGGACTATGGCTCTATTACGTCGCAACCTCCTTGAAACGGGAGTTGGAAAAAAGGGCCGCGGGGAGCACATTTCGTGAGGTTTCTCGTGAGAGCGTCCGCTCAATTCGCATCGCCCTTCCATCGCGAGTTGAACAGAAGGCAATTGCGGCGGTGTTGGGTAGCGTGGACGCCACGATCGAAGAAGCGCAGGAGAAATTAAGAAAGCTGAATTTGTTAAAAATTTCGGCGGCCGAATCGCTCTTAGCAGGGCGGATTCGGTGCAGTATCAAGGACAAAATTGGACAACAATAAAACGATTGAAATTCGCGCAAGCGATTTGCCAATTGCCCTGTATCTGAATCAACGGGTGACCTTTGACCTGCTCGCCGTCATGGAGGGTGGTTTCGCGCGCGTGACGACAGTTCAGGAATCGTCGTCACGCGCAAAGCACTCCGGTGTCGAAGGGAGCGTTGGGCTCGGCACTAGCAATCCATTCGCCTTTCTCGGGTTCACATTCGGGGCACAGGGACACCGTGACACGGCGACCGCTTCTGGCGGTGTGACAACCGAGGAACTTGTTCACACTCCAACATCATTGTTCGCCAGACTTCGCCAGGAACTGATGCGCAGGGGTCTTGTCAGGACAATTGAAAATGAGAGCGCTGACTTTGATACAGTCGCGCCTGGGGAATTTGTCGAGTTTCGAGCGGTATTACGCCGGTCGCCGTTAGTCGATGTTCTCGATACGTTTCAGCAGTTCGTCCCGATGATGGCCGTTTTCGACGGCGCTAAAGATTCGCCGCGAAAAGGCGGCCGGAAACAGCGGGGCGATAGGAGGAAAAATCTAGATCGAACCGCACAGATGCTCCAGCAGATCGCGGCAATTCGCGACGCTGTTTCCGCGGATGGGTCCCAGGACCTTATTGCGGAGTGTGGCGTGAATCGATTTGTCTTGGCTACGGAAGAGGCATTCTTCGTCGATCCATCAATGAACGATGTCATTGATGGCACCTTCCGAGTATTCGGAAAAATCACGCGGGTTGTGCCTAAAAATGCCCCTGAGGGGATAAGCCTTTTCCGCAAGTCCGCTATCGGCAACTTTGGAGGCATTGTTTCGGAGTTGGGCTCGTCCCTCGCCTCGCTCGGAGACGTAGGTTTCACTGGTCAGAAAGTCGAGACGCAGATACCTGCACCGACCCTCCAGGTGATCCCGATCGGAATCTTCGCCTAACCCCCTTGACCTCCCCAGCCAAGCTCAACGAGCTCACCCTCGCTGAAAAACCCGCGCGCCAGTTGTTGGAGCGCCTCGGTTGGACCTACATAGACCGCGAGACGCTGGCGGCGGAGCGCGACGACGAACGAAACGTGTTCCTCTACGAGCGGTTGACGTCTGCGCTCATGCGCCTCAACGAGTGGATGACCAAGGACCAGGCGCAGCGCGTCATCTTCAATCTCCAGCACTTGAATGGAATTGGGCTCGCGCGCAACCAGGCCATCCACACCTATCTCTCTCACGGCATGCCGCTCACTGTCGACCGTGGCGGCCGGCAGGAGACGCCCACCGTTCGGTTCTTCGATTTCGACCACCCGGAACCGGGAGTCGGACTCAATGAATACGTGGTTACCACGCAGTTCCGTGTGCGGCGCAGCACCGAGCGCGGCGCCCCGCGAACCAGCGAGGACGACTCCCGCGTCGTCAAGCCAGACATTGTGCTGTTCGTGAACGGCATCCCCCTCGTGGTGCTGGAGGCGAAGTCACCTACGCTGTTTGACGTGTGGAAACAACAAGCCGTCAAGCAGTTGCACCGCTACCAGGAGGCCGAATCGGAATGGCACGGCACCGGCGCCCCCGAGCTTTTTGAGACGAACCTCATGTGCGTCGCACTCTGCGGCGCCGATGCTGCATTCGGCTCCCTCGGCGCGCCCGAGAACACCTACGCCGGCTGGAAGTCGATCGACCCGTTCACGGAGATGGAATTCGAGCGTCGCTTCGGCACACCACCCCAGGGCCAGGCGCGGCTCATCACGGGGCTGCTAAATCCGACGACGCTCCTCGATATCCTGCGTGACTTTGTTATCTTCGAGCACGAGCGCGGGCGGCTGGTGAAGAAGCTGCCCCGCTACCAGCAGTACCGCGCGGTTCGCCACGCCCTCGACCGGATCCTCAGAGGCCGCACACCACAGGAAAGAGGAGGCGTCGTGTGGCACACGCAGGGTTCGGGCAAATCGCTCACCATGCTCTGGCTGACGATCAAGCTGCGCCGCTCACCTTCCCTCCGAAATCCCACCATCGTCGTCGTTACCGATCGGGTTCAACTCGACCGCCAGATCACGGCCACCTTCCAGAAAACATCCATTGTCGAACCGGAGCGTGCGACCAGCACTCGGCGCCTCCGCGCATTGCTCGGCACGAACAACGGACGGACGATCATGACGACCATCCAGAAGTTCGAGGATGTGCTGAATCTTCCTGCCGGTGCGAATTCTCACACCAACGCTGCAGATAACATCATCGTCATGGTCGACGAGGCGCATCGGACGCAGTACGGCCGTCTGGCGGCGAAGATGCGAAGGGCTATGCCCCAGGCGACGTTCGTCGGCTTCACGGGCACTCCCGTAGACAAGGGTTTCAAGCGAACCACGCTTCGCGTTTTCGGCGAGGTTATCGATTCGTACAGCATTCCGCAGTCGGTAGAGGACGGCGCCACTGTAGCCATCCACTACGAAGCCCGCCTCCCTGAGCTGCACGTGGATGGTCCCGACACACTCGACCGGCTTTTCGAGGCACTCTTTGGCGATGAGCCAGAAGAGATTCGCACGGCGATCCGTCGCCGCTATGCCAACAAGGAGCGGATAGCAGAAGCGGCCAAACGAATCGAAGTGATCGCGCTTGACATCTCCGAGCATTTCAAGGCAAAGGTCCAGCCGAACGGTTTCAAGGCGCAAGTTGTTGTACCCAGTCGCGCCGCGGCGATCAGCTACGCGGAGCACCTTAACGTCTTCGGCCTGGCCGCTTATCCGGTGATCTCCACTTCCCACGACGATGGAATAGAGTTCGAATCGGCCCGTCAACTAAACACGGACACAATCATCGAGGACTTCATTGATCCCGACGGGGAACCTCAGATCCTGGTCGTAGTCGACAGGCTCATCACTGGCTTTGATGCGCCCGTTGAGCAGGTCCTCTACCTTGATCGCTCGATCCGCGAGCATACGCTGCTACAGACGATTGCGCGTGTTAATCGGCGCTTCTCCCACATGAAGAATGGCGTCCCGACCGAGAAGCGCTACGGCCTTGTCGTCGACTACCACGGCGTCTCTCGGGAACTTGAGAGCGCCCTCGCCATCTTCGACGACTACGACCTCGAGCAGACGCTCACTGAATTGCCCGAGGATCCTGGTCCCGTAATTCAGGCTGCTGCCGATAGGGCCGAAGCGCACTTCCGCGGGTCGGACCTTGACGACCGTTGGGCGTGCGTGAACCACTTCGCCCCTGATGTCACGACTGAGGGCGACTACAAGGCCGATGCCTACGAGCGCTTCGACCGCGACTACCGGGACTTTTCCATGTTGATGGACCGCTTCCTGCCCGACCCTGCGGCGCTTGCGTACCTCGACCGGTTGCGCAGGCTCACCGTCATTCGGTCGTATGCGCGAGCCCAATTCCTGCGCGAGAACGCCGACATCGACTGGACGGCCGTTGGGGCGAAGGTGAAGCGGCTCCTCGACTCACGTATCGACGCGAGCGTACGCGTGCTCATGACGCCGGTATCCATCCTCGACCAAGATTTCGAACAGAAGATCGGGCGCCTTCCCCACGACGAGGCGCGTGCGTCACTGATGGAACACGCGCTCAAAGCGCAGATCAATGAGCGAGTCGAAGAGAATCCTGCCTTTTATGAGCGGCTCTCCGAGGCACTAGAACGAATCATTCGAGAACTCCGCGCCCGCGTAATTGACGCCGCCGAGGGTTGCAAGAAAATGGCGGCCCTTCGAGCCGAGATATCGCGCGAAGAGGCCATTGCAATCGCCCACGGCCTTACGCCCGTGTCATTCGCCGTTTACGGCCTCCTCATCGGGAAGACTTCGAGGGGTGGTAGCCAAACTGACAGCATTTGTGAGCTGGCAGAAGACGTGGAGCCCGGAGGCGGGCTGAAGGACGCGGCCCGCGACATCGAAGCGGTCATCCAGAATCATCGCTCAATCATCGATTGGCGGGAGAACTTGGACGTGCAGCGAGAGATGCGACGCGACATCAAGCGGCTCCTCCGAGAAACCAAGATTTGTGATGAGGACGAGCTCGATGAGCTTGTACGTCAGGTGGTCGAGGTGGGCAGGAGACGACTCACATGAGTGAGCATGGCGAAGTAAGTTTCGGCGGTGCGGTCGTCCGGTACGAGGTCGTCCGGAGTCCCAGGCGCCACAAAACTATTGAGATCACAGTGGACAAGCCCGGATTGGTGAGAGTTGCCGCGCCTCAGGGCACCCCTGCCGAACAGCTCGAGGCCACGGTCTTAAGTCGAGCGGGTTGGATAATCCGCCACGATGGCGCTGCGTCGGCCGCCCTTCCGCCGCGAAGGTTTGTGAGCGGCGAGTCTCTCCCCTATCTCGGGCGATCCGTGAACCTCACTGTTCTCCCCACTGACGACGAAGCGGTCGTGGTCAGTTTCAATCATTGGAAATTTGATGTCTATTCCCCGGGCTCACTCCGGGACGCCGGGCGTCGAGAGAAGATCCGTGCCGCGTTTGAAGAATGGTACCGCGACCGTGCAGGACTGAAGCTGCCTCCCCGAGTCGATCGCATCGCAGGCCTCCTCGGCGTTTACCCGAAAGAGATTCTCATACGGAACCAGCGTCGTCGTTGGGCGAGTTGCGGCCCGGACGGAACGCTTAGGTTCAACTGGCGAATTATTATGGCGCCGCCCTCTCTCCTCGACTACGTCGTTGCCCACGAACTCGCTCACCTCCGCGTACGTGACCACACTCCCGAGTACTGGGCCGTGGTAGCTCAGGCGGTGCCGGACTACCGCCTTCGCCGTGAGCGACTTCGGGAGGCGGGTCCCCTCTTCAATATTTGAGCAACCGGCAGATTCCACCACCTCCAGGCCATACGCGTGCCTCCGTGCGGCCTGTCTGGTATTGAACTTCGGGGGCATGCACTGCCGCAAATTCAGCAACCAACTTGTACGCACTGAATCGGAATGTACGCCCCACGATCGAAGTAAACATAATGGCGATTATGTCTGTCCCCGTACCGCGAAATCGATTAGACGTCGAATCTCTTCTGAGATCGAAATCAAATCAATTCAGTTGAATCTCTCAGTTTCTATTTCTCTCCTGACCTCGGGAAACGGGTCATTCCTACCAATGTCCAACCAAGTGATGACAGTTTCGTCGCTTTCGAGTCCCTCGTCAGCCAGTTGATTGGCAATGCGCGTGCAGAGTAGTCGCAATACGTGAACGTCGTTTTTAAAATCGTTCTTACCGTATTTGAGGCGGGGCGAAAGTTGACTCAATCCTCGAAGAACCAGCGGTTTCATCGCCTCCGAATTCTGCGGCGTCCCCAACTCGATCACCTGGCTGGCGCAATAAAGTACATCCGCCAACGCGCCGGTGCTTGCTCCTGCGACAATCGCGCCCAATTCCCTAATCAATTCGTTAGGCACTGGTGGAAACTCATTAGATTGCGCCGCCGAAAGCCAAGTGTGAATTGCGCCCAATGACGCAGACACTAGCGCCTCATCCAATGAAGTAATTCCGGTAATCAACCCGTCAATTAATTCATCCCGTCGCCCCGGCGCCGCGTTGACTAATCCTGGCGTCAACATAAATGACAGTGAATCTCGAACTTGAATAACTGGCGCCAAAAGAGGGTGAACTTGATCGGATCGATCGCGGCGCAACGATCCGATCAAGTCAATTAGAGCGATTGCATCATCAGGGCGGATTGTGATTGCAGATGCCAGATAACCGATATGTTCGATGCGGCTGCCAATACCAAGATCGAGTGAAATCGAATCGCCGGCGAACATTTCGACTAACCTGACGATGTCATGTGAAAGGCGCAGCTCTTCTTCTTGTGAAATAGCGAGCTGCCTGTCAGCTTCGCGCAGTCCAGCAATCGCTGCACCGACTTGCGCAAGGCCTCCGCTTATTCCGACCATTCCCTTCAATTCGTTTGCCCCATGCCGATCCAGCCATTTCTTGCGAAATGACAATTCCGCAGCACCTTTGCGTGGTTCAGGTAATACCAAATAAACCCAATCCCAAGGGGCGTTAGCACCGCCTGAGCTTTCAAGAATCGGATCCGCGTCACCCCACAGAATTTCGGTCAATTTGGCCAATTCAACGTCCGATATTCGCCCGGAACGAATTAACAACAATGCCCGCAATATCGCTCTTTCGCTGGCTTCTCGATCTCCGCGCAGGGCTTTCGAAATAACGGTCATGGCTTGATGATCAATTTCGCCGACACCCTTCTCACTCACCGGATTCAAGTCGCTTGCACTGATCACCGTTCCCGGATCCACGCGGTTCAATTGGCCTTCAAATCCTTTGGTGTCGCTGATCGGGACGGTAAGTAACTCCAATGCGCGATCTCGACGAACGTTGGCGGGTAGCGCTGCCCAAGTACGATTGAGCAAATTGTTCAAGGGTGCCGTCGTCGCCAAATGGCGAGTCAATTTTTCCTCTTGGTAGCACTTCATCCAAATGTCCAATGCCTCGCCCATGACCGAATCCGGTGCCCGCAGGACAAGACGTGAAAGTGCTTCCAACGAAATAAGGCACCGATCAGCCCAAGAGTGTTTCCCAATTCCAGGGCGCGATCCATCTAACCGGGGCAACGACTGACTTATCAGCGCCAGTGCGACATTCAACAAAGTTTGGACGGTTTTTTCCGGGAAAGCGCCAATTTGGGCGCGGGACAATACTCGGTTGAAGCTCTTGTCGGTTGGCGAAGTGCAAACTCGCAGGATCATCCGCGCCGCGAATTCAGGATGCATCGGGAGCAATGCTTCGGCAGACGCTTTCAACATGCCAATTGACAATGAAATCGGCCAACCGTCGCCTTCTTTGGAAATGCAAATCAAGGGTAATCCCGCAATTTCAGTCATCCTTATTGCTCTGAATGCCGCAAAATACTGGGCACGACCAGCCTGAGACCAACTAATGTTGAGAACATTTCCTATTACGGGGTCAAAAGTTGGCGCAGAATCATGGCCCGTTTCGTTGACCAGGGCGCGGCTGGCGAGTTCTTTTTCGGCCAACACGTCGCACTTGTAAGCGGCCAACTTATCCAATTCGCGACGAGTTTCTTGTTGATTCCTCGAGTTCAGAGTAGCTGCTAAGGCCCACGCTTCTCTTGAAGCCGTCGCAATTGTTTTAGCTTCAACGCCAATTGACCTAGTAGCGTCGCACGCAAGTTGCGCCAAT
Organism: Chloroflexota bacterium; assembly: GCA_965261345.1. GTDB lineage: Bacteria > Chloroflexota > UBA11872 > UBA11872 > VXNJ01 > VXNJ01. The sequence continues at coordinate 2,377,063 of OZ253449.1, forward strand.
GCGAGCGCCTCCGACCCCCTACACGATTCGAATAACAATGCAGCTTTCCGCAATTGCCACGCCGGATCGGCTCCATCGACATTCCACTCGTCAAGAAGGCCATCTACGGAATCGAAATCTCCCGAATAAACCGCCCAAAGACTTCTTTCGTGGATGACCCGGTGATTGGCTTCGGGGTCCTCCTGCAATATCGAAAGGTATTCCGACAATCGCCTGTCGAACTTTGATCTGTCCCAATCAAGCCTGGCATCAGTCAATAGCGCCAATGCGACCGACCGCCAAGCCATTCGAAATTCCACCGCGTTATTCTGTTGCCCTTCGATGGTCTTGCCCGGATCGAGAGACCAATCAATTGATTCCATCACGCGACAGGCAGCTGCCTCCAAGTCCACAGATATTGGTTGGAGCAGGATTTCGCGACGCCAAAACAATTCCCGCAATGCCGACAAGCACTTGAAAGTTGACCAACCTCCAAGTGCATCGAGGATTTTTGGCTCCCATTCATCAGTGACTGTTGCCATATGTAATCGTCCCGGCCCGGTCGGAAACACCAACCAGCCTGGGTATATACGCCGATTGTGGCACCACACTTCTAGTGTTTTCTGGACTTGGTCTTCCACCGCTCGCGCCTTTTTTTGGAACCCTGGCTATTAAGTTGCCCGCGGTTCCGGCCGCGGAACGGCCCGCTTCGGTCTCAGCACCGGTTCAAGGTGCTCAGGCACCTCAATTTTGGGTTCGGAAGGAGGAGTTGGCCATGTAGTTATGTCATAAGAAACAGATTGCTCCAATGTCAATATCAACCATTCAGTTGCAAATCTGTGGCGTTCAGACTCGGGCCAAATGTGTGCTTTCGGGTGTCGTGCCAAGTCAATCGGAACAACGCCGCCGTCTTCCAGCATGCGGCGTCTGTGCTGGCTCAGCCCCAACCATCCAGCCAAATAAATCTTGGGGGCGGAATCTCCCAGATTCTCTCGAACCCAACTGAGCCAATTCAGAAAATTTGGATCATCCCCCGAAAACCCGATCAATAAGAACGTGGTTTCCATCATCGCTTGTTGAACCGTATTTACGAACGGCGCGAATTCCCTTGGATACGTCCGATAGTCTTCTTCCGTGACGATCAATGGCAATTGCATTGGGAAAGACCCGTGCATTTTGATGATGCGCGGTTGACTCGCCATCGGCAGTTGGTCGATACTCTGGACCACAGTGTATGGTCGCTCAGTTATCACCGGATTCGCGCGCTCGAGAAGCGTGTCCCAATTAGTCGTAAATACGTCACGCCAGGGCAATTGCAGTAAGCGCAAATGGAGCTGCCCCGGCCGAAAATCCGCATCCCGCAAAAGGTCCCCGAGCAAATTGTGCAAATCGCTTCGCCCGAAAGCCGATTTGTATTCTTGCGCCAACCTCAATACGTTTTGAGCTGAGTATTCGCTACTCAAGCCTTCTATCGTTTTATTGCCAGAATCTTCCGGGTATAGAGCGATGTACAAAGACGTAGCTACATCGGCCCAGCCGGGCATTGCGCTTGTGGCAAACGGGAGTTGTTCCGCATTTTTGCTGAAACCACTGCCAATCATGACAGAGGCGCGTGACACCGGTAGTACTTGAAGGGCATCTCGCACCTTCGCAATGTGGCTCTGATCGGCAAAACATTCGACTAGTCCCGACATGGATTCAACCCTACTTCAGCGCAGTGTCAATTTGATGGCATTGCGTTTTGGCGATCCAATATGCAGGCCAATCCCTCCAACTTTCGCAGTACGGCTCATTTGCGAGCCTCCGAATGGCAACAGGCTCGGTTCGCAAGAAGGGAACCGGAATTCAATATTGGATTGAGAATCATAAGAAGAGTGTCGCACGCACAATCATCTGCGGACTTGCAGCTCGTCTGCGTTCGCGGTTTGAGCCGCAGGGATCGCGACGTGGCAAATTGGGCTCGCGCCCGACGATTCGTATGCAATTCACAATAACCCCTATTTCATCCAGTTCCGCATGGATCACAGCGATTCGTCGCGTTCAAACCATGGTGGCTGACTTGCATGAGTTGCTTCATTGGTTGCCCAAATAGACGCCTAGTCCAATGCAAAAACAAACGGCCACGATTAGTCCCGCGTCAGTCCACTCCGGCAGTTACAAACCGCTCGACTTCGATCTTTTCGCGTCTAGCCCTCGCAAGATCGTAAGCAGTCTGCAATGCAAGCCAGGTTTCCGGAGTAGAGCCGAAACTCATTGACAAACGCAAGGCCATTTGCACTGAAACCCCGGCGCGTTCATTGACCAATTCCGAAAGGGTCTGCCGCGAAATTCCTAGCCCTTTGGCAGCCCTTGTCACGGACAAACCCAAAGGCTCAAGGCATTCGTGCTTAACGATTTCGCCGGGGTGAGGTGGATTCGTCATCGGCATTGAGATTTCCTTAGTGGTAATCGACGTAGTCAACTTCGAAGGCATCACCGTCTTCGAATCTGAATGTGACTCGCCAATTCGCTGATACGGTAACTGCGTGATGCCCTTTCAACTGCCCGGATAGCGGATGCACTCCAAAGCCCGGCATGGCCATGCCCTCCCATCCCGTGCTTTGGTCAAGGACCGCGAGGATTCGCCGCAATTTGGAGACATGATCGGGATTCAATCGGTGTTGCCGACGGCCTTCATAAAGAGCCCTTAGACCACGGTGCTTGAATGATCTGATCACAAATGGATTGTAAGGTGTCGCCTGACACTTGGCAACAGCAGCTCTATGGTAGAGCCTGCGCCACGTGAACATGGGCATTCGACCCGCGGCAACTGGCACTCTCCTTCCTGCCATCTGCCAATTAGCCTGGCTAATCCGTAATCCCTATTACTTCCAGCGCTCAATGCGGATATTAATGGCCCACTGGCGCTTCGGTACTGCCAGTGATCGGCCAGATCGGGTGTGAGTTGAACTCCGCCGCTTCGTGCTGGCGCATGTGAGGGGCAATATGTCCTTTCACTAACGTGAGTTTTTCGATCGAAATGAAGTCTTGATCGCCGACGTCAATGCTGCCCATAAACATGACGTGGACCCTTCTATTGGTACCAGGACGAATGTGATTAATCTGGTTCCATAAGAAAGGGACATTCATGGCGAAAAGAAAGTACTCGCCCGAACAGATCATTCACAAGCTCCGCTCGATTGAGCTGGTTGTCGCGCAAGGCAAGACCGTGTTCGAGGCCTGCCGCGAGGTGGGCATCAACCCCCAGACCTATTACCGCTGGCGCTCCCGCTACGGCGGCATGACCATCAGCGAAGCCAAGGAGAACAAGCGCCTGCGCGAGGAGAACACCCGCCTCAAGCAGGCCGTGGCCGATCTGACTCTGGACGTACAGATCTTGAAAGAGGCGGCCTCGGGAAATTGGTAAGCCCGGAGCGCCGACGTCGATGCGTCAAGCACATTCGGGCTAAATACAAAACATCAGAAAGAAGAACCTGTCAGGTATTGGGGCAGCCGCGGCGGACCCAGCGCTATGTGCCCAGACCCGATCCCGAAAACGACAATCTCACCGCCGAGATAAAGACCCTCTCCCTGCGTCATCCACGCTACGGCTACAAGCGCATCACCGCGCTGCTTAAGAGCTCAGGCTGGAATGTCAACCGCAAGCGGGTGCTGCGCATCTGGCGCCGGGAGGGCCTTAAGATCCCCGTTCGGCAGATCAAGCGCTCCCGCCTCTGGCTGGATGGGGAGCGCAGCATCCGACTGCGGTCCCTTCATCGCAACCACGTCTGGGCTTATGACTTCGCCTATGCGAGAACCGACGATGGCCGACCACTGCGGATCTTAGTCGTCGTTGATGAATTCACGCGCGAGGCGCTCTCGCTAACGGTCAACCGCACCTTCACTTCCAGGGACGTCATCGGGGTCATCTCAGGCCTCATGCTCACCCATGGCATCCCTGGTCACATCCGCTCTGACAACGGACCCGAATTCACCGCCAGGGCAATAAGGAACTGGTTATCGCAGAACGCAATTAAGACCTCCTACATCAAGCCGGGGGCGCCCTGGGAGAATGGCTATGCTGAGAGCTTCATCGGCAAGCTCCGCGACGAGCTGCTGGACCGGGAGATATTTTTCAATCTGGCCGAAGCCAAGGTGCTAATGGATGGCTATCGGCGGGAATACAATACCGTCCGGCCGCACAGCGCCCTTAGCTACCGGCCGCCAATTCAACCGATCTTAAGATCGGTTGAAACCCAAGCAAATGTCGCATGAAGCTTGGTACCAAGAATGGGTACCCGTCAAACACACCAATTGCACGGGATCGCATCTGGGATTGGCTTTGAGCGAGTCCAACTGCGGCAATAACAAACACTCTGTTCAGCAGGGGATCAACCAATCGGAAGGCGGACGCTAAATAGTGGTAGATCCGGTTCGGATCCGATTTAGTTGGTGATTGTGCGGATGACCAGGCGGAAATTTGGCTGCGAATGGCAGGAGGGTGGCTGCCGTCAGTCGATCGGGACGAAAACTTTTTTTAGCGGGATCAATGCTTGTGCTTGCGGCTCCAATTGCTCGTAATTTTCCAAAAGCAATTCAGTGAACTCGTCGCCGGTCGGGGTCGTCAGAGAGATTCCCTGCGGTGTTCTTTCAGCCTCATATAACGCTTCTCGTGTGAATCCCCTGTCGAAACAAAGAGGCCTTTATCCGGATGTCGCAATGTCGCAATAAATTATCGAAGTTCGCTCGGATTCGCACGCTGATTTCGTTGTTTAACTTGCACTTTGATTCGGGGTGATTCGAGTCCAAGTGGGTCAGATTGCGCAACAACGTCCACGCCTCGGTCTGGACCTTCCTCGGTGCGCCGCGCGAAATAACCCATGGAGCGCAGAAGCGCGGCCACAAGTTCCTCAAAGTCAAACGGGTCCATTTGGGCAACCTTGTCAGAAATCAACTCTTCGGCTTTTCCCTGTACTTCCTCGTACAACTGAACCTCCGACTCCACCTGAGTTGGAGTCTCAAGGGAGCCATTCATAGCCGGGTGGCCGAAAGCGATCCGTTCGAATTCATCTCGGTGATCATTCATTGAGAAAAGTGTCAGTGTGCTGCCGGCGCTGTTCTTAGCGCGATTGGATAGCACGTCTCGTGAAATTCGCTTCAACCAATCGACTGGCCGCGTGTGCGGATTGTTATCTTCTCGTCCCGGTACATACCTATAAGGACCGGTACATTTGCCGATCATGATTTCACGCGTATCCCGGATTGGCGTGAGAATCAAGTCACCATTCTGAATTTCATTCAAGAAGCGAAACATTTGCCCCGCCCACACAATTAGACGACGCTTCTTGGTATTCGGATGCTCGCCCTCCAAAACCGACATGAATTCCTCCTGCGTCTTAAGGGGCGAGACATCACCACTGTGGAAAAACCCAATTGCGATGATGCCGGCCGCCCAATATGCGTCCGCATGAACACCGCCACCACCGGCTCGGACTACCCAAACGTTTTGCATTTCACATCCCTTTTGGTTCGGTTGTTTTGTGGTGCGAGATCCTTGGTGTGAAGCAGCTAAATCCGCACGACACCCTGATTTGCCGGTCCAATTCACTCTTGAGGGTTATCGTAATGTCAAGTTTGACCAATTAAGATTCGGCGGTACAGGATTGGATCCACCCCAGGCGAATTGTGCCGTTTCGAATTGGATATCCTGCGCAATTGCGATTCAGATTTGCTCACTGCGCGCTGATTCAAATTTCCAAGCTTCTTGACGCTCTGATTTCCTGTTTGCGGTGGTGGATGGAAACCTCACCATCTCAGGAGGGGTCGGCGCCAGCGGGGCGATACTGGCAAGGCGCCAGCGTCTTCATCGGCCCAGGGCTTCCTGGAGCGCCTATCCGGAGACTGGTTTGACCGATTGATACACGCGCATGACCGAGCGTCACACATTCGCACCTTCATCCTCAGCGATGCCGAAAGTCGCCGGCCCCGACCATGGGACTTGTCTGCGACGTGTGCAACGCGGGTCGGTGGGTCAGCGGGGGATCCGAGTCCTTGACGTGATCGCATTGATTCGGCTCGCAACTCCAGGGCAGATGCGGTAGCGGGAGCGGCTCGGACCCGAAATGCTCAACGTATCCACAGCAGCCGCAATGGTTGAAGAGATTGCGGGCAAGGAGAACAGCTTCAGTCACATTTGCTCCGCGTTCAGGGAGCAGGCAGACGAACCACACAATCCAGTTGTGCGGGCCATCCGTTGGATGCTGGGCTACCGGTTTGTCGAGGCATCGGACACTTCGGCGCGAAGACTCTACGGCGCCCCGTTCGCACCTTCCGTGGAATTGAAGGACATCCTCTTCCCTCCCTACATTGACCAGATCCCCGATCGCAAAGGCGTACTCGCCGTTTGGACTGAGTTCGCCGGGCTCGTACGGCATCCGCTTGTAAAGTCGCGCGTGAGCGACCTGCTTTGGTATATGGAGTCGGGTGGCAACCGACACCAGCACGCGAGGAACGCCATTGGCGCTTATATCGCCGCTTCGGATCTGGCGAACGCCGACCCCGCAGAGGAAGAGCGCCTCTTAGGCGCCACACTCGGGCTCGGAAGGGCCCTCGAACTTTCGTTGAAAATTAACGCCCTTGAGCTAGTCCGTCTCGTCCGCGATCGCATAACCCAAATGCTCGAGAAGGAGATGCAGGCTGGTCAAGCAGTTTCTCGACCGGGCATCTGGATGCGGTACGCCCGGGCTCTCGTTGACCTCGATCCGGACGAGCGCCCGCCTGACCTGGACGAATTACTCGATCAAGGCCACGCACTGCTTCGCGATCGCCCAGATTCCCGGCTGGCGCTTTTCCAGATGAGCGAACAGCTCGCGCGCGGTGACCAAGAATTGACGCGACGGATCGGACGAAGCGCCGTAGCGATGCTTATTTTGCATGCTCGTCGTCAGGCTAGTGGGCTCGCCAGACAGCACTGGTTCATGGAAGCCCTCGAATTCGCTAGAGCGAAATCGTTGGGAGCGCGGACCGCGAATCGAATCCGGCGAGCGATGCAACGGATCGACCCAAACTCAACTGAGTGGCAGGAGCATTCGATTTCGATTTAAATCCCACGTGACGAGGTGGAGCCGTGGGTCAAGTCGATCGCCGGTGCTGATGGAATAGCAGGCGCGCTACACCGCTTAGCCATCGCTGGTGGGAATCCAATTGGCAACTGTAAAGAAACTGAGCAGTTGGTCGATGAGCTGGCGCGGGAATTCGTTTTCAAGAACCTGTTCACTCGCACCGTAGTTGATGATCACGACTTCCAGATCCGGTCGGCTGCGAACTCCGAAGACAAGCGAAACCTTGACATTCTGGAACAGGAAGCGAGGAAAATTCAGTACGATGGGTTTCTCCGCCAGCTTGCACTTGACCGCATTGGGGAACGGCACTCTGCCAACCGGGAAGTTCCGGCCGCAGCGTTCCAGACCGGGATCATTGATGTACCGCAGGCTGACGGGTTTGCGCGCTCATTTGAGCACTTCTGGGCAGGTCACCCCGATGAGGCACTCCTCGTCTGTCTCCCCAGAATCGAAACCACATTTCGCGTATGGCTTGACGCGGTTGGTGGTGTCATATACCAACCGCCGCGAGGCCGACGCCCGGGTCGCTTGAGTGGACTCGGCGAGATCCTGCGAAATCTGGAAAATCTGTACGCAGATGACATGGAGGCTTGGTTTCGCTACTTCCGAATCGCCCTGACTGAACAGACGCCTGGCTTGAATCTGCGTAACCGGCATGTCCACGGGTTTGCGGATTACCCCACAAAGCTAGAGGCTGCCCTAGTTCTCAGAATAGCGGCGTTGTTGAGGCTCGCGCCGATTACGTGTCGACCTTGACAGTCGCAAGGGCCCAATAACCCTGAACCGTAATCGAGGGTTGGTTCAACCCGTGCCCCATCGGGATTCGAGGTACGTTGTGGATGTTTATTTCTGGTCTGGCGGAGTATTTGGTGTCGGGTGGCCGTCGCCGAGGACCTCAACCCGGGATTTACGCTGGCGCTGGCCCCTAACTTCTGATGTGATCAAAATGTTCGTGCGTTCGGCCCGGCTAGCCCCAACTGAGCTTCCTCGCAACGTATTGAGTTCCAATACCCCCAAAAAAAGTCACGGCAGGAATTCCCTGTTCACCTTGGCCACATAGGAGAAGGTCGGGTTTACGAACTGGGTGCAGCGGGCTTCCAACACTTGGCCCAGGAAGAGGTAGGCCTCGCCGCGCGTGAAACCGTAGCTATCCTCGAGCCATAGCACCATTTCCGATAAGGCCGTGCGGAAGGCGTCTTCGGCCGGCCTGGCCATCGCGGTAGTGATGATGTGGGTGTCGTTGGTGATCCTGGGCCAGGTCATCGACTCGCGTTTGGGCTCCAGGTCGCACGTTACCCTGACTCGGCCGCCGGCCTCGATTCCGCCGGCCCCGCATATCTCGCCATCGCCCTGGCGGGCGTGCATGTCGCCGATGTGGAGCAGGGCGCCAGGGACGGAAACTGGCAGGTGGACCGACGCTCCGGTGGTGATCTCCTGGATGTCGAAATTGCCGCCCCACTGCCCGGCCCAGGCGTTGGTCCAGCGGGAGTGCGCCGGCGCGACGCCAACCACCCCCAGCATCGGCGCGATCGGTATTTGCAGCCAATTGCTCCAGAGGATGTGGTTGCCGCGTATCTGCACGACCTTTTGCTGACGACCAATCCCGGTACCGCCCAGCCAACCCGGCATGGCACCATTGGCGCCCCTGAACTGGGTAAAACCTATGGGGTCGAGGTCAATCTCGCCTATGTGGACGACAAGGACTTGACCTGGCTGGGCGCCTTCGACGTAGATGCACCCGCTGGCGGGGTTGCCGGCGCGCAGTTTGCGGCTCAGCCGGTCGCGGTCAGGATGGTCTTCGATCCAGGGGCCACGGTTGATCTGCGTCTCGATCTCGAATTCCTCTCCGGGCGCGACGCGGAGGGTCGGTTCATTGTCCGGGCCGATTTCAAAGTACAAGACATCCTTGGTGGCTTTTTGCATGATCCTTCTCCTCGATGCTGTTGGGGTGATGAATTGTTGCGCGGTTCCCAATGACCACACCGGCGGCCCATACAAAAGTGGAATCGGCGGACCGTTACGGCAAAGTCCGAACTCTGTTGGAAACTGCCAGATCAATGACGTCGGGATTATTCGGTCCCACTGTCTCGGCAGTGAATTCGATCGAAACTCGCCGCGGATCAGCTTATCAATGATTTAGCGATTCGGAGTGCGGCGGGTGTGGGGCTCTCGGAATTCCCGTACATATACTCAAGCGCTGACGCTGTGGGCCCTGGAATTTGGTCCCAAACTTCGGCTAATACGCGCCCGAGCGGCATTGGTGGCGCATGACCAATTGCAGCCAGCGACCCCCTCCGCCGCAGCTACTCCGAGCGCATCTCCATTGACATAATGGCTATGGCTCGAAGTTTTTCGAGTCGGCAACTATTGCGGCACTTAGGAACCGAGCACTGGTTGCAAGATTCTTGCGAATTCAATAACAACTGAAAGAAGTCACCATGGACTCTGATTTCGCCAACGCGGACTCGTACATGTACAACGGGTTTCCCTTAAACACCCCCTTGGACATCCGTCTCGGGCTAACCCACGAGGACGGAATCGACCACAAACTTCGCTGGGGCATCATCTCCGCATCGGCGATTTCATCTGACTGGGTCAAATCACTGCAGGATGTGCCGGGTGCATCCGTGGTCGCAATCGCAGCCAGGGAAATGGATCGGGCGCGCGCATACGCTGACGCCCATGGCATTCCTACGTCCTACGACTCCTATGAAGCGCTATGTGATGACCCCAACGTCGACATCGTCTACATCGCTTCCAAAACCTGGCACCACCACCGCGACCTGATGATGGCGATTGCCGCCGGCAAGAACGTGTTGTGTGAAAAACCCTTCACCGATACCGCGGACCAAGCAAAGGAAGCGTATGCCGCCGCCGAAAAGGCCGGTGTGGTTTGCTGGGAAGGGATGTGGACGCGTTATTTTCCGGCGATCGAACACGCCCGGGCCGTCCTTGAGCGGGGTGACATCGGGGCGTTGCAGGTCGTGCAAAATGAATACCCGGATCCGGTTTATGCGCTCAATCCCGTAGTTGCCGGGTTCGGTACTGGTGAATTCCCAGTTATCGCGGCTGCCGGGAGAAAACCCCAACTTCGCGATGACACTGTCGCCAAATCTGGCAAGAGCGGTTCCTTCGCCGGCTATTCACCCGGGCTGCCCGCCGCGGCGGTTCTGCAATACGCGGGGCAGCAAGGCATTGGTGTGATTACCTTGCCGACCGGCAGATTCAAAGAGGAGACCCTATTCGTGGGCACGAACGGGCGCATCACCGTCGAAACGCCGGCGCATCACTCGACTGCGTTGACGATTGCTACCGGCCGTCCGCCGCGCCGGGGTAATCGCGCGGCCGAAGGTAAGCCCGAGATGGAATACACCTCCAGCGGAGGACGGGTTGGTGATTGGCGGCCAACGCACTGGAACCAGGATCTGAACCCCTCCAGCGGTGCATTTAACCATGTGCAGCGCTTCGAATACCCGGTTCCCACGCCCGCGCCGATCCATGAGGGTCAACCGCCGGGATCACGCTGGACTGGTGAAAGGTTGATTTCCTACAAGGGCTGGTCGTGGGGTCACGGAAACCAGCACGGGTACACATATCAGGCACGGGCCATACATCGCTGCATGGCCGCCGGACTCAAGGAAATGCCCCAGTTCACGATCGCCGAATCGATACACGTCTGTGAAATCATTGACGAAATCAAACGCCAGTGTGCTGAAAGAGGGTTCTAGTAGGTCAACTTGGTCGCTGAGGTCTGATCCAGCATTCGCCGAGCAGTTGCCCGCGCTTTGTTATTGACTGAATCGTTTACCGAACGGTTCGGGGCGCGTGGATGATCGCTTTGCGATTGCACACAGTGAGGCTGTTGAGGCGTGTGGCCAACCTTGGTTTCAATGACGAGCGTGGCTCACTGTCGCAACCTCGACCGACCAATACGGTCGCGTGCTAGACATAATACTGAGTAAAAATGGCGAACAGAATAACCGTATGCCACCGGACGCCCGCAGCAATTGACAACTACCCCGGCGGAGTGACGGTCAACAACACGCCATTGAGCTTCGGGCCCAGTAGAGCCACCGCATTTTCCAAGATCCGCAGCCGGTTCCTTTATTCATTTGGTGATTGCCCTGACGCCTGGTTCAGGGAATGGCTGATGTCGACGCAGCGACCTATTTCTGGGCGAATTGGGCCGCCGCCGCCCCAGCTATTCGCCCGAAGACCGCGCCCGCCATCATTCCTCCGCCCGACGGGTAATTCGAAGCCCAAAGGCCGCCGACCATCTCGCCAGCGGCGTATAGCCCGGGGATGGCCCTATCCATGGTGTGCAGCACCTTGCCGTGCTCTGCGATTTGGAGTCCACCGTAACAGAAGGTCATGCCGCAAGTTACCGCGAACCCTTCGAACGGTGGCGTATCCAAAGGCAGGGCCCAATTGCTGCGAGGCGGAGTGATGCCAACCGTGTCCTTGCCGTCAAGCCGGAAGGGATTAAATTCCCCGGGTTGTACCGCGCCGTTGTACGATTTGACCGTTTCCACGAATGCCGGAACGTCACGAATGCCTACCTGTCGCCCCAGTTCTTCCAGCGAGCTGGCTTTAAAGCCGGTGGCGTTTTTGTATCCCGGGATAAGTTCCAATCTCCGGTGCTTGGCATCGAATATCTGAAAGGCCTTCGCCTCGGGCTGGGCCAGTATGGCGCGGCCCGTCTTGGCGTATGTCAATCCTCGCCACGTTTCGCCCTCGTCGACAAAACGTCGACCATCCATATTGACCATTACTGAGTAGGGGTAAGCGTATCGGCTCCAGTAGTCACCGGTAACGCCCGGGCCTGGCAGGTCGTAGATCGGACGGTTAAGGTCCTGCGGAGACGCATGGCACGTGGACCAAGAGCCAAATGGCAATGCCCCGATATCCATCGCCATGAGCAGGCCATCGCCAGTGTTGTAAGGGACACCCCGCAGCTTTACGGTGTCCCAGCCAGGACCCAGGTAACGGGCGCGCATCTCGGGATTGGACTCAAAACTGCCGCAGGCCAGCACTACCGCCTTGGCCTGGTAATTGTGAAATCCATTGGGAGTCAAGACCCGAACTCCGGTGACATAACCGCGGTCATCCTGCACGAGCTCAGTGGCACGAGCGTCATAGTGGACCTTGATCCCCAATCGCTCGCCGGCGGCGAACCAGCGTTCGAGAAGGTTGTAACCCCCGCCGGCAAAGGCAACCACGTTGGCGGACAAGGGATTGCGATAGGCCGGTTGCCACTCATGCCCGTGCTTTCGCATCCATCGGACCGTTGGCAGGGACTGGCTCACGAGGGTCTCAATCAAACCCTTGTCGCTGAGCCCACCCGTAACCGTCATGATGTCGTCCCAGTACTCCTGACGGCTATAGCTGGAAATCCGGCCGGCCATCTCTCGGATCTCATCGCCCGGGACGTCCGGCATGAGAGGGATAAGGTCTTCCAACCCGGCATAGGGAAACCGCATGTGGATCGTCAGGGCGCTGTTGCCACCACGGTGTGATCTCGGCGACTTTTCCAGCACCACCACGTCAGCGCCGCGCTCTCTTGCCGCTATTGCCGCGGCCATTGCGGCGTTACCTGCCCCGATCCACGACCTGAGTTCGAAATTCACGGTCACCCATTAATTGCTCCGAAAAGCAATTGCGACGCCTGCTGGACCGATCGGGTCACCGGAGCCCGATCACGTTGAATTTCGGGATGGTCTGGCCAAAGTAACGATGACGGCAAAATGGATGAAAGCCATATCAAATTTTGGGGCAACCGGGCTGATCCATATTGCTGTCGGCCTCGATTCCAACGGTAGCACCTCACCCAGATCTCAAAGTCCATGGGCCTGCAGGCTGACCCGGCTCGATTTCGCGCGACCAACTCAGGGATAGTACGAATGTCCAAGTCCAACATCATCACCGGCAGTCACCTCATCTCCGGTGCGTTGAAGCAGGAGGGCGTGACCAACGTCTTCACGTTGGCGGGGGATCACATCCTGCCAGTCATTGATGTCATGGAGGACGGCAATTTCCGTTTCATCGACACGCGCCACGAGCAGGCTGCTGTTCATATGGCGGATGCCTGGGCACGGATGACGGGCCAAATTGGGGTGAGCATGGTCACCACCCCCGGTCACGCCAACGCGCTCCCCGGGTTGGTCCACGCTATGGCGACCGAGGCTCCCGTGCTGCACATCAGCGGATCGGACAAGCTGTCCAACTACGACCGCGGCATGATGCAGGAGATTGACCAGTTGGCCATGGCCAAGGCAACTACCAAGGCGGCGTGGCTTGTGCGGGACGCAGCCCGCATCCCGGAGTACATCTCCATGGCTGTCAAGACCGCCTTTTCCGGTCGCCGCGGACCAGTTCATCTAACCATCCCAATTGACGTCCAGGAAACGGTGGTGGATGAAAATGCCGTTCGATTTTCCAGCCCCAACGAGTCGCGTCCAACCGGGCCATCAGTGGCTAGCTCAGAGCAGATAAAAGCGGCGGTTAGCTTGCTGCACGGTGCGGACCGCCCGCTAGTAATCGCCGCCAATCCGGCAGGCTACGAGGAAGCCAGCAGTGATGTGTTCCGCCGGTTCCTGGAGTTGACTCGCCTTCCGCTGATGACGGAAGGCACTGCCCGAGGGATCGTTCCAGACGATCACCCCTATTGCTTTGGGATCTTCGACCTGGGACTAAATCGGGCTGCGCCCCTAATGCGGGAAGCGGACGTGGTGCTCTTTCTGGGCAAGAAGCTGGACTATTCCATCGGCTACGCCCAGCCTCCCGTTTTGGCGGCCGACGCCAACACCATCCAGGTGGATCCTTCGACCGCCGAAATCGGCCGCAACCGCGGCGTGACCATCGGTATTGCCGGCGACATTGCCGGAGTTGTGGAACAGTTGTCTCGGGAAGCGTCCGCGCTCACCTGGAGAGACGGGCCTTGGCTTCAGCGCCTGCGGGCAGAACGTGCAAAGCAAGCCGATTGGGTGGCCGCCAAGGCGGTACCAGAGTCACCGGCGCATCCCCTTTTCGTGCATCAGACGCTGGCCAAGTTCTTAGCGCCTGACGATGTGGTCGTTTTCGACGGTGGAGACTACTGCCACTTTGGGAAGCTCTTTTTTCCGGCCCATCCCAGAAGTTGGTGGTCGTTGCCTGACCTGGGGATGTTGGGGTCGGCTGTACCGACGGCCATCACCGCCAAGCTGGCGCGACCCAACGCCCGAGTTGCCCTGGTAACCGGCGACGGCAGCTTTGGCTTCAACGGCATGGAGTTCGATACGGCCGTTCGCCACGGCCTAGACATCGTGGCCGTCTTGGGGAACGACTCGGCATGGGGTATAGACCGGCAGATCCAGCTTGCCGCTTACGGCCGGGCCGTGGCCACCGACCTACTCCCGACGCGCTACGACCAAGTGGTACAAGGTCTAGGCGGTCACGGCGAATTCGTAAATAGTCCCGAAGAGCTTCACCCTGCCCTGGAGCGTTCGTTCGCCGCCCAAAAGCCGGCCCTCGTGAACGTGCTAACCCAACGCGTATCCAGCCCGCGAGGGGAACGAGCCATCGCCCGACGCAAAGCGGGTGGTTAAGTTTTGTTGGGAAAAGGACTGTTGGTGCAATCCAGTCGAATGAACCAATGTGAAAAGCCAATCCCGGTTCTGCCGGCAGTACAAGCGTGTTGATGCGGGATCAGTGTGGCGACCGCCGTTTAAAAGAAGTGCCACCTTGGTCGCGGATGGCCAGGCTGTCGCATTGCCTTTCCGATTCAATCGCGACAGCGTTGGAACGGCTGGCAGGCGAAAGCCAGATCCGCATGCCCGCCGGGGCCATCAGCTCCTGCGTAGACAACCGCGCTACCTTCTCCTTGTTGATGCGAGACCAAGCGCTCTTCGGTTTGCGGGGCGTGAAAAGCCGCATCGCGCGTTGGCCGTCCAGCTTGTTCGGGCGCGAGTCGATCCAATCGAAGCAGAGCGCTTCGTCCACCGCCTCCGGATACGGCACGAACCGCCTGCCGGTGGCCTTCTTCCACGAGACGAGCCACCCACCTTTGGAATCATGGTTCCGCTCCAGCCACGCCCGCCACTCCTCCCGCGTCTCCATGAGCACGAGAGGCCGCCCATCGCTGGGGTGCGTTCCGATCTGATCTGCCGTGTTGCTTGCTCCCTCCGCCAAGAGCATACCCCCGGAGGTGCATGATATTCCCGCATGGCAATGTCTTCAGAGCTGCTCTGCACGCGTTGGAACGGGCGCCAAATTACCGTCAAATGGTCGGGCAACGATTGCGCCGAGACCGCATATCCGCTTCAATCAACACGATCCCATATTTTGGAAATTCAACTGCACACGCCACAGGGGTTCCGGGCCAATGCGGGATCTATTCCTCTACCGGCAATTGCGCGAAGCGAACATAAATGTCGACGGGCAGCAGGTTGCGGGCGTGCGCTGATTGGTGGCCGATCTGGACTTTCCGATCCGGATCGTGTCCGTTCCCACCGTGCGCCAACGGCAGGGATGGTGCCGAGCATCCGCACCGTCCACTTTTCCCCGCCCAGCGGGCGGCGGCGCCTGACGCCTACCGCGCTGTTGGCAACCCGCAACCGGTTCGGGAACCAACTTTTGTCGGCCGCCGGACTGGCGGGCTTCTGCCGCGGACTGCTTGAGGCCCAACCGGCGATCGCTGCCATCGATTACGTGGCCACCGTTGATCCCGACACGATGGATCCGTGGGAAAGCGGGCCCTGCATGCTGGCGGTGGCGGTTCGAATCGGCAGTGTGCGCCTGATCGACAACCGGATCCTGAACTGAGCACCGGTCGGTCGCTGCTAACTTGACCGGGCCGACCTTAGGATTTGGCAATTGGACTAGGGCAGCGCCGACCCTGCAGATTGCGATCGCACCCGGGCGGCGGCTGTGTGCCGCGGAGAGTGTGAACGCCGATGATTACAAGGTTTGGTACCCTCTACGCCGGGCACGTCGATTTGGACGATATCGGATTGGCCGGCGTTCCGGTCAATGAACGCTGGCTGTCCGATGAACGCCTGGCCGGCGTTTTTGGCAAGACCGAGGCGATCGCCACGGTAATGGACGAGGTCGGCTACGACACTCTTTGGCTGGCCGAGCACCATTTCCAGCGCGAAGGCTACGAGTGCATCCCCAATCTGCTGCTGCTCGGCGTGCATCTGGCGCACCTGACCAAAAAGATCAAGATCGGCTGCGGCTTCAACGTCGCCCCGATGTGGAATCCGCTGCGTTTGGCCGAAGACTACGCCACCGCCGACATCCTCACCGGCGGGCGGGTCATCTTTGGAGTGGGGCGCGGCTATCACACCCGCGAGGTCGAATCCTTCGGCGCCCCAATGCTGGACCAGGATGTCAATCGCGACTTGTTCGAGGAACAGGTCGACATAGTCTTT